>KL662191.1:3893217-3976090 GCA_000733415.1 [Leptolyngbya] sp. JSC-1
TCAAATTCGCTCTTGGGGAAGTGTGCAGCAGGCAAGCATCAGCCTGGGCATTAAAATGCTGCTGGTTCCCCTAGTGCTAGGCTTAAGCCTGTCTCAATTTGGCATTCATGGACTGGCCCAGTTAGTAATTGTGCTGCAAATGGCAATGCCGCCTGCTTTCGCTACGCTGATCATTGCTGAAGCTTATGATCTTGACCGCGAACTAACGGTCACGACCCTCGCCTTGGGTTCACTGCTCTTGCTACTGCTACTGCCGTTCTGGCTAATGTTGTTTTCCTAGTCGAGTTTCCTATTAGACTGAATTAAACCTCAGAAGGCGAGGAACGCTAACCCACCCAGTTGACATCACCATCAGAAGAGCCAACCGAAGGCAGTGGTTTTGAAATCGGAGCTTCCCGTCGCACAAAGGTCTTAGGTGCTGTTGACCTGTCGCTTACAGAAGCAACCTTGATGCCCGGTTTTGGGGTTCCCTGAGGTTTGGAATTAGAAGCAACACCAGTTTGAGCAGTTTGAGCAGTTTGAGCAGTTTGACCACTGGCTCTGTGGCTTGCTAGATGCTCTCGCTGTTTCTCTTGCCGCTTCTGGGCTTGCCGCTCCGGCTCTACTACCTTTGTCATAATCCACTCAACCGTTTGCTCCTTCAGCCACCCCCGCGCAACAATAATTTCGCCGAAGCGCATTCCAGTGGCCTGCTGGTCATTGAGGGCTACATTAATCTGGTCTGCGGTCAACAAACCCGCATCAACTAAATAGCTGCCAATTTTCTTGGCTGAAGTTAGGGTCGAGATGCTCGGAACGTGATATCGATCGCTGCTGTCTCGCATGTTTCACTCCAATCCAAACACTACTAGTCACATCGAACGCTGAGGGGGCTAGCCTTCCAAGGCTGAGGCAATCTTGCTAAAACAAAGTGTCTTGACCGGTTCAGCTGCCGTTGGCTTAGCCGTAGCTTAAACCTTGACTGTGAGCTGTGTTGATCATCCCGTCAGGAATTTGTCTGAAGACGAACCCTCTACCTTATGCGGCTGGTTGATATTCCTATCAGTATAACAACTGAGTTTATGGAGTCTTGATATAAGCTTTTACATTTCTTTTACATTTTCCCAAAATCTTCTGAAATTCCGGAATTTTGATAGAAAAACCTAGCTTTTGGGCATCTCTAAAACAGTTTTTAGAGAGTTGAGTCAGAAATTTTGTGCGTCTACTAGCTTCTCCTCTGCTGCGGTGGGGTGGACTCTTAGTAATTGTCCTACTCCTGTTCGCCAGCCTGGGTTTAAAACGGCGCGGCGCGGCGGAAATTTCCTTACTCCAGCCCCTGCCGCAAGATCCGCAAATTCAGGCTTACTTCAACCACTCGCAAGCTGCGGCCTATACCGAACCCTATCGCCAAACCTATCGTCTCGGAGATGACCTAGAGCAGGTTGTCCTAGACGGAATTGAGGCTGCTCAAGTGTCGATTGATCTGGCCGTGCAGGAATTGAACCTACCCCGGCTTGCTGCGGCCCTTCGCAAGAAACACCAAGCCGGGGTACGGGTGCGCATCATCTTAGAAAATTCTTACCGTCGCCCCTTGAGTCAGCTTAACCCCTCTGAGGTGAAACAGCTCGACCAGCGAGGTCGTAGAAAATATCAGGACTTCGTCCGCTTCGTGGATCAAAATCAGAACGGTCAGCTAGAACCCAGCGAAATTGCAGCCCGAGATGCAGTTTTTATGTTGCAGGCGGCAAAGGTTCCCCTACGCGACGATACGGCAGACGGGTCCAAAGGTAGCGGCTTGATGCACCACAAAGCCCTGATCATTGATGGCCGGACTGTAATTATGGGATCAGCCAACTTCACCTGGAGCGAGATGCACGGTGATTTTTCATCTCCAGCCAGTCAGGGTAATGCCAACCACTTGCTGCGGATCGAGAGTCCTGCCTTAGCGCAACTGTTTACCCAGGAGTTCAGTTTAATGTGGGGCGGAGAAATATACTCGCGGGCAACCAGTCGCTTTGGTTTACAGAAACCCTATCGTCCAGCCCAAACTATTCGCTTGTCACCCACCTCTCAAGTGACGGTGCAATTCTCACCCACCTCCCGACGTCTGCCTTGGTCCCAGAGTGTGAACGGCCTGATTGGTCGCAGCCTCAGCCAAGCCAAGCGCACTATCGATTTAGCGCTGTTTGTCTTCTCAGAGCAGCAGCTCAGTAATTTACTCGAAGCCAAACATCGTCAGGGCGTTCAGGTGCGGGCTTTGATCGAACCCAGTTTTGCTTACCGAGACTTCAGCGAAGCGCTAGATATGTTAGGCGTTGCCTTGCCCAATAGCCGCTGCCGCTCCGAAGCCAACAACCGCCCCTGGAAGGCTCCTATCACCACCGTTGGTGTGCCCCAATTGCCCGAAGGCGATTTGCTTCACCACAAGTTCGGCATTATTGACGGACAAACCGTGGTCACTGGCTCGCAGAATTGGTCTGATGCAGCCAACAGCAACAACGATGAAAACCTGCTCGTGATCCACAATCCAACCGTGGCTGCCCACTTTGAGCGCGAGTTCGAGCGGCTTTACGGCAATGCCACCCTCGGTCTTTCTGCCACCCTGCAAGCGCGGATTCAACAACACCAACAGCGCTGCCGTAGCGTTTGAATGGCTCCACCAACTCAATCAAGGTCCGAGCAACCAGTTCTTAAGGAAATTGGATAACAGAAAGGGTGTATCCAGTTCCAGTGCTAAGCTTCCTACTGAATCGACCTTTGGGGTTGATGGTTTTAGCGATGCGCTGTTTTTTAGACAGGATTTGATCAATCCCTCCAGTAGATGGATGTCAATGTCTAAAATTGGCTGCTCACTGTACATAGAGACTGACTAAGGAGCTTTAGCTATGCCGGTAAAAGTGGGTATTAATGGGTTTGGTCGCATCGGGCGGCTGGTGTTCCGGTCTGCTATTCAGAACCCGAATATTGATTTTGTTGGAATTAACGACCTGGTTCCTCCGGACAATTTAGCCTATCTGTTGAAGTACGACTCCACCCACGGCACCTATCACGGCTCAATCGAAGCCAAAGAAGATGGTATTGTCGTAGATGGCAAATTTATTCGCTGCACCGCCATTCGCAATCCGGCAGAACTGCCCTGGGGTAAGGACGAAGCCGACTACGTAGTTGAGTCTACGGGCCTATTTACGAACTATGACGGGGCAGCCCAACATCTGCAAGCAGGCGCTAAACGAGTCGTGATCTCAGCTCCGACCAAAGATCCCGACAAGATCCCAACCTTCGTAGTCGGTGTCAATCACCATCAATTTGATCCGGCCCAACATGCCATCGTATCCAACGCTAGCTGCACCACCAACTGTCTGGCTCCGGTTGCCAAAGTGCTGCATGAGAAGTTCGGTATTGCCGAAGGCTTGATGACTACGGTTCATGCTATGACGGCCACCCAGCCCACTGTAGACGGACCCAGTAAAAAAGACTGGCGCGGAGGACGGGGCGCATCCCAAAACATTATTCCTTCCTCCACTGGCGCAGCTAAGGCTGTAGCGCTTGTGCTACCAGAACTAAAAGGCAAACTCACCGGCATGGCCTTCCGCGTCGGGACACCGGATGTGTCCGTGGTCGATTTAACCTTCAAAACGGAAAAATCAACCAGTTACAGCGACATCTGTGCTGCTATGAAGGAAGCCGCCGAAGGCGAACTAGCTGGCATTCTCGGCTACACCGAAGATGAGGTGGTCTCGATGGACTTCCGCACCGATTCCCGCTCCAGCATTTTTGATGCCAAGGCCGGGATCGAGCTAAATTCCAACTTCTTCAAAGTAGTGTCCTGGTACGACAACGAATGGGGCTACTCCTGCCGCGTCATCGACCTGATTCTGGCAATGGCCGGAAAAGAAGGACTACTCTAGATTAGTTTTGAGTTTTGAGTTTTGAATTTTGAGTTTTAAGTTGAAGTTTGAACGTTGAAAGATCAGTTTTGAGTCTTAAGTTGAGGCTTCAACTAATATCCTGTACAAGTTACACCACCCAAACTCAAAACTCAAAACTTAGAACTCAAAACTCCTTCAAACACTCTGGTTGCTGGTCCAGTCATATAAAGCCGCTGGTTGTCTGCCCACTCAATTTCTAGGCAGCCGCCCGGAAGTTCAATGGTGGCACGTCGGTCACATTTACTGTTTAGAACACCGGCAACTAGAGAGGCACAGGCTCCGGTACCACAGGCCAACGTAATGCCAGCTCCCCGTTCCCAGACCCGCATTTTCAGGTAGTTTGGTTTCACAACCTCGATAAATTCGGTGTTGATACGCTGAGGAAAGGCTGAATCATGTTCAAACTGAGGTCCGATTTCTTCTAGCGGGATCGCGGTGACATCCTCGACAAAGGTGATGCAGTGGGGATTACCCATGCTAACGCAGGTGACCTGCCAGGTTTTTCCCGCCACTTGCAGCGGGACATCGACCACTTTTGCATCGGCTGCCGTCAGCGTGGTGGGAATTTCAGCTGCCAATAGGCGAGGTACACCCATGTCCACCGTGACCTGTCCATCTGAATTGAGTTTTGGGGTAATTACCCCCGCTAAGGTGTGAATGCGGTAGATAGCTTCGGATTGATTGTCTAGATCGGCAATGAATTTGGCGAGACAACGAATGCCATTACCGCACATTTCCGGTTCAGACCCATCGGAGTTAAAAATCCGCATTGTGTAGTCTGTGCCATCCTGACCCGGTAATGCAAAAATCACCCCATCAGCTCCGATTCCAAAATGGCGATCGCACCAAGCAACAGCTTGTTCGGGTGTTAGGCAAGGTTCTGGGGAATGTCGGTTATCAATCAGAATAAAATCGTTACCCAAACCGTGATATTTGACAAACTTAATCGCCATGCTGTGCTCCATTTTGGAATTCGATCAAATAATGAAAGATAGGAGATCCAACTGCCTTGCGCAATTTTTTGACTCTACCTGGGATTTCTATAAGATGTAAAGTCACAATCATCCTACTTTAGGACAGATCAGCCCCTAGGTTATCCAATTTAGTAGGAGACCCGTAAGACAAAACAATCCACGTTGTTCTTCTGTAAACTCGATCACTTTTTCTAACCTGAAGGACCTATGCCTGAACTAGAAACTGGATTACCCAACGTGCGCCAAGTTCAATCCCTGATCCGCGAAGGCGTTGAAGTCGAACTAAAGCTGGTCACTAACGACTTACTGACCGGAAAAATTCGCTGGCAGGACTCAGATTGTCTCTGCCTGTTCGACCACTACGACCAGCCCACTATCATTTGGCGACAAGCTATTGTTTATATGAAACCAAAATCCTAGGCTCAAACTACCTCTCAGCACCTCTCAGTACCTCAAGCCTTACTGCAGCAGGTTCTGCGATGGACGTTCAAAACACCCACCTACACTATTTGGTGATATCCGTTCTTTGAAGGAGCCACAGCGATAAACAATAGCCCGTTCCAATACCGCCCAAGCAGAAGCGTCTAAATTATCGAAATTCACAGTTTCTGGAACCTCTAGAGTCGCTAAAGCCTGCCGTAGGGAACTGGCTTGCATCAAAGACCGCAACAATACGGGATTGCGCTGCTCAATGGCTCGCCGCAATTGCTCTCTCACAATATAAAGTTCATCGGTTGAGACAGTTCCAACTTGGGTACTGTCCTCATAGGGCAGTAAAGTTTTCGGGGCAGGGACCGATTCGGGCGCTGGAATGGATTGGGTAACAGGTCTCGCACTAAGTTGGGGAGAAGGCGGCAGTGATTGTACAGACGAGACCTGAGTCGGAGAGTGAGTACGAATAGCAACGCTGGCCCCAAGTAGCGCCGAGCCAACTGCAATCATGATAATAAAGCTACGAAAATTCATTGATAGTAGGTTATATATAGGTACTCACTAACTAGATACAGAGTTCTGGCCGACATTTCAGGCCGATTGCTCCGCTTCTTCGATTAGCACAGATGCACTCCAGCATGCATGGCTGGCACCTCGCTAAAACCAGAAATTAGAAAGGGTCAATTATCCAATTGGCTCACTCCTAAGCCGCTACAGAGCTGATGTTTGGTTACACAACGCTCTAGTCATGATCCCCATAAAGCTGTCCCAACTGACCTGCTCCATCATGTAACAATTGTGTAACGATGATTATAGGATGATGGTTGTAACATTTCTACAATTTTGCTTTCCCCTTTTGAGCATAGAGTGAATGGAATGATGCAGCAGTTACGAGAGCAACAAATTGCCGCAGGAGCCGTAGTTTCAGCAGAAGCAAAGGTTCCTACCAGTTTTGGCAATGACACCGCTGCCCTAGAGGCTGTGCAGCACGGAGTTGCTCTATACGATCGCTCTCATTGGGGTCGCATTCAGGTTACAGGAGAAGACCGCATTCGGTTCTTGCACAACCAGACCACAAATAACTTCAATGACCTCCAACCGGGGCAAGGCTGCGATACGGTTTTTGTCACCTCGACTGCTCGTACCCTCGATTTAGTCACAGCCTATGTGCTGGACGATTCTGTCTTGTTGCTTACATCACCAGGCTATAGCCAGCACCTGATCGATTGGATGGATCGATTTATCTTCTTTGCCGATCAGGTGGAACTGAAGGACGTCACTGAAACTACAGCTAGCTTCAGTTTGCTGGGTCCAGCCAGCGATGAGTTGCTGCAGAAATTGGGAGCTGATGTTATCGTCGGTCAACCGCTTGCTAGCCACAGGTTACTCAGCTTGAATGGCATAGAAGTTCGAGTTGGAGTAGGCAGCGGTCTAGCGATTCCCGGATACACCCTATTCACTTCAACCGATCAGGCCGCATCCCTATGGCAAACCCTGTTTGCAACCACAGCTATACCAATGGGCGAACAGCTTTGGCAGCAGTTACGGATTGAGCAAGGCCGTCCTGTACCTGGACAAGAATTAACTGACGACTACAACCCCTTGGAGGCGGGTCTTTGGCATACCATTTCCCTCAGTAAAGGCTGTTACATTGGGCAGGAAACAATTGCTCGCCTGCACACCTATCGCGGTGTCAAACAACAGCTCTGGGGTATCCGCCTGTCTCAACCGGTTGAACCTGAAGCTGTAGTGATGGTAGGTGACGAAAAGGTAGGTCGTCTCACAAGCTGTATGCAAACAACAGACGGCTATCGCGGCTTGGCCTATATTCGCACCAAAAATGTGGAACCCGGACTACAAGTCAAAGTAGGAGATAGCGAAGGCGAACTCGTTGCCCTGCCCTTTGTGAACCACGAGTATCTATAGCAACCCTCGCTTAGGACCGCAGTTCCTAGGCGGCCCGCTGTCGCCGTTGCTGAACTGGAATTTCAATAATGAACTCGGTTCCTTCGCCCGGAGATGAATCACACCGGATTGTTCCGCCATGCCTCTCTACCACAATTTGATGGCTGATTGATAAGCCCAATCCGGTTCCTTTCCCTACAGGTTTGGTTGTAAAAAAGGGATCAAACAAGCGGGATTGCACTTCCTTGGAAATGCCAGGACCATTATCTGCAATATGAATCGCGATCCAATCTGAATTGACTACTCGCGTCTGAATCCGAATCTGGCTTGGTTTGGCTCTTGTGATTTTGGGCCGTATTAGTTCATCCTGCTCATCGAGCGCATCAATAGCGTTGCTGATCAGGTTCATGAATACCTGATTTAACTGGCCGGGATAGCATTCTACTAATGGCAGTGTCCCAAACTCCTTAACTACCTGAATGCCTGGATGATCAGGTTTTGCCTTCAAGCGGTTGTGCAGAATCATCAGCGTGCTGTCAATGCCCTCATGAATATCAACCCCTTTGACTTCTGCTTCATCGAGTCGGGAAAAACTGCGGAGAGACTTGACGATTTCGCGAATTCGATCCGTTCCTACCCGCATCGACTTCAACAGTTTAACCAGGTCATCTTTAACGAAATCTAGATCAATTGCTTCAATCTCCGCTTGAATTTCTGTGACAGGAGTTGGATAATGCTGTTGGTAAAGCTCTAGTAGATGCAAAATCTCCTGCGTATATTCAGTGGCATGAATAATATTGCCGTGGATGAAGTTGATCGGATTATTGATTTCATGAGCCACACCCGCAACTAACTGCCCTAAACTCGACATTTTTTCACTCTGGACGAGCTGTACCTGAGTTGCTTGCAATTCCCTCAGGGTTTGTTCGAGCTGCTGCGCCTGCGCCCTAGCGGTTTGGGCAATTTCTTCTTTTAAGGCCAACACATTTTGCAATTGCGATTGCTTCTGGGTCAAGTTAGTCGTTAGGTTCTGAGCATCCGTCAGGGCAGTATCCCTCACCTGCAAAAGAAACAGGAAATCCGCAATCGGATCATGGATAGCAAAGTCCTTGAGCTTAACGCCAATTGGAGTCAGATCGCTGACATTGGTGACCCAGAGCGAGCAAAGAAAGAAAATAGCATCATGGTCATCCACATACATCATTTGGCCCTTGAGCTGCATTTTGCCTTCCAGAGACTCCAGCAAAAAGATGGAGCGTGATCGTTTTTGAATGATGTCAAAATCAACTGGAATGCTGGGGCGACTAATTCGGAAATGCTGCTCTAACTGGCTGCCCAGTAGCGGTTTAGGACTAATCCGCTGCAGAACTTCTCCCACTTGCATGATCTCCCGATTTCGGTTGAACACAATATGAAAAGGAAAGGCTTGGGCAAACCATTGGGGTGGTAGGCTCAGGTGATGGGAAATCATATGCAAATCAGAATTCTATGCATTGGTAAGAAGACGATTGAGTTAGTGCACGCTCATTACAAATTGCAGAAATATACGAACATGTCAAAGTGAATTAATTTTGCCTATACCGAACCGAAAACTCATCGTGATCGTTTCCTTCTTCTCTACTCTTAGTCTGTGTAACATTCACTTTGGTGTTGAAACGCTTTCCTAAACCCTGAATTAAGCCAAAAACCATCGGAGTCAGCCCTTGCCGATGCGAGTAGTAGTGCAAATTCAGCGTCTCCTCTTTCACGTCGGTGCACTCAAATGAAGGAGGCTGAAGCTTCGGGAAAACAACCCCAACTCGTGCATGAAGATTGTCTAGATTCTCTAAAAATTCGGGTAAATTATCACCACACATATCAATGATCTCAGCAAAACCTTCACTAGCGGTGTATTGCACCCAATACTCTCCAAAGGCTTGCATGATTTCTGAACTAGACAGATTTAGCACCTGGCTCGCAGCCCTAACTAAGCGATGAGTGAGGTCATCGGGGTAACTCTCTACGTTCACAAACGTTTCTATATCGATTTCAGCTTGCTGCTGCACCATTTGCCACGATTCTTCCCCAAAGCGAGTGCATACCATATCTTTGAGCGCTTTATTAACTAAGCCATACATTGTTAATCTCCTAAAGGGTTCTACTACTGCTATTTCAGGCTTGCAAACATCAATTTGGTCAGCATGACAGTCAGAGTGGCAGCAGCATCAATGGCCACAACTCTGGCATCATCATACTTAGTATTAATAATCACTATACTCTTGTTTCTATAATCTCATAGAAACAGGGCTGCACAAGAAAAATCAGCAATTTGGCCCATTTCTAGCCAATCCATCTCTATGTAACGCTTCTATAAGCGGCTATTTTACTTGATATTAGCCATCTTCCCAGTATTATTACAGTTAGATTATGTTGCTTATACGACATCAATTCAGTAGTTCTAACACTACTTGATCGGACTGATCCGCTTTTTGATTAACGAAGTACTGGTTCGATCAAATTTGGCTCACTACTTGGCTGAAGAATTGCTTTCGCTAGGACAAGCAAAACGGAGGTTCTGACAAAGGCAAAGAAATTCTTCAATCGAATAGGTAGCTAGTGCAATCACCCGTGAATTCTTGCTAGTTAAATCAATCGTTACTGAGGAGTTCCTATGGTCTGCCTCCCTCTCATGCATCAAGATCCTCCCCTAGAAACTTTGCATAAAATTGTTCAAGAACATCCTTTCTGGAATAATTCCCTGTTTCAGGCATGCCGGCAGGGAGAACTGACAAAACAGGATTTTGCCTACATTTTTAGCCAGTATTATCTTTACTCCAGAAACTTTACTCGCTACCTAGCAGCCGTGATGGCGAGTTGCGACAACGATAGGCTCAGAAACCGTTTAGCCCAAAATCTCTGGGAGGAAAGTGGCATCGATCAAAGCCGTACCCATGCCGAAATTTTCCGCACATTTTTAACCTGTTCTCTCGGTATTCATGATTTAGAAGCAATTCAATATACTAGCTCCACTCAATTTTTCGCCCAGGAATATCAAAGAAATGCAGCCTGCCCCGATCCGGTTTGGAGCAGCGCTTGGCTCTCCCTCGGCACGGAAGGAATTGTCTCTCGGATGTACCAAATTTTTGTTGAAGGGCTGTGTCAAGCAGGCATTCCTGACTCAGAATTAGAGTTCTTTCACATCCACATTGATTGTGACGATGAGCATGCTGCTACATTAGCGGAAATTATGTGTTTCTACTCGGACCGTCCTGGCTGGTTTGAGATGTGTCAACAGGCTGCAGAGCAGGCGCTTTCACTACGGGCTAATTTCTTTGAGCATCTCTATGAGGAGATTCTTCAGTCCCGGTCCCAAGCCTTATTTGAGGTTGCTAAAAATCGTTGTTCTCTGGCTGCTCAGGTCGGCGATCTATCCCAACTCAAACACAGTCACTCTACTTCAGGCAACCCAATCTACAGCAATGCCAACGAACGGCTCAATATTGAATTTAGCGTTGAACGAATGCTATTTCCGGCCACTCAAGTGCTTGATCCGCGGATTGTACGGATTCCAGCAGGCAAAGCCAACGAACGCCATCGCCATGCCCACGAGACCTTGTTTTACATTCTTGAAGGCAGTGGTACGGTGCTAATTGACGAGGCTGCGATTGAGGTAACCGCCGGAGATGCGGTGTTTATTCCCCGTTGGTGCATTCATCAATCGCGCAACACGGGAACTGATGAAATGGTAATTTTAGCTGTCACCGATTTTGGTCTGACTTCTAAGCTGTTAGGAAACTATGACCAAAAAACTCGCATGAAGGTGCTGTCAACTTAGGTTGGTATTCCCTGAACTGGTCTTCAGATCTCATTTCGTGAGCTGTTTTGTTAGCGGTAGCTGTAGTTTACTCTCGACCCATCGTTGCTTTCGTCTGCAGCGGTGGGTTGTTGCTTTAATCAGAGAGTTTGGTGAGAGCTTCTAGGATAGCTACAGGCAACCGCCGCACAATCTTGCCACTCTGGCTCTCTATCAGCACCAACGTCACTTGGGCTGTAACATACAATTCCTGATCATCAAGTGATTGGATCTGATAATCCCAGTGGATCCGCACCCCTTTCATTCCTAGCATTCTAGTTCTAACTACCACTGAGGCCCCCATCTTCAAAGGGCGGTGATAACGAATTGTCAGTTCCACTACAGGTAACTCATATCCCGTTGCCACCCAATCGGCATAATTGACTCCAATCGATCGCAAACACTCGACCCGCGCCTCTTCCAACCAGGTGATATAAGTGCCGTGCCACACCACACCAGAACAGTCAGTATGATGAACCTGAACCCGCACCGGATACTCGAACCAGTTTTCAACGGGTTGGACTAGATGATCAGCATTTGCGGAAATCTGCGTTTGCATGAAATTGCGATTCAAAACCTTCTTCCTCACTTTACCGAGAAAGGGACCATCCCATTGCCAAATGACTTTAGCCATCCTCCAGCTGTAATTGAGCTGTAATTGAAACGATAGTTTGCAACTAGTGTTTCGGCATTTTGGCTGTCATACACTGAATCTTGAGCCATTCACCGTTCAGCGAGCGATAACCAGCTGCCACCGAACGGCAGAATGTTGGTTGCTGGCGCAAGTTTGCTGGCCCACTCGCTTGCACTACACGACGTTAAGCCGTAAAACACAGAGATTTAGGAGTCCCTATGATAGAAAACATTTTGCTCGCCCTCTCCGGCACCGGCCAAACACGAGACATGCTGAAGATGCTGATGGATATTCCCATGTTTCAGCGTGCTTCAGTTACGGTCCTCCATGTTGTTCCGCCCCAAGTAACAGCAGACGGCATGACCGAAAAGCTGGAAGAAGGGGGAAAGATGCTGGCTCAGGCGGTTCAGGATTTGAATCTGGAACCGACTCGGATTAACCCCATGCTGCAACAGGGCGATCCCAAAGATATAGTGTGTCGAGTCGCAGAACAGATCGATACGGATCTGATCATTATGGGGTCGCGTGGCCTCAAGCGGATTCAGTCGATTCTAGAAAACTCAGTAAGCCAGTATGTGTTCCAACTCTCGTCCCGGCCCATGCTGTTGGTTAAAGATGACATTTATGTCAAGAAAATCAATCGGATTATGGTGGCTCTGGATAAATCTGAGTCGGCTCAGCAGTGTCTCAAACTAGCCCTAGCTCTAGCCCGCGACATCAAAGGAGGACAGCTCATCCTAGTTCATACCAATCCCGATCTGAAGATCAAACCCGGTGAGATCGCGGCCAACCCAAACGAGGATCCGGTCTTGATTCCAGCTATCAATGAAGCCAAAAAGTTGGGCATTAACTACAAGTGCGTTGCTCCAGAAGGCAAACCGGGCGAGCGGATCTGCCAAGTTGCCGAAGATTTGAATGTAGATTTACTCATCCTTGGCTCACCCGATCGCCGACCCTCGATCGCCAAAGGACTTCCCGATCTAGACCGCTTGCTCGGTCAATCCCTTTCTGACTATGTGCGAGTCTATGCCAACTGCCCAGTTTTACTGGTGCGGTAGATGATAGCTACAAGCATGATAGTCAAAAGCAACAGCTTTGCCTAGGTTCCGCAGCAACAGCAAAAGCGCCAGAGTCACTAACTACGACTCGGCGCTTTCTACTATCAAAACCTAACAGCAATCACAAATGCGCAGACGCAAAGTGAAACTTATTTCGCCTCGCGGCTGGCCGTCTGGATGTAAAGAATCAGCAGGAAAACAGAAGGAACCAACACAAATAAAACGGTGGCAACAAATCCTAGATCATTAACTTCCATTCGAGTCCGCCTCTACAACAACAGCTTTTAAAACTATAGGACAAGCATACACCTCAAGCTCAATCAAAACGAGTGATGAGGCTTACTTACCTGGCTTTGTTTCCACACTAACTGGACCATAGACAAGCGTTTGACAGGCCAAACGACAGTTGTTAGGGCGTTTCTTGAGCTTGCGATTTTCTACCTCGGTGCGAGGAGAAAGATTTTCCATACCTTCGGCAATGGCAACGACACAGGTTCCGCATTGACCATAGCCACCACAGTTCATTAACTTACCGGTAAAGGTATACAGATCAATGCCGTTCTCCAGCGCTTTAAACCGGAGGTTGGCTCCACTGGCCGCAACCACTTCTCGATCTTCTTTAACAAACTTAATATTTGCTGACAAAAAGGCTGGTTTCTGGGTATCCGTCTCAGGAACAGTGGTACCGGCCTGCTCCAATGGCGAATTTTCTGGGTTCTGGACATCAGAAACCACGGTTGCTTGTTCTTCAGAGCCTGTCTGCATAGCGCTTGCAATCCCCTCTCACTCTGGTTACACTTCTTTATACACTTTCATTTTTACAAGCTTATTGTCAAACTGTCTAAAGAATTGGTTTGCTCAGAGCTACCAAGCTTTATTGGCCTGGAGCATGGGCGACAGTGGGCAATCGCTGCTGTACGGTGTCCCTTAATCTGGTAGGCTTACCAGTATTAAGCACCTTAATAAAAAGCTGAAGGAAGCGTTGAAACGTATAGGAGGAGCGTAGTCGATGGGACTACCCTGGTATCGAGTACACACAGTCGTCCTCAACGATCCAGGACGATTGATTGCTGTACACCTTATGCACACTGCTCTCGTGGCAGGTTGGGCTGGCTCGATGGCGTTGTATGAGCTGGCAATTTTTGATCCAAGTGACCCTGTCCTGAACCCAATGTGGCGTCAGGGCATGTTCGTTTTACCCTTCATGGCACGCCTGGGTGTCACCGGATCTTGGGGTGGGTGGAGTGTCACAGGCGAAACCGGCGTTGATCCTGGATTCTGGTCATTTGAAGGGGTGGCTGCAGCTCACATCATTTTGTCTGGTTTGCTATTCTTGGCGGCCTGCTGGCACTGGGTGTATTGGGATCTGGAACTGTTCAGAGACCCCCGCACAGGTGAACCCGCGCTAGACCTGCCCAAGATGTTCGGTATTCATCTGTTCTTGTCGGGTCTACTTTGTTTCGGTTTTGGAGCGTTCCACCTGACCGGGTTATTTGGCCCTGGCATGTGGGTATCCGATGCCTACGGATTGACGGGCAGCGTCCAACCCGTCGCGCCTGCCTGGGGACCGGAAGGATTCGATCCCTATAACCCAGGCGGAGTTGTCGCTCACCATATCGCGGCTGGTATTGTTGGCATTATTGCCGGTCTGTTCCACTTAACGGTTCGTCCACCAGAACGCCTCTACCGCGCTCTGCGGATGGGGAACATTGAGACCGTGCTGTCTAGCAGTATTGCAGCCGTGTTCTTTGCTGCCTTTGTGGTAGCCGGAACCATGTGGTACGGCAGCGCAACGACACCAGTTGAACTGTTTGGTCCAACCCGTTACCAGTGGGATAGCGGCTATTACCAGCAGGAAATTCAGCGTCGAGTTCAGGCTAGTATCGCCGATGGAGCCAGTCCGTCTGAGGCATGGGCGTCTATTCCGGATAAGCTCGCCTTCTATGACTATATTGGCAACAATCCAGCTAAAGGCGGTCTATTCCGAACTGGTCCAATGGTCAAGGGCGATGGCATCGCTCAGGAATGGTTGGGTCATGTGGTGTTCAAAGATGCGGAAGGGCGCGAGTTGTTCGTGCGTCGGATGCCAAACTTCTTTGAAACCTTCCCAGTTGTGCTGACTGATAAGGATGGCATTGTTCGGGCTGATATCCCGTTCCGCCGAGCCGAGTCGAAGTATAGCTTTGAACAAGTGGGTGTAACCGCTAGCTTCTACGGTGGCGCCTTGGATGGCCAAACCTTTACCGATCCGGCTGTGGTCAAGCGGTATGCGCGGAAAGCCCAGCTCGGTGAAGCGTTTGAATTCGATACTGAAACCCTCAACTCTGATGGTGTATTCCGCACCAGTCCTCGGGGTTGGTTCACCTTTGGACATGCTTGTTTTGCGCTACTGTTCTTCTTCGGACATATCTGGCATGGTTCTAGAACTCTATTCCGCGACGTGTTTGCGGGTATCGATCCAGACCTGTCGGAAGAGCAAGTCGAGTGGGGCTATTTCCAAAAAGTTGGAGACAAGTCTACTCGTCGTAAGCAACCCGTTTAGAATTTAAAAAGAATAGGGTTTAGCAGATCGTTGGCAGATCGATTTTGCGACGTCTGCTAAATCTATTTCTAGGGCAAAGCAGTAGGTCAATTGGCTGAATAGTTAGGAGAAGTCAAACTATGGAAGTTGTTGCATACGTTCTGGTTCTAACGCTGGCGCTGGGTGTTCTGTTCTTTGCAATTGCATTCCGCGAACCGCCTCGCATCAGCAGAGACTAAGGTACCATTAAAAACCAATCAAATAAAAACGACAAAACTAAGAGCTGCGAGGTCAAGTCCGGTCTCCTCAAAGGCAATATTTAGATGGGATGCGGTCTTGACTCTATTTGAACCTGAGCAATCCTTTAATCTGATTAATTCCCTAGTCAGATTAAAATAATTGGACTGCTCAGGTTTTTGCATAGGCAATTGCAGTATGATGACATTGGATGCCATAGGTATCACTTGAATTCCGTCTCTTATCAGGTTAGTTTCCCGGAGGACATTTGCTATGCGATGCCCATTTTGTCAGTTTCCGGACAATCGGGTTTTAGAATCGCGTTCAGCGGAATCCGGGCACAGCGTTAGACGCCGCCGAGAATGTTTGAGGTGCGGTCGGCGCTTCACCACCTACGAACGAATTGAGTTTGTTCCAGTTGTTGTTCTGAAGAAAAGCGGCGAACGAGAGTCCTTCGACCGTTCCAAACTGCTGAGAGGCATTGTTACCGCCTGTGAGAAAACAGGGATTGCCCACTCCAAACTAGAGGGCATTGTTGATGAGATTGAAGCCGAGCTGCAACAGCGTTCTGCTCGTGAAGTATCGAGTACAGAAATTGGTGAGCTAGTTCTCAAACATTTGCAAGGCTTGAATGAAGTAGCCTATATTCGTTTCGCCTCAGTGCATCGCCAGTTCAAGGGGATTCGTGATTTTATTGAAACCTTGAATCACTTACAAAGTTCAAGTGAGCAGTCCGATGTGACCATGTTATCTCCTAACGAAGATACATCCTCTGAACTCGATCCTGCTGCAACTGCAACCGAACCTGAGGAAGAGTTAGAAACTTCATCTATGAGTCATTCTTAAAGCCATCAAAGCGTTGTTGCTGAGCTGTTCATTGGTTGTATTGACGTAAGGCAAAATAACTAAGTTCAACCCACCATTGAGATGCCTAGAAATGCGGGAAACTTTCTAGCGGCAGGAGTGGGCTGATTGAGAAAATTAAGCTATGATAGTTTTTCTATGGTCTAATACTTTCGGGGCTACAGGCCTTCTGGAACAGGCTTCTACTGTTGGCTTAAGTTCATTTGGATAGATGGTGTTCGCTTATCCAATTACTTTCATGCCTTAGACCACTTACATTCATCACGGAGACAAACACCAGGAAACACATCGCATGGTCAATCAGGAAGTAATAGATATTGGCTTTACTCACGAGGATTTTGCTGCTCTCCTCGACAAGTATGATTACCACTACAGCCCTGGGCAAGTTGTTGCTGGAACCGTGTTTAGCATCGAGCCGAGGGGCGCTCTGATTGACATCGGTGCTAAAACAGCAGCTTACATTCCAATTCAGGAAATGTCCATTAATCGAATTGACAGTCCTGAGGAGGTCCTCCAGTCCAACGAGACCCGTGAGTTTTTCATTCTTACCGATGAAAATGAAGATGGACAGCTGACGCTTTCGATCCGTCGGATTGAGTACATGCGTGCATGGGAGCGGGTGCGTCAACTCCAGGCTGAAGATGCCACTGTTCGCTCTGCGGTATTTGCCACAAACCGAGGCGGCGCGCTAGTCCGAATTGAAGGGCTACGGGGATTCATTCCTGGCTCGCACATTAGCACCCGGAAGCCGAAAGAAGATTTGGTTGGAGAAGAGCTACCGCTCAAGTTTCTGGAGGTGGATGAAGACCGCAACCGTCTAGTTCTGAGCCATCGTCGTGCTCTGGTTGAGCGGAAGATGAACCGCCTAGAAGTGGGCGAAGTAGTGATTGGTACGGTTCGTGGGTTGAAACCCTATGGTGCCTTTATTGATATTGGCGGTGTTAGCGGTCTGCTGCACATTTCCGAAATTTCCCATGACCACATTGATACGCCCCACAGCGTTTTCAACGTCAACGACGAAGTTAAGGTCATGATTATTGATTTGGACGCCGAACGGGGACGGATTTCGCTCTCTACAAAGCAGCTTGAGCCTGAACCAGGTGACATGGTGAAGAACCCCCAAGTGGTTTACGACAAGGCGGAAGAGATGGCTGCTAAGTACCGCGAGCGAATGCTGCAACAGTCTCAACCTGCTGCTGAAGCGGCCGCTCCTGTTGAAATGCCCGTTGAAGAGGAGTTACCTTCAGCAGAAGAAGAATAGGTTGAATAATCTACTGGATTAACGATATTTGATTGCATGCGAGGAGGGTCATCCCTCCTCTCTTTTATGGGCGCTACTTCTAACACAGCATTTCTCGAAGGTGCTGATAGATGCTTTGGGCAATTAAGGCCGTTTTTTTAACCAAATCGGTTAGTACTCAATAGCGGAGGTGCTACTTGGTAACAATTCGCTGCCTAGGTCAACTCTTCCAAAACGTTCAAGCAATTATTTTTGATAAAGACGGTACTTTAGCAAGTTCTGAAGCCTATCTCCGCAACTTGGCCCAACGGCGAGCGCGTCTAATTGACGCTCAAGTTCCTGGTGTTCAAGAACCTTTATTGATGGCGTTTGGGATCGACGAAAATCGAATTAACCCAGCAGGATTGATGGCCGTTGGAACTCGATTGGAGAACGAAATTGCCGCAGCTGCTTATATTGCTGAAACGGGAAAAGATTGGGTAGAGGCTTTGCAACTGGTTCACGCAGCTTTTTCAGAAGCTGATCGACAAATGCTTAAAAAAGCTCAAGAAACTCCCTTAATTGAAGGTGCATTAGAGTTAATTCAGAAATTAGCAAATGCAGAAGTTAAACTTGCTATTCTTTCATCGGATAGTGCTACAAACGTAGACGAATTTGTTGAACATTACAATTTACAATCCTACTTCCAAGTAATTTGTGGAGTAAATCAACAGTATCCAACCAAATCAAATCCTCAACTTCTTCAGCATTTATCAGTTTCACTCAATGTTTTGCCTCAACACATGTTGATGATTGGAGATTCGCAGGTTGATCTGGAGATTGCAATCCAAACCTGTATGGCAGGCTGTATTGTTTTCACTGGGGGTTGGACCTCTGCCCTTTCTTCTAAATCTCCCGCAGCGAAGTGTACAATATCTCGATTTGATCAAATTGAGATAGGATAAGGCTTTCAGTGATTTTACACATCAATTTAAACGCTAAAAAAAACAAAACTCCTGGGATCACTTACCAAAATTTCATACTGTTTCGTGGAGGAGATCGCTGAAATTTACATAAAGCAATGAAGCGTATGATATTCTCCAAAGTTAATGAAGCATTTTTTAGCTGATTTCAGTTCGCTCGTTCCTGTCGTTTAGTTTTATAGAGAGGACATTCGCTTGACTCGTCATTACCTCTTCACATCGGAATCTGTGACCGAAGGTCATCCTGATAAGATTTGCGACCAAATTTCAGACACTATTTTAGATGCTCTACTGGCCCAGGATCCCACGAGCCGTGTAGCAGCAGAAGTGGTTGTCAATACGGGTCTGGTACTGATTACGGGAGAAATTACCTCCAAAGCCCAAGTTAACTTTGTTGACTTGGCTCGCAAAAAGATCGCAGAGATTGGCTATACCGATGCCGTTAACGGCTTCGCTGCCAATAGCTGCTCTGTCTTAGTAGCACTCGATGAACAATCTCCCGATATTGCTCAAGGGGTGGATCAGGCACATGAGACTCGTGAACAGGCAAGTGATGAAGAGCTAGATGCAGTTGGTGCTGGTGACCAAGGCATTATGTTCGGCTTTGCCTGCAACGAGACGCCTGAACTGATGCCGTTGCCAATCTCGCTGGCCCATCGCATTGCCCGAAAGTTAGCTGCAGTTCGCAAAACAGGGCAGCTTCCCTATCTGCGTCCTGATGGCAAAACCCAAGTCACTGTAGCTTACGAAGATGGCCGCCCGGTTGGAATCGATACCATTCTGGTTTCAACTCAGCACACGGCGACGATTGGAGACATCACCGATACTGCGGCTGTGCAAGCCAAAATCAAAGAAGACCTTTGGACCTACGTGGTTCAACCCTGCTTTGCTGATATTAATGTCAAGCCCGATGCCAACACTCGCTTTTTGGTTAACCCAACTGGCAAGTTTGTGATTGGCGGTCCCCAGGGTGACTCTGGCTTGACGGGCCGTAAGATCATCGTCGATACCTATGGCGGCTACTCGCGTCATGGCGGCGGTGCGTTTTCTGGTAAGGATCCCACCAAAGTGGATCGCAGTGCTGCCTATGCCTGCCGCTATGTCGCTAAGAATATTGTGGCAGCTGGACTAGCAGAAAAATGCGAGGTTCAGCTCAGCTATGCAATTGGGGTTGCCAAACCCGTTAGTATTCTGGTAGAAACCTTCGGTACCGGAAAAATTGATGATGTACGTCTGCTGGAGCTAGTGAAGCAGCATTTTGAGCTGCGACCTGCTGGTATCATTAGAAACTTCAATCTCAGCAAGCTTCCTGCCGAACGGGGTGGGCGATTCTATCAGGATGTTGCGGCTTACGGCCATATGGGTCGAGAAGATTTGGATCTGCCTTGGGAGCAAACCGATAAAGCTAATCTGCTGAAACAAGCTGCTAGCGAGTTGCTGTCGGCAGTTTAATTAGCAGCGTGAGCATTGTCTACTCAAGTAGCTGACTCAAGTAGCTAAATAAGATAGCTGCATCGAGCAAGCTCAGCAACTTAGTAACGAAGTCAACATAGTCTCAAGTTAAGACAGTATCAAATAAGTATCAAATAAGGGGCAGCTGAAGGTGAATCGCCAACAGTTGCCCTTTTTTAACCGAGTTTTTTATGAGCTTTGTTGAACATGTCTGGGAGATCATTTGGTATGCAAAAGCTGCTTCACAGTCTTCAGCATTTCCCCAGGTTGAAACGGCTTTGTAATATAGGCATCAGCTCCCTGCTTCATACCCCAGTAACGATCAAACTCTTGGTCCTTGGTAGAACAAATCAAAATAGGAATATTTTGAGCAACCGGATCATTCTTAATCCAGCGGCATAATTCATAGCCGTTCATTTCCGGCATTACTAGGTCAGTGATAACGAGATCAGGGGCCTTGGTCTGAATTTTGGCTTTGGCTTCCAAGCCATTGGCTGCTTCAACTACGGTCAACCCTCCCTGCTTCAACAGCTCTGAGAGCATTTGTCGGACGGTTTGACTGTCATCGACCACCAAAACTGTACTCATAGCGTTTTGCTCATCTCAGAAATTCTGAAACAGGGAAGCGGGAAATCAGCTTGGCAAGAGATCACAGACAGAAGTTGCAATAGCCGCAAAGCGGAGTACGGATAGGCTGTAATCTAGCTGCTTGATCTACTTTCTTTCCTTAGCAGTATTCCCAGAACTTAAGCTATCTGCCGCAATTGGTAAGGACTATTCAGTTTGGCCATTGGTATCACCAGTTTCTTCAGCTTTGGGAGCCTGTCTGAAGGCAGCAGGGGGATAATCAACCAATCGATCGCGCAGCAGCGCATCAATGTTTTCTGTGATGTCGCGTGGGTTCATGAAGATTACTTTAGAGTTGTCGCTTTGCCCCAACTGCAGGTTGGCGTCAACGTAGCGCTGCATGACCAAATAGCGCAAAATATCTTGGGGGTCGGCTTGGGTTGGCATTGCATCAGCAATTCGCCTGACTGACTCAGCCATCGCTTCTGCCTGCTTAATCGCCGCTTGACGATCACCTTCTGCCTCAGCAATCGCCGCTTCCCGTTTACCTTCTGCCTCAGCAATCGCCGCTCGTTTTTTACTCAGGGCAGCCCGCTCACTCTCAAGTGACTTTTGTAAGTCCTCGTTTTTGATTTTGATGTCTTGAATTTCAACGCGAGTCACCTTAACTCCCCACGGCTCTGTTGCATCATCCAGACTTTCCAACAAGGCTCTGTTGATTTCTTCACGAGAGGAATAGGTTCTTTGCAGATCCATTTCGCCAATTTTAGAACGCAAAGTTGTCCCCACCAGGTTCTTTAACGCTGTGCTGACATCATCGATTTCGTAGTAAGCGGAGTACAGATCAATAATGCGCCAGAAAATTACCGTATCAATAGTCAGGGTTACACTATCGTTGGTGATTACATCGCTCGGTTCAATGTCCAAGATCCGTTCTCGCGTGTTGGCTTCGATAACGACTTCATCAATGATAGGCAAAACACCAAAATTCAAACCTGGCGTTAATTTGCGGTGATAGCGACCCAATCGTTCGACCAATGCTTCATTGCCTTGATTCACCCGTCTCACAGAGCCGACGGTTGCACCAACGACGGTTAACACAACTGCAAAAACCCATACCAATGTATTCATTATCTTGTTTCCCTCTCCAGGCGGCGGCTATTTGAGTAGTTTCTAGAGCTTAGACAGTTAAGTCACTGTGTCGTAAGGTTCGTCCGTAAAATCAAGCGGTAAAACAATTAGCGTTAGCCCATGCCTACCCACTACCTGCACAGTCTGCCCACTGGCAATACTAACGTCTGATACTTGACAGCGAGCCTTCCAGAGCGCACCTTCGTAGGACACCCAGCCCACACCCCCTTTGGGGATCATTTCGGAGACAACGGCTTCTGTATCGGGCAGTTCCTCTTTTGTGGGCAAAGGCACCATTCCCCGCAACACGATAGTTAAAGCAATTGAGAGAATACCCCAAAGCACAATTTGTAGAGCTACTGAAGAAACCGAAAGGGCCGCAATCGCCGTAATGATTGCCGCAATCCCCAACGATGCCACCGTTGGCTCTCCAACCACTACCCCGAGCAAGATAAAAATAAAACCAAGAATAATCCAGAGATTGAAACTGGGCGGACTGGGAACATTAACAGCAACTTGTAGCAAATTCACGGCAGATCCCACCCTTAGATAAGCTATTAAATGTTAAGTTAAATGACGTTAAATAGACGGAGAAACCGATGTTGGGTTCTGTTTCAAATTTAGCGAAAGAAAGCAAAAATATGCCTCCTTGATGTGAGGCTGGTAGACAAAAATCTTCTCTTTGAAATATGGCTACAGCAATTTTTTTCTAGTGATCAACTGAATCTCTTACTGCTGCCTTACGCCGCCATCTGAAGAATTGATTTGCGGCTAGTGGGACTCCACCCGGTAGGATAAACATGACCAGCGGCAACCCACCCAGCAAACAATTGAGCTTGTTGTAGCAAACGCCCTGCTGGGACTCGGCTTTGCCTTTGGCGAGAGTACTAGAAATGAGCTGCTCCATCGGTAGAGCCGCCATTTTCAAACGTTGGGAAAAGTTGGGCGGCAGTTGGGAATTTAGCCTCAGCTTCAGCTCTGTTGACGAAAAGGATTGAGCATAAGCAGCCGTTAGAAAAGGAGCATAGCGATTAGCTTCGGGGGTTAGCTGCTGCACGAATGCCAAGCTGACTCCTCGTAAAAGTTGTCTGAGCGCTTCTGTTTCCTGTTCTGGACGTTCTCGAATAAAAAGACTCTGGGTAAAGACATGGTTGAGGTTGGCTGGATCACCAACGCTCAGATGAGTTCCACCAATCGCTGTTAGCAAAAACTTGGAACCTTTGAGCTGAGTGAACGGCAAAAATTGCTGACTGACAGCGGGCGTAATGGTGTCATCAGTGCCTGCCAGCATCAGGGTCGGCACAGTGACCTGAGCCAAACTCTTGGGATCAAATAAGCGACCAATCGCTGGATTGAGCACAATTGTTTGTACAACCCGCGGATCCCGCAAGCTTTCCTGCGCATCGGCCTGCGCATCAGTCAGATCGGCAGCGCTACATTGCAGCAAATCTGCTGGGGAAAACACAACCGGATTGGGATCATTACAGAACTGCTGCAAATGCTCCAGACTGAGCTTGGCTCCTGCCAGCGCCAGGGCCGTGTACCCACCTAGGGAATGGCCAATTACCGTCACCTCTTCTGTATTAAATTTACCGTGCAGCGTACTAGAGAATTGGTTCAAACGGTTGAGGCGATCGAGGACAAAACTTACATCCTGCGGGCGATCAAGAAATTCTGTGGCCGGAAGCAGGTTATTTTTTAATGTCGTGCGCGACTGACTAAACGAATTTCCCGTTAGCCAAGCCACGTTGCTACCTGGATGCTCCAACGCCACGACCGTCAGCCCATGCGAGGCCAAATGGTAAGCCAGATACCCCAAAAAGCGACGATCGGCTCCAAAGCCGTGAGAAATCACAACGAGTGGACCGTGAGTCCGGCGCGTCCAGTACAGATCAACTGGAATCGTTCGTTCACGCTGATAGTCTCTCAGCACCATCGTTTGTTTCCAAACCCAATAGGATCCGGCCTTGGTCGGATCGATGGAGCTGCGGATGGGTTGGCTCTTAACAGTTAGTTCCCGTTCCAGCACCGAACTCAGCGCCTGACTCTGCCAATAGGGCAAGTTGAGCTGGGAGGCTAACGCAATGGCTGAAGTAGCGTCGATGGTGACGGTTTGCTTTGGAAAGGCTCGCAACAGCCCTAAAAGGCTAATTCCACCTGGCTGTTTGGCTGCCTGCATCAGCGCTACCTGCAATTGGGTTGGGCTAGCGTCAGGGATCGCCACTTGCAGTGTATTAAGAAAACGCTCACCGGCAGAAGAGTGCAGCAAATCTTCCACTAGCTTGTCGCCGATACTAGGGTCAAGGTGGAGCCGACTCCGCAACGTATATCGCACATCAGTGTTCAGCAGCGGTGCATAGAGCTGCAAGCCAGGAGGGATTTCTCCTGTATCGGCAAAACGCTCTAGATCGGAAATAGCGACAGATTGTTTGAACGGCCCTAAACGCACAGCTACGCGCTCCGCAGCCAACCCTGGTGTCGCCATTCCCCCTAATATCAGCGGCAGCATCCACAGCGTTCCTAAAGCCACCTTTTTAGGAGAGCTAGACCAAGATACTTTTTCAGGTAGGCTGCTGAACCAGGAACGAGCAATAGCAGACCACTCACTCATCCGCTGATTTGTCCATTTGCTCGTCGATTGACTAGAGGACAACGAGGATTGACGCATGGTCTGATGGGGTCGTCTAAGCTGAAACCAAGGAACAATATTCACTGGCATTTACTGGCATTTACTGGCAATCGATTCAGGAATCTGCTAACCGAGATGGTTGCTAGAAAGACAAGCGCCTTTCAGACTTGATCTCGTGGTGGAGAAAGCTGTGCTGCCATAGGGGCTAGAGGTTCCGGCCAAGAAAACCAGACAATTTCTCGCGCTGCATCTGGTAAACGCGCCTGACGCTGTCCCTGAGCACGAGCCTGCTGACAAAGTAAATTGAGCGGTGTTTCTACCATCGCATCAATCCAACCCAAAAGGCCAGTCCCACTGTGATTAACTTTTATAACTGTAACTGGCATTTCTTTTAGTAGCCAACGACTCCATCGGTAGATCCAATCTCGCCAAGTCAGTTCTTTCATCAAGCTAACTCCATGAAGCTGATGCAGATAGCGATTCGAGCACCCATAACGTCTCCACTGACTGCGTAATTCCGCCAATGTCGCCCGATGCCGATGCCGCACAATTGCCTGCTCTGCAAACTGAATTCGCCAGCGGCCCTGTTGAAGGATCCGCCAGCAGAGATCAGCATCTCCACCCGTAGTCAGATGAGGGCGAAACAGGCCAACTTGTTCCAGCGTTGAGCGCCGCACCGCTAGATTGGCGGTCTGACCATAGGGCAGAAATGGATGCGCTAGGGTATGGGTCTGGGATAGGGTAGCCTGACGATCCGCATAGCGTTCTAGCAACGTCTGCCCCGGTAAGGCGACAACCTCTCCAGCTACAATGCCAACCGAAGGTTCGCTGAAGGGTTGGAGCAGATGCATGAGCCAGTCGGATTGGGGTCGGCAATCGGCATCGGTGAAGACAAAAATTTCTCCTCTAGCGGCTCTTAAGCCAGTGTTGCGGGCGGCGTAAGCGCTCTGAATCTCGGTTTCGCGCAAATAGCAAAAGTTGGATAGGGCTGAATCAGAGATGAAACGTTGCACAATCTCAGCAGTGCGATCCGTGCTGTTATTGTCTACCAGCAAATACTCAACCCGTTCATTGGGATAGGTTTGCTGCCGCAGACAAGTTAGCAGATCGGGCAGATCGGCTGCGCCATCATAGATAGGAATAATCACGGACACCAGCGGCAGGGCATCAGCAGAGGAGCAGATGGAATTAAAAATCATAGTTTTAGGGGTTGATCAAGGAATGATCAATCGATCTGCCTTCAGTTTGCCCAGCGCACCTAAGTCGGCATCATGATAGAACAGCATAGAGCTTGGCTTAGAGAGCCGAAGAGAAGTGATGAGGCAGGCTATTGTAGGCGTCATGGGTCCGGGCGAACAGGCTACGGCTACCGATTGGCAGCTAGCCTACGATCTGGGGCAACGAATTGCTCGGCAGGGTTGGATTCTGCTCACAGGCGGTAGAAGCGTTGGAGTGATGGATGCAGCCAGTCGCGGTGCAAAACAAGCGCAGGGGTTAACGATTGGCATTTTGCCCGACTCCAAAACCACCGATGTGTCAGCAGCCGTTGATATTGTGATTCCAACCGGTATGGGCAATGCTCGCAATGTGATCAACATCCTCAGCAGTCATGTGGTGATTGCCTGCGGTATGGGCAGTGGCACCGCCTCTGAAGTAGCTTTGGCGCTCAAGGCTCAAAAACCGGTGATTTTGCTTAACGTCAGTGCGACCTGTGCGGCATTTTTTCAAGAACTGTCTGTCTATGCTGTAGTGGCTCAAAATCCAGAGGCCGCGATTGAGCTAGCCCGACAAGCACTGAAGAATATCTGAAGGAGCTTTGTTAAGCTATGGTGTGCAGCAGTCAAATTTTGTTTGTGTAGACGCCAAAAGCTAGCAAGAGTAAACTAAAGCTCGTATGCGAATTCAACCAACCATACTGTAGGCTGCAAATTTTGTAGGCTACATCTCACAATTCTGGCATCCTCTTGTACCGTTCTACCTGATTTGGTTACCTGTTTTCAGCAGCCAACCTGCCATTACCTAATATTAACCAGCTTCAGTTAAATGGTTAGGTTTCTCTGGTCAACCTATTCCTTCCTAAAATCTGTGGCAGACAAAGAAGATCAAAAGGACCAATTTTTCTACCCACGCGCCCGCTACTACGGCGACTTCAAGCCAGAAAATTTAGCTTTTAACGCTAATCTACAAGAATTTGCTCAGCGAGTAGCCTATATTTGCGGTTTAGAAACGGGCGGCAAACTTGCACCGGAGGAAGCCTATGAAGAGATTCGTCGCCTATGGAAGCAGCTAAAGCGCTCAAAAAGTGAATTGCTAGATACCCCCAAACCGCCTCCGCCCGAATTACCGAATGACGAAGACCTGCCTCCCGGAGGGTGAAGGGGCTGTTTTTATTTAGCTTAGGAGTTTTATTTAGCTTAGGAGTGGAGAAGCTGGTGGCGCTTGAGCACTCTAGCTGGATTAACTTGAACCGTCGCCTCTGGCAAAGGCAGCACCCGCGCTTTGCGCTGAAACACATTCACCTGGTAAACCTGCTGATGCGTCATATCAACGCCCGTCAGCCAACCGCTTTTGGGATGATAGGCACCTGTGTCGATATCCAACCAACCCTGGCCCTGAGCCAGTGTTCCAGGTGCAACGCCCGGTAGAGTAAAGGTGATGGTATGGCCCGTGATGATTAGCTTATCTGGGAAATAGGGTTTGGCAGTGCTGTGAAACTCTTCCCGAATCCAGCAGTATTCGTGGGCCGTTTGCTCATGGATAGGTAGATCAGGATGTAACCCAGCATGGACCAGCCAGATATCGCCTAAATCAACATGAGTCGGTAGGGTGCGCAACCAATCTAGGTTTTCTAACAACGTTTCTGGTTTGCTGTAACTGGCAACCGTGGACTGACCACCGCTTTGCAGCCATGCTTGCAGAGCTAAGTGAGAGACCTTAGTTCCTGGGAAAGCTTCTAATAAAAGCTGTTCATGGTTGCCAAGCACGCAGACAAAGTCATTTTCTCTGACAAACTGAACCACTTGAGCACTCTTAGGACCGCGATCAATTAAATCGCCAACGAAATAGAGTTGATCCTCTGCTCTAGGGTCAATCGCCTCTAACAGCCTCATCAAACCGTCGTAATGACCGTGCACATCACCAATGAAAATGCGACGACCGCTAGACACGCTAATTCAATCCTTTGCTAAAACAAACAGTAATCAATGGCTGAAAAGATACCCCTGGTTGGGTTGTGGCGCTTGTTTACAGGTCAGGCGCTCAATATAAGCCTAAAACCCATTCAAATTTCGAGGGTCGATGCATCCAGGACTGGGTTTCGCAGCATAAGCGACGATTTTCTAGCTAAATCTAATAGTGCCCTCGAACACTTCAGAATTCATCAACTATCTTTAGGATAGTTTGAGTAAGCTACGATACGCTATCTTCATTCAGCGCTTCATTCAGGCTCAGTGCACTAGTGGGTAACTAAGGCTGAACGATCGGACGGAAGCACGCGCTACAGGCTCAGAAGGAGCAAGTCAGCGGAAGGCAACTAGCAGCACATAGGATAGAACCGCCAATTATTCCCTGCTCGTTCTCTACAATCTCTACAATTCGATGCTTGCTCTAATGCAGATATTCATCGGCTTGACCTACTGACTCAAAGCCCGCAAAAACGCCTGCATTGAAGCCAGCAAACCCTTCTTACGCGGCGGCTGAGCCTCGTCCGGATTTTCTCCGGTTGCCGCCATCAAAATTTGATCTAGCGCTTCACCGACCGGTTTTTGAGGCGTCTCTGAAACCAGTTCGTAATCAGAATCTTTTTCAACCCAAACCTGCCAACCCGACGGATAGGCCCGAAAAATTGCCGCCTTTTCCAAAGGTTGCAAATAATAGCAGGACTCAAACAGGTTCAAAAACCGCTCCCGCAGTCGGCGGCCCGCCAAACCAATACCAATGGTGACAATATCCTCCATGCGTGGATTCAGCACCACCACCGGACGATCCATCGCCACCTGACACAATTGCTCCACCTCCTGCACCTCTACAGAAGACGGCTCAACAAACAGAATCAACTGCTCATCGGGTTGAATCTCCGAGTTCAAATCACGAATGCCTCGAATCGCGTAGGGCTTTTCTCCCCAATCGCGGCGAGCCAGAGCCGCAGCGCCAGCATCTGGAAAGTAGACCCGCAACTGACTACCCAAGTCCTCAAACGCAGGAATGAATTGCTGGGCAATCGGCATCATCTTCAGTTCGGGGAACAGTAGCTCCACCTGTAAGCGGGTATAGCCAGCGTCTAAAGCGGCCTTGGTTGCCACTTTAGCTTGCTCAACGGCTTCTTCCAGGGTTTGAGGGAGATTGGGCATGATAAATCTTAAAAAGACTAGAAAAATCAGACGTTAGCTAAATTCTTAAATCAAACTCTGCGTCTTTTCAGTGGATCGGCATCAGATGGCAGTAGGGTCAATGTAACCTTGCAGGTTCAATGGATTCAGTTGGCGCAAAATTCGGGTCGCTTTGTTAGTGACATTTGGAGCACCGTTGACCACTACAATATACTTGCCTTCTTTAAGAAAATTTCGGTACGGTAGTGCGTCGCCACTGCCTACACTCAGGCCAATTCCACCACCGACAAAAAAGCTGCCCATCGCGCCAGCGACTGCCCCCAGTAATCCGCCAATCACATGGTTGCCTAAAGTTCCAACCGCCGGAACAAGCTGATATTGGGTGGAGACGTTAAACAGCCATCCGCCAATAAATCCAAAGGGAACCAGCCACATAGCCATGAGTTTAGCCTGCTTACGGGCAGGCTTTTTGGGATCGATAAAGCCAAATTCATCGGCAGTTTTGTAACCATCCCCAATGATGCTGACTTGGGATATGGGCATGCCTTCTTTTTCGAGTTGGGCGTAAGCGGCCTCTGCTTCACTTCGATTGGCAACAACAGCAATCACATAATTCATAGCAACCACTGCATCGGAAACTGCATCTAGAACTGCAAACCAGACTCAATATCTCCACCATACCAGTTCACGATCAGTTCACGACCAGTTCACGCGCTCCCCATAGGCTCCACCATCACTCAAAACTACGTGCTACGCACAGGCTGCGCCAACAAAACTCAAAACTTAAATCGCCTCTTCTTGGCAAAACTTCCGAATCGCCTCCACAAATCGAGGGCCATAGCGAGCCAGCTTGTGACTGCCTACGCCCGAAATCTGCGAGAAGTCATCGATGGTCTGAGGCTGAAGTTGGGCCATCAGGCGCAGGCTAGAGTCGGCGAATACCACATAGGGCGGCACAGCCTGTTCGTCAGCAATCTGCTTGCGTAGCTTACGCAGCAGGTCGAATAGCATTTCGGCATTGGCTTTGGCTTCGGTAGACGCGCTTTGGACTACGGCTGGACGGTTGGGTAAGGAGATGTACACCGTTCGCTGCTTGCGCAAAACTTCCCAACTCAAGGCATTTAGCTTTAGAACCGAATAACCATCAGCGGTTTCATCCATCAGGCCCTGGTGTAGCAGGGAGCGTCCTAGAGTACGCCATTCTTCTGCTGTGTGATCTTTGCCAATCCCATAGGTGGAAAGCTGGTCATGCCGGTTAGCTAGAATCCGCTTTTCTTTAGAACCGCGCAGCACCTCAATAATGTAGGTCATGCCATAGCGCTCTTTGCAGCGAGCCACACAAGACAAAAACTTCTGGGCTTCGATTGTCCAATCTTGCAGGGAGCGGGGTCGCAGACAGTTATCGCAGTTGCCGCAGTTGCCAGCAAACCGTTCGCCAAAATAGCCCAACTGAATCGTGCGGCGGCACTCGATTCCCTCTGCGTAGTCGATCACCTGGCGTAACTGCTGACGGGCAATTTGCTGTTCGGCCTCTAACGGTTCACCCGTGAGCGGATCCACCTTTTGGTCAATCAAGTATTCAATGGTGCGAATATCGCTAAAGCTGAAGAACAAAATGCATTGGGCGGGTTCGCCATCGCGTCCGGCGCGTCCCGACTCTTGGTAATAGCCCTCCAGATTGCGCGGCAGGTCGTAGTGAATCACAAACCGGACATCGGGCTTGTTGATCCCCATACCAAAGGCGATTGTCGCTACCATTACCCGGACATCATCCCGAATAAAGCGGGTCTGATTCTCTTTGCGGACGGTATCACTCAAGCCTGCATGATAAGGCAATGCCTCAATACCAGCCTCTTGCAGCCGTTGGGTAATTTCATCCACTTTTTTACGGCTCAAGCAATAAACAATCCCTGCACCGGAGGTTTGACGCATCAGGCGAATCAGTTCTCGGTAGGCTTGCTTGGGCTTGGGGCGAACTTCGTAGTACAGGTTGGGCCGGTTAAAGCTAGCAATGTGAATTAACGGCTGCTGTAAGCCGAGCTGCTGCGTGATGTCTTGCCGAACTCTGGCGGTGGCTGTAGCAGTGAGGGCCAGTACGGGCACGGTGGGATAGCGCTGCCGCAGTTGCTGGAGCTGCCGATATTCTGGACGGAAATCATGCCCCCATTCGGAAACGCAGTGGGCTTCATCGATGGCCAAGGTGGAAATGCCGATCTGAACAGCCACCTGATCGAGAAAGTCAAGAAATGCCTCGGTCAAAATTCGCTCTGGTGCGACATAGAGCAGTTTAATTTTGCCTTGAAGAATCTGCTGGGACCGCCGCCGCACTTCTGCCCCACTCACGGTGCTATTGAGAAAAGTCGCACCAATGCCATTGTCCTGCAAGGCTTCGACCTGATCTTGCATCAGCGCAATCAAGGGAGAAATCACAATCGTCAGACCAGACTTGAGCAGGGCTGGAAGCTGGTAGCAAAGGGATTTGCCACCGCCAGTAGGCATGATTGCCAGCGCATCCTGGTTTTGTAGAACAGCCTCGATGATGGACTGTTGCCCTGGCCGAAAGCTGTCGTAGCCAAAGAAGTATTTCAGAACTTGTTCTGGGCTGGTGAGTTGAGCGTGGTCGAGTTCAGTAATCAGCGGCGGCAAAGAAGACATACAATCCAATCCGATTTTCCTTTTCCCATACTGCCTGAAACTGGATTCGATGGAGAATCTGACTAAATTCTTGACATATTGCGGAATAGTGCTGCTAGAATGATTGAGGCTGCGCGATGGGGTGTCGCCAAGCGGTAAGGCAGCGGGTTTTGGTCCCGCCATTCCTAGGTTCGAATCCTAGCACCCCAGTTGATTTTTCAGTTAGTTTCTCGACTGTATCAGATGGATCTTTCGCCTAGCTTTGCTGGTAACTGAGCAGCGGCGAATTCAATTCGAGGCAGATTTTTGATGGAGTGGCTCTTGTAGCTAGGCTACCCAGTTGAGGGTAATCTTGCACAACGTCTGCTACCAAGATTGTGGGGCTGATGACAAGTGGATTTTCTATGTCAGAGTATGCTACTTTCTGCTGACGAACGAGATTCTCCCGTCCAAATTCTATGCAGCTAACTCCACAAGAAAAAGACAAACTGCTGATTTTTACAGCCGCCCTATTAGCAGAACGACGCAAAGACAAGGGTTTGAAGCTCAATTACCCGGAAGCCATTGCCTATATTTCAGCCGCAATTTTGGAAGGTGCCCGCGAAGGACGCACTGTAGCAGATTTGATGACCTATGGCACTACGCTGCTAACTCGTGCCGATGTGATGGAGGGCGTCCCGGAAATGATTCATGAAGTGCAAGTGGAAGCCACCTTTCCGGATGGTACAAAGCTGGTCACTGTTCATGATCCGATCCGGTAGGATTTGCTCCGATAGACCTAATGTATTGGGCAGCACTCCCATGCTCTGAATTGATCACTTAAAACGCTTCTGGCTCGTCCAAAAGCGTTTCAATTAGTAAGTCCACTTGCTGCTGCTGCCGTGTCAGAAAGGTCTCGCACTGGCGGAGCTGCTCAACGGCAATGGCAAATTGCTCGAACACTTCAGATAGTTCCAGTTCACCTAGCTCAATCCGATTGATGATGGCCTCCACTTCCGTCACGGTTACTTCATAATTCCAGTCAGGTGGGAACGTTGGATTGGTAGCTTGCTCCAATGGATTAGAAAACTGATTAGAAGGCGCTTTGGTGGAATCCGGATCAGTCATAGAGCTATTGGTTCATGGTTCTAGCAGGTGATTAAGAGTCGGGTAAAGGCGTATCTGCAGCAGGGGATGAACTAATTTCGTTTACCGTCACCTTGAGCTGGCCCTGAGCAAGCTGCACGGTCAACTCCTGGCCAAGTGTCACTGCTTCTACCGACCTCACCACCGAGCCATCAGTTTGTCGGGCAACAGCATAGCCCCGCCGCAGGACGGCTGCTGGATCAAGGGTAAGCAGCTTCTGGCGCAGTAACTGGCAGTGCTGGGTCGCTTCTTGCAGTCGCCGGCTAGTAGATTGAATCAACTGCTGGCGTTTCCAAGCGATCGCTTGAGCTTCTTGCCGAATCTGGCGATCGAGGTGAAGCCGATGCACCCGTCCCTTCAGGCGATAAAGTTGCTCAGAGGCATCTTCCAAATACTCTGTCACAACCTGGCTGAGTTGGGCAATGCGCTGGCGATGCTCGGCATATAGATCGGCCAACAGAGGAACCGCTTGTTCAGCGGCGGCAGTCGGCGTGTGGGCACAGACATCGGCCACTAGATCGGCCAGAGACTCATCGCGCTGATGCCCAATCCCGGCTACGACTGGAATCGGACAGGTAGCAATTGCCCGCACAACCCGCTCGTCGTTGAAGCAAACCATATCCTCAGTGGCTCCACCACCGCGTGACAAAATCAGCACTTCGGCTCGCCCGTCTCGCACAACTCGATGAATTGCTTGCACAATCGATCCAGGAGCTTGTTCTCCCTGCACTAGCGCCGGAGAGAAGAGCACCTGCAGACCGGGATGGCGTCGCTTCAGGGTGCGTTTAATGTCTCCCCAAGCAGCAGCCTGCGGCGAAGTAACAACGGCAATGGTTTGGGGATAGGGGGGGAGTGAGCGTTTGCGGTCTAGATCAAATAAACCTTCGGTTTCCAGGCGTTTACGAAGCTGACGATAGCGGAGTGCTCGCAATCCTTCACCGGCAGGCAAGGCTTGCCACACAATTAGCTGGTAGCTGCCGCGTTGGGGATGTACATGTACCCGTCCCAGAATAATCAACTGCTCTCCCGGAGCGGGCAGAGTTGCTAAACGATTCAACTGGTTATTCCACACGACACAGCTAATTGCCGCTTCAGCGTCTGGATCCTGTAGGGTAAAGAAAAGACCACTGCGGTAGCGGGTGGCGCTAGAAACCTCACCCGTCACCCACACCTGACGCAACTGATTATCCTGTTCGAGCAGGGCTTGAATATAGGCAGTCAAACCGGCCACGGAAAGCGCGGTATCTGGAATCAGCAGGCTCGGGAGATTAGAGGTCATTGGACACAAGCAAACTATTTTTTCGTGACCATTTTTTAACGGCTATGGTTAATTCTAATTTTATTTAGTACATTTGTATGGATAGAAGATCAACCAAGTAGGATGGAAGTAGGAGATCAAACAGTCTGCTTATAGAGTAACGAACTTGGCTAAAACCGAACAGTACACTGGATTGCATTACGCGAACTTCGCCTTGCAGGGCAGTTTGGATGAAACACCGCTTGTGGTCAAACAGTTGCTCCAAACCAGTTGCTCCAAACCAAAAGTCTGCGAGTAGACTGAAAGCAATCTGCCCCCCAAACAAGCTACGTCTTTGAGATTTACAGCATATTTACAGCATTCTGTTTTGAGGTAGGAATGGCTAAAACCAGTAATGAAACGTCTGAGCGCGATAAAGCCTTAAATTTAGTTTTGACCCAGATTGATCGCACCTTTGGCAAGGGCACTATCATGCGGCTGGGAGATGCGACCCGGATGCGGGTTGAAACCATTCCCAGTGGGGCACTCACTCTAGATCTAGCCCTAGGCGGCGGATTGCCCAAGGGCCGGATTATCGAAATCTACGGTCCAGAAAGCTCTGGTAAAACCACGCTGGCTCTGCATGCGGTAGCCGAAGTTCAGAAAGGCGGTGGTGTGGCAGCCTATGTAGACGCAGAACATGCCCTCGACCCTACCTATTCGGCAGCCCTGGGGGTCGATATTGGCAATTTGCTGATTTCCCAGCCCGATACGGGAGAGCAAGCGCTAGAAATCGTCGATCAGTTGGTGCGGTCCAACGCGATTGACATTGTGGTCGTGGACTCGGTGGCGGCGCTTGTACCCAGAGCCGAGATCGAGGGAGAGATGGGAGATGCCCATGTCGGCTTGCAGGCCCGTTTGATGAGCCAAGCTCTGCGGAAAATTACCGGCAACATTGGTAAAACCGGCTGTAGCGTGATTTTTATTAACCAGCTCCGGCAGAAGATCGGCGTCAGCTACGGTAACCCAGAGACGACTACGGGCGGCAATGCGCTTAAGTTCTACGCTTCGGTGCGGTTGGATATTCGCCGGATTCAAACCCTGAAGAAAGGGAACGAAGAATATGGCACCCGCGCCAAGGTGAAGGTGGCTAAAAACAAAATTGCCCCGCCGTTCCGCATCGCCGAGTTTGACATTATCTTCGGCAAGGGCATTTCGACGATGGGCTGCTTGGTGGATTTGGCCGAGGAAACTGGGGTGATTGTGCGGCGAGGAGCCTGGTACAGCTACAACGGGGAGAACATCAGCCAGGGCCGCGACAATGCCGTCAAATACTTCGAGGAGAATCCGAACTTTGCCAAGGATATCGAGCAGCAGGTGCGGCAAAAGTTAGAGATGGGAGCGGTAGTCTCCGCCAACTCGGTTGCGCCGATGGATGAGGACGACGAGCTGGAAGATTATGAAGAGGAATAGCTGATTCCCTCTAGCCCCCCTTCAATTCAAAAGGGGGGAACTTACTGATGTACGTTTATGTATGAGTTTTCACGGGTCGTTTTTGGCGTTTGCCAAGATCACCATGTCCTTTCCTACTACTGGACTGCGGGCCAGCAGCGTGCCTTCCAAATCGGCCAGTTCTAGTTGATTAAAGGCTAGCTTCTTCACTCGTTTGAACAGTTCATTGGCGAGCCGATTGCGCTGGGCATCAGTGAGACTATACCAGTCATCCCCAACGATGACAGTGAGATTATTGCGCGAAAAATTAGCTTGGACTGCTTGAATTAAGCCTGCTGCATACTCGGCTGTAACTTCAGCGAGCTGTTCCTGGATAGCCGCAATCCGGTTCGGGTCGGGGGCAGGTTCTGGTGCTGCTTCCGTTCCGTTCCGGCGAGCCACTTGCCCAGGCTGATCAGGTTCGTTGGCAACGGCAGGGGAACGGTGCGTTAGGAGGGTGAGGGGCAGCCAGAGCAGCAGGACGAGCAGTACAGCCGCTACAGCAGTAATCACTGGATCGGGCAGTTTAGCACTCCAGGAGGCTGGTAAAGCAGCGCGCACCTTGGGTAAGAGCACTGTCCAGGTCTGCCATGCCCATTTCAGCAAAGCCAGAATGAGCCGCCAAAGTTGCAGTAAGCCGCTCAGCAAAACGGGCACAAACGCCAGCACGATTTCCCAAACCTGCCGCAAGATTCCGAGGACAGCTTGTAGCCTAGACCGAGAAGCTGCACTGGCTGGAGGTGTAGATTTGGCTGGTTCGGGTGTATCCGGCTTCTTAGGAGGCTCTTGCGACATAGAATTTCTCCTTAACATATAGTCATGCAGCATTCATGGAGCAAGGAACTGCCTGAAATGGGCCTAGCGATGCAATAGTTGAGCTGACTAGCTGCTGATTTCACTTTCCACCGCTGCATCTACAGCCTTTTTCAGGCTAGTGAACTACGAAAAACAGGGTGCAGGGGCAGTGCCCCTGCGTGGGGGCGAAGCCCCCACCACCCCCCATACCTCACATGAGTGAAAAACGCTGTATCTCCTCATGGTATGAGATTCTACTCTCAATCCGATATTGGCAGTCCTAAATCCACATCAAGCAACCTCCTGCGGTATTCTGAAGGCAGAAGCAGTTGCCCGATTTAGTTGCCCGATTTTTGACAGGGAGTCTTGCTCATGGCAGTCACCACGCAACAATTGATCCGATACAAAAAAGAGGGGCGTCCAATTGTGGCTCTAACTGCCTGGGACTACCTGATTGCTCGTGCCCTAGACGAGGCTGGCGTTGACTTGATCATGGTCGGGGACTCATTGGCAATGGTGGCCTTGGGCTATAGCACAACGTTGCCGATTACACTCGATGAAATCATCCATCATGCTAAGGCCGTGCGGCGCGGTGTAGAGCGAGCGCTGTTAGTTGTAGATCTGCCGTTTATGAGCTATCAGGAAAGCCCCAAGCAGGCCCTACGTTCAGCCGGTCGGATTATGAAAACGACGGGTGCAGCGGCGGTAAAACTAGAGGGTGGTTATCCCGCAATGGCAGAAACAGTTTCGCGGCTAACGCAGGCCGGAATTGCCGTAATGGGACATGTAGGCTTAACGCCTCAATCAGTGCATCAGTTGGGCGGTTTTCGCAAGCAGGGCAAATCGTCGGAAGCGGCAGAGCGGATTTTGTCGGAAGCGATTGCGCTGCAAGACGCTGGAGCCTTTGCCATTGTACTGGAGCACATCCCGGCTGAATTGGCCTTGCAGATCACACAAAAATTAACCATTCCCACGGTTGGAATTGGGGCAGGGCCGCACTGCGATGGGCAGATCTTGGTAACGGCAGATTTATTGGGCCTCTCAGGCTGGCGACCATCCTTTGCTAAAGCCTATGCTGACCTGCATGGAACCATCATTGAAGCCGTGCAATCCTACGCCAAAGAAGTGAAAGCGCATGAGTTTCCGCCTTCAGAGGGCGCGTAGAGTAGCAAACAGTTGATAGAACAATCAGATAGAGCAATCAATAGAGCAAAATTCCCATCAGCTTACATAGGGGCATTACGGAATCAGGACAAAGTGAGATGTATTTCCTGATGTAAGCCCCCTTACCAATTCAAGAGAAATTACATCAATAATCTAAAGAGTTATTCTAGATTTCTATTCTGCATACACTCAATATACAGAATAGAAAATTTAGAGTTTCTTTTTTTTTGCGCTGCTAAGTACTCCAGGAATTGCAACCTAGCATCAGCAGATGTGTAATCCGTCAGTTCATCATGAATGGTTATCAAGATTCACATACGTGTCAACGCAGTAATCTTGGCCAGTTTATCTGCTGCTAGTCCTTCCAATTCACTCAGTTGTAGCCATCCTTCTCGAACCAACGAAGCCAGAACAAACACCAGGACTGAATAGCGATAGTCATACTTACCATCGATTTCATGTCTGCGAGCACTCAGAAAGTCATGCAATCGCCAAACATCATCAATCTCAGTGAGTGAACTAGATTGCTCACGTACTGTTTTGACTAGATAATCGAGTTCTCGTTGATAGGCATTGTTAAAAGCAGTGCGAGCAATTTGCTTTTCTGTTTGTGACCATGTAGTATCGGTTGCTTGCATAACAAATTCTGAATCGATTGAGTGCTTTTTCTTATAGTTATCTTACAGGATTCTCCCTTAGCTCTGAACTAAAAAAGTGCCCTTTTAAGAGCACTCCTACTGAATCATTCACCCATTACTGCCAATAACCAGCATGCTAACCTTTACCGTTTTGACTCTCGGTATCGGCAACTCCAAACACCTGATTAAATACTTTTTCCACCTTGTAGCCAGAATCAATTGACTCTAGCGGGTCTTTGCGCAAACGGTGCCGCAGCGCCATTACCACTACCCGTCGGATGTCATCTACCGTTACTTCAGTTCGTCCTTCGTAGGCCGCCAGCGCCTTGGCCGTGCGGTTAGTGACGATATCGCCACGCAAGCCATCTACATCGAGTTCAGCGCAGACCTGGGAAATTTTCACCTTCAGGTCGTGATCAATCGTCACGGATTTAAGCAGTTCTTGTGCTCTAATCAGCTTCTGCTGAAGTGCTTCCTGCTGCGGCTGATACTTTTCTAAAAAGGCTTCCGGCTCTTGGTCAAACTCGGAGCGCTGTTCTACAATTTGCACCCGCAGCGCTGGATCTTTCACGGTGCGGATCTCAGCATGGAGGCCAAATCGATCCAGCAACTGAGGCCGCAGTTCGCCTTCTTCAGGGTTGCCAGAACCGACCAAGACAAAGCGAGCCGGGTGACGAATCGAAATGCCTTCCCGCTCCACCGTGTTCCAGCCAGAAGCCGCCGAATCCAGCAGCACATCGACGAGGTGATCATCCAGCAGGTTCACCTCATCCACGTAGAGAATGCCGCGATTGGCTTGGGCCAACAGTCCTGGTTCAAATGCCTTTACGCCTTCAGAGAGAGCTTTTTCAATGTCAATCGTGCCACAGACCCGGTCTTCGGTTGCGCCCAGCGGCAGGTCGATCATGGGCACTTTCTTTTTTACCGTTTGAATCGGCTGCCCATCTTCTAGCTGCTGTTTGACAACATCGCTCATCAAGCCTGGATCGCTGGGATGGCTATTGAAGGGATCACCTGCAACCACCTCAATTTCCGGCAACACATTAGCCAGAGCACGAATCGTGGTGGATTTGCCGGTACCACGGTCTCCCATAATCATGACGCCGCCGATTTTGGGATCAATCACATTCAACAGCAGCGCTAGCTTCATTTCCTCTTGGCCAACAATGGCCGTGAAGGGAAAGACCGCTCGACGAGTAGACACTTTAGTGGGACTGGCGATGGCAGTAGTCACAGAATTTAACCCGAAATACTAAACAAAACATGAAATGACTGTTTCCCATTGTGACATAGAGCGGGAAACGAAATCAGCCAGTTAGACGAGTTGGGCAAATTCGTGCGAAATCACTAGGCTGGTAATTGTAGTTCCTGTTGCTCAATTACTTGTTGCATCGTCACTTACCGGAGGTCTCTCTGCACTCGCTCCGGTGATTTTGAGGATTACCTCAGCCATGAATTCCAATAAATTTAATCCTTCTGAATTTCTTCTGGTTCTAGCCATTTTGGGTGTGATTACCGGAGGGCTAGCTGTAGTTAGTTTCTCTAATCAATCGAGTCAAGATCAGGCTGATTGCGTTGAAACACCCCAAGCGCCTGAGTGTGATAGCAATGGTGCAGGTAATGGCGCAGGTAGCAGAGGCGTAATCAATCCGGTTAGAACCTCAGGCGAGAAAAGCGGCCCCAGTAAAGGAAACGCTTCCGGCAAAAGCACTGGCCGCGGTGGGTTTGGCAGCTTTGGACGCGGTGGATTTGGAGGAGGCTAATGCAGCGGTCCGATTCTGAGCTTAATCACTCTGAATTTAACAGTCCTGAATTTAACAGCCCGCAGCGGCAACGCTTGTTTCGCTCTTTGGGCATGCCCTGGTACAACCTCTGCCCGATCAACGACGACGGAGTGCCGGAAACCGACAAGCAGGTGCCCTATGCGCTCTACCATTGCCATCGGGTTGCGCCTCGGATGATCCAGGAGATCCAGCATGCCTCGGAACGGGTAGGGCAAGTCTTTGCGGCTCTCCAGCCCATGATTCGTGCCTTGGATGCCAATACGCTGCTCAGCTACGGGTTCCCAAAAGAGAGCATCCGACTGATCAAACACGACACCCTGCCTCCATTTTGTATGCGCTTGGACTGGTGCTGGAACGAAGCCACCGGCACGCGGAAAATCATCGAAACCAACTGCCAAACGCCTAGCTTTTGGTTTGAGTGCACCACCGGCAATCGGGAAGTGGCGCGGCATTTTGGCTTCGCTGACCCAACGCCGTTGGCGGAATCGCGGCTGAGTCTGTCGCTGGATCAGCAGTTGCAACGGGCGGTCCGTCGGCTCAACAAATCGATCGAAGATTGCCACATCGGCTTTACGGCATTGAACAATCCCGAAGATATGGGCACGATGAAGTGGCTGAAAAACCATTGCCACTACGACAGCACAGTGTTTCCGATCGAACTGCTCAGAATCAAAGACGGCAAGTATCTATTTTATGAACGTACAGGCAGGCCGATTGATATTCTGTTTATGTGGTATCCGCTGGAATGGGCAATTCACGATGTAGATGAACAAGGGCGAGCACTTTGGCTGGCACTAGAAGAGCTGATCCTGACGGGCAAACTGGTGATTGTGAACTTTGCCTCGGCCTTTGCCTTGCAGCCCAAAAGCGTTCTGGCCTTGATCACCGATTTGGGGCTGGATGCCTTTAGTGACGAGGAAGCCGCTGCAATTTTTGACTACTTTCCTAAAACCACGCTGACGCCAGACTCATTTCCCGCTTCCTACTTTGCCAAACCGATTCTAGGCCGACAGGGTGAAGGCGGATTTGCCGTTGATGCCGGTGCAACCAAAGCCCGCAGCAGCAACAATTCACCCTGGTACACCCAGCAAGACTATGTCTATCAGGAATTGCTCGACCTGCCGCAAATCTCGATTGCCGGTCAATCTCTGACAGCCCTCTGGGGCGCTTGGCTCTACAACGATGGAGCTGATCGCTATTGGGCTGGCGGCGTGGGTCTACGAGTTTCGCAAGGCTCGATTACCGATGACTATTCCTACTGGTGCCCGATTGGTTGCTAACAGAGTTCCGCAGAGCCTGAGTTCACGAGCACACATGATTCTAAAATGCCTTTAAACTAGCCAAATAGCTTGGCAGCTTCCTGCTCTGTTTGGCGCTATTCTTTATCGACCTTCAACTATGACAACTCAAGCTCCGATTCCAGTCGTGATCAACGGTGCCGCCGGTAAGATGGGGCGTGAGGTGGTAAAAGCCGTTGCTGCTGCTCCAGATATGGCCCTGGTCGGAGCAGTAGATCGCAATCCCAATTTGCAAGGGCAAGACGCGGGGGAAGTGGCAGGCATCGAAGCGCTGGAAGTACCCATTGTGAATGATTTGCAAGCAACGCTGGTGATGGCCTTGCAAGAACGCCAGTTGCCCGTAATGGTGGACTTTACCCATCCCGACTCGATTTACGAAAACGTTCGGGCGGCCATTGCCTATGGAGTGCGTCCGGTAGTTGGCACCACGGGTCTGAGCGCCGAACAGATTGAAGACCTAGCTGATTTTGCCGACAAAGCCAGTATGGGTGGTGCGATTGTGCCCAATTTTTCGATTGGCATGGTGTTGCTGCAACAGGCGGCGATTCGTGCCTCTCAGTATTTTGATCACGTTGAAATCATTGAGCTGCACCACAACCAAAAAGCCGATGCCCCCAGCGGCACAGCCATCCAAACCGCGCAATTGCTGGAAGAGATGGGCAAATCGTTTAATCCTCCCAGAGTGAGCGAGACAGAAAAGCTGCCTGGAGCCAGAGGAACCCGGACCGAGGAAGGAATTCGTATCCACAGCGTTCGCTTGCCAGGACTGATTGCCCACCAGGAAGTCATCTTTGGTGCGCCGGGAGAAATCTATACTCTCCGCCACGACACGAGCGATCGCGCCTGCTACATGCCGGGAGTGCTGCTGGCCATCCGCAAAGTGATTCAGTTGAAATCGTTGATCTATGGCTTGGAAAAGCTACTGTAACGCGATGCACAACTTTCATGGCAAGGTTTGTCTGTGTAGCTGCGGTTTTAACCGCTTTTCGAAGACTTAAAAAATTGGCAAAAAAATTGCCTGACCCCATAAGCCCCCAAGGTCAGGCAGTTCACCTGTAAGGACGCTTTCCTAGCCGGAAGAGCATAAACAACCCAATTGCCCCCTAGTTGTTCAGCTCTTCCGAATTGCGTTCTCCAGAAGTGATTTCATTGTGTCTTTGTCCATAGGCTTGCGACTTTGGAAGATATACTGAATTTCCCAGCGTTTTAGGCCATAGAAGCACTGAATTCCGTAATTTAACCCTTGATGGCTGCTTTTCTAGAAGCGAACCGCCATTTGTCATGCCATTTGTCACGTCCCAGAGAGGGATCGGCGCGAGGATTAAACTCACAAGTGTTAGGCTCAGAATGTAGATTAGATTGGCTGATAACTCGGCAAGGCTGCACCTAGACTGGTATGTTGATTCCGATTACCCGCAAAAAATTCGAGGAATTGATTCCGCTGACGGCTACAGCAGATCAATACAAATATTACTGGGGCAAATTTCCCGATATTTTGCAGCGAGTGCTGATTTCCGTAGCGGCAGTGGTGGCGGTTTTGATTTTAAGGGCCATCACCGGCGGTCGGTTTGAAATCATCATTGCCTTTTTGGGCGCGGCGGCAGGTTTGTATTGGCTCTGGCAGCCGGTTTATCGCGCCACACGCCGTAATCGGGAATGCCGCAAATACAAATACAGCGGCTTCTTTCGGGGGGAAGTCTTGGATTTGTTTGTGACCGAGGAGCTAATCGGCAAAGAAGAAACCGTCAACAAGCAAGGCGAACTGGTAATCATCGAGAACCGGGAGCGGCGGATCAATCTAGACATCGGAGATGAAACCGGATTTCTTACCACGGTACAGGCTCCGTTGCTGCGCATCCATCGCTCGATCCGGCGGGGTGACGTGGTCGAACTGCTGGTCATGTCCAACCGGCCTGACCTCAGCCGGATTTCGTTTGTTTCGGATGTGTTTTTGCCCGACAATGACCTCTGGGTGTCGGACTATCCTTATGTACGCAAAGATATTTTTATGGATGTCAGCCGTCGCTTGGGGCAGCAGTCGGATGGGTGGCGCGGCGAAGACAATCTAGACGATGAACCGAGAAGACGGATCAGGAAGTTCTAATACCCTTTCCCTTTGAACTACAGACTCAAAACTCAAAACTCAAAACTGCTATCAAGTTCGGGTTGCCAGAGATAATCTTTCAAGCTAATTTTGCCTTCAGGACTGAACTGCACCCCTTCTTGTTCTAAAAGCGTGCGCTGCAAATGGTCATCTCCATGCCGAAAGGGGGATTCTGAGATTTCTCCTTTAGCATTGATGACGCGATGCCACGGCACTTCTAAACTATCGGTGACGCGATACAGGGCATAGCCCACCAACCGCGCCTGACCGGTCATGCCCGCTAGCGTAGCGATTTGCCCGTAGGTGGCAACTTTACCGACTGGAATTTGGCGGACAACAGCATAAATGGTGTGGTAGGCAGACATAGGGATAGGCTCCTGGCCAACACAGCTACAGCAAATTTGAATGATTGGCTTGGCTGGATTAGGTGCCGATGTCTCAGCACCAGCAAGCTTGGTATGCTCGCGTCAAAATTCGGTAAAACTGTTTATTAGACTGAATCTAGACGGACTTTATCTTAAGTGAATTCCTGTGAAAACCAATACCCTTACCCAGTTTGCTTCTGAGTTGCAGCATTGGCTCCATCAAACTGAGGCGGCCTTGCCCGTCTCGCTGCAAAAGCAACTCCAGCGGCTGATTCATCGGACCACGACTGCAAAGGGCTGGCTGTGGGCAGGGCTGGGTTTCCTGCTGCTGTGGGTTTGGATCTGGCAGTGGGTGTTGTCGATTGCCGTGGGGCTGAGCGTGATGGTGGGGGTGTATCTGGCGCAGCAAGGCCGGTTCAAGCTGTCTTGGCGGGGCTGGCAAAAGCTATGGCATCGCTCGAATCGGGCAACGACGTTGGCAGCGATGGCTGGTCTACTGGCGCTGGGCAGCACCTATTTAGCCACAGCGGTTTGGATCGAGTCGGATCAGCACTGGCTGGCTACGAGCATTGTGCTGGAGGGATTTGGCATCCTGGCGATCTTTGGCCTCCTGGTTTGGCAAATGCTGAACCGCCAATTTCAACAGCAGGATCAGGGAAACGAGCAGTTTCAAAAACTTCTGGCCAATTTATCTCATGCCGATCCGCTGAAACGATTGATTGCCGTGCGCCAGTTGACCCAGGCAGTCCTGAATCCGGTTGCTTCTCAGGCTGGGGTATTGATGGCCCCAGAGCATTTGGCTGAGTGTTTTCGCTTGATGCTGGACCGGGAGACTGAGCCTTTGGTGTGCAGTGCCTTGATGGAAAGCCTGCAACGCCTCAATCCAACCCGTCAGTTAGCAGCGTCGCGACTGAGTCCGATGTCTGCTCGTCCGGTTGGCAAAGCGCCTCATCTGCGGTTTAGCGAGGACTATGGAGAAGCCGATTACGGTGAAGAATAGTTGAGGTTTGTATCGAGGTTTGCGATCTCAGGGTTTGGCTTTAAAGCTATAAGTGAGTCCTTTCAGCTATTAACCCCATTGCAAAACTCGTCTTATGGATCGTTTCTTTACTGTTCAAACCCTCTCGCAAACTCCAAACCCGCAGCAGATTATCTACGCGGCAATGCACCAAGACTATGCCGAGAATTTTGTCTGGGACGAGCGCGAGCATTTTCCCAACGAGGCGGATGCGGGAGCCATTGTCGTTAAACATCTGCTGGCCGGCAACCGGGGCCATTACGGACCGCTAGAACATCCGCAAATTGTTCTTAACTGCGGCTTTTTCCCCCACTCGACAATGCAGCAGATTCGGACTCACAGGGTCGGCGTCTCCTTTGATGTTCAGTGTCTGGCTGGAGATACGGAAGTCACCTTTCTTCACGCATCAGGTCGTCTTAGAAAAATCAAAATCTCTAAACTGTACGATTTATGGGCCAATGGCGAAGCAGCCATCCGCAAGCGGAAGATTCGCGGGCGTCACGGTGAGCCTCCTGGCCTCTATCGCAGAGATTGCAAAACTCGGCTCAGAAACATGAAGCTGCGAGTCCTGAATGAAGAGACCGGCATCTTTGAAATTGGCCATATCCAAGAAGTTTTTGATCAAGGAATCCAGCCAGTCTATCGGCTCACCTTAGAGGATGGCAAAACGCTAGATTGCACAGAAAATCATCGCCTGTTCACGAGCAAGGGTTGGCAAACCATGAAAGACGCAACAGGTCTGATGGTTGACGCAAACCGAGAGGTAATTGGCTACACGCAAACTTGCTATTTAATGGCCAATGGCGTGATTGTAAGCGAAGGGCTATATCGCAATAAAGAATGGCTACAACAGCGCTTGCAAGCTGGTTTAACTGCAAGGCAAATTGCCGCTGAAGCAGGCTGCTCGATTGAGGCCGTGAAAAAGTGGGTATATGCCTATGGACTACGACTGAATAAGGCTAAGTTGGGTACTCTCAACCCATGGAATCGAGGGCTGAAGAGCGCTTACCGCCTGAATCTGACTCCAGAAAAGCGCCGGGAGCGACGCGAGCGCAGCAGACAGATTACCCGTCGAGGCCCAGACAGCAACTTTTGGAAAGGCGGCGTCACTGAAGAGCGGGTTGCAATTGGTGCATGGACTCGTACTATTGCTCCTCAGATTCACGAGAAATTTGACTACACCTGTCAGCGTTGCGGGATTCGAGGTGGAACACTCCATGCCCATCATCTTCTGCCTGTCTATGCCTGTCCTGAAAAAGCTTTCGATCCGGCTAATTTGGTCACGCTTTGTAAAACTTGCCATGAGTTCATTCACCAGCAAAACCAGGAATTGAGCTTTGCCCAGACATTTGTCCCCATTCAAGCCCTGCCTCAAAAACCTAAACCTAGAGGCAACAAGCTGAAAGCGCATCCAGTGAAAGTGGTGCAAATCAAGTATTTAGGTTTGCAGCGAACGTATGATCTGGAGGTTGCTGGAGAGTGGCACAATTTTGTGGCTAATGGTGTCGTGGTTCACAACTCGTTTCGTTACACCGGCAGCCGCATCATCGATGTGGTCGAAGGCAAACGCGACATCGAAGAAGTCTTTTATCTGCGTCCAGTTGGCTCCTATAGCGACCGTCAAGGCAAACGCTACGACTATACCGAAGACTTGCGGCAGCAAGATTTGGACTGGTGCCTCAAAGCCTGCTATCGCTACGCCGAACGGATTCAGCAAGGCTTTTCAGAAGAACATGCCCGTGGCATCATTCCCTTCGATGTGCGGCAGCATTGGGTGATGTCGGCAAACGTGCGCTCTCTGATGCATTTGCTTGACTTACGGTGGAAGCTAGATGCCCAGCTCGAAGCCCAACAATTATGTGAGCTGATCTGGAAATCGTTCAAAGAATGGGTACCCGCCATTGCCGAGTGGTACGAAGCCAACCGCGCCAAAAAAGCCAGACTTGCGCCCTAATTCGCCAGACGCTAGAGGATGCCCTGTAAATCCAAAACAAATCCAGGCAGCACCGCTTCTCCAGAAAGTTGGGTGGGAGCGGTGAGCACCTGTTTCGGCTGACCCGGTTGATAAATTTCTACCTGTTGCCCCTGAGGATTGAGCAACCAGCCCAAGCGAGCACCATTAGCTATATATTCCTGCATTTTGGCCTGTAGCGAACTGAGGCTATCGCTTTCGGAGCGTAATTCGACCACAAAATCAGGACAGAGGGGTGGAAAGGTGCGGCGTTCTTCGGGAGTCAGGGCATTCCAACGGGATAGGGCGATCCAAGCAGCATCGGGGGAGCGAAACGCACCGTTCGGCAACTGAAACATCGTGGAAGAGTCAAACGCCTCGCCGGTACCATCTTGGTCCGACCAGTTGCCCAACCGCTGAGTTAGCTTACGATTGCGGCTACCGCTCTCTCCTCCGGTCGGCGACATCACGACTAATTCTCCGGCTGCGGTTCGTTCCAGTTTGGTATCTGGGTTGGCTTGGCAGAGGGCATAAAACTGGTCAGGTGTGAGGGACAGCAGCGGCTGTAAATTCAGAGTGATGGCTGTCATAATGGCGTTGCTCGCTTCACTCAGGTTACATACACTATAAATCTTTGCCCTTACATCTCAGAAAATACATTCAAAAACCGCCAGCGGAAAGCCACGATGCGTCTCAGCTTTTGCATGATCGTCAAAAACGAAGCAGAAAACCTGGCTCGCTGCCTCACTAGCGTCCAGCCCATTGCCGATGAACTGATCGTGCTAGACACCGGCTCCACCGATGACACCGTCACGATTGCCGAATCGTTGGGTGCAAGCGTGCACCATTTTACCTGGACTAATGATTTCTCTGCGGCTCGCAACTATGCTTTGCAGTTTGTCAGCGGCGATTGGGTGCTGGTGCTCGATGCAGATGAGGTATTGGTGCCAGCAGCAATTCCGGTACTTCGACAAGCGATGCAGCAGGAAAACGCGCTTGTAATCAATCTGATCCGGCAGGAGGTGGGTGCCACCCAGTCGCCCTATTCGCTCGTGTCCCGGTTGTTTCGCCGTCATCCTCAAGTGTATTTCTCTCGCCCCTATCACGCGATGGTCGATGATAGCGTGGCGGCCCTGCGCCAAACCGAACCTGATTGGCAGGTGATTGACTGTGCCCAAGTCGCGATTTTGCACTATGGCTATGAGCCAGGCGCAATTGCTAGCCGCAATAAGATCGAAAAAGCCCGATCGACGATGGAAGGGTTTCTGGCAGACCATCCCAACGATCCCTATGTGTGCAGCAAGCTAGGAGCGCTTTACGTCCAAATGGGAGACTGGCAGCAAGGCATGGTGCTGTTGCAGCGCGGTTTATCCCAACCTACGGATGCACCCGTCTGCTACGAGTTGCACTATCACCTTGGCATTGCCTACAGTCAGTTAAAAAATTATCAGCAGGCGGAATTGCACTATCGCCGCGCCATCGCCCAGCCAATTCTGGACTCCTTGAAGCTGGGAGCCTACAACAACTTAGGCAACTTGCTGCAAGCTAGAGGTGATTTCATTCATGCTGAGCAGCTCTACCGCACCTGTTTAACCATCGACCCCAACTTTGCCATCGGCCACTACAACTTGGGCATGACCCTAAAGGCAATGGGCCAAATGGAGGCAGCGGTTGCCCACTATCAAACAGCAATTCAGCTCAATCCCAACTATGCCGAGGCGTATCAAAATCTCGGCGTCGTGCTGCTCAAACTCGGCAACGTCCCCCAAAGTTTAGCAGCCTTCCGGCAGGCGATTCGCTGCCACGAGCAGCAAAACAACTTCAGCGAAGCCAAGCGCCTACGGCAAGGACTAACAGAGATGGGATTTCAAGTCTAAGTCAAACGCCCTAATTCAATTAAACTTCTGCTCATTAGCTTGTTAGACCAACTAGGTTTTGAGTTCAAGTTTTGGGCAACCCCATCTGCGTTGTTATTTTTTGGTCTAGGTAATGCTTCATTGTTAGAAAAGGGAAACTCGACTGTACTAGGCATGAGTAGATGCCTCTCGGTCATCCTGAATCATTTGCATCAGAATGTCTGCGGCTTCTGTTGCATCGTAGGGCGACCAAACCGGATACTCTGACGCAGAAAAGATAACTTGTAGCTCGGCCTCCGGGATTTGTGCAGCTAGGAGTTTGAAGAGTGATAATTTGTCTGACTGGCTCAGATTGTTGACCAGAGGAATTAACTCAGCAAGAGACATAGCTTGAGCGCCCAGACATGCGAGAATACCTTGATCATAGGCGATTCGTGAGGTACGGTCTGACAACCCCTTTGCACACCAACCGTATCGGGTTGGTCGGGCTGATCAATCGACTTGATTTCAAACCTTAAAACTCAAAACTCAAAACTTAGTTCCCCTACCCCTCCACACTCTCCACTAGCGGTTTCTCTCCCGCAAACACCTGTCGCACCCGCTCAAACTCCAAATCCGACAAGTAATCTACAGCCCAGTTCGCCTGCCGCTGCATCATGTGAAATGGGTAGGAATTGGCTACACCCACCACCTGCATTCCGGCGGCTTTAGCGGCTTGAATTCCCGCTGGCGTATCTTCGATTGCCAAACACTCGGATGGTTTGAGATTCAGTCCCAGATAACGCTGATTTAACCGCTCGACTGCGAGCAAGTAGCCGGTTGGATCGGGTTTGCTGACTCGGATGTCATCGCCGGCCACAATTATCGAGAAATACGGGGCCAACTCTAGCCGGGTTAACACCAGCTCGATTTCGGTCCGCACAGCTCCACTCACAACCGCCATCGGCAACTGGGCAGCTCGGATTTGAAAAATCAGATCGGTCAGTCCGGCATAGCTGGGTAGCGTTTCCAGGTTGGCCAACTGTTCGGCATAGGCCCGCGACTTTCGGGCAATCAGGTTATTCAGATACTCATCAGTGACAACTCGCCCCCGCCGCGCTAGCAGTTCCGTCAGACAAACTCGATCGCTGCGGCCCAAACAGACTTCCCGAAACTCTTCTGATTTGGGACGCAAGTTTTCTTCGATTAAAATCTGCTCTAGCAACCTCTGGTGCAGCGGCTCGTCGTTGATAATCACGCCATTGAAATCAAACAGAACCGCTTTCAAAGCCATAGGTTATCTAGTCTTCGCGTACCGCAACTGCTAATCCTGAACCTGCGAGGATTATATCGTTTTATATCACGCCTTTCCGTTGGTCTGTTTCCCCTCGCTGTACTCAATGCGCGATGGAGCTGAATTCGGATTATGGTTGAAGGTATTCTAAATTACCGATAAATCAGGTTACAGACAGAAGGTATAGAAGGCAGTATGACGGTAGCGGACCATTCTCGCAAAGAAGTAATTGGGATTGATTTGGGCGGTAGTGCCATCAAACTGGGACGGTTCGATGCAGAGGGGAATTGCTTGCAGTCGCTTAGCGTGGCAACGCCCCAACCCGCCCATCCAGAAGCGGTGCTGACAGCAATGGTAGCCGCGATTGCACAAATTGACCCAGACGGTAAAACCGTGGCCATCGGCGTCGGGACTCCAGGTCCGGCAGATGCAGCAGGTCGAATTGCGCGAGTGGCAATTAACTTAACCAATTGGCATGATGTTCCACTGGCCGATTGGTTGGAAGCAAAAACCGGCAAACCAACCGTGCTTGCCAACGATGCCAATTGTGCCGGCATGGGGGAATATTGGCTGGGGGCAGGTCGCCACTTTCAGCACCTGATTTTGCTGACCTTGGGCACGGGCGTCGGCGGTGCCGTAATCCTAAACGGCAAACTGTTTACCGGACATGACGGCGCAGCAGGCGAACTGGGCCTGATTACCCTCAACCCAGATGGCCCCGAATGCAACAGCGGCAATAACGGCTCGCTGGAGCAGTACGCCTCCGTTCGGGCAATTCGGCGACGCACCGGACTAGAACCCGATCAACTAGGCGCAAGAGCCAGAGCAGGCGATCCAGAAGCCCTAGCGTTTTGGCAAGCTTACGGACGTGATTTGGGTGCCGGTTTAGCCAGTTTGGTCTATATCCTGACCCCAGAAGCCATCATTATCGGTGGCGGAGTCAGTGCCAGCGCCGAGTTTTTCTTTCCGACGGTGTGGCAAGAATTAGAGCGGCGGGTACTGCCCAGCTCTCGCTCCAAACTTCAGTTGCTAAAAGCCGAACTCGGCAATCAAGCTGGCATTGTGGGAGCCGCAAAGTTGGCATGGCAGAAGCGATCTGGGAATCTTTAAGCATCAGTTGTAAAACTGTCACAGTTCCCCTGTTCCAAGGTTTCTCGTAAGCGCTAGGATGCAATGGTAAGGGGTGATACATTCTACCAATTGACAGCCTTTGGCAAACGTTTTGTTTTTAATCAGCCTTCTATTCAGCATTTCATTAGCTTCAGCATATACCCCTGCCTGAAGGAGGAGCACTATGAAACGATCCATCGATTGGGTGCTCATACCCACTGCGCTTGCTGCCACATTAGCCATCACCACGGTTGCTGCTGCCGACACAGTGCAAACTCCCCTCGCTTCAGCCGTGACCGTATCGGGCAGTTCTGGGCAAAATCAAAGTCAGTGTGGCTTTAACACTGGCTCACCCACACAAGTTATTGTGGTGAACCAACCCACTCCCCTACGCTTCAAAGTCCAAAGCCAAGGCCAACCCACGCTCTGGATCACCGGTCCGGTCGAACGCTGCGTCATGGCAGATGGCTCAGCCGGCGGCAATATTGAGGTACCGGGCGTATGGCAACCGGGAACCTATTCGGTCTACGTCGGCAACCAAATTCAGGGCGGACAACCCTACACACTGTCGATCATTCCAGAATAATTTCAGCTCTGACTGCTGACTCCGGTTCGGCTGAGCGTTCGACTGATTTTTCTGGCCCCATAGGGGCAGTGCTCACGCCGAAGTCTCACCGTCGCTCGCGGAGTGCGTTCCACGAACGAAGCCTGACTCCTGCCAGATCAGTTACAACAATTCTGGACTGGACGCTGCTAAGATCCAGCTAATCAATCAAAGAGTTACTGGTTTGTCCTGATCCATGAGTGACACTATCCTTGCCGTTCGCGATCTGCAAGTGCAGTTTCAAACCAATCAGTTTCCGGTTCGAGCAGTTGACGGCATTTCCTTTGAAGTTAAACGGGGCCAGACAATTGGGATTGTAGGGGAATCGGGTTCGGGCAAATCAGTAACGGCTTTATCGGTAATGGGCTTGGTGCCAAATCCACCCGGTCAGGTTACCGGCGGTGAGATCTGGTTTCAGGAAACAGCAGATAGCCAGCCGGTTGATTTGTTGCGTCTCAGCAAAGAGCAACTGCGGCCATATCGGGGCGGCAAAATCTCGATGATTTTTCAGGAGCCGTTGAGTTCGCTGAATCCGGTTTACACCTGTGGTTATCAAATCATTGAAGCGATTCGGCAGCATTTCCCCGACATCGCCCCTGCAGAAGCTCGCCGTCAAGCGATTAGTTTGCTGCAAGAAGTCAAACTGTTGCCCAGCGATGAAGAACTCGAACAGCGGTGTTTACAGGAATGGCACAAGCAAAATCCTGCGAAGCTCTCGAATCGGGACGTAGCCCAGCAGGTGAATCGGCAAAAGCAGGCCATGCTGGACCGCTACCCCCACGAGCTGTCGGGCGGCCAGATTCAGCGAGTCATGATCGCGATGGCAATTTGCTGCAATCCTGTTTTGCTGATTGCCGATGAGCCAACTACCGCCCTGGATGTCACTGTCCAGGCGCGGATCCTCGATTTGCTGCGGGAACTGCGGGACCGGCGCGGCATGGCGATTATGTTCATTACCCATGATTTGGGCATCATTGCCGAAATTGCTGATCAGGTGGCGGTAATGTATCGCGGCAAGATTGTGGAATCCGATTCGGTGTGGAAGATTTTTGCCAATCCTCAGCATCCCTATACCAAAGGGCTACTCGCCTGCCGTCCCCGGCTCGATCACCGCATGAAGCAATTGCCTACAGTTGCTGACTTCATGGAAGTGACGATTGACCCAGACGGACAGCCGATTATTCAGGAAAAACCGCTGAGCGTCGAGCAGGCTTTGCGTGTCAATATCGAGATCAGCAGTCAGGATGCTGGCCAACGCTGTAGCAACTTGATGCAGCAAACACCGATTTTGTCGGTACGGGACTTACAGGTAGGCTTTCCGGTACGCGGCACGTTTGGGCGGACTCAGCGCTATCTGATGGCTGTGAGCGGCGTTTCGTTCGATGTGTACCCAGGCGAAACGTTGGGATTAGTAGGCGAGTCGGGCTGCGGTAAAACTACCCTAGCTCGGACTCTGTTGCGGCTCATCAAAGAGATCAGCGGACGCATCAGTTTTGAAGATCGGGATATCACTGATCTCAACCCTAAACAGCTCCGCCAGCTTCGACGCGAGATGCAAATTATCTTCCAAGACCCCTACAGCTCGCTCGATCCACGCATCACGATTGGGGAAGCCGTGATGGAACCGTTGAAAATTCATGGAGTTGGCAATGCCCGCGAGCGGCTGCAACGCATGTCCTATCTATTGGATCGCGTCGGTATCGATCCGGGGTGCAGTCAGCGCTATCCCCATGAGTTTTCCGGCGGTCAGCGGCAGCGGATTTGCATTGCCCGTGCCTTGGCCCTCAATCCTAAGTTCATCATCTGCGATGAGTCGGTGTCGGCGTTGGATGTGTCGGTGCAGGCGCAGGTGCTGAATTTGCTGAAGGAATTACAGAATGAGCTAAATCTCACCTATATTTTCATTTCCCATGATCTGAGTGTCGTCAAGTTTATGAGCGATCGCATCATCGTGATGAACGGCGGCAAAATCGAAGAAATTGGTTTGGCTGAGCAGGTGTACCGACAGCCGCAGCAGGCATACACTCGTCAGTTGATTGCATCGATTCCTACCGGCAATCTAGAAGCGATTCGCAATCGGCAGTTGCAGCGCGGGTTTGTCGTCAGCTAGAGCCTAATCGCTGTTAGGTTTGCGTTACTTACCGTTATTGACTGTGACCCGGCTCACGGTCGGCAGTTCGCAGGCATTGCCCACTTTCGACAATTGCCAGCCGCAAATTTTGCAGTAGCGGGCATCGGCATCGTGGGTTTCCAAACCACAGTTTGAGCAGAGCGTTTCCACCTGATTCGAGGTCTTGATGAGCTGCTTGATCAACTCGCCCACCTGCCAGGGAATCAACGCGATCCCGGTCAAAATCATCAGCACTGCCAGCAGCCGACCGACTTGGGAAACCGGCGTAATGTCGCCATAGCCCACGGTAGTCATCGTTGCCACTGAGAAATAAATTGCGTCTAAAAACGTGGTAAACCGACTGGAATTAATCGGATGCTCAACCTGGTAAATCAAACCCGAATAGATAAAAATAATCGTGAAAATGGTGAATAAAATCCGGGCAAAAATGGCGCTATCTTGACGGGTGACATAGCCAAAAATTGTTCGTCCTTCAAAAAATCGAATCAATCGCAGAATCCGAAACCAACGAAAAATCCGAATAAAGCGAATATCCAGCGCCGTAAACAGAAACGGCAGAATCGCCACCAGATCAATCAGCGAATAGGGATTGAAAACAAAGCGCAGTTTGTCCTCGGCACTCCAAAACCGCAGAATATACTCGATCGTAAAAACCACCAGAATCAGATCATTTAGAATCGCCAAAACCGCCTTGACGGAAGCTGGAATTGGATAGGTTTCGGCTACAAAAATGGCAGACGATAGCAGCACCATGCCCGTAATCATCAGGTTGATCGCTTTGCCAACCGGCGTTTCAATATCTTCAAAGTAGAACCTGACTCTTTGCTGCCAATTCTGATAGGCTGATTGCGTCATTCTCGATCCCCGATTTGGACAAATTCCACTTCGCCAAAAATGGCCGATGGATGAGCGTAATACTTGAATTCCATCAAATTGTGAAACGGATCTTCTAAAAAGAAAGTGCGATGCTCTAACGGCGACCCCGTGAACCGATACTTCGGCGATTGGTAAAACTTCAAGCCTTTTCGCTGCGCCCGTTCTAATAACGCTTCCCAATCCGCTTCGGCCAGAAAAACCAAACCAAAATGGTGTGGATAGATCCCCGGTTGCGGAGTCAACGGCTGATCGGTGAGATGGGCTACTAGCTGATGACCATATAGATTCAGAATCACCGATTTGGCATTTTCTCGCCCTACAGCACAACCCAGCCCGTTGCCATAGTACTCTTTAGCTATCGCAATATCGGTGACGGGAAACGCCAGATGAAAGAGGGTTTGCATCGTCATAGCCCTGCTCATTTGCCTAATTAAACTGCCTTCGTTAAAACAAACACATTACCCTCGTTGCCTCTGCCAATTCGCAGATCATCATCTAGGTAGGTAATTTCTAGCCAGCCGCGCTGCTCGCGAGCCGTGATGTTGAAATCAATCGCCGGAAATTTTTGGCCTGCTTCAATCCGCTGAATAAAGTGGTCGGGTGAACGATAGTCAACCAGTCGCTGCAAGCCAATAATCGAGCGCTCAAAGCTAACGTTAACTCGCTTTTCTGATACGGGTTCAAACCTCGCGGCCACGCTGACTAACCCTTCCAGATAGGGTAAACCATAGACCTCGGCAATATTGTAAAGCGTGGCAGTTCTAACTCGAATGCATTGATAGATCTGGCCCAGTTTTAGGAATGGAAACTGATCAATCCGCAGCAGTCCCTGGCTGGTGGTGTAGATCAATCGCCAGTTGCCGTTCAGCTTATCGACCGCTTCTAGCGGCTGGGGGGTAGGGTTGCGGTCTTCTAATTGGGCAATTGCAGAGAGGATAGCCAGTTGCTCCGACTCGGTTGCCAATAGGCCCCGATTTTTACCCGCAATCGCTTCCAGTAATGTAGATTTACCAAGCATAATGCCCTCTTCAGATGAAAACTGAGTGACCAGAGAGTCGGTTCAAACTGCCCGTAGAGGCGGGTGGCTAGGTCCGCCAGCCGCATGGTTGACCAGAGCCAGACATCTTTGAAAATCTAAACTTTGAGATCTAAAACCAGATCTAGACCAAATCGGTCGTCGGTGATCGTCAAGTTAAATCAAAATCATTGCGACTAAGTCAGTCCAATTCAGCCAAATATTTCAAATTGTTTCACCAAACGCTTGGTGTTGACATCAAGTAGGATTTAAGCTAGTAGTATCGAGGGTTTTTGGTTGGTCCGCTGGCGATTCAGTGAATTCGCGTGGCCGGCCGCTCGAACTCCATGTTTGCTACCATTAGCTGATCCAAACTAACCACGCTGTTAACTATGCATAATCCTGCTCTACACGAGGTTCCCCGCAACCAACCCGCTGCACCAATTCCTTTACAGCAAGATGCTTCTATCTTAGATTGGCTAGAGGGAACCGGACGCCTGCTGTCTCGCGATGTTTCCGATTTTGACTTCTCCGAAGATGAAGAAGAGATCACCGAGCTGATGTCCGGTGACGATGCCACCTTTGATCTCGATGATGATGACGATTCCCTCGACTTGGAAGAGTAAGCTGCAGTTGCAATTAAGAATTTGGAATTCCAGAAAATTCAGGTAATCATTTGGTGATCCATTTTAAAAATTCTGTGGCATGATTCCAGCACTAGTTTGAATTTGCAAAGAAAAACTTTGATTTCCTGAAATCAGGCTGGTAGGCTTTGTAGTGTGTGGTGTGGAGTGAAATCTGAAATTGTGGATGCCAAGATAACACCGGACAGAAAGACACCGATTATTTCCCAAAAATCTATCAAATCCATCGGACTGTCTGGATATCGTCTGTTTTTAACACTGGGTGCAGGACTCACAACAACCGCTTTGATTCTGGACTGGATTGCTGGCCGCTCGCTGGCTTCCGGTTTTGGGTTGACCCTGCCTTTGGTTGTAACTGCCTTGGTGGCCGGCATGCTAGGACTGTGGGTTGTCCCCCTGCTGCGCGATCTAAAAGCAGGTCAGGTGATTCGCCAAGACGGCCCGCAAGCGCATTTGAAGAAGGCCGGCACCCCAACCATGGGTGGGATCTTCTTTGTCCCTGCGGCGGTAGTAGTGGCTCTGTTCTGGACCGGGTTTGCGCCCAATGTGGTAGCTGTATCGGCTCTGACGTTGGCCTATGCCGGAATTGGCTGGTTGGATGACTGGCAAATTTTGCGGCGCAAGTCTAACAAAGGCATTTCCCCGAAGCTGAAGCTGGCCCTACAAGTTCTCTTCGGTGGGCTGTTTTGCGGCTGGCTGCTTTGGAGTCAACCGGCGGATGTATCTACGATCGTTTTCCCGTTTGGGATGACGCTTTCGCTAGGCTTGCTGTTTTTGCCGCTGGCTTGGTTCGTTCTGGTCGCCGAGAGTAATGCTACGAATCTCACCGATGGTTTAGATGGATTGGCAGGCGGTACGGGTGCAATTGCGCTGCTGGGATTGGCTGCGTTAGTGGCTCCTACGGCCCCAGAGCTGCTGGTCTTTTGTGCCTGCCTGAGCGGTGGCTGCCTTGGGTTTCTAGCGCACAACTACAATCCGGCGCGAGTGTTCATGGGCGATACTGGTTCTCTAGCCTTGGGTGGAGCCTTAGCTGCCGTGGCGCTGATTAGTCACTCGTTGTTTGGTTTGTTGATTCTGAGCGGGCTATTTCTGGCTGAAACCCTGTCGGTGATTGCACAAGTTGGCTACTACAAGGCCACCAAAGATGCCAATGGAATCGGCAAGCGCCTGTTCAAAATGGCTCCTTTGCACCATCACTTTGAGCTGACCGGCTGGACTGAAACTCAGGTGGTTTCGCGCTTCTACCTGATTTCGGCTGTATTGGCGCTGGTTTGTCTGCTGCTCTGCGTTTAGTAACGCAGTTGACGACAGGTTCGCTCAATTGAACCAATCAATAGCTAACGCAATCTTTGCTTGAGGCGGGGCAGTTGACCTTGCCTCATTTTTAGCGATAGGGTAAGACTACCTGACTTAACAAAACGTCAGATTAAGTCGTTTGCACCGCGAATGCAGGTAGTCAAACTAGGTAGTCAAACATGGTATCCAAAGGATTGCTGTTACCGGGCGTTTTGTTGGCATTAGCCTATGGGCTAAAAACAGTTGCTCTTCCAGAAGCCAAGCAGAATACACCCTCACAAAGGACTTCTACTGCCGCTGAGCCGCGTTCTGCTAATCAATCGGCATCAGGCGTTGACGACGATCGGGCTAACGGCTACTCTTCTCGCCTATCGGACTTGATCCTACCACTGCCGCCCATGGCACTGCCGGAGTTGCTGCTGCCTCCCTACAATTTTCCCTCCTTCGACAGCGAGCGACTCGACCAAGAGCTGCAGCTTTATTTACAGTACCTGCGCACCCACGGCAAACCCGATGTTCTGATCATTGGCAGTTCTCGTTCCCTTCAGGGTATTGATCCGGCAGCGTTAGAAGAAGCTTTAGCCACTCAAGGTCATCCGGGACTAAAGGTGTATAACTTTGGCATCAATGGTGCCACAGCCCAGGTGATGAATCTGCTGATGCAAGATATTTTGGCTCCTGAGCAGTTGCCGCGTCTGGTGATCTGGGGCGATGGCTCGCGGGCCTTCAATAGCGGTCGGCCAGACCGGACCTACAGCCAAATTGTGGCATCTCCTGGCTATCAGCGAGTGCAGCGGGGTGAGCGTCCAATTCCATCTCGCACCACCGATTGGGAGATTCCTACCTTTGTGACCACGGCAAACAAGTCTTTGGCGGAGTCTGTGGCAGCAGCCAACGAAACGCCAGTTGCTCCCGATCTAACCCTGCAAGGATTCCAAACCATAACCGAGCAGTATGATCCCAGCAGCTACTATCGACGCTACCCGCGAGTTTCAGGCCGGTACGACAACAACTACTATAACTTCAACCTCCGAGGCGATCAGACTGATGCAACGGTATCCCTGGCTAACTTTGCCCGACAGCAGGGGATTACGCTAGTCTTCGTCAACTTGCCCCTCACCCGCGATTACCTGGCTGATACAGTTCGGCGGAATTACGAAACCGAGTTTCAGCAGCATATGTGGCGATTAGCAGCCCGCGAGCGCTTTATGTTCCGCGATCTCAGCCAACATCCAGAGCTGGTCAAAAATCACTATTTTGCCGATCCTAGCCACATCAATCGTCATGGAGCACGGGCTGTGGCCTTTCAGCTCGCTGCTGACCGCACGATTCCTTGGCATATTGTTGGCTCTGCTCCGGCTTCCCGCTCTAATGCCAATCCATCACCTTGAGCTTGCAGAGATTGTCAGACGACCTTATTGAGATTGATTTTATCCAGACTTGATCATCAAACCCGATCGAGAAGAATTCTGGGGGATAAACTGGATCAAGGACGGTAGCAAACTTCGATTACAGCACACTCAATTCCAGAACCGTAGTTTCCCCTTAACCTGATTTGCATAAGCTATGTTAACCACCAATTCCCTGGCTGAAGAACGAGCAGCTTTAGACAATAAATTATCGAATCGCTTCATTGACCTTGACCCCGCCGGCTACTTCGTCATCTTTGTGGATCGGGAAGCCCAGTTAATTTGCGCCAAGCACTACACCAATGTGATCAACGACCAAGGGCTAGCCTGTGATCCAGAAACTGGAGAGCCGCTACCCTGCAATGTCAAAGTAGAGCGGGTGCCAACGGCGGTTTTTACAGGTCGCACGGCTAAGGAACTTTGCATCAAGATTTTTGAAGAAACCCAACCCTGCCCGATCACCTATCTAGACCACGCCGCCTATTTAGGACGAGAATTTGTCCGGGCGGAAATGGCGCTACTGAATGGTCAGGACTATGTGCAGGACTAGGGCACGCAATTAAGTCACTAGTATCAAGTCACTAGTTAAGACACTACATCAGCCCTCAACCAGACTGGAAGCCAGAATAAAGCACAGGGAGGAAATCCCTACTCCACGATTTACTCAAACTGCCAAAATTTGCTTATAACGAAGAGAGAGCTGTTTGGCAAATTTTCCCTGTTTTGCTTGATAGGGCAATTTGTTTGGTCACCGCTGTTCAGCTAGAACTTCCGCTACTGCAACCATGACTACCACACCTCACGAAACCTACTACCGCTCTGAAGACGCGCAGCAAATTCTGAACCTGGCGATTGCACGACAGGCAGAAGCCGGTGAGCTAACCCGCACCCAACTGTTTGAAATTGCTGCTGAGCTGAATATTGCCCCAGCCGATATTCTGGCTGCTGAACAGGAATGGTTAGCGCATCAAGGTGAACAGGCGGAACGACAAGCTTTCGATCGAGTGCGGCAAGGACGGTTTCGCTCGCAGGCGGTGAAGCATTTGATTTTTGCAGGGTTCTTTTTGGCCCTCTACTTGTTATTCGGTGGGCAGTTCTGGCTATTTCCGGTGTTTGTGGGCGGGGTCAGCTTAGCCCTCTCAGCCTGGAAAACCTATTTCTTGAGCGAAGACGATTATAACCAGGCCTTTCAGCAATGGCGGCAGCGGCAGCGGTTGAAGCAGACGGTCACGAGCTTTGTCAATCGCTGTTTGGGCGTCTGATGGCGGTTTGGGGACGCAATGACCAAATCTATGGCTCGTGATCAGGAACGCTCGCGGAATTCAACTTCATTGGCGCGAATCGTCACATCATAGTGGCCGAAGAAATCATGCCCAAGCAGTCCTATATCGAGTTCCGGCCCAGCCACCGCCACTAACACATCACGAGCGACGGCACCCTCTACCTCCATCGACTGGACATACCCAACCGGAAAGGCCACTCCTTTTTGACTAGCTGTATCAACCGTGGCCTGGGCAATTGGCACTACGCCCAAACTGTCCGCCATTTTGCGAGTAATTAATGTGCCGCTGGCTCCGGTATCCACAATCATGTCAAATGGCTGCTCATTGTTAAACAGAACCCGGATCACAGGCGTGTTTCCCTCTCGGCGCACAATTGGTGCGTAAAACACTCGATTGCTGCTAACTGGAGCAGGAGTAGCGACTTGGGGAACGGCAGCCGCAATGGGTGCAGATACAGCAGTTGGTTGCTTCTGGGGTGTCCGTGGAGGCAAAATAATTACTCCAGTCGGGTTAGGAGCAGTTGGCCGATTGGCCTGTTGTTGCGCATAGGCCAAATTCTTTTGGTAAGCGGCTAGCTTTTGCCGCACCTGAGCATGATGGGGACTCGCAGCCGGAACCGATTTCATTAGTTCAATCGCCTGCCGCCAGCGATTCGCGACCAGTTTCCAGTCATCGCGCGATTGGGCCGATTTGCTGATGGTATAGGCACTCGATGCCCGGTCAATGGCTAATCGAAATGGATCAATCTTAGAGGTTGATGCTTTAGCTGGGGTAGCCGGATCTGGTTGAACTGCTGGGGCGGTTGGTGACGGCAGGGATGATTCAGCGGACAGCTCCGGACTATTGCTACAGGCGCTGGTAGAAACTAGTAGACTCGCCAATCCAATCAAGGCGACACTCGATTGATATGGTTTAGGCATAACAGCACTCTCTCAAGAATTTCAGCAAAAGACGCCTTGTCAACGCGACTACTGCGAACCCACTCAAACTAAACAATTAAGCCTGGACCATTGGGTTCACTCCCGGTGGTTCCAGAGTTGTACTTGCGTGACCGCAATATTGCCAGAGAAACACACATCAACATCGGAGCCTGGATCGCGTGCCCGTTTGCCATACTCCCCGGCATATTTTAACGTTCCCGACTCTAGCGCTTGATAAACTGCCGGTAGGGGTTGGGTGCACAAGGAACAGAAAACAATATCCACCTCAGTCACCGAACCATCCGGATGGGGCAAATTAACGTTCCAAAACCTGCCTGCTGGAGAGGATTGGTGTCTCAGCTTGTCGATCACCAAGGATGCCCAGTTGGCAGCTCGCTGCCAATCAATCACTCGCCTTTGGTGAATGTAGTGAGAAATAGCAATCCCCGGCACTCGATACAGAGCAGCTTCTCGAACGGCGGCCACCGTCCCAGAAATGTGAATATCCGCGCCCAAATTGCCGCCTGCGTTGATTCCCGACAGGACTAACGTGGCATCAGGGCAGATCTGGCTCAAGGCAATCCGGATACAATCCACGGGTGTGCCATCGACAGCATATTCATAATCCGAACGCTGCTCAACCCGAATCGGGCGAGCAGTCGTCACCTGATGGCTACAGCCTGAGTGATGCTGGAGCGGCGCAACAACAATTCCCTGCCCCCCAACCGCTTGCTGGAGTGCTCGTAGCCCAGGCGCATCAATTCCATCGTCATTCGTCAAGATGAACGTCATTTAGAGATCGTCCAATTATCAAACAAGCTGAGCATTGCGTTTGCCGCTATGCTGACAGAACTAAATGCCAGCCCATCATCATTATTATGAATGAAACGGAACTGAAACTACTGGCGGCAGATCACTCGCCGCATTGAGCGCATGTTGGTCGGCAGGTCGAGCCGAATGCCTTCTTGAATAATCTGGGTGGGAATTGGAAGGGAAGGAGTTGCTTGGACAGAGTAAGTCAGAAGTGTACCGGCTTGATGATCATGCAGTTTGAGGAGCGCCGAAAAATCGTGAAAGCTGCCCTTTTCTAACTGAAATTGAATTTGATGCCAGCGGGGCTGGATCGTTTCAAAGGCTTTGAGATAAATTTCTACCTGAGCTGTGAAGCAAAGAAACGTTTTGCCCGCAACCTGGTAAAGCCGCTTGTAGCTACGAGAGCCATCATGACTAGAGATAATTTGGCTGTGGGTTAAACTGGGAAAATATTGCACCCAGCGTGGATAATCGATCAACTGCTGCCAGACCTGCGACCGCTCTAGTGGCAAATACATTTGCGCTGTAACAGCTCCGCCCCAGGCCGAGTGGGATCGGGTTTGAAGCAGGATCTCTCCATGCAACAAAGCCGTCTGGTGAGCGGTATCCCATCCAAGATCGATCGCAGGTTCAACAAGCGCTAAGGTCATACGTTACTCGCTATATCTAAAAAATTGCGACTCGCGGCTATCAAGCTCTAAATCCGCCTCGCCATTGTCTTCAACTGTCTTCAACTAGGGTGCCTCAACTCACTCAACTGCCTGTCTTCAACTGGGAAATTAAATTCATCCTACTAGTTCTAGAAATGCAACTTCACTGCCCTTAGTTGTAGTTCCTAATGGCTGAAGATACAAGCTAACTTTTTGGGGTTGATGTGAAGATCTAAAAAATTTCTTTGCTGGCGAACTTTCCGTCCCACGAGCTGCAAGTCCGTGTAAGAATAGGTCTGCTAAAAGCTAGGTTTGCCATTTGCTGTTGACAGGAGTTGATAGGAGGGTTAGGTGAGGCAGTCTCCCAATCTTGGTATCCGAATTTTCTTGTATGTTGCTGGTATTTTGTTGGTGATCATGGCACTGGTATTGCTGCTGCAAGCGTTTGGCTTCCTAACCAACATTCCCCGAACGGCGATTTATGCGCTAGTGCTGCTGGCGATTGGCATCGGCATTTTGTCGGCTCTGCGCAACCGATAGTGGTTCTCTTCCAGTTTCAGCGCAAATCCCCACCGTGAGTTTTGTCATTCAATCTAAATGGTAGGTAGGTTTATGCTTAAATCTATGCGACCCACCACGCAGCTTTTTCTGTTTGCCCTCGGCTTGACGGCTGCCGTATGGATCCTACGCGGGATTGGGATTTTGACCTTTTTGCCAGGGGGCATCATCTGGCTGCTGATCTTGCTGTGCATTGGCACGGGTGTGGTGAATGGCTTGATGGGAACCCGTCGATAAGGCAAACTGAGCTAAAGATTGGCAAATGCGAGCACTATGATCACCCTCTCTTCCGAAGAAATTGACCACTATCGTTCCCAACTAGCCGATAACGAAGTGGCGCTGCGGGCGCTCAATATGATCGAAGACTGCGAGGGAGATCTGGAAGATGCCGCCATTGCCTTAGCCCTCCAGGTAGGACAGGAACCCGATCGCACCGAACAGTGGCTAGACGGAGTGGCAAAACGATGGCGGGTTTTTCTCTGCCAGACGGGGATCAAGGAAGCGATTCAGGCTGGAACCGTTAGCAGTGCGATTAACCTTCTGGCTCAGGAAACCAACATTCCAACGGTTCTGGCCACTCCGGTAGTACTCTATGTTGCCAAAACAGGCATCGACGATTTTTGTAAACCGCTGCAAGAAAAACTCTAGGTTGACTGGAAAGTTCCTATGAATCAACCGCCTTCTGATCGGATCCGCGCCCATGCGATCATCTCAGGTCGGGTGCAAGGCGTGGGCTACCGGGCCTCTACCTGGGATATGGCCCAATTGCTGAAACTCAGCGGCTGGGTGCGCAACCTGCGAGACGGACGAGTGGAAGCCGTGTTTGAAGGGACACAGGCGCAGATAGACGAAATGCTCCGCTGGTGCCATCAAGGCCCGCCCGCTGCTCAAGTCACTGCTGTAGATGTGAACTACGAAACTCCTGAAGGACTGCAAGGGTTTGAGGTGATTAGCTCAGTGAGGTGGTAGTGTCTCCGTCGTAGTTTAGTCCGGTTATTGAGTAGGCTATCCAATCTAGTCAAGTCCACCTCCAGTTGAGAGAAAATATGGGCAGAATAGAGGAGATCTAGAATCTGAGGCTGATTGTTTTTCCCACTTCACATCTGCCCCTCTTGCCTCTCTATATCCACTCAATCAAATTGCCATGCAGTCCTCCCAAGACACATCATCCGCTCAAGCTCGCCAAACCCGCCAACAGTTTGTTAGCCCAGAAGATTATCTATCCTATGAACTGGGCAAGGCGGTGCGCGAACTGCCGCCCCTCTACACCCGGCTGCTAGCTGGAACCCTGTCAACGCTCGTGTTTAGCGCAATTGGCTGGGCGCATTTCAGCAAAGTGGATGAAGTAGCAACGGCTCAGGGTGAACTGATTCCCTCGGCTCAGGTACGGCCCGTGCGTGCCCTAGAGGGGGGCATTATCAGCGAAATTCGCGTCCAGGAAGGGGAGCAAGTTAAAAAAGGCGATGTGCTGTTGGTGCAGGATCCGGCTCTGAATCAGGCGGAAGTGGATCGGCTGGAAAAAATTGCGGTTGCGGTGCGGCAGGACATGGCTCGGCTGAAGGCAGAAAGCGAAGGCCAAACGAAAACAGGAACGGCTTTGCAAGATCAACTTTTAACAGCTCGGCTGCGCGAATTTGATACCCGTCAAGCGGCTGCCACTGCTGATGCCCAACGCCAGCGGGCTGTGATCGCTGAAGCCAAGGCTCAATTCGCCAAGCTGGAAGGCAATCTGGCCAATGCTCGCACCGCGTTAAAAAATGCTCAAGAGCGAGAAGCCAGTCTGCGCAAACTGGTCGATGGGGCAATTCCACGCTTTGATTATCTAGAAGCGAAAGATCGATTGACGGAAGCTGAAGATCGGGTCAATTCGTTGCAGCAGGAGATCGCAGCTCAACAGCAGGCAATTTTGCAAGCAGAGCAAGCGTATCAGGCAGCTCAACAAACGACGAATCGGCTAGGCTCCGAACGGCAGAGCGAAATTCTCACTCAACTGAAACAGCGCCAAGAGGAACTAGCTAACATCGAAGGCCAACTGACTCAGGCCCGCCTCAGAACTGAAGGCCAGACAATCACGGCTCCGGTGTCTGGAAAGGTTTACGATGTCCAAACCACACTAGGCGAGCGTGCAGTTGCACCAGGGCAGGAGTTGCTGTCGATTCTGCCGGATGACGAGGATTTATTGCTAGAAGTCAAGGTGCTCAACCGCGATATCGGTTTTATTAGCAACGGTATGCGGGCCAAGGTGAAGCTGGCCACCTTTCCATTTCAAGAGTTTGGCACCATCGAGGGCGAAGTGGTGCAGATTAGCCCCAACGCCACGATTGATCAGGAACTAGGCCCGGTATTTGAGACAAAAGTAAAGCTGAAGCGCAAGGACATTATCGTCAACGATGAGCCGGTCGAACTGACGCCGGGTATGACCGCTACGGCGGAAATTGTGACTCGGCAGCGGTCGGTCCTTACCTTCCTGCTCGAACCAATTACTCGCCGCTTTAGCGAAGCCTTCACGACTCGATAGCACCCGCAGCATTTCTTACATTTCTTACTATTTCTTTCTTACTACAGCCTTTTTCACTCATGTGAGGTGCAGGGGCACTGCGTTTTTCGTACTTCACTAGCCTAAAAAATGCTGGATCAATTTCTTGTCATCAATCTCTTGCACCTTCGGTTCCCAGACTGCGGTAAGCTGGTTAGATGGTCAAAATTAGCTTGACATGCAGCCTGAATGGGTAAGATACCTATTCAACTCAATATTTCAATTCTCTAGTTACTTCACTAGGCAGTAATACGAACTAAATTAGCCTGCATGTTTCCCGATTGTTTAATTTTGGTCGCGCTAACATCATTTTGCATTTTTAGATCACGCTTCACAAATGGTTTCTAGTCCTCCTCGTTCAATTCGGATTGGCTCTCGCAAAAGTCAACTGGCTCTTGTGCAAACTCATTGGGTGCAAGCCGAACTTCAGCAACGATTCGCAAATCGTAAATTTGAAGTTCATACGATGAGCACCCAGGGTGACAAAATTCTGGATGTGGCGCTAGCCAAAATTGGTGACAAAGGCTTATTCACCAAAGAGTTGGAAATCGGCATGTTGCAAGGCGAGATTGACTTTGCGGTGCATTCGCTCAAGGATCTGCCGACTCGGCTCCCGGAAGGATTGATGCTTGGCTGCGTTACGGAACGGGAAGATCCTGCCGATGCGCTTGTGGTGCATGCTCGCCATCAAGATAAGCAAATCGATACCCTGCCCGAAGGTGCTGTGGTGGGCACCTCCTCGTTGCGTCGCTTGGCTCAGTTACGGCACCATTACCCGCATCTGGCATTCAAAGATATTCGTGGCAACTTAAATACTCGATTACAAAAGCTAGACGCAGGCGAGTTTGACGCAATTATTCTGGCAGTGGCCGGGTTGCGGCGGCTGGGAATGGCCGAGCGAATTCATCAGGTTTTGCCGCCGGAAGTGTCGCTTCATGCCGTCGGTCAGGGTGCGTTAGGCATCGAGTGCCGCGCGGAAGACAGCGAAATTCTAGAGTTGCTGAAGGCATTAGAACATCAGCCCACTGCCTACCGTTGCTATGCTGAGCGAGCGTTTCTGCGCGAACTAGAAGGCGGTTGCCAGGTGCCGATTGGCGTCAACACAACCATCGAAGGCAATACGCTGACGCTGACCGGCATGGTCGCTAGCCTGGATGGACAGCAGATGGTCAAAGATAGTATCTCTGGAGCAGCAACCGAAGCGGAAGCACTAGGAATACAACTCGCTCATAATCTCCGTCAGCAAGGAGCGACGGAAATCCTGGAGGCAATCTTTACTGAGATCCAGCGGGGATCTTAATTCAATCTCACGCTTAGCTCAGCTCCTCGCTCTCCAGGGCATCAACTGAGTACAGCCGCTCTGGCAGGACCATGTCCCGCACAAATCGATATAGCTCTGCTTCTGATCGCCCTTCGAGCTGCTGTTCCTTGAGGGCGATTAGTCCGTCTGCTAACTCGGCGGCTCGCTTTTTGTAGGAGTTGTTCGCCGTCAGCAGATCCAAAAACACCTCTCGCTCGATCTGAAGACGGCTGGCATCTTCGGTTAGGTGGGAGGCATAGGCAAGCGAATCGACTTCGTATTTGAGCAGAAAGATCAGGGCATTGCTGAGCTGCTGGAGCTGGAGCTGCAATCGGCGGGTATCCAGTTCTAACCGATCAAAGCCGACCTGACCGTCAATGCGCAGTTCCACAATTGGAGCATCGGCTGGACACAAGCGGTTTTGCTGAATCGCCTGCTGGACTTGGGCAATCGCCTGCTGCTCTAGTTCTTCGACTGACTCTTGTCCATTGGTTGAGAGCTTTAACCGCACAACGTCCCGCTGGTAATAATCCTGTTTCAGCTCGGCCTGGATACCAGTTTCGTTGATTTCTACCAGATAAACTCCCCGCTGGTAGCTGGCTTCCTCCACGCTGTTGGCTTCGATGGAGCCAGGGTTGAAGATCCAGTTTTCTAAGCTATAGCTCTTGTGAATATGCCCCAATGCCAAATAATCAACCCCCGCTTGTTTCAGGGGCAAGACATCAGCATATCTGAGCGCACCTTGGTAACGCGCGATCTGTCCTTCTAGGCCGTGGTGAAACATCAGAATCGTTGGCCCAGCACTCGGAGGTAGTTTGCCCATTGCGGCAACAATCTGCTCGATTGCTTTGGGTGCTGAAGTTCCGTACCAGCTCGATCCCAAGACTCGTACTCCGCAATCCAAATCGATATAGGCACCAGAGCGCCCATTCCACGGACTATAAAACGATTCCTCAGCAGTGGCATCACCCGGTTCCAGCAGAATCAGCAATCCCCAGTCGGCCAGATAGCGCAACCAATTTGTTTTGGTACCGTAGGGACGGTTGTCGTGATTCCCCTCAATCGCCAGCACAGGAATACCGGCTTTCTGCAATTCCTGCAAACAGTACTGAGCTTGGTTTAAGGTAGCGGGCTGAATGTTGCGATGCTCAAACAAGTCACCGGCAATCAGGACAAAGTCTACCTGCTCTGCAATCGCGTATTTCTCGATCGCGTCATTGAAGGCATAGAAAAAATCCTGCGTCCGCTCTTTGCAGTCGTAGCGGTCAAAGCCCAGATGAACGTCAGCTAGATGGAGAAAGCGAGGCATAGACACAAGTACAGATGAACTGACTCATTCTATGCTCGAATCGGGCTAGCGTCCAGAGGGTAAACAAATGTTTTCAATGAGTGCTTGTGAGCAATTCTGAAAAAGACGTTGGCGGAGGGGGCTTATCAGACCGCAGCTGTAGTGGATGCTGCCAGTTCTTCCAGTCGCTCCTGTTGGTCTTGAGAAATACAAGACTGAATCACCGATTCTAAATCGCCCTCCAACACCGGGTTCAACGTGAAGTTCTGGCCCAAGCGGTGGTCGGTCACGCGATTATCTTTGTAGTTGTAGGTGCGGATTTTTTCTGAGCGCGCACCTGTACCCACTTGAGAGCGCCGCATTGAAGTGACGGCTTCCTGCTGTTCCCGTAGCTTCATTTCATAGAGTTTGGCCCGCAGAATTTGCATCGCCCGCTCGCGGTTTTGCAGTTGGGACCGCTCTTCGGTACAAAAGACACGAATACCTGTGGGTTTATGAAACAAATCGACCGCCGTTTCCACCTTGTTGACGTTCTGACCACCCGCTCCACCTGATCGAGCGGTAGTAATCTCCACATCCTTCGGATCAATCTCGACATCGACCTCATCCACTTCCGGCATCACGGCCACAGTTGCCGTAGAGGTATGCACCCGACCACCCGCTTCCGTCACCGGAACTCGCTGCACGCGATGCACACCGGCCTCGAACTTGAGTTTGCTGTAAACCTGATCCCCTTGAATTTCTAGAATCGCTTCTTTGAAGCCACCCATATCGCCGAGGGATTCACTCACCAGCTTCACCCGCCAGCCCTGACTCTCGGCATAACGGGAATACATCCGCACCAGATCGCCAGCCCAGATACTTGCTTCATCGCCGCCAGTACCGGCCCGAATTTCCAGCATGATGTTTTTTTCGTCGTTTGGATCGCGGGGTAGCAGTAATACCTTCAGCCGGTTTTCTAGGGTTTCGATTTGGGCCTCTAATTCCTCAATTTCCAGACCAGCCAACTCCTTCAGTTCGGGGTCGGCGCTAGCGTCTTTGGCAATTTGGCGCGCTTCTTCCAGCCCCTGCTGTGCTTTCTTCCAGGTTTCGTAGGTGTCAACGGTTTCCTCTAGCGAAGAACGAGCCTTGGCCAAGCGCTGAAACTCAGTCGGATCGGTCGCCACATCTGGATCCGCCAAACGTCGTGTCAACTCGTTGAAGGTTTGCTCAACGGATCTAAGTTTGTCCAATAAATAAGCTTCAGCCATAGGAACCGCCAACTGATACGAACTGGAATGTCACATTTGAAAACAGCAAAAGCAGTCAAGCGAAACCACTGACTGCAAGTTAACAAGCAAGTGACAATCGCTATTTCTTCTTGGCGTCGCCAGACTGACTGTCCGTCATGCCGTACTTACGTAAGAAGCGCTCGACTCGACCTTCAGTGTCAATAATCTTTTGAGTACCCGTAAAGAAGGGGTGATTTCCGGACCAGACATCAACATGCAGCTCTGGCTTGGTGGAGCCGACCGTCATCACGACTTCGCCATTGCAGTATACTTTTGCCTCTGGGTACCACTGGGGGTGAATATCTTTTGCCATAATTCTCTACCAACCTAATTGAAATGAATTAGACCGCTTGCAGCATCAGCCTTAACGCTTCGAGTACTGAGGTGCTTTACGAGCCTTGTGCAAACCATACTTCTTACGCTCTTTGGCCCGTGGGTCGCGGGTCAGGTAGCCTTCGACCTTCAACGGTTTGCGGTTATCGGGATCGAGCTGACAGAGCGCCCGTGCCACGCCTAACCGAATCGAATCCGCCTGCCCGGTTAAGCCACCGCCGCGCACATTGACCAGAATGTCGTACTCGCTTTCTAATCCTAACGTTTCCAAAGGAGCCTTTGTAACCGCGAGGTAGCCCGGATTGAACTGTAGATATAGATCGCCAGGTTTGCCGTTGATCGTCAGTTGGCCGCTGCCAGGAACTAGCCGCACTCGCGCTACGGCAGACTTCCGCCGCCCAGTGCCCCAGTACATGACGCGCTCGCTTCTCTCAGTCGCTTGCATTACTTATCGCCTCCAGGAATAGTCTTGATCTCTAGAACTTCAGGTTTTTGAGCTTGATGGGGATGATCGGGACCTGCATAGACCTTGAGCTTGGTAAACAATTGACGCCCCAAGGTGTTTTTCGGCAGCATGCCCTTCACCGCTTGCTCCACGATCCGCTCCGGCAGACGAGCTTGGAGCTGGTTGAACGTCTCGGTTTTCATACCGCCAGGCCGACCAGAGTGCCGGCGATACAGCTTTTGACTGCTCTTTTTGCCAGTCACGACCACTTTGTCTGCGTTGACCACAATCACAAAATCTCCCGTATCCAGGTGGGGAGTGTAACTGGGCTTATTCTTGCCGCGCAGCACCATCGCGATCTCGCTAGCCAGACGCCCTAGGCGCTGATCAGCGGCATCCACAACATACCAGTTGCGTTCGATCGTATCGATTGGAGGAAGATAGGTCTTGTTCATGATTCGTCAGTTGTTCTTTGCAAGATAATCAAAAGTCCGGAAGGTTCAACCAAAGCAGGAAACGGGTTCAGCCATCGATGGCAAGGTCAACTGCGGCTGCGTGTCAAACCAAATTTCCGGTGAGAAGGGAAACTCAGGATAACCCACTCGCAGCAGACACAATCCTTGAGGCGGTGCGGCATATTTCACGAGATCCCGCCGCTGCTGTTGCCAGAGTTCTGTAAACTCCGCAGGCGAGCGATCTCCGCGACCCACCTCAACTAGCATACCGACTAGCAACCGCACCATGCCATACAAAAAGCCGCTGGCCTGCAGCTCGATTTGGATGAACGGACCTCGACGGATACACTCGGCGGCCTGAACATCCACCCATGAATGAGCGCGACTCGAACCAGCCCGGTGGAACGCGGCCAAATGCTGCCGCCCCAACAACGGCTCCAAGGCTGCCTGCATCAAGGACACCTCTAACGGCGCGAGGTAATAGTGCCAGGTAAAGGGCCGCACAAATAAGTTCGGGCGAGCATCGGTGTAGATGGTGTATCGATAGCGCCGCCAACAGGCCGAAAAGCGAGCATGCCAAGTTTGCTCTACCTGAGCTGAGCCTCGAATCAAAATATCGTTCGGCAGACGACTGTTGAGGATGCTGACCCAACGGTGGGCAGGGATATGGCTGGGAGCCTCAAAGTGAGCCACCTGCGCGGCGGCATGAACTCCTGCATCGGTACGGCCTGCCCCATGCAGCGTCACCGGATGATCCAACACAGACGCAATCGTCCGCTCGATCTCTTCCTGCACAGAACGATGCTGAGGTTGCCGCTGCCAGCCATGAAAATGAGTGCCCAGATATTGAATCACCAGAGCCACCCGCTGAGTCTGTTTGGATGAAGAGTGCCCCTCATCCAAACCAGACGCCATTGATAACAAACTGACAGACATAATCGTTATCCGATTCCAGGAGCGCTTACCGCTCAAGTCAACTCAATAATGGCCATTTCGGCGTTGTCTCCCTTCCGGTTAACGGTGCGGAGCACGCGAGTGTAGCCGCCTTGGCGATTGCCATAGCGCTGAGGAGCTTGTTCAAACAGGGCATGCACCAACTGTTTGTCATAGATGTAGCCAAGCGCTTCACGCCGAGCCGCTAAGGAACCATCTTTGGCCAAGGAGATCATCCGCTCTGCTTCAGAACGAACCGCCTTAGCCCGCACTTTAGTGGTTGTGATCCGCCCGTGGCGGATCAGTTCTGTGGTTAGCGCTCGCAGCAGTGCTTTACGCTGGTCAGCAGGTTTGCCCAATTGTGGGACGCGACAACGGTGACGCATAGTTTTTGCAGTTCAAATCAGCTAGAGTACAGTACAGTCAATCAAAACACCCAATCTAGGTGGACCGAGAGGATTTATCGTGGGGTAGCGTGATGCCCAACCGATCCTGTAGAGCTTGAATCACCTCTTCAGCCGATTTGGCTCCAAAGTTCTTGATCTCCAACAAGTCTTCCTGGGTGTAGTCCAACAAATCCGCAACCGAGTTAATTTGAGCACGCTTCAGGCAGTTATAGGCTCGCACCGATAGCTGTAGTTCCTCGATCGGAATTTGATTAGCTGGATCGACATCAATCTCGTCGGCGTCATCGATGGGCGCAAAATCAATCTCCCGCAGCGGATTGAACAAGCCAACCAAAATATCAGCGGCCTGGCTCAATGCCTCTTGTGGCGTCAAACTGCCGTTAGTCCAGACTTCCAGAATCAGACGGTCTTTCTCTAGCGAGCCACCCACCCTGGCGTCTTCCACGGTGTAGTTCACCTTGCGGACCGGCATAAACACCGAGTCGATTTGCAAAAAGTCCAGGGCTGACGTTTCGTCGCGGCCCCGCTCGATGGCCCGATAGCCAATCCCCTTTTCAACTCGGCACTCGATCTCTAACGTATGCCCTGCCGCCAGCGTCGCGATATATTGTTCCGGATCGATCACCTGAACTTCTGCTGGAAAGTCGAAGTAACCTGCGGTGATTGTCGCTGGTCCTTCCACTCGCAGCCGCCCAATCTGCGGTTGGGATGAATAGCTTTTGAGGACAACCTCCTTCATGTTCAGCAAGATGTCCAGCACATCTTCCCGCACGCCAGGGACAGTCATAAACTCATGAGACACTCCCGCAATCCGTACAGCCGTCACCGCAGCCCCTTCTAGGTTAGACAGCAGAACCCGTCTCAGCGCATTGCCGACCGTGATTCCCTGCCCTCGATCGAGCGGTTCCAGCACAAACTTGCTGTAGGAGCTGCGGTCATCCCCGGTATCCGATTCCACACACTCAACTTGAAACTGTGCCACAGTCAAACCTCCCTTCTCCTTAGCCCTAGAAAGCAAACCTAATTCCGCCAATCCGTTCCCAACCTGAGATAACGGTTAACATCAACCTGTCCTCAATTCCTCAAATCTCTATTGCTTCTGCTGCGGGAGCTAGCACTTACACCCGACGCCGCTTGGGAGGCCGACAACCATTGTGGGGAATGGGCGTTACATCTCGAATCAACGTAATTTCCAAACCAGCCGCTTGCAGTGCCCGGATCGCCGTTTCCCGGCCAGAGCCAGGACCGCTCACCATCACCTCGATTTGCCGCATACCTTGCTCAGTCGCCCGTTGGGCAGCCCGCTCAGCTGCCGTTTGCGCCGCATAGGGAGTTCCTTTCTTCGCGCCTTTGAAGCCGCTAGCTCCAGAGGACGACCAAGAAATAGTCTCGCCATTTACATCGGTAATGGTTACGATCGTGTTGTTGAAGGTCGATTGGATATGAGCCACTCCATTGGGCACATTCCGCTTCTGCTTTTTAGCTCCCGTCTTTCTGGTGGGTTGTCGTGCCATACGCCGTTATCTCTCGTTAATTAGACTTAAGTGATTCTCGTTGATTAGACTCGTTCATAGAGCGGACCAGCCAATGCCTAGTCCAAGTAATTGTCAGGAAAATTGACTGTAGGCGGTGAGTGGATTGCGAAAAAGCTGAGACGTAGTTCCCCGGCCAGCTTTTCTCAGACAGACAAAAACAGCGACTAGGGGGACCCATTTCGCTGCTAGATCCAACTTCCCAGATACGGCCCTATTTCTTGCTGGGCGCTTTCTTCTTACCTGCTACAGTGCGGCGACCACCCCGGCGGGTCCGAGCATTGGTTCGCGTTCTTTGACCCCGAACGGGCAGACCCAATCGATGGCGACGACCTCTGTAAGTGCCAATGTCCATCAATCGCTTGATATTCATGGACTCCCAACGTCTGAGGTCACCCTCAACCTGGTAGTCGCCCTCGACGGCTTCCCGCAGCGCAGCCACTTCGGCGTCGCTTAAATCTTTGACTCGCGTATCAGGATTTACCCCAGTCTTCGCCAAAACTTGCTTCGAGCGGGTTAATCCAATTCCGTAAATGTAGGTGAGACCAATTTCTACACGCTTATCCCGTGGAAGGTCTACTCCAGCTATCCGCGCCACGTTTTATTTCTCTCCGTTTCGCTGCTACAATCTAACGATTTATACCAGGACTGAAATTCTCAGCCGATGCTCAGCATCTCATATCCAGTTGCACGACCAAGGGAAACTACCCTTGACGCTGCTTATGCTTCGGGTTGGAGCAAATCACCATGACCCGACCCTTGCGCCGAATCACCCGACATTTTTCGCACATTCTTCGTACAGATGCTCGGACCTTCATGTCCCCAACCTATGACTACAAACTTAATATATTAGCAAACTGCAATTAATCTGTCAATATTAAAGCAATGACTAATAAAACGGGTAAAAAATGGAATCTGTTCACTCAGTTATCGTTTAGATAAGCTAGACAGCCATTGTGTAAATGCCTAATGCAGGCGTGACCAGCAACCGAATCAGTTGACTCAAAGCTAGCAGCAAATCACTAGCGCAACTGTCCTATCAACTTACCTATTTCTTGCGTAAACGGTAAGTAATTCTGCCTTTAGTTAAGTCGTAGGGCGTCAGTTCCACCTTGACTCGATCACCGGGCAGGATCTTGATATAGTTACGACGGATTTTGCCAGAAATATGGGCTAGGACATTAAACCCGTTATCTAAATCGACACGGAACATGGCATTCGGCAGTGAATCAGTCACAGTGCCTTCCATTTCAATCAAATCTTGCTTAGACAATTTGCTCTCCTCAACTAATCAACAAAAAATGAACTTATTAAAGTAGCTGGGCTGAATAACCGTTGGGTTGAATTGCTGACTCGGCTAAGTTAAACCCACGCAGTCATCCTAGACCCAAGCCACAGAATTTCATTTCTAGCCTAACAAATGTTTAAGAAAGTTGGTTTTTCGCAGTGATCTCGATCAACTCACCCCAAAGTATGCTTGTTCTCACCTTCTCAGGGATGAACCGAATCAAACCTTAGGGCGAAGGATTTGGCCCAGCTTTTGATTCACTTGGTCAATGGTTTGATCGCCGTCAATTGAAACCAACTGCTGGCGCTCGCGGTAGAAATCAATTAGAGGAGCTGTCTGCTGGCGATACACCTCTAAACGATGCCGAATCACTTCTTCGGTATCATCCTTACGGCCTCGGCCCAGGAGACGCGCCACCAGGATCTCATCGGGCACTTCAAAGTTCACCACATAATCGCAATTCTGATGAATTTGCGAGAGCAGCTGATCTAAGAAGGTTGCCTGAGTGATGGTGCGGGGAAACCCATCTAGAATCCAGCCAGAGGCTGCATCAGATTGGTTTAGCCGTTCTTCGACTAGATCGAGGATGAGCTGGTCGGGCACCAATTCTCCCCGATCCATATAGGATTGAGCTTTTTTTCCCAGCTCGGTTTGTTGAGCCACTGCATTCCGGAGAATGTCACCGGTCGAAATATGAGGGATGTGATGGGCCTGAGCCAGAGATTGAGCTTGAGTTCCCTTGCCAGCCCCTGGAGGTCCCAAAAAGATCAATCGAGCCACTACTGTTTCACCATCCCTTCATAGCGTTGAGAAATCACATAGGTCTGAATCTGCTTAGCTGTGTCAATCGCCACACCGACCAGAATCAGCAGAGAGGTTGCGCCCAAACCCTGGAAGGTACGAACCTGGGTGGCTCCTTCCACGGCTGTTGGGATGATGGCAACCAGACCCAAGAAAATCGCACCCAAAAACGTCAACCGATTCAAAACCCGCTCGATGTATTCGCTAGTCGCTTTCCCTGGACGAATCCCCGGAATGCTGGCTCCCATCTTCTTCAAGTTCTGCGCCATATCAACTGGGTTGATGATCAAGGACGCGTAGAAGTAGCTAAAGAACAGAATCAGCGCTAGATACACAACCACATACAGCCAATGCCCAGGGCTGAGATAGCGAATCACTTGATTCAAGATTTCGTTATTAGGCAAGAACTGCACCAGCGAGGCCGGTAAGAATAGCACCATTGAGGCAAAGATGATCGGCATCACGCCGCCCTGATTCAGCCGCAAGGGTAAATAGCTGCTCTTTTCTAGATAGAGCCGTCGTCCCACCTGCCGCCGAGCCGAGATGATTGGAATACGGCGGGTACCTTCCTGGACGAACACAATCCCCACGATCATTGCTAGGAACACCAGCAGCAAGATAATCACGCCACCCACCAAGCTGCGGTCGCCACTCTGGGCTAGCTCAATCGTTTGCCCCAATGAGCGAGGCAAGGTTGAGACGATACTGACAAAAATCAGCAGCGAAGCGCCGTTGCCCACCCCTCGTTCAGTGATCAGCTCGCCGACCCACATGACAAACATGGAACCCGCCGTTAAGGCTAGAACCGTCTGAGCCACGAACATGGGACCAGGGTTAATGGCGTATTGGCTGATGAATAGAGAAATACCGATGCTCTGGAAAATTGCCCAGGCTAGCGCCACATATCGAGTAATTTGAGAAATCTTGCGGCGTCCGGCCTCACCTTCGTTTTTCTGTAAGTCTTCTAAGCTAGGAATCGCTGCGGCCATCAACTGCATGATGATGGAGGCGTTGATGTAGGGCAGAATTCCTAACGCAAAAATGCCAAGGGCTGAAATGCCACCCCCGGCCAAAATATCTAAAATGCCAATTAAATTACCCAAGCCGCTGCCCTGCAACCCTTGCTGAAAGGCCGCACGGTCAATACCGGGCACTGGAATATAAATCCCTAACCGAATCAGGATCAGCATGCCGATAGTAACAAGCAGCCGACCGCGAAGACCGGCTGCCTGAGCCATTTGCACAAAGGTTTCCTGAGCCGTGGGGGTCTTGTCTCGACTAACTACCATAAACAGATACCTCTAGTGGCGGGGTCTAGCGCATCGCTAGAACAGGGAGTCTCGATGCCAAAATTGAGTCAAACGTAATTTTGCCTACCACCCAAATTCTAGCCGACGACTTCGCAAGTTCCCCCAGCCGCTTCGATCTTCTCTTTGGCTGTAGCTGTGAATGCGGCGGCCTGGACCTTAAGGGCAACCGAAAGATCGCCATGACCCAGAACCTTGAGGGGACCGTCGTCAGTCGTAATAATTCCGGCGTCCATTAGAGAAGCCAGATTGACCTCGGTATTTTTGGCTAAATCCGCCAAGTCGCCGACGTTGATAATCGTGTAATGCTGACGATTGATCAGCGGAAAATGCTTCAACTTAGGAATCCGGCGGTATAAGGGCATTTGCCCCCCTTCAAACCCAGGCCGAGTCGGACGGCCCGAACGGGATTTTTGACCCCGCATGCCAAAGCCACAGCTTGCACCTTGACCCGCTGCGATCCCGCGCCCAACCCGGCGCTTACGTTTTTGTGAACCTGCCTTGGGGGCAGCGTCTTCTAATCTCATGACTATCCTCTCAACTCAAGTGATTGGGTAACTATAGTCCTGCTCAGAAATCTGCTGAGCGCTCAAGCATAAAGGTTCTCGACCGGAATACCTCTTTCTTCAGCTACCTCCGAGAAGGTGCGGAGTGAGGCTAGGGCATTTGCTGCGGCTCTCGCATTGTTGAGCGGGTTGTCAGAACCGAGCTGCTTCGCCAACACGTTGCGGACACCGGCCAGTTCCAGAACGGTCCGCACGGCACCCCCAGCAATTACTCCCGTACCCGGAGCAGCGGGACGCATCATCACTTTGGCTCCACCCCCAGCTCCGTTCACCGGATGGGGAATCGAGTTAGCTTTAGTCAAGGGCACTTCTACCAGATGCTTTTTGCCATCAGCCACGCCCTTACGAACAGCACCAATCACATCACTGGCTTTGCCGACGCCGACGCCGACCTGTCCTTTCTCGTTGCCCACAACCACGATCGCACGGAAGCTCAGCTTTTTACCACCCTTTACGACTTTGGTGACCCGGCGGATTTGGACCACCCGCTCTTGCCAATCGGTTTCCTTCTCTTTAGTTTTAGTTTTGCGACGATTCGCCATCTTGCCTTTCCTCAAATCTGCGGCAGTTAGAAATTTTTGCGTTGAGGCGTTTCGCAAAACGCCTGTACAGGATTTGATCTTAGAAGTTTAAGCCGCCTTCTCTAGCGGCATCAGCCAAAGCTTTCACCCGACCGTGATACAGATTGCCACCTCGGTCAAACACAACCTGCTGCACCCCTTGAGCAATCGCTCGTTCAGCTATTAGTTTGCCAATCCGGGCCGATGCTTCACAGGTGGAACCTGATTCCAGCTCGGAGCGCAGATCGGCCTCTAGGGTAGACGCTGCTGCCAAGGTACGATGCTGGCTGTCGTCGATCACTTGGGCGTAGATATGCTGGTTGGAACGAAATACTGCCAGACGAGGCCGCTCTGAAGTTCCAACAACCGTGCGCCGAATTCGGCTGTGGCGACGACGAGTTGATTCTTTGCGTGTCCGTTTCATGATTATTTCTTCCCTGCCTTACCAGCCTTACGTCTAACTATCTCGCCCGCGTACCGGACTCCCTTACCTTTGTAGGGTTCGGGTGGGCGAGCCGCGCGAATTTGGGCCGCTACGTTACCGACAATTTCTTTGTTGATGCCGGACACAACTACGTTTGTGTTGTTTTCAACGGCAAACTGAATGCCATCCGGTGGTTCAATCTGAACCGGGTGGCTATAGCCCAAGCTCAATACCAGGTTGCGTCCCTGCACCTGAGCACGATAGCCAACCCCTTGAATCTCTAAACGCTTTTGAAATCCCTGAGACACTCCTTCCACCATGTTGGCAACTAGAGTGCGGGAAAGACCGTGGCGCTGACGGGCAACCCGAGAGTCATTGCGACGGTTGACTAGAATCGTTTCGCCTTCTTGCACCACTTCTACCTCATCCGGCAGTGTGCGAGCGAGTTCACCTTTTGGCCCCTTGACTGCTACATGCTGATTCGCGATGGTTACAGTCACGTTCTTAGGAACTGGAATTGGGCGTTTACCAATACGAGACATGATTACTTTCTCCTAGACACAATCATCAGCAGTAGTAGTCTTGAGGTTCTGTTAATGAATGCAATGCTGACTTTAACGTCAACGACGTTGCGGCGCTACCAGACATAGCAGAGGACTTCGCCTCCTAGCCCCTGCCGTCGAGCATCCCGGTCGGTCATGATGCCGCTAGAAGTGGAAATAATGGCAATCCCAATTCCGCCTAGAACCCTCGGCAACTCCTTACGATTCGAGTAGACCCGCAGTCCCGGTTTGCTGACCCGCTTCAGCGTATTGATAATCGGACGACGATTCTTGCCTTTGTATTTCAGCGCAATCACCAAACTCTTTTTAGTTCCCTCTTCTTTCTCAGAAAAGTCGATAATGAACCCCTCTTCTTGTAAGACCTTCGCAATGCTGCGGGTCATCTTCGTCGATGGAACCTCTGTGGTTTGATGCCGCGCTAAATTTGCATTCCGAATCCGCGTCAGCATATCTGCAATAGTGTCGTTAGCCGCCATAGTTTCCTCTTAATGAAACTGCCTCAATTGTCCCGGAAGGGCATTCCTAATTCCTTCAGCAAAGCACGACCTTCTTCATCCGTGTTCGCAGTGGTGATGATGGAGATATCCATCCCTCGAATTTGGTCGATGGTGTCATATTCAACTTCAGGGAAAATGAGCTGCTCTCGAATTCCCAAGGTATAGTTACCTCGACCGTCAAAGCTTTTTGGACTAACCCCGCGAAAGTCGCGAATGCGAGGAAGCGCCAGGTTCATCAGTCGGTTCAAAAACGCATACATCCGATCCGAACGCAGCGTTACCATAATCCCGACCGGCATGCCTTTGCGGATCTTAAATCCCGCAATCGCCTTCTTGGCTCGTGTAACGACTGGCCTTTGCCCCGTGATCAACGCAATCTCGTTCAGTGAAGATTCCAAGGCCTTAGCGTTCTGCGCCGCTTCTCCTAAGCCTCGATTCACCGTAACCTTAACCAATTTGGGCACTTGGTGCACGTTCTCGTACTGAAATTGCTCGATCAGCTTGGGGACGACCTTCTCTTTGTAAAGTGACTTTAGACTATCTGCCATAATAATTCTCCTGCTTTTTCCCTGGGCTTGGTCAGGGCCTACAAATTTTGAGTTTTGAATTTTAAGTTCTTAGTTTTGAATTGGATTTAACTCTGATGTTGAAACCTTCTCGGTCCAACTCAAAACTTAAAACTCAGAACTCAAAACTTAATCAATAACTTCTCCAGTTTTCTTCAGCATTCGTACCTTGCGGCCATCGCTGTTGAAGGTATAGCAGATCCGGCTTGCCACCTTTTGCTTGGTGGAGTACAGCATGACGTTGGAGCTGTGAATCGGAAATTCAATCGTGGTGATTTGGCCCGACTCACCTTCTTGCTGAGGTTTGACGTGCTTAGTTTTAACGTTGACCCCTTTGATCAGCACTTTGCTGGTTTCAGGGAAGGTGCGTAATACTTCGCCAACCTTGCCCTTTTCACTGCCTGCGATTACCTGGACTGTATCTCCCTTTTTAACGTGCATTTTGTAACGCACAGGTTTTTTTTGCTTCGCCATTAGAGCACCTCCGGAGCCAGAGAGACAATTTTCGTAAAGTTTTTGTCCCGCAGTTCACGTGCAACTGGACCGAATACCCGTGTTCCTCTGGGGTTGCCTTCCGCGTTGATGATCACGGCAGCATTATCGTCAAACCGAATGCTCATGCCGCTTTCTCGCCTCAGACCTTTTTTGGTTCGCACGACTACCGCTCGCACCACATCAGACTTCTTCACTGCCATGTTCGGAAGGGCATCCTTCACAACGGCAATGATCACGTCACCCACATTGGCATAGCGACGGTTGCCACCCAGTACTCGAATGCACATTAGTTTTCGAGCACCACTGTTGTCTGCCACATTTAGATAGGTTTCTTGCTGAATCATTGTTAGCCTCCCTGGATACTGGAATTTTGGTTAAAAATTACGCCTCAGGGACATGGCTAAGAATGTCTACCACTTCCCAGCGCTTGGTGCGGCTGAGGGGACGCGTCTCCTGAATTCTCACCCGGTCGCCGACCTGACACTTGTTTTCTTCATCGTGGGCCTTAAACCGCTTGGTCCGAACCACAATTTTGCGGTACTTGGGATGGGGAGCACGGTTCTCGACGGCCACCACAACGGTTTTATCCATTTTGTCGCTGACGACTAAACCAATACGTTGCTTGACTGCCATACTTTACTCCTCGGTTGCTTCGCTCTTAGAAGCCGCTAGCTGCCGTTCCCGCTCGATGGTCATTAACTGAGCCAACCGATGACGCAGGTGCTTGAACTGGTGAGGCTTCTCTAACTGACGGGTGGCTTTCTGGAAGCGCAACTGAAACAGTTCCTTCTTGGTTGCCACAATCTGATCGTTTAACTCTTGATCACTGAGATCGCGAATTTCCTCAATTTTGGGCAGAGGCATAGGTTATGACTCCTCCGCTTGGCGCGTAATGAACTTGGTTTTAATGGGTAACTTGTACTGGGCGAGGCGCATGGCTTCACGGGCTGTTACTTCCGGCACGCCAGCGATTTCAAACAGAACGCGACCGGGTTTGACCACAGCCACCCAAAACTCTGGGTTTCCTTTACCCGAACCCATCCGGGTTTCAGCCGGACGCATCGTCACTGGCTTATCGGGGAAAATCCGAATCCAGATCTTGCCACCCCGGCGAATGTAGCGGGTCATGGCTCGACGGCTAGCCTCGATCTGACGCGAGGTGATCCAGCAAGGCTCCAGGGCTTGGAGGGCAAAGTCGCCAAAGTTGATTTCGTTACCAGCGGTCGCCATTCCCTTCATGCGTCCCCGCTGTTGCTTGCGGAATTTAGTTCTTCTAGGACTTAACATGGCCAAATACCTTCGATTTATCCTTCGTTGGAACGGTCTTCGTACTGCTGGCGACGACGCTGTTGACGACGACGGGGTTGGGCATTGTTGGGTTGGGAAACTTCCTCTTGCCCAGGAATAATTTCGCCCTTGAATACCCAAACCTTGATGCCCAGAATGCCGTAGATAGTCTGAGCGGTGCGGTAGGCATAATCGATATCGGCCCGCAGGGTATGGAGGGGCACTTTACCTTCCCGCGTGTACTCGGTGCGAGCAATTTCCGCCCCGTTGAGACGACCGCTGATTTGAATTTTGATGCCTTCAATCCCGGCTCGCTGTGCTCGCTGAATCGCCTGCCGCACCACTCGACGGAACGAAACCCGGCGCTCCAGATCACGAACTACGTTTTCCGCGATTAGAGCCGCGTCAGCATCAACCCTGGCCACTTCAACCACGTTGATCCGAATCTGGCGATTGCTGTCCTTCAGCGCCCGCTGCAAACCGTTCCGCAGCTCTTCGATCCCTTGACCGCCGCGACCGACCACTACACCAGGGCGAGAGGTATGGATCTCCAGATCAATCTGATCGGCCTTGCGCTCGATGCGAATCTTGGCGATTCCTGGACTATCAAGGCTTTTCAGCTTGTAGGGATTGGTTTCGAGAAAGTTGCGGATAGTGTAGTCTTCTTGCAGCAGTTTGGGATAGCGATCGGAGTCAGCAAACCAGCGAGACTTGTGCTCTTGGGTAATGCCGAGTCGAAAACCAACTGGATGAATCTTCTGTCCCACGGTACGTCCTCTATCAAAAATTAGAATTTTTATTCTTCTTCCCCGCTCGGGGCAACCGCGATTGTGATGTGACAAGTCGGTTTGCGGATTTGGTAAGCCCGTCCCTGGGCACGAGGCCGGAAACGCTTCAGCACCGGGCCTTGATCGGCAAAGGCTTGGGTGATCACCAGATCGGTGGGTTCATACCCCTGGTTGTGCTCTGCATTGGCCACCGCCGAACGCAACACCTTCAGGACCGGATCGCAGGCTCGATAGGGCATAAACTCCAGAATAATTAGGGCTTCCCGGTAGGAGCGTCCCCGAATTTGATCCAAAACCCGCCGCACCTTAAACGGCGACATGCGAATATATCGAGCAACCGCTTTAACTTCTTCTCCAGCAGCAACAGCCATAATCTTCTCCTTCAGCGATTCGCCTATCGCCAATTACTTTCTTTTCTAGCGACGAGCTTTTTTATCACTCTTAGCGTGACCTCTAAAGGTGCGGGTTGGAGCAAACTCACCCAGCTTGTGGCCCACCATCTGTTCGGTCACATA
>KL662191.1:3977286-4063007 GCA_000733415.1 [Leptolyngbya] sp. JSC-1
TAATCTTCTCCTTCAGCGATTCGCCTATCGCCAATTACTTTCTTTTCTAGCGACGAGCTTTTTTATCACTCTTAGCGTGACCTCTAAAGGTGCGGGTTGGAGCAAACTCACCCAGCTTGTGGCCCACCATCTGTTCGGTCACATAGACGGGCACATGCTGGCGTCCATTGTGTACGGCGATGGTATGTCCAATCATCTGAGGCAAAATCGTGGACGCGCGTGACCAAGTTTTGATCACTTGCTTTTCCCCTTTGGCATTGAGTGCTTCTACCTTACTGAGTAGGTGATCGGCAACAAATGGACCTTTTTTCAGTGAGCGCGACATGGTACCAAACCTCTGTTCAACCTTGCATCCTTCGTGTGTTCTGACTCGTATTTTTAATTAAGCCCTACGACTCTCTTCCGCCCCGGCCCCGCTTCGAGGTACGACGACGACGGCGAACGATCAACGCATTGCTTTGCTTCCGCTTCTTGCGAGTCTTAGCGCCAAGTGCAGGCTTACCCCAGGGGGTAACTGGTCCCGGACGCCCAATCGGAGCACGACCCTCACCCCCACCGTGCGGGTGATCCACCGGGTTCATAACGCTGCCTCGCACTTCCGGACGACGACCCTTCCATCGTTTGCGGCCTGCCTTCCCCAAACTGGTGTTCCGGACATCGGCGTTACCTACCTGGCCGATGGTGGCATAGCATTCCCGCCGCACCATCCGCACTTCAGTTGAAGGCAGCTTCAGTGTGACAAAATTGCCTTCCTTCGCCACTACCTGAGCCGAAGCTCCAGCCGCCCGCACAATCTGACCGCCTCGGCCTGGAATCAGCTCAATGTTGTGAACCGTAGTACCCAGCGGCATATTGCCCAAAGGCAGCGCATTGCCCACTTCAAACGGAGCGTCTGGTCCGGAAACCACCGTGGCTCCTACTGCCAGCCCAGCCGGATGCAGAATGTAACGCTTCTCACCGTCTTGATAGTGGAGCAGTGCAATTCGTGCATTGCGGTTGGGGTCGTATTCGATCGCCGCTACCTTAGCTGGAATGTTGTGCTTATTGCGGCGGAAATCCACAATCCGATACAGCCGCTTGTGGCCGCCACCCCGATGCCGACAGGTGATCACACCGCGATTGTTGCGACCTTTAGGCCGATGCACAGAGCGAGTCAGCGACTTCTCTGGCTCATCGCGAGTAACTTCTGCGAAGTCGGAAACGACCCGCTCGCGAGTCCCAGGGGTGTAGGGTCGATAATACCGAATGCCCATAGTTGATTAATCTCCGAAGATACTAAACTTCAGGGAACAGGGTGATCGAATCCCCTGGTGCCAGTGTCACGACCGCTCGCTTATACTGCGAACGATGTCCGGCGAACCGACCAATCCGGCGCTGCTTGCGGGGTGGGTTGTAGGTGTTGACACCCACAACCTTGACATCAAACAACTCCTCAATCGCCGCCTTGATCTGAGGCTTGGTAGCCTGAGGCACGACCTCGAAGGTGTATTGGTTGTTTTCCAATAACAACGTCGCCTTCTCCGTCACCAAGGGGCGGCGAATCAAGTCGGGCAGCATGCGAGGGTCAAATTGCTCAGTCACCATAGACCTCCTGAATCGTCGTAAGGGCGGATTGAGTCACCACGAGCTGATCAGCCGCCAAGATGTCAAATACATTGAGGTTGCTCGCAGAAATCATTCTCAGGTTGCTGATGTTACGAGCCGACAAATAGACATTGTCGTTCCGCTCGGCCACGATCAGCAGCACCTTCGACTCTGGCTCAATTCCCCAGCGAGTCATGGCCTGCACCAGCTCCTTGGTCTTAGGACGGGGCAGGTTGTCGCTGAAGTCTTCTACCACGATCAAATCGTCAGTGCGACTCTGAAACGCAGTTCTCAACGCCAGTCGCCGCTCCTTGCGGTTCATTTTGACGGAAAAATCTCTTGGCTTAGGGCCAAAGATCACACCGCCCCCTTTCCACAGCGGCGACCGAATCGAACCCGCACGAGCACGACCCGTCCCTTTTTGCCGCCAAGGCTTACGGCCACCGCCACTCACTTCCGCGCGAGTCTTAGTGGATACGGTGCCTTGACGGGCATTGTTCATCTGCCGCACCAAAGCCCGATGGACGATGTGGGCTGCACTTTCTTCTTTAGCGACTCGCAGATCGAGCGAGGCTTGCCCCACCTCTGCTCCCTGCCAATCTTTTACTATGCACTCAACCATGACTCGCTATACCTTCACTCACGGTGGCAAAACACTATAAAAAAACCAGATACTGCTTAGCTTTTGGATTTTAAGCCTGTGAATTTTTTCAGCCGCGATCCATTACGCCTTGGCTCGACCAACCGACTTAGCCGGAACGATGTTCACTAAAGCACCCGGCTTACCAGGCAGTGCGCCTTTGATCAACAGCAGATTACGTTCGGCATCAACTCGAACAACGGTCAATTTACGCACCGTGGTGCGGGTATTGCCCAACTGACCGGCCATTCGCTTACCGGGATAAACCCGACCGGGCGTTGTTCCGGCACCTGTTGAACCAGGCAAACGGTGATTCTTGGAACCATGCGCCATTGGACCCCGCTTAAAGTTGTGACGCTTCTGATAGCCTGCAAAGCCGCGACCAATGCTAGTACCAATTACATCGACCAACTGACCTGGGGTGAAACTGTCTACCGTGAGCTGCTGCCCCAAGTCAAAACTGGCCGTATCGTCCAGCCGGTATTCCTGCAAGTAACGCAACGGTGCCGCACCAGCTTTCTCTAAATGCCCAAGCTCAGGCTTATTCAGGGCTTTTGCGGCTACTTCGCCATAGCCGACTTGAATGGCGGCATACCCGTCAGTTTGTTTAGTTTTGACTTGAGTAACCGTACATGGACCCGCCTGAACGACCGTTACAGGAATAGCAATCCCCGTCTCGTCGAAAATTTGAGTCATGCCGAGTTTTGTGCCGAGAATCCCAATAGACACAGTTCTGGTCTCCCTTGTTCTACCTTTTGCACCTTTTCCGTTGAAGCTGAACAGTCAGCGATCTCGCAGCTCTCTGTCCGCTTCAGATACACCAGCAAAAACTAGCAGCTCTATACTCGTAAAGAGCCACTTTCAAAACAGCAGATTCATGACACGAACCCGCAGACGGAAAAGTCGATCAATATGCTCTCACTTCAACCGGCTTGAGGACTTAAACAGAAGGTGCATCTGTCAGTATCCCGCGCCCAGAGAGCAACCACCGCGTTTATCAGCATTAATAAGCAGCTCAGCAATCGACTCGAAACAGCCCACAGCACAAGAGCTATCTAATGAGGTCGATAGACGCCAAAGAATGCATAGATTCGGTTCAACTAACCTGTCAAACTGACTTTTAGGAAACCGATTCAGCCCCTGGCTGCTCTAACCTGAATTTTGGCAACAGCTATTTATCATAAGACATTTTTTTACAAACTGTCTAGTCTTTTTTGAAATTGGGATTGGGTTAATCGATGTGCTGGCGATTAAAGCGGTTAAAACCGTAACTACACAAACTCCGTAACTACACAAACTAAAGTGCGGCTACATGCACTTCCAGCAAAGCGCGCGCTCTTGGTGGAATTCCCAACTCAACTTTAAACAGCTCATTAAAGCTTCTTTAAAGAAGTGACTCACCAAACAAAATCGGTCAAATCCATTAGCTCGCCTTATGCCACAGCTAACAAAGTCCATTGCTTTTCTCAGCCGAATTCAACCAGATTCGACTTGAATCGTGCCTACGCGCCCACTACAATCAAGACTTGTGGTCCTAATAATTACGGGAAGTCCAGATTTACCCTCAAGGCGAGAAACCTATGGCATTGATTACGACTGGTAAGCCCTTTATTCGCAGCTTAGAAGCGACGGGCGCATTGGGACTGTACGTTCCCCTCGAAGGTGGGCACGAGGGGCGGTATCAGCGTCGTTTACGAGCGGCTGGCTATGAAATTCTCCACATTACAGCCAGAGGGTTGGGGGATCTGTCGGCTTACCTATTAGGAGTACATGGAGTCCGTCCGCCCCATCTGGGCAAAAAAACGACCGAACGAGAAGGCGCTGTTGGCTATCGCTACTTTTTGCCTCCAGCCGCTACTTATCAATTGGAACAGCTACCGCCCAAAGCCAAGGGGTTAGCGATCTGGATGCTGGAAGGTACAGTTCTGTCACAGCAGGAGCTTCAGTTTTTGGTGAGCTTGCCCCAGCAGGAACCTCGAATTAAAGTCGTGGTTGAGATGGGCGGCGGCCGCGAGTTCAGTTGGAAACCTTTGGCTGACTTCTTGGCGGCTGCCTAAGCGCTGACATCGCTGCTTTGGATTACGCTTCCATCAAATTGCGTCAGTCAACGCTAACCGCGATACATCCTAGTTCCAGGTTCCATAGTAGGCTAGTCCAAGGCACTCGCCTTTTTCTGTATAACCTTTTAGTATAGTAAGGGTGACTAACTTGTATCGTCCCTTACGATCTTTAAGGGAAGGTTCTTGGTTCAAGCTGATTTGCGGCGCGAGTTTCCAGAATCTTCCTGCTGTGAGGAGCTTAACGCTGGCTTACGCTTTAGCTGGGGCTGACTGTATTGATGTTGCAGCCGATCCAGCCGTCATTGCCGCTGTTCAGGAGGCATTGATGGTAGTTGCTGACCTTGTCACCGCTGCTCGATCGCGAGGCTATGGAGTTGAGGGGCTGCCTTGGCTGATGGTCAGCCTGAATGATGGGGAAGATCCTCATTTTCGCAAAGCGCAATTAGATCCAGCCCTTTGCCCTCCGAGTTGCCCTCGTCCGTGTGAGCAGGTCTGCCCAGTTCAGGCCATTGTGTTTGAGCGGCCCTTAGATGGATTTTCAGGAGTTGTGGATAGTGTCTGCTATGGTTGTGGGCGCTGTTTAACTATTTGTCCGATTGATCAAATTACCGCCCGCTCTTATGTGTTCACACCTACAGCAGTTGCTCCCTTGGTGCTGGCCGGAGTCGATGCGGTTGAAATTCACACCCAGGTAGGCCGACTGGCTGACTTTAGTCGCCTATGGCAGGCAATTGGCCCCTATGTACCGCAATTAAAGCTAGTTGCGATTAGCTGTCCCGATGACGACGGCTTGATTGACTATCTCTGGTCACTTTATGACCTGATCGCCCCCCTGCCCTGTGCCTTGATCTGGCAGACCGACGGCAGACCGATGAGTGGAGATATTGGCGAAGGTGCAACCAAAGCAGCGGTAAAGCTAGGTCGCAAAGTGCTAGCAGCGAAACTACCAGGGTTTGTTCAGCTTGCTGGCGGCACCAATCGCCAGACTGTATCAAAGTTGCAGGCGCTTGGGCTAACGAAACAGACAGCCGAGCAATCATCCTACATTGCTGGAGTCGCCTATGGCAGCTATGCGCGTTCGCTGCTTGCGCCGGTTCTAGAGGCGCTGGAACACCGCAGCACAGCTAACTTAGAACCAGACACTGGCATCCCGCTCCGGCTGGAAAACTATCCAGACCTACTGTGGCAGGCCATTGATTGTGCCCATCGGTTCGTATCTGAGCTAAAACAATTGCAACTCCAACGGTCCCCTGCGCCGATCTCGACAAGTTCTACAACGATTCCTTCCACAACCCCATCGAGGAGCTTCCCATGCAGTTAAGCATCAAACCTCTGGCTATCGAGCCTTTCAGTAGTCAGCCTTCCCATTTTTTGAATCAGGTTCAAGCCAGCTCTACCCATTAGCTTTATTGACAAACCGTTTTACAGCCTTTGTACTCTCGAACTATCCATGATATTCAGCGGCAACAATCTTCCTGAACAGCCCAACCATCAGCCTTCCAATCCGCCTTCTCCACCACGCTCGCTTGCCCAAGACTCCGAAACCTTCCAGATTACCGACGACCTACCCCAACTCCTAGACATCCTTCCTGGCCCGATTCGCCAGGTATTGCAACGCCATCCCCAACGGGACAAATTGGTGGAGGTAGTGCTCGATTTAGGTCGTCGGCCTGAAGCCCGCTTCCCCAACGCAGCCGAGTATTTATCAGACCAGCCTGTCACCAGAGCCGATTTAGATTATTGCATTGAACGGGTCGGCATGTTTAGTGGCGATAATCGGGCTGGCATCGAACGAACGCTGCATCGCATTAGCGCCATTCGCAACCGGGCGGGCGAAGTGATTGGCCTGACCTGCCGAGTTGGGCGAGCCGTGTTTGGCACCATCGGCATGATTCGCGACTTGGTGGAAACTGGCCGATCGATTCTGATGCTGGGGCGGCCCGGTGTGGGTAAAACCACTGCCTTACGAGAAGTAGCCCGCATCCTGGCTGACGAATTGAATAAGCGAGTCGTGATTATTGACACCTCAAACGAAATTGCTGGCGATGGCGACATTCCCCACCCCGCGATTGGTCGGGCGCGGCGGATGCAGGTGGCTCGTCCCGAATTGCAGCATCAGGTGATGATCGAGGCGGTGGAAAACCACATGCCAGAAGTGATCGTGATTGACGAAATTGGCACGGAGCTTGAAGCCCTAGCCGCTCGCACGATCGCTGAACGAGGGGTGCAGCTTGTCGGTACGGCTCATGGCAACCGAATCGAAAATCTGATCAAAAACCCGACCCTGTCGGATCTGGTTGGCGGAATTCAGTCCGTTACCTTAGGCGATGAAGAGGCGCGGCGGCGCGGCAGTCAGAAAAGCGTACTGGAACGCAAAGCCCCACCCACGTTTGATATTGCAATTGAAATGCTGGAGCGTCAGCGCTGGATTGTGCATGAAAACGTATCGGAGACGGTAGATAGTCTGCTGCGGGGTCGGCAGCCCAACCTTCAGGTGCGTACTGTAGATGAAACCGGCAATGTCGTCGTTACCCACGAACAGGCGGCTGCCCCTGCTATTCGCCCCGTACCGTTTACGGGAACGCCCCTCACACCCGGACTGGCGGGCAAATCATCAAGCGGTTGGCGGGCCTCAGGACAAATGGCCCCGGTTCCACCGGCACGGGAAAGCTTCAGCTACAATCCATTACCCGAACCGCCCCTACCTTTCATATCAGAACGGCAACAGTTTGATCAGTTGTTGAATGATTCGTTTCCTGCCCTGAGTGAGGCCGACTTGAGCGCTCAGCTCGGCACTGGCCCAAATGGGGAGGATTTACCCCTGCATGTCTACCCTTATGGCCTGGGACGACATCAGTTGGAGCAAGTGATTCAAACCCTGAATTTACCGATTGTCCTTACTAAGGACATTGACGGTGCCGATGCGGTATTGGCCCTGCGGTCCCATCTCAAAACCCACTCGAAGCTGAGACTCCTGGCTAAGAATCGCCAGTTGCCCATTCATGCCGTCAAGTCGAACAGCATTCCCCAGATCGTTCGGTCACTGCGACGGCTGCTGCATCTAGAAGATGTCGGCATCGAGGAGCCGGGAAACTTGGCGTTGCTCTACACTAACGGAGACGATGATGAGATCGAAGCCTTAGAAGAAGCTCGCTTGGCGGTTGAGCAAATTGTGATTCCAAAGGGCCAGCCGGTAGAGTTGTTGCCGCGATCGGCGAAAGTGCGAAAAATGCAGCATGAATTGGTCGAGCACTATCGGCTCAAGTCCACTAGCTTTGGCGAAGAACCGAATCGGCGACTGCGGATTTACCCAGCCTAGAGCGCCAGCAAATCAAGGCTGAAAAAGGCTAAAAAATCAAACAAAAAAGGGACGCATCGCGCGCCCCTAAAAGCATCATGCCAATATCACTTAAAACTCAAAACTGGGAACTGGTATTAAACCAGAGCCGGAACTGACGCTTGCAGATGCGGATAGAGCGGGAAACGCTCACACAGGTTCGCAACGCGCTGACGGCAGGTTTCAGCTACCGACTCATCTTCGGGATTGAGCAGGCGATCGGCAATGATGTCGGCAATTTCAGTGAACTCCTCGGTACCCATCCCGCGAGTGGTCATGGCCGGCGAACCCAACCGCAAGCCGCTTGTAACGAAGGGGGATTCAGGATCGAAGGGAACCGTATTCTTGTTCGCCGTAATGTTGATACCACCCATCAGTTGGTCAGCCCGCTTACCGGTCATCCCAATCGAGCGCAGATCTACCAGCATCAGGTGATTGTCAGTGCCGCCGGAGGTGATCTTGAAGCCACGGACCTGAAGTTGAGCCGCTAGCGCCTTGGCATTCTCGATCACATGACCCGAATAGGTCTTGAATTCGGGTTGCAGCGCTTCTCCAAACGCCACTGCTTTGGCCGCGATCACATGCTCTAGCGGGCCACCTTGAGTACCGGGGAATACAGCCTTATCCAGCTTTTTGCCCAGTTCTGGATCGCGGGTCATGATTAGACCACCCCTGGGGCCACGCAGGGTTTTGTGGGTGGTCGTAGTGACAACATCGCAATAGGGAATCGGGTTCGGGTGGTGTCCCGTAGCAACCAGTCCGGCAATATGGGCAATATCGGCCAGCAAGTAAGCTCCAACCTCATCGGCAATGGCGCGGAATTTCTCGAATTCAATCACACGAGGATAGGCCGAGTAGCCGCAGATCAGAAGCTTAGGCCGATGCTGCAACGCCAGATCGCGAATTTGATCGAAATCTAGCCGCTCCGTTTCTTTGTTGACACCATAATGCTGGACCTTGAACCACTTACCCGACACATTCACCGGCGATCCGTGGGTCAGGTGGCCGCCATGGGACAGATCCATGCCCATAATCGTGTCACCCGGTTCCAGCAAGCTTAGAAATACCGCAAAGTTGGCTTGAGCACCGGAATGGGGCTGGACGTTGGCATGGGCGGCACCAAAGAGTTGTTTAGCCCGATCAATCGCCAATTGCTCAGCCTGGTCAATGAATTCGCAGCCACCGTAGTAACGCTTATTGGGCAGTCCCTCTGCATACTTGTTAGTCAACACCGAACCTTGAGCCGCCAACACCGCAGCCGAGGTAAAGTTTTCGCTGGCGATCAACTCCAAGTGAGAACGCTGACGCTGTAGCTCCTTTTGCAGAATGGCCGCAACAGCCGGATCAGTTTTCGCCAAAAAATCCATATTTGTTTGAGACACGGGTGAACTCCAATTAGGTAATACGAAGTTAAAGAAGAAAAAGCTTAAAACTGGCGCGAATACCTATGACTTGCTTCGACGCATGCGACGTAATAGTGCCAGTGGTAATAGTGCCAGTGATAGTTACCAATGTTTTGCCAAGCCAGCCGTTTAAGGAATCTTCCGGTATTTGCTCAAGTATTTTGCCCAAACACTTGATTGTAACGGATCTTGCAATCGCCACCCTAATTGTTGAATGAAGTCGAGTGAATCATTGAGCAATGTTGCCGAAAGTGAAATGAGAAAACGAACGGAAGAGTACACCGTTGCGTCAAGACAGTTCTACAGCCAAATCAACAACAGCTCGATAGAAATGAACTTACTTTAATGTTTTTTGCCTGAAGCTGAAACGTAAGTTCACAATCTGCCAAGGACTCTTCATTGAATTTCCAGAATCATTAAGCGCTGATTAAGTGTGATCTTTAGTTTTCAATCGCTCTGTTTGAATTTCAGTTTGTTGAATTTCAGTTTGAATTGAAGCCCCTTGTCAGTGGTCTATTTAGTCGCCCGTTGCAGCGAGCTGGAGCACCTGGTTCAGTTTGCCACTGCGGTAGCCTTCTAAATCTAATGTGACATAAATAAACCCATAGGACTGGAATGCTGCCACTAAACTTGGCAAATCGGCGCTTAAAACAAACTCCTTAATCTGCTCTGCCGGTAGCTCAATCCGGGCCGTATCAGCCTCTGACCGCACCCGCAAATTCTTCAAACCCAAGTTACGCAAATAGCGCTCTGCCCGCCCGACGCGCTGAAGTTTAGCCACAGTAATTTCTTCACCGTAGGGAAAGCGAGAGCTGAGGCAGGGTTGCGCCGGTTTGTCCCACCAGGGTAATCCCAATAGTCTTGCCAGTTCTCGTACCTCCAGCTTCGTGATGCCAACCTCTGCCAACGGCGAACGAGCACCCCGTTCCTTGGCAGCCTGAATGCCGGGACGATAATCTGACAAGTCATCGGCATTGACTCCATCCACCACATAGGGATAACCCCGCTCTAGAGCCAGCGGTTTGAGGGTATCATGCAGTTCGCTCTTACAGAAATAGCAGCGGTTGACTGGATTGGCCGTGTAGTTGGGATTCTCCATTTCATGGGTTTGCACCACCTCATGGGCAATGCCAATTTCAGCCGCCTGAATCCGCGCATCTTCCAAATCTTCAGGCAACAGCGAGGGCGATTCAGCCGTCACGGCCAAAGCACGTTCTCTCAGCACATCGTAGGCGACCTTGGCGACCAAGGTGCTGTCAATACCACCAGAGTAGGCGATTAGCGCTCGGTCCATCTCAGCAAACAGATTTCTTAATTGCTCCAGCTTTGTTGTTAATTCCATGTCTTTCAGCAAACCAACCACGAATATCAGCTCTAACCTATCTAACCTAGCGAGTCTTTGACTACAGTCGTTGTTTGGCTTGTTCTGAGAAGAGGTAAGAACAGACTTCACATCGGGTTTTGCTGCCGTAAATAATGAACCAGAGCGAGCAGCCCCAACCGATAGCTCTCTGCACCGAAGCCGCTGATTTGACCAACCGCGATCGGAGCAATATAGGAATGGTGACGAAAGGCTTCTCGCTTGTAGACATTGCTGAGGTGGACTTCAACCGTGGGAATGGCAACTCCGGCAATCGCGTCCCGGATAGCAACGCTGGTATGGGTATAGGCTCCTGGATTGATCAAAATCCCCTGATGCTGACCGAACGCAGCATGAATTGCATCTACTAGCGCTCCCTCATGGTTGGACTGGAAGGCAATCACCTTCACTCGCAGCGAGCGCCCCTCCTGCTCTAGCATCTGGTTGATGTCAGCCAGGGTAGTGGCACCGTAGACCGTGGGTTCTCGTTGTCCCAATAAATTCAAGTTAGGGCCATGCAGAACTAATATGCTGTGGGTTGAATTTCCGGTTGAATCCGTAGCAGTCAATTCGTCCTCCAGATTTACTCAATTTTTTAACACACTCAATTTTTTAACAACAGAAAGGGGCCGAACTAACGACCCCTCTCGCGGAATATTCTTTTCATGTAGTCTGTTGAAATACAAACATTCAACAATCAAACGCCCTTGACCTAACAAGTGGCATCTCACAGAAAATCACCTCAGCCAAATTCTCAGAAACCTATCTGCAAAGCATTCAAGTTTCTACATCGCTTGACTCACAAACCGCCAGCTTGCAACCCATCGGCAGCTCACAAATTGGTGAAACCAAAATTGGTGAAACTAAGGTTGGATTAACGACGGCGCTGGGGTTCTCTCACTGGCACTGGAATCGGCTCAGGTTCGGGTTGCGCTTCTGGACCCAAGAGCGCCTCAACCAGTTTCCGCGCCCACTCCTTCAACTTTTCCAGAATCTGTTCGATGTAATCCATTAATTAAAATGCTCCTTCACCTCAGCCAGGAACAAGTCAGATCAGGGGGTACTGACCCGATAAAGCTTGTGTTTAACTTTACCATTTCATCATAACCAATCGACAGAAATGATCAAGGGATTGCTGACTAAATTTCAGTTCAACCCTGGATAGAAATTGCTAGATGGGTTGCTCTAACAAATTAAATGCTTGATGAATATTTTGCTGAACGGCCTGAGCCGATTTCGCCAGGGCTGTATGTTCTGCCTCGGTCAGGTTAAGTTCTAGCACTGCTTCGACACCGCTACAGCCCAACCGAGCCGGAACGCCAATGAAGACATCCTGTAAGCCATACTCGCCTTGCAGATAGGAGGCCACAGGCAACCAGCGATGTTGATTATGCAGAATAGCCTCTACCATCACATAGGCCGACGAAGCAGGCGCATAGTAGGCACCGCCGGTTTGTATCAGCTCGACAATCTCTGCCCCCCCATGCCGAGTCCGCTCTACCAAGCGTTCGATGGTAGCAGTATCCATTAGTTCGGTAATCGGAATTCCGCTCACGGTAGAGTAGCGCGGCAGTGGCACCATCAGATCCCCATGGCTACCCAGCACCATCGCATTCACATCCGCCGTTGAGATGCCCAACTCGATTGCGATAAAGGTTTGAAAGCGAGCAGAATCCAGGATACCGGCCATTCCCATTACCTGGTGAGATGGTAAGCCACTCACTTTCCATGCCAGGTAGGTCATGGCATCCAGCGGATTGGTGACAACCACCAGCACCGCGTTAGGCGAATACTGAAGCGCTTGCTTTGTCGCATCAACCACAATCCCGGCGTTGGTCTTCAGCAGATCATCACGGCTCATACCGGGTTTGCGCGGCAGCCCAGCAGTGATTACGACCACATCCGAGTTGGCCGTATCTGAATACTGATTGGTCCCTGTGATATGACGATCGTGCCCCTCGATGCCTCTGGCTTCCATCAGGTCTAGGGCAATGCCTTGGGGCCGTCCGCTGATGATGTCCAGCAGCACCACATCGGCCAAATTTTTTTCGGCAATTCGCTGCGCCAGGGTTGCACCCACATTACCTGCACCGATCACCGATACTCGTGTCGGGCGACAGGCTGCAAAAGAAGATGAAGTCATACTCAAACCACCCGCCTTGTTGAGTCCTCGTGGTTCGATTATGACGCTTTCAATCTGGCAAATGGTGGGAATTTAACCAACCTTTTCCAATTGATCGGCCCGCAGCCAAATGTTGGGCGTCGGGACATAGCCAAACTTCACCAGCACATAATCGCCTTTGGCGTCTACCACTTCTCCCTTCGTCTCAAACAGGTAGGGAGGAAATCGAGGATCGCTGGCCTGAGCTTCCAAGCTATTTTCCAGCTTTTCCCGCACTGCTCGCACCAGATCGCCTTTTTTAATTGCCATACGCTCTACCAGACCCAATTCTAAAAAATGTAAGTTTTGCCTTATTCCTTGCCGATCTTACCGGATTTGCAGCGGTGATCGGAGCAACCGTTGTGCTGAGACAGATTGGCTTCTCTGATGTTCAAGATAAAATAAACCGGCGATTGAAACCGCGTCTATACAAACAAGCTCCGTCTGCGGAGGTTAGTAATCAAAATACCAGTCGGTGCAGGCTGAATTGGTACAGTAGGCTTTGTGTCTACAATCCCCAATCAAGAAAGACTAATCTTGGGCAGGCCGTTCAATCCCAATCGTGCCGTCTGGATTCTCGATTACCTTACCACCCAAAGCTTCAATCTTCTGAATGGCTGTTTTACGAGTGCGTTCATCGGGTGCATTAGACAAAACCATGACCCAAGCCGCCACCTGAGCCGTTTTGCTATTGGGGTTAGAGGCCAAAAAGTCTGCCGTTTGCTGAGAGGAGCGAGCCACCTCTTGACTGCCTGGAAAAGAAGAGTGAGCCGCCCATTGCGCTGCTGTCAAAAATGACTGTCTGGCCGCTTCAGAGTCTCCTAGAAACAGCAATTGATCAATGCCGAGTTGCCGCCAAGCGATGTAGGCATCAGGGGGAACATTCGGCTTGAGCGACTGGAGGGCTGTTTTCATGATGCTAGTCGAGCGTTCCGGTAAGCCCGCATAGAGTGAAGCACTGGTTGAGAGGAACGTATATGCCTGAAGGAAGTAGGGGTCGCGCTTCAGAATCACATCAAAAAAATTGGGGCTGAGGCTGTAGTCAGTCTTCTGGCGAGCTGGTTCGTCGCCGAAGTATTGCAGAAAACTGAGGAAGGTCCAGTCGGCGATCAGGTTATCAAACCCGAAGGTAGGTGCCTGCTGGAGGAGGGCCAGACGCACTTTTTCTGCCTCTACGTCTCGAAGAATCTGCTCGGCTGAAGCGGTTTGACTACTGGCTTGTAGTTTTCCGAGTTGCAGCCATTGCAGCCAGCCGACTGCGGCAATCCCAGCCAAAATCAGCAAGCCTGTGATCAGAAGTTGCTGCCATTTACGCTTCAATCCCCTCATCGCCATTAAACATTTGACTGCGCTATAAGTTTCCCCTAGATTGCCCCGAACCTATTGCAAGCTGAGATTCCGCCCAATCAACTTGGTCATTCTAGAGAATGGAATGTCAAGATGAGAGAAGCAGAACTGCCCAACCCCTATGCCGGACCATCCTTCGATTGCTCAGCACTATCATGAACGCACTAAGTATAATCCCAAAACTCTGACCAACCACGAACTGGACTGGTCGAAACAACCAGTGCCGTTTAAGGAATATCGGATTGGTACCTCCTTTGACCTCAAGCCCTATTTAACCAACGAACCTGGAGCGATTGACAAAGACCAGGAATGGCAGCGCCTCTCGCGGCTGTTGTTTTGCAGCTACGGCCTGACGATGAGGATTATGACGACGATGAGCGGGGATCCGGTCTATCTGCGGGCCGCTCCATCTGCAGGTGGGCTGTATCCGGCGGAAGTGTATCTGATTTCTAGAGGCACGCCGATTTTACCGACTGGGTTGTACAGCTATCAGCCGCAGACCCACTCGCTGATGCATTTCTGGGACAGTGAGGTTTGGTCACCACTGCAAGCCGCCTGTTTTTGGCACCCCACGCTGGACGCTACCCAGATTGCCCTGGTGATTACAGCCGTATTTTACCGCTCGGCTTGGCGCTATCAGGATCGGGCCTATCGCCGGGTATTTCTAGATACGGGCCATCTGCTGGGCAATGTTGAACTGGCTAGTGCAATTAACGACTACCGGCCCCATCTAATTGGCGGCTTTATGGACGAAGCGGTGAATCGCCTGCTGTATCTCGATAGCGAACAAGAAGGAGTGCTGACGGTGGTTGCTCTAGCCGATCTGCTGGATGTGCGACAAAACTTGCCTCTGGCTCCCACAGCCCTGGCCTCCAAAACCCAGACGGATTACCCTGTTATTCCCGATGGTGAGCTACTGTCTTACTTACATGACGCCAGCAGCATTCCTGAGATTCCCAACCCACCGCTGCTCAAGGACATGGTAGCGGAGCGGTCGAACCAAACTGCACCTTCTCAGGAAGATAAATATAACTTTCCGTTTTGTCTAAAGGTGCCGACTTCCACCTCCCCAATTGACTGGGGTGAACATTTGGGCGAACTAGAAAAAACGATTTTGAAGCGCCGATCGACGCGGGCCTATAGTGGTGCTGCCCTAACGTTAGATGAACTGAAAGCGCTGCTGGATTTCACCTATCAGCCCCAGAGCTATATTGATCAGGGTTTGGACTGCAATCCAGACTACTTTGATCTGGGCTTGATCGAAACCTTTATTGCCGTGTCGGCGGTGGATGGCTTAGAAGAAGGCTGCTACTACTACGCCCCCAAAGCACAAGAGCTACGCCAAATCCGATTTAAGAACTTCCGGCGAGAGCTGCACATGCTTTGTCTGGGCCAAAATTTGGGGCGCGATGCGGCAGTCGTGCTGTTTCATACCGCCGATCTAGCAAAAGCAGTAGCTCAGTATGGCGACCGGGCCTATCGCTACTTGCACATGGATGCGGGCCACATGGGGCAGCGGCTCAACTTGGCAGCCATTCATCTGGGCTTAGGGGTGAGCGGCATCGGGGGCTTCTTCGACGACGAAGTGAATGAGGTGCTGGGAATTCCAGTGGATGAAGCGGTTTTATACATCACGACGCTGGGTAGACCCAGGTAAAGGCAGAGACAATTAATGTTTTCTCTACGCCTCCTGACCCTAGCCGATGCCACCCGACTAGCCGACTATCACCAGCGCAACGCCGAATTTCACCGCCCTTGGTCGCCATTGATGCCACCCGACTATGCGACACCCGCCTTTCAGGAACAACGCCTGCGCAACTACTTTCGGCGTCATAACTGGGGCGAGCAGTATCGGTTTGGAATTTTCACTGAAGCAGCGCTTGATCAAGCATCTGTGCAATTAATTGGCACAATTACCCTAGCTGCCGTTGAGCGGGAGTTTTTTCAGAACGGGCGCTTGGGCTATTCAATCGATCAGCAGTATCAAAATCGGGGGGTAATCACAGCCAATCTGCAAAAGGTAATTCACTTTAGCTTCGTGGAGCAGGGATTACATCGTCTAGAGGCCAGCATCATGCCCCACAATGCTGCATCTCGGCGAGTGCTGGAGAAATGCGGTTTTGAAAAAATTGGCTATTCGCCCAACTATCTGCAAATCCAAGGAGTTTGGCGGGATCACGAGCTGTATATGCGATTAGCGGAGGAGTGAACTGGGAGAGCTAGCGTTCTAGTTCTTCCATAGAACCCGAAATCCTCAACCATGACGGATTGATTCAGTCCACTTGAAACCGCGATTGAAATGCGGCCTAGGAGCAGACGCAGAAGGTTACCGCCAAATCCTGCAACGCATCGACCCCATCCGACGCTACGAAATCATGTTCGACGCCGGAGCGCGCGAATCCGAAACCAAACGGCCAGTCAATTAACTCAAACCTTAAAACTTAAAACTCAAAACTTCCTTCAGCGCATACACCACCTGCTCTTGCTGAGCCGCCGTTAGCTCTGGAAACATCGGTAAGGAAATGACCTCATGGGCCACCTGTTCGGTCACAGGTAAAGTTCCGGGTGCATAGCCCAAAGACTGGTAGACTGGCTGACGATGCAACGGTATCGGATAGTAGACGGCTGTACCCACGCCCTGCTGCTGGAGCCACTGCCGGACTTGTTCCCGATAGCTGCCATCGCTAGCTTCGGTTGGTGATAGAACTCGAATCGTGTATTGGTTCCAGACATGCCCCTCAGATGGCTTGGGTCGGATCAGATTGGGCAGCGGAGCCAGCAAGTCATGGTAACGAGCCGCGATTGCCTGCCGGTTGGCGTTCCACTCGTCTAGATGGCGCAGCTTGATCTGGAGCACTATCGCCTGAATCGCATCCAGACGGCTGTTAAGGCCAATTTCCTCATAGACATAGCGCTGAGTTTGGCCGTGGTCGCGCAGTTTGCGTAGCTTTGCCGCCAGTTCTGGGTCGTTGGTGGTGATAGCACCCGCATCGCCACAGGCTCCCAGATTTTTGGTGGGATAGAAGCTGAAGCAGCCCACCTGTCCAATGCTGCCTACCTTTGCCCCAGCCCAAGTCGCACCGGTGGCCTGAGCGCAGTCCTCGATCACCCAAAGCTGGTGTGCCTCTGCGATGGCCATTAGCTGGGTCATGTTGACCGGATGCCCAAACAGATGCACGGGAATGATTGCCTTTGTCCGCTTGGTGATGGCCGCTTCTAGTTTTGCCAGATCCAGGTTGAAGGAGTCTGGCTCGATGTCTACGAAAACGGGAGTTGCTCCAACGGCGCTAATCGTCTCAGCCGTGGCAAAAAAGGTGAACGCACTGGTAATCACCTCGTCTCCAGAGCCAATCCCTAGTGCCCGCAAAGCCAGATACAGCGCATCCGTACCCGAATTACAGCTAACGCACTCGGCAGTGCCCACATATTGAGCAAACTGCTGCTCAAAGTTCGTCACGGCAGAGCCGCCAATGTACCGTCCGGAAGCCAAAATATCGAGAACGGCTTCACCCATTTCATCGCCAATCAGCTTATACTGCTGACTCAACTCAAATGCTGGAATAGAACTCACTCGTTTACACCACACGCTATAGCTAATTAAATCCGAACTGGAGCGATCTATATGAATGATCCAAATGATCCATATGCATGATCAATCCAGCACTATCTTCCCCGATCTTTTACGCTGGATGAAGTCTTTCATGGCAATCAGGTAAGAAAGTGGTGTTTCAGTTCACCCATTCCCTGCGGTTAATTGCTGCCTTCTGTAGTCTTTTGATAGTTTTTGTACAGTTTTTGCTCAGCTATGCCTTCTACCATTGGTACTCTTTACGGCATTGGAGCCGGTCCTGGCGACCCGGAGCTAATTACCCTCAAAGGACTGCGCCTACTCAAGCAGGTTCCTGTCGTGGCCTATCCGGCTGGTCTTCACGGTAAACCGGGCGTGGCAGAACAAATTATTCACCAATGGCTGCCTTCAGAGCAAACTCGGCTAGCGCTGCATTTTCCCTATGTGCAAGATGATGCCGAATTGCAGCAAGCTTGGCAGGCTGCCGCCGCTGAGGTTTGGCCGTATCTAGCCGCTGGGCAGGACGTGGCGTTTTGCTCCGAAGGCGATATTGGGTTCTACAGCACCTTTACCTATCTGGCCCAGACTTTGCAACTAAGCCACCCTGATGTGCGAATCGAAGCTGTACCCGGCGTTTGTTCACCAATGGCCGCCGCTGCTATGCTGGGGATTCCGCTGACTATCCGTGCCCAAAAACTTGTGGTTTTACCAGCGCTCTACAGCGTTTCAGAATTGGAAACCAACCTCGACTATGCCGATGTTCTAGTTTTAATGAAAGTTAGTTCGGTTTACGAACAAGTCTGGTCTGTGTTATGCCAACGAGGGCTTTTGCAGCGCAGCTACGTAGTGGAGCGAGCCACCTTACCGCAACAGCGGGTCTATAGGGATCTGAGCCATTACCCTTCGCTGCAATTGCCTTATTTCTCGTTGCTGATTGTACAAGTTAGCTGCTAATTTACAAACCTCCACGTTGGGTGGCAACTTTCGCTAACCTAGGCGTAGAATTTCTAAGGCCGTGATTGAGTGGACGGACGTTATGGCATCCTCTAAGCAGTTTCAGGATCGAGCAGCGACGCTTGGGCAGCGATGGCAACAGTTGTGGCGCAACCCGACTGCGGTATCAGCCATTGCTTCGCTGGGTGCTCATGGTTTGCTGTTTTTGGCCTTGCCGTTTCTTCCCGAAACTTCGACTAAGGCTACCGAATCGGAAATTCGTCGCTCGGTTGAAGTGGTGGAACTGACGCCAGACGAGCAAAAGCGCTTGCCAGATTTCTCCACTTTGCCGCCAATCGAGCTGCCGCCGCTTTCAACCCCCAATCCCGACGATGCGGCTCCTTTCTCGTTTTCCGATTTACCAAAACCCTCTACTACTCTGCCTGAACCGTCGGATTCGCTATTGGCTCCGCCGCCACTACCAATTTTCATTCCGCCGATTGTTCCACCACCACAGCCTTACCAGATTCAGATTCCAACTACGCCGCCAGTAGCCGCCTCACCTCAACCTTCTCCACCGTCGCCGGAACCAACTGAGACACCCCAAGTGGACACCCCATCACCCCAACCTCTCCCCTCTGTGGCTGTTGAGGATGGGCCTCAGTCACCTCAGGCTAATGCTCAGGCTGACGCCAACACGCAACCCAGTCCCACTCCTCGCTCCGAGGAGCAAATTCAGCAAGATCTGATTGCCCGTCAGCAAGAATTGCGCGAACTCTATACCTACAATCCATCAGGCACCAGCGTCGAGGAGGGCAATATCGGCTTCGTAAACTGGTTCCGAGAGGTGTTTGGTCGAGACTATAGTGAGGGCGATGCCAAGCCAATCCAGCAAGAAGCAGAGGCCGAATATCCCAAATTGGCCTGTCCCCTGAAGCAAAGTCCGCGGGCAGTAGTGGGAGTGGTTGTGGATGCAGAGAATCAGATCGTCGGCGAACCGGAAGTGCTGCAAAGCTCTGGCTATCGTCTGTTTAACGAAGAAGCGCTGAAGGTAATTGAGTCCTACCCCTTCGAGAACTCAACCGGTAAAGAGCAGGTTTATCTGATTGGGGTGAAATTTGAGTACAGCGAAGAAGTCTGCCCGCCTGGACTGGCTCCGGCTCCAACCGGCTGATGCTAAAGCCACTCATCCCATGACTTGCGGCCAAGTTGTGGCGATAAACACAATCATCGCAATCAAAGCCAGTAACCCCTCGATCAGGTTGCCAATCAGAGTGCCAACCACGATGCCAATTCCGGCCCGAACGGCTAGCTTCAAATCCCGCCGGTAGAGAAACTCGCCAATAATCGCGCCCAGCAATGGACCGATCAGCAGGCCCAGCAGCGGACCGCCAATCAGCGAAGCGGGCAACAGGCCGAACACGCCCAGCAGTAGACCAACAATGGCTCCAATCTGGCCCCATTTGCTGGCCCCGGCCTGCTTTGCACCCAGATAGGTAGCTAAAAAGTCAATCAGCGAGTTGGCGAGTAACACCACAATCGTCACCGCAATTGGGATGCCCAATCCGACAAAGCCATTCACAAGCCCCCAAACGATAATCGCTCCCAGAATCAAAATTGCTCCTGGCAGGGCGGGCACCACAGCGCCGATGACTCCAACGCCCATTACAGCCAGCAGTAGCCAGTAGAGTGCAGTTATTGGCATGGGTTAAGCATCCTTTAATTGTTTAACTGGGTTGATGGTTGTCTCTATTGTGGCGGTTAGGGCGAACTTTTCGATGACTGCCAGCGATGACTCAGCTTTCCGAGGTAAGAGAGAGCATTTCTTGCAGTGTATTGTCTAACTTGTCGGCTAAGCCCGCGATCCAAGTTTCGTCCTGTTGGGTATAGCTACGAGGAGCATTCGCTGCCAGGATCATCACCCCCCGACTGCCGAGCGATTGGCAGATCACACCTTGGGTATTCTCCGGCAAATAGTCAAATTCCACTCTGCCCGGATAAAGCTTCAGGTCAACCAAATAGACGGGTTTCTGGGTTTTCAGAACACGTTGCACGATCGCACCAGGTTTAACCTCGGCTTGTGGCCCCAAAATACCCCGGCGCAGCAATACCCGTCCGTCATACCAAACGACAACAGAGCGCGTTACCGTGTTGGTCAACAGCAGGTGAGAAGCCCAGGCCAGCTCGGTTTTGATCGGGTTAGGTAGGTCAGGCGCTAGCTCAAAGCCTTCTTCGCCAACTAGCTGCACGGCATCCGGTGGTTTCGGCTGAACTCGCTGCCACAATAGGCCAGTCAGAATCAACAGGGCACTCAGGATCACCCCTAAGGCGTCGGAGCGAGCCTGCGAGTCGGTTAAGGCAGGGGTAAGGAGCCGATTTGCCATCAGCAGTAAACCAGCCAAAATGCCAACGGCAATCGGTAACTGGCGCAAAACTTGATTTTGATCGGGTTTAGCCATTGCTCCAAGGGTTGCTTCTCCTCTACCCTACACCCGACATGGCCTTGCCAACCAAAGAGACACAGTTTAATCCACCATCGCCCACTTGGAAAATGCTTGGGAAAATGCTTGGGAAAATGCTTGGAAAAAACGCTTGGAAAAAACGGCTCGGTTGAGTCGGCTCAAACCCAGGCTGATTGAATGCAGCATAAATTATCAGTGAAGTGGAGGCATTGCCCTTCCGTTTTTCAGCAAATCAGCTATCCTAAATCGGTGAGTTTTTTTGTATCGTTCCATTGTCCACACTGATATAGAGCAGTGTTTGCAGAGGATTAACGTGCTAGAACTTCTGGGCGGACTCTTCTCCTTACTTTTTCAACCCTCTCCTAAACTGCAACCCTTGCAGGCTACCAACTGGTCTCCCTGGCTCGATCCGGTTTGGGTGAAGTCAGCGGTAGCTCCCAGTCCCGATCCGGTGGCCCAGCTCGCCCTACAGCAGCATTTGGCCGCCTTAGCCGGCATGGGATTACCTAGCAGCAATCAGGCGGTGTGGATGCAGACCGGCCATCAAGTGCTTGTAGCCCACCAAGGAGAAATACCCCTGCCCGCCGCGTCCCTCACCAAGGTAGCCACAACCCTTGCCGCTCTGGTCAAGTGGGGGCATGCTCATCAATTCGAGACGGTCTTCAGCACCAACGCGCCAATTCAGGACGGGGTGCTCCAAGGCGATCTGATCGTCCAGGGGGGTGGCGATCCGCTGTTTGTGTGGGAAGAAGCGATTGCGGTGGGCAACACCCTCAGTCAAGCGGGCATCCGACAAATCAAGGGGAACTTGGTCGTCACGGGCAATTTTGCCATGAACTTTGAGACGGACCCGTTTACGGCTGGGAATGCCCTGAAACAAGCGCTCAATGCTAACCTCTGGAACGGTGAAGTCGAAACCCAGTACCAGAAATTACCACTCGGTACACCTCGCCCCCAGATCGAGATTTTAGGCGGTGTTCAGGTGGGTGGCGCGAAGCCTGCCTCGATCCGAATTTTGCGGCATCAGTCGCTGCCAATGGTAGATTTGCTGAAGGCAATGAACATCTACAGCAATAACGTCATGTCGGAGATGATGGCTGATTCGGTAGGAGGGGCAGCGGCCGTAGCTCGGCAAGTTACGGAGCTAACCCAAATTCCGTCATCCGAAATTCAAATTATCAATGGCTCTGGCTTGGGAACCGAGAATCGCCTCTCGCCCAGAGCCGTCACCACCATGCTGATCGCCACCCAGCGCTATTTGCAAGCCCGCAAGTTGACGATTGCCGATATCTACCCGGTGATTGGCCGCGATGGTGGTACTCTGGAAGGCCGGCAGACTCCTCGCAGCACGGTTGTAAAAACCGGCACGCTCAATGAAGTCAGTGCATTAGCAGGCGTCCTGCCCACTCGCGACCGGGGGCCAGTCTGGTTTGCGATCATCAACCTGGGCGCGGGTAATCTCGACAGCTTCCACAATCAGCAGGATCTACTGCTAACGCGAGTGCAGCAAGCCTGGGGCGATGACACGCTAGTTGCGATCCAACCCACCGATCAAGGCAACGAGGAGCTGAAGCGGTACGGCACGATGCTGCGCAATCAGCTTTTGAGCCAGTAATTTCTCAGCCAGGAATGCTCCCGCTCAACTACCGGGTACCAGATCCTGCTGGGGCACAATCTCGGTTACAACTCGCCCACCGCTAACCACAACGGTGCGATTTTGCAGCTTACCGACGGCTTTGGCTCCCCGCAACGTCGCGGGCGGATCGGGCTGTACGTAAACCACATCTCCAGTGGCGGTGACTTCTTGAGAGTCCACTTTCCAGGTCAGGTCATTTGCCGTTAACTTGGACTGATTCTGCGCCGTTGCATTGACATTGCCGTTGAAATAGGCAATTTGAGGCTTTAGCTCCATGCGGCCCCGGTTTGAGCGAATTGTGATTTGCTGCTGGCGATGCACGGTGGTAATGGGCTGGTCGGCCACCAGGGTTTGTTGATCCAGATTCCAAATCAACGAATTGCCACTAATCTGCAAGGGTGGATCTAGGATCGTCAGCTGAGCATTTTGCTTCAGATGGGCCGTTTTTTTAACCAGATCCACTTCTGCCTGGTTTGCCGTTGCCTGATCGGTAGCCTTGTCGCCCTGCAGCCGCTGCACCTGCACGGGCCGATCGGCCATCACTTTTTCATTCTTCAGATCCCAGATTACATGCTCAGTTTGTAGGCGCAGCTTTGGATCTTCGGTAACAGCATTTACCTTGCCCGTCAGTTCAGCCCGTCGCTGTTTGTTGAGGAGCTTACCCTGTTCTGCCGAGAGTTTAATTTTGGGATGGGAGCCACGCAGATTGCCCTTGAGCATCAGCACATCTTGCTTGGGCTGCCATTCCAACCGATCGGCTCGCAGCACCGCTCCGCTTTCTGTGTCAGTTGCCACAACTTCCCCTCGCAGCAGAATCCGTTCGCCGCTTTTGAGAATTTCTCCTTCTCTAGCCTGAATCCGATAGATTGGCTTGCCGTCCTGGTAGAGCTGACCGGTTGGGGATTTCACCTTGGCCGTCTGCTGATCGGGAGTATAGATAGCCTGAGCTGCTCTGACCTTCCAGAGCACCCGCCCCTGTTCGTCCGCTTCCTCTAGCGTGATGTTGTTAAAAGCCAAATTGGTATCCAGTTCCTGAGCCGCCGAGCTATCTTCGGCCAGCTTCTCAGCGCCTCGATTACTTTGGTTCCGACAGCCCCCTACCGCCACTGCCACTACAAGCAGAAACGGTACCAGCGACCGCAACCAGTCGATTCGATGTTGCATCTCCATTACTTCTTCTTTTTCCTTCGCGTCCCGTAGGGTCATCGCTAGACCACGCTAGAGGCTCACCAGCCAGCATGACACATTTAACCCTCAGTCGGCTTGACACGCCACGGCAATTCTAGGTTGCCTTTACATCCAATCAATGGAACGTTATTCAGGCTATAGGAGGTGACCCGGTGTTCTACTCCTCAGTGGGTTGCTCCTCAATCAAGCCAATTCCTGAAAGAGGCCGGTAGGTATAGCCCTGACGCGGAGTTTTCTGAATATCTTCTTTGATCGAATCCAAGTCGATGTAGCGATCGGCTACATTGATCAAACTGTCGCTAGTCATCGAGCGCAGACTCACCACTTCGACCCGCACGCCTCGATAGCTGACCGCATCCACCGCATAGGCCAAATCCCCGTCCCCACTCACCAGCACCGCCGTATCGTAGGAACCGACCAGGGCCATCATATCGACGGCAATCTCTACATCTAGGTTTGCTTTCTTAGATCCATCTGGAAGCTGCACTAGATCTTTTGAGATCACCCGATAGCCGTTGCGGCGCATCCACAGCAAAAAGCCTTGCTGCTTCTCATTGGTGCGATCCACACCGGTATAAAAGAAGGAGCGCAACAGCCGCGAACCCGCCGTTAGCCGACACAGCAGTTTGGTGTAATCAATCTCAATTCCAAGCTGAAGGGCAGCATAAAACAGATTGGAGCCATCAATAAAAATTGCTACCCGGCCCCGATTTTCTAAAACCTGCTCCGGCGTAAATATTGTTTCGTTTTCTACTTGGTGATTGTTGAACATGATTTGTCATACCTCTTTTTTTATTTAGAGAAGTTAAACGATGAAGATGTAAAGATTGATTTAATGCCACAATACTTCAGCTCCTAAACCGCTATCTGAGCTGTCTAGATATACCTAAGCAAGACCCAGCCCGCGCTACGGCAGTTCCAACCGTTGGAAGACAGGTTCGGGATCATTTAAGACTTGGCCCGCCGGCAAAACTCCCCAGGTGCTGTGTTTGGCAAATGGCACAGTCGCTGCCACATCAAGCTGATTAAAGTCCACCAAAAAGCCAAGCTGACCATAGACCGCATTGCTAAGGCGAGGCACAATCGGTGAGAGCAGATAGGCCGCCAACCGCACAGATTCTAGTACTGTATAGAGCACTTGCTCAACTTCAGACTGCTTTCCTTGCTTATAGAGCGACCACGGGGCTTGCTCATCCACATATTTGTTGCCAGCCTGCACTAGGGTCAAGATTTGGGCACAGGCATGACTAAACGCCAGATCCTGATAAGCCTGCGCTACTTCGCTGCCCAACCCTGCTCCCCTCGATCGCAGTCCATCTATCAGAGAACCATCTGCGTCCGTTACTGATGGCACCTTGCCATCGCAATACTTATGGGCCATTTTCAGCGTCCGGTTCAGCAGGTTGCCCAAATCATTGGCAAGGTCAGCGTTAAGCGTGTTAATAAACCGAGTTTCGCTAAAGTCACCATCGCGGCCAAACTCAATCTCTTTTAAGAAGAAATAGCGGACAGCATCCGCGCCATAGCGATTGACTAAATCCACCGGATCGATGACATTGCCCAGCGTTTTGCTGATTTTTTGCCCATCTTTGGTTAAAAAGCCATGACCAAACACCCGCTCTGGCAGTGGTAAATCCGCCGACATCAGCATCGCCGGCCAATAGACCGCATGAAATCGGAGAATATCTTTGCCAATCAAGTGTAGGTTGAAGGGATACCAGGTCGCTGTTGCATTCGCTAAGGTCGGGGCTTGGTCTGGTTCTAACAAAGCCGTCACATAAGCCAGAAGCGCATCAAACCAAACATAGATGGTGTGGTTGGGGTCAGCGGGGATCGGAATCCCCCAGTCGAGATTCACCCGCGAAATCGAGAAGTCTTGCAGTCCGCGGCTAACAAAGCTCAACACCTCATTGCGGCGGCTTTCCGGCTGAATGAAGTCAGGTCGTTCCTGGTAGAGTCGCTCTAGCTGGCTCTGGTATTTCGACAGACGAAAGAAATAGTTTTGCTCGTCTCGCCATTCGGCTTTTTTGTTGGGGTGTAACGGGCAATACCCTCCTTCTAGCAGATCCCGCTCTTCCTTGAACTCTTCGCAGGAGACGCAGTACCACCCCTGCTGCTGGCCTAAATAAATATCGCCCCGTTCCCACACCCGCTGAAAAAACTCTTTGACAATGGCTTCGTGTCTTGGGTCAGTCGTGCGAATAAAGCTATCTACTTGAATGTTGAGCAACTCCCAAAGAGATTTAAACTCCTTGGCAATTAAATCACAATGCTCCTGCGGCAGCCGACCCAACGCCTCAGCCGTGCGCTGAATTTTCTGTCCATGCTCATCTGTGCCCGTAACCAATCGTACCGATTTTCCTTGCAGCCGCTGAAACCGAGCTATTATATCTGCGGCAATCGTGGTATAAGCACTGCCGATGTGAGGGACATCATTGACATAGTAAATGGGCGTTGTGATCGAGAATGTTCCTTGATTCGTAACGCGAGAATCCATGAGGTTATTAAAAACTACCGCTTAAACTACCAATAACTATACTCGAAGGATGAAAGGGGAAGCTGGATTACCGGTTCACTTTTACGACTCCAAACTTCTAGAGTACTGTTTGCAGTGCTTTACCGTTAGCTGATCTACTGTTAATGCATCTACACTTATCTAGTTTCACCGGGAACAAAGGACCATTTCAGGAATAATTGAAGAAATAGAACGTAAGCTTTAAAGTTTTCTCAGGAAATCTCAAAGATGGTTAATCTGACGGAGTGCTAAGGCTACAAAGCCAACAGATAGCCTAAATCTAAGTTCAGTCAATGCTTAGGCAATTATAAAAAATAATCAGAGTTTTTGATGCTTTCGAATCAATACAGTTGGTTTTCTTTCGTCTCTAATCGTTTCCGAATTAAGGAAAACCAAGACAGATGTGCAACTTTTGTGCAGCCGTTCACGTATGCAGCTAGTTTGGAACGAATCATTTTTGCGATTCAAATTATCAGCACTCTAGATGAATTGGCCGCTAGTAATCGGCAACAATTAGTTTGGAATGAGTTAAATCTAGGAATGAATCAGCTAATTTTCCTCTCTTCTCTCGGTTTGCTTATCACATCCATACATGTCTATCAATTGATGCGATACCATTGCAACTTTAAGCAAAGGTTAAATCTCTGCTCTTGATTCAAGTCGTTGTAAACCCACTACATTAACGGCATTAATTCGGAAGCAGCTACATAAGTCCCCCTTGCGGCAATCGGCAGACCCATCATTTGATATAGGCAAAGCACTAGAAGAATACTCTAGTATGAAGAAAGGTTAAGCTAGACGTTTCATCAGAATGCCAGTTCACAGCCCGCTACTCATTTCCCAACAACTGCTTGCTGCTTTAGGAACTCGGAGCTTTACTCATCATTCCGACCGAATTCCCCATGAAAGTGCAGTTGTGGTGGTTAGTAACCATCGCAGTTTTATGGATGCACCACTATTAATGAGTGCGTTGAATCGACCTATTCGCTTTGCCTGCCATCATTACATGGGCCAAGTGCCGCTATTGCGGGATTTTGTGCTGCGCTTAGGCTGTTTTCCGCTTGATGCACCTGAGCACCGGCAGCAGAATTTTTTTCATCAAGCAGTTCAATTGCTGCAAACTCAGCAGGTTGTTGGCATTTTCCCAGAAGGAACCGAACCCATGGTGCATCTCACACCTCCACGGCAGATTGGTGAGTTTCATCGTGGCTTTGCCCATCTAGCCCTACGAGCACCCGTTCAGGATCTGGCAGTTTTGCCGGTTGCTATCGCTTCTCAACACGAAACGACCAATTTTCCAGTTCCACTTAAGTTTTTGAGTTTGTTTGATCCGTCCGAACCATTGTTTGATCAAGCCGGATGGCATCCAATGGTGATGTACCAGCGAGTGGATCTCTTGGTAGGAAAACCCTTATGGATCACCGATGCTCAACGTCAAAGCTATCAAGGCAAACAGGCCAAAAGTGTCGTTGCTGACCTGATGAGCTATTGCCAGAGTGAAATCACCGATTTGCTGCAATACGGTTGTTAGACATGTCAGAGACGCCTTATTTTCTTGTCCTCCGCTCACCCAGGCCCCGCCAACCCAATGCACCTCTCTTTATCTACTTGCCCGGTGGAGACGGTACTGGCCAGCTCTTCTATCGTCAATTGGAAGGACTTGAAAAAACCTTCGACATTCGCTGCTTGGAAATTCCTCCCGATGACTTAAACGGCTGGGATCTGCTGGTGGAACAGGTCGTGCAGCTCGTTGAGGCAGAAGTGAAGGAGTATCCCCGGTCAGCAGTCTACCTTTGCGGCGAATCGTTTGGCGGCTGTTTGGCCCTGAAAGTGATTTTGCATGCGCCCCATCTATTTGATCGGTTAGTGCTAGTCAATCCGGCTTCGGCCTTTCGGCAACAGTCTTGGCTCTATTGGCTATCGTTTTTAGCCCGCCCAGTGCCGGAAGCGATCTATTGCATGTTTTGGCTATGGTTTCTGCCGATTCTTGCCTCGCTGGGACGCATAGAATCTAACGACCGACGCGCTTTGTTAACTGCGGTGCAGGGCATGACGCAAGAAACCTCGGTGTGGCGAGTTGGTCTCCTGCGAGAATTCAACATCAGCGATGAGCAGTTGCGGCAAATCAAGCAGCCAACCATCGTGATTGCTAGCGGTCGGGATAGCATTTTACCATCCGTTAGCGAAGCTGAGCATCTGTGTGCACTCATACCTCAAGCTCGAGCCTACGTGTTGCCCGACAGCGGCCATGCTTGTTTGTTAGAGGCCGATGTAAATCTATACGACATTCTCAAATCGCTTGATTTTTTGCCAGTGTCGCAATTGGTAACCGAGAGATAATCCTGCACTCAGGAGGGGATTCTAGCTCTGTGATTGACGAATCAGGAATTCGTCAGGAGTTCGTCAAGAATTCGGTCAGGTGAGACGCACCACCAACTGCTAGCCCGGCTTACAACTGGGCAAAGCGGTCAGTTGCCTCAATCAGGGCGCTGCAAATTCCCGGCTCGGTCATTGAATGGCCTGCATCAGGAACTACGATAAACTCAGCCTCTGGCAATGCTCGGTGCAGTTCCCAAGCCGATACCATTGGGCAGACCACATCGTATCGTCCCTGCACAATCACAATCGGCAGATGACGAATCCGATCACATTGCATCAACAGTTGGTCTTCACGCTCAAAGAACCCTTTATTAACAAAATAATGGCACTCGATGCGGGCAAAGGCATCCGCAAATTGAGTCTCGCCAAACCGCTGCTGCAAATTGGGATCGGGAAACAATTTACTAGTGCTGGCTTCCCACACCGACCAAGCTTGGGCAGCAGTGGCTCGTACTTCAGGATCAGTATGGGTCAGACGTTTATAATAGGCCGCGATTAAATCTTGCCGTTCTTCTAGCGGAATTGGCTGGAGGTAGGCTTCCCACGCATCAGGAAACAGATAGCTCGCTCCCTCTTGATAAAACCAGCGTAGTTCCTTTTGTCGTAGCAGAAAAATCCCGCGCAGAATCAGCGCTCTACAAGCAGACGGATGGGATTGGCTGTAGGCAAGCGCCAAACTGCTACCCCAACTGCCACCAAACACAACCCACTGGTCAATTTCAAGCTGACTGCGGATTTTCTCAATGTCGCTCACCAAGTCCCAAGTCGTGTTCTGGCTTAGCTCGGCATGGGGCGTACTCTGCCCACAACCCCGCTGGTCAAACAGGACAATCCGCCATTTCTGTGGATCAAAATACTGGCGATAAATCGGATCGATGCCGCCACCGGGGCCACCGTGCAGGAAGATGACTGGCTTGCCGTCCGGATTACCGGCCTGCTCATAATGCAGTGTGTGCAACTCGGAAACCTTCAGTTTGCCTGTTTGATAGGGTTCGATCGGTGGATACAGTTCTCGCATAACATCCGCTTCCATAGCGCCAATCCGCTTCAGAGTTTAGCGTGTTGCGATAGCACCGACTCAGATCCTGTTTAAAATTGAGACTTGAGATGCACATGCGGCTCAAGCAGTTCAAGCTGCTAGCCGACTGTGGGCAAGCGACTCTGTAATTTGTCTGTAACTTGGTTCTAGGACTATGCCTGACAGCAACTGCTATGAAATTCTTTGCCTGGAGTATCAAGACACCGCCTTATACGGAGAAGCCATTCAAATCATCCAAGAGCGGAATCTCTGCTGGTTGCGACCCCTAGCATTGCTAAAGCAGACGCAGCAGGAGCGGGCATTACCAATTCTGTATGACTTGCGCCAAGGGTCAGATTTACTCTGCCCTCACACCCTGATTCGAACAGCGCTAGATACAGAAGTACTGCCAATCCTGGCTCAATTAGAAAATCTCAAGGCTAGCTGCGCAACCCCAGTTCCTGAACCGGTAGCGCACCAGCAATTGCAAGCTTTTATTCGTAAAATTTGCCAAGCTCAACCTGACGCCTTTCGGCCAATGCACCCATCAAGCTAAGCCCAAGTTCAATCTGTGGGGTAGTGGTTCTTGTTTAGCGGTTAGAGATTTAGAAATTAAGGGCTAGGCACCAGACGAATCCGGCCCGCATCCATTTCTGACATTAACAGTTCCAGGGCTTCATAATCGGCGTCAGAAATATAGCCCAAACGGCTCAGCTCATAGTTGATCTCGTTTTCGATATCGGGTGTCAACTGTTTGATATACAAAGCTTTGGCAACAAGTTGACGAATCACATGGGTTGTTTTCATGGTCCATCTACTTCAAATAGTGGTGAGGGCGATTTCAGGTTAAATCTTCGGCTAGACCCTGTCTAACTCCCATGATCACTATCATTGGCTAGCGTGATATCTATCACAGGGTGCTATTTCACGAATCTAATCCCTTACTCCAGCTTGAGCGGGCAGAATTCCGGATTTTGCAGAAGATTTGCAGAAGATTTTAATCTGAGGCTTTGGCTTGAAGGGTTAAGGGTATGACCTCCTCAAACGCTAGAGCAACTTCTTTGAATTAAGGGCGATTCTACCGTTGCTAGTCCTACGAATGGCGGCTTTAAGACTTTTTTAAACTAGTGGTGAAGTATATAGAGCCGTACTGATACCTGACATAGGAACGATCACGGGCATCAGCTAACTTTCGAGCAGCTGAGATAAAGCCCAGATGAAGATTTTGTATTGTCCTATACTTAGGGCTGTATTTTTTTACTCAAAACTTTAAAGAGGGAATTTTGAAAGATGAAGATTCTGCAAATCTAGTTGAATCTAGTACTCTATCTATAATAGACGTTCCATAGGCGTCAAAGCTATTGTCTGTACATTCCAGAAAAATGGTTTCCCAGGATTCGCAGTCAGTATTACCGCTCCGAAGACAGGATCAAACGATGCAGGAAAGCTCTTTCGCTCACTCCGGAACAACTGTTATTCAACCCCATGGTCAGATTAATTCAGCGAATGCAGCCACGCTTCAGCAGCAGCTAGCTGAAGCCATCTCTTCTCATGAGCATTCCGCTCTCCTGATTGACATGAGCAAGGTTGAATCCCTCGACAGTGCAGGTTTGATGGCGTTGGTTTCTACTTTGACCCTGGCACAGCGTTTGAACAAACAATTCAGTTTGTTCGGTATTTCCGCTTCTGTGCGAATCATTTTTGAACTGACTCAGCTTGATCGAGTATTTGACATCCTGGATGATCAACATGGGCAACCAGTCCGGGAAATTGCCGTTGCCTAAGTTCGGTGCGTTCTCGGTCCGGCTTACTCAGCTTGACTACCACAAGCTCGGACATTCGGTAAGATGAGACTTGAACAAGTCTGTATCGCTGAGTTCCGAGATTGACTGTGGCAAGTGTAGAACAGTTATTAACGCCAGAAATCGCACGTCCTGCTCGTTATCTAGGCAACGAATTAGGAGCTGTGCATAAACCTTGGGAGGGGTCTCAGATCCGTTGGGTTTTGACCTATCCAGAGGTTTATGAGGTCGGCGCATCCAATCTAGGGCACATCATTCTCTACAGTATTTTGAACGCGCAGCCGCGCCAGTTGTGTGACCGAGCCTATTTGCCGGCACCGGATCTAGCAGCCAAATTAAGGGCAACTGCCACTCCTCTATTTGCAGTTGAATCCAGACGGCCATTGAGCGAATTCGACATTTTAGGCTTTAGTCTCAGCTACGAGTTAGGGGCAACTAACGTGCTGGAAATGCTTGATTTGGCGGAAATTCCCTTAACCTGGCGCGAGCGCAGAGCAGCAGATGTGTGGGATGTCACCAAAGGCAGCTACCCGCTGATCTTTGCCGGTGGGCAAACCGCTACGTCCAACCCAGAACCCTATGCCGACTTTTTCGACTTTATCGCGCTTGGAGACGGAGAAGAACTACTGCCAGAAATTGGCTTGGTGTTGGAAGAAGGCAAGGCCGCAGGCTTGAGCCGAGAGGAGATACTGCTCGATTTGGCCCAGGTTCCTGGCGTCTATGTGCCCCAGTTTTACGATATGGCAGATGATGGATCGGTTCAGTCGAATCGGTCCGATGTGCCTGAGCGAGTGCTGCGGCGAGTTGCCACACCAATTCCGGCCTACTCGATTGGCCTAGTCCCCTATGTAGAAACAGTACATGACCGTCTGACGATCGAAATTCGGCGGGGCTGTACGCGGGGCTGCCGCTTTTGCCAACCTGGAATGCTAACCCGTCCAGCCAGGGATGTGGAGCCTGAGCAAGTAATCGAGGCGATCGAGCAGGGCATGCGGGCTACTGGTTATAACGAATTCTCGCTGCTTTCCCTCAGTTGCTCAGATTACCTAGCGTTGCCCGCTGTTGGCGTCGAGGTCAAAAACCGCCTTAAGGGAGAAAATATTTCGCTGTCGCTGCCCAGCCAGCGGGTGGACCGATTTGACGAAAACATTGCTCATATTGTGGGTGGTACCCGCCAGTCGAGCCTGACCTTTGCCCCTGAAGCCGGAACCCAGCGCCTGCGCGACATTATCAACAAAGGCTTGACCAACGAAGAGTTGCTGCGCGGCGTCAAAACCGCCTATGAGCAGGGATGGGACCGGGTCAAGCTCTACTTCATGATTGGCTTACCAGGTGAAACCGATGCAGATGTCTTGGGCATTGCCGAAACTTTGCGCTGGCTACAACGGGAATGTAGCGCCAAAGGCCGAAAGCGATTGGGCTTTACCGTTACCATTTCGAACTTCACGCCCAAACCCCACACACCGTTCCAGTGGCATTCGGTTTCGACCGCTGAGTTTGAACGCAAGCAGGAGCTATTGCGGCAGGAGTTGCGCACTGTTCCTGGCACCAAGGCCAACTTTACTGACGTGCGCATCTCGGCAATGGAAGACTTTGTGGGCCGGGGCGATCGTCGCTTGGCTGCCGTCGTTCAGCGAGCGTGGGAACTAGGTGCCGGAATGGATGCCTGGTGGGAGAGTCTGGATCGCGCCTTTGCCGCTTGGGCCCAGGCCATTACGGAAGCAGGACTCACCTGGAAGTATCGCCAAATTGAAACCGGTGAGTGGAATCTGTTTCAATCCCAACCGCTGACAGATGAACACCGAGCAGATCGACCGTTTCCTCAAAACCCAGCCCAGCAGCCAGCGACAGATCTCAAATCTGCTCCTAGTTGCGATACACCTTTACCGTGGGACCACATTGATACCGGCATCGATAAGCAATGGCTCAAAGCTGACCTTCAGCGGGCACTAGAGGCGGCTACCGTACCAGACTGCTCGTTTGATGGCTGTTCTCACTGCGGCGTCTGTGGAGCCGATTTCGGCCACAATATTGTGGTGCCACCACCGCCGATTCCGACCTTCACCGGTCATTTTGTCCCAAATCAAAGCCGCGCCCAACGATTGCGCCTTTGGTTTGGCAAGCAAGCTGACATGGCCCTGATCAGCCATCTAGACCTGATGCGTCTATTGGACCGTGCCGTTCGACGAGCCGCTATTCCAGTCGCATTTACCGGCGGGTTTCATCCGGGTCCACGTATCGTTCCAGCCAGTGCGCTGCCCTTGGGGACAACTAGCTCCGGTGAAATCGTTGATTTTGACTTGACCGAGCCGATGGAACCAGAAGCATTCAAGCAGAAGTTGGCTGCTCAACTGCCTGAGTCCATTCCCCTCTATCGAGTCGAGTCGATTGCAGTCAATTCTGCCTCAGCAACTCAGTTGTTGGAGCAGGCTGAGTATGTGTTGGCAATACAGTGCCTGAGCAGCGCACAAACCAGGTCAGAGACAGAACCAACTCCGGCCACCTGGCAATCCTGGATCGAGCAAATTTTAGCCAGCTCCCAAATTTTAGTGGAGCACACCACGAAATCGGGCAAGGTGCAGCAAATCAACCTACGAGAGCGATTATCTGAATTAGAGCTTCTCGCACCGGAGCAGATGCCCCAGGCGATGAAAGATTCAGCCATACTGCCTTGGGTGGGTGTGCGCTATGTAGGTAGCTGTCGCAACGATGGAGCTTTACTACGACCAGAGCATGTCATTCAGATGCTGGAGTTTGTAGCGCAGCAGGAGTTTCAGTTGAGGCAGATTCACCGGCAGCACCTGTTTTTAGCTTCATTGCCCGAGTGACCGCAACTTGGCCTTTCCTCCTAACTTTACTCCTAGGCGTTGAGTGGCTTTTCACCAATTGATACCACACTCGCTAGAATTTTAAGTAGAGCAACAAATAGCTCGACCAGGTTATTGTTCAGATTCAGTTCAGATTTAACAGTGCATTTGCAAAGCATGTGCTTAGCACAAGCCTCTTGCTCGCGGTAGGCAAGGTAACTGCACTCTCTATCTGTCGCTCAATGGGTTGAACAATTCAGAAGGTCAAAAGGCGGCTAAGGCGGTAGTTTGCTCCTGACCTTATCTTGTAGAATCCCACCCTACCAGATTGGCTTATGGAGTTTTTATAAACTTTTGCCCACCGTTTTAGCAAAATGTTTGTTGTACTTGTGGCGTAAAACTTTGTCCGCGCTATAATCTTTGCAAGAGAAGCCGTTGCAGACTCATTTCTCTTTCCGGTTGCTAGTGGTTCAACCGGTGCCAGATACAGGGCGAAGTCTGCTTCTGCAAAGTTTTTGTCTTACTTCCAGTTCCTGGGTGCCTGTCTTCCTAGAAAGGTATCGGGCGAAGGGTTCTATTGTTTGATTGTTGTTCAATCATTGAGTGCTTTAGAGATCCATACCAGCTTTCCTAATGCTTGCTGGGCGCTTTCCGCTATCTTAGTCCGCTATCTAGGGGTGACCCCTCTGAGATCAATCGAAGTAGGATGTCTCGGAAAAATAGACTGTGCCATGTCAGAACTCGGCTATGAAACTGCCTGTACCAGCGTCGATGGCACAGATAGAGTTAGTGCCTTCAATGCTGAAAATTTTTGAGGAAATTGAATGCCAAAGCAAATTATTATCGCTGAGCAGCACCGGATTGCTGCCGTTTTTTCGGAAGATCAAATTCAAGAGTTGATCGTTGCTAAGGGAACCCATCAGGTTGGAGATATCTATCTAGGCGTTGTCGAAAATGTCTTACCGGGTATTGACGCCGCGTTTGTAAATATTGGTGACAGCGAACGCAACGGGTTTATTCACGTCACTGATTTAGGGCCACTGCGGCTGAGAAAATCTGCCGGTTCCATTACAGAACTACTTGCTCCGCAACAAAAAGTGCTTGTGCAGGTCATGAAGGAACCGACCGGCAACAAGGGGCCGCGTTTGACCGGGAACATCAGCCTGCCAGGGCGTTACCTAGTGCTGATGCCCTTTGGTCGCGGCGTCAACCTGTCTCGTCGGATCCGCAATGATGCTGAGCGCAATCGTCTCAGGGCACTCGCCATTTTGATCAAACCGGCTGGAATGGGACTACTGGTCCGTACCGAAGCGGAAGGCATGGCCGAAGAAGCCATCCTAGAAGACCTGGAAACCCTGCAGAAACAATGGGAAAGTATTCAGCAAGAGGCGATGACGCTGCGTCCGCCTAGCCTGTTAAATCGCGACGATGATTTCATCCAAAAGGTTTTGCGCGATGTCTACAGCGCTGACGTTAACCGGATTGTGGTAGATTCTCATACGGGTTTGAAGCGCGTCAAGCAACACTTGGTCAACTGGAGCGGCGGCAAAAGTCCTCAAGGGGTGTTAATCGACCATCACCGTGACCGGGTGCCAATTTTGGAGTACTTCCGCGTTAACGCTGCAATTCGGGAAGCACTCAAGCCCAGAGTTGACTTACCCTCTGGTGGCTATATCATCATTGAGCGCACGGAAGCCCTGACCGTAATTGATGTCAACTCTGGCTCCTTTACGCGCTCCGCAACAGCCCGTGAAACGGTACTGTGGACCAACTGTGAGGCCGCGGCAGAAATTGCCCGTCAGCTTCGTTTACGCAACATTGCAGGCGTGATCATCGTGGACTTCATCGACATGGATTCTCGACGTGACCAACTGCAAGTCCTGGAGCAGTTCAACAAAGCGCTGCGGGTTGACAAGGCGAGACCTCAAATCGCTCAGCTTTCCGAATTGGGCTTGGTCGAATTAACGCGCAAACGCCAGGGCCAAAATATTTATGAGCTGTTTGGGCAAACCTGCCCGACCTGCAGTGGGTTAGGGCATTTAGTGCATTTACCGGGTGAAATTGAGCAGGCAGTGCCTGAACCTGTAGAAGTGCTGCGGGTAGCCCCCGTTGCAGAACCGCGCATTGCTCTGCGAGAAACTTGGGACCGAAATACTGATGAGTTCGATAATGACGGTACTTCTGACTTGCAGGAGTTGGATTTAACCAATCATCCCAACTATCAGGAACGCAGCCGAGGTGGCGATCGGCGGCGGCGACGCACTCGTTTGAAGAATGAACCGCCAGTTAAAGGCGGACTGCCGCGGGTTGGAGTTGAGTTAGAAACTGAAGAAGAGGTTGGTCCGGCTGAGGAGACCCCAGCCTACCGAGTCAGTCCAATTCGTCCGGCTAAGGAAGCTCGCAGTGAGAAACCTGAACGGAATCGGGGAAGACGGGAAAAACCGCCTGTCGAACCACCGCAAGTGATTTCCGTGGAAATGACACCGGAAGAGCAAGATGTCTATGCTCTAATGGGTATCTCTCCACTGGTATTAGCTTCAGAGCCTGTCAAGGATCCAAAATCAACCATCATTGCGATTACGGCCCCCGGTGAGTCTCCTCGATCTGACTATCAGTTGGCTGCTGCCCAAACTGGACAAGCCGCTGAATCTGCTCTGGCCAATGATGCTGCAGGTGATGATGCCGCAGGTGATTTCGACTACGATGGAGACTCGGATGACCTAGAGGCGGAAATGGCAATCGATGACGAATTGGATACCGCTGATATCGCCGAGACTGCGAACGGCTCTGGGTTTACGGCACCCACGCTAGCGAATTCCGCACCCGGCGGCTTTAATCCTGCCGAAGTTGGAATCGACCCCAGCAGACGGCGGCGGCGGCGGCGGTCTTCAACCTCAGGTGGGTGATTTGGCCTGTGTTCTGAGACTTCTGAGACTTCTGAGACAAGGCAATGATAGGACAATGACAATGGGGAATCTGCCACGATGCAGCAGTTGAGTTTGTCGTTGAGTGATTCGTCTGATTTATTCGGGCATCCGTGTTTTGAAAGCGAATTAGTTGCGGGTGTGGATGAAGTAGGACGAGGTGCGCTATTCGGTCCGGTGGTGGCGGCGGCGGTGATTTTGCCCAGAACGGCTTTGGCTCCACTCCAGCAGGCTGGTGTTACAGACAGTAAACAGCTCTCGCCCCTTCAACGTCAAACTCTCGCTGCTCAGATTCAAGCCGTTGCCCTCGACTGTAAAATTGGGCTGGCATCAGTATGGGAAATCGATCGCATTAATATCCTGCAAGCTTCGTTACTAGCAATGCGACGCGCCGTTCGTCGCCTTCAGCCCCAGCCGCAGTTCTGTTTGATTGATGGGAACCAGCGGATACCTAACTTAGAGATAGCGCAGCAGACTATTGTTCAGGGCGATCGGCAGTCGCTTGTAATTGCGTCAGCTAGCATTATTGCCAAGGTTTGGCGCGACCAACTAGTCGTTCGTTTAGCAGCCCGCTATCCTGGCTATGATTTGGCCACAAACAAAGGGTACGGTACCCCTAAACATCGGCAAGCCCTTCAGCAGTTAGGAGTTTCTCGTCAACATCGCCACTCCTTCAGCCCCTGCCGTTTGGATAGTTGAGGCTGCTCAATGCCTGCGATCGAGTGTCTGTAGCTTGTAGAGGCCAAGCAGATTCTCAAAAACTCTGATAGCGCTTTGCTCAACAACCCGCGAAGGCGGGTTTTGCCTTATATGGGCAAGGTTGTTAACCGCCAGCATCGTTCGCAACTAAAGAACCGATCCGTTGGGCGACAGTAAAGCCGATTGATCAAGTCCAATTCCTAGCGTTTGAGGCGATGCCTCGCTTTGGGCAGCTACCCAAAGACAGTAATCTGACAAAAGTTGGTGAACCAACCGCTGTTTGATGGTTAACAAAACACTGCGCAACAATCCATTGCCCGTTGTTTCTACTAGAGGCCGAGGTGTCAACGATAGAGGAGGAGGTAGATCAACTTCTACCTGAAGGTCAGCCCGCCCTTTCAGATAGGTTTTGGCTGCTTGCTGCACAGGAGATAATTGCCCCATTAGGCCCAAGTGGAAGCGCCGATTGATATACTCAATCCCGCGAATTTCGCAGCCAATTGAGCGCAGATAGATAGTTCCATCCGATTCTGCCCAAATTCGTAGATCAACCGTGGGCTGCAGGCTCAATGTCATAAAATGGAGCGGTCGCATTTTGAAGCGAAAGCAGTCATTGCCCAATAGCTCCACTTGAGTTGGGTCAATCAAGGCATGAATTAGACGCTGCGGCTGACGCAGGTAATGTTGAATCGGAATCGGCTGCTCAGGAACAGCGATCTCGACCGATTGCACAGCGGAGAAGCGAACATTCATATCAGTTTCATTAAGGAGCTTTGAGTAGCTGCTGTCAAAGTGTTTAAATAAATTTTACAATTTCTCCCAGAAAACAACCTTGACTTTAGAGAGTATAGTTCTCTGAGTGCTCACTTTCTGAGTAAAGTTCACTGATTGTTGCATTCTTTTACACTGCATTACTCCTTTAGACTACTTAAAGCTATACCTGCGAAAAACTGGCTGCCAGTAGTTGCAGTCTTAATCCCCGCTATTCTCTACTGTTTTGAAAGTTGCAGAACCAACTCTATGGCTACATCAATTGCCCACCTTGGCCCATCAGGAACTTATGCTGAAAGTGCAGCTCTGGCTTGCGCCCAGCTCTTTAGTGCTAAAACTGGCGAAGAGTATATTCTTTGCCCCTACCCCAGTATTATCCAAACCATTTACGCAGTCGCAAATCAACAGACTCGTCTAGGTGTTGTTCCGGTTGAAAATTCGATTGAAGGCGGTGTGGGAGCTACCCTGGATACGCTATGGCAGCTCGATACACTCCAAATCCAGCAGGCTTTAGTTTTACCGATTTCCCATGCTTTGCTCTCCTGCGCTAGTAGCCTAGGTACAATTCAAACGGTCTATTCTCATCCACAGGCGCTAGCTCAATGTCAGGGATGGTTGACTAAGTATTTACCGACAGCCCAACTGATTCCAACCAATTCCACTACCGAAGCGCTGCAATTTTTGAATCAAAGTTCTACGATTGCCGCCATTGCCCCTCAACGAGCTGCCCAGCTCTATAATCTGCCAGTTCTGGCCTATCCAATCAACGACCATCCAGATAATTGCACCCGCTTTTGGGTATTAAGTCTGGACAGTTCCTCAGTTGGTAGTCATACCTCATTAGCTTTTAGCATTCCAGCCAACGTGCCAGGTGCGCTTGTCAAAACGCTACAGGTATTTGCCAAACGCGACCTCAACCTCAGTCGGATTGAATCCCGCCCAACCAAACGATCGCTGGGCGATTATCTCTTTTTTGTAGACATTGAAGCCAGCCTGCAATCCGATGCGGTGCAATCAGCTTTGCTAGAACTACAGCATGAGACCGAAAGCCTGAAGGTGTTTGGCAGCTATACAATTCAAACCGTTGACCTATCGTTGCTGTTTGCGTCCCAACAGCAAGGCTGAAGCTAGAAAATCATAAGTCGCATTAAAGCCGCATTAAAGTCGCATTAAAGAAGACTATGTAAAAGCATCCTTCAGCGCAGCACGAGCAGCTAGATGATTGCGAGTTGTAGTCAGAATCTCAGCTTCCCTTTCTAACCGAGTCGCAGTACTCTGCATTTCTAAGAGGGATTGTTGTTCTCGCGCCACACCTTTAAGGTTGCCGGCAACCCAATAGGAAAGCTCGATCGGAGAATTGGGAATGTCGTCGGGCAGTTCAATTTCTTGGCCTGTGAGCTTAACTGATAGCTGAACCACATCGCGCAGCAGTTGATCTACATCTGTCATCAAACCATGTAGATCGCGCTCGGTTGGCTCGTCCTCAATCCACTCAACGAGTCCAATGTAGTAAGGCTTTTCTCGAACGTAATCCAATATGCGAAAACGCTGCTGACCAATAGTTTTGATATACATTCGATCATCGGGCGTGCGCTCGTGATAAATCACCTCGGCACAGCATCCTACGGTTGCTACTTTTCCATCCATCGGATCCACCATCAATACTCCAAACCGACGATCGCTCTGGAGAATAGTGTTCATCATGATCCGATAGCGAAACTCAAAGATATGCAGAGGCAAGGGGATACCGGGGAACAAAACAACCTCAGGCAAGGGGAAGAGAGGCAGTTCACGAACAGCAACTGATGAAGAGAAGGCCATTACACTTCAAAGCCCCGTAGGGTGGACTCAACGTAGAATTAAAACAACTTAACAGTAAGACGCAGCTCCAAGAAACTACGTAACTACTGAACTACTGAGATGGGTAAAAATCGAAATAAGTAACAAAAAATAATAGAGTAGTTACAATCTGCAACTACTCTAATTAGTTTATCGCATTGTTAAAAGGGTTTGCTTTGGAGGAAAAGGCGAGTTCTACAGCTTCACCTCAATGTCAACGCCGGCGGGTAGATCGAGTTTCATCAGGGCGTCAATCGTCTTGGAGGACGGTTGATAAATATCAATAATGCGGCGATGGGTGCGTGTTTCGAAGTGTTCGCGAGAATCTTTATCGACGTGAGGCGAGCGCAATACACAATAGATCCGCCGTTTTGTAGGGAGGGGGATCGGACCAATCGCGGTAGCATTCGTGCGGTTTGCCGTCTCGACAATTTTTTCGCAGGAGGTGTCAAGGAGGCGACGGTCAAAGGCTTTGAGGCGAATGCGAATTTTTTGTTGCTGGATAGTTGCCATCAGAAGTTTCTCAATTACTAAGTTTTCTAGGTTCAGTTCGTTCACACTGGAGCAAAGGAATTCAGCAGCCAAGTTTGTTATCCCCAGCTGCTGAATCCTAGGCCATCAAAACCGAGCAGGCTGTTACTTGATGATCTTAGAGACCACACCTGCACCAATGGTCCGGCCACCCTCACGGATCGCAAAGCGCATCCCTTGCTCAATTGCAATCGGGCTGATCAGCTCAACCGTTGCCTTGATGCGGTCACCAGGCATAACCATTTCAGCATCGCTGCCGTCATCAGCCGTAAAGGCCTTGATGGTGCCGGTCACATCGGTGGTTCGGACATAGAACTGAGGCTTGTAGCCGGCAAAGAAGGGGGTCTTCCGGCCACCTTCCTTCTCGGTCAGGACATAGACCTCACCCTCAAATTGAGTATGAGGAGTAATCGAGCCGGGTTTAGCCAGGACCATGCCGCGTTCAATATCTTCTTTCTTGAAGCCCCGCAGCAGTAGACCAGCGTTATCGCCCGCCATACCTTCTTCCAGACTCTTCTTGAACATCTCGATCCCGGTCACGGTTGTCGTGCGGGTTTCGCGAATACCGACCACTTCAACGGTTTCGTTGAGCTTGATCTTGCCGCGCTCAATCCGTCCCGTCGCCACAGTACCCCGACCGGTGATGCTGAAGACATCCTCAACAGCCATCAAGAACGGCTTGTCCACATCGCGCTCAGGAGTAGGAATGAAGGAGTCAACGGCATCCATGAGTTCATAGATTCTGTCAACCCACTCATTGTCACCCCGCTGGGTTTTGGGGTTCTTCTGCATTGCTTCCAATGCCATCAACCCAGAACCGCGAATAATGGGAATATCATCACCGGGAAAGTCATAGCTGCTGAGCAGTTCGCGCAGCTCTAATTCCACCAGTTCCAACAGCTCTTCATCATCTACCTGATCGATCTTGTTCAGGAAGACCACAATGCTGGGTACGCCGACCTGCTTCGCCAACAGAATGTGCTCTCTGGTTTGAGGCATTGCACCGTCGGTAGCCGCTACCACTAGGATGGCACCATCCATCTGAGCCGCTCCCGTGATCATGTTCTTCACATAGTCAGCGTGACCAGGACAGTCCACATGGGCATAGTGGCGATTTTCAGTCTCGTACTCCACATGGGCTGTGTTGATGGTGATACCACGAGCTTTCTCTTCCGGAGCAGCGTCAATCTGATCGTAGCTCTTGGCCTGAGCTTGACCCAGAGCCGCCAACGTCATCGTGATCGCAGCCGTCAAAGTGGTTTTACCGTGGTCAACGTGACCAACCGTACCAATATTAACGTGGGGTTTAGTCCGTTCAAATTTTGCGCGTGCCATGTATCTATCCGTTCCTCTTTACTGACTATGCGTTCCCTTTGTTCTTTGCAATGATTGCTTCAGCCACATTTCGGGGAACTTCCTCGTAGTGACTGAACTCCATCGTGAATATGCCCCGACCTTGGGTTTTAGACCGAATATCAGTAGCATATCCAAACATCTCCGCTAGGGGGACTTTTGCCGTTACCTTTGCTACCCCTTGCTCCGTGTCCTGACCTTCAATTTGACCTCGACGAGAGTTGAGATCACCGATAACGTTGCCGATGAAGTCTTCAGGAACCTCTACTTCAACCTTCATCATAGGCTCAAGCAGAACTGGTGACGCCTTCATAACGGCTTCCTTAATTGCCATTGAGCCGGCAATCTTGAACGCCATTTCTGACGAGTCAACATCGTGATAGGAACCATCCACCATCGTGACCTTCAAGTCAATTACCGGATAGCCGGCCAAGATACCAGTCTCGCAAGCTTCTTTCATCCCTTGTTCTGCTGGTGGAATATATTCCCTCGGAACCACACCACCGACAATTTTAGAGACAAACTCGAAGCCAGTACCTGGCTCACCCGGTTCCAACTCGATCACAACGTGACCATACTGCCCCTTACCACCACTCTGGCGGACAAACTTACCTTCGGCTCGCACAGGCTTACGAACTGTTTCGCGGTAAGCTACCTGAGGTGCACCAACATTCGCTTCTACCTTGTACTCCCGCTTCATCCGATCCACCAGGATATCTAGGTGCAGCTCACCCATACCGGCAATCACGGTCTGATTGGTTTCTGGGTCAACGCTAACTCGGAAGGTGGGATCTTCCTCAGACAGAGCCTGTAGCGCTTTGGAGAGTTTCTCCATGTCCTGCTTTGTCTTCGGTTCAACGGCAACCGAAATCACAGGCTCAGGAATAAACAGGGACTCCAGAATAATTGGCTTAGTTTCGTCGCAGAGAGTATCACCAGTGAAGGTATCTTTCAAGCCTAGGGCTGCACCCAAGTCACCTGCCCGCAGCTCGTCAACCTCTTGTCGCTCATCGGCTTTCAAGACAATCAAGCGAGAGATCCGCTCTTTCTTGCCTTTGGTGGCGTTGTAGATGTAGCTCCCTTTGGTGAGTACACCAGAGTAGACCCGAATAAACGTTAGACGACCATAGGGGTCAGCCATAATCTTGAACGCCAAAGCTGAGAACGGCTCATCATCGCTTGCCGTCCGCACAGCCGTGCTGCCATCGGGGAGGGTACCTTGAATTGCTGGAACCTCCGGCGGAGAAGGCAAATAATCCACCACCGCGTCGAGCAAAAGCTGAACACCCTTGTTCTTGAAGGCAGAACCACACAACACCGGTACAATCGTGCCCTCGATCGTCCCTTTACGCAACGCAGCCCGAATTTCTTCTTCCGTGAGATCTTCGCCGCCAAGGTACTTCTCAATTAAGTCATCATCAACTTCGGCTACCGATTCCACCAGTTTGACCCGATACTCTTCCGCAACATCCTTGATGTCATCAGGGATGTCTACGACCTGAATGTCGGTACCAATATCATTGGTGTAGGCATAAGCCTTCATGCGCACTAAGTCAACAATGCCTTTGAAGTCTTCCTCGGCACCGATAGGAATTTGAATTGGAACGGCGTTGGCCCGTAGTCGGTCGCGCAGTTGCCCATAGACCTTAAAGAAGTTCGCACCCATGCGGTCCATCTTGTTGATGAACGCGATGCGAGGCACACGATACCGATCCGCTTGCCGCCAAACGGTCTCAGACTGGGGCTGAACGCCACCGACCGAACAAAAGACCGCAATCACACCGTCTAGCACACGCATGGAACGCTCCACCTCAATCGTGAAGTCTACGTGACCAGGGGTATCAATAATGTTAATGCGATGCTCCAAAGCGCCTGATTGAGGCTGAGTTGGGTTCTCTGGGTCACGCCTTGTCCAAGCCGTACTGATCGCAGCAGCAGTAATCGTAATACCCCGCTCCCGCTCCTGTTCCATCCAGTCTGTTACAGCGGTTCCCTCGTGAACCTCACCGATCTTATGAACAACGCCAGAGTAGTACAAAATCCGCTCTGTTGTTGTTGTTTTACCCGCATCAATATGTGCGGCAATTCCAATATTACGTACCCGTTCAAGCGGGATATTACGTGCCACAGCTACCTCCTTAAAGCTTTCGCTGCAGTTGCTTGCTTACTGCTTCTGTTAAGATTTTATACTTTTCTGCTGGGTCTCGATGTAGTTCTTGCAAATTTAGTAACGGTAATGGGCGAAAGCCTTGTTGGCCTCGGCCATGCGGTGAGTTTCTTCCCGTTTGCGGATAGTCGATCCAGTCTCGTTAGCTGCATCCATTAACTCATTGGCTAACTTGCTTGCCATAGTGCGACCCGAACGCTGTCTAGAAAATTGAGTCAACCAACGCAGTGCCAACGCAGTACCCCGCTCAGAGCGAACCTCCATCGGAACCTGATAGGTCGCACCACCGACCCGCCGTGCCTTCACTTCCACCAAAGGCGTGGCGTTTTTCACAGCCCGTTCAAATAGCTCTAGTGGGTCGGAGCTAGTCCGCTCTTCCAGAATTTTGAAGGCATCGTAGACAATGCCGTAGGCGATAGACTTTTTGCCTGCCCTCATCAAACGAGCCACCATCATATTCACTAGGCGGCTGTTATAAACCGGATCAGGCGTGACTGGACGTTTTTGAGCAGCAGTTCGACGAGACATGGATAACCAACCTTAAGATTTGTTCAAGCAAGACTAGAGTAATACACCAACCCCTTCCGACAGTCCCAAAATGACCGCACGAAATTCTCAAACCCCACACAGCGAGAAGCGATGTTGAAATGAATTTCTACTTCAACGTTTTCCTCTACATCTGTTTCCGCAACCAGAGCTTAGCCATAACGGCCTTACATTCAAGCCGCTACCACTGCAAAACTGGCGGCGTGATCATCGCCAATCAAAGTGAAATCGTTCACTGGAAGCACCCTGCCTCCAGATTTGACTTAAGCTTTTGGACGTTTAGCACCATACTTAGAGCGGCCTTGCTTCCGATCCTTCACTCCGGCAGTATCCAACGTACCGCGAATGATGTGGTAACGGACCCCAGGCAAATCCTTGACCCGACCACCCCGAATCATAACCACTGAGTGCTCTTGCAGGTTATGACCAATACCCGGAATGTAGGCAGTGACTTCAAACCCAGACGTCAAACGAACCCTAGCAACCTTACGCAGTGCAGAGTTAGGTTTCTTGGGCGTCGTGGTATATACCCTCGTGCAAACACCGCGACGCTGAGGGCAGCTCTTAAGAGCTGGAGATTTCGTTTTCTTTTGAACTTTTTGGCGTTCGTTATGGATAAGCTGCTGAATAGTTGGCATGAGCTAGGATAAACTTTACCCTTGTAATAAATTACAGTTGACCTCAGTTTTCACAGTCTCTAACTATATCGATTTTAATGGATGACTGTCAATTTGTGTTTTTTATAGGTTTTCTAATATCTGACAAGATTTGCGAATCTATAGATGGTTGAGAGCAGTTAAAACCACGACTACACAGATATAGGAGACCTGGACAAACCCATACAAATAGTACAAGGCAATGCAGACAAGACACGCCTGTGCGAACTTTCAGGGTTAATTCAACCAGGGTCAATCTACAGGATCAAATTTACAGGATCAAGATACAACTCTCTCGGTAGATTTGCGTGCACGTACTCTACAAGAAGCTTCACTAGTCCATTCAAGCCTTTCCTAATTTGAGAGTAGCAAAATTATCAATTAGCTGAGGCTTGCCTTCCTGATCTAGAGCACCGAAGTTAGTGAGAAAACGGCGGATTGGATCGGGTAGGTGGGAAAAGTCAAACACAGCATCGCCGTTGGCAATATCGGCCCAGAAGTAGCGCAGCTCTGGAACAATCGTTTCGGCTTGAGCATGAGACAAATTCAAGGGCGGGTGGGTTAACAGCTTCAACATAAATGAACTAGATCGTTCGCCCATCCATTCCCGAGATGTGTGTAGCAAATCAGACCAGTCTGGCACCTGGGTGACTCGACCTGACTCAATTTGGAGCCAGCAATTGCCTGCATCATCCTGCTGGAACTCCAGTACCCGATAGGGGTGAGGATAGCTGACTAGGGAACCTGTCGTAATTTCATACAAACCCTGATGCTGGGCTACATCTTGAACATGCAAATGGCCAGTAAATAGTAGCTGGACTCCTGCTGCCTGCAGTAATGGCAAAAGCTCGTTGCTATTCTCCAGCATATAGCGCCGTCCCAAAGCGCTGTGCCGTTGGCCTGGCAGGTGTTCCAGAACATTGTGGTGCAGCATAACTAACAGCAGTTCATCTCGGCTTGCGGCTAGCACCTGTTGCAGCCATTCAAGCTGGTCTGGATCAAGATAACCAGAATGGAGTTGCTTGCCTTCTAAATCAAATCCATTCGAGTTTAGTCCTATCAACCGGACACCGGGCAGTACCTCGCAGGTGTAGTAAGGTTGAGCTAGATCTGTGTAGCCGAATTTCTGGTAATAGCGAGGAAAATCGGCCAAACCAATGGTCTGTGCTGTCGCTTCTCGTTCCACTACATCATGATTTCCGGGAATTACGTAGACCGGGTAGGGAAGCTGGGCTAAGCGTTGCACCAACCAAGCATGATTATTGGGTTCTCCATGCTGAGTTAAATCACCGGGGATCAGCAAAAAATCCAAATCAACATGGCTCAGTCGTTCTAGGACCGCTTCTAGGGCCGGAATGCTGACCTCAACTAGATGGAATCTTTTGGGGTGGTGCCAAATTGTCTGAGGTAAAGCGATGTGGGGATCGCTGAGAATAGCAAAGCGGAATTTAAGACTCATTTAGTAAACCAGTTGGTTAAACGAAATTCTCTCTATGGAGAAGAGCTAGAGGCTGAAAAAGGGACAGCAGGCCGAATCAAGCGTCTCATCCTTCATCTTTACATCTTCTCGATCCTCTGTTGCAATTCCTTTTTTATGGTCCAGCTCGCATATTTCTGCTTACTATCTACCGATCCGATTTCTCTGATTTCTCTTTTCTCTGACTGCAAGTCAGTAAACTCGTCAAAGGTTTTGAATTTCAAAGCCCCTTCAGTAATTTCGGATAGGCTCTTAATGCAGCTCAACTCACGACTGGCACAGTGTTCCTTGTGGCTAGAGAAGCGGTTAAGGTCGGGCTTAGGAGCGCTAAGATCGGTAGCTGAGTCGTAATCAGGAGAATCCAGTGCCCGTTGTTCGAGTTCGCCAGCATGTCAATCCGTTAAGCCAGAAATATCAGCAGCCGCTACAGCTACCAGATTGGCACAAGGTTTATGCGGCACCGATGCAGCCGCTGCACCTAGACATTGGCTGTGCTAGGGGAGCATTTTTGCTAGAAATAGCTCAACAGCAGCCGGAGCGGAACTTTTTAGGTTTAGAAATACGGGAACCGCTGGTGCTGAAAGCGAACGAATGGCGCGATGAACTAAGGTTAGTGAATTTGCACTACCTGTTTTGCAACGTCAACTCGGCTCTCCGGCCCTTGCTGGCATCGTTGCCGCCGGGTGTATTGCAGCGTGTTACGATTCAATTCCCTGATCCCTGGTTTAAGAAGCGCCACCAAAAGCGGCGAGTGGTGCAGCCAGAGATAGTGGCACTGTTGGCTGACTATTTAGCTCCTGGTGGCATGGTGCTACTGCAATCTGACGTAGAAGCTGTTGCAGTGGAAATGTGCGACCGCTTTGAGGCCGAGTCTCGATTCAGACGACAGAACCAGGATTGGGTAGCGACTAATCCTTTACCCGTGCCTACCGAACGCGAACAGTCCACGTTGGCTAAGGGTGAACCGGTGTACCGAGCTGTGTTCCTGAAAAAATAACCTGAAGACGCCTAGAGAATTAGATCCAGGAGGGGAACCAGCGACGCAACTGCAAGCCTTCTGGCGACAGCGGCAATCCTAGGAATAGCGGCATCCAAAACACAAAACCAATCAGCACTAGACCAGTTAGCGTAATGGCAGCGGATCTTTGCCAAGTCTGATGGCCTTGCCACCAGCGGTCGATCAACAAAGCTAACAGCAGCACGGCAAACACTAGCGATCCCATGTAGTGATAGATAAACAGACAGCGAGTCACCCGGACCCATGGCAGCAGGTTCGCCGCCCAGTTGATCAGTAAATAAGCTACAGCCCAGCCGTGGACAGGCGAGAGTGGAGCATGTTCAGCTACTTCGCCGCTATTAGATTGGCCTGCTGATAGCTTTTGCCAGATTTGCTGAGCCAACAGCACCATGAGCAGAACAACGACGGCCGTAGAAAACCACCAGAGAGTCGGATTCCCCATAGCGTGCACATCATAAATGACGGTAGCAGCTTCAGCAGGTAAGGGTGGCCCCACTAGCGGTAAGGCTTCCTCAGGAGTTTGGGTGGTTTTGTAGAAGTATGCAACCGGACGTAGCATCAGCGGCCACGTATGCCACAGAGAACAATAGGGATGGGCATCTAAGCCACCCACCCGCTTGTGGTAATCAAACGTTTCAAGCTGCAACTGCCAGAAAGTGCTGCTGCCAGGATCGACGTAGATATAGGGCAGCCAGCTCAGATAGTAGGTCAGAGCAGGTACGAGCGCGAAGGCAACCAGGATATGGCCTAAATGCAGCTGAGTTAGATTTTGCAGCGGTGACCGGGGCTGGTAAGAGTGCAGGGTTGTGAATTCAGGGGCTGTAAGGCGCGATTGCACCCAGGCGACAATCCAAGCTATTCCCCAAACTGCATAGGCCCCTAACAAAAACCCCATGCCATTCCATTTGATTGCCGCAGAGCCACCAAAACCAACTCCAGCCAAAATCAGGTAGAACCAGCGCTGCCAAGCAGTTGCCTGTAGAGCGATGAGTAAAAACAGATGTCCCAGTAAACCAAACAAAACCAGGTAGACATTATTGAGAGCATAGCGCGACTCAACCAGAAACAAGCCATCTGCACTGATCAACAGTGCAGCAATCAAAGCGTAGCTAGAACGGCGAGTTAGCTGATAGGCAATGGCTCCTGTCACCAGTGGAATGAATGCTCCTGTCAAGGCATTTAGCCAGCGATAGCTGAAGGGAGACAGCAGCAATCCGGTGAGGCCGTTTTTCGGATCTGCATTGCCCCAGGGTAGATGATTGCCAATCCAGATGCCGATCGCAATGATGTAGGTGCTGAGGGGCGGATGGCCGGTAAATACAATTTCGCCCTTGAGGAAAGCGCTGGCAAACTTGGCGTAGTAGACCTCGTCGAACACCAAGGTGTTGAACCGAGACAGGCCCCAAAACCGCAGCAGCAGCGAGATCAGAAAGATTCCCGCCATGCCGATTCCAAACCAAGGAAACTGGTGAGATTTGGCTTGCGCAGAAGTAGTCAACGGCATAGCAATCAGCTCAGAGAATCCAGCACACCATTACTGTCTTATCTACCCTACCGTAAGGCTCTGAAATCAAACCCTGAAATCAACAGCCTCTCTTGTTGAAAGCCCGCCCAAAATTGAAATTTTGATTGGTTCGTCAACCAGCTTGGTGATAGCAAATCCTAGCTAGCCATTCCATCTTCTTCTAGGATCAAGAAAGTCCTGCTACGAGTCTGCTATGAGCCTGACTGAACAGATTCTTGCCCCACTGCCCGACAACCCGTTAGATAGCTTGAGACGAGCGGACCAGCTTTGGCGAGCGTACCGGGACGCATCTCTGCCATTGCCGACGGTTGTGAGAGAAGATGCCCAGACGCTGGAGCTAGTGGATTGGGACGTGGTAATCTGCGGCGGCACGCTAGGTATTTTAATTGGCGCTGCTTTGGCCCAGCGAGGTTGGCGAGTAGCGCTGCTCGAACGAGGCATACTGCGCGGGCGCACCCAGGAATGGAACATTTCTCGCCGTGAGCTACAGGTTTTGGTTCAATTGGGCTTGCTGTCTGCTTCCGAGCTGGAGCAGGCGATCGTGACGGAGTATAACCCGGCCCGGATTCAGTTTCATCAGGGGGTAGAGCTGTGGGTCACAGATGTGCTGAATGTGGGTGTCGATCCGGTCTTTTTGCTGGAAACTCTAAAGCTCAAGTTCTTAGCCGCTGGCGGCCAACTATTCGAGCAGGCTGCATTTGAGTCGGCAACCGTTCATCCCAATGGCGTCAGCGTCACAACGACCGATACGACCCAATTTACTGCCCGGCTGTTACTAGATGCGATGGGCCACTTCTCGCCGATTGCGCGGCAGACTCGACAGGGGCAAAAACCAGATGCAGTTTGTCTGGTAGTAGGCAGTTGCGCCCAAGGATTTCCAGATAACCGGACCGGCGATTTGTTTGCTTCGATCACGCCAAGCCAGAACCAGTGTCAATACTTTTGGGAGGCGTTTCCGGCCCACGACGGCAGAACGACCTATCTCTTCACCTATCTTGATGTCGATCCAGCTCGTCCCAGCCTGGAAGCTTTATTTGAGGATTATCTGCGGTTGTTGCCTGCCTATCAGGAAGTGGAGCTGTCTGAGCTGCAGTTTCAGCGGGCGCTGTTTGGCTTTTTCCCCTGCTATCGGCAAAGCCCGTTACCCGTCCACTGGCATCGAGTGCTGGCTGTGGGGGACAGTAGCGGCAGTCAGTCTCCCCTCAGTTTTGGTGGCTTTGGGTCTATTATCCGCCATTTGGAGCGGCTGACACTGGGAATTCATGCGGCTCTAGACGCCGATTTGCTGCAGCGGTCTGACCTAGCCCTGCTTCAGCCCTATCAACCGAACTTAGCTGTCACCTGGCTATTTCAGCGAGCCATGAGCGTGGGAATACAGCAGTCGATTCCGCCTCACCAGATCAATCAGCTTCTGTCGGGTGTGTTTGCACAAATGAGCCAGATGGGCGACCGGGTGCTAAAGCCGTTTTTGCAGGATGTCGTTCAGTTTCCGGCCTTATGTCAAACTATGCTGCGCATTTCGCTGGCCAATCCTGGGCTGGTGATTAAAGTAATTCCGCAAGTGGGACTGTTGACCCTGCTGGAATGGTTGATGCACTTTGCTCTGCTGGCGGTTTACACGATGCTTTATCGAATGGGGAGAGCGCTTCAGCCTTGGAGCAAACAGCTATCTGCCAGCCAACGCTATCGGTTTGATCGGTGGCTGGAGGCTTGGCAGTACGGCTCTGGGCAGGATTACCACGAGTAGCCATTGCCGGGGTTAGGTGCCGATAAAATTGGGGTCTGCTGGGGCTAAATTCAGCAAATTTTAGCTAGATTTAATTTCCTGACGCAAAATTTAGGCGATTTAACCTGCAGAATTTTCTTATCGGACCTCAGTTTTTCGCTCCGTTCAGCCACACGATCGCAGGTTCAGACCTGAGCCAACAAGATAGGCCGGGTTGAAATCCCTTCATTCTATAGAGCTTAATAGAGCACCAATATGAAAAAAGCACTTTACATGCTCTCGGAGTTTAGCGATCGGGACTTTGACTGGCTGATGAATGCAGGCAAGCGTAAGAACGTGCCTGCTCAAGAAATTTTGATCTACGAAGGAGAACCTACCGATGCCTTCTACCTAGTTCTACAAGGAACGCTGGCGGTGAGCGTTGAGGCGATGGGAGGCGAAGAAATTGCCCGCCTTGGTACTGGAGAGATTGTGGGTGAGATGTCGTTTATTGATAGTCGCCCTCCGGCAGCAACCGTGAAGGCCGTTGAAGACTCACTGGTGTGGGCTATTCCCCGGATGAAGCTAGCCGCCAAATTGTTGCAAGATGTCGAATTCGCGTGCCACTTTTACCATGCCATCGCCGTATTTCTGGCCGATCGCTTGCGCGGTACCGTTAGCCGTTTGGGATACGACCAGGAACATCCACCTAATGATGACGAGAGTAACGTCAACCCGCAGGTGATCGACAATTTAGACCTGGCTAAGGCACGACTCAACTGGTTGCTCAACCGTTTGCGAGGAAGCTAGTTGCATGGAGTTCTCACTGGCACGGCAGCGCTTTTATCAAGAAATTCACCAGCCCGATGCTGAAATCAATTTGGGCAGAGCCGCTTTATATCTAGCTCAAGAAGAATATCCAGAGCTGGACGTAGAAGAATACCTGAATGCTATCGATACAATGGCCGCCGAGGTTGCAGAACGGCTACCGCCCCAGAGGTATCCGCTGCGCATCATTCAAACTATTAACCAATACCTGTTTGCAGACCTCAAGTTTCGCGGCAATACGGATCAATACTATGACCCACGCAATAGCTATCTGAATCAAGTGATCGACCGGCGGACTGGCATCCCAATTACGCTATCGCTGCTCTATCTGGAGATTGCCGCCCGCATCGATTTTCCGATGGTAGGGATTAATATGCCTGGTCATTTTTTGATTCGCCCAGTGGGGGAAGAGATGCAGATCTTTGTCGATCCGTTCCATCAGGGTGAGGTGTTATTTGCTGAAGATTGCCAAGACCGATTAAGCCAGATTTTTAGCCGTCCGATGCAGATGCAACCAGAACAGTTGCCTGCGATTAGCCCCCAGCAGTTTTTGGCGCGGATGCTGGGCAACCTGAAGGCAATTTACCTGTCTAAAGGCAAGATTCAAAAGGCGCTGGCAGCGATTGACCGAATCTTGCTGCTGTTTCCAGATTCGATCACCGACCGCCGAGATCGGGGCTTGCTCTACTACCAATTGGGCCGGTGGCCGGAAGCCTGTCGCGAGTTAGAGACCTACTTGGCTGAAGAGCCACTCGCAACTGACACTGGTTTGATCCGAAGCCTATTGCAACGCATGCAGAACAGCGAAAGCGCTGAGTAGAGCCACCCATCAGAGCAGTTGGGCCTCTAGGCTTTAATACATCTAAGTTTTAATACATCTAGGGACAAAACAGCAAAACTGAGCTATAAAGACACTACATCTTGCCTCAGCTCTGTATCCCTAAAACGGTGATGGTCAATTTGCTCCCCCTCTCTGCGACTGATGGCTCGCTGCTCGACTCGGCTGAAGCAGGACGCGCACTGGTGTCTTTGGATTCAACTCCCGATTCACCCCGGTCGCTTAGTCTTGATCAAATCATGCTGAAGTGGTCTGATGCCCTGCCAGAACTAGCAGCCCCAGTGGCCCCTGCCCAGTTGGCCGCCATGCAGCGGCTCGTGAAACGAATTGCCCAGTTGCGTTCAACCAACAATCAGGCCACAGATACTCCAGAAACGCTGCTGCCCTACGTGTCCTCCGAAGCGCAGGAGGTTTTGCTTCAGTTCGGCCACACTCCGTGCAACTCAGCAGTGCCTTCTGAGGCAACAGTAGGCCAGACAGCAGGATTGCAGCCTGAAAAGGTTCAGCTGCTTAAAAAACTAATTCCTTACTGGCTCTGGAGCATTGCCAGGAGCACCCATGAGGTCGTGCAGTTGATCGAGGGCGTGACTGCTGATGTGGAACAGGGTGATCAAACCTGGCAGGCAGGAATCGTGCGTTTAGTTGTGATGCTAGAGCTAAAAACCGAGCGAGGTGTAGCGAAACTTGATCTAGTCACAGAGCAGCCCACGCTGGCACTACTACACAACAGCCGGATCCAAATCCAAGCTAGCCTACTCACCCCACAGCCCACGGCAGCTTCGGTGCTACTCCAACAGCTAACGGCTCAAATTATCGCCACTGAACCTGCTTTGACACCATTTTTCCACGGGCTGACAGCCGATTGGCTGATTCCCCAGTTCGACTGGCAATCTGGGAACGTGAGTCTGCAGCTAGGCTTGGAGTTCAGCCCCAGCCCGATCAGTTCGTCTGAATCTACTGGCCCCCCGCTCCTCCTCCGCTTCAGTCACTCTGCTTGGCTAGAACAGCACATCACCAGCGCGGTCGAGCACCAACTGACGCAGCTTCTGGCTCACTGCCGCTTGGCTGCCCCCAGTCGTGCCGATGCCTTAATGGCAATTGTGCAACAGGGCTGTACCGCTATCGACCAGTTGCAATTCTCGCTCAGCTTAGCTAGCCGCACGTTTGCTCAACAGTCTTTGCCCCTTGATGAATTGGGGCTACGGCTCCTCTGGGGAATTAATCGCACAGCCTATGAGGTGATGCAATTCACTAGCGGCGTTCGGGTCACCCTATGGCAACCTCAGCAAGCCCGGTCCAATGGCATCCTCAGATTTGTGGTTCAGTTGGTGATTCGAACACCCATGCAGGAACAACAGTTCGACTTAGTGCGGCGCGCTTTAGGATCCCCCCCCGCTCCCCCAATAGCAGCCGCGATTGTGCAGTCGAGCGAGCATGAGTGGTGCCTGCAACCAACCCTATTAACTCACCTAGAAGCCAGGCTGTGGCAACAGATTGAGCACAATGCACCTGAACTAGCACTGCTGCGCTCAGACACCGAGGTCAACATCAAAACCGATGGGGCCATCTGGCAAAGCGGTGTGATTCAGCTTCAGGCAGCCTTTGAATTCATAGCCCACTAGCTCGCTGTTTCCGGCTGAGATATCCCCCAACCGCTTGACGAACCCGATATGAAACTAGAAGGGCAAGCGAAATACATCCCCATACACGCCATCCTGATCGACGCGACGCGACGAGTTGGGCGAATCGTAAAGCACGAGCAGAGCATTGGCTTCTCCTAGGCAGGGAAAAAGCGCTATTCCTTCGGCTTTGTCGCCGCTGGAGCTGTAGGGCAATTCAAACACACACTCTAGCGAATTGGACTCCAGATCGCAGACAGTTTCATTGAGTCTATGGAAGGCATCTCGCCAGCAGTAAAGGCGCTGCGTCCCGGTCAAATCCATCGTTGGTCCGGCCAGGATCAGCAGATCATCACCATAGAAGCAAATATCACGGATTCCCAGGCCGTCTAGCTGCAAGAAATGTTTTCGATAGCGCTGCTCGCTTGACTCCAATGGCTTCAGGGCCAGCGTGTCAACGTCGGTTTCCTCCAGCTCCAGCTCCAGTAGAATGGCCCAACCCCGCAAAACAGGCCCCCGCAGACCTAAAAACAGCCGATTTTGCCGCACTGCTATACCTTCAACATCGAACCCGTTTTCTTTCCCAGGCAGCCGATTTGCCACATAGTCAGCCAAATGGTCATCGTTATGTAGCGCTTTCATCAAGTGATTGCCCTGTTTTTTCTGCTTGAGGCAGGCTGCAGTTAACTGCCGATCGGGCTGCTTGGGGTCAGGGCAGGACTGATGGAGTTGACCCTCTACAACCGGAATACGGGCAATTAGGTAGCGATTGGGATCGGGTTGCACTTTCGTTAGCCGCTGGATATCCTTTTCCAAGCTTTTGCCTTTGGGCTTTTTGCGTTTGGTGCTGTGGGAACCGGTCAGCCACAAATAAGAGTCGGCATAATCCAATCCCTCGATGTCGATTTCTCCCAAGCTGTCGTCAATCTTCAGAATCTCATGCAGCCGAAACGGCTCATGATTGCCATATTCGCAACATTTCAGCACTGATAGTCGATCCAGCGTATTTAGCTCTTGGTCGTCAATCTGGCTTAATTCGTCAGAACCAACCCAGAGGTTGCCATCAGAGTCCAGAGCAACAGCAGATAGATTGCTGAGCAGGCTCCTAGAACCAGACCTGAAGCGCAATAGAACTCGACTCAGCAGAAATGACTCCGCCATAGGGTTGCAATGGGTTGAATTAAAACGGTTAACTAGAGCCGACTATAAACCATCCGCTGGACTACCGCCGAGCCTCAAAGCATACAATCGTCTGACGGCACCGTAGCTTGACTAGCTGGATCAACCGAAAAGGAGTTCCCGCAACCACAGTGACTGACGGCATTTGGGTTGTGGAAGCGAAAACCGCCCCCCATCAGGTCTTCGGAGTAATCCAGGCTGAGGCCGTTTAGATAGGTCCAGCTTTGGGAGTCAATGACCACCTGAATTCCATCACAGTCCACGACGCGATCATCAGGCGCAGTTGTTGGGTCGAGGTCCAGCGTGTAAAACCAATCCGCGCATCCACCTGCCTGAACCCCCAAACGAAACCGCGCCCTAGCATCCAGACACTTAGACTGCATGCGCTGAACTTCGCCAATTGCTGCTTGACTGAGGTGAATCATCGCCACGGTTCTACAGAAGGATTGCTTACAGCCTTTGATCTTACCGCTTTCTCTAAACTAAAACAGGGCAGGCACTGCCTACCCCATCTGGAATCTGTTCTGAGCTGAAGTTATCTGAATAGCCTAGCCGCGAGCATAGTCATCCTGATAGCGGACGATGTCGTCTTCACCCAGATACTCGCCATTTTGCACCTCAATCAGCACTAGTGGAATCACGCCAGGGTTTTCTAACCGATGCTTTGTGCAGGCTGGCACATAAGTGGACTGATTACAGAACAGCAGCTTTTCTTCTTCACCGCAGATCACCTTGGCCGTGCCAGAAACGACAATCCAGTGCTCGCTGCGATGATGGTGCATTTGCAAACTGAGCCGATGGCCTGGCTTCACCTCAATCCGCTTGATCTTATAGCCCTGCCCTTCTTCCAGAATTGTGAAAGACCCCCAAGGGCGTAATTCGGTTGCCGCGATCCCTTTCGGCACAATGGAATTGCTCAGCGTGAGAGCAGCAGCGGGTTGAGCTTTTTCTTTGGGTTGAGCCACGTTTATTTCTCCTTGGACAATTGCAAGACCGATGTGTAAACCAATGGTGAGATGCTTGGTTGTGCAATGATGCGGTTAAAATCTTCGCAATTACAGGGACACGAAAACCGAAGATAACCATATCAAAATGTTCCCGGTTTCCGCATCGTTTCCGTCAGTACTTTACCGGATTTACATGCATTCTTCATTCAGGTAAGGCGCTGTTCAATGTAGCTTTATTTTGCTGCACTTCTCAAGCCATCACCTGACTCAAACGGCTCAACCTAGAAAATCATCAACGAACTTTAGGAATTGGGCTGGATGAATACGCCGATGCCATTGTGGACAGGTGCTGCCGTAGCGGCCGAGCGGTTGAGGAGTTGGCCACCCAGATACAGTGTGGTTGAGCTACCGCCATCTAGGTTGAGGGCGTTGACAAAACCCATGCGCTGGGCGATCTGAGCGATCTCGGCCAGGGTAGGACCGGCACCACTCACGCGGTTGTGGACCGTTAATAGCGCTAGGGTGCCTTCAGCCGTCGTGGCAATCATGCTGCGGGGCGCAGCTTCCTGGATAAAAGCGGTTGAGAAGCGTTCGGATTGGGGATTCAAAACAACGCGGCGGTTTTGCAGCAACAGGGGTCCTGCTCCTAAAACCTGGGCATAGCGACTAAATTCGTCGGGTTGAGTTAGACCGGTGAGCTGGAGGTTGGTACCCACAGCCAGCATGTTCAGCACACTGTTATCGGCTCGCACCACCAAAAGATAGCCATCCGACGGAATCGGCACGGTAGTTTGGCCAGCTTTGAGGATGCGCTTTTGATCGACAACGCGGTCTTGGCGTACCGTAATCACCACTTCGTCATCCAGAATCGTTTTGTAGCTGCGGCCCCAGTCGGGGGTGTAGCGAGCCACGCCTGCTCCCACATAGCCGCTGTTGGTAGACTGCATCACCAGCCGCTGACCGCCAGAAGTCATCAAAGTTTCCTGCAGGCTCAGGTGGCCGACCGTCGCTTCGCCCGTGTCATTCCAGCCAATCGCGCCCCGGTTCAAAATTGGCCCAGAGATCCAGCGGCTCTCACTGCGAATCGCCCCCAGGGGCAGCTGATTGTTGCGGTTAAAGAAGCCAGCATTGATGGCGGCGATGCCCTCCAGCCGCTGGATCGTTGCCGAGAGGGGAGCCGTACCCACATTGCCTGTCGAACTGCTGACAATTGGCCTTAATGACACACCTGGCTGGCGCGGGTCTACCTCTAACTTGACGACGGGAAACCGCCCGCTATTGATCTGCACCCACCGCTGCTGCCAACGGACACCCGGTGCCCAAAGAATATTGCGTTCTACTAGAGAATCTGGACGCACATCAATCAGCAGCCGGTTAGGGTTATCGAGCGACCAAACTCGCGGACGCAGACCATTGGCATAGCTAAGGCGAAGCACGGTGCGATTGCCATTAGCCTCCAGCTTCAGCGACTTGATCTGCTTCCCAGCCTTGGCCGCAAAACTACTCGCAACGGCAGGATTCAGGCGGGCATCAATCGTGACAGTTGTTTCCCCCTGCTGTTCGCTCACCCGCCAAGGAGCAGCCTGATCCAGGTCAATCACCACCCGGTCTCCCCAAGTTTGGGGACCTTGCCGCACCGCATTGACCTGGGCCTCAGGCGTAGAAATCTGGAGGTCTTCTCCCTGCACCTGCACCCGCCAGCCAAACTGCTGCGTTAGTTTAGAGATATCGACATAGCGATACTGCTTGGTTAACCAGGTAGCCAAATTCAACGGCGTAGTACGGTGATCTGAGAACCATTCCACTGGCTGTTGGGTGACGTCGCTGGTGTCAAGCAACTCGATGCCCAGCGCTTCGATCAATCCCGCATCGGCAATGCCCAGACTTTGCTGCCGCTGGCTCCAAGGAATCTGCAATTTCCGGCCATTCAGGGTGATTTGTCCACCGTGACGGGTGATAGAGACCGGAATCGAAGCCTGAGCCAACGTGGGAACCCAAGCCGGACTGTGAGCCGCTGGAGACAGCACAAAGTTTTGAAACGGTTCAGCATTGCCCTGCTGCTTGTTAAACATCAGGGAAAGGGCGACGACCACTAGGGGAGAGAGGAGTACGAGTCTAAATCGGCCTAGGGGAGAAGAATGGGGGAGATAGGTGCTTTGAAATCGACGATGCCGTAATCGACGATGGTGACGAGTTCTAGCTCTAACCACGGTTTTTATCTTCGAGTGTGAGGAGTGAACGGTACTGGTAAGTGTTGTTACAGATATTGGTATTAGGTGATCTGCGAAAACGCAACCTAGCGAACCGGCATAGCTCGAACGGCTACCGAACATGAGAATGGGGTTTGAGTTCTGGAGGTCCGTACTGCTTGCTGAAGGATCAGGTGCTTAAGTACTCGTTTTCCAGAATTTCCCACCTTTGCCCGGATGAGGAGAGAGATTTTACAAATCGTTGCCAACTGAATATACAGCGTTTTTCACTCGTGTGAGGTATAGGGGTGTAGGGGCAAAGCCCCCACGCAGAGGCACTGCCCCTGCACCCCGTTTTTCGGACTTCACTGGCCTGAAAAAGGCTGTAAGTGCAATTCTGATATCAGCCCGATTCTCAGCAGATGTCAAGCATCTATCAAAAAACGGTTATTGTAGTCACCTTTGTTTAGGCGATTAGTTTCATAATTGAAGAGGAGGACAACCCTGTCGTTCATGGTTATTGAAGGAGTGTTAAGGAGTAAGCAGCAGAGTGAGTTGGGGCATTGACCGATTGGATAGCCTTCTAGCTAGTCAACCCACAAATTCAAAAATGCAACCAAAAATGATTGATTGAGCCTCGGTCCGAGGGATTGCCAAGGTGAAACAAATTTTTATAATATTTTTACTCTGTCCTTTTCATAGTGTTGCTCTTGGTTAAGCGGTTGGCTTGACAAGATGTGCTTTTGCAAAGGGTCATCTTATGCTAATTCCAGAGAGCCGATTTCAAGGAGTGTGACTGAAGCAACTCCAGTTAATTATTCTCTCGTAACCTTACACCAGCTTTAATTTGTGACCCACTTTACATTCAATAGCTTGGAATCGTGCCAATGCCTGAACAACGGTTGGCTCCGGTGATTGGCTCTGGTTGGTGGCGTTTGTGCAACCAGATTTGAACAATTCCTAAGCGCTATTTTAGTCTTCGTTCTGACTGCAAATCGTGAAAGATTGGTAAGTATTGGTAAGCGTTAGTGAAGCTTTTTTCCTAAGTTATTCGTTCAAATAAGTTCAAAAAGAATTGCATCCGGTTTAAGTGAATTTGTCACCTCGTGGGGGTAATACAAGCGTGAATCAAAGTCAATGGAACAATCAGGGACAAGTTGGTTATGCTGGTCAGCCGTGGCTCATAGAAGAAAGGGATGCCTGCGGCGTTGGCTTTATTGCCGATCAATATGGACGAGCTAGCCACGATCTGATTCGCAAGGCCCTGACGGCTGCAACCTGCATGGAACATCGGGGCGGGTGCAGTGCGGACCGAGATTCAGGCGATGGGGCAGGCTTAATGACGGCCATTCCCTGGGAGCTGTTGCAGGAATGGATGGCCGCGGCAGGTATCAGCGTCTCTTCTACGGATCAGCTTGGCGTAGCAATGATTTTTCTGCCGCAGGCAGAAAAAGTGGCACAACAAGCTCGCCAAACCGTGGAGGCAACTGTCACTGCCGCTGGGTTGAGGTTGCTAGGTTGGCGTAAGGTGCCAATCAATCCAGCCGTTTTGGGCAGGCAGGCCAGAGAAAACCAGCCCCAGATCGAGCAAATTATTGTTCGGTCGGATCTAACCGGAGAAGCACTAGAACGACAGCTTTACATTGCCCGCAAGCGGATCCAGCGCTCTCGACCCGCCGATGCTCGCGATAACCTGGCCTGGAAAGACTTCTATGTCTGCTCTTTCTCTCACCGCACAATGGTCTACAAAGGCATGGTGCGTTCCGAGGTACTGGGTACTTTCTACAGCGATCTAACCAACCCGGCCTACAAGAGCGCCTTTGCCATTTACCACCGCCGCTTCAGCACCAACACCATGCCTAAGTGGCCTCTGGCCCAGCCAATGCGGTTTTTGGGTCACAACGGAGAAATTAATACACTGCTGGGGAACATCAACTGGATGATGGCGCGGGAAGCCGATCTAGCCCTGCCGCAATGGGGTGATGATCTAGCCGTCCTCAAGCCTACGGTTGATCCGGAGCGGAGCGACTCGGCCAACCTGGACAATGTGATGGAGCTGCTGGTGCAGTCGGGGCGCAGTCCGCTAGAGGCGATCATGATTATGGTGCCAGAGGCCTATCAAAACCAGCCGGATCTAGACGAGCATCCCGAAATTGTCGATTTCTACGAGTACTACAGCGGCATTCAGGAACCCTGGGACGGTCCAGCGCTGCTGGCCTTTAGTGACGGCAAAGTTGTGGGTGCCACGCTGGATCGCAACGGTTTGCGTCCGGCTCGCTACAGCATCACGCGCGATGGCTTGATTGTGGTGGCCTCGGAAGCAGGAGTCATCGAGCTGCCAGAAGCCGAGATTGTGGAGAAGGGACGCCTCGGCCCCGGTCAGGCAATTGCAGTCGATTTGGAACAGCATGAGATCCTGAAAAACTGGGACATCAAGCAACGGATCGCCAGCCGGCATCCCTATGGGGAATGGCTCGCCACCCATCGTCGCGAACTTCAACCGCAGGCGTTCCAAGATGCCACCCAGCTCGATGTCGAGACGCTACTGCGGCAGCAAATTGCCTTTGGCTACACCAGCGAAGATGTGGAAATGGTGATCGAGGAGATGGCGTCTCAGGGCAAGGAGCCGACCTTCTGTATGGGCGATGACGTGCCGCTAGCCGTGCTGTCGAGTAAGCCGCGTCTGCTCTACGACTACTTCAAGCAACGGTTTGCTCAGGTCACCAACCCGGCAATTGACCCCCTGCGGGAAAGCTTGGTGATGTCGCTGTCGATGCAGTTGGGGGAAAGAGGTAACTTCCTGAACGTAAAGCCGGAATATGCCCATTTACTCAAGTTAAACTCTCCAGTCCTTAACGACGCCGAGTTGGAGCAAATTCGCCAGTCCGAGTTCGCCACTGCCGATCTTGCAACCCAGTTCAAGATTGCTGATGGCCCGGATGGACTGCAATATGCCGTGCACCAACTTTGCCAGCAGGCAACCGCAGCTGTGCGAGACGGCAAGAAAATCTTGATTCTCAGCGATCGCCAGTCGCCAGCCGGAGTAGGAAGCCTCAGCCTAGACTATAGCTACATCCCACCCCTACTCGCCGTTGGAGCCGTTCACCATCACCTGATTCGGCAGGGACTGCGGATGAAAGCCTCGCTGGTGGTAGACACAGCCCAATGCTGGAGCACCCATCACTTTGCTTGCCTAATCGGCTATGGAGCCAGCGCAGTTTGCCCTTACCTAGCATTGGAAACCGTGCGGCACTGGTGGTCTAGCAGCAAAACCCAGAAGCTGATGGAAACGGGCAAGATCAACCCAGTCAGCCTGACGGGAGCACAATACAACTACCGGAAATCTGTCGAGGCCGGTCTGCTGAAGATCCTGTCGAAGATGGGTATTTCGCTGCTGTCGAGCTATCAGGCAGCGCAGATTTTCGAGGCGATTGGCATTGGTACTGACTTGCTGCATCTGGGCTTTAAGGGAACTGCCTCACGCTTGGGTGGGTTAAGCGTGGCCGATTTGGCGCAAGAAGTGATCAACTTCCACAGCCGCGCCTTCCCAGAACTGACGGTGAAGAAGTTGGAAAACTACGGCTTCTTCAACTACAAGCCGGGCGGCGAATACCACATGAACAGCCCCGAAATGGCCAAACACCTACACAAGGCGGTGGCTGCTAAAAACTACGACCACTACCAGCTCTATCAGAAGTACCTGGAGGAACGGCCCCTGACGGCACTACGCGACTTGCTGGACTGCAAGGGTGACCGACCCTCTCTACCGATTGAAGAGGTAGAACCGGTCGAAGAAATCGTTAAACGCTTCTGTACCGGAGCAATGTCGCTTGGCTCGCTGTCCAGAGAAGCCCACGAAACGCTGGCAATTGCCATGAACCGACTGGGCGGCAAGTCGAATTCGGGCGAAGGCGGCGAAGATCCAGTCCGCTTCCGGGTGCTAGACGATGTGAATGCAGCGGGAGAGTCGGCGCTATTCCCGCACTTGAAGGGGCTGCGCAAGGGCGACACGGCCAACTCGGCGATCAAACAGGTGGCATCAGGCCGGTTTGGCGTTACGCCCGAATATCTGATGAGTGGCCAACAGTTGGAAATCAAAATTGCTCAAGGCGCGAAACCAGGGGAGGGCGGTCAGCTTCCAGGCAAAAAGGTGAGTCCCTACATCGCGATGCTGCGCCGCTCCAAGCCGGGAGTAACCCTGATTTCACCGCCCCCCCACCACGACATCTACTCGATCGAAGACTTGGCCCAGCTGATTTTCGATCTGCATCAGATCAATCCGGCAGCCAAAGTGTCAGTGAAGCTAGTGGCGGAAGTCGGAATTGGCACAGTAGCAGCAGGAGTCGCCAAAGCCAATGCCGATATCATTCAGATTTCTGGTCACGATGGCGGCACGGGTGCCTCTCCCCTCAGTTCGATCAAGCATGCAGGCGTGCCCTGGGAGCTGGGCGTCACCGAAGTGCATCGGGTTTTGATGGAAAACCAACTGCGTGACCGGGTACTGCTGCGAGCTGACGGCGGTATGAAGACCGGCTGGGATGTGGTGATGGCGGCTCTGATGGGGGCAGAAGAGTACGGCTTTGGCTCGGTCTCAATGATTGCGGAAGGCTGCATCATGGCCCGTATCTGCCATACCAACAATTGCCCGGTGGGCGTCGCCACTCAGCAGGAAAAATTGCGGCAACGGTTTACAGGTATTCCTGAGCATGTGGTGAATTTCTTCTACTTTGTGGCGGAGGAAGTACGCTCGCTGTTGGCCCGCCTGGGCTATCGGTCGCTAAAGGATATCATCGGTCGGGCCGATTTGCTAAAGCTGCGCGAAGGCGTCCAGCTCACCAAAACCCAAGCCCTGAATCTAGACTGCCTGATCAACTTGCCCGACACCCGCACCAATCGCAGCTGGCTGGAGCATGTCGAAGTGCACAGCAACGGTCCTGTACTGGATGACGAAATCTTAGCTGATGTTGATATTCAGGCAGCGATTCGTGATCAGGGTACGGTCAGCAAAACCTATCGCGTGGTTAGCACCGACCGCACCGTAGGCGCACGGGTATCGGGTGTGATTGCCAAGCAGTATGGCGATAGTGGCTTTGGCGGCCAGATTACGCTGAATTTTCAGGGCAGCGTCGGCCAAAGCTTCGGTGCCTTTATCCTGTCTGGTCTAACACTGAATCTAGAAGGTGAAGCCAACGACTATGTCGGTAAGGGCATGAACGGGGGTGAAATCATCATCAAGCCGTTTGCCAGCGCCACCTACGATCCAGCTCAGAATGTGATTGTGGGCAACACCTGCCTCTATGGAGCCACAGGCGGCACGCTGTTTGCCAACGGTCAGGCGGGCGAGCGGTTCGCCGTGCGGAACTCCTTTGGCAAAGCGGTGATTGAAGGTGCAGGCGACCACTGCTGCGAATATATGACTGGCGGCGTGGTGGTGGTGCTGGGTAAGGCTGGCCGCAACGTTGGAGCCGGAATGACTGGCGGACTCGCCTACTTCCTGGATGAGGATGGTAGCTTCCCCACTAAGGTGAATCCAGAGATTGTCAAAGTACAGCGAGTGGTGACTGCTGCCGGCGAACAGCAGCTAAAGGAACTGATTGCTGCCCATCTCGACCGCACTGGTAGCCCCAAAGCCAAGCAAATTCTCGGCCACTGGAGTGAGTATCTGCCCAAGTTTTGGCAAGTGGTACCACCGTCGGAAGCCGATAGCCCAGAGGCCGATCCAAATGCAGAAAAGGTGCTGACTTCTGTGCAGTAACAATGAATTCCATTAATCCTTGAGTTGATATGAGGGTAAGCTTGATTGCTTACCCTTTTTTATTTTTGTAAGTTGTGTGCTTTTAACTCAATGCAGTATTGAGACTGCAAGACACTGACTTTATATAGCGTTTGCCAGAAGAGATAGAACAGAGATATTGTCATGGCGACGGCTATAGAATCTTTTCAATCATTCAATTGATCAACTTAAGCTTTCGTATTTATTTGTCAAAATGGGTATTTTCTGATGGATGTCTAACATTCAATTATTAATTTTTTCGCAGGGTTCATATTTTCCACAGTTAGTTTTCCTGAAAAATCAATTTGAAGTCACCCACAAAATCCTCATCATTCGTCTTCTCAATAAATTTATACTGAATAACTCTATTTCCTTAGTACTACAATCATTTCAGCTTCTAATACGAAAGACGATGTCTATCAATGTAAAACATTATCTTATGTCTATTCTGCAGAAAAATTTACTTAGCAGTATTTGTCTTGCCGGTGCGTTTACGCTTGGTACTGCCTTGAACTTAGAAACCAAATCCCAGGTTGTGCCAACGCCCCAAGCTCCACTGCAGCAGGTACCCAGCTTGGATACGATTCAAGCTCCAGGAGAAGTGCTGACAGAAGTATCGCTATATTTCGGTTTAGCCAAACCAGGAGGAGTCGTTTCTGAGACCGAATGGCAAGCATTTTTAGCACGTGAAATTACACCCCGCTTTAGAGAAGGACTAACCGTTTTAGATGCTTACGGACAGTATCTTGACCATGATGGCACCCTGATTCGAGAAAACACTAAGCTCGTAATTTTGATTTATGCCAACAGTCCAGAAAAGGAAGCAGACGTTCAGGCAATTGTGGATACCTACAAACAAGCCTTTCATCAAGAATCGGTATTGCGAACAAGCAGTCTAATCAAAGCAGCCTTCTAGAAACAGGCTATCAACCTGGCCAGTAATTCCAGGCACCCGACCCCCTATAATAAACGCTAGCCGCTACCTGAACGCTGCCAATGACTGCCAAACCTAAAATTATTGTTCTAGATGATGATCCCACTGGATCGCAAACGGTACATAGCTGCCTGCTGTTGATGAAATGGGATGTGGACACGCTGCGGCTCGGCTTGGCAGACGAATCACCAATTTTCTTTATTTTGACCAACACTCGAGCCATGACGCCCGAAAATGCCCTGGCCACAGTGCAGGAGGTGTGCCATAACCTGAAGCAGGCGATTGCAGCCACAGGCGTTCAGGATTTTCTAGTTGTGAGTCGCTCCGATTCAACCTTGCGCGGCCACTATCCGGTAGAAACAGACGCAATCGCAGCCGTGTTGGGATCGTTTGATGCCCATTTTCTGACGCCAGCCTTTTTTGAAGGAGGGCGATTTACTCGCGATAGCATTCACTACTTAATTGTCAATGATGTACCTACACCCGTCCACGAAACCGAATTCGCCAACGATTCCGTATTTGGTTACAAACACAGCTACCTGCCCGATTACGTAGAAGAGAAAACCCAAGGCCGAATAAAGGCGAATCGAGTCGAGCGTTTGCTGTTGCAGGACGTTCGGTCCGGCGTGTTGGATCGCTTGATGCAGTTGCACGATAACCAGTGTGTGGTGGTAGATGCCGAAACCCAGACCGATATGAATCAATTTGCCGCCGATGTGCTCAACGCCACAGCCCAAGGCAAACGCTTTTTGTTTCGCAGTGCTGCCAGCTTGTTAACCGCCCTCGCCGCTCTGCCTCCCCAACCGGTTGCCCCCGAAGCAATGGCCAGCTACACCCGCAACAACAAACCAGGCGCGGTGATTGTTGGCTCCCATGTCAAGAAGACAACTGAACAGCTAGAAGAGCTATTGAAAACCATCGGCACCGTCCCAATTGAGGTCGATGTGGTGCACCTATTAGAAAACTCCGAGGCTCAACGCTCCGAGCTGTTAAACCGCACCCTAGATCAGATTCATCAAGTTCATCAGGCAGGCAAAACCCCAGTGATTTTCACTAGTCGGCAAGAGCTTACTTTTGAAGATGCACAAACGCGGCTGGACTTCGGTGTCGCCGTCTCTACGCTGCTAATGGACATCGTGCGCGGGCTGCCCGACGAGATTGGTTTTCTAATCAGCAAAGGCGGCATCACCTCTAATGACACCCTCAGTACCGGCTTGGCTCTCACCGCCGCTCGCCTGCTGGGACAAATCCTGCCCGGTGTCTCGGTTGTGCGGACTCCCGATGATCATCCCCAATTTCCTCGTTTACCAGTGGTGCTATTTCCGGGAAATGTCGGCGATCGCTATGCGTTGGCAGCAGCATATCAGCGGTTTTTGGCTGCGCCAGCTTGAGGAAAGGGCAGGAGACAGAAGTTGACTCCTGTCTCCTCTCCCAACACTTCCCACCCGTTCAATCCACTTTTTTACTCCAGGCATATAATAAAGCATTTTCAATTTCAGCCGTGGAGCGATATGGTCGATCATCAAACGGTACTCAAGCTGGCGAGGCAGGGAGAGGCGCAGGCAATTGCGCAGTTAATTAATCAAGCCCTAGCGACGAAAGGAATTCAGGTGCGGGCGGTGCGAAAAGCAGACTGTCTGCATGTGCTGCTAGAAGCGAGTCAGCTTCCTGAGCGGCTGACCTATTCGCGGATTGTGTATGCGGCAGTCTTGTGCTTGGGAGCGCCATCGATTCAGATTCTCCAGGTCTACGGACGCCAACAGGGAGAGAAATTGCCCGCTTGGACACAGGCTTTTCGCTTAAAGCCGGTGGACGCTGCTGCAAATAGCCAACCAGTTCAGCCCAACCACGCTCCAAAGGCACCCGTAGCAACCCAAACGGCAACCATCCCAGCCAAATCTGCCGATTCAGTAGAGCCAGCCAAACCCCAGCCGGTTGCCTCTGCATCGCCGGCTTCCCGTTCCAAGCTAGTGCCAGTTGCACTGTCTGTTTGTGCGGGTCTGGGTTTTCTTACCGGATTGAGCTACCTGAATGCGATGGAGGAGGCGCAGGAGACCGGAGCAGATAGCGGACCGGATGCTTTGACTACTGCCACCCCCCAGCCCACTTCTACTAGCCCACTGGATAATCCAGCCCTAGCCACGTTTCCTGCCGCCTCACCACCGTCTGCCACACCGACCCCATCGTCACTCACACCGGCTAATTCACCTCCGACCTCACCGATAGCCTCACCCACTGCCGCCCCGGTTGCCGTCACCATCAAAGCCGTGGGGGATATTATTCCCGGCAGTAACTACCCCGGCAAATGGCTGCCCAGCGAACCGGGAGAACAGTTGGCCGCAGAAACAGAAATGCTGTTCGGCAACATCAAACCGTTCTTCAACGAAGCGGATATCTTGTTTGGCAACTTCGAGAGTACCCTGACCGATTATCCCTATCCAGCCAAAGATACGAGCCAGGGCATGACCTTTGCCTTCCGCACGCCACCCGTCTATGCCCAGATGCTGAAGGAATTGGGGTTTGATGTGCTGAGTGTGGCTAATAACCACTCATTCGACTTTGGCGATCAGGGGTTTGCCGACACGATTAACCACATCGAGCAGGCAGGCATGAAGGCAGTTGGCAAGAAAGGGCAAATTGTCTACACCACGGTTAACAACGTCACTGTAGCGTTTATTGGCTTTAGCTATCTGCCCGATCACAACCAGATGCATGATTTGGCGACGGCTGGGACACTGGTGCAAGAGGCGAAAAAACAGGCCCAGATCGTGGTGATTTCGGTCCATGCTGGGGCAGAAGGTTCGGATCAAGTTCACACCAGAGACCAGACCGAATATTTCTTTGGTGAAGACCGAGGCAATTTGGTCCAATTTGCGCGCGGGTTGGTGGACCAAGGCGCGGATTTGATTCTGGGTCATGGTCCCCATGTGCCACGGGCAGTCGAACTGTATCAGGGCAAGCTGATTGCCTACTCGCTTGGTAACTTTGTGGGCTATGAAACCCTTTCGACCGTGGGCACCTTGGGCTACTCGCTGATCCTACAAGCCCAGATGGACGCGAACGGTGATTTTATCGGCGGCAGAATTATTCCGGTAGCCCTGAATGGGCACGGCATCCCCAAACTCGACGATTTCTTTCAGAGCGTGGTCCTAATTCGCAATCTGACCTTGACTGACTTCCCGCAAACCCCGCTCAGGATTGATGATATGGGATATCTCTTGCCAGTCCGCAATTAGGCATACGCTAGGGACAACTCCAGGAGGTTATCATCTTCAAGAGAAGCTCTGTAGATTTCGCTATAATCGACTATCGCACCGCGCTCCAAATTGTCCTGTGATTTCTAGCTCAACTGAATTGATTCTGCCTCTGCTCGCTCAAGCCAATCCGATTTTGGGAGCAGTTTGGATTGACCTTGGGATTTTGGTTTTAATGCTGGCTCTCTCGGCCTTCTTCTCTGGCTCTGAGACGGCAATCACTGCCCTCGATAACCTGAAACTGAGGGCGTTAATCAAAGAGCAAGGCGACCGCAGCGGTATTTTCACGCTGGTGTTGGAAAAGCGGGCACGGTTCATCACCACGCTACTGATTGGCAATAACCTGGTCAACAATTTCTCGGCAATTTTAACCAGCAATTTGTTTGCCGTGTGGTTTGGTGCCAACGAAGCGGTGGTTTTGATAGCAACCGTGGTCGTAACGATTATCGTGCTGATTTTCGGCGAAATTACGCCCAAGTCACTGGCGATTAACAACATTCTGCCGATCTTTCGAGCAGTGGTGCGTCCGATTTACCTCCTGTCCAGAGTATTGTCCTGGTTTGGCATTACCTATCTATTAGAGGCGATTGCCCAAGCCGCGATTCGGATCTTTCAAGGTAACGTGGTGCAGCCCGGCGAATCGGTAAAGGATTTGCAGTTGATGATTGAAGTGCTAAGCGGCAAAGGCCAGCTTGACCTAGACAAACGCCAACTTCTGAGCAAAGCCCTCAGCCTTGATCGCCTCACTGCGTATGACGTGGTTAAACCCAGGGTCGAGATGCATACCATCTCCCAGGAGGCGACCCTGCAAGACCTGGTAAACCTCTGCCTGGAAACCGGCTATTCTCGGATTCCGGTCCAGGAAGAGTCGAAGGACGAAATTGTTGGAATTGTGCACCTGAAGCGAGCACTCCAGTCCCTCAACACGCTGCGGCAGCAGGGCTGCGATGGCAATGCTCCTGTTACTGTGGCCATGGATCCACCCGTATTCGTCCCGGAAGTGAAACGAGTGGCTGACCTGCTGAAAGAAATGCTGCAACAGCGGATCCATCTCGCCATTGTGGTGGATGAATATGGCGGCACAGTCGGGCTGATTACCTTAGAAGACATTCTGGAAGAGTTGGTCGGTGATATCTACGACGAGAGCGATCTGCCCACCCGCACCACCTATCCTGGACGAAATCGCTATCTACGTCGTGGCTAACCTGCTTTCCGGACCTTGCGGCAACTGAGCTAACCAGGGCAGCGGCTCCCAAATTAACTGCCGCGGTGGAAATTTATTCAAAAAATCCGCTCACAACTCTCGCCAGATTCCCAATTAAGTGTGCTATGATTAGCAATCGTGGATGAGGCGGGTCGGTGCCCGAGTGGTTAATGGGGGCGGACTGTAAATCCGCTGGCTACGCCTACGCTGGTTCGAATCCAGCCCGGCCCATCCACGGAATTGCCCGTGTAGCTCAGTGGTAGAGCACACCCTTGGTAAGGGTGAGGCCATGAGTTCAATCCTCATCACGGGCTTAGGCTAAAACATAAATACAGTAAGGCTTCTGGTGAATAACTGGGAGCCTTATTTGATTAGTACACACTGAGTAACCTATGACAACCTATGCCACCTTTAGCCGATCCTTACCCCTAAGATTGGTATTCAATTGGTATACAGATTCAGGCTATGCGAGTAAAGGTCGAAGCATTCAAAGGTTGGCTTAGGCTGCGATGGAGCCACGCTGGGGAGAGGTACTGTCTTTCGTTAGGATTGCCAGATGGTTTGGTGAACCGATCGGTAGCAACGGCGAAGGCAGCAATTATCGAAGGAGACTTAGCTACAGAAAACTTTGATCTGTCGCTGACTAAATATCGTCTACAGAAGCAGGTATCTGCTTCATCAATGACAGTTATCGAATTGGTGGAACGATTCACCGAACATAAGAGCAAGACAGTCTACAAGCGCACCTTGAGCAAACTCAAGGCATTACACAAACCGATTGATGAATTCTTTGGCAGTAAACCTGCTGCATCCATTACGGAAGATGATGCTGAAGACTTTCGGATATGGCTCAGCAAACGGCTAAAGCCAGCTACTGTAAAAGAGCGGGTGGTCAACCTAAACGCTTGCTGGAAATGGGCAATTAAACAAAAGCTGCTGACGATAAACCCTTGGTCTGAGGTATCTAGCCGGGTTAAAGTGCCTCCTACACAGAAACCAAAGCCTTTTACCCAAGAGATACCCGCGATTGTCTCTGCCTTCAGACAAAGTAGACACTACTGCCACTATGCTGACTTTTTAGAGTTCCGGTTTGGTTGTAGGTGCCGCATAGAAGAGGCGATCGGACTGCGGTGGAGGCATGTTTCGGAGGACTGTTCTCAAATCTGGATCGGTGAGGCTGTCTCCCGTGGCAAGCTCCGCAAGACGACAAAAACAAACCGAGCACGGCAATTCAAACTCACTCCTAGATTGCAGCAGATGTTGCTTTCCCGCAGACCAGCAAACTACCAGCCAGATGACCTCGTGTTTCCAGCGCCTAGAGGAGGCACGATCGATGACGATGCATTCAGCCAACGTGCATGGAAACAAATTCTGCAACAAACAGGCATTGAGCATCGCGTGTTTAACTCTGCTCGTCACACGTTTGTTAGTCATGCCCTTCAAAAGCTAGAGCCGATGAAGGTTGCAGAACTGGCAGGCCACAATCAGGAAACCTTGTTCAAGCACTATGCATCTCATATAGGGGCAGCCAGTTTGCCTGATATATTCCACATGTAGACATTGTAGACACAATGACTAAAAGCCTTATACAGCCTATATTCTATATGTCTACATCTATCTATTTCTTTTAAGAAAATGTAGACAATGTAGACAATATATATAGGAGCACAGCTCTGGCTATAAAAACACCTACAACCTTTAATTGACAAGGGTTTCAAGGATTTTGAGGTTTCCACGCTAAACTTAGCATGAATGGCTAAAACCTTTGCTGTAGCCATTTTCTGGCGATTCGCCCAACCTGCTCAACCTGGTTTGAGGATGGGGAGTAGAGGTTGAGCAGAGGTGGAGCTTGAGCAAGTATTCACGATCTCAAACCGAACATATGAGACTCATATTGTTTTCCTGAAATGTTTGATAGCTGGATGTAGGGAAATTTAGAGTCCTGAACGTCACTGTTGGCCCGTGTTGATCTCTACTTCAGGAATTGCCAAAGATGAATATTGCTAAAGGTGCTGCTTATGCAGCAGTGGGTTTGGTTGCTGGTGTGGGTCTGACAGTTGGTGTTTTGTCAGGACAGCGTTCACCTCAAGGTCAAGTGTCAGGATCTCAGCAGGTAACGGAATCGATTGAGCAACAGCAAAAGCCTGATCGACTTGAAACCAAGAATCTAGTTTTTGAGAATGTCAAAATCACTCGCTACATCGGCGAACTACCTGAAGGTGCCGATGTAGCTGGTGAGCTATACCAGGTAACTGCAACCATCACCAATCGTAGCAATGAAACGTTGGTGCCGTCTGGCTGGGATGGTGTCACCTATAACCTGAGAGATGGGCAAGGTCGAAAGTTTGAACGGGCTGATTTCACGATTGGATTAGGTGATGATGGACTGAAAAGCACAAATGGAATCTTGCCTGGTCAGATCAGAGAGAACATTACTGTTGGCGTATTTGATGTGCTTCCAGGTGCCACCGGGTTAGAACTGGGTGTTGCAGACGGCCTGTTTGCTAGCGTCAAGTATGTCAGCCCAACTCAACCCCAGCCAACAGCTACCCAGCCAGTAGCTGCTGCTGCCCCTGTCTCATCCCCTGCCTCTGCTTCCCCTACTGCCGCCCCGTCTCCCACAGCTCCCGCAGTTGTAAGTTTTGATGCCCTTTCCCCATGTGAGCAGCTTGACTCAATTACCCGGTCGGGCAAGCCAGTGTCAGAGTTCCTGGTTGCTGCTGCTAGGGTAAATGACCTCGCCAAATATCAATCTGCTATCAGTTCAACCTGTCCTTGGAATGCAGAGCAGTTGCAGGTAGCTGATAGGATTCTTAACCCGCCGGTAATCGTGACGGCTCCAGTGGTAACGGTATCTAGCGAACGTTCATCTAGTTCCAGTTCTGGCAGTTCTGGTGGGGGTGCTCCAGCGTGGAACAACTGCAATGGCATTCAGGAACCGGGTGAGAGTTACAGTGCAAGGTGTGAGGGTGCCCAGCGAGAGAATGACTGGATTATCAAGAATGGCTACATGAAGCCGCTGAACGAGGTTGACCAACGTCCATCTTGGCGTCAGCCATCACCCCCGACGGGAGGCGATCCACGTCCAGCAGATCCACCCTACGACCGGGGCTACAGTGCTAATCCTTAAAACTAATCTTAACTGGGTTGCCGGTCGCCTTTTTGCTGGTTTAAATATTTAGGATCTTTTCTAAGGATGTCCTGTGATTCACCTGCCGGATGGCGAATATTAGGAAAAGTAGTTGATACAAAGAATAGGTAGACTACCTACTATAAAATCCTTGTTGGTTTGAGGATCTCTACTAAACTTTTCCAAGCTTGCAATGCTTCAGCACCCTCTAAAGTAAGCGTTGTTCCTAAAGAACCACTTCCGGCTGCGGCTTCAAAATTAAGGCTTCCATTTCCATCAGCAATAGTAATTGTAGTAATTGTCAGTTTCATGTATCCACTTTCTGCTGCATGATAGCCAGCTTCTAGAAGCCCTTGGCTCAATTCATTAGGCGTAACATCTCTAGAATTAGATAGAAAACTTTTACTCCCAGACTGTAAATAACTTGTCCAAGAAACGTTTGTAATAGCGCTAATTCTGATAATTTGGTTCTTTATTTGAATAATTCCGACGTTTTCATTTTTTACTTTTTTCGTTTAGAGGATGTCTGAGAAGTAGAAAAGCTCTCGAAACGATAACCTGTCAATAGCAAATTTCAAGACAGCATATCGAGAGCCATGAAATCATCGTATCCGAGTAACCTGACTCCAGACCAATGGGAACTGCTGCAAAGCCTCATTCCATCCGCTAAACTTGGGGGCCGTCCTCGTAGTGTTGACATGCAAGCCATCATTAATGCCATTCTCTATATCCTTTGCGCTGGATGTGCTTGGCGGATGTTGCCCTCCGACTTTCCAAACTGGAAAACGGTCTATCACTACTTTCGCGCTTGGCGAATCGATGGCACTTGGGAGCGCATCAACCACAAACTCCATCAGTGGGTGCGAGTGAGTGAAAATCGAGAAGCTTTTCCCAGTGCTGCCATTCTCGACAGCCAATCGGTGAAAACGGCAACCCCTGCTGCCATTGAAGTTGGCTACGATAGTGCCAAACAAACCAAAGGACGCAAGCGGCATCTTTTGGTGGATACTTTGGGTTTGGTTGTGATGGTGGTGGTGACATCAGCTAACGTTCCAGAACGGGCAGGTGCAACGTTGGTTCTAGCCCGGTTGCATCAAATACGCCATTGGGTTGAACGTTTGGTCATCATCTGGGTTGATGGTGGCTACAAGGGGCAGGAGATGATGCAGTGGGTCATGGACAGGTATCGGTGGGTTTTCCAAGCTGTGCTACGGACGGATGATATCAAAGGGTTTGTTCCGATTGCTCAGCGATGGAAAGTTGAGCGAACCTTTGGTTGGTTTAACTGGTGTAGACGATTGAGTCAGGACTATGAAATTTTGCCTCAAACATCGGAAGCTTTTATCTACGTTGCAAATATTCGTTTGATGTTGAGGCGGTTAGCTTAGTACACTTCTCAGACATCCTCTTAGCGTTCTACGACTTCCCGGCTGAACATTGGACCCATATTCGCACGACCAACCCAATTGAATCGCCTTTTGCCACCGTGCGTTTGAGAACTGACAAAACCAGAGGCTGCGTCTCTGCTACCAGCATTCTCTCGTTGGTTTTCAAACTTGTCCAAAGTGCCCAAAAACGTTGGTTGAAAATTCGTGGATTTAACCGCTTAGCCGAAGTAATTGAAGGGGTCAATTTTCAGGATGGAATCGCGATCGTTCACACAGATCACTCAACAAGCAAGAACGCTGCTTGATTCTCCCTTGTACACCAGATTTGACAATAACCCCTTTTTAATGCTTGAACAATCTGATTTTCGACAGAGATGGCAACATTATGAATAATGAAATAAACAACTCCTTAAATTACGACAATCGAAACAGATTCTCAAACATTTTTTCAACGAATGAGCAAACATTAGGATCACAATTGTGTGAAGTTAACACAATAGCTGAGCTGAAGAGATTAGAACATCGATTATTAAGCCAGATTCCTTCTGATCGCCTCGCTTTCGAGATCGAAGCTCGGATTTCAGCGGACAAGAACTAGAACGCTTAAGACAAGTCAGAGAGGGATGACTGGAGAGGCAGGTCCAAGAAGTTGCTGAAGAGATCTGAAAACAGAAGTTAGCAAGGATTGAGGAAGTTAACCGGCAGATTGAAGCGGTACATGAGGAGCTGCAAGTCATTACTGACAAAAGAGGTCCGCACAGAGTTGACAGTATCCACCGCCAAAGCGAATCATGATTTGAGTGGCACGAGGGGCAGACATACGCAATACTTTTGCTTAACTTCAATAGCATAGCCACTTCACGCCTAACTTTTGCTTAACTTCAATCCATCGCAGCAAAAGTTCGCTCCCATTCTTTCAGCTTTCCTCTAAGGTTTTATACATCAGGCGATATTTCTTATTCTGGTTGGGTTTAAGAGCATTCCTAAGGTAGCTGATCAGCCTTTCAAGCCTGCTTTTCACCATTAAGGTGATTCAATTTGCCGTGCCATCAGATTCAAGTGCCAACATACCAAGTTCATCAAGACAACTATGAATGACTCAGTCGAGCAAGCCGACGAGATTTACGCCGTCGCTAAAGAAGCCTACTTCTATGCCTACCCGATTGTCAGCATGGACGTAACCATGCGCCAAGCAACCAACGTGCCAGACGCAGCCTCCATCAACATGCGCGCGCCGATCAACCAGTTCGCCCATGTACGCAGCTACCCACGGGCAGAAGAGAAGGACGTGGTGCGGTTCAACTTTGACACACTCTACTCCTTTGCCTGGCTCAACCTCTCCCAAGAGCCGATGATTTTATCAGTTCCCGATACCCAGGGACGGTATTACCTGCTGCCGATGTTAGACATGTGGACAGACGTATTTGCAGTCGTCGGTAGCCGCACCACGGGGACAAAGGCTGGCACCTACGCGATCGTGCCGAGGGGTTGGAATGGAACGTTACCAACGGGTGTCAGCCAAATCGTAGCCCCAACACCGACGCTCTGGATTCTCGGTCGCACGCAGACTAACGGCCCCTCTGACTACGCCAACGTCCACAAAATACAAGATGGCTATAAGCTGACTCCCCTTTCAAAGTGGAGTTCCCAGGAGGGCGACTACACGCCCCCGACAAACATGCCGACCGATCCTACGATCGATAACACCACGCCTCCCTTGGTTCAGGTCAACCAGCTCGATGGCATTGCTATGCTGACCCGACTGGCAGACTTAATGGCGAAGCATCCACCGCACCCCAACGACTACCCCATCCTGTTCCGCCTACGGCGAACATTCGGGATTGAACCCGGCAAGCCGTTTGATGCTCAATCGCTCAACCTTGAAACAGTTGAAATAATCAACCGGGCAGCCAAAGACGCGCTCGCAGAGATGCCGGCAGCAATGCGGAAGGCAGGTGCCTTCATTAACGGCTGGAATATCGGCACCGAGAATATGGGCACCTACGGAACGTCCTACAAGCGCCGTGCCTTTGTTGCACTTGGAGGGCTGGGATGTAACCTGCCAGAGGACGCCGTTTACCCGACTGCTTTTGTAGACGGTGAGGGAAATCCCTTAAGCGGGCTGAACAACTACGTGCTGCACTTCGAGCAGGGCAAAACCCCACCTGCAAACGCCTTTTGGTCAATCACGATGTATGACAAGGAAGGATTTCAGGTGCCGAATCCGATCAATCGATTTGCGATCGGCAATCGGGACTCACTCACATTCAATCCTGACGGTTCTCTCGACATCTACGTGCAGGCAGAGTCACCTGGAAAGGACAAGGAATCCAACTGGCTTCCCGCACCCAAAGGGCTATTCGAGCCAACCATGCGACTCTACTCACCGCGCCCAGAAGTTCTGGATCTGACATGGGCACCACCGCCGTTCAAGCAGGTTTAGATCCCCCTACCCCCCTTGAAAAAGGGAGAACGGAGCCAGAAGTGGTTCGAAGTCCCCCTTAAAAAGGGGGATTTAGGGGGATCAAACCCAAACACTGCAATCAAGATTCAGTTTGTTTTTGATCTGTCCCCCTTAAACAAACACTGCAATCAAGATTCAGTTTGTTTTTGATCTGTCCCCCTTAAAAAGGGGGATTTAGGGGGATCAAACCCAAACACTGCAATCAAGATTCAGTTTGTTTTTGATCTGCTGAGGTCAGTTGACCCGGATAAACCGATTGAATGAGCCGATTTTGATTCAGTGAATGACGTTCATGTATCAAATTATTGATTTTTAAGGATAACGCAAAGATGAACATGAAACTCTCAGTTGAGGAAGCCTACGAGATTGCCTGCAATACTTACATCTACGCCTATCCTATGGTGTTGATGCAGGTGACGCAGAATGTCGGGTGTAACGTTGCCGAACCGATTGGCCTGCGTGCACCGGTCAATCAAATCGCCCACAATCGCGAGTTCCCCGATGCCACCTATACGGACGTGGTGCGACCAAACGCCGATACGCTCTACAGCGCCCTTTCCTTCAATGTCGCCAAAGAGCCGCTGCTCATCAGCATCCCTGACTCTGGCGGACGCTACTACCTGACTCCCTGGCTAGACTGGTGGACTGACGTATTCACGGTTCCAGGAAGTCGGACAACGGGCAACGACGCCATTACCTACGCCATTGTCGGCCCAAACTGGCAGGGCATCTTACCCGACGGGGTGAAAGAGTATCGCAGCCCGACCGCATCGGGATTGTTAATTGGCCGCACGCAGACCAACGGTAAGGCTGACTACGAGGCAGTACGAAAGTTTCAGGACGGCATCAAGGTGGTGCCCCTGAGCGCCTACGGCAAGCCCTACACGCCACCCAAAAACACCGTGAATCCGAATCAGGATATGTCTGCTCCGCCCGACCAGGTGGACAAGATGGATGCCGCAACCTTCTTCGGCCTGTTTGCCGAGTTGATGAAAGACAACCCCCCCCATGCCAACGACTATCCCATGATCGATCGCATGAAGCGGATCGGCATTGAGCCGGGAAAGAGTTTCAAGCTCGCTGATACGCCGCCAGAGGTACAGGAAGCCCTGAACGCCGCTCCGGCAGTCGCCCTCAAACTAATCAAGCAGGTCTGGGCTAACTCCGGCACATTCGCCAATGGCTGGCGCACGAACTTGACCGCCATCGGCACCTACGGGACTGACTATCTGCACCGAGCAGGGGTTGCCTACGCGGGGCTAGGAGCAAACGTGATCGAGGATGCCATCTATCCAACCGTATTTACCGATGAAGATGGTCAGCCGCTGCACAGCGACAACCAGTATGTGTTGCACTTTGAAAAGAATCAAATCCCGCCAGTCCGCGCTTTTTGGTCACTCACCATGTACGATGAGCGCCAGCTTTTTACCGCTAATTCGATCGATCGATATGCGATCGGCGATCGCGACAAGCTCACGTTCAATCCTGACGGTTCACTTGACCTGTACATTCAGCGAGAATCGCCTGGAAAGGACAAAGAATCGAACTGGTTGCCAGCCCCGCAGAGTGGCTCCTTCACAATGAATCTGCGTCTCTATTGGCCGAAAGCTGAAGCCCTCAACGGCACCTGGGCACCGCCAAGCGTGAAGCGGGTGAAATAGGTATTTGCCCCATTGCTCAAGATATGGAATCTGCGTCTCCCTACTTGAGTTCTCAACCGTACAGTTTGTGAAGGAGTGAAGCGTGTGTTTTCGTTAATTCTGATGCGTTGTTTGTTCGTATCGACTCTTTTCAGCGTAGTTGAATTATTCAATACATCTATTGCTATTGCGTTTGAATCAACTGATGTTGATGGAGAAAACAGTCGTGTAGAGACATTGATAGAATCAGGGAATACGCCAACTACCGATTCGTTGACTAGTTTGTTAACTATTTCGTTAACTAGAGACGTAGATACAGCAGGCATCGCTACATTCAGATACGCGAATCTGCAGGATACTCTTGACCGTCACAATTCAGATAGCTCCAGAATATCTCAATCGACTACTGAGCGTAGGCTACAGGATGCAACAGTTGATTCATCAGATTCAGATCAGTTAAGTCAAGTTACTCCCACAGGTCAAACGGTTGAGGAGCAAACTGTTGAAGAACAACCTGTATCAAATGATGCAGTATCTGACAACGCACCTGATAACATACTTGGCAACGTACCTGATAACAATGAGCTTGACTCAACTCGCTCAACTGACTTGCTGGGTTCAGGGACCCTTGACCAAATCACCTCCGTGACGCAGCTCTCTGATGTGCAGCCGACGGATTGGGCCTATCAAGCCTTGCAGTCACTGGTCGAACGCTATGGCTGCATTGTCGGCTATCCTGATCAAACGTATCGCGGACAGCGCGCCTTGACTCGGTTTGAATTTGCCGCGGGGGTGAATGCCTGTCTGGATCGGATCAACGAGTTGATAGCCGCCAGCACAGCCGACGCAACAACCCAAGCAGATTTAGCAACGCTGCAACGCTTACAAGAGGAATTTGCCGCTGAGCTTGCTCAACTGCGCGGGCGGGTGGATGGGTTAGAAGTTCGTGTTTCTGAACTCGAAGCCAACCAATTCTCAACCACAACGAAGCTGAGTGGCAATGCGATTTTTGCTGTAGCGGACGTGTTTGGAGAAGATGACAGCAACCAAACCGTCTTCCAACACCGCGAAAACATTAGCTTGTCAACCAGCTTTACAGGCCGAGATCTGCTCCTTATAAGCTTGTTTGTCGGCAATGCTCCGGTTGGCAATTTGAATGCAGACCCTCCTTACACCGGCACCTTTGATCTACCAGGAATTGAGATCAGCGGTACGGTAGGAGGTGTCAATCGGACTATCACAGGTACTACGGCAGAAGGAACGTTATCTTCTACGTTCGGGGCAACAACAGGCGATACGCTGCAAGCCCTCACCCTTGCCTATAGTTTTCCAGTGGGCGAGCGGTTAAACATTGCAGTTGCCCAGGCTCTATCGCCATTTCAGCTCTATGCTCCAACTCTGAACCCTTATCTAAGCGATTTTGAAAGCGGCACCGGAGCCATCAGCATCTTTGGCGAAAACAATCCTATCTATGCTCTCTCTGGCGGCGGCACAGGCGTGATTCTCAACTATGCGCTGGCGGATTCTCTCACCCTCACCGCCGGATATCTCGCTGATGGCTTAGCAGTAGGCAATCCAGCTCCAGGTAATGGTTTGTTTAATGGTGGCTATGGCGTGTTGGGACAACTCACCTGGAGGGTGACAGACAACTTCTCAATTGCAGGCGTATATACCAATGACTATGCACCTTCTGGACGCTTCGGCTTCAATTACAACGGTGTGGGTGTGACCGGAACGGCAGTTGCGAATACGTTAGCAGGTCAAGATCTGCTCGGAACTCGCATTGCGGAACAGCGAATTGGCGCCATTGATCAATCTCCAGTCATTACCAATGGCTATGGCGTGCAGGTCAACTGGCAACCCAGCTCAAGATTCTCGATCAGCGGCTGGTTTAGCACTTTCTATCCGCGTTTGATTGGCGAAGGAGACGGCAATATTCTCACCTATGCGCTAACCTTTGCCTTTCCTGATTTGGGGCAGCGGGGCAATCTGCTGGGACTGGTCGTGGGAGCAGAACCCTATTTAACCGAGATGGGGGGCAATCCGCAGGAGTTCGATGTGGATGTGCCGCTACACATTGAAGCCTTTTATCGCCATCGCTTAAACGACAACATTTTCATTACACCTGGGATAATCTGGCTAACGGCTCCGAATCAGAGCAACGATAATCCTGATGCCGTAATTGCTACGCTCAGAACCACGTTTCTGTTCTAACAGGGGCTGAGGAGAGAGTGCAACCTTGAGATTATGCAAATTGAATAATCTAGATATTTGCCTTGGAGAGAAGAAATCGTGAAAAGAATTTTTGCGGCATCAGATGCCATTACAAGGGGATTTGTCGATGACGTTGTTGACATTGTCGATGATGTTGCCGACATTGCAAATGATATTGATAATAGCATCGATGACATCGAAGACGATATTGAGAGTATTGGCGATACGTTTGACGATGACGATGACGATAGCGCTAATAATAGCAGCAACAACAAGAACAAGCTAAAGGGAACTAAAAAAGACGATCAGATTGAGGGCAACAATAAGAACAACAATCTCAAGGGGCTGCAAGGCGATGACGAAATCGATGGTCGGAATGGCAACGACTCGCTGTTTGGCGGCAGCGGTGATGATACGTTAACAGGCAATAATGGCAACGACCGACTGGTGGGTGAAGGTGGCAAAGATACCTTGGCAGGAGATGACGGCAACGACCGGCTAGAGGGTGGCGGTGGAGATGATGTCCTGTTTGGCGGTAGGGGCAACGACTCGCTCGACGGCGGAGACGGTAAAGACATTCTCTTCGGCGGCAAAAAGGGTAACGATACGCTGTTTGGAGCAGGCGGTAAGGATATCTTTGCAACAAAGCGCCAGTCCGGATTAGACACGGTGGTTGACTATCTCGATGGCTTTGACCGGATTGGTTTGGCGAAAGGCTTGCAGTTCAATCAGCTCAACTTTACACAGCAAGCAGGCGGCGTGTTGATCAGTGCAGGATCTGATCAGCTTTTGTTGGTTAACAATGCACTGGTGAGTCAATTCAAAAAGAATGACTTCGTGAACGAAAGATAGTAAACAAATTGACCGAAAACCTGTGCTGAAACTTAGTTCAACTATCACCTATGACACAAGTTCCCCAACGTAGAAATAGGCTGTACTGGCTGGTTGTCTTCGCCCTGGTATGTATGATTATGGGTGCTAAAGGCATGAGTACTAAAGGCATGAGTACTAAAGACAATAGTTCGATGGTTCAAATCACACCAACTGAGCCAACAGCAGCCGTTGTAGCCCAATCTCTCGAAACACCCCTACCGCCCAGCGCCCCTTCAACGACACCTCAGCCTGTTGTCAGGGATTGGCGAAAAGTTGCTGATGACATTGCCACTGCACCAACGACTAACAGGGCTACTCTCTTTAATCTATTTATTATCTTTTTTGTGACACTGGGACCGCTCAAGATCATTCCCGCATTCGTTCAGCTTACGGCTCAAGCTGATTCATCCTTGCGGCGACAAATGGCGTTTCGTAGCACTCTGCTCGCTACAACAGTAATTTTGTTTGTGGCGATTATTGGTCAAAATATGGTGCGGGTCTGGCGGGTGCAACTTCCGGCCCTGATGCTTGCCGCCGGAATTTTACTGTTCCTAGTTTCGTTGAACATGGTGATGACTCAATACGGAGCAATGATGGGGGGCAAACCCGCTGTCTCATCCGCCGCCCATTCCCCTGATCCATCACCCCTCAAAGCCGTTGTTTCGCCGCTGACGTTCCCGACCATTTTGCCCCCCTTCGGCATTGCGATTGCCCTAACGATCGTGGTGGGTGTCAGTCAGCTTGGTCTCGACACAACCCCTGTCTTGGGACTGCTGCTGTTAGTCATGCTGCTCAACCTGCTGGGGATGCTGGCAGCACGACCGATTCTAGGATTCCTCAGACCTGTCACCCTGCAAGTACTGGGGTTTGCCCTAGCCGTGATGCAGTTGGCTCTGGGCATTGAATTTATGCTCTCTGGGATTGAGCTGCAAGCTCTGGTAATTCAACGCATGATGGCATTGTAATCTTAACTTAAAGATTTCTCAACAGTCACTCCAACAGGACTTACGTTAGCCCTCGTCTCCAAGCATTTTGATGATGTGCCTAGCAAGCTGTTCCTTTATTTCTCAATACCTTGGAACAGGTTGAGATACTTTTGTTCTCGGATTCTGATACCAGTCATGCTCACCACCATGACGAATAAATACATATCCCATTTCTTCGATGTGTTTGATCAAGTCTCGTCGTTTCACGATACCTCAAGTTCAGCACTCTTCGGACATTAGAAATGGTTCCACTTGTTAAATCACCCTGCAACTGCTATGCCTCTACTCGTGGCTTCAGTTCCCTAACAAATTAATTCTACCTACTTCTCCTCTCCCGATCGCTGCCCTTGAATTCCCTGACGAAACGCTTTTGCGGCTGCCAGCGGATTGGGATTCAGCACACATTGAGTGAGCAAATTCATATCCAAACCGGGTAGGAGTTCACTGCGGGTAATGGCTTCGTACTCAAAGCTATCCTTAAACTGAGTTGCATCTTCCCGCCAATGGTAAATACAAAACTGGTTATTTTGCCAGAACCACACTTCCCGGACTCCTAAGCGGCGAAAGCGCTCTAAACGGTTAACTCCACCACTGGTTACGACCACTTCAACCACCAGATCGGGAATCTCTTTGTCAATGCCAATGCAGTAGCTCTCATCGGGTTCTGCACCGACTTGTTGTTCTGCATTGCGAAACGTGGTGGAGCCAGTGGGGAAATACTCGGTGTCTGTTTCTAGAAAGTACATTTCCAGCAATGTGCCAATGCGAGATTTCCCAGTTTCGTGCCGACGACTCGGTGCCACAATTTCTAACACTCCATCCAGATAATTCACCCGATAAGCCAGACTATCCCCTAACTCAAGCAGCAACGCCTCGTACTGCGCCCAGGTGACGTTGGCAATGATGCGTCGCTCTTCCGGATCATCCAACTTCAACCGTCTCGACAAGTCATCTAGCAGAACCATAAGCGATCGGCTTCTCTTTGAACTCGCTCTACAGACATTGTAAACAACGATAAAGACCTATTCACGCATTCGGAGAGCCAGTCCTTTTCGAGGAGACGGGCTTTTTGGGTTTGAGTCTGGTACTATACTGATGACTAGTTCTGGCTGCGGTGTGGTTCTTTCATACGACGATATTGGGGTGGCACAAGGTTCTGCCCTGTTTTCCACACGATGATTAGCGGTTTCCTGATGGCATTCTTCATATCAAACTGATTCAAACTAAAACTTTATGAAGGCTATGGAAGCGCGATCGATCAAACGACATCGTGGATACGTTCTCAGCGAGGCAGGTAGACACAAGCTTCAGATGCAATTGTCGCAGTTAGAGTCTCAGAAGGGCTATAAATTGACGCTGCAAGTTCTGGCACGGCAAACTCAATTGGTTGATCCGCAAGGATTACACTCTACGACGATTAAAAAGATCGTTGAGCATCAAATCGGAGTGGACGAGCGATCAATCAAAACTTTTTTTCAGGCATTGGAACTTGAGCTGGAGCCTCAAGACTATCACCCCGCAACTCAGCAGGAAAGCTTAGTTAAGCTGGTGGGTGGGCATGATGAACCGAATGCAATTGAGTTAGAGGGCAGTCAATTTCCTGATTCTCAATCTCCTGATTTTCCGGGCGGTCCGGTGCCGCTGAATTCTCCCTACTACATTGAACAACCTGTCCTGCAAGCACGAGCCTGTTCTGAGATTAGCCGACCAGGGGGCTTAATTCGGGTCAAAGCACCTCGAAAGATGGGAAAAAGCTCGTTTACGCTGCGGTTGCTGCATCATGCGACATCGCTCGGCTACCGTGTGCTTCAGGTGGATCTCAAACAGGCGGATGAGGCGGTGTTTTCTAGCATCGATCGCTTCCTCCGCTGGTTTTTCACAACTTTGAGCTATCAACTCGATCGTCCCTCCACCTTAGACGACTACTGGAATGAGCAAGCCGGAAGCAAGGTTAGCAGTACGATCTATCTGCAACAGGTTTTACTGAAGGACGCTGCTGCGCCGATCGTCCTGGTATTCAATGAGATTAATCGTGTGTTTGAATATCCGGTTGTTTTTCGTGAATTTTTACCGTTATTGCGTTCCTGGTACGAAGAAGCCAAGAGTGGTTCATCGCTACAGAAACTCCGATTTATCCTCAGCTATTCCACCGAGATTTACGTGCCTCTGAATCTGAATCAATCCCCTTTCAACGTGGGCTTGCCGATCAACTTACCGGATTTAACCGCAGAAGAGGTGCAGGTTCTCGCCAAGGCTTATGGTCTTTCCAGTCAGGTTGTGTCTCCCTTAATCGAGTTAGTAGGTGGTCATCCTTATTTAATTCAGCTAGCGCTCTATCATCTCTGGAGCGGTCAAGCAACGTTACCCGATCTATTACAAAAAGCATCTACGCCAGTTGGCATCTATGCCAATCATTTGAACCAATGTTTAGCCAATTTACAAGACGGAGCAGGATTAGCGGAGGCGTTTCAGCAAGTGGTGCAAGCAAACGCAGGAGTAAGCTTAGAGCTAGAAGTTGCCCGCAAATTAGAAAGCCTGGGACTAATTCAGTTTGACGATGTTTGTCTCGCTCAGCCATCCTGTGCGCTGTATCAACGATTTTTTGCTACCCTGCTTATTTAGCAGCACCCTATGCAAATTATCTAAGTACAGGACAAAAATTGTAGAACATCCCGAAAATCATTCATTTTCTGCTCCAAGTTGAGAACAATGTGGCGGAGATGGTCAAAGCCATAACGGAAAATACTCTTGGCTCTGCGTCCATGCTTTTTAATCGTCAATGGCTTAATCTGATGAAGCCAGGCTCCAGTGAGGATAACCCAGCACAGGGCTAATGAGAGTAGTGCAAGG
>KL662191.1:4064307-4254524 GCA_000733415.1 [Leptolyngbya] sp. JSC-1
CTCGAAGTAGAGTAACCTGATTCATGAGGGTTTTATGGATGAATGTGGTAATTCTCATGAAACCCTCTCCTACTCACACTTTGCAAGCTTTTGTCCGGTACTTAGGCAAATTATAATTCAAGTGAGAGTTGCCTCTAAAGAAACAAAGCACCCATTAGAACCGGAATACACCACTTAACTATCCCGTTCCTATGGCAAAAGGCAGCAGGGAAAGGACGGCTACCAGGTTGTTGAAGCGGTTCGATCGGTCTTAACTCACCGGGCTACAGCGATAGTTTACAAAGTGTAACCAGTTTTTACGACAAAGAGGATTACTGATACGCTCTGTGTATAAAGGTTTTAGGTCTGAGTGTTAATGCTAGATATTTCGACGAACAAATCAACTAAGCCTTCTCACTTGTAGTGATTTCATTGGCTCAGCATTCTGATAATTTCGTCATTGAGTTCTCGAAAAACATATCGTGGACTCACCTCATCCAGCATTTCGACAATCCGCTTTGTCTGTGCCAGCGTAAGCTCTCTGTTGCCCGTCAACGACTCCAGCTTGACTCTGATCACATACTCTCGGATCTCGTCCACAGAGGCTCGGTTGGCAACCATATCGGCAACGATTTTGCTCGACTTCGCAAACTGAATAAAATCTTTATTCAAGAGTTGGTAGGACAATTCACCCTTTTTGTTGGTGTAGGCTTTGACGATCGCCTCGTACTCGGCACTACTCACGGTAGCCAGTTCTTCCGGCGACTCTTCGTCCGTATCCACGGCTTCTTGATTACCACTGAGTTTCACGGCTCCCCGTCGAGAATAGGGCATACCAGATGTCAGTTCGATCGCCTCCTGAAAAGCTGCGATCGGAAACATCTCCAGATTGGTATTTGCCGACGGTTCAGGGGTGCCTGTCCGTCTATTGACTGAGGCTAGCCCAGGTTGAGACATGTCATAGCGCAAAATTACAACCCCTGGTTTTCCATCCTTGAGCTTCTGGCGATACGCTGCAGCCTCTATCGTAGACAACTCAACTATTTTTGTTCTAATCACGATCGCACCTTATGAAAATGGTCTGAAAACCGATTGCTTCAGCCTTCATAATATCAAGAAACCTCCGCTGGACGCACATATCCCTCAAAGCGGTAAATGATTACCGTTCGTCATCTCTGCTGCTTAACCGATAGAACCCTAGCATAAGCTTCCCAGCAATCAGTGTATACGATTGCACATTGGCGGTAAGGTCAAATCAGCCCTTCCCACCCTGCTCCAGACACTGAACTGACCGCTGAGCTGGCGGGCGATCGGCTCTTGGGTTCAGGCGGCTATAATCGTTTTGTGGGCGGCTACCAGACGGAGGGCGAAGAACTGAGCATTGAACCCCTTGCCTCTACTAAGATGGCTTGTGAGGAAACTATCCTAAATCAGGAAACGAAATATCTCATGACAGTACAGGGCGAAGAACTTGACTAGTAAACTTATTGTGATATGACATAACTACATCTCTGTAGCACTGGTAAGGTTGAGAGATGAAGGTTCCTGGGTATCTCATCTAGATGCATCCGGCTCCTGCCCCAGGTTTTTGCAAAACTAGGCAACAGGTTGCCACCTTCAGGCAAGTTTGTGTTTCGGGTTGAGATCGTGATTTGTTCTTTATCTTTTGACGTATCTCTCATTTCATCATCCACTGCAATATTATTATCGACTAGGATTGAGAGCCAGAAGTGGAGCGGAGTTGTTTCGTTAACCGCTGAGGTTCTACCTAACATGACTCTTTTAGAGATAGATAGAAATAGAACTTTCCCATTCATTACTTCCCAGGTGGTCGAATGACAACCTATCAGTCATATCAATACTGTGTTGGCGGCAGTCTGTCCGTCGATGAGCCGACTTATGTGGTGCGTCAGGCGGATGCTGAACTGTTTGAGGCATTGCTGGCAGGAACGTTCTGCTATGTGTTCAATTCTCGCCAGATGGGGAAGTCTTCGTTACTGTTTCGCACCCGTCGCCTGTTGGCAGAGCAGGGAGTTCGGGGAGCCTTTCTCGACATGACGAGAATTGGCAGCGAAACGGTTTCACTGAGCCAGTGGTATGGGGGCATTATTTCAGAGCTATGGCGCAGTTTTGAGTTGGAGGTCAATCTTCAGTCCTGGTGGCAACAGGTGAATCATCTCTCTCCGATTCAGCAGCTCAGTCAGTTCATTGATGATCTGTTGCTGCCTGCTTTTCCCGATCGTCGCCTGGTGATTTTCATTGATGAGATTGATAGCATTCTCAGCCTCAGTTTTCCGGTGAATGATTTTTTTGCCTTCATCCGCTCTTGCTATACTCAGCAATCGGCGAATCCAGCTTACCAGCGTTTAACCTTTGCGCTGTTTGGCGTGGCGACTCCGGTTGACTTGATGCAAGACCGCCAGCGCACCCCCTTTAATATTGGTCAGGCGATCGAGCTACACGGGTTTCAGTCCAGCGAAGTTGAGCCGTTGGTGCAAGGATTGGTGGGAATGGTTGACGATCCGCAAGCGGCCCTCAATCGCATTTTAGACTGGACAAACGGGCAGCCCTTTCTGACGCAAAAGCTGTGTCAGCTAATCGTCGAGCATCAGTACAGCAGGCAGTTAACACAGAATGCAGAACCCATCGCTAGCGCTGATTTGGTGGATCAATTGGTGCAATCCCGGATTATTCACAACTGGAAGACGCAAGATGATCCCGAACATTTCCGCACGATTCGCGATCGAATTCAGCGTGACGATCAACGCGCTGCCAGGTTGCTGACCCTCTATCAGCAAATTTTGCAGTCGGGTCAAGCGGCAGCATTTGAAGAACAACGGGTCAAATCTGAGCGGGTAAAAGTAGATGACAGCCGTGAGCAGATTGAGTTGCTTCTGTCGGGATTGGTAGTGCAATCGCAAGGATATCTGCAAGTCCGGTGTCCCATTTACGAAAAGATTTTCAATTCAATCTGGATTGAGCAACAGCTTGCCGTCCTACGCCCCTACTCAGAAGGATTTAACGCCTGGACGGCCTCGCAGCAGAAAGACCACTCCCGCCTGTTGCGAGGACAATCCTTGAGGAGTGCGCTGGCATGGGCAGATGGCAAAAGCTTGAGCGACCTCGACTATCGCTTTTTGGCGGCGAGTCAGGAATTGGAACAGCAGGAAGCCCGCAGCAAGCTGGAGCAGCGCAATCTGCGGCAGCAGGACCTGATTCTGTCGTTAGTTAGTGTCGGCTTGCTGATTTCTACAGGGTTGGGATTAGCTGTGTTTGCCCAGTATCGTCAGGCACTAGAGCGAGAACAGCAGCTCCGCGCCAGCGAGATTAAAGCCCTCGCCTCCTCCTCAGAAGCGTTCTTTGCCTCAGGGCGACGGTTGGATGCGCTAGTGCAGGCTATTAAAGCACAAACTGGATTGCAAGCCCTCGAACGGAACCGTTGGGTATCGGCACAGCAGCCTGTAACCCTGGAAGCTCAAACCGGAACGCAGTCTTCCGCTCCAAATGAGGCACTGCATCAGCAGGTCGAGCTAACCTTGCAGCAGGCGGTTTACGGGGCAACGGAGTCGAATCGAATATCGGGGTTTAAGAATGGCGTGAACAGTGTGGCGGTCAGTCCCAACGGGGCGTATATTGCCACAGCCAGTCTCGACGGCAGCGTACAGCTTTGGCAACCCGACGGTTCTCATCTGGTCACGATGCAGGGACACAGCGATCTTGCTTGGAGTGTTGCCTTTAGCCCTGACAGTTTAACAGTGATGTCGGCGGGAGCGGATGGAAACATTAACCTCTGGGATCTGAATGGGAAACTGTTGAAGACACTAAAAGGACACTCGCGGGGGGTATGGCGAGCGATTTTTAGCCCCGATGGATCACTGATTGCCTCTGCCAGTCCCGATCAAACCGTGAAGCTGTGGAAGCGAGATGGCACATTATTGAAAACCCTGCCGCATCAGGGTCTGGTGTTTGGCATCGATTTCAGTGCCGATGGTCAATCGCTGGTGACGGGTGCCTACGATAATCAGGTCAGAATCTGGCAAGTTGGCAGCCCCGCGTCTCCAGAGTTTGGCACGCTCCTGCGAACCTTGAGTGGGCATCGCACGGGTGTCACCAGTGTGGTTTATAGCCCCAGAGGTGACTTGATCGTGTCGGCAGAGCAAGATGGCACAATTAACCTGTGGCGACCCGACGGCAAATTAATCAAAACGATCGAAAGCGATAGCGGCTTTACCAATCTTGCCTTTAGCCCCGTTCGCGCAGCGTCTCCGCAGGAGAATGGTCAAACCTTTGCTTCGGTGGATGCGAATGGAGCGGTGAAGCTATGGCGATACGATGGGGCAGCCCTGACCACCTTCCAGGGACACAATGGCGAGATTCGAGGCGTGGCGTTTAGTTCAGATGGTGGAACAATTCTTTCAGCCAGTTTAGACAAAACAGTGCGGTTCTGGAAGCCTGGAGGGATGCCATTTTTAACCCTCCTGCGTCACCCCGCAGAAGTGAGTGGATTGGCGGTTAGCCCCGATGGAAATCGCATTGTGACGGGCACTAGTCGCGGCGAACTTTACCTGTGGGATCAAAAGGGAGGGTTGCTGCATTCGATTGATGCCCACGAATCTAAAATTCAGGACATTGCCTTTAGTTTTAATAGCAAAGCGTTTGCCACAGCCAGTTGGGATGGAACCGTTAAGCTTTGGAATCGTGATGGCACGTTACTCAACGTCTTACGGGGGTCAACGGCTAACTTGATTCCCAAACGAACGGTCGCCTTTAGCCCAGATGGCGCGTATCTTGTAGCGGGTGATTTCAATGGCGGCAAATTCACAGTTTGGAATCAAAACGGAACCCTGGTGAGAACGGTGTCAGCCTGTGCTTCGATCGTGGGTGGAGTCACATTTAGCCCCGACAGTCGAACGATTGCAACCGGATGCAACGATAACCAAGCCAAACTATGGAGCCTGGACGGTAAACTGCGGAAAACCTTCAAAGGTCATCAAGGCATGGTGCGGGCGGTGGTGTTTAGTCCAGATGGAACGCACCTCGTTTCTGGCTCTGTGGATAGTACCGTCAAGCTCTGGCGATCGGATGGTACGTTATTAACCACCTTCGCACAACACAAAGCACCGCTTTTAAGTGTGGCTTACACAGACCATACCCGCTATGGTTCAGGTGGTGCTGATTCGGATAATACCCTGATTGCGTCTGCATCCGGCGATCGCACCATCAACCTGTGGCAACCCGACGGCACAACAGTGGCAACCTTAAACGGACACTCTGGGGCAGTCAATAAAGTCGCGTTCAGTGCGAATGGTCAGCAGGTGATCTCTGCCAGTGCTGACGGTACCGCTATTATCTGGGATCTCAGCACCATCGTTAATTCTGAGAATGTGTTGAAGCTCGGCTGTGAGTGGATTAAGGGTTATCTACACAATCATGCTGGTTTACCAGAAGGCGATCGGACTATGTGTGATGCAGCAAGTCATACACCCTAAAAACTTTCTAATTTCTGCTTAACTTCTCAAGTTAGGGTTAACTTCAGCCTCCAATTCGTTGCGTTATGTCAGGATTGGGCTATTCATCTTAGTTTCACTCTAAGCCAGGTATTTCCTGAAAGAGAAAGAATTATCGACTCGCAGGGCTTAGCGACAACAACTGCGATTCACAGTTCGGTACTGACGTTTGAACTGTAACGTTAACGAGGAATAAAATTCATGTCTGGATTCACCTATAACCGCCTTGATAAAAACAACGCGGCTGTTTTGCTGGTCGATCACCAAACAGGACTTCTCTCCCTGGTCAAGGATTTTGGCCCAAACGATTTCAAAAACAATGTACTTGCGCTTGCCAGTACAGCCAAGTTTTTCAATTTGCCGACCATTCTGACCACCAGTTTTGAGCAAGGGCCAAACGGTCCGATGTTGCCAGAAGTCAAGCAACTGTTTCCCGATGCTCCTTACATTGCGCGTCCTGGGCAAATCAACGCTTGGGATAATCAGGATTTTGTCAAAGCTGTCGAAGCCACGGGCAAAAAGCAGCTTATTATTGCTGGTATTGTCACCGATGTTTGTGTTTCGTTCTGTGCTTTGTCTGCCGTCGAAGCAGGCTATGATGTGTTTGTGGTAACAGATGCGTCTGGCACCTTCAATGAAGTCTGTCGCCATGCTGCTTGGAATCGAATGTCGAATGCTGGAATTCAATTAGTCAACTGGTTCAGCGTCGCCTGTGAACTGCACCGCGATTGGCGCAATGATATCGAAGGACTGGGCAGCCTTCTAGCGAGTTATATTCCTGACTACAAGAATTTGATGACTAGCTATTCAGCGATCCAGAATGGCGCATCGGCAACTTCTGAAAAAGCACCTGCTCACGCCTAGTCGGGACTGAGGGGATAGTGTGTTTCTCCATGCACTCTATCACCTTATCTTTTGCCTAACTTCTCAAATTAGGTGCTTAACTTCAGACTTCTATTCATTCATTTCAACTATCCTCATTTTGTCTCTAGTCATACAGTCGTGTATCTGGCAGTGTTCTCTATGGGCGACTCAACTCTATTGCTCTGTTCTAACTTAGCGAAGTTGACGTTGTTCTCGCTGATGTTATCTCTGGGGGTAACGCTGCGACTGGAACAAATTCTCTTGCTATGGCAAAGACCAGGACTTCTCAATCGTTCTATTTTGGCGATCGTCGTTGTCGTACCGATGCTAGTGGCACTGTTGGTATTTTTGTTTCAGCTTCCGCAAGAAGTTGAGATCGGGTTAATTTTAACCGCGATCGCCCCTGGGACATCGTTAACATTTTGCCTACCCAAACCTAACCGGGCACAATCTTATGCCATCGCATTGCAAGCAACAGTTTCTCTGTTGGCTGTGATTACTGTACCGATGACGATCGCCATTCTGCAAGAATTCTTTCCGCCTGAGGCGCAAATTTCACCGCTTAATGTAGTGCAGCAACTGGCAGTGGCTCAACTCCTGCCTTTAATGGTTGGCATTACCGTGCGTTACTGCTGGTCAGAGTTTGCCGATAACCTACAAACCTTGATTGGTCAGGCTGCCAACGTACTGCTTTGCATTCTCATTCTCTGGGTTTTAGCACAGCAGTTAGACACTGTTTTACACATTGGACTTTTTCCGCTCATCGTGATTGGGCTATTGACGCTGCTTTCCCTCTCGATCGGGCATTTCCTGGGGGGGCGGGAAACGTCTACTCGCGTGACATTAGCAACGACAACTGCTACTCACAGCGCGGCTCTAGCGTTGTTCATCGCCATCTTAAATTTACCTCACTTATCCGTATCCCCTGCCATTGCAGTTTATGTTCTGGTATCGGGTGCGCTGACGATCGCCTACCTGACCTGGAATGTTGCCGTGCAGATGCCTTAACTCATGTTGCTCTTGAGAATATTGCCATGACTCAATTTCTTCTCACAAAACCAACGTCGATTCAATCCAATCGTCCTCCTGCTAAAGATATGGTGTGGATTCCAGGCAGCACATTTCTGATGGGTTCTAATGATCACTACCCGGAAGAAGCCCCGGCTCACAAGGTTGCAGTCGATGGCTTCTGGATGGACAAGTATCTAGTGACGAATGCCCAATTCCAAAAATTTGTTAAAGCCACAGGCTATGTCACGGTTGCAGAGCGTCCTGCGAATCCGGACGATTACCCCGGAGCCAAGCCAGAACTGTTGCAGCCGTCCTCAACGGTCTTTATCAAACCCGATCGCCCCGTCAGCAAAGACAATCACTACAACTGGTGGAGCTACGTGCCTGGTGCGAACTGGCGACATCCAGAAGGGAAAGGCAGTTCGATTAAAGGACGAGAACAGCATCCAGTCGTGCATCTGGCTTATGAAGATGTCGAAGCCTACGCTCAGTGGATTGGGAAGGAACTGCCGACCGAGGCGGAGTGGGAATTTGCGGCACGGGGAGGACTGGAAGAGGCAGCCTTTGCCTGGGGCGATCAGTTCAATCCTAAAGGTAAACAGATGGCAAATACGTGGCAGGGTGAATTCCCGTTTGAAAACCTGTGTACCGATGGCTACGATCGCACCTCTCCAGTCGGAGTTTTTCCCAAAAATGGCTACGGACTTTACGACATGATTGGCAACGTTTGGGAATGGACAACAGATTGGTATCAGGAGCATCGGCAGATCAAAAAAAGTCCCTGCTGCACGACTGCCAATCCACGCGGGGGAGAGCGAGAGAACAGCTATAACCCTCAGATGGCGGAGATTAAAATTCCTCGTAAGGTGATCAAGGGCGGTTCGTTTTTGTGTGCGCCCAGCTATTGTCAACGCTATCGCCCAGCGGCTCGAATGGCACAACCGATCGATACCAGCACCTGTCACCTCGGCTTTCGTCTGATTATGCGAATGAACTAACGATTGAATCACGAGTTACTTGATTAAGGGAAGCATTATGTCACTCAAAGAATACAGATCTGGAACTACTTTCCCCGGTGTAATTGGACGCACTGCGGATGTCTCTACCCCCGCCTGGCCGGAACCCAATCGGGCTAAAGAAGGGGCAGCGAATGTGCTGTTTATTGTGCTGGACGATACGGGGTTTGGGCAACTTGGCTGCTTTGGTAGCCCGATCGCCACTCCTAACCTGGATGCGCTGGCAGCGGACGGTCTGCGCTACACCAATATGCACACGACCGCGCTTTGCTCGCCCTCCCGTTCCTGTATGCTGACGGGGCGGAACCACCATTCCAATGGCATGGCTTGCATCACCGAAGGTTCAATGGGCTATCCCGGCTCCAATGGCAACATCCCCTTTGAGAACGGGTTTCTATCGGAAATCCTGCTGCAAAAGGGCTATAACACCTACGCCGTTGGCAAATGGCACCTGACCCCGACCGAACAAATCAGTGCGGCTGGGCCTTACGATCGCTGGCCGCTGGGGCGTGGCTTCGAGCGCTATTACGGCTTTCTGGCGGGCGACTGCCATCAATATTATCCTGAGTTGGTGCGGGACAACACCCAGGTTGAACCAGAGAAAACCCCTGAAGAAGGCTACCACCTCACTCCTGATCTGGTGGAAAAAGCGAAAGCCATGATTGCGGATGCCAAACAGGTTGCGCCCAATAAGCCCTTCTTCATGTACTTCTGTACAGGTGCCATGCACGCGCCGCACCATGTTCCCAAGGAATGGGCGGATAAGTACAAGGGTCAGTTTGATGACGGCTGGGATGCCTACCGGGAGAAGGTGTTTGCCCGTCAAAAAGAGATGGGTATTATTCCGCCGCATACCACCCTGTCTCGCCATGATCCGGATGTGCAGGACTGGAACTCGCTGTCGGCAGACGAACGCCGCCTCTATGCCCGGATGATGGAAGTGTTTGCCGGATTTCTAGAACACACAGATCACTATATCGGTGAGCTGATTCAGTTCCTCAAGGAGCTGGGTGAGTATGAAAATACGCTGATTATGGTGATTTCAGATAACGGAGCGAGTGCTGAGGGCGGCCCGACAGGTTCGGTGAATGAGGGCAAGTTTTTCAATAATGTGCCGGAAAACCTGGAGCAAAATCTGGCGGCGATCGATGAGATTGGCGGCCCCAAATACTTCAACCATTATCCCTGGGGCTGGACTCATGCCGGAAACACGCCCTTCCGCCGCTGGAAACGCGAAACCTACCGGGGCGGGATTAGCGATCCATTCATCGTCACCTGGACTGCCGGAATCAAAGCCAAAGGCGCGATCCGTAACCAATATGCCCACGCCATTGATATGGTGCCGACGGTGCTGGAGGCGCTGAAGATTGAGCCACCTGCCGCGATCAGAGGGGTGTCCCAATCGCCGATCGAAGGAGCCAGCTTCGCCCATACCTTTGATGCTGCCGATGCCGCCAGTCTACACCTGACGCAATACTTCGAGATGTTTGGGCATCGCTCGCTCTACCACGAAGGTTGGCGGGCAGTCTGTCCCTGGCCTGGCACATCGTTCACAGAGTCGGGCGGAAGGTTTGGCGATCCCATTTCCTATGACAAGCTGACGGAACTAGACGCGCACGGCTGGGAGCTATACAACGTGATGGAAGATCCTGCCGAAACGAAGAACCTGGCTGAGACTGAGCGCGAACGTCTGATTGCCATGATCGGCATGTGGTATGTGGAGGCAGGCAAGTACAATGTGCTGCCGATCGACAGTCGCGGCACCCTGCGCGGCGCGGTTGAGCGTCCTCAAATTGCCGTTGAGCGGAAGCAGTATGTCTATTATCCGGGTACTCAGGTTGTACCCCTTAATGCAGGCCCTAGACTGACAAATTGTGCCCATTCGGTTTCGGTGGATGCAACTATCCCAGAAACGGGAGCCACAGGCGCATTGTTCTCGATGGGCGGCACGGATGGCGGCTTTGTGGTTTATGTGCAGAACGGCAAGCTGACCTATGGCTACAACTACGTCGCCGATACCTTTTTCAGAATCGAGTCGTCGCAGCCTGTGCCCGTCGGTCGCCACATTTTCAGCGTTCAGTTTGACCCGACTGGCCCCGTCGATATGGCTAATGGCAAGGGCACACCTGCCCACATTACGCTGCTAGTGGATGGCAAGCCCGTCGGTGAAGGCGATCTACCCGTGACGATTCCTATCCAGCTTGGTCTGGCGGCGGGTGTCGCCATTGGGGCTGATCCTGGCTCACCAACGCTGCCCGATTATCAGCCACCCTTTAAGTTCACCGGACAGGTACACAAAGCGTTTGTGGATATCACGGGCGAACCTGTCGAAAACTACGAAGCCAAAATGCGAATGTATCTGGCGCGGCAGTAGGTTGAGATCCCCCCTAGCCCCTCTTAAAAAAGGGGGAACTGAGCCAGAACAGTTTGAAGTCCCCCTTAAAAAGGGGGATTTAGGGGGATCAATCACCAGCTTTTTGAACATGAATCATCCCTCTCCTGACCTAGAAACGTTATCAATCATGTCAACGACTAAATCAGAGACAAACTCCAACTGGGCTCCCAAAAAGCTGCGCGGCATTCAACGGAGCGTCGATCGACACTGGGTCGGGGATGGTTTTCCGGTGCGAACGCTGTTGTCTTACCCATCGCTGGGGACAGCCATCAGTCCGTTCTTGCTGCTGGACTATGCCGGGCCAATGGAATTTTCACCGACAACGGCACGGCGCGGCGTAGGGGAGCATCCGCATCGGGGGTTTGAAACCGTCACGATCGTCTATGCCGGAGCAGTGGAGCATCAAGACTCTGCTGGCGGTGGCGGCATGATTGGCCCTGGTGACGTGCAGTGGATGACGGCTGCTGCTGGCGTGGTGCATGAGGAGTTTCACGCGCCTACGTTTGCCCAACAGGGAGGGCTGTTCGAGATGGTGCAACTCTGGGTAAATTTGCCTGCCAAAGACAAAATGGTTCCCCCTCGCTATCAGGGCATTTTGCAGCAGCAGATTCCGGTCGTAAACTTGCTCAACGGACAGGGAACGGTGCGGGTGATCGCAGGAGAATTTGCCGGACAGAAAGGCCCCGCTCAGACCTTTACCCCGATTCATATGTGGGATCTGCGGCTGGAGAGTCAGCAACAGATTGACCTGACTGTTCCCGAAGGCTACACAACACTCTTAGTCGTGCTGAAGGGCGTGGTGCATGTGAATGGATCGGATGCCATCACGGAGGCGGAAGTGGGACTGTTCGATCGATCTGGTACAACTCTACAAATCGATTGCGTTGAGGCAGCGACAGCCCTGTTACTCTGCGGTGAACCGATCGATGAACCAATTGTAGGACAAGGGCCGTTTGTCATGAATACGCGCCAGGAAATCGTTCAGGCAATCATGGATTACGAGAGCGGCAAGATGGGAGCCTTACCGCCCATAGAAGCATCGCGCAGGTCGATATGACTCTGCTGAAATCTCACGATATAGGAACAGAAAATGCCAACTCAACAACCCATAGCACCTGACGAAGCCCGATCGATCGCCAAGGAAGCCTACATCTACGGCTTTCCGATCGTGGACAATATGCGAATCCAGTACAGCTATTTTGCGAATCAGGGAGATCCGGAGTACAAGGGATCGTATAACCAAATATTTAACATTCCACGGGTTTATACGCCCAACGATAAAGCCGTCCAGACCCCCAACTCGGATACGCCCTATTCCTGGATTGGACTCGACCTGCGCACCGAACCGATTGTAGTCACTGTGCCGCCGATTGAGAAAGAGCGGTATTGGAGCCTGCAACTGATCGACCTATACACTCACAACTTTGATTATCTCGGCTCCCGTGCGACTGGCAACGATGGCGGCAGCTTTGCTGTTGCTGGCCCAAATTGGAAAGGTGAAACTCCTGCTGGCATAGAGAAAGTCATTCCTTGCGAGACACAGATTGCTTCAGCGCTGTTTCGCACGCAGCTTTATGACCCGAGCGATCTGGAAAACGTCAAGCAGATCCAGCAGCAATATAGTGTGAAACCGCTTTCAGCGTTCCTGGGTCAACCTGCTCCAGATCCGGCTCCAGCCATCAATTTTCCCAAGCCGCTGACCCCTGAAACCCAAAGGACATCGATCGAGTTCTTCGACCTGTTGAACTTTTACCTCCAGTTCTGTCCAACGCATCCATCCGAAGTGGAACTGATGGAACGATTTGCCACGATTGGCATTGGAGCCGGGAAGAATTTCTCTGCTGCGCTTTCACCTGAAATGAAGAAAGCAGTTGAGGACGGCATTGCCGACGCGTGGAAGGAGTTTGACGAGAATAAGAAGGCAAATGTTGATACAGGCAAGATCACGGCTGCTGATGGCTTTGGCACTCGCGAATTTTTGCAGAATAATTACCTCTTCCGCATGACATCTGCTGCTCTGGGAATTTACGGCAACTCGAAGGAGGAAGCACTCTACCCTGCGTACTACATGGATTCTGAGGGACAGAAACTGAACGGTGCCCATCGTTACACTGTGCGGTTTGAGCCTGGTCAGTTTCCTCCTGCCAATGCCTTCTGGTCAATCACGATGTACGAACTGCCAGCAAGTTTGCTGGTTGCCAATCCGATCGATCGCTATCTAATCAACTCCCCGATGCTGCCACACTTGAAACAGGATGACGATCAAGGAATCACGCTTTATATCCAAAACGAATCTCCGGGAAAGGACAAGGAATCGAACTGGTTGCCTGCCCCGACGGGCCCATTTTGGGTAACGGTGCGCTTGTACTGGCCCAAAGAAGAAGCGCTTAACGGCACATGGAAACTACCGCCAATGCAACGTGTAAAGGAGTAATCATGAATACCTCAAACTCAACAGAACCCAGTGCAGTATCCGGTACAATCGTCACGCAAGAGAACTACTGCCGTGCGGAGACCGATCGTACCTTCGCCAACGGGTTCAAATCATCTGGTGGCGTGAATCGCTGGCTGCACTTCCGTAACGTGACTCCGCTCGACCAGCAAACCGTAGTGCGGATGAACAAAGATACGCTGTACTCGACGGCATTGGTTGACACGTCTAAAGGTGCGACCCTGACTGTGCCCCAGATGCCGCAGGGTCGGTATTTCTCCGTGCTGATGGTGGACAACGACCACTATGCACCCGGTGTCATTTATGAGTCAGGCATTCATCAATTGCCCCAGGACACGAAGTATCTCTGTCTCATTGTCCGTATCCATTTGCACAACCCGGATGATCCATCTGATATCGCCCTTGTGAATAAGCTACAAGACCAGTTTGTGATCACGGCAGCAAGCGCAGATCCTTTTTCGGAACCGCAGTGGGACAAAAAATCGCGTGAGGAATTGACGAAGCAATTCAATGCAGAATTTGCCAAGTACGACAAATTTCCCGATGACTGGATGGGGCCGCGAGGACAAGTCAACGAGAAGACACGCCACCTCGCCTGTGCTGGAGGGTGGGGATTGTTTCCAAACAAAGATGCTGTTTACATCAACTACAACGGCAAGCTTCCCGCCGATCGGTGTCATAGGGCTACTTACACGGTGCCTGATAATGCGGGCTTCTGGTCGATTACTGTCTATGGAGCCGATGGCTACATGAAGAGTGCCAACAGCGTTCTGAATCAGTTCAACACGACGTTCAACGACGACGGCACTTTTACAGTTTATTTTGGCTCCAAAGAAGACTGCGGCGACGTTCCGAATCGTCTAGATGTCACCGAGGGGTGGAATTTCCTAATGCGAATCTATCGTCCCGGTGAGTCGGTACTGAATGGCAGCTACAAACTACCGGATGCCGTGCCCGTTGAGAAATAGCTTCACGAGACTCAATTGACGAACGAGGAAAAGGTACACGGATGTTCCCTAAAGCACAGCCCGTGAGTTGAGCCGGAGAAAACCGAACGTGAACAAAAAATCTACCTGTTGATGACTGCTTTTGTAATCTTACTAATGTCAATAATTGGAATGATTTCTCCAAACTCCGTTCACGCTACAGGCGATCCGCTGCCATCCTGGAATGATGGTGAAGTGAAACAATCGATCGTCGAGTTTGTCGCTCGCGTCACGACTGAAAACAGTCTCGATTTTGTCCCCGTTGCTGACCGGATTGCCACCTTCGACAACGACGGCACCCTCTGGGCAGAACAGCCCGTTGTGCAGGGGATGTTTGTGCTGGGAAAGCTGCAAGCAATGGCGGCGGCAGACCCCTCTCTGACTCAGAGACAGCCCTTCCAGGCGGCATTAGAGGGAGATGTGGAGTACTTCAAGCAAGCGGGTGAAGCGGCAATTATGGAACTGCTTACCGCCACCCACAGCAACATGACGCAGGAGCAATTTCAGCAGGAGGTGCAGCAGTTTTTTGCGACGGGCATACACCCCACGCTGAATCTGCCCTACACGAAAGTTACCTACAAACCGATGGTCGAGTTGCTGGAGTATCTGCGCGCCAACCAGTTCCAAACCTGGATTTGTTCTGGAGGTGGCATTGATTTTATGCGGGTGTTCTCTGAATTGCTTTACGGCATTCCCCCAGAGCAGGTGATTGGCAGCAGCGGCAAAGAAGAATTTATCCAGCAGGACGGTAAGTTTGTGATCTGGCGCTTACCCGAAATCCTGCGGATTAACGATCAGGCGGGCAAGCCGATCGGCATTGATTTGCACATTGGCAAGCGTCCGGTATTTGCTGCCGGAAACGAGCGAACAGGCGGCGATATTGCCATGCTTACCTACGCTCAGGGACGACCCGGTGCTTCGTTCCAACTCCTGATCAATCACGACGATGCCCAGCGCGAATTTGCCTACCAGGAAGCCAATAACGCTTCCTTGAACGCTGCTCAGGCAAACGGTTGGCATATTGTCAGTATGCAAAAAGACTGGAAGACCATTTTCTTCCTGTAAACAAAACCCTCAAATCAAGGAGACTAAATCCATGCCTAACAGTAAACCTAACATTCTGATCATTTCTATGTAGACGGTCAGCCAGTCGGCACAGGACGGGTGGATGCCACCGAGCCAATGGGCTTCTCGGCAGATGAAACCTGTGATGTCGGATTTGAAGCCGGATCGCCTGTTTTACCGGAGTATGCCCCCCGTGACAACAAATTCAGCGGCGAGGTGGAGTGGGTACAAATCGATCTGGAGAAAGACGACCACAATTATTTAATTACACCAGAAGAACGATTCAAAGTCGCAATGGCACGTCAGTAGACTTGCTCCCCCTAAATCCCTCTTAAAAAGGGGGACTTCAAACCAGTTTCGGTTCGATTCCCCCCTTTCTCAAGGGGGGCTAGGGGGGATCTTCCAGCAGCGATTCACGATGTAGCAAAACAAATGAGGTGATTATTATGGCTGGCATTCCTCCTGATCGAAACATCCCGGTGAAACCCGACATTCTTGTGCATCGAGACAGTCATTTTTCTTGGCTGCGAACCCGTTTTAGTGCAGAACGAACCCTGATGTCCTGGGTGCGAACGGGAACCGCAATGGTTGGCTTTGGCTTCACCATGTTCCAGTTTTTTGAAGGGCTGAATAGCAGAGAAGGCGTAGATCCAGCCCTGGTTGATCCGGTTTGGTCACGCACGATTAGCCTGTCGTTGGTCGCAGTTGGTACGTTTGCCGTATTCGTCGCATTGAAAGAATACCGGATGTTCACTCGCTATCTGTGGAGCAGTGAATTTCGAGACATTGCAGGAGTCGGAGAGCGCCCAGCCTGGACTCCTGCCAGCATGATCGCCACCCTACTGATCTTGATTGGCACTGTCACGCTAGTATCGCTGATCATCCGATTACTGTAAACTGGAACAGAGACAAACCGTTGCATCCTGCATCTGCTGTCTCAAGCTGCTGGGGTTAACCATGCGGCTGTATGCGCCCAAAGCCCAAGCCCTGTACCTCATTCCCATTGGCATAGTTCCAGCATGACGAATCGAATGAACGCTGTTGGCATCTGCGTCATGATCGCGGTCAGCGCATTTTCAATCAGCAAAGCATTCCTATGCTAATTCACTGTTACGTCTTTGTCCCTGAAGAGTTAGCTGCTCAGACACAAAAGGCAGCATTACAGTCACGGTAGTTCCACCAATGGATTCCGAGGAATCAATCATCAATTCTCCGTTATGGGCTTCCACAATTTGTTTGACGATGGCTAACCCCAAGCCATTGCCGGATGATTTGGTTGTAAAAAAAGGTTTGGTTAAGCGAGGCAACAAATCACCTGGGATCGGCTCACCACCGTTGTGAATCTGCACACAAACCGTGCGCTGCGGCTGGCAAGCATCAATTTTCCAGGTAATCGACTCACCCAGGGCAACAGCTTCACAGGCATTGCTAATCAGGTTAATGAATACCTGCTTCAGTTTGTCTCGATCACCCAAAACGCGAATCGGATCAACGGGTGTGAACTCGATTGGTCGCCCTTGGGCTGCGGGCATGGTGCGCATCGTTTCCAGCATTTCCTGAATTAGCGTATTCAGTTCCAACTCGGCCAAATCTAGCTTTTGACAGCGCGCATATTGCAGAATTTCGTTCAGCAACCGCTGCAACCGTTCGGCCTCTTCCAGGGCCAGTTCTAGCCGCAGGCGGGCACGGTCCGATAGCTCAAGCGTCTGAAAGGATTGTAGCCCCATGATTACCGTAGTGAGTGGATTGCGCACCTCATGCACGATCATGGCCGCCAGTTCGCCAATTTCTGCTAGCCGCTCTAGGGCTTTTTCGGTTTGTCGGCGTTCGGTGATGTCGTTGGCAACCGAGAGCAGGCATTCTTCACCATTCAGGTTGATTAGTTCCGCTGAAAACAGAATGGCTCGCGGTTCTCCTTGCTTGTTGCGGAAGGTATATTCCCGATTGCGGATCGAGCCGGTTTTGCGGATTGCGTCTACCATTTCGGCTCGGTGTTCTGCGGCAGCCCAGAGGTTCAGATCAGTTGCGGTGCGGCCCAGCACTTCTTCTAGCTGCCCTCCATACAGTTGGAGAAAACTGTCGTTCACCTCGATCAATCGTCCGTCCGTCAGTGTGCTGATCAAAACCGCAGAAGGGCTAGCGCGAAATGCTCTAGAAAACTTTTCTTCCGACTGGCGCAGGGCCACTTCCGCCTGTTTGCGCTCACTGATCGCCTCCCAAACTTGGGCATACATGGCATCAAAGGCGGCGATCACTTCACCTAGCTCATCATCTCGGCGGAAGGGCAGGGATTTGAATTCGGGCAGGGGTTGGTCTCGGCGGATCGCTTGCCCCAGTTTCAGCAAATCGTTCCGCAGCAGCAAAATGGGCGTCACCAAAATTCGCTCTAACCCAATCAGCGTCACCACGGTGACAAACACCGAAATGATCATCACCAGTAAGGCAATCCGACCAATGAAGGCCAGTAACTCTCGCTGCACCGAGCTGGCATCATGACGAATGATCAGGAAATAGCGATCGGCCAAGGGCGGCAATGACCAAACTGCGTCATAGTGAGCCGTTCTTTGGTCATACAACGCGGTGCGATTGGCTTGGACTTGCTGAAGCGTCAGTTGCGGCACTTCACCAAAGCTGCCCACTAGCTCTCCCGATGCTCGATACAGCGTCCCACCCCGCACCGAATTGGGGGCCATCTGCTGCAAGGTCGCCAACAGGTCTGTGTCCGAGGCCGGCAGCCCCAACGCTGCTAAACTGCCTTCGACCCGCGCTGCTGAGAGGTTTTTGAGGGAGGTGAGCAATTCCTGCTGGCGGCGATAGATCGAAGGCAAGAGAATGATTGCCTCAATCACCAGGATGCTGCCAAACACCCAGAGGACAATGCGCCGCGATAATCTCGCCTGTAAAAATGATTGCATTGCCCCAAACTTAGAGGACACGCGGTTGACCCCCTTTCAATTGCCAGCGGTGAGCTGTTGATTCGTTATTGTAGCAAGCAGGGTGTGGGGTGTGGGGTGTGGGGTGTGGGGTGTGGGGTGTGGGGTGTGGGGTGTGGGGTGTGGGGTGGAGAGGTAAAGGATCGTTGCTTTGGGTGAAACAAGGGATTAGAGCAAGCGATTTCAAAGACAATAAGATTCAAAGACAATAAGATTCAAAGACAATAAGATTCAAAGACAATAAAAAGCAGCCGTTGGAAGGGCTGCATGCATTAATCTTTCACCTGATTTGTTAGCAGCTTACCATTGCAGCAATGGGCTGTCGGTTTTGTAGCGCACATCTTTGGTTACGCCATCTTCAATACAAATTGCTGAAGCAGCACTATAGAGAAGATCCCTAAAGCGGTTGCCAATCCTATGCTTCATCTTTTCAGGATCTGTAAATTTTTCTGTGTCGCTTCGTTGCCTGCCCCGCCCGCAGATGAATCGCTGGCTAATGAAGCAAGTTCGCTAAAGTGGACTAAAACCCCTTCATAATTGCCATACCGCCCATCCACCAACCCAACCCGGTACAATCGTTATTTGTATCGTCACGGCGAGGCAGAGCACTCATGCTGCTATCTTCCACTGTTCTGGCTGATTTCGCTGGCCTTTTGGCACAATTTGCCTCTCCTGGGCCAATGATCGGGCCATTGCCGATTCGCTGGTACGGTTTTTTGATCGCGTCTGCGGTTCTGATTGGCGTTAGCCTATCCACCTATTTAGCCAAACGGCGCGGGCTGGATCCAGATATCATTAGCGATTTGTCGCTGTGGCTGATCATAGCGGCCATTCCGGCGGCGCGGCTGTACTATGTGGCCTTTGAGTGGGACAACTATGCCGATAAACCAGGCGAAATTTTCGCCATCTGGCATGGTGGCATTGCTATCCACGGAGCAATTTTGGGCGGGCTGCTAGCGTCGCTGATTTTTGCTCGACTCAGAAAAGTCTCATTTTGGCAGCTTGCCGATCTGGTGGCTCCCTCCCTGATTTTGGGGCAGGCAATTGGCCGTTGGGGCAATTTCTTCAACTCTGAGGCGTTTGGTCGCCCGACGGATCTGCCCTGGAAGCTCTATATTCCACCGGCGCAGCGGCCTGCAGGCTATACCCAGTTCGACTATTTCCATCCCACCTTTCTTTACGAGTCGCTGTGGAACCTAGGCGTATTTGCCCTGCTGATGACGCTGTTTTTCCGGGGGCTGAAGCCAGGGCATCAGCTCAAAACCGGCACGCTGTTTCTGGTCTATTTGATTGGCTACAGCATGGGCCGCTTTTGGATCGAGGGATTGCGCATGGACAGTTTAATGCTAGGGCCGCTGCGCATTGCTCAGGTGGTGAGTCTGGTTTGCATTGCTATTGGTGGGCTAGGGCTGTTCTGGCTCTATGGCCGCAATCGTTTTCTGCCTGATGTTGTCACTCCAGCCGAGGCCAAGCCGGTTTCGTCGCCTAAGCCACCTTCGTGATACCAGTCTGGTTCACGGTGTGGCTAAAGCGACCTCAACCCACTCCCAACCAAAACCCAAAGAAAAACCCCAGAGTTTCCTCCGGGGTATGAATCAGGGTGCATCTACCATCCACTTTTACTCAAGATCGGGGATGTGTCCGAAATAACCGAGGTGTTTCATCAACCTTTTAAATTAGGCAGCAAATTGTCAAAGATTTTACAGAGATCATCCCATCAAGCCAATTTTCTGCACAGCTGCGAGGCAGTATGCTTGAGCCAATCCTTTAGCCAAATATACGGAAATGAGTGAGTTAAAAACGAAGCTAGCCCCCGCCGTTTACCTGATCGGAGCTGGGCCGGGCGATCCTGACCTCCTGACCATCAAGGCTCAGAAACTGCTGATGCAGGCGGATGTGATTCTGTTTGCCGATTCCCTGGTGCCCAAGCAAATCCTGCAATGGGTCCGTTCAGACGCAGACGTGATTCCTACCGCTAACAAAACCCTGGAGGACATTCTGCCCTTGATGATCGAGCAGGTGCAGGCCGGCAAGTCGGTAGCTCGTCTGCAATCAGGCGATCCCAGCCTCTATAGCGCCATTCATGAGCAGATCCAGGCGCTCGCTGCCGCCGCCATTCCGTTTGAGGTGATTCCTGGGATTAGTGCCTTTCAAGCCGCTGCGGCCAAGCTCAACGTCGAGCTAACTGTCCCAGAGCTAGTGCAGACAATCATTCTGACCCGAATCAGCGGACGCACTCAGGTGCCAGAAACCGAAGAATTGGCTGCTTTAGCGTCTCATCGTGCCAGCCTCTGCCTGTACTTAAGTGCCCGCCATGTCGAAACGGCTCAAGCCAAACTGCTCGCACACTATCCACCAGAAACGCCAGTCGCAGTTTGCTTTCGGCTCGGCTGGCCAGATGAAAAGATTTGGATCGTCCCCCTAGAGGAAATGGCGACCCTAACCACCCAGGAAAACCTGATCCGCACAACGCTGTATCTAATCAGCCCCGCCTTAAACAGCAGCCAGTCGGCCCACCCGGCTCGTTCCAGGCTCTACAGCCCAGAACATACGCATCTATTTCGGCCCCGCTGAGGCGAGGCAGGCATCCTACTGTCCAACATTAGGATCAGAGCCAGTTGGGGGAACTGTCGTACTGTCGGGAGCGGCGGGTTGGGTAGGCTGGGTAGTGGCATCCGACTCGGTTTGAGGCTGGGTGAGGTCGGGCTGAGTTGTCGGCGGCTGAGTTACAGAAGGTTGGGTGGGTTGAGTTGCCGGAGCTGGAGCTGGAGGCACAATTATCTCAGTTTGTTGAGGGGCACGTTCAATAATTGTAGTGCGCTCAGTGGTTTGGGTATTCTGCGGCTGCGAAGTCTGCGGTGATGGGGTAGGTTGTGGCTGAGTTGGACTGGGAGCCAGACTAGGAGAAGTGGTCGGCGGATTGGACTGGCGATTCTGCGCGAGGAGCGCAATGGCAGCCAAAGTTAAACCCACAATTGACGCTAAAATTACTCCGACCACAATCCCAGTTGCAGCACTGTTGTTCTCACGAGTTCGCCGCAGGTTTTCTCGCACTCGTTCTTCTTGCTGTGCCTCGGCATAGCCATTCCGATAGGCAATTTCATCGGATGTAGCGGGTCGGGTGTGGATCGTCTCATCGGCAATTGGTGCAGGATTTTCATCGGGATTGGGCCGATTCAGATCAGGTCGATTAGAAAAATCATTTCCCCTAGTCATATGCAGTATACCTCCAGTTATCTAAGCCAACATTAGGCTGTTCAAAATCCGGTCAAAATACACACGGTCAAAATACGAACCGTTCAAAACCGTTTTTCACAGCTCTAACTTAGCCACTCAACCCGTAAACTCCTGCTCTCCTTTAGATAGGGAATTCCTCTGTCTTAGGAGATAAGTTAGTGACAAAATTCACCCAGTCAAAATTAACCTAATGATGACTGATCGATTGCCTGCTGCGACCACTGCATGATCTGCTCAAACTCAAATTCTTCAACCTTTAGCTGTAGCTCCTGCGCTAGGCAGCCGTGTTCCGCAGGTAGGGACTGAATCAAGGCAAACAGCGTTTTCTCGTCGAGTTGGATGGCGGCTCGATATAGCTGTTCTAGCCAAGCCAAGGGCATGACCAGCAGAGCATCTGCGACTGAATCAGGGGAGGCTGAAAGGCTGTCTAAAAGCTGACCTGACGGCTCGCAAGGAGCATCCAATGAACTATCACTCGTACCATCTACAGCTGCATACCCCGATGGCTTAATGCAATCTCGATACGGATGACCAAACGACTCAGTGAATAAGTCACTCAATGATTCTAAGGATTCTGAAGCTGTTGTTGCAGCAGACTCTGAAGCAACCTTGTCAAAGTTGGGCGGCCAACGTTGGGATTCGAGGCGAGACAGGTCGAGAATGCGGTTGATCAGGCTGAGAAGTTCTTCGCCACTGCGATGGATGATCGCGATGTGTTGGCGCTGTGTATCTGTGAGGGAATCGTCTTGAGCTAGCAATTGACTGAAGCCGAGAATTGCATTTAAGGGCGTGCGTAGCTCATGGGTAACGTTTGCCAAAAAGATACTCTTAGCGCGGTTGGCAGCTTCGGCGGCAACTTTGGCCTGCTGCAGCTCTGCCTCAAACTGCTTGAGTTCAGTAATGTCCAGCTCAATGCCGTCCCACACCGTGCGGCCATTGGCTAAGCGACGGGGAGCCGACCGCAACTGTGACCATTGGATGCCGCCAGCAGGCGTGCGTTTCCGCATCTGCATTTCAAACAAGGTCAGATTTTGGCGTGAAAATTCGGCTAGCTCTGCCATCTGCTGTCGATCGGCCTCGACAATTAAATCATGCAGCACATTGGGGTCTTGCAGCACCGCTTCCGGCTTGACCCCCACCAATCGTTCAATCCCAGCCGAAATGTAGGTGAAATAATAGCGGTCGGGCGGTTCATGCACAAACTGGTAAATCAACCCCTTCGGCAAATTATCTCCCAGCGTTCTCAGCAGGTATTCTCGTTCTTGGAGAGCTAGCTCTGCCTGCTTGCGGTCGGTAATGTCGGTGACAAGGGCACAGCATCCCCGCACCCGCCCATCGGCAGCTCGATCGGGAATCAAGGTGACTGCCGTGTAGCGCGTACCAATCTGAGGATCGGGCTGAGCAGCTTCATAGACCACCGGAGTGCCGGCCAGAGCCTGTTCGATTTGGGGCCGCACCACCTGATAGGCAGCGTCACCCAACACGTCCCAAATGGGCCGACCGCAGATTTCGTCGCGACTCCGGCCAAAGCGTTGCTCGTAGGTGTGGTTGACAAACTGATAGCGCTGCTCGGCATCCAGATAGGAAAGGTAAACTGGCAGCGCGTCGGTCAATAGGCTCAGGCGTTCCTGCTGCTGACGCAACTCGGCCTCGGCTTGGCAGCATCGGTTGTGATCTTCAGCCAGGGCTTGCAAAACCAGCGTCTGGGTAATTAGCCCAACCAAGCGTTCCTCGGCATCCACCACCGGCAAATACTGCACCGAGTGCTGCTGCATGCGCTCCACAATCGTCAACAAATTTAAGATTTCGGTAGTGGCGCAGCAAATTAATGGCTGTACCATCAAAGCAGAGATTGGCTGCTCCCAAGAAGTTTGAGCCGCAACCAGATGGACGAGATCCCGCTCTGTGAAAATTCCAACCGGCCTCTGCTGGTCTAGGATCAAGATACAACCAACTTGAGCCTGGGCCATCTGAGTAACAGCTATAGCAGCTGGGGTATGGACAGCCACCGTAGGCGGATCGACAAGCATCACCTGCTGGAGCATCGGGTCAGATGCGGGTGAGCTATCTCGCCAAATCCTATCTGCCGATGCCATGGAATTGCCAGCTCATACTCATAAATTTTCCTTAAGATAAATTGAGATAGAAAAAAATAAATTAAAGAATTCTATATTAGTTCCTATTTATCGTTAGCATTCCCATTTTAAGACGATTTTCTCTTTAGTTAATACCTTTCCCCTCATATCTTTGTTTCTCAAAATGACGTTATTTGACTACCGCCACCAGCAGCTCATCGAGCGGGAAGCCCCATTGGCAGCTCGGATGCGTCCACGCACGCTCGATGAGTTTATTGGGCAGGATCACATCATTGGGCCAGGGCGGTTGCTGCGTCGCGCTATTCAAGCCGATCAGCTCTCGTCTCTGATCTTCTACGGACCGCCCGGAACCGGCAAAACCACGTTAGCCCGTATCATTGCCAACACGACCCAGGCCCACTTTATTGCCATCAATGCGGTGTTAGCAGGGGTAAAAGAGCTTCGAGATGGCATTGCGGTAGCGCAAGAGAAACGCAAGATGTATGCCCAAAAGACCATCCTGTTTGTCGATGAAGTGCATCGGTTCAATAAAGCTCAGCAGGATGCATTATTGCCGTGGGTTGAGAACGGAACGGTGATTTTGATTGGAGCAACTACAGAAAATCCTTACTTTGAAGTCAATAAAGCGCTGGTCAGCCGTTCGCGAATTTTTCAGCTCAAGTTGCTGAACGAAGCCGATTTGCGTCAGGTAATTCAACAAGCACTTCAAGACCCGCTCAGAGGGTACGGCGATCTCAACGTCAAAATTGACGAAGCGGCTATTGCTCATTTAATCAATGTAGCAAATGGAGATGCACGAGCAGTGCTGAATGCGTTAGAGCTAGCGGTAGAAACCACGCCACCTAACTCGAACGGAGAAATTCAAATTACCCTAGCGGTAGCTGAGGAATCGATTCAGCAGCGGGCCGTCCTCTACGACAAAGAAGGCGATGTACATTTTGACACGATTAGCGCCTTTATCAAAAGTGTGCGGGGGTCCGACCCGGATGCAGCCCTCTACTGGCTGGCTCGGATGGTGTATGCTGGCGAAGATCCGCGCTTTATTTTGCGCCGTCTGCTGATTTTAGCCAGTGAGGATGTGGGCTTAGCCGATCCAAATGCAGTTGTGGTGATCCATGCCTGTGCTGAAGCGTTTGAGCGGGTGGGAATGCCCGAAGGACGCTATCCGTTGGCTCAGGCCACGCTGTATCTAGCAACAGCACCCAAATCCAACAGCGTCATGGGGTTCTTCGATGCTTTGGCCGCCGTGGAGCGAGAGCGGGAAGCCGAAGTGCCCACCCATCTACGAGACGCCAACCGTGATCAGCATGGCTTCGGGCATGGGGCGGGCTATCTCTATCCCCATTCCTATCGAGAGCATTGGGTCGCGCAGCAGTATTTGCCGGGTCATTTGCAGGGGCAGGTATTTTATCAACCCTCGGACCAAGGCTATGAGGCACAAATCCAGCAGCAGGTAACCCGACAGCGCGAAGCCCAACTCGCGGCCTTAGTAGAAGGCTTAGGAGTGGCCCTACCCGAGGTGCTGACCTTCAGTCCGGCGAATGCAGGCACAGAGCGTTGGTTGCAGCGCACCCTCAGCCAAGCCGGAGAGCGGTTGGGGCAAATTCGCGATCGGTTGTTTTCCCTTGCAGAACTTCAGCGTCACCATGTTGTGCTCGACCTCAACGCTGGCAGTGGGTTGTTGACTTGGGAGGCGGTACGCCGTGTGCCCGAAGGAGGTGTCTATGCCTGTGCCCCCAATCCGATCGACGCAGCAGCCCTAACAGAGCAAGCAGCCTTACTGCCAGAATTGATTCGTCCGGTAATTCTGTCGCTGGCACGGCAAGATCTATTGGCTCACTTTACCCAGGCTGACCTCCGGTTTGATCGGTTGATTGGGCGCAATGGGCTATTAACGGAGCCTGATAAAGTCGCCCTGCTCCAGCAATGGCTGCACCTACTGCGGCCCGAGGGAGCAATTGTCTTAGCGGAAATCCTTCCTCGTCACACCCAGCGGCTCTATGCCCTGCTCGAGGCTAATTCGCTTTCCAGCAAGCTTTATCAACGTTTAGTTGAGGCAGAAGAAGCAATTTACACTGACTCTTCAGATGCGATGGTGAATTGGAATGTAGAAGATCTAGTGAGTCAGTTAGGGAAACAAGCTAGTATCGACAATCGCCAAATCAGAACTGAGATTGAACAAACTATAACCGACATCCAGATTACCTCCACAATGATTGAACGCTGGTTTAGCCCAGGCAAAGACCGACCCAGCTACCGTGACCATCTCGTTCAGGTTTTGTCTACTGCAGAACTCAAAACCATACGTCAAGCCTTTAGCCGATCACTGACCAATCAGTCCGTGCAATGGCATAGCGCAATTGGCTTTATACGAATCGACCGCTGAGAGCTAGGGCGAGCATAAATGCCTGTCAAATTTGCCGGATGAGCTGTACTTCTGAAGGAATTAAACAGAAACAGGCTGATTGCATTCCTACAATTGGTGAATAAATCGCCATAACCCACCCAATAAGTGTTAGGAAGAAGTTACACCCTCATATTGCCCCGAACAGGAAAACCTCGAAGGTAGGATCTATGTCAAACGCAGATAATAAGCTAAGGGGTGCTAAGAATCTGGGCGTTTTAAGTTCGCCCATCAGTCGAACGGATAAGGTTGGGCTAACCGATCAAGATGATTTGTACCGCGTCAGTTTGAAGCAGCGCAGCCGTTTGGATCTGACCCTGACCAGACTGGGGAAAGGTCGGTGTGCGGTTGAACTTTACGCGCTGAAGCGTCCCCTGGCCCAAGTCCTGCGTCAAATCGGCAAGCTCGATTTTAGAAAGATTGGACGGAAAGAGCGCAATGCCAACTTAAAACTCATTCCAGCCGCCCAACAAGGCCGCGGACAAAATGCCGGGATTTATTTTGTCCGAGTGCTGCACCAAGCCGGCAACAGCCGTTATCGCCTCCAGGTAGCAGTTGATACAGCGAATCCTACTGCTAGTCTCAGCGCTTCGAATCTCTCGGTTGGTGGTAATAGTAGCTATGATTTTACGGTCACCTACAGTGATGATGTAGCTGTTAACGTCAATAGCCTTACTAATAACAACATTCTAGTCACTAGCACCAATGGATTTAATCAACTTGCTAGTCGAGTTTCGATTAGTAATAGCGGAAACGGCACGCCCCGGAGTGTCACCTATCGAATTACAGCACCGGGAGGCAGTTGGGATAGTGCGGATAACGGCAGCTACAGCATCACGCTACAAGCCAATCAGGTGAGCGATACGAGTGGTAAATTCGTCGCCCCAGGTTTGTTAGGCAATTTTCAGGTCAATATTTCTCAAACGCCTGTGTCCGATCAGGAAGCGCCCACGGCTAATCTGCTCGGCGTTGATCCTAATACTCGTGATCTAACAGTTGTTTACAGAGACAATGTGGCCATCAATGCCGCCAGCATCGACGATAGCGATCTTCAAGTCATCAGTCCTAATGGTTCCCAGCTAGTCACTCGGGTAATTGCCAATAACAGCAGCAGTAGTACGACTCGGACTGTCATTTATCGAATCACGCCACCGGGCGGCAGTTGGGATAATGCCGACAATGGCAGCTATAGCATTGCTCTGCAGGCAAATCAAATCAACGATACCAGCAGTAATTTTGCTGCCGCCAAACAGCTAGGCACCTTTGAGGTCAACATTCCGCCGCGTATAGGCAATCAATACTCGATCACCGGTACCGATGAAACTAATATTTCGGCTCAGTTTAAACTCTTCTCCACTGCACCAGATGGGAATCCCATCCCTGATCAGGCAGGCAGCAACCTCACGGGTCTGTTTAGCGGCGCAGTTGGCAATTTTACATCTGGTTCAGGACGCTTAGAGAGCATCAATAGCCCTGATTTAGTTGTGCCTTTTCAGGCTGATAATAAAGTATCGTTCGAGTCACTGAATCTGCGAGCAGAGTTACTGAACTACAATCCGGTAGCTCAAACTGGAACGTTGGAATACAGATTCTTTCAAGAGCCGGTGAATGAATTTCAACCGGGAGTCGATAAAACCATTTTCGGGTTGAGGTTTACCATTACTGATGATTTTGTGCAGAATTTTGATCTAGACCTGGCTATTAACTCACTGGAATATATTGTACAAAATAACCTGCTGGGAGATGGCTCTAATAGCAACAAACTCTCAGGCATCGGCTTTTCGGATGCTCCGATTTGGCAAGGTAAGGATATTGCAGGCGGCAGTGTTTTAACTCCGCCTGCAACAACTGGGCCTACAAATTTGGTGGCTAAAGTCTGAATGCTATGAAACTTTCTGACTTCAAATTCTGGCTAATCAACGGCAGCAGCCTATTCTGGTTGCTGACTGGCAGCATAGCAATAGCCCAGATTCGACCCGATAATACATTGCCTGAAAATTCTGCGGTGACTCGTCGAGGCAATACTACCGTAATCAACCGAGGTACCCGTAGGGAGCGCAATCTGTTTCATAGCTTCGACCGATTTTCTGTACCTAGAAACAGTACCGCTTCATTTCAAGAGATCCCACCAGACGTTGAACGCATTTTTGCCCGTGTGACTGGCTCTAACCGGTCTGTGATTAATGGCTTGATTGAAATGCGGGAACGCGGCGGGCGGATCAGTTCTGCTGATTTGTTTCTGCTGAACCCTAACGGTATCATTTTTGGCAAGCAGGCTGCATTAAACATCGGCGGCTCGTTCATCGCCAGCACCGCCAACCATATTCAGTTTGCTGACGGCTTTCAATTTAGTGCGGTCAATCCGCGAGTCGGGCCGTTGCTAACAGTGCAGGTGCCGATTGGTTTACAGTTTGGGCCGCGTCCAGGGGCGATCAGCAATCGTTCGGCTGTGGGTCTACAGGTCGATCTGGGGCAGTCTCTCGCTCTGGTAGGCGGGCCAATTACGATGACGGGTGGCAGCGTAGCAGCCACGGCAGGACGGGTTGAACTCGCGGCGATAGGTAGAACGGGCGTTGTTAACCTGCTGCCCCACGAGCAAGGCTGGAGACTAGAGCTGGCCAGCCGCCAAAATCTTGCGGACATTCGTTTATCCAATCGGGCGGCTGTCAATACGGGCAATCAAGGCGGAGAGATTCAAATTCAAGGTAGGCGTATCACGTTCACCCAAGGCAGCGTGGTAGCCGCCGATGCTTCAACTGGTACCTCAACTGGAGGGCAAGCAGGCAGATTGCGGGTTGTGGCTTCGCAGCTAGTCGAGTTGTCGGGCGTTTCGCCGGAGGATGGAAATCGACCCACTGAGCTACGCAATGAAGTTTATCGGCAAGCGACGGGTGAGGAGGGGCGTTTAATTATCGAAACAAGACGGCTGGTCCTACGGGATGGAGCACAGATTTCAACTGGCACCTATGGAGCCGGACGAGGCGTGGATTTGACCATCAGGGCGTCAGAGTCAGTTGATTTGATTGGCGCAGCCCCCAATAATCAGTATCCCAGCGGTTTGTTTGCTCGGACCAGGCGGCGCGCAAGCGGAAATAGTGGCAATCTAACCATCGACACCAGGCGGTTAACGCTGCAAGCAGGAGCGCAAATTTCTACCGACACACTAGGAGCAGGCGATGCTGGCAATGTAACGGTGAATGCACTGGAATCGATTGAGGCAGCAGGCCGAGACCCCGATAATCTCAACTCTAAGCAGGGTGCCAGCGGCCTATTTGGGCAAGTTAGACCGAATGCTACCGGAAACGGCGGCAATTTAACGCTACAAACTGAACGGCTGATCGTGCGCGGCGGAGCGCAAATCTCTAGCAATACGTTTGGGGCCGGACGAGCCGGCACTGTCACCGTAAATGCGGCTGATTCGGTACTGCTCAGCGGCACGGCTCCAGTCGAACGGGACGACAACATCAGCGGTATCTTAGTCTCGGCTGAACCTGGAGCAACCGGAAATGCCAGACGATTGACCCTAACCACCCCACAGTTGACCATTGAAGACGGAGCCAGAATATCCGCAGACAACTTTGGCTCAGGCGATCGAGGTGGCGTGGCTCAGCTCAACGTCGCAAATCTGATTTTAGACCGAGGCGAGATCAAGGCCACCACCGTCTCTGGCCGAGGCGGCATCATTCGGCTATCGGGCACTAACTCACTGCGGATGCAGAATCGCAGCCAGATTACAGCCCGCGCAGAAGCAGACGCCAGCGGTGGCAATATTTTCATCGACGCGCCCAACGGCTTCATCACGGCTGCTCCTAACCAGGACAACAACATTCTGGCTAGCGCCAATCGCGGCCAGGGAGGCAACATTCGCATCGACGCCAGAGGGATTTTGGGTTTGGCCGAACGCCGGAACACGCCTCAAACCAGCGATATTGACGCCAGTTCTGATTTTGGCGCACCTGGAACCGTGATCATCAATAGCCCAGAGATTGATCCCAGCACCGCACCGCCCGATTTACCTTCAGCCCCAATTCGGTCTGAACTAGCACAAGGGTGTCAAGCCGAGATCGGACAAGCGACAGCCGCATTTTTCAATACCGGTCGGGGAGGCATCCCGCCGACGCCCTACGAACCCTTTAGCAGCAGTCCAATTCTGGAGGATGTTCGCTTACCCAGCCAAACGACCGCGTTATCTTCCCCATCCGATTCGCCTGTCGAAGCCCAAAGCTGGATCAAGAATCAACACGGTGACGTTTTGTTAGTAGCAGAACTGCCTGCCCATCCTGCCGCTCGCTGTCAGCTTCGTTGAGTTACAGCGTTTTTCACTCATGTGAGGTACAGGGGGTGTGGGAGCTTCGCCCCTGCACCCCGTTTTTCGTACTTCACTAGCCTGAAAAAGGCTGTATATCAAATCAAATCAATATCAGATCAAACGACACGCTATCCCTACTGCTGCTGCCGTTTTGAAAACATCTGAAAGCCGATAAAGGCAATCACGATCATCGTGAAGGAAAACAGCGTGGTCAGCGTTCCCAGGGCATAGAGGGCCGGAGACGTCACGTTAGTAGTCATGCCGAATACTTCCAGCGGCAGGGTGTTGTCCTGTCCCGAAACCAACGAAGTGCGGGTGAATTCGTCGTAGGAGAGGGTGAAGCTGAGCAGTCCAACGCCGATTAAGCTGGGTGCAATTAGCGGAAACACAACTTCCCAGAAGGTTTTGGTGTCATTGGCTCCCAGGTCACGAGCAGCTTCTTCATAGGAGGGGTTGAAGCGGTTGAACACCCCCAGCACAATCAAAAAAGCAAAGGGCACAGTCCAGGTTAAATGCGCTCCCAAACCTGAAGAGAACCAGTTGGTCTCCAGTCCCAACACCTGAAAGGCAATGCCGATGCCCAACGACACCAGCACGCTCGGCACAATCAGGCTGGAAATCGTCAGATAAAACAGGAACGTAGCCCCCCTAAACCTGGCGCGAAACGCCAGCCCCGCCATGACGCTGACAATTAACGACAGCAGCAGTACCCCAATGCCCAGAATCAGCGACCGCTGGAACGCCTCCACAAAACTGCCGACCCGCTGCTCCTGAAATACCTGCCCCAACCAATAGAAGCTAAAGCCGCGCATCGGAAACGTGAGGGTTCCGTCTGGCCCCTGCAATGACAACATGAAGATGGCAATCATCGGGCCGTAGAGAAACAGTACGAACAAACCAAAGAAGGCAGCCAGAAAATAGAAGGAGAGGGGGCGTTTGTTCATAATGGTTAGAGATGATTAGAGATGGTTAGAGTTCCTTGCGAATATCCACCACTCGCAGAATACCGGCTACCAGGAAGAGAGTGACGATTAGCAGCACCACGGCATTGGCGGCAGCGAGGGGATATTGCAGACTGCCAATTTGGGTTTGAATCAGTTTGCCGACCGAGGCTGATTGCCCCCCTCCCATCAGGCGGACCGTGATAAATTCGCCCATCACCAGCGTCACGACAAAAATTGAGCCAATGGCAATGCCGGGAGCCGTCAGTGGCAAAATGACTTCCTTGAGAATCTGAAATCCTGATGCTCCCATGTCTTCAGCGGCGGTAATCAGGTTGCGATCGATCCGCATCATGCTGTTGAAAATGGGCGCGATCATAAAAAAGTTATACAGATGCACCATTCCCAGCACGACGGCAAAGTCGGAATACAGCAACCATTCCACCGGCTGCTCGACCAAATTTAGGTTTAACAGCAAACTGTTGATTAAGCCTTCCTTGCCTAGGACAGGAATCCAGGAAATCATCCGGATAATGTTAGAAGTCCAGAACGGTACCGTACAAATTAGGAATAAAATAATTTGCAGCTTCTGATTTTGAATATGAAAGGCGAGAAAGTAAGAAACTGGAAAGGCAATCGCCAAACAGAAAAACCAAACTAAAACAACGTATTTGAACGTATTCAGGTAGGTTCTTAAGGAGACTTCTGTAAACACGTCCGCATAGTTACTCAGCGTAAAGCCGGGTACCATCGTATAGCCGTTAAACTCCCAGAAACTGACTAACCCGATCATCAAAATCGGAAAGATCAGGAACAGCAGAAATACCAACGTCTGCGGTGTAGCCAGCAAATAGGGCTGAACCCCTTTCCAAGTTTTATACATACAGAAGCCTCCCCCATGCGCTCCTAGCTACGTCTTAGCTAAGAGGCAATAAACTCGTTCCACTTCTTGACCAAATGCACCTGCTCATCCATCGTGGAGTTCCAGACAACGACGTTACCCATCCGCTCTTTGAAGGAGCCGCCATCGCGCACAGCGCCCTTTTTCTCTAGAGTTTTGCCAAACGGATCGACCATGTCTTCGGCAGCAGGTTTGCCTTCGTACCAGAAATCCCACTCGGCAGGTTTCATGAACTTACGGGCGTTTTCCGGAATAGCGCTGTAGTAGCCCTGGCGGCCCAAGAAGGCTCCCATCCAGCCATCCAGCATCCAGTTGAGGTACTCGTAGGCAGCATCGAGCGAAACGCCAGACAGATTTTTCGACAATCCGACGCCACCGCCCCAGGCCCGATAGCCTTCCTTCAGGGGGGCATAGACGCACTGAATGCCCTTCGATTTTACGGCAGTCACGGCAGGTGACCACATCGATTGCAGCACCACTTCCCCCGCCGCCATCAAGTTCACCGATTCGTCAAAAGTCTTCCAGAAGGCCCGGAACTGGCCGTCGCGCTTCTGCTGCTTCAGGATGTCGGTAATTTGGTCAATTTCGGCCTTGGTCATGTTGCCTTTGTCGCCAAACTTCATCAGGCCAGCCGCCTCCACTACCATCGCGGCATCCATGATGCCGATGGAAGGAATGTCCAAAATCGAGGTTTTGCCTTTGAACTGGGAATCAAACAACTGTGCCCAGCTCTCGATCTTAGTAGAACCGATTAAATCGGGACGATAACCCAGTGTATCGGCGTTGTACTGGAACGGAATCAGCGTGGCCCAATTGGTCGGCTCGGCAGCAAACTCCTTGGAATCCTGATCCTGGAGGTACATCACCTTGTAGGGATAGGTGCCCTGGGCCTGCTCCACCTTCATGCCGTCAAACTTGTTTTGGGTGAAGATCGGCACAATTTTGTCGAATTCCTTGATCTTGCTGACATCGATGGCCTGCAAGTTGCCAGAAGGCACCACCAGCGGCAAGCTGAAATATTCTCCGTCAAACAGGTCATACTGACCGGGCTGGGTGATGGCGATCTGGTTGTTTTCTTCGGTGCTGAGTGCCCGCACATCGATCTTGAAGCCCAGGTCTTCCTGCGCCTTGTTGCGAATTTCGTTGATCTGGGATACACCCGTGCCAATCATCCGCAGCGTCACATCTTTGACCTGATTCGTGTTCACTTCTGGACCAGAAGCCGGATTGTTGGGAGTGCCGCTGGGAGCTGAAGCCTGCTGGGTATTGCTAGCGCAGCGGGTCACCGCAATCGCAGCACCAGCCGCTAATCCAGTCCGAATCACATACCGACGAGAGATCTTAGCCATAGGAGATACCAATTTTCTAGAAGGACCAAGTGAGTGAGGAGTAAAACACGACTCTAAACAACAATCGATGAGCAAATTTACATAATAAGCTGAAACCAGTGGGATACGTTAAGTGGAACCAATTGGAGCACTGCTTTAACGGTAGCTTTAACGATGTTGCTTAACAGTATTGCTTAACAGTATCGATAGCAGCCTCCCAGATCCCCAACTCTGAGGAGATGTATCACTATCTAACTAATGGGACAGAAATACGCAATTTTCCGTGGTCCAGCTCAAGGTGACAAGCTGACCTTCCTGAACGGGATTAGCAATCCAGTCATGGCTCCGCACTTTGTAGGTGAGTTCTGCTCCAGTTGCTTCCACCATCAGCGAAACGCGAGTCACATAGCCTGTGAACTCAATGGCTACTACACGAGCCGTCAGCTGATTGGGGAGGGTTGGGTCCGTTGGCGGGTAGGGGGTCATGGTCATGCTGTCACTGCGGACGCAGCAGGCTGCCGTCATGCCCAGATCGGCGGCTTGACCGCGACATAGAAACGAGCCAATGCCATCGACATCGAGTCGAAGGATCGCGTACTGGTTGCCCTGAAGGACATCGCTGATCTTGCCAACGAAAATGTTGTTATCCCCAACGAAGCGGGCCACAAAGCGCGAGGCGGGCATCTGAAAGATCTGCTCTGGTGTACCAATCTGGTCAATGCGTCCGTGGTCCATCACCACGATCTGATCTGACAGGGCAAAGGCTTCGTCCTGCCCGTGTGTCACCTGAATGAAGGTCATGCCAAACTGCTTTTGCAACTTGCGCAACTCACTGCGGGTTCTGACGCGCAGGTTTTCGTCTAACGCACTCAGGGGTTCATCGAGCAGCAGCACCTGAGGCCGCGTCACAAGCGCTCTGGCTAGGGCAGCTCGCTGTTGTTGGCCGCCACTGAGTTTGGCGGGCTTGCGTTGGGCAAATTTGGTCAAGCCGACAATTTCTAGGATTTCGTCTACCCGCTGGATTCGTTCCGCCTTGGGCAGATTGCGCATTTTTAGCCCAAACTCGACATTTTCCCAAACGGTTTTGTGGGGAAACAGAGCGTAATTCTGAAACATCATTGCCGTATTGCGCTGGGTGGGTGGCAGGTCATTCACCCGCCGGTCGCCAATCAGCAATTCGCCGCTGGTAATGTCTTCGTGGCCTGCAATCATGCGGAGCGTGGTGGTTTTACCGCAGCCGCTTGGCCCCAGCAAACAGGTGTAGGAGCCTGCCGGAATGTCCAGGCTAATATTTTCAACTGCGGTAAACGAACCATACTTTTTAGTCACGGCTCGTAAGGTAACACCAACAGCCTGAGACGCGAGTTCCTGCTGAAGCTTAGCCGTTGCGGTAGGTTGTGCCTCAGATGCAGACACCGATGAGTTCATAATCCACAATCAAACGTTAGAACAGGGTAGATGGAAAGGGGATGGGTGGAAACATGAGCGCAAATTACACTATTTCAATACTCGAAATTGTCAACGTAGACACATCAATGCTCTGCTCAATGCTCTGCTCAATGCTCTGCTCAATGCTCTGCTCAATGCTCTGCGAACTATCAGCAAGCTAGATCAGCAACTGGGGCTGAAGCATCAGGACGGCACGCTGTAAAGGATCTGAAAAGCGCTTCACTGCTGGTAGCCAAACTGGCTCGATTTCCCTAGCTCCGTCTCGATCAGGACTTCAGGCAGTTTTGGTGTGTATACCTATGCTCCACAAACGGTTCCCCTTGCCGGGAGAAGGATGGGGGATCAAACGAATGAACTCAATTGTATGGCTAATCTCTCGCCTCCTCTAGCAGGCGCGATAAGACGTAAATTTTCTCAATATTCTTAACTTAAGCGGGTTGTCTTAGCAGGCGTAGGCTGCATCGAGCTGGAGCAAGGTGTGCAGCAGCACATTCGCCCCTTGGGTGCACTGTTCCGGTGAGGTGTATTCAGCACTGGAGTGGCTCAACCCTTCCTGGCTGGGCACAAAAATCATACCCATATCGGTAATCCGACCAATTTCTAGCGAATCGTGACCGGCACGGCTCGGCATGTAGCGGTGGCTAAGCTTCAGCTCTTGGGCGACGAATTCGATCGTTTTTTGCACTAAGGGAGCAGCGGGCGTCGGTTGCACGCAGAGCACCGGAGTCACATCAATTTCCGTACTAGTGTCCGCAGCAATCTGGTTCAGCTCGCGCAGCAATCGCGACATCATTGTATCGAGGCAGTCTTGTGACAAATCGCGCATGTCTACCGACAGCTCTACCTGACCCGGCACGATATTCACGGCATTGGGCGCTACAGTCAGATAACCCACGGTGGCAACCGGCTGGCTGGGCATGCTGAGGGCAATTTGCTTGACGGCCAAAATCACCTGAGCAGCAGCTACCAACGCATCCTGGCGCATATCCATCGGAGTCGTGCCGGCATGGTTGGCCTGGCCCTTGATCGTAATCATCTGCCGCAGCATTCCCACCACACCCTGAACCACGCCAATTTCTGTCTGGGTGCGCTCTAGAACTGCTCCCTGCTCCACATGCAGCTCCACAAAGGCAGCCATATCGTCACGGCTGCGATGGGCCGAAGGAATCTCATCCCAATTGCCGCCAATTGCTTCTAAACAGGATTCGATTGGCTGACCGACCTTAGGCTGGTAGCGTTCGGGCGCGTTCAGCACCACCGTGCCCGCCATCGCCTGACTGCCAATCATTGAACTTTCTTCGTCGGTAAAGACAATTACTTCCAGCGGATGCTTCAAGCGGACGTCGTTTTCCCGCAGGGTGCGCACCACTTCAATTCCAGCCAGCACACCCAACACGCCGTCATAACACCCCCCCGACGGCACCGTATCGATATGGGACCCCGTAGCCAGCGCTGGGGCATCCTCGACGCTGCCCGCATAGCGACCAATAATGTTGCCAGCAGCGTCGGTACGAACGCTCATCCCAGCTTCGATCATCCATTGCTGCACCAGATAGCGAGCTTGCAGGTCTTCTGCGGAAAACGCCAGCCGACAAATATCTCCATTGGGCAACTGACCAACACGGGCCAAGCGGTTGATACTGGCATTGAGGCGACTGTGGTTGACCGAGAGAACCGAAAGAACTTGCATGAACACTCCTCCTTTGAGTTGATGCGAGATTAGATTGATGCGAGTAAGCCTGAGAGAGGTTGGGCAGTGAGTAAATTACTAGATTTGAGAACCGGATGAACTGGCTAGGGCTGAAGCGACTTCTGAAGAGTTTTGAAAAATGCATGCCTGAATACGCCATCGGGGGTCAGCTCAATGCTCTAGTGGATGGGAGGACTATGTTCATCCAGGTATTGGCCCCAGTTAGGGCGGACAAACTGTCCAATCCACGAGAAATCAATTGTTTTGAGCAAGCTGCACATGGCGTAATTGGCGTAGAGCGTAAAAAAGAATTTTTCTATCTTGCAAAGTTTGCGAATTAAGTCTGCAAACTGATTGCTTTAAAGCAGTAAAGGCGTTTTTAATTCTTGTATGCCGTAGACTGTATACAAAAATTCCCGAGAATGCAGTGTAGCGCTATACAATCCTTCACGTCCTCCTCCGATAGGGTATGCCTTGAAAATCGCTAACCGATAGCCTCAAGCAGAAGTCGAACCGGCAATCGCAACGAAATTCAGCGCCGATGTATCCAATATATTAACAATTACTCAGTTTTCTCCATATTTCTTTACTTTTCTTCGTTGAAATCGGAGTCACTTTACCCTTTCGTATTCCTCTGGGGTTGGCTGATTGTGGGGGTGGATTGCCCTGTGCTACTCTGTGCCGGTATGCTGCATACCGTTAGTTCAATCCAGTTATTCAGCTCAATCCAATTACTTTAGTGATGCTTATGACGCAAACCAGTGGAACCAGACAGGTGTTTATTTGCGGTTCAGCCCTGCGCGGCCAGCCGGATCACCAGAATCTTCAGTCTGCTAAGTTCATTAAAGAAACCAAAACCCAACCCCTCTACCGGCTCCATGCGGCTGAAAACGGTTGGCATCCAGCAATCTACCAGGTCGGAGCAGACGGCATTTCCATTCCAGGAGAAATTTATGAAATGACGGTTGATCAGTTCGAGTATCTAGCCGCCAATGAACCTCCCCACATGTATCCCACCGAAGTTCTGCTCGAAGATGGCGACACCGCTACGGCTTTCTTCTATCCGCAGGAATTAGTCGAAAAGTACAACTGGCCGGATATTTCCAGCTATGGCGGTTGGGCAGCCTACAAGCGGGCAACCGCAGCCGTCGGATAAGGGATCTAGAACTCAGGCAGGATTTTGCCATCCGGCAATGATGACGCCGCGTCTGATGCCGTCCAGTTCGGCTATGGCGGGTAGGTGTCCCATTGGTTTGAAGCCAAAGCGATGAAATAGTTTGCGGCTGGCCTCGTTGTGATCAAAGTAGATGGCCAGGAAGGTGGTTACGCCTAAGCGAGGGGCAGCCTCCAGCATTTGGCTCACCAATAGCGAACCGTACCCTTTGCCCTGGTGCTCTGGCGCAATGTAGATACTGATCTCAGCGGTGGCATCGTAGGCGGGGCGGCCCCCATAGAACGAGGAGAGACCAATCCAGGCTACTATCTCTTCTGCAAGCGTCAGAACCCAGAGGGGACGGCGTTCTGGATTGTGGTTGAAAAACCAATCACGGCGGCTTTCTACTGTGATCGGAAACAAATCGGCGGTGGAGTTGCGGCTGGGAATGGCGGCATTGTAAATCGCCACAATCGCGGGTAGGTCAGCTTCAACGGCATCACGGATCTGCATAGCGTCTTTTCTCGAATCTCCATCTTTATAGTTGTAAGCGCTCATGGTCTACCCGGTTGGTTCCAAACAAACGCTTTCGATGCTAACCCGCGACGGCGTCAGGCTAGATGCAGATGTATATCGCCCCGACAGTGCAGACAGCTTCCCTGTCCTGTTGATGCGCCAGCCCTATGGCCGAGCCATTGCCTCTACGGTAGTGTATGCCCACCCCAGCTGGTATGCGGCCCAGGGCTATATTGTGGTGATTCAGGACGTGCGGGGGCGCGGCTCCTCGACAGGCGAATTCGAGCTATTTGCCCACGAAATCACCGATGGCGAAGATGCGGTCAACTGGGCCGCCAACTTACCCCAAAGCAACGGTCAGGTAGGCATGTATGGCTTTTCCTACCAGGGCATGACCCAGCTTTATGCTGCCGCAACTCGTCCCCCGGCTTTGAAAACTATCTGCCCCAGCATGATTGGCTATGACCTCTACCACGACTGGGCTTACGAAGGCGGTGCCTTCTGCTATCAGCTCAATTTGGGTTGGGCGATTCAGTTGGCTAGCGAAACGGCTCGTCGCCAAGCCAACTCAGACGCCTACCGGACGCTCTATACCGCTGCTCGCAACTTGCCGATCACCGACCCAGTGGATTTGCATTCTGGTATCTTGAACCAACTCGCGCCCAACTCCCACTACCACGACTGGCTCGCCCACCCAGAACCAGACGCATACTGGCAAACCCTCTCGCCCTGCTCCTACATGGAGAACGTAGATTTACCAATGCTGCATATCGGCGGCTGGTATGATACCCATCTGCGCGGCACTCTGCGCTTCTATAGGGACATGGCTGCTCGCAGTCGGTTTCCCCAGCATCTGATTGTGGGACCCTGGGCGCATCTCCCCTGGGGTCGCAAGGTCGGCAGTGTGGATTACGGCCCCGAAGCCAATTCCCCAATCGATCGGCTGCAACTTCGCTGGTTTGATCAGTTTCTCAAAGGCATTGATACCGGCCTGCTGGATCAGCCTCCTGTCTGCTTATTCGAGATGGGCAGTAACCGCTGGCGGCAGTTCGATCAGTTTCCCAGCCCTGCGCCTATCGCCTATCGTCTGGTTACAACCGGGCTGGCAGCGATGGATGAGCAGGAGGGGAGGTTGGAGCCGGTGAGGGATGGGGGAGATGGGGATTCAACACAGTGCTTTGCAGCAAGCGACAAAACTCAAAACTCAAAACTCGGTTCGGCTGACTCACCGGAAGCCAAAACTCAAAACTTAAAACACTGCCTTCCCGATACCTTGGTTCATGATCCGTGGCGTCCGGTGCCTTCGCTGGGAGGGCATGCTGGCTTTCCGGCTGGATCGTTTGAACGCAGTGCGATTGACTGCCGCTCAGATGTACTGACCTACACCACAGAACCATTAGCTGCGGATCTACACCTAGCAGGCGAGATTACGGTTGAACTGTACTGCACCGCCGATACCCCCAGTTTCGACCTCTGCGCCATTCTCTCCGAAGTCAAACCCAACGGCAGTGTCTACAACATCACCCAAGCCTACCAGCGCCTCACCTCCCCCACCCCCCACCAGCTAACCCTCCAACCCACCTGCATCCGCATCCCTCAGGGCAGCGCAATTCGTCTCAGCATCAGCGCGGCTTGTTTTCCGGCCTATGGAGTGAATCCCGGTACAGGAGCTGCCGTGCATCAGGGATGTCTACTAGACGCTGGCGTGATCACGATTGCGATCTTCAGCGAATCGAATGGTTTGTCCTGTGTGTATCTACCCATACAGCAAAACTGAAGCGTTAGATACTAACGAAGTCAGCCGCGGTCAAAGCATCGGCTGTCACTCCCGTCAGTTCGGCTAGCGTTACTCGGCCATATTGGATCTGCGTCACTTCTCCGGCTTGACGGATCGAAAGCTGATTGAACTTGAGGGTACCTACCAAACCCAGTTTGTCTACCCCAACTGCAAAATCCAGAATTTTATCGCTGCCTTCGTTATAAACCAGCGCAAACGTGTCTTGGCCTGCTCCTCCGGTTAACTGATCGCTGCCTGCACCGCCCCAAAGCAAATCGTCTCCCTCGCCGCCAAATACCCGATCGGCTCCAGCTTCTCCGTAGAGTTGGTCATTTGCGCCGCCGCCGGTTAGCTGATCATTGCCCACCCCTCCGTAAACCCGATCATCGCCTTCCCCAGCTGACACTGTGTCGTTGCCTGGTCCCGCCAAAATTAGATCGGTTCCAGCCAGGGTTTGAATTCGGTCGTCGCCGCCCTGCCCTAGAGCCACAAAGTTGAACAGAGCTGTTGGAGTCAGGGCATCGTTGGCTTCGGTGCCGCGCAGCACGTTAGCATTTTCGGGTGGTAGCAGCACATCTAGAAAAATAGCCGCTGGGACTCCATAGTTACCATCTTCGTCTAGCCCTTCGACAAAAATCGTGTGGCGGCCGGGAGCAAGGTTGCTTGTATTTACAGCGGCCTCCAACGTCTCAACTGGGCTGTCAAGATCTCCGCTTTTGGGCAGCATGTCGAACAACAGCGCTTCTGGCACCCAAGCAGGGGCATTGATGCTGTAACGGGCACCGGCAACAATTGGAAGTGGCAAATCGGCAGAGCGACTGGAATCAATCGTTGCAGAGAGGTTGACCGAATTAGTGATTCCCACAATGGCCTGCCCCGAAGCTAAGCTGAGTGAGCGCACATCCGGCCCCAGCGGCAGCTCATAGGGACTGGTGGCAGCTTTGACAGCATAGGCTAGGGCAGGCAACAGTTTGGGAACAATTTCCGATTCAAAAACAGCGCTGGTTTCAAAGGCTTTAGTGCCTGCCGAGATCGTGTAGCTGGCGGCTCCCAGAATTTGATAGACCCAATCAATTGCAGTTCCAGATGCAACCTCTTGGCTGCTGCCTTGGCGCACCTCGTAGGCACTCGGAGTTGGGTTTGTGCTAGTTCCATTCGAGTTGGAGCCAGCTGTAAAGGAGCTGAGTTTTAATCCCAGGTTACGCAGTTCCTCTTGATCAGCAGCTGGAGCAGATTTCCAGTTATAGGGATAGAGAATTTGATTGCCGCTGCCCTGGAGGTTGATGAAAACACCGGGTTGATCGTCGCTCTCGTCCCCACTAAAACTCTTAAACAGGTAATTGCGCAGAGCTAGCGATTCGGGTTCCGAGAAAGCCGCACTGCCTTGGTAAACGGGCGAGGCTGGATCGAGACTGGCTCCATTTGCTACCTTGCCCCACTGGAGATTAAAGTTGCGGTCGAGATTGACGCCATAGTTGGGAAAAGGAGCGGGCGATTGCCCATCCGGTACCGTGGGGTTGGCATTCTTTTGCCAGGGGTTACCGGCCTCGGCCAGCTTACGTCCATCCGGGTTAACGATCGGCACGATGCGGATATCAAAATAATCGAGCAGCCAGGTGGCTTCTGGCGCAACGCCATAGCTAGCCACTAGAAATTCAGCGAACCGGGTAGCCAATTCTGTGGTGACATAGTCTTGCCCGTGAATCGCGGCCTGAAGCAAAAATACGGGTTTGGGTTGGTCTGCCGCCGGTTGGCCCAACTGCAAGGCGAAAATATCATAGCCAGGCGCTTCGTTGTTGCTGACCTTGTTGTAGCTATCACCAATATCAACCCAAGTCGCCAAAGCCGGATTGTCAGCAGCGAGCTGGGCCAAGCTAGCATAGGTGGCTTCAACGGTGCGGTAGCTATCAAACTTGGCAATAGTGGAACCGGCGATAGTGGAACCGGTTTCGCTTGAACTCGCTAGAGTCGGTTGATCACTAGAAACGGGCAATGGGCTAGCTGGACTAGCCGGGTTACTAGAATCAGAGGGTAGATCAGAGGATAAATCAGACCGTGAATCAAACAGTACATTAGACGATAAATTAGACAAGTCAGACATAGTTACTATCAACAGGGGTAGGAGAAAGTAGACCCAGAGAACCGAAAAGGATCTAAGCCTAAAGCAAGCCCAAATCAAGCCGAATTAAGCCCCAGAACTTCCAGTGAGCAATTTGGCTAAACGATTTGGACTCAATGATTTGAGTTCGATGATCGGGACTCAATGATTTGGACCGAATGATTTGGACTAAGAGGCCAAACCATTCGAGCTGATGGCAGGTCCACTCAAAGAACCAGAATTTAAACAGCAATTAAAGCAACAGAGTCTCAATAGGAAACAGCAGCAAAGCAACGAATGCATCCCCTAACCTCAGTAAAATGCGTCATCTGCTAGTTATTTGTCAAGATTTTATTAAATTTGACCCGCCCAGTTTGGATCGGGTCGCATTGGCCGGATCCATTGGCCAAATCCATTGATCGGATCCATTGATTCGGATCCATTGGCCAGAGCAATTGGCCAGAGCAATTGGCCGGATCCAACAGATGCATGACCCTCGTATGTCACTATAGACTTGGATTTCTGAAAGCAGACAAGTCATGCAAATCTTGATCGTGGAAGACGAAGCTGAAATTGCTCAACTGATCCAGCTCTACTTAGAAAAAGAAGGCTTCACCTGTCGCACCTGTCGCGATGGCGTGACAGCACTGCAAATTTTTCAAGAACAACAGCCCGATCTGATTATTCTCGATTTGATGATTCCGGGCTTAGATGGCCTAGAAGTCTGTGCCCGCATTCGCCAAAAACCTGGCAACAAGGATCCATTTATCTTGATGCTGACTGCCAAAGGGGAAGAGATTGACCGGATTATTGGCCTCTCGACCGGAGCCGATGACTACCTGGTCAAGCCGTTTAGCCCGCGTGAGCTGGTGGCGCGAGTCCGTGCCCTACTGCGCCGCACCCTCCGCCAAGGTGGACAGAGCCGCGTGTTTCAAACGCCCCATTTTGCAGTGGATGTGGATCAGCGGGTGGCGCACCGGCAGCTCGATGGCCAGGACTCCGAAACGCTGGACCTGACAACGCTAGAGTTCGATTTACTGACTACCTTTCTCAGCTATCCTGGACGGGTCTGGAATCGGACCCAGCTGATCGAGCGGCTGTGGGGCAGCGATTTCTATGGTGATGAGCGCGTAGTGGATACCCATGTGGCTCGGCTACGCAAAAAAATCGAACCCGATCCGGCCAATCCCACCTTTGTCAAAACCGTGATTGGGGTGGGGTATAAATTTGAAGACGCATTAGTTTGAGCCAATTCTTTCAGCTACTTCTCTCAGCCGATTTTAAGCCGATGGATGTATTTATCCGTGCCTACGAGCACGCAGCCGGCAATTTCAATACCTTACTGACAGCCCTACAGCAGCATCTGGTTCTCGTCCTCGTGCCGCTGGCGATTGGGCTAGCGGTGGGGTTGCCGTTGGGCCTATGGAGTGCTCGCTCCCGTATAGCAGCAACGGTCTTGATTAACGGGTTCAATGGCCTGCGGGTAATTCCTAGCCTAGTGGTTCTGTTCGTTTTTGTTTCGGTGCCGTACTTTGGCCTGAATGTGCGTTCGGCGATTGTGGCCCTGACCCTGCTAGTGATGCCACCAATTCTAATCAACACCGATGTTGCCTTCCGCAGTATTGATCCGATGATTCGAGAGGCAGCTTACGGCATGGGTATGAGTAAAAGGCAAGTCCTCCGCTCGATCGAGGTACCGCTAGCTTTGCCGGTTGTAATCACAGGCATCAAAATCGCAACTATCGAGGTGATTGCTAGCGCAACCTTAGCCGCCTTCATTGGAGCGGGCGGCTTGGGCCGATTCATTGTGCTGGGCTTTGCGCAGTACGATCCGGCTATTTCGCTGGTGGGAGCCATTCCGGTAGCGCTGTTGGCAGTGCTGGCAGAAATTGCCCTAGGTCAGCTCCAGCGGGCGGTACAACCTCCTCAATAACGGCCTCAATAATGAGCCAGCAGTTGGGTATTTTAGATTGCGCCTTTAGCCAACACCATTTCACTCAAAAACCACCAACGCGTAGAATCAATGATTGATCGCAAAGCTCAGCATGCCAGGTTCTATGTCCCTTGCCATATATCTCAACATACTCGATGAGGTATTGCGTCAGTTCAAGTACAGCCAAGACGAATTGCAGCGAGCCTATGGTTTTGGCAATCGTCTACAGAGCATTGCTGACAAAGTCCGCGATAGCCTAGACGAAGCCCAAATTCTGCAAACCGCTGTGCAGGAGTTGGCGATTGGGCTGGGAGTTGATAGTTGCGATACTGGCATTTACGATTTGCAGCACGGTACCTCAACCGTTGCCTATGAATATGTGGCAGGGCAGGTGCTACCTGTACAGGGGTTGGTGGTTTCAATGCTGGATTACCCTGAGGTCTACAGTCAGTTGTTACAGGGGCAATATGTCCACGGCTGCTGGTATCCGCTAGATCAAAAGATCCACAATGTACGGCGGATTTCAGGGCACTTCGCTGCTTTAGTTCATCCCATCATCGATAACCAGCAGGTAATTGGCGATTTATGGCTCTACCGCATCGGAGCAGAAGGGTTTGAACCCGAAGAAATTTGGCTGGTGCAGCAGGTTGCCACCCAATGTGCAATTGCTATTCGGCAGGCTCGACTTTATCAAGCTGCTCAGGCCCAAGTAACAGAGCTAGCTCGGCTGAATCGCCTCAAGGATGATTTTCTCACTACGGTCTCTCACGAATTGCGGACGCCAATTGCCACGATCGCCACAGCGGTACAAATGCTAGAGCTGGAATTGCAGCGCATTGGGGTTGAACTGGCAGCCAATCCTGGCCTCCAGTTCTACCTGACGGTATTGCAACAGGAAAGCCAGCAGGAAATCATCTTAATTGACAATCTGCTGGCCCTCACCCGCATTGAGTCTGAAACCGAACCCTTGGTTTTGACAACCATTGACCCGCACATTTGGGTGGCTGATGTGCTCGAACCCTTTGCTGACTATGCCAATAGTCAAAAGCAGCAGCTAGAGCTAGATATTCCAACCGATTTGCCGCCCCTTACCACAGATGTCGCTGACCTGGAGCGGATTTTGACTGAGCTATTGACCAACGCCTGCAAATATACCCTTGCCGGAGGGACGATCACAGTCTCGGCTGCGTTGTGGAATCCCTCGCCTCCTAATTCAGCCCCCATGCTAGACCTGACGATCTGCAATCCAGGCATTTCGCTCTCAGCCGATGAGTGCGAGCGTATTTTTGATCAGTTCTATCGTTTCCCCAGTAGCGCTCCCGGCAAACATCAGGGCATAGGATTGGGTTTGGCGCTGGTTAAAAAACTAACGACCCGATTAGGGGCTACGATTGAGGCTAAAAGCAGTGCAGACCATCTGGTATTCAGGCTACGTCTACCCCTCACGGCATCGAATTAATTTCTGAATCAATTGAGCTACATTGGTAATTGAGTCTGTCCGGGTGCATTGGCTTTCTCAAGGACGGACATTGATCCGCTCTATGATTTGGCTAGAAAATCAAGGACTTGAGTTTATGCTTCCTAGCGATCGTTCCCAACCCAACTTTCGTTCTAGACTGAATGCCTGGCTATACAAATTACGCGAATGGATTCGTCAAGAAATTGTGGATGACGATCCTTGGGACGATGAAACGCTATCTCCGGATGGGCAAAACGGTTCTGGTCAGCCGATTATCTTAGAACCAGCAAAGTTGGAAACATTGACCAAACAGCCACCCACTGTAGATGATTACAGTTCCAATTGATTCAACACAACATATTCAGTCCCGTCACAGTAACTCACAATAACCTTGTGCTTGATTACGTTTTGATACGTTTTAAGTAGTCAGCCTGACGATTAGACGTTCCTGTAGCGCCAACATCTCTCTGGCATCCAGCAAAACCAGTGAGCCTACCAGTGCCATCAGAGCACAGGCATCTGCTGCGACAAACCAGCTGCCCTCACTATTGCATTTGTATGCTTTCATTCAACTTCTGGAGTGAGGAACGTTTAATCCGACGCGCAGGATTTGCAGCCCACTCTAATCCCAGGAAAGCTGTGTTAATCGCCAATGCCAGCAGAGAGACAACGATAGCACCCACCCAAATTTTGTCATCGCGTTTTTGGGCAATCCCGTCAAACAACAGGGTTCCCAGTCCTCCTGCGCCGAATTTAGCTCCAATCGTAGCGATGCCAATGGTGACAACGGTTGCAATCCGGAGTCCGGCCAAGAAGATCGGTAGAATCAGTGGTACCTGAATTTGCCACCACCGTTGCCAATAGCTCATTCCCATGCCTCGTGCTGCTTCCAAGACAGCAGGCTGGATCGATTGTAAGCCCACCACCAGACTGCGCACCAAAATCACCTGAGCATAGAGCACCATTGCCGCAATCACGGACCAGGCATTCAACCCGAAAAACGGTACCAGCAGAATAATTAGCGCTAAGCTCGGCACCGTGTAAAGAATGCCTAAAATGCCCAAGAACGGTACATTTAACCACCGGTAGCGGCTAATCAACAGCGCCAACGGCAACGCAATCAACACCGACAGCACCAACGTCAGGCTAGTCATTGATAGGTGTTGCAGCAGCAGTTGCCAAACGGTAGCCGGATTCTTCAGCAGGTATTCCATGTAGATCAATTTGCTATCTGATATAGCGATCCTAATATCAGTTGGAAACTATCAGTTGGAATTGGTCTGGTTCAATGTTTTTGAGCACGGCTTGGTGCTTGAATATCGTGGATCCCAAGCTCCTCAACTCAATATTTGGATCTGCCCCTTTTCTGGAATGCCCGCAGGGCTATCATCCCACCGGTAGGGAACTTTGAACAGCAACGGTTCGGGAAAGCCCCAGAATGGAGGATGTAGGGAACTTTTCAAACCGCTGCTTCGGATTGCCTCAAACTTCTGCCAACCGACATCCCGATAGCGCAACCTGCCGCTAAGTAACAGCCAAGTAATGGCTAACAGTCAACAATTCCAATGTCAATTTGTATCTTAAGCTACAGATAGAAGCAGGAGGGAACGTCTAGCTTCTACTAATCGATAGCTAATCGTTCCTATCTCAAGGTGCAGTTCAACCAGTACGATCCAGGCGATTATTACGACGAGCTGTTTGAGGCGAAAGATCAACCTCGCCCCGAGGCCGCCCTGCTGATTGAGCGAATCAACTCCATGTCAATGGCAGAGCTTCAGCAGCGGCAGCAGGCAGCTCAAAATGCCCTATTCCGGCTCGGCGTCACGTTCAATGTCTACAGCGACAGGCAAGGTACTGAACGGATCCTGCCATTTGATATCATTCCTCGCATCCTGTCAGTTCGAGAATGGGAATGGCTAGAACGCGGACTAAAGCAGCGAATTGAGGCCCTCAATCTGTTTTTGGCTGATATTTACAGCGACCAAAAAATCCTCAAGGATGGGGTGATTCCCTCAGAATTGATTGAATCGGCTAGCGGCTTTCTCAAGCCCTGTATGGGGTTGAAACCCTCTCAAGGCGTTTGGTGCCACATCACCGGAACCGATTTGGTGCGCGACCGCGATGGCCAATGGTATGTGCTGGAAGACAATCTGCGCTGTCCTTCAGGTGTCTCCTATGTGCTGGAGAATCGGCGCGTCATGAAAACCACCTTTCCGCAGGTGTTCAACCGCATGAACATTCTGCCGGTGGATGACTATGCCAGTCAGTTACTAGAAACCCTGCTGCACCTAGCCCCAACCGGGCTACCGGAACCAACCGTAGTGGTACTAACCCCCGGCATCTACAATTCTGCCTACTTCGAGCATTCCTTTCTGGCCCAACAAATGGGTGTAGAGCTGGTTGAAGGCCGGGATTTAGTGGTGGTGGATGGCTATTTGCAGATGCGCACCACTCGCGGGCTGAAGCGGGTTGATGTGATCTATCGCCGCATTGATGATGATTTTCTGGATCCACAGACATTCCGCTCCGACTCTATGCTTGGTGTCCCCGGGATTATGGATGTATATCGAGCCGGACGACTGGCGATTGCCAATGCCCCAGGCACCGGAGTAGCAGACGACAAGGTAATCTATGCCTATGTGCCCCAAATGATTCGCTATTACCTGGGCGAAGAGCAAATCCTGCCCAATGTGCCGACCTACCTCTGTTGGGAAGCGGATCAGCAGCAGCATGTTCTGCAAAATCTCGATAAACTCGTGGTCAAAGCCGCTAGCGAATCGGGAGGCTACGGCATGTTGGTGGGTCCCCACGCCACGCCAGAACAGCGGGAAGAGTTTGCTGGGCGCATCCAGGCGAAACCGCGCAATTACATTGCCCAGCCGACGCTTTGTCTTTCCCGCGTACCGACCTTATTTGAAGACCATTTTGAAGGCTGCCACGTCGATCTGCGCCCCTATATCCTCTACGGCAAAGAAATTTATGTGAATCCAGGTGGTCTGACTCGCGTTGCGCTGCGGCGGGGTTCGCTGGTAGTCAACTCGTCACAAGGAGGGGGAAGTAAAGATACATGGGTGGTGGGGTGAGAAAAGTTTTGAGTTAATTTTGACCTTAAATTATGCTCAGTCGGGTTGCGGATTCAATTTACTGGCTCAATCGCTATGTAGAACGGGCAGAAAATATCGCCCGCTTTGTCGATGTCAATTTGAACTTGCTGCTGGATGCGCCGGTGGTGATGACGCAGCAGTGGGAGCCACTGATCATGACAACCGGCGATCTGCCGCTGTTTCGGGAGCGCTATGGCAAGGCAACGGCAGACAATGTGATCCAGTTTTTAACGTTTGATCAGAATTATTCCAACTCGATCCTTTCCTGTTTGCGGGCAGCGCGGGAGAACGCTCGATCGGTACGAGAAATTATTTCATCGGAGATGTGGGAGCAGGTCAACACATTTTATCTGATGGTCCTGGATGCATCTCAAGTTCAGCCACTACCTGCCCTGCCTAGCTTCTTTGCCGAAGTGAAGATGGCAAGCCATCTGTTTGCCGGCGTGATGGATGCCACCATGGCCCACAACGAGGGCTGGCATTTTGGCCGCTTGGGGCGTTTGATTGAACGGGCCGATAAAACGGCGCGCATTCTGGATGTGAAGTATTTCATTTTGCTGCCGGAAGTCAATTATGTCGGAACGGCACTGGACGAACTGCAATGGATTGCCTTACTCAAGTCGGCCAGTGGCTATGAGATGTACCGCAAACGGCAGCGCCGCATCAGTCCGACTGACATCGCCAAATTTTTGATTCTCGATCGGGAGTTTCCTCGCTCGATTCAGTTTTGCCTCCTAGAGGCCGAGCAGTCCTTACACCAAATCACTGGCTGTAGTCCCGGCACCTGGAACAATGCTGCCGATCGAACGCTAGGCCGCCTCCGCGCTGAGCTAGACTTCATTACGATTGAAGAAATTATCCAAACTGGACTACACGAATTTCTCGATCACATTCAAATTCAGCTCAATTATCTAGGCAGGAATATCTTTGAAACGTTCTTCTCGCTGGAGAAAATACATTCTTAAATCTATTCCCTGTAATTGGCTGTTGATCTAAAGCGCCTCTTGCTTCCACTGTTCCACAAGCTGCACCATCTCTAGATTTTGGCGTGCCCACGCTTGCCGTTCCGCTCGAATGGTTGCCAAGTGAGATCCGATAGTATCTGTTGTCACTAGCGTACCAAAATCGTCTGGAATGTCGGCTTCATAGCCAAGTACTCGGTTGAGAACTAGATCCCCGATATGGGGCAGGTAGTGGGAACTTTCTAAGTAGTTTTGCATGTCGTCTGAGATTGGCTCTGCTGTGATGCTGTTGTAACCAGAAAAATCCCAGACTGGAGTGATTTTTACTACCTGACGTTTCCAGTCCTCAAAGGCTGGCCACAGCCCTGCGGCATGAATCGCTTCCCACTGGGTGACATGAGCTGGAGAAATGAATACTTTCAGGTCAATCCCTTTTTGCTGGCAGGTGTCAACGATGGCCTGTAGATAGCTAAGCTGCTTCTGGGAAGTTTGGTAATCATAATACCAATGTTGAAAATAGGCAGTTTTGAGGTGGAGTTCAAACACATCCTGCGTTGAGCGGTCGGTCGGATTATGGCGAATTAGCCTGCCGTTGCTTAGATAGTAATCTTTAGGAGTGGAGCGGCTGAGATTGGTAGCAAGCGTGGCCACACTCGACTTAAACGCATCGGTCGAGAACAGAAACGGCGGTAGTTTTGGCAAGTAGTCAGTTTGTTTGAGCGTATTCTCAAGCTCTGGTGCAAGCTGCTCACCATTCCCGTCTTCCTTGACACCAAAGGCAACCATATCGACGCCAATTATCACCTGCTTCAGGTCGGGCTGGTTTGCCAAGGCATGTTCAAAGTAGCGCATAGCCTCATACATGTCGCCAGCCGGAATCGCCAAATTGTAAGCCGGTTGGACCAATGCCGGATGCTCCGGATTCAAACCGATATCGGCTCTGGAGGTACCCAAAAAAATGGTCTTTGGCCGGATCCGCATGACTTGAACAGCTTTGAATGTTCTGGTATCTTTGCTGCTGTCAGGTTTCAGCTCAGTTAGATTAGCTAGCACTTGAGTACCAGCCAAATGGTATGGATCAACAAGCGCATTGACACCAACAACAACAGCTGCATTGACCAAAATGAAACTTGCCAATACGTTAGAAAATTTCCGGTATGGATCAGTATTCTCCATTTTCGATTGATGCTCCTCCTGATGAATAGGTTCAGTGTTTTGAGTGATAGTTGAAAGCAAACCAGCTAAAACTGGAAGTATAAAAATTCAGAAACCCGGTTGAGCGAAAATAGGCTGAGTGATGCCACAATGCTGATAGCAAACGCCCACCACCAGTTGGGTTTAAAGTGGCGCATAATTTGCTGTGTATTCGGCAGCAACACCACACCCAATAACAGCAGAATCAGCAGCTTGGGATTGCCTTGATAGACGAGCTGATTGGAGAATTGCACACCCAATGGCGATAGCCACTGCAACAAACTTTGAAAGCCACTCGGCAGAATAATTGGTTTTCCTCCTAGCATGGCACTCAGCAGGTGCATCGCATCTTGGAAACTGCTCGCCCTAAAAAACACCCAGCTCACCACAACGGCAAAGAAAGTAATCGTCCAGCCCAAAACCGCAGGCAAGCGCCAGTTCAATTTGCGCCATCCGTGATTGATCACGAGAAATAGACCATGTAACCCGCCCCAAATCACAAACGTCCATCCGGCACCATGCCACAGGCCGCCCAGCAGCATCGTAATCATCAGGTTGGTGTAGCGACGAACTTCACCATAACGGTTGCCGCCTAGCGGAATATAGAGGTAGTCCCGCAAAAATCGAGACAGCGTCATGTGCCAGCGTCGCCAAAAGTCAATAATTGAAATGGCCTTGTAGGGAGAATCGAAGTTTAAGGGCAGTTGAAGATTAAACATCAACGCCAAGCCAATCGCCATATCGGAATAGCCGGAAAAGTCAAAATAGAGCTGGAGTGTGTAGCTCAAAGCCCCAACCCAAGCCTGAAAAAAACTGGCATTGGCGGCATTTTCAAATGTGGCATTGGCCCAAGGTGCAACAGCGTCTGCAATGAGTAATTTCTTAGCGAGACCTAGAAAAAACCAGGTCAATCCCATAGATAGATTTTTGAATGAGAGCGTATAGGTTTTAGTATCTTCTAGTTGGGGAATCAGCTCGCTATGTAGCAGCAGTGGACCTGCAATGAGCTGGGGAAAGAAGGAGATAAATAGGATATAGGTGAGAAAATCATAATCTTTGGTTTCTTGCCGGTAGCAATCTACTAAATAGGCAATTTGAGTAAAGGTATAAAACGAAATACCCAACGGCAAAATAATGGTTGGGATCACTAAATTGAGGTTGAGTAAACCACTGAGCGACGCAGCAAAAAAGCCAGCATATTTATAGTAAGCAATTAATCCTAAATTACAGCCAATTCCTAACCAGAGCAGCGCTTTTGCATGGCGGCTTTGTGGTTTTGCGTGGCCAATGTATTTCCCCAGATAGTAATTGAACAATATTGATAAGACAAGCAGAGGCAGATAGGCAATATTCCAATAGCCATAAAAGAACAAAGAAGCTAGCGTCAACCAAATTTTGGCAATTTGGGGCGAGTAGTGGCGAGTCAGGTAAAAGAATACAACAGTTGTGATTGGAAGAAATCCAAAAATAAAGATATAGGAATTGAATAGCATTGGTTTATGAGTAAAGGTCAGATTGATTTAAGTGAGGCTAACAATAAATGATGATGTAAATGGTCCTGTGTTGCTTAGTTGCCTGACCTTTCCGCAGATGAATCACTGGCTAGTGAAGCAAGTCCACTATACGCTTACGTTCCTGCAGGGTAGTGCACTGAACCTCTTGCTTAGTCTGCGTGAGCAGACTTCCCCGATTAGCCCGAAATGGATTCGCGGCTGGAAGAAGTGCGAAGTCAAACGCTGGATTGACCCAAAACTCTGAACAAACCCTGGCTAAATGCAACATTGCGTGCCAAGGCGATGACACTAAAAAACAGCAACTTCAGCCAAATTTAGTAATCAGTGGAATTATTGCTGTTTTATTACACAGTTCCGGCTAGCTAACGAATTGCTGTCAACGAACAGACAACATTCCCGCAACATTTGGCTCTACATACCAACTCTATTCTGCTGTGCCCACTCAAGTTCACAACTTACTGATGTCCTTTCAGTATGAATAGAACAATCCTGATGAATATCGGCGAACATGGGGATCGCCGAGCAAACTGGCAGGTCCAAGAGGGCACGCCATCTGACAGCTATCTAAATGAAGCGTAAGCTTTGTCAGGGCTGCATCACGGTGGAGTTACACCACCAGGTACCCGCACAGCAATCACCTTTCTAGTAATTGCTTTGACTTGAATGCTAATGAATTTCTTGAGGCCGGTTTGCAGCCGAGGGTCGTAGATGAACAGAACAATTAGTGACGGCATTCAGGACCTCCTACAGGCATGCCTTCTAACAGAGATTGCCGACCAATTTCTAGCAAAGAAACCGGTAGACGCCTACTGCTAAACTCTTAGCAGGCATTTTTAAAGTCAGACTTGGCAAACGAGGATTCGAAAGCAGTACATGCACCAAACCCTGCTAATGATTCATACTCACGCATGGATCCTTGAATATCAAGAGAATTACTGAGGACTTTGACGAGTCTTTACATAACCAGGAATTTCTATAAAGCTGGATTACGTGGATGCCTGCCAAGACGCGAAAACAGCATCACCGTTGAAATCACTACGGCTAAATTGAATACAATTTTGTTGCTTTTATATTCTATGCTGATAATTTTGAGCAGCTTAATCCTGAATTTTCTCCGAACGTGCGTTACCAAATTACCCATCAGATTCGTTACAAATACGAGCGTGCTGTTGTTTTAGCACCCCACTTTCTGCGCTTGCGTCCTCGCTGTGATATCACCCAGAAGTTGCACTGCTTTAGCCTAGAGGTTGAACCAGCCCCCGAGCAGATTTCTGAATTGGTTGACCTCGACGGTAACGCAACCCTAAAAGCTTGGTTTGCTGAGGAGGGAGCACAGGAACTGGTCATTCAAGCTGTCTCTGACGTAGAAACCTTTCGCACGAATCCCTTTACCTACCTGTTGGAACCTTGGGCCTTAACCTTACCGATCAACTACCCAGTCGCCCTATGGCACCAGCTTCAGCCCTACCTGAGCGGGCAGTTTGCCGGAGGTGTGACACCTGCCCCGGATCCAACCGCAGCTCAGCTTGCTCAAGAAATTTGGCTAGAGACTAATGGAAATTCAGTGGCCTTCTTGTCAGAGCTGAATCAGCGTATCTATCAAACCTGTGGCTACACACTGCGAGAAACGGGTAGTCCCTATCCGCCCAGCATCACCTGGAGCCGCAAATCGGGATCCTGCCGGGATTATGCAGTGCTGTTTATGGAAGTTTGCCGAGCTGCGGGATTGGCTACGCGCTTTGTCAGCGGCTATCAGGAAGGCGATCTGGATCGGGATGATCGTCACCTCCATGCTTGGGCTGAAGTTTATCTGCCCGGCGCTGGCTGGCGCGGCTATGACCCAACCCACGGGCTTGCCGTTGCCGATCGCCACATTGCCTTGGTCGCCACCCCCACCTCCAGAGACTCAGCCCCGGTCAGCGGCAGCTTGAAGACCACCGGAGTTCCCGCGGAGATGGAGTATTGGCTAAAGATTGAGATTTTGGCCTGATCCCCTATTCCCCCCTCCCCTCATCCTGATAATGCTCCCAGTCAATGTTGGGCATGCGCTCGAAAGCTTCGCGTAGAGAAATTTCCCACAGCTTACGGATTTTTTCCAGGTAGGGATCGCCAAGGGGGAGGCGGAGGTGGTGCCGAATCAGGAAGCTGTTGACTTCGTACATGACCAGGCTGATCGGCGGTCCGACAGAGATATTGGATTTCATTGTCGAATCGATCGACAGCAAGGCTCCTTTGGCAGCTTCTTCCAGGGGAGTCTCGAAAGTGAGGGTGCGGTCGAGAATCGGTTTGCCGTATTTGGTTTCGCCGATTTGCAAAAACGGGGTTTCAGCCGTGGCTTGGATGAAGTTGCCCTGGCTGTAGATCATATAAAGGCCGGGTAGCTCACCGCGAACCTGCCCGCCGAGCAGCAGGGTGCATTTGTAGTCAATGCCATCCCGCTCTAGCCAAGGGCGCTCTTGCTGCTGAATTTGCCGCATCCGGTTGCCCACATAGCGAGCCACATCGTACAGGGTCGGAGCGTTGTGCAAATTTTCGACATCTTTTGATTGCAGGTCTTGGTGCAGCAGGTTCATCACCGCTTGCGTGATTGACAGATTACCGGACGTGCAGAGCACGATCACCCGATGACCTGGATCGGAAAAGTCGAACAGCTTTTGGTAGGTTGAAATGTAGTCCACACCGGCATTGGTGCGCGAATCTGCCGCCATTACGAGGCCGTAGCGGGTGACAATTCCGAGACAGTAGGTCATGGAAGAAAAATTAACGATTAGCAACGCTCCTTCCAATCTTACGACTAGCGATTGGTTTTGCTTTTGGCGCTACGCTAAATCTAGATCTGCATCTGCGTCTAAATCTGCATCTATAGCCGTCGCCACGACAGTTGGGACAGAGATATTGTTGTGGAAACACTATAGATCTGTCTTGTGGAGTCGTGTTGTGGAGTTGTGTTGTGGAGTCGCTCAAATGACAGCCAATCCAAATAGCATCAAACTCGATCAGTTCCTGAAATGGGTGGGAGTGGTTCAGACCGGCGGCGAGGCAAAGCTGCTGATTCAGCAGGGGCAGGTGAGCGTGAATGGCGCGGTAGAAACCCGACGCGGACGGAAGCTAGTGGAAGGGGACCGGGTTGCCGTTTTTGGCGAACGCTTTGTTGTGGGTGGACTCGACTGATTTCTCTCAGGGTTCTCTCTCTAAAGTGGGGATGAATAATGATAGTCTCTAAGTAAATGCTGTGTGTACAGAAAAGTTTAGTATGAAATTTGATCGACTAAGATTGGGAGGGATCAAACCGATGAAACGACTGCTTGGCGTGTTGGCGGCGCTCGGAGTCCTGTTGGCGGGCTTGGGATGGTTGGGACAGCCACAATCAGCGGTGGCACTTGAGTGGAATAGCTTGTCGTCCCCCATGCTGCTGGCCGTAGAACCCCGCAACCGCGCGGATGACAAATTGGCAACCGAATTTGGTAAAAAAATCGACTTGAACAATACCAACATTCGGGCGTTTATGGAGTATCCAGGGCTGTATCCGACCCTGGCCCGGAAAATTCTTCAGAATGCTCCCTTCGAGAAAGTGGACGATGTGCTGGATATGCCGGGATTGACCCAGCGGCAGTTGGAAACTCTGCGGGCAAACATGGATAACTTCACGATTTCTGCTCCAGAAGATGTATTCGTAGAAGGCGGCGACCGCTTCAACAACGGCATCTATCGTTAGGGCCGCAAAGTGGGATCGGGTTTACCTGACTCGCCATCTAACTCCTAGCGGGCATGTGGATATCGCTCTTGGGTATGGGGAGGTGCAGCCAGTGCTGTAACCTGTTCCACAATCTCCGAGGGCGATTTTTTGTACTCTATGAAACTGCGTAATCTGTAATAGCCTGTGTCCTATTCTGCATGGCCCGATTCTGGACAAAACACAGTTCGATTTGATGTGCTGGTGGTGGGTGGGGGAGCCGCCGGACTCTACACGGCTCTGTGCCTGCCACCCCACTTTCAGGTGGGATTAATTACTAAAGATGTCCTGTCCCTCTCAGCCAGTGACTGGGCACAGGGCGGCATCGCGGCGGCGATTGCGCCAGAGGATTCACCCACACTGCATATTCAGGACACACTCCGGGCTGGAGTCGGCTTATGTGAGCCAGAGGCGGTTCGGTTGCTAGTGGAACAGGCTCCCCGCTGTGTTCAAAATTTGGTTGAAATGGGAGTGGCGTTTGACCGACACGGCGACGCCTTGGCCCTCACACTAGAAGCCGCCCACTCACGCCGACGGGTCTTACATGCAGCGGACACGACCGGACGGGCGATGGTGACAACCTTAATGGCGCAGGTGCTGTCCCGCAAAAATATTCAGGTTTTGCAGCAGGCGTTTGCCCTCGATTTGTGGTTAGGCCCCCAGGGGTGTGAGGGCATGCGGCTAATCTACGACTCCAAAATGATTTGGCTGCGAGCTGGAGCCGTGGTGTTGGCGACGGGTGGTGGTGGTCAGGTCTATGCCCAAACCACCAATCCGGCCCTGAGTACAGGCGATGGCGTGGCAATGGCATGGCGAGCGGGTGCCCAACTGCGCGATCTGGAATTTGTCCAGTTTCACCCCACGGCTCTGACCCAACCGGGTGCGCCCCGCTTCCTGATCAGCGAGGCAGTGCGTGGCGAAGGTGCCCACCTCATTGATGCTGAGGGCCGCCGATTTGCCTTCGACTATCACCCAGCTGGAGAACTAGCTCCCCGAGATGTGGTCAGCCGCGCCATTTTTGACCATTTGCAAAAAACTAGCTCCGAGCCTGCTAGCGCCCATGTTTGGCTAGATCTACGCCCAATTCCGGCGGAAACCATTCGGCGTCGCTTTCCCAACATCATCCAGGTTTGTCAGCAGTGGGGGGTAGATGTCTTTCAAGCGCCGATTCCGGTTGCTCCTGCCGCTCACTACTGGATGGGAGGCATCACCGCCGACAGCCTCAGCCGCACCACAATCCCAGCCCTCTATGCGGTGGGTGAAACGGCCAGCACAGGGGTCCACGGAGCCAATCGCCTCGCCAGTAACTCACTGCTGGAATGTTTGGTCTTTGGTGCCCAACTCGCCGCGCTAGAAGTTCCCCCTCCTGAGGCAGAAACCGCTCCCATGCCAGATCTAGACAAATCTACACCCACAGAGATTAACCTGTCCGCTTTGGATTTGGCCCAAATCATAGAGTGGCGACATCGCTTGGCTCGGCTGATCTGGCAGAGTGCGGGCATTTGCCGCGAGCAGGCTGGGATGGAGCAGGCAATCACCCAAGTAGAAACTTGGCGAGCAGAGTTTGCAGCATTATCCGTGAGTCAGGCGCTTCTAGCAGAAATGCATTCCAATAGCACCTTGACCTTAAGCAATACCGAACCAAAAGCCTTGCGGCAGTGGGGTGAATTACGCAATTTACTGGATATTGCCATGCTGATGCTAAAGAGCGCTGCCTTCCGCACCGAAAGCCGGGGTGGTCACTATCGAACCGACTATCCCCAAACCGACCCCAACTGGCAGGTTCATACCCTGGTAGAAGGCGAACGCTGGTACCGCTCGGCTCCCATCAACAGCTCGACCGACCCGAACTAATCAAGCACCTGACCATCACCCGTGCTTTCTCCACCCCCTCCATCTATGGTTAGAAATTCTGCCAATCGTGCTCTAGGTGCTTGCTGCTGAGGACTGACCTAGCCTAGAATCCAAAGGCTAAAAGCCAAATTCAAGCGTTACTCAAGCGTTGATCGATGGAATTTGTTTCTGACCCGCCCACTTCTGTCAAGATTGCCAAAATGAAGCAGCGGGTGCGCTGGCAGCATTCCTTGATCGTGGAACGGGGCATTGACCAAACACGACTCCTGATCGACGACGGGGGCGCAGACGATTCAGAGTTCTCGTTTTTGGTGATTGGTGACAGCGGGTCTGGTTCTCATCGGGGGCATCATCCCCAGCGCAAAATTGCCGAAATGATGCTGCAGCAGGACGAAGATAGCCGATTTGTGATTCATACCGGCGATGTCATCTATCTAGTTGGATCCAAGGAGTATTACTTTAAAAACTTCATTGATCCCTACCGAGAATTTCTGGTAGGCGGCGAACACGCCAAACGGATCAAATTCGACCGCATGGTGTTCAATCGCCCGTTTCTGTTGGTACCAGGCAACCACGATTACTACGATTTACCGCTGCTCTATGGAGTTTTGGCTCAGGCGGCGGCACCCCTCCGCTACCTACTGCGCTCTCGGCTTGACTTAGATGTGGGATGGCAAGGTTCCCAGCAAGGTAAAGTCTATGCCCAAGCATTTTTAGATTACCTGCTCAATACCGATGAGGCAGCCTTGGCTCAGCATCTAGATGCCCATTACACCGCTTCTAGCCCTAGTGGACGCTGCCTCTGCTATCAGCCTAAACAGTTCACCCGCCTACCCAATCGCTACTATCAGTTTCGCTACGGCGGAATTGACTTCTTTGCCCTCGATTCCAATACGTTTAATTCACCGCTGCCGTTATCGCAAGGGGAACAAGGCGAAGCCCAACGGCGGCAGTTAGAGCAGCGACGGCTCGAGGTGCAGCAACAGCAACAGCAGCTTTTGCAAACAGCAAGACAGCTAAACCCCAACAATCCAGACGAAGCTGAGCAACTCGATGACTGCCGAACCAAACTAGAGCAGCTTGAGGAAGTCGAGAAGGATATCGACAAACAGTTAGCTGCCGATCCCGCCACAGTGGTAGACACTGAGCAATTGGAGTGGCTCAAGCAGCGACTGATTGAGTCTTGGCAGACCGAAACGGTGCGAGGGCGCGTCCTATTCTTCCATCATCCGCCCTACGTGACTGAGGCAACCAAATGGCACCAGGGGCAAACATTAGCGGTGCGGTTGCGGTTACGAGACCTGCTCAATCAGGTCGCAGCCGCAATTGGTGAAACATCGCAGGGACGACCCCTCGTAGATTTAGTTCTGAATGGCCATGCCCATTGTCTAGAATATCTGCAAACAGGTGATACGGGCTATGCAGATGCCAATATTCACTGGATTGTTTGCGGTGGCAGTGGCTATAGCCTGCGACGACAGCGGCAAGAAGGACCCGAATTATTTGAACCCTGTCCGGAGCAAATTGGTAAACAGCGCTCAGTGGCCCGCTCAATGCTGTTCGTGGGCCGTCATGGGCAGGGATCCTACAAGCGGCGTCCTTACTCCTTTTTGCGTATCGATGTGAAGAACGGCATCCCACCCCGGTTTGTGATTCGACCCTATGTAGCGGAACGCTATCGGCATCGATGGTACGAGCATAGCTTGGCAGCGTTTGAGATTTAGCTGGTGAGATTTAGCTGGTGGGGTGTTAGCTGGAAATGAGCAATACCTACCCTGATCTGGCCACAGCAGCAATTAATTGCGCTTTACGAGAACTTAACTTTAGGTTTACGTAGCCCTCCCGCAACTTAGGAAGAAGTTCACAATCGAGGGTTCTCGCGCTCAGTATACTGGGGGCATAAAGATTAATTGGGTGTGCTACTTGTTCTGGTGCCCGTGTTTCTACCCTGAAGAGATGACCTCAACTGATATCAGGATTATCGTTTATTGAACCTTGTATTGAATTTTGATGTGCTCTCCCCCCTACTTTGAGCTACGGTGTCCACACAAGTCGAAGATCCCCCCTAACCCCCTTAAATCAAGGGGAAGAGGCGAAGCCTGTGCGCAGCATCTACCAATCAGGGATTGAAGTCCCCCTTGATCAGGGGGATTTAGGGGGATCACCCCTTGCATTGAGTCGCGATCGCCCTCCGGGCGGTGCGGAGCACCATCGAGATCTGTGTACACGGTAGCTATTTTGAGTTGACTATATCTGGCTCGTAAGAGTCTGATTCGTGGGAATAGGATGTTTTTCCCCGTGGCTGTAGTGAAGGAACTGGGTTATCTAGGCTGAGCTATTGAATCAAGAGATAATTTTCGATTATCAATTTGAAGTTTTGGCTTAGCTGTTTAGCCTATCCGATTGAAACAGAGGTGACTAGTCATGGCTCTAAATCGGCTGAGGCAATCCTGGTGGTCCCTGTACTCTTGATAATTTCAGGAAGATTTCAATGAAGCTAGCTTACATCATCATGGCGCACCAACAACCTCAACAGTTGAAGCGTCTCATTACTGCTCTGCGAACCGATACAGCCTCTTTCTTTATTCATTTTAGTAAGAAAGCCGAATCTGCCTACCAGGAAGCCATTGAACTACTGAAGGATGTACCGAACGTCTACTTCGTGCCCAGACGGTACACCTTTTGGGGTCATCCCAGCCTGGTCAAAGCAGCGCTGTCAGGGCTACGGGCGGTCGTAGAGTCTGGAGTTAGCTACGATTATGTTTCGCTGCTGTCTGCTCAAGATTATCCGATTAAGAAAATTGCGGATATTGAGCGCTTCTTTGAGCAGAATGCTGGTAAGCAGTTTATTGATTATGCACCAGTAGATAGCACTAATCCTCGCGCCGTGGGAATTCCACCTTGGAGCGGTATTTCTCGCATTGAGTCCTGGTACTTTATGTACCGCAGTAAGAAGATTCGCATTCCGATAAAGCGCAAATTACCCTACGGATACAAACCCTATATGGGATATCTGTGGTGGTCGTTCTCGCGCGAGTTTGCTGAATATGTGATTGAGTTTTTAGATCAACATCCGCGCTACACTAATTTCTTCGATCATGTTTTCATCTCAGATGAATTCTTTTTTCAATGTATCCTGCTAAATTCGCCGTTTAAGCATGCAGCTGTCAATGACGATTTGCGGTTTGCTGATTGGGAAAATCCTAACCCAACCGTACCAGCTACGCTGCTCACAGCCGATTTCGAGCGGCTACGAAACACACATCATCTGTTTGCCAGGAAGTTTGACGCCAAACGCGACTCGGCAATTCTAGATCTAATTGATCAAAAGATTTTGCAGCCGACCGAGGCTCCGCAGGACAATGAGCTTGTCAGTATCATCTAAGCCATAATCTGGACCATCACCTATAGTGCTTGCCAGATTAGCCGATCGATTGACCTCAATCTCTGCTCTAACATACGCTAAGGTGCCTCGCGGCCTACGGCCTTCGCTACAACCGCTACTAGTTCTTGCGGTTCTACAGGCTTGGGCACATGCATTTGAAATCCAGCTGCCAGTGCTCTGGCCTGATCTTCGGCGCGGGCATAGGCGGTGAGGGCAATCGCCGGTATCTGGTTTCCCCGATCCGATTCTCGATCTCGCACTTTGCGAATCAGGTTATATCCGTCTTCGCTGGGCATGCCAATATCACTCACCAAAACATGCGGATTAAATTGCTCTAGATATTGAATCGCTTCTTGAACCGAGGCCACTGCCGTGACTTCTGCTCCAGATTCTTGCAGCACCATGGTGATAAAGTCGCGAGTGTCGTTGTGATCTTCAACCACAAGCACCTGAATGCAGTCGAGCGATGGTAGCTTGCCATAGCCATTTTGCAATGGGTTGGATGTAGGCTGGCTCGTTGTTGCATTCGTGACGAGCAGCGGCAAGTTTACTGTAAAGGTTGCGCCTTTTCCCTCACCCGCACTGTTTGCCCGAATCGTGCCTCCATGCTGTTCTACTAAATGACGCACAATAGCTAAGCCCAAACCAAGGCCACCATAAGGGCGCGTAGTGGTGCTATCTGCTTGCCGAAAGCGATCGAACACATAGGGCAGGAAATCAGCACTGATGCCAATACCCGTGTCGATAATCTGGATTTGGGCACAGGCGGATGGCTCGATCAGCCGGGATGCGATCGTTTCCCGGAGGGCTGGGCTATCCGGATTGCAATAATTTTGCTCAACTCGTAGCAATTTAACGGTGACGCGACCGTTTTGATCGGTAAACTTGATGGCGTTCGATAGAAGGTTCCAAATAATTTGCTTCAGCCGTTCTGAATCGGCATAGACCTTGCCGAGCATCGAATCTAACTGGCATTCAATTTGAATCGATTTATCATTAGCAAGCGGCTGTACCGTTTCAATCACTGCTTCAATCAACGGAATTACCGACAGGGGCTGCATGGTGAGCCGCAGTTTGCCGCGAATGATTTGGGATACATCAAGAATATCTTCTATTAGCTGGGCCTGGGAGCGAGCATTACGTTCAATGGTCTCTAGGGCGCGAGCGGTTGTCGCTTCATCAAACTTACGGTTGAGCAGAAGCTGTGCCCAGCCCAGAATCGAGTTGAGTGGGGTACGCAATTCGTGGGAAACAATCGCCAAGAACTCATCTTTCATTCGGTTGGCCGCTTCGGCTTGCTGACGGGCAGCCTGTTCGCGGATGATCTGGTCCCGTGCGGCTTCGGCTTGCTTGCGGTCGGTAATGTCTTCGAGGGTGCCAACATGCCCCAACAGGTCGCCCCGATCAGACAGCATTGGCGAGGTACGCACATGTACCCACTTCAAACCCTCTGGGGTTGCGATGCGAAATTCATCTGAATAGGCGTGCCCTTCTAAAATGGCCTGCGACCAATCCCTGAGGATTTTCTTGCGATCCTCACTGCAAATGCTGTTTGTCCAATCGGTTTGCCAATTTTGTTGAACCGTAAACCCGCAGATGGCCTGACAACTCGGATTGGCATAGGTATAGCGTCCGGCAGTATCCATCAAGAAAATCCCTACCGGCGAGCAGCGGCTAAGCAGCCGAAATCTTTCTTCACTGCGCTTGAGTTCATCGTTGATGGCAGTCAATTGAGACGCCTGCCGTTCTACCTCTAGGGTTTTGCGAAACAAATCGGTGAAGACTGTTACTTTCGAGGTCAAAATAGCCGGGTTGATCGGCTTGAACAGGTAATCGACCGCACCCAGCGAGTAGCCCTTTACCATAAAATCATCGCTGGTGTTAAAGGCGGTGAGAAAAATAATTGGGGTATTGCGGGACCGCTCTCGCTGACGGATCAGGGTAGCCGTTTCAAACCCGTCCATTCCAGGCATTTGCACATCGAGCAGAATTACGGCAAAGTCTTGATGCAGCAAACAGCGCAGCGCTTCTTCTCCAGAATAAGCCTTAACCAAGTTCTGGCCTAGATCGCCCAAGATTGCCTCTAAAGCAACCAAATTTTCTGGGTGATCATCCACCATTAGCACGTTCACGGTCGGTTCAAGCTGCATAGAGTGGCTAAGGGAAGAAGCTAGAGAGAGGCCAGGAACACGAGAATTGAGTCAGCCTCAGACAAAACGACATTACTATTTCGACCATTATCCTGCCATAGGATAGGGATCCGCCCTCTATCATAGGGCAGAAGCACCACCCTTGATCTCTAGCTCAAGACGTAGAAGCAAGTTTCTATAGCTGAGAGCGCTACTCTCTTCTACCCGGGAAATCAACAGATCATTTTCTGCTCAAGATCTGCTCAAGATCTGCTCAAGGGCCGTCTACGCTGACCACCGAAATGGACACCTATCGTCAGGCTTAGGCTGAGTTAGGCTGACTTAGGCTGGTTTTCTGCCTTCGATGGACAATACGAACTGTGAAGCCCCATCAGCAGCGAATGAGGAACTGGCTAGCGGCTACCACCCGAGCGACGAGGATCATCAAAACGCAGCATATATCAATCAACAGCCTGGACAGCTTAGCATTGGTTACACAGGGGCAAGTAACGGCTTTGCAGCTGTTTTGGTATTTTTGCTGGAGCAACGCATCACTATCGCGGTACTGAGTAATCTGAAGTCTGCCCAACCGGACAGCCAGCTTTAACGCTTTATCCTACCTGAGACAGAGTTTTTTGTACGGTCGATAAATTTACAGGTAGTCTTTAATTTATCAGAAACTTGAACAATAGAAAGCATACTGCAAACTATAAAAAGACATGAAACTATTTTCCTTAAGAATATTCAGAGGACATAATAAAGTTTTGAATAAATGATTTTTAATTAATTTAATGTGAAAAGCTAACAGAATAACTGAGAAGTAATTAGCAAGTCATTGATTCTTCTATACATCCACAGAGCAATCCTGCTGAGCACATGGCGGTAAGGCATAGAGGGAGACTTTAGCTTCAAGAGCGAGAGAAGGGCTTCAGAAATCACAAGAGACACGGAGGGTATTTAGTCTGCTGAGAAGGTGACCAAGATTCGAGGGAAGAAGCTGATTAAGCCGTCCTACTTGCCGCTCAGACCTCCGCCTGTATTTTGAGAACCTCAGGAGAGCAGGAGAACCCCAATCCTGAGTGCAGTTAGAGTTCTCCTCAATCACCAGTTTCAGTTTTGGCAGTTTCAGCCAAACTCAAACCACGAAATTGAACCAGCTTATTGCCTACTCTTCCACCTCAGCTCCTTCAGCCCCTTCAGCTCCTTCAGCCCCTTCAGCCGTTGGAGGAACCAGCGCTACCGCCACAATTGCGTCATCATCATCCAGCCTCTGGACACGCACGCCTGTAGCTGCCCGTGACTGGCAGGAAATGGCCTTGACCGCTTGTCGGATAATAATGCCGCGACTCGTGACCAGAATAATTTCGTCGTTTTCGTTGACGATCCGCAGTGAGGCCAGACGGTCATTCGCTTTGCGGAACTTAATCGAGCGCAATCCCATGCCAGCCCGATTTTGGAGACGGAACTGGGTGATCGGTACCCGCTTACCCAAGCCGCCCATCGTAATTACCAGCGCCCAGGGACCCTGGGTATTGCATTCGGCTTCCAGTTCCTCAGATTCGCTGTCGGCGTCGGCCTCGTCACCTTCGGCAATACTGGCAACCACCTGACTCGGCAGAATATCCATGCTGATCAGCTCGTCGTTTTTCTTCAGTGCCATCGCCTTAACACCACGAGTGGGACGGCCCAGGGGGCGCAACTGCTCGTCAGTGGCCCGGAAGTGAATTGCCATGCCTAGGCGGGAGCCAATGATGATGCTGTCTTCGACTCGCGCCAGCCGCACCCACCGCAGCTGATCGCCCTCTTCCAGGGAAATTGCGATCAAACCATTGGCCCGGATGTTGCTGAAGGCCGACAGCTGGGTTTTCTTGATGAAGCCTTTTTGAGTTAGCATCACCAGATATTCCTCATCGGCAAATTCCGTAACCGACACAACTGAAGTAATCTTTTCTTCGTGAGAAATCGGCAGCATTTGTACAATTGGGGTGCCGCGCGCCGTGCGCGATCCGGTAGGAATTTGATAGGCCTTCAAACAGTAAGCTACGCCTCGATCGCTGAAGAACAGGACATTGTCGTGATCGCAGCAGGTGAGGAAATGTTCGATCCCGTCATCCTCTTTCATCCGAGTTGCAGCCTTACCGCGAGTGGCTCGGCTTTGAGCTTCAAACGTACTGACCGGCATACGCTTGATGTATCCCTGCTCCGTCACCAGGATAATCGCCTGTTCATTCGCGATTAGATCTGTATCGACTAGTTCGCCATCGGCTCGCTCGATTGCGGTGCGGCGTGGGTTGGCATAGGAGGATTTGAGGGCAGCAGCCTCAGTTTCAATAATCTGCAAAATTCGCTCGCGTTTTGCCAAGATGTCGCGCAGATCGGCAATCTTGAGCTGTAGGTCTTCGTGCTCTTGCTGGATCTTTTCGGCTTCTAGAGCGGTCAAACGGCGCAACTGCATTTGCAGAATTGCATCGGCCTGCACGTCGGACAAGCCATAGGTTTCGATCAGCTCTTGACGCGCGGTTGGGGCATCAGCAGCATGGCGAATCAGGTCAATAATCGCATCCAGGTTTCGCAGCGCGATCAGGTAGCCTTGCAGGACATGGTCTCGCTCCTCGGCTTTGCGCAACTCATAACGCGTGCGGCGAGTAATGGTTTCAACCCGGAAATCGAGGAAGACCTGCAGCGCCTGCTTGAGGCCAATCGTTTGCGGTTCACCGTTGACCAGCGCCAGCATGTTGACGCCAAAGTTGGCTTGCAGCGGGGTTTGCTTGTAGAGGTTATTCAGCACAACTCGCGGATAGGCATCGCGGCGTAGCTCGATCACAATCCGCATACCGTCTCGGTCGCTTTCATCACGAATGTCAGCAATTCCTTCTAAGCGGCGTTCGTTGACCAGTTCCGCAATCTTTTCAATGAGAGCGGCTTTGTTGGTTTGGTAGGGCAATTCAGTGACGATGATCGCATCACGGTCGGGCCGTCCTCGATGCTCGATCGTTTCGATGGTGGCAACGCCGCGCATGGTGATGGAACCGCGTCCAGTAGTATAGGCTTCGCGAATGCCGCTGGTACCAAGAATTTGGCCGCCGGTCGGAAAGTCAGGCCCAGGGATGTACTGCATTAACTCGCTGTTGCTAATGTCAGGATTGCGAATCAAAGCGACAACGCCATCGAGCAGTTCACCTAAATTGTGAGGCGGAATATTGGTAGCCATGCCAACGGCAATTCCGGAAGAGCCGTTTAGCAGAAGCTGCGGGACACGGGCGGGTAGAACCAGAGGCTCTTGCTGCGAGCCATCAAAGTTGTCGGTGAAATCGACTGTGTCGGACTCGATATCTTGCAGAAGGGCGTTATTGGTGAGAGCCTGCAAACGACACTCGGTATACCGCATTGCGGCAGGCGGATCGTTATCGATCGAGCCAAAGTTGCCGTGACCATTGATTAAGGGATGGCGCATCGAGAAGTCTTGGGCCATGCGGACCAGCGCGTCGTAAACGGCGGTATCTCCATGAGGGTGGTATTTACCCAGCACTTCCCCGACCACACGGGCGCATTTCCGGAAAGGACGGTCATGCATCAAGCCCAATTCATGCATAGCATAGAGAATACGCCGGTGAACTGGCTTAAGACCATCGCGAGCATCTGGCAACGCCCGACCCACAATCACGCTCATGGCGTATTCCAGGTAGGAGCGGGACATCTCGTTGCGTAGATCGGTGGGGACAATCCGTTCCTGTATTGGCTCCTGGGAAAAGGTCATATCCTGCAAAAAACTCCAAATCTGTGCGATTCCAGCAGCGAATTCAAAAAATCAAGCAATCTTTGCTATTCTGACTCCTGGTAGTTGCCAAATATCGCGCTTTACCTCTAAAATTTTAGCGCATTTTGCCTATGAGTGAGATGCAGAATAACTATACAGCTTGACGCGATCTGCTAATGGAAATTCTTGATCAATCCATATCGGCTTCTCGGTCTACTTCTTCCTCTAACGTTTCCGGTTCTAGCCGATTCTCCTGACCAAAGCGTTTCTCGTACCAGCTCATCAGGGGCGTAGCGCTAATGCCGTGGATGATCACCGACAAAGTGACTGTGAAGAACGTGATCCAGCTCAGGGGTGAGGCGATTTCGTCAGGGATGCCGTCGCTTAGAGCATAGGTGAGGTAGTAGAGCGAACCGACACCGCGAATCCCAAACCAGCCAAACAGCAGCCGAGTCGTAGGGCGCAGGTTGTCACCAATCGTGCTGATCCAGGTAGCAATCGGGCGAATCAGAAAAATCAGCGCTCCGGCGATCAGCAAGGTTTGTCCGCCGTAGGTAAAGACTGGCTCAATCCGCAGCATGGCTCCAACCAGCAAAATGGTTCCAACTTCCAACAAGCGTTCCATCAAGCCAGTGAAGTGGAGCTGCGAGGTTTTCTTTTCGCTATCGAGCGAGCGGCTGCGTCGGACAACAACTCCTGCCACAAACACCGCCAAGAATCCGTAACCGTTGATGGCTTCTGTTAGCGCATAGGTAATCAAGATCGTTGCTAGCGCAATCAAATCTTCCATCTCTTCTTCGACACCATAGGCGCGCCGCAGCCGTTTACTCAGGGCGTTGATTATTCTGGCAACCACAATTCCACCGGCAATTCCAGCCATAATTGCCCAAATCAAATCCACAGCCACCCAACTCTTAAACCAATTGTCCCATTGGTTATCCTTCAACCAGTACAAACCAAAGTAAACAAAGGGGAAGGCTAGAGCATCATTCAAGCCTCCTTCCGACGTTAACCCAAAGCGCAGTTCGTTGTGATCGTCTGTGTCGGTCAGCTGCACTTCGGATGCCAAAACCGGATCGGTAGGAGCCAAAATTGCCCCGAGTAAAATAGCCGCGCCCCAGTCATATCCCAGACAAAAATGGGCCAGCAGGGCAATTGCGCCAATTGTCAGCGGCATTAGCAATCCAATCAAACGTACCGTGGAATGCCAAGCCCATGGATTCAATGGACGATTCATTTTAATGCCGCAAGCGAACAGCGACACGATTACCACAATTTCAGTCAGCCGCTCTAAGAATTCGGCATCTGGTGACAGGTCAATGATGCCAAACCCGTAGGGACCCAAAAATATGCCAGCAATCAGGTAGATCAGCGCATAAGAAAGCGGCAGTCGAGTGATCCAACTCGAACCCAACGTTACACCCAGCAACAGGAGCCCAATCACTAGAAAATCCCAGATATGTGAATCAATCGACATTTGAATATCCCATCACTTTGAAGAGGTTAAATAAACAACTTTGAAATAGCTCAGTCGCAAGGCTAGCAAAACTGGGTCAAAAACACGTCTATCACCAGATACAGCTTTGTTGTAGCCAAATTCACTGATGGATACTGGCGGCTCAAAGCCACGCCTACACAGACAAAACCCGTCTACAAGGGTTCATCATCCTGCCCAGAATCGGCGCAGGGTGTTCGACAAAGCTCAGCCGAGTGCCGGCTTAATCTGTGTAGCAACGGTTAAACCGCTACAAACAAACGATTTGTCAGCTAATTAGATTTACTGAGTCAAGTTTACAGACCACTTGAACTGATAGGCTGGTAGGCATGACCTGTAGCGTGCGGATCAACCATGCCAGAAGGACCGGAAATTAAACGGGCAGCGGACGAAATCGCCAAAGCGATTCAGTCTCGTCCTACCAGCAGCGTCTTTTTTGCGTTTGCCCATCTCAAAGCCTATGAAGCAATTCTGCAGGGCCGAGAAGTCACCGCGGTACAGAGTCGAGGTAAAGCGATGCTGATCCGGTTTGATAATCAGCTTACGATCTACAGCCACAATCAGCTTTATGGTAAATGGATGATTCGTCGCGTGCATGATTATCCTCAAACCACACGCCAACTGCGGCTGGCGATTCATAACGAAAAGAAATCTGCCCTGCTCTACAGCGCCTCTGAGATTGAAGTGCTCGATGAGATTGCGCTAGCCTACCATCCGTTCTTGAGCAAATTGGGGCCGGACGTGTTGGATACAGCTACTACGGTAGAGCAGGTAGCAGAACGTTATCTAGACAAGCGCTTTTACCGGCGGCGGTTGGCGTCATTGCTGTTAGATCAACAGTTCCTCTGTGGTTTAGGCAATTATTTACGCAGCGAAGTATTATTTGTAGCTCGAATTCATCCATTCCTGCGTCCAGGCGATTGTTCCACAGAACAAATTCTAAGATTAGCTGAGGTGTCAATTCAAGTTACTCATCAGTCTTATCGCTGCAAGGGAATTACGAACGATTTGCAGTTAGCCCAATCCCTGAAGGCAGCAGGCAAACAGCGCAGCGAATATCGCCATTACGTATTTGGCCGCCAACACCGCCCCTGCTACATCTGCAGTACACCGATTGTGAAAGAAGTTTTGGCTGGACGAAGGCTCTATTATTGTCCAAATTGTCAAACTTAGAGTAAGCCTAATTCGCCTAGCTCCTGTACGATAGAAACATCAAACAATGCTACTGAGCTATGACTCAATCGATTTCAGCCACTTCTTCAATGTCTTCCGAGAACCCTACACTAGAGACCAGTTCTCCAGAGGCTTCTCAGGCGCTGTCCAAAGATGTTATTTTTCCGCAAGGAGAGTTCTGGAGTGATGAGCCGCCGTTGGAAAGCGATCGACATCGGGATCAAATTGAGCTGTTGATCCGCCTGCTAAAAGCTTGGTGGCAGGAGCGCAACAACTTTTATGTAACAGGAAATTTAACCATCTACTTCAGTCCGAATCAGAAAAAATCTGAGGATTTCCGTGGTCCTGATTTCTTTGTGGTGCTGGATGCGGAAAAACGCGATCGCCGCAGTTGGGTTGTCTGGCAAGAAGATGGCAAGTATCCCAACGTGATTATTGAACTGCTGTCGGATTCTACTGCCGCTGTTGATAAAGGACTCAAAAAACAAATCTACCAAAACACGTTTCGCACACCCGACTACTTCTGGTTCCATCCCGACACACTAGAGTTCAAGGGCTTTCATTTGGTGGATGGAGTGTACCAGGAGTTGGAATTTACCCCCGAAGGCTGGTTGTGGAGTCAACAGTTGGGCCTGTATCTCGGCATCCTAGACGGAAAACTGCGCTTCTATACCCCTGAGAAGGAGTTGGTTTTGCTTCCCGAAGAAGTAGCCCAGCAACAGCTTGAACAAACCAGTCAACAGCTTGAACAAACCAGTCAACAGCTCGAACGAGAGCGGCAGCGGGCACAGCACCTGGCAGACCAATTGCGAGCAGCTGGGATTGATCCTGATCAGGTTTAATTATTTTCGTTCTACTTTTATCTACTTGAACTATGCAGCTTAGCGATCGCCCTACCGTCTCTGATTCCCTTGCTGACACGCTGCGTCAACGTCGGCAACGGCTAGCGTTCTCTGGTTCTGCGGTTCTTTGGTCGGGGCGCAGCAGCTCTCGTAATTTTGCGGCCAACACCTATCCGTTTCGGGCCAGCAGCCATTTCCTCTACTTTGCTGGCCTACCCTTGCTGAATGCGGCAATTCGCCTAGAAGCAGGCCGCTTGGAGCTGTTTATGGACGATCCGACTCCGACGGATATTCTCTGGCATGGTGACAGTCCACGACGCGATCAGATTGCGGCTGAGATTGGCGCGGATGCCGCTTATCCGTTGAGTCGGCTGAAGGCATTCGCAGAAGGGGCCGCCACGCTTCCAGTTATTGATGCAGCTACTCGGCTCCAGCAATCGCAATTGCTCGACCGCATGTTGACGCCATCCACCATGCTGCAAGGCATTGACCGAGAGTTGGCCGAGGCGATTATCCAACTGCGCCTGAGCCACGATGATTTGGCGATCCGGGAAATCCGACGGGCAGCAGCGATCACAGTTGCAGCTCACGAGGCAGGCATGGCGGCTACGCTCCCAGCTAAAACCGAAGCGGAAGTGCGGGCGGCAATGGAGCAGGTAATCATGGCACACAACACGACCTGCGCCTACACCAGCATTGTCACAGTTCATGGCGAGGTGCTGCACAACGAGCACTATCATCATCCGATTCAGGCGGGCGATTTGCTGTTGGCCGATTTGGGCGCAGAAGCTCCGTCAGGCTGGGCCTCCGACGTGACGCGAACTTGGCCGGTATCAGGACGCTTTTCTTCGACGCAACGCGACATCTACGACGTTGTGTTGGCTGCTCATGATCAATGCATTCAGGCAGCGCGTCCAGGGGTGGAGTACCGCGATTTGCATTTGCTGGCAGCGTCAATCATTGCGGCAGGACTGGTAGATTTGGGCATTCTGCGCGGCTCGGTTGCAGCGTTGGTAGAAATGGATGCACATGCGCTGTTCTTTCCCCACGGGGTTGGTCACTTGCTGGGGCTGGATGTGCATGACATGGAAGATTTGGGTGATCTGGCAGGCTATGCAGCAGGACGGACTCGCAGCGAGCGGTTTGGGTTGGGCTATTTGCGATTAGACCGTCCACTTCAGGTAGGTATGGCGGTGACCATCGAGCCAGGATTTTATCAAGTGCCGGCAATTCTCAATGATTCAGAACGACGTGAGGAATATAAGGACGTAGTAAATTGGGAACGGTTAGCGCAATTTTCTGATGTACGCGGGATTCGAATCGAAGATGACGTATTCATTACCGAAGTCGGAAGTGAAGTACTGACAACCGCACTACCGACTGAGGCAACAAAGATTGAACAGCTTGTTCAGAATGCTTCAACCTAACCTCACTCAACCTAACCTCACTCAACCTAACCTCACTCAATCTAAACTGATCTGACTACCCAGCCGGTCCTGCGCCAAAAACATCCGATCATCGGGCAAGTGGGCAACGGGTTCTGTCAAGGTAAAGGTTCCGGCCTCGATCCACTGCTTTAGCTCCTGCGCTACTAAACGCGACAGATAGACGCTGGCTAGCGGAGCTGTCCGGACAGTTTTACCATCAATAGTAATGCGGCCCGATTTGAGCTGGGCATAGCTCACCAAACCAAACGTGGGTCGGACTCGACGCGGAATTGAAAAGTCTACAACTGGGGCTACCAGGTCCTGATCTTGAACGGCACAGTGGGCCACGACTTCTTCATTCAAGACAGGCAGCGGTACTCCTACACCCAGCATCAGTCCCGGTCCGTAACTTTTGAAGTAGCAACCCCGAACCCAACGCGGATTCATTTGTTTAGCATTTCCGATCAACGCTAGGGTAGCGGCTGGTCCCACAGGAGTGCGGTTGGGCAGTCGCTTTTGCAGGGGGAAATGCTGTGTTCCTTCCCAGGCCACATAGCCAATCCCGCCGCCTAAAAAAATTCGCGTCCCGATGCCAATTAACTGCAAGTCCGGATCGTTCATTAAGGGTGAAATGGCACCTGGATTGGAATAAACGGCGTTACCCAAATGGGGTTGGAGCGGACCCAGATAGGTATACAGCGGGCGATCACCGCCGTTGACGCCAACGATAAAGTTTTGGTACAGATTACGGGGATTGAACAGATAAAACTGGTTGATGCTGTCTTTGGTGATGGTCGTTTCAAAGGAGGCACGAGAATAGCAGTCGGTAACTTGTCCCAGTGCCCGCAGATGGACTGCTTTGCCTGCGATCAAATCAGCAATCACATGGCCGCCGCCGCGCTCTCGCACTTCTTCGCCGTCGCTAGGTTCACCGTGGGGAGTGCTATAGTCGGCAACTTGGGTTGCGCCTAGGTAGAGATCGACTGCGCCAAACCCGGAATAGGCCGGAACGCCATCCAGCCAGCACTGCCGAATTTTAATTGGCGGGTCGGTATGCCCAATGTTGAGGATGGCCCCAGACGACTCCATCGGCTCAAACGTGCCGGTCGTGATCACATCCACGCGTTTTGCAGCTTTGGTAACCCCCATGTCCTGAACCTTGGCTTTCAGTTCCTCCACGGTCCAAACCACGGCCTGCTGCCGCTGAATCTTATCGTTGATTTCTGCAATCGAGGCCATAGAAGGAAGATGCGATCAAAGGCTATCAAAGTTTATCTTTTTCAAACTTCTTTTCAAACTGCCAGCGCCGCCATACCAAAATACCGGCCAAAATAATTGTGGGAGATAGGACAAACGCCAGAGCAATTTCTGGTGTAGCCGGAATCTGAAGTAGAGGCACAAGGTATTTGATCGCCACTGCCAAAATTGTTGAAAGAACCAGCAGTTTAATCACAAAGAGCCACTGACTATCCATGAACCTCTCTAAACTCTCTAATTCGACTGGATGGGACAAGCGGTTGGAGTGTTTTTAGCCTAATGCATTGGGGGGACGGTTGGAGTGTAATCACAAAAAATCAGCTACTTGACGCCGATAAAAATACTCACCTGTCCCGGTTCATACACCTCAAAGTCGGTGGCGAAGGCCCGTTGATAGCAAGAATTAGAGGCAAAGTAGTGCCAGATTTGCTGCCACAGGTGCAGAACTGACGGGACGGGTGAATTGAACCAGCTAAACACAAGGTAGGAACCAGCCGGAATGGTGATGCCCACCATGTTTTCTAGCGGGTTGTCGATGCTGCTGACCTCGACTGCCACAATCAGAGAATAGGCCAAATGCTCACTGAAGCGATCGCTGCTGTAGTTGGTGTAAACACCATAAAGCACCTGAGAATTGACGCAATCAGGAATATCGAGCCAGAGTTGCTCGGCGACAAAACGATTCCAGAGATGAGGAATGTCTGCCGTAGCGGAATTCATTTCGCGTCGATGGCTGGTGCACACCTCCATGCCCATGACCAGCAGTTCATCTCTCTGCACGAGGTGTGGCGTGACGATTTTGATCCCCGCATGGCAGCCTTCCATAACCTGACCTCACAATTTAATTTGCAGCGATATAATTTTACATAGTACAAAAGTACCATATAGTCAAGGAGATCAGGCAATTATTCTAAAGATCTTTCAGCAATTCACAACTATTTGAGGCGGTTGGGTTTAATGTAAACAGCTCTAGCCCTCAGCGCACCACGGATAAAAAGGCGTGTCAGTCATTGGGATAAAACTCCCTGGTATTCGTTTAATTTCCTCTAGGTCACCTGCTGCATTTTTTCTAAAGGAAGCAATCCAAGAACTGGCATGTGCTCTGAGTGGACAAATCAATACGCCGTTGTTCATTAGCTGGTCTACTAATGGGATGGGTATTTCATATTCAACCGAAGCCCAAGCAATAATCCGAGTATAGGGAGCACCATCCGGTTGGCCTGACCTCCCGTCACCTAACAGTACGCGCACATTTGTGCAACCATCCTGTTGAAGCAGCAGACTAGCACGCTCAACCATCGCGATATCAATGTCGATGGACGTAACCGATCCGTTCACACCAACGATATTCGAGAGAAGGGCCGTACTATAGCCAGACCCAGTACCAATCTCAAGAATCTGATCACCTGGACAGGGGCGAAGCATACGCAGCATCTGCTCAATAATTTTTTGGGCAGATGACTGGTGAACCTGCGAACCATCCTCATAGCGGGTGTAGTAATCAATGTTGACACGGAAAAAACTCTCGGCAATTACATCAACCATAGAGTCATGTTGCTGGCACACATCTTGAAGCTTCTAGATGACAATCAACCCGACAATGATTGCGCTGCTAATTGAGGTACATCGCTCGGCTCTGGAGCAGTAGTTGTTGATGGTCTTTTACTATACCACCATGCTCGCAGCGTTGGCGGTAGCTTGACGGCGTAGAGAGTGACAACAAAAGTATGGCCAGCATATTCCTGCCCAACGACTTCGACACAGTAAGAAGGGCTGTTTTTCGTGGCCAGATCGGGCACAAACCGTTTACCAATTCTGCGCCAGCTTGGTTCTTTGCCTCGCCATTGCAGGCGGCAGCAGGGCCAGGGCAACTCTTCTCGGTCGAATAATCGGCAGCAGGGACCAATTACCCGGTAGGTGAAGTGACAACCGGGGCTATAAAAGGTTTGTCCGTGTTGGAGCGGATGCTGCATCACTCAAAAGCCTTCAGAGTAAAGAATTGCATTCCAGGATAGCACCGCTTGCCGAGAGAGCAATCTACCCTACCAAACAAGAGCAACAAACAAGAGAGCGACCGCAACTCCATCTTGAGTCCGATCGCTCTGTCCTAAAACATTCATTACTAATACTTTTGGATGCTTACAGCAACTTCAGCCAGATTGCGGTAATGCCTGACTAGTGTTGGTATATAGCTGTGCTAGCTGGACTGACTCACCAGCTCGATTTCACCACGCCGGGCAGCAAACCTTGGTGGGCCATTTCCCGCAGCACATGGCGAGATACACCAAAATCGCGGTAGTAGCCTCTGGGACGTCCAGTCATCCAGCAGCGGTTGCGAACTCGGGTCGGAGCGCTATTGCGCGGCAATTGTTGAATTTGACGGTGGATCTCTAGTCTTTCCTGTTGGGTCTCAGCGCTGGCAAACTGCTCCAGCAGCATTTCCCGCTTCTGAGCGTACTTGGCCACCAGCTTTTGGCGCCTTTTCTCCCGCTCAACCATGCTTTTCTTTGCCATGAAAGAGTTTTAGCCTATTTAATACAGCGTTTCTAATTGTATCGAACTTCTGGGCTGATTGCCCAGGTGATACTCAAGAATGCTTAGAAAACGGTTTGGGGGCTTTCTGCTACGGCTTCAGAGAATTCCAACGGCAGAAAGACCGAGAAGGTAGTTTGTCCCGGTTGGCTCTCAACCTCGATGCGTCCAGCATGACGTTCGACAATTTTTTTCACGATGCTCAAACCCAAACCACTACCTTCGCCTTTGGGCTTGGTGGTGAAAAACGGATCAAAGATTCTAGTCTGTAGTTCGGGTGGAATCCCTTTGCCGGTATCGGTAATGTCTACCCGAATATCGTCCTCGGTCCGAGTAACGGTGATGGTTAGAATGCCACGGTAGTCCATACCATAGAGGGCATTGCTGAGCAGATTTGTCCAAACCTGGTTCAGTTCGTCTGGAAAAGCCAAAATTGTCGGAAAGTCGCCGTAGTTTTTCACTACCTCGACACCGCGCTTGATCTGATTCAGGTGCAGGGTAAGCGCCGTTTCGATGCCTTCCACGACATCGGTTTCGGTTTTTCTGCCGCTGGCATCCTGGTGAACATAGCGCTTCAAGGCCAATACGGTTCTGGCAGCTCGGTCGGTGGCAGTCAAAATGGTGCGGGTGCTTTTTTGCAGGCTGGCAAGCTGATACACCGTATCGAGGATTTGGCGGCTATGGGGATGGCGAAGCAGCGCTAGAAAGGGATCGATATTCTCGTAAATCCCGATATCGACTAACGTGTCCGCCACCACATCGGCATCGGCGATGGCGCAGGCTTCAAGTTTCTGCATCAGCAGGCGCTTGAACTGACGTTTTTCGCGACTGGATAAGCCGGTCAGCAGCGGCATAGATTCTAGCGATTGATGCAGCAGGGCGAAAAAGAGCTGCCAATGGGCTGGATCGATGGCTTGCAAAACCCGGGTGAATTGCTCTAAATTTTGGGTCAAGACATGATTGACAATCTCTGCCGAAGAGCGAATCGCGCCTAGCGGAGTGTTGATTTCATGAGCAACGTTAGCAACCAGCTGCCCTAAAGCGGCCATTTTTTCAGCCTGAATCAATTGGCTCTGGGTAGTTTTAAGTTGGTTTAGCGTCCGAATCAAGTCTTCGTTTTTTTGCTGGAGTTTGGTTTGCAGCGAGCAGATGGTGAGATGGGTTTTGATCCGGGCAATGGCTTCTTCGATTTGGAATGGCTTAGTGATGTAATCCACTCCACCCACGGCAAAGGCTTTTACTTTATCGAAGACATCGCTCCAGGCGCTGAGAAAAATTACCGGAATATGGCTGGTGCGCTCGTCCGCTTTGAAGCGGCGGCAAACTTCATAGCCATCCATTTCGGGCATGTTGATGTCCAGCAGGATCAAATCGGGCGGCAGCTTTTGGGCCGCAGATAGCGCTAATCGACCATTGGGCGCAGCTCGGACCTTGTAGCCTTGTTCGCTTAAAATACCAACCAGCAGCCGGAGGCTATCTGGCGTATCGTCAACGACCAGGATATTCATCTGGGTCTGGGTCTGCTGGTCCATAGGGAACACTGTTTCAGCTCATGCCATTCTGAGGTCTGGATTCTAGATTTTAGATCTTGGTAGCAATAAGCGGCTGAACTGCCAAGTACCAATTGTTCCCGATCTGATTGTTTTGCGCCCAATTGTTGCTTGCTGATATAGGCTCTACTGTCAGGTAGCTATGGAGTTCGCCCAGACTTCAGTTCGCCCAGACTTCAGTTCGCCCAAATCAACTAGCAGGATTACTTTAGCTGCCGATTGGTATGTTCAAGGGCAGCTTAACTGTAAAGGTTGTTTGGCCGTTTTCGCTAGTAACAGCCATGCTTCCCCGCAGTTTTTCGACTCGCTTCTTGGCGATGGTTAGCCCCAACCCCGTGCTGCCCTGATGCCAAACGTTGTGATTGGGAATACGGTAGAACTGCTGGAAAATGAGCGCTTGTTGTTCTGGAGGAATTTCCACACCTGAATTGCTGATGCTGATCCACAGTTCGGACTGAGCCAGAGAGGTTGCCATCGAGGGTAGGGCCATTGCTCCACCCAAGCGATCAAAGGCTTCCAATTCGGACGCATCAGTCACAGAGGAAGCGGCATCGGGTGGGGTAGATAGGACTTGAACCGTGATCGTGATGGTTTCTCCGGCAGGGGTGTACTTCCAAGCGTTGGTCAGCAGCTCGGTCAGGGTTCGTTCCAGGTGGAATAGGTCAGTCGTAAGGCTGGGAAGCGCAGGAGGTACCTCGATCTGCAAGTGTTGTTGGCGCTCCTGCATGCGTTCGATGAACGGTTCGGCAATATGGGGAATCCAGAGATTGAGGCTGACGGTAGACAAGTTTAATGATTCACTACCGCTATCTAGCCGCATCAGGGCCAGCAAATCGTTGAGCAGGTCAGCTTCTTTCTGGCATTCAGTCCGTAGAATTTGCAAGTAACGATCGCACTGCAGCACGGTGTCGGGAACGCCCAACTGCTGTAAGCGCACTTCTAACATCTGAGTGGCCATACGGATATTAGAGATCGGAGAGCGCAACTCATGGGAAATCGAATCGAGAAAATTATCTTTGAGCTGGTTTTGGTACTCCAAATCCTCAAGCTGGGACTGCAAGGCTTGATAGAGCTGCACCTGCTGCATAGCAAGGGCTAAATAGGTTTGACTGAGTGCCTCTTGCGTTTGAGTTTGCTGCCAGAGCTGCTCTTTCGACTGCTGAAGTGCGGCAAGGGATTGCTCTAGTTGCTGGACGGTGGCCTGTAGCTGGCTGTTTTGTAACTCCAGTTCGCGAGTGCGATGGTAGTTTTGAATCGCTTCCAACACGGTTGAACGCAGATCGTTGGACTGCCAGGGTTTGGCAATGTAGCGATAGAGGCTAGCAGAACGAATCGCCGTACCCAGCGTCTCTAAGTCGGCATGCCCTGTGATCATGATGTTGAGGGTTTGGGGCGAGCGAGTATGGATTTGTTGCAGCAGTTCATCGCCCCGCATTCCAGGCATAATCTGATCAGCAAATACGAGCGCGATTTCGTATTGATCGACTTGCAGTTCTCCAAACAGCTCTAATGCTTCTTCGCCACTTTCTGCCGTCTCAATTAAGCAAGTGTCACCCAACACCTGTTTCAACTCGATCTTGAGGCTCTCGAGAACGGTAGGTTCGTCATCAACGCAAATAATGGCAGGCTTGCTCATAGACAGGCAGTCCTGAGTTCAATTCAGGGCGATATGGCTTGGGGAAGAACCGGTAAGGCTTTGGTTAAATCCGCAGCAGGACATAAATCTGCTAAAACGCAACTGCCACAGGCAGGGTTACGAGCATTGCACACAGCCCGCCCGTGGTAAATTAGTCGGATTGACCAATTTTCCCAGTCGGGTTGGGGCAGCAGTTTGATCAAATCGCGCTCAATCCGAATCGGATCAGTTTCTTTAGTGAGTCCCAACCGTTGGCTTAGCCGTTTGACGTGAGTATCCACAGTGACGCCTGCATGAATGCCATAAGCATGGGCCAAAACTACATTCGCAGTCTTGCGAGCCACTCCAGGCAGCTTCAGCAGCTCGTCCATTGATGGGGGCACCTCTCCACCAAATTCGCTGATAATCATGCGGCAAGCGGCTTGAATATTTTTAGCTTTGTTGCGGTAGAAGCCGGTAGAGCGCACCAATTGTTCGATCTCACTTAGGTCAGCCCTGGCCAACGCGGGCGCATCGGGAAAGCGGCGAAACAATTCTGGCGTGACTAGATTGACCCGTTCGTCGGTGCACTGGGCCGAAAGGATTGTTGCCACCAAGAGCTGAACTGGCGTTTCGTAGTTGAGTGTACAGGGGGCTTCTGGATAGAGGCGCTTCAACCGAGTCAAGATTTCCGACGCCCTTTGTTTTTTGGTTCCCAGTTTTTTGGTTCCTGGGTTTTTCGCTCCTAATTTGCGTGTAGTAACCACTATCGAACAGGGTGGGAGTGTAGAGGATGGAGAGACAGCAATGCTTTGCCCAGTGTGAAGGTGAGCGGTCTGTTAGGCAGTGATCCCGCTCACACGTTGTTGAGTTTATTCGATTTTCCAGACTTAAATGGCTAGACCTCAGAGAGGCTAGTGACATTCTCAGGATTCACTAAAACAACTCATTGAAACAGGCGTTGGAATACTTCAAGCTGAGCCGTGTCGCGCACAATCAGAAAAATGCCCAGACCGAGTAGGAGCACTAACCCTGTTTGCATGACATTTTCTTGAATGCGGGTAGGAATGGGTTTACCGCGTAAGCCTTCTACCAGTAGAAAAGCGAGTTGCCCCCCATCGAGAGCAGGCAGCGGCAGGATATTGATAATGGCCAAGTTGATGCTGATGATAGCCGTGAAGGGAAATAAGGTGTTGGCATTAGAAGAAGCTAACCCTGCACCCTGCTCAACAATTTTGACCGGACCTGCCACCTTACTAGCAACCGAAGGAAAATCAGTAAACAGGGACCAGAAGCCGTTCACAGTGGTGACAAACATGCTCTGAAACTGCTCGGCAGCCAAACCCAGCACTTCAAAAAAACCATTGGGATGACGATAGGCGGTAATGCTGCCATTGGGAGCCAACTGTACGCCAATCCGAGCCACGCCATCATCTCCAACTTTGGGTGTGACGCTCACCTGAAGCTGACGTTCGCCCCGCTGCACCTTCAAATCGACTGGGTCATTTGGGTTAGCACGAATCACATCCATCAAAGTGCGAATTGCCTGCTCGGATGCTCCCAACTCTTGACCATCTGCCGCGAGGATAATGTCACCCGACTTGATGCCAGCTAATGCCGCCGGTGATTCCTGAGACGTAACTTCCGGCACAATCACACCAGGCTGAAAATCAAACTTCTCGGGTACACCAATCACACTGTACTGGGCTACAAACACAAAGTAGGCAAAAATTAGGTTGGCAATCACCCCAGCGCTGATCACAATTGCCCGGTCCAAAACAGGCCGATTCCGTAACAGGTTGGGATCGTTCGGCGGGATCTCGCTGTCCGGATCATCATCGGGAAAGCCAACAAAGCCACCCAGCGGAAAGGCGCGAATCGCATATTCGGTTTCCGGTCCCTGATATTTCCATAAAATTGGGCCGAAGCCAATCGAGAAGCGATTCACATGAATACCTTGGAGCCGCGCCGCCAGAAAGTGCCCTAGTTCGTGAACCACAATGAGCAGCGCCAAAACTGCGATCGTTGCCAGAGTCCAAAACAATGACATTACCCCCAAAAACGTTTCTAAGTGCCTTCGTCTATTCTAGATTGCGGTTGCAAATCCGACTTTTATAAATATAGATTCGACAAATCTGCCCCACATCCACTCCTGACGCCTGGCACCTGACGCCTGACGTCTGACGCCTGACTCCCTCAATGATGCTATGGTTGGGGCAGGTGCTGGCCTTTGCGAGCTGGCGCTGAACGCCTTCGTCAAGGGGCTTTACCATGATCAAGATTCTCCATCTTTCTGATATTCATCTGGGTAGTGGATTTTCCCATGGGCGAATCAATCCAGAAACGGGACTGAATACTCGTCTGGAGGATTTCGTGGCTACTCTGGGTCGCTGTATTGATCGTGCAATTGCTGAGTCGGTGGATCTCGTTTTGTTTGGTGGAGATGCGTTTCCGGACGCCACGCCGCTGCCAATCGTGCAGGAAGCTTTTGCCGCTCAGTTTCGCCGCTTAGTGGATGCTCAGATTCCGACCGTGCTTTTGGTAGGGAATCACGATCAGCATTCGCAGGGCGCGGGTGGAGCGAGTTTGTGCATCTATCGCACCTTGGGAGTACCTGGGTTTGTGGTGGGCGATCGGCTAGAAACGCACCGGATTCAAACTCGTCATGGCGGAATTCAGGTGATTACGCTACCGTGGCTGACGCGCTCCGCTTTATTAACACGGCCTGATGCCGAAGGGCTGTCGCTCGCTGAAGTGAATCAATTGCTAATCGATCGCCTGCGCGTGGCGCTAGAAGGAGAGATTCGCCGCTTGGATCCCAACCTGCCGACGGTGCTGCTCGGCCATCTCATGACGGATACAGCTCAGTTTGGGGCAGAGCGGTTTTTAGCCGTTGGGAAAGGGTTTACGGTTCCCATGTCGTTATTGGCTCGCCCGTGTTTTGATTACGTGGCGTTGGGGCATGTGCATCGCCATCAAATTTTGGCAGAACAGCCACTGGTAGTTTATCCGGGCAGCATCGAACGGGTGGATTTTAGTGAAGAGCAGGAAGAAAAAGGCTTTGTCCTGGTTGAGGTAGAACCGGGTCAGGCCACGTTAGAGTTTTGTCCTCTGCCGGTGCGTCCATTCCGAACGATTCGGGTCAATGTATCGGATGTAAAAGATCCTCAGGCAGCCCTGATCGCAGCCATCGAGTCCGAGGAATTTACGGATGCGGTGGTGCGGTTAATTTACCAGGTGCGACCAGACCAGCTCGACCAGATTGAGAGTCATTGTTTACACCAATATCTCAGTGCTGCCCATACCTATACGATTCAGGCCGATTTAGTCAGCCAACTGGCTCGGCCTCGTTTACCAGAACTAGGAACCGGCCATGCGATTGATCCGGTAGATGCATTGAAAGCCTATCTCGACAACCAACCTCATTTAGCTGATATTGCAGCTGAAATGCTGGATACGGCTGCGGTGCTTTTGACAGGTGAGCCTTCGGAGTGGACCAGCTCAGACTTGGCAATCACCCCCCAACTAGCACCACTGAATGCGGCTACTGGTCTTGAGACGAGTGCGGATGAGGCAGCTCAACTGCGTCTGTTATGATACTGAGTTTGCAGTTCTTAGAGTAATTAAATACGTACTTAAATACTTTGACTTGGTGTTGCGCCTTACACGCAAAATCCATCAGGTCAAGGCTGGCACGGAACTACTGATGGTGACTAGAGCAATTTCCACTTTGTCTGGCTTGCTTTATTTGGCTTGGCTGATTCGCTTAGCCTACCTCAGATCCAACTCGCTGACCTGGGCCTCGCAAAGGCTCGACGAACGCAATTCAATCAAGCGCCTTGGGCCGCTGAATTAATTCCGCCTACGCCCGAATGGTTGCTGAAGGGCCGCAATTACTCTCTAATTTAGGCTTACTCTCCAGGCTAGCGAGCCGCACCTAAATATGGGGTGAAATTATTATAAAGTTTTCATAAAGTTGCTTTTTGTAAATATTGCCCAGAAGCCTTATCTGACAGAACTTTTGACCCCAAATTTTAATGTGAAGATTATGTAAAGTTACGTCGTTTATCCGTGATCCCGGATCCAATCTACAAAAACTTCATGCTACGCTGTTGCAGTTCCTTAGCCCGGAGTGAACACGTAACGAGTACGAGTTAAGCATTCTGTAGGAGTTTTGTTGATCCCGCCAATCAGTGGGCTTGATACAACTCCCCGCACTGCCGAGACTCCATAGGTTTTAGTCCGCTGCCAAGTTTGGCTTGTGAGGTTGGGTAGCGTTGCTGCCCGATCCCGGCGAAAGCCTATCTTCAGGTACTATTCACGATGGATGTATGAATCAAAAACTCTTAAGCGGTTTTACCGCAGCTTTGTTGGTTTCCACGCTGGGATTAGCCCCTTCGGGATATGCTGACCAGCAGCAATCAACAGACGAACAATCGGGAGTAAGCGTTTCTGAATCAGGGTCTGCTGCTCAGGTCGCTTCCGCTTCGGCTCTTCGGGATTCCAGCTTGGAGAATCCTGAGAATGCGCAAAATCAGGTGCAAGCCGCTCAACCTCTTGGCCAAGCGTCTAACGGAATCAGTTCAGCAACTGCAATTCCTTCCCCTTCTGACGAGAAGGTTGGTGAAAAAGTTTCTACTCCGGCAGTTGCCCCAGCCGCTGCCCCCTCTACCTCGGACTCAACTGCTGCTGAATCTAGCGGTAGTCAACCTGTAGAGGTTGTCAAGGTTGGGGAATATCAGTCCCAGGACGCATCACGAGCTAATGCTACGGTTGCCACCATCCAATCCCATCCGTTACAAGGCCGCAATGCCGCCACGCTTTATGTCCGCAATATCCCTGTTTTAACGTTCTTGGGCGAAGCCGTGGGCGAATCTGCCTCTGGTGCACAGGCTAATCAGACAGCAAGCTCCTCTAGTGGAGCAGAGGTTAAGGTCGCTAGCACTCAGACCACCTCTGGTACATCTGCCGCGATTCAAGCCAATTCGGCTGAGCCACTTACCGAATCGACCCCACCCATCCCCAATACCATTCCTAGTGATGTCAGCACCGGTTCCACTGATTCTCAGGATCCGGTGTGGCGGGCAACCGCGACGGCAGCTCGCTTAAACCAGCTCTACCGAGACAATGTCAGCGCTGATGAGATTAAAATCTCTTGGGATGCAGCTCGTCAGCAGTATGTGATCAAGGCGAAGGATACGGAAATTGTGACGGTCGATGAAAGCACAGTTCTACCGGACACAGTTGCTAATTCATCGGGTGATCTGTTGCAGGCCACGAACCGGATTCGGCGGCAGATGGGCGGTGCATCCCCATTGGCCGGCATCGAAGGCGACCCGAACGGCATCCGCCAAGTAAGTTTGGGTAACTTGAATCTGCGTTTCTCCGGTTATGCTTCCTGGTATGGGCCTGGATTTGATGGCAATTACAGTGCCAGTGGCGAAGTATTTAATCAAAACGCGCTAACGGCGGCCCATCCGTCTTTGCCGTTTGGCACCAATGTGCGGGTGACCAATATGGATAACGGCCAGTCGGTTGTGGTGCGGATCAATGACCGCGGTCCCTTTGCTCATGACCGGGTGATTGATTTGTCGGCAGGAGCCGCTCGGATTATTGGATTAATTCACTCTGGTGTAGCTCCGGTTAGCCTAGAAGTTTTGGGCGTAGCTGGTACAGCGTCAAATTAATTGGCTTACTCTGATCGAACTCTTAGGGCTAAAGACGAACAGATTAAGAATCAATGAATCCAACGATTCAAATGAGGGCGCAGCGATAGCGCTCTTTTTGCTATTTGAAGCAGTTCAACCCAGCGGGCCGAGCAACTGGCAGCCCAACTACGCGCCTTGGGAATCACCCCAGATTGCTAGCCTAGTAAGCGACAATAGAAGATTGTGCCAGCTCTATGCGCCTGCTTCATGCCAGTTCACTTTCACAACGTCAATACAATCTGGGCTTCTGTCCTAGTTGAAACTCTGCATCGGCTAGGATTAACAACGGCCATTATTTGTCCTGGCTCGCGTTCGGCTCCGTTAGCGGTAGCATTTGCTCAGCACCCGGCGATTGAGGCAATTCCAATTCTGGATGAGCGATCGGCAGCTTTTTTTGCGATTGGTTTGGCTCGGCGCACTGGAATTCCGGTGGCCTTGATTTGTACCTCTGGCACGGCTGGAGCCAATTTTTATGGAGCCGTGATCGAAGCGCGAGAAAGCCGGATGCCGCTGCTGGTGCTGACCGCAGACCGCCCCCCCGAATTGCGAGACTGCAACGCTGGACAGACTATTGATCAGCAAAAACTTTACGGGACGTTTCCCAACTGGTATAGCGAACTTGCAGTACCCACCCTTGACCTCAATCTACTGACCTACCTACGGCAAACCCTAATTTATGCCTGGGAGCGCACGCTCCACCCAGTAGCGGGAGTCGTCCACCTCAACATTCCATACCGCGATCCGCTAGCCCCCATCCCACAACCAGACGCCCAAGCCTTCGCCGACCAATTTCCACCCGACTTTTTCAGCACCGTCCAGCCCAACACCTCTTCCCCCACCTTCCCCCTCTCCCCCACCTACCCCATCTTCCCTACTCCCTTCCCTGCCTGCGAACGTGGTCTAATGATCGCCGGACTAGCCCAGCCACAGTGTCCTCAAGCCTATTGCCAACTGGTGGCTCAGCTCTCTCAAGCCCTCCAGGTTCCTGTTCTAGCAGAAGGATTGTCACCACTGCGCAACTACGCGAAGCTAAATCCTAATTTGATTTCTACTTATGATCTCATCCTGCGTAATCCAGAACTGGCTGAGAAGCTAGCGCCAGACTGGGTGATTCGAGTGGGAGAAATGCCCACCAGCAAAACCCTGCGGCAGTGGCTGACGCAAACCCAACCGCAGCAGTGGATCATCGATGCAAGTGACCGCAACCTCGACCCGCTGCATGGCAAAACGGTGCATCTACGCAGCTCGATTGAGCAGGTAGCGTCCCACTTGGGAACTCCCAGTGAATTTCTTGGCGAGTCTATGACCTATTTATCTCTGTGGCAGCATTGTGAAACTCAGATGCGACAGGCGCTGGATCAGGAGATGGCTGCCACAGAAGTCTTGTTTGAGGGCAAGGTGGCGTGGCTGTTGTCTCAGCATTTGCCGGAAGCAACACCTTTGTTTATTGCTAGCAGCACGCCGGTGCGGGATGTCGAATTTTTTTGGCAACCGGGAAACCGAGCGATTCGGCCCTATTTCAATCGGGGGGCCAACGGTATTGATGGAACTCTATCAACTGCACTTGGCATCGCCCACCGCAATCAGAGCAGCGTTTTGTTGACTGGCGATTTGGCACTGCTGCACGATAGCAACGGGTTTTTGGTCAGCCATCAGTTAGTTGGCCATCTGACGATTGTCTTGATCAATAATGAAGGCGGCGGCATTTTTGAATCCTTACCGATTTCGGGCTTTGACCCGCCGTTTGAGCAGTTTTTCGCCACACCGCAGGTAATTGACTTTGGGCCGCTTTGTTTGGCCCACGGTGTAGAGTATGAACGCATCGAATCGTGGCAACAGTTGATTCATCGCCTCAACCCACTGCCGCCTGAAGGCATCCGCCTGCTAGAAGTGCCGTGTAGTCGCAAAGCCGATGCCCAAATGCGGCGAGAGCTGTTTGAGCGCTTGAAACAGTTAGCACACTGGCGCTAAAGGCTACCTGATACGTAAGTCAATCTAATGATCTGAACGATGGGTAGGGCAAGCGTTTCGCTGGCGGTGGGCAAGATGCCCACATTCCGCTTCATGGTTCTGCTGCCATCAGAGACAGTGGGTCAAATCAGTCAACGTTTAGCCTTCATCTAAAAAAAGAAGGGCGTACCAGCAAGCGGACGCCCCCTCTAGATCTAGCGGAGAAATCTTGTCAAAATTTAAGCCTAAGCTTCGCGCTTCAAGGCAGCTTCGACCTGTTTGAACTCTAGCTCCAGCCGGTTCTTCAACTTCTCTGGTACCGGACGATTGGGATAGGAGCTGTAGTGGCCTGCCAGCGAGTTCAAAGCTGTGCGCATGGTAGTAAACGAACTTAGCTTCAGCAAGGAGCCATCGCGGCGATAGGTGGCCGAAAACTGGTTGATTTTTTCACGGGCCTCTGCCTGGGCGGCGACTTTGTCTGGCGAGTCATCAGGTAGATCGAGTGCAGCTCTGAGGCTTTCAATTACTGCCAATGTATCCTGACGGTAGTTGCCGCTCAAGCCACCGGGAGCACTGGAACAGCCGGTCAGACCAACGACAATCACAAGTGCCAAGGCGATTAAACCCGATAACAATCTTCTCATAAAACCTCAGTGTCACAGAGCGCAACCAAATTTTAAATTTACAGGTATCCAGAGTAAATTGACCCCAAGGATAAACTGTCCATAGCCAATCTTATCCTGATCTTGATCCCGATTAATACCTACCTGGGCAGACAACGGAACAGAAAATTAGTTTGATTAGCCGGATTGCCCTGGAGTGAGGCATCCCCATCTGAAAAAACATGGCTGAAAAAACATCCAAGACGAGCCAACGGTGGTTGGTCTAAGCTGACATAGTTTCACGTTGTGCAGAGAGTAATGGAACTTAGTCAGCGTCAGTTTTCCAGGAAGACGGCCCAGTCAGAGTTTTGGGCAGGATGTCGGGCAATTATCCCGCTGGTCGTGGGAGCGATTCCCTTCGGAATTATTTTCGGCACGTTAGCGGCCAGCAGCGGCCTCTCCCATGCTGGAGCAATGGCGATGTCTGCTTTTGTCTTCGCTGGCTCCTCCCAATTTATTGCTTTAGGGCTGTTGAGTGCCGGTACCGCCCTTCCGCTGATTATTTTGACTACGTTTGTCGTGAATTTACGCCATTTGCTCTATGCTGTCAGCCTAGTACCCTATGTACGCGATTTACCTCAAGTTTGGAAACTACCGATCGGCTTCTGGCTAACTGACGAAGCATTTGCAGTGGCCATTGCCCGCTATCATCAACCAGATCCATCTCCCTATAAACATTGGTTTTATCTGGGAGCGGCTTTTTTCATGTATGCGAACTGGCAACTTTGTACCTGGGTAGGGCTAACAGTTGGTCAATGGATTCCCAATGCAGCTGACTGGGGTTTAGATTTTGCCATGTCTGTTACGTTCATCGGTATGATCATCCCCTATTTGATCAACCATTCAATGTTTGCCGCCGTTCTAGTAGCTGGACTCGTTTCCCTTTTAGCTCATGGATGGCCACACCAGCTTGGCCTCATAGTCGCCGCCATTGCCGGAATTGCTACTGGCGCGCTAGTCGAGCAAATCAAAAAAGCTTGATTGTTCTCCATCTTTTCTCATCTTTTCTCATCTCCCTCATCCCCCGCTCCCCTCACCTCTATGAATGAATTTCTCCTAATCACTGGCATGGTCATTGTCACCTTTTTGATTCGCTATCCGGTTTTGGCCATGAGCGGACGGCTTCAGCTAGCACCTTGGTTTTTGCAGCTTTTGCGCTTTGTGCCACCCACAGTTCTAACGGCCATTGTAGTTCCTGCTGTCTTGATGCCAAACGATCAGCTGTGGCTTGATTTCTCGAACGCTCGCTTGATCGGAGCCATAGCGGCTGTGGGAATTGGAGTGTGGCGCAAGAATTTGCTGCTGACCATTGTGATCGGCATGCTGGTGTTTTTCATCTGGCAATGGTTGCTTTGAGCTACTATCTCCATTGTCCGCACCTGCCAATATCACCCTTGTGGGTACTGGGCATCCTTTCAAGCAAGTGCCTAAATGGGTTTGTGAGGTAGCACTGCTCGACTGGCGCTGAGACTGCTTTCGGTAACGATTCGGCAACTATCGAGTAGGGCAACTGAACAGACGGTATGCTGATACTGAGGGGTCAACCCTGAGGGGTCAACCACTGAAGGGTCATCCCTGAGGTATAGCGTACAGTTTTGGGCAGGATTGCTGGTGTGGAGTTTCGTTGCGTTCAATTCAAATTAGTTCAAGTTAATTCAAATCAATTCATTTAATCAACCTGAATCTCTTGTCACTGGGTTGGTCACTAGGTCGGTCACTCGATTGGTTCAACGGGGTATCAACTTCAATATCAGCAATCCTATCGCTTGATTTTCAACTGCTATTAAATCAAGAGGCAATTGGTAAGCAATGGTGAATAATCTGAATTCTATGACAGCTCAGCCTGAAATGACAGGGCGCTACCTGGTGCTATTTCGTGAAGGTGCAGTGAATGAAGGCATGCAAACGCTGACTGAAGCGACTGGTCTTGGGATGGCTAGCGACGAGGCAGCAAATCCCCCGATTGTGTTGAGTACGCTGGGAGTGGCTGTGGTGGATGTTGCACCTGAGCAACTCCAGTCGGTGCGGGCTTCGGCAGAGGCCAACAGCGCCATTTTGGCGATTGAACCCGAACAGGTGGTCTATGCTCTAGAAGAACCAGACTTTATGCCACCCAAGCTAACGCAATCGAGTCAAAATCCGGATATTGCGGTGGATTACCTCAGAGGGTATCGGGATGCAGTGAATCACCTGATTGGCAGTTTGCTCCCGGCTGAGCAGAGCCAGTTGACGCAGGCTGTAGATGAATCAGAATCAACCTGGGGGCTGCAAGCCACGAGAGTTGTAAATTCCTGTTCTAGCGGCATAGGAATTAAGGTAGCGGTTCTCGATACGGGCTTTGATTTAAATCATCCTGACTTTGTAGGTCGGGTCGTGGTTAGCAAGTCGTTTATTCCGGGTGAGGCCGTGCAGGATGGCAATGGTCATGGAACTCACTGTATCGGTACGGCCTGTGGTTCGCGTGCACCCGGTCGCTTACCCCGCTATGGGGCCGCCTATGAGGCAGAAATTTATGCTGGAAAAGTACTGAGCGATCGGGGCAGTGGAACCGACAGCGGCATTTTGGAGGGCATTGAATGGGCAATTTCTAACGGCTGTGAGATTATTTCTATGTCGTTGGGGGCACCCACTCAAATTGGCACGCGCTATTCACCCATCTACGAGGCAGTGGCGCAACGAGCGCTCCAGCGTGGAACGTTGATCATAGCCGCAGCAGGCAATGAAAGCCGTCGGGATTTGGGGATTTTTAATCCAGTGGCGCGTCCGGCCAACAGTCCCTCAATTCTGGCTGTGGGCGCTTTGGATTCAGATTTGCAAATGGCTCGCTTCTCAAATCGAGGTCTTAATCCTGACGGAGGGCAGGTGGATATTGCTGGTCCTGGGGTAGCGGTTTATTCAAGCTGGCCGATGCCAACTCAATATCGCACCATCAGCGGTACCAGTATGGCAACACCCCATGTGGCTGGAATTGCAGCTCTTCATGCTGAACGGTCTGGATTGAGAGGCCAAGATTTATGGAATCTGCTGATGAAAACAGCTCGTCGGCTACCGCTAGCTTCAGAAGATGTGGGAGTTGGCTTGGTTCAAGCTCCGTAGATGATCCATAAAACCTCCATAGAATCTGAAGTCGATAATTTGTTGCGGCTAAAGATGACGTGATCGCAATTCAGTTGAAGATTAAAGAAATAACAGCTTAGATCTCATACTTTTGGGTATGGGATCTGCTGTATTTAGAAGGCAAAATACAATATATAAGTAGACTGGTGAATACTATGTCTGATCTAGAGGTAACGGTTTTAGTAGATGACCAACATCGAGAGCAACTCTCAGAAGTAGTTGAGGCCCTGCAAGCAGCAGGAATGAGGGTAGCACAGTGCATGCAGCAAATCGGTGTGGTTGCAGGAACGATTGAGTCTACACAAATGGATCGTCTTTGTCAGGTTGAAGGGGTGGCAGCAGTAGAACCATCCCAGTCGTATCAACTTGAACCACCGGATTCTGAGGTGCAGTAGAACAAAGGTGCAGTAGAACAATAGTGATTAGAAACCATGATTAAGCAAATAATGCCCGTCTACGCGGGCTAATCTCTGGTGGTTCTTGATCCAACTTCTAAATTAACCTATCGATTAGGTGCGTAGTGGACTGTCAAAAGCTGGTCTACTGCCGGAGATTGGATTTCTTGGCGCTTGCCGTCGGGCCAGGTAATTTGAAGGGCTGCAGCGGCTAGCTGTTGTCCTAAACCAAAATATAGGCGGTAATGGCCTTGCGAATAGTGCGAACCCTCAGCTTGCCCCACAGCCTGAAGCTGTTTGTGGTTAGCCGTGATTACTGTAACCTTGGCACCAATGGCTTGACGATTGCCTTTTGGCCCTACGAGCTTGAGCTGAAGCCAGTGATTGTCTGTTAACTGGTTACGGTAAAGGGTTGCTTGTCCATAACCATTTTGAGTGAGTTGAAACAACCCGTCTCGCGTACCGTTATTGTCGAGATCGGCCCAGGTGTGGTAGGCATGGTTGGTTGAAGGACTGGCAAACGCATCAGCTAAAAGGGATGGGGCTGCACTCAGCAATTGAGTTGCCTCAAATTGTTGGTTAGATAACTGACGATAGAGGCCACTGGGAGCAACATGGAGGTCTTGGAGGCCATCGTTGTCGTAATCGACCCAGTTAGCGGTCAGGGCGTTTGTGGGTAAGCCAGCGGCTGCGGGGCTAATGGCGGTGTAGCGTCCACCTGTGTTGATTAACAACAAACTAGATTGGGGAGATGCTGCATAAACATCAATATCGCCATCTCGATCATAATCGGCAAGGGCTAGTTTTCTGATCTCGATTCCAGCAGCAGAAATACTTTGTCTTCGACGAAACTGTTTGGCTTGTTTGCTGTAAAGTTCCAGTTTGCCGTTGCGGGCAATTAGCAACTCTTGAGCGCCATCATTGTCTGCATCTAACCATTCAAACTGAGTGGAATCACGAAAGTTGAGGTTTTGCTGAGCCGCGACGTTTGTAAACCGACCATTGGGCTGCTGCTGAAACAGTTGATTGGGGCTTTTTAGTCCTGCAATATACAAGTCGAGTCGATTGTCTTGGTTAAAATCCACCCAGGCAACTTTACGAGCACGGCATCCCTGTTTCTCGAATCCAAGTTGAGCAGCTCGATTTTTGAATCGACCATTGCCTAGGCTCGTGAAGAATTCGTCTTTGGGTTGACTGGCACTGGGGAATTTGAGAATTTGGCCACGCAATCCTCCTCTAGCCATAAATACATCCAGCCGGCCATCGCCTTGATAATCAGCCCAAGCCATACTGTGTCGATCGCGCAACTGTAATTTAAATTGGTGATTTTTGGGATGAATTTGTCGTCCGCCCACATATACCTGCTGTAGCTGTAATGGCTTCTCCAGCTTAAACGAGTAATTGGTCTCCGAGAATCTGGTGTTTAACACCAAGTGTCCATTCGGGCGAATTTTGAATCGGATCCGGGTTCGTCGTCCCTGTTGCCAGGGGAAGTGTTTGAGTTGGGCATTGGCTTGATGTCGGCTCATAATCTGGATATTGGATTTACGCGTTCTGGGTGAGGGAAGTACAATTTCACCCTGAATCGGTTTACTGCCTTGCTGTAATCGGAGATGCAATTCATTATCCATGCGGCGATAGATATGGAATCCTTTGAGGTGAAACGGCGGCGTATAATTGAAGTCTCCAAATCCAGGAAACTTGCGGTCTTGATCCAGATTCCATTGGGATAAAACATCAGTAAAGCTGCCGGATGGGCTACCCAGCAGCAGGTTCTCGGTGGCATTGTGATTGGTGGTAAAAACATCAAAAATATTGTCGTTATTAGCATCTACAACCCCCAGATCGTATAACCAGCCCTGTTTGAGGGGAAATGGAGACGACTCGAATCCAGTTGTGTTACTGATTGCTCTATCTAAGTTAGGGGAGAGGTCGCCTTGGCTTAAGCAAGATTGACAGCCACAGCATCCGTAGATGCGTTGGCTTGTCTGTTTACGGATATTAATGCGTTGCCTTTGGTGTCTGCCAGAGCCTAATTTTGATAAATTCAGAGACGCTTTACTAGAAATAGACGCTGGTCTGCTTGAGATGTTTTTATTTTCGGCACGATTTCGAGCAAAATGGTTTGGCAAGATTGTTTCCAACAATTGCTTAGGACTTTTAGAGCCTAGATTGAAGTACCGATTAGTTTGTTGATGCGCAGGCCAATTGTTAGCCTGTCCAGATTGTAGGTGGCTTAGCATATTTGTTAAGTTTGAGTGCATGAGAAAGTTGCGTGCCGTTCTAGAGCAGGAGGCAAGCAGCAGAGTAGTTTTCTGACTTGAATGGGTTAGTGAAATTAGCCAGGCAAAGTCAGCAGAGCCGGCTCCAAACTCCCTACAGATAGATTCCAGAGCTTGAACTGCAATCAAACCCTAGATGCAATTGGTTCTGCCGTAGAGATATAGTGTTTGCCAGAAGAGATAGGACATTGTTGTAGGTGCAAACACGTCCACAACAATATCTCTGTCCTAACTGTCATGGCGACGACTATGCATTTAGAACGACAGAGAAACTAAATTGCTAATCGCTTAGTAAATTGCTAAGTAAACAATAGGGAAATGCTCGCTTCTGATTACTGGCTCTTGCTTGGGAGTACTGTTTTTGCAAGCAGCTTGATGCATTGATTCTTGATGCATTGATCCGATGCACCTGATTTGAAATGCGAAGCGCTTTCATGCAGGTGGTTAAAATCAATCTAGCCTCGTTTTAGTCAATTAGGAGTCAGATCGCAGTCATCATAAAGTCAGAACAGAATTATTAAATTGTCAGAATATAGTCAACTACAGCCTTTTCCAGGCTAATGAAGTACAAAAAATGGGTGCAGGGGCCGTGCCCCTGCGTGGGGGCGAATCCCCCACACCCCTCGTACCTTACCAGAGTGGGAAAAGCTATATTACTCCGGCAATGTGAAAGAATGCCCCCTAGCTCCCCAATTTTGGGGGAACCCGCTCGTAACTCTTCAAAGTTCGCAGTATTGGGGGTTTGGGGGCAGCGAAGGCTTGGACCTCCCTGCCGGTATGCTCCTGCCTGCATTCTCTAACCCTGCCGAAGTAATACACCAGAGAATGGGGATAAAATTGCTTATCCGGAACCATATTGTAAATATCAGACAAATAAATTGTGAATGTTTCGTAGACACAGTTATGTGGGTAATTTAATTTGTTAAATCAGCGGCCTCAGTATGGCGACAAAATTCAAACGTAGACTCGAGACAGGCTAGTCATCTGTTCTGAGCAGATTCTGAGCGACTGATTCAGCGATTCGTGACTCCTATCTCTGACTCGTACTCAGCAGATATTCACAATTCATTGAAGACTGCTATATAGTGGCTGGTAATCAATAGCACCCATCAACTGATTTTGGTATCTTATGCAGCGCCCCATTCGAATTAATGTAATTAACGGCAACACGTTTGAGCCAATGACCCAGGGGATTGATGAATCTGCGCAGGCGGCTTGTTTCCCTGGGACTGAGGTGGTGACGACGCAGCCCAAGGCTGGTCCTCAATCGTTGGAATGCTATTACGATGAGTATTTGGCAATTCCGGGCATTCTGGAACAAATTATCCTGGCTAACCATGATTTTGATGCCTTTGTGATTGCCTGCTGGGGAGATCCAGGGCTGGAAGCGGCTCGCGAAATCACGACCAAGCCAGTGATTGGGATTGCGGAAGCCAGTATGTATGTAGCGAATATGCTGGCAGCTCGCTGGGGGGTAGTAACGACGCAGCATCGCACGCTGGATATTATTGAAAAGACGATTTATAAGGCTGGCTTTGCCCATCGCTGTGTTTCGATCCGCACAACTGGCTTAGCAGTCATTGAAACAGAGACAGCCCGCCAAGCAACGATTGACGCGCTAGAGCAGGTTGGACGACTGGCAATCACTGAAGATAAGGTGGAAGCCCTCTGTCTAGGCTGTGCAGGGATGAGTCGATTAGATGTGGAATTGGAACAGCGTTTGGAAGTTCCGGTGATTGATGCAGTAGCAGCGGCGGTGAAGCTGGCAGAAGCCTTGGTTGGGCTGAAGAAGCAAACGAGTAAAGCGCTAACCTACCAATTTCCGGGGATCAAACCGATCAAGGGTTTTCCTGAGCATATGCAACCGCCGTTTTGCTAACCAGCGCCGCATAGTTTTGATAGATTCCTGCTTTCTGTTGGTGCGATCCTTGCTTTGCTGACAGCAATGTCTAGAGCATGAGCCATTGCATCATCAGCGTTCTTACCAGCCAAGCCATGAAGTGCATAAATATGCTGAGCTGCACCTAAATAAGTCATGGAGCTGATAGATCCCTGTCAGCTCTGGCTCCCTCTTCTTGGAGGAATCAACCATGCGGTCTTCTATTGAAATTAACCCCCCAGCTAGAGTGCATCAGCAGACGGCTCCACATCTGTTTCTTTTGCTGAGTTTGAGCAAATCCGAAGTCGAGATGCTGCGATGGCACCAGCAGAACAGGTACTGCGTGGAACAGCTCGAATGTGTAGTTTCTCGCTCCGATCTGAGGGAATTAATTCAATGGGCGTTGCAGCAGAGTTATGCTCCAACCCTAACTACGGAAGAAAAATTACAGCTCTTGGATCTGGCCTGGAACGTACAGCAGTTGCTATGGGCAGATGATACGGTCAACGAACAGCAAATGACTTGCATTTATCCTGAACTGCACAAATGAAATTTGCCTGATGGTAATACGTCGCATCGCTGTTTCAACATCTCCGTTGCAGAATTAGCTGGAATAGCCGGAGAAAATAGATATCCCTGGACATATTCACAGCCCAATTGCTGGAGGCGAGCCAGTTGGGATTGATGTTCTACTCCTTCAGCAATCACCTTCATGTTCAAACTATGGGCCAGCACTACAATCGATTCAGTAATTTTGAGGCTTTCATCGTTATCGCAGAGGTCTTTGACAAAGGAGCGATCCACCTTGAGGTGATTCACCGGAAAGCGGTGCAAATAGCTCAGTGAAGAATAGCCAGTACCAAAATCATCGAGGCTGAGTTTAATACCAGTAGCACTGAGCTGCTTTAACCGATCGCCAGCCACTTCGGTATTTGTGATCAGGGAGCTTTCGGTGACTTCTAGCTTCAGGTGATGAGGTTCTAGCCCTGTTTCTGCCAGAATCTGGGTAATGCGGTCAGTAATATCGGGCTGAAGCAACTCGCGTCCGGATAGGTTAACGCTCATGTATCGCAAGCCGCTATTGGGAAACTCTGCTTTCCAGTGCTGCATTTGGTGACAGGCTTCCCAGAGAATCCAGCGGCCCAGCGGAATAATCAGCCCGGTTTCTTCAGCAATTGGGATAAATTCGGCAGGCGCGATCATGCCTCTGGTGGGGTGGTGCCAGCGCAGCAGTGCCTCAAAGCCAATAATTTCGTGGGTAGCGGTGGCTAGAATCGGCTGATAGTAAAGCTCTAGCTCTTGTCGTTCGATGGCCAGCCGCAGATCGGTCTCCAGATGCAGCCGTTGCACCACCTGTGCATGCATCACGGTGTCAAATACCGAGTAGCGCGACTTGCCTTCAGCTTTAGCTCGATACATCGCGATATCGGCATTGCGGAGAAAATCTACGGCTGTTTGATCAGAAAAATCAAACTGCTCGGAACCGCTCTTGTTTAACACGATGCCAATACTGGTATTGAGGAAAACCTCGTAGTCTTCCAGCTTAAAGGTTTGGCTCATGGCCGTCAGAATCCGGTCGGCTACCTGAATCGCGTCGGCTAAATCCTGGGTATTTTTGAGCAAAATGGTAAATTCATCGCCGCCGAATCGGGCCAGTACAGCCTGATTTTGCTCCACACGGCTTGCAGAGCCATCGTGCTCCGCACGGCTTGCAGAGCCATCGGTCAAACAACTGCGCAACCGCTGGGCTACCGCCTTCAATAAATGGTCGCCCTGCTCATGGCCCAAACTGTCGTTGATCAGCTTGAATGAGTCCAAATCCAGTAAAAACACCGCAAATCGGTACCCTGGGTCATGCTTGGCCTGGGTAATGGCCGTTTCTAGCGCCGACATGAAGGCTACCCGATTCGGTAATCCGGTCAGGGCATCGTGATAAGCGCCGTAGCGCAGTTTTTCTTCTGCCTGTTTTCGCTCGCTAATGTCTTGAAAGGCAACGATGGCATAGACGACTTCGTTTTGGCTATCGCGGATTGGCGTACCAGATACCTCCAGCGGAATTCGCTGCGCGTCTCGTTCAATTTCAATATTGTCAACGGTGGAGTTTTCACCTTGCAAGGCCCGTATGCCCGGCAGTTGCTCTAGCGGATAGGATTGCTGGGAGCCAGCAATGTAGGTGGAGTAGGGCAAGTCCGGGGAGGTTCCCGGCAGCAGTTCGTTGCCCAACAGGTCGCGTGCCCGTTGGTTCGTGTAGTAGGTTTGCCCCCGGCGGTCATGTACCCCTACCGCCACCGGAATCGCTTCCAGGAATTGCCGCAGCCGTCGTTCGCTTTGCAGTAGAGCCGCATGCTGTTCCAGCAATTGTTTGTCTTGAGTGTAGCGGCGTAGAGCCTCACGTACCGTCAGGCGCAGGTCAGTTTCGTCCCAGGGTTTGCAGACATAGCGGTACAGGCTGGCCGAATTAATCACATTGACTACAGCTTCGAGGTGGGTTTGGCCGGTCAGCAAAATTTTCAGCGTTTTGGGATACTGGGCGTGCAGTCGAATCAGCAGCTCATCGCCCGCCATGCCTGGCATGATTTGATCGCAGAGAATCAGCGGAATTTCAGTTGCGGCAGCAGTCAGTTCACTAAACAGCTCCAGCGCTTCTTCACCACTTTCGGCTAGCTCGATTTCGTAGTCGTCTCCAATCAGACGAGTGAGTTGGTCACGTAAGCTGAGCAAGACCAGTCGCTCATCATCTACGCAAACGATTGTGCCTTTACTCATCGACTTGCTCCAAACCCGATCGGATGACACCAATTAGTGTGGCTTCATCCCACGGTTTGGGAATGTAGGCGTGAAGGTTGGCAAATTGACGGGCATTTTCGATTGCTGCTTCATCGACCTGTCCTGACAACAAAACCGTGACAATCTTAGGAAACCGCTGGTGTACTTTGATCAAGAATTCATCTCCACGCATACCGGGCATGAGCCAGTCAGAAACAATAATCAAAATTCTGATTTGCTCTAGGCTCAACTCTTCAATGACTTCCCAAGCTTCATCAACTGTTTCGGCAAATTCATACCGATACTGATCACCAAAATGTTTCAGAATTTGATCCCGCAAACTTAACAGGACAATTCGCTCATCATCTACACATAAAATAGCTTGGTCGGACATTTTACTCAGCCTGCCACATCGGCAACCACACGCTAAAGGTAGTATGCCCAGGTTCACTTTCTAACTCAACGTTGCCGTGATGCTTAGCAACAATTCGCCGCACAATATCTAGCCCCAAACCGCTGCCTTCACCAACAGGTTTAGTAGTGAAAAACGGTTCGAAGATGTGATCGCGAATTTCAGGAGGAATGCCGCTACCCGAATCGGTAATCTGCACCACCACATGCTGGTTTTGCTCAGTTACGGCGATAGTGAGCGTGCCTTGATAGTCCATTGCTTGTAGCGCATTATGAATTAGGTTCGACCATACCTGAGTCAACTCTTCGGGATAGCAGAGAATTTTGGGAACGGTGGCATAGTGTTTGCGCACTTCCACACCTCGTTTGAGCTGATTGTGATATAGCGTCAGTACCGTATCAATGCCATCGATTACCAGCGCTTCCACCATTTGGCCGGATACATCGTAGCGAGCATAGTTCTTCAAAGCAAACACGATTTTGGCCGCTCGCTCCACAGCCAGCATGATATTTTGGCTATTGTTTTGCACCACCGAAAGCTGATAGACCGTTTCCAAGACAAAGCGATGATTTGATAATTGCAGCAGCGGTAGCAAAGGCTCAGCTTCTAACGCTTCGGGAGCAAGGTTCATTTTGCTGAGCAAATCGGCTAGTTTATCAGCTTCGGGAATGGCACGAGCAGCCAGAACCTGCTTGAGGGCACGACGCAACTGGCGTTCTTCCCGAAATGACAGTGGCTCTCGCGGGGGCTGAGCCATTTGCAAAAGCTGGAAGAAATCGGCCAAACGCTCCGGGGGAAGAACTTGAAACAGGTGGGGCAACTGCTGCATCGCCTGGTCTAGTGCCCCAGAAATGTTACTAATCGATGCCTGGATTGCGCCAAGGGGGGTGTTGATTTCGTGGGCAATACCAGCCACGAGCTGTCCGAGGGCGGCCATTTTTTCCGACTGCACCAACTCGTCTTGGGTGGCCTGCAACTGTTGCAGCGTTTGGGTTAGCTCTTCATTTTTGGTGCGCAGGGCGGCCTCGGCTTGCTTTTGTTCACTGATATCCCGCGCCACCCAAATCACAGTTTCGCTGGAAATTGGCGAAATGTTCGCAGCAAACCAGGCTTCCTGCTCAGCGATGGGGAGGCTATATTCCACCTGTTGGGGTCGCTGCTCATCCAGTACGGTTTGCACATGGCGCATTACTTGATCCGCAAAATCAGCGGCAAATACCTCATGGACCGTTTTGCCGAGCAGTGCCTCCCTAGACGGATAAACCAACTCTGGGTAGGGAGCAGTAATTTTGAGGTAGCGGCCCTGACGATCCAGAACAAAAATCAGTTCGGTCATGGCTTCAAACAGGCCACGCAGTTCGGCTTCCGCCGCCGCTAATGAGGCGGTGCGCTCTTGGACTCGCTGCTCCAAGTCACGATTGGTAGATTCGAGGGCAGCAAAGGAAGCGCGCAGTTGGCCAGCCATTTGGTTAAATGAGGACGAAAGTTCCTGCAGCTCTTCGGTATGTCTCACTTGAATGGTTTGATTGAGATCGCCCGCGGCGATGGCTTTGGCGGCCTGATTAAGTCGCAGAATTGGACCCGTGACCCAGCGGGCGGTAAACATACCAATGGCAACCGATAGGACAAAGGCAACCCCCCAGAGGGCAATCGTCAGGCGGGTATTTTGCTCGATCTGCGTCATAAAATCCCCTTCCGGCACGGCGATCACCACCAGCCAATCCAATCCAAGCGAATCGCGCCACGGCGTCACCTGAATAAACTGCCGCTCTTGATTAACCTGAAACTCTAGCTGCTGGGATTGGTGAATGGCCGCAAACTGTCCAAACTTTTGATGTAAATGCTGGGCAACCCCCTGAATGAGCGGATCGGAACTGTCTAAGGCACTGAGGCGTTTAGCTTCGCCATTTGCCACTTGATAGGCGGGTTGCTTGCTGCTAGTTGCCACAAGGGAACCATCCCGCTCGATCACAAAAATCCGAGCCGACGGACTAACTCGCAGGGTGCGCAAAAATTCGCTGATGCCCGATAGCAGCAAATCAACGCCAATCACGCCGATCAGAACCTGGTTACGGCCATAGACCGGGTAGCTAGAGGAAATTGACAGCACTTCTGGCTTATCGTTCCATTGGTAAATTTGGCTCCAAACCGGACGCCCAGCCGATGCCGCAGCCGCATACCACCCTTCTGATTGAACTGGGTCTGGCGCATCTATCACCTTGACCCCAACCCGATGGCCTTCACGATCCGTCTGGTAAATCGTCATCGTGTTTAGGGACGGTTTGCGGGTCTCGTTGATCAGAAACTGGTCGGTCTCTAGACGCTCAACGCCAATAAACTCACCGGCTTGATTGGCATAGTTGATATATCCCACATCGAATATCTGCATCTGCTTCCAGAACAACTGCCCAAGCTGCTCAAAATTGTCTAGCTCCAATACCCCTAATTCAATTGCATCGAGGTTAGTTTGATTAATTTCGGTTGGTGTAGCCAAAAATTGATCGAGGTGCTGCTCAACCCGATTGCCCACCTGCCCCAACAGCTGATTGGCCAGATCATTCACCGCCTGCTGCCCATTGCGGAACGACAAGTAGCCCACTAAACCTACCGTGCCGGCAATTTGCAGTACAAACGGCACGACTAGTACCGTCCGCAGGTCAGATTTGGCTAAAAACTGCTGCAACGGTTTAGCAAAGCGGCTAGATTGCTGTAAGCGCATATAAAAACTGATGTTAAACACCGAAATTGTTTCCTCCGAGCCTATCTCAGACCTCAGGCAGGGAAATCGGCGTTTTCATCAGTTTCACGGTTGATTGAGGAGGGCTTAATCGAGCCAACTGTGGAATTTACTGAACTGAGTCGCCAGCCGCATCATTACTATCAGCTTCTGGAGAGGCCAGCAGGCGAGTCGCTTCAGCATGCATCAGAGCAATGTCGGGATCGCGCTGAATGGCTCGATAGTAGCGTTTTTCTAGAGATGAGCCGGTTTCGCAGGGTTGGAGCATAGTGCGGGCCTTTGCCAATAGCGCCTCCACTTGGCCTAGGGTGATTGGCTCCTTGGCACTCAAGGCATCATCAATTTCGACAATGAACTGCGACATCGGGCGCAACCAGCTAAACCAATCATGCTCAATCACCAGCCGAAAAAATTCTCCGCTGGATGGAATACGGCCATAGAATTGCTCGTAAACTGCCCGCTCCGAATGCAGCAACGCCTTGTGCAGACGCAACAGAACACCTCGGAACTCCCGCAGCCGCTGAAAGGAAGAATCTAGTGATGAATTTGCTGAAGCCATCAATTCGTACTAAACACAGTGAACCATCTTTTTGATCTTGTCACAATCTCGTCGATCCAGGCGGGCGAGTTGCCCAAGTGGGGGTTGTCAATGGCAGTGGTCGCTCTGAATATATCGCTGTAATATCAGCCCAGTAATATCAGCCCAGTAATATCAGTCCAGTAATATCAGCCCAATTGACCTGCTAAGCTGGCATCTCGGTCGCGTAACCCACGCCAACAGGTTTTGCCTGTGTAGTGTTATAAGAAATCGAAAAATTTATGCATTTGCTACATTCTATTGACTCAAACTCTTCTACCTTTACAAAATAGGCAATGGTTCAATTGTTTTAATGCAGTTGTCATGAAGAAAGTAACAAAAACAGGCGATAGCATTTCTCAGCAAAAAACCGGCATCCACCTTAGGGAAGAATATCCAATTCAACACTCAAGAAAAAGACAAGCAGGCAGCGGAGTGACTGCAGCGCTGTTGATTGGGTTTTTCTTGCTGATTCCAATCCGGGCGTTGGCACAACAGCCAGAAGCAAATTCATCAGGTGGATTCTTAGATTCACTGAATAACGGCTTCGCCCAAATTGTAACAGTGCTGTCCGGCATTTTCTTCTTTCCAATTGGCGGCGAAAATGGCTTTCCGTTAATTGTGCTGTGGCTGATTGCGGCTGGAATCTATTTCACATTTCGGATGGGATTCATTAATTTTCGAGCCTTCAAACATGCGATTGATGTGGTGCGAGGAAAATACGATGACCCCCATGATGCGGGTGAAGTTTCCCACTTTCAAGCCCTATCGGCAGCCCTGTCGGGAACCGTCGGTCTAGGTAACATTGCCGGGGTGGCGGTCGCGATTCAGCTCGGCGGTCCGGGGGCAATGTTTTGGCTGACTCTGTCGGGTTTATTTGGTATGACAACCAAGTTTGTGGAATGCACACTGGGCGTGAAATACCGTCGCGTCCTAGAAGATGGCACCGTGCTGGGCGGTCCAGCCTATTATTTGACCAGAGGTCTATTGAATAAGGGGTTGGGTTCGATGGGCCGGGGATTGGCCGTGCTGTTTGCCCTGGTGACGATTCCGGCCAGCTTGGGGGCACCCAACATGTTCCAGTCAAACCAAGCTTACGCAGCAATAACCAACCTGATTCCAGGTCTACCCAACTGGCTGTTTGGCATTGGGCTAGCGATCCTGTCGGGCATCGTGATTTTGGGTGGTATTCGGCGGATTGGAGCCGTGGCTGAAAAGCTGGTACCCGCGATGGCGCTGATCTATGCAGCAGCTTGTCTGTGGATTATTTTGGCCAATCTATCCGAAGTACCTGAAGCCATTGGCACGGTAATCCGAGAAGCGTTTGCGCCGACAGCCGTAGCAGGTGGGATTGTTGGCACAATGGTGCAAGGAATCCGCCGAGCTACATTCTCCAATGAGGCCGGGGCCGGATCGGCAGCAACTGCCCATGCCGCTGCTCGAACCGATGAACCCGTGCGAGAAGGTATTGTGGCCTTGCTGGAGCCATTCATTGACACGATTTGTATCTGCAATCTGACGGCGATTGTAATTGTCCTGACGGGCGTGTATCAGAACACCAATTCGGAACTGGGTGGCGTAGCTCTCACCACTCAAGCCTTTGGCTCGGTGATTGGCTGGTTCCCCGTGGTTTTGAGTATTGCCGTCTTTTTGTTTGCCTTCTCGACGATTTTGTCTTGGAGCTATTACGGTGTACAGGCTTGGACCTATCTGTTTGGTCCGCGTCGCCTGATTCTGTTTAAGTTGATCTATCTCTTCTTTACGTTCTTAGGACCGATCGCTAGCCTATCAACCGTAATTGATTTCAGCGATATGATGTTCTTCTCGATGGCGATTCCCAACCTGATTGGCTGCTATATTCTCTCTAACGAAGTCGCTGCCGACCTGAAGGACTACTGGCATCGGTTAACCTCTGGTCGAATGCCGACCTATGCGGAACAACAGGCAGTTGAGATTGGCGCGAATCGATAGGGCAACGACGATTACTGCAAGGGTTTCGATGGCTGAGCCGCATGATTGCCCATCTGTGCTAGCTTGGCATGACGTTCCCAAGGTGGGGTGGACTGATACTCGCCATAGAACTGACTGAAGCGCCAGAAGGTTCTAACTGCCTGGATCAGCCGTTTACCTAAGGACCGAACTGGCCGAGCTGAACCGTGAGTTTCTACAGCATGTTCTACGTGATCTAATGGAAGACGTGTCATAGTAACCTCGTAAGGGTGGGACAATTGATGGCCTGCTACTTCCCAATCTAAGAAGTTTCCCAGGGGTGATCAAAGCATGGTGTTCATAGAATGTATGAGCAAAATTGCTAGGAGCATCCCTTGGGTCATACCGCTTGGAAGCATGGCAGTTTTGAATAGTTTCGCTTGGCTCTACTTCTAGAGTGCGCTGAGGCAGCGAATTCGAGTAGATGCAGTTGGCCATAATTTGATTCAGTACAGATTGGTTCAGTCAGATTGGTTCAGTCAGATTGGTTCAGTCAGATTGGTTCAGGACAGATTCCCTTGTAACCTCCGTTCCTTTGCGATACCAAATACGTTTTATTCTGGAGGCAAGCAATGAGCTGGTTAAAAAAAAATAAAGTGATGGTCCCGATTGATTTCTCAGAGCAATCGTTTGCGGCGTTGGCTGTGGCGCGTGAGATGGTTGAGGCGGCCAACCAATTACATGTGTTCCATGTTTTGCCGATGCTGCATCCTACTGATCCAGCCGTGGTCTGGAATACAGTAACCGACGAAAGCCGAGAACAAAAGGTAGAAGCAGCTCTGCAAGAAAAGCTGACTAGTGCCGGATACGCTAGTGCCCAAATTAACGTGGTAATTGGCAACCCAGATCGGGAAATTATCAATTACGCCAAGGCGAACGATATCGATTTAATTGTAATGCCAGCTCATGAAGAGCGAGGGTTGAGCTTTCTGTTTGGCTCCATCACTGAATATATTGTGCGCCATGCGCCTTGCTCGGTGCTGGTCGTGCGTTAGCTACTAGACGAGAAGCCCCGCGCTCTACCCGTTAGGGTGAGCGGCGGAATGAGCGGCGCGTGAGTGATTTTTCTGCAGCGGGTGCGTTCTCCGACCAATGCCGCAGGTGAGAGAGGAGAACAGCGCCCAAACGAACAAGCGATCTTCATACAAAGCAAATAGGATGCCTATACAACAAGGGGTTTAAGCTATAATGAGCCAATCTTGACCCTCACTCCCACAAGCGAAAACCAAGCTAATCGGGACAGATTGTAAGAGCAAAGTCCGCCTAGAAGTTTCAGGCATTCGTCAAGGTTCTGAAGCCCTTGTGCAATCCAGAGTTAATATGAAGCTAAGGCAGATCAGCCCTTCAGACACTGTTGCTCCTGGCTATATTGTCGTGGTTGAATTTGGTACCCCCAAAGCAAGAGTCGTGGAAAAATGCAGGACGTAGAGACCCTTCACCGAGAAGCATGGAACTGGCTGACCAGGCAGTTTTGGCTCGTCAACGGGGTGATGCTGAAGCCGTAGTTGCGCTCTCCAGAGCCGCTTTTAGTAAAGAACGAGCGGCGGCTGATCGGGTTGCTAATCTTTTTGACCTGGAACCCACTCGCTCTGTATTACACCGCAGTGCCGCAGTTTTGGCGATCGAGTGCAATCAGCTTCGAGAGGCAGAGCGCTTAATTGGACGGGCGCTGGCTGGTAATCCTCCCGATGGAAAAAAGAAATTCGTGCTTTTGAACGTGGTATTCAGCAAGCGCAAAAACGATTGGGGAGATAACTATGCAAACACGCGATCAACCGCTAGCCATCGCCAATTCTACTTTAAATACCCTGATGCTTGAATTGGGAAGCGAATGTCAAACTGTGTTAACTCTGTTGAATCAATTGCAGTTACCTAATCTCAGCCCTGATCAGCAAAGCACAATTTTAGCCGATTTGCTAGCCGCTAGCATTCACCTGCATACCCACTGTGGCGAAGACTTCCAGAACTTAATTGCTGAAGAGCTGGAAGCATTGCCTGATACCGACGATCCAGATGTTCCCACCTCAAATTAATCTCAAACTACTATGTTGTATGGCTCTGCTGACATCTTAAGGGCTGCCCATCTTATTCGTCCTCTACTGAACGAACTGCTTGAAACCAAACTTGCAGCCGAAATTGATCAAGAACTTGCTGCGGTGTTTGCGCAAGCTGAAAGTGGACAAAATGTTGCTGCTCGTACTTTACAGCTCTTACTGTCTCAAGATGCTACTCGGCACTGGCTAGAGAATGAGTTTCCCAAATACCAGTCAAAAGATTTAAGAAATTGGTTTCCAGAAGTCATTACAACTGTAAAGTATCAACAAATACCCAATCTCGTAGACTGTTACGTTTACGCAGAGATCGATTCTCATGTTGTGGTCAATCGAGCAACTACTGTAGAAGTAATCCTCTCAAAAGAAATCATCGAGCTATTTAACTCTGCTACTGCTAAGAGCGGGAAACTCCAGGTCGATACAGCAAAAACTTTAATCGTAGAAGTTATTTCTAAAGTATAACTTTGTATCAATTGGAGAGACAAGAATTGAAATTGAATCGCTCAATTTAGAAGAACCACAGCAGCTTTATTTTCATCTCAAACCCACGCATATAGGTGAGGGTGAAGTCTGGGTCGTATTGCGACAATCCCAATTGCCTCTGCTGACTCTTGCGCTCAAGCCACAAATCGTTGCCTCAAAAGCAGAATCACAGCGCCTTTCAACCAATGGTTCCATTCAAAATATTCCACAATCGTCAAAGCCTCTACATCAACTGCGAATCATCGAGCGGCTCAATGGCTCCCAAATTACCTACGACTATGCGCTAGAATCTTCTGCGCTGAATATCCTGGAACGCTATGAATCCAAGCCTATCACCAGCGAACGGCAGCAGTATGTCGAGAGCCTGTATAGAGAGATCGAATCTCGCTGGGGTAGCACCCAGTCCGATGTCCAAGCCTTCGCTGCCGAACTGCGCGCCTTTGGTGGACAGTTGCTCGATGAACTGTTTCCCGAAGCCCTTCAGCGCCAGCTCTGGGAAGATCGCCACCAGATGCAAAATATTCTAGTAATTTCGACAGAGCCTTTCATTCCCTGGGAGTTGGTGCATCTGAAACCCGCAGGCCAAGCCTATCTACCTGATGAAGTTTGCTTTCTGGGCCAACTGGGACTGGTGCGCTGGCTCTATGATGTTGGTTTTTCCCCAGAATCGATTACCCTTCAGAGCGCTGTCGCTACATCATTCCTCACTATCTAGACCCTCGCCAGCGTTTGCCACAAGCCGAACAAGAGGCAGAGTTTCTGCAGCAAACCTTTCAAGCCTCGCCAATCGAGCCGCGGCCCAACTCTGTTCGCCAAGCTCTCGAATCGGGCTGTTTTGACCTGCTGCATTTTGCCGGACATGGACAGGCTAAACAGGGAAAGATTGATGCTGCGAATCTGCTTCTAGAAGGTCGAGTCGAAAATAATACCTACATTCCTGCCTTGCTGAGCGCAACGACTGTGTCTCAGTTTTGTCGCCTTCAAACCGCCAAGAATCGCCCGATTGTGTTGCTCAACGCCTGCTAGGTGGGTCGCAGTGGCTATGCTTTGACCGGCATTTCTGGCTTTGCCCAGGCTTTCCTGCGAGGCGGTGCCGGAGCTTTCATTGGCAGCCTCCCGTAGGCGATCGACCGGCGCGAGTCTTTTCCGAAACGCTCTATAGCGCCCTAGTAGAAGGTTCCGATTTGGCGGCGGCAACCCAAAAAGCCAGAGAAAAGGCTAGAACCGCAGGCGATGCAACCTGACTGGCCTATGCAGTTTACGGACACCCCCCATCTCAGAGTGACGATGCAAACCAACGAATAAGACTGCTGGCCAGTACGAGTGATACAATCAACGGCACTCCCGCTGATACGCTTTTTCGGAGATAACAATGGTGCAACTCTCTCGCCTATCCTTGACCCTGGAGGAATTCCTCAAACTGCCGGAAACCAAACCGGCCAGCGAGTTTATTGACGGCCAAATTATTCAGAAGCCGATGCCTCAAGGGAAACACAGCACCATCCAGGGTGATCTGGGTGCAACTATCAACCAGGTTCTCAAACCCCAGCATATCGCTCGTGCCTTTCCTGAATTGCGCTGTACGTTTGCGGGCAGATCAATCGTTCCCGATTTGGCGGTATTCACCTGGGAGCGCATTCCCCGCGACAAAACCGGCAAAGTTGCGAGTACCTTCACACTTGCTCCCGACTGGACGATTGAAATCCTTTCCCCCGACCAAAGCCAGACTAAAGTTGTGCTGCATATTCTCCATTGCTTGCCCACGGAACCCAGATGGGTTGGCTGATCGATCCAGAAGAAGAGCTGGTGTTTGTTTATTTTGCCGACCGCACTCTCGCTGTTTTTGCCATGCCCACCGATCCGATTCCTGTCCCAACTTTCGCCCAGGCTTTTAGCATAAGGGTTGGACAGATCTTCGGTTGGCTAGAGGAATAGCCATGTCTGCAAAATTTTTCGCAGGCTTCCTCAGGTTGAAGGGGATGGACTACTAGTTTTGATGGCGTCCCAGGCGGCCTCGTAAAGCCTGCTGCTCTCACCCACATGCTTCAGATGCTTGAGTTTAGCAAACAGCTCCGCCGGAGGATAAATACCAGGATTGCCTAAATCTGACGGATTGATCAGGCTAGTCTGTCGTGCCGTGCGATTGGGGGAGCCGTACTGGGTGAAATTGGAAATGCGGGCCGAAACCGTTGGCTCCAGAATGAAATTGATGAATTGCTCTGCGAGCTGCCGATGTCGGGCTTGGGACGGAATTGCCATGTTGTCGGTCCAGATGATGCTGCCTTCCTTGGGAATGGCATAGCGCAGGTCTGGGTTCTCCTTCATCACCTGAAAAATGTCACCACTCCACTCAAACGCTAAATCCACTTCGCCCTGATTCAGCAACGATTGGCCAATGTCATCCGCAAAGGCCGCGATTGTCTCTTTTTGTTTGATCAAAAAATCTCTAACTTGATTAATTTCCTCAACTCGTTGAGTATTGGGATCGTAACCCAGGAACATTAATACTGCGCCGATCGTGTAGCGCGTATCGTCCATCCAGGCGATTCGGCCCGCATATTGCGGCATAAACATAGCCGTCCAACTATCGATTTCCTTGCCTGTTGTTTCCAGGTTATAGCCGATGCCAAGTGTTCCCCACTGGTACGGCACACTGTAACGATTGTCCGGATCGTAATCCGGATTGAGGAAATTGGGGTCGATGTGCTTCAGGTTGGGAATCTGGCTAGCATTAAGCGGTTGCAGCAGCCCTTCAGTTGCCATCATCTGAATCATGTAATCGGCAGGAAAAATCAGATCGTAGTGGGTATCACCAGCTTTGATGCGGGCATACATTTCTTCGTTACTGCCGTAGGTATCGTAATTGATTTTGACCTGATACCGCTGTTCAAATTCTTCTAATACCTCTGGAGCAATGTAAGTATCCCAGTTGTAGATATTGAGTTCTGTAGTCGCGAGCTGCTGAGCCTGGAGTTGCGGCAGGCCGACGATTGAGAGGGCTACGGTGAGGCAGAGGATTAGGAGGAAGAGGCGGCGTTTCATGGGTGAGGGGGGTGAGGGGTGGGGGTGGGGGGGGAGGGGTGGGGGGAGTGTTGACTGTAAAGTGCTTTGGTTGATAGATAAAGGTGAACTCTAGGTGAGGGAATCAATTTGTTCGTCTCACTCGTAGGAGAGGCAGAAGTTAGGGAAAATTCTGGCTCCTGTCTTCTACCTTCTGACTTTTGACTCCTGGTTCCTGAGCACACAGTTCAGGAGTATTAGCGTGAGTTCGCAGATAGGTGGTTAACCATTGACAGCCCTGGTGCAATAGCTGATCGAGGTCTTCAACGGCCCAGAGGCGCACCATGCCATCGGCACCGGTTGTGGCGAGAGTGCGGCCATCGGCACTAAAGCTGAGGCTAAAAATGGCTCCTGCTTCACTGCGATACTCGGCCAGCAGTGTGCCAGCTTGATTCCACAGCCGCACGGTACCGTCTGCCCCAGCGGTAGCGATTAGTTGACCGTCGGGGCTAAAGTCTACTTGGTGAACAATACCGGCATGGCCTTTGAGCTGCCGCAGCAGGTTGCCGCTTCGGTCCCATAGCTGCACGGTGCCCTCGGTGCCAGTTGTGGCAAACTGTTTACCATCTGGGCTAAACCGAGCATCATAAACCGCACCGGCTTGTTGTTCTAAGACTTTCAGGGATTTACCTGCCCGATTCCACAACCGCACGGTGCCGTCGGAACCTGTGGTCAGCAGCAACTGATCATCTGGACTGAAGTGAATGCTTTTGACCCGCCCTTGGTGACCTTCGAGCACGAGCAGCGGTGTCCCGTCTCGTTCCCAGATGCGGGCGATTGACTCACTGCCGACAGCCAACAGCTTTCCATTAGAGCTAAAGCTGACGCTAAAGACACCTCCTTGGTGGCCTTTGAGTTCCCGCACCAGTTGCCCATTTAATTGCCAAATTCGCACAGTATCCTCAAATCCACCTGCGGCCAACAGTTGACCGGTCGGATCAAAACTGACGCTCAAGGCTCTGCCTTGCAGTCCGGTAAACACAGCGAGCGGCTTACCGCGTCGATTCCACAGGCGCACGGTGCGGTTTTGACCAGCGGTGGCTAGCATATTGCCATCAGGGCTAAAACGAATGCTGTAAATTTGGTTTTGCTGTCCACCAAATTCTCGCAGCGGTACTCTAAAACGTTCCCAAAGTCGTAGTGTCCCGTCATTGCCTGCACTCGCCAGCATTAAACCATCGGAACTAAAGCTGACGCTGTTGACCCGACCTTGATGGCCCCTAAAGTCTGCCAGCGGTTCACCCGTATCGCTCCATAGACGTAGCACGCCATCATCCCCCACGCTTGCCAGGGCCAACCCATCGGGGCTGAACTGAACCTGATTCACCTTGCCTTGGTGCCGCCTAAACTGGGTGACTTTCTGGCCTGAGCGAGTCCATACATCCACTCCATCGACGCCAGCTGTGGCTAAAAGCTGTCCGTCGGGACGAAAGCTGAGGCTTGTGATCCAGCGCTGCGATTTGGCAAAGGCAGAAACAGTTTTACCATCCCGATTCCAGAGCCGCACTCCATCCAAGCCAGCCGTGACCAGAAGTTTGCCATCTGGACTGTAGCTGACTGCATGAATTTCGCTTTGATGCCCTTGCCAAACTTTGAGCTGTCGCCCTGCCCGATTCCATAGCCGAATGGTGCGGTCTTGGCCCACGGTGACGATCCGCTGCCCATCGGGACTGAACGTCACAGCCATCACAGCTCCCCGGTGTTGCTGCATGGAGGCAATCAACCGACCCGTCCGATCCCAGAGCCGGGTACCATCAAATCCGGCAGTGGCAATCCGTTGACTGTCGGGGCTAAAGCTGACGCTCTTGATCCAGCCGGTATGTCCCTTTAGCTCAGCTATCAAGGTTTGATCCCGGTTCCACAGCCGCACCGTCTGGTCTTGGCCGACACTGGCGAACAGCGAACCATCGGGACTAAAGCTAACGCTCAACACACGGCCCTGATGGCCCAAAAGCTGGTTTTTTTCTCGAATTCGATCCAAAATCGACTGCAACGCAAACAGAGGACTGGTAGCCGGATAGCGGTGTAGCGGGCGGTTATCCTTGACTAGGGCCTTCAGCTCTTGCCCAGTCTGCATGGCCGACAGCAATGCCTCAATTTGCTCAAACTCGAACTGCTGCAATGCGCTGATTCCTGCTTGCTCTAAGCGGGTGCCGGTCCGGGCTTCTCGCTGCCGATACGTTGTACTAGCTGCCACAATGCCTGCAAAGACGGCCAAGCTTAAACAGCCAGCCAGAATTGCAGAACCGATGCGAATTCGTTGAGCCGCTTCCTGATTTGCCGCGGTCAGAATTAGGGATGCCTGCTTCTCCTGTTCTAGAAACAGCTGCATTTCCTGTTTGGCTAATTCCTGACTGGCCGCAAGAAAGCGGTAGTCCTGGCTGCTCAGGTATTTGTTTGCAGCCCAGGACTGTGCATTGAAGAGGGCTTGCCCCCGCAGCAGGCAGGATTGATCTTGCTCTGCCGAAGCAATCCAATGGTTGAGGGCTAGGGCATAGGGACGCAGATCGGCTAGGGCTTGCTCTACCCAGGCGCAATTGAATACTTCAGCGTAGATGCGATTATGAACGCGCAATTTACCTTTGTGGTTGACCACTAACCCGGTCAGACGCAGCTCCATTTGTTCAGCACTGCCATCGGCTACAAGTCCAGCATTTAGGTCATCAATAGCAGTTTGATCTAGCACCTGTTGATACAGTCCAAGCAGCTGTCCGGCTTGGTTAGGATTGCGCAAGACACGGTCACGAATCGTCCGCAAATGTTCGGGTTCATCTTGTGCTTCCCAATTATCCAAAACTCGCTGCCGAATTAACTGAGCGATTTGGTCGGGTTCTTCCCCGCTGGCGATGGGGCTGGTCAGCGTTTGCACTAGGCGACAAACCTTTTGGGTCAGAAACGGTTGTCCATCAGTCCAGGCAAGAATTTCAGCTAAGACTCGCTCTGGATGCTCTGCATAATTGACCAACCCAGGTAAGAGCGCTGCTTTGGCTGGTTCTAACTCAATCCCAAACAGATCAATAGCTTCACCAATATTAAAAGGTGTCTGTTCTTTGTTCTGAATTAAGTTAGAGGGTGTTGCCACACCGAGCAAACAAAATGTCAATCGCTTATAGATTGGATCATCAACTCGATGGTTATAGCAGGCACGAATAAAGGCAAAGAAATCATCTTTAAAGGAAATCTTGAGAATGCTATCAATCTCGTCGATAAAGATAACAACTGGCTGAGAGAATTCTTGCAGTAGTATATTCTCGATAAATTCCTTCAGCCGTTGAATCGGAGATAGAACTTCCTGTTCTCGCCACCAAGTTCTAAAATCAACTTTTCTGCTTAGTCCAAATCCCCGCAGCAGTTCTGAAACAATTGCACCATACCATTCTGCTGGTGTTACATTACTGCCAATACCCGTGATATCAATCGATCCACACCGAACTCCAGCCTGTTTGAGGCGTTTCATCACTTGGACCCGCAGACTCGATTTTCCCATCTGCCGCGAATTTAGCACATAACAATAGTGCCCATCTTTTAAGTGGTGAAACAGATCGTGATCCGCCTGCCGCTCCACATAGGTAGGATGCTGGTATTCCAGAGAGCCACCAACCTGATAGTAATCATCGCTTAGCATAGGGATCAAGCCGTTCTTGAAAGTATTGCCGATACAGTTCACAGCGAGGCACAACAGAATCTCCCTGCCGTGTAATCAGACCCATACTATAGAGTTTATAAACATGCGTAATCGATAAGCGAATTGGCTGCATAGCGGTTACTACTTGGTGAAACGCTTCTGCAAGCTGTGGCTGTTGGTTTAGCGTGACCCAGTGGCGGCGTAGGTGGTCTTCATAGATACCTGTATTCGTAGTAGCTTCGGCCAGCAGTTGATCGAGCGGCAACCCCTGACAGATCTGATAAAGCGCCAAACGAATCAGATAAGGATGACCGCCGACCACCGCCATGAGTTGTTCGATCTGGGCTGGTTGCCAAACCAACTGATGGGCTGACACCAGCGATGCCACCTCGGCAGCAGTGAATTCTCCCAGCTCGACCGGCAAGCCCACATTAAAGGGCGATTGGTTGATATTTAACCTGCCATAATCTTCGGTGGAATGAGCTACAACAAGGCGCAATTGCTCCCACAGCTCAATAGTTTTGGCTTCCTCATGCCAGAGGCGCAGCATCGAAAAGAAGCCTTGAGCAATCTCCGGCAAGACAAATACACAATCGACTTCATCCAGCGCCAACACCAAGGGACTGTCCAGCGTTTCCAGCAGATGGTCTTGCACATAGGTGGTGCAGTTAAAGATGCTGCCTCGATCCTGCTCCCAATAGTGGTCTAGTTGGGCCGGACGGTGCAGCTTCTGGCTAATGCAGGCACAAAACCAGCGCAAAAACCGATCCAGACTGCTGAGGGCATTGTCTTCGGCCTGGCGTAGATTCAGCCGTACCGTGCCATAGCCCAGCTTGCTGGCGTGATCGACAATTCGCGTCATCAACGAGGTTTTGCCCATTTGCCGGGGTGCCTTGATGCGAATCAGTGCTCCTGGCTTGGCAATGGTTTGGTAGCAGCGCGGCTCAATCGGTCGCTCAACGTAAAACGGAGAGCCAAGTTTCACCGAACCTTCAGGCAGTTCCGGCCCTGCTAGGGCTTTATCTTCAGATAGATGGGCTAGGGGAACAGAACTGGGCGGCTTTGCTGCCGAGACAACCGGCGCTTGGGAGAGGTAGGGGTGATAGTCACTGAAGATTTCGAGCTGGTCAAGGGGGGTTTGCAGCAGTTGCTCTAAGCTCGTTTCTTGTCGCCAAATTTGGTAGAGGGCCGTTTGTACCAGGTAGGGATGCCCTCCCAGTAAGGTTGTGAGCTGTTCGACCTGGAGCGGAGTCCATGTCAAGTCATAGCGCTGGACCAACTGCTGCACCTGCTCGGTTGTAAATGGCTTCAGCTCAATCGATAAGCCCACATTCAGCGGTGATTGATTCAAATTAGTCGGCAAAAGCACCTCGGATGAGTAGGCGATAATCAGGCGCAATTTTTTCCAATCTTCTCGCCGTTTAGCCGCTTCATGCCAGGTGCGTAGCAGGCCCAAAAATTCGATCGTCAAGTCTGGATTGAGAAAAATCTGATCGAGTTCATCCAGGCTTAAAACCATTGGCTGGGGGCTGTGGGGCAGCAGGTATTGCTCAAAATAGATCTTGCTGCTGAGCTTACTGCCAAGGGTGTCGTCCCAGTAGTCTGAAAGCTGGTTAGGAAGCTGTAGCCCCAGCGTGACGTTAATACAGAGCCAGCGCAACAACTGGTCTAAATCCTGGAACACCTCCTTGTGGGCAAGCTGAAAGCTTAGAGAGAGGGTGCGGTAGCCCAAGGTTTCCGCGTGCTGCAAAATTCTGGCAATCAGCGAGGTTTTGCCCATTTGCCGGGGTGCTCGAATTCGGACTAGCGCGCCTGGTTGGGCAATCAATTTGTAACAGTTTGTTTCAATGGGTGGGCGCTCGATATAGGAAATTGACCCTAGCGAGACTTGCCCTCCTGGCAGTTCTGGTTCTACAATCTGAGGCGGACTGGCTTCTTCCTCAGGTGTCTGGGGGCGGGCGTAGTCTTCTGACTCTAAGGTGAGTTGAAAGGCCCGGAAGCAAGATTTTAACGTTTCACGATCTACACCCAACTCGCACTTCAGCACTCTCACCAGCGTATCAACCGACAGCCCTGTGCGCTCACTCAAGTTTTCCAATGTGTAGCGACTGCCCGCGTTTTCGGCAATTTCTGCCGACAGTTTAGCCGCTAGCAGCCTCTCTAACCCTTGAGATGTCAGGACAACACCACGTCGGCGTCTGTGGAGCGGTCGATTTACTTGCATTGGCCCATTGTCAGACTCAGAAACTTAGCCAGAGAACGAACCGAAAAACTCATCCAAACAGCGAACTCAACCAAGGTACCCAAGTTTAGCTTGACACCCTTTTGATCCACTTCAACTGTTGCTTAGGCCTAACTTCAGAAAAAATCCGAAGTTAAGGGAGGCTAATTCGGAGATAAGAGGACGTCTTCTGATTTTAGATTGATTTTGGACAAACTGGTTATTGATCCGGTGATTTGGTCAATAAACTTGTAGCGCCCAGTTAATGTCCAGTTAATACCCGGTTAATGCCCAGCCCGCACCCAGCCCGCACCCAACTCGCAGCAAGTTTGGCCATGTAGCCCTGCAATTTCTAAAGTTTGGACTTAACTCCCTAAACTGCGATTGTTCTAATCGGGCAGGTAAGGGAAACTACCAGTAGTTCTTTAGCCCCCCTACTAGATCGACATGAAACTCACTTATCGCGGTATCAGCTATTCTCCAGCTTCGGTTGTTTTGCCTGAAATCACTGCTGTGACCGTAGGCACTTACCGGGGAACCACTTCGAAAATTCAGCACTACCGGATGCCGTTGTCGTCTCAAAAGACGGTGAACTTAAGATATCGTGGTGCCTACTACCAGCCTGTGGCTCATGGTCCAGCCGAGCTGATTTCGGCTCTAGCGTAAGCAGTAGCTATCGGTAATTAAAGGCTTTCAGGGCTTACGCCAAGGAACTCCTCTCTAAGCCCCCCCGGTCGAGGAAGCCGAGTTCTCATAGCTCTCTGGCACAACGCTTAAGAACCACCTAGTAATTTTCCAGTTCCATTGAGTTCAGTTCACTCAAACAGGACTAGCAAATTGTCCAGGCCATTCTTAGCTAATGTTTCAGCTGCTTTAGAGAACTGTGCGTAAGCTCTGATTTCCTAAAACTAGTTCTTAAACGGCAAATCGAAGTTATTTAGTTATTGAAGTTGCCAACCTATGAATCGGCTTTGTTGCACCCTAGTAATTGGAGTGACAAACCATGTCCTTAGCTAACCCTGATTGCGAGCTTGTTGTGCTCCTTTACGAAGATTTGCCCCGCTGGATTGACCATTTGCTGACGCATTTCAAAGCCGAGGATGGGTTATCCCAGTCTGGTGCTGATTCAGATGCTGCTCCGATCTGGCCGGCCACCGAGGCTAGCTTGACCTCTCCGCTAGAAGCGCAAACTATTCGTCAGCTTCTCAACTATGCCAAGCGCAAACTGCAAACTTCTCGCATGCCCCATTTTCTCAGAGTCACCATGTACTTGAGAGTTTGTTGCTTAGCGATTCAACACAACCTGCTAAGCGAACAGCAGATTGCTCTGGGTAGCCTCTACCACACGCTGCTGCACTGGTTATGGGAATGTGAACCAGACTGGTGGGAGCACTGCACAATTACAGATAACCGTGGCATTACATCGTCCAATGCCCGTGTTCAGGATTTGCTAAAACCTTTACAAGATTTTGTCAGTCAGTTTGCAGAGGCGTAGATGTGATTTTTAATCGTCTTTTTATGGTCAACGAATCTATGATTCATTGAACCAATGGGCCAATAGATCGATAAATGACTAATAAGACTAATAACAATAACAACTAAAAAGTAAAAAGTGGGGATCGATCAAAACTGGCTTTCCCAGGCCCAATCCCCACCGTAGTATAATTCAAATGTATTGATCTTGTTCAACCAAGATGAAATGCTATTGCACCCTAAACGGTCTCTTCAATACGATTCACTTCACCCACCGTCGGCTCACTAAACACCGTCGAGTAGGCTAAACCAGCCAAAATAGCTCCCAGGATAGGAGCCAACCAGAATAGCCATACCTGGCTAAACAGCTCCGGTCCAGCAAATATAGCTACACCTGTACTACGAGCCGGATTCACCGAAGTATTGGTTACCGGAATGCTGATCAAGTGAATCAACGTCAAACACATACCAATCGCAATTGGTGCGAAACCTGCCGGCGCTCGCGTGTCAGTTGCACCCATGATTACCAACAGGAAAATAAACGTCAGCACCACCTCGGCTAAGAAGCAGGCAAACAGTCCATAGCCACCCGGTGAATGCACCCCAAACCCATTAGTAGCCAGCGGGTTGGAGCCAGTTAGGGCAAAGCCATCCCGACCCGAGGCAATAATGTAGATAACACCACCAGCTACAAGCGCACCCAGTACTTGAGCCACAATGTAAGGCAGCAACTCAGAAGCCGGGAACCGTTTACCAGCCCAGAGGCCAAAGGAAACCGCTGGGTTGAGGTGGCAACCAGAGATGTGGCCGATGGCATAGGCCATTGTCAAAACCGTGAGACCAAACGCCAAGGAAACTCCAAGAAAACCGAGACCAAAGAAGTTGGACGTTTCTGGAAACCTAGCGTCGTAGGGAAAAGCCGCGGCAAGGACAGCACTACCGCAACCGCCCAGAACAAGCCAGAAGGTGCCGATAAATTCGGCAAGGCAACGTTTCGTCAGTGGCATCTATAGAACTCCTTAATTAACAGCTAATTACAGCTAACTATTCGACTCAACTCATGCAGCAGCCCAAACTGGCTGTAAATTCAGGTTGTGAATTCAGAATTATAGAACTTTGATCGCTCTACAACCTGAAATTTCACCATTTAATTAGGATTGTTATGCCGAATGTATGTTGAATAAGAGGATGCACCTCAAAGTTACAGTCAAGCTACAGCCACTCCACATTGTGCTTTCACATTTCGCAGGAGTCAATCCGCATTTTAGGAAATTGCAAAATTAAGTTTTGCTTCAGGTCCGCTGAATCAGGGAAACAACGATCAAGTAGATTCCAGTAAATGCCGATCCGCTAGTAGTCAAGTAGTAGTCAAGCTTGGGCAAAGCACCGGCTGAGGGCTAAATTGAGGCTGATACTCGCTTGGCAACCTGCCCAGAAACTCGCTCAGGAACCGATTCAGAAACTGATTTAGAAGTCAGGCCAGGAACCAGCCTGAGAACCAGCCTGAGAACCAGCCTGGGAACTCAGCTAGCGGTTGGAACATCATAGATGAGTACTAAGATGAGTACTAAAACGCAAACACCTGCCGATTCATTCCATTCATTCGCTTTTCCCAATACATGACTCCCTCTTCTTGTCAAGCGCCATAACGCGCAATCTCATGACAAAAAATGGCTGAATTTTTGCAAATTTTTAGTTTGAGCTAGATCACTAGCATGGCGGATGTTCTGCTTTATGGATTCCCCTATGCTTTGAAGCGAGGAAGCCTAATCAGACAGAACCAAGTCAGAACTGTATTCCTGTTCTCTCTGCTTCACCGTTTGGTGATTCCGGGGGAACAGGTTCCCTAAACTACTCAAAGCTTCCAAAAGTATTTCCAGCTGAATTGTTAGGGTGCTTAAGAAGGTGATTCCTGTGAAGTTGAACAGGTTAGTAATTTTCTTAGTGCTGACCATATCCGCTGCAATTTTCGGACTGTTACCCGAATGGTCAGCCAGATCAGATTCTTTGCAGAAAGCGGCCCATCGTTATTACATTCAAGGCTATCGGCAAGGTAAGGCGGATGCGATGGCTCTCAAGGACTTTCAACCAAATTTGCAGGTGACCGATCAGAAAGCGCTCGAAGCACAGTATGCTCGTGGATATAGAGACGGCTATAAGCTAGTGAATCGCTAAGCGGAGACACAAGCGGCCCATATGCCCTGGTTACCTAGCTATCAGCACTCGTGCATTTTCTGTTCTGCCCAAGCTGAATGCCTGAGCTACATAGCTAGATGCTGTAAGTTGCAGCGGGTCAGCTCCAAACTCTGAGCTATTACCAACAGTTGCTACGGCATACGAGGTTCGGCATTACAGGTAGAAAGAGTTGAGGTTAAGCTTTTACATTCATTCATCGATTAGTTCAGAAATTTATTGGTTTGTAGTGCCTTAAATCGATCTGACCTAGCTTAATCTTTACCTGATTTTAATTCACTGATAATCATGAGGTAAACCGATGGGACTATTCTTTGATGTTTTGCAGGCAATCAATAATCCTAATCAGCAAGGAAGCGTTTCGCAACTTGAATCCATTACTCGCTCAGTTCAGCAAGCGACAAGCAACCAAGGCATCGATGCAGGCACAACCCAATCTCTGATATCGGCATTGGGCGGCTTTCTCCAACCGGCCCTGCAACAACAGCAATCTATGATGGGAAAAAATCAACTAGAAACGTTGCTTGGTCGCTTTGGCGCTGGCACAACCACGGCTAGTGCATCTACTGTCTCAGCTTTGTTTCCACCCCAGATGCAGCAGCAAATGATTCAAACGATTGCCCAGAAAACTGGCATAAGCTCCAATATTCTACGGAGTATTCTGCCGCTTCTGATTCCAGCTGTGTTGGGTCTCCTCGGTATGGGAACTAAAACAACTGGAACGGGTGGCGGCAATCCGTTACTGAGCGCCTTCCTAAACAGCGGCGGAAATACCGACTTGGGTGATGTGTTTAAGTTTGCAAACCGGTTTCTCAGCCCTGTGTAGGTATTGGCAAGCCACCATAGAGCTTGTTAACAAAGATTGAGTCCCCCTAGATCCCCCTATCCCGGCAGGGCAGGCTTCGCCAACAAAAGAGGGACTTCAGAGATTTGGTATGCGCTAGGCACAGGCTTCGCCTACGGTTCCCTTCTTATTTATAGGCTTTGCCTACCCTAACGGGTAGGCTACGGTGTCTACACAGGTCGAGGATCCCCCCTAACCCCCCTTAAATAGAGGGGGAAGAGGCGCACCTAGCAATCAGGGATTGAAGTCCCCCTTGATCTACGCTGAAGGCGCATCCCCGTAGGGGTTTAGGGGGATCACCCCTTGCATTGAGGGATCAGATGTGAAGCCGACTCTAGCCTCTTAAAATTCATTTACAAACAGTTTCTCAATGTCATTACTTAGCCATTTCTTAATACAGCGTTTTTCACTCATGTGAGGTATAGGGGCAGTGCCCCTGCACCCTGTTTTTCGTACTTCACTAGCCTGAAAAAGGCTGTAGATGAATGGATTGTCTTGCTGTTTCTGTGATATTAATCCGCTACATAGAACAAGTGATCTGATTTTAATAATTAAGAAAAGATTTAATTTTATTGCAAGAACTAAATAGATTAAGCTTCAAATATTCCTATCTTTAATTAGTCTAATAATTTTTTAAAAAGCTTTCAGACCGCTTCTTATATAGGTTTTCTCTATGGATGCAGGCCAAAATTTAGAAAATAAAATCAGGAAAATAGATAAAAATGTTTGGTAGAGCACTTCAAAAGATTCGATCGATTTGTTATCCTTTTTGATATTGGGCTTATTAGTTTTCCTATCAGTTCATCTGACAGCTTCTTCTGAGATAGGTTTTTCCAAATTTTCCCAAGAAAGCTTCTTAAAACAATCTTTGTAACCTGAATTTTTTCTAAAAGCCATTTCCTGCTGAGAGCTACATTTTCTCGGATTACCAATTAAGCAGGTTTTTTGATTGTGGAGATAGCATCTGTCACAGTTTTGCTGATTTCACTCCGAGCATATGAAGTTGGCGGAATAGTGCGTTTAGTATTAATGGATAAGGGTTGCTTCAGGTTGAAGCATCGGCGGCTCAATGCGATTTGTTTGTTGTAAAGGTGTTACGATGCCAGATTTAACTCTCAAACTCTGTGAGGTTAGGAAACTTACCATTTAACCTTACACTCCTAGCTGCACACTAGCCTTTGAATTACAGGTTAGATACACTCCTGCGGCAGCATTTTTTGCTGCGCTAATTCTTGAATCTGTTCTGAACCTCTTCTGGATTGTTCTGCTGAATTGTTTCCTTCTTTTTGCTCTGATTCCTAGAGATATCAGTAGGGGGCAACCCATGACTAGATTTAGCGACTGTTGATAAAAATCAGCCTCTTTGAGACTTTTAGAAAAAAGAATATTGAAGTAAAGGTGATGCCTTAGAGCCGTTGTTTGACCAGATTCTCACTAAATCAGCGGCCTATTTTGCTGTAAATTTTTAGTAAGAGAAAGCTCAATTTTTTCAATAAAAAATTCAATTTTTGGGTTTACTTTTACCTTTCAAATAGTTAGAATACCTCTTGGAAATCCTATCAGGGAATAATTGAATTATGAGCGAGCAAACAAACAACTACCTAATTCCAGCCGACATCAATGCTCTCAGCTTTGATAGCTTTGGACGTGACCCCCGACGGGATGTGGTTTGTCTCTCTCCGATTCGGACTATCATCCGCAGAGAAGAGGAAATTACTCTCGTTCGCAAGGTGCGCAAAGTAGAGGAAGTTGACGCAGGTCTGTCCTGTCCGACTACCAGTCAAACCATGTCCTCCAATCCCTTTACTCAGCAGTAATCGTTGCAAAGACTGGCAACATTGCTGAAGATTCACTATTGGTAATTACCATGAGCGAACAAACGAATAGTTACATCATTCCAGCCGACATCAATGCTCTCAGCTTTGATAGTTTTGGACGTGACCCTCGACGGGATGTGGTTTGTCTCTCTCCGATTCGAACCATCATCCACAGAGAAGAGGAAGTTACCCTTGTTCGCAAAGTGCGCAAGGTGGAAGAAGTTGATGCAGGTCTGGCCTGCCCGGTAAACAGTGCGACGGTAACGTCTAACCCGTTTACGAATCAGCAGGCAGGCTATGCTCAGCAACCTCAAACCACCGGTGTCTAATCCCTAGTTTTAGTGAGCACTATGAGCAATCAGCCTAACGGTCAAATGATTCCGATGGACATCAATGCCCTCAGCTTTGATAGCTTTGGACGTGACCCCCGACGGGATGTGGTTTGTCTCTCTCCGATTCGGACTATCATCCGCAGAGAAGAGGAGATCACCCTCGTTCGCAAGGTGCGCAAAGTAGAGGAAGTTGACGCAGGTCTGTCCTGTCCGGCTACCAGTCAAACCATGTCCTCCAATCCCTTTACTGACGGGGAAAAAAAACTTACTAGTTGACGAGGCTGGTTCTGCTAGCCCCATTCCATCAGCTTCTACCTATCCAACCAGTTACCAAGCTGCATCGACCAGCGGACGGGTTGACCAGGTTGATGTATCTCAGTCTGCTTCTCCATCTGGGCAGGCTGAGTCTTTTTATCAGCCTACTTCTCAACCCACGTCTCAACCCATGTCTCAACCCACATCTCAACTTGCCTACCAGCCTACAGTTGAGACCGGAGAAACCCGTTTACCAGATGAACCCAACCCGGTAGCTCCAGCTGTTGTGACGACCTACCAAACCACGGACGATCAAACCTCCCGAACAAGCTCCCAGACAACTACCGACCCTAGACAGGGGTACCAACCGCAGTCGCTCGGTGGCTTCCACGAAGATCTGGTTGTCCACAGTCAGCGAAACTGCCTTTACATTGCTCCCGATGCCATGGACAGGCTCCAGCAGCAAACGGCAGTGTCTAGATTGCTCCAGCCGGGGCTATACACCATCAGACTTAAGAGCGGTACGTTTGACTATCAAATTGAGTCAGGGCATCCCGGTGAGCCGATTGTGTTGCTCTGGGCCTATGGTGGCAGAGTAGTCAATCAGAAAACTGGGATTGAGGTGGGTGCTACTTGGTCTACCCTGAATGGCTACAATGACATGCTGCTGCTGCGGGTGATTGAACCAGCCACCCTCTGCGGGTTCTTCTTCGACACCTATTTGGAAGACAACGAGGGAGAAGTAGTCGTTTCAGTAGAAGGACCGGGCTACAGCGATAACCTGACGGTCCACAGCAGATATAACTGCCACTTTATTGATCCAGACACTATGCGCAGCTTGGAGCAGGAAATTTCTGTTTCCCGAACCTTGCAGCGCGGTACCTACATTCTTCGGATCAAGAGCGGCGCGTTCGGCTATCGGTCTGAACCTAGCCTTCAGGGCGAGCCAATTGTATTGCTCTGGATCTATGGCGGCAAGGTGGTCAACCAGCAGACAGGGATTGAGGTTGCTGCAACTTGGATTTCTCTGAATGGCTACAGCGATATGCTGCGGTTAGAAGTTCGAGAAGCAGCCACGGTTTGTGCCTTCTTCTTCGACACCTACCTGGAGGACAATCAAGGCGAAGTAACCCTATCGGTGACTCGTATCTAAAGTTATCTAAAGTCAGGTCAACCTGACAATTGGCCAAATAGCAAAATGTGATCGGCAGCGGGTTAACGACCTGTTGCTTTTTTGTTTCTCTTTGCTTTCTAATTTTTGCTTTCTAATTTTGTTTCCCAATCTTGTTTCTCACGGTGTAGATAAAAACTGCCCCATCTGAGCGATGGTCAAAATCGACATCCAGGTCCAATTTTTTTGATCCTGATAAGCCTGGCTGATGCGCTCCTGACAGTTCATATACGACTGGTAATCCGCTAGCACCAGATTAGGATCATTGTTGATCAACCACTCGATCAAGGGTTTGAAAACGCTGCTGTCGCCGTAGGAGAAATAGCCGGATGCGATCAAATCCAAAGCTTGCTTTAGGTCTGGATCGGTGTCATAGAGCTGCCAGGGATCATATCTGGCGTTGAGGCGTTCGGCTTCGGTGGCCGTCATGCCGAAGAGAAACAGGTTTTTGGCTCCGATGGCTTGCCGCAACTCCAGGTTGGCACTGTTGGGCGTCCCGATGGTGATAGCGCCATTCAGGGCAAATTGCAGCGGTATCAGACTCGGCACATCTTGATCAGCTAGCGGAATCTGCTCGGCTAAATCCGTTGCCGCATAAATATGACGGATGGTTTTATAGTGATTGTCCGCTAAAACAATCACCTGTAGTCGCCCCTGGACATCTGGATCACCATTAATGGCATCTGACACAGCCCGGATCAGTTGGGCAATGGCAGCGGCAACCGGATGATTCGGCACAGCTTCACCAACAAATAGGCAAGTCCGCGGCACAGACCGATGCGCGAAGCGCTGAATCGTATCGGTACTGGCATTGGTTTTGAGGCGGGCATAGAGGGTGATGATATGCAGCAGATTCAGCAACTGGCGCTTGTTGGCCTCGATTGGCATGGCTTGCACATCGAACAGGGAATTGAGATTGACCGCAATGCCCGTCTGTTGGTGGATATAATCCACCAAATCCTGTTTGGCTGCCCGTTTCGCCTCCCACCAGTTACCGCAAAATTTAGCATTATCGACTAGGGATTCAAGCTGCTGCAACTGTTCAGGGTGAATCATCCAGTCATTCCCCAACCATTGCGTAATCAGGTTCGTTAAGCGAGGATTAGCTTGAGCTAAAAAGCGGCGCGGTGTAATTTTGGCCGATGTGTCACTAAATCGTTCGGCATACATGTCGTTAAAGTCTGCTAGAAGCGTGCGTTGAAGCAACTGGGTGTGGAGCGGGTATACACCAGCAATCGTGTCACTACCAACACAGGCGAGGTGCAGCATACGGAGATTGCCACTACTTTGATCGATCAGCGACATGCGACCAATACGCTCCTCATCTGCAGGAAAACGGCTCCGCACCTGATCCAGAAAACGCCGGTTAATTTCATGGATGATTTCTAGATGTCTGGGCAAGAGCTGGCTGAACAACTCAATTGGCCACTGCTCACCGCGTGCAGTTGCAGTCAAGTGATACAGACGGCAGCTACAGAGCTTTTCAGTGATTGACCAAGCCTGCTCCCAGTCGAGCTGATGTTCATCGACAAGCTGGTACATCAGTTCTGCCAGAGTTAAGGCCGTGGTCGGATCATTTAACTGCACCCGAAAGTGGTTGGGCAGCGATTCCAGCGGACGTTCAGCCTCGAGATGGAGCCGGATCATATCTTGAACAGCCCCAGAGGCGAGTAAGAACCATTGCTTCCAGCTCAGTTCTTGCTGCTGATCGGAAGGGTTGACGGCAGGTGAGGGATAAGGTTGACGTAGCAGTGCGGTATTTGCTTTCCACAGTCGTAATCGATTAATCGTCTCTGTCTCGTATCCCGAAATCAGCAGATCAAAGGGAACTGCCTGTACCACTTCTGCGGCCACCCAGCGTTTGCGATAGTGTCCCTGCTCGTCGGTATAGAATTCAGTGTGGCCACCAAACTTCACCTGAACGCTAGCAGCCTGTTCCAGCTCCCAGATGGTTCGGGTTAAATCATGTTCATCCAGGGCAGACGATGCATCCTCAGGTTTGTCAGGTGCGTCAGGTTTGCCAAGTTCGTCAGGCTCGTTAGGCTCGCCAAATTTATCATCGTAATAAATCCCATATCCGATCGCAGCAAAGCCAGCGGTTGTGTAGGCTTCCAAATTACTGCCAACTAGACAACCTAAACCGTCCGTCTCCTGTTCTGACCAGTGTTCCTGTTCACAGAGCTGGTCTAAATTCAGCCCCAATTCCTGCAGGGCTTGCCGGACTAGATCGAATAAACCCAGATTGGCCAGATGATTTTCTAGCTGTAACCCGACGGCATATTCAGGAGAAATTTCGACCCGCACGGGCTGGATTTGGGCCGATGGCTCAGTGGAACTGAATCGCAGCAGACATGCTCGCACCATTGCTGCCAAGGCTACATAGACATCTGCGACGGTAGCGGTTTGTAGGGTTCGATGTCGGATATGATACAACGTATCCACGAACGCCTGTTGAAATATTCGGATGTTGAAGGATTCGCGAGTTGCAATTGGAATAATCTTTGCCATCGCTGCATCTATTGCTGAGATAGGGTTGGGTGTACTATCTACCTGACTGGCTGTACGAACTTCCAGAGACGGATCAGCTGGATTTAAGCTACTAAATGCCTTCAGTGTTGCCAGGTCTGCTGTTGATTCAGCTCTCTCCACAGCAGCTCCTGTATTTATCACTTGTGCTTCTGTTACTTGCGCTTCTGTTACTTGTGAATCCGTCACTTGCGCTTCTTCAAATTGATCAGCATCTTCTTCAGCATCTTCTTCAACAATTTCAGTTTCTTCCGTTAGGTTCTGATCGGGCGAACAAGCAGCTAAATCTAAAGGTTCCTCTATTTCGCTTACTCCAATTACCTGATCAGCCTGCTGTGCTGCCGTCTCGGATGGATCTGTATTTTCGATCACATTTTCATTTGTTGAGTTCATTTCGTCCTTTACAGTTGATGCAATCGTTTCTGGTTGATTGACTACAGCCGTTTCTGTCTCAGCCCTTTGTGATTCCTGCTCCCCCAAATCGGGGAGGTTGGACTCAGAGCCATCCCCTTCCAGGTTCAAAACTGCCCCAGACCTTGATGACCAAATTCCTCTCGTCAAAATCGCAAGCCCTGCGCCTAACAGCACCACTGGCAGTAACCATAAAGCATTAGCAGAATCCATACTGCGTAAAGTTGCTGACTTATCGCCCCAACTTGCTAAGGATCAAACGTGAAGTGTTAAAACTTTTGAAAGGTTTGTCAACGTTGTCATTTTTCAACATTGTCTTAGTGTGCTGCGTCTTAGTATGCTGCGCGCCCACCGGTCAAGCGGTTCCAAGTCAAGCTATTCTCCCAGACAGCAGCCAACTTTAGAGGTGATATGAAATACATCATTCAGTATATAAACTTTGAAAACTGATTACATCTATATGTTTATAAGAAAGCTTTATGCATAGATTAACTAGCGTTTGTTTATGATATCAGCAGATTATGATGAGAGATTCTGATCAGTAACCGCCGAACTGTCCCGTAGAAGCGATAGGTAAAGGCAAGAAGTTCCAAATATTCTAAATATTTGTCAGCAAACTTTGAAAGTGCAGCTAGATTTGGTATACTGCCTCCAGCGTTGGCTTCCTAAATCCTCCTCGTAGGAAACTAAATAGCTTCTTGATTTGGTACTAGTTTGAAAAATAAATTTCGTGGGGCTTTGCTTCCAGACCGTTCTGATTGGCTTTTTTAGCGCTTTTTGATGTTGCCTCAGTAGCTTGGGGCGTTAGTTTTGCGCATTCCACCAAAGTCGATTGCAACAATGTCTTCAACAATGTCTTGAGCGTAAAATTCCAGATCGCCGAGATCTTCTGCCTGAAGTGTTCGAGCGTTTATTGAGGTGAATGGTTGGATGTTGACGAGCAGCAGGTGTGTTGCTTGGAACTGCATAGCCCATCGTTTGAATTTGCAATTTCGTTTTTTAAAGTGTGGACATCAAATTATGCAACACGTGAAATTTTCTAGGTTCCCTGGTGCTTTAGTAGTTGCCTCAGCAGCTTTAGTGCTTTCAGTATTTCCTGGCTATGCTCAGAGTGTTTCTCCAGAATTGGAAACTCGCGCTCGAGATGCCTGCACACAAAAAGCGCAAGCAGACGGTTTCACCGTCCAGGATGTGGTTTCGGTGGCAGCAGTTGATGCCGATACGGTGAATGTTGTACTCAACTTAAATCGAGATGGTCAGCTTTACAAATTAACCTGCGGCTATAGTGCTTCTCAAAACAGCGCCATCGTGGGAGACAGTGCGGATACAACCGCTACCAGGACCTATCAACCCTGGCTCAATCCCTGGCTGCTAACTTTGCTGCCATTACTAGTGGGACTGCCGCTGCTGTTAGCTTGGACAAAAAGCCGCAGTTCAGACGAGTATCTCCGCTATACGGGTGTAAAAAATACTCGCGTACATTACGGTGAACGCTCTGAGGCAATCGTGAGAACCGATGGCTCGATGCTGGATATATACTCTGGCCCAGCTAGCAGCTATCGAGTTACTGGCAATCTCCGCAATGGCCAGCGAGTACTGCTATCAGGACGGTATGAAAATAGCTGGGTAGAACTCGCAGATGGCGGCTGGATTCCGGCGCAGTATTTGGAGACCCATCCTCGCTTTGTATCCTAGAGTGCACTTTCTAATACTACGGAACAGCCTACACTCTGAAACACCCAATGTTAAAGCGAGAATCGGCGAGATTTTCAGCACATATCTGAGAAAAAGACTGTTTATGTGATTTCTATTGCTGATATCTGCTTCTTACTCAATAATGCTAGAGTTATCTGAAGTTTTCAAATTGGAGAATTTCCACAATGGCAACCTACACCCCTCAAGAAATGACCACGATTGCCGAAGCCCCTATGATGATCGGTATGGCGGTTGCAATGGCCGATATGGGAATCGTTTCGACTGCAATTGAGGCGGCAGCGATGTCAAAAGAAGTGTCGGGTGCTGCTGCCAAGTATCCCAATAACTCGATCATCCAATCGGTGTTCTCAGAAGCCGCGATCAAGAGCGGTGCAATTAAGATGGAAAAGCCGGACATTAAGCCAGAGGATGTGCAGTCTGGTGCCGTAGTAGACAAGGCTTTAGCAGCAGTCGATGCGGCCGTGGGCGTTGTATCGGGCAAAGCCACTCCCGAAGAAATCACTGAATTCAAGCAGTTTGTTTATTCCTGTGCCGACGCGGTTGCCAATGCAGCGGGCAGCGGCTTGTTCGGTTCTGGCAACCCCAAAGTCAGTGCTCCAGAAGCAGCGGCACTAGCGAAAATTAAAACGGCTTTAGCAATTTAATCGGCGAGTTGATCGGCTGCCGATACCTGTTGATTATAAGCATTGATTATCGTCGGCTAGATTGAGGCTGGCTTACCTGCGCTTCTACCTAGAATCAGTTCTTCGGGTAGAGGCGCTATGTTCATATTGTTATTGCCACGTCGTTCCTGCAGCAATCTGTGGCTAAGTCGCTGAAATAATCTGCTGAATCTCAAAGTTAATTTGCATTCTTTTGCAAAGCTCAGTTATTGCGCAACTCTTCCGTTAAAATCCAAATATCAATTCTCCAAAGAATCCACTGTACAGCTAGATGTACGACTAAACGGAATTGGTGTTATTCGCTTTTTTAGGGAGATAACAATGGTTTTTGCTCGTTGGTCTAGGATATTTGTCCCCATTTTGTTGAGCCTATTGCTCTTTATTACGTCTTGTTCCAGTACTCCTTCGCGCTATTCACAGGTGCAAAAAGACACAACCCGGTGGGGAGCACCCGGTGCGGTTGCTAAAAAGGCCGAGAAGGGCGGCACGTTCAATCAGTTTTTCCCCGATCCAACTCGTTCTTATGAAGTCATCCCCACCCAGGAAAAGAAAGGGTTTGCTGAATATAAAGTGATCAAGGATGGCAAGACGGTGGCAATGCTGTCGATCAACGATACCCTCAGCCTGCCGACTGCTGCTGCTAAATACAAAAACAGCACCGAAAAAATTGCGGGCTATCCAGCTGTAGATCAGGGCACAACCACGACTGGCATTTTGGTGAATGACCGCTATCAGGTTAAAGTGCTCTCTCGCGATCCTTCCTTTACAAAAGAAGACCGGGTAGCTTGGCTGCAAAAATTTGATCTGCGGGGCTTGGCCAAATTAGAAGGAGCAACCACCACAGCGAAGCAATCTAGCCCAAGCGAGGCAAAAACACCCAAATTGGCTCAACCCAATCCCCCTGTTGCTGAACCGGTCCTGACCGATGCTAAATCCCGTGCCGCTACTATCAAGGCCAAGGCCGACGAAGTTAGGGCCAAAGCTGCCGCTGCTATGGAAAAAGCCGCTGCTGATTCAGCCCAAGCCAAAAAAGCCCAACCCGGAGATGAGTATCCACCGATGCTGAAGCCCCTGTTGGCCCCGCAACCTGCATCCTAATTAAGCTGAATAACCAAGCTGAACATTAACTGAATTGCTCGTTCAGCGCGTTTAAGTTCAGCATGTTTAAGCCGCTTTCGCACTTTTACGCTTAAGGAGTCGATTGTGAGTAAACCCATATATCAGTTGGTGGATGAGTTGCCTAAAGGTGGCCTCACCGTAACCGCATTAAGATCTCTGGATTTTGTGATTCCAGGCCAGTGGAATAATCTGGTCGGATTCGACAATACAATTCGAACGGTCACTGGCGAAACCGACGAAGCTCTGATTCAGCAAATTGGTGAACGCGCCGTTACGCTCTACAACGATAAATCTCAAGGCTATCAGCGGGCACTCTGGCTCTATGAATCGGTCGATTCGGCAGCGGGATTGCTGGGAGCCGCCGCAATTGCCAACCGGATTGGGCAAGATACGTTCTTGGGATTTTTGAAGCACCTGACGCCCAAGCCTGAACGCGCCCAAAGTATTGACCTCTGCATCAAGCTGGTGACCGAGCTGGTGGCCTTCTGTCAGATCAACGGCATTCCCGGTGACAGTATTGGTGATTTCTTGGCAGCCCTGAAGGACTACAGCGGCGAGTCGCTGATGCGGATGGCAGCTCTAGTTTCCTTCGATGGCTTGATTCCGCTAGGAGCGGGCTTTACCGAAAAGGCGCTTTCTGTCCTCAAGGGCACCAGTCCCTCTGAGCTGAGCCACAACCAAACCTTCAAGGGTGTCGATGAGCTAATTCCGGGTGATGACAACGCGAGCAAGCTCTCCTTTATTACCCAAAGCTTTGAGTCCACCAAAGGCTGGATGGAAGACTTTGTCTCTTCCCGCAATCTGACTCAGGGCGATTTGGTGAATAATCTTTCTAAGTTTGTCGAGATCTCTAGCGATAAGCTGGATTACCTGGGGGCGTTTCTGGATGTCACCGTGAAGTATTACCGCCATACCGGCATCCAAACTCTGGCCCGCCGCCTGATCGAACGAGCCGTGGCGGAGATTTGATCAATCTTAAGCTGCCTTGTGTAGCTTTTGTTTCGAAGCGAAAAGTAGCTGGTGGGGTTAAGGCTCTGCCAGCTTTTTCAAGCTAATGCCAACCCAACTGATGCCAACTCAACTCGCATCAACTCTCGTCTAGCCTTCCTGAGTCAGGTCTTTGAACCAGTCGTCGCGGGCAAGCTCTTTGAAGTTGGGGTCGGTTTTGGCTTCTTTGCGATAGCGCGGATTCAGGTCGATGGCCTTTTGCAGATTTTCCATTGCCGACTCAGTTTCGCCTTGCAGGGCGTAGCAGATAGCGCGGTTGTAGTAGGCACTAGCAAAGTCAGGTTTGATTTTGATCGCACGGTTGAAGCTGGCGATGGCTTCCCGGTCGCGGTTGAGCTGCAGCAGGGCGTAACCTCGGCTATCCCAGGCTTTGTGGGAATCGGGCTGAAGTTCGGTGACGCGATCCAATGAGGTGACAGCATCGGCATAGCGCTGGAGTTCCAACAGAGCCATACCGCGATTCAGCCAGGCTTTGGCATTTTCTGGATCGACCTGGGTGGCTTTGTCAAAGGCGGCAAAGGCTTCTTCCGAGCGCTGTAAGGCTCCTAGGGCGACGCCGCGATTGATATAAGCTTCTGAATAGTCGGGCTTGATCTCTAGCGCCTTATCATAGGAGGCCAACGCCTGCTCAAATTGTTTGGAGCGGTTGAGGGTGATGCCGCGATTCAGCCAGGCTTTGTAGTCCTGCGGTTGGAGTTCTACAGCACGGTCAAACATGGCGATCGCCGCATCATACTGTCGCAGTTCCATCAGCACAATCCCCTGGTGATACCAGGCTAGCGGATTGTCAGGCTGGAGCTTGGCGACTCGGTCATAGGCCGACAGCGCCCCTTCGTAGCGTTTCATTTCCTCTAGGGCGCGGCCTCGCTTCATCCAGATGTCGGCATTGCCAGGCTGGCTGGCCAGGGCTTTGTCATATTGGTAAATCGCAGCCTCGTAGTCACCGGCAGCAAATAGGGCTTCTCCTGACTGGACATAGTCTTCCGGCAGGTAGAACAATTCCGGCTGGCTAGCCTTGAGGCGATTGATTTGCTCGCTCAGATTGGCGAGTTTTTCCTGGGTTTCGGATACAAAAGCATCAGCAATATATTGAGGGGTAATTTCGCCTAGCTTTTGCAGAATAGCAGCCTTTTCAGCCTGGGCTTCCTGTTGCAGCGCGGTCAACTGGGCTAACAGCTCAGCTTCGGCCTGCTGAAGTTGGGCCAGGGTTTGTGCTTGCTGATTCGCGGCTCCCGACTGCAATTCGGCTAACTGAGCGGCGTAGCGAGATTCGATCTTCTCCAGGTTTTGCCGCATCCGCTCCCGCTGGGACTGAACATCACCCTTGAGGCTGGCGAGTTGGGCGACTAGGTCAGCTTCGGCCTTTTGCAGATTTTGCAGCATCAGATCGCGGCTCTCTTGCCCACTGGTCTGAAGCTGGGTGAGCTGATGGTTGAACTCGGCCTGCAATTGGTCCACCAACTGTCGCACTTCGGCCTGTTTAGCCTGGGCATCGACTTGCAAGTCAGAGCGCTGGGCCGTGAAGTCTGCTTCGATCCGTTCCAGAATCTGCTGCAATTCATACTGTTTCGCGGCGGCGGTAGCTTGCAAATTAGCCTGTTGGGAAATCACCTCGGCCTGCAACTGGTCCAGAATCCGCTGGAGTTCGGTTTGTTTGGCTTGGGCGGCAAACTGTAGTTCGGCTTGCTGGGCCGCAAACTCACCATCGAGGCGGGCCAAGTTCTGCTGAATCGCTTCGCGCTGAGCTTGAATATCGGTCTGGAGCTGGGTAATGCGCGTTGTGAACTCGACTTCCGATTGACGCAGGATGCGCTGGAGTTCGGTTTGTTGCGTCTGGATATCACTTTGCAGCTCGGCACGTTGGGTCGCAAACTCCTGCTTCAATTGGGCAATGTCTTGCCGCACCAGCTCTTTTTGAGCCTGAATTTCTACCTGGGCATTGGACCGCTGCGCCACCAGCTCAGTCGAGAGGTGCTCCAGAGTCTGCCGGATCGTTTCCCGCTGGGCCAGGATATCGGCCTGAAGCTGGGACAATTGGGAGGTCAGCTCGATGCGGAATTTTTCTAGATTGGCGTAGAGTTCGTTGCGGTGCTGGGAGGCGTCATTTTGCAACTGATTCAAGTTGGCGACGCAGTCCGCTTCGATGGCCCGCAGCCGTTCGGTCAGCTGGTCGCGCTGTTTTTGGGCATCAGCAGTCACAGTTTGCTGCATTTCAGTCAGGTAGGAGCCAAAATCGGCCTGTAGGTCTACCAGATGCTGAATCGCTTGGTCTTTGTGCTGGTTGGTTTCGGTTTGCAGTTGGCTGAGGTGGCCTGCAAAACCGCCGCGCAATTGGTCCAGCTCCTGCACAAACTGGTCCCGCTGCTGCTGAGCATGGATTTGCAGATCGGAAAGTCGTCCAGCTGCCTCCGACTCGATCTGACCAAACTTTTTCTGCACGGTAAGCAACTGGCTTTCCAGAGACGCCATCGTTTCTTTCTGGCGGCGAGCTACTTCAGACAGCAGACCATCTAACGTATTCTGTTTGACTTCAATCTCACGCTGAAAGGCGCTGGCATCCTCGCCCAACTGGTCGGCATAGTCCTCATAGTGGCGCAGAAGGCGTTTAATTTCCTGTTTGGCACTGCTAATCTGGCTTTCTAGATCGCCAATTTCCTTGAGATGGGACTGGACAATTGCCGTCACTTCCCGGATCACCGACCGCCGCAGCAGATAAAGCGCAATCAAAGCTCCTGCCGTAATCACCACAAGCGTGCCCAGCATGACGTTAAACAGCATGGCGGTGCGGTTCAAAGCATCTAGACGCTGCTGGATCGCCTGCTCGGTTGGATCGGAGGCTGGGGCAGAGGTTTGAGCCAGCAGTTCAGCCTTGGCGGGTCCGACAACGGGCACCTGTGCCGAGGCTGCATCAACCGATAACAACAACAGAGAGAGCACAATACCTTGCTGTAATCCGGTCAAAAGCTGGAAATTTTTGCGCTTCATCAGGCGGTTCCTCTGTCGCGTTGCGGTTGAAGTTGAAGAAGATTAAGGGATTGGGGAAGAAAGGGACAATCGCCCATCTTTTCAAGGGTAATCAAAATTATGCCGAATGATGGGAGGAGATCAAAATCCCAGCCGAGATTTGCTGATTTATTTGGGAGTCAGGAGCCAGGAGCCTGTAGGCAGATGGAGTTCTATGCAGATGGACTAACGGCAGGTGATGGCTAGGTGGGTTTGTGTAGCAGCGGTCGCTTAGCGAAGCCGCTTTGCGTCTACAATCGCCGTAGACAAACAGCCGGTCGGTTCGATGACCTCACTACCCCAATTATCAGTCGTTCAGTTTAATATCTTGACGGTGGATCCGCGTGGGCAGCCGCAATCTCAGCAGTCCCAATCAGCCCAGGTTTACTGCGAATTAGTCAACGGCGTCAGTTTAGAACTAGTGGCAATTCCAGGCGGTTCCTTCCTGATGGGAGCACCGAAAACTGAACCGGGTTGGCACCCCAGTCAGGGGCCGCAACATACGGTCAACCTCAATCCCATCTGGATCGGCAAATACCCGGTGACGCAGGCCCAGTGGCGTGCAGTGGCGGCCCTCCCGCTAGTAAATCAACCGTTAGCTAGTCATCCCGCCTGCTTCGCCGAGGAAAACCGCCCAGTTGAGCAGGTCTCCTGGTATGAGGCCGTCGAGTTTTGCCTACGCTTATCGCACCACACAGGCCGCTCCTACCGTCTGCCCAGCGAAGCTGAGTGGGAATATGCCTGTCGAGCTGGCACTACTACGCCCTTCCACTTTGGCGAAACCCTCACCACCGATCTGGCCAACTACTCTGGCGTCAACTGGGACTATCAGGGCAAGATTTGCAGCAAAGGAGCTTACGGCCAGGGACCAGAAGGCGTCGATCGCCGTGAAACCACCAAGGTCGGGGAGTTGGGCAGCGCCAATGCCTTCGGCCTATACGACATGCACGGCCAAGTCCGGGAATGGTGCCAAGATTGCTGGCATCGTAGCTACGAAGGTATCCCTACCGACGGCAGCGCTTGGGCCGAAGCCGACTGCCAACAGCGAATCCTGCGGGGCGGGTCCTGGAATAGCAGCCCCAATGCCTGCCGTTCCGCCTTTCGCAATAAATTAGATGCCGACGCTCAACTCTACGATGTGGGGTTCCGCGTAGTGAGTGATGGCTTGCCTATGTGAAATCTGAGGTTGAATGCTTATGTGAGGTATGAGGGGTGCAGAGGCAGTACCCCTGAACCCCGCCTGAAAAAGGCTGTAAGTTGAACAAAGAGTAGAGTAGCTTTAAAAAAAGGATTGATCCTAAACGTCCACAACCTCTGACCGCTCTGGTGAAGGGTTGCGCCTTCCGTTGGTTGCGACAAAGTGGAGGAAGCGACAGAAACTCCACAGCCGTTTAGATCAAAGTCATTCATATCACAATCCGTTAGGCCAGATTCGGGCCAAGTTGCCTATATCTAAAGTCATCAACATCAAAGTCATCAACGTCATCAATGTCAAAGCGATTGATCTAGCCAAGTCAATGTAGACCAGATGATGTCACAAATAATAATGCTGACTGCATCTCTGACGTCGCTCTCCTTCGAAATGCAGTAAGGAGCCACAGCGGTATAACGCTCCTTCAGCACAGTTTGTGATTTTGTTATGTCTTCAACTTATCAGTTCAATTAGCTAATCCTGCTGATCTTGAGAAAGATTTCCACTTTGGCTAGAGAAATTTGGTTGGCAAAATAAAGCACGCCAAAAATCATTTGGCCCCTTGAAATGCAGCAGCAAAGAAGTCTAGCTCGCACTGCATGGCATAGCGGTAGGTGGACTGCACTAGGGGCGTCAGGATGGCATAGCGGTCGGCTAGTTCGGCTAACTGCTGCGCCAACGGTTCAAACTCGTCGCTGCTGTAGGTGCGAATCCAGTCGCTGTAGGCATGGGTTGGAATGCCGTTGATTGCCAGCTGTTGGCCCAGAAAGGCGTAAAGCTTCATGCAGGGCAGCATCGCCGCCGCCGTCACCCCCACATCCTGGCTCCAGACCGTCGCCAGCAAAAAATCTGTATAGCGTCGGGTGGCGGCACCCGGTTTCACGGTCTGCAAATCCACGCCCCACTGTGTGGCATACCCCTGATGCAGCTTGAGTTCCTGTAACACGCCTCCTGCTAGCTCGTAAAACACTGTAAATCCTGTCCAATCCGGCGCTTTCGCAGCAGCTACGCTATAGGCGCGAGCAAACGCTTCCAAAAAAAACGCATCCTGCCCGACGTAATAGGCAAATTTGGTTTTTGGCAAGCTGCCATCACCGATGCCCTGCACAAACGGATGCTGGAGACAGGCTGTTGCTAGGTCTTGATTGGCTTGCCAGAGGGTCGCGGAGAGAGACATAGGGAAGATGGGGGGATGGGGAGGTGGGGAATGGGGAAGATGGGGAGGCATTCCAGAATCTGAAGCATAATCAGATTGCTTGCCTAACTCAAAACTCAGAACTCACAAAAAAGGGGGCATTGTTGTGCAACACCCCTGTTTGATTCATTTTTGAGTCGGTCTAGTTGCTGACGGCTTTGGCAGCTAGTTTGGCTTCACCGCCGACAAGGCGTTCGTAGGTAGCGCGCATTTTTAGACCAACCAAGACTTGGAACAGGCCGGTACCGTTGGTGGAGCCAGGATATTCTTTGTGCTTCAGCAGCAGCTCGGTCATTTCACCGTAGTACTTGGTGGAGGTGTTGCTGAGGTGGCTCTCAATATAGATCATTTCTTCGAGGCGATCGAACTGGCCATCTACTTCCAGGATCGATACGCTGTTGCCGTAGTAGGTATCGGGGCCATAGAACATGCGGATACCCGGATAGGAGCAGGTCAGCTTGCGTCCGCAGGGAATCCAGTCAATCGTCGATCCTTCGTCGAACAGGTAGACTGGCTCGAAGCCCTCCACCCCATCTTTTTGCACCAACCGGACTCGCAGTACCCGCCGCTCGGTGTCGTTGGGAATTAGCTTGGTGGGTAGTACCTGAATCACCGCATCGGCATACTGTTTTTGCACATCGATGTAGGCATTGAAATCGGGGCGGCGAGATTCGATTTGGGCCAAAACATCTTCGTAGGTGTGACCCCGCTCGGCCATGTCACGCTGGATCTTCCAGGCAATTTTCACCTCATCATCGATGTCGAGGTAAACGCTGAAATCCAACAGCGAGCGGACACGCTCATCGTACATCGGATGCAGACCCTCGATTACCACAATCGGCGTGGGCACAATCCGCTCTGGTGGATCGATGGTGCCGGTTTCGTGGTTGTAGATCGGCTTCATAACTTCCTGACCTGCTTTGAGCGCTTTCACCTGCTCGTACATCAGGTCAAAATTATTAGCCTTGGGGTTGAGTGCGGTGACGCCTACTTCCTTGCGCTGCTTACGATCCAGACTGTGGTAGTCGTCTAAGCAGATAACAGTCATCAACTCTTCACCAAACAAATCGGCAAGGCGGCGAAGAAAGGTTGACTTACCGCATCCGGAGTCTCCGGCAACACCGATCAAGACCACACGGTCTGGCTTACTGGTCATAGGGTTCCTCTATGGTCTAAAACAACTGCATCAATATGAATTTAAACTTTTAAGAAAACGGTTCCTCTGGTTGGAGGTTCCTCATAACTAGCCGCTATAACTAGCTGCTTGCTTGCCTAGAGAACTCAGCGCTGCTAAAAGCCGCAATCTTAAGCAGCCCGAGCAGGATTAAAAGCAACCTAGAACGGGTCGCCAATCATCCAGTCCGGGTTGCAACCTACTCCAAAATCAGATAGGTATTTAATCCTATCCGTTACTTGGAATTCTACCAAAACGTGATCCCCACTACAAGGTAGGGCTGGAAATTACTTTGGCGATCCCCACTTTATGCTAAAGGCAAGAGGGGCCAGAAGTGAAGCGTTGAGAATTGGGAGTTTAGGAGTCAGAATACAGGAGCCAGGAGTCAAAATATTTGCTTTGCTTATAGGTGTGATAAATAACAAAATGGGTTGTTTTTGTATCATTGAATACTACAACTCTGAAATCAATCTAAAAATGGATTGTTTTTAACAGTCTTGCCGTTAAAGTCCTGAGTATGGTGATGCAGGGGTACGGGGTCAGACCATTCTTAAATCTGACCTCCTTGGTGTGTTTGAGGAAGACTTTGGCAATGCTACGCTAGTACACACTAGTCTAAGGAAACGAGCTAGAGCTGAGCTAGAGCTAAGTCAAGGCTAAGCCAAAGCCAAGCGAAGGCATCGTTGATCTAGGCATGGTGTGGTGAAAATGGCGCTTTGCGCCGAATTAATAGGGTTAGGAGAAGAATCGATTAGCAATGTACAATCCAAGCGCAGCGGGTGGTGTTGCCAGCACAGCTTATGGTAGCCGCCTTTTCATCTATGAAGTAGAGGGTCTACGCCAAAACGGAGAAACTGACAAAATGGGCTACCCGATTCGTCGGAGTGGCAACCTGTTTATTACGGTGCCTTACTCCCGCATGAATCAGGAAATGCAGCGAATCGCTCGCCTCGGTGGCAGGATTGTCAGTATTCGCCCCTACGATGGCACTAGCGCCAGCAACGGTCAGGTTTCCTCCCGCACTGAACCCCAACCTGTTCAGTCAGCAGAGGCAAGTAAACCCATGACTCAAGCGAAAGAAAAACCAGCAAAGCGGACTGATGTTCCTGTCAACATCTACCGACCAAATAATCCCTACATCGGCAAGTGTCTGTCCAACGAAGAGCTTGTAGGTGAAGGCGGCATTGGCACGGTGCGTCACCTCAAGTTCGATATCTCGGGAGGTGATCTGCGCTATCTAGAGGGTCAGAGCATTGGCATTATTCCAGATGGCACCGATGCCAACGGCAAACCCCACAAGATTCGTCTGTACTCGATTGCCTCAACGCGCCACGGCGACGATGTGGATGATAAAACCGTTTCTCTTTGCGTGCGTCAATTAGAGTACAAGCATCCTGAAACCGGCGAAACCGTGTACGGGGTCTGCTCCACCTTCCTGTGCAATCTGGAAAAGGATGCGGATGTCAAGATCACGGGACCCGTTGGTAAGGAAATGCTGCTACCCGATGATCCAGAGGCCAACATTATCATGATGGCAACCGGGACGGGTATTGCTCCTTTCCGGGCCTACCTCTGGCGCATGTTCAAAGATGCCGAAAAAGCAGCAAATCCTGACTACCAGTTTAAGGGCTTTGCCTGGTTGATTTTTGGTATTCCCACCACACCCAACATTCTCTACAAAGAGGAGTTGGAAGAATTGCAGCGCAAGTACCCCGACAACTTCCGTATCACCTACGCTATCAGCCGCGAGCAGCAAAACTCAGAGGGCGGCAGAATGTACATTCAGCATCGGGTAGCAGAACATGCGGATGAGATCTGGAACCTGGTGAAGCAGGAGAAAACTCATACCTACATCTGCGGTTTGAAGGGCATGGAAGACGGCATCGATGAGGCAATGGCAACCGCCGCCGCCAAAGAAGGCATTACCTGGAAGGAGTATCAGCGCTCGATTAAAGAACGCTGGCACGTGGAAACTTACTAGAAATTGCCAAGCCAAATTTAGCTCAATTCATTGCCAGGGGAATTCGTTCTCCTGGTTTTTTGTTAAACGAACGTCCGCATCGAGTAGGGCAAGTGACCCGTATCGTTGTGCGAAATCAGCATAGTTTGATCATCGTCCTTGATTGAAATCTCGCTGACACCACAGTTGTGATTGTCTAGATGAGTCCAATACTCCGGTGAAATGCGCATGGCTCGACAGGCCAAATAGCGGATCAAATTACCGTGGCAAACGATAACTTCATGTTGTTCGGTATTTACAAATTCAGCATTCGCAGTTTTAGCAAACTCAGCTTCAGAAGGCTTAGTCAAGGACTCAGCCAAAGGTTCAGTAAAGTAATAATGAAATACTCTTTCCACTCGGCGTTCGTGTTCAGTGATTGTCTCAAGTGGAATCTCAGCCATCCAGGCGGCTGGATGAACCGGCAAGCAAGGAATGCATTCCCTCAGCAGCAGCGATGCTTGCAAGACAGCACCCGGTAGTTTCGAGCCAATCAGTTCTGCCGTTTGACAAGCTCGATGTAGGTCGCTGTGATGAATCTTGCTGATGGGCAACTGAGACAGGCGCTCGGCAGTTAACAGGGCTTGCTGCTGGCCCAAATCGGTTAGATAGCCATGGACATCTTTCGGTTCGGTATTGGCGTAGGCAGCCTGTCCGTGTCGCACCAAGTAGATTCGTCGCCCCATAAGTTTCGCTACAACAACTGAAACTGATACTCCTCAATACGATACGACAGATGGGAACTTCAGATACTAGGGGTATCAACCTGCACCAATTTCCACCAGGTGATAGTTTAGTAGATTCACCGCATGGCATTGGTTTTCCAAGTTTCTAAGATGACCATGAACGCAAACCATACTTTTCTGAAGTCGCACCATACTTGCTCAATGAATTTGCATACTCAAACACCTTACTTTCCTGTAAAGACACAGGCTCAAGCTTCGCCTATTGTAGTAAGTGTCAAGGCAAGCAAGACACAAACCAAACAAAGAAGCAGGCAACGATTAGCTTTCTGATTTGAACTGATTCAAATGACTGATCGCTTGTTCTAGCTTCTGGCTCCGACCCACTGGTTTTAATCCACTGGTTTTAACCAATTTTAGTTCACGAGCTTGTTTACATTTAGTTCACGATTTTGTTCACGAGCGCTAGCTCCAGCAGACTAGTAAGGCTGATCAATCTTGATCGAGCAGTGGTTTTGCTGCGAGCCAACTTGAAACAGCCCTTACTTCAGGAGTAATTCTATGAGATTCTCATCTGCTAAACATATCAACTTTGTGCTTTGGGACAGCAAGCAACCATTGATCCCGTCTTCCAGCCAATTTTCCGCATGGTTAGACGCTATTGTATCTGCTTTGATTGGTAGTTTGATTCGTCCCAGTGACAATGAATAAGCTCAACGAACGATTCGAGAAATCGCGCCAAGAGATGCTGGATAAATAATCGATTCAATGCAATGCGGGCATAGCTTTGCTGGTGCCCCCAAATCAACCTCGCTCAACAACCCAAATTCAACAACTCAAGGAGATTCAACAGTGGCACAGATCAATGGCGACAATAGCAGCAATATTCTAAATGGCACAACTGCAAATGATGTCATTTATGGAAATGCCGGATATGACATTATTGACGCAGGTGCAGGATACGACACTGTATATGCTGGTAGCGATGGCGACATAGTTTTCGGCGGAACAGAGGACGATTATTTATACGGCCAAGATGGAAATGATTTTCTGTATGGTAATGCCGGTATTGATGTTTTGCTTGGTGGGGATGGCAACGATTGGCTAGAGGGCGGCGATGGTATTGATTTTCTAGAAGGAGATAGTGATATTGGAGGGAGAATAGGAACTGGAAACGACTGGCTCGATGGTGGTGCTGGTGATGACATTTTGCAAGGTATGCGAGGGAATGATACGCTTTTGGGCGCTACTGGTCAAGATGTGATTATTGGTGGAGATGGTGCTGACAACCTTTGGGGTGGTAGTGGTATAGATGAGTTTGCTTATAACGCGCTCGGCGAGGGAATTGACCGCATTTGGGATTTTTCGGTAGAAGATGTGATCTCCGTTAAAGCAACTGGGTTTGGTAGTGGACTACAAAGCGGCAGTCTCCCTAACTCCCAATTTGTGGTTGGTTCGGGTGCTACTACTACCAATCATCGATTCATCTATAACCCAAATACAGGAGCACTCTTCTTTGATGGAGACGGCACGGGAAATACCTTTGCTCCAATTCAATTTGCTATCCTGCCTCTGGGTTTAGCAATGACAGCTAGCGATATCTACGTGTATCCATAAATATCGTTTGTCTCATGATTTCTGCAATGTGGGCATGGCTTGCTGTGCCCCAAAACCGATTCATCAAATAACTCAAGGAGATACGACAATGGTACAGATAAACGGCGACAACAACAGCAACTTTCTGGCCGGTTATACAGAGGCAGATATTATTAATGGAATGGGCGGCCTGGATATCATCGATGCTGGCGCTGGAAATGATTACGTCTTTGGTGGAGATGATGGCGATACAATCTTTGGGCGAGAGGGACAAGACAGTTTGTATGGTGAAGCTGGCAATGACCTCATATATGGTGAAGCTGGCAATGATCAAATTGATGGTGGAATTGGCGAGGATTGGCTCTACGGCGGTGCAGACCTCGATACGCTAAACGGATTTAATGGCAACGATTGGCTCGATGGCGGCGATGGCAGTGATACATTATCCGGTGAAATGGGTGATGATACCATCGTGGGAGGAGCCGGGGATGACTTCATTCATGGCGGCTTTGGTGCTGACCTGATCTATGGTGGTATCGGGCGAGACAAGTTCGCTTACCTATTTAGCAACGAAGGGATTGATCGAATTGCAGATTTCTCGGTCGCTGAAGATATGTTTGAGATATATCGCAGTTCATTTGGTCCTGGATTGAGTTTTGGTCAACTGCCGAGTAGTCAATTTTTGATTGGCTCAAGCGCCACAAGCGCCAGCCATCGCTTTATCTACAACAGGAATACCGGAGCACTGTATTTCGATAGTGATGGCACGGGCAGGGCTGCTCAGGTGCAGCTGGCAACGTTGTCAGCAGGGTTGGCAATGACCGCAAGCAATATCTTTGTGTTCTAACCCTCGTCAACACTATCCCTCTTTGTATCACTCTGAGTAGAGGCTCACTAAGATAAAGGCAGGGAGCTGGCTTTTGCATCGAGTATGTCTGCTCCTCGTAACGCCCAAACAACCGTTGAATGGAGCTTTGAGTCAGAACCTGTGCGTGTGCAGTACCTCCGCCTCACAGATATAGGCGATGCCCAAATAATTATCGAAAAACTACACGGCAACCCCATCTGAAATCTTCACGACTACATCCCGATTGGCGGTGAGCACTTCGATCTTTACATTCGAGAAGCTGTCGCCAACGGTGGATTGTCCCAACGAGCGCATGCCGCGACTGCCTTTACCGCTAGCTTCCACCACCGCATAACCAGTCGCTCCGACTTCGTTGATGATCTTGACGATCTATTCAGCAGTAACTTTGCCGTGACGGTGACGAGCTTGCTGGCTTGCTGGGTCATGTGGATTACGTCTTGATGCGTTCTGTTGCAACAATTAGAGACAAAACCCTATGAGATACCTTGAACCATATTTTTAAGTTTATACCTTTAAGATTGTGCCAAAGACCAACGAATCCACTACCCTCTGTTGAGAAAGATTGACTCAGATTGGCCGAAGTATTTTATAAAAAATACTTATCCTTTTGGCGCTACGGCCACCATTCAACCTCAGATTATTAAGTTTCAGCTATCAATTTCAGCTATCAAAAGGTTCAGCAGGTTTGAGGCAATGAAATGCTGCTTGTCGCCAAGCATTGCATGAACTTAAAGATATGGTATTTGCTTGAGGTATAGACTTATATCTATTAAGTATCTATAAATTCAAATCAATTCAACGAAAAATTCAACGAAAGCAGCTCAATGGGATTGTTGCCCAGAGAGAGCGATCGCAATTCACACGAACTAGAGGCAGGGAGCGCCAAACAAAAAAGAAAACCTTATGATTTGCATTTAATATTGCGTTTCAAATCGCATGTTGGGGAGCGCAAAAATTTGTCCATTTCAGAATAGACTTAAATGAATAGAGATTCGAATCTTGATAGATAAGAATCTATGAGAAGTAGTACAGCACAGCTATCATCGTGTAGCCCCGTTGGGAGAGCGGCCATCGCTGATCACGCTCTCGGCAGGTTCTCGCGTAACTCCTGTGCTGTACGGGTGAAACGCTTCACCCGTACTCTTTAAAGCTCACTTATCACAATAATCGTTCCTCGTTAGAGGAGGGGAGGGAAGTATTAGTGGATTTCTTGTCTTATTTCTTGATGGACTTCGTGAAGCAGTTGCAGTCCCCAACACTCAGCTTTTTGATTGGTGGCATGGTCATTGCCGCCCTTGGTAGCCAACTGCAAATTCCAGAGTCGATTTGTAAGATCATCATCTTCATGCTGCTTACCAAAATCGGTCTGACCGGTGGTATTGCGATCCGCAATTCCAACCTAACGGAGATGATTTTACCCGCACTGTTTTCTGTAGCAGTAGGGATTCTGATTGTATTCATCGCGCGCTTTACGTTAGCTAAGCTGCCAAGGGTCAAAACCGTGGATGCGATTGCGACTGGGGGTTTATTTGGTGCTGTGAGTGGCTCTACCATGGCCGCTGCCCTGACACTCCTGGAAGAACAAAACATCCAATACGAGGCATGGGCTGGCGCACTCTATCCCTTCATGGATATCCCAGCACTCGTAACTGCGATTGTGGTAGCCAACATTTATCTCAACCGGAAGAAGCGTAAGGCAGACGAGTATCTCAGCAAGCAGGAGTATGCCAGTCCCGCAGGAGAATATACCAGTCCCGCAGGCGTGTCTCTCAGTTCCGCAGGTGCATCTCTCCCGGCAGGCGCGTCTTTCAGTACAACAGGCGATTATCCCAGTTCCACAGGCACGTCTCCCAATCCCGCAGGTGATTATCCCAGCAGCCGACAAGAGTATCGCAGCAAGAAGAAGGGGCCTGCGGATAATCGGGTCAAGATATGGCCCATTGTGCAGGAAAGCCTCCAGGGGCCTGCCCTATCGGCAATGTTGCTCGGTCTCGCTCTTGGTCTGCTCGCTCGTCCAGAAAGTGTCTACGAAAACTTCTACGATCCCCTCTTCCGCGGTCTGCTTTCGATCTTGATGCTGGTCATGGGTATGGAAGCTTGGTCAAGGATTGGCGAATTGCGCAAGGTGGCCCAGTGGTACGTCGTGTATAGCGTGATGGCACCGTTTGTGCATGGACTCATCGCTTTCGGTCTCGGTATGATTGCCCACTACGCCACAGGATTCAGCATGGGCGGTGTCGTGGTTCTGGCCGTCATCGCCGCCTCCAGTTCAGACATTTCAGGTCCGCCCACGCTGCGAGCCGGTATCCCGTCAGCCAATCCGTCCGCCTATATTGGTGCATCCACAGCTATCGGTACACCGATTGCGATCGGCTTGTGTATACCGTTCTTCGTCGGGCTTGCCCAGGCGATAGGCGGACTCTAATCCGAGACGGGTCGCGGTCTGTCGGCGCTCCCTTGACCCGGCAGACCAAGCAACTCAATATATAAGATCAGTATGCACAGGTAAGGAGGTAACCAACATGGCCAAGCCAGCCAAAAAGCTTGTTATCGTCACGGAAAAGATTCTGCTGAAAAAGATCGCCAATATCATCGAAGAAGCCGGAGCAACTGGTTATACGGTGTTGGAAACTGGCGGTAAAGGCAGTCGCAACGTGCGCTCGTCGGGACAACCCAACGTTTCCGACACCCAGGCGAATATAAAGTTCGAAGTGCTCACCCCGGATCGGGATATGGCCGAGAATATTGCGGATCAGATCGCAATGAAGTTTTTCAACGATTATGCGGGCATTGCATATATCTGTGACGCGGAGGTACTGTACGCGCACACTTTCTGCGGCCCAGACGGCTGTTGAATCGAAACGACGCAGACTAAAAAACCGGGGTCATGCCCCGGTTTTTTAGTAGCCGTATTTCTTGCCTGCGGGACTTGAGTCTCATAAGAACAACTTTGTCAGGAATCTGACGAATGAAGCGACGCCAAAAATCCAGCATCACCCAAGGCTTCTTGGGCATCAGCAGAGAGATGGCGAGCGTCTTTCAGTTTCACGGCGTCTGCCTGAAATGGCTACATCTCCATGTTAACCATTTATCGCTCTGAGTAACTTCCAGAATCTAGGACCCACATCCCGCTGGAGATAATTGAGCGAATAACCTGACGCTTCAGCAATTTGGTCATAGGTTTGATTGTCCCAAGCATCAACTAGCAGAGCAATTTCTGCCTCTGAAAGCGATCTGTCAATTTGAGCGGACATCTCTGCATCAATAACTTCAAGGGCTTGAGTTATATCCATTTTGATTCTGCTAATTTGCAACCTGGTAATTTCATTACATCAGGTATTCTTTCCGGATTGCCAGCACCGTATTCTGATCAAACCATACTTTTCTGAGGTTGGTTCATACCTTCCAAAATCCTTTACATACTCTAACTCCATACTTTTCTATAAAGACGGTGACAAAAATTCCGCCTATCTTAGTAAGTGTGAAGGCAACCAAGCCGAATCAAAGCCAAGCGGAATGAACCAATCAACTCTATTGGTTCTAGAAATAAAGCCTCCGCAGTTCAAATTTTTGAATCTCTCTGGTTTTGCAGCTTCGCAACTCTCTGGATCCACTGCCACGGGCAGAATGGCTGAGATTTGCCGTGGTTTGCTTTCACTATATTTCGCTTAACACCTCAAGGAGAAACACTCATGTCTGAGATGAACGTTGGTCAAATTGGTTTAACCCCTATTACTTGGACTGATTATGTTGGTACAGTCAGAAATGGCGATGACATATTCAGCGACGGTCCAGAAGATATCTATAAATTCAGTATCGATAATCAAGGTCGAAACATCAACCTGACATTACGCGATATTGCATCGGGAAAAAATGCAACGCTGCAATTATACCGGGATGTCAACGGTAATGGCAGATGGGATGCTACAGATCAAGCTCAAGGACTGTTGGCCTCTTCGGGCAATCCGGGCAACAGCGACGAGTCGATTAGCTATCGGGGCGCAGCAGCCGGAGGCACCTATTTTGCCAGAGTTTATAACTACGGTTCAGGTACTACCTACCATCTAGATCTTTCCGGCACCTTGTCGAATGGTAGCAGCTATGACCGTGCCAGTAACCTGTTGCCGAAAGAGGTAGCTGTGGGCAGGTTAGTGAGCGATCGCAGCTTTAACAGCTCTGTGAACGACACTAACACTACGAATACCTATGCTTTTTCGGTGTCAGCGCCACTATTTCAGCGTACTAAAGTGGATTTCATCCTGAATGGGCTGAGTAATAATGCTGATATGCGTTTGGTCAGGGACTCGAATAATAATCGCATCGTCGATCGCGGTGAGGTGATTGCTAGCTCAATGGCAGGCGGTATTTCAGCCGAAAAGATTTCTGCCTCTCTGAGTTCCGGCAATTACTATCTTCAGGTTTACCAATTCAGCGGCAACACCAACTACAACTTGACAATGGACCACAAGGGAACTTCGTTCAGCTAGTACGAATTCTTCAATGTTAGGGTCACAGGAGGAGCTAAGGAGACCGATATGTCTTGTATATATTCTTATATATACATCTTGCATAGAAAGTCTCCTGCTCCACCAACCTTGGTAGAAGGTTTTGTAGCCTTTAGATTTTGAGTTTCTTTGGCGACACCGCGAGCTTGCTGTTAAATCACCAAGTCATTGAAAGTTCGCGGTTTTGTCTTTCTAAACTATTGTCCTTAGTTCCAAATTTACGGAGAAGAATCAATGGCAATTTATGATTTGGGTACTGTTGGTGTCACACCAATTAGTGTTGACAATTACTATGTTGGCGCACGTGATCGAGAAGATATCTTTAAGGTGCGAATTGAGAATGATAGAGCACTCAATCTGAATTTGCACAACATTACATCTGGGCAGAATGCCACCCTGCAACTGTACCGTGATGCAAACGGCAATGGTGTATGGGATCAAGCGGATCAAAGTGCAGGCCCAATTGCCAGTTCGGGAAGGCCAGGTAGCAGTGATGAAGCGATCAACTATCGAGGTTCAGCCGGAACCTACTTTGTAAGAGTGTACAACTACGCTAGTTTAGAAGCACGGTATAACTTGGATTTTTCCAGTACATCGACCACGGCTATCACTAGTAATTCTCGGGCTAGCAATCTTCTGCCTCAGGAAATTGAAGTGGGTAGTTTAACCGGCGATCGCACTTTTACTAGTTCCGTAAGTGACTCCAACACGACAAACACCTATGTCTTTTCCGTCGGTGGACAGTTGACTGGTGTTGACTTTCGTTTGAGTGGGTTAAGTAACAACGCTGATATGCGATTGATTCGGGATGTGAACCACAATCGCATTGTTGACCCAGGTGAGGTCATTGCTATTTCAACTGCAGGTGGCATTTCGAGTGAACTAATTTCGAAAGACCTCGGTTCGAACACTTACTATCTTCAGGTTTATCAATATGGTGGCAGCACTAACTACACTCTGACGATGGATTACAAATACTCTAATCCTTATCCTCCCTATCCCCTCTAAAGCTTCACCAAGCTACGTGCAGTTATCCAATTGACAAGCTGAATCTACATTCGAGAGGGTAGCTTTTGCATTCACGATACCAACTAAGTATTCACGCCAGTGCGGTGCTGACAGAAAATATTACATCGAAAGTTATGCCAAAGATCAGTGCCGCATTTTCCTATTTATTCCATGTATGACTAGGAGCATCATCACAATGGCACAAGTTCTACAACTCAACAATCATATAATCAATGCCGAAGAAATTATTTCTCTGTTGACTCGCTATCAACTTATTCCACAATTGCTGTGTGAATCGATGATTGATCAAGCGACTGCAACAATTGAATGCACAGCCGAGGAAGTCGCAGCAGCCTATCGAGAGTTTGATTGGCAATGGGGGATTACTTCAGAGGATGAACGACAGCAGTGGCAATCTTACTACGGGTTAACGGCAGTACAGTTAGACCATTTAGTGACTCGAACACTCAGGGTAGAGAAATTTAAGCAAATTACCTGGGGACACAAACTGGAATCCTATTTTCTCAAACGTAAAACCCAATTAGACCAGGTCATCTACTCACTATTGCGCGTTACGGATCACGATTTTGCAAACGAGCTGCACTTCCGCATTCGAGAAGGAGAGGAATCCTTTGCCGAATTAGCCCGTCATTATTCTGAAGGTCCGGAAGCTGCCACAGGTGGTCTGCTCGGTCCGGTTGAGTTGGGTAGCCTTTCAATGCAGTTTGCTCAGTTACTCTCTGGTCTGCCAGTCGGGGAAGTCCAGCCGCCAATTCCTCTGGGCGAATGGCAGATTATTGTTCGGGTTGAAAAACAAATGCCGGCTCAGTTAGATGCAGCCATGCGTCAGCGTTTATTGCAGGAACAGTTTGAAACTTGGTTTCAACAGCAAATTCGCCAGCTTCCACCGTTAGAGCAGATTTGGATGGGTGTGAGAGCTGAGCAAAAGCAAACAGCATAGCAGGCTTAAAGGCGCTATAGTTGGATCTAAGCTACCTCGGTGAGGGTTGTGCCATGACATCTCAATTGCAGCCTGTCCTCAAACCGGAGATTACTTACCCCGAAAGCGATGGACGGCCCATGTCGGATAACACTAAACAGTTTCGCTGGATTGTGGTGATTCAGCAGAACCTGGAATGGCTGTTTGCCGCGATCGCTGATGTGTTTGTAGCTGGCGATTTGCTTTGGTACCCGGTTGAGGGAGATAACAAAACCTGTCAAGCTCCAGATGTGATGGTGGTATTTGGCAGACCCAAGGGCGACCGCGGCTCCTACCGACAGTGGGAAGAGGGTAATATTGCGCCGCAGGTTGTGTTTGAGATTCTCTCTCCCAGCAATACCCAGACCGAGATGAATAAAAAGCTGGTATTCTACAACCGCTACGGGGTCGAAGAATATTATCTCTATGATCCCGATAAGAAGGATTTGAGCGGCTGGTGTCGCAAGGGCGAACAGTTGGATATTATTGATCCAATCGACCAGTGGACCAGTCCCCGTCTGGGCATTCGGTTCGACCTATCTGGCGACGAGCTACAAATCTATCGTCCAGATGGCAAGCGGTTTCTCACCTATGTTGAAATCGCTCAACAGGCAGAGCAGGCCGAACAGCAGCTAGAGCAGGAGCGGCAACGGGCAGAGCGCTTAGCCGCGCACTTGAGAAGCCTCGGCATTGACCCGGATCAGGTGTAGGGCTAGGATTCGATCGCACCTAACGCCTTGAGGGTCATTTTCTGCGCTTCTGTTAGCCCAGTCACGCCAGTGATGTTCATACCTTCATAGGGGCGTTCAGCGCGGAGGATGTTTTCGGTACTGCTCCTGACCGGATTCCACAGCCGAATCGTGCAATCGGCACTGCTGCTAGCCAGAGTTCGCCCGTCTGGGCTCCAGGCCACCGACCAGACTTGCCCCGTATGGCCTTTCAGCGTTTGCAGACATTCTCCCGTCTCAACATGCCAGAGCCGCAGGCCGAGATCGCTGCCGCCACTGGCAATTAGGTGCCCGTTCGGATGCCACGCTACCGACCAAATCGAGCTGGTATGTCCGGCCAACGCCTTTAAACTTTCGCCCCTGTCTGCATCCCAGATTTGCACGCAACAACCTGCACTGCCCGTTGCCAGGAATTTTCCATCTGGGCTCCAGGTCACTGACCGCACCGAATGATCGTGGCGCAACACCTGTAGGCATTCTCCTGTCTTGGCATGCCAGATCCGGACCGTACAATCATCACAGCCGCTAGCAATCCGTTCGCCATCTGGACTCCAAGCGACGGTCCAGATCGAATCGCAATGGCCTTCGAGCACTCGTAGCCGTTGCTTGAGTTTCAGATCCCAGATCATCACAACATAATCTTGTGTACCGGTGGCGAGACACTCGCCGTTCAGACTCCAATCCACTGACCAAACCCAGTTGCCATGTTCTAACACATGCAAACAATCGCCTGTAGTAGGATGCCAAATTCTCACCGTATAATCATCGCAGCTACTGGCCAACATTTGTCCATCTGGACTCCAGCTCACATCCCAAACCACATTACTGTGTCCATACAATGTTCTGAAACAATGACCGGAGCGAGTATCCCACAGGCGCACCACCCGATCGTCACAGCTTGCCGCCAAAACGCGCCCTTGCGGATTCCAGGCCAGAGACATGCCCACACTCGTATACCCTTCTACCGTGCGCAAACAGCTCCAGGTTTGTACTTGCCAAATCTTGATGGTGCGATCATGGGCAACACTAGCCAGCAGTTCTCCATTGCGGCTCCAGTCTACGCCCCAAACCCAGTTGCTGTGGTCAGACAAAATCTTCAGACACTGCTGGGCTGCCACATCCCAAATCCGGATCGTTTGATCGTGAGCAGCGCTAGCGAGATGAGCGCTATCCGGACTCCAGCTCAACGACCAAACGGCAGCCTGATGCCCCTGCAAAACCGCCCAACACTCGCCAGTCTCGGCATCCCAGATGCGGATGGTTTGATCATCACCAGCGCTGGCGATCCGAGTCCCGTCTGGGCTCCAGCTCACGGTGCGAATCCAGTGCTTATGTCCTGATAATGTTCTCACCACCGTTCCAGCGTACATATCCCATAGTCTCACCTGCTGATCAATACCGCCACTGCTGAGGTGCTTGCCATCTGGACTCCAACTCACCGACCAGACGGCCTCTCCTGCTTGCAGCGTTTGCAAACAGGCTCCAGTCTGGGGATTCCAGAGCTTGATAGTGCGATCTGTGCTGCCGCTAGCCAGAATTTGCCCATCCGGCCTCCAAGCCACTGCTCGCACCCAGTTATCGTGACCCCGCAGGGCAGTCAGGCATTCTCCGGTCGCGGAATTCCAGAGCTTGATCGTTGGATCCACACCTCCACCCGCCAGCATCGCTCCATCTGGGCTGAAGGCTACTGTCCACACCCACCCTGTGTAGGCATCTGCTAAAATCTCTGAGGGTTGACCGTCTGCCGTTTGCCACAGCCTCACCTGTCCGTTGCCATCTCCGGTAGCAATCCACTCACCATCTGGGCTGAATGCTACTGACAATACATAGCCAAAGGTTTGCAGAAACACAGAATTGGACAGATCGGCATAGGCAAAGTTAACCCGCTGCAGAATTGCCTGCTGAAAATAGCCGTGCCAAACCGTGAGATGGGAAAAATCATAATTCGTCAGATCCAGCCCCAGGTAATTAGCTAGGTTGATCAAATTCCCTGCTGCGTAACCGCACGAAACAGCATCGGCCCGCAACCGCTGCAAGATAGCCTGTAGCCGCTGGGTTTGCGCACTAGCCGTGCTAAATACTTCCCGCAACCTAGTCGCAATTGGTTCGAGAATCAGCCGCAGTTGTCCCGCCCGGATGTAATCCTTAACGCTCGTTTTGAGCAGGGCATAGCGCAGCAAACAGGACAATCTACCTGTGATCAGCTCGGTCGTAATTGCCGTGATCAAGTGATTGGTGACATATTCCATCACGACGGGTTGCTGGGTGTAGTGCGTTTTTTGGCCAGGGGGCTGCACTTTTTCGATCAACGAACGCCAATGGAGTGATTCCAACGCTTCTAAAACACTGCTGCGCGGGACCGGCGGAAAAATATCGGCCATCAGGTCGGCTACGGTGGTCCACTCGCGGTTGATCGCCAACCAATACATCAGCGTGCGTTCTAGCGGAGACAGGCGCTCAAATTGCTGATCTAACAGGCGACGCAACCCGTTAAACACAATCGTGTCCTGTTCCAGAAACGAGGCAATATCGCCATCAAACAAGCTCTGAATCGAGGTGGCGATAATTTTGATGGCCAAAGGACTACAGCGGTAACGTTCACAAAGCTGCTGTTTTTGGGTTTCAGCACCTTGTAATCCCCTAGATTCGATCAGGGCCAAGGCCGCTTCCGCTGAACCAGCCAAATGCAGCGACCGCACCCCACTGCCTTCTAGCGCCCCCACTTCGGCTGGTTTTTCCCGACTGGTGAGCAGCAAACAGCTTTGGTGAGAGGCTTCCCCCAACAGCTTAAACAAGGCACCATACGGCTCATAATCAGGCTGACAGTAGCCGGCTCGGTCGCCTTCCTGGAAGATCGTTTCCACGTTGTCGAGAATCAGCAGACAGCGATAGGTGCGCAGATAGTGCAGCAGGCGGGGCAGGGTAGCCTGGGTTTCCCGGTGATTGGACAGAAACTGCACCAGATCGGCCAGCAGGGTGGGCAGTGGGGGGGCATCTCGCAGCGATCGCCACACCACATACTCGAACTGATCTTGCAGCTGATGCGCGATTTTGGCCGCCAACGAACTCTTGCCAATTCCACCCATTCCTAGCAGCGCAATCAAACGGCAGTGCTCCTGCAAAATCCATTCCCTGAGGGTGTTTAACTCTGCGGTACGGCCATAAAAGACTGACACATCAACCGCTTCACTCCAGTCGGTAGCAATCAGGCCGGGAGGCGGTTTAAGAGCAGCCTGCTGTAGAGCAGAGATTTGCGAGCGTTGAGTGGTATGGCTCGCTTCTGCGGAGCTGGGTTGCAACGGTTGAGGTGCAGGGGGCGACGGTAGAGTGGGAGGTGCAGGGGCGATAGCTGAACTGGGAGTAGGATCTAGCTGAGCACTTGAAACAGTAGAGCTTTGTGCTTGCTGCAGAGTAAACTCAAACCTTTCTAAAACCGCCCAAACTGTAGTTTTGTTGAGTTTGCGGTCGAAGATCTGGCTCAGCAGTTTCCAAAATTTGGGGCCAGCATCTCGTTGCAGATAATTAAGGGAATAGCCAGAGGCAGCGGCGATTTGCTCGTAGGTATGGTCATGCCATGCGCCGGTCAGGAGAGCAATTTCAACTTCGGTTAATTGCCTGCCCATGTCGGCAAGCATTACCTGATTGACAATTTCAAGTCCTTGCTGGAAGTTCATCTTTACCGCCCTACCATCCCGATTGCAGTTCTGATTGCAGTTCTGATTGCAGCTCAGACAACATCAGTCCGACTGGCAACCATATTAAATTACATGTTTATTTGTGAAGTATTTTGTCATACCGGATTCAATAGATTGTTTGCTTTTGATTGCGAGCTGATCGACTCAGTTAACTGAGTAGCAGCCGGCCAACTAGCCCAGGATCCAGTTAAAGACTAGTTCCTAGCCTCACTCCATCTGTTGCATCCTCTTAGTTTCTATTGGTCTAGTTCTATTAAACAGCTCGGAAATACTGCATACCTGATTGACATAAGGTAACTGTACGCGATACATCATGAGTCAACAACTCGGTATGTTTTTTACAATGCAAAGTTTTCTTAAGCTTCGGTTTTCTCGGTATGAGGAGGGATAGACATGGATACCAACCTGATTCTATCCAACATCCTGAACCCACCTATTTTGTTCTTCTTTTTGGGCATGACGGCTGTGTTCGTCAAGTCCGATTTAGAGGTGCCCGCTCCTTTTCCTAAGCTGCTCTCGCTGTATTTGCTATTTTCGATTGGGTTTAAGGGCGGCGTCGAGCTAATCAAAAGCGGCATTACGCAGGAAGTCATCCTGACCCTGCTGGCAGCCATGATCATGGCCTGTTTTGTGCCAATTTATACTTTCTTTATTCTGCGACTGAAGCTGGATACCTACGACGCGGCAGCAATTGCGGCGACCTACGGTTCAATTAGTGCGGTCACGTTCATTACGGCTAGCGCTTTTCTCACCGAGCTAAGCATCGATTTTGATGGCTACATGGTGGCGGCCCTGGCCCTGATGGAATCGCCAGCTATTATTGTAGGGCTGATTCTAGTGAATCTGTTTACTGTAGACGGCAAGCGGGATTTTTCCTGGCCAGAGGTGCTGCAAGAAGCGTTTCTCAACAGCTCGGTGTTTCTCTTAGTCGGCAGTTTGCTGATTGGCGTATTGACCGGAGAGCATGGCTGGCAGGTGCTGGAACCCTTCACACAGGGCTTGTTCTACGGCATTCTCACTTTCTTTCTGCTCGATATGGGGCTAGTGGCGGCCCGTAGAATTAAAGACTTACAAAAAACCGGCGTTTTCCTGATCTTATTTGCCATACTGATTCCAATAGTGAATGCAGGGATTGGGTTACTGATTGCTAAATTTATTGGCATGCCTAGGGGAGATGCGCTTTTGTTTGCGGTGCTTTGCGCCAGTGCTTCCTACATTGCGGTTCCAGCAGCGATGCGGCTGACCGTACCAGAAGCCAACCCCAGCCTTTATGTATCAACTGCCTTAGCGGTAACGTTCCCATTCAATATCATTGTGGGGATTCCGCTATACCTGTACGGAATTAATCTGATGTGGACCTAAAGTTATGTGGAGCTGAACTCATGCATCTTGTCAAAAAGATCGAAATTATTGCCAATTCCTTTGAACTGAGCAGAATCCTAGATGGGCTGGATCACGCTGGTGTGCACGGTCATGCGGTGATTCGCAACGTGGCGGGTAAGGGACTGCGGGGCGGAGCAGAAGACCTGGATATGACCATGCTCGATAACGTCTACATCATAGCCTTTTGTGCGCCAGAGCAAATTAAGCCAGTTGTAGAAAATATCAGGCCGCTGCTAAATAAATTTGGTGGCACCTGCTATATCTCGGATGTGATGGAAATCCGCTCGGTGAAATGTGTGGCATCACTGTAAGTCTAGAAAACCTGATCAAGCCTGTTAATTTATTCAACTCAATCAACTAAATATTACTAAAATGAAACACTTTATTGAACGTCGCGATTTTTTGAAACTCGGCGCAATTGGTGCACTCAGTCTGTTAGCAGCCGCTAATGATTGGTTTCAGGCCGAGGCTGAAGCTGCCGAATTGCCCTCGCTCAGCCCCGATGAAGCGTTGCAAAAGCTGCTCGATGGCAACCAGCGCTTTGCCCAACACCACCCTAACTATCCAGATCAAACCGAACTGCGGGTGCGGGAAGTGGCTCAGGCGCAGCATCCCTTTGCTACGGTTCTGAGCTGTGCCGATTCGCGAGTGCCGGTAGAAATTGTCTTTGATCAGGGCATTGGCGATATTTTTGATGTGCGGATTGCCGGAAATATCGCTACCCCTGCCGCAATTGGCAGTATCGAGTATGCAGTGGCGCTGCTGGGAACGCCGCTGCTGATGGTGCTGGGACATGAGCGCTGTGGCGCGGTGACGGCGGCTGTGAAGAACGAGGCACTTCCCGGCGAAATTGGTACTTTTGTGAAGGCAATTCTACCGGCAGTGGAACGAGCGAAGGATAAACCGGGCGATGTGGTTGATAATGCCGTTGTTGCGAATGTTCATTATCAAATTGAACAGTTGCAGCAATCCTCGCTGTTAACGGAGCGGTTGCAGTCTGGTCAATTGAAGCTAGTTGGTGGGCGTTATGACCTAGACACGGGAAAAGTCACGATTATTACCTAATTGACGACTGGCATCACATCCTCAATCCCACTTCAAAATCTGCCGGGTTTCACGGGCGGCTCGTTGCATGGCTTGTTCTGCACTTAGCCGTCCAGTAATGGCCGCGCTCAGGTAGCGTTGGAGCACATCCGAGACTTGGGCATATTGACGAATTGGCGGACGCAGCACGGCTCGATCGGCGACGGCTAAAAGCTGAGTGTAGTGGGGGTATTTTTGCAGAATTTGGGCATCGCTAAACAGGGAGCGACGGGTCGGAACATAGCCCTGATCGAGCACAAACTGCCGCTGAGCAGCCTCACTGGTGAAGAACTCGATGACCTGCCATGCCGCCTCTGGATGCTGAGTAGTAGCTGCCATGCCAAATCCCCAACCGCCCTGACAGGAGCCGCCCTCCTGGTTGGGAGCATGAATCATCGACTTGAGGGCCACCTTGCCGCGTATGGGCGAATCGGGGCGGTTCACTTCCGTCCAGACAAAGGGCCAGTTGCGCAAAAAGGCGGCCTTACCGCTGCGAAACAATCGCAGAGTATCGTACTCTACGTAATTGGTGACACCTGGTGGAGAAATGCCCTGGTCGATCAACTCCCGCAGGTACTGGGTGGCGGCAATTGCAGCAGGCTGATCGAGTCCTACCTGTTTAGCAGCCAAATCAATCCAAAAGCCACCAAACCCCTTGACCACTTCTACAAACACCGTTGCTAAGCCCTCATATTGGGCACCCTGCCAAAGATAGCCCCAGTCTACCAGTCCCTGTTGCTGCAAAATCTGCGAGGCGGTTACTAAGTCAGCAAAGGTTTCGGGCGGTTGCAGTCCGGCAGCTTCTAGCAAATCGGTGCGGTAATACAACATCCCGACATCGGAACGAAACGGCATCCAGTAAAAGCCATGTTCCACTTTGCCACCAGCCACATCGGTAGGCATAAAGGCGGCCAGTTCTGCCTCGCTGATTCGGGGTGAGAGGTCTTGCAGCCAGCCTGCTGCGGCAAATTTGGAAGCCCAGATAATATCGGCGTAGATCAGGTCGTAGGGCGCTTTTCCCAGCAAAAAGGAGGTAGTGTAAAGGTCTTCCACATCATTGGTGGTGCGGGGACCGGGTACTACATTGAGATGAATGTCTGGATGCTGGGCTTCAAAGGCATCGATCAAAATTTGTAACCGCTCTGCCTCGGCGGCAATCACCATGAATGTAATCGTCACCGGTTGGGGTAAGGCAATGCTGCTGCGCAAACATACCAGCAGAGCCACGAGCGCAACCAAAATCCACCGATAGATTAACCGAATCATCGCTCTACCGCTCCCAGTAGCTTCAACGTCGCTTTTTGGGCCTCGGTTAACCCAGACACGCGACTGATATTCATACCTTCATAGGGACGATCGGCTCGCAGCGTCTTTAAGCAGGTTCCTGTTTGCATGTCCCAAATTTTGATCGTTTCATCGTGGCTGCCACTGGCGAGGTGCTGACCATCCGGACTCCAGCTAATCGAGCGCACCAGGTTGGTATGACCTTCCAGCACGGAGAGGCATTCCCCTGTCTCAGGTTGCCAGATCCGAATTGTGCGGTCATCACTGCTGCTAGCCAACAGGCGGCCATCCGGACTCCAGGCCACAGCCCAGACCCAGTTTTTATGCTCGGTGAGCCGATACAGACAAGTGCCATGCCGATTCCAGATCCGGATCGTACAGTCATCGCTACCGCTCGCTAGCCGGTCACCATCAGGATGCCAAGCGACGCACAGCACCCAATCCTGATGACCCTGCAATGTTTTAAAGCATTCACCCTCTGTGTTCCACAGTTTCACGGTGCGGTCGTCATTACCCGTTGCGAGGATTGTGCCATCTGGACTCCAAGCCACCGCCAAGATTCGACTAGCCCCTGTCTGTAGGGTAGTCAGGCTCTGCCCCGTCAACCCATCCCAAATCGCCATCGCTACACTGCTGCTGGCTGCCGCCAGTCTCTCGCCCTTGGGGTGCCAGCCAATTGACCGCACTGGGCTACCGTGCCCCTGCATCTGTTTTATCAATTCGCCGGTCTGGATATCCCAAAGTTTGATGGTACGGGACTGTCCACCGCTTGCCAGGAGAGGTCTGCTGGGATGCCATGCTAGAGACCAAAGCGCCTGATCATGACCGCGCAGCGTTTTCAGCATCTCGCCGCTGTCCAGATCCCAGATTCGCACCAAGTGATCATCGGTGCCGCTGGCGAGTAGAGGCGCATTGGGATGCCACGCCACCGCCGATACTGGATTGGCGTAACCTTGCAGAGTCCGGAGACATTCGCCACTCTGCCAGTCCCACAGCTTCACGGTTTGGTCATCACTACCGCTGGCCAGACTATTGCCATCCCGACTCCAAGCCACCATCCAAACCAGGTTACTATGGCCTTGCAGAATTTTTAGACACTGCCCCGTAACACCGTTCCATAGTCGAATCGTCTGATCAAACGAAGTGCTGGCGAGAATGTTAGACGCTACAAGTTTGTGATTAGTTTCAGAATTACTGGTGTGAACGGGCTGCCAAGCGACCGACCACACAGAACTTTGATGCCCCTGTAGAATTTGACAGCATTCTCCGGTTGACACCTGCCACACTCGCACGGTTTTGTCGTAGGAGCCACTTGCCAGTAGTTGATCATCGTGACTCCAGCTCAGCGAACGCACCGAGTTTGTATGGCCTTTGAAGCAGCTAAGGTATTCACCCGCCACCGACCACAGCCGGATCAGGCAATCCGCACCACCGCTGGCTAAACGGGTGCCATCCGCACTCCAGGCAACTGACCAGATCGCCCCCTGATGGGCTTCTACTGTTCTCAGGCAGGTTCCATTCGCCGTGTCCCAGAACTGAATCGTCTGATCATCACCACTGCTTACCAATAGATTAGATTGAGGATGCCAAGCTACCGAGCGGACAAAGCTCGTGTGTCCCGACAGCACTAGGCAGCTACCCGTCTGAGTATCCCAGATCCGAATCGTCTGATCATGGGAACCGCTGGCTAAGAACCGTCCGTCTGGACTCCAAGCCACCGCCACTACCCAGCCCCGATGGCCTTCTAGCGTCAGAAACGGCTGGCCATCCAACTGCCAAAGCCGAACCGTGCCGCTTAAATCTCCCGTCGCCAACACATCCTTTGTCGGACAAAACCCCACCGCCAGCACGCTGCCGAAGAGCTGGGTAAAGGCCGAGTCGCTGAAGCGAGCATCCTGGAAATTCACCTGCTGGAGCGTCATTCCCTGGAGATAGGCATGGCGCAAACTCAAGCCAGAAAAGTCGTAGCCTGCTAGATTGAGCTGGAGCTGACAACAGAGATTCAACAAATTGCCGCCGGCATAATTGGCTGCAGTTTCGGTGTCGCGTAGAGATGCCAGAATTCGCTGGATATGTTGGCTGATAGCCCGTTCCGAACCCAAGGCAGCCCGCAGGCTGTTGGCAATCGGAGTCAGAATCAACCGTAGCTGGGCACGCATCAGGTAATCTTTGAGCGTGGTTTTGAGCAAGGCATAGCGGCCAAAGAACTGGAGCGAGCGGGTAATCAGCTCGGTGGAGATCTGTTCGATCAGGCGATGGGTCACGTACTCCATCACTACGGGCTGCTCGGTGTAGGCTCCAGATCGCCGTTCAATCAGACTGCGCCATGCCAGCGACTCCAACGCCTCCAGCAGGCTGGCGCGTGTCACCACCGGCCCAATATCCGTAGCCAATTCCGCCACCGATGTCCATTCTCGATTGATCGCCAACCAGTAGAGAATCGTTTGTTCTAGCCAGGAGAGCCGCTCAAACTGCTGATCGAGTAAGCGCCGCAGGCCATTGAAGACGGTAGTTTCTTCGGCAAAAAACAGGGCAATGTCGCCGTCAAACAGACTTTGAATCGAGGTGGCAACAATTTTCAGCGCTAGGGGACTACAGCTATAGTGCTCACACAACTGCTGTTTCTCTGATTCGCTGCCAATCAACTCTCTGGCATTGACCAGTGCCAAAGCCGCCTCACGCGAGCCGCTCATCCGCAACGACCGCACCCATGCATCCATGCCTTCTAGGGTGGCAACCTCCGCTGGTTTTTCCCGACTGGTAAGCAGGACGCAGCTCTGATGCCCTGCCTCACCAACCAAACGCAGCAGACGGCCATAGTCTTCGTAGTCGGGTTGGTAATAGCCCGCCCGATCACCGGCCTGCATAATTGTTTCCAGGTTGTCGAGAATCACCAGACAGCGATGGGTGCGCAGCCAGTGCAACAGCCGCTCTGATTTGGCCTGGGTGTCTTGCTGCCCCGAAAGAAAGGTAACGAGATCGGCCAACAAATCGTCTAAGGGCGGGGCATTGCGCAATGAACGCCAGATCACATACTCGAACTGATCCTGAAGCTGCTCTGCAATCTTAGCCGCTAGCGAGCTTTTACCCATGCCGCCCATACCCAATAGCGCCACCAACCGGCAGCGGTCTTGCAGCATCCACTCAGTTAGAGTGTTTAACTCTTCAGTGCGGCCATAGAAGACCGAAACATCGATCGCTTCGCCCCAGTCGGCGCTAATGAGCTTTTGCGTCAGAGGTCCTGGCTGCGGGAAATGGGGTTCTGCCGAAGCAGGCGGGTTGGATGCGGGTTGGACTGGCTGCGGGGTTGGGGGAGGTGCGGATGCTCGGTGGGCCAATTGAGCCAGTTTTTCTGGAGCGAGCTGTTGGCGCAAAATTCCGCGCAGGTTGGTTTTGTTGAGCTTGCGGCCAAACGTGTGACTCAATAATTTCCAAAACTTTGGCCCCACATCGCGTTGCAGGTAGTTGGTGGAATAGCCAGATGCGGCAGCCATTTGCTCATAGGTCTGATCCTCCCAGGCTCCTCGTAGCAGGGTCACTTCCACATCCGTCAGTGGACGGTTAGTCTGAGACACTACGGCTGTGTTAATTACCTCAAGGGCTTGCTCGAACTCCATGCTCAACCTTTTTGCTCAACCTTCAAGGCGTCATTTAAGACCTAATTCAAAGCTCAAATTGACTACAGCTTACAGCCTTTTTCAGGCTAGGGAAGTAGAAAAACGGGGTGCAAGGCACTGCCCCTGCGTGGGGGCTTCGCCCCCACCACCCCCCATACCTCACATGAGTGAAAACCGCTGTAGATTCATCTCAACTAACCAGGTTTCCTGACTCTTTGCCCATCCCAAGCATCGTATTGAAATCAAATCATATTTTGCTGAGATTGTTTGATATCTTCCAAAAAACTTTTGTTCGTGCTGATGTTAGATAGAGACCAAGAGAGATCAGTAAACAGATAACGCTTTGCTTGAGCTGTTACAGACCTGTATTGTCCGCTTTGGAGTCAACTGCTGCGATGCAATCCAAACTAGCCTTGTTGGCCAAGTAACTTTCCGGAAGCGGGTTCTGTGTGTCGGCTCAGTTTGAACTGTCGGCGTTGAGAATTTTTTCAAGCCTTCAGGATGAATGCCATTGAGAGCTACAGTGAGTGTATCGATTGACTTAGCCGACCCTATGCCATTTCCTGCTCAATTTTTTGTTACCGGCACAGATACCAATGTCGGAAAAACTGTTGTCTCGGCCATGTTGGCGCTGGGGTTGGGAGCCGCCTATTGGAAGCCTGTGCAGTCTGGGCTAGAGCCAATCACCGACACCGAGTACGTGCGCCAAACCACCGGGTTAGACGCTTCCCACTTTATTCCAGAGCGGTTTCGCCTCACCGAACCCCTGTCACCTCATGCCTCAGCCGCTATTGACGGAGTCAAGATTGCCCTGAGTGACTTTCAGCTTCCTGTTACCACTAAACCGCACCTGATTGTGGAAGGAGCCGGAGGGCTGATGGTGCCCTTAAATCAGCAGGATTTCATAATTGATTTAATCCAGCATCTCGATCTGCCCGTGTGTTTGGTGGCTCGCAGCACACTAGGCACGATCAACCACACCCTCCTCTCGATTGCCCAACTGCGCCGCGCTCAGGTGCCAATTCTGGGCGTGATTCTAAATGGCCCCAAAAATCCCAGTAACCGGGATGCGATTGCCCACTACGGTCAGGTGCCAATTTTGGGCGAACTAGAACCCCTAGCGACCATCAATCCTGATACACTCAAACAGGCGCTCGCTCGTCTTTAGCCGGTTCTATTGCCTATGCACCCCCATCTCTGGTATCCCTACACCCAAGCCAAAACCGCGCCACCGCCGCTCAAGGTCAAGTCTGCTCAGGGCATTTGGCTAGAGTTAGAGGATGGCCGTCGAGTCATGGACTGCATTTCGAGCTGGTGGGTAAACCTGCATGGCCATGCCCATCCCCAAATTGCCACCGCCATCTATCAGCAGGCCAAAACCCTAGAGCAGGTGATTTTTGCCGGATTAACCCATGATCCAGCAGAGCAGTTGGCCGAGCAGCTCTTGCCGCATTTGCCGTCTGACTTAAAGCGGGTATTTTATTCCGATAATGGTTCCACGGCTGTAGAAGTGGCGCTGAAGATGGCCTATCAGTACTGGGTAAACAAAGGAGTGAATCTGGAAGTGAATCCAGACGTAAATTCAGACGTGAATCCAGGCGCGAATTTAGCTGGGCAGCGTGGCACGTTCATCGCTTTCGCTGGGGCCTATCATGGCGATACATTTGGTACAATGGCCGTTGGAGCACGCTCGTTGTTTTCTCAGGTGTTCTCCGATCTTTTATTTCAAGTGGAGTATGTGCCGTTTCCAGCCACCTATCTGGGCGATACTACTGTGCAGTCTCAAGAAGATGCTGTCCTTGAGTTGCTGAAAACCAAGCTGGAGCAGATGCCCTACGCCGGTATTTTGATTGAGCCACTTGTGCAGGGAGCTGGCGGAATGCGGATGTGTCGGCCAGAGTTCCTTCAACGTTTACGCCAAATCGCCAATCAGTTCAACACCCTGTTAATCTTTGACGAAGTAATGACAGGCTTTGGCCGTACCGGCGATTGGTTTGCCTGCGTTAAAGCTAGCGTTCAGCCAGATATTATTTGTTTATCTAAAGGGATTACTGGTGGCTTTCTACCGCTAGCTGTGACCATTTGCACCGAAACAATCTATCAAGCATTCTACAGTGATGATCCGCTCAAAACCCTGTACCACGGCCATAGCTACACGGCTAATCCCCTCGGCTGTGCGGCAGGACTCGCCTCCCTGAAGCTGATGCAGGAAAACGAGTCGCGGTTCAAAGGCATGGAAACTAAACACCGCCAGCATTTGGCCGCTCTAGAAACCCATCCCAAACTAGAGAACCTGCGGGTAACGGGCACCATCGCGGCGATGGACATTGTCACTAACGCCGAGACCAGCTACCTCAATCCAGTCGGACCGCAACTGCGCCAACAGGCACTAGACCGAGGTGTGCTGCTGCGCCCGCTTGGTAATGTGCTATACCTGATGCCGCCCTATTGCATTACCGATGATGAACTGACGCAAGTATACGAAACCATTGCCGCAATTCTGGAAACCCTTTGAACCTTTTACTAACCAAAGTACTTTGAAGTAAAAACTCCCTATTCACCCATCTACTCATCTATCTACTCATCCACCCAATGCCCCTTGCTCCATGGCGTTCTTCCCTAGCCCGTGCCCTGCATCTCAATCGTTCGCTGATCTATGCCCGCTATGTGCAGTTGGCAACTGTTCGCACTGATGGTCGTCCCGCTAATCGCACGGTGGTGTTTCGGGGTTTTCTCGACTCTACAAATCAGCTCAAGTTTATTACCGACGATCGCAGCGAAAAAATCGAGCAGCTTACCGCGCAGCCCTGGGCCGAAGTTTGCTGGTATTTTCCCAAAAGCCGCGAGCAGTTTCGTCTGTTGGGGCAGTTAAGGGCGGTTGGCGCGAACGGGCCAGAACCATTGCTAAAAGCGCGACAAACCCAGTGGCAGGACCTCTCGGATGCTGCTCGACTTCAGTTTGCCTGGGCCGCTCCGAAACAACCGCGTGCCGAAGCTAGTGCCTTTCACCCACCCCCACCGGACCCGATTCAGCCGTTGCCGAATTTCTGTCTGCTGCTGCTCGATCCGGTGCAGGTGGACCATTTAGAGCTGCGCGGCGATCCCCAAAACCGCAATCTTTACATCTATAATCCGGAACAACAAAATTGGCAGATCGAGGCGATTAATCCCTAATGCAGTTAGCCAAGCCATCGAGCAAATCAACGAGCCACGCGCGCAAAGTAACCTGATCAGTCGATTGATCAAATTCAGCAGTTGCAGATCACCATGCCGCCCAGTCCTGCCGATTCCTAGATCCCAGATCCGTCCAGGAATTGCTCGATCACCTTGTCATCAATTCGGCAACGGTCGTGTACTGCATGACTCTGTGCCGGCAGTTCACCAGCAGCAACCCCAACCGGAAGCGCTACAGGGCTAGTAGTGCGCTGCAATTCTTGTACCTGTTGTTCTAAAGCTTCGATGCGGTCCAGCAAGGCTCGGATCACCTGAGCTTCCGAGTCTGGCAGTTGACCGTGATCGAGGGGATCGACCCGTTCACCGGCTCGGTAAACAATTCGGCCTGGAATGCCAACCACAGTACAGTTTGCCGGCACATCGCGCAGCACCACCGAACCCGCTCCGATCCGGACATTATCGCCAATCAGCAGATTGCCCAACACTTTGGCCCCGGCTCCAACCACCACATTTTCGCCCAGCGTCGGGTGGCGTTTGCCGCTTTCCTTACCCGTACCGCCTAACGTTACTCCTTGATAGATCAGGGCATAGTTCCCTACTATCGCCGTTTCTCCGATTACTACTCCCATGCCGTGGTCGATGAACACACCGCGTCCAATCGTGGCACCAGGGTGAATTTCGATTCCCGTCAAAAAGCGAGCGATATGGGAAACCAATCGGGGAATGAAGGGCAGATGCAGCTTAAATAACTGATGGGCGAAGCGATGCAGCAACAGAGCCTGCAAGCCAGGATAACAGAACAGTACCTCTAGCCAGTTGCGTGCCGCTGGGTCGCGATCAAAGATGATGCGAAAATCTTCTCTGAGAGTCTGTAGCACGGATTTCAGCACAGGTTGTTGCCCCATCGCAGAACAAAAACTACCACTTTCCAGGCTAATACATTTCGGTCTACTTTTGCTGAGAAGAAGCTGAGAGGCAAATCAGAAAATCGTGAGGGTTGAAATAGGAGTTGGGAGTTGGGAGTTGGGAGTTGGGAGTTGGGAGTTGGGAGTTGGGAGTTGGGAGTTGGGAGTTGGGAGTTGGGAGTTGGGAGTTGGGAGGCAGGGCTGTTTGACTTTTATTGTTGTTTTAGGGTTTGGTGGATGCTTTTTAGTTCGGCCAGGATGGCTTGCAGCAGTTCGTGGGTGACGGTTTCTGGAGGTTGTTGCACTTCAATCGTTACTTGTTTGATCCCCAAAACATCTTGCGCAAATCGGGCCACTTCGTTGGGGTGGAACAGCAGGGGATCATCTTTGTTGACGCGCAGTTCTGGATTGAGCCGACGGGGATCATAAGGTGGATTGAGGATTTCTGGCTTGGTGTTGGCATAGCGGTAGACCGAGGCACGGGAACGGTTTAGGGCTTTTTCGACGGCTTCAACGGTCATCAATCCCTGAGGTGGGCTGGTTTCAAACGGCATAGCTCTGTTCTAGTTCGGCAACGATAGACTATAAGGGGTAAACGCAATCGGCTACAAGCGATCTATTCTAGTCCTGAGATGGGACTTTTGTATCTCACTTCAAGAATGAATAGCACAGTCAAGTCTTACAAGTTTTACCCTTAAGCTGCGCCTTGAGGAACTGCCAGAGGAACTGCCAATAGTGTTTCGTTATCCCATTCGGTCAGGGAAATTTCCAAGGGCTGAAGCTGTTCGTTACGGAGACTGTACAGGAGGTACGGGAGATACGGGAGATACGGGAGCAGGAGCAGATCTAAAGCGATATTCGCCTGAGCCGTTCGATTGAACTTGAATCAACACAGGCGTCAGACGGCGATCGCGGGTATCTAGAAAGCGCACCGGGTTTCCCGCTCCTGAGGTTGAAAAGTCAGGATTTTGCAATGCTCGTTGTAATTCGCGGCGGGTCTTGCCCTGTTGCAACCCAGCAATCACGGCACGGGTAGCATCGTAAGCTGTAGCGGTGCGCCAATTGACAGTCGCTCGCCAAAGCCTCTGGGCGCGTTGAGCAAAGTCAGGATAGACATCTGGACTCCAGGGGGCAACCAGCACTAAGCCCTCTACGGCTTGCTGTCCATCCTGAGTAATTTTCTGCGTGTATAGCGATGGACTGCCGAATAACACGAGTTGCCCGTCATTGGCGCGGGCCACCTCGATCGCGGGAGCAAGATTGTTGATACTCGGCCCCAAATACAGACTGTTTGCGCCTTGCTCAATCGCTCTGGCAATCGCTTGTTTTGGATCAAAGGCACGGGAGGCAAAATTGCACAGATCATCGCCCTGATTGTTTGTTGCCTGAACCACTTCACCGCCATTGGCCGTCAATGTATCAACGAATGCATCTCTGAATACAGCATTATCTGGGGCAGTGGCATCGTAGCAAATCAGCATCTTCGCAGGCTGAGACAATTGTTCGGATAGCTGTTCCGTTAGATGCTCAACCAAAACAGCGGCTATCGATTGAGCAGTTGGAACGGCGCGGAAAATATAGTTCCCCACCTTGGCGACGGCTGGATTGAATGTGGTGGGAGAAATCATCACCAAGCCATGTTCTTGGTAGATAGGAGCGGCTCCCAGCGACGCATCGCTAGTATTGTGTCCCACAACTGCTAGAACATCTTGATCGTTAACCAAAACGGTAGCAATCTGCCGGGTCAGATTCGGATCGTTACTATCATCAATAATTTCAACTTCTAAGCCGACATTGTTAATACCACCGCTGCGGTTAATTTCATCCTGAGCCTGGGCCACCCCCCGCAAAATTTCCTGGGCCACGTTGACGGCTTTGCCAATCGGGACGCTGGTGGCAATCCTGTAGGTTGGGCGTTGGGCCGCTCGCAATCGAGCATTGTTGAGGTAGATCAATGTTTCGGGATCATTCGGCTTAAGTTGCAATGATTCCTCAAACCATTGCACGGCCATTTGATACTCTGCGGCGGCAAAGGCGGCGATTCCCTCTCGTTTGGCTAATGTGTCAACATCGTTGATTAACTGCCGCTCTCCCAGGCTAAAGCGACTTGCCAGGGCTACATTCAGAGATGATGACGCAGAAGACTGTTCTCCTTCTAGTTGTGCAACCTGTGAAGTCAGACGTGGAGAAAGCCAAAACCATAAAATACCGAGAATTCCTGCTGTAATCAGCAATGAAATCGCTAATAGAAAACTCTCTCTAGAATTCCTAGAAGACATATCTCTTCCTAGAGCATTACAAAATTGGCACAGAAGGCATAAATAACGCGCCTACACAGACTAAACCCACCTACGCGGGTTACTCATTCACAAGAATAGTCGGCGCAGGGCGTTCGACAAAGCTCAGCCGAGTCGCCGACTTGACTTGTATAGCAGTATTGTATAGCAGTGGTTTTAACCGCTCCTCTGATAAACTCCTCCATAAACCCATAGGCTCAATTGCTCCAGCAGATATGCATTGAAGAAAGCGGCAATCATCGATCGAGAAAAACAGTTAAATTCTGGCTTGCTACAGAGGTTACTTCCTCGAACGATCGTTAATATGAAGAGGCACGGGACGAGGACGCCTTATGTGTGGACGATTTACCCTGACTCAATCTGCCGAGGCTATTGCGGAAGCCTTTGATCTCGATGAGGTGCCCAGATTTGTGCCGGGTTATAACATTGCTCCGACCCAGCCAGTGCCGACGATTCGGACCAGCAAAACCGGCGGACGGGAATTTGATTACCTGTACTGGGGGTTGATCCCATCCTGGTCCAAAGATCCGGCTATCGGTGCTCGCATGATCAATGCGCGGGCAGAAACCGTGACCGAAAAGCCTTCGTTTCGGACAGCCTTCAAGCGACGGCGCTGTCTGATTGTGGCGGATGGTTTCTATGAGTGGCAGAAACTCGACTCAAAGAAGCAACCCTACTATTTTCAACTTCAGGATCATCGGATTTTCGGCTTTGCCGGTTTGTGGGAACACTGGCACAGCCCGGAAGGTGACGAGATTCAATCCTGCACGATTCTGACCACGGCGGCGAATGAATTAATGCGTTCAGTGCATGACCGCATGCCTGTGATTTTGCATCCCCAAGATTATGATCTGTGGCTTGATCCAACGATTCAGGCGAGCGAGCGACTGCATTCCTTATTACGTCCCTATCCTGATGCAGAGATGCACGCCTATCCAGTCAGCACCAGAGTCAATAGCCCCCAGAATGACAGTCCAGATTGTATTGCCCCGCTAGAGCAAGCCTCGGTGGATTGAGGAAAACGATGATCGATAAGACTGCCCCATATTACTGAACGGATTGCGAGCGTGGTTGTTGAGCGTTCTAGCCTAGAGATAGAAAAATCGGTTTTGCAGTTGGCTACTGAATGGCAAAAATTGATCGCCAATGATTTGGCTCGTCGCTATTTTGAGTATTCTCCTGCTGTTATCAATCAGACTGGATTTAATATTATTATCGCTATCCTCTGCCTTTATCTTTGCGAGGCTCGACAGATTATTCGACCTGGCACACTCAAGGCATTGCAAAATCAATCCAATTCCTATCTACAATTAATCCAGCTTTGGCAATCCTGCTATCTGCGTTGGGGGGACAACCTAACCATGTTTGCCCTACCGTTGCCCCTTGTTCTCTCTGATTCACTGCTGCAGGAGATGCTTTATAATCTATACAATTCCAGTGATGCAAAACTGTCGGTAGCGATTTTGGGGCAGGTATACGAGACCGTCTGGGTCGCCTCTGAGCCACAACCGGTCTACAGTCAGAAAAAACAGTTCTCTTGGCGTAAATCCGGCGGCATTTACTATACACCCAAACCAATTGTGCAGTACATGGTGCAAAGCACGATTGATCAAACTGGTTTACCGTTGCCTCAAATCCTAGATCCAGCCTGCGGCGGCGGTGCGTTTTTGATTGAGGCGTATCAGTATTTACTTGAGCATCAGCTTGATTGCACAGGTCAATTTTTACATCCATTCCAGCTATCTTTTGCTCAGCGCCAGCGTGTATTGAATTGTCTGCATGGAGTTGATATTGATGTTCAGGCGGTTGCGATTGCGCGATTATCCCTCTGGTTGAAGCTCTATGAGGGTAGCAGCTATCATGGAGCTAATTTTTTTGACATTTCCCAAATTAAAATTCACTGCGGTAATGCCTTGAGCAGTCTAGATCGTACCGAAAACGCTCCAGATTCACTTGCATCCTTTGACTGGCAGACCTTCTTTTCTGAGGCTTGGAGAGCAGGCGGTTTTGACATTGTGTTGGGCAATCCGCCCTATGTCGATGCCGAATCCATGACATTATACTTACCAGATTGGCGGTCCTATTGTACAACCCATTATCAAACCGCTACAGGCAACTGGGATCTGTTTTGTATCTTCATTGAAAAAGCGCTGCAGCTCTGTCGGTACGGCGGCATTACCAGTTTACTAGTGCCCAACAAGCTCTTCTCGGCTCAGTATGCTGGTGCTGCTCGTTCGCTCTTGTTGCAAAGGACGCAATTAATATCACTGCGTGATTACTCTCGTGTTCCTATTTTTGATGCCTCAGTTTATCCAATTGTCTATTTAGCTCAAAAGTATGTTCCTGGTTCGGTTAATCAGACAGTTACTCAATCAGTCAATCAGATAACTGCTGCACCAATCTACGAGCAGATGGCCAGCATTGAACAGGTTGCCCATTCCCATACGCTAGATCTGCATTCCTGGATGGACAAAACCACCCAACCCTGGTCGATTGGGATGCAAGTCCAGATCAAGTTAATGCAGCGGCTCGATCAATTGCCAAAGCTGAGAGATGTGGCCCAAGTCAGCGGAGCCGCAACCGTGGCTGAAGCCTATGAGCTGCAATCGCAAATTCAAGACACCTCTAGTCCAACCGAAGCTGATTTGCAGTTTGTCAACAGCGGCACGATTGATCGGTATCGGATTTTGTGGGGACAAAGACCAGTACGGTATTTGGGCAAAGTTTATCGATATCCGATGATTGCCGCCGTTAATCTCATACATCTGCCGCCCAAGCGGTTAATTCAGGCGCAGCAGAGCAAAATTATTGTGGCGGGAATGTCTCGGCGATTGGAATGTGCTCTGGACGAACGGGGTAAGGTTTTGGCTGGCAAATCAACCGTTGTGATTCTGCCCAAACCGATGCCGTCTCAAGGCGCAAATATGACCGTCGATCTGCGCTACCTGCTAGGCTTACTGAACAGTCGGCTGCTCAGCTTCTATTTGCAGACTCGCTTTAGCGGCAATCGTCTCCAGGGTGATTATTTTCGCATCGGCCCACCACAAATTAGAGAGTTACCCATAGTTCTACCCGATCTAGAACATCTTGATCAATTGCAACCGTACAATCAAGTAATTGAGTTAGTGGACACTCGCCATAAATTAGATTGCGCTTCTCTAAACCAGGTTAACTTACAAACAAAGCTACAATTTGAGTCAGGAGCAATTGATACTGAAATTGATTCTTTAGTCAACCAAATTTATCAGCTATCAGCCACAGAAATTTCCGCACTCGATGAATGTGAGTATCTACGCTAGAATTATAACCAGTTGCCGTCCAATGCACCATAATGAAGCACAATCCTGCCAATCTACATAGCCAAACCATCACCTAGCTGAACATTACCCGATTAGATCCAAGTTTCCAAGTTTTCGCCTGCTGCCGCGAATGCCAAAACCGGCGATACATACCATCCTGGTTGATTAAGCTGTCATGTGTTCCCTGCTGCACAATCTGTCCCTGATCCAACACCAGAATTTGATCGGCAGACTGCACCGTACTGAGGCGATGCGCGATCACAATCAGGGGTTTCTCGACCGTCAGCGCATTTAGTGCTTGCTGAATCAGCCGTTCATTTTCCGGATCAATCGAAGCAGTGGCTTCATCGAGCAACACAATTGGTGCGTCCTTGAGAATGGCACGAGCAATGGAAATTCGTTGTTTTTCACCCCCTGATAAGGTTGAACCGCCCTCCCCCACAATCGTGTCATACCCGTGAGGCAACGCCAGAATGAATTTATGACAGCGGGCGGCTTGGGCCGCAGCAATCGCCTCGGCTTCACTGGCATTGGGATTACCAAATTGAATGTTGTTCCGAATGATATCGTTGAACAAAAACACATCTTGAAAAACAAACGATACAGTATCCATTAATTGTTCAATCGAAATCTCCTGAATGTTCACGCCACCGATTTGAATCTCACCTTCACTGACATCCCAAAAGCGGGGAATTAGCTTGGCGATTGTGCTTTTTCCTGCTCCTGACGCCCCCACAAGAGCAGTAACGCTGCCTTCAGGAACTGCGAAATTGATTTGATTGAGTACTTGCGTCTCTTTATATGCAAAGGAAACATTGCGGAAGCCAATGCAGGAAACGCCTGGCTTCGTTCAACCTCAACGTGGTGCGTTTGCTGAAGCCGATATATTCTCAGCGCTCCGCTGTCGTAGCACCAGATTTCGGGCACGCCCAGCCGTGCATAGATTGGAAGTGGAGGGGTGGAGGGGTGGAGGGGTGGAGGAGTGGAGGGGTGGAGGGGTGGAGGGGTGGAGGGGTGGAGGGATCGTCTTGATTTTATTGCTATGGTTCGCAATAGAGAGTCATTGGTGCTACCCTTCAGAGTAAGGAGATGAGAAGAGCACGCATTCTAGGAGCATTCTAGGAGCAGAATTGTCGCTTTTCTCTTCAGCAAGCCGATATCCTGCTGTTCATATGACGATTTCCCTGTCCCAGCAAAGCTACACTGATTTTGAGCAGGCGCTTTATGCTCAAGCTCAATATCCTGACTCAACCGATAGCATGGATCTGTTACTTCAACAGCCCGCTTGGTTTGCGACGGGTTATACCAGGGAAGTTGAACTGCGGCAGGGGTTGAGATTGCAAATTCTTGATTTTCGGTTGTGCGATCGCTGTGAAACGACGTTGCCAGACCAAGAGGGAGCCATATCGTTTCATTTTCATTTGTCAGGGGAGCACCAAGATGCTTGCACAGAGGTGAGCAATTTGGAGTATGCGCTCTATGGTAGCGGTTTAGCACCCAAACACACATTGATTAGTCCAGACCGATATCCTGCCTTGGAAGTGATCGTTGAGATGGAGCCAGAGAGTTTTGTTTCATTCATCGGTTCCAAGCAGAACAGTTTTTGCCTCAAATTATTCCAGGCTGCCGCATTACCTGGATTGGCTGCGATCGCCCTATGACAGGCTGCAATTCCTGCCTGCAGGCAACCTAAAACACTCGATCGACCAATCATTGGGAGAATCTAGTGGACTCGCCATAGGCTGGAGCAACTGCGACAGCGCTGCTTCAGATAAGGAATATAGGATGGCTTGTGGATAGATGGTTCGTAGATATGCATCGTTTGACTGTAAGCGATGACAACTTCGGATATCGAAGGCTTGAGTAGGCTGGGCGAACAACAGCCACAAACCCATCACCATTGTGATAAACCACAGTCCTGTGATAGCTTTCATGAGAATTATCTCAATCGTTACACGGCGTGTATCAAATCCTATGGTCTCAACGTGAACTTAATCGGCTGAATTTTTTGTAAAGCACATTACTCATGACATCCTTATCAAATACGCTCAGCTTGTCAAACAGTGAATCAGCCATGCTAGAAGTAACCCTCAGATCACGCTGCGAAACTTTAGATGAAACACTGCCCGCCTTGACCCACACAGGAACTAAAATCAATAAACTCCGGCTGACCGCTGGCTGAAAGCTCATTCCAAAGCTATTTCAGTAATGAGAGCCAGTTAGTCGGGCGATGCTAATCGCGATTCTATTAAGAATTTTCTCAGTAGTAGAGGTTTAGTTTGCTGATTTTGTTGCTCAAGGAGATTTCAGCACGGTTGCACTGAACTGTTCCACGTTATTCACTATCGTTCTTTTCCTCTAACTTCTGATTGCGTTTTACCCATCCGGTCAACAGTGCTAACGCAAAAGTCCCTAAGAGCGCTATCCCCAACAGGATTCTGCCCCCCTCAAAGATCCCAGCACCAATTGCCACAATCGGCGGCTTGGCAATTATGATACTCAAGCCCAATGCACCTATAAAGCTTCGCCATGTCATCCGTGTTAAGCCCACCGCATAGCAAACAAAGTCGAATAGGCCCGTCATCAATACCCCAGTCAGCAGGAAAAAATTTCCTTCCAGATACCTGTGGCTTAAGCGATCAACTTTACCCATGAAGTGTTGACCGACCAAGCGTTGTACAATGCCTCTGCCATAGCGTTTGGCAATCAAAAAGTTCATTGTACAGGCGATGAAATCGGCGAGCGCGATCACCACCAATCCTTCTACAAACCCAAAGAGAGTTCCTGCCAGAATGGAATAGGCGGTTCCTGGCAAAGCTGGAATCACGATGCTGGTCAACCGCAGCAGTAAGACAATCAGCGGTGCCCAGATGCCAAATTGATCAATATTGGCTCGAACTTGGTCAATGCCCACCCGATTGACAAACCAGAGGGTTAGCACCATCAACAAAACAATCAAGCTCAATTCAGCAATTTTGAGCAGCTTGAGTTTCATAGAATGACCCGATTAGTCTTTGAACTGAGTTCCGGGTGGATAGTAACGCTCATATCGCAAAATCCATCCGGTTTGTTGCTGCAAATAGGCATGGGTGCTGAGTCTTAATTGGCGGGCTAACTGAGCTACGGGTTTATAGTTCAGTCCCAGGCGATCGCAAAGTTCTCGCTGTCGGCCCTTTAGTGTCTATTGAGTTGAGAGGTGGTTGAGGAAACAGTTGAGGATAAATGATGGGCAGTAATTGATTAAGCATGAGGCGGATCATGCGCGTGCCATTGCCAGAGTGCCAGAATTGTTCAACCTCGTGGACTTGATGAGTTTGTACTGCTTTTAGTCGCTGCCAAATTGGGTGATTGGCAAGCTGCTGGGAGAGTGGCGCGACCGAAGGCGGATAGGTTTGCACAAAGATGACATCAGGATTGACCTGGAGAATACGATTGAGCGAAACTGTCATTAAGCCAGGTTCCATTCTTTGACCCGCGGGTTCAATCCAGGGATAGTGAGTCAATGATTGCAGTAGGTTGCCAAAGGTTCCAGCATTGGTCTCAATGATGAATCGACGGTAGAGGCAATTCAGCGTGGAACCACCCATCATCAACACCGTCTTTTTTTGATGTACTGGGATAGTCGTGCGGTATGTTTCGAGTTGAGTTTCAAGTTGCTGAATGGCGGCTTCTGCTTCAGTGGTACGTCCTGTTAATTGAGCAACATCGCGCAATCGAGTTAGCGCCGTGTTATATCCACTGCTGCTCATGAGATAGGTTGGCGCAATTTGCCGCAGCCAGCGCTGATAAAACCGATGGGGAAATTCCCAACCCAGAATCAAATCGGGTTGAAGATTGCGGATGACTTTCAAATTTGGCAGCATCCAGGAACCGACAAGGGTAAATTGCTGGGCGCGTTCTCCATAAAATTCAGGGCGATCGGCAATACCTTGAGAGAGATAGCCGACAGGTTCTAAATCGAGTTCTGCAAGAACATCAATTCCGGTTGCTGTGAGGCACACAATTCGTTCTGCAGGTTGATTCAAGTGAATTATCTGTGTCTGTTGCATCTGTTACTCGACATGAGTCAGCGTGGTGATTTTGGTGGCGTCATGATTTGTAGTTTCCCATTTGCAACCGCACAATTCGACCTGAGTTTTTGAACAGTACTAACGGAACAAACGGAACCAGTTGCGATATAACCCGCCAAACAATCGGTAACCGCTGCGGATAGTCAAGAAACTGAGTTAAATAGAACTCCTCCTGCCTCAACTGAATCCCTAGTCCCCAGGTTTCGAGTTCGTAGGAGTCATCAATGCCCCATTTGAATTCGGCATTCGTCTTTGAGACGGTATCATGTCCTTTAGTATTACGAGTACGCTTGCGATCCATGACATCAAACAGGACCTCAACCGGAGCAAAGCGGTTACCAATTGCCTGGAGTAGCGCTTTATTTTCTACCTCTGATAGGTAGGGCGAAACGCCCTCGTAGAGAATCATCATCGGTTGATGGGGCTGCCGCTGAATTGCATCCATCCAGGTGAAATCCAGAATCGATTGGGCGATGAATTGATAGCGACTGTTCTCTTGAAAGAACTTGCGCCGCAGGACAATTACTTCTGGAAAATCTACCTCGTACCAGTGCACCTCGCCGTTGTCGATGCGAGAGAATCGCGTACACATGCCGGCACCGAGATTGACAATGACAGCGCTGGGATAGGTTTCGAGAAAGTTTCGGACAATTTGATCGTAGGTCCGTACCCGTAGAACACAACCGAGTTGAGATCCCCAGCCTTTTTCGTATTTGGCAAAGTCATAATCTAGTCGTTCTGCAATCTCGACGGCTTTAGCATCAGACAAAATTGGGTCTGGACGCCGGGTTTCAATTGCACGGGCATAGAGGGTAATCATCAGCGTTTCCGCGACACCCGTTAGCTGATCAGTCGGCTCTCGCACTTGCATAGCATGATAGTTAAATAAGGACAATTATGGTATGATTATTGCAAACTCTTCTCATCTAGGTCAATCATTCAGCTTGATTTAATTCCACCATGTCGCTCATTCTCACCGAATCAGACTGGGAGGAACTGTGTCAGCAGGCTCCCAACCCACAACCAGACGAGCGAATCGATAATTTGATCGATAACTTGGAGGAGTGGGCAGGAATGCCAGAGCAGCTTGGTTGCGGTTATCATCGCAGTCTGGAGCTAACACCTGGGCTATGGTTAGACTTCTATCAGTACAAATTCCATCAGGATTTGATGGTGAAAGCGCCCGTCCATGAGCATCCGATTCAGATCGGCATTCATCTGTCAGGCCATATTTACTTTGATGCGGTTCATCCTAGCCTAAGTGAAACTTGCGGCTATTTTTCAGGCAGCGGCATGTCGCCAGCCTATGTGGAAAAGTACCGAGGCGGAGAGCAAGTTACTATTGTTAGCGTGAACATTGAACCAGAATGGCTCGACTCATTTCTACGAGAAGATCAGAAATATAGTTCTGGTACACGAAAATTTCTGTTCAAGCACAACGATTGGAAAGCATCAGTTTATCCGACCGTAACTCCGGCGATGCGATTGCTGGTTCAACAGATCTGGAATGCTCCCTATCGCGGTGCGGCAAAATGTCTGTACCTGCAAGCCAAGGTGTTTGAACTGTTGGCAATGCATTTGGATCTGCTCTCAGGTCAATCGGATCAAGTACAACATCTACCTCGCCTCAAACCCGAAACCATTGCCCGTCTCTATTACGCCAAGGAGATTTTGACAACGCAATTTGAGCATCCACCCTCGTTACTAGAGCTAGCAAAACAGGTGGGGCTGAGCGACCGCACCCTGCGGCGTGGGTTTCAAGGATTGTTCGGCACTACGGTAATCGGATATTTAACTCAGCAGCGCATGCAGCGAGCTAAACAATTGTTACAGGAAGGAGAATGGACGGTCGCAGAAGTGGCTCGCACGGTCGGCTATGGGCATTTGGGACACTTTGCTGCGGCCTTTAAGCGTCAGTTTGGGGTCAATCCTAGGGAATGTTTGATGGGCAGGGGGGTGAGGGGGTAAGGGGTGAGGGGTGAGGGGTGGGGGGTGAGGGGTGGTTGTAATGAAGTATCTCTTTTGACTCAACGCAATACAATGGATTCAATCGGTCCTAGGAGAAGAGGAGATGGGTATGCAAACTGCACTTCATGTCACAACCAGAGTTTTGCCTGGAAACAAAATTGAAATTGAGCTGCCGTCTGGTTCAGAGGGATAGGAAGTCAATGTCTTCGTTGTGTTACCGGAGCAACCACCGCTGAACGAGTTAATGTTTTGGAACTGATTGAGGAAGCACGTCGCTATCGAATCGGAATGACAGAAGAGCAAATTGATGCGTATTTACGAGAAGGGAGAGCATCATGGGACTTCTGTCTATTTCTGACTCTAGCGTGATTTATGTTGATACTTCAGTGGTGATTTACACCATTGAGCAAGTTCCTGGTTATCATACTCTTTTAGAACCGCTTTGGGTTAAGTTTGAGGCAGATACAATCAGTCTACTGAGCAGCGAATTGATTCTGCTGGAGGCATTGGTTCTTCCCCTCCGCAGAGCTAATGCGACTTTGACGAGTACCTACGAATAGCTTTTGCTAGCTTCCAATTTTCAGTTGATTCCCATCAATCAGCTGATTTTGCGGTCAGCAGCTCAGCTACGCGCCACAACTAATCTGAAAACTCCGGACGCCATTCACGCTGCAACTGCTCTAGCCGCTCGTTCAACGCTGTTTTTGACCGACGATAGCCAGTTTCGGGCCGTGGCCGGTTTGCCTGTTGTTGTCCTGAGTGAGGTGCTGACCTCCTAATCGGCAGTGGCGGCTCGCATGCCGATCTGCGAAGGCCGTTTTTGGATCAGAGAAAGCCGTTTACCGCATAGACACCGTCACAGCGATTCTCTAGACTGCTCTCTATTGCTATTAAGAATGATTTCTAACAGAGTAGCTTGATTGGTGTGAGAGTGATTGAGATGCGGATGGTGTGGTGTTCGGGTTCGGTGCAGTTGGCGTTGGTAGCGGCTCTGTCAGGCAGTTTGGTCGATGCGTTGGCATTGCCTGGATGGGCGCAGGAGCAGCAAGCGAATAATGCGTTTTCCGGTTTGAGTACTGAGTTAAACCGGCAGGCAAACCAGCCAGGGGCTGATTGGTCGCTAGAATCTAAATGGGCTGGTTCCGGTACTGGAATTCCGCAACTGAGTGAGTTTGAGCAACCTGCTACAACGATCACAGATTGGATTGCTCAAATCGAAGCTTCGCTGGTGCAAATAACCCATGTGCGCGTCGAGGCGACTGAAGCCGGACTTCAAGTAATCCTGGAAACAGATAGGGGTTCCCTAGAGGTGCCGGAAACTCGCGCCGTGGGGAATGCGCTGATTGCCGATATTGCCAATGCTACCCTTGCGGAAGACTTTTCTCAGGCAAATCCAATCGAAGGAATTGCGCTGGTGAATGTAACGCAATTGCCAGGAGAACGGATACGAGTTGCGATTACCGGAACCAATGCACCACCTGTCGCTGAGATAACAACAGCAGATGAAGGACTGGCGTTTGCGGTCACGGTTGGGACGGCTGCGGCTAGTGAAGCAGAAGCACTTGAGTTAGTGGTGACAGGGGAGCAGGATGAGGGCTATAATCCGTCGAGGGCAACTACCGCTACGCGAACGGATACGCCACTGCGTGATATTCCTCAGTCGATTACAGTAGTGCCGCGACAGGTATTGGAAGATCGAAATGTGCGAAATCTGAACGAAGCGGTGGAGACCGTTAGCGGTGTTGCTCGTGGAGGCGGACTTTATGGCAATGGATCAATTACATACAACAGAATCATCAGAGGATTCGACCAGGGATTTTCAGGAGTTACTAGCTTCCGCAATGGCTTTCCTGATACCGATTTTTTTAGCCTCTTACCGATTGGAACCATCGAGCAAATAGAAGTGCTGAGAGGGCCTGCTTCAGTTCTGTTTGGAGCAGGAGAGCCAGGTGGAATTATTAATGTCATCACGCGGCAGCCTCTGGATGACCCCTATTACAATGCAGCATTCGAGGCAGGAAATGATGGGTTATATCGACCCAGTATCGATTTATCAGGTCCACTGACAGAAGATGATGCTGTTTTATATCGCTTTATTGCTAGCTACCAAGGCTCAAGTGATTTCCAGGGCTTTGCCGATTCAAGGTTAACTACGATCGCACCCTCTCTTACCTTTAATTTGGGAGAGCGAACGGAGTTAGACCTATATTATGAATACACTCACCTGTATGCTAATCCTTCTGCTGCTGGTACTAACACTGTAATTCTCAGCGATGGCAGGTTGCCTCCTCGAAACTTTGCTCCCTACTATCCTGACTTGAGCCTTTTAAATGTTAGAGTTGATAGATTTGGATACAGTCTGGAACACGAATTAAATGACGATTGGCGAATCAGAAACAATGTTGCGATTAGCTTAACTGATTTTAGAAATGATGTGGCAGGATTTCCTAGTACACTAGAAGATGATCGTTTGGTTGGTGGATTTGATGCCAGCAAGGATAACTATCAAAGAAACAACATTTTTGCCCAGATCGATGTGGTTGGGGAATTTGCAACTGGGTCAGTTGCCCACCAAATCCTAGCAGGGTTTGATTTTAACCGCTTCAGTAATGAAGGCAATAACGTTGATGCTGATTCGCCTCTACCTCCTCTAGACATCCGCAACCCAGATTACGACATTCCCTCGCCCGGATTTTCTACCCGCAATACGTTCTCGGATTTCAATCTAGTAAGGCGATCCTACGGTGCTTATCTTCAAGATCAGATCACGCTGTTTGATAATCTAAAACTTTTAATTGGCAGTCGCTATGACTGGATCTCAACTGATCTTGCAGTAGACCTGACCACACCCGGAGATATCATTGATCTACCAACCCGGAATGATGGTGCCTTTAGTCCTCGTGTAGGCATCGTCTATCAACCCAATGAAGACATTTCTCTCTATGCCAGCTACACGCGATCGTTTGCTCCTCTTTCTGGATTTGACAACACGAGTACAGATGCAGATGTTATTTATGAGCCATCGAGGGGAACCCAGTACGAAGTTGGTGTAAAAGCCGATTTTCTGGATGACAGGCTTTCAGCAACTTTAGCTGCCTATCATTTGACTAGAACAAACGTGCTCACACCTGACCCAGATGATCCTACCCGCTCGATTCAGACTGGGGAACAACGCAGCCAAGGAGTTGAACTTGATGTTGCAGGTGAAATCCTACCCGGTTGGAATGTGATTTTGTCCTATGCGTTAACTGATGCGGAAGTTACAAAAGACAATACCTTCCCTGAAGGCAATCGATTGGCGAATGTGCCAGAAAATCAAGCAAGCTTCTGGACAACTTATACAATTCAGGAGGGTACTTTGGAGGGTCTAGGATTTGGTTTGGGGCTACTTTATATTGGTGAACGGCAAGGTGATTTAGCCAACTCGTTTCAATTAGACGATTATTTGCGGGCTGATGCTGCGCTTTACTATCGGAGAGGTCGTTTCAGAGGTGCGATTAATATCCGTAACCTGTTTGATGTAGATGCGGCTGCATATACCTTCAGCAAAACTCTAGCGCAAAGAACTGAACCCTTTACGATCGTGGGTTCAATCAGTTGGGAATTTTAATTGATGGCTTCTTTGGGGCGGGACTTAAAGGTGTAGGCTGAAAATGATTTAATTCTGTCAATACTTCACAATGAGGAAAAAAGCACTCCATAAAACCACTTTATTCCTACTTTCCTTAACGGCAATTATCGTCTTCAGTATCACTGCTTGCAACAGTAAAATACTATGGCTTAGGCCGGCAAAAATAGGTTCAACGATTGTGCAAACGGATCAGTCAAGCCTTCAAAAATCAGCAGCCACAAAAATCGTCAGCCATGCCTTAGGTCAAGTGGAAATTCCAGTTCATCCCCAGCGCATTGTGGTGTTAGACGGTAGTTTCTTTCTCGATCCACTATTGGCATTAGCTATAAAACCAGTGGGGGCTGCGACCTGCCCTTACTGTATTAAGTCGGATACGCTTAATCAGTTTGTTGCCGATATTCCGCTAGTTGGTCATTGGGAGCAACCATCTTTAGAAAAAATTCTCAGTCTAAAACCTGATTTAATTGTGGGTCATATATGGCAAAAGCAATACTACACGCTCCTATCTGCGATCGCACCTACGGTAATGATAGATACGGATAGTGAAGTCGATTTTAAGAAAAATTTGAAATATCTGGCTGCAATCCTGGATAGGAGCGATCGAGCTGAGGAAATTTTGGCTGAGTACAATGAGCGAATTCAAAAATTTCGGCAACAGCTAGGCGAAAAGCTGAAAACCAAAACAGTATCTGTTCTTCACCTTTATGGATCAGGCCCAACAGTTCATGTTTATGGATCAGATTTTGCTCCATATGGTCAGGTCATGATCGATGCAGGTATACCACTCATCCCTGCGTATAAAAAGCTCAAAGGTTACTTAGAAGTGAGCCTTGAAGCTTTACCTGACTGGGATGCTGATATTCTGTTCATTGATGTACTCCGTGAAACAGATTCCGAGAAACTTGAATCACTATCGTTCTTGAAACAACCGATTTGGTCAACATTAAAAGCGGTGCAAAATGACCGAGTCTATGCAGTGAGTTGGGCTAGTACTGTTGTCGGTCCGATCACAGCTAATCAATTGATTAATGACCTTTATCGTTACTTTGCCAATATAGATGAAGACCAGTGAAACAGTTTGGAAAAATTGAATCGCATCGCATGAATCTGATAGTGAGTGCTGTGGTTAAACCCGCGCCATATTAAACTACAGAATAGTGTATTTTTCTGCAACACCTATCATCTCCGCGTGCGACCAATGGCAACCCGTTCTGCTTATCCCCTCCTGCGTCTGCTCCGCTATGCCAAACCCTACCAACCGCAAATCTGGAGCGCGATCGCCTGCTCCATCTTCCGCACGTTGTTTGACTTAGCTCCTCCCTATCTGATTGGCGTTGCCGTTGATGTGGTGATTGAGCAAGAAGGCTCTCTGCTGGCACGACTGGGGATTCAAAATACCCTGACTCAGTTGGTGGTGCTGTCGCTGCTGACGATTGTCACCTGGGGCTTAGAATCGCTGAGTCAGTATGGAGCCGATAAACTTTGGCGTAACTTAGCTCAGACGATGCAGCATGAACTGCGCGTTGATACCTACAATCACCTTCAGGAGTTAGAGCTAGCCTACTTTGAAGACCGCAGTAGCGGCACGCTGCTGTCAATTCTCAACGATGACATTAATCAGCTAGAGCGGTTTCTCAACTTTGGCGCTCAGGATATCCTCGGCTTCTTCACTCGCGTGTTTGCCGTAGGCTTCAGTTTTGTGCTGCTGGCTCCTGGAATTGCCTGGATAGCAATGGTGCCGATTCCTTTAATTCTATGGGGTACGTTTGCGTTTCAGTCCCGCTTGGCTCCTCGCTATGATGCGGTGCGCGATCAAGCTGGGCTAATAAACAATCGCCTTGCCAATAATCTCTCTGGGATTGCCACAATTAAGAGTTTTACTGCCGAAGCCTACGAACGTGAACGAGTCTACCAGGAAAGCAATGCCTACCGGCACAGTAACCAACGAGCGATTGCTCTAAGTGTGGCCTTTCAGCCCGTGCTGCGGTTTTTCATTCTGCTGGGGTTTGTGCTGACGCTGTACTTGGGCGGGCGGGAAGTGCTGAATGGTCGCTTGAGTGTGGGCACCTACGGCTTTATGGTGTTCATTGTGCAGGACCTGCTGTGGCCCTTTACGGAACTAAGCGAAATCATGGATGAATACCAGCGGGCAATGGCTTCGGTGCGGCGGGTGATGGGGTTGCTTGATACCCCAATTGCGATTCCCCACGGCGAACGGTTGCTACCGCTCAGTTCTGTTAAGGGAGCAGTACAGTTCGAGGACATTACCTTTGCCTATAACGGTCGGACTCCGGTGCTCAAGTATTTATCTCTGTCGATTCCCGCCGGAAGCACGATTGGGATTGTGGGGGCAACGGGGTCAGGCAAGAGTACGCTCGTCAAACTGTTACTCCGCTTTTACGAAATTCAGAGTGGGCGGATTTTGATCGATGGCATTGATATTCGCGAACTGAATCTGTTAGATTTGCGGCGCTGCATCGGCTGGGTGAGTCAGGATGTGTTTTTGTTTCACGGCACGGTCGCTGAGAACATTCGCTATGGTAGCTTTGATGCCAGTCGTGAGCAAATTATCCAGGCGGCAAAGTTAGCAGAAGCGCACGAGTTTATTGAGCAACTGCCCCAGGGATACGACACGATTGTGGGAGAGCGGGGACAAAAGCTCTCCGGGGGCCAGCGCCAGCGGTTAGCGATTGCCCGCGCCATTCTCAAAGACCCACCAATTCTGATTCTGGATGAAGCCACATCGGCGGTGGATAATGAAACCGAAGCCGCGATTCAGAAATCCCTGCAAACTATTACCCAAAACCGGACTACCATTGCCATTGCCCATCGTCTCTCCACGATTCGCCATGCGGACTGTATTTACGTGATGGACAACGGTGAAATCGCCGAGCAGGGGACTCACGAAGAGTTGCTGGCCTTAAACGGAATTTATGCAGGGCTATGGCATGTCCAGTCGGGCGAGTTGCAATTGAATTCTTTTTCCTAGGGCATTTCCTAGAGCGTTTCCTTCTCTGGATCAATCACGGCATCAACTACAGGCAAATTCGTGGGAGCAGTTACCGAGTTAACTTCAACTTGTTCAATCAGTTCAACATCTACACTCGGAACATTGGTTGGTGCAGTAGCTGAGGCAAAGCCACCTTCTGGATAAATCAGCACTAAGGCTCCTGACATAATCAACCCGGCTCCCAGGATTGTTTTTAGGGTCATTGCTTCGCCCAGAAATAGAAACGACAGAATCAACACCAGGGCCAATCCCAACTTATCCACCGGAGCGACCCAGGAAGCAGGCGCCATTTGCAGCGCTTTGAAGTAGCAAAGCCAAGATAGCCCGGTCGCTATACCGGAAAGCACTAAAAACAGCATGGTTTTTTCAGAGATGGTGAATAGCCCGCGCCATTGCCCACTCACTCCCACAATTCCCCAAGCGATAACTAAAATAACGACGGTGCGAATCGCAGTAGCCAAATTGGAGTTTATATTCTCTACACCAACCTTTGCGAAAATCGCCGTTAATGCAGCAAAGAATGCTGACAGTAAAGCAAAAATCCACCAGCTTTTGTCATAGTGTGTCATGCGCAATTTCCTGTTTCTAAAAGAGCCGTGACCCAATAATTAGCCCAATTGCATTAAATTCCATCCAGTCGTATGATAGATGAGAATCTTTACCAATAGATAGCGTTGCCAACGGCGCAACAATTCTTAGTGAGGAGTGGGGCATAACAATGGCAATCATTCTTTCAGAACAAGATTGGCATGATCTGTGGGAAGAAGGCAGGCAAACCGGAGACATCAACGAGCACGGTGACGATTTTGAAACCCACAGTCAGGGCTACTGCCGCTTGATTGGAGAGGTCCACGAGTGGGGCATGGAATTGCGAGACGGATTGGAGCTTTGTATTTACGACTATCACCTAGCGAATCATTTAAGGCTGACGGCCCAAAATCAGGACTGCTTTTGGTCGGTGCTGAGTTTCTTTGTAGCAGGTGATTCCAGGACAATCCTGCACGGGTTAACAGACTGTGTTGACGAAAGCGCCGGACGAACTTATTTGAGTTGTTTCGCTAACATCCATGAGTCAGAAGATTGGGCCGCTGGACAGCGAATGCTGAGAGTGCAGGTTTGTCTTGATCCAGCTAAATTTTTGAAGAATTTTCCTTCCGAACACTTGCACCCCCTACCACATGAAATCAGACAAGCTGCCGCAGGCAAAATTCAGCCCTATTACTATTTGGGTACAATCACACCCATGATGCAAACCGTTGTGCACCAAATCCTTAACTGCCCCTACCAAGGATTGATGAAGCGGCTCTATTTGGAAGGCAAAGCCTTGGAATTGATCACGCTGCGATTTTGCCAATGGCAAGAAAGCGAGCAGCAGTCTAGAAAAGCATCGGCACTAAGATCCGACGATATTGACCGCATACATCAAGCTAAAAACATCTTGATTGAAAATTTGGAGAATCCACCATCGCTGCTGGAACTAGCTCGGCAGGTCGGGTTGAATGACTGTACGCTAAAGCGGGGGTTTCGGCAGGTGTTTAGTAAAACCGCCTTTGGCTACCTGCACGACTATCGCCTGGAACAGGCCCGTCAGCTATTGGAAGAGCGTCGGTTGAATGTGTCGGAAATTTGCCGTGCGGTGGGGTTTGCTAATCGCAGCTACTTTGCATCAGCTTTTCGCAAGAAGTTCGGCATCAATCCTAAGGATTACCTCTGCCACAAAAATTCCGCCTAGCGTTCAAGAAATTCCGTTGAGTGGCCAGGTCTAGCTTCAATCTCGCCCAGTTCCTCAGTATTCTTGCAAAAGATTGTCATGGGTTTTTACTAGGAATGGCGCGAGGATTGATGATTGACTCAGGCGAACGGCTAATTTGGCTGGCGAGTGTGATGTCGGTATTGGTAGCTTATCCAGGTTGGGCACAGCCCATCTCCCGTGATGCAGCAGAAGCCATAGAAGTGACCGAGACTGAGATTCCCCGACTCGATCAGTTAGAGCCATCTGCTACCACGGTTGATGAGTGGCTGGCGCAAGTCTCGCCAACGGTTGTTCAGGTGACTGAGGTGCGGCTAAATCCGCTGGCAGATGGGATAGAGGTGATCCTAGAAACCACCGGAGAACTGACGCCGAATGCGCCAAATATTGTTGGCAATGCCCTGATCACCGAGATTCCGAACGCTAGCTTGGCGGGAGAAGCGTTCCGCCAGAGTAATCCGGTTGCGGGAATTGTACTGGTGGAAGTGACAAATCTACCCGGCAATCGGGTGCGGTTAGCGGTGACTGGCACTACGGCTCCCCCCACGGCAGCAGTGCGGACTGAGGCGCAGCAGGTGACTTTCAGCATCGCAGCTCAAACCACCGGGTCGGTCGAAGCTCCAGATGATGCGCTGCAAGTCGTGGTGACGGGGGAACAAGCGTCAGGATATGCAGTAGATCGGGCCACAACGGTAACTCGCACCGATACACCATTGCGCGATATTCCTCGCTCGATTCAGGTAATTCCGCAACAGGTGTTGGAAGACCAGGCAATCGTGCGGGTAGGAGATGCAACGCGGAACGTCAGCGGGGTCGTGCGAGATGGCGGCTTTGGAGGAACAGTTGATCAATTCAATATTCGCGGCTTTTTTACCACCGATGTTTTAGAAAATGGCCTCCGCAGTCAAGCTGGGACCGGATTTGCTGAAACGGCAAATATCGAACGGATCGAAGTGCTGAAGGGACCCGCTTCGATTCTGTTGGGCAACGTAGAACCAGGCGGCATCATTAATGTGATTACCGAACAACCGCAGGAAGAACTCGCCTATGAGATAGGGCTACAGGCAGGTAGCTACACATTTGTGCGGCCCACCCTCGACTTTACCGGCCCCCTCACCAACGATCGCCGTCTGCTCTATCGGCTGAATTTGGCTTATGAATACTCGGACGGGTTTCGCGACTTTGACCAGGATGTGGATCGGCTGTTTATAGCACCAGTTCTCACCTGGAGGCTGAGTGATGCCACTACCCTCACCTTTGATTTCACTCACCTGCGCGACGATCGGCCCTTTGATCGGGGCATTGTGGCTATTGGCGATCAGGTCGCTGATATTCCCATCACCCGGATTTTAGGCGAACCGAATGACATTCGCAGCGTGCGCTCAACCAGTGCAGGGTATCGACTGGAACACGAATTGAGTGAAAACTGGACCTTGCGCAATCGGTTCCAGTTTTTCTCCAGCGATGATTTCGACTTTCGGGCTGAACCTTTGGAACTGAACGAAGCAGCGGGAATCCTATCACGCAACTTCCGATCCAATGACGATTACACTGAAGTTTATAATTTGCAAACCGATGTAGTGGGTCAATTCACCACTGGCCCGATTGCCCACAATTTACTAGTCGGCGTTGATCTAAGACGGCAAACCTTTAGCGGCACTCAGCGACGCTTACCCGACGGATTAACACCCGATATCAATATCTTTGATCCAAATTACGATGTCATTGACCGCCCTGATTTTGGTGATCTGACCAATGAAGTCCGCAATAACAGCGACCGCACCGATGCACTTGGAATTTTGGTGCAAGATTTAGTAGAGATTACCGACAATTTAAAGCTGCTGTTGGCTGGACGGTTTGATGTAGTTGAGCAGAGGAGTATAGATAATTTGGCAGGCGGTGTAGCGTCTGACCGGAGTGATGATGCCTTCAGCCCTACCGTTGGACTGGTGTACCAACCCATCGAACCAATTTCGCTCTACGCCAACTACGCCCGCTCGTTTCAACCCAATTTTGGCACGCGAGCGGATGGCTCATTTTTGCAACCCGAACGAGGAATCCAATACGAAATTGGCATCAGAGCAGAATTTGGTAGGAATCTAATTGCTTCGCTAGCGGCTTACCACCTGACCAAAACAAATGTCGCCACCACCGATCCCGATAATCCAGACTTTAGCATTGCCATTGGTGAACAGCGCAGTCAGGGAATTGAATTCGACATTGGTAGTGAAATCCTCCCAGGCTGGAATCTGATTGCTTCCTACGGCTTAATTGATGCCGAAGTGACCGAGAGTAATGATGTTCCGGAAGGTCGAGTGGATGGAGTGCCCCGTAATACGGCTAGTCTATGGACCACCTACGAAATTCAAGCGGGCGATCTAGAGGGGTTGGGCGTTGGGCTGGGTTTGTTTTATGTCGATGAACGGCTGCAAGACGGGGGCAGCTATACATTACCCGGGTATCTACGTACCGATGCCTCGTTATTTTACCGTCGTGATAACTGGCGAGCAGCAATTAATGTCCAAAATCTATTGGACCAACGATATTTTGAATCGGTCAACTTTGGTAGATTGACTATCATGCCGGGGGCACCCTTGACGGTTGTGGCGTCACTCACAGTTGAGTTCTGACGCTAAGCGAGGTGGGGGAATGAGGTGGGGATGAGAAGTAAACAGGCATTCATTCATTGGTTCAAGAAACAGCTTCACTGCTTGCAAGCAATTGGATTAGGGCTATTCATACTTCTGTTCACTACTGCTTGCTATCCCCATCACCTGACTATAGAAGCGACGGCTTCAAGCCCCTGTCGGATGGTGCAACACTCGATGGGCGAAAGCTGTGTTCCCTTCCATCCACAGCGAGTGATTGTGCTCAGTGGTTTAGATGGAGTATTGGCTCTGGGCGTTAAACCCGTTGGAATTGCCGAAAACCTAGATCCGCTATTCGTGCCGTACCTCAGCCAAGACCAAACCGAGCCACCGCAAATCATTGGCTTAGTTGGCGATCGACCCAGTCTAGAAGCAATTTTGCAGCTACAGCCGGATATGATCTTGGGAACCTCCTGGGACATGGATGCAAACACCTACAAACTGCTATCGCAAATCGCGCCGACTATTGGAGTGAAGCTGGAAACTGATGCACAATGGAAAGAACCGTTGATCAAATTTGCGGAAGCATTAGGAAAAACAGCAGAAGCGGATAGGGTATTGTCAAATTACAACGCCCGTTTAGCTGAGTTCAAAGCAAAGATGGGGGATCGTCTGCACCAACTGCAAGCCTCGCTGGTTCGCATCTATCCCGATAGTATTGCTTTTTACCTGAGCAGTTCATTTCCAGGTTCAATTCTCAAGGATGCTGGAATCCAGCGGCCACCGGCTCAAGCAATTGAGCCACGCGGGCAAAACCAACAGCGGATCGACAAGGAACTGATTAGTCTCCTAGATGCTGATATCATGTTTATCTGGACCTATGGCTACACATCAGAGATCGCAAAAGCGGCTGAGAGCGCATTAGACAAGCTCAAAACTGATCCGCTTTGGCAAGCCCTCAAGGTGGTGCAGCGTCATCAGGTTTACGAAGTTTCAGCCACCTACTGGTTCGGATTTGGCCCAATTGCCGCTAATTTAGTAATTGACGATCTGTTCAAGTACCTTGTGGAGACTCCCTCATGAGCCAGCATACTCTATTCATCTGCAAATCCTGCAACTCGGTACACTCGGATGATGTCGATTACGAGAAGGCGGAAGGGGCTGTTTTGTTGAATCAATTACAGGATATGCATCAGGAATGGCCTGATCGAGATCGGCTAGAAATTCGGTCGGCGGGCTGCCTGTGGACCTGCGATCATCCTTGCGCAGCGGCCTTTTCAGGACCCGATAAAGCGACGTATCTATTTACGAAAGTGCCTACCGAGCAGGGGGCAGAAGCTCTATTGCAGTTTGGCAAACTGTATCTCAACAGTAAGGCTGGGAACATTCCCTGGAAGCAATTTCCAGAAACCCTGCAATCTGCCGCAGTCGCTAAGATTCCATCCATAGCTGGCAGCAGTGAGGACGAGGAAGCGTAGAACCCCTGAGATTGGTCAATTTCGACCGTCTTTGAGTTAAGGTTGAATCAGTGCTATTCAACGCATCACTTCTGCTTTCATCGTGCCACTGGTCAACGTCATATTTAGTCAAGCCTTCCGATCAAACCCTTTTCGCACAGATTTATCCAACGACGGTCGCGACGCAGATGGCCGTGCAGCAGATCTTGCAATGTCCGTTTCAGGGTTTGACCCAGCAGATGTACCTGGAGAGTAAGGTCTGGGAATTGATGGCATTGCAGCTTGCTCAGACTCTAGAGTTCAATCAATCTGGGAAAATTGTAAAACCGCTAAAGCCAGACGCCATCGAACGGATTCATTATGCCAAAGATGTGTTGGTTTCTCGTCTTCGCCATCCGCCCTCTTTGATGGAACTGGCCCGCATCGTTGGTATTAATGACTGCAAGCTGAAGGCCGGATTTCGTCAGGTGTTTGGCACCACCGTATTTGGTTATTTACACAGTTTCCGGATGGAGCGATCGCGTCAGCTGTTGGAAGCGGGTGAAATGACCGTAACCGAAGCCGCACGCGCCGTCGGATTTGTGAATCGCGGCCACTTTGCCGCCTCGTTTAAGCACCGGTTTGGCGTGAATCCGAGCGTGTACGTGGCCCAGAAGCAACAAGCCTAGCGGTTGTTTGAGCTTGGGAATGCGTCCGCTAAAATAACTCTATCTCCTCGTGCGTTAGGGATTGATTATGGTGTTGCAACAGCCTGCCCATTTTATGCCAATTCCCCCCCTAGAGAGTGGTGATCGTCTGACTCGGACTGAGTTTGAGCGCCGCTATCAGGCAACTCCAGAAAAATTCAAAGCCGAACTGATCGAAGGAGTGGTTTACGTGGCATCTCCAGTCAGAGTTTTTCATGGCACACCTCATGCTGCTCTAGTTGGTTGGCTAACTGTTTATTGGGCGGCAACGCCAGGGGTGAGTGTAGCAGACAACACGACTACGCGACTGGATATGGACAATGAACCCCAACCGGATGCCTTGCTCCGCATTGAAACAGGCGGCAACTCAACTATCAGCGAAGACGGCTACATTGAAGGAACACCCGAACTGATCGCAGAAATTGCCAGCAGCAGTGCCGCAATTGACTTGGGAGCGAAGCAAAACGCCTATCGCCGCAACGGCGTGCAAGAGTATATCGTTTGGCAAACCTTCGAGAATCGCTTGAGTTGGTTTCGCTTGCAGGCCGAGGAATTTGTCTTGATTGAACCCGATGCCGATGGGATCATTCGCAGCAGTATGTTTCCAGGGTTATGGCTAGCGGTGCCTGCATTGCTAGAAGGCAGGATGATTGAGGTGCTGAATGTGCTGCAAGCCGGGATTGCTGACCCCGCGCATCAAGCCTTTGTTCAGACGTTGGCATCCCCCAATCTCGAATAAGCACTCTCTAAACGGCTCGTCTATCATAGGACTGACGCACTTGAAGGCTGGAAACTCGATCCCCCTGCCCCCCCTTAACCCCCCTTAAAAAGGCTACTGTGTACACAGATCTCGATGGTGCTCCGCACCGCCCGGAGGGCGATCGCGAATCAATGCCAGGGGTGATCCCCCTACATCCCCCTTGA
>KL662191.1:4257499-4381625 GCA_000733415.1 [Leptolyngbya] sp. JSC-1
ATTTAGGGGGATCAAACAGGGTTTTGAATTCTCTTGCAAGATAGGTGTACACGGTAGCTTTTTAAGGGAGATGCAGGGAGATCTATACCTTGTTGACAAACAGTTTCTAATTGATTCTATTTTGGTGATTTCAAGTTAATGGTTTACTCCATTCGTCATGCAATCAAGTGGTGTTTCCTGAGTGTATTAATGCTTATTCTGATTGCAGCGTGTAATAGCAAGACCATTCAGAACCCAACCACTCAGAATGATCGTTCTTCTCCATCTATTAGCCGCACCGTCAGTCATGCGATGGGGGAAACCCAGGTTCCAGCCAACCCCCAACGAGTCGTCACCCTGGATACAGGACACTTGGCAAACGCTCTAGCTCTGGGCATCCAGCCCGTTGGGTCTACAGCTTGGTACCGCACAGAACACCAGAGCGGACTAGGTCCAGTGGAACCCTATCTGGCCGACCGGGCTGAGGACCTGACAATCCTCGGCTATGGCTTCGGGGCCGATCAGGTCAGCTTAGAAAAACTGCTGACGGTTCAGCCTGACCTGATTATGGCAGTTTCACCCCACAGGGCGATTTATGATCAACTCTCACAGATTGCCCCCACTGTGCTCTACGACTATCTCAGTGGCGACGGCTGGAAGAACTTTTTGCGCTCGTCGAGTGAAGCGTTAGGCAAAACTCAGAAAGCAGAAGCATTGCTGCGAGACTATCAGCAACGGATTGCAGAATTTAAACAGAAAATGGGCAGTCGTCTTGCCATGCAAGTTTCGGTGATTCATCCGCTCAGAGAGGGAACACGGATCATGTACAAAGGATTTTTTGGCGGCAGTGTAATTCAAGACGCTGGATTGTCGCGCCCACCTGAACAGGACCAGGATGGATACAACTCACAGCCTGTCTCGTTTGAATGGATTCCTAAAATGGGTGGTGATGTGATTCTTGTCATCTCATTTAGGGATAGAGATAGCCTGAAGTTGGTTGAAGACTTAAAACGTAACCCGCTTTGGTCTCAGCTAGAAGCAGTCAAACAAGGCAAAGTATATCCAGTGGATGCAGAACATTGGTATGGAAGTGATATTGTCACCGCTAATTTGGTTCTAGATGACCTGTTTAACCATTTGCTGAGAGCAGAGTGAGAGCCTGCGAATTTTTTTGTGTTGGTTTGTGGCATCGCCTACCCCTACTGACGAAGTCAGAAAACTGGATTGATACAGAATTCTGGACCAACCCCAAAAGGCAACCTGCCCCCACTTCTACCAAATATCTGCCAAATAATTTTCTTGATGCGGTTGCATTTGCCGCATAATCCCGGTATTGTATCAGATTAAGATTGTTGCTTCTGTGGGCACAATCCGGCTACCCAAAAATTTAGCCGTCGCCCTTAGCTGTTACGAGCAGCACCAGGGCGACTAACCCCTTCGACTGTAGCAAGCAGTCTGGGAGGCTAGTGGAGTATTTTAACACTCCTCTTGGCCATCCTGCGTTGTGCTTGGCGGGGTGGCTAAATTTTTGGGGTTTCTTCCAACCCTAAAAATTCCAAGGAGTATTTCCATGGCAGACGAGTTTCTGTCCGATTTACCGTTCGATTTTAATTCACCCAATCTTCCAGTAAGTTCCAATTTTGGTGAGCGCGAGCGTCTTCGTTTGATTCTGATTGGTTCCACCGCAGGTGTACAGGAAATGATTCACCGTCAGCATCAAGCCGGGATTGCCGATGCGGGTTCCTGGAGTCGGTTACTGCCCGTGCCTAACTCGGATGAGGTGATGAGTATTTTGCTGCTGTATCGCCGTAGGGGGTGAGGGGGTGAGGGGGTGAGGGGTGAGGGGTGAGGGGGTGGGGGGTGGAGGGTTTTGTATTGCCAAAGTTTTTCCTGTTTGATCTTCTGATTCGTTCTCTGGAAAGGTTGCTGGATATATAATTAATCATTCATCTGTCTACTCATCTATCTTTGGTAGATCGCGCATCATATTGAGATCTCCCCTAACCTTCAGCTACGGTGTATATACAAGTCCTCTTGGTCTCCCTGGGATGCCTGCAGGGCTATAATTCCCTGTTCTGGGGACTTTGAGTCAACGTTAAGCCAATTTTCCCCCATGCTTCAAACCCAATTAGGTTCGGAAGTCCCCCAGAATTGGGGGATTTAGGGGGCAAAAAAGCCTCGAATCCTAACCGACTCGATTTGTGTGTCTACCGTAGCTTGCAAAAGGGGGAAGCAAACCAACAACGATTTGAAGTCTTCCTTTTTAGGTGTTTAAGGGTGTCGTTTAAATAACAGTCTTGCTGAGGTTTGGCTAGCTAGCTGCTTTCGCATCTGAAGCGAAACCCATCTTTACGACTAAGGTTCAGGCCATACTCTGCGAGTTGTTGGGAGTCCTGAAAGGACGGTTGGGCAAGATACCCCGGTTCCAGATCGGGTCGGCTATAGTAGAAGACGAAATATGAACAACCGTTAAGGTAGCAGTATGGCTGTGAATCTAGCTGGCAGTAGGGCTTCCTGTGGTGCTCCAGATGCAGCAGCACTTCGATCTGTATTCGAGACCATTACGGTGGAGAGTTGTCCGCGCTCGTTCAACTTTCACATGCATACGGTCTGCTCCGACGGCAGGTTACAGCCAGAGCAGTTAATCCACCAAGCGGTTGAAATTGGTCTGCAAGGGTTAGCGATTACCGATCACCACAGTGTCAACGGCTACCTGAGGGCACGGCAATGGCTGGCAGATCAGCAGCAAACCCAGCCGGAGCGGGTGATCCCGCAGCTCTGGACCGGAACTGAGATCAATGCTGGCCTCCTCTCCGATGAGGTGCATATCCTGGCCTATGCCTTTGACCTGGACCATGCGGCGATGCAGCCCTACCTGCAGGGAGCCACACCCACGGGTAAAAGCTACCAGGCGGCTCAGGTGATTGGCGCGATTCAGCAGGCCGGTGGGTTGGCGGTGTTGGCCCATCCAGCCCGCTATCGTCGTTCGCCCCAGGAGTTGATTCCCGCTGCGGTGGATCTGGGCATCGATGGGGTTGAAACCTACTACGCCTACAATAACCCGTCTCCCTGGCGGCCCAGCCCCAAAGAAACCGAGGCAGTTGGCAGCTTGGGCAACCGCTATAGTCTGCTCCACACCTGCGGTACCGATACGCATGGCCTGTCGCTGTTGCAGCGCCTCTAGAGTAGTAAGGGAGTAGGAAACCGGCATGACTGATTTGGGGGCATCATCCCAGTGGAGCAACCTGCTGCAAAACCTGGGCGCGTGGCAAGGCTCATTTACGCAAATTTCTCCAGATGGAACCATCGAAGCAGACAGCCCCAGCTTGGTGACGCTTGCGGGACTGAACGACAATCGCACCGTGCGGCAGACGATCCAAAAGTTTTCCCCAACCGGAGCGGTGATCTATGACCGGGTACTGGAATACAGCTCCTTGAATCGGGGCGTTCTGGTTTTCGAGAATGGTGCCTTTTCCCAGGGGTCGATCCAGTATGGTCCGTTTTCCGAGTTTGGTGCAGAGCTGGGTTTTATCGATGGGGATCGGCGGTTGCGGATCGTGCAGTTATTTGACAAGGCCAGTCAGTTAGCCAAAATCACTCTGATTCGGGAACATCGGCAAGACACATCTATTGCTGAATCGCTGCCACCTATCCAACCTCTGACCCCAGAGCAGCTAGTGGGCGAATGGCAGGGGGAATCGGTGACGCTCTATCCCGACTGGCGCAATCCGGCCCGTTATTCGACGCGGCTCTCGGTGAGGTTAGAAGGCAACCAACTGCATCAGTCGATCAGTGCTCCTGGAATTGAACTAACTTCGACCGCACATGTGGATGGCCCGATTCTGCGCTTCCAGCAAGGCCGCTATCCGGTACAGGTATTGCTGCTGCCCGATGGTGCTTCGGCGACAACGCCTCTAACGGTTCCACGCGGCCAGTCGTTTTTTCTAGAAGCAGGCTGGCTACTGCAACCCAACCGGCGTCAACGCCTGATCCGCAGCTACGATGCGCGCGGTGAGTGGGTCAGCTTAACCTTAGTGACCGAACAAAAAATTTCTTCGTAATCAGAAAATTACAAAATCGTCCTGATCGACTCCTTTAAGGACGAAGAGTGTAGTGGTAGATGCACCCTAAACACTAGTCCCTGGCTTCCCGCCGGGGATTTTTTGTTGCTAGGTAGCTACGGGAAACTCGGCAGCAAAATCCTGCCGCTTGTGAAACTGATAGGCTCCCATCAGGGCACCCCACAGCAGTTTGCCGCTGTCGGGATCCACGCCACGGTCCCAGCTCAGAAATTGCGTCGCCGTCGCCTCGAAGCCGAGAATTACCTGGCGGGTTTGGCCATTGTATTGGAAGCAGCATTTGGCATCGGGGTCGGGGTCGGCTTTGAAGCGCTGGTTGGTATAGGTAATGGTTAGCTCACAGCCAGGAAGGGCTTCTAAATCGTCGAGGGTGAGGGTTTGCAGTCGTTCGGGCTGGGCACCTGCACCCTTAAACCGTTCAGGCTGCTTGAAGGCCAGGTATTGAGCGCGCCCCTGCTGGGGGTTGTCGCTCGGCCGCAATACCAGAATCCGCTGTCGGTAGGGGGCATCTAGGTAGAGCGAATTGGCCTGCTCGCAAAACAGCGCCAAGTGACCCTGAATCCGAAACGGCAAGGGACGCTGCCACAGCCGCAGGCTGACAAACCACACGGGCTGGTCTTGGGCTTGGGGCTGGTTGTCAAATTCTCCGGCTAGCCAATGGGCTAACTGGGTGAGATCAACGGTCATGATTGGTCAAACAGAGCTATATACAATTTATGATGGTCCTCGGCTGGTTAACGGGCGTTGGGGTTGGTTTTTCCCTTCGCTGAGACTAGCCCTGGGCGGCAGGTTTTTGGCCCCCTGAATCCCCCAATTTTGGGGGACTTTGAGAAACTGCAATGCTCCAACCCTAAAGGCTCCAACCCTAAAGGCTCCAACCAACGTGGATTATATATTTTCTTACCTCGCAATTACTATCCAAAGCACTTTCTAGTGAGCATCACCCATCCACCGTTCGGCTGAGCCGCTCACGGCGAAGCCCATCCACCCATCTGCAGAAATCTGTTCACCATTCCCTGCTCTCGTTAGTAAGAGCGCTGGTTCGGAAGTCTCCCAAAGTTGGGAGATTTAGGGGGCCAAAAACCCTGAACATGGCAAAACTATCCTAGAAAAATTGTCGAAACAATTGTCGAAACGTATGGTTTACTGCGCTAAAAAACTGTTGATAATTGCGACGCTGCTGCTGCCGATCGTGGCCTGTGCACCTAATCGCTCTGCTGCTCCAACGGGTGAAACTACAGGTGAAGCTCAGCAACCCTTAGTCACGGGAGCCATTCCCGATCAGGATCCAGAAAAACTTCAGCGGCTGTATGGCAAACTTTCGGAGTATCTAGAGCAGGAGTTAGGGGTGCCGGTCGAATATAAACCCGTCACTGATTATGCGGCGGCAGTCACGGCCTTTAAGGTAGGCGATCTGGGTCTGGTATGGTTTGGTGGTTTAACCGGAGTGCAGGCGCGGCTTCAGGTGCCCGGTGCTGAGGCGATTGCCCAACGCGACATCGATGCCAATTTCCATAGCGTGTTTATCGCCAACAAAAAAGCTGGCATTCAGCCCTTGACGGATATCAACGGTCTGCAATCCCTCAAGGGCCGCACGATCACCTTTGGCAGCGAGTCTTCCACTTCTGGACGGCTGATGCCGCAGTATTTTCTCCAGCAGGCCGGAGTGAAATTAGAAGACTTCAAAGGCCAGCCCGGTTTTTCCCAATCCCACGACGCGACGATCAAGCTGGTAGAAGCCGGAACCTACGAAGTGGGTGCCCTCAACGAGCAGGTGTGGAAGAGTCGAGTAGCAGCGGGCGAGGTGGACCTTAACCAGGTAGACGTCATCTGGCGCACGCCGGCCTACTACGACTATCACTGGGTGATCAATCCCGCCGTCACCGAGCACTACGGAGCCGATTTTGTCGAGAAGGTGCAGGCGGCCCTGCTGAAGCTAGATCCCAACGTCCCGGAACAAAAAGAAATTCTGGAGCTGTTTGGAGCCAGCAAATTCATTGCTACCGAAAATGGAAACTACCAACAAATCGAAGCGATTGGGCGACAAATCGGCAAAATTAAATGAGAGTGTGAATTTGAATGTGAATTTGAATGTGAATGAGATTCTGTTTGAGCTAAAGCAGGTGAACCAGCAGTTCGGGCGATTGCAGGCGCTGGCGGACCTTGACTTGCAGATTCGGGCCGGAGAACGAGTGGCGCTGGTGGGTTCGAGCGGCGCGGGTAAAAGTACGCTGATTCGCTTACTCAACGGCACGCTACGACCTACCGGAGGCGAGGTTTGGGCACTAGGACGTTGCCTCAGTCGTTTATCACCGCGTCAACTGCGGCAGGCGCAGCAGCATATCGGTACGATTTACCAACAGTTTCACCTAGTCGATTCGCTGGCTGTGATTCACAACGTCAACGCTGGTCATCTCAGCCACTGGTCGTTTGCCAAAGCCCTATTTTCGCTGATCTATCCGCTAGAAATAGAAACGGCAGCGACTGCTTTACGGCGAGTTGGCATTCCCGAAAAGCTCTATGAGCGGACCGATCGGCTTTCGGGTGGGCAGCAGCAGCGGGTGGCCTTAGCGCGAGTGTTGGTGCAGAATCCGCTGGTGATTCTGGCCGATGAGCCGGTTTCTAGCCTGGACCCAGAACGCAGTCGAGAAATTATGGCCCTGCTGCGGGACTTAGTCACCGAAACGGGAAAAACGCTGGTCGTGAGTCTACACTCGATCGATTTGGCGCTGCACTACTGCAATCGGGTGATCGGACTACGCGAGGGCCGGATGCAGTTTGATGCGCCAGCCGACGCTGTGACCAAAGCAATGATCGAGGCGCTGTATCGGTTGTAGGCGAGCTGTGATGGATAACAAACCACTTCAGACCGTACCTCGTCCGGCTTGGCTGCATCAACGCCTGCGCTGGGCACTGATTGCCCTTATCGCGATTGCGGTATCACTCTGTGCAGTTGGATTGCAGCCGGCGATTTTTAACTGGAACGGCTTGGGGCAGCTCTGGCGGTTTTTGGCAGCGAGTGGGCAGCCGGACCTGAGTGCGGAGTTTTTGGCGGTGGTGCTGCGAGCAGCTCTGACGACATTGGCCTACGCGGTTTGCAGCACCTGCCTCAGTTTGTTGATTGGAGCAGTAGGGGGCTTGTTGGCCTCGGAAGTCTGGTGGTTAGCGGTTTTGCCTCATCAGAACCTGCACCGTTCCATCAGTTCAACGATTCGCATGATTTTGGCAATTCCCCGCGCCATTCACGAGCTGATTTGGGGACTGTTCTTTGTGAATATTTTGGGACTCGATCCGCTAGTGGCAATTCTGGCCATCGCGATTCCCTACGGAGCAATTGTCGCCAAGGTATTCTCAGAGCTATTAGATGAAACACCACGTCAACCTCTGTTTGCCTTACTCAACAGCGGTGTTCCTGCTGCTAACGCTTTTATCTACAGTCTGATTCCGCAGGCGTTCCTCAACTTTGTCTCCTATGCCTTTTACCGCTTTGAGTGCTCGATTCGCTCGGCTGCCGTGTTGGGTATCATTGGCGCAGGCGGATTGGGCTACGAAATCCTATTAAGTCTCCAGTCGTTGCGTTACCATCAGCTCTGGACGCTGTTTTTGGCGTTGTTTGTTCTGAATGGCGCAGTCGATTGGGGCAGTGCCTGGTTACGGCACAGGCTGGGGTCTCCGACTCGGTTGGATTTAAATCTACGACGACCTACTAGAAGCAGGAAGCAATCCAAACCCGGTGATCCGCTGGTGCTAGGAGCTGGAATTGGTCTTCTGGCGCTGATTCCCTTCAGTTTTTGGTATGTGGCAGCAGATTGGACGAAGCTGTGGTCGCCCCGCACGGCAACACTGCTAGCAGAGGTAGGCCAAGCCATCTGGCCGCCGCGTCTAGAAACCTTACCCCAGCTAGGGCCACTGTTATTACAAACGCTGGCGATGTCGATTCTGGCGATTGCGATTGCTGGCATGGGTGGGGTGCTGTTGGCGTTTCCGGCGGCGCGTAATTTCTGGTCGCCCAACGGATTATTAGCAGGCCATACCACGTCTGGTCTGGGCCGAATCTGGGCATGGACTCGACTGTTGCTGACGCGGGCATTTCTGCTAATGGCACGGGCGATTCCGGCTCCGATCTGGGCTTTGGTGGCGCTGTTTGTGCTGTTTCCAGGCATTTTACCGGGAGCGGTAGCGCTGGGCATCCACAATCTGGGCATTCTGGGTCGCTTGATGGCCGAGGTGGTGGAAGACCTGGATCCACGTCCGGTGGTGGCTTTGAAAGCGCAGGGAGTAACGGCTCCGCTACTGTTTCTCTATGGCGTGTTGCCGCTGACCTTGACCCGCTTTTTGGCCTATATCCTCTACCGCTGGGAGGTCTGTACGCGGGAAACGGTGATTGTCGGATTGGTGGGAGCGGGTGGCCTGGGCCGGTTGCTGACCGAGCAACTCAGTAGTTTTGACTATCAGAATCTGCTAGTGACGCTGGCAGGCTTTGTGGTGCTGACGTTTGTGGTTGATTGGATTAGCGGTACAGCTCGGCGGGCGTTGCGATAGGAGTTGGGAGTTGGGAGTTGGGAGTTGGGAGTTGGGAGTTGGGAGTTGGGAGTTGGGAGTTGGGAGTTGGGAGTTGGGAGTTGGGAGTTGGGAGTTGGGAGTTGGGAGTTGGGAGTTGGGAGTTGGGAGTTGGGAGGCAGGGCTGTTTGGGGGTTCGGCACGAATAGCGTAATGTTTTGTAGAAAAGCGGTAGAAAAGCAGCAGGTTGAAGATTTCCCTGATTGACTGATAAATCTTTCAGCGATGGCGGTTCTAGACGCGATGGCGATAGCTTACCGTCAGGCAGAGCGGCTTCTCGTAGAGTAATTGCTACTATCCAAACCAAGTCAGCGACTCGGTTGAGCTTCATCGAACGCCCTGCGCCAGCTATTCTTATTATTACAGCCTTTTCCAGGCTAATGAAGTACAAAAAATGGGGTGCAGGGGCCGAAGCCCCCACACCCCTCGTACCTTACCAGAGTGGAAAAAGCTATAGTTAGTAACCCGCGTAGGCGGATTTAGTCTGTCTAGGCACGGCTTTAGCCACCAGCATCCAGAGTTTTGTCAGTCAATCAGGGATTTCCCTTACAACGGCTTTATCTTCCGGTGCTGACAGAGCCGGACTGTAAGGAGAAAATGGGTAAGAGCGTCGTTTATGTCGTTAACGTGTTGAAATTCCTATGAATCGCCAATTTATTGCTCCAGTTGCCGTTCTGACTGCAATTTATGGGTTAGTTGGGGTCTTGCCGCTGCCAGCGCAGGCTCGTGAACGAAATGAAACAGAGGCGGTGAGGGAAGCTGAGATTCCGGCGGGGCAGGTGATTCCCTTTGCTTGCTATGACCGAGCCGGTAATGTCATCTTCACGACGATCAACCCGCAACAAACCGTGGGTTGGGAGCTGGGTTGCCGGGAAGTCCAATATGAAAGCAGCAATCTCGACTCGCCACCGGCGCTGTATTTTCAGTGCTACGACGTGAATGGCGGTATTGCATTTAACACGGTTGACCCAGAGGTAGCGGAAGACTCGGAGCTATTTTGTCGCGAGATTGGAACTCGCGTTTCCACTCCTATTCCGGCCCGGCCCATCCATTACGAATGCTACAACACCGACGGCACCCTCGCCTTCACCACCAGCTACCCGCAAGACACCTTCGGCTGGAAACCGGGCTGCCGGGAGCTACAGCATCGCAATGCCGTCCTGGCTCAGATCAGCGAACCGTCCCGCACTGCCTATGAGTGCTTCGATGCCAATGGCAATATTGCTTTTACCACGTTTGATGCTCAGGACGTAAAACGCTGGAAACTAGGCTGCCGAGAGCTGCGGTAATCCGGTAACTAGGGTTAATAGCCTTCCACATAGTGCTTCAACTCGCGGGCCATCCGCCGCAATCCCTGCTGCTGATCTTGGCGCAAAAAGGGCAGGAACAGCCGGGTCGTAATCCCTGACACCGTCTCACGATGGGTGTATTTAGTCCGATTTCGGCCTATGTCTTGTAGCTCAAACACATGCTCACTGCGATACCCAGGAGCCGTCGTCATCCAGCGCAAACACACCTGCGGCTGAAGTAAGAGGATGCGCGGCTCAAATTCGGTTTCGGTTTCTTCCCGCAGGCGACGCAGCGAGAGCTGAACCGTCCGCCCCTGCACAAACAGCAGGTCAGGATTGCGGTCATACAAAAACGTGTTCCACTTCAGCCAGTTCTCTTTCCGCACAAGCGCGTCCCAAACTACTGACTTTGGTGCATTGATTTCGATTTCGGCGTACAAGCTGGGCATAAGGAAGTTTTGAGTTTCAACACATAGAGACATTTCGTAAAACGTCTGTACATCTACGCCTATGCGAAACGCCTCTACAGCATTTGAATTAAGGGATTCAATCGGATTTGATAGTAGTGGCGTAGCACGTGTTTTTTGTTTAAGTAATTCAGCCCAATAAATCAGTATAAAGCGCGGGCACCTTGCCCGTCGTCAGCTTCAGCCCAATTAGCATAGAGTGCGTTTGTGTAGCGTGTGCTAGCAGATTTGCATGGCACAATCCCCCTTTTCTGAGATGCCCACAGGGCTATAATCCCCCTAAACCCTGCGGGGATACGCCTTCAGCGTAGATCAAGAGGAACTTCAAACCACGGTTGGCCCGGTTCCCCCTTCTGTAAGGAACTGGCATTTACCGGTTCCCCCCTTCTGTAAGGAACTGGCATTCACCGGTTCCCCCCTTTTGTAAGGGGGGCTAGGGGGGATCTCAACAGGATTTGCGATCTACTGAGGTTGTAAAACTCAAAACTCAAAACTCAAAACTTTATTTGTCTATCTGAGTACAACCCACCATGCTCGGTTTCCCTAAACTAGGGGAGATAGCGAGTATGATTAAGTTTTGTCAAGTGCAAAGGAGCACATCAGCAACGATATGGTCAGTCTGACTCCCAATCCTAGTTTTAGTCTCACAATTCGGATTTTGATTCCCAATCAAGCCGGTATGTTGGCAACGGTAACGCAAGCGATTGCTTCAGCCGGGGGCAGCATTGGTCAGATTGATCTCATCGAGCAGACGCGCAAAGCCCTGACGCGGGACATCACGGTGGATGCCTCTAGCACCGAACATGCAGAAACAATTGTGGCGGCGGTCAAGGCCGTGGATGACATTAAGGTGCTGAATGTGTATGACCGCACGTTCAATTTGCACCGAGGTGGCAAAATTAGCGTCCACAGCAAAATTCCGCTCAAGAGCCAGGATCAGCTGGCGATGGCCTACACGCCTGGAGTCGGGCGGATTTGTACGGCAATTGCCAACGATCCGGGACAGGTGCATAACCTGACGATTAAGAGCAACACCGTAGCGATTGTCACTGACGGAAGTGCCGTCCTCGGCTTGGGAAATTTGGGGGCCGCCGGAGCCTTGCCGGTGATGGAAGGCAAAGCAATGCTGTTCAAGGAATTTGCTGGCATCGATGCCTTTCCGATTTGTTTGGCGACGCAAGACACGGATGCGATTGTGGAAACCGTGAAGAATATTGCGCCCGTGTTTGGAGGAGTGAACTTAGAAGATATTAGCGCCCCGCGCTGTTTTGAAATCGAAGCCCGCCTACAGCGCGAGTTGGATATTCCAATTTTCCATGATGACCAGCACGGTACAGCGATTGTGTCATTAGCGGCTTTGTTCAATTCGCTGAAGCTGGTTCAAAAATCCATCGATCAGATTCGGATTGTGATCAACGGTGCGGGAGCTGCGGGTGTGGCGATTGCGCGATTGTTGCAAAAAGCTGGAGTGGAGTCGATTGTCCTGTGCGATTCGCGTGGCATTCTTTCCAAGAGTCGCAGTGATTTGAACGACCAGAAGCGGGAGTTTGCGGTAGCTCAGAGTGGTTCGTTGGCCGATGCAATGGTGGGGGCGGATGTGTTCATGGGCGTGAGTGCACCAGGCGTTGTGACGCCGGAGATGGTGAAATCGATGGCTGTTGACCCAATTGTGTTTGCCATGTCGAATCCAATTCCAGAAATTCAGCCGGAACTGGTTAGCGAAGATGTGGCAGTAATGGCGACCGGACGCAGTGACTATCCGAACCAAATCAATAATGTGCTGGCCTTTCCGGGTATTTTCCGAGGCGCGTTAGATTGTCGGGCCAAAACTATGACAACCACCATGTTTCTAGAAGCGGCTGAAGCGATCGCCTCGCTGATCAAAGTTTCGGATCTGGATAGGGAACATATTATTCCTTCCGTATTTGACGAGCGCGTTGCTCCTACCGTTGCGGCTGCCGTTCAGCATGCGGCTCGTAAAGAAGGGATCGCTGGCAATTAAAGTTGCTGACGGATCAATTCGCCCAGTGTCTGCATGGCCTGATCGATCTCGTCGGACCAGGGTAGACCGCAGTTGAGCCGGAAACAGTTGTTGTAGCTCCCAGAGGGCGAAAAAATCACGCCGGGGGCAATGCTGACATGGTGCTGAAGAGCAGTTTGGTAAAGGGCGAGCGAATCAAAGCCTGGTGGTAGTTCCACCCAGAGGACATGGCCGCCATTCGGACGGGTGACGCGCGTTTCGGCAGGAAAATAATCGCAGATGGCCTGGGTCATTCGCAGCATTTGCGATTGATAAGCCCGCCGCAACTGACGCAGATGCCGATCATAGCCGCCGTTGGCCAGGAACGCCGCTACTGTGAGTTGGGGAGCAATCGCCGTGGTTTGATTGATCACCCACTTGAGCTGTTCGACTTTGGCCTGATAGCGCCCTGGGACCGACCAGCCCACCCGCAAACCGGGCGACAGGGTTTTGCTACAAGATGAACAATAGATGACTAGTCCTTCTCGGTCAAAGGCTTTCAGCGCTTTCGGGCGGGTGCCTTCAAAATACAGATCGCCGTAGATATCATCTTCGATCAGCGGCACTTCGTATTGAGCCAACAATTCCACCAACTGTTTTTTGCGCGGCTCACTCATGCAGGTGCCAAGCGGATTGCTGAAATTGGAAACCAGCGCCACGGCAGCAATCCGTCTCTTTTGCAGCACAGTTTCTAGATCCGACAAGCACAGCCCTTCGCGGGGATGGGTTGGCAGTTCTAAGGCTTTCAGATGCAGGATTTCCAGCGCTTCCAGCAGACCGTAATAGGTGGGGGACTCGATCGCGACGGTATCGCCGGGTTGGGTGACGGCTCGCAGAGCTAAAAACACCGACTCAAACGTACCGTTGGTGGTGACAATTTCATCAGGCGTAATCGAGCAGCCCGCATCCATCAGGCGACGAGCCACCTCATGCCGCAGTGGTTCACAGCCGGGAGGCACATCATACTCGTGGGCGGAAACTTGATGCTGCCGCAAAATTTGTCCGGTAAGGCGGTTCAGGGCGGCAATTGGCAACAGCTCCATACTGGGCACGGCGGCCCCTAGCTTAACCGTTTGGGAATCGCGAATCGAACAGATCACCTGAAACCCCAGTGAATTATCGACGTGATAGGCTTTGCGAGGCGGAGTAGATTGCTGCGGTTCGCTGGGTGCCCTCAGCGTCGGTTGCTTGACGTAATAGCCCGACTGAGGCCGTGCAGCAATTAATCCCCGATCTTCGAGCAGCCGATAGGCTTCCAGCACCGTTGAGATGCTAACCGACCACTGCTCATGCAGCTTCCGCACCGAGGGCAACCGATCGCCGACTTGTAATGTACCTTCGGCAATCAACCGCTGAATTCGGTCCGCCACCTGTTCGTATAGGCTTTTATCGGGAGAATGATCGAGTAGTTGAATAGCCATATGGGTGAATGGATGGATAGGTGGATGGGGTGCAGAGTGATAGTTTTTGTAGAGTAGGGTGAGGTGCAGCCGTTGGGAACCAATACAGTTACTTTAATTTATAACCATAACAGTTCGCCAAAATTCAACTGTTACCATAACAATTTAGCTCAACTGCATCTGTGCAGATCAATTTTGATCGGGGAAAATTCAAATTATCGAGGCAGTGTTGATTGTTTGATCGATTCAATTAAAGATTAAATCGCAACCCCAATCGGGGGACGGAGTTTTGCACTCAAAATTCTGAGCAGTTTAATCAGATTGGGTTAGGAGCGGTATACCATCGATTCACGATTTCGTTACTAGCAGTTTTGCTATCACGAGTTTGATCGCTCCTTTGAGTCAAGTTTGTAGACTGAATCAGTGGTTTCGGGTTTTTCAGTCCTTCTATCTGTTTTATTCATAGAAGCCATCGGCTCAGCCTTTTGAATCATCGAAATCATCTTTGTAGAGTAGAACAATCCAAGCGAATAATCTCACTGCCCACCATTTATTCCCATTATTCAACCAAGAGGCAATCCTATGGAAAGCTACAATCCCGCATCGGAAGCAAATATCCAAATTGAGTCCCAATCCAATATTGTTCCATTTCAGTCTCCTCGTCGCTCGGCCTCTGCTTCACATGGCTCAATCTGGTCGCGGCTCTGGAATGGCTTATTCCAACTGCTAATGCCCAAAACCGAACCGAGAATTGTGCAAAAGTGTGAGCCAAACGGCAATGAATACTATCAGGTGTACGATCCGGTGACTGGCAATTCCAAAACCTTCGGTTCAGAAGAGGAAACGCGCATCTGGCTCGACCGACGCTTCTATGAAACCTCGCGCAATTGGTAGAACTTGAGATTGCAAATGAGTATTTCTCTGAGATTCTATCCAATTACCTGCCACGGTGATTCACAGATGATTTCACCAGCTCTGCACCGTGGTTAACTCTCCCTTCCCAGAATTTACACTTCTCGCTGACTAGCCAGGACAGCTTACACAGGTCATTACTCTACATCTTATCCACTTCTTCACTGCTTTGATTACCAGAAATATTGCTCACCATGAACCTCACCATCCGTCCGGTTGAGTTGGCTGATGTGCCGCTATTGTTCGCATTTATTCAAAAGAAAGCTGAATTTGATAGAAGCTTGGGCGCATTTTCAGGTCAACTGCAAACAAGTGAACAGGCGTTGCGAGAAACTTTGTTTAATGCTGCTCCCTATGCCACGGCTGTATTTGCAGAAGTGGATCGGCAGCCGGTTGGGTTTGCACTCTACTACTTTCGCTATTCCTCGTTTCAAGGTCGTCCTAGCCTGTGGCTGGATGATTTGTATATCGATGCATTTAAGCGGGGACAGGGAATTGGCACTCGATTGTTTCAGCATTTAGTTCAGTTAGGGCAGTCCCACCGCTGTAGCCATATGGCTTGGAACGCTCATGAAGATAATCAGCGTGGCTTGTGGTTCTACCAAGACATGGGAGCTAAAATCATTGACCAACAGGGAAGCATATTGTATTTTCAGTTAAATCTACCAATCGATTCTTCAATTAGTGCAGCACCAGCAAAATTAGCTAATCAAATTGTGGGATAGCAACTGCGATAATTCAAGTTTGAGATTGTTCCGAGAAAGATTCTGAGGTATCTGTGATGGAACGCACTTATTATCAAACAATGGCGGAGTATAACCAATGGATGAACGAAAAACTATATGCCATCTGTGCTGATATTCCTGATAATGTGCGTAAGCAAGATCGAGGGGCATTCTTCAAATCGATTCATGGCACCTTGAATCACCTGCTGTTCGGCGATCGGATCTGGATGGGCCGCTTGACTCGAACTCCGTTTTCGGCTCGGCTTGGGGAAGAACTTTACAGCGATTTCGCTGAACTGCGTCAACAGCGCCAAATCACCGATCGGCAAATTCTGAACTGGGCGCAGCAGCTTTCTCCCGAATGGCTGAATCAATCCTTGACCTACACTAGTGGTGTGGATGGCAAAAGCCGCACGTTACCCCATTGGCTCCTAGTGACGCATCTGTTTAACCACCAAACCCACCATCGCGGCCAGCTCACGACCCTACTCAGTCAGTTGGGCTACGATCCGGGTATCACAGATCTACCCTGGTTGCCCAGCCTGACCCAATCATCTTGTACCACATCCGACGAAACGCCCTAATTTAACAGACGTTTCGCGAAACGCCTCTACGGACAGACGTTTCGCGAAACGCCTCTACGGACAGACGTTTCGCGAAATGTCTCTACGTTAATAAACCGCTATATAACTCTTGCGTTAACGGGCTTGGATCAACGCCTAACTCTTCGCGCAATGTTGTCATACATTGATGATAAATCTGCAAGGCACTAGCCCGATCGCCGCTCAGGTCATAGAGCCGCATCAACCGCTGGTAGCTGGCTTCTCGCAAAGGTTCTAGCTTGAGGAGCTGTTGGGCATGACGGAGGGCTGTCTGGTAGTCCTGCTGATGTTCAAGTATTTGGACCAGCTTGTCTAATACCTGGAGCCGCTCTTGGCGTAACTGCTCGCGTTCTATTTCGAGCCATTCGTCGTGTAAGTGGGGCAACAGATCACCCGAATAGATGCTCAACGCCTCGATTGAAGCAGTCTGAGCGTGGGTGAAATTTCCAGCGATTGCGGCGGCGTTTGCGGTGTGAATGGCTACCTGAAATTCGGCGACATCGAGCGTGAAGGGTGCGTTGGATCGCCACTGCATCGTTTTGGCATCGGTTTGGATGTAGGTGTCGGCATTGGGCAACAGTTGGCGGAGGATATGTAGCTCTTTGCGCAAATTACCGCGAGCTTGGCTGTCTGAGGAATCGGGCCATAGCAGAAATGCCAGGTGCTGACGCAGTTGGGGTGTATGGCGGTGTAGTACCAGATAGGCAAGGAGAATCTGCAAGCGTTCGCTGGAGAAGCCAGTGACGGGTTTGCCATCGTAGGTGAGATTGAACTGTCCCAGCAGTTGAATTTGCAGGATGGGTATGGTAGAGACTAAAGGGTGCGATATCGGGTAGCTTGAACTAGATGGCCGCGGAGAGGCCGTTTCTGCTAGCCCTGTGGAATTGCTCTCTGCCGTAGGAACTTCAATCCCTGCTGTAATATCTATTGCTGGTACGGGTTGCAATCCGATAGCTCCCAGGCTTTTTAGCGTTGATAGTTGCGCTTCTGTTAACCCCTGCACCTCCGCAATGTTCATATTTTCGTAAGGACGATAGACTCTCAGCGTTTTCAAGCATTGTCCCGTAGGAATTTGCCAGAACTTAATCGCCGCATCCGCACTGCTGCTAATCACGGTGCCATCCAAACTCCACTGCAACGCTAAAACCTTGCTGTCATGGGCAAACAGTTGCTGGAGACATTCGCCGGATTCCACGTCCCACAATCTAAGCGTTTGATCGGCACTGCCGCTGACTAGAAATTGCCCATCCGGACTCCAAACCACCGCCCTGACCCAGTCCCGATGTCCCTGCCAAGTAGCTTGACTAGTGAGAGATGGCAACTGCCATAGGCGAATTGTGCGGTCGGCACTGCCGCTAGCGAGAATCGTTCCATCTGGACTCCAGGCCAGCGACAGAACTGTATCTTGATGCCCCTGAAAAACCGCCAAACAATCACCTGTTTGAGTATCCCAAATCCGAATCGTGTGGTCCGCACTGCCGCTTGCCAACAGCGTTCCATCCGGACTCCAGGCCACGGTTCGCACTGAATTGGTATGTCCGACAAACCGCTTCAGGCAGATGCCTTGATTCACATCCCACAACCGCACCACCGGGTCCGCACTGCCACTGGCGATGATGGTCGCTTCAGGATGCCAGTCCAATGCCCAAACCCAGTCCATGTCTCCTTGCAGCACCCGCAAACCCTGGCCCGTTTCTAGTTCCCAAATTTTGATTGTTTTATCATGGCTGCCGCTAGCGAGCTGTTTGCCATCGGGACTCCAATCGAGCGCTGTTACCCAGGTATTGTGGGCCTTGAGTTCTAGCGTTACTTGCCACAAATCGGTTCGCCAAACTCGAACGGTGCCATCGGCACTACTGCTCGCTAATATAAACGGATCGGGATGACATGCAATCGCCATGACAAAATTAATATAGCCCTGCAGTGAGGCCAAGCAATCGCCAGTTTCTGAATTCCACAACTTCAGCGCTTGATTCACATCACTGCTAGCGAGCAGAGGTTTAGCTGCACACCAGGCAACCGAAAATACTTGATTGGTATGTCCTGGCAAAACTCGGATACACTGACTGGCGTCAATCTGCCAGATTCTCACGGTTTGGTCGCTGCTGCCGCTGGCCAGACGAGCGCCGTCTGCATTCCAGGCCAATGCCTGAACCGTATTGCTATGTCCGCTGAGCGTTTTGCATTCGAGCAATTCCCGATCCCAAATCCGAATGGTGTGGTCATCACTGCCGCTGGCTAACAGCCCATCGGGACTCCAGGCTACTGCTTGCACGCGATCCTGATGGTCCTGCAACGTTTTCAGACAAGCACCCGTGTGGCTATCCCAAATCCGAATGGTGTGGTCATCACTGCCGCTGGCTAACAGTCCGTCCGCGCTCCAGGCAACGGCTCGAACCGTGCGGCTATGACCTGCTGGCTGAAGCAACATCTGACCCGTATCGCTATCCCAAAGCTGAATGTAGCCATTACTGCAACCGCTGGCCAAAATGGATTCTTGGGGATGCCAAGCGACCGAGAATACACAGCCACTGTTTCCTTCTAATATTCGCAAACATTGTTCGGTTTGAATATTCCAGATTCTAATCGTGCTATCATCGCTACCGCTAGCTAGGATAGTGGTTCCAGGTTTCCAGGCAACCGATAGAACACAACTTGTATGGCCGCTTAACTTAGCTAATAGTTGAAACGTGGTGGTATCCCAGATCGAGACCTTACCGTTACTGTCAGCACTGGCTAAAAAGCGGCCATCTGAGCTAAAGGCAACGGATAGAACATCGGTAAACGAACGGGTAAAAACGGTTTTGGCAAAAGTAGCAGCAGCAAAGTTAACCTGGTGCAGGTTTATCCCTTGCAAATCGGCATGCCAGATTGTCAGATTCGAGAAATCATAGCCAGTCAAATCCAAACCGAGGCAACAGCAGAGATTGAGCAGGTTACCCGCTCCATAGCCTGACGTATGGAAGTTGAGCTGGCGCAGCGTTTCTATTGATTTCTTTAAGTGACAATGCAGGGCATCGGTGCTGCCGAAGGCATGGGTTAGCTGTTCAGCAATCGGTTTCACAATCAGCCGCCGTTGACTTTCTCGGATATAGTCCTTGACGGTTGTTTTCATCCAGGCATGGGTCAAGAGCAGGCGAAATTCCTGATTGAATAATTCAGTCGTTACCTTTTCAATCAACCGATCGATAAAATACTCCATCACAACCGGCTGTTGGGTATAGGTTCCCGCCTGTTTCTCAATCAATGAACGGCCATTTAGATGCTCTAGGGCTTCTAGTAAGCGCGGTTTAGAAATCACAGGAATAATATCGGCCTGCAATTCGGCTACGCTGGTCCATTCTCGGTTGATGGCTAACCAATACATGATGAAGGTTTCTAGCTCGGAGAGCCGCTCAAACTGTTGATCGAGCACGCGCCGAATGCCGTTGAACACCAGCGTGTCCTGATGCAGAAATGCGTCAATATCGCCATCAAATAATTCTTGAATCGATGTAGAGACAATTTTGACGGCCAATGGACTATACCCATAGCGTTCACTGAGCTGTTGCTTTTGTTCTAGAGAACCTATCAACCGTTTCGTCTGCATGATTTCTTCAGCCGCTTCGGGCGAACCAGCTAATTGTAAAGTACGCACGGCATTGCCTTCACAGGCTGCAACCTCGGCTGGTTTTTCTCGGCTGGTCAAAATTACACAACTTTGATGGGCACTCTCGGCCACGGTGCGTAGCAGCTCGCTGTACTGCTCATAGCCAGTACGAAACTGGCCGACAAATTCCTGGTCGAGAATCGTCTCTAAGTTATCCAACAGGATCAGACAGCGGTGAGTTCGCAGCCAATAAACCAATCGCCGCAGGTTAGTCTGGGTATCTGCTTGGTCAGAGAGAAACGGAATCAGTTCCGCGAGCAGTACCTCTAGTGGAGGAGCGTTTCCCAGCGAGCGCCAAATCACATACTCGAACGGGCGGCCGCCGGGGTCTGTCTCCACCAACTGCTGCACCAGTTTGGCAGCCAGTGCCGTTTTGCCAATCCCACCCATGCCCAATAGGGCAATCAGACGGCATTGGTTTGGCCCAATCCACTCTGCTAATGACGTGAGTTCCTGCTGACGGCCATAGAAGACAGAGACATCGGGGGCTTCGCCCCAATCAATCTGAGCAGAGGGCTGGGGAGCCAGGGAGCCGAGGGAATCATTTTGGGTAGGCTGGAGGCAGTCGTCGGGCGTCAACTCTAGGCCAAAAGCTTGAAAGTAGGCGACCACCGTTTGCCGATCGACGGGTGTTTTGCGATTTCGTACTTTCGTCAGCGTGTTGGGGCTGAGGCCAGTGCGCTCGCTCAGTTGCTTCAACGTCAAGGGGCTGGGATTGGCGTGGGCCTGCTGTTCGGCCATTTGCAGACGCTCCCAGCCGTAATCGGAAAGGATTACTCCCCGTGACCGTTTCGTGCTTTGAACCTGTTGAGCCATTGGTATAGAGTAGCCGAGTGCTGATTGCTAGTTACCGTACACACATACTTATGGTATATGTTCAATCAATTTTTACCGCTCTTCTGGCCGCCAAAATGGCCTGTTCTTAATCTTTGTTCAAGTTATACAAATCTCAGACAACTGCCCGCCTGTAAACTCATCTCAGAGCCGTGCAGCGTAAGTTGGGAACTTGCATTCTGATTTCTGAGTATGGTTCATCAACTTGTGAATAGTATGGCTAGCTTAGCGATTCAGGATTGGTTTTACCGAGTGTATCTACTGTATTCTTCCGGGTGACTAGTACTACACTCGTCTAACCGTATTTTCGGAACCGCCAACTTAAAAGATAGAAAAGTTAACGCTTAGCTAGGTTTAGCCTTTTAGAGGCTGTAACACCGCTCGGTAACGCCACAGTAACGGTTTATCAACGCTCAATTGTTTAGATTCAATTTAGGTTGAACAACTCACCTACGCCAACACAATTCAAGGAGAAATTTTTCCCATGGCAATACAAGAACGTGAACCCAACAATACAATGGCAATCGCCCAAAATCTTTTCGGTTTCCTGCCCACGGGCGGTACAAGAGCCGTCACCAAAACCATTGAAGGCAGTGTCAGTGGTGCTGATACCGATTTTTTCCGGTTTCTCCCTGGTAATCAAGCCACCTCCAAAATTACCATTACGCTGACTGGAACAAATAGCAACTTCTTCCTGTACCGCGATGCCAATCACAATGGTCAAATTGATCCAGGTGAATTTATTGATGGCACCTTTGGCCGAACATCAAAAACCATCACGTTAGACGGCTCTGGTGATAATATCTACCACGTGCAGGTATCTAAAAGCGGCAGTGCTGCTAATTATAAGCTTGACATCACTGCCACTCCTGGTCTGGGATCTGAAAGAGAACCCAACAATAGCCCTAGTCAAGCTCAAGATATCGGTCGTTTGAATGGTTTCCGCAATTTTGGTGGTTCAGTCAGTTCTAGCGATCGGATTGACTACTACCGCTTCCGTCTAGATACAAATCGTGATGTCTCGCTTAGCTTGAATGTTAAGTCAAGCACAACGAATGCGGGTCTAAAACTGTATCGAGATGCAAACAGCAACGGCAGACTAGAAGCCAATGAACTGGTTGCCACTGGAACAGGAAGCAACGACTTAATTAGAAAACAGCTTGGCACTGGTGACTATTTTGTTGAAGTAGCTCAGGTGAGTGGCAGCGTTGATTACCGCCTTAATATGTCAGCCCTCGCTTAACCAATTGGTTCTCCTGAGTTGATCCGAGTGGGATTTGGATTAAATCCCTGAATCCCACTTTACTTATCTTCCCACTGAGGCTGAAGGGTACATCTCTACAAACGCTATACAAACCGCGACAAAGTTTGATTTCTAGTTTTACAGAAAATCTACTTTTTTATCCACCAGAATCTTTGAAAGTCATATGCTTACGCTTCTCCAACCCGATGTTCAGGCGATGACCATTACAGAAATGCTAGCCCGCTTGAAGCAGTACCAACTGTTGCCGCAATTTCAGCAAGAGCTAATCATTGATAGTGCAATTGCCGAGATCGACTGCACACCCGATGAGATCGCAGCCGCTCATCAGCAGTTGATCGCCAAATACCAATTAACCTCAGATGCCGCAAAAGCTCAGTTCTGTCAACAGCGTGGTTTAACGGCTGAAGATTTAGATGCGCTGCTAACTCGTTTATGTCGGATCGAGAAGTTCAAGCAACAAACCTGGGGCCACAAACTCGAATCCTATTTCCTACAGCGCAAACCAACGCTAGACCGCGTCATTTATTCGATCCTTCAGGTAGAAGATGCCGACCTCGCCCAAGAGCTATATTTCCGGCTGCAAGATGACAAGCAATCCTTTGCTGAACTGGCTCGTCACTACGCTCCCGAAACTGCGAACAGCTTGGTGGGTCCGGTTGAGCTAGGGGCAATCCATCCCGACCTCGCCTATCTACTCAGCCTCAGCTATCCTGGTCAGCTCTGGCACCCGATCCCGATTGGCGAAACACTTGTAATTCTCCGCCTCGAACAATTACTTCCCGCCCGTCTCGACCAGCCCATGCGGCAGCGCTTGTTGCAAGAGTTGTTCGACCAGTGGGTGGGGAGTGGGGAGTGGGGAGTGGGGAGTGGGGAGTGGGGAGTGGGGAGTGGGGGGTGGGGGGTGGATGGGTGAGGGGGTGGGGGGTGGATGGGTGAGATTGTCACTGCGACTATCCAGAGCGGCTTAATCCCACTGTTTGCTGTTTACTGTTTTTGGCCAGGGTCATTGAGTATAGGTGCTTTAGGGAAGACAAAAGAGTTCATTTGCTTCAACAGTGCGCTATTTATGGCTGAGTCATGCGGCAACACAAGAAATTTTACAAACTCTGATAACGAACAAAATTTCGGTAGAATTTTCTCCGGGTCTGTTCAGAGCTTTGTGTCAATTCCCATCCGCGAATCAATTGCTAATCGGGGAAGTCTGCTTACGCAGATAAGCAAGAGGTTTAGTGCACTACCCTGCAGGAACGCAAGCGTATAGTGGACTTACTTCATTAGCCCGCGATGCATCTGCGGGCGGGTCAGGCAACAAAGCAACACAGAACCATTTACAGATCCTTTTCTCCACCCCCCACCCCCTACCCCCCACCCCCCACCCCCTACCCCCTACCCCCTACCCCTTCACCCCTACACCTCTATGTCTCAACAAATAGGGCGACTCGCCGAAACCCTAGTTGCCGACTGGTTGAAACAACAAAATTGGCAAATCTTGGCGCAGCGATGGCATTGTCGTTGGGGTGAATTGGATCTAGTAGCGTTCACAGAAACGCCCCAGCCCTGGCTTGCCTTTGTTGAGGTCAAGGCGCGGAGTTCCGGCAACTGGGATGCAGATGGCCTCTTAGCCATTACTCCGGCCAAACAGAAAAAACTGCTGCGGGCGGCGCAATTGTTTCTGTCTACCTACCCAGAGCAGGCCGAACTGCCCTGTCGGTTTGATGTTGCGATTGTGCATTATCAACAGGTCTATGACCAACCGCAATCTTCTCCTATGGCTTCACCTCCCACAGTTGAGCTAGGGCAACCTCTGCCAATGGGTCAGTACTGCCTGATGCTCCAGGATTACATTGTGGCGGCCTTTGACTGAGTGACTGGAGAAGAGCGAATCACGATCAGAATGAAAAATCAGCATGAGAAAAGGGCGCGGTAATTGCGCCCTCCGTTCACCACCCAAACTTAAAAATCTTCTAGACTAGCATCCTAGGCCAGCGTTTCGGGGCAATAGCCCAAGCCTTGGACAAACTGTTTGCGGAATTCCTCGATTTCGGTGCGATCGGGAGTTCCGTGGGAAACGACTGCCACCTGATATCGACGCATCACTTCCACAGGAGACTGTCCGGTTTCCAAGCCCCACAGCGCCATCTGAACTCGAACTTCAGGCTCGTAAGGAATTCCCAGCTCATTCAGGAAGGCTCGAAAATCCCCAGCTTCTTGAGGATCAAGAGCGCGGTTAAATTTCACCTTCACAACCCAACCATCAATTTGGTGGATAACTGTAATGAAGCGGACCGGAAGCCAGGGCATTGCATGGAAGTGCTCAACAATCCTCAACGTCAGACTGGCATTCGCGAGGTAATACAAATACTCCATGGGATAAACAATCCTGGCAAATGCTACACTTTCATCTTCGCGAGATTCCCCAGTTTCTACTAGGGGAAATGCCCCCGACCTGATATGGGGAATATACCCAATTTGGCCCAACTCTTGGATTAAGCCAACCCAGCAGACTTGGGTCAAGATTAATGCTTTGCAGCGCCTACCCTAGGTCTAGTAGATTAAAAGCTGGTTTCCTCACTCATTCGCATGACTCGACCCGACTTCCTGCCTGCTCTACCCACCGTTAACCCCGATCTGCTGCTAGAGTCCTACGACTACAGCCTGCCAGAGGACCGAATTGCCCAAAATCCTGTGGTCCCCAGGGACAGTTCCCGCCTGCTCGTGGTCAAAGCCGCACCAGACTACGAGCATCGCATTTTCCGCGAGCTGCCTGAGTTACTGCATCCAGGCGATTTGCTGGTGATGAACGACACGCGGGTCATTCCGGCTCGACTGTATGGCCGCAAACCCAACGGCACGCCCGTAGAAGTGTTGCTGCTGGAAGAACAAACACCGAATCAATGGCTGGGGCTGGTGAAACCCGGCAAGCGCCTGAAACCCGGAGCCACTATCGAGTTTGGTACAGCAGATAGCCCTATCCTGACGGCTACAGTAATCGCTGTTGATCAACCCACAGGCGGACGGCTGCTCCAGTTTGATTTGCCAGCCGAGCAGTCGATTTTGCCGCTGCTGTCTCAATTCGGCCAGGTGCCGCTACCGCCCTACATCACCGAATCGGAAGCCGATCCAGAGCAATATCAAACCGTGTATGCCAATCGGCCTGGGTCAGCCGCTGCTCCTACCGCGGGCCTCCACTTTACGCCCAACTTACTAGAGCGCCTGAGGCAGCAAGGGATTCAGCAGGCGTTTGTCACCCTGCATGTGGGCGTGGGCACCTTTCGCCCCGTAGAAGCCACCGATATTACCCAACACCAAATGCATGGCGAATGGGTGGAAGTACCCGCCGCAACCGTGGCCCAAATTCAGCAAACCAAAGCGCAGGGCGGACGCATCATTGCTGTCGGCACCACATCAGTTCGCTCACTGGAAGGAACCGCTGCAATTCACGGCACGCTCCAACCCTACTGCGGCAAAACCAACCTCTACATCTATCCCGGCTACCAATGGCGAGTTGTGGATGGCCTGATCACCAATTTTCACCTACCCAAATCCAGCCTGATGATGCTGGTGAGTGCCCTAATCAGACGACAGCGGCTGCTAGATTTGTACCAGATTGCGATCCAGGACCAGTACCGCTTTTACTCATTCGGCGACGCAATGCTGATTCTGCCAGAAGCGGTTCAATAACCGCCATTAGGTATGACCATTACGGGCAAACGATTTGTTCAGTCAATCAACCCCCAACTCCCAACTCCCGACTCCTGACTCTCAACTCCCAACTCCTGACCACTATCGCTTCAGCCAAATCGCCCGCATTCCAGCCGTCTTTGCGCCCTCATAGTCTTCCTGCAAACTGTCTCCAATATGCCAAGCTTGGTCTGGGAAACAGTTGTGCTTCGACAGGGCCACCTGAAAAATCAGCGGATCGGGTTTGGCGGCTCCTACTTCGGTCGAGATGGTGATCGAAGCAAAGTAGGGGGTGAGGCCCAATGCTTTTAGAACCGCGTGAATGCGCGTGTCGAAGTTGGAGAGTACACCCAAATCAACACCTTGATTACACCAATAATTTAAAAACGGAATTGTATCGGGATAGATAAACCAAGGTTCGGGACTAGCGAAATAAGCATAGAGTTCGGCAAAGAAGGCTGAAAAGTCGCTGAACTGATCGTAGATGCCAGCGCGCTGAAATGTGTCACAGGCAATTGCTTCCCACCATTCGTATTCCTTGCGGGGAATCTGCTCGACGGGCACACCAGGAAACGCCATCGGAAACGGCATACTTTTGAAGCTTTGGTAGAATGCCCGATCCAGCGCCTTGGCATCTGCGTCTACCCCAAACCGGCGCGTCACATTCAGGTACATTGCGCCGACGCTTTGCTGCACGCCAAACAAGGTACCAACAGCGTCAAGAAAAATCACCTTGGGGGGAGCAGTCCGGCTCATGACGAAAGCAATTCGCGAATCGGTTGGGCAATCCAGTTTAGCCCAACTTTGATCTGGTGGTCGAGGGTTGGCATGCGGTAGAGGTAGATCAGGCGACGGGCAATATGGGCAGCCGGTCCTTCGAGCTTGAGGCCAAAGCCAGCCAGAGTGGCGTTATCAGTACCCAGGGTCATCATTTCGCCCAATGCCTGATAGCGGAAGGGCAGCAGGGGACGGCCGGTAATCGCAGCCCAGAGGTTCCAACCGGCATACTCGGCTTGCTGAAAGGCGGCTTGAGCAGTGGCCGGTACGCGCTGACCTTCGGCATCCTGACATTCGGCCAGATCGCCCACGGCAAACAGCTCAGGGTGATCCACTACTTGCAGCATCGGGTTGACCAGCACCTGACCGCGAGAATTATGGGGCAACGGCAGTTCTTGCACCACTTTCGCCACTTGGGTTCCTACGGTCCACAGCACAATCTCCACTGGAATCGTATCCACCTGGTTGCGATAGTCGAGCGAAATCGAATCGGCGGTGATGGCCTGCACCTTGGTTTCCAAATCGATCCAGACCTTGCGGTCGCTCAGAGCCTTGGCAGCCGTCGTGCGGTTGAATTCTGGCGAATTGCGCAAAATTTGGTCAGTGGCTTCCACGATCCGGATCCGGCCCCGTTCGCCCAAGCGGTCGGCCAGTTTGCAGGCCAGCTCCACGCCGCTATAGCCGCCGCCCACAATTGCAACACGAATTTTGTCGGCATTACTAGCTTCCAGCGTCCGCAGTTTTTCTTCGAGTCGGTAGGCATCAGCAATCGTGCGAAACGGAATCGCGTAGTCGGCTACACCGGGAACCGTATCCAGTGGCGTCTCACCACCCATTGCCAGCACCAAATAGTCGTAGGGCAGGGCGGGCTGGTCTTTTAACTGCACCTGCTTGGCCTCCAGATCAATGCTTGCCACCTCGGCCTGACAAAACCGAATGCTGGTATTGGCTAACAGCTCGGTATAGGGCGGCGCAATTTCCCAGGTTTCCAGTTCGCCGGTCAGCAGTTCGTAGAGCAAAGGCGAAAACAAAAACCGATCGCGCTGATCCACCAGAGTAATTTCTGGTTGGGACTGCTCCCACGGAAATTGGATCAACTTTAGAGCCGTGTAGAGACCTCCAAAGCCGCCACCAAGAATACAGATACGGGGGTGTTGAGTCATTGTTCTGAGTGCGTTCTGAATGGTTGTTAAGAAGCGGCAACACTTTACAGAATAACAAGATTGGTTTGGAGTGCGGGGCGATTTTACCAATCAGCGGCTACCTCAACGCCAGTTCTAAGATGGAATACGTATACGAAATACGTAAAACGCCAAAACTTCCCGCATAATAGGGGGGCAAATTAGTGATTGGCGACCATGCTTTTGCAAGAACAACCGCAACTGGCATCGGTATTGGGCCTGCCGGTGCATTTACTCAATAACTACAGCGATTGGCTGCTCGACTGCGTGCAACAGCAACAGGGTGTTCATGTAGTAACGCTGAATGCCGAAATGGCGATGCAGGCTGAGCAAAACCCAGCTCTCGCCACCGTGATCCGCAATGCGGAATTGGTGATTCCCGATGGCGCGGGAGTGGCGCTCTATCTAAAACTGCGGGGGGTACCTGTGCAGCGCTGTCCGGGCATCGAGCTAGCCGAAGCTTTGCTAAAAAAGGCATCTACGCTGTCTCCGCCCTGCTCTGTCTTTTTCTATGGAGCCAAACCAGAAGTGATTGAAGCTGCCGCTGCCGCGTGGCAGAATCGCCTACCCGGATTAAAAATCGTTGGCATGCAGCACGGCTACATCTCTGCCCAAGAGCAACTCCAACTCCGCCAACGGTTAAGCGCCCTGCAGCCGCAAATTATCCTAGTCGGGCTGGGTGTGCCGCGCCAGGAGCTGTGGATCGCCGAGCATCGCCACCTCTGCCCTCAGGCGAGCTGGATTGGCGTGGGCGGCAGTTTCGACATTTGGGCTGGCACTAAAACTCGTGCTCCGGGCTGGTTGCGCAACAATAATTTGGAATGGGTTTACCGTCTGTATCAAGAACCCTGGCGCTGGCGACGCATGTTAGCCCTGCCCCAGTTTGCTTGGCGTTCGCTGATCTCCTGGAACCATTAGATTCCCAAGCGGTTGCTAGATTGCCGAGGGTTTTCTTTTCGGCAGGTTTAATTTTTCATCAATGGATATTCTAGAAGAGAGCGAGTACAATAAGCCTGCACAACAAAGCTCTGATAATGATCTGCTGGCTATCCAGTCACATGGGCCGAACTTGCGCCCGTTAATAGATTCCCTTGATTGAGATTCCCTTAATTAACTATGCGCCCTGTTACGCCAGATCGGTCTTCCATTCCTCCGTTTGGTCACCCTGCTTCCCACCTCGGTGCAACTGAAGCGACATCGGCTCATGTTGCTAACCCCGCATCAGCCAGCGTCATGGTCGAGCTAGAGCAGGTGAGTAAGGTGTATCCCAATGGCTGCCGTGCCCTCAATCAGGTGAATTTGCGCGTGCAGGAAGGGGACTTTCTATTTGTCACTGGGCCTTCTGGGTCGGGTAAATCGACGCTGCTGAAGCTGCTCTATGGGGAAGAACAGCCCAGCGGGGGGGAAGTCAGGGTCAACAATACCTTGGTGTCTGGTCTGAAGGGCAATGCCTTGGCCCAACTGCGGCGGCAGATCGGAATCGTGTTTCAAGATTACAAGCTGATTCCCAGACGCACTGTGGCTGAGAACGTTGCCTTTGTGCTGTGGGCGCAGGGCTTTACCCGCAAGGAAATCCACCGTCGCCTGATGCCAACGCTGCGCATGGTGGGGCTGCAAAACAAAGCCAACTGTTTTCCCGATCAGCTATCGGGTGGCGAACAGCAGCGGGTCAGCATTGCCCGTGCCGTAGTCGGAACGCCGCGAATTTTGCTGGCCGACGAACCGACCGGCAACCTCGACCCCGACAACTCGATGCAGGTGATCAACATTCTGCGCCACCTTCATACCGTTGGCATCACGGTGATTATTACCACCCATGATGAGCATCTGGTGCGTCAGTCTAGCTATCCGGTCGTGCAGATCCGCGAAGGGCGCTTGTTTCGGGTGCGCGGGTGAGCAATGCCCAACCAGTCTAAGAGGAGGGAGTTGCACCGCTTTCCACTGGAGTCGTTTCTTCGGGAAGGGCCAATAGGGGTGGCACTGTTTTAGAAGTCCGGATACGGTCAGCCGTGCCTTTGATGAAGCTGGCGATGGGTACGGCAATGAACAGACCGAGGGCACCCTTCAGCTTAAAGCCGATAAACACCGAGATGAGCATCCAGACTGGGTTGAGTCCCGTCATTTCACCCACAATTCGGGGACCAATCACATTCTCGCTAATCTGATTCACGATCAGGCATACAACTAAAACCTTGGCCCCCAGCCAAACGCTTTGCAGCGACGCCAGCAGACTCACGGTGATGATGCCGAGGGTACCGCCAAAGGGAACCAAACTCGCTGCGCCAATCGTAAACCCAAATAGCAGCGCCAAGGGCACACCCATAATAAACAGAGCAATCGTCTGCACGCTAGCTAGAATGGCTGCAAGCGTCGCCTGCCCGGCAATGTAGCGCTCAAAGTTATCCGGCAAATATTCCCGCACTTGCAGATTCCAGGACGCCGGGAGCCAACCTAACACACCGTTCCACAGCTCCTGCCCCCGCAGCACTAGAAACACCGACAGCACCACGGTCAAAAACACATTCACAATGCTGCCAATCGTATTGAAAATCAGATTGACTAACTGGCGCGTAAACGAACGCAGGGCGATCGTCAGCCGGTCTACCGATTGGGTAATGGCGCTGCTGACATCAATCGGCAACTGCTGCGCCTTTGCCCAGGTCTCCACCGTTTTTACCTGCTGTTTACCGGATTCGATCCAGTCTGGCAACCGGGTCAGTAGTTCGTTGGCTTGTTGGATAATCAGCGGCCCCAGCACCAAGACCAGCAGCACTAGTAGCAGCAGAAACAAGAGGAACACGAGTCCTATAGCAATGCCGCGTTTGGCACCGAGCTGCTCTAGAAACCGAATCGGATAGTCGAGTAGAAACGCAATCAGCGTCGCGGTGATCAAAATACTGACCAGCGGCTCTAGCTTGTCAACCAACAGCAGCAGCAGCCAGCCGTTGAGAAAAATCAGTGGAAACGCCAAACCAACGCCATACCAGCGGGGCAGCTTGTTAGCAAACTGGAACATAGGCACCCAAGCGCACGAGCAGAATTATGCCCCTAGGATGCCACAGACCAGCCAATTCTGGTAGGGGTGAAGCATTTGATTCAACGCCTTCCCTGGAAGCGGATTTGATTGGCCCAAATGCTTCACCCCTACTCGATTTCATCAATGGCGGCCTCGGCTTTTTGGACACCTTCCTGATTGTTTTGTTGCTGATACAGCTCGCGGGCTTGCTGATAGGATTTGAGCGCTTCCCGGTTCCGCTCACGAGATTGTAAAGCGACACCAAGCTGAAAATGGGCATCGGCATCTTGGGGGGCCAGCTCCACCAGCTTGCGGTAGGCGACGATGGCCCGCAGGTAGTCTTGCTCTTCCAGGTAAAGCTCACCTAACTCCAAGTGGGCTTCCCTTAGATTGGGCTGTACGGCTACGGCTTTTTCGTATTGCGCCCGGGCGGCGGCGGCGTTACCCTGCGCTCGATAGACATCACCAATTTGCAGGTGAATCGTGCCATTGCGGGGTTCTAGTTCAGCCGCTCGCTTGAGAGCATCCATGCCGGCGGCCACATCGCCTAAGTTCAGTAAGGCCACCCCCAGGTTTAACTGCACCGTGCTGCGGCGCGGCTCTAGCTGATTGGCTCGCTGCAAGGCTTCCAGCGCTTCCTGATACTGGCCCTGCTGGAGGTAGGCGGAACCAATCGATTCATAAATTCGACCATTGTTGGGATTAGAGGCCAGCACCTGACGATAGGCAGCAATCGCTCCATCATAATCTCCCAGCCGCGACAACACGATGCCCAATCCCAGATAGGCTTCTACATCGTTGCGGCGCAGTTGGGTAGTGCGGCGGTAGGCATCCGCCGCTCCCTGATAGTCGCCCAAATTTGCTTTACAGAAGCCCAGGGCGTAATGAAAATCCGGATTGCTGGCATCGATGGCAATCGCCTGCTGGTAGGCTTCAACTGCCGCCTCGAAGTTGTTCTGCCGAGCCTGCAAAAACCCTAAAGCCGAATAGATGCGGGCATTGTCTGGCGCGAGCCGAACTGCTTCTTGGTAAACCGCAATTGCATCGGGGACTTTACCAGCCTGGACCAGATCGCGGCCCTGTTCTAGTAGCTGATTCAGCCGATCATCATCGGTGGCGGGAAGTTGTTGCGGCGGTAATGTTTGAGCAGAGACAACCGGGGCCACAAACAGCGTTCCGGCCCAAATCAAGCTGGCTGCTAATACAATGTTTTTACCCACGGTCAGTCGTAGGAATGCTAATCTCATTGAGTATTTTGGCGCGTGTGAGAACAATAGATGATTCTAGCAACAACCGATGTCATTCAAGGGGCAATTGTGGAAGCTCACCTCGGAGTGGTGACGGCTGAAGTCGTTTACGGTTCCAATGCTCTGCGGGATTTCTTTGCCGGAATTCGCGACATTATCGGCGGACGCACAGGCAGCTATGAGCGCGTGTTTGAACGGGGCCACCGGGATGCTCTGGCCGAACTGGAACAGCGAGCCAAATCTCTGGGAGCCAATGCCGTGGTCGGTATCAAAATGGATACGGGCAGCATCAATGTGGGCGACACGGGCACCCTACTGCTGATCACAGCCACCGGCACCGCAGTCCGCTTACGTAGTTAACCGCAGTGGGGCTGACTTGAGCCGGATTTGACTGGAAATGTTACTCACATTACCAGCCGCTACAACCCTAATTTGCGATTCCGTCTCAATTTGTCAGCAAGGATCTGTCTTTAGCAAGACTAAGGAAGGGGGGGGACTTAGGCAAGATGAAGCCAGTAACCCTTACTCCAGAGACGCCCTCGGTGCAAACCGGGGGTTTTTTATATACAGCGCTCCTATTGATGGAATTGCCTACATCAAACCCATCACGTCTCGATAGCGGGGTTCTACAGCCTGCATGGTCTGCGAATGGCGCGAAGTTTGCCATTGACTGCGCTCGAACAGTTCCTGCTTCAACTGAACCACATCGATTGTGGTCACCTCCCCATTGGCAACGACTTGCTGCCCATCCACCCAGACGCTATCTACTGCTTGGGTCGGTCGCCCCAAAATCAACAGCCCAATCGGATCGGTGCGGGGCAACAGCGACAGGCTGGTCAAGTTGTAAAGCACCAGATCGGCCTTTTTCCCTACCGTTAAGGTTCCTAATTCGTCAGCCCGGTTGAGGCCAGTGGCTCCGCCCAACGAGGCCATTTCCACCGCTTGGCGAGGCGTGATCCAGTGGCGGTAGTCAAAATCGGTGATGTTGTGCAGAATTGAGCCAATTTTGATCGCTTCCAGCAGATCCTGTGAGTCGTTACTGGCCGAACCATCACAGCCAAAGGCCACATTCACCCCCGCCTGCCGATACTTCAGAAGCGGAGCAATCCCACTGCCCAGCCGCAAGTTGCTGAGGGGATTGTGCACCACCGTCGATTGGGTTTCGGCCAGAATTGCGATATCGGCGTCCTCTAGCCAAACGCAATGAGCCAACGAGGTACGAGGGCCGAGGAAGCCAAGCCGCTTTAGATGCTCGACTCCAGAGCAGCCGTATTTTTCCTGGGCCACTAATTGCTGTGCTTTGGTTTCCAGCAGATGGGCGTGGCGGCAGAGGTTATAGCGGTCGCTCAGCTCAATGCAGCCAGTAAACAGGGCATCGGAGCACAACTGAATGCCGGTCGGAGCCACCAGGATGTTGATTCGCTCATTGGGGCGGTGAAACTGCCCGACGCTGGCCTCTACCAGGTCAAGCGTGGCCTGGGTGCTGCGAAAATAGGTTTCGTGGTTCGTCTCGTCTCGGTCTGGCAGCCCAGCAGTAAAGGCTTCATCCTGAATCAGGGGTGCGACAAAGGCTCGAATTCCAACCTCCTGGTAGGCTCGTACTGCCGCCGCAATGGTTTCTGTTTCTTTGCCAGGAATCAGCACTAGATGGTCTACGATGCTGGTGCCGCCGGTGAGGAGAGTTTCAACCGCTGTTCCCAAGGCGCTCAGGTAGATCTGTTCGAGTTCGAGGGGCGTAAAATCGTAGAGTTCGGCCAGCCACAGCTCTAGTGGCACCGGTGGAATCATACCGCGCTGCCACATTTCCGAGGAGTGGGTATGGGCATTGACAAACCCAGGCAACAGCAGCTTATTGCGACCATCCACCCGTTTGCCAATCGGTTCTAGGTGATCCGCAATTGCCCGGATCCGATTGGCTTCGATCTGCACATCAACCGTTGCATAGCCTTGTTCAACCGGAATCAGTACGTTTTGAATGGTGTAGTTCATGAAGTTTTGAGTTTTGAGTTTAAGTTTTGAGTTCTGAATTTTGAGTTCTACAGCAGCTAGCTACAAAACTTCTCTCTAAGACGCTACGCCCCAGCATAAGCACAAGACTGTCCCGAACTGACTAAACTCAAAACTTAGAACTTAGAATTTAGAACTTAGAACTTGGAACTTAGAACTTAGAACTTATATCGAGCCGTAGCGTTGACTACTGAAGCAAATAGCTGATGCCGCAACAGTGGACTTGGCGCAGAATCACAGAACAGAATCACATTACAACCGAAGATTACAACAAAAGAAGATCGATTGAGTACCAGCCTTTTTTACCTATGAACGTACCCCTAAAACCGCTCGGAGTCCCCCCCAACGCTTGGGCTGTGAATGCCGAGATGGCTGACATCACCCGTCCGCCGCTGCCACCCCGCCCGATTTTGCTGCCTACCGAAACCAAAACCCTACGGCTCGACTTGGCCAAGGCTGCCCTGATCATCATTGACATGCAGAATGACTTTTGCCATCCCGATGGTTGGCTGGCCCATATCGGCGTCGATGTCACCCCAGCCCGCGCCCCGATCGATCCGCTCAAAACCCTGCTACCCAAACTGAGAGCCATCGATTTGCCAATTATTTGGCTCAACTGGGGCAACCGGCCAGATTTGCTCAACATTGGAGCAGGTTTGCGGCATGTCTACAATTCCACGGGTGACGGAGTTGGGTTAGGCGATCCGCTGCCGAAGAATGGCGCTCCGGTGCTGATCAAAGATAGCTGGGCCGCTGCCGTGGTGGATGAATTGACGATCGAACCCAGCGATATCCGGATTGATAAGTATCGCATGAGTGGCTTTTGGGACACGCCCCTAGACAGCATTTTGCGCAACCTCGGCAGAACCACACTGTTCTTCGCCGGCGTCAATGCCGATCAGTGCGTGATGACGACGCTGCAAGACGCCAACTTTCTCGGCTACGACTGCATCTTACTGAGCGACTGCACCGCCACCACCTCCCCCGACTATTGCCTCAAAGCCACCTTCTACAACGTCAACCAATGCTTTGGCTTTGTCAGCCACTCCCAAAACCTAATTCAACAGTTGAATTAAATTTTAAGTTTTAAGTTGAAATACAAAATTCAAGATGGTTGTCACCATACCATGGCTCTACCTACAACCTGATTCAGACTTCGCTCACCAGATACCGCCCGCTCCCTCAACTCAAAACTCAAAACTACGTGCTACGGTTCCGCTGAGGTCACCGAACGCGCACAGGCTACGCCACCAAAACTCAAAACTTGATTAAACCTGGAGTATGCTATGAACCCCACTTGTATGATTCCGGTGGTTAAAACACCCAAAGATTATCAGGCTTATCGGATTAGTCCTCACGATACGAATCGGTTAGCGATTGTGTTTGATCCAAATACGGCAAACATCTCGTTAACGTACTGTGTAGAAATTTTTGATGTGGGCGGCAAAACTCCGCCGAATCGGCACCAGTTGGCGGTGGAAATGTTTTTTGTGCTCAAAGGCGAAGGCTTGGCTACCTGCGACAGTAAGACAGTCCCGATTCAGGCCGGAGACAGCATTTTGGTACCGGCGACAGGTACCCACGTGATCGAGAATACGGGCAAGAATCGCCTTTATGCGCTGTGCATCATGGTGCCGAACGAAGACTTTGCCGAACTGATCCGGAGTGGCACTCCGGTGGAGCTAGACGAAGAAGATCTGGCTGTGCTGCGGCGCTCGGATGGCTTGCTGGCGAAATGAATTTGGGTCATTGGTTATTGATGCAACGTTCAGCAGTTTGCTGAACTCTATAGCCAGAATATGTAGCCTTGCTTTCGGTTTTGAGAAGAAACAGCTCAAGGCATGATGTCCTGATTACTGTAAACATTAGAATTAGCTTTGTCGCCGACAATCGAATTGCTCTGTGATCTCAACCGCTTTGTAATTCCGCAAAATCGGGACTGGATGCCGAGTTTCGGTGGCACCAGCATAGAGGGTGATCGCTAACGTCTCTGCAACACCTATGTGTTGGTGGGTTGAGTCTCGAAGCTGATGGTGAGAGGCTCCTAGAGCAAAGGCATTGTGGTAAGATTATTGAAAATCATTCCTATTTAGGTCAATCTTCTTACTCAATTCAGCTCCACCATGACGCATCAATTTGGCATCACTCCGAGAGAATGTCTGGCGGGTCGAACGGTGGTAGTGTAAACCAATGTTTCGATCCCCCTAAGTCCCCCTTTTCAAGGGGGACTTTAAGTGTGGGATCTATAGAGATGGTTGCAATTTTCTTTGTTTCATATCTACATCATCATTCTGCTCTCTTATCGGTTCTTTTGAACTATCGTGTGTTTGTTCTATTTCTTCCCATGTTGCTATCTCACTCGCTAAACCCATCCATTTCTCCCACGGCGCTCTTCCTTCAGTAACCCATGTACTCGAAAAGGATTGTAATAATCTTGCCTCTCCTCAAGCTGCTGATGTAAATCCTCACTCTCTAAATCTACTCCTGCATAAAATGCCTCTAAGTCTGGGCGCTGTGACCGCTCAACCCTGCCGTTCAGATGTGGGGAACGAATCCACGGGCGTATCGTCAGAACAGGGGAGTTCGCCGGTCGAGGGTAGGTGTTGGAGTTCGATTGGCAGCATAGGTGGATACTCCACTCGGCAGCTTCAGTATAGGGGATGTAGGGAACCTACTGAGAAGGAGCAATCGCACTGATGAAATATCTCATCTAACTCACCAAAACCCTAGCTTCACTTTTGAGCTATGCAACCGGGAGCAGGATTCTCTGACCCAGCAATGTGATCAGGCAACAACATAGTCGCATCAACACCGAACGGACAATCAACCCACCGTTTGTGTTGCCAACCCAATGCAGGCTGATAGTTAATGAACTGTCCCCATGCTCCCGTTCAAGGCAATGAACTAGGACGCTGATGGATTTCGTTCGGTTTTGCCCTCCCTGCCGTTTGTTACCTCCAACCGCTTAAAATTGAGGCGCACAAATTTGGTTGGCCGGTTATGGTAACATCCCCTCCGCAATTTTCGGATATCAGCAATCACTGGGCAGAAATCCCGATTCGTCGGCTAGCATTGCGCAATTTGATCAGCGGCTATCCAGACCAGACCTTTCGCCCGGATGGTACTATTACCCGCGCCGAATTTGCCGTGCTGATGGCGAATGCCTTTCCCAACGCCAAACCGGTCCGACCGGCAGTGAGCTTTGTCGATGTACCCAGTAGCTATTGGGCCTATAAGCCTGTGACCTGGGCCTACGAGCGCGGCTTCTTTTCCGGCTATCCAGACGGCACCTTTCAACCCATCCAGCCGATTTCGCGGGTGCAGGCGATTATCGTATTAGCGACAGCTCTCGGCCTCCAGCCTGCCAGCAACACCGAAGAAAACCTGAGGACCTATTTTGACGACCAAGCCCAAATCCCCGACTGGACGCGCTGGGCGGTGGCGGCGGCAGTGGTCTCCGATCGGATGATTGTCAACTATCCGACGGTGCGCTTGCTCCGACCCACCCAAAATATTACTCGCGGTGAAGTAGCAGCGATGCTCTGTCGGGTGCTACAAATTGCTGATGCGGTCCCAGCCCAATACGCCACCTGGTATACCGGCATTTATGACATCAAGGGCACGGTGACTGTTCCGTTTGAGCGCTGGCGGGGGTCGGGCCGATTGATGCGCGATATTCAGGTGCTGCTCACGCCGTTTCGCCTGTTTCCACCGGGCAACTGGGTCAGCGGTCGCTACGATTGGCAAACCGAACAGGCATTGATTCAGTTTTGCGCCTTCTACGGGCTGAACACGATGAATGTCGGCGTGTTTGACGAGCCGTTTGCCTCGGCGCTGCTGAATGCTGATCCGGTCGAGTTTCTCTTAGCCCAAGCCACGGACCGCCAAAAAGTCTATAACGATTACCTGGCCAGAGAAGCCGGGTTTGACGCCAGTAAATTAGCCTTTCTGGATCGGGGCTATACCTCGTCGCCATATGCGGGGGATATCGGTCAGTTTCCTGCTCGGCTCCAGCAAAAGCCCGACGGACGCACCACTGCTTCGTTGGGCGCAACTGCGGTGCAGACCGGCACCAACCAAACCGTTAGTTTCAAAGCATTTCCGGCCCTGGCTACGATTCCCGCCATCGACGCTAACGGTCTCAGCTTCTTGCATCCAGACATTCAGCAAGCCTGCGTCTGTGTCGGCAGCTTTGTGAATGGCGACATCTGGACTCGCTGGTTCGGCAAAAATGCCCTCAAACCGGCTCAGCAGTGGAGCGCTACCAAGATCATTCAACTGCTGACGCTAGTCGCCAAAGCCAACGGGAGAGCGCCTGCTGCCAATATCCGCGATTGCTTGGTGACACCCAGAGGCAGCTTAAACGGCAATGGTTTTTATGATCTGGCGGTCGATCTGGTCAGCTATCGGTCCTTGGTAGGCAGCTCGAATTCAGTAGCAGCCATGTTCAAGCAATTCTTTACGCCTACTGAACTGGACGGCTGGCTGAAGCAGATGACGGGCAACGGAGCGCTGGAATTTCGAGGCCGCTATGGAGAAGAACCGCTGCTGTCGGCTCCTAGTCTGGTGCACCAACCGACAAGGCAAACTCTTCTAAATTCGCCCAATATCAGCCATGTCGGCAATAACTTTGTCTCTACCTATGACCTGACGCGCATGGTGGCCATGTTGGGATGGCATCTGCATTTGCCGGCTGCTACACGGATTCCCAGCGCCCAGTGGAACAGTTTGGAAACAATTGTGCGGGCAATGGGCACTGATCCGGCACGCTACATCGACGTGGCCATTGAGACTTTGGGGTTAGCGTCTGCGATCGAAGCGCCTGTGATTATCTCAAAGCTGGGGTTTGGTCGCAGTGAGTCGCGCAACCGCACCGAACTCAGCTATGTGGCTTTCTTTCAGTTCATCGACAAACGCCCCCGCCGCAAAGATAAACCGGGCATCCTGCGGACCATCAGCATGGCATTATTGGGAGCACAAGCAGCCGGTGATGCCAATGCCGAAGCTCGCCAAATCGACGCTCGCATGGCTGCTGAAGTAACCGAAATTATTCGTCGCGTCGTGACCCAAGAATTAGTTTGAACGTTGGTTGATGTGATTCAGTAGGGGCGGTCGCGTAGCGGCGCTTTGCGCCCAGCATTTGCTGATCAATCTGTCTACTTGCGTTCCAGGCTATTGGGCAACTGCTTTGCTCTTATAAGATGGTTTGAAATTTAATCTCAATTGTTTCAGTGAGATATCCAGACTGTCCACGATATGTTTTTGTGGAAGTCAGCCGTTGCTGCTGAAAAGGCTTTCGTCAGGAGGTGCGGAAATGACTACTAGCGTTCGTTTCTTGAAAAATCAGGTTTAGTCCTGGCTCTACTTCTGCTGCGGGACTTGAGTCACACCGATCACTGCTACAGAATCAAGCCACCTCCTAATCCCTGGGAAATCACCAATCGTTCTCCCCTAATGGTGGACAAAAACTTGTCGGCAAGAAACAACTTTAAAATGAGACATGGACTTCCATGTTTAAATTCTTAATATTTCAACATTTAGACCAGGAGGTTTGTCTCCTGTTCAGTTAAGGCAGCTTTAAACCTTCTAAACCGATTTGTACTGGACATTTTAGTATGTGAAGCCAGATTTCTGGGCGAAAGTGTTGTCCCGCTGATTCAAAAAGTAAGGTATATTGCTGAAGATAGGCACAAATTGATCCAATTTTTGTGACTTCAACCTGTCCTGCAATGAATCTTGCCGAGCACATATAAGGTCAAGGTTGAAGCCTATCAAATCAAGCCAATTGACCTTGACCAATTCGTTGCTAAAGTCGGGAGCCTTCTGTCAAAAACTACACAACCACTTACTATTCCTGATTGGCTGGCAAGACTGGACATGGGTAAAACACCCTGTCGCTGTGAGGGAATAGGGCAAAGGCGAGCGCTGGAAACGCAATGAAACTGGGTTAGGGCTGACATTAGTGAAAACGCTGACAGAGTATTTAGGAGGGGCTATTCAAGTTGAGTATGGAGATGGACGAACCTGTTTCACAGTTGAGATTCCTATTGATCGTTAATCTATAATTTAGTACTACTGTCTATGCGAGTGTTGTTACTGTATCCCCTCTTTCCTAAATCCTTTTGGTCCTTTGATAAAGCTCTGGAATTGATCGGACGCAAAGTTTCCCTTCCACCGCTCAGTTTGATCACCGTGGCAGCTATCCTGCCTCAAACCTGGGAATTTCGATTAGTTGATCGCAATGTTGGATATGAAAGTGAAGCAGACTGGTATTGGGCAGACTTGCTGATCATTTCTGGCATGATTGTCCAGAAAGATGACATGCTGTACTTGATTGAAAAGGCAAAACAGCGAGGCAAGCAAGTTGCGGTTGGCGGTCCCTATGTCACGTCTGTGCCTGAAACCGCCCAAGAAGCCGGAGCCGATTTCTTGGTGTTGGACGAAGGCGAAATTACCTTACCGTTATTGGTAGAAGCATTGGAGCGAGGCGATACTTCAGGGATATTTCGAGCGAATGGAGAGAAGCCAGATGTCACCACTACACCTGTTCCTCGATTTGACCTGCTGAACCTCAAAGCATACAGCGATATGTCCGTCCAGTTCTCGCGCGGTTGCCCTTACCAATGCGAATTTTGCGACATCATTGTGCTGTACGGACGCAAGCCACGCACGAAAACTCCGGCTCAACTTTTAGCAGAGTTACAAACGCTGTATGACTTAGGCTGGCGGCGATCGATCTTTGTTGTAGACGATAATTTCATTGGGAACAAACGGAATGCTAAACTGCTGCTGCGAGAACTGATCCCCTGGATGGCAGAACGCGGTTATCCCTTCAGTCTTTCAACAGAAGCCTCCGTTGATCTGGCACAAGATCAAGAATTATTGGATTTGATGATTGCAGCCAATTTTACGGCGGTCTTTTTAGGCATTGAAACCCCAGATACTGATAGTCTGTCATTGACCCAAAAGCACCAAAACACTCGTAATTCTCTGATAGAAGCCGTTCAAACGATCAATCAGGCAGGATTACGGGTGATGGCGGGCTTTATCATTGGGTTCGATGGTGAAAAATCAGGCGCAGGCGATCGCATCATTGAGTTTGTGGAAGCGACCGCAATTCCACAAGCTCTGTTCAGTATGTTGCAAGCCTTGCCCAACACTGCATTGTCACAGCGTTTGCAAAAAGAAGGACGTTTATTGGAAACGGGGAGTGAAGCCAATATTCATCAGACGACGTTGATTAATTTTGTCCCAACCCGCCCCTTAGAAGAGATTGCCCATGAATATATCCAGTGTTTTTGGGAGTTGTATGAACCCGATCGCTATTTAGCACGGGTCTATCGTCATTTCATCAACATGAAGCCTCGGCCACACAAGCGAAAATTTAAACTGCCAGGATTAGCAGACCTGCGGGCACTATTCATCATTTGTTGGCGACAAGGGCTGAAGCGCAATACCCGTTGGCAATTTTGGCAGCAGTTATTCTCAATTATTCGCTGCAATCCACGTGTGTTTGAACATTATTTGACCAATTGTGCTCACTTAGAACATTTTGTAGATTATCGACAGATTGTACGCAATGAAATTGAAAATCAATTAGCTGATTATCTACTAACTAACTCAAAAACGTCCGAATTAGTGAGCAATTACTCAACCTAAAAAACCATTTACAGCCTTTTTCAGGCTAGTGAAGTACGAAAAACGGGGTGCAGGGGCAGTGCCCCTGCGTGGAGGCGAAGCCCCCACACCCCTCATACCTCACATGAGTGAAAAACGCTGTAATATCAAGTCGGATGGAACAACCACACTATCGTAAGGGCAAAGCATTTGCGTCAGAAGCTCTGTAGCTATGCCTTGGATTCATTTCGCAAATGCTTCGCCCTTACTATTAACCAGACTTGATATAATACTGTCCTTTAAATTAGGACAATATGCTTTCGCCACATATAAGCTGAGTTACTGGATGCCAGACAGAGATGGCGTTGTCTCATCAGTCCAAAATCTTTGTATCCCAGGTCACAATTTAATCGCCCTTGGTGTAGCACGATCAAGGGGAATAGTCAGTTATGTACTTAGTTTGCATAGACAATGCGGATTCTGTTAGTAGAGGATGATAGTCAGTTGACAGAATCTCTGACAGAAGCGCTGGTAGTACAACGATATCTGGTGGATGCGGTCAGAGATGGAGAAGCCGCTTGGGAGCGGATTCAAGCCTGGACCTATGATCTCATTTTGCTGGATGTGACGCTGCCCAAGTTGGACGGCATCCAGCTCTGTCAACTGTTGCGCAATCATGGCTGTGCAGCTCCAGTGCTGATGCTAACCGCCCGCGACACGAGTTTAGACAAAATCATTGGTCTGGATGCAGGGGCAGATGCCTATATGGTGAAGCCGTTTAATTTACAGGAACTGCTGGCCCAGATTCGAGCGTTGCTACGTCGCGGACAGTCGGGAGCCAGCCCGATTTTAAGCTGGGGGGAACTGTCGTTAGACCCCAGTAGTTATGAGGTGATGTATGGACGATCACCGATCCGCCTGACGCCAAAAGAATTTGCCCTGATGGAAGCCCTACTACGCTACGGCAAGCGAGTCCTGAGCCGAGCTACAATCATCGAACAAATCTGGACATGGCAAGAATCACCAGAAGAAGACACGATCAAGACTTATATCAAGAACTTACGGGCAAAACTTAAAGATGCTGGTGCGCCCAAAGATTTGATTGAGACCGTTCATGGCGTTGGCTATCGGTTGAAGCCGTTGGAGTACTTGCAAAAGCACTGATTCAAAGCATCGCTCATAGAACTTGAGTTCCCTAACCATCCGTAGGGATCGCCTTGCGGTATCTCAGGAAAATAGGCCACGAGCACCAGTAGATCTGGTTAATGCACGCACATACATAGCAGGTAAAGAAACCCTGACATTCTCCCCGGTTTCTTCACCAAAGTATCCCCAAAATCTATGCGTTGAATCTATAGGCTGAGTCCATCAGTTGCGCAGAAATTCTCGTCAGAATCAACCGCACTGTAGAAAAGGATGAAACAAATTCTGTATCTTACGATGCAATTTTAATGTTAATTCGATCCTTTGTAAAGGAGAAGCTATGAAGATTCGTAGACGCCAGTTTTTTTATCTGAGTGCCGGAGCCACCTTAGCGATTGTTGCTCACGGCTGTAGTCAATCTCAAGCAGAAGCTCCTCAGCCTTCAGGAACTACTAATTCGGCCACAGAAAACCCAGGAAAAATCTCGATTGGGTTCTGGCCGGTTGCCTCCGGGTTGCCCTTATTTGTGGCCGACAAGCGGGGATATTTCAAAGATGCTGGTTTGGACGTAGAAGTCGTCAAGTTTGCTTCGCCCAATCAGGTTGCAGAAGCCTTGATTGCGGGACGGTTGCAGGGCACGGGGAATGGCGTAGCGAGTGGAGTCTTGGGGTTGTCGGAAATTACCTCACCAGGTTTGTTCAAGATCATCGCAGCCAACCCCAGTAACGTTGACTATAAGCTGGACCAGGTGATTGTGACGAAAAATAGCTCCATCCAGTCAGTTGCGGATTTGAAAGACAAGAAGTTTGCGACGGGTCCGGGAGCGCAAAATCTGGCGATTGCCGAGGCAATTTTGGCGGCAGCCGGCGTCACTAACCCTCAGGTGCAGCAGCTCGAAGTGCGGCAGCATGTGGCCGCGATTGAGTCCGGCCAGATTGACGCAGCCTACACCCTAGAGCCGACCGGCACCGTGGGTGAAATGAAAGGTATCACCCGCACCCTGGAAAACGGAGTTGTCTCCAAATACATTTTGGGCGATCCAAAAGCTCCCTGGTTTGGTGGCTCGGCGGTCCTGAGCAGCAAATTCATTCAGCAGTATCCAGCAACGACCAAGACCTATATTGAAGCCTATCGTCGCGCCATCGAGGATATCCGTAACAAGCCAGATGAGATGCGGCAGTATATGGTCGGGTATACGGCAATTGAAGGCGACCTGGTGCAAAAGGTGCCGCTGGTGGCCTACACGATGTATGACGAATTTAAGCCAGAAGATATCGGCTATTTCCAAAAATTCTTTGATTTCATGACCGATACCAAAGTATTCACCAAATCGGTAGATGTAGCCAGCTTGCTCTACAAACCTGTCTGATTCCACTGCAATTGTCTTAGTTTTAGCGTCACTATTTCTAGCATCGTGATTTTTGGCGTTCTTATTTCTGGCGTCCTTATCTGGAGTGATTATGTATGATGATCGACTCAGTTAGCAGTCCAACCATTGCTCCACCAGAGCATTTCATTTCCGTGCAGGGGTTGTGCAAATCGTTCGCTGGACAGCCACTCTACGAAGATTTCAACCTTGATTTGCCGAATAATCAACTCGTTTCGATTTTTGGCCCCAATGGATGCGGTAAATCGACGTTGATCAATATGATTAGCGGTCTGATTCCCTTCGATCGCGGTGAGATTCAGATTCATGGCAAGCCGATTCGCCGCGCCCGGATTGGCTATGTGTTTCAAAACTATCGGGATTCTATGTTTCCCTGGATGAGTGCCTACGACAATATTGCCTATCCGCTGCGAGTAAAAGGCGTTTCGGAGCGGGAATGCCGGGAGCGAGTCGAGCGCCTGATCCACACTTTCAATATTCGCCTTGACTTGAAGCGCTATCCCTACAGTTTCTCTGGTGGACAGCAGCAGTTGGTTTCAATCCTACGAGCACTGGTTGCCGATCCAGAAGTTTTGTTTCTCGACGAACCCTTTTCAGCGCTGGATTTTGAAACAACCCTGTTTGTGCGCGACAAGCTTCAGGAAATCTTTATGGCCACCTCGATCCCAATGCTGATGGTGGTTCACAACCTAGAAGAAGCCGTGTTCTTAGCAGATAACATCCTGCTGCTGAGCAAACGCCCGACGCGATTGGTGGAGGCCGTGCCATTCACCGTGCCCCGCCCCCGTACCCCCGAAACCCTCACCTCTGCTGAATTTATAGAAGTCAGCCGTCACTGTTTGGCAATCTTTCGTCAGGAGATGCGGAAATGACTACTAGCGTTCGTTTCTCAAAAAATCAGGTTCAGTTTTCGCTGGCCCGCACAATTGATCGGTTTTTGCCGTTAATTGGTGTGTTGGTGCTGTTTGGCGTTTGGTGGTTGATTGCGGTCTCTGGCTTCGTTAACCCGGTGCTATTGCCGACGCCGGTTGCCACCCTGGGTACTCTAATCAGCGGCATGGCAACAGGGGCAATGTTGCCCGATTTCTTTGCCACCGTGCTGCGAACCTTTAGTGCATTCCTGATGGCAGCCGCGGTTGGGGTGCCAATCGGAGTAGCGCTGGGCAGTTCCGAAAAGATTTATCGTAGCGTGGAATTTCTGATTGATTTTTTCCGTTCTACTCCTGCGAGCGCCTTGATTCCCCTGTTTATTCTCTTCTTTGGGGTGAGCGATTTCTCCAAAGTTGTAATTGCCGCCTTCAGTGCATTTTTGCTGATTGTATTCAACAGTGCCTACGGAGTAATTAATGCCAAGCAATCGCGGATTCTAGCTGCCAAGGTAATGGGAGCTAACCGTTGGCGAGTTTTCAAAGATGTTCTGCTACTGGAAAGCTTGCCTCAAACCTTCATTGGTTTGCGCAGCGGCATCAGTATTTCGCTCGTGATTGTGATTGTGGCAGAAATGTTTATCGGCACTGAACAGGGGCTAGGCAAACGAATTATTGACGCCCAACAGATTCTCAATGTCAAAGATATGTATGCCTCGATTCTGGTGACTGGGATTCTGGGCTATTGTCTTAATATGCTGTTCTTGATAATCGAGAAGCGATTCATTCATTGGAGCGGAAAGTAGGTTGTTCACTCTAACGGCAATCGTACCGTCACCGTAGTTCCCTGATCCTCTTGGCTCTCGATAGCCCATTCACCCCGATGTAATTCCACACAAGTTTTCACAATCGCTAGTCCCAAGCCGGTTCCGCTCACCTCACCCACATTGCTACCCCGATAAAAGGTTTCCCAAATCCGGGGTTGATCCACAGCCGGAATCCCGATGCCGTGATCGCAAACCTGCAATGTGACCGTATTGGCATCACAGGACAGGTTGAATTGAATTGGCGTGTTGGCGGGTGAATATTTGGCTGCATTCGAGAGCAGATTGGTCAGGAGCGATTGCAGCAGTTTTTTGTCTAGAAATGCCTTGGTGGTTTGAACGGTGCTGAGCAATTGGATCGGTTGATTCAAACTGGGCTGCATCTCATCTACAATCTGTTGACAAAATCGTTCTAGATCTAATAGCTCTGGATGGAACTCTAACTTTCCGACTTCGGCTCGCGTCAGCATTAACAAATCTGTAATTTGCTGACTCATCTGCTTTGCAGTTGCATGGATGCGCTGGACATTGCTCTGCTTCTGTACGTCTGACAGTTCAGTGTAGTTGAGCTGCAATAATTCACTTGAGAGTAAAATCGTGCTGAGGGGCGTCCGCAGTTCATGGGAGGCCATCGAGAAAAAGCGAAACTTCAAATCGTTCAGAGTGCGAGTCTGTTCTAGTTCGCGTTTTAAGCGGTACAGGAATAATCCCAAACCGCTGGTGAGCAATAAGCCGCCCAAAAGAGTGGCGATTGCACCATATTGCATCTCAACGGGATAGCTAGCGGCTGGTGAAAACACAACTGCCCACTGCCGGTTGCCGATGGTGAGAACCTGGGTACAGTCGGCTGGAACAGCGCAGAGAGCATATCTGGCTAGATCAAATCCGGAATTTTCTAGAGTAGTTACCTGTTTACGAGCGGCTTCATAACGTCCCAAAAATTGTTCTGCCGGGTTGGCGCTCTGGTCGTAGACTATGAAGTCAATCTCATATTGCAGATTTTTTAACGCTTCTTCAACGACATCGGAAACACGAAATACACCCAGCATGAACCCTGTTGAGTATTGATAGCGCAGCTCTGGTAAATCTGGCAGTTGATGATCCCGGTAAAGTGGCAGAAACACTAGAAAGCCAAACTGATCTCGCTGTTCCTGCACCAAGCGAATCCGTCCTGTGACCGTAATTTCGCCTGTCTTCCTCGCCTGGGCAATGGCACTAGCCCGAGTTGGATCCGAGTTCAGATCATAGCCAAAGGCAGATCGATTTTCTGCCAACGGTTCCACATAGGTGACAGGCACATAGTAGGAGCGTTGTCCGGCTCTGACCAGTTTTCCCGTTTTGGCCAATTCAGTGATCTGAAACGAGGGATAGCCCTCTGCTCGAATGGCTGCTTCATAGGCAGGGCGATCGGTTTGTTGCACGATCGGTGCCCACTCTAAGGCTTGAATGCCAGGATAGGTCTGAAGCGGGCGCTCTACGAACTCGGCAAAGGCTTGCCGGTCCACTTGCGAGTTAGCCACAGCATAGTAATCACCCAAAAATACCAGAGCGTCGGTATATCGCGTCAGGCTGCGCTGCAAAGCAGTACCCAAATTTTCGATCTGTCGCTGAAAGCGGAGTTGCCGAGCCGCCAGTTCCCCTCGGCTCACCAGGATCGCGGCCAGGATAGATAACCCTACCCCCAGACTGAGCACCAGACTCAAGGCCGGATAGCGATTCAAAACAGCGTTTGGCATTGAGGTGCATCTAGACCGGATCACAGCGAATTTCGACCAAGAAGCCATCCGGATCGTAAAAGTAGATGCCTCGACCGGTTGGACGGCTTACCGGGCCATGATCGATTGGGATCTGGTTTTGGCGCAGGACATCGACAGCCTGATCAAACAACGCTGGATCAATATCAAAGGCTAGGTGTCCCGCACGGGTGAATTCTTTGCCTGGATCGGGGTCAGGCGGTTCGAGCTGCGGCTTCCAAAACAGGTCAATCACGGTGCCGTCGGGTGTGACAAAATTGGCCGCTTCGCCTGCTTCAAACAATGCCTTCAGAGTCTCTGGTACTTCTTCGCCCTGCAATTCCCGCAGTCCTAAAATCTGGCCATAGAAGTGACGGGATGCGTTCATGTCATGAACATGTAAGGCAATGTGATGCACTCGACGCAGCATTCCTGGCCGCAGGGCTGACTGAGCTGTGATCAATTGCTCTGTCATAAGCTACTCTCCAATCGTTACAAGTCAGTAGAGCGAGTGACCAGATTGTTTACCATACACCAATATTACTGAAGTCATTGCTAAAAGAATTACCAAAGCTATTACAGTTATTTTCAACTGCTCTACTCAAGTCAGAATGACAAAACTTCATCATCGAGCGAGGCGCGCAGAAACAGCAAGCACCCATTGCGAGTCACTGGTTGATGTTCTGTTCCCGCCTGCGAACAGACGCGATCACCTTGACCGTACATCTGACCGTTAATCTCCAGATCGCCTTCCAACACAATAATTTCTTCAGGCTGAGCGTGCCGATGATGGGGAAACTGCACCGCTCCAACCGCCCGGACAAAACATTGCACTTCTCGTGTATCTGGATCCTGCAATAGCGTTCCTATTTTCGTCTGGGGTGCGAGGTCATAGGGCCGCCATTGGATCGCTTCTGCCTTTTGCCGCAAATCTTCGATGACCGTAGGAGTAAGGGGGGAAACTGGCGATGGCAGTGGCTCAGCGGCAATCCGCTGCATCAGCCGCTCCTTCAAATCAGCCGCCATTGGAACCGCAGGAGCACTGTAGGCCAGAGCTGCAACAGTTGTTTGGAAGCTGGCCAATTCGTCTGCCCAAGCAGTTGGGCTTGCTAGTTCTGTCTCAATCCAAGCGCCTTCAGCTTCTACCAGCCCATCCAGGGCGTAAAGCGCCGCATGCTCGGATATCTCTTGCCGTTCCATAGGTCTTGCTCGATTCGTAGTTTCATTCTAGCCTGCGAATTCTAGATTTTTTGTTTCCTTGGCTTCACCCCAGACTCCAAAGTCCAGCGTTTGTGCTTCAGTCCCACGCCCCTAGCCGATCTCGTAGCTTGGTCAATCCCAGCCGAATTCGCGTCTTCACGGTTCCCAGTGAAAGCCCGGTAACAGCCGCAATTTCGCTGTGGCTCAGCCCACTATAGTAGGCCAATTCAATAGCTTGCCGCTGTTCTACCGGAAGCTGCTCTAGAGCAGCTAGTACCTGGGTGCGTCTCTCTCCAATTAGGGCATCCTCAACTGGATCTACGGTCTGTTGGTTAAATTGGATCTGTGCAGCCTCGACAGAAGCCATAGTTTTCTTACTGACTCGTTGCAGCGAGCGCAATCGGTCGAGAATGCGACTGCGGGCCAGCATAAATAGCCAGGTATCAACTCGTCCCTTCTCCGGCTTGTACTGACTGGCAATTCGCCAAACTTGGGCAAACACATCCAAAACAACTTCTTCTGATTCTTCGACCGAATTCAAGCTTTTATAGGCAACGGCATAAATCACCCGCGCGTAGCGATCGTATAACTCAGATAGAGCAATTTGGTCTTGCTGAGCAATTCGTTCAATGATGGCGGATTCCGGCCTGGATGGGGCTGCCATTACAGAGGAACGTTTGTTCATCCCGAAAAGACGTATCCTATTATCTCTTAGTCTCTACAGGTTTAAGCGGCTCTCATATGATAAGAATTTCAAAAGCAACCCTTATAGATAGATTTTTATGATTTACTCGTTGTTAATAGTTCGTTCGCAACGAGCTGCTGTCTGCCGATAGAGGCAAGGTCATTACAACTTGAGCCACGATAACTTTAAGGATTGTATTGGTCGAGACCACAGTCGCCTCACCCAGTACCTTGCTTTGATGTCGAGCCAGCGATAGCCCACTTCTGCCCCCTCAGCGGTGAGGCAAATAGGGATTCTCAATCCTTACAATCAGTTTGTCCTATTCCTACCTCGAGGCATTGCGCTAGAGATTCTGACCAATGGCTAACAGATCACCCTTGAAGGAGACTAGAATATCAGTACCTTGCCGCACAATATCGAGTTGGTTAAACTTCACGCCTTTGGGCAACGACACCTTGTCTATCCCATCTTGGTAGTCTTGCACAATCAGATAGCCCTGACCCTTGGCCAACGTAAAGGCATCTCGTCCAGGTCCACCGTTACAAATATCAATCCCTTTGCCGCCCGCAAACACATCGTCCCCCGCTCCACCGATCATCACATCATCCCCATTGCCGCCGCGCAGGAAATCCGTTCCAACTCCGCCATCGAGCGTATCGTTGCCGTTCTCCCCTAACAGCTCATCGTTGCCCTTACCACCAACTAGAGAGTCATTTCCTGCGCCGCCCAACAGGTCATCATTGCCCGGATCGCCGAATAGCCGGTCGTTGCCTTGATCACCAAAGAGTCGGTCGTCGCCTTTTCTGCCCTCAATCCGGTCATTACCCAGTTTGCCGCTGATCGAATCGTCTTTGTTGGTTCCTTTCAGGTTGTTGTTGCGATTGTCGCCTTGCTTTGGTTTCTTGTCATTACCACTGCCGCCATCGTTATCATCATCGTCATTACCATCAAACTCATTGGCGATATCTTCAATGTCATCATCGATTTCATTAATCGTATCATTGATATCATCTACCGCATCACTTGCATCATCAATAAAATCACCGACGTCATCGACTACATCAACAACATCATCTAGAAATCCCCGTGTTGCACCGATTCTAATGTTGCCCATATCAATCTCCATTTGTTGAAGCTCATTGTAGTCTAAGCATTGCTAAAACTCAAATGTCTGAGAGCAGCAAGCATCGCATCACCATTGACATTGAACTGGTTGAAACTTGTCAGTTAAATGCACAAGCATCCCTATGCCGCGCTGGGTATTCCTGAATATTGGGTAGTGGATGTGCAAGAGCAACGGGTGTTTGCATTTTTGCTACAGGCGGATGGCCAGTATAGACTTTGCCGTAATCGGTGCCGCGACAAACTGCTGGCGGTTTTCCCAAAGCCAGGTGGCAAACTCCTTAGCGGTACTGCTGGCCAGTTCGGGACTGGTCGCCCAGCAATTGACCGCAGGAGTGTTGAAGGCAATATCCGCCAGGGGAAAGCCATAGAAAAAGGAGAACTCATAGATGCCGTCTCGTTGGGTAAATGCCTCCACCTGCTGGCGAATCGGGGCGTAGGGACTGCCCTCTAGCGTCGAGACCATCTGCATGATGAAGGGTAAGTATTCAAAGTGCCCGTAAGGTTTGGCTGTACCCTTCACCATGTCTGAAATCAACTTAGCAGCGCGGTAAGAGGCTTCGTAAGCATCGGCGTGGGTCGAAGTTTGGTTCGGAATGCAATTGGGTATAACGTTCTCCGGACAGCCAGCTTTCGTGACAGCTATATCTTGAAGCCAGCTCGGAAATATAGCTTTTTCCACTCTGGTAAGGTACGAGGGGTGTGGAGGCTTCGCCCCCACGCAGGGGCACTGCCCCTGCACCCCGTTTTTCGTACTTCACTAGCCTGAAGTATCACGAAGTGATAGGGAAAGTGAACAAAGCGCAATTCAATCTCAACTTTCATGGACAATGGAGCTATTTTGCCTAACCTAAGGAGTGTATAATTCGTCCTATATCTCAAGCCATTTCGAGATTCTTTGTCTAGTCCGATTTTCAGATTCAACCATGAACACTTGCACGATTTTTTGGGCTGCAATGACAGCCCTTGCTTCTTTTTCTATCCCTCTTGCCGCAAACGCCCAAACCGTTGATGCGCGCTGCGACATTTATCCCCTCGGCGAAGACCGTTCCTCTGCTGTGGTTCCCTGTACCTTCTCCCAGCGACAGGGGTTTGTCACCATTACTCGCCAGGACGGGGTAACGTATGAACTCAGCCCCACGGGTTCGGAACCGGGGAACTATGTGGATCAAAATGGCAATGCTGCCTACCGTCAGGCTGGGTTAGCCGATCGCGGTCAAATTTATCGTCTGGCTGATGAGTCGGTCTATGTTTATTGGGATAGGGCAGGTCTGCCCTCTAGCAGTGGCAACAGCAATAATCCAACCACCTATACCACTGTGGTGGACTACAACCACATCAATGTTCAGATTACCGAAGGAGAGTTCTACTTCCGAGGAACGCTGACCAAACTGCCGGGTCCGGATTATTCTGGCAGCGACGGACAAGTGCGCGTGGTGTTAACTCCTAATAGTGGTCGTGTCGTTGTCTTTAGTGAAGCTACGGGGGAAACCTTCTATAACTACACGATTGATCCAATTTCGATCGGGGAAGATCCCAGCAGCATGTGCGATCCCGCTGTAGAAAGCTGCTAGAGGGCGAGTCGGTTAGCGTGACTGCCACCGGGATTGCCTTGCCGCTCAACCTAATAAAATGGGGAGCTAAATCGACCAGCCCAAGATTGCAGCAATTTGGCGGCAAACCGTCAGTGGATTAAAGGGCATGACGGCAAGGCTTTTACGGTCATCAGAATCACCGGAATCGACTGGGTGGTTGGATCGGCTTGCAGCTTTCCAAACACACTAAATCCGTCCATTCCTGGCATAGAAATATCGAGCGGAATTGCATCTAGAGTTTCACAAGGAACTATCACAGAGAAACGGACGATATCCCAAATGAGTATAGGGCGTCACCGTTAATACAGCAAAGTGCATAAATCCTATAGTATTTTTAACTTTAATTAAATAACTAACCCTTTACTGCAAGTCAACTATTCACTGGTATCATCGTATTTTCGCAGCTTTTACAGAAGAAAAACGCTTCTAAAGCTGATTTCTCTACAGTGTCTCTATCGGATGTACGCAAGAATTGCTATAGGTCAATCAACTCTCAACAAACCGCTGAGCTGGTTTCGCTAAGCGGGGTGCTGCATCATGCCATTGCTGTCCTCCTAGTAGCAACCACCAAATACTCACCGCAGCCCAGTGAATCACCGTAATCGTCCATAGCGAACCGGTATAGCGGTAGGCGATTGTGCAGGCAAGGCCCAGTAGCGCCACTAGTACCAGCAAAATCGGACTGGTGGCAGCTTTTGAACGTCTGAACCTAGCAGCCAGCAGATGATAGACCATATAGATCCCCAAGGCTAACAGTGCCCAGCTCCACCAGGTAAATGTAGAAACCCACGGCTTAGGATAAGGAATTAACAAAACTCGGAATACATACTCCTTCAACAGAGCAGGAACAAATAGAAAGCGAATTAGTGTAAATAGCGATTGATGCCAGGGTAAAGGGCTAGGCTGCCAAGAGAGAAAAGGGGTTGCGGAACTGAGTGGTGAGGCAACGTAGGCGGTTTGGGTAATGGCGAAAGCCAGCCCACTGAAACCTAGCAAAACAGCTAGTGTGATCAACCAATCGATGGCAGCAGGAATGGTCACGCCGCCAAAGGTGCGATTAATCAGAACTGAAAAAATGGGAATTTGGGTGAAGGGCAACTTCCAACCACCCATCGCGAGCGTTGCTTCTAACGGCTCAATCCCCGGATCGTTGCCGCCAATTTGGTTGGGGCGCAGAAACCACAGCTGAGCACCGTTAGTCAGAAACAACATGCCTAACTCATCGTGGGCCTGACGAGGTAAGGCGGTGCGCCAGCTAATTAGTCCGGTCAGCAGATTGCGAATCTGAAAATCATCGATGCTGATAAATTGCTCATCTTCCGAGCGCACTCCCATCAGCACTTCGGCGTTTTGAGACCAATCCCAGCGCACCACACCCATTGGCGTCAAATGATTTGCTAAGTCGGTTCCCAATTTCACCAGCCGTCGAAATCGTTGAGTTGTCGGATCGTTGGGATTGGCTCGCATCCATTCCATCACCTGGGGGTTGGCTTCAATCGTTTGACGAAAGCGCTGCATGGCTAAAAATAGCCCCTGGGCTGAATCCTGGACGCAAGAGGTGGCCGACGTGATCGTAGAATCACCGCTGCCGTCGCCAATCCGATAGCGCGCACCGATCAGGCTGAGTTCACCCAGCAACTCATTAAAAAACGACAGCCGCGTGCCGCCAAAGTTGTAGTCTTCGGTGAGCGTATCCAGCTTGATTAGCACATCTGAAACCGGGCGAGTGCCTGCTTTGCCGCGTATCAAATTGCCCATATAGTTGCGCCAGGTATTGGCACCGGAGATGGTTCCGTCTGAGCCGTTGCCGTAGACCTGAAGGTAATCGATGTCGAAGATCAAATCATTCGTGAAGGGGTCACGCACAACTCGCCCCAAGCCAAAGGAGAAGTGCCCTGCGTAGGTTCCTAAAATCAAAGATTCATGAGCTGCATGATTACCACCTCGTCCACCAAACAAGTGCATCACCAGCACCCGATCGCCTTCTTGCCAATCCACTAGAGCATTAACTGAGCGGTTCGCCGTTGGATCAACCAATACCGTCTGAATCGTTCCCTTGCGCATCTCTACGGTTTCCCAGTTGCGGAAGTTGATGTAATCCAGTCCTCTGCGAAACCCTAGTACCGTCTGCTGCGGCTGAAGCTGCACCATCGAGCGAGGCTGCATAGCCTGCACGGTAAAAACGCCTGCCTGATCGAGTGCTCCTGAGATATACCAACCGGCCTCGCCTGCCGGAGATTGGGCCAGATCGCGGGTCGTCATGTTGTAGACGCCATCTTTGTCTTGGGGCTGCTGCGGAATCCGAATGATTTCTTCAGCCCCATCAAATTGGCGAGAAGCTGGGTTGTAGTGACGCACGCGCATCCAATCGCTGGTACAGGGTGGACTGCCTGGACATTGGGTTGGCAAGGCTGCGTTGGCCGGCAGCACTGGCTCAACAAATTGGACCAGCCCGTAGTAGCGTCCGGTTTCCTGCACAGGTTCGCGGACAATTCGCAGGACAGGTGAATTATTATGTAAATTTAAAAGTGAATGACTTGATAAATCACCCATTAATATCTCCATGCCTTCTCGCTGAACGTCACCTCGCAACACAACCGTGACATCATCAAAAGGACGCGCACCCGCCAGCGATTGCAGTGGGCCGACCCGATCGCGTCCATTTAACCGGGCCGGGTGAATGATGCCCGCTGCCAGCGTTTTTTGTACTTCTGGCGCGAATCGCACATCGCGTGAGGCTTTGTTGACATAGGCTTGTGCTAGGGGCGTTGGCTGCCAAGCTAATCGCACAACTTGTCCCACCCAATTGCTGGCGTCAGCAGGTGCCACCTCTACCTCCATCCAGACCCAATCGGTTTCCTGCGTGCTCTGGGCCATCTGCTGATACTGCTCTACAGTGGGCAAAATCAACCGCCCCACCCACTCACCCACAGGACGATAGGATGCTGGCGGCTGAGCCACAATCGGGTAATAGCTGGGCTGATTGAAGGGAGCTGTCACTGTGGAAGCATACTGCGACGAATATAGGTGCGGTTCCCCAGCGTACAATGAGCCATGCAGAAGAGTGGTTGCGACTGCGCTGATCACCAGCAGGACAATCAATCTCAAGGCTCGCTGTAGAGTTGCGTTTATAGGTTGCTGTGATGCCATAGGGTTGCCCTAGATCCAAATTTCCTGCTGATCCAGCAAAGGAAAATAAAAGGATTTTAACTTGCAGGCGATGGATCGGCGCGCCTCGGTGAATTTAAACCAAAAAAGGGAAGGCATGAGGCGGTTCTCGTTTGCCTTCCGCGGGATCGGGTTCTTTAGCAAGAAAGACTAAGAAATTGTGGCGGGATGCTCTGAATTAAGAAATGGAGAGGAACAAGTTGAGAGCTGTAACCAAGAAAGAAACCCTTTGCCCCCAAGGTTTCAATCTTTCCTCAGTTATAGCCATAGACTTACTTCTCTCCGTTCTTACAGCTTGACCATTGCAAATTGAATTAATGTTATGCTGACAAATTCCTCATACCTTCAGCACCCAGTCCGTGCGCGTATCGGCACTGACAAACGATGCAGGCACGTAATCAATCCCAACGCCTAGGGAAATAAAGGCTGCTCGAATGGCGGTAGCGTGGGCCGATTCAGTAGAACCAATGCTGGCTCCGGCACTGATCAAGGCTGGGGTTTTGAGGCTGGCAACTTCACTGGTATAGGCAATGGCCGCATCGGTTTCCAGCGCTAGTGCTAACTTGGCAATATTGACATCCGAGTCGAGGTTGCCTTCGCCGCGCTGAATGTAAGCTGACAAATCATAGCTATCTTCTGCCATCACGGGCGTTGCGCCTAAACTGCGGACGGCCTCCGCCAAGGCGTCACGGTGCGCCATGTGATCGGCCATGTTGCGCTGCGCTAGGGCTAACACCGCCCGTCCCACCTCGGTGTCGCTGAGTTTTGTGGCGGCAAACTGATAGGCCCAAATTGCTTGATGCTCATAATACAGCGCATTGTTGAGAATTTTGGCATCGTTGGCTTGGTCCGCTGTACTGGCCCGACTCGGACGGGCTAAGGCCGAAAGCCCAATCGCACTCGATAGACCTGCCACCGCACCGCCAACTAAAACACCGCGACGAGAAAGGGATTTACGGCAGGGTAAAGTCAGGCCACTTGAGCTATCGCTGTTGTGTCTCATTGAGGTCTCCTAAGGATCGATGTGAGATGTGAATAGAGAATAGATTTAGGAATCCAGCCAAAGAAGAAAAAACAGCGCTGCTTGACTTCGGCTTCCTTGCTATTAATACGCAGCAGGTTTGAGAGTGGATTGAGCAGTGGACTGATTCATTGGCAAATTGCCAGCGCATCTGGAATACAGCACATCTGGAATACAGCGCATCTGGAATTAGGTAATCGGGGATGGGTAGTGGTTAAATGGGTGAAGATTTGTCGCGCTAACTGTGGGAGACACTGTGTCTAACGCCAAAAAAACCGGGCGCTCGCTGGCGGGGATTGCTGGCATTGTGGCCGTCGCAACGCTGTTGAGCAAGGTATTTGGGCTGTTTCGTCAGCAGGCGATTGCAGCGGCATTTGGGGTCGGGGTGGCTGCCGATGCCTACAACTACGCCTATGTGATTCCCGGCTTTTTGCTGATTTTGCTGGGCGGCATCAACGGTCCCTTTCATAGCGCCATTGTTAGCGTCTTGTCGAAGCGCAAGCAGGAAGAAGTCGCCCCGCTGATCGAAACCATTACGACGCTGGTGGTCAGTGTTTTGCTGGTAGTGACGGTGCTGCTGATTCTGTTTGCCGAGCCACTGATTGACATTGTCGCTCCCGGACTTGGTCAAACCCCGGTCGGACAGGAGACTCGCGCCATTGCGATTCAGCAGTTTCGGATTATGGCTCCGATGGCGGTGCTGGCTGGCTTGATCGGAATTGGCTTCGGGGCGTTGAATGCGGCAGATCACTACTGGCTGCCGTCGGTAAGTCCATTGTTTTCTAGCCTGACGGTGCTGATCGGCTTGGGGATTTTGGCCGCGCAGCTTGGTCCCCAGATGACGGCACCCGAGTATGCTCTGATTGGTGGCATGGTGTTGGCCTGGAGCACGTTGGCGGGAGCCGTTTTGCAGTGGCTTGTACAGCTACCAGCCCAGTGGCGAGCCGGTTTAGGCAGGTTGCGACCGCGGTTTAACCTCCACCAGCCCGGCGTCCGCGAGGTGATGCGGATTATGGGACCCGCCACCCTGTCTTCCGGCATGCTGCAAATCAATGTCTATACTGATTTGTTTTTTGCCTCCTTTATTCCCCAGGCCGCGGCTGCTTTGGGCTACGCCAATCTGTTGGTCCAAACGCCGCTGGGGATCATTTCCAACGTGATTTTGGTGCCGCTGTTACCGCTGTTGTCGCGTCTGGCCACTCCCGACAATTGGACCGACTTCAAACTGCGAATCCGGCAAGGACTGCTGCTGACAGCCCTAACCATGCTGCCGCTCAGTGCCCTATTCATTGCGCTGGCCTTTCCGATTGTACGGGTGGTCTACGAACGGTTTGCCTTTGACCAAGAGGCGTCGCTGATTGTGACTCAGGTGCTGATCGCCTATGCAATCGGCATGTTCTTTTACCTGGGACGCGATGTCATGGTGCGGGTTTTCTATGCCCTGGGGGATGGCGATACCCCGTTCCGCATCAGCGTCGTCAATATTTTTCTCAATGCCCTGCTGGATTTTCTGTTGATCAAAGCATTCGGAGCGGCTGGTCTGGTGCTAGCTACCGTGGGCGTGAACATTATCTCGATGGGCTGGCTGATGCTGGTGCTGGATCGCAGGATCAACGGTTTGCCGTGGCGCGAGTGGGCAGTGCCGTTGGTGCAGTTGACGCTGAGCAGCGTGATTGCAGGACTGGTCTGCTGGGTCACCCGCTGGGGGTTGGAAGTGTGGCTAGGCACAGAAGGACTGCTGGTTCAGCTGATTCAACTGAGCGTAGCGGGGGCCGTTGGTTTGGGCGTGTTTGCGGTTTTGGCGGCTCGTACTGGCCTACCTGAAGTCGATCAGCTTGTGACTCGTCTGCGCCAGCGATTTGGCCGCTAGGTAGCTTCAGGCGGCTCAAACAGAAATCAGGCAGATGGCAGCCTGGCTCCCAACTACCTGATTCCTAAATTTCTAACTGTATTCGGCTCCTAACTGTATTCGGCTCCTAAGTAGATCAACATCAGATCAACATCATTGATTTATGCCCAGATAGCTAGAATTATCTAGAACGGGCTGGTTGGACTGGTTGGACTGGCTTGTGCCTGTAGCTCTGCGGTCCGGACCGAAATCTGCTGCGTTCCGTTGCCTCGTCTGATCGTGACCCGCAGAGATTTACCCACACCGCTCCGGTCTACTAGATTTTGCAATTGCTCGGCATCGGTAATGGTTTGACCATCGATTTGGGTGATCACATCCCCCCGACGAATTCCGGCATTGGCCGCAGGCGAATTGGGTACTACGCCCATCACCAGCACCCCAGAAACCTCCGGCAGCATCACGGTTGCATTCGGGTCGCTGTTGTTCTGCTTGGCTAGGTCAGGCGTCAGCGTCATAATTTGCACACCCAGGTATGGATGGGAGACTTTTTCTCCGCGTGCTAATAGGGGCATAACTTCTTTGGCTTTGTTGATCGGAATGGCAAACCCAATTCCAGAAGCGTTAGCTCGAATTGCGGTATTGATGCCGATCACCTCACCGTCTTCGTTCAGCAGTGGTCCGCCGGAGTTGCCCGGATTGATGGCCGCATCGGTTTGAATAAAGTCCAGCCGCTTGTCGGGAATGCCAGCCCTGGCGCTAGAGCGATTCAACGTACTGACAATGCCTAACGTTACCGTGTTGTCTAGACCAAATGGATTGCCCACCGCAATGGCCCAGTCTCCTACCCGCACCTGATCGGAATCGCCTAGGGGCGCAACCGGCAGCCCACCCGCTCTTACCTGCACCACAGCCAGATCGGTGACTTCATCCACCCCGCGCACCACTCCATCCAAGCGGCGACCATCCTTCAAAATCACCGTCACCCGGTCGGCATCAGCCACCACATGGGCGTTGGTCAGAATCGTGCCATCGCTGTTGACGATAAAGCCGGAACCCTGCCCCTGCAAGCGCTCCTCAAACGGCCCCTGAGGCATCATGCCATCGCCAAAGCCAAAGAAACGGCGGAAAAACGGATCGCTGAAGAAGGGATCGGGTTGGCGTGTGATCGTGCGTTCCGTATTGATTTGCACTACCGCTGACCCCACCTTCTCCACCGCTGCTGCCACAAAACTGCCTCGCCGAGGCACCGCTTGCGCAACCATCTGATTCGTACCACTGGCCTGCGTCTGACCTATTAGAGGTCGTGCCCAACTCGGAGATGCCGAAACAGAGAACGCCAGCAACACACCTAAAACAACCGAAAGTACGCGCGTGATCATCCGTCGTAGACCCAAAAAGACTGAAAGGACACCTGCAAACCTATTTGGCAGCACGCTTAGCAACATAATAGGTCACCGGAAGGTTCGCTCGACTCGGCGGCCTGCTTCAGTACAGTTAGAATCCCAGCTAGGACCCTAGCTAGAATCCCCAAATCCTCGCAAAGCAACCGTGCTCAACAGGCTTGCAGTTTCATTCTAAAAACGGACAATTCCCTTCTGACAAGGGGAATCCAGTTCGGTTAGCCCACCTTGTTCTGTTCCAGCGCCAATCAGTCCGATTCAACCTCTGGAATTGTTAAGGCCAACTGATAGATCTGGCGACGCGAAAGCGACGTTTGCTGCGCCAATTGACGGCTGGCCTGAGAACGAGATACGCCCTGCTGAATCAACTGCTGCAGTTCTGCCAGCAAAGCCGATTCAGAAAGTTGCGGTTGAGCGGCTTGGTATCCGGCCAAAACTAGAGTAAATTCGCCCTGCGGTTCGCGGGTTTGATGATAGGCCACGGCTTCCGCCAGAGTGCCACGCCAAAACTGTTCATGCAGCTTGGTCAGCTCTCTAGCTAGGACAATCGAGCGCTCAGTTCCCATGACCGCAATGAGATCGTGCAAGGTTTGCCTCAGCCGATGGGGCGCTTCATAAACAACAATCGTGCGCGGCTCGGTTCGCAGGTGTTCTAATCGCTCTTGACGGTCTTGCCCCTTAGTGGGCAAAAACCCTTCAAACACAAACCGTTCGATTGATAAGCCAGCCGCACTCAAGGCCGTGGTTACGGCACTGGCTCCCGGAATCGGCACCACGGGAATGCCTGCCTCTACACAAGCTTGCACCAGTTCAGAACCAGGATCGGAAATCCCCGGCATGCCAGCATCGGTTACCAGAGCAATACTGCGCTTTTGCTGTAGCCGTTGCAGCAATTCGGGCAGCCGGCTCCGTCGATTGTGATCGTGATAGCTGATCTGGGGCGTCGTGATTTGAAAATGCTGGAGTAGTTTCCCGGTATGGCGCGTATCTTCAGCCGCAATTAGGTCTACCTGTCGCAGCGTATCAATGGCTCGGAAGGTCATATCCTCCAGGTTGCCAATCGGCGTGCCAACAATGTAGAGCGTTCCGGCCTGAATTTCCATATCAGCTTCTTGGGGCAGCAAACACCCATACTCTAGCACTCACAAGGGTCTGCGCTTTTTGAATTACTGGTTTGGCTGATCTGAGCCTGGTGATTGTAGCCAATTGTGTCGCGTTGGCCCAATCAGGGGAATTCAAGCAAATCAACCCAATCCGGAACTCAATTTAGGTTAATCAATCAGCAGTTCGGACACTAGAGCATGTAGCAAATTTAACTAGATACTGTGGATAATACGGTCGGACTTCTAAAAACCTTGCAAATAGGTAAAGCCTTAATAAAGCTCCCGTAAAACGGGTTGGTCAGTTGGAATAACGGATCATACTACTCAGTAGAAGGGTTCGATTAAGACCTATGGTAACAATCGAGTTCTGACTACTGACTACTGACTACTGACTATCTGATTGACCGACTGTCTGATTGACCGATTAATAAACAAATTTGCACTGCTTTCGCCTGACACGCTAACCATGACGACTCACTCCAAGGCCTATTTGATTTTCTCCTCCGTGGCTGGATTCTCTTCTAACTCGGCTTCTTCGATATCGGCTGATGTCCATCCTTCAGTTTACAGTCGTACTAAACGCTGCCTTGATATTTTGGGTGCGCTCGTAGGTTTAACTTTAACGGCTTTAATTTTCCTGCCGATCGCCATTGCCATTTATTTGGATAATCCTGGTCCCATCCTGTACAGCCAAACTCGCTGCGGTTGGCGCGGGCGGCAGTTTCGCATCTGGAAGTTTCGCTCGATGGTGGTGAATGCGGAACAGCTCAAGCATACGGTGCAAAATCAGGCCAACGGCCATGTGTTCAAGAACGACAACGATCCTCGGATCACGCGGGTAGGACGGTTTCTGCGGCGCACCAGCTTGGATGAACTGCCCCAATTCTGGAATGTGCTGCTGGGTGATATGAGCCTGGTAGGAACTCGCCCGCCGACTGTCGATGAGGTGAAGAAGTACAACAATCGGCATTGGCAGCGCTTAGAGGTCAAGCCCGGTATTACCGGTGAATGGCAGGCAAATGGACGCTCCAGCATCAGTGATTTTGAACAAATTGTGGATATGGACTTGCGCTACATGTACAACTGGTCAATCGCCTATGATGTAAAACTAATCTTGAAGACGATTCAGGTTGTATTGCATCGCAAAGGCGCGTGTTAGATGGCAACAGGGCTGTTTGTTGGGTTAGTAACGCTCGATTTCATCTACCTGACGACAGCCCTACCCCAACCCAATCAAAAGTTGGTTGCGCTGGATTACCTACTCGCGGCCGGAGGCCCCGCCACAAACGCCGCCATCACCTTTCAGCATTTATCGAATCAGTATTTATCGAATTTATCTAACCCAACTCTACCCAACCCATATTCCTCCAACTCAGCGCGACTGATGGGTGTGATTGGCTGCCACCCCGTCAGTCGATTTGTTTTAGCCGAACTACAGCAACGGCAGATGCAAATCCTCGACCTCCAGCCCAATCGCACCGAACCGCTGCCCACCTCTTCAATCTTGGTGACCCACTCAACCGGCGAACGGGCTGTTATTTCCATCAATGCAGTTCAGGCTCAAGCCTCAGCTGCTCAAATTCCTGCTGAAGCACTCAAGGCCGTCGATGTTGTTTTGATCGATGGACATCAAATGGCTGTGGCTGAGGAAATTGCCCATCAAGCTAAGGCGTTGTCAATTCCAGTTGTGATTGATGGCGGCAGTTGGAAATCCGGATTTGAGTTGGTATTGCCTTATGCCGACTATGCAATCTGCTCGGCCAACTTTCGTCCACCCCACTGCCACACCCTAAGGGACACCCTGCACTACCTCGAATCTTTAGAAATTCCCCATATCGCCATTACTCGGGGCGAACAGCCGATTCTTTTTAGGAGCCAAGGCAAAAGCGGCGAGGTTGCCGTAGCGAAAATTGCCGCCGTCGATACGCTGGGGGCTGGAGATATTTTCCACGGTGCTTTTTGCCACTTCATTTTGCAAACTGGCTTTGTTGCGGCCCTTCAGGCCGCCAGTCAAATTGCAACTCGCGCCTGTCAGTCCTTCGGAACCCGGCGATGGATGGAGACAGACAGGCAATAGCTCAATGAATAACTTACTGCTGCCGAGAGAGACGAGCGCGAATCTGCTCCAGATGACTGCGGCTATCAACTGGCAAGCGGGGCAAAGGCAAATCCAGATTCGGCCAGGTAGGCAAGTCAAAACACGGACAAGGACCCGACTGCACGCCTAAACTCAACATCGGTACGGGCATACCGCAACGAGCGCACCCAGCCATTTCCCATTTTTCGGAGAGCAGTTCACCAATAGTTTGAATCGTTCCGTCTAAATAGCAATTGCTGCCTCCTGACGCCAGGATTCGCTGCCAGCACGCTTCAAATTTTGGACTGTAGTGATCGCCTTCAACCACGGGTTGCGGTAACACCGACTCCCCCTGATCGAAGATCAATGGCTTACCTAGCTGAAACCAGTAGGCGAGATACTGTTTAACTTGTTCGGGGGATGCCATGGTGCTGTTGTCGTACTGTAAGGAACAAAGAGAAGCAAGCTGTAACGAAATTATAAAGAAATGCCTGTTTAGCGCGGAGTTAGTACTCAAGTTATCTTCATGCTATCGAGTTCTGCCTCTATCCCCAGGTTTAAAATCTTGAGCAAACCTTAAGGTTCGTAAGGAAAGGTAAGCAAAGGTTCATGTTTGCTAGGCTCATGTCAGCTAGATTCAGGTTTGCTCGGCTTGGGTTAATCCGATTCATCCAGTTTGTCTTAATGCGGCAGTGGTGTCCCCAACTGGCTGAGGTTGAGCACATGCCCACCCGCAACTAGGTAAACCGGATTTGCCAACGCTCCGATCTGCCGGGTTAACTTGCCCAAGCGGTCACGGAAAGTGCGTCCGATTGGATAGGCGGGCACCACGCCCCAGCCAGTTTCTTCAGCCACAAAGATGACTTGAGCCACAGTTTGAGCCAGACTGTCCAGTAGCTCTTGTGCGGTCTGTTCCCAAGTCGATTCGTCCTGCTCTAGCCAATTCGCCAACCAAGTGCCGAGCGAGTCAACTAACAGGCACTCAGAGGCTGCAGCTTGGCGCAGGGTGGCAGCCAATTCCAGCGGGATATGCAGAGTTCGCCAATCGGCAGGACGGCGCTGCTGATGCTGAGCAATCCGAGCTTGCCATTCTGGGTCATGCGGATCCGATTGGGCAGTTGCAATGTAGACAACGGCTTTGCCCGATTGAGCAGCCATGTATTCGGCCCATTCACTTTTTCCAGAGCGAGCTGCGCCTGTAACCAAAATCAGCGCCGACTGGGTGGGGTTGGCATCACTATTCGTCATTTTTGCCAGTATTGATCGATCCAAGTTCGTTATGAAAAGTCATAATCTAACAACGCCAAGCCAGGGGGAACCAGATAGAATACCCGCATCTGGGTGCCTTACATCAGAGTTCTACCCGATATTTTCACTTGTCGTGTTATAGACTCGCTAAGCTTGCTAGGGAAATGAGGCTGCTATGAAAACCGGACTAAAACGAATTGAAGCAACATTAGGTCAGTTGAATGCCCAAACTACCGCCCAGGGCTATCTAGAATCGGATCCGCTAGAACAAGGTGAGCTAGCCGACCGCTCCAGGTCTTCCCTTGTCTCAGATGCAGCTCCCGTCCAATCTACCTCTGGTAAGAAGGCCAAAACTACGATTCAGCCGTTTCCCTTTCCTCAGGAACCTCAACTGCCAGTAGAATCACGCCCAGTAGAATCACGCCCAATAGAACCACGAGTTGAAACTGCTGGCCCAATGCCGGCAGCCAAACCTAAACCAGCGCACAGTAGCAGTAAATCAGGAAGCAACAGATCGGGGAGCAGCAGATCGGGGAGCAACAGATCGGGGGGCAACAAATCAGATCATGGCAACAAGCCTAATGGCAACAAGTCGGGTGCTAAAGCTAAGAAAGTTGCGGTGCCCCACCCCGTTGCAGAAACCGTCCAGCCCTTTCCTGCCGAGCAGAATTGCCCTGACACGCCTGCGTTACCTAAACCCAAACCACCGAGTTTCAGCAGCCATCGTCATGCGGTAAACCCCAATTTGGCTCTGGGTTTGATTAAAGAAGTCGAAACTGTGGTGATGCGATGGCAGCTTGATCTAGAGCAAACCGTTCTAGAAATTCAAGCCCTTTATCTGGAAGGCCCGATTGTCGAAGGCTGGCTGGAATCTCACGCTTATGATCTACCTCCCGTGACACCAGCTCCGGGCATGGCCACCCTGCGCCACGCGGAACCCGACCAACTGCTGGAGTATATCGAAGAGATTTGCCGTACCCCCCAAACCCTAGACCTAGAGGAAGCACCGCGTACCGGATACCGCCTCTGCGGACTTGATGCCGATGGGCAACTCTGGTCTCGCCCCTGCCCACCTCAGCAGGTTCCTTACGTCAGCTTGGCGATTGCCCGCTATCAAAAGCTTCGCATCCTCTTCGCTAAAAAGCAGAATCTAGAAAGCCGGCTGAATCAACTCGTGCAAAATTTGACCCTGCTCCATGGGCAAATGCAGGAGCAAGCTTAAATTCACGCTCTCCGCTAAAGCGGGTTGAGTTTGTCGGGGAGAAAATCGTCCGAGGGCGCTGTAGCTCGCTAAGCCCAAATATTCACGAACCAGCAGAAAAGCCTCTTTACGGGGAGGGAGTTGGGCTGGCAGGGGATTGGTGTGGGGAATTACTCGGAACCCTAGGCTGCGAAAGGTTAGGTAGGAGCGCAGCATGTGGGGCGGGTCAGTGACTAGCACTATTTGCTGAACGGCGGGCTGTAATCGGGCAGCAGTAAACCGGGCATTCTCTTCGGTGGTGCGAGAGCAAGGTTCCCCATCGACAGCTTGGGAGGGGAGACCCATTTGCGACAGCAGGCTGACAATGGGTTGGGCGTCCCCCCAGCCACTGGCAAACACCAAAGGTGCTCGTCCGGCTCGCCATAATTCTGCCGCCACCTGGGTTCGTTCTAAGCGCATCTCAGAACCCCGACCCAAAACCACAATCGCATCCGCTGCTTCACCAGAATCGCTAGGTAAAAAGGCTTGCAGTGCCCGGTTGCCCAACTGAATTCCGAGTGGGGAGCAGAGTAAGCCGTACAGCAATAGCAAAACCATACCCAACCCGCTAATTTGCCGTTTCCACGGTAAGGCTTTTACGAACCAGGGCAGCAGAATCAGTGAAGCTAGAATTGGCAGAACCAGGCTAGGATTGGTGACTCCATTAAATAGCTGCCACGTCAAGAAGGCCCATCCACCTGCTGGACTGTCGCCACAGGATGCTGGATCTACCATCGCAATCATTGCAGTCAATCCATCCATATTGATCTCGTAAGGGTCTGTATCGTTTAAGTCCGCAGTTAATTATTCAACCGTAGATTCCCAGGACAGGATTCGGTTCCGCTGCCAGTATAACCGAGCCATCTAACCCAGCCATTTGTCGCGATCAAGGTCGGATGAAGGCAGAATTGCCAAAAACTACCCTTGCTGTCCCGGCCATCCCGCACAATAGAGAAAGAAAAAGTTCTGGAATGCTAGGTTTATGGACTCGGTTGTCTCGTCTACTATTACCCGTCCGGCGTCACGCCATAGCGGCGATGATTTTGCGATTACCTTTGCGCCCCTCTCGCTAGATGACGTATACCGGCGAGCTGATGATCCAGCCAATGGAGCCGTGGTGGTAATGAGCGGCATGGTGCGGGACAACACAGACGGTAAAGCAGTCGTGGCGTTGGAGTATCAAGCCTATGAGCCAATGGCAATCGCGGTGTTTCAACAAATTGCGGCTGAGATTCGCCAAACCTGGCCGGATGTGACGCATGTGGTGATTCACCACCGCACCGGAAAATTGCAAATCGGCGAAATCAGCGTCCTAGTCGCGGTGGGTTGCCCGCATCGGTCGGAAGCTTTTGCGGCCTGTAAGTATGCCATTGACACCTTGAAGCACCAAGCCCCGATCTGGAAAAAAGAACACTGGGCCGATGGTTCAACCAGTTGGGTCAGTATTGGGGCCTGTGAACAGTCCTCAGAAGCTTGCTGAGATTCCTAAATCGTTATTTCGCGACATATATTCTTTGATTCACGATAAGCTGAGACAACCAAACATTGCCTCAACCGTTAGTTGCCACTTCTCTAAAACCGGCAACAGAATTAGGCGCTCGCTCGGTTCTTCCTTACCGATGGGTTGCTGTCCCGGTTGGAAAATAATCACATTTTTTTCCTCTGGATCGATGAGCCACCCTAAATTGGTACCGTTGTTGAGACAGAACAGAATGTTGTTAATCACTCGTGTTATGCGCTGATCCGGTGAAAGAATTTCAATCACCCAATCTGGGTGAATCGTAAATGCATTTTCAACTTCACCACTAGCAGTACGCGGAATCCGCTCCCAACTGAATACAGAAATGTCTGGCACAATTGAGCGACCAGCAAAGGTGCAGCGTAGCTCCGTAAAAGCACAGCCTAACCGTTCAGATTCCATTCTTTGATTGATTTCGGTAGAGAAACGAGTTTGTAGACGACTATGCTTTCCTTGTGGCATGGGCTTTTGATAGATACGACCATCGATGTATTCGCTGGCTGGCTTTGTTTCGGGTAGCTGCAAAAACTCTTCCAGTGAGAGGCTTGTAGACGCAGAGGATACTGAAACCATTGGCTGATCTCCTAACTTCATTTCGTACTTGCTGTACCAATTTTCTTCAAAACTCCCAGCACTTCATAGAGTTCATTCCCAGGATTAATGAGAGAAAACAAGCGAGAATTGGCATATTGTGGAGCCGGTTGTTGAACCAACTTTAAAAAAAGAAAATCATTACCATTCGTGATCATGCCAAAAGTCGCCCGTTTTGGATTGGGGCTGCCCAACATATAGGTTAATGTCTGCGGCACAGCCTTTGTGACTGTAAAATCACTTTGTTTAGACTCAATCACGACTAACCAAAACTTTTCTCGCAGTATCAGAGCATCAATTCGACCTCGGATGATTTCGCCTTCGTCTTCTGCCTCAATTTCTATACCAGTTTCTGTTTCAAGCCGATAGGGAGGCTGGTAAAAACCTGCCAGATCTAATAAAGGCGAGAGGACAAGCATTTTGACACCATTTTCTAGAATGGGTGGATCTTCCATCAATGATGAAAAATTAGCTTGAACGCGATCGAGCCAAAATTTCTCTAACCCACTTACGTCTGTCGATACATCTGACCACTCTGGAAAAAACAGGGGATCGCGAACAAGCGTTAGTCCGAATTTGTGTTTCAAATCAGACAGTTTAACCAGTTTGGCTTGAATTGTCTTTACCACTGCCTATCCTCTCCCGTTTCTCTCTTCTCGTTCTTGAAAAAGCCCCATCGAACAAATAATCTGTGGTTCTCTTATGCTAGCCTCCCGATCAAACATAGACGTTCATCAAGATAAAGCACCACGACGAGTTCAGCCAACTGCGGGTCACCAATCCCACTTCATTAATTGGCGGTCTTGAAATTGACACATACGAGCAATCAGGGTTCTTGAAGGGGCAGCAGCGGCTCAATCATGGACAATAGTTAAGGGATGTCATCCTGAATTACATCCCAAATTTCATCCACTTCAACACAATCGTATTGATGAATGAGGATATCTCGCATTCCGGCGATTTCCTGCCAGGGAACTACTGATGTAGATCAGGTAACCTATCTGGGTAGCACTATCCAAAGCGGCTAGAGCCGCTACAGAAAGCTTTGATGAACTCTGAAGATACCAAATTACAGTGTGAATATCAGCAACCACTGCCTCCATTAGAAATCTCCTTGAGAAAAATTACCCCACATTTCCTGTCTGGCGGTGGCAATGTCTTCCTCACTTAAGTCAATTTTGAGGGTACTCCAAAGCCCCTTAAGACTTTGACGTGGCTGTTTGGCGATCGCTTTTTGATGCAGAAATTCCACAAAATCTAACACTTCCTCTTGTTTATCGGGCGGAAGTTCCAGAAGCTTTTCAAGGAGAGATTGCTGAATGTTGTTCATCGTTATCACCGTGATTTTGCTTTTTAACTTTTACCTTTTGTTTTTTCCCCAGTTATCCCCAACGATTTTTGATGTATTTGCCGATTGCCCTAGGAGTATCCAACTTGCTCGTCAAGTTACCCGTTCGCACGAAGAAGCACTCTTCTAGTTGACCGCTTTTAGCATTGCGAATATTAATGTAAACAGGCTCTGGTGCGCGTTCCAAATAAATTCGGCACACCTCTTTGTGATCAACAACGTGGAAGTTGACGGAAATAAAGGGGGCTAGATCCTTACCGAGTTCTTTGAGGAGCAGGTCGTTCATCAGCCACAGTTCAAAGCCATCGCGGTTCTTTTTCTGAAGCGTTTGATAGTCAGGTTGAAGCCCGATGATGTTACCGTCATCTTCTACCCCGATCAGTAAGGTTCCACCTTCGGCATTGAGGAAACCTGCCACGGTTTTCAGAATCACTTCTTCCATCGTCCGGTCTTTTTTGCCATCCTTCAGATTCCAGCGGGCAGTGGACTTGAATTCAAGCTGGGCACTTTCGCCTTGGGCAATCAGGGCGAGGATTTCTTGATCGCCAACGGTGGGCGTGAAGCTGCGGTATGCCTCTAGTGCGGCTTGCTTGGTTTCGGCGGGCACAATCGGGAAGGTGCTGAGGATATGTTGAAACTCGGCTTCGGTTAAACCATAGAGATGGGCAATCATGCCATCGAGGTCGGCTCGAAATTTGGCGCGTTCGGCTTCGTCGGTGACTCCGTTGGCGTGGGAGCCTAACCCGACTTCGGCAGCAAGCTCATCAAATTCGGGAGTGGTGCAGATGAGTTTGGCAGCGCGATCGACGATTTCGCTGAAGTAGGGATCTCCTTCGGTAAGGCGAGGGATAGGGAGTTGGTTTACATAAAAGATGTTGCAATGCTGAGAGACTTTTTGTCGAATGATGAAGTCACAAATAAAACTATTAAGTATGGATACAAGCAGCAGCAATTCAGCAGTTACAAGTCCTGGTTTAGAAACTATAAGTGTATTGCCTGCGAATTTATTTGGTGGGACAATACTTGAAATCATAGTTCTCTCATTCGTACTTGCTGCAACATCTCTGAAGCCCAAACGATATCTTTGATAATCCAACTCTTGCCCAACATCCTCATTTCGCCCCAAAATAGCTTTTCTTCCTTCATCTTCATCGACCCAATATCTTGGTTCCGCATATTGATGAGTAAACTGATGAATCATCTTGCCTTCGTAAAGCGGTAGCCGTCCCTCACCAGGTTGCTGTTTGAACAAATGGCTGTCATTGGTCATGTGAAATTCTGCCGTAAGTTGCAGGTTCCATTTGTCAGGAAGCTTTTCGCCTAAAAGCGGGAACTTCAGCATTTTTTGAGCAATTTCAATATCTTGCTTGCTCTTAAACTCCATCACTGACAGCGAATCAGGCGACAGTTGGCGAATGAGATCAACCGAGATTTCAATTTGCTCGGCTTTGTCGTTTAGAAAGGTATCGAGATGTTCAGGACGAATCGCTTCTCTAGGATTGATCCGAAATGCTGATCGAAATGCTTTTGTACCATTGCCTTTTTCAAAAGTTAATAAACAGATTTTGAAACGGTGATCAACTGCATCAAAGATGAATCGTTCATTGGAAATTCCAAATAGCTCTGTAATTTTTGTCTGCGAGAAAAGCATCTCTCGGAGTTGTTTGGCACCTAAATCTGTGTATATTCCAGTGGGCAAAATGATTCCGCAATCACCTTGATTTCATAATAAATTAAAGCATTGCTCTAGAAATAGCTTATAAAGATTAATATCTGTTCCAGCTTTTTTACCATTAACGATAGAGATTTGGTTTTTATATCGTTCAGCCGCTCGATAATAAGCGCTCACACAAGGAAATTGGCTTTGATATTCTAACCAAGTCTCTGCAATCTCAGGATTTTCTAGCAATTTCTTCTGCTCTTTCTCAAACTGCTTGATGTCCATTTTGCTTTTCTTCACCAGTTCATTGTGCTGCACAAAGAATTCTCTCGCATTTGGTTTAAACACTTCCCAAGGCGGATTGGTGATAATTGCATCAAATCCTCCCCGCTCCATTACCTTGTCGAAGTGATAGCCCCAATGGAACGGTTTCAGAGCTTCCATATCTGCCACCGTTAACGCCCGTTTCTTTGCTTTCCCAGTCAGTTGCGCCTGTTCATACTGAATCTTCAGCTTCTGAAACTCTCCCAGCAAAAGCTGATTTAATTTGGCTTGTGACTCCCGATTCACCGTGTCAATGTGGTCACGCAGCATTTGCAGGCGATCGTCCTGCTCGGTTCCCTCCACTTTCCCTGGCTTAAACGAGTGTTCTTTGTACAGGGCAATGCTGCGATTCTTTTCCTCCAAAATTGATCGATACTGACTGGCAGCTAACGGTTGCAACAAATTCCCCTGCAATACCTCTTCCGCTTTTCCCTTGCCTTTTCCCTTTGTACTAACTGAGTCAAACCCCTCCTCATCGACGCTAATTAATCCAATCAACGAATTACCCACCATGATGTTGAAATCGACGTTGGGTAGAGGTTCCAGATCATCAGCAGTTTGAGCAGACGAGATCAACGCCAGAAATAGGCGAAGTTTAGCAATTTCAACTGCCTCCTCCATGATGTCTACGCCATAGAGGTTGTCGGTGATGATCCGCTTTTTAATGAAGTAGGACAGCGAGGGGTGCTCCTTTTCAACCTGCTTCAACCAGTTTGTTAGCTGGTAATCAGTAGATCCTTTAATTGTTCCAACAATTGAGTTATACAGCGGAATTAGAGTTTTCATCGCTGCAATCAAGAACGCCCCTGATCCACAAGCAGGGTCTAGCAGGGACAAGGTGCGGAGAATGGCATCATCGCCATAGACAAGTTGACGGCATAAATTCACATCCAGCTTCACTAGCAAATCACCAATGCTATCAAAGTGACGCGGTGAAATGGCATTGACTCGATCCAGAATGAGTTTGTTAATCGTGCGATCGCATAGATACTCGGTAATTTCAGGACGGGTATAGTAGGCTCCAAACGCCTTTTGGTTAATGTACTTCTCAAAGATGTATCCCAATACATCCGGGTTGATTTCGTTGGGCTTTCCCCCTGGTCGATCGTCCAAATGCCAGGAATACCGCTTAAACAGCGCAAAAATCTGCTCGAATGCGATGTCTGGAATGACAATTTTGTTACGGTATCGCTGCTCAACCTGATGCTCTAAAAACAATCCCCCATTCAAATAAGGCACCTGCCCAATCATGGAGGCAACCGAGCGAGAACGCTGGGACTTGGCAAAACCTGCAAAAAACAAAGTGTGCAGGAATTCTCTGTAAAAGCGATCGGGTCCTCGCTGCTGGCTCTCTGTTAGCTTGTTCTCCAGATAGAACAAATCGCCACTGCCAATAAATCCCTTCTTCTGCAAAAAGTAGACAAACATCAAGCGGTTGAGCAAAACCGATGTGTACCAGCGGCGTTCAGCTTCGCTGTCTCGTAGAGAATCGGACTCATTATCAATGCCCTGAATGTGCTGAAGAAATAGCTGATGTTCTGCCTGAAATTCCCTATAGAAATCCTTGGTGACTTTCTCGACATCTAGGCTGCGTTGGAGCCGAGTCGCCACATCGACGACCGGCAGATTTCCCTCTGCATCCAGTTCCTCAAGCTCAATCCTCAGCCCACCAATCTTGCTCAGAATTAAGTCGGCAGGCTGCTCCTTTAAGTAGGTTTCGGTGCGTGGGTAAATTTTGGGTCCTTCTCGTTTTGCCCAGTACCAGAGCGATCTGGTTCGGTTCTGGTTGATGAAAATCAGCAGGTTTTCGGCAAATTGTTGGGCGATCGCCTTGTAAATCTCTAATCGTGTGTCTGCGGTTGGAATATCCCCATCCGTTGCCGTAATCTCAAAAACTGGGACTCCTGACATTTCTGCAATGCGAGTGCGCATGTAAATCTGTCCTTCAATTTCTAATTGCTCAGAACGAGAACTAGACGGCTGTGACCATCCCAGCTCGTCAATAAAGATGTTGTTGATCACTCGTGTGATGCGTTGGTCGGGCGAGAGAATTTCAATCACCCAGTCAGGATAAGTTCTAAATGTATTCTCAACTTCACCGCTCTCATTGCGTGGAATCCGTTCCCAGGTGAAGACGGAAATATCTGGAACGATGGAGCGTCCAGCAAAGGTGCAGCGCAGTTCTGGAAACGCATAAACCGTTCGATGAGGCAATCCACGGTGATTGACCTCACCTGTAAACCGTCCTTGAAGTGTGCTGTGTTTTCCCTGTGGCATAGGTTTTTGATAAATTCGACCCTCAATGTATTCGCTGGCAGGTTTTGTTTCAGGCAGCTTTAAAAAATCTTCCAGCGAGAGTGTTGTCGAAGATGATGCTAAAACCATTAGTTTGCTCCCAAATTCATTTAGAAACTTCTGTGCCAATTCGCTTCAAAACTTCCAGCACTTCGTACAGTTCGTTGCCAGGATTCATCAATGAGAACAAACGTGAATTGCCATACTGGAGAGCGGGTTGGCGACTTAGCTTCAAGAAAATAAAAGTATGTCCATTGGACACTAACCCAAAGCTAGGCAACTGATCCTCTGGGTTCCCCAGCATATAGGTGAGTGCTTGCGGAACAGCCACTTGAATATCAAAATTGGCACGCTTGGCTTCAATCACCAATACCCATAAGCGAACGTTCAATACCAAAACATCAATCCGCCCTCGCAATAGCGTCCCCTCATCCTCCATTTCAATCTCAATACTGGCTTCAGTCTCAATCCGATGAGGAGATTGATAAAACCCTGCCAGATCGAGTAATGGCGACAGTACTACCATCTTGACGCTGTTTTCCAGAATTGGAGGTCGTTTGAGTAACGTTAAAAAATTTGCTTGAACTCGATCGAGTGTCGCTTTCTCGGCATCCGTGATTTGTTCAGTTCCGCTCATCCATTCAGAAAAAAAGCGCGAATCTCGAACTAGCCTCAATCCAAATTTTTCCTCTAGATCTTCTAATGTTACGTCTGTTGCCTGAATCGTTTGTACCATTGCCTAAACCTCCTTTCCCTACTTCTGCTTTCTTGCAAACAAGCCCATGGAGCAAATGATCTGAGGTTCCCTTATGCTAGCCTCTTCATGAATCAGGCAGAGACGCTCATCCAGGTAAAGTGCCACGACGAGTTCTGCTAACTGCTGATCACCAATGCCGCTCCTTAATTGGCGATTAAGCTGATCGATCGCTGACTGTCGCAGTGGATAGCGGTACATGGTATCGATCGCATTGATCAGTTCTGACGACTCAAATAATGTTCCTTTGACCTCTTGGGCATATCGTTTCAGCCGCTCATAGGTACGGAATCGCGCTCCTGACGGTCGCCCCAACTGACCGCCTGTGCTCTTTTCCTCTTCCATGATCAGCTTTGCTCCCTTTTCAACTAACTGATGATGCTGCTGATCTCGCGGCATGGCAGGAGTATCTGGGCTGCATTGTGCTAGCCGCAGGATTGCCAATTGGGATTGAGTAATACTCCTGCCTTCGCGGTCAATCAGCGCCAATGAGTCGTTGCCCTCTGCCGTTTTCATATAGAGCAGCACCCCTTCTGGTTGAGTCGGGATAGGTGAATGAGCACGGGTTGAATAAACTACGGGTGGCAGGCTCTCGATCGTCTTTCTCAAACTGGGGTCAGCATCCATCGCATTCTTCCAAATCTGATATGCCTCTGAGGTTAGGTCTACTTCACTGTCCTCGTCTCCATCAAAGATTCCTGCCTTCTCGTGGTAGAGATCCAGAAATGTTTGCTCGTCCATCTCATCCTCAAAAAAGGCTTCGTCTGTGCCAACCACCTCAGCATTTTCCTTCAACCGTTGTTGCAACCGACCTCGTAACCGGATGATCCGCTCCACCCCCTCGGCGGGCAAGAAGGAATAACAGAGAATTGTTTCTGCCTTTTGCCCAATCCGATCGACCCGTCCTGCCCGCTGAATCAGACGGATAATTGCCCAGGGCAAATCGTAGTTGACGATGATGGCGCAGTCCTGGAGGTTTAACCCTTCACTCAGCACATCCGTAGCAACTAAAACTCGCAACTCATCATTTTTCGGAATTGGCTTGTCGTTGCTGATAGGGCTGAATCGCCAAGCGATCGCCGCTGGGTTGTCAGAGTTACCCGTTACCCCCTCCACCTTGTCTAATCCTTGCCGCTTTAATTCATCTGTCAAATAACGAACCGTGTCGGCGAATTGAGTAAAAATCAATACTTTTTCATTGGGATGTCGCTTTGTTAGCAATTCAACCAACGCCGCGAGCTTTGTGTCTCGGTTGGCAAGCCACTTTCCGTGCTGATTCAACACTGCCGTCAACGCTCTGGCATCTGCTTGCAGGTCTTTCTTCAAGGACGGTTTGAATAACCCCGGTTGAATCCACTTGAAGCGCCGCTCATATCGAGTTGCGTAGAGCTGGTAAACTGCCGCTGCTCGTTGTCGATAATCTGTTTCTGCCTGATCCAGTACCTCATCTGTCGTGAGTTCAATGTCCTCCTCAATCTCTGGGTCAAGTAGAACTGCTAGAAGGGATTCAGCATCTTCGTCATTATTCCGACTATCCAGCAATGCTGCTTCCTGAGTGCCAATGGGCAGATCTAATCCTTTTTCAACCGCATGGAGAAAGATGTAATTCCTCAGAATGTGGCGATCGATCGATTGAATGAAAGCAGGTCCGCCGCTCTCCAACCGTTTGAACAAATTTGTTCGGCTAAATCCCATCAATCGTTTTCCGGCACGGGACAACCCCTTGATCTGGCGTTCCTCTGCCTCGGTCAGCTTCTTCCGGGTTAGAGATACTACATAATTGCCCAGTCCATACCGAGGCAAACTGAGTTGATTGATTGTGTCTACTACTTCATCCGCATAGAGAGCAGCATAGGGATCATCCCCCTCGCCCAAGCTGAATTTGATAGTTTGGGGTTGACGACTAGGAAAGTACGCCCGCTTTCCATCACGAAATTCTAGATATTTTCGGGGCTTGCCTTGAAGTGCTTCTTCCAAGGGCAACAAATCTTCGACCTTGGCGTAATTATCTTGGATGAAGCTGCGGGTTCGCCGAACCATATAGAGCCGCATCAACTCCCGCCAATCGTCTGGGTGATCACTCTTCTCAAAAGCACGCAGCGTTCTAACTGGCACTTGGTATTCCTTCAAAAATGCCAGTTCTCCTCCCATCTTTGACAGTAAAACTTCGGGCCGAATGCCTAAATCCTTGTCCTCAGGGACAAATAACCGTAATTGAGCAGACAGGTCTAGATAGGTTTTGTTGTAGGGGGTCGCTGAGAGCAAAATGCAGAAACTTTCGTTGGCTGCGATATATTCCTGAATGGCTCGATATCGCTTCCCGTCCCGATTGCGGAGATTATGGCTTTCATCAATCAGCACAACTCGATATCGTCGCAAATCAGGTAACTCATTTTGCACTCGGCTGAGGGGGAGTACCTTTGCCAGGAGCCGATAGCGGTCCACATAGTCCTGCCACATGGATACCAAATTCTTGGGACAAATGATCAAAGTCTCCAGAAAAAGATCCTCCTGGAGAATTCGAGCTAGGGTCGCTGCAATTAATGTTTTCCCCAAGCCCACGACATCCCCAATCAACACACCGCGCCGTCGATTAACATGATGTGCCGCGATTTGAACGGCTGCTCGCTGAAACTCAAATAGGTTGTCCCCTACATCACGAGGAATACGGTACTCCGAAAGTCCTACTCTCGCCTCCTGGGACAGATGATAAGCGATTTTGAGGTAGATATGGTACGGCGGAATTAAATCTTCTCGTGCCCAACTCTCATCAATTAGGGCAGCAAGTTCCTCAGATATATCGAAGCACCAGCGATCGTTCCAGCGATTGTCGAACCACTTTTGCAGTTTGTGGCAAGCATCATGATCTAAAACATCGACGTTCAACTCGCCCTGGAATTCCAAACCAGACAATGTTAGATTACTGCTTCCCAAAATGCTGATCGTAGGATTATGTGGATCATTTCGATGTAGAAGGTAGAGCTTGGCATGGAGAGTGTGTTTGAGGAAGAGTTTGATAACGACCTTCTTTGCCTTGAGTTGAGCACTTAGGCGGCGCAATCCTTTTTCATCCTCATTCGTGGGTGTCCCGACGACCAGTTGCTCCCGAAACTCCCTCGCCACCTGCTTCTTAAATTGGAGAACTTTGGTATTGTCAATTCCCGTATTGCTTGCCAGTAAGGTTCTCGACTCGTGCAACTCCTCCTGAGGCAACTTCTGCATTCCTACCAGAAGGCGACAACAGGCTTCTTCACCCCCTGCAAACCGCTCAATGAGATCATCGACTTTACGCCAGCCTCTAAGATTAAAATAGCCGACGCAAAAATCAGCGCGTTTAGCAACATCTAGGGCGCTTCGTAAGGTAGGCAGCAGATATTCATCAATGTTGTCAAAGATGCGCGGCACTCCAGCTTCTCCCTAAAAACTTTTTTTTGCTTACGGGTGGCGATTGAGCTTACAACATCTCAGCCAATAGAAAAGTAGGATTTATGCATAACTGTCCATCAGAGCATTATTTCGATACAATCCTTAACTTGCTTGATTTCCCTTTCCCTTAGGATTAAGCCCTTAGGATTAAGCAATATATAGCGTAACTCAGAGTTAGTTACACAATGCCTAGAACAGGAAGTAACATCGAGCATCTCAACGTCCGGATTCCGCCTTTTAAGATGGAGATCCTGAGAAGCTACTGTGAAGAAAATTAACGCACACAATCTGATGTGATTCAGGAATTTATTAGAAGCCTGAAGGCTGTTGCCACCTCAGAGCCAACTAAGCCGGATTAAATTGGGTTAGGAGCGAGCATCGCTTTCAATTCCTTGAGGGCTATGCTCTATTGCTTATCAACCCCATTCAGCACGTAATTCTACACTTTCTGGGTGAACAGGCTGAAGCGAATTGCTGCGCCATACCAGAATTGGAACGAGTGTGATCTCAAGTCAGGTGAACCATGACTACCACAGCCATACCGTCAACCTCTGATCAGCGCATTGTGTTATCTGGGCGCACTTGGGAGCAGTTTAAGCTGATTCAGCAAGGCTTTGAAGACTCACCGGGTATGCGACTCACTTATTACGAAGGCACGATTGAAATTGTTATGCCGGGACGTGAACATGAGGTTTTCAAATCTCTGATTGGCTTTCTGCTGGAGCTTTTTTGTGGAGAGAGGTATTGAATTTGAGCCAACCGGGGCGATGACGCAAGAGCGAGAGCGGGTCGTTTCAGCTCAGGCAGATGAGTCTTACTGTATTAGCACCCTAAACCAACGCCCGATCTGGTGATTGAAGTGGTGTTTACGAGTGGTGGGGCAGCTAAATTGCAGCGCTATCAGGCTTTAGGCGTTCCTGAGGTATGGTTTTGGCAAGATAGCTTGTTCAGCCTGTATCGTTTGCGCACAGACGGATATGAGTCAATCGAACGCAGCAAAATTCCCGAACTAGCTACGCTGGATCTAGACCTGCTGAGTCGCTGTGTGCTGATGGGTGAAACTTCCCGCCTAGAAGCAATTCGTGAGTTTCGTCAGGCGATTCGTCAGGCGTAAAGTGCTTCATCTCAGAAGACCGTAGCCAAGGTTAGATTTCGCTGGTACGCTTAACACTAAAGCCGAGTGTAAGCGAGCCGTTGCCATGCAGATTCTTCACGGCACCTGGATTCCGAAGGCAGACGACACCTTTACCCAGAATGGAGCTTTCTATTTGTGGGTAGAAACGACCGAGCGGCACCGATTTCGCCAACCGAGTCAGCGGCACCCGCACCAATTAGTAGCAACCGATCTGGCAGAACTGCTGACCCAAGAACTGGGCATTCAGCCGCCGAATTATCGCAAGCTAGAGGATTTTATTTCACCCCAATATTTTCTGCTGCCTACGGGAGACAATCAGCCGCTGCCTTCGCTAGAGCTTTCTCGCTATTTAGAACTAGAGTTACCAGAAAGCTTTGAGTTGCAGTACTGGCAAATTGACTGCTACAAAACCGTGGCTGCGGCCAAAACGGGCGGCTATGTGAATTCGGTGGTGAGTTTGCTGAACGATCTGCATTTTCTAGCGCTGCACAATTTGGCCGAGATTCAGTTGGGAACCGATCTGCTGTTTTGGTTTCACTACACGCAAGCGCTGAAGCGAATTATTTACCGAGATCAATACATTCCGGCCCTGAAGTATCGCCAGTTGGAGCCGACCGCAGATCCGCAAAAATCCCAAACCAAAACTCGGTCAAAAAAACCAACTGAAACCCAAACCAAAACCCAGACCAAGCAAAAGGCAGCCGCTTCAACTCGCTCCACGCGTCGCAGTTCGACAACTTTTGAACCTGCTAGCGAGACTCGCCGCAAGCGCTCGGCTGGACTGGCAAAACGCCGCACGGCAGCATCCCAAACGATTGATGTGACAGTAGTAGATGTGACAAAAGAGAATAAATTAGTACCCAAACAACAGTTCGAGATTTATCCGGGCTGGGAATTTATCGGTGAAGCTTATGAGTCCACAATTCGACAATATGTCGAGTATATGCCGCTAATCTGCGTGGCTGGATTTGCTGAACCGCCAGAAACAACCGAATTTTACGACCGCGAATCCCTGCTGCGTCACTTCTCGGAATGTTTACTCACCGATATCCTCACCCATACTTCCGTCACCCAAGCGTTTGAGAAGACAATCGCCGATTCGCTGCTGGCAGACTGTCTGCGTTCCACTGGCCCTTGGACCTCTGAACTGTGGCTAGAGCAATACCGGCAGTGGCAGGCATGGCGCGATCGGATTGGGCGAACTCAGTCGGATCTGTCGTTTTATCTCTGTTTCCAGCTTCAAGATCCGGCTAAATCAGAAGATCCTTGGGAACTTCAGTTTCAGGTTGTGCCCAAGCAGGATCCGTCGTTGCGAGTGGCACTGCAAGACTATTGGCGTATGGGTTCCAAACAACAGCAGCAAGTTAAAAAACAAATGGGTAAACAGTTTGAACAACATTTGCTGATGAACTTGGGATACGCAGCGCGAATTTATCCGGCTCTATGGCGCGGACTAGAAACCGATCAGCCGGTTGGAATTGCACTGAACTTAGAAGCCGCGTTTGAATTTTTGCGAGAATCGGCCTGGGTGCTGGAGAATGCCAGCTACAAAGTGATTGTTCCAGCTTGGTGGACCCCGCAAGGACGCCAGCGTGCCAAAGTGCGCCTTAAGGCCAAGGCTAAATCCCTCACGGGTGGCGAAGATAAAACGAAGAAGTATTTTGCTTACGAGAATTTAGTGCAGTATGAATATGAGCTGGCAATCGGCGATGAACAAGTTAGTGAACAGGAATGGCAGCAGCTTGTGAATGCTAAAACGCCCCTGGTGAAGTTTCGCGGCCAGTGGATGGAGCTAGACCAGGACAACATGCGCCAAATGCTAGAGTTCTGGAGAACTCACCAGCAGGAGCACCCTGAACTGAGCCTATTGGAGTTTCTGAAGCTGACCGCCGCCAACGAGGAGAGCTTAGTCCTAGACGTAGACCGCCATAGTAGCTTGGCGGAGATGCTGGCCAAACTGAGTGACAAAAGCCAGCTCCAGCCAGTTGATAATCCGCAGCATCTGCGGGGCGCGCTGCGCGAGTATCAGAAACGGGGCGTCTCCTGGCTGCAATTCCTGGAGCAACTAGGGTTGAATGGCTGCCTTGCCGATGACATGGGTTTGGGTAAAACGATCCAGGTGATTGCCCGGTTATTGCAAGAGCGCGAACAGCCCAAAGGGAAACCAATCCTGCCCACCCTCTTGATCGCGCCGACATCGGTAGTGGGCAATTGGTACCACGAAATCCAACGGTTTGCCCCCGAACTGCGGGCACTCATCCACCACGGCAACCAGCGGGCTAAAACTGAGGCCGAGTTTCAGCAAGCCTGCTCTCAACAAGATCTGGTGATCACCTCATTTGCGCTGGCTCGGAAAGATATCAAGTTGCTGAGCGAGATCCAGTGGCAGCGGATTGTTTTAGACGAGGCTCAAAACATCAAAAATCCCAAGGCCGATTTAACCAAATCCATTCTGAAACTAACGGCTCCGCATAAATTGGCCCTCACTGGCACCCCAATCGAAAACCGGCTGCTGGATCTGTGGTCGATTTTCAACTTCTTGAATCCGGGCTATTTGGGTAATCAAACTCAGTTTCGCCGCGGCTTTGAGCTGCCGATCCAGAAGCACAACGATCCCCGCGCTTCAGTTACGCTGAAAAAGTTGGTGGAGCCGTTTATTTTGCGTCGGGTTAAAACTGACCAGTCGATCATCAAAGACCTGCCCGATAAGGTGGAGCAAAAGCTGTATTGCAACCTGACCAAAGAGCAGGCGTCCCTTTATGCAGCGGTGGTCAAGGATGTGGAAACCCAAATCGAGACGATGGAAGGGATTCAGCGCAAAGGCTTGATTCTGGCTACCCTGACCAAACTGAAGCAAATTTGCAACCATCCGATGCAGTTTTTGCAGGACGGTAGTGATTTTCTCCCCGAACGTTCCCACAAGCTCACCCGCCTCACCGAAATGGTGCAGGAAGTGATCGAAGGCGAAAGTCTATTAATTTTTACCCAATTCAACGAGCTGGGCGAAGCGCTATCCAAGTATCTGCGCCAAACCTGTCACTACAATACCTACTATTTGCACGGCGGCACCTTGCGCAGCAAACGCGAGCAGATGATCCGCGAGTTTCAAGATCCAGAAACCGAACCCTCGGTGTTTGTGCTGTCGCTCAAGGCGGGCGGTGTCGGAATCACGCTCACCAAAGCCAACCATGTGTTCCACTTTGACCGCTGGTGGAATCCGGCTGTGGAAGATCAGGCTACCGATCGAGCTTTTCGGATCGGCCAGAAAAAGAATGTGTTTGTACATAAGTTTGTGGCGATGGGAACATTGGAAGAACGCATCGATGAAATGATCGAAGATAAGAAAAAGCTGGCGGGTTCGATTGTTGGAACAGACGAATCTTGGTTGACGGAATTGGATAACGAGGCGTTTAGGAAATTGATTGCGTTGAATAAGAGTGCGATTATGGAGTAGGGAGTAGGGAGTAGGGAGTAGGGAGTAGGGAGTAGGGAGTAGGGAGTCTATGAATTCTTTGCTAATCGAGAAGTTGATCAGTCACCCCGAATTGATTTCGGATGATGCAGAGCAGCAATACATCATCAGCGGCGTAAGCTGGCAAACCTACGAAACGCTGTTGTTGGACTTGGGTGATGAGTTTCCGGGGCTGCGGGTTCACTATTTGGAGGGAACGCTAGAGATTACGATGCCGGGGCGTAGACATGAAGTGAGTAAGGACAATATTACCCGGTTACTCGGAGTTTATTTTGAAGAAAGCCGCACTCGATTCTATGGATTAGGATCAACCACGTTCAGGCAAGAAGCGAAACGCCGAGGAGCGGAACCGGATGCTTCATTTTGCATTGGTACGGATAAAGCCTTGCCTGACATTGCCATTGAAGTCGTGCAAACCAACAGCGGCATCAACAAATTGGAAATTTATCAGGGCTTGGGTGTGCCGGAAGTCTGGTTTTGGGAAAACGGCCAGTTTCAGCTTTATCGCCTGCGGTCAGTGAGTTACGAGCCGATTGAGCAGAGTGAATTTTTGCCCAATCTAGACCTGGCTTTACTGGCAACCTATGTCCAACATCCAGAGCCACTCGATGCGGTTCTAGAATTTCGAGCCGCTTTGCGAGAATCCTTATGCTAACGCCGGCCCGAATGCACAAACAGGAGCATCAGCCATGAGCAAATTTAGCCGAACTTGGTGGGGCCAGAAATTTATCGCCGCGCTGGAAGAATTCAACGATGCGGGACGGTTGAGTCGGGGGCGCTCCTATGCCAATAACGGCAAGATTACAAGCTTTACGATCAAAAACAACGTGGTCACGGCTAATGTGAGAGGGTCCGTCAATCCCTATTTTGGCGTCTACACCGAACCGCTCTACACCACCCAGATCGAATTCCAGCCGATCAGTGCCGCCAAGTGGGCTGCGGCTATCGCTCTGATTGCCTCTAAAGCCAGTCTGATCTCGCGGCTGCTGTTAAACGAAATTCCCGACACGATCGACGATAGCTTTGCCACTCTGGGGTTGCACCTGTTGCCCCACAGCTACAAAGACTTCAAGTCCGACTGCTCTTGTCCCGACTGGAGCAATCCCTGCAAACATATTGCCGGCGTCTATTATTTGGTGGCTGCCGAACTAGACCGCGATCCATTTTTGCTGTTTGAACTGCGCGGTTTGTCGCGGGAAGACCTGCATCGAGAATTGGCCAAATCGCCGCTGGGGCAAGCCCTGTCTGCCGAACTGCAACGCTCTGAGCAACCACCCCGACCCGTAGTCTCTTACTACACTCGTCCCCAACGGCTGCCAGCCCAACCGCCTGAACACCTGCGCGACTTTTGGCAGGGCGCTAAACGCTTGCCGCAGACGATCGAACCGCTGCCCGAAGTCCCCGTTGCCGCTATCCCAGTCAAAAAGCAGGGCGACTTTCCCGCCTTTTGGCAGCGCGACAACTCATTTATCGAAGCAATGGAAACCCTCTATAACCAGGTGAAAACCAAGGGTCCGCTGTAATAGGGATTCGGTGTTGGTGGGAAGATAAGAAAAATATCCACAGGACAGTCCAGAGGACAGTAAAATCAGCGATATTAAAAGTATCCTTAGGACAGTCCAGAGGACAATAGGATGGGTAGGGGACAGGTCGATCGGATTCCGGTAAATCAGCTTATGGAGCGCTATCGGCTAGCCAGAAGTGCCGTATATAAGCGGATCGAGGATCTGGGCATCAAGACTGAGAAAATTGGTAACAAGGCTTACGTCAACGCCGAGCAGTTAAGTTTGCTAGATGAGCTGCATCAGTTCATTAAGTCAGGCGGCACGATGCCAGAATTCCTGGATAGTCGTGGCCTGGCTCGATCAAAGGAGCTGTCCTCTGACTTGTCCTCTGGACTGTCTACAGGACAGTCCGATCTGGTGCAGGTGGTGACGGCCATCGCGGCTCAGGTGGTGTCTCGCTTTCAGCCTGCTGCCCCGCCGCCCGACCGGCTGGCCTACTTTGACAAACTTGAACAAGCAGCTCGAAACGGCTGGCTGCTGCGCACCTCGGAGATTGCCGATTTGCTGGATTTGTCACCGTCCGAGATTCTGCTCTACGGCGATAGCTTCCGCGAAGCCGGGTTTGTGTTTACCCAAGCGGGATACCGAGCGGGCGGCGAGATAGCCTGGAGAGTCTCAAAGCTTTAAAATGAAAAAGCCAGCCTGGGCTGGCCGATTGTTGCTTCGATTGTTGATTCGTTTCGTTGATAGTGAGTTCGACGGTGATGTTGGTGTGAGCGCGGTTTGTGTGAGCACTGGCATCACCTCAGCATTTGCCAATCAGCTTGGGCAATTCGCCGCAGCAAAATTCGCAGCCAAAATGACGGGCTGTTAGCCGCTCTGGCTTTTGTGCGCCAGCGGAAGCGATACCCACCAGTGGGGGCGGTTCTTCCTGGACCCTTCAGCCTTTATTTCTCTCTCTACTATATTAACACGTCCTGAGGAAAATCCTAAGGACTGTCCTGAGGACAGTTTATTTTATTTGCTGCTAGAGAATTCCTCTGTTCGGTTGCTATGTCGCCTTCGTCCCCGGTAAAGGCACCCGTTGAGAATTTGAATCTGGACATTGCAACTGGTCCGTTGAGTAAATTAGTAGCTGAAGATTGCAGAGGAAGATTATGCGCTTAATATGGACAGAGCTGGCAAGTCTCAGTGTAGTAATGGCAGCTTTGCTAAACGTAGTTGGCTGTACTGGAGATAAATCGGCCAGTGAGTCTGCAAAACCAGACCCAGCGATCGCTGAAGCGCAATCCTTTCCTCAAGAATCAGCAGATGACGTTTCACCACAGTTAAGTCTTCGGCAATTCCCTCTAGAGCAATCCGAGCACCACAGATGCTACTCGTTTGCAAACAGCTCAAACAAACCTGCTCCGCCACATTCTCTAGAACTAACCTACTCTTGCCTTAAGAAATAGGGAGAAATTTTATGCGGTTTTATGTATTTATACTTTTCTATCTGTAGTTTAATTTTTACAAGTCATCACATTAAGTTTTCTAAAACCTCTATCTTTTTATAGGAGAGCACATTATTCTACTTTTAGCTAGTTGACAAGCATATCCCCCCTATGTAGTTAGAAAAATAAGAATAATGTCACTTTCTAATTGGTTTCCACAATGGAATCCAGCAATATGCAAAAGCGCAAATTCTCGAAGCGCAAATTCTGTACAAGAGGCGCACACGACTTACCTAAAGCCAGATCGAAGTAGGCATCGGCTGAAGCATGTGAAGAGGCAAGAACCCCTCATTGTTAAGAGATCCAGGATCAATCAGCTGAGTCTAGCATGGTATTGCAAAGCAGCAGTAGCATTTATCGAACTAATCATTAAACTAATCGTCATCATTGATGAATCGATTGACCGCTTTGATCATAACTGGGTGGTTACGCGAAGCGGTCTGAAAATGATAGATTGCAGGTGGCAGTTGAAGCTGCGGTACAACGAATAATGGCCGCACTAAAGATAGATTCAACACAGGTAGATCCAATACAGCTAGACTCAACCAAACCAGATATTCAACATCTTTGAACTACCAGCGATCGAACTGCTAGCGATCAGGTTCTGCAACGATCACTGACGTTCTATTTGCCTGTGCAGAAACATGCTTTAGATGGAATTGACACTATTGGTAAAGCAATAAGCTTAACGGAACAAGGGATTGACTATGGAAAAAATGAAAGACATGGTCGTGATCGTACCTGGAATTACAGGCAGCGTACTACAAAAAGATGGGAAAGATGTCTGGGGAGTGTCGCTGCAAGCAGTGTGGCAGCTAGCCACAAGCTTTGGGCAATCTCTACAAGATCTAAAAATGGATCACGATGATGATGACCCTGAAATCGCTGATTTAGGCGATGGCATCCGCGCAACTCGACTCGTAGAAGATGCTCATATTGTGCCAGGATTGATCAAGATTGACGGCTACACCCGGACTTCTCGCCTGATTACCGATCATTTTGATGTCACAGTTGGTAATATCTATGACGATCCAGATGACAGGGCTGCCAACTTCTATCATTTCCCCTACGACTGGCGACGCAATAATCGCGTCACAGCCCATCTTCTGCAGCAGTTGATCCACAAACGCCTGAAACGATGGCGAGAAGCTAGCGGTGCTCAAGATGCCAAGGTCATCATCTTGGCCCATAGCATGGGTGGAATCATCTCTCGCTATTACCTAGAAGTTTTGGAGGGATGGCGGGACTGCCGAGCTTTATTCACCTTTGGTACCCCCTATCGGGGCGCACCCAAAATGGCCCAATATTTGGCCGAAGGCTACAAAAAGCTATTTCTTGACGTGACTAATGTAATCCGGTCCCTGCCGTCCGTATATCAACTGCTGCCGATTTACCCCATGCTAGATATTGATGGCGTCGATGTTCGCATTGCGGAAGCTGAGATACCCAATATCGACAAAACCCGTGCCGAGAAGGCGTTGAAATTTCATCACGAAATTCAGGAACATGTTACTGAAAACCTGAAGAATGAGGACTATCGACGCTTGTTTACAACGGTGCCAATCGTTGGGATCCGGCAACCTACCGAACAATCGGCGATGCTTCAAGACGGAAAGTTCACGGTCAGCAAAAATATATTGCCCAAATCGCTCAAAGCTAGACCTGATCTAGAGGGTGGAGATGCTGCAGTGCCTCTTGTGTCTGCGATTCCGATTGAACTTTCGAATAGCTTTAACAACATGTTCATTGCCGAAACCCACGGCATGTTGCAAAACCAAAGCTTGATTTTAGAAGATGTGCAGCATCGTTTAGGAACCAACCAATTTGACCTAGCATCGATTCGTGCGCCCCAATCGGCCATTAGTCTAGCCTTGGATGATCTCTACCTGCCCGATGAACCGATCGTTATGCACTCTAGACTAATTACAACTCCAGGTGTCATGACTGGCTCTTTGCAAGCTGAAATCGTCTCGGTGACAGATGATCGTCCTGCACTTAATGTCATATTCGAGCAACAACAGGAACAGGACTGGGCAGTGACGCTCGATACCTTGCCTGCCGGAAAATACCGGGTCAAGGTGCAAACAGAGATTACGAATGCTCAGACCCCCACTCCTGTTCATGAGCTATTCGAAGTGGTGAAGGCGGAATAGCCAACCTGGTGTTGCTGAATTTAGAATGGTTTCGCCTCCCATTTCCCCAGAATTGGGGGGCGAAAACTCTACAATAGCTAACCACAATACAAGTAGGCTTCAGAGAGAATTCAAAGAGAGCCATGATTCAAGTTGATGAGCAAGTTGAGAACACTAATGTGTATCTCTAAGAATCTACTAAATATATCTTCAGAATCAATTAAATCGGGCTTTTGCATTTTATCAGACTTCGTCGAGAATATTTTAACAGAGTTATTTAAACGAGCACTTACACAAATATTTCTAACAGTTCTGGCAAACGAAGAGGAGCACATTCTTCCATGGGTAGCAATTTTTCTGTAATCTTTGAGGAAATTGGGACGTTAACTTCCTCTGACATGCCAGACAATTTAGAGGAAATCACAAGCACAGCTACCGAAGAAAAAACTTACGAAGGCAGATTAGAGCAGGCATCTTCCTTGGGCTTGCTGCAGCTAGTTGGCAACTTAGGCGGCTTCACCCTACCAGCGGGCATTCCTGATTTAGTGTTGTCCAAACTGGTGATTCAATTGACAACTGCTCCTGAGATTGGGGTCAAATCGTTTGCATTCACAGGGGAATCATCCCTGGAACTGGGCAAGAAGTTTGACTTGCTGGGCCTAACGGTTAAGCCGCCAGAAGGGGCTATCTTTACCTTTGAGCTTAAACGCACGACCTCAGCCAAGCTGAAAAACCCTCAGAACAATGAAAATGCTCCGCTTCAAAAAACTACGGAAGGACTGTTTGCGTTGTCATTGACGATGCCCAAGCAAAGCAGCCTGACGCTCTCCAGTGCTCTGGCTTGGCTCCGAGATGTTCCCGGAATTGATCGTGTACGAGAGTTGCAAAACGATGACGAGAGTGACTCGTCGGAGCTAATTGGTTTAGTTTTGACACCGGATCAGCAGCTACCTGGCGACGATATTCAAATTCAGTTGGTGGAAAAGAGTTTGGGCACCAACAGGGCTGCCGAATATCTATCGTACTTCGACTCTAAAAACTGGGATCTAACGTTTGAATTTTTAGGTGAATCATTCGAAATCTCGAATGATGAATGGTCTGAACCCAATTCTGGCAATACTAACGGGAATGGCGATGGGAATGGTAATCAAAAAAAGCAGTTTACCTTTCCGTTTCTGAAGTCTTCAGGAAAAGAGGATCTCAAACCAGCTTCCAAACCAGCTCAAGTGCAGCCGGCAACCGGTGAAACTATGCTCTCTGCATCTGGCCCTCGGTCAGCCGATGCGTCTGATAATCAGCCGGATGCTGCATCCGATTCAGAAGATACCGACGACGCTCAATCTTCCGGCTCAAAGTTAAGTCAGGCGATTTCGCTAGGAGTGCCGACTGTCAAAGGACCGGAAACAGATGAAGACAGTACCTTCATTAGTATTGTCTTTCCAGCCACGATTACAGTCGGCAGCCTCAGATTTAATACCAAGTTCCCAGTGAAGTTTATCTTGGGCAGTTTTGCAATTGCTATTGACCATTCTGAAGGGATCAAAATTCTTTCTCCTGAACCCGAATTAAAACCGATTGGTAGCGATGGCGAACCAAAGGACGGACCGTTTGAATTATTTGGTCTAGAATGGCGTTTCTTTGGTGCAGAAGTAACGGAAACGGAAGAAACCGAAACAGAGGATACAGAGAACAACGCCGAAGCAGATATAGAAGTAGGTACAGAAGTAGATATAGAAGCAGATGAAGAGAATACAGGAGCAGAAATAAGAGACGAAACAGCATCAGCAGCTGAGACTGAAACAGACGAGACTGAAACAGACGAGACTGAAACAGACGAGACTGAAACAGACGAGACTGAAACAGACGAGACTGAAACAGACGAGACTGAAACAGACGAGACTGAAACAGACGAGACTGAAACAGAAGGTAAAGAATACCATCATTTCACCCTAGTTACCAAAGACTTTAACTATCAGATTCAGCAGGCTCCGGGTGCCCGTATTGAGGTGGCTTATACCAAAGCCAGCCGTGACCCGATTGTGTTTATCGTAGAGGACTTTGTGATTTCGGCTAAGGGCATCAGCATTACCGCAACGGTGAGCGATCGTCCAGCCCAGCTTAACGGCATTGACACCCAATATCGCTTCCACGGCAGTCAGCTCCGGATTGTCGAAAATGAGATTCTTGACTTTACCTTGAGTGGTTCAGGGCCATTACCTCCCAAGCTAGTTGGTGATGCCATGGCCGATATTGCGCTTCAGTTCCGGCAGGACGAGGGCAACCTGAAGCTAGTAGCCGGAGCAGCCAAAATTCAAGGCGATAAATTGCTCGACTGTAAAGGCACTCGTTTTCGCTTCTCCGTTGACTCAATGGGGTTGCAGTTCGTTAACGACGATCGATTCCATATTTTCTTTACCATCACTGGCACCGCTCGATTCGTTTTACAAGAAGGTGACGAGCGTAAAAACGGCGCACTCTCCATGCTGCCCAACATCCAGATTGATCTGGTGGACTGTCCGCTTACCGGAGATGCCAGCGTCATCGCGAAACACGTTCAGTTCCTGGTTGAGCTACCCAAGCCCGTTTCGTTTCCGTTCCTGGGAGCCTACGAATTCGAGCTACGGGCCATTGGCTTTTTGCCTCAGTTCGACGCCTTTGGGAACGATGTGGCCATGCAGCTCAGTGGTCAGATCAAATTTGCCCAGGGGAAGGGGGATGCGGCGAACGATCAGCCCGATCTGCATTCGCTCTATATTGGGCTGCCCGGACCGAAAGATTTCTTCCCTCGGCTTCATATGGATCAGTTACCGCTGGATATCAATGCGGGCGAAGCCTTCAAGCTCAATGGTGTCGTTGAGTTCAAGGATGATGAGACAATTAAGGGCTTTGAAGGAGAGGGTGTCCTGGAGATTCAAGGGATGCCGCCGATGGCTGCCAGCTTTGGCTTCTACCGCGTTCGTAACAGTGAAGATCAACCCTGGGTCAGGGCCTGGTTCATCTATCTAGAAGTTCGCCAGATTAGCTTCCGGATTCCGGTGGTCGAATTCTTCATTCGGGAAGTGGGATTGGGCTTTGGCTACCGCTACACGCTAGTGGGCATCAGACGGGCTGACGAGGCTGCAAGCCTGACGGAGCTGTTGAAAGAACTGAAGGTGTTGTCTCGGACGCAGGGGGATTTATCCAAACGCGATCGCTGGGCCTTGGATGTCGAAGATCCGGGTCAAGATCCACGTTGGACGATTGTACTGCGAGCCATGATCGCCCAGCTTTCTGCCGCTGCTTCACCGCTGGTTTGGAATGCCGAACGAGAAGAAAAGCTAGCCTGTGTGTATCTATTCGATGCCGTAATTGCCTTCCGCAGCGACCTGACCTTCTTTATGAATGTGCGGGGTTGGATCAACACCAGCTACGGCATGTATGTGAAAGAGCGCAACGAAGGTAACGAGCTAGAGCCACTATTCAGTGGATTTGTCTTCCTTTGGCCTCGACAGAAGCGATTTTTGGCCCATCTTGCCTCAAATCCCAATGGGCATTTAGGTAGTAATCCACCGCTGCCCGACTTTGTGCAATCGGCCATTCGCAGCGCTCAGTTTTCGGCCACGCTGCTGATCGAGCCAGGGTTAACGCATTTTGAGCTGGGCTGGCCCAATATGCTGCGCTGGAGCAACAACATCGGTCCGCTTCAGGCCGACATTCGGGGTGGCTTCATCTTTCGGGTCAGCAGTCGCGAAATGGTAATTGGCATCAGCTTTTTGGCTCGCGCCAGTCTAGAGATTTCGACCAGCATAGACCTGGGGCTGGTAGGGGCTAGTGTGGAAGCGAAGGCGAATGCCGCATTTGGGGCGCGCTACATTGGCTTAGTCGAGTTTGCTAGCAACCGCCCGACGCTTTATGGAGCCATTGGCCTAGAGTTGCGGATTCAACTGTTTGTCGCCCTTTGGATTCGGATTCCGCTGCTGTTTAAGACCATTAGACTAACCTATCGTTTTACCCTGACCATCAACTTCACTGCCGGATTGGAGTTTGCCTTCAACGGTGTAAAAGATGCTGGATTACGCGGTTCAGGTACATTGGCAATTTCGGCGATGGGGCACCAATTGCAATTCAATGTCCGGCTGAGTTCAAACCCAGATGCTGTCACTCAGGCGCGAGCGCGGACCGAAAAATATCTGAACCTGGGGTTGGAAGCCACCGAAGTGGAAGCCACTCTCCCTGGCGTCGAGGCCGCTTCTCGATCGCGGATGGCTTTTGTTGCAGAAGCCGCAGAAACAGCGGCATCAATGGACATGGAGGCATTTACTCGATCGATGGCTGAGCCATCATTTGGTACGCCTAATTATTCAGTGTTTGTGATTCGGGACACTCAAGATCAGATTTTGGATCTACCAGATGAAGAACCGAATGAAGATACCTATGCCTACTTTGTCTTGTTTCCTCGCTCAATCCGCGATCAGGAAGAAGAGCAAGCAACAGAGCGCTATGCTGGCTTCTTGCCCGTTCCTCCAAATGTACTGGCAGATGTACCAAACAATCAGCTACGCGATTTTCAGCTGGTCTTTCCAGAAGCACTCCAACTGCCGCAGGACACTCTAGAGTGGTTTAACCCTCAACCCATCGCAACAGGTGAGGCCGCTGGTCAGTCCATTGGCTTCCGGCCCTTGAGCCAACATGACCCAGACTGGCTGACGCTGACAGACACAATCATGAGTTGGCGTGCCAATTGGGATCAACCCATTTTTGAGAACACAGAAGCGTTTGCTCCTGATAACAAACCGCTGGATACAGAATCCATTAAGTTACGAGACTACTTGACCCATGCCTATATCACCGCTGATCAAGCTGGTTTGCCTGTGCCTGTAGCCGATCCAGATCCGTTAGCAACCAAGGAAGAAGTCATCACAGATGAACGGGTTCAGAATCCTTCAGATGATGCGTTTGAGGCGGCAGTGCGGGGAGCAACCGAGCAGTTCCGTAGCTCGCCTTTCTTCAAGCACAATCCTAACTGCCTCTATGAACAGCAGCTAGAAGCAGCCTTTAGGCCAGACACCACCATCTACGCCGATCAAGACCCTGACAAGCCCCAACCCTTGAATGAACACCAGCAAGCCCATCAGGTCCGCAGTATGGTGATTAACGATCTGATGGGAGATCTGCGTAAGTATGTGGACGGAACCGAGCAAGAGCGCAGCCAATTGACTCAGCGCTCAGTTGCCTTTCAGATGGGGCTAGTCTTTCGAGTACCAAAGCGTGTTCTGAATACAGATAGTGCTCTAGCTTGGCTAAACTACAACTCACAAACAGCCCCTACTCTCCATCAACGAACTCAGCTCAATAGCCAGCAACCGGACAGCGACCAACGTTGGTTACGTACTTTCAATGTTCTCGCCACTGACTTTTCCAAGTATCCGCCCCAATTCCAGCAGGTACGACACTTTACCGATGCCAATACGATCGCCATCGCCTGGGATCTCCAGCAGGCCAATATTCCAGAGAACGAGAAGAAACACCTAACTGAGTTGCAACAAGATCCTGAACACAACTTGATGTACTACGAAGTGCGTCGCCGTTCCTTGAATGCCCAAACGCCAGAAGTAGTCTATCAAGTGAAAGGTGCTTCGGTGCTGCATGAAGAGAAAACTGGCTCACAGAAAGTCCTGAACATTCTCAAACCGCGTTTTCAGGTGGTCGATCACTTCACGAACGAAAGCCTGGATGATGTGATTCGCCTACCTGCTACCGGCCTTAGCTATCTTTACACGATTACTCCCTACGACTTTGGTGGCAATGCCGGACATCCGCTCATCCTGGTCGCGACCCGTTATCCTAACGAACCTCCTGCCGTACCTGTGGACAGTCAGTTCACTGTCTCCTATACGATTAGCGATCAGCGCGAAGAACCAGTGGACGATCAGTCCCAACTGCCTCTAGCCGACCTGGAAGCACACTGCACCGTCACCTGGACAGAACCCACCGTCAATGGTCCCAGGGTTCCTGTTGATAACTACTACTTGGTTTTCCGTAAAGAAACGACGCTGCCGATTGGGAGCTACGGTCTTGATAGTTCAACCCAGCGTCCCCGCAACAAGCTGTTGCCCACCAGCAATTCGCGCACACTGCCAACCGACATCAAAATTCGGCTAGAGAATCCTGGAAAGGTGGAAGGGGAGCCACGTAAGCGCATTGCTAACGTTTCTCTAGACACTCTGCGTGAGAAAGGAATTTTACCTGCCTACTGGCAACCCGAAGCCTGGAAGCTGTTTATTCAGACGGAGTCAGTGAATCGAGTCTGCTCGGCTCTGGCTCCGGTTCAGGTTCTGCTCAAGTTCAAGTCTCCAACCAGTGGCGAAAAGGCTGAAGAACGGCAACCTGCCGAACTGGAGTGGCTACCCAAACCGCTTGCTCTGCCGCTGTTACCTCCTGAAGATCAGCGAGCAATTGGCGGTAATGCTCATGTCCCCATGCCAAAACCAGGTAGCTACCAATTGGAGAGCAACACCAGTTCCCTCCGCTATCAGCCCCATCCGGCAGGGATACGCTGCATTCGCTTCCGCTGGAATCAGGGGCCAAGTCGGGTTAAGAGTTATCCCTTGGCGCTTACAGCCAGCTACGATTTGCTAGAACTGGATATCGACGCCCACACTACCGCTACGTTTGCCGATCCAGATCGCTTAGCTGATGTCTTGCGCCTGCGGCAAACCGTGCAGATGCTTTCTCCTGCTGACCTGCCGCTCACTCCTGGTGATACCCTCTCCACCAATCAATGGGAAGCCTGGTACCCCAGTCAGGTCGAAAGACGGGCGCTATACCAACCAATTCCGGGTGCTCAAATTAAAGAGAGTTCCTGGTATTCCTGGCGCGAGTCGATTCTGGTATGGCCTGAGTGGCCCGGACTAACCGACGGCAACGGCAACCGAGACACGGCTCTGCATCCCTTCCTGGAAGAGCTAATTCAGGTACTGCAAGCGCAAACGGTAGACGACAGCACGACTGCCCTGCCCAAATATCGGGTATCTCTACAAACCAGCCCTCCGATTCAACCCCAGACGCTGACCACTTTCTTAAACTCCACTGCTGAGACAGCCGATCCGTATGGTTGGGGTATCTTACAGCGATTCGGCTTGACCACTGCGTTCACGCTGCAAGATGCCAGCACTGGCGATTACATTACGGGTGATGATCTCCTGAAGACGGTTCAGAGTATACTTGCTGCTCTCAAGCAGAAATACAATGACATATATCCCCATCTCCATGTAGAGCTACTGTTCCAAGCGGCAAAGAGCATCGATCTAGAATCTGGAGCTGTATCTCCTGCAGGAATGTTGGCCCTAATCCAAATCAGCCTCCGGCCGACCATTCTCCAGATACAACGATATCATCGGCTGGAAATTAAGGGCGATAGTAACAGCCAGATTAAGCTGCGGTTTGAGTTGAATGCTCCATTGAGTTTAATTGACCAATCTGCTCCCGGCAGCGGTCAAACTGATTTTGATCTAGACGCGAATCAAGCAGTGGAATACACCGTTACAGTACCTCTGAATGGAGTCGTGAATCTGCTGCTGCGCGCCACTGAGCCACCGGTCGTTAAGCAGATCAAAGCATCTGGGGAAGAACCGACGATTCCTCTCGACGCTGTGCCGATTCACAGTTCGCTCACGGCTTACTTCACGGCTAACCCCGAACAGCTTGCAGCTGACTTTGCCAAACCCGATAGTGAAGATGACCAACCGCTTAACTGGCGACGCTTCAAGCGCTATGCCGAATCTCTCAACAGCAACATCAAGTCAGATATCAGCATTGACATACCAACAGAGGCTAAGGCCCTGGCGGCTACGTTGCCTGACATCATGCTCTGGTCGTTGCGCTTCTTCAACGCGGCAGCAGTACCCACGATCACCGACAATTTGGGTAAGACCGCCGATGGGCCTTGGTTGGCGACCGCTTACCCCCGCGTAGATACCCCAGCCCCCACAACCCCCGACGAGAGCGGCAGGCTAACCTACGATCATCTGATCAGTGACAAGTGGGCACATACCTACCGCTACTACATTCGTCCCAATCATCGCTATCAGCTGCTGTGGGAAAGTCTGCTCACTTCACCAGCGCTATTTCCAACGCAGACAAACCAGCAACGTGAGGCAATTCTCGATCAACGCAAAACGAAACCTGATCCCAAACAGGGCGGTCTGGATGTGGTGCTGGATCGGATTCAGCCAGTGGCGATGCCGGTGATTCTTAGCTCGGCTCGGCTGGACCCACCTGCGTTACCAGGCCAGTCTGTTCCTCCCGGCCGCACTTGGGAAGTGATGATTGCCCAACACTCAGAACAAACCCTGATAGAGCGCAACCAAACTCTGGCTCGCCAACTCCAGTTCCGGCAGGTGGCCTTTACGCTGCTGCGCCGCTTTGCCTACACCACCGCCACGGGTGACGATTGGGTCAAACGGATTAACAAACTGGCTACTCTGGGCCAGATCAAACCTAATCCGCCTGAGTTAAAGCTAAGGCTAAACACAGATGGTTTTCTGTCAGCAGGATTGCCAGGGGAAATTACCAGTCCTGATCACCTTGACCTGAAGCGAATTCCAACCAACGACACCGACCTCGATCAGTTCAGTGCCGAAGATATTCTGCAACTCGAAGCGGATGTGCGTAGCCTTGATCTGCCGATCCGGTTAGGGAACTTCCAGCAAGGTGCGTTGGTATTGCAGTGGGATACGCTGCCGTTTTTCTATCAGCATCAGCTGTTGGTGATTGCCCAGAGCGACCACCAAGTCTCCGAGATCAATCGCGTGATCCACAAGGATTTTGAGTATCGCTCACCGTTGCCGACTGCCGCAATGTCGGGTCAGACCGTCCTCGATCTGGCGTTACCGAAGAACCAACCGTTTGGAGAAACGCTGGAAGCGGGCACGGCTTTAACGACTCTGCGGCTTAGCATTCCTCTGAAGTTGCTTTGGGATAGCCTACCCAAAACGGTCAAACAGCAGTGGCCCAGTGAGGCTCCTGTTATGGATTGGGAGGAATCACAACATTTGCGCTCGCCCAGTGCCTTGCCTGATCTGGAGGTGGTTTATCAAATCGTCCAGATTTTTGAAGGCAACCTGGAGGTGCAGGTCGAAACCCTACTGGAGCAGCCAGAAGGTGGCCCTGAGCAATACCAACTGCGACAATTAGGTAAATCTTTCCTGGGTAGCTTTGACAGAATTTCCCCACCAGAAAAGACAATACCAGAAAGGCAAGGTTCCAGCGACTATGTCTTAAATCTATTTTTGACTCAGGTGAGTACGGTACCGCTGATGCGCCGTTATATGTTTTCGCGAATGGGCAACCGCCTCTTTTTCGATGAAGAAACGCAACAACTGAAATGGCTGGGAGTTTTGAGTGCTGGCGATCGGAATGCTCTACAGCAGGTGATGACTCAGACCATTGCCGAACTGCGGCTTCTGGAACAGATAGGGATAGTTCCTACCGATCAGGACATTTTGGAGCAATGGTATGTCAGCCGTTTGGTGCGAGGGGATGCCAATGCATTTGACGACCAACCTGTGCCGCTGCCCAACATTCCCAGACTGAGCTATGCCAACGTGCCGTTTACGCTGCTGTTGCTTGACACTTCAGAAGGCGTCAATAGCGAGGAGATTACCCATTTTGCAAATCAGTGCGATGCCAAACTGAGGGATGTTTTGCTGGCGTTACTGCCTGGAGCCGCGCCAAGCAATTCAGTCGTCCGTGAAACTGACTTTGCGCTCGGTGCCGCCGCCTTGCTCAGCCAATCTGATCTACCCAATTTACCGGCTGCCAAAATCCAAGTTAATTCTCAAACGTCCCAACTGACTTGGCTCGGCTCATTGAATATCGCACAGGCAGAAACTATGCAGCAATCGTTGTTTGATGCCGCTGTTGCTCGTCTACGCACTCAATTGCAGGAAACTCAGGTTAGTCACCCCTATGCCCCCCCTGTGCCCATGACAGTTCCTCCTGCCCCGTCCAATTCATCAGTTATTACCGTCAATAGTGCTGATGAGTGGACGTTACAGTGGACAGGCGAACTTTCGGCTGAGGCAATCCGTGAGATTCACATGTTGGTAGATGATGAACGATATCGAGCGGGTGCAATCGCCCTATTCCGGCAAGTCCTGGCTGGGCAAAAGGCTTACATCGAGCAGCTGCCACGACCAGAAATGCTACAGTCCCAACTGCAAAGGCTGCAATTTGAGCTGATCAGGATAGACACACGCATCGGAAGCATAGACTTTGGCTTAACGAACCCTCAATTATCATCACCTGATAGAGAACGATTACAGACTGAACGATCTCAACTAGAGGCTGAAGGAAACCGAGTTAGAGCTGAGGAGAACGCAAAGAGACAAGAGTTACAGAATGCGATTGCCGCCCAAGATCGGCTCAACGCGGCGCTCTCCCAGTTTGAGTCGTTGCCCTCAGCCGGACCAGCCGGTAATATTCCTGCACAACCTGTTGCCAACTTCCCTGCAGCCCAATATCGCAAGACGATTGTTTGGCAAGTGACTGTGCCGTTGCTCCAGAGCCGTCTGCGTAGTGCGAATCAACCTACAGCAGCAGACTGGCTGAATCGCCTGACCATTCCCACTGATGCTGGCAACCTGGATTGGCGCAGTCTAGACAGTTTAGATGCCCGTGACCTACAAACGCAGGTGCAGCAAGTGCTCGATGGTGATCGCGACTCGCAGGTAGTCCAAACCTTTTTGGGCGCTTTCAATGGCTTAATCGACGCAATCGACGCAATGCCGTTCACATTCGACTATCGCCCCCTACAGGCAGATATCCTAGAAGGGTTGCAGCATCATCTGATTATTCGAGGAAAGTTGCTGCACGCCTCCCGATCACTCAACCAAGAGGAGCAAACCCAACTGCTCAATCTCTTTACTGACCGGGCGAGCAAAAACTCATTGCAGCGATTCTTTACTGACTTGCAGGATAAAGCTGCAATTGATCGCCTCTACGAACGCTGGCTGGCCCAGGTGTATGTTCCAACAGAGCTAGACCTGACAGGCATATCCGAACCGCTGCAAGCCAAGCTAAAAACCGTGCCGTTGCCTTCCGCAGATGAGTATGCGCTGATCTGGCAAGGCAGGATGAGTGACAGCGATCGCACTACTATTCGGGAGTGGCGATCGGGACTGACTGACCCTGCCCAAATTGACGCTGTGGGCGAACTGTTACGACAAGTACCGCGGGGAAACGACCCGAACGATCAATCAGAAACGGTGATTTTGGCACGGGGAAGTGCTCCAGACCTCAGCTCCTCAACGTTAGAACCTGTGCGAGCACGACTCAGACTTGGAAGCGGCACAATTCTGCGCTATCACGGTTTGATGACTCTGGCTGAAGCAGAAGAACTCGCGCCAAAACTTAACCACAATGCCGTTCTGCAGCAGCTATTCAATGCCAGCCTTACCCGAATGCAGGGCGGTGAGCTTCGCATCATGACTCGTCGCGGCAGCGCTAAACCCAGTGATTTAGTGCCCATTCTTCCCCATCTGCTCAGCTAATCGTTGCTCAAGGAGTTTGCCATGCCCCGCATTCCCGACACTGCTATGCACAACGTCACCATCACAGGGCCAATGTGGTCGGCCAAAGTCGATATTTTGAAATTGGCCAACCCAGAGCAAGACTGGGCATTTCGCACCCTGTTTGTTGACCTGATTGCCCGCGACCGCCTCGGCCAATCCAATAGCCTGTTACCCGGCACGATGATTGTGCTTGGGGTAGTGCGGCAGGTCACCATTCAACTCGGTAATCAACCCAGCTCAGGCTATGAGTGGCGGCGGTCAGAGCATTTGCCAGTGCCTACACTTGACGAGCGATCGCAGACGCAGCTAAGAGAGCTAATCACCACAGGGCAATGTTCTCTGCTGCTGGTGCAGGCAGACCCAGACGGCTGGCCCACTCAGTTTCCCCAAAGACAACCCATGCCGTATTTCCCAACCTCGCTGACCTGTTTAGCAGGGGAAATTTTTCTGGGTCTGGGCGGGCTTGAGGCCCAGGGGCAAGCAGTCGAGCACCTGTATACCAAGTTATTCCTTCAGCTCGCGGTAGAGGCGTTTGAACAGCGGCATGGCAATGACCAGACAGACCGTGCAAGGGTTCAACCCAGTCGCCTGCTCAGCCAAGTGAGTGTTCACGGCAGTGGGTTATCGCTCTATGGTCAGGTGCAGTTACCCTGGCAGGCTCATCAGATCGCAGCGCCTTTTCTGCTGACTCAAGATTTTCCGCAAAGGTACAATCACCCAATCCTGCGGCTACGTCCTGAGAAGAACCGCTTGACTCAGGAAGAGGTAACTAGCTGGGTATCAGCCTGGAATCAGCTTAGTGGCTATCTCAACCCAAACCATCCCCTCAACAAGCAAGTTAGAGCAGATCAGCTTCCTCAGTGGGTTACGCTCGAACTCACTACTCCCAATCAGGTGCCCGACCTCTTCTGGTTATTTCGATCAGAGAATGCGCTCCCAAAGCTGCGATTTGAACCCGATGCATTCAGCCTATTGGTTAGCGATCGACCGCCCTACGATGGGCAAAATCCACCCGATTCGCTGGCTCGAATTGCTCCGGCTTGGGTTGAGATCGATGGCAACGGCGATAGCCTCACCATCAACTTCGACACCCAACCTGAATCAATCGCCACTGCCTCTTCTGCACCAGAGGTCGATCGACTCAGCTACACCTATCAAGTTACCGAATCCGAAACGGGTACTCAAAGCGAAGAGTTCTTCAGCGCCACTGAGTTAAGAACCGCCTTCAGCCCAGTTGAAGTTCCGCAGTTTCTACGCAAAATTCAGGGACGACCTGAATCGGATTATGCCCTGGATGACATAACCATTTCTAAACCGCCCCAAGCAACCGCAGCGCAGCAAGGCTCTGATTCAGATGATCAGCAGAATGGCACCATCAACCCCTGGCTGCTTTGGGGGTTTATGCCGCTCCAAAACGGTTGGGCGCAGTTGCCCTTTCTCAACCTGACCGAACAACTCTATCTAGATCTCGATTTGGATGGGGCTGCCGCATCCTCTGAAGCTACTCAATCGTTGCTTCAAGGTGCAGTTGCTCTGGGCAATGAGACTGTTTTATCCACCTATCTCGATGAGCAGCCGTGGAATCTGACCTTAACGGACGCCGATCGCATCCACGGCAACTGGAAATATGGCCGTCCTAATGCCCAGACCAACGCCCAAACCAATAACAGCTGGGTGCTGCGAGAGATCAAGCTTGACATTGAAAACCCCACAACCATTTTTAATGGGCTGCTTTGGCTCAGTACTCAGGCTCCCCGCCTTGTTGATGCCATTCCCGATCTAGACAACTGGGTCAATGGGTTGCGATCCTTTGCGTTGAGAACTGCTCGACCCGATCGCGATCTGTTTCCATCGCCGATGCTGATGGCCGTACAGAACTTACAACTGAAAGCTCGTCCTGCCTCTTCCCGCGTTCAGCCATCTGCCGAACTAGCCAATTGGCAACTCAATTATCGTCTCGATCAACGGCCAGTCGCAAAATTTGGTGGATCCACTGTATACGAGCAAATGCAGCAGAAATTCTTGTCCAGGCGCTTCCTTGATCAGCAACCCCTGATCTGGCAACGCCATGCTCGTCTGCCCATGATTCAGGCATTGCCGTTAACTCAGTTGCAGGCCCCTGCCAATTATCCCAGTTCAAGCCGTCAACTGGTGCCCTACGAAATACCATTCCTTCAAGCCAATTCGACTCTGTCGGAAGGTCTACAGTTTACAGCCACCGGGTCAACGATGTGGCTTCGCTTGGCTGATGCCAACAGAGACGCACTTGCTCCAGCAACCGAGTGGAAATCACAGCCGGACTTACCGCTGGTTGCTCTCTCATTGCCAGGACTACAGCTAGTCCCTTCTCAGTCCAACCATGAATTGGTCTGCCAGTATCGCTTCGATCTGCCCTACACCGACGAGATTAATGCCTTTGCCCAGCTTCCTGAACCGCCCCAAAGCCCAGAATTTGTATCACCCCTGCCCCAATCACCCCCACCTGAACCACCGTACCCTCTCATCCGCGACACCTACGCAACCCACTGGCAACGGCTGAGTGAACGAGCCAGTCTATCTAGTGCGGATGGCACGCTGGCTCTTGATCTGAATGATTCCACCAACGAACAGAGCAAGCCAGATCTGCGCCACCTGATTGAACCCTATGTTTGGTCCGTACAACCCACCTTTCAGCTTGAGAACTATCCGGGCCATTTAAGTTTGGCAAATGGTTCCACTCTTGAACTGAAGGATAATTCAGCTCTAGAGGGAATTGCTGGCCAGTTTTCTGTCAGTGGCAGGCAGCTCACCCGGCTTGAGGATTCAGCACCGCATGGCAGCGATACCTTTGCCGTCACTGCCGGTAGTTTGGCAGCCAAACTCACACCCCAGGGACTGCACGATCAGCGGGGGCTGGTGCGGAGGCCGACTCAGATGGATGAATCGTGGCTACAAACGCCAGTCGTGTTTTATAAGACCGCTGAGCAGGAACTTGCCTATGCCCTGACCACCACGGCTAAACCGATTAGCTTGCAGGTCGGAAATCAGCAGTGGCAGATGTGGTTCCGCGATCTACCTCTGCGGCTAGCTCAGGCAACCCAATCGGAAACAGGGCAATTTTTGAGACAGGCGCGTCTGTCTCCCTATGTTCAGGATGTGAATGATCCAGAGGCACGGTCGCGTGATTTTGACTTTCTGTCGGGGTATGAGTGGCGGCTAGCGGCTCCGAATCCTTCTAAAGACGATCCTTCTAAGAACACATCTCCTTCTAAGAACACATCACTCTCCTATCTGCCGCTGTTCGGTCTGCATTTTTATCCCCTCACTCTGGAACAGGTAGAGTTGCGCCAGGGAAAACCGGAACGGGTGATTATGATTGGGCGATTGCAGCTTCCTCTGAGAGAAATTAAAGAGCTAGAGGATTTTAGCAACGCTGTGCAGCTAGAATTTTCTGTTGAAGGTGCTAATCAAGATCTGAGTTTAAAGGCAGTCACACTTGTCGGTCTCACTGGCGATCAGAACGCGGCTTCAGAAGGCGCAGAAGGCGAATGGCCTTTAGTTTTAAACCAGGGTGAAGCGTTTGATGCTCCTATGTTAGTATGGCGCACGATAGCGTTGCAGCAAGATGACGGTGGCCTTTTCATTGAAATTAAAGATGCATTTCTCAAATTTGTGTTGTTTGATTATCTCTGGAGCGTTCCACTGAAGCCAGAGAACCATTCGAAAGGGCTTGCTTTGCGGTTTCCCCAAGAACAGACTTCTCAGGGACAAACAAATCGTTCCCACAAATATTCAATTCCAGTATCCGATCAAGCTCTGCATTTGTTACCCAAATTATTAACGCTTGAAATCAATCTTCAAACAAGAAACCATGCCGTTGAACTAGACCTGGACATTCAATTAGGCTCTACCGATTCTAATCGCAATAGCTTTGAAGCAAAAGTCCAGTTTCCAATTCTGAAAGACGGAAAACCGGCAGCTCCAATCTGGCAAGCTGGGCATCTTTTAGGTGTGATACCGCTCACGGTCGCTAATCACCAATTGACCACAAACCATCAGGCGTTTCAGTTTCACTGGGAAACCGCGTCTGTGACGAATGCACCTCAACTGCTGCCTGGAATAATGCTGGATACAGAGCCAGATGGCAAGCCCTCATTGCCCGGATTCGGGGCACTAACGTTCGACTTACAATCTCCCAAACAGCCGGAATCGTCCACCGATGAGAGCGACATACCGCTGCTAACATTGACCTCTGCATTTGTTGAGGCTCTATTATCTTGCAAATGGGGAGAGTTTTTGCAAACTGATGCACCAAACCAAGCTACCCTCAAGCCAACTGCTAGCATTACCCAGGTTTTCGGCTCATCGGCTGGAGATTTAACCTGTAGCTATACGGCTGATCTACAAATTAAGCCAACTGAGCGCAGTCAAGCAGAACCTGTGTTGGTTTGGCAGGAAACTCTGATTTTCAACGGCATGCTCGAAATCAAAAACTTGATCTCCTGGCCAGAGGAACTCAAGCTCGATCCCCAATCCCCTACAACCACGGTCCTGCTCCCCTCATTGCCAAAACCTCTTGAGCAGCGAAGCCTAAAGCACCGCCGCCATACTCTGCGGATTTTGCTGAATCAGCATATGCTGCCCCTAGAGCAAATGACCCAAAACCGCAGCCTCGACCGTGACACCATCTTCCATTTGGCTACCAATGCGGCTTGGGAGTTTTTAGCGGTTGTGGAACATCAGCTGATCGATGTCGAGCTGATCGATGTCGAGCTTCAGCCGTCGTCAAACCCACCGGAAACTGCGAAGATTAAGACCGAGATTAAGACCGAGATTAAGACCGATCGCCGCTGGACCGTGACGCAACCTGTTCGCTGGCTCACGCTAGCGAACTTCAAAGCGCAATTGGAAAAACTGCATGACATCTCCACCCCTGACCCAGCCACTGGAATTGATAAGAGCGGTGCTGGCTTTTTTGATCCAGTGTTTCGGCAAGCTCTGATCAAAGAGTTAGAGCAACTCCTCAAGCAGTCTCCTTCTCTCTTGCTAGTCGAAGCCAGCGGTCACTTCTGGTTGAACCAAACGCCATTGACCACCATTAGTCCCACGACACTCCAGTTCCTGCCAAATGGGGCGCAGCTTGGGATCCTCAGTAGCCCCGACCACTACAGCCCCTCCGACCCAATTCACCCCGATTGGCTGTTGCTCACCCTGCCTTGTTTGGGTCGTTTGCAGTTACCTGGCAGCGATGGGCTAGACCAATCCTCAAACCAGCCCCAGGTAAGCTCACCGCTCCAGGTTGACCCAATTCTATGCCTCAATCGCGATCCAGAACCCGCCAAGCTAGCCCTGATGCTGACCACCTGGCAGCCCACCACGAGCGATGGCACCCCGATCCGACTGGCGATCTCCAGCGTCGATACAGCCACTGGTCGAACCTGGGCCAGATTAGATCCCCTAGCCCTGCAAGAAAGCTGGTTCCGCCTACAACATCCTGTAGCTGAACCTCCTGCCGAACGCCTCCAAAGCGTGATTGCGGCCCAACCCAACTCTCCGGCCCGCCTCAGCCGCTTGGCAGCGCTCAAGCAAAATATTGCCAGCTACCGACAGGCTGTCCCCCCCCTTCCAACAAACCACTCTGGTTCCCATCTGCCCCCAGAACCAGCCCAAGCGATTAAAACAGAACCGCTGCGCCGCACCGGACTCCCAATTCTTGCTCTGCCTCAGGAGGGCGCGTTGCCCGCAGACCTTCAAGTGCTTTACCTATTTCAGGGCGGTTCTGGCAGCAGGGTGATGGATCGGTCTGGTGTGGGTGAACCACTCGACCTCGACCTCATGGAACGCTCTGGCGGCCAGGACCCCCCTTGGCGATGGGAAGGGGACGGCTTGAGGCTGCTGCGTTCGAGCATTCTGCTCACGAACCGACCGGCAACCAAACTGATCAATGCCTGTAGGTCTACGCAGGAACTGACAATCGAAGTGTGGCTTGAGCTGGATGCAGATCAAACAAGGGCAACAAGGCTAGCGCCGATTGTCACCCTGTCCAATGACCCCAACAATCGCTATTTCACCTTGGCCCAGGGCGGAAGGGACAATCAATCGGGCGGTGATCTATTTAGCGTTCGACTCCGCACAGATAGCACCACCCACTCGGATGGCACCCGCTCTGCCGCTGGCACACCCCTCGACCGCACAGCCCCGATCGCCACAGATCCTGGGTCTACAAAGGCGGGACTGTCCCATATCGTGTTTACCCGTCAATCTAATGGACTGATGAAGGTTTACATTGATGGGCAAGAACGAGCCAGCAATACGCTTTTGAATGGTCTCTTCCCGTTTTATCGCGGCCAAAATTCTGACCAGACTTTCCGCCTTGGTTTAGGTAATGAGATTTTGGGCAATAGTCCCTGGCTGGGGAAATACTATCGGGTGGCAATCTACAGTCGGGCCTTAACGGTCGCTGAGGTGCAATCACAGTTCTCGCAGGGTTATGCAGTCTGGGCAGCTCCAGGGTTACAAATAGCCACCAGCAAACTTGCCGAAGCCCCTGTAACCCTGAGCCGTTATGCGGCTGCCACGCTGCTAACCACTGCACCACCATCAGCCCAACTTCAGGCTCAAAGCCTTGCTATCAGCCCTTATCTAGGATTGATATTTCAGCCCGCTGCTAAGGACTACACCCTATCGCTAGTTTCGGCGGAGCTGTTGTGTCTCAACCAGGCCACCAAAACCTTGCGTCCCATCACCAGTCACCTTTGGGAGGTACCTAGCTCATCAACTCCAGAAGAACTCTTGCAACTCTTGCAAACCAGTATTGACTGGGCTAAAGAGATTCACGCGCGGCTATGTCCAGAGTCGCCGGTTGCGGTGCTGCGGTTCCGCGAGATTCGCCGCTTAGCTAGCGAGACAGATCCATTTGCTGCACCCATTATCACAAGCTACAGCTATCAAATTATCAGCGACTTGGCTACCACCGAACTGCCTCTAAAGCGCGTGTTCCAACTGCGATCCCAGCTACCCCAGTTGCGGTTTAGTGAAGGCCAATGGGGGGGCACTAGCTTACCGTCCCAGCTCCAACCGTCTGAGTTAGCGCCGTCTCAAACCATCCAACCGTTTGAGTTAGCGCCGCCCCAAACCATTGGAGTGCAACCCATCTACTTGACGGAAAGACCGGGCCAGGGAACCTGGCCGTGGGGACTGAGCAGCTTAAGGGTCAGCGTTCGCCATGCGGCGCAAGGAGTGACGGGTGGGTTAGATGCCACGAGCAATCACACTCTCTGGTGGCAGGCTCCCCAATATACCGTGCAGTACCGTACCAACGCGAATGGAGTAACCGCAGGACTTCCCAATCTGTTCAGAGCCAGAGCCATCAGCAGCCTGCTCCCCACTGCCCTGAAACCCCAACTGCCGGCTATTGATATGACGGAAATTTTCGCGATCAGGACAGAAACAGTTGATCAGAAGACTGTGGTAAAGTCTAAGGCTGAGAGCCATTGGCAGGCCGTTTTACCCAGCATGATGCGCTATTTGCTGATCGGCGATCGCCCTGGTGTTTTCTTCAACCTTCGCAATCAACTCTTACGTCAAGGTGATCTCAATCCTGTCGGCACAACGCCAGATTCTTTACAAAATTCTGCTGAAAATTTCTCAAATCATTCTGTCTTTGTCTCAGGCAGTGTTCCTGTACAACACCGCATGCCCCGTCCGGTACCTCTGCCTCCTAACCCTGAACAAGGTCGTCCAGACTCCTTGGCGCTACAGCCCTGGGCAAGTTACTTTCAACCCACACAGACAGTATGGGTTGAAGCTTCTCCCGCCGATGAAGCCTTCCTTGCAGCAGATTTAATTCAGAACAAACCAGCTCGCGGGTTGCGGCTGCGGCTGACAGAGCCTAGCAGTGGTGCAATTCCTGCCAACTGGGACGGATACGTGAAGTTCAAATTAGCCAGCTATCGCGGAGCCGGAAACCAACCAACTCAGCTTGTAGACTGGGAGGTCAGCGAAATGTCTGCGGTGGTTGGGAACCAAACCTTTACCTTTGCGCTCGTACAAACTATCGTGACTCGCCTGAACTGGGAACTGGAATTCAGGACAAGCAACCTGTCAGCCTTAAAAGATCAGTTAGCGCTGCTGGCAGCTGGCTCTACGCTCTCCATTCAAGCTCGCGTTAAGCCAAAACCTGACGCAAATGGTTTAGACGATGGATTCCAACAATCCCTTTCGTTTGCTTTGAGGCTGACCAGCGACCGCACCCTCCCCCTACCGCTAAGACCTCAGTTTCTTCAGTTTGAAGACCCTGAATATAATCGTCAGCTCGCTTCTCCTACGGCTCACAGTTCTACCCAAATTACTGTCCCTAGCCCAGGGGGATTGACCAAACTGATCAGCCTGCGGCTTGCCACCGATCGCAGAGAATACAATCCCGACAGCCTGCTAACTTGGCGTTACGACTGGGCAGATACAGAACCGAGTCCAGCGTCCAATCTTGGACAAATCGATGCTGTGTTTCCGGCCCGAGCGTTGCAGATTAAACGCATTCGGAAAGGGGGTGAGGCGTTGTTATCCCTCCCCAGCAGTTCGCCAACTAACCTGAATACCGGCGTGGTTTATCAGCTTTCCCTATCTCAGTTGACCCAGAGCGATCGGGGAGCTACGCCCGTTGCCTCCGCGGTTCTGCAACCAAACGACATCCTCCAACTGACGCTGCAACTTTTTCAAGATGAGGACGCAACGCAACTCAGCCATGTCTTGGTCCTAGCGGTCAACATCGTGGCAAACCCAGTGCAGCCAGTGCCCAATGCTGCCTACGGCCTCCTGCGGCAGAATCTTGATGGGTCAGTGGAATGTGTTCGCTTCGCTTGGGGGGTCATACCCGACCGTGTAGATTTGGTGAACCCGAATGATCTCAAAACGGAGATCGTTAGACGGCGTGCCCTCTTTCGCTGGAGCGACACTAAACGCCCCCAGCACAACGTTAAATACGGAGTTCAAAAGATCACCCAAACTGGTTCAACAGACTGTAAACTACCCTTTTAATGACTCATTCACTGAGTTGTTCCTGGTGCAACTCCTTAAATCCGGCAAGATTCACTCATCAAGGCAAATGAACGAAACAACGAGACGATTCCTATTTGTGCTTCTGTTTGCTGTGGTTTTCTTTCAAACTGGAGCGCATATTAGTCAGGCATTTGTAAACTATCCCGCTTGGGAATTCATCAGTGCTGAAAGTTTTCCAGCCTATCATCGGGTGATGACCAGTGGAGCACTCCGAGTCTTGTTGTTGCCTCGGGTGATTGAATTGGCGCTGGCAGTTGTCGTTCTCTGGTTCTGTCCCCGGGTGCTCAAACGCTGGATGCTGGTATTGGCAATTGCGCTGGCCCTATGGGCGTTTCTCTCCACTGTCTTCATTCAGCTGCCGATTCATCGTCAGCTTGGTGCACTAGGCAATCAACCACAGCTGCTGGCCCAACTAAGAGCCACCGATTGGCTGCGCCAGATCCCAGAGTTACTGAGAGCGGCCCTCTACATTTGGATGATGTCTCTTGTCGTCCGTCCACAGATTAAAGCTGGAGTCACAGAGCCTGAGACCTACGACTACAAAGAGGTTGCCTAACATTACCTGCCTAACACTACGTCGTATACTCAGCGTTGATCTTGACGTAGTCATAGCTCAGATCACAGCCCCATGCTGCACCGGTTCCAGAGCCATTGCCGACGCTGACTGAAACCCGCACCGTATCCGATTTCAGGTACTCTCCTGCCGCTGCCTGCTTCATGTAGCGGCTAGCCGCCGCCCGATCAAAGGGCAAAGGCTGTCCATTTTCCATCAGCACAAAGTCACCCAACTGCACCCGCAGGTTTTCCTGATCAAACGGGACTCCCGCCCGTCCTGCTGCCGCCGCAATGCGGCCCCAGTTTGGATCTCGTCCAAAGACGGCAGCCTTAAACAGAGCAGAACCCGCAATTGTGCGGGCGATTTGACGTGCCGCGGCATCATCACTCGTACCAGAAACGCGGATTTCTAGCAGACAGGTCGCTCCTTCACCATCGCGGGCAATTGCCTTTGCCATCCCCATACAAACCTCGGTCAACATCGCTTCCAGCTTGTCGGCCTCTGGACCGGGTTCGGTAATGGCCGGCGTGCGGGATTCCCCATTGGCAAGCGCAATCAGCGAATCGTTGGTGCTGGTATCGCCATCGACGGTGATTTGGTTAAAGCTTTTATCAGCCGCACGACTCACCATTTGCTGCCAGAGGTGGGGGGAAATGGCCGCATCGCAGGTGACAAAGGCCAGCATCGTCGCCATGTTGGGATGGATCATGCCGGAACCTTTACAAATCCCACCAATCCGCACCGGGCGACTATCCATTGTGGTTTCTAGCGCAAAGGACTTGGTGACGAGATCGGTGGTAATGATCGCTTTGGCGGCAGCATCGGATCCGGTTGGAGCAGCAGCGGCTACCAGTTGGGGAATGCCCGTCCGCAGTTGGTCCATCTTGATGCGCTGCCCAATTACGCCCGTTGAAGCCACCAACACCAACTCTGGGGAAATGCCCAGCTCGCGGGCCAGCAGTTCAGCGCTTTCGTTGGCATCGGCCCAGCCCTGTGCTCCGGTTGCCGCATTTGCCTGTCCAGCATTACAGAGAATGGCACGCGCAACTGATTTGGCTTGCAAGCGTTGGCGACAGTAATCTACACAGGCTGCCTTCACTTGACTGGTGGTGAATACACCCGCTGCAATCGCATCCACATCCGACACAATCAATGCTAGATCGGGTGCACCCGATGGTTTAAGACCAGCCGCAATCCCCGCTGCCCGATAGCCTTTGGGGGCCGTGACCCCGCCCGTAATCTCCTGCCAATCTGCCATTCTTTCACCTCTTTTGCGATAGCTTGATTCACCCAATCCGCGCTGTTTTTGTCCTGTTTGGATTTTTAAAACAAATGCTGCCTTTATTCTTCGATGGTTACCGATAGGATTTTGTCGCCAATCCGGATGGCTTGAACCACGGTAATATCTTCTGTTTTGCCAAAGGCGGCATACTGGCCGTCCAGAAATGGGGTGGCATCGAGGGTGATAAAGAACTGACTGGTGGCGCTGTTGGGGTCAGAGGTGCGAGCCATCGAAATCACGCCTGCCGCATCGTGCTTGATCATCGGTTTCTGGCCTGGATTGAGCGGACGCCCGACGGTTGGTTCCGCTGCTCCTTCGGCCCAAATCTCTAGCGGAATCCGTTTGTTGGATCCACCCGTGCCGTTGCCGCGCGGATCGCCGCCCTGAATCACAAACCCTGGTTCTACCCGATGGAAGGTCAGGTTGTTGTAGAAACCGCTTTTAGACAGTTCAACGAAGTTCTGCACGGTGGCAGGAGCTTTTTCTTCGTCTAGCTCTAGGTGAATCGTGCCCTTGTCGGTCTCCATGATGGCGCGGATCATACTCACTCCTGAATTGCAATTCAACTAACGTACTTCAACAGACGTGAAGCCTAGTTTACGCTAATCTTCCTGCTTCTGGTCACGGAAACCGGTCAGGAGCAGTCATTAAAAAACGCTCTCGCAGCGGAGAACGTTCTGTGCATGGAGCGTCATGGAAATTTATGACTTGAATGCGTGCTCGTAGGCGTGATTGTAGTGGAAGATTTAGAACCGACTTTGGAGAACGCTTAGAAATTTAGATTCAGTAGATCGCAAATTGTGATTGATCCCCCTAGCTCTCTAACGAAAGGGGGAACCGTAGGTGCAGCCTGTGCGCGTTGAACCGTAGCACACACCAAAACGGGTTTGAAGCCCCCTTGATAAGGGATTAGAGGGATCTAACCCAAGCAGGACGATGCAATCTGGCTCATTTTCGATCTACTGAGATTAGAAAGTTTGCTGCTAATTGAGCAGTTCAGCCTAGCTAGGAGAAGCATGGCTGCGGTCATAGTCCGACTGGACATTGGCTGGAAACTTGCCCTGAATCCGATTGTGGTACTCCACGTCTCCATCTAGTCCTACCTCTGCAGCGGCCCGACTCAGCATCGATTGCTGCCGATTCTTGATCATCTGGTGGTGGCGCATCATTAAGGCGCGAGCTTGCTCTTGGGTAGACATAGGTTTTCTCCGTGTGATAGGGTCGCAAATTTCTCTCTAAGAATAACTATACACGAAAATTCTGTATCCAAATTTACAAAATAGCCTTAAACACAAAAATTTACAGAAGATTTTGGGATCGGAGTCGAGGTAGTCAATTTTGATTGGTCTGATTTGGGTGCAGGCTCACCATTCGTCGCCAGCAATGGGTTCCGCGTCTGGCGCTCTTGCTAACGTTGCCCCTTTAGTTTCTGGCCGCTTGAGGAACTCTTCGAGAGTCAGCGTCGGGAAATTCACAGTGCCGGTCATGGGTCCTCCTTCCTGTGGCATCAAGCGGATCAAGACGGAATCGGTGTTTTGATGCTGGGCGACTTGCCGAGTTTGGGCATCAGATCGGGCCGAGGCTTACCCACTCCATAGGTGACGGCATAGCTTTGAGCCAGTAGCCAGAGCCACAGGGCCGGATGGCGGGGTTCTAGCCAGGGTTGAATCGAGCGAGCGAAACCGGGTAGCCAGCTCAGCAACCAGCTCACCAGAGCCGTGAGGGTGAAATTGACATAGCTACCCAACCAGCGCAGCAGATCTTTGGGTCCCGCCAGTTCCCAGATCCACAGCAGTAGGGCCGGATTGCACCACGCAGCTTTCAGCGCCATGCGGTTAAATGGCACCCAACCGGCCCGGTCTTTGACAAACTGGTCGGCTACTTCAGGTGGTTCGCTAGCCAAGATGCCAAAGAAGGTGTTGAGCATGGCATTCACCCGCTCTGGCGGCAGGAATTTGCCCGTCGGCACCATCATGCCCTTCGAGAACAGCCAGGTAACGGCAATATTGCTTTGAAAGGCGCGGATTTGATTCAGGTGCTCGGCTTTGAGCAGATCATGGCGCAGGGCTGTATCCAACAAATCGGTGAGACGCGGTAGGTTGCGCACCAGGGAACCAAAGCCAGTAAACACCAGTGGCGACTGAAGCGAGGCTGCATCGCCAATTGCTACCAGCCGGTCAAATGCGACCTGCCGTTCATTGCCTTTGATGCTGAAATGGCCGGGAATATAGCCAAAGGTGGGTTTCTTCCAGACCAGACGTTCCGGGTCACAGCGGCGGTATTCCGGCAGAATCGTGAAGAAATCTTCGTACATTTCCAGGAGAGAGCCAGGATTCTGAGGATGCACCTGATGGTAGTGAAATAGATAAAACGTTAACTCATTGCCGCGGCCCGGAAACAGCTCCCAAATCAACTGACGACCCCGCGAAATATCCCCGTGGCTGTTGAGCACATCGCCATAGTCTGAGTCCCAAACGCCCGCTGTAAAGCCACCGTCAATCACCGCGCCCACCGTGGGGCAAACGCTATCAAAGGCCCGTCCGCCGTTGAGCTGCCAAGCAATCGGGGAAGCCGTTCCCATCGCATCGACTAGCAGGCGACCTTGGACGGATTTAGCCGTCTGGGTGGGCAAATAGTTCGCCAAAACCGTCACCTGTTTCTCGCCCACCTCGGCCCGGACAAATTCGGTCTCATCCCAAATTTCGCCGCCCGCCGCCCGCAGTTTTTCACCGCACAGCTTCAGCAGCTTCTCGGCATCGATCGCCACATTCAGTACAGTAGGGGTGTGCAGGATGGGGGCTTTGGCCTGAGGCGGGTTATTGGCATCAAAAAACTTATGAAATCCGTCTTTATATTCGCAGGCAATCAAGCTTTCAAACTCGGCAGGCGTAAACAACCCCAAGTCAATCAAGCCTTGAAACTCGGCTCGCGAAATGTTCCATTCCCGATTCATTCGCCCAAACGGTAAGCGCTCCATCAGCAGCACCCGGTAGCCCAATCGCGCCATCACCGCCGCATGGATCACGCCCAACGCGCCGCCAATATAAATCAAATCAAACGGACCAAAAGGCTGGGACGACTCCCCCGTTCCCTTGCTCCCATTCGGCTGATTTTTCTGGCCCCATGGGGGCAGTGCGCTCACGTCGAAGCCCTGTTCCTTCTGTCTGAACACCACCTGCTTCGGCTGCTGCGGATTGCAGACTCCCTCTCGCCACCGCTGTTCCCACCAGTAGGCGCGGGTCAGATGGGCTTCACCATCTGACATTTTGCTGAAGTAGTGGACGGTTTTGGGATAGTAGGGTGCTAGGGCTGCAAAGATTGAACTCTGAGACAGATCGATAGCTGGCGGCTCCGGGTAGCGATGGGGAAACTGCTGCCGCAGGTCTTGGGCTAACCGCTGGAGAATTTCACCCTCTTGGATCAGAGGCCGATCGGCCCAGCGAAAAGCTTTTAGATAGGTGGTCCGCTGCACTGACCAGGTAAACACAACCAACTCCGGAGGCACCACATTGTTGTCAGGAGTCCCAGAATTGGAAGAAATTGGCAAAAACACTAGCTTAAATCCGTCGGGTGTGCTATGCTTTGCAGCCAAATTTGTCGGAATTGGCGGTACGAATTGCTGTTGCAGCCAAGCTTGAACGGCAGCCGTATCGGGTGTGGGGATTTCTATGTAAAGCAGCTCTTTCATCACCAAAATTTTTATCTCCGATAAATCTTTTTGTTTCGATAAATTTCCTGTAAAAGCGGGGTTGACAGCAGCAAGTTTTGCGCTACACTTCCGAATACGCTGTTTTCTTAAAAAAGATTTACAGGGTTCTCATTTTTGCCAGGCGCTTTTTCAGACTCATGTTCTTGTTCTACTTCTATAGTTAGCAATGCATTATCCCATCCCAGTCAGTCCCCAAGAAATAGTTGACTTACGGCAAAAGCCAGTGAATGAAGAGTTGATCGCGGCAGCCATTGCGGGTGTCGTTCAAGTTGCTCGCTCCAAGGGGCAAACCTTAGACGACCTGACTGCGGAAGTGCTTGCGGATGACCGCTTACTGGATCGAGATTCCCGCCGCTGGCTGAGTGACATTGTGGCCCAAGCTTGGCAAACCCTGCCCTAATTCAATTTGAACCTGGTTAGTGACTAGGTTGGTGACTCTGTATAAAATTCGATAAGGGTTTGGTAGGGGTTTGTATTAGTCATTAACGCGATCTGCAACGTTTTCCTGGCAGAATGGCGTTTGCCCCGTCAGGATTAGAACAGCCCCAGACAGACAATATGCCTGTAGCTGTCTATCGGATTTGTTACGGTATTCTTACAAAATTAAATTAAACTGCTCCATGCTCGCCATTTTCGACTATGGTGGGGACTAATTGATGTTGTGATTGGATTCCCCTAGGAAGGTGGTATATGGGTAGCAATGGTCGCAGTCAACTTCTGAGCGATACCCGCATAGATATGCCTGCTAACGTTCGCTCGCAGGTCGTTGCGATATTAAACCAAACGCTGGCTTCCACATTAGATCTAAAAACTCAAGTGAAGCAAGCCCATTGGAATGTCAAAGGCATGGATTTCTACCAGCTCCATGAGCTATTCGATGAGCTAGCATCCGAGTTGGAAGAATACATCGATATGGTGGCTGAACGGGTGACAGCCTTGGGCGGCGTGGCAATGGGAACCGCTCGCGTTGCAGCCAGCCAGTCTGCATTGCCGGAATATCCGCTTGATATCTTGGACGGCAAAGACCATGTCACTGCCCTGGCAGACCGCTATGCTGCCTACGCCAAATCCCTGCGGGACAATATCGATGCTACCGATGATTTGGGCGATGCCGATACCGCCGACCTCTACACCGAAATTTCGCGCGGCATTGACAAACGACTCTGGTTCCTGGAAGCCCATCTGCACACCTCGATCGAACCCGTGTCGATCAATGGCAGTGGCAAAGGAGCTGCTAAAGCAACCTCTAAGAGTGCTGCCAAAACGGCAGCCACCGGCAAAACGAGCGCGGTAAAAGCGAAGAAAACCAAAGCTAAATAAGGCGCATCGGTTGAGGAATTGACGACGAGGGGAGCGAAACCCTGTCGATTTCCGGCGACTGTTTCAGAAGCTTGATACACTGGAACAGTTCGGTTGCTGTGGGAATTGGATTCACTATCCGCATTAAATTTATGATGATAAAGCGCTCTACTCTGGACACAAGCCAACTCATGCGTCGGGCCGAGGAATTGATCAATGCTGCCTCTAACCGCTACAAAATTACAGTACTGGTAGCCGCAAGGGCGCAGCGCCGTCGCTATGAGGAATTCGACAACATCGACGACCCTAAAATGAAGCCGGTGATCCGTGCCATTATCGAGATGTCAGATGAGCTGACCCAGCCGGAAATTATTGGTGAGTAGTTGGTGAGTAGTTGGTGAATCGCTGAGTTGCCGTTATGCCAGCCCTGCGTCGATGCGGTCGGTTTTGTGCTATTGCCTTGATCACAGCGGGGCTGTTGGTTTGTTTTGCCATCCTGCCGTCTCTGCCACCAATCCACCCTCCTGCGGCGGTGGCCCAACGAGTTCGGATTGAAGACATCTGGCAGCAGGTTTATCAGCAGATTCCGGATCTGCCTCTAGAAAATCAGTACGTCAACACCGAAACCGGCGAAGTTTCGACCAACAATACGTTAATCAGCCGCCTAATTCGCTATCACATTTACACTAAAGGCCGACCCACCAGCTATCGCCTCGACTGGAAGCTGACCCTGGCCGACTATCTGGATGCCAACGAGCGCATGGAACCCGCCACCTATCCCAGCGGCACCGCCCTGCGAACCAATCCAATGGAAGGTGATAAGGCCGCCATCCAAAGCCTAAACCGTGCCCAACGCGACGCTCTCGTGAATGCCCTAGTTAGCCTATTCAACCCCAACCCCGAACCCGAACCCTCCCCCTCATCTCCCCTACCTTCCCCCACTCCCTCGGCTTCTCCTTCCCCCTCCCCTCCCTCCCGCTTCCCCCGTCAACCCCAACCCGGCGATGCCCAGCTTTTGCAGCCCTGATGGAGAAAGTGCGTCAACTGAAATCAGGAAGCGGCTGGCGGTTAGGTTGGGACCCAAATGCCACAGAATTTTGCGGTTTGGTGGGCACTGACGAATGGGCAATCGAACTCACCGAAGCCGAACTCGACGATTTCTGTCGCTTGGCCTTACAACTCAGCCAGACCATGCAGCAAATGCAGTCCGAGCTGATGGATGAAGAGCGGATTAGCTGCGAAGCCGAGAGCGATTTGATTTGGATGGAGGCAGAAGGATTTTCCCATGCCTATCGGTTGCGATTGATTCTGCTCAACGGACGCCGAGCCGAAGCCGAATGGTCAGAAGCCAGCGTGCCCGGTTTGGTGCAGGCGGCTCAGATGCTGAAGGTGTTTTGAAGACTAGACGCAAATTCACTCTAGCCGCACCTCGCCCTGCCGCAGAATCTGCCACCCGGTGCCGGTCCATTTTGCCACTGTAGACGGCAACCCAGAGCTGGTGAACTGATTGAGCTGAGTACCATATTTGCGCTCTAGAGCGGCTAATTCATCCGGGTGCAGGGTCAGCACCTTAGGAAATTGGGCGTTGATTTCGGCCATAGTCAGCAAGGGCGGTTCACCAGAGCGATTGACACTAGTGGTTGCTAGAGGTTGGGTTAGGGCCAAGATGTGACGGGCAATCGGATGATTGGGAACCCGAATCCCGATTGTGGTGGGATCGGTAGGGTTCATGGCTTTTGGTAAACGCGGACTGGCGGGCAGCACCAGCGTCAGGGCACCCGGCCAGTGACGAGCAGCCACGGTTTGCCAGACGGCGAATTCAGCCTCGCTGCCTTGCACATAATCCCACAGATCGGTAGCCTCGGCACCCATGAGAATCAGGGGTTTGGTTTCGCTGCGCTGTTTAGCAGCATAGATCAGGCCAGCGGCATCCGGGCGGGCGGCTAGGGCAGGGACGGTGTCGGTAGGAAAGCTGATCAGGGCATTGCCGGAACGGGCGGCGGCGGTGAGATCGGGGAGGGGAATGGGTGGCATGGGAGGTAGGGGAGGTGGGGGAGGTGGGGTCGAGCCTTATTTTATCAGGGGCGGCTTGGTTGATTAGCGATAGGAAAAGTCTTTCCTTAGATAGCAGACTAGACCAAGGTTCAGTGCACTTCTAGTGCACTTATTCAACTAGCGTGCAATTAATATCACATCCGACTAAACGCCCTAAATTTCAATGTCGCGTTGTACAGGCGTTTTGCCAAAACCCAATCTTGTACAGGCATTTTGCCAAAACCCAATCTTGTACAGGCATTTTGCCAAAACCCAATCTTGTACAGGCGTTTTGCCAAAACCCAATCTTGTACAGGCGTTTTGCCAAAACGCCTCTACGCGAATTTTGGCGGATCAACCGGTCGCACTGACACAAAAACAGACGACCGCTGCATTGAACGGTCGTCTGTGAAATTGCCTGTAGAAGTTAATGCCGTGCGGCTTACATCGTCACTAGCTCAGCCGGGAGGCGCTTGAAGGCGAGGCGTTCGTTTTCCACATCGACAAAAATCGTGTCGCCGTCGTGGAATTCACTGCGCAGAATTGCCTTAGCAATCTGAGTTTCCAGTTCGCGCTGGATGGCTCGCTTCAGTGGACGGGCACCATAGACCGGGTCGTAGCCTACCTCGGCCAGGAAATCGAGGGCCGCATCGGAGAGGCGCAGCGCCATTTTGCGGTCGGCTAACCGCTCGGCTAGGCGTTTGACCTGAAGCTGGACAATTTGCCGCAGTTCGGACTTTTGGAGGCTGTGGAAGATGATGATTTCGTCTACCCGATTGAGGAATTCAGGGCGGAAGCTGGTCCGCATCGCCTCCATCACCCGCGATCTCATCTCTTCGTAGCGCTGATCGTCTCCGACAATATCCAGGATGTATTGCGATCCGATGTTACTGGTCATGATGATCACCGTATTCTTAAAGTCCACCGTGCGACCTTGAGAATCAGTAACGCGACCATCATCGAGAATTTGCAACATGATGTTGAACACATCTGGATGGGCCTTCTCGATCTCGTCAAACAAAATCACTGCGTAGGGGCGACGCCGAATCGACTCGGTGAGCTGACCGCCTTCCTCGTACCCCACATAGCCCGGAGGCGCACCAATCAATCGCGAAACCGCATGTTTCTCCATGTACTCGGACATATCGATCCGCACCATCGCGTCTTCGGTGTCGAACAGGTAGGCGGCTAGCGCTTTGGCCAGCTCGGTTTTACCGACACCGGTCGGACCAAGGAAGATGAAGCTCGCAATCGGACGATTCGGGTCTGCTAGGCCAGCCCGCGAGCGCTGAATTGCGTCGGCCACGGCAGTAACAGCTTCCTCTTGACCCACCACTCGCCGGTGCAATTCTTCTTCCAGATGCAGCAGCTTTTCCATCTCCGACTCGACCAGCTTGCTAACCGGAATGCCGGTCCACTTCGAGATGATTTCGGCAATATCCGCCTCGGTGACTTCTTCCCGCAGCAGCGACTTACCGCTGGTTTGGGTTTGAGTCAGCTTGGCTTCGGCCTCGTGGAGTTTGCGCTGCAAATCGGTGAGTTTGCCGTACTTCAGCTCAGCGGCCCGGTTGAGGTCATAGTCGCGCTCGGCCTGCTGGATCTCGATATTGACGCGGTCGATTTCTTCCTTCAGCTTTTGGGTTTGAACGATCACGTCTTTTTCCGCCTGCCACTGGGCATTAAGGCTGCTCTGGATTTCCTTCAGGTCGGCCAGCTCTTTCTCCAGCCGCTCCAAGCGCTCCCGCGAACCAACGCTACTTTCTTTTTGCAGCGACAGCCGCTCCATTTCGAGCTGAAGGATCTTGCGGTCCACTTCGTCTAGCTCTTCCGGCTTGGAGGTGATTTCCATCTTCAGTTTGGCGGCGGCTTCGTCTACCAGATCAATCGCCTTGTCGGGCAGGAAGCGGTCGCTGATATAGCGGTTCGACAGAGTCGCAGCGGCAACCAAGGCACTATCGGAAATATTCACCCCGTGGTGCAGCTCATAGCGCTCTTTCAGACCGCGCAGAATCGAGATGGTGTCCTCCACACTGGGCTGATCGACATACACCTGCTGGAAGCGCCGCTCTAGGGCCGCGTCTTTTTCCAGGTATTTGCGGTATTCATCTAGCGTCGTGGCCCCAATACAGCGCAGCTCGCCTCTAGCCAACATCGGCTTCAGCAGGTTGCCCGCATCCATCGCGCCTTGGGTTGCGCCCGCGCCCACCACAGTATGAATCTCATCGATGAACAGGATAATCTGCCCCTTGGAGTCGGTGACTTCTTTCAGCACCGCCTTTAACCGCTCCTCAAACTCACCGCGATATTTGGCCCCGGCAATCAGGGCACCCATATCGAGGGCAATCAGCTTGCGGTCCTTGAGGGATTGGGGCACATCGCCGCTGACGATCCGCTGAGCCAGACCTTCGGCAATCGCGGTTTTACCCACACCGGGTTCACCGATCAGCACGGGGTTGTTCTTCGTCCGACGCGACAGGATCTGAATCGTGCGGCGAATTTCGTCATCCCGGCCAATCACCGGATCGAGTTTACCTTGCCGAGCCGACTCGGTCAGGTCGCGGCCATATTTCTCCAGAGCTTCGTACTTGCCTTCTGGATTTTGATCGGTAACTTTTTGACTACCTCTAACTTGTTCCACTGCGTCCTTTAGTTTATTGGCATCGAGTTTAAATTCTTGCAGCAAGGCTCTTCCAAATCGATCGTCCTTGGGATAGCCCAGCAATAAATGTTCTACTGAAATAAAATCATCGCCCATCTCTTTGCGAGAGGCTTCAGCTCGGTCTAGTAGCGTATCGAGCGAGCCACCCAGGTACACCGAACTGCCTGCCCCCGATACCTTGGGCTGGCGCTGCATAAACTGTTCTGTGTAGTCGCGCACTCGCTGCACATTTACTCCCAGCTTATTTAGGATGCTGGTGGCCAAACCCTCTGGCTGCTCCAACAGGGCCAACATCAAGTGTTCGGATTCAATTTGCTGGTGCTGAGCTTGCTTAGCAATATCAGTGGTGCGGACAATCGCTTCCCAGGCTTTTTCGGTAAATTGGTTGGGATTGGTTGGTTGCATAAGCGACTTAAGGATAGAAGTTCTAAGTTTTAAGTGTGGAGTTTTGAGTTCAAGCCACTGCAAACCTTAAAACTTAGCACTCAAAACTCTAGTTTAGGGATTGCCTTTATTGTATTGAGTTTGGGAGCCTTGCTGAGATCGGTGTTCACGCCTCTGGAATACGCTTCTCCGAAGTTTCTGCACAATCAGTGTTCTAACAGTCATGATCGGGCATCAGACGCTCAGCTTCTCGCAGTCGCCGGATAGTGAATCCTGTAATCCCAACCGCTACGATTCCAAGGGCACTGATCACGTACAGTAAGGCGATGCCGCTACCAGCTCCCATGCCCAGTAGCGAGCTGAAAACGGAACGAAAAGGCGCGGGCAGTTTGTTCGATTGCAGGGTAGATTCAAACACTTGGTCTGCAAAACTCCGGCGATCAAACTAGCGCTGGACTCAATCACTAAACCAATCAGGTAGTCGGCTGCCAAGACTCGCCCTTGCAAATTGGGTGCAACCTTGGCGTACCAGACGGCCATATAGGAACTAAAAATCAATGGATTGTGTAGCGATGCCGTGAATTGAGCCATGATCCAAACTCCAGGAAATTGGGTTACTCCTAACACCAATTTGCTTAATCCAGTGCCGATAAAGCCACACAACATTCCAGTGATACGATAGCGATTGCAGTGGCTGACTCGGTTCGCTGCCAGACCCAAAGCGTCAGGGCAAAGTGGGTCATGCTGCTGCCAATGGAGGAGGCAAGTTGCCCTAGCCAGAGAATGACCCACCAGGTTCGATTGCACCAAATAGAATAGAAGCAGGTCCCCTCAAAACCTCAACTCGTTCAAGATTGGCTACCTCTGATATACCATTGGGAATTTGAAATCCGTCTCGTAAAGTTGGCGCATCATCAAAGCCTCGAATTGCAAAACGGCTGGTTCGTCCGTCTGTGTTCCCCAAAAACGTGACGCCGCTCGCATTCTCAACAACATCTTCGATACGAGTTGCCTGCTGATCCGCAATCACCTGACGAGGAATCACCTGAATCGATTGGGGAGTATCGCGCAAGGGTGTATCCGTTCGAGTGGCTGTGCTGGCATTGGGCACAAAGTAGTTACTGCCTTCCTCTTCGCCTGTCACCACAATCTGAATCGCATCATCGTCTGTTCCGGCGGCGGTTCCCGGTGTGACACTGAAGACTAGACTAAAAGCTGCTGTGCTAATTTCAACCACTGGCGGAGCCTCAGTTCCGGTGATCGCAACCCGCACCCGGTTATTGGGCAAATTGGTGATGTTGACCAGGGCAATTCCCTCCGCAGGTTGAGCGGCTGAAAATTCATCGCCTTCAGGGAGCATCAGCACCGCATTGGGAATATCCGCAATCACGGCGTTACCAACGACAGAGATTTCGGGGGCTACCAACTCACCCGCTGTTTGCAAAATCAGTGCAATTTCTCCGTCGGTTGAGTTAAGCTGTACTCCTGTGATTTGCACAACCGAGGCTTGGGCAATTTGTGTTAGCCATTCACTCACTGTTGTCGCAGGTTGTTCGATATCGCTTAGAGATAGAGGTGACGTGATTGGGGATGGAGACGAGGGAACTGTTTCGTTAGCCCCTAATCCTGCATCAACCGCATTAACGTTCTCCCGCCTCTCAGCTCCATGTTCCGGTTCTGCTGCCCCCACCGATGGCACGAACAAAAATACAAGTGTAGCTAATGGAGTAATAGCCCTCATCCAAAGCATCAACCATCTCATGTCAGTTCCTCACATACTCAGCGATCGCCAATTAGCAAGCCACTGCTTTGCCCACAATCAGGAATTATTCTTAAAGACAAAGAGAGATAGTAGAGGGTTGAAGCTCTGCTTTTCTTTGTGAAATGGAGTTTTTTTCTTTGTCTGGCGGAGAACGATGACAGCGATAAAAATCTATGATTAGCTACACTTTCCAAGTTGGTAAGCTTTGGGACTCACAGCAAACTTTCTCCGAAATGCAGTGCTAAAGGCTTCAGGATTACGATAGCCAACCCTTGCGGCCACACCCGCGATGGATAAATTCGAGTTGAGTAGGAGTTGTCGTGCCTGCTGCATGCAAAATTTGCTGAATCAGTTGCTTCATAGCGAGGGGTGTCTTACCCAGCGATTGATGGAAGCGTTCTGTTAAATCTCCCTTTAACAGGTTTCAGAGTGATTTGGGTAAAGTCACATTTTCCCAGATCAGGGAGCTAAAATAGCTAGCTTCAGCAAAGAGCATCACCACATGCAGCACCTGATTGGCAGGCCATTGCTCAATTTCAGTCAGGTCAGGAAGGTGATAGAGATAGTTGTAGCCATCCATTTCTTCGTAGTCGGTAGCAATGTTGGCCACATTCGGCGTTTGAATCCTGGAATAGCCTGACAGATAAAACTTGGCCGTCAACGGAAACGAGCAGTCGTGCTGCTGAATCAGGTTGATAGGCTGCAAAAGGGTAGCGTGGCGAATTTGAATAGTTAGCCCATTGCGCAGATAAATCGTTTGCTCTCCACCATCGCCCAACCGTGGCGGCAGCTTGACTCGCGTTCCCAACTCTGTTGATCGGCAAATCATTTCGCCTTGCTTTTCTAGTCCTTCCAGATCTTTGCTTACGAGGGTAATTATGATTTGGGCAGCTACTCTCTATAATGATATTAATTCCCATTAAAGAAGATAGCAGCCTAGTCGCTAAACTGAGTCAGGATCAATTCCCCGTTCTCGCAACCGAGCTGCTAGCCGTTCTGCTTTATCTTCTGCGGCCTGTCGGGCGGCTTCTGCGGCCTGTCGGGCGGCTTCTGCGGCCTGTCGGGCGGCTTCTGCGGCCTGTCGGGCGGTTTCTGCGGCCTGTCGGGCGGCTTCTGCTTCCGCATGGGTCAGAAGTTTCTCACCCGTCACCGGATTGTAGAAACGCAGTTCTCCTTGCTCTAGATGCAGTTCCAAACCTAAAACAGCACTGGTAATGGATAGGTTGCCATTAGGCAATGTCGTTGCGGGCAATGGGAAGTAATTTCCATCAATGAGTTGGTAGCCCTGAAGCGATGGATCTAGATAGTCAGCGCTGGGGTCATATTGAAAATATTCCGATACACCCCAGAAGGCATATAAACCTCGTTTAATGCCCTGATCTTCGCTGACAGTAGACTTAGAGGTAATTTCTAAAATAAAGTCAGGATACTGGTTGTCTTCTTGCCAAACTTTGTAGGAGCGACGCTTGCCCTTGGGACGATTCAGGACAACAAATACATCGGGAGCTACACTTGCCTTGGGGTTACCTTCTTCGTAGTAAATCAAGATATTGCCAGAGACATAAACATTAGGCTGATCGGCAAAGTAAATATTTAGAATTTCAGTGCCATAGGCTATGTAAGGACGTTGGTAATCGCTTTCAGCCATCGGCTTACCATCAGATTCAGGATAGTCAATATCTGTGTTTAGGTAGGCAGCACTCGTCATGACAGCCTTTCTCCAGCATGCGCCAAATTCAATCTAGCATGGGAACTGCAATTCCGTTTCGCAGCCGAAATGCGGACTCACATCTCCGAGGGAAAGGCAAAGTCATGCCAGTCACAGACGGGACGATAGCCAATTTGTTGATAAATATGGTTCGAGGTGGGATTTGCCAAGTCTGTAAACAGAAAACAGTGCTTGCATCCCTGATCAAGAAGTTTTTGGCTCAGCGCTGCAACACAAGCCGTAGCATAGCCTTTGCGCCGATACTGCGGCGGTGTATAAACTGGACCAATCCGAGCGGCGGTCGGTAAAGATTGGCTGCCGCTAGCCCATGAGACAGGCGTACCATCGTCCCAGAGGTAAATACTTTGCCGTTTCAACCCGACATCCACTATTTTTTCGGGCACGTCAATCACGACCTCTCCGATCTCAGAAGCAAAGGCAGTACACCACTCTATCAGCAAGGAACGATCGGCTTCTGTGGCGAGCCGCAAATAACCGTCAGCCGTCGCAACCGATTCGACCTGAGTTAACTGATGAATTCGCATTTCCATCACTTGCCGATAGGATTGCCCAGTCAGCGTCTGCCATGCCTGCAAAAATACAGCCACCTCTGCCACCAACCCACTCACGCCAGGAAGTGGCTCTCTATAGTCCTGCGAATCTTGAGTGATTAACTGAATTGCGGCCAGATCCAGCGCTTTTGACAACACGAGTCTGTAGGGAGGCGTGCGGATTGCCACAGCCAAAATCTTGCCAGTAGTTTCGACCACTGCCAGATAGGGCAGCTCCGGATAACGCTCTGGATAATATAGAAGAGTATGCAAAATGCCAAGCAATAAATTATGCTCTGCTTCATATTGCAGCAAGTAATCTTGAGTAATGGAATAAAATGCTTTGATATTATCAAATCGACGCAATCGCATGGTTGATCTCCTGAGTTCACCCTTCTTCTAAAGTCGCCCCATCCTCGTTTTACCTAGGGAAAAATACTTGACCACTCCTCCGAGTTGCAAAATGCGTATACTACAATATACTACAAGTACAATTAGATGATTCCAGGATCCTAGTCGAGCTACTTCAGCTGCTATAAAGACTTCTCAAGCATTAAAACCTAGCTAAAGATATAAACACTCCAGCGTATACCCACCTTGTTCACTTCGTGATTCCATACCGTCCATTACAGCAAGGGCTAAATCATATTCATTGTCGAACATTCGTCCTGAAATTTCATGAGCTTTGAGTTGACCTTACCCTGAAAAACTGGACATTCTCGAAGAGTTGAAAATCCAGGAGAATGAATCCATGCGTACAAAACCCCGTCGTCAATTTACCCCAGAACAAAAAGCCGTTTCTCTGACCTACGGTCAGTAGCTGTCAGGATCGTGACTCAATCAGGCAAACCCATCAGCCAGATTGCCAAGGAAATGGGACTGACTGAAAGTGCTTTGCGACATTGGGTCAAACAAGCCCAGATTGACCAGGCAGCAGTACCCAATGCTGCTTTAACGACCGAGGAACTCAAGA
>KL662191.1:4382357-4434602 GCA_000733415.1 [Leptolyngbya] sp. JSC-1
CCTCGGGGTCCTGCTGCCTCTGGGTTGTTGTTTCGCTCAGATCGGGGCAGTCAATATGCCAGTGGTGATTACCAAGCAGCACTCGACGCTGCGGGGCTGTGCTGTAGTATGAGCAGAAGAGGGAATTGGTGGGACAATGCAGTCGCTGACAGCTTTTTTGGCACCCTCAAACCAGAGTTTGTTCATGCGCAGAGCTTTGTCACCAGAGAGATTGCAGAAACTGCGATAGTCTGTGAAGTCTTGACTGGATGAATGGCTAAAAAGTCGTATTGGCAGAGCGCGTAGATCAATGGGCCACGTTTTTCCCGGTGCAGATGGCAATCGCCCCAGTTGGAAATCGTTTCTTAAACTTTCGACCCAATCGGCGATCGTCTCTGGTTTAGAACCGATGACGGAGCATTCAAATTGTTGGGTGGCTGGGTCGAACAGACATAGATCATGTTTTTGGTCGGCCCAGTCGATGCCGACGTAGGCAATATGAGGAGTGGTTGTAGGTGCAGGTATTGGATTGGATGGTTTCTGTTTCATAGCGTGCTGGCGCACCTTCAGGGTGAAAGAAATTAGATTCGCTGGATGAGTATTTATGCTTGCTGAAAATCTAATTTCTTAGGATCCCTCCAATCGCTGGTGGCGATGGTACTTACAAGTTTACCGTTGGCATCATCACTTGAGTCTGTGCAATGTCAGTGGTCTAGAAGTAGATATCCTGCCATAATTCAAAATATGGATTGGAGGTTGTTTCATGGAGCAGCGTTCTTTTGAAGGAACCTGGGAAGAAATTCTTCGTCATGCGCCTGAACTGGTTGGACGGCGTGTGAGGTTGACAGTGCTATCTAATGAGAGTTCACAATCTCAAAATGGGGCTACCCTAGATCAAGTCTTGAAAGGTCGAGTAGGTCAAGTTCAGTTTCAGCCTTCAAATCTTTCTACACGCACAAAAGAAGCATTTACCGATCTTTTGGTTGAGAAGTACAGGCTACCAGGATCGGGGCAGTGACTCTTTGTGATGCATCTCCCTTGATTGCTTTGATTAACCAAAGCGACATCAATCATACTCGTTGTGTCAATGCTTTATCTGGTCTTCCTGCGCCTTTGGTTACAACGTAGTCATGTTTTACAGAAGCAATGTATTTGCTAAGTCGGTATAGCGGTTGGTCAGCACAACAGGAGTTATGGGGTTACGTAGCTGATCAGATCCTTGTGCTTCATTTCAACGGTGAAGACGAGCAAGCAAGGATGCAAGTATTGATGGAGCAGTATCGAGATTTACCGATGGATTTAGCAGATGCATCCCTGGTCGCAGCGGCTGAAACTCTCAATCAAAAACGAATTTTTACCCTTGATCGGGATTTTCAGATTTATCGTTTTAAAGGAAACCAACCTTTTGATGTTGTGCCTTGAACGGTAGCTGGTGGTTGACGAGGGCTAACATAAGCCCTGAGGCAGACAGCGGTCAAGAAATTGTCTAGAGGGTGAGCTGGGTCACCAGTGGCGACCCCTTCTTTTTAAGCGCCAGCAAGTATTTGGCCTCGTCATAGGGCTTCCTATCCTGCCAGCAACGCCAGACAATCCGAATCCACTTAAACGCCAAAGCTCGAATCGCTTCCTGATGCGTCTTGCCCTTGCGCTTTTGAGCCTCATAAAACGCCTTTGCCCAAAACGAGTGTTGCCGTGACTGCTCCACCCACTCCACAAAGCTCTGGCGCAGAAACTTGGGACATGGCCATCAGCAATGCCTGCATACTGCAATAGGTCTTGAGCAGTGGTAAAACGAGAACGCTCTTCACCGAACGCCAACAACAATCGAGGGGCAAGATGTTCCCCCGCTCCAGGCAGTGCGGCAAACAAATTAGCATCGGGCAGTTGTTTGCACAACTGCTCAATCTTGTGATTAAGTTGTTCAATGCTTAATAGTAGTGTTCGTAACTGTAATGCTAATGCTTTGCCAATCATCTGCGATGGCTCAATGACACCTCGATCGTTCGTCAACGGTGTTGAAGATTTAATCCTTTCTATTCGTCTAGCATTCGTTTTTGTGGACCTACAGCGATGTGATATGAAGAACTGATTCAGTGTTTTTGGCTCTGCTTGCTGTGCTGCTTCCAGCGTAGGATATTGAGTGAGAAAATCGCAAAACACCAGAGTGTTCTTGTCTGTGAACCAGTCGAGCACTTGAGGATAGTAGCCCTTCGCATCGGTGATGCGGTTAGTCAAACGCACCCCATTCTCAACAAACTTGCGCCGCCATTCGACCAGTTTGTGCAACTCCCTCATCTGAGGACTACCCGGTGTCCAAGCTGTCAGTTTATCTCGATGTTTGAGCAGCAATTCCAACAAAATGTACGCATCGGTTGGGTCATCTTTAGCGCGAGAGGGCGTGAAAGCCCGACGTTCGCGTAGCGGCTGCTTTGCAGCTTATTTTGCCACAGTTTGTGGATTGACTGGAACCAAAACAATGCAGTCGTATTGACAAAGCGCATAAATCAGAGCACCCTGCTTCTGATCAGTGCACAGGGCAACTTTGTGAGCTTCAAATCGCTGCCCCAGTTGAGCAACCCAGGCATGGATAGTTTCTGGAGTATGAGCTACCACACTCAACTCAACTGCAGTGCTATCGGCTGCTTGCAGGGCAATGTCGTGTTTTTTGTCTGACCAATCAACCCCAATGAAGGCAGCGAAGGTTTCGGTAGGAATAGACATATCCCTCCTCTTCAAACGTAGACTGACTTCAAGCGGTTTAGGTGGGTGCGGCGTTATAAAGTCATTGGAGCGGACTGGCAGAATATCTTGGTTATGCAGAAATGCAAGGGCTACTTGCAGCCGCTCAAACGTTCTGCCACTTCGTTTAGTCGGTGGAGCGTAATTGACGAGTTATCTGTGAGTAGCTAAGCTCGGTAAGCATGAAGAGATTTAAAGCTGTTGCTAATCGCTGACCCCATTACTTTCATCAAGGTGTTGCGGAGTCCAACCGCTAAGGGATTGCTCAATTCGCCCATCTTGCTGGATTGCAAGGACTGCTCCACAATCGCTTTCGTTCGAGGAAATCGTAGCGATTCATATTGTTGGAATGCAGCAATCGGATCAGATTGTTCTTTCAGGCATTTCGCAACAACATACGCATCTTCTAATGCAGTACAAGCTCCTTGCCCCATGGTCGGTAACATTGGATGAGCAGCATCGCCCAGTAGCGTAATGTTCTGCTGGCTCCAAGGTTGAGTTGGAGGGCGATCGTACAGATCAGTTGTCAGAATATTGGTTTCATCAGTTGCCATAATCAACTCAGGAATCGATGGAAACCAGTCTTGATACATTGCCTCAAGCTCTTTTTTACGTCCCATCTCGGCATCTGGTTGGGCTTCGATCGCGGTCGCTGCCGCATACCAATACATTTTGCCTTTGCCCAGCATCATGAAGCCGAAACCTTTGCCACCGCCTAAAAATTCCTGAATGTAGCCAGGACGATATCTGTCCGGAACATAATCTGTTAATCCTCGCCAAGTTTTGAAACCACGATACGTCGGTGGTTCATTCCCTAAAATTGCGGCTCGTACCCGCGATCGCAACCCATCCGCACCGATCAACGCATTCCCCTCAATGCTCAGACCTGAAGCAAAGTAGGCATGAACCTGATCGTTTTTGCGCTCAAATTGCTCAAAGGTTTCTCCCAAAATCAATCTTTCACCGGGAACATTGCGCCACAATAGCTGATGCAACTCAGCCCGGTGAATCCCGATAACAGGTAACTCAAAGCCATTAACCGCCACGTTCACCAACTCTTTGCCGTGTTGAGAATTGAATTGATAATTTGTGGTGAGATAGCCCACCTGCTTGGCTTCTTCCAATAAGCCTAACTTGTTCAAGATATGCGTGGCGTTTGCCCAAAGTGCAATCCCTGCCCCAACTTCTCGAAAGTCTTTGGTTCGCTCATAAACCACAGGCTTGAAGCCAGCACAACTTAGAGCCAGCGCGGTCGCAGCACCACCAATCCCACCACCAATAATGATTATTCTGTTCATAACCACACTTATCGACAGACTTGTCAGTTGATTGACTTCGATCTAACAAGATTCTTTCGGCTTTGTCAACTGACTATTCAGTCGGTAAGGAGTATACTGGCTCATAGATTCCTTGAACCCTTAATCACTGTGACGCGCCCAAAAAGTAAAAAAATAGAAAATGGCAAGCCAGTTCGAGACGCTGAAGCGACGCAAGCGGTAATTCTGACAGCAGCAGAGGAAGAGTTTGCTCAACATGGCTTTACAGCGGCTCGAACAGAAGCGATCGCAGCCAAAACAGGTGTTGCAAAGTCAATGATTTACTACTATTTCAAGGATAAGGAAGGCTTGTATTGGGCAGTTTTGAAGCGATCTCACGCCGATCTTGTCCAAACACTACAAAAGCTAGAGTTAGAGCATTTGTCTCCTGATATCGCCTTAGAAAATTTTTTGAGGGCATTACTCGACTGTGTATCCCGTAATCCGAAGCTTCCAACCATCATGTTTCACGAAGCCGTTCAGAATCAGGGCAAATACTACAAGCACAGTGACTCGGTAAGCATTGATGCTGCATTGATCGCGATTCTCGAAAAAGGCGTGAGTGAAGGAGTGTTTCGTCAACTTGATCCATTTCAGTCCGCAATCAATATCATGGGAACTTGCCTATTCTATTTCATTGGTGCAGGTAACATTCAGCAGTTTCCACAAGGCAAAAGACTTTTGAGTAAAGCAATGTTAGAACAGCACACTCAGGAAGCGATCGCACTAATCTTAGCGGGTGTGCGACAATCCTGACAGCGGCAGAATCGAGTCGAGGCCAGTGTTTCTCCTGCCCCTCCCACACCACCTGCCATGCGGCTCCGCAACAGGCAGTTCATGACGACGCGCAAACAACACTGATGGCTCAGACGTATCCTTGAACTTTCCGGAATGTGTCAACACTAGCAAGCTAATTTATGGACATTCGAGCTGAGCGGGCAGAAGATATCAGTGCAGTTCACAAAGTCAATATGGCAGCGTTCGAGCGAGAGAATGAGGCAGATTTAGTGGATCGGTTGCGAAGTGTTGCCTCTACAGTTTCCTTTGTTGCTGTAGAATTCGAGCAAATTGTTGGACACATTTTCTATAGCCCAGTTGAAATCGAGGGGGAATGTGCTGATAATTTATTCATTCTTGGGTTAGCACCACTAGCAGTGCTACCTGAGCATCAGCGACAAGGGATTGGGGCATCGTTAATTCAGCATAGTGTGGAGGAGTGCGCTCGGTTGGGATGTAAAGCTGTTGTTGTGCTGGGTCATCCAGAATACTATCCAAAATTTGGGTTTGTTCCAGCCAAAGAGAAAGGGTTGAGGTGTGAGTATGCAGTGCCGGATGAGGCATTTATGGTGCTGGAGTTGGCAAGAGGTGCATTGAAGGGGTGCAGTGGAACCGTAAAATATCGGTCAGAGTTCAGAGAATTTGAGTAGCGATTGTCGTAGGATATAAGCCCTGAAGTGACAGAGGTCAAGAAGATTGCTAGAGGGCAAGTTGCAACCCCTTGCTTCGTCTGCTACTCTGCGAGAAAGCTGCGCCTACACCAGGCTTCCCGATTAGCCCGCAATTGATTTGCAGCTGGGAGAAGTACGAAATCAAACGCTGGATCGACCATGGATTCATTTTCCTTGGTTTGCGACTCTTTGAGAATGTCCACTATTTTGAAACAAGCTCAGTTATTACCTATGACAAATAGTGTGTCACTGTATTACTGGTGTCTATTAGTTGACTGATGACATCAAAGGACAAATGGAGAGTAGGAGATTCGAACTCCTGGCCTTCGCGGTGCGATCGCGACGCGCTACCAACTGCGCTAACTCCCCGTAGCGTCAACTATTCTAGCACTGAGTCAGTCGAGCTAGAGCATCATAAATCAGGCCAGTGGTCACGGCAGGTAGCTCTAGCTGAGGCGTCAGGCCCACATCATCAAGCAGGGTAAAGATTTGAATCGCCCGTGGGTTGAGATCAACCAACTGTTGACCGAGTTCGGCAGAGGTAAATTGCGCTTGTTTGCCCCACAGCACAGCAGTTGGAATTGTCAGTTGGGGAATGTAGGCTGCTAGATCAAAACAAAGGTCACCCCGGACAAAGGAGATAGCGCTGTAGTCAGCACCGGGCTGTTGGGCTGAGGCGAGGTAGGCATCCACCATTTCTTGCGAAACTCGATTGGCGCGAGCAAACTGTTTGGTTTCCAGAAAATTGCGGATCCCCAATCGCGTGGCGATCATCGTATCGTAGATCAGCCGATCGAGTACGGGTAGACTGACTAGTTGGGAGAAGAAATTGCGGTAAGGCCGACCGAAATCAGCTAAGCCGGCTGGGGCTACCAGAAACATGGCCTTAACCAATTCTGGACGAGCAACGGCAATCCGCACCATCAGAGCAGCGGTGAGCGAAGAAGCCACCACCATTGTTGCCGTACCGCACACTTTCTCGATGAATTCAACAATTGTAGTGACATAATCCTGAATTTGGTAACTACGGGCCAAATGCTGCGAACGCCCCCAGCCGATCAGGTCTGGTGCCAGCACTCGATACTCTGGCACAAAAGCTGGATAGACGTGAGACCATTCATAGGCCGAAGAGCCACCGCCAAAACCATGAAGAAATACCAGCGTTGGCCGATGATCCGATAAATCTGGACCAGGTGAGGGTAGGGGAGTTGCTTCGCCATTGGTTACTTTCGCACTGGCTGCTTTCGCAGTGTAATAGACCAACGTACCAAGGCTGGTTGAGATCGAAGATTGACAGAAGCCTGCTGGCTGGAGCATACGAAACGAGCGGGGGTTGATATAGAAGATACTGGCAGCAGCATGATCTGAGCGCTAGAATTACAGCCTGAAAAACAGCCTGTATAAAAACCTGGCTTGATACTACTGCACAGTTTATGGTTGTGGTCCAGGGTTTACCGAATTGTGTCGCGGTTTGAAGCCATGAGTGGGAGGTAATCACTCTGGGCTAATCACACTATAATCTCACTCCAGAATCTCACTCCAGAATCTCACTCCAGCTGAATCATGCCTTGGTGAAGGCAGCGTCCGAGATAGGTGGTGTTTAACATTACGATAAGAACTATAAGATTGCGGATACGCCATGATACAGCCAAAGCAGTGAAGCGGATCAATTTTGATAGCCATGAATTGACTGATCTATAGCCAGAACGTAGACACACTATAGCTTAGCCTGATGTATTTCCAAGCGATAGTTTGTTAACCCATCTGCAATCTATCGACAACCGCGAGTTAAAAACTGTATTATTTTTGCACTCATAATTGCAAAGATGATGATAATGGCTACATGGGCGCATTTCAAATCTCTGCATAAACACGAAAGCCTGATTGAGATCTGCATTGCTTGCAAGATTGGGTATAAACTGCAGCTTTCCGCCAGCGGATCTGCAAACCAGTAACCCAAACGGGTACCCTAAACCGGTAACAAAGTAAACCAATTTACCCTTCTCCTGGCTATAGAATGAATGCGCAATTAGTGCGCTTCTACCAGGGTTTCATTTTTTGAGCCACCCATCGATTGCTGCATTCAGTGAGCCGCGAAGTTTTCGCATGAGAAGCTGATAAAACTACTGACCTGCGGTCAGAAAAATCAGTTGAGCCAGTTCTGTCCTAGAGCTAGATTGGGCGAATCAGGGGCTTAACCTCTCTTTACATTTTTCCATAAATCCTCTCTGATCTTAAGGTTCGACTCATGTTGTTGACTCGGTCATCCTCCGTGTGCAGACGCGCACACTGCGGGGCACCTACCGCACACTGCGGGGCACCTACAGAGTTTCGCTGAGAGCCAATTTATGGTCTACGTGTTCCCTTTGCTGACCCATGACATGAACTTGGGGGTTGTATGTCAAATTCCATCAGGGTTTCCGCTCACAATCCAGCCATTGAGCTAGCGGAGCCACCGTCCGCCGTCCGCGAATGCACACGATGCCAAGCACCTCCGTTCAACCAGTTTTCTCGACTGGATCTCAACACAGAGAGCGGTGACCTCACGGTTGCCTCGATCTGTGTCCGGTTGGATCTAGAAGATTTGACCTGTTTCTCCGTTGTTGAGCGGCAGTATGAATCGTGGGGAGTGTTGTTTCAAAATGCGATTGCGATTCGTCCATCCAATCCAGCCTTCTCGCCCCAAGCGGGCTTGATGCTGCTGTTGGGTGCGCCGGAAAGCGGGTGTATCGAAGCCACATTTTTGCGGCCTGTGCAGTATGTCAGCAGTTTCATTATCAGCTCTCGCCGCACAGTGATGAGTGCCTTTAATCGACATAACCAACTAATTGGCCAAACCGAAAGCCAAGCTAATTCCCGCTGGGGACGCTGTCTGAATCAACGCCTCAGCCTCAGCGGCAGCAATATTCACAAAGTAACTCTCTGTAGCTTCAATGGCGAATTGACGATTGATGAATTTTGCTTCTGTGCGGCGTAGGAAGGAAGGGGAGAGGGGGAGCCAGGAGTCAGGAGTGGGGCATTGTTTCGGTAGGGACGGCTCACTTTTTTCCGGAGACGCAAACTAGGCACAGTCTTTACAAAGGGCGGTTGGAGAAGGCATTAACAGAAAAGGGCATGTGAGGAGTGAATTGGAAACCAAGCGTTGCTTGAGACAGAGAGTGTCCAAGATGAAAATAATCCAGGATGGAGACAATCCAGGATAGAGCTGGTACCTGTAGCGTGCAATGAATTGCAAATTGTGAAGAATGAGGTGAGTAACGCTAACGATAAAGTTAAACAATCATTACAGGATAAACTGCTCGATTGCCGCTGCTACTCCATGAACTTCTACGTCTGGAGCTGTCCAATTGGCGCAAGCTTTAACGGCCTCTGGTGCATTTGCCATTGCTACTCCAACTCCGGCATACTGAATCATCTCCAGATCATTGAAGTTATCGCCAATCGCCATCACATTTTCGGGTTGGAGCTGCAACAGCTCTTCGGCTAGGTATTGAACAGCTGTGCCTTTGTTGACCTGAGGATGGGTGGCTTCAAAGAAAGTAGCAACCGATTTGGTGAAATATAGCTCGGCAGGGGTGTACTCTTGCCGCAGATTCGTTAGTAACGCGTCAATCATTTGCGGCTCGTCGCTCAAGGCTAAGACTTTAGTGGGTTCGGTTGCATCCGGAGCCAACATCTGGCGTAAATCGCCGACTGGAATTGGTTTGACGCCGGTACGTTCTCCATAGGCCACCGATTCGGGCGTGAGCTGCCGCACGTATAGCTGATCGTTAACATAGAAATGAACCGAGAGCTGGTCCCGCAGATCGGGCTGTTCAAAATAGTCCAAAAGCCGCAGGGCTAACGAGCGTGGCACGGTTAGATGGCGATAGATTTGCTCGGTAGTGGGGTGTTTGATTAGCCCTCCCTGATAGGCCAGCAGCGGCAGGGTGGAGTTCATATCGCGATGAAACCGTACCGCTGACTGAAACATCCGCCCAGTGGCGATCGCAACCTGCACGCCTCTGGCCTGGGCAGCGGCAATTGCCTGTTTAACGGGTGGCTGAATCTGATTCGATAGACCGACGGTGGTGCCATCTAGATCCAGCACGAGTAGTCGAATTTGGCCGGTAGCGACACTTGAGGGTGAACGAGTTGCAGCAGGTTGAACCGACGAATCCAGCATAGACCTCACCGATTTTTCTGACCCCAGGGTCAGTTAATTTGCTCATCGCTATCTTATCGGGATTGAGGTGAATTTGGGGCAGATGGCCTTACTGCTTCATCGCCAGGTTTGATGGCACCGCCGGCTTGACCTGCTTTTGCTGCGCCTCCTTTCCTTCTAGAGCAGACGGTTCAGCCTGGATCACCAGCACCGCACAAGGGGCATGGTGTAAAACATAGTTGCTGACACTACCCAGCAGCACTTCAGTGAGTCCTTTGCGTCCGCGACGACCCAGAATCAGTAAATCCGCATTCCAGTTCAGCGCCGCCTGACACAGCCCCTGCCCCGGTTCAATCACCCGATAGTCACATTCGGCTGTAACTCCTTTTTGAGCAGCCATTTCCCGATAGTGATGCAGCAGGAGGCGGCTGTGGTGGAGCTGTTCTTCAAACCGCACGTACTGACTTTGATAAGCCTGATTCACAAGCTGGGGAGAAATGCCCAATTCTCCGGCGAAAGGAGGCGCAGATACTAAATCTGCCGTCAAGCAGTGAAACAGCAAAAGCTGGGCTTGGTTAGTGGTGGCCAGATCCAACGCCTGCTCAAACACCGCCTGACTCAGGGGAGAATGGTCAATCGCCGCCAGAATTCTGTGAAATCCCATAGTTGCTCATTCCCCTACCTAAATAAACGCTCTGCGCATATGCCTCTTACCCAAAACCTAGCGCAACTGGCCAACAGATTCGCATTTTCGCAATAAGGCTTGATATTTAAACAGTATTTCGTCGGTAAAGTAGCAGCCAGTTGTAACATCAGGCAATAAAATAGATGGATTCTGCGAGTCAATGGAGTGGTGTGAGCCATGTGTGGAATTGTTGGCTATATCGGAACCCAGGCTGCAAGCGGCATTCTGCTAGAAGGGCTGCGAAAATTGGAATATCGCGGCTATGATTCGGCTGGAATTGCCACGCTGTGGAACGGCGAAATTCATCGCGTCCGGGCCAAGGGTAAGCTGCAAAACCTCCAGGAAAAGCTAGAGGGATTGCATCTGCCAGCAACGGTCGGCATTGGTCATACCCGCTGGGCTACCCACGGCAAGCCAGAGGAACACAATGCCCATCCCCATACCGATGCATCGGAACGCATCGCCGTTGTTCAGAATGGCATCATCGAGAATTACCGAGAGCTACGCGAGCAGCTGAAAGCCAAGGGCTATGTTTTCTATTCCGAAACCGACACCGAAGTCGTGCCGAACCTGATTGCCGACTGTTTGCAGCAGGTATTGGTAGACCCAGCCGCAACGAATGCATCGCCCAAATCGGCGTTTTTAGAAGCAGTCCGACGAGCCGTGAATGCCTTGGAAGGTGCATTTGCCCTGGCGATTGTCAGCGCCGACTACCCAGGCGAGCTGATTACCGTGCGGCAGCAAGCTCCTCTATCGATTGGGTTTGGCCAAGGGGAGTATTTTTGCGCCTCGGATACTCCCGCCATGGTGGCCCATACCCGCACCGTCCTGACCCTGGAAAACGGTGAAATTGGCCGGTTAACGCCCACAGGAGTCGAGGTTTACAGCTTTGCTGGCGAACGGTTACGCAAAACCCCAAAAACGCTGAATTGGAACCCAATTCTGGTCGAAAAGCAGGGTTTCAAGCACTTCATGCTGAAGGAAATCTACGAGCAGCCGGGCGTGGTGCGGGCTTGCCTGGAAGCTTATCTAAACAGCGACTGGACAGCAGACTCATCTTACTCTCCAATTAACTTGGGTTTAGCCGATGCGTTCTTTGCCGACATTGAGCAGATCCAAATTGTGGCTTGCGGGACGAGCTGGCACGCCGGGCTGGTGGGTAAGTATCTGCTGGAGCAGATAGCCGAAATTCCCACCCAGGTCCACTATGCTTCCGAGTTTCGTTATGCTCCTACACCGCTGACGCCCCATACTCTCACGATTGGCGTCACTCAATCCGGCGAAACTGCCGATACCCTGTCGGCCCTCGATATGGAAAAGCGCCGCAGAGCCGATATGGGCGGCAAGTTTCAACCCAAACTGCTGGGCATCACCAACCGCCTGGACAGCACGATTGCTCAGGTGGCCGACTATCTGCTCAACACCCATGCCGGGATCGAGATTGGCGTGGCTGCTACCAAAACCTTCACCGCTCAGCTCGTTGCCTTCTATTGCCTAGCGCTGGATTTAGCCTATCGTCGTCGCACGCTGCCGTTAGAGCGCTTAGAGCAAATTGTGCTGGAGCTGCGCCAGATTCCGGCCCAGGTGGAGTCGATTCTGGAGGTGCAGGAACGCTATGTCGAGCAGTTGGCCCACGAGTTTGAGGAAACGCAAGACTTTATCTTTATCGGTCGCGGCATCAACTTCCCAATTGCGTTGGAAGGAGCACTCAAGCTCAAGGAAATTAGCTACATCCACGCCGAAGGCTACCCAGCCGGCGAAATGAAGCATGGCCCGATTGCCCTATTGGATGCTAAGGTGCCCGTCGTGGCGATTGCCATGCCTGGTCTAGTGTTCGAGAAGGTACTCTCCAATGCCCAAGAGGCCAAAGCCCGTGATGCTAGATTAATTGGCGTGACGCCTATGGACGACCACGAGGCGCAGGAAGTGTTTGACGATCTGCTGCCGGTTCCGGAAGTAGAAGAGCTGCTCTCGCCATTGCTGACCGTAATTCCGCTGCAATTTTTGGCCTATCACATCGCGGCTCGCCGAGGCTTAGACGTGGATCAGCCGCGCAACCTAGCGAAGAGTGTCACGGTTGAGTAGTTGCATCAGGAAGACTCGGATCGTTTGCTCAACGAAAACAATGCGGTAGTGCCAACGAGAAAAGGGATCGGGCGATGGCTTCAGCAAGTGGAGCCACGTTTCTAGCTATCCTAAAAGCAGATGATGTCATAGCTTGAGAGTAGTGACGAATGCTGAATATCTCCCTTCCCGATCAGATTAAAACCTTTGTAGAGGAGCAAGCGAACTGACAAGTCAGCGCTTACGCTATCGCCGCAGGCTTCAGTTCAGCGAATGAGTATGTCTACCATTTGATTCTGCGAGAGCAGGAGCGCATTGCTCAACAAGAGCGCATTGAAGCTCTGCTGTTAGAAGGTCTGGAGAGTGGAGAACCAGTTGAAGCAACGGAAGATTGGTGGGAACAAAAGCATACCCAACTGGTTGAACGATTTCAACAGTCGGATGTATGATTGAGTGAATCGTCAAACCTGAAATTTTTACTCTGCTACTGGTGAACAATCACAGAGTCTCTGCTCAATTCGATGTAATTGTTTTGGGAAAGCAGATCAACAATCAGGGATAGGTTTGCAGCAAAGAGGGTTTCTAGTTCTGAGTTTTTGATATTTCCTGTCATGACAAGCATCAGTTTATAGGGCTGCTGCACAGTGAGGAAGGAATCGACAAAATCTGAGTCTTTAGGTAATGACAATTCGCTCTTGCTAGACGGAAAGTGTGTTGATGATCGAGTCCGGAGTGGCATTTTGCTGAGGAAGTTCTCTAGTGTGGATAGTGTCGTAGCCAGCTTCTTGAAGTAGTCGAGCGAGCCGAATGGGCAGTTGAGCATCAACAAGAAATTTCATGATGCCAGTTTGTGAATGCTCTTGACCTGGCTGAGGCGAGCTGCAAACAGCAGAACGGCAAGAATATCATCTGATTCGAGGTCATCGTAGTCGGCAAGGATTTCTTCAGTTGTCATGCCGGAACTCAGAAGTTCAAGGATAAACTCGATAGGGTAGCGTAACCCACGAATACAGGGTTTACCATGACATATTTCTGGATTGTGCGTAATACGTCGCAACAAGTTATTTTCCATCGCTGGTTCAATTTCTGACTTTACGGGCGATCTCACCCACCGTTTCTCCAGTTTAAGACATGGCTCGCCTCGGTGCTGCCTGTGATTTCCGGATCGTAGGGTTGGAGAGCATTGGCGACAGCCTGTGCGGTAGCACGTATCGCCTCGTGGAATGGATTCTAGAATAGCAGCTACCGTTTGATTCGCTGTACTACTATGGAGGCGATCGACCCGTCCATATCAGCTACGCTCCTCAGCCAAGGCAGAATATTTGGACGTTTACAGATAGAGGAGTGCCTACAAGGAAAGGCATTGGGCAATGGCTTGGCAAAGTTTAAGGTGTTAGTATTTTCTCTAAGTAAATTAGGTGGAATTTTATCCAATTTAGTTTGAGGAGATGAGCATTGCCTGATACCTATGATAGACGTTGTCAATTAGGAGCATCTCGTCGTCGTTTTGAAGATGCTGTGGCTTTACATGGTTGTAGGCGTTGGTGGGGGCAGTTTATATAGGTGGGTATGCAATTGAATGTTCTTTGAAGTCTCTTATCTGCTATGACGAGCATAAAACCAATTTTAAGGAGACTTCAGCCTTCAAGAAGGGCTTACAGGGTGCAAGCCTGCACAACTTAGCAACGTTACTCAGCAGGACTAATTTGCAGCGTACTATCCAATTAGACAGAACTGGAAAACTTAAAGACACCTGGAATACTATAGCTTCAGTTTGGATTAATGATGAACTACGATATTCTGACAAACTAGGAGAGGAATTAGACAGCACAAAATTTATCGAGGCAGTGAAAACGTGGCATCAGCTACTTCTAAGTAAGCAAGGAGAAGCCTCATGACAGAGATATCGATAACATTAGATCAAATCAAGAGCCATCTACTTCAAGAGTTACAACTTCAAGATCCCGAAGCAATAGTATCTGTAAGGGAAACGTCTCTAGGTTGGCTCACAGTTCAAGTTGTAACTGATTGCTTTGAGGGAAAGACTCTAGCTGAACGTGAAGAGAAAATTGATGGCTTACTTGCAGCAGTGGAATTGAACCTTGGTCAATATCCTATTGCTAGCTACAGCTTATTAACTTCACAAGAAGAAGTTGAACAACCAGATGAGAGTATCCAACTACCTCTTTGGTCAGATATATTGATGGCTCCTGATCCTAATCATCGAGTTTCTATTGAAAAAGACATTCCAAGTCGCCCCCAGACTGTAACCTTTTACTCCTTTAAAGGAGGGGTGGGTCGCTCTACGGCTCTAGGAATGGTAGCCATTCTGCTGGCAAATCGAAACCGTCGTGTAGTTATCATTGATTTCGATCTTGAAGCACCTGGTATTTCAATATTATTCCGACCAAATGCCGTAGATGGAAATGGAGTAGAGAGTTATGGAGTCTTAGATTATATTCATCAACGTTATCTAACTCCAAATGAAAATATTCCCGCAATTGAAGATTGTATTCATCAAGTTAATTTACTCAGTCGTGGCGAGCTTTTCTTAGTATCTGCTGGAGAATATAATGAAAACTATGTTCATCGTTTAGCTGAGTTAGACCGAAGAACCTGGCAATCCTTCTACAAAGGAGAAATGAATCCAGTTCAACAACTTATAAAAGATATCAAAGAGCAAGTAGATCCTGATGTCATTCTGATAGATGCTCGCCCAGGATTTAACGATACAGGTGCAATTGCATTACTTGACTTAGCAGATACGGGAATTATTTGTTTTTCACCAACTGACCAAAGCTTTGATGGTTTGCGCTGGGTTATACAAGCTGCTCGTAAGCAGTCTGACTATCAAGGTAAACCTGATCTTCGCTTCCTACTTACACCAATGCCGACCCTTGCCGAGGATCAGCTTGCTTCCTGGATAACTAAAGCTGAGGATTGGATAGTAGAACACTGGGGCTTACCTGATGGTGTAAGCGTGGGAGAGCTTTACTATAAAATTTTCTACAACCCAAACATTGCAGCTTTATCTAACTTAATTAATGCTCCGATAAATCTTCTGAATGATTATTTGCCGATAGTAGATGCTATTGATGCTAGTCTTCCAGATATTAAACCTGTCATACCTACGACTACAACTGCTGGAAATCATGAAACTATTCTGAATGAGCTTCGTTTTGAAGCAGCAAGGGCACAAGATTTGCAGGCAGATAGTATCCCGACTATCTTTCAACGTACAGAAGATTTTCCAAAGTTTCTTAGCAATAGGACATGGCTAGTTCGAGGTGCCAAAGGAACAGGGAAAAGTATTTTATTTAGGCTGTTTGTAGAACAGTCAAATAGAGCCAAGGAATTAGCAAGTGCTGATGTTGATTTAACCATCTGCCAGTTTATTGCTGCACATGGTGAATCTAGATTAAGAGACTCCATTTTGAGTAGTGAAAATCTTGCAAATTATGAGCAACAAGTTGGTGAAAATAGCTGGGCTATTTTTTGGCTAAACTATGCCATTTTGCAATTATTTGATAATTTTCCAGAGCTATCTTCTGTTCCTGAACTAAACAATGGCTTAGCTGTATTAATTGCCGAAGAGCATTTGACACAAGCTTCGATTGTCGAATGGTTAGTACAACGTACTCGATCACCGCAAGCAATTCCCCAAGCTAGCGATGAGTTGAGAACGATCGACCGTTGGTTAAATGAGAACAACAGAAGTGTATGGCTCTTGTACGATGAGCTTGACGCTGGATTTGGATTTGGATCAGATAGTTACGCACGAAGACGGCGTGCATTAGAAACTCTTTTAGCTTGGTGGTTAGAAAGTGGAACTAGCTTAAAGCGGATTGTACCAAAGATGTTTTTGCGAGAGGATATTTGGAATCAGCTTAATTTTGTGAATAAAGGGCATTACGTAGGGAGATCTCTACAACTAAGCTGGGATGAAGCCGATCTGTGGAGACTGGTTTTACGTCAGGCTTTACAAAGTTCTTCCACTTTGAGTCGAGCTTTAGAACAAGAATTTGGGGTAACAGTAGGTAGACTTGAAACGTTTGAGCTAGGACAATTGCGTAGAAGTCTTTATCCACTGTGGGGAGAGCGTATGGGGCGAGGGAGGAAAGCATTTACCTATAACTGGGTGCGTACACGAATTGCTGATAGTAACGAAAACTGTTTCCCACGAAGTTTGGTCTTACTTCTAGAAGAAGCAGTCCGTAACGAAAAGAACTTCTCTACAGAATACAGTTCTGAAATAGTATTGCGTCCAAAAGCATTAATTGATGCATTTCCCACTGTTTCAGATCAAAGAGTAGATGAGGTACGTAATGAATATCCTGAACTTGAAGAACCTCTTAATAGACTTCAAGGAGAACGTTCACCCATTGATGAAGATAGATTATCCGATATCTGGAATGTACAAGATGGTGAATTATCCCTTCGCATCAAAGAAATGGTAGAAGCTGGAATTTTGAAAGAACGCTCTCGCCCTAAAGATCCTCCTCCTCGCATTTACTCTATTGCCGAATTATATTTATATGGACTTGGAATGGTTCGTAAAGGTCAGCGATAATTGCTGTGCACATTTCTCTCGCTATTATAAGTTTCCATTAACAAATGGGTTCGCAATTCCTTTTATTCTCTCTGCCTCGTCCGAATATTCGATCGCACTAACTTCACCCTATAGGGATCAGCATCTTTCCCCCACACGACCCGGTACCCTTTCAACTCTGCACAGTGTTCCTCCAGGCACTTCTGCCAACCTCGCCGGTCGCGAATCTTTCCCAAATCATCTAATAATCCCCAATCTGCCTCCTGCCGACTCAGCTTGGCAAACTTCTTATAGAGCGGATAGTCCGACTGCACCAGCAACTCCTTTTGGTGCAACACAGGTGGGTTGTCCTCTGGGTCGTAGTCCCGGTAGCTGACGTGCAGGTCTTGTAGGTCAATCTGCATACTGGTGCGGAGACAGGGGTGCGGTTCACGATCGAAGGCTGGGTAGAACAGGTAGGTGATTTTGGGTTTGCTGGTGTGGAACTTGACCACAGTTGCCTCTTCTGGGCGACCAATCGTGCGAGAGGCGCAACCTTCATAGAGCCGAAGCAGGGGATCAAGGGCATCCAGGGCAGAGACATGAACCCAGAGGGAGTTCGACAGCTTCTTACCAATCACACTCGACTTACACCGCTCCGCCATCACCTCCAGATTCCCCAGACTCAACAGCATCAAATCCGCTGCGGTACAGGCTTGCTGGTAGTTGCCGAATAATGCCTTGATGTCGTGCTGAACGATGGGAGCGAGATGTCGTAGCTTTGGGCGATCGCCAAAATGACTGAGCGCAAGGTAGACGAGCAAATCCTGGCGGCGTTTCTCGCTGATGGCATCCCATTCCTGAATCTCCGTTGCCTGGAGAACCACCTGGAAGGCTCGTCGTAGCGTTCCAAATTCTGAGTGCAGCCCCGCAAACTCCTGAAGTTCTTCCTCAAGGGGCAACCGTCCCCGCTCAGTGAAAAATGCCATCAGGGGAGCCAGCATTTCCTTATACTGTTCAAACCGCTTGACGCTGGCTTTGACTCTGGGAGTTGTGGCACGCGATCGAAAACGGGACGCTCGGAAGGTCTGTGCCTGTGCCTCATCTCGAAATACCAAGTAGATGCCCAGCGCAACCGGAATGGCATCAACGCCAAGCACCTGGTCGATGAAGCTCTTGAGTTCCTCCTGGCTGTAATTCTTCTGGAACGTGTTGCGGCGGGTAATCACCCCATCGCTGTACGCCATCATGCCGCGCATCCGATCTTCGATCAGCACTTGAGCCGCGACAATTAGCACCTTCCCCGTCAACTTCCAGGCTTTGAGCAATGCCTCTCGTCGTTCTGAGGGGTCTTCGATGACGTTGATGATGTAACCCAGGTTGACAATATCAGCCGACCTACAGGGAGCATCAGGACGATAGTAGGGGTCCCAACCAGCACTGATGTAGCCGCGATCGCCAATTCGCTCCACATCTCCCCCATGCCCACAGCCGTAGTCGAAGAAGGTAGTTTCAGGGGGAAATAATCCTGCCTCCAGTGCAACCCTCACAGGCTTAGAAAGCTCGTTACGGACAAGGGCAGCTTTGTGGCGATCGATTTTGGGCTGAGTGATAGCCGCAGTTCGGGAAGTCGGGCAAGCTAGGACGTGACCTTGAATCTCGCGATTGATTCAGTAACCCTAGAGCTTCTTCCTGTCGCGTCAGTTCTGCAAAGGGTTGGTACAGGGGGTAGTCTGAGGTGACGAAGGTTTCCTTCCGGTGCAGAACGGGCGGATTATCCGTACTGTTGTAGTTCCGAACACCGACCTGTGAAGTTACCAGGTCAACCTGAACGCTCCATTGCAGCGCAGGATGGGCATCGGTATCAAAATCAGGGTAGGACAGGTAGGATACTCTGGGCTGGTCAGTGCTGAACTTGACGAGGGTAGCCCCTTCCAGCTTTTTCAGGTGTTGACGAGCCAAGTTCTCGTAATTTTGCAGCGATCGCTCCAGGGCAGAGAGGGCAGAGACATGAACGTAAAGGGCACCAGGGAGGCGTTTGCCAGTTCGACTGCGTTTTGCGCTCCGCGCAACTTCGGAGAAATCGCAGCACCTCACAATCTCAGCGAACTGCTGATCGATCAACTTTGAAGCACACGTTGCTGACCCTACATTGTCCATAGAGCTTACCCAGACGCTAGAACCAGCATAAGGCACTCATTCGTTGAAGGAGCAGGACAATTTTAAGTACGACTATACTAAAGCAAACTCTTAGCAAGTAACTAGCGTAGTAGACACTCTATCTTGCTTTTTATCCTCCACATCTAGTGCAAAGCCCTCAATTTTTGCTATTGTTAAGAGCCAGCAGAACACAAAAGCGTGGTTGATGAGAACCCTGAGCCTTTTTGATGAGGATCGCCTAACCCTGCCGAGAAGCATCGAGCTATCGGTAGAATCGCTGCGTCACTACGGCTCCCTCTACAAACACTGGGCGATCGCCTTCTCTGGAGGCAAGGACTCTTCCGCCACCGTTACCCTCATTGCCCACCTAATCGAAACGGGACAAGTTCCCAAACCTGAGAGCTTAACCGTCCTTTACGCCGACACTCGTCAAGAGCTACCGCCGCTACACTCGTCTGCACTGGGGATTTTGGAGGAGCTTCGCAAGCGCGGGTTTGAAACTCGCGTCGTGTTGCCAGAATTGGATCACCGCTATTTTGTCTACATCCTGGGACGTGGAGTGCCGCCACCGTCCAATACCTTCCGATGGTGTACGCCTAAGCTCAAGGTCATGAGTATGGAACGGGAATTGGAAGCCTTGCGGCAAGAGCGGGGCGAAAAGTTCCTAATGATCACTGGGGTGCGGATTGGGGAGAGTGCCGCTAGAGATCAGCGGATTGCGGCTAGCTGTACGAAGGACGGCGGAGAGTGTGGTCAGGGCTGGTTCCAGCATTCGTCTTCGGGGGCTGTGGCAGATACGCTGGCTCCGATCGTTCATTGGCGGGTCTGCCATGTGTGGGACTGGTTGCTTCAAGCTGACCTGGAATTGGGCTTTCCGACTTTTGAAATCGCCAGAATTTACGGGCAGGATGTCAGTGATGGAGAGGAGCCGCTCAATGCCAGAACAGGGTGTATCGGCTGTCCTCTCGTGCAGAAGGATGCTGCCCTCGATCGCTTGATCGCTCAACCAGAATGGGCATATCTTGCCCCTCTTCACAAGCTTAGACCGTTGTATTGGGAAATTAAAAAGCCTCAATATCGCCATCGTAAGCATGGAGAGATCAACAAGGATGGCTCTCTCTCAGCCAAACAGAATCGTTTGGGACCATTGACTCTAGATGCTCGGCGTTGGATGCAGTCACAGGTTTTAGCAATTCAAGATGAGGTGAATGCAGCAGCCCGCGCTGCTTCGCAGATATCGCAAGGGTCGCTCAGTAAGCCAGAAATTAGCCTGATTAATGATGAAGAACTGGCACGGATTGAGGAGTTAATTGCAGCAAACACCTATCCTGAAAAGTGGGACGGAACTGAACACCGAGGGGACGAGTGGCTTCCTGAAATCTTGCCCGATGGCAGTATTCAGCCCCTACTCTTTGATCAGTTTTAGCCTTTTATGCCACGCATCTATCTAGACGTTTGTTGTTTTAACCGCCCTTTTGATGACCAAACCCAAGCTCGTATTCGGGTAGAAACTGAAGCTGTTTTGGCAATCTTGGAACGGTGTGAGACGGGTGAATGGGAACTGATGATCAGTGAGATGGTTGAGATTGAGGTGGCTCAAATTGCTGATCTGGAGCGACGGCAAAGGATCGAGGGAGCCTTGCTGATGGCGCGATCGCGCGTTCTAGTTGATGACGTGGCAGCAAATCGAGGCGAGGAATTACAGAATTTAGGCTTTCAAGGATTTGATGCTATCCATCTTGCCTGTGCTGAAATTGCTCAAGCTGATGTTTTTTTATCAACAGATGATCGATTATTAAGGAGGGCGGCTCGATACTGTAACTCCCTGACTGTAGCTGTGGATAACCCCGCTACGTGGCTGATTGCAACACTTCAAACAGGAGATGCTGACAATGACCCCAATGGAGCTTAGACGACAAGGTTTGGCGGCGTTGCGTAAGGAACTGGGCTACGTCGGCATGGTGCGCTTTCTCCAGCAGTTTGATGCGGGGAGCGGCGACTATACAAAAGAGCGGCACCAGTGGCAAGATGGGCTATCTGTAGCAGATATAATGGCGCAGATTAAGGAACGTCGCAATCAAGCGTAATCTATTACAAGGTGTGAGAGAAGATTATTTATGGAGAAGCGAACTATTGCTGAGGCAGCGATCGAGGTTTTGAAGGAATCAAAGCAGCCTATGACAGCAGCCGAAATTACCCAAGCGATCTTGGATAAAGGGCTGTATAGCTTCAATACGAAAGATCCAAGAGCAATGGTGCGTGGTGCGATCGAACGACGATGTGAGGGAGGAAACCCAAAAACCACTATTACCCCAACTTATTTTGAGAAGCAGAGTGAGAGTAAGTATGTGCTGAAGTAATTGATGGTGTTAAATGCCTGAGAAAACGATGCTTACAAACCACCAGAAATGGTCACAACTTGAATCAAATCCTCAATTCCTTTGATGGCTGGATCGGCTGCTAAATATCCGATACCACGGTGGAGATGTAGTCGAAACTGAGTTGCTAATACCTCTCGATTTATATCAAAGCCGTCTTCGTAACATCGTTGCTTAAGTGCGATCGCCAGTGAATCTCCTACCTCTCCTCCAAATACCTGCCACGTCATCTCCACATTGCTATCAGCAGGAATTGCCACTGGCGACGGGGGAGTCGGTTCTGCTAAAGAGCGGCAGAACGCCCAGCGACAAAGAATATTCCACTGGTCAATCTTAGTGACGCGCTTGAGCTTGATCAATTGATCTTTTGCAGCTTGAGAAATACGGACTCGCTCGACAGGGGGTTCCATAGTCTCTACCAAAAGTAACCAGATTTTACTTGGGTTTGATGTTTGGCGCGATCGTACTTAAGCAAGTATTCACGGGCGATCGCCCCATTTTCCCGCAACCGCTTCACCTCAGTCCTGCCGATCTCTGTATCTGTTGAGAGCAACAGCACTTGATGGCTGGCTTGTGGGAAGTAGCGATCGACCAGATTATTGCGGTGAGAGGAATCAAGCCGACCTAGTGGAGTATCGATCGCCACAGGTAACTGCCGCCCAGAGGCACGGGCTAATCCCCACAATAAGGAAATTGCCAATAGTTGCTTCTCACCAGCAGACAGCCGATGTTTGGGCACAGGCTGCCCTTCGTAGTCAAACAGAGACAGGCTGAATGTTTCAGTGTCGATTTGAACCCGATGCACCAAATTAGATTTATGCAGCAAGTAGAGGAAGCACTCAGTCACCAAAGTCTCAAGTTGATTAAGCTTACGAAGTTTCAGCTTTTGCTTGAACACTTTAAGGGTGTCTTGGACTTTAGCGATCGCCGCTAAGGTATGCTCGTCATTTTTGCGGTCGATCGCCAGCTTGCCATAATCCATCAGTTCTTGCCTGGTGCGGGCAAGGGTTTGTTCTGCTTGCTCAAGAAGCCGTTGACTGTGTTCGCGATCGGCTTTGAGGCTCACGACTTCTGCCTGTGCCTGCCGCACCTGCTGCACTAACTTGTCGTACATCTCCGGGGAAGCAGCAGTTGCAAGGTAGCGTTCAATGGTCTCGATCTCATCCTGGTAAGTTTGAAGCTGCTTTAGATGCTCCGCCGCTACCTGACGCTGATGAGGCAGAGCATATTGCAAGGTGTTCGTTAGTTGATGAAGGGTGTCTGCATCCGCACCTAGCCAAGTCTCACCTATATCCTGTGAGACTTCCTTTTCTTGTTTTGCAAGAAACGAACGAATTTGCTTAAGTTGTTTCGTTTCTAAGTCTAGTGTCTTAACGAACTGAAGCAAGTCCTGGTTCCGTTCCTTTAACAACTCACCAGCAGACTCTAATTGTTGTTGTCGGATCTCCTGCTGGGCTTGAATTCGAGCCTCTTCAAGCAAAGGCTGAATCAATGCCAGAGGTAAGACTCCCGCTGCAACCTCTCGTAAAGCAGCGCGATGGTCATCAGCTTTGTTCCTCGCCTGTTGTAATTGCTGCTCCTGCTGGGATTGCTCTGCTGCAATTTTGCCCCCCTCAGCCAGAAATCGTTCCTCCGCCTGCCGCAATTTCTCTTCCGCCTTGTCCAGCTTTGGCTGAATTGCCGCAATTTTCTTTTTAATAGAACGGCGTTCTTGCTCCTGAGATTCTAGACGTTGCTCAAGGTCTAGTAGCTGTGCCTGTTCCTGGGCCGTTGCCAAGGCTTTACGTTTGCGGGTAGTCAACACATCGAGGTCGGCAGAAAGGCGATCGGGTAATTCGAGTCCTAACAGCGACCGGATCGCAATGGTAACAGATTGGGGCAGCGTATCCTGGTCAGCCAGTTCACCAACCTGCTCACCGTCAAACAAAAACAAGCGGGAGATTCCCAAGGGTAGTAAATCTTCAATGCGCTCATCCCATTTCTGTGCGAGATCGGGCGCAATCTCTCCATTAACAGTAACCCTTAAGATGTCCCGACCGCTAATCTGCTCAGTCCAGGTACGGTAGATTCTAAATTCAGTAGGCTGTGCCTCATTGTTCAGAGTTTGCTGGAAGCTCAGTTCTACCGTAGAGTCCTGCGTCTGCCGATTAATGCACTGTTTGAGGAATTCGGGATAGCTGAGGCTACCGCGAGTCGAACAGGGGGCACGATGCCCATAGAGCGCCAGGCGAATGGCATCCATCAACGTCGTTTTGCCACCGCCGTTCATGCCACCAAATAGAACGATGGTTTGCTGTTCCTTGCCAGGGCAAAGATTAAATACTTGTCGTCCTTTGTAGGGACCAAAGTTCTCTAATACTAATTCTTGAAAGATCATCCCCGTCCCTTGAATTTCAGGTCAGCCCAAGAAGCCGCTGGCTTGTCAGTTAACTGCTTAACGGTTTCTACATCTCCAGCTTTGGCGGCTTTTTTGATGTTCCAGTTGAGGTGGGCGTTGTCGATCGCCTCTTCCTTGGGACGAGAACTGGTCTCAAAGTGCTTTTCAAGCGCGTCAATAATGCCAACCCGCCGTGACATTGTTTGAAATCTACGCTCGGTGCTGAGGAGCCGAGTCATTAGTTCAAAGTGCATTGGGTCGTCGCAAATTTCCTCTAAAATGCTCCATTCGTCCAAACCAAGTTGGGCACTGCCAGCATTAGGGCGAGGATCGGTAAAGTCTTGTTTTGTGACTTCGGAGTAAATTCTGGGCAAAGCATCATCAAACTCATGAAACTCCTCTAGCCAAATGCGGCGAATTTCACTCAGTTCTTCGACCGTAATCAGTTCGATACCCTGCATCTCAGTAGGTGCATTGTGACGAGCGATCGTCTGTGTTTGAAGCACCCGTCGCAGCCATTCTTCTCGCCATTGTTTGGTGTAGGGACCCGGAATATTGATAATTTCTTTGGCATCTAGCCCGTCTACATCACGCTCATAAAGCTGGATCTGCCCCTGTCGCCGCCGAAAATCACGACGATCGAGATCATCCTCCACATCCAACTCGTTCCGCAGATCCAGAAGCGGTTGCATCCACTCTTTCTCCTCATCGTTCTGGATCATTGCCTCCATCGATTTATCTGCACTGACTAACGTGCAGACCCAGCAGCCAAAGCGTGAACTACCGCAGCTAGGCGTGGAAGTATCCACAACCAGTGGGCATTCATTATCTGCTGTTGCTCCCCGGTACATGGCAAACAAGTCTTTGTTGTTGTTGCCCCAAGGGTTTTGCCATTGCATCAAGTAGAGCCAAATCTCGTCTGTGCGCCAGTCCTCAATCGGTGTGTAAATCAGAGAGTTAGGGCGACTGGGATTGTAGTTGAGGTGCGAGAAAATGCGCCAGTTGCGATGTTTTTCCATAAGGGCAGCCCGCGATGCGCTTTCAGCCTTTCGGGTTCCTAGAACTAAAATGACTTCCCCGCTTTCGCGAATTTTTTCCCGGATGTAGTTATCCGATGGTTTGATCTTGAGACGTTCGGTACACCAGCGAAAGCCTTGCCTTGGGGCTGGATAGCCTTTCCCAATTAGATTGACCCAGAAGGTGTCTTTTACAGCAGGCTTTAGCAGAATCGGCTCGATGGGAATGCCTTTTTCTCGAGCGGACTTGCCCACCTGTTCTAAAGATTTGCTGACCCATGCAGACACAACTGGATTTTCAACCATTGTGTCTGTGGTAATGACATGAATGGTTTTGGTACGTTTTTCGGCTGGGAGAGTGGCGATCGCATTCCAAACCAACTGAAGCACTGCTGTCGAATCCTTGCCACCGGAGTAGCCAACAATCCAGGGCAATTGATCCTGGCAGTATAGTTCTTGAATTTCAGTCGTAAGAGCTTTCAAAGCCTCGACAAATTCAGGGACAGATTGTTGATTTAATCCATCCCTGAAGCCATTACTTCCACTAATGAAGTTCTTAATCAACCTGAATTGCTCGACTAGCAACGCTAATCACTTCGTTGGAATTCCTAAAAGGGACTGGACGGCTCCATTCACTTCCAGAAATGATGTTGCACCTGTGAAGTAGCCCAACCATGCGATCAACAGCTTTACGCGTGCCTGTTAAAGTCATCTTCACTGGCTCTTCACTCCGAGAAGGTTGACTTGTAGGGCTTCCAGGCGGTTGACCAGCATCACTTGAAGAATCTCTGTCAATGAACATTGCAAATACTCCTAAACAAAGAAAAACTGTCACATTAAATTGTCACAGTCCATTTAGTCTTTATATAGACTATTACAGTCCAATTGGACTGTATACGGAGATGCAAAGCTCTGACACGATTGATCATGCTTAAGGTAAACCGTGTTTAGAGAGTATGGGGAAAGCGGGTAGAGTTCTAAAAACAGTTATGCAGAGCTACGGCATTAGCCAGGGAAAACTAGCCGCAGCGATGGGAATTGGTGCGTCTAATGTTTACCGATGGGCAAATGAAATCCGAGATCCTGGTTCTGAAACAGTCATGAAAATTTTAGAGGCATTAGAAGGTCTAAACCCTGATGCAGCTACAGAATTTAGAAGGCTCTATATGAATCCTGATTTAGAGACAGACAAAGAATCAGATTAAGCAATTTTCCAAAATGTCCGATGCCATTGAAGAGAATCAATTCTTGGATTGTAAATTTCTTGATTTGGTAAAAGGATTACTTCTCCGTCAAAATCTTTAAGAGGTCGCATATCTGTTGGACTTTCTTCATGGAAACGATCGTGAGGAATGATGATTCTGTAATCATCATCAATACCGAACCAACCACGATCAAATGCCCAGTGATGATTTTTGCAAAGAGCGATTCCATTATCAAAGCGATCATCATGAAACTCTGAAAATGGTTTGATGTGCGCTCCATCTACAATATTTTGGCTATCTCGGCTAACAATCTTTAAACGACAGAGAGCACAATGTTGTAGATACAGGGAGACTACATTGCGACGAAATGCGGCGTTCCTTACGAATGTCCTGTCCTGATCTTTAATGTCTTCTGTTGTATAGACTGCACCACCTTTTTCAAATAGTCTCAACTGAATATTATCTAGCTCATCAACTTGATAAAGTTTTTCTAGCTGTTGTATCTTTGCTGGAAACCATGTTGAAACTAAAGTTTCGGCTAAATGAACTCTTGAACTCACATCCTGTAAATACTCAAATAATTCATCATCTACATACGCATATTTAACTGTATTGCGGAGTGCTGCTAAACCTTTAATTTTAGTTCTACTTGCAATCGTTGCCTCAAAGCCAGGATTAGGCATAAGATGCCAGAATTTATCACCTGTAAGATGAAAGAAAGGTAAGGAAATATCTGATCGATGATCAGTAGTTACTAAATTTGACCAGTATTTGAGGAATGTAGCGATTAATTCAGGAGTTAAATAAATTTGATTATGCTGTATTCTGCCTTTGTCAAATTGTTCAAGCACAGAGAGTAATAGAGTTGGTTTGTGTGGCGCGACTCCATGAGCGCGATCAACTCCTAGCTTTATAAACTTTTTGGCGTAGTAGCTTAGGTCTTTCTTCATCGCTAGTTATAAAGCTCCCAATACCCATCTCTCAGATACTCTGGTGGATCTCGAAATTCATCAGTTTGCGAAATCTCTTCGACTAACTCAAACTTATCTGGAAACCATCGAGCGACTAACACAGTAACTAAACTACTTCGTAGAATTGGCTCTTGTAGGAATTCAAACAGTTCTTCATCTAAATATGCATATTTAATTGCTTGCTTGACTTCTGCAAGAGTTTTTAACCTCTCTTTAGAGGAGATCAGTTTTACATAACCTGGATTTGCCCATAGATGCCAAAACTTACCGCTTCTCATGTGAAAGAAGGGTCTAGCAATGTCAGGATTGTGATTGAACGAGCCTAGATAACTCCAGTACTTTAGAAATGTTTGAGTCAGTTCAGAGGATAAATAAATTTTGTTCTCTGTAATGATCTCTCTTCTAATTTGTTCAATTACAGATAACAACAAAATAGGTTTATGAGGAGCTATACCATGAGCGCGATCGACTCTTAGCCGTTGAAACTTCTTAGCGTAGTAGCTTAAAGCCTCTATTTTGGCTACTTCGTCTGCCATTGAATGTTCTGAAGTGTTTTTACTCTCAAACTTTATCAGAACTGTCAAAAAAATAAATTACTGGAATTGCCCTTGCAACCTGTCGCCGATAGATCTCATCCAGACTGCCAAAGGGAGAGTCCATCACAAGTGGGAAAGTGCTGCTCTCAGGCATCAGCACACCCGATTTGCCCTTGCTCCACTCCCGAATGCGATCAATAATCGCGCCAATGAAGGACAAACTCAAAATCTGGTTCTCGCCCGTTGAGGCAGCAACCGAACTAGGCTGTCCCGCCATTGTGTCTTCCAGCATTAACTCATAGCTTTCGTTTAGCCTGGGTACGTAAGGCGTGAACGAGATTTGGCTGAAGATTTCCTGTATCCGTTTTTCTAGCTGTAGGCGAAAGAGTTGACCCAAGCCCTCCTGGGCTTTCTTGAGACGAGCGATCGCATCCTCAGTCGCCGTAATTCTTCGCTGCACCTGTTCCTGACGGTTCTCACTCATGCGATGCTTCTCAATTTGCCGCGATAACCCATCCATCTCGGTTTCCCAACTCTTGATCTGCTGCTGGTTCGCTCCCTGCTCCAGTGTCAGCTCTCGAATCTTCTGCTCCACCTCATCCATGCGGCTCTGGAGCTTGCGAATGTCCTCGCTGGGGCTTTGTCTCAGCTTCTCCCGAATGGTGTCGAGTGCCTCCTCTAAATGAGAAAGCGACATCTTAAATTGATTGATGTTGGCTTGCTCCTGATCCACCTCCTGCCAAAACTCTGGCACTTGACGGTCGATTGCATCCACCTGTGCCCCCATCCGAATCACGGTTTCCTCAACATCCGCCAAACCAGCCTTATCCAGATAGGCTTGGACGTGTTGATGAGGTTCTGACCCAGCCTTCAGGGGAGTGCCACAGATACAGCGGTTCCGGGTCAGCAAATCCTGGACGAACTGCTGCTTGATATCGGCGGGTAGTTCTCCCCGCTGCCGCAGTCCATCCACCAACGACCGAAACTGGGCAGTCGCGTCTGACAGCAAAACCATGTAGCCTCGCGAAGAAACCGCCTGACGCAGGTTAGCTCGGCTCTGCTTCAGTTTTTCACGGGTCAGCTTTGCCTGCGCTTCCAAATCATCGCGGCGCTGCTGCAACTGCTCCACCCCCGCCAGTTCCCGCAGACGCTGACTGGTCGTTTGTTTGATCTCATCCTGAAAGCCCAATTCCTTCTCAATTTCTTCCTGTCGCCCTCGAAGGCGATCGCACTCTTGCTCCAACTTCTCCTTTTGCTTCAGAAGATTCTGGGTTTCCGGATCGCCGATCTGCCCCAATTCCTTCTCAAGCGATTTACGGGCTTCCCTCAGGTGTTTGACCGATCGGTTTAACACCTCTACGCCAAGCAGGATTTTGGTTGCCTCAGCAATCTCCGCCTTCTTATTCGAGCGGACAATCTGTTCGATCCGCTCCCCATCAAAGAAGAAGTAGCGGTGCAGGCTCTCCGGCAAAATCCGACCAATCACATCTTCCGGCTGATAGCTGGTTGGGAACCACCGCCCGGTTTCGTTTCTGACCAACAGGCGCAACTCGCTCTTGCCCTGCTCTATCCCATCTTTTTGCTTGTAGGCACGGCAGACCCGCTTTGCCTGGTACTGAGTGCCGCTATGCTCAAACACCACCTCAGCCCAGCACTCGACCATACCCCCGATCTCTGCCTCAGCGATCGCCCGCTTATTGACGAGCTGATCCTCAGAAGCAAAGGCAGCCGTGAACTTCTCGTACAGCACCCAGGTAAAGGCGTTCAGTAGCCCTGTCTTTCCGGCTCCGTTGTTTCCATGAATGACCGTAATTTTGCGACGGTCTCCACCTGCCAGTACAATTTCTGGGGTTTGTCCATAAAACTGTCGAAAGTTGCAGAGTCGCAGCGACAGCAGCTTCATGGCACCTCTTCCTTAATGATGGTCAAGATGTCATCGTTGATATGGCGGGGGTTCTTCATATAGAGCTTGTCCCGCTCTGCCTTCAACACCCGTTCGATAATCCTCCGTACCTCTGGTGGAGCAGTTGTAATTGGCTCCTGCACCTCACTCATGTTTAACTCTTTGGTCATGGTTGCTAACGCTGAGTCCCTATAGATCTAGTAAGCCATAGCGATCCTGCAACGCCAATAGCTTTACCCTTGCTTCACCCGCGTTGTCTGCCAGATCAGCAAACTCGACAAAACGCTGCAACTCTTTACGGAGAAGATTGCGCTCTATTTCTAAGGTTTCCCTCCCCAGGTCAGGCGGTAACACAATCATGTCGAATAGGGTTGCCCGTTGCTTGTTTGGGTGAGGGCGAAGAATGCGTCCCCGCCGCTGCACAAACTGTCGGGGATTGCCACTGCTTGCCAAAATTACCGCTGTTTGAATCGCTGGAATATCAACCCCCTCATCCAGACAGCGAATTGCCACTAATCCAGGCAGTTCCCCCAGCTCAAATTGGCGACGCAGATCTTCCCTTTCCTCCAGCGGTGTTTCGGCGGTGTAAGTCGCAACTCCATACCCCATTTCTGCCCCTAAAATCCGAGCGACAGCCTCCAGTTGGCGCTGGCTCTCATCACTCAGGTCATCCTCAACCGAACCATCCCCACAGTAAAACAGGGTATGGCTGGTATCCAGCCGCGATCGCATAATTTCTCTGAGAGCATCCAGCTTGTTTGCGGCTGCCCCAACCAACCGCGCCCGTTGCATTAGAAGTGCCGTGAGATTGTCGTTATCCTCGTCGCCGCCGATGGCGATTGCCCGTCCGATCCTGCTGGTCAGGTCAGCATAGACTTCAACTTCTGGCTCCGTTAGTTCAACCAGGATAGGGTAGTACAGGTAGTGAACTAGAGCACCCTGTTGGATGGCATCCTTCAGCGTGAACTCTGGTTCCAACACTCGACCAAAATAGTTAAATAGTGCTTGAGTACCGCGATCGTCGAAGTAGCGCTCTGGTGTTGCGGATAGCGCCAACCGTAACCCGATGTTGCGCGGCAGGCAGGCTTCTAACCGCTGTGCACCCAGGTTATGGGCTTCATCTCCGACAATCAGCGTCTTTTGGGGAAAGAAAGGGAGCTGTGATTGCAGTCCCTGCCCCATCAAAGTCGCGTTGGTGGTGATGACGGTTAAAAAGGGCTGGTGACCCGATCGCACATTATAGAGTTGGGTTGAAAGCAGCCCCTGCCAGGCTCGAACATTCTCAAACGCCAGCACAGGAACTAACCCAAACTTCTGGCACTCCCTTGCCCACTGCTTCACCAGATGTCGGTAGGGGCACACCACCAGCAAAGCTTGAAGCTGGATTTTCTGGTAAAGTTCCGCTGCGATCGCCAGTGCCGTAATTGTCTTACCGCTACCCGTCGCCATCTTTAGGGTGCCGCGCCCCTGATTTGCAAACCAGTTGGCGATCGCCTGCTGCTGATAGGGACGTAAATTCATCCACGGTGGAGTGACTGGATAGAGAGATGGAACATCAGCGGCAGCAACAGAATAGTCTCCCTGAGATTCGCGACTTCTAAACCCTGCTCCCTCCATCATCGGAAATTGCACTGGGCACAGACGCAGCAGTGACCGACGCGCTGCCTCTGGAAAATCCAGAATTTCGAGCGTTGGAGTTTGGTTTTCCCACAGTCGTTGGAAGTCCTCTATCTTCTCGGCAATGCGCTCGTCATCCCCCGATCGCCAGGAACGGAACACGTCAATGCATTCAAAGTTGGCGATCAGCCCACTGGCACTCTCATTGGCTGACCCTGTAAAAACAACCACCTGGTCATCCGAATCTCTAAAAATGCCCAGTTTTTCATGGTAAATACCCTGCTGGCAAGGGTTCTGATGTACCGCCAGCTTAATCTCCAGCAGTTCCCTGCTCAAAAGCCATGCCAGGTAACCCAGCCTGTCCTTCGCCAGTTGCTCCAGTTGCTCTAATTCCCGCACCAGAGCTGCTTCGATGACTTCCTCCCGCTGCTTGAGTCCCTGGGCGATCGCGTCCGCATCCTCTGAAGATAGATTGGGCGAGGCAATCAGCCGCATCCTGCCACCCACACGAATCAGTGCCGAAACACCTTTCGCCGCCGCTGCCAGTGAAGTGCTGGAGAAGAAACCCACTGCTCGGTCGTAGGTGAGCGATTGTTCTAAGCAGGGGACGTAGAAATCTTCCAGCAGGTTATGGCGATCGCTGCGGTACTGGTTGCGTAAGTCAAGATCCTTCAGACTCAAAGAGACGACTCCTGATAATCCTGTCTCTAGTCTGCCCCACTCCACAGCAACCGAATACGACGGCTGAACCCACCCCGCTCAAGTCGTCTGCGTTTTTGCTCCGTTAAAACGGTTTTTCGGTCAATCCCAGAAGCCGCCATAAGAGTATCTATGACCTCGTACAAATCAGCCAGTTCTGTTACCAAATCCGCGTCAGTAGCCGCTGCTGCCTCTTGCGCTTCTTCCACCAACTTTGCCCGCAGAGCCTGATGGAATTCTTCCTCCTCCATCGTTTCCACAGCACACTCTCGCCCTGCTGCCTGAATAATTTCGGGGATGCGATCGCGAACTAGCTTTCTGTTAAAAAACATCTTCAAGTTTTTAGTTTCAACAATATGCCTTACCTCTAGAGAGAAATTACTTTAAAGTAATTTTCTCATCAATCAATCCTTCGAAATATGTAAACGACCCTTCCCACAACACGTATATTGGAGGGCAGTTTGGACAAATCAATTGTTGTGTCAGAGGCTCTATAGTCAGGATTATCAATCGTTAGAACAATATGATTATTTAGGTTTCTTCGGATTCTTCGTATGATGTCAACTTCATTGAGCTTAATCACGTATATACCTTCATCAGCATGATAAAGAGAGTCTTTTGTTTATCTAGAATACAAAAGTCCCCAGGAAGCAATGTTGGCTCCATGCCTCTACCACTGACTGGATATAGACAATAGTCATCATACTGATCAGCAGTGAGATGAGCATATTCACTGAAAAACCTTTCAATAAACTCAGATTTAGATTGAACAATAATTTCTACTATCTGCCTTCTTGAAGGAGTATCCTCCTCGTCAGAAGATATTATCTGAAATTCACCCTCACTTAGGCGTTGCAAGCTGCGGTTACTCGAAGACTCAGGAACAATCTGTTGATATTCACCCGGAATAATGGTCTTCAGGCTCTAAAGATGGCAAACCTTCTCCCGTAACCAGCCACTTCACATTAACTTGAGCAGCATTAGCAATGGCAATTAATCGATCTCTCGTTGGCTCGGACAGCCCATCTCTCCACTTTCTAATAAGTAGTCAGGTGGAAATAAACTTAAAACGCTCCAGGGTATAGTTACCTTTAGTACTCCTTGCTTCGATACCATCAATGCTGGCATCCGCCCAATCGACTTCATGCTCAAACATACGTCCCGCGATTTCGTGCGTCTTGAGTTGATGCCATTGGTCTTCGATGCGATTCATTTCTGAACCACGATTCATTTCTGAACCATAGGGCGGCAGCCAACAGAGAAATACTCCCTGATCCTGCCAGGTTTGTCTCTGTTGTTTGGCCAAACGACGGGTGTGCAAGAGCCATTGTCCTACACACTAGCTTGCAGGACTCCACCAGCAACAGCCTGACGCATCGAGATATTTCAACGCAAGATGCCCCTCCTGCGCCGCCAGCATCAACCAGTCCAGGTCGGTCTGCTTCAGTTGCCGCTGCTGAGGGTCTGGCTTATTGCGGTGGCGGGGGCGCGTTCGTTTCCATCAGTAGCCCTTTTTTTCAAGATCCGACTTAATCGGTCGGCACGGCGATCCACTTGTCGCTCTTGTCTGAGTTTTTGTGCCAGTTGCACACTATTGTAGGTAGTGTAGGTGCGCTCTTCAGTCTCTAAACACTGCTCGATGTAACGCATATCGTCCTCTTGCCATTTCGGTTTGTTGCCTTGTTGCCACGTCCGGGGGCTTCCCACAACCTGCTGAGTCGGTCGGCTTCCCATCGTCTGAGCGTCGTTCTCACGGTATGAGGGTGACACTCAAAGATTTCAGCAATCGCTGGAACCGTCCACCCCTGCGCGTTGAGTCTAAGCATATGGGCACGGTCACGAGTCCGTTGCGGCCCAGTTATCGCTAATCGCAGTTCAGCGAGGGGGCGATCGTCCTCTTCGTTAGGGGTAATGTGGAGGGGAGCAGGCACTTGAATGACTTGCACTACAGGGTCATTTTCATCTGACATTTAATTCCGCAGACCTACTTAATGTTGCAATAGAGGTAAATCTAGCGGTTCCAGCAAAATTGCCAACACGGGGCTACTCTCCACCGCCCATAATTTGCGGCACCTTAAAAAATTCGCCTTGGGAAGTCTCTTCCTGTTCTGGAGCGCTGTCAAGGATCAGATCACGATTGCCGTAGGGGTTCAATTGGTCTGGACGAGTCACATTACTGACATCAATCGCTCGGGCTGTAGGTGACACCGTTTCAGTATCGAGTTCACTTAGCAGCTCAAAGTAATCTAGAATGCTGCCCAGTTGTGTAGTAAATCGCTCCTCTTCTTCAGGAGTTAGTTCCAAACGGGCAAGGTGGGCAACTTTACGGACTTGTTCGCGATCGATCATAGAAGTAAAAGTTTTGAGTTAAGCGGAAAGGTAACTTTGAGTTTTGAGTTAAAAAGGTGACTTTGAGTTTTAAGTTTTGAAGTGATAAGGGAATTAAACACTTCTAAACCAATTGATTTCTGCCCTCTCCCAGAACAACTACTACAATCAAACTACACTTTAATCAACTCAAAACTCAAAGCTTAAGACTCAAAGCTCTTTAGAAGAAAGCATCTAGCTTGGCCCGTCCAGTCGTTTTGAGCCAGTTTTGGGCTTCGATGTAGTTATTGGGCGCTAAGCGAATGGCTCGTTGCCAGTAGTCGGCGGCTTTGTCAAAGTAGGAGTCAGCCTCTTCGCTCTTGCCAGCTTCTTGAGCCTGTTCGCCCAAATAGTGGTAAATCACCGCAATGTTGTTGAGCGACTGGGGCATGCTGGGGTTCAGCTCTAGGGCTTGGTGATACAGCTCCAATGCTTTGTCGTGGTCGCCATTGCTGGCGTAGATTAGGCCCATGTTGTAGAGAATAAAGCTGCGGTCGCGTGGATCGTTTTCCAGCGTCAGGGCCTCTTCGTAGTTGGCCAAAGCTTCAGCATATTCGCCATCGGCTTGGGCAGACATACCGTCTCGATAATAGGCAAAGGCTTGTTTAGCAGTGTAGCTGGTCGGCAGCAGTTTGAGGATCAGATCTGCCATTACCGTAAAAGATTTATCGATAAAGTTGTCGTTGCGTTGAGATCTTGGCATAGGTGCCTCTTAAAAGTTGGCGCTAAATGACTCAGACCAGATTGAAGCAAGTAGAAGCTCTGTCCTAGCGCTTCACTTTAAAAGAATAGCGTGTTGCCTTAGAGGAATGGTCTATTTCGCAGATCGGTTTGGCTCGATTGCTTGATTTTCAGTCTACTCAAGGTATTTCAAGTGATTAAATCAAACAAAAACTCGCTCCCTGCCTGATGTAGACAAAGCGAGCGAGCGGTGTCAAGGGGAACCAACGGAATGCAGACGTCAAAGCTGCTGATGGGAGACTGGCTCTGTACCCGGTTTGAGCTGGGGGAGGCGAATCACGTAGCGGTAGCCTTCTTCTGCCGAGCCTTGAATCACGATATCCCCCGCATGCAGCTGTGCCAACTGCTGACTCAGCATTAGCCCCAGACTTTGACGAGAATCGGCTGGCTGAGAAGGCTTGGATTCGGTACTGAGGGTAGGAGTGTCCCAAGTTTCTGGATGATCCCAAGCAGGTAGAGCCGTCCAGCCTGCGGGTTCCGTACTGACGAGGGCGATATCGGTTTCCGGATCGGGCGGGTGTAGCGCTAGCGCGACCTGAGGCAGACCATCGCCCAGCCAAGGATGGGAAGCCCAAACCGAGAGGTGCAAAGCGTTCTGTTTGCGAGAGACGTGAATCCGGATGACGCTGTCGGAACTAGAGGCTTGAATCACACTAAAAACCAGGTGATAAAGCATTTGCCGCACTTTGTCCTTATCCAATACCCAGATGCGATTTCCTGGCTCAACGCTCAACTGAATTTGCTGTTCGCGGCGTTGAGCCGTTTGGTTCAGGGTACTAATAGCCTGTTGGCACAACATCTCAATGTCAATTGGATTGAGGTTGAGGTTTGGACTCTGCTCATCCAGTGAACCTAGCTCTACGAGTTCATTCACAAGCGTGAGCAAATATTGACCGCTGTTGTGAATGATCTGGAGGTATTCCTGCTGCTTATCGGATAGAGGGCCGTAGATGCCCTGACTCAAGACCTTTGCCATTCCCAGGATAGAGGTTAGGGGAGTACAGAGTTCCTGGGCCATTTGTGACAGTAAACTCGCTTTGACAGCGCTAGGAGCTAGCGTTGTATCTAGAGCGGGCGCAGCTGTGGGAAGCTGCTGGAGCTGTTGGAGATGGTTGCGTTCAAACTCGCTCATACTCCAACGGGCGATCAACTCCAAAAACGCTATATCTTGGTCGGAAAAGGTGCGCGGGTTCAGCCCCATTACCGCCAGCGTGCCGATGCATTGACCAGTGGCGGTCACCAGCGGTACACCGAGATAGGAGCGAATGCCGTAGCGCTGCACCAGCAGGGTTTTGGAGAAGAGAGGGTCGGCAATGGCATCGGCAATGGCAAGAACGCGCTGCTCCACCACCACACGGGGACAGAATGCTTCTGTTCGAGCAATCTGGCGCGACGTAGCTAAGTTATTCATTAGGCCAATGCGAGACAGCCCCACGGCAGACTTAAACCATACCCGATCGCGAGTGAGAATACCCAGAACGCAAATGGGTGAATTAAGAAAATGGGCAGCCGTTTGCGTTGCCTCTTCAAAAATGGGCACATTGCCAGATTCCAGCAACCCCAATTCTTCTAACGTTCGAGTGCGCTGCAGCTCCGCTTGAGCTGATGTTGGCCCCAGACCACAATACAAGTTTTCATCCGGGATCATTTTGATAACCCCATTCCTTAGGTTCCCTATAGCAATCACGTTAAAAGTTAACGGAAAGTCATTCACTATACCTAAGGTTCCCGCACTTCTAGATTCGGAAACAATAAAGAAAAGATGCTGGCAAAATCTATCTAAGGGCATACTCAGAACCAAGCCACCGGCTTGCCCCGACTTGGTAAAAGCTTAAATTAAATGTAATTAATATTACTTATTGCGTAGTATTTATACTTAAAACTCAGTGATTTTTATACAGGAGTTGCGAAGAGTCATAAAGTGGTTTTTTGGATGCAATCCAATCGGCATAACCCAGGGTTATGCCGATTGGATTGAGACAAGCCATTTGGAGGCGTAGATAGCAAAGTGGCTTCTCACCATGCCCTATCTACACCAAGCTCAATGGCGTGGAGGTGTGCTTTAGAGAATTGGGGCTAGGCCGATCGCAGTAGATCAAGCTGATTGGCAGTCTGCTGCAACTGGTGCATGTGGTGGAACAAATTCCAGCAGTACTGCTCTGGCAGTCCGCAAGTGACCGCACCGCGCAGCACGACGTTAAAGTACCAGTCGTTGGGGGCATGTTCTTCGGTGAGTTTTTCAATCACCGTATAAGTGCGAACTTGGCTGTAGCGCTGGCCTTGGCAAATCACCTCGATAGTTTCGTGACGGTAGCCTTCTTCGCGCTCGTCGAGTCGGTGGCTGAGTCGCCACGGCAACCGGTAGAGCACACCTTCGACCTGTGCCGTCGGGTCTTTGACAATATCCAACACTCCACAATTGCGCCGCTGCGAGCGTCTAAAGAAGCCAAGCCGATAGCCTTCCAGCGTGGCAGCACCAATCACAAATGGATGGGTGCTTTCTCCCAGCGAGCGTTTCAGGTCCACCGGGCACATGCAGGAGCCATAGGCAAAGTAGTAAAACGAAGGGCTTGCTGGGTTGAAGCTGCTGTCAGGAACGGGTTGGCTGGAGGTGGTTCGCATGGTGAAATGGTCGGAGAAGAATGGCTAGCAGTACAAGAGATTTCTACAAGCATCCGTAAAAGAAATACGAAAAGCGCTCTCTTTTCATCGTATTCCTGCTGATATGCAGTGATTGTATCAAAGACTTCTTGACATGTCACATATTCCGATTGAATAACCGTAGATTCAGAATTGCCCAGCAGCGAGAATTGTTTCCCATTGCCTGTAGAATCGGGAAATGACACATCTGACTGCTGATATTCCGAAGTGCGCTTGGCGGCGGGCGCTTGGTTTGGGTTGGGAACGGCCCTATAGGGTGCGCTATGCCAGTAATATTGACGATGGCCCTTGGCACGGGATGCCGCTGGGTGGGTTTGGGGCAGGCTGTATGGGCCGCTCGCATCGAGGCGACTTTAACCTCTGGCACATCGACGGCGGCGAGCATGTGTTTCGCCCAATTCCAGCCTGTCAGTTTAGCGTGTTTGAGCAGGTGGGAGCCGAGCAGCCGCAAGCTTACGCCCTCTGTACCGAACCGCCAGACGGCAGCCTCAGCGGTTGGAGTTGGTATCCGAATAGCGAAAGTCAAGCCTCTGAGACCGGCGAGTATTTTGCCCTGTATCCCCGCAGTTGGTTTGTCTACCGCAATGTATTTCAGACCAACCTGGTGTGCGAGCAGTTTTCGCCAATTTTGCCCCACAACTATCGAGAAACCAGCTATCCGGTAGCCGTGTTTGAGTGGAAGGCGCACAACCCAACCGATCAGCCGATAACGCTGAGCATTATGCTGACCTGGCAGAACACGGTGGGTTGGTTTCGCAATACCCTGAAGTCGCCGGAAGTGCGTGTCCGCGATGATGGCAGTCCGGTGTATGAGTATCAGCCTGCCTGGGGAGAGAGTGCGGGTAATTTTGCCCAGCAGTGCGCGGCAGGATCGATGGTGGGGATTGTGTTGGATCGGCAAGATCGGCCTACGACACCGGTAGAAGGCGATGGGCAGTGGTGTTTGGCCGTAAAGACTGAGCCTGAACGATTCAGAGATCAGGTATTTCGGTGTAACCGTTGGCAGCCAAGCAGAGATGGCAGCGAGATCTGGACTAGCTTTGCGGCAGATGGTTCGATTCCAAACGACAACTCTGAGACAGTCGCCGCAGAACAGATAGCGAGTGCCTGCGCAGTCCGCTTGCAGCTCCAGCCCGGTGAGACGCGCTGCATTCCGTTTGTCGTGAGCTGGGATTTCCCGGTGACGGAGTTTGCCGAGGGCATTCAGTACAACCGCCGCTACACCGACTTTTTTGGCTGCGATGGCCGCCATGCTTGGCAAATTGCCCAAACGGCACTAGAACAGTACCCCAATTGGCAGGCCCAAATTCAGCAGTGGCAGCAGCCAATCCTGGACCGCGACGACTGGCCGGATTGGTTCAAGATGGCGCTATTTAACGAACTCTATGACTTATGCAGCGGTGGCAGCCTCTGGAGTGCAGCAACCGAACGAGACCCCATCGGTCAATTTGCGATTCTGGAATGTTTGGACTACCGCTGGTATGAAAGCCTGGATGTGCGACTGTATGGCTCGTTTGCGCTGTTAATTCTATTTCCTGATCTGGACAAGGCAGTACTGCGGGCCTTTGCCCGCGCCATCCCCACCGAAGACACCCGCACCCGCACGATTGGCTACTACTACACGATTGGCAAACCCAGTCCCCAAGCTCTCCGCAAAGCCAAAAACGCGACGCCCCACGATCTCGGTGCTCCCAACGAGCATGTTTGGGAGAAGACCAACTACACCAGCTATCAGGATTGCAATCTCTGGAAAGACTTGGGCAGCGATTTTGTGCTTCAGGTCTACCGCGATTTTGTCTTTACAGGCCGTACAGACCTGGCCTTTCTGGCGGAATGCTGGGAGGCGATTATGGCAGCTTTAGCCTATTTGAAGTCCTTTGACTTTGATCAAGACGGTATTCCCGAAAACTCTGGTGCACCGGATCAAACCTTCGACGATTGGCGGCTCCAAGGCGTAAGTGCCTACTGCGGCGGGCTGTGGATTGCGGCACTGGAAGCAGCACTTGCCATCGGAGAGATGCTGGCGGACCGGGTATCCCCTGAAGTGTTGGCGGAGTATCGGCACTGGCTAAAGCAGGCGCGGATCGTTTACCAAACCAAGCTGTGGAATGGCACCTATTACCGCCTCGATAGTGACAGCGGCTCAGACGTGGTGATGGCGGATCAGCTCTGTGGTCAGTTTTATGCGCGACTGTTGGGTCTGCCGGATGTGGTGCCGACAGAATGCGCCGAGTCGGCCTTGCGGACTATCTACGAAGCCTGTTTCCTTAAATTTCATGATGGTCGGTTTGGTGCAGCCAACGGATTACGTCCCGACGGTTCCCCCGTTAACCCCAACGATACCCATCCGCTCGAAGTCTGGACTGGGATCAACTTTGGCTTAGCTGCTTTCTTGCTGCAAATGGGAATGCGCTCCGAAGCGCTCCGCCTCACCCAGGCCGTGGTGCAGCAAATCTACGATAACGGGCTGCAATTTCGCACCCCCGAAGCTATCACAGCCACCGGCACCTTCCGCGCCTCTCACTACCTGCGGCCTATGGCAATTTGGCTGGTGTATTGGGTGGGGAGCAATGAGTTTTGAGTTCATGTCCGATTAATGGGTTTCATGGGTCGTTGTTTTGGTCCGGGCGTTATTTCCCGCGATTGTCTAGAAGGATTTGGTCCAGGTTTTAAGGGTTGGGCAATTCTTGCGCATCCTGTAATGCCATTGTTTGACGTGACTGGTTCAACTGAATAGCGTTCAACTCAAAACTTAAAACTCAAAACTCAAAACTTAAAACTACTTAAGGGTCAGTACAATCAAAGCAGCTAAAGTTGTTTATAGGCTTCGGTTTCTATGGCACGCGGCGATCAAATTTATGTGATGCGCCCCTTAATCAATCGGGAAGGGGACTATGAACATCATGGCATCGATTGTGGAGACGGAACGGTGATTCACTACTACAAGGGTGGAGAGGTGCCAACCGTCGCCCGCACAAGTTTTGAGGTCTTTGCGCGAGGTAATCCGGTGTTTGTCAAGCCCTATGTCGCTTCCTATGTGCCGGATGTAGTAGTGGAGCGAGCTGAGAGTCGGTTGGGTGAGCAGCAGTACAATCTGTTAACCAACAACTGCGAGCATTTTGCGACCTGGTGTAAGGTGGGCCGCAGTGAAAGTCAGCAGTTGCTGGATTATGGCGTGGGACAGGGAACAGTCAACCCGTTTGATGCCCGCTCGATGCTCGATGGAGCCGTGCAGGACGGTGATCCAGTAAAGGCGGCTGAATTGTTGGCTGCTGCGATGAGCAATAGTGCTTCTGCACGCAGTCGGCTCCAGGCTCAGGCCAACAGATTGCAAGCGGAAATGAATACCTGGCAACGGGTAGCACAAGCCGCCTTACAGCGAGGCCGAGAGGATCTGGCACGAGCAGCTTTGGAACGAAAGGTCAACTTCAAGCGCCAATGGAATGACGTTCAATCCCAGTTACAGCAGCTAGATGCGATGCAGGAAACACTGGTCCGTAATTCGCAGAAACTTCAGCAACGGATCGCCATCAATGCACCCTATCCATTCGGCTAACATGCCCTGGAGACGGGCAGATGCTGCTCATTCACGGCTATGTTATACACGACTATGTCATAACGGCATTGCTAGTAGGAACAGTTGCAGAGGAGGCTGTCTCTAGATCAACCTCTAGATCAACCGTGCCCTGAACGGTTAACACAGAACAGGGGGCGTGATGAAGCACGTAATTGCTGACACTGCCCATGAATAGCTCATTCAATCCCTTATAGCCACGACGGCCCATAACAATCAAATTGGCATTCCAATTGCGGGCGAGTGAGCAGATGGTGCTGCCAGGGTCACCAAGGGCTTGGGTAAATTCGGTAGGAATACCGGCAGATGTGGCAATTGCAGTTTGAGCCTGCAGAAACTCTAGAATTTGATCCTGAACGGCCTGCCATTGTTTCAGATGCAGTTCGACATCTTCAGCCCGAAACATGGGATAGGTGCCGTGAATCGCAAACACCGGACTCGGAAAGCTGGATTCTGCTGGGGATAGAACATGCACCAGCATCAGTTGAGAGTTTAGCGTCTTGGCCATTGCCATTGCGGTTGCAAAGGCCTGCTGACTGACATCCGACTGATCCAGTGCGACCAAAATTCGATGAAACATACAACCCTCCTTCAGAGCGGTATCCAATTTGGATGCATGGAATTCCAAGCACTCTCCATCTGGTTTGATGCGGCAAGTTGGTTCTGGTGTGATCTTGCGTTGTGATCTTGCGGCAATCTTTGGGAATCAATTCGAAGTTGGTTGAGTACCCATAAGCTTTACCCTTCCTACTTTCATTGTATCGGCTCAGACCGTTCGTTATATCAATCGATCACAAAAATTAGATTGACTTACTCAACTCAGCCAATGTGAACAGGCTATCTGGTCGCTCGCAGTTATGGAAGTTGATAAAATAACGCGATGTGCGACTTGATCATCTAGCGGTTGAAACCGCAACTACACAAACAACCACCAGCGCGGACTCCAGCGACTCACTGGCGTTGAGCGCAGGTTTGGTCTGTGTAGCTCGCCTACCCTGCGGGACGCTGCGCTAACAATCGCCAAACACCATTTAGTTACATAGTGTGTTACTTATGGTGTGTTACTTATGGTGTGTTACTTACTTTTTTAGATTTTATATACTCTAGCTTTTCTGATAAATTCACCAAGAGTCATCTAAGCTGAGTTCACCACTTGCTACTTTTTCCCGAATCAGAGTCCGCACAAACGCCAACTCTTCAGGCACAACCTAGCAATCTGCTTCGATCAACGCAATTATTCGGTCATGCTCGCACCAACTCAGGACACCATCCGCAATTGACTGTTCAATTATGGTCTTGAGTTGATCAAGAGTAAGTTTAGGAAGATTGCTTAAAATTGTGGTAGCTAAAGTTTGCTTGCAAAACATGAAGGCAAGCTAGATTTGGTAGGAGATTACAGGGGGTATGGCTAATTTATTTAGGCAGTGTCACTGCAGTTCATACTGTTGGGGGATGTTTTGCCTTAGAAAAGCCGCTACAGAGTAGTGAGCTAACTAGAGGTGGCAATCGCAAAAATGCAGATTTGAACGCGATCTAAAAGCAGTTGCGCTACAGAGGTTATAGAGTTGTATATATGATTGGGTTGGTATTGATTATGGCTGTACCAGTTAGGCTAATTGCCTGATGCTAACTAAATAATAGGGTCCCATTAATCCTGGCCGCTGCCGATGTTGTGCTAGCTAACCTGTGCTAGAACTTGAACCAAACGCTTGCCAGCTGGGAGGCGCTTAACTCTCTGGAAACTGCCTAAAGAGTGCCCACTGACTCTTTCTTAACCGATCAAGTTTCGATACACTGAGCTTCATTGCTACTTCCGAGTCCTTCTGTTAGTCCTTCCATTCGCCATTTTGCAATCATTGCGAGAATTAGAACCGTGGCCAAGATCAACCTAACAATCACGCGCCAACTGCTCAGCTCTGTCCTGCTGGTTTCGCTACTGACAACTGCCTGTAGCCGCAGTGAAGGAGGTCCACCTGGAGCTGGAGGTCCCCAACAAGCGCTGCCTGTGAAGGTGGTGGCCCTGGAATCTGGCCAGGTAGAAGAGAGTTCGGAGTTTGTTGGCACCTTGGAAGCAGCGGAAAAAGTCACCCTACAACCCCAGACGCAAGGGCGGATTGAACGGGTCTTTGTCACGAATGGTGATCGGGTGAATCAAGGCACGCCAATTGTAGCGCTCAGCGTTGATCAAACCCAGGCTGATGTGGCGTCTGCTCAGGCTGGAGTTAGCTCGGCCCAAGCTGCCTTGGGAACGGCCCAGGCTCAGTTGCAAACTGCAGAAGCCGAACGCGCCAGAGCCGCCGCAGATCTGCAGCTTCAGCAGAGTGAATTTAACCGCACCCAAACGCTAGTAACCGAGGGTGCCCAGTCGCAGCAACAGCTTGACATTGCTCGCCGAAACTTGGATACCGCCAAAGCTACCCTGGCTGCCGCTGATAAGCAGGTGAGCGCCGCCAGAGCATCCGTTGGACAGGCCCAAGCCTCGGTAAAAGAAGCGCAGGCGCGAGTTGCTTCCGCCAGAGTCGATCTGGGATTTAAGCAGGTGACAGCTCCCATTAACGGCATCGTGGGTGACTTCCCGGTCAAGGTGGGTGACTATGTGACGCCCCAAACTACGATCACGACCATCACCCGCAACAACGAGCTGGACATGCGGATCTCGGTGCCCTCCAACTATTCAGATCGGCTGCGGACCGGGTTGCCTGTGCAGTTGATCGACCCCAACTCAAAGCAGCCAATTGGTTCAGGCAGCATTTACTTTGTGTCGCCTCAGATTGATGCCAATGCCCAATCGATTTTGACTAAAGCTCGCTTCCCAAATGGCGGCGGCAACCTGCGAGATGGGCAATATGTGCAGGCCAGAATTGTCTGGAGCAAAGCCGCTGGGATGCTGGTGCCGTCAACGGCAATTACTCGTGTCGGTGGGCAGGCGTTTGTGTTTGTAGTGGATGAGAAGCCTGCTGAGGCAGGTGGTGAAGCCCAGCCGGTGGTGAGTCAGCGTCCAGTGAAGTTGGGCAATCTGCAAGGCAATGACTATGTAGTGCTGGAAGGGCTGAAACCAGGCGATAAAATTGCCACTACAAATATCTTGAAACTGAGTGACGGCGCTCCGATTCAACCGGAAACCTAAAAGCTATCGCAGGAGCCGTTGTTGGTCTATGCTGGTTGGTGCGGTAGTGCTTTGTAATACCAGGGAGGTTGGAGTTGGGTTATGCAACGGCTTAATGGTAGGTTGAATCGTTGGCTCCATCAACAGCAACAGCGTGCTCTAGAGGAAGCCTATCAAGGTGCAACTGCAATTAAGGCGTTGGAAGACCAGTATTTTCAGGGAAACAAAATTGCCTATCGGCCTGGTTTGAGCAAAACCATGTACGAGTATGTGAAAAGTTCACGCGACCGGCAGCTTTTGCGAGTCCGAACGAATCTGGCCCGGTTCCGAGTTGGGACTTTTTTGCTGAATCCCAAAGCAGGGGTGCAGGTCGGTGATGGCACTCTGGAAGTTGCGCCAAATTCACCAGACGCAGCGATTTTGACTCAACTTGACTTTATCGATAGCGTGATTGGCAAATATCGCGAACCTGATGGAGATCTGGATGTGGCGATGGCTGTGGCTGAGATGGAGGAGCCTACCTCTGCCAAACCCAAAGGCGAGACTGAAGCCAAAAAAATCTCTGGACCGCATACCACCGATATCCCGACTTTGACGGCCAACCATCAGCGCTGGTCTGGAGCCATTCGCGAAACCTTGAACCAAATCGGGCAGGAAATTAACCCAGATGAACAGCAGGTGATTCAGGAGTTGCGCTTGCGACGGGCACAAAACCGAGTCGCCCTACGCTGGCTGCTAATTTTGCTGCTGGTACCCCTGCTGGTCCATCTACTAACGAAAGTGGCGATTTTGAATCCGGTTCTGGGTAACTACAGTAACCGTCATCCCACCCAGATCGAGCTAAGCGAAGAGATCCGCCAGCATTTTTTATCGGAATTTGTGGAATTCAAAGAAAGCCTGGAGGTGCAAGAAGTCCTTGGCAAAACGCTGACTGAAGCCGAGAAGGCAGAAAAACTGCATGAGATGGCAGTTGAACTCTGGCGCGAATCTCGCAACCAAGCCCTAAATGGGCTGAAGAACGTAATAGCAGATTTTGTTGCTTTAGTGGTCTTTGGTGGCCTAGTCTACTTTAATCGCAATCAGTTGCTAACCTTGCGGAGCGTTACAAACCGCACATTTCTGGGCTTGAGCGATCCGATTAAGGTGTTTATGTTTATCCTGGTCACTGATCTGTTTGTAGGGTTCCACTCGGCAGAAGGCTGGGAAGTGATCCTGGAAGGCGCAGCCAGACATTTTGGCTTGCCGGAGAGCAAGTTTTTGATCAACGGCTTTATCGCTACGGTTCCTGTCATGATTGACGCCGTGATTAAGTTCTGGATTTTTAGTTATTTAACTCGCTATTCGCCTTCTGCATCTGCAATCTATGAGCGGATGAATACATAGCTGTTTTTGGGAATAGGAACCCTGATGCTGTAAATCAAGGAGAATAAGTCGCTGATGCAAACTCAAAACATTGAGATTCTCAGAGAGAAATGTAAGTTACAGCCTTTTGCAGGCTAGTGAAGTACGAAAAACGGGGTGCAGGGGCACTGCCTCTGCGTGGGGGCGAAGTCCCCACACCCCCTGTACCTCACATGAGTGAAAAACGCTGTATTTCTGTAATAGTTATTTCGCAACGCTGACTTTAATCTGAACATTGCCTTGCTTTTGTAACGCCAGCCGTAGGTTGTCACGCGTCTCGATTAGATTCGGTTCCATTGCAATAGCCTGTCGGTAATGGTCGATTGCAAGTTCCAGATCCCCAAGCTGCTGATACTGGTAGCCTAAATCATGATTCAGAGCAGCGTAATCAGCTAGCTTTTCGGCAGGTAGCTTGCCGCGAGCAAAGCAGGCATTCGCCAAGCTAACATCAGCCTTTAAAAAGGCTGGTTCAAGGGCCTGAGCTTTTTGGTAACAAGCAATTGCCTCATCTAAATTGCTACTGCTTGCTTTCTGAAGTGCTAGCCCTAAGCTATGGTAAGCTTCTGCCCAGTCTGGCTTAAGAGCAATTGCCTTTCGATAATACTGGGCGGCAGTTTCCCAATTGCCGCGTTGCCTGTATTGGTGACCCAAGTCATAGGTGACTACAGCATAAAACGACTGTTTCTCCGGCGAAAGCTTACCTTGAGCAAAAAGTGCGTTTGCCAGGCTAACGTCGATTTCAGTAGAGTCAGGGGCCAGTGTTTGGGCCTGTCGGTAACAGGCAATTACATCATCCCAAGACCACTCCTCAGATTCTTGCAGTGCCAAACCCAAGTTGTAGTGGGCCTCTGCCCAGTCTGGTTGCATGGCTACGGCTTGGCGGTAGTACTCAATGGCCGCTTTGATATCACCCGCTCGCCATCGTTTATGGCCTAAAGCATAATTGACAGCAGCATAGCGTTCTTTTTCTTCTGTAGACAGCCTGCCCTGAGCGTGCAAAGCATTCGCCCACATCGCCTCAGCCTCAGCACAATCAGGAGCAAGTTCTCTAGCGCTTTGATAGTACTCAATCGCCTCATCCCAATTTCCTTGCTGCTGTAGGGCATAACCAAGGTTATGGTATATCGCTAAGGTGACTACATCGGCTTCAGGCGCGGTACGAAGGGCCTGCTTGTAAGTAGATATCGCTGCTGTGAGCTGGCCTTGCTGCTGATATAGTGTGCCCAAGCTAAACCAGACCCTTGTGTTAGTTGGCTGAATTTCCAGCAGTTGTTTCAGTAGAGCTTCTGCGGCTGGGTAATCTCCTTCCCGTTGCATAATGACAGCCAAACTATAAAGCACCGCAGGTTGTTCTGGCTGAGAGGCTAGAATTTGTTGATATCTCTTTTTCGCTTCATCGAGGTGATTTTCTCGATGATAGATTTCAGCAATAGTGATCGCTTCCGGAATACTTCTTGGATTCAAGATGATATCTTGGTGAATCCAATCTTTGCGATGAATGACAACGGTTGTAATGTAATGTTCCTGAGCACCAAAGGAATACTTGTAGGCTTCATTTCCCATAAGGAAGTCGTAGACTCTAAAGCCGTTTTGAATGGCATAACGAATTGCTTCAGAATGGAGAATCAGCCCTGGGGATAAATCGGTAAAAGTTTCATCTCGGGCGGAAACAAACGAGAGAAGCGACTGATGGGAACGATCAATAAAATGTGCAATCGCGCCTACCGGTCGATCGCCATGCCATAGAATGGGTAAATACAGACAATGATGATTAAAACAATGGCGCAGCAAAAATCGCCAGCAGTCGGCTACCATTGAGCAATGCTTTGCTCCTTTTCTGCTTTCCCAGTTGGCTTGCCAGAACCCAAGCAGTATGTCGAGATAGCGTTCGATATTTGCTTCATTCGCAGAGGCAATATAGCATCCATCAGGACCGTCACTCTGGTGCAAAAAACGCTTGAGCTTTTTTCGGATATTTTTTCGAGTACTGGCCCCCAGGCTCTGGAGGTACTCCTCCCAGCCTGTCGGCAAGGGAATATAGGGACAAATGCTGTTGTCAATAGCATCTAATTCGTCTTTGTAAACCCGATCGCCCATCTCAACGATTTTGACTTGATTTGCTGGAAAGCTATTCAAAACGTGGAGCAGTCGTGGACTATCTTTTTGCATGTGCTGCAACTCAAATACCGACCAGGTTTCCTGATGCTGTAGATATGCCACAAAAGCTGCCGTCGCATCGTGTTCATATTCGGGTATACAAATAAATCCTGGAGAATGGGAGTCGGTTATGCCGGCCAATTTTAGCTGGCTGTAGAGGCCCAACTCATCGTCATTTTGAACGCAAACATTCAGAGGCAAGAAAGCAACATAATCTGACTCACTGGAACCTGCCCTTGCTGCCAAAACAAACCAGGGTACTCCGGCATCACTCTGCCGCTTTAAGTATCCGAATATCCAGACCCAGGAGACAAAAAACTGAGAATGGGGGTCAGCTTCATATACTGAATTCCACCGCTCCCGAACAGATTGCATTGCCTCAAGTGTATCAATGATATCGATATACATTTCTAGATCCCTAACAAGACAGTTTAAAAACAGTAAGCAAATAAAAAATTAAATATAATAGCCATCTCAATTTATCGCATTCTTGACTAATTCAATTTTTGAAATGCTGCTTGGCAGCTATATTTGAACGTAGTTAACATATCCCGAATACGAGATAACAGTTGCCTTGTTCGTAGATGAGTTCCCTCCAGTCTGGGCATGAGCAAATCCACTGGCTTTGGCATAGCTATTAGTAGAAAAGGAAGTATTAATAATATTGGTTTGTGTTGTAGTCCAGGTTGACGTTTTTTCACCAAGGGCAATACTTTCAACACCTGCTGAAGCAAAGTTAAAATCAGTATTAGCCACAGCATTTACTTGAGAATAAAAACCTCCTGAAACTGGCTTAGAGCTATCTTGAACTTCCCAAAAATCCAGATCTTGAATTTCATGCGTCATTGCGTTGAACCTCAATATCTATTTATTTTCCTGTCGCCAATTCTTTTGTTCCTATTCTTTACCTAGTTAATAAGAGCTACTGATACCTTAAGCCATCAGTAGCCCTATGGAATTTTCTAGATTAGGAAGAGCACTTGAAGCTCTAAGCAGCTTTACCAGCGGAAGTAGTAACCATTGGTGGCAGATACGGAAGTAGCATTAGACGAAGAACCTTTACCTTGAACAACAGTAGTGGAAGAGATAGCTTGGGTAGAGGTATCTTTACCCATTGCATTTGCGGTAGCTTCAGCTCCAGCAAAGTTGCCGATTACAAGCGTCTTGCCAACAAAGTTCTTCTTAATGTCTAAAACTTCGGTGATTTTGGCGTTCACAACTGTTGTGCTGCTAGGACCAAAATAATAACCACCCTCAATGTTGTCATCAGCTGATTGCAGGTAGTTCAGATCGGTAATAATCATTGCTCTTTCTCCTTAGAGTTTTGGATTTCTTAGTAATCAACTCTAGTTGAGTTGTTAATTAATAGAGTAAGGGAATTGAATTTTTGAGGTTGCCATTTTGGCAGGTTTACTAGAATACTTTGATATTTTGAATCCAAAATTCCTAAGTCGGTTCCGCATTAATACATTTTAGGCTTAGAAGCTGTTTAGAAAGTCCTCTACATCGCTCATTCTGGGGAACTTTCCTGAACTGTTGCTGTTCAAAATCTCTTTAGCCACTCCTGCCATAGGACATAAGTGATTCTGTCAACAACAATTAGCCTCAATAGATCGCAAATTGTGATTGATCCCCCTAGCCCCCTTATGAAAGGCTACGGTGTCCACACAAGTCGAAGATCCCCCCTAACCCCCCTTCAATCAAGGGGGAAGAGGCGCAGCCTGTGCGCAGCATCTACCAATCAGGGATTGAAGTTCCCCTTGATCTACGCCGAAGGCGCATCCCCGTAAGGGTTTAGGGGAATTTAGGGGGATCTGACCCCAGCATGACGATGCAATCTGGCGCATTTTCGATCTACTGAGCCTATAAACTGAGCCTATAAAGTTCTAGGCTCAGCACAGAACTTTATAGGCTCAAGACGATTGAAGTTTTCTCAGAGTGTAAAAGCTAAGCGGCGGTTGGGGAAACAATCAACACGTTCCAAATAGCTTTTGAGGTGGGGAAAGTTGAAGAATTTTAGGTGCAGGTTTACGGTAAATCAATAGCAAGCACAAAGCCTCGTGCAACTGCTATATCCCTGCCGGGTATATAGTAAGTCCGCGTTCTTTTAATGACTTTGTCCCCCTCACCATAAACAGTGACTTCTGCCATCGGATCGTCACCAATTGCGATCGCTCTACCGCGTCCGAATCCGATAGAACCACCATTCCCTAACTGTATAGCTCTAGTATTTGTATTAGCGTCAGTGAGAGTTAAAACTCCGCTAGCGCTTGCATAAGCATTCACAGCTACCAGCGCTCCACCGCAGACAGAGTTGGGGGCGGCAATGCTTTCTAAGTAATTCAGATCATTGATTTGCATAGCTTCGTAACCAATTAGTTTCTATAAACTGGACCCCGAGGTTGATTTAGATCATCCATCAATGTCCAGCTAATTAGCATCTTTGTAGGATGGGTAATCAGTTTGACGGAAAGTAGTTTCGCAAAGTAGTTTCGCAACTTCATTCTCACAAATGAGTGATAGCTCTCAAAGCTTTATAGATTTCTACGTCACTCCAAATATAACTTCCTCCTTTAATCAATGCCTGTTTTTGCTTGATGGTTTCTAGATAACCTAAATCTTCAATCTGGCAATTGCTATTCGATAATCTTGATTCTTCAGAGTGCTGCTTGTAGGCTTTTGGCCCATTCTGTTGCCGTTTACAATTCTGGCTGTTTTCCTTCATCAAACGGTTATAGGTGCGATAGGGAATGTAGTGCAGCGGATTGTATCCTGCGAACCGTAGGATCAGAACGCAAGCCCACGAATATTTTCCTTCCAGAATGGCCTCTACCACTTGGGTGAATTGATCCACAGTCATGGCTTTATGCAACTTAGAGTGATTTTCCAACATCACAAATACCTCTAGCAAATCTAATTCTCAATGTGAGATTGAAACTGCTCAGCAAAAACTAGGACACGAAAATGAAGCTATCCCACCTGATCGCTATAGGTTAATTCCAGCTTTGCGTAGTTTTTTGATTGGGTCGAGGAAGATATCCAGCAGTCGTCGCTGACGAGTCACGACTTCTGCCTGAGCCGTTTGGCCTGGTTTCAGTTGAACGGTCCGACCTTCATGAACCACTGCTTTACGGTCAAGGGCGATTTTTAGCCGATACACAGCATTTCCGCGCTCATCCGTTTCTGCATCTGGCGAAATAGCAATCACTCGACCCGGAACAATTCCGTACTCCTGATAGGGAAAAGCATCAAATTTGACCTGAGCTTTCATATTCACCTGCACCAAGCCAGCTTCATGATTCGGCACGAAGGCAGACAAAATCAACGGTGCCCGCTCTGGCGTAATTTCTGCCACGGTTTGCCCAGGTTGGATCACTTCTCCGCTATTTTTCAGCTTTAAGGTAGAAATCGTCCCATTCACAGGAGCATACAAATACATTTGCTCCAGCTTGGTTTGGGCGGCTTTCAGCAATGTTTCAGTCTCAGTAATTTTAGCTTGTAGTTGTGCTGCCTCTAGCTCTAGCTTCTGAATGCGTTCCTGCATTTGCAACAAGTCCTGTTTGCCTTTAGCCTGCGTTTGAACAAGCTGGGCGTGGAGACGTTCTGCTTCTGTCGTTGACTGCTTGAGCTGGCCTTGATGTTGAATCACGGTGCGGTGGTGCTGACGCAGGGTTTGCTCCAACTCAAACAAGCGATCTTTGGCAAACGCTCCTGCTTCAATCAGCGGCTGAAGACGAGCCAGACGCTCTTCGTAAGCATCGGCTTCTACCTGTAGCTGGCCGAGGATAGTCTGTGTGGTTTGCGTACTCGCTTTTGCTTGGGCAATGGCAGCTTCCTGTTCTTCCGCCTGAGCCGTGGTAATGGCCTGCTGAATATCTAAGCCAAACTGAGTTTGTTTGATGATGCCTTGGGTTTGCAGCAGCTGGAGCCGATAGGCCGACAGACTTTGTTGAAGCCGATCTACCTCAGCATTAGCCAAGCGCGAATCGAACTGGGCAATAACGTCACCCGCTTTCACATGTTGCCCTTCTGCGGCGAGAACTCTAGCAATTTCTCCCTGCATCACCGGCTGTACTTTGTACACCTCTCCCTGCGGAACAAGCCGTCCTTGCGCGTGGCTCACCTCCTGGACTCGGCTAAACCAGGCCCAGACGGTAAACAGCACACAAAACGAAAGACCACCCAGCATCAGCAGTCGCGGGAAGTTTGCTGGAGGGGGTGCATCCCAGTTATGTAATAAGTAGAAATGCTTAACAGGTCAGTTCAGAGCATCTCCATTATGCTTAAGGAATTAATTGCTGACCTCTGAGGTGCAACGAATGGACGCCGATAAATTGCAACAAATCCAAGACCATGCTCGTGCCATTGCCGCCTTGCTATATGAGGAAACAGCACCGGAACAATTGACGACGCTAGAAGGAATCGAGTCAGCCGTGCGAGGACATATCCTGGAGTATGTCAGTCCCCAAATCG
>KL662191.1:4441002-4451618 GCA_000733415.1 [Leptolyngbya] sp. JSC-1
ACAACAATTGAAATTAAAAAACCGGTCATACCTCACTCCTCAAAATAGGCTTCAAATATCACATTAATACCACACTCATCTGATATTGATATGCTACTGAACAAAAATCAAATACTGTTCAGATAGCCTGACGATAGGTGTATCATGCCTATCTTGATCTCTTGATCGTTTGGGTCTACCTCTTGAAGGCTAGCGCCTGCTCCATTTTCTTCAGCATCGTTAACTCCGCCTCGCTGACGCCAATCCCGAACAGTCCCCCCTCCCGCACCGACTCTGCAACTTTGCGGGCAAATGTCATGACCCACTCCTTAAACTCAATCGCCTGCATCCCGGTCGTCTTGGTGCCCAGAATTTGCCCGACCTGTTCGAAATGGGCTAGAGCATTTTGGCGTCCTTCTGCCGCGTTTTTAAAGTTGAGCATTTCCCGCAGCAGGCTAAAGCCTTTGGCTAATTGTAGTTCACTTCCTTGCAGGGTGGACTGGGCATCGGCTTGAGTCATTGCAGCCAGCAAGGCTTGGATCAGATCGTTAGTAATATCCTGACGCTGCTGCTCTTCTGCCAGAAGCTGAAACCCCGCCTGCACTTCCTGAAGAAACGAAACCGGATCGGTTTTATCGGCTAGCGTCATGGCCATGATGGCTTGCTTAGGAGCTTGCATCAAAATTGACCATTCGGGTTCTGAGAAATTGAGTTGCGTCATGGCTGCTTTCTTAGAAATTAAAAACTGAAGCTAATCAGAGCAAGCTAATCAGGACAGACTAACAGGATGAACTAATCAGGACAGACTAACAGGATGGACTAATCAGGACAAGCTAACTGCGCCGATGCACCATTGTGGCACTAGCTTGATCGGTTGCTAGAACAATCAGGTCACTAATATTAACATGGCTGGGTCGCGTAATGCAAAACAGAACGATTTCAGCGATATCTTCTGGTAAAAGTGGACACATATCACGATATACATTGCTGGCTCGTTCCGTATCGCCATGAAACCGCACCTGGCTAAATTCTGTTTCCACCATGCCCGGATCGACTGAAGTGACGCGCACCGGAGTGCCCAGCAAATCCATCTTCAGCCCTTCAGAAAGTGCCCGTACTGCTGCTTTCGTAGCACAATAGACGCTACCACCCGGATAGGTTTGGTGCCCAGCAATCGAACCAATGTTCACCACATGTCCCCTACCACGACAGACCATACCAGGAATTAAACTGCGGCTTACGTACAGCAGTCCCTTCACGTTGGTATCAATCATTTCTTCCCAATCCTGAATGTTGGCTTCATGCAGCTTATCTAAGCCACGGCTCAAGCCCGCATTGTTGATCAGCACATCGACATTGGCCCAATCGGACGGTAATGCCTGCAAGCTAGCCTCGACCTGAGCGCGGTCGCGGACATCGAGTTGCAGGAGGTGAATCGGAGTGTTGAAGGACTTGAGATCGGCAGCGATTTGCTCCAACCGCTCCAACCGGCGGGCTGCTAAAATTAAGCGCGCTCCAGCAGCTGCACAACTATAGGCACAGGCGGCTCCAATGCCGCTACTTGCGCCGGTAATGAAAACAATTTGGTCGCGAATCAAGGTCATAGGATGGTGATTAATAGAGAATCGAGTGTCTATTTTCGAGACACCTGAAATATTGTTCAAATTGTTCAAATTCTAAGTCAATTCCAGGTCCGAAAATGGCGAGACAGATGATGAAACTGCTTCTATGCTAGAAATCACCTGCCACACTAACCTCGTATCCTATCTACCTATTCCATCCACCTACAGCCTTTTTCAGGCTAGTAAAGTCCGAAAAACGGGGTGCAGTGCCCCTGCCCCCACCCCCTACCCCTCACCCCCCACCCCTCACCCCCCACCCCTCACCCCCACCCCTCACCCCTCACCCCTCACCTCACATGAGTGAAAAACGCTGTATATTGACCGATAACCAATGTTATTCTGCTGTTCTCAGTCGAGATCGACGGTTCGACGGTGTTTTCTTCGTCGGAGTTTCTAGCACAGGCATCTACTGCCGAACGGTTTGCCCCGTGAAACCGCCACGCCGCGAACACTGTACTTTCTATCCCAGTGCTGCCGCGGCTGAACAGGCTGGCTACCGTCCCTGCTTGCGCTGTCGTCCAGAACTGGCTCCTGGTCAGGCCAAGATCGATGCCGTAGGTCGCTTAGCAGCGGCTGCCGCCAGTCGGATTGAAGATGGGGCTTTGGCAGAACATTCGGTGAGCGATCTAGCCCAATCTCTCGGCATTAGTGACCGTCATTTACGGCGAATTTTGCAGCAGGAGTTTGGCGTCACTCCGATCCAACTGGCCCAAACCCAGCGGTTACTGTTAGCAAAACGGCTTCTCACCGACAGCAGTTTATCGATTGCCGATATCGCTTTTGCCAGCGGTTTTTCTAGCGTCAGGCGGCTAAACGCTCTGTTTCAGAAGCACTATCGTCTTAACCCTACCGCGCTCCGCAAGGCAACCCATTTGCCCCAGGATAGCCTCCGCTGTGAGCTAGCTTATCGTAGTCCGTTCAACTGGCAGGCGTTGCTCAAGTTTCTGCAACCGAGGGCGATTGCGGGTGTAGAAAACGTTGAAGCCAATGGCTATCAACGCACTGTTCGTGTCGGGCAACACCAAGGCTGGATTCAGGTATCTCCGATTCCCAAGCAAGACAAACTGGAAGTGGTCCTGTCAGCCTCTTTGGTTGCTGCTATTTTGCCTATCCTGAGCCGAGTCAAAGCGTTGTTTGATTTGGCTGCCGATCCGATCTTGATTGCCAATCATCTCGGTGAGTTAGCCTTGGCATCTCCTGGACTGCGCGTTCCCGGTGCCTTTGACGGTTTTGAAGTGGCAGTGCGGGCGATCCTCGGTCAGCAGGTCAGTGTCAAAGCCGCAACCACGTTGATGGCAAGACTCGTCCAGACTGTCGGCACGCCAATTTCCACGCCGATAGCGGGACTCACCTACCTCACTCCTACTCCAGCCCAACTTGCATCCCTGTCCCTGTCAGACTTAACAGACTTGGGGATCTTGCCCGCCCGGGCTGCTGCTATTCAATCTCTGGCACAAACTTTCAATCATGGCATCCTGCGGCTAGACAGCTACGCAGATATTGAAACCACCGTGACTCAGTTAAAAACCCTCCCCGGAATTGGCGACTGGACTGCTCAGTATATTGCGATGCGGGTATTGGCCTATCCCGATGCCTTTCCCTACACCGATCTGGGCTTACGACGCGCCCTAGGCGTTGAGCGGACTGAGCAGGTATTACAAATCGCCGAAACCTGGCGACCCTGGCGAGCCTATGCCGCCATGTACCTTTGGAAATCTTTAGAGGAGCAAGCAAATGACCTTAACGTACTACCGCTGGCTAGACAGTCCTGTAGGCTCGTTGCTGCTGACGTCTAACGGCCAATCTCTCACTGGACTATACTTACAAGGGCAGCGGTATTTTCCGCAGATCACCGCTGACTGGCACGAAGCCGAACGAGTTGCTCCCTTTGCCCAAGCTGAAGACCAGTTGGCCAATTATTTTGCTCACCAGTGCCAACAGTTTGACCTGCCTCTTGCTCCTCAAGGCACTGCGTTTCAAAAACAGGTCTGGCAATATTTACGTCAAATTCCCTACGGGCAAACCATTTCCTACAGTACGCTGGCACAACAATTAGGACAACCTACCGCATCCCGTGCAGTCGGAGCCGCCAATGGCCGCAATCCCATTTCCATTATTGTGCCTTGCCATCGGGTGATTGCCAGCAACGGCAAATTAACCGGCTATGCCGGTGGATTGGACCGCAAACAATGGTTACTGCGACACGAACAGGTAGCGATTGCAGCTCATCCTCCTGAACCCGTTCAGACGTCTCTGACGTTGTTTTGAGTGCGGTTGATCTGCGGCTTCAAGCAATTCCAGCATCCATTCCAGCATCCATTCCAGCATTCATTCCAGCATTTATTCAAGCATCCATATAGGCAGCGATCAGCGAAGCCTAGAAATATTGGATCTGTAAATGGTTCTGTGTCGCTTCGTTGCCACTAAACCCCTCGTCTAGTCTGCTACTCTGCAAGCAGGCTGCGCCTACAGCAGACTTCCCCAATTAGCCCGCAATGGAGTCGCGGCTGGGGGAAGTGCGGAGTCAAATGCTGGATTGACCCAAAATTCTAAACAGACCCAATATTGGCTGAGTTTGGCAGGCATTACCGCCGCAGCTAGAATCTAGAACAGGATTGATTATGAAAATCTCAGATATTGCTGAACTTTTGTTGCTGGCAGCCCTGTGGGGCGGTTCATTTCTATTTATGCGGATTGCTGCCCCTGTGTTGGGTCCAGTTTGGCTAATCGAGTTCCGCGTCTTATTAGCTGGTCTTGTATTATTGCCACTGCTGCTGCGATTAAATTATTTACACCAACTTCGTCAAAACTTAGTTCCACTTTTGGTGGTAGGTAGCATCAATTCAGCGATTCCTTTTTTACTGCTTGCCTTTGCGTCAGTATCGCTTCCTGCCGGATTCACCTCGATTTTGAATGCTACGGCCCCTTTGTTTGGTACAATTGTCGCCGCAGTTTGGCTCAAGGAAAGATTAACCCCGACTCGCATGGTTGGCTTTGGTTTGGGATTTGCCGGTGTGGTGATTTTGATTGGAGTGCCACCCATTGCCGCGACATCGGCGTTTCTCGTGGCGGTACTAGCTGGATTGTTGGCAGCTTTAATGTATGCGATTGCGGCCCCTTACATTAAACAAAGTCTGGCAGATGTTCCCTCGCTTGTTGTCACCACCGGAAGCCAACTCGCTGCGGCAGTATTACTTTTACCGGCGCTGCCGTTTACCATTCCTCAACAAATACCGTCGTTCACAGTTGTGATGGCAGTGATTGCTCTGGCTCTACTATCAACTGCATTTGCCTATATCCTCTATTTTCGCCTGATTCAGAATGTTGGTTCCACTAAAGCCTTGACGGTCACCTATCTAATTCCTCTATTCGCAATGCTCTGGGGAGCCATTACTTTGCAAGAGGCTGTATCTCTATCAATGCTAATAGGCTGCGGACTAGTTTTATTGGGAACGGCGATTGCCAATGAGCTATGGGCAAAATCCTAGTAGATTTTACTGTTTTCCTAGCTCCAGCAGCCATTTCTGCGTCATTTTGGGAGATTGTAAATGTATAACAATTAAATGAGCATACTCCGGTCGCTGAAACAATAAAGGATATTTTTTACGGTTGCGTTGATAGGTTTGTAACATCCATAGCACGATCGACTCTTGGCTGAAGAACGATTTTCGAATATCCTCCCGATTGCCATTCCAAAGTTCCTCCTGTTTCAACGATCGCTGCAATGTTCGCTGCAAAAGTCGCTGCATCACGACCCAGAAAGAATAGTCCAGAAACACCACAATGTCAGCTCGGCTCCAAACAATGTCACGCACTGCACTGTAATTTCCATCTACAACCCAGCAATCGCTGCTCAAAGTTTCACTAACTCGATTTCGAAATACTTGAGGTGCAGCGGCTGTCCAATTCGGCTCCCAGTATAATCCATCTAACTCAATATGCGGAATCTGCAATTGCTGAGCAACGGCTTTTGCCAAGGTCGTTTTACCTGACCCGGTTGTGCCAACAATGGAGATCCGCTGGCCAGATCGTTTGAGAAGCGGATCCATCTTGAACTAAAACCTCACTGAACGATAAAAGATTTATGACCCAGCAGGATCAGTTTCCACCTGTAAAACCCCCTCAAGAACAAGATGCGTGAGAAGTGGTGCAATGTCAACTTCTAAATCTAAATCGGGTGCCCAGTCCGCAATCTCAAGTAATTTAAACTCATCTCGCTCGAATAAATTCTCTACGAGAGTTGCTGGGATTCCCTTTAAATCAATTTGTTTTGACCCAATCTGTATTTGATAATGCATTTCACTGAGCTGCTTGACGCGAATCCGATGCAGCGGCGACCATGCAAAGCGAGTCAGCAATAGATTCGGAAAAATGTCAACTCCCATTTGAGCCGGTAAGCAAACTGGAAGCGAAGGATGATTGCGATAGCGCAGTTGCTCAATATAGCTACGTAGACTATCAGGTTGATGTAATACCTCGATCAGATGCTGACGCAAAGCCATTAACTGCTGCTCTAGGGCGTTTGTATCGTCATCCACAATTGCAGGTAAGCTTTGTCGCCAGTTTGGATGGTCTCGCAGATCGTGGATAAGCCAGTCTAGCCAATCCAGTCCTGTCTGAGGCTCAATACCGACCGTGAGATGCAGTGACGGCTGTTCGCAGGCGACGGCATAGTGCCAGTGTCCTCGCGGAATGTAAAGCAAATCTCCAGCCTTCAACACGCATTCTAGATAAGGTGGATCGGTCGGTTGATCCTGTTGGCAAGAGGGCATGCTTGAGGTTGGATAAAACACCGTTTCCCGATAAACGAACCATTTTTTCTCCCCCTCAATCTGGAGGATTAGCACATCGTGAGTGTCATAGTGACAATCGAAACCCTGTTGATTAGCGGGAGAACAATACAAGTTGATATGGGTCTCATAGCCAATGTCATCGCGAAGCTGGGCTGCTAATTTGGCAACACTCGGCACTCGCTGGTGCACGCCATTAACAATCAGCGTGGCTCCCTGACGCAGGCGCTCGCTCCAGTCCCGCGAATTATCAGGTTCTGGCAACGCTTTGCCCTGTTTCGAGAAGCGTAAATCAGGTTCTGTCAGTTTGTGATAATTCAACAGATAATTCAAAGCATTCCATGAGAAAAAAGAGCGAAATTTTCGCGAGTCATCTGCGGAAATATGAACTGCTGTTTTGGTCCAGTGTTCTGACAGAAATTGCTTGACGGGATATGGTTCAAGGAGCTGTTGCAGAATTTTCATAACATATTGATACCCAGTCTTACGATGTAAGTCCTTTTCAGTTGGAAATTCTATGAAGCTAACAATGAGCTGAGGAAGGGGGCTATAACATCGATCAATCAGATTGCTATCAACAGGGCTACCTCAAATAGGCAGTCATAACCCCCCTAAATGGATTCTGGTTTCTCTACAGAGCTACTGCCCTAAAAGTTGTAGAGCTTCCAATCATGCAATCGTCACATTATTAGCGACTCCGACGCCCACTTCTATTACTGTTGGAGTTGGAGTTGGAGTTGCTATTCGAGTTGGAGTTGCTGTTACTGTTGCTATTTGAGTTGGAGTTGGAGTTACTGTTACTGTTGCTATTCGAATTGGAGTTAGAGTTAGAGTTAGAGCTGGAGTTGCTATTCGAGTTAGAGTTAGAATTGCTGCTGCTATTGCCAGCAATAAGCTGCTCAGAAGGGTTACGGCCTTCTAAATCAACCACTTCAACCTGAATAGTGGATTTCCGTGTAGACTCGATTCGCTCCGAAAGCACAGCGGCAGTAGCTGATGAATTGGCAATTGGCAGCACTGCTCCAACACCCGCACCCATGAGTAAGCCAAGAACAACTTTAGGGTTCATAGGAACCTCCTTGTTAAATTACAGCTAGATCAACAGTGAAAGAAGCCAGAGAAATTGAGACCGACTTCATCTCTCACTTTGCTAGCTATCAATAAAGAGAACATGAATCGATTGTGAGAATATTCTTATTTTTCTGTATTGAATAATACAGTTTATGCCAATTCGGCAGGCCAAATAATTTGACAAACCGTCGCGTGGGTAGGACGTCCAGCAGCAGCAGAATGGCTACCCTACATTTCATGGTTCCTGATGGTCTCGGATCAAAAACTGAGTGTAGCTGCGCCGTTTTTGATCAATTCATGCATCTTACTAGCCCCCGTGATCACGACTCCATCCAGCAGATCTTCCTGTTTATAGCCCCGGCTCTCGACACAAGGTGTACAGGCCCAAAGGTTGCCACCGCGCGATAGGAAGTCTTGCACCAAGTTACTCAGGGGTTCAAGTGGTTTCACTTGGGTCGTATTAATTGCACGGTTTCTGACCAAATCAACGCCGGAGCTGGTTAAAAAAATGCAGACGCGCAGCCCCGCGGTCAATCCTCCATTGGCTATCGTTAAAGCAACTGAGGATAGTTCATGATCTGTTCCATGTGTGACTAAAACAACTAAATCGCGAGTATTTTCTGCCATGATATTTCTCCTTTTTAAGAATTCAATCAAATCAAATACAGCGTTTTTCACTCATGTGAGGTGGGGGTGGGTGGGGGTGAGGGGTGGATGGGGGTGAGGGGTGGGGGGTGAGGGGTGGGGGGTGAGGGGTGGGGGGTGAGGGGTGGGGGGCGCAGGGGCACTGCACCCGGTTTTTCGGACTTTACTAGCTCTGAAAAAGGCTGTAGATTGTTTTGTGGTCGTTAAATCAATTGACATTCCAGTTAAATCGGCTTGTGTATATTAAAAGTACTGGCAATGATCGGCCTTGATCGCCTTCTCTTCCAGGAACCAAAGCGAATTTACAATGCCCTCTGCCTCTGGAATAAGCTGCGATTCCGTCACGTCGAACGTGGCGGCTGCGAGCTGGCATCCGTAGAACCGCACGTTACCTGTTCGTTTCACCAACTTGATGAAATCATGGATCGCGAGCGGATCACCATCACGCCGGACTCTGTCCTTGAACCATTCTTCTTCTGTGGCATGCTGGCGATCGATTTTGACTGCCTCAGCACCCTGCTCGGTTAGAACTCGCACTGCCCACAGCACGAACAAAATATCAACTTCAACTCCCTGCTTTGCTGCAACATACGCAAAGGTCAACGGTGTATACAGCCGATCGTAGCCGTCATCTCGAATTACAATCGCCATTTTTTGCATGTGATTTTCCTCTGATCAGTTAAGAGATACAGCCTTTTTCAGGCTAGTAAAGTCCGAAAAACGGGGTGCAGTGCCCCTGCCCCCACACCCCCTACAGAACTTTGGCCCGAATTGCTAATCGCTTTAGTTCTATACTTGACTATTTGCCGTTAATATAGAATGACTGAAACACTGGGATTTTTGACCAAAGCTCCAGGCATTGCCTGCTGGTAAGGCTCGGTTCCTCCCCTAGTGCTCCTGAGGCTATGGATGTACTTTCAGATATCCTGCGGGTTATCCGATTTTCTGGAGTCATTGACCTGCGTCCAGAGTTTTCTGCTCCCTGGATGATTGAGACCCCCTCCTGCTCTAACTTCGCAGACACCATTCAGTCTGATACAACCCGGATTGTTCCGTTTCACATTGTGGCAGAGGGAAACTGCTGGGTAAAAACCAAAACCAATATCTGCCAGGCCCTTTCCCCTGGGGATATCATTATTTTTCCGCATGGGGATGCTCACATTTTGGGCGATCGCCTTGATCAAGTCCCAGCACCGATCGCCGATTTGTTGCCTGCACCCCCCTGGAAAGAGCCTCCAGTCCTAATCTATGGCGGTGGCGGGCAGATTACCCGTTTAGTATGCGGATTTTTGCAATGTGAGCAACTGCTGCTGCATCCCTTTCTCAAAAGCCTGCCGGGGTTTATGTACATTCAGGCGTTTGCAGAGGCGACTGCACCGCTGCTGAAAACGGGCGTCCAGCAAATTATTCAAGAGGCTGACTGTGGGCAGCCTGGAAGTGTGTGTGTACTGACCCGATTGGTCGAACTCATGTTCATTGAAATTCTGCGGAACTATATGCAGAATCTTCCGAACCAACAAATGGATGGCATACAAATGGATGGCATACTTGCCCTGAATGATCCCATCATTGGTCCGGTGCTGAACTGGATACACACCGATCCTGCTCATCCCTGGACGGTTTCAGAACTCGCTAAACAGGCCAATGTTTCCCGCTCAGCCCTGGCAGCTCGCTTTACTGAACTGTTAGGCCAACCGCCGATGCAATACCTGATTCAATGGCGGCTCCAGTTAGCTACTCACCACCTGAGAAATACAGGCGAAAGCATTGCCACAATTGCCATTCAAGTTGGTTACGAGTCAGAAGCGGCATTTAATCGCGCGTTTAAGCGTCATGTAGGCATGCCTCCTGGAGTATGGCGGCATCATTGTGGGTGATAAAAGCTGTTGCCATCCGCGAGACATCAGTTCGATCCCAAAATCGGGCGTAAGCGGCGGAAATTTTTCTTTTTGTTTGGGTGTGAGCGCATCCCAATGAGACCGCACAACCCAAGCCACATCGGGTGAACGTTTGGCCCCATTGGGAAGTTTGAAACAGGTGGACGAATCAAAAATCTCACCTAGATTGGTTTCTTCGTTTATCTCTTTACTCCCGCCGCCGATACAGCAGTAAAATACTCATCACCTCATCGGAGTTGGGTACGGGCAGGATCCGACTCCAGGCACCGGCATCGGCAATGCCGACCTGATGCTGACGGTGAATCATTTCGCGTACGCCTTCGGTAGAGCCAATCAGAATTAAGCGGAGACGCTCTCGGTCGCCAAAATTTGAGCTGGAGGGAGAATTGGGTGAATTGGGCGGGAACGGTAAATCGGACAGAAACTCGTCTGCCATGAAGATACTCCTTGGAATGTTTGGGGTTGGAAGAAACCCCAAAAATTTAGCCACCCCGCCAAGCACAGCGCAGGATGGCCAAGAGGAGTGTTAAAATACTCCACTAGCCTCCCAGACTGGTGTGTTCAGTCGAAGGGGTTAGTCGCCCTGGTGCTGCTCTCAACAGCTAGGGGCG
>KL662191.1:4453525-4473787 GCA_000733415.1 [Leptolyngbya] sp. JSC-1
ATTTTTGGGTAGCCGGATTGTGCCCAGAGAAGCAACAATCTTAATCTGATACATTACCGAGATTGCGCCCCAAATGCAACCGGATTAAGAAGAAAATTATTGGGGCTGATACTAAGGAGAGCAGTAAGTGGTGAATAGGGTTTCGGTGAGGGGTGAGGGGTGAGGGGTGGGGGGTGGGGCACTGCACCCCGTTTTTTGGACTTCACTAGCCTGAAAAAGGCTGTAGTTGAGCTATTTCAATCCTAACCCCCAGCAAGACAACAGTGGCTAACGTTTCAAGCTAGGCTGGAATTAACATCACGTAGGGGCCGCCATGTTGTACCGGACGCTGAATCAAACTCGGATTTGTATCACTCAACCGACCCACGCCTGGGTCTCTGGACAGTTGGCCCAGCGTTGGGGAAATTCAGAGTTTGGTGCGATTGCGCCCTACGCAGCAGTTTGCCTGGGGGCCGAACAGCATGACATCGGCTGGATTCCCTGGGAGGCAGCTCCGACCTTTAATCCCCAAACTGGTTATCCCCATAGCTTCACAGAAGTTGGCTCAGAGGTGCACACTCGGCTTTGGTCCAAAGCAAAGCATCTGGCTCTGCCGATGGGGCGCTATGTGGCCCTGTTGGTGTCCCTCCACGGCACTGGCTTGTACGAGCGCTTTACCCACTGGAAGCGGTCCCCCGAATCGACCCGGATTGTCGAAGCGTTTCTCAATCAGGAGCGAGAATTTCAACAGCTGCTGCTCCAGCAGTTAGCGCAAGACTCGGCCTATGCACCCTATGTGGAACCCGATGTGATCGCCCGCAATCAGCGTCTGGTTGCCACTATGGACGCCCTATCGCTCGCGCTTTGTATGGCACCCACCACACCCCAGCAGTTGGAGCATGTGCCCACGACCAGCGGAGAAACCACCCTAACGCTAGTGCCCAATCCTGATGACCCGACTCAGTGGTGGCTGGAACCGTGGTGTTTCCAAACCAAGCAGGTGACGGTAGTGTTTGAGGGGCGCGTGCTTCAGCAGCAGGCCAGCAGCGAACAATTCATGCGGGAACAGTTGGCGGATGCAGATTGGGTGACACTGACAGCGACCCTGCAGGTAGCAGGGGAATAGGCTGATTGACTGATTAGAAATACTGTTTAGAAATACTGTTAATATTCAATTCCTGCTTGGGCTTTAATGCCCTGTTCCCGAAACGGATGCTTCACCAGGGTCATTTCCGTCACTAGATCGGCCTGCTCGATTAGGGCAGGTGGAGCACCTCTGCCAGTCAAAATTACATGGGAGTCATGGGGTTTCTCGACGAGTCCAGCCAAGACATCGGCCACATCCAAGTAGCCCAACTTGAGCGCCACATTCACCTCATCCAGCAGCACTAACTTGAATTCAGGATTACGGATAAACAGGAGCGCCTGCTGCCATGCTTCCTGAGCCTTTTGCTGGTCGCGCTCCCGGTCTTGGGTTTCCCAGGTAAAGCCTTCGCCCATAGCATGAAATTCGAGCTGTGCTGGTTTATCTGGAGTAGCTACCGTCCATTGCGCCAAAACCGCCTTTTCTGCCGGCTCCCAGGCTCCTTTAATAAACTGCACAATCGCCACTCGATGGCCATGCCCCAGCGACCGCAGCACCATACCCAGAGCTGCTGTGGTTTTGCCTTTGCCATTGCCGGTATGGACGATAATCAAGCCCTTCTCTTGGGTGCGTTCGGCCAAGCGCTGTTCCTGCACTTCTTTGCGACGCTGCATTTTCCGGCGATACTGCTCCGTCGTCAGGCCGCTAGCGGTGGCTTCTGCATCGAGTTGGATGGCTTCGCGATCGGCAGCGGGGGTGATGGGGGTTGGTTCCATGGGTGGGGAGTGGGGGGTGAGGGGTGAGGGGTGGGGGGTGGGGAGTGGGGGGTGGTTAGTCTTCGCCGTGTTGGGCTTTCCAGAATTGTTCGGCGAAGGCGACGGCGGGATGGGCGGGGGCTTTGGGTTTGGTTTTGGGGACCATGCCGGCTTCGTGGGGTAGACGGTCGCCCTTGAGGGAGTTGCAGCGTTCGCAGGCGGCTACGACGTTGTCCCAGCTATGCTGACCGCCTTTGGAACGGGGAATTACGTGATCGATCGTGAGGTTGCGGGTGCTGCCGCAGTATTGGCAGGTGTGGCCATCGCGTCGCAATACTTCGCGACGGTTGACCGGAGGCACTTTCCACAGCCGCTCTGGATTGCTGACCGTGAGGCGAATATGTTCGGGCACTTGCAATACAACGCTGGGAGACCGGACTTCCCACATGGTGGTGTTACCAATTTCTAAGGACTCGGCCTGTCCGCTAATCAGCAGCACAATGGCACGTTTGATATTAATGCGAGCTAGGGGCAGGTAGTTTTTGGAAAAGACAACAACAGAGTTTTGCAGTACAGCGGGCTGCCGGTGGGGTCGAGCTTGCATGGATGGCTCCTGGGGGAGGGGGTGGGGGGTGGGGGGTGAGGGGTGGGGGGGGAGGGGTGGGGGGGGAGGGGTGGGGGGGGTGGGGTGGGGGAGTGAGAGAGGTGACCGCTATTTCTATATTCTGCTTCATGCTAGAAAAAATTCCCTGGGTGTGGTCAGGGTCTGTTCAGAGTTCTGGGTCAATCCAGCGTTTGACTTCGTACTGCTCCCAGCCGCGAATCCATTGCGGGCTAATTGGGGAAGTCTGCTGTAGGCGCAGCCTTCTCGCAGAATAGCAGAGCAGAATAGCAGACTAGACGAGGGGTTTAGTCCCCTACCCTGCGGGAGCGCAAGCGTATAGTGGACTGTGGACTTGCTTCATTAGCCAGCGGCTCCTCTGCGGGCAAGTCAGGCAACGAAGCAACACAAAAAATTTACAGATCCGACGTTGCATTGCCCACTGATTAAAAATCAATGTATTAATGAACACATCTACTGTAGTACAACCCTCCAGAAGTTAGGTGTAATGATGAATACGGGTTCATTGGCTTTGCGACTTACAGCAATTGCCACTTAAATTAAACTCTACCTCCCCCACCTCCCATATCTCCCCCACCTCACCCCTCACCCCCCACCCCTCACCCCTCACCCCCCACCCCCTCCCAATGGACAAGACTGATCACCGCGAAGATTTCTTCAAAACCGCTAACAATCTCGATTTATACGAACAGTCCTGGCGACCGTCGGACCCGGTGGCGGTGGTGGTGATTGTGCATGGGTATGCCGAACATAGCGGGCGCTATCAGTGGGTGGCTTCGCAGTTCGGGCAGCAGGGGTTTGCGGTGTATATGTTTGATTTGCGCGGACATGGGAAATCAGCGGGGGTGCGGGGGTTTGTGCGGTCGTTTGATGACCATCTGGCGGATTTGGAGCTGTTTCTCAAACGGGTTGAGCAGCAGGAACCTGACAAACCTATCTTTCTATTGGGTCACAGTATGGGCGGAGCGATTGCGGCGCTTTTCACGATTCGGCATCAACCGAGGCTGCAGGGCCTTGTTTTGAGCAGTGCGGTGTTGGGTCTGAGTAGCCGTCTGGCCCCTCGCTTGGTGCGGATTACAACGCAGGTTACAGCAGTTCTAAGCAATTGGCTGCCTGGGTTGCCAACGCTATTACTCGACCGTCGGGCAATTTGCCGCGATCCAATGATCCTGGCGAGCTACGAAACGGACCCGCTGGTTTATCGTCAGCGCATGCCAATGCGAACGTTAGTAGGAATTCTCAAAACAATTGCCGAAATTCAAGCCCGAATTACTGAGGTCGAGATGCCTTTGCTAGTTTTGCATGGTACTGCCGATCGATTAGTGGCAATGGAAGGCAGTCAAAAAATTTATTCGAGTATCAGCGGCGAAACCATCCAGCTAAAGCTCTATGAAGGCTTTTACCACGAGCTACTGAATGAGCCAGGGAAAGAGCAGGTTCTAGCCGATATCATTGCTTGGTTACGTATGCATTTACCTACTGGGTAAGGTCGCTATATACAATTGCTTTCTGTAGAAGCTGTTTGAAAAGACCCTTACATCCCCCATTCTGGGGGACTTTCCCGAACCTCGCTGTTCAAAGTCCTCCATTGATAGGGAATTATGTTGATCTACTTAGCCTTTGGCTGAATGTATGCTGACTCCTGGCTCCTATTCCCTGTCTCCTGTCTCCTCAATCGTTCCAATCCGTGAGAGCTGCGATAATCGATTCTGCTGGCGCGGTCCAGCCAACGATACCCCCTTGAGCACGCACCATTTCGAGGGTAGCCTGCTTAAATTCAGGAAAATAGCTTTCGGTACAGTCTTCGACTAGCAGACACTCATAGCCTCGATCATTCGCTTCGCGCATTGTAGTTTGGACACACACTTCGGTGGTAACGCCCGTGATCAGTAGATGGGTAATGTCATGCTCCTGCAAAATTTGCTCCAGAGGCGTGTGGTAAAAGGCGCCCTTTCCTGGTTTGGCAAGCACGACTTCATTCGGTTTGGCAGCCAGTTCAGGAATAATGGCGTTGCCTGGTTCGCCCAGCACGAGAATGCGTCCCATTGGACCAGGATCGCCAATTTTCAGCTTGGCATGACCGCGTTTGAGTTTAGCGACCGGACAATCGGATAGGTCAGGCTGGTGGGATTCGGTCGTGTGAACGATCAGCAAATTCATCGCCCGTGCCGTATCGAGCAATCGCTTCAGGGTTGGCACAATTGCCTGGAGCCGCATCACATCGTTGCCTAGGGCATCTCCAAACCCACCCGGCTCCATAAAGTCGCGCTGCATATCGATAATAATCAAAGCGATTTGACTCGGAGAGGCGGGGAGGTCGTAGCTGTAGGGGAGGGCAGGGATGGAGGGCATAAGGGGTGGGGGGTGGGGAGTGGGGAGTGGGGGGTGGGGGGTGAGGGGTGAGGAAGTGGGTGAAATGAGTTTGAAATCTTAGCATGATGTTTCAGTCGGCATCTGTCAAATCAAATGCATTTGTGCCTGAAAGATGTAAAGATGTAAAGATGTAAAGCTATTAACTAGAGCAGCTTGTGATTTTGTGTTCTAACTGCTCGGTGCCAGCAATTACCCATTCACCTATCTACTCAACCAGCCATCTACTCAACCACCTATCTACCCCTACGCCCCTACGGTTGCCAGACTTTGATCGTGCCATCTTCATTGCCGCTTGCCAACATCCGCCCACTGCTGCCAACCGTCACCGATTCGATTGCTCCAGACTGGCCTTGCAGAGTGCGAATTAAAGTTTTTGCATTCATGTCCCATAGCTTCAGGGTTTGATCCTGGCTGCCACTCACAAGCATGGTGCCACCGGGGCCAAAGGCCACCGAATTGACTAGGTCTGTATGGCCTGTAAATGTATGCAGTAGTTGTCCTGTATTCACATCCCAGAGTTTGATGGTTTTATCGTTACTGCCAGTGGCGAGCGTTCCACCAGCGGGACTAAAGGCCACACAGCGAACTGAGTCAGTATGTCCGGTCAACGTGCGCAGCAATTCACCGGTTTGAGCATTCCAGAGCTTGATCGTTTTATCGCGACTGACGGTGGCAATTGTTTGACCATCGGCACTGATTGCCACGGCAAAAATGCCCATCTGATGTCCGCTCAAAGTATGCAGCACCTTGCCCGTTTCTAAATCCCAAACTTTAGCGGTTTTATCCCAACTGCTGCTGACTAATCGCTTTTGATCGGGAGCAAAAACGATCGAGCGCACAATTTTTGTGTGTCCTTGCAATGTCTGTTTCAGTTCACCCGTTTGTGGACTCCAGAGTTTAATCAGCTTATCTTTACTGGTACTCGCCAGCGTTTGTCCATCAGGACTAAGCGCCACCGACAGCACCGCATCCTGGTGCGCTTGCAGCACATGGTTTGGTTGTTCGGTTTGCAGATTCCAAACTTTGATGGTTTTGTCATTACCTGCACTAGCCAACATTTGCTGATCTGGACTGAGCGCTACCGACCAGACCTTACCTGTATGCCCTTGCAGCGACTGCACTTTGACATCTCCCCACGTCGATGCAGCAACGGATTGGGGGCTACTAGTAGATTCAGCAGCAGAGCCACTAGCCGTCTGGTCTGGTTGTTTGGGTTGACAGGCCATAACCATGATCAGGACCAAGCTGCTAAACAAAGCACGAACCAGTAGGCGATTTGAAATTGAGGCAGGATTGTGATGAATCATGATTATCATCCTTTACACAGAATTTTGTAATCGTTATCAACTACTAACCGAAGCGCTTTATACAAACATCGCCCACCCCTCACCCCCTACCCTCTACCCCTCACCCCCTACCCTCTACCCCTCACCCCCTACCCTCTACCCTCACCCCTACCCTCTACCCTCACCCCTACCCTCTACCCCTCACCCCTACCCTCATTAGTATCACTGCCAGATTTTGATAGTTTTATCTTTACTGCCGCTGATTAAAGCTGGGGCTTGAGCGTCGATGGCAACCGACAGTACCCAGTCCGAGTGACCAGAAACGCTTTGCAGCAATTTTCCGGTTTGCACATGCCAAAGCTTAATCGTTTGATCAACGCTAGCGCTGACTAGTAGGGTTCCGTCTCCATTAAAAGCAATGGCTGTGACTCGATCATCATGTCCCGTGAGAGTTCTGATCAACTGTCCGGTTTGCGTGTCCCAGAGTTTGATCGTTTTGTCCCAACTACCGCTAGCTAGCATCCCCTGAGAGCTAAAAGCTAGACACCTGACTGCATCGGTATGGTCTGACAACACACGAATCAAATCGCCTGTTTTAGTGTTCCAGAGTTTGACGGTTCGATCGGCACCGCTGCTGGCTAAACCTGTTTCGTCTAGTGGATTGAATGCTGTTGCATACACAATTCCATCATGCCCTTCGATGGTTTGAATTAAGTCTTCTGTTTTCGGATTCCAGAGATTAATTTTGCCATCTCCGCTGCCGCTCACCAATTTATCTTCGCTACGATTCAGAGCCACTGACCAAACAGGAGCGGTATGACTGAGCGTAGACTGGAGCGTTCCAGTCGGTATGTTCCAGAGTTTGACGGTTTGATCAGCCCCACCGCTAAAAAGCATCTGACCATCCGAGCTGAGGCTGAGGGCGCGAACGGCATCCTGATGGCCTGTTAGGATCTGGGTCGGGCGTCCGGTTGGTAAATTCCAAACTTTGATGGTTTGATCTTGGCTACCGCTGACTAACGTTTGCCCATCCTGGCTGACGGTTAGTGCCCAAACCGAGTCGGCATGTCCTGCCAGGGTTCGGGCTAGAGACAACTGGCTGAGCGAGGGTGAGGGAGCGGGGGAAAGCTGCTCTGACTGAGAGGGGAATTCAGAAACAGAAATTCCAGTGACGATAGCAGCCCCAATTGCGCCCAGGCAAGTAAGCAGCATGGCTGCTGTCAGCAAGGTATATAAACGACTATAGGTTGGAGTATGTTCGGAATGAGGCAATGAAGCGGAGCTAAGCACTGGAGCTATCTGAGGAGCCTGAGGAGCTACCTGAGGAGCCGCCTCGACAATTTCGCGTAGGGCTTGGCTGAGCTGGCTCACCGAGGCATACCGATCTTGGGGGGCCTTTGCTAAACAGCGCATTACAATTGCCTCCAGATCTGGAGGAATCTGATCACCGCTCGGATGGGCACAAAACGGTAGGGGTGTCTGCGAGAGATGGGCCGTTAGCCAGAGTCGTTCGGGCACTTCGCGATGGCGAAAATCAAAGCCAAACGGATCGGATCCCGTCAGCATCTCGTACAGGATCACGCCCAAGCTGTAGATATCGGCTTGGGCATCTAAATCTTGACTCAGCTCTAGTTGCTCTGGGGCTGCATAGTGACGAGTGCCGAGAAACATATCGGTTGTGGAGGCCGCCATCTGCTGAATGCTGCGAAGTTTAGCGACGCCAAAGTCAATGATTTTAACCAGATCGCCTAACGCAGTTGGCACTAAAAAAATATTGTCTGGCTTCAAATCGCGGTGAATCACGTTCGTCCACAGGTCAGAGCCAGCCTCCGGATTCCAGAGCATGATGCCCGCATGGGCTACCTGTAAGCCAGCGCAAATCTGGATAGCAATGGTGCAAGCTTGCTCAACCGACAATCGGATCTGGGACTCCAGCAACTGGCTTAATGGTTGCCCCTGAAGATACTCCATGACATAAAACGGATATCCATCAGCCGTGACACCGTAGTCGCGAATTTGAACGATGTGGGGACTCTTCAGTGCGGCACAAATAGCGCACTCTCGCTCAAATCGCTGGAGTAGCTCTGGTTCGGCTAACAGAGATGCCTTGAGTAATTTAACGGCTACCGTTTGGTTAAGGGAAGTGTCTATTGCTACATATACATTGCCCATGCCGCCGCCGCCAAGATACTGCTGCAAGCAATAGCGATGGTTTTCACCGAGCAAGCGACCCGTGAAGTTTGGCTCATCCAGCGCGCCTGTCAATTCCTGATCGCCTGTCTGAATATCCATGCTCGTTTCTCCCGTTCACGGTTGCGACAACAGCTAGCTTTCGTGCCCGCAGCAAACGCATGTATCCTCTGTATCCTCTGTATCCTCAAGGATCATGTACTCCCAAGAATATCGCATTTAGCAGGATTGACAAAATCGCTAGATGATTGTTGCAACCATTACTGACGCCAAAGCATGATAGTTTGATCTCGGCTGCCGCTGGCTAATGTTTTGCCATCTGGGCTGAAGGCCACCGAGAGCACCCAATCGGTATGACCATAAAAGGTGCCGATGGCGTCCGGACGGTTAACATCCCAGAGTTTAACCAACTGATCGCGGCTACCGCTGGCAAGGGTTTGTCCATCGACATCAAACGCCACGCTAAGCACGCGATCGCGGTGCCCCGTAAAGGTTTGCAGCAGTTCACCGGATGGAATCTGCCAGAGTTTGACTGTTTTATCCCAACTGGCGCTGGCGAGGGTTTGCCCCTCTGGCGCGAAGGCAATCGCCCTGACGGTATCGTCATGTCCGGTTAAGGTTTGCAGCAAGGCTCCGGTTTCAGCGTTCCAAAGCTTGATTGTGCGGTCTTGGCTGGCACTGGCTAGGAGCGGCTGAGTGGGGCTGAAACCAACCGCAAACACCCAGTTCGTATGGCCTTCTAGCGTTCGTTGCAGTTCACCAGTTTTCAGATCCCAGAGTTTAATCGTCTGATCGGCACTGGCGCTGGCAAGGGTGTTGCCATCCGGACTGATCGCCACGGACCAGATCGCCGCTTCATGGCCGGAGAGGATGCGTAGTAGCGTTCCGGTAGCGGCATCCCAAACTCGAATTGTGCGATCGGCACTGGCGCTAGCCAATGTTTTGCCATCGGGGCTGATCGCAACCGCATAGACCCAGTCGGTATGGCCGCCGAGAGTGTGGGTGGGTTGCTGCGTCTCCAGATTCCAGATCTCGCTGACCCTACCACCTGCCGTTACTAAGGTTCCATTCGGAGCAAAGATCGCTTCCCAAGCGGGCTTCCCTGCGGCTAGAGATTGAGCCTGCACCCGTCGCCAAGGGTTGTCAGACGGACAGGGAGACAGAACCACCTGCGCATCCAAAGAAGCTGGCGTCGTCTCTGGTGGAACCTGCCCTTGGTTAACTTGGATATTGCAAGCATCCGCATCTGTCGTAGGGACAGTCTGATTGCCAGCAGCACCAGTGAGCCGATCGGGAAGTGCTTGATCTTGAATAGACCGCAGTGCTAACAACAGCCCTACGCCCAGCATTAGCATGGCAACTCCGGCAAGGGCTAGTATTGGGCGCTGCCGGCGGGTGGGAGGCGAGACAGCGGCAGAATTGGCAGCGGGTGGAGCAGCAGCATTTGGCACTTGCCCTGACGGTACTGAATCAGGCCCAGAACTCGGAGCTGACGGTGACGATTGCCGAAAATGAGCCATCACCTTGTCTGGTTTTAATCCTAGAACCAGTTCCCCGACTCCATCTACAATTCGCTTCGGCGTTTGGGGCGGATATTCGGAGTGCAGCAAATACTCGCCATTTTGCCGCTTCTGTTGATTCAGTGTGCGCACCTGCTGATTCTTTTGATCGATAAACTCAATCGTTTGCTGATAAACATAGCGATAAAGCCCATCAACGCCAATCACGCCCTCGGCATCGGCGGCTTCGCCCTGCAATCCGCGAATTAGATAGTAGGTGAACAAGCCATGTCCCAACTCCGGAAACTCCCAAGAGCGCTGTCCCTGATCGCAGGAGAGCATAGCATAGAATCCGCGACTCTGAGCCGCCCGCAGTCGCAGGGCATCAACAATTTGCGCCGTGGGTTCGGTCGATAGGGCCACTCGGCTGCCTTTGGCTCCGGGCATAATCAGCTCACCGCTATGGCAAGCATCCAGCCAAACAATTTGTTGCCGCGCTTCACAGGTCGATAGCGAGTGCATTAACTCATGAATTCTCAGCCCGGTTTCCAGCAGTGCGGTATGGGAAGTATCGCGGAGACATAACACCGCCTGCTGACTGGGCGACGCCAGCATGCCATGCCCAGAAAAATAAAACAGAACCGTATCCTGGGGCTTAGCTTCGGCAACGATCTGGGCCAAATCAGCCCGCACCACGGCCAAGGTAGAAGGATTGGCGGCAAAATCATGGCGCGTCAAAATATGTTTCTTGGGAAACTCGTAGCTGGCTGCTGTCAAGGCTGCTTTCAACCCCTGACAATCAGCGGCTGAGTAGTGCAATGCCGGAAACTGCTGGTCTTGATATTGATTGACGCCAACCAACAGAACCCAAAGTTTGGCTCTCCCAGAGGTGAGGGCATGAGTCAATTCACGGGTTCGCGAGTTGGGGTTTGACATAGGCTATTTATACTGAACAGCGCTGAGTGATGATCAACCGCATGACACCAAGCTTTTGCCGCCTACATTCTAACGAACTCCGGTAACCAGAGCATCTTATAGTAAACACCACCCCGTGCTCCAACTGCTGTACAGAAACTCGCCACCACCCATCTCCTCAAATTGGTGCCAACTCAGGCAGCAAAGGAACAGCCGATCTGCTGCGTAACGGGCTGGGGGTTGCAACAATAAAGAAGCAGCTATCGTACAGCGTGCCGTTGCCTAACGCCCAATTGCCCTTGAATGGCATGATGCTGGGGTCACTGGTTTCCACCAGTACTTTATATTGACCGGGCTTCAAGGTATAGGTTTGGACAGAGCCTTGATGCGGACAGGTGGTTGGCCCAGACCCGATGTAGGTTTTGCAAGACGAACAAGGCGGTAATTCTTCGATACGAGGTTCAGGCCCACTGAAGACAATCTGGATTTTTTCTGGCGAAGCATTCTGAATCACAACCTCTGTTACACCACCACGGGTAGAGCCGCTGGGGCTGGGTGGGACAATTTCATTTGTTCCAGTTGTGTCAGCTTTAGCGATCATTGTTTTTGCCAACGCTGCTTTCACCTCAGGTACTAAAGAGTGATTTGGGTATGCTTGCAGAAATTCCTTGTATTGCCGAATCGCTGTATCATAATTTTTCTGTTTAGCATTATTGCCTGCTTCTGCCACCAATATCCTTGCTAATGCTGCTTTTGCTGTTGCCGTCAACTGGTGATCTGGATAATCTACCAAAAATTGGCGATAGCGGCGGTCTGGATAATCTACCAAAAATTGGCGATAGCGGCGGATAGCACTGGCATAGTTGCCCTGATTCGCATCGATCCTCGCTTCTGCTAGTCTGGCATTCGCCAAAGCCAAAGTAATTTTTTGACTTAGAGGATGATGGGGATAGTCTTCTGCCTGCTGATAAAACCGAATCGCTGTTGTGGGATCTCCTTGCTGAATAAAGGCTTGGCCGCAGGCATAGTGTAATCGCGGCAGCCGCTCCTCTGGTTGGGGAATAAACTGTTTTACCTCAAATGATCTTAGTTCACTGCATAGCTCTGGTTTCGCTAAAGCGGCGGGATCGGTTCGCTGAAACAGGTCAGCGGCTCGCTGCTGCACGGGTTTCGTGAGGGAACTGGATGAATAGCGATTCACAAAATCCTCATAGCCGAGTAGCGCTGTGGGTGCATCTTTCTGCTCACTCATGGTTACTAAAAATGCGGCACATTCCGAACGTTTGACTTTTGCGCGGGGAACAATTTCATTCAAATCAATCAGTCGCCGTCCGTGAAGGATCCGATCAAATTGAGTTATGGCTCGCTCACAGTCAGCCACTGCATAGGCTTGTTCGCCTTGACGATACATCTGTTGATCCAGCCAGACTTGAGTGGCAATTCCAGTAAAAACTACCGTGCCAATTGCAGCCCCAATCTTCCAATAGCGAAAGCGCGGTATTCGTAGCTGATAGGCAAATCTAAGCATAGAACGGCTCCATTTTGATTGAATGTGAGAATGGATTAGTCAAAGCTATGTATTGAACGTAACGAAGATACTCGTTGAACGTAAAAGATGCTCATTAAACGCAAGCAAGATGTTGTTGAACGAGGGCAAGATACTTGCACTGTTGAATGATCTGCTTACAGAAAATGGCTTAATGTAGCCCAGCCATATGTCAATTAACGAACCGAAAAAGCTTTATCCCAACTGGCCGTAATCGGTTCTAACAAAAAGGACAGAATGGTTTTTTGGCGAGTCACGATCTCAGCCGAAGCGGTCATGCCCGGAGTCAGGGGTACCTGCTGGCCTCGAACCTTGACGGTGCGCTGCTTGAGCTGCACTCTAGTCGGATAGACTAATCCAACTTCCGGCTCATTTACCGCGTTTGGGCTGACTGCTAGCACCGTTCCTTCTAGAATGCCAAATTCTTGATAGGGAAGCGTTTCCAGCTTAATTTTGACGCGCATTCCGGGATGGACAAAGGCAATATCTCGATTCAGTACCTTCGCTTCTAACACCAGCTCGGCTCCATCTGGAACAATCGACAATAATTCTTCTCCACCCTGAATGGTCGCGCCAGCTTCTACGACCTTAACGTTATATATGGTGCCATCTACCGGCGCTTTAATCGTTTCTCGATTGCGCTGTTCTCTAGCCTGTTTGAGTTGGCCTTCTAGCGAAATTTTTTCTTGCTTGAGCTGATTGATTTGCGTCAAGATTTCAGTTTTGCGTTCAGATTGCAGCCGTTCTAGCTCTTGCTGCGCCTGATAGAATTCCTGCTCTTTAGCACTCATTTCGGCTCGCAGCGAAGCCACCTGACTTTGGGTATCCAAATAATCCAATCGTGGAATCGCTCCCTCGACTGCTAGCATCGATAAACTGCGTTCTTTTGTAATGGCAAAGTTGAGCGTGGCCCGCAATCGACTCAGTTCGGCCTGCGCGGCTCTGATCACTCCCTGCTGACGGTTAATTGCAGCTTGGGTTTCCTTCCGGCGAGACGCCAGAAGCTGATTTTGAGATTGATCCTGAAGTTCCTGCGTTCCGGTTTTGCCAGCTAATTCGGCTTCGAGCCGTGTCAGGTTATCCTGCATTTTTTGATAAAGCTGCTGAGCGCTCTGGTATTCGGCATCCGTCAGGGTAGGATCGAGCTGCACCAGCGGTGTGCCTCGCTTAACTGGATCACCTTCCTTGACCTTAATATCGCGCAGCAACCCACCAGACAGGGCTTTGACCGGCTGAATTCGGGTCGAAGGAATCACTTCCGCTGATGCTGTTGCCGTCTCATCCACCTTACTCACCGCCGCCCAGGTCAAACTGCCAAAGAATAAGAGACTGATTCCACCTGCTAACAGACGAGTATACAAAGGCGATGGTTTTTCAACCGCTTTGCCCAATTCGTGCGAGAGAAAGCCGTTGGGACTGATGAAGCGATATTTGGTTTGTTTACGCTGAACAGAGGAAGACATAAGTGACTCAGAAGTGAATTCAACGTTTAATCATCAAAGTACGGTATTGTTATTGGTAATGTTACTGACGATCACGAATTAAATCGTGAATAACCTTTTCGTAGCACCACTGCTCTGTTTTCTCAGAATAGGTAGCACGAGTTCTTTGTAAAAGTCGTACAGCAGCAGCCTTATTGCCTGCAAGAAGCCTAACTAATTCACCATGCAGTGAATCTAATGCAGTTCTAGTTCTAGGATCTAGATCTTCTGCCTGAGGCACCTTCAAATTTCCAGAGGTTTGTTTCAAGTGATTGAAATTTAGAAGATCAACGACTGGAGTAGATGGTTGTTGCAGAGAACTCGAGCGCGAGCGTTGTAACTGCTGTCTTCTCAACCAAGTGATTGTGCAGCAACATCCGACCAGCAGGAAAACTAAACTGAAAATTATGACGGGAGTTGAAGAACCTGTCGATTGGGAGGAAACAGTGGTCTTCGGAAAGCTGGAAACTTCCTGATAGGTTGTTTGATCTGTTCCAAATCCATTCTGTGGAAGTCTGTTGTCAACAGATCTATTGCTGAGTTTTAACTGATGCAATGTTAGGAATGTATGTTGCATGAGAGGCTATTTTAGAACTAATGGGACTGTTCAGAATTTTGTGTTAATCCGGCTTTTGACTTCGTACTTCTCCCAGCCGCGAATCCATTGCGGGCTAATAAGGAAGTCTGCTCTAGGCGCAGCCTTCTCGCAGAGTAGCAGACTAGACGAGGGTTTTAGTCCCCTACCCTGCGGGAACGCAAGCGTATAGTGGGCTTGCTTGATTAGCCCGCGATTCATCTGCGGGCAGGTTAGGCTAAGCGACACAGAAACATTTACAGATCCAATTTAGAAGATCCAAACAGTTTTGCTGACAACAATAGAATCAACTGTGTCACCAGAAAATTGCTCCTCAAAAGTTGCTTTCACTGATGGGAGTAGTCAACGCTCTACCGTCTGCCACCGGATGCAGCGTAGCTGTGTAGTTCGACCACTCCACGCCATTGTGGGTTCTGGTTTCTCTAAATTCCAACCGATCGTCGAACTGAAAGAAAGCGCGGCTCTGCAGGAATCTGCCCGCACGTCTATCCCAATTGGTTCCCGTGGTGGCTTTGAGGATGCAGCTACAGGGACTGATACCGCGAATCGTAATTTCATCCCCGGAACCAATCCGGACGAAATGGCGGGTTTCACCAGTGCGGCTATCGACTAACTTAACGGCTGCATCCTGTCCCGTACCATTGATCACTCTCAGCGTGCCCCGTCCCTGTGAAGAGGCAATCAGCGTTGTGTCATGCGTCGATGCTGTAGGCAGCGTAGATTCAAAGGCAGAGACAGATTGGATCACTGCATTGAATATCATCGCTGTGCTTCCGACAATGAAAATGAAACGTCTCTTCAGAGAAGTTGATGGTTTGTTAGTCGTTTGTCTGTTAGTTTTAGCAGCCATGGCTCAGTTACCTTCATAATTTCGTTTCTATTAAGCAGTAGTTCTACTGTTGTTTGGATCATGCAGTTTTTTCAAGACACCTTTTAAGCACCATCGCCCTGAAGCTTGTTTTTTAGCAGATCAACATGATTAATTTGAAGATCCGGATTGCCAGCGAGACGCTGGCGGGGGCAAGATGCCCGCACTCTATCTACCGTTTAAATTGGGTTGACCTACTTAGCAAGTCATCTCACCAACTCAATCAGCAAGGGGAAAATGCACGTCTGGATTGCTCCGCTCATAGGTTTCGGTTGTACCGCTACGAGTGGTATTACCATCCGCATCCATTAGGTGCTCATCTGGTAGTGATGCTCCTAATTCTCCAGGTCTTCTCCGAGATGGAGCGCGCCACTGCTGCTGATTATCAAGCTGATTTCTGAGGACATTGAACACTCCCCCGGATGGCCCATCATATCCATGCACAATATATGGAGCATCACCTTCTCTGACGCTTGGCCTGATGCGTACACTTTCAGTCCGGGTTGGATTGGTCCAAATAGAATTAACCGAAGAAGCTCCCGGTAATTGTCCACGCACGACAATCCATCCCTCGCTTTCCAATCTTTGGGTCAAATCACGATGGCTTGTGATAGTCCCATTGTTGATGCCTTGCACAACATCTCTTGCACCAGTAAGGCGAGGTTCATCGTCAGAATTGCCTCTGCCGCTACCACCAACCTGAGGGGGCACTCTATCGTTGCCCGATCCGCCAGAACCACCAGTAGCAAGTGGTGCACTAGTTGCTGATTCGGGAGTGTTCGTGTTGCCCGATGAACTTGGCGGCACTTCACGGTTGCTAGAAGCAGGTCTACGGTTTCCTAAACCAGATTCCGAAGGAGCAGAGCTAACAGGTTGAGGTCGTTCAGTGAGGGCGGAACGATTGGGGTTACGGGTTGAGGTAGCTGGGAATCTGGCCGAGCTAGTTGCTGAACTCACCCCAGAGCGCACTCCAGTGGCTGAAAGAACGCCATTCGCTAATGAAGAACCCGCTTGTAAATAATTGCCCTGAGCGAACTGGGTTACGGCATCGCTAGCACCTTGAATTGTTCCATTCACTGCATCTGGAAGGCTGGCAATATCTTGGGTCCGCTGAGCACCTCTGAGAAGATTCGCTGCGCCTTGAACAACATCGTCTCCGTATCTTGCACCCAAACGAGCGACAGTTGTTGCATCCCCTGCGAAGGGAACTGCTCCAACTAACGAAAGAGCCGCATCTGTTTCTCTACCTTCTGCTGCATACCAGCCTGCATTAATCAAATCAGGCACAGCTCCAAAAACTGGAACTACTCCTGCCACCTCTAGGGCGGTGTGACCCACGTTTGAAATTGTTTGATAGTTTCGATCTAAGAACTCGCTGGTGTCTCGCCATGCTTCGTTGACAGTATTAGTAACGTTATTGATACCATTCCTGACATTGTTAAGGGAGCGATTGAGCCAACTGCTACTTTGCTGCGAATTTGGAGACTCCTGTGAGGGCTGAATAGGGCGGCGAAGATCAGAAATGGCCTCTCTACGACGCTGAGCCGATCGGTTCCAACCGTCTACCGCATTGGGAGTCATGCCGCGTAGATTCGGTGTTCCCGCTTCGGTAGCATCAACAGACCCGTGACGTAGGTTCATTTGAATCTCCGGATTTGGATTCGATGGAAGCGACCGACGATTAGCAGCAGCAATTACGTCTCGGCGCTCTAGCTGATGAGCTGTTTCCGGTCTGGTAGGAGATGGGAGCGGTGTTGAAGTGGGTGTGGGAGGTGGTGTGGGTGCAGAGTTCCGGGGAAGTGTTGGTTCGTGGTTTCTAGCAATCGCTTGGTCTCGACGCACCATGCTAGCAGTCGTAGGGCTTAACTGAGGAGCAGGTGTAGGTTCGCCACGAGGTTTTGGGTTTGCCGTGTTTTTTGAGAATCCCTTCTTCCCATCTGAAGAACCAGCAGCACCAACGTCGATTCCAGCCGGACGAATCCCCGAAGCATAGTTGGTTTCCAGACTGCTGGGTGTCGAAGTTGGTTCGAGGCGCTGGTCAAATGGCGAACTGTAGCGGGTTGTATCCGGCTGAGAGCTGAGCGATGCATTTTGGTAATTAGCAGACTTTTCCTGTTTCAACATCATTTTGTTTCCATGAATAATCGGATTAAGGATTTTCTTGCCAACTACGGAAGCATTCTAGGCGTTGCTGATTTTATGATAAGCTAGCCACCTCAAAAGCAGATTCTTCATAGAAGAACCACTATTCTTAGCAATGTCGCATTCTACTTTCTATTCGTACACTCCTTAATGGCCACATCAAGGTCCGCAGGTTTTGATTGAAATCTTTCACCTTTTCACTAAGAAGGATTAGGGGGCCATCGCCGCTCGCTTAGTGTCACTCCAACATTACCGTTGCTAGGATAGCGAGTTACATCATCCCATTCTCCTGTAGTGGGATTATAATCAAATACTACTTTTGCTTGTTGGAGAGGATCAACACGTTGAACATATACATTTGTCTCTTGCCCTGAAGCATCTCTAACCTGACTATGGTGGATGGATCCTATTCCCGTAGGCAATGGTACAAGATTACCGTTTGCATCTAGTTTTACTTTCTTAAACCCATCACCGTAACCTCGAAAACCGTTCTCAAAGTTCTCTGAAGCAGTATGGAGGACAACAGGGTTCATCTGCTCACGAACTGTATGACCATTCGTATCAACTGCGAAACGATGATCTCTCATAGGAACTGGTACAGTTTCGCCTTTACGGTTTACTGCAAAAGCATGTCTAGGAGGACCATCGACAACAACAGTTGCCCTCAGAGGTGATATTTCACCTTTGCTATTGATCTGAAATCTGGGTTGTTGTGCTACTACTCTTCTAGCTTGATCAACTGCCCTTTGCTCATGCCCAGGGCTAAAAAAGCGAGTTGCTTGCCTGGTTGGAGCTATTTCACCGTCGGGAGCAATACCAGTGCGAATTCGTCTGATTTGTTCAAACATTCTTGTATGAGCACCATGACGTTGATGTCCGTGCCCTGTTCCCCTCGCAAGCTCTGGTCTAGCTTCGATCTCAAGTCTAGGTGATCTGCCTTCAATTTCAAGTCTGGGGGGTCTAGCTTCAATTTGAAGTCGATCTCTGCCAGATCCACCAGACCCTCCAGCAGCAGGTGGATCAGCGGGCGTGTTGGATCGAGATAGATTTCCAGAGGTAGCGGATTGCTCACCTCTTCTACCATCTCTACTCGCAGTAATATTCTGTCTACCATTAAATCCTCCTCCTCGACCTGAACGCATCCCGAAGAAGGCATCCACAGCAGCAAAGGCGAAATCTGCCGCAGAGGGTTCTCCAGTTTCAGCATTGCCACCCTGCATTTGTTGCAGCAGATCGACATGTCCGTGAATGTGCTCCAATCTCTGAGACAGGTGTTCGGCTCGATCGCTTGCGCGGGTGAAGCGCTCTAGACTCGTTGGTCGAACGCTACCGGGGGTTTCCAGAAGCCGTGGATCTCGCCCTGATGCCACAGGGGTTTCCGGGCGTTGCTCTGGGGGTCTGGCTCCGCTGGGTTCGGGTTGACCTGCTGGGCGCTGGGGTGGCTGCTCTCTGCTTCCAGATGGGGGTGGACTGCCTTCTGGACGGCTGGGTTCAGGCTTTTTGGCTGGGGCTGGATTTGGTTGCGGATCGGGCCGTCTCGGTTCTGGGTTTCTCACCGCTCCGGCAGGACTTGGTTCGGGACGCCTTGCAGAACGCCTAGCGGGTGTCACGACCGGATTCGAGTCTGGTCTACCGGATGGTTCGCGTCTCGGTGCGGCTGTAGGTGTTTCGGGTCTGCGAGCAGCAGGTTTGGGGGTGGGGGTCAGTCCAGGTGTTTCCCGTCTGGGGCTAGGAGCAAGCCCGGATCTGGGAGAACTGCCGGGTGTGGATCTTGTCGTTAAGCGGGTGGTGGTTCTGGCGGAACGAGCAGTTTTGGCGGCATCGGCAGCTTTGAGAGCGAGTTTAGCGCCATCTCCGACACCGGGAACTGCACCAACGGCTGACATTGCGGCATTTTTGTAATCCCCCTCGGCGGCATACCAACCTGCATTCGCTAAATCGGCTGCCGTGCTGACGACAGGAATCGGTAGAGCACCAACCACATCCAGCGCACCATGACCAATCTTTTTCCAATCTGCGTTCTTTGCTTTATCTTTGACGCTACTCCAGGCATTTTTCAGACTCAATCCAGCCGGACGCATACCAGAGAAATCGCCGTCAGTCCCCCAAATAGTACCGCTGCCCCAGGCTGCAGATTGATTCCAAACAGAAGAAGTCTCTGGATTCCAAGTTGTATTCAACGCCTGTGTAAAATCCAGGCTTGACGGCGATGCTGTTGCTATACCGGCATCCATTAGGCTTGCTTGGTTGAAGCTTTCTGCAACAGGAATTTCTTGATAGGATGCTGATTTTTCCGACCGCAGATCAGTTGAGCGACTCGATGTTAGAGCGGATTCTAATGAAGCAGAATCAAACACAGAAGCATAGCGATTGGCATCAAGCTGTCCATTCAAGAAAGAATTCTGTTGTCTTGCAAAAGTTTTTTGCTCAAACATTATCTTCTCCTGTAAGATTATATGCTCTAAGAAATTTCTTTGCTGTATCATGTGATGAGTGCCTGACGCCTTCAAGTCAGACAACCACATCACAGAAAACAATTTGCTGAACTAGGTCCTGTTTTAAAGCTCTGATTTGATCCCCCCTAGCCCCCTTACAAAGGGCTACGGTGTACACACAAGTCGAAGATCCCCCCTAACCCCCCTTAAATAAAGGGGGGAACCGTAGGCAAAGCCTGGGCGCAACACCTACCAATCAGGGATCGAAGTCCCCCTTGATAAGGGGGATTGAGGGGGATCACCCCTTGCATTGAGTCGCGATCGCCCTCCGGGCGGTGCGGAGCACCATCGAGATCTGTGTGCACGGTAGCTTATAAAAGGGGAAGAGGCGGAGCCTGGGCGCAGCACTTACCAATCAGGGATTGAAGTCCTCCTTTGGTCAGGGGGATTATAGCTCTGCGAGCATCTCAAAAAGGGGGATTGTGCGATGCA
>KL662191.1:4475014-4512432 GCA_000733415.1 [Leptolyngbya] sp. JSC-1
TATCATGTGATGAGTGCCTGACGCCTTCAAGTCAGACAACCACATCACAGAAAACAATTTGCTGAACTAGGTCCTGTTTTAAAGCTCTGATTTGATCCCCCCTAGCCCCCTTACAAAGGGCTACGGTGTACACACAAGTCGAAGATCCCCCCTAACCCCCCTTAAATAAAGGGGGGAACCGTAGGCGAAGCCTGGGCGCAGCCCATACCAAACCGGGATTGAAGTCCCCCTTGATTTACGCCGAAGGTGCAACACCATAGGGGTTTAGGGGGATTTAGGGGGATCGAAAGGCAGCAGCACCAAAGACTTTTAAAATATGCCCTAGGTTGTCGGAATCGAATTGGAGAAATTCCTCAATGCCGACAACACCTCTCTGTTGCTCAGATTGTTCTGACGCAGATTCGGATTACCTTGAGGCGCGACAGCAGAGGACTTGAGCAAAGCATTCATATTCTGCGCCCGCTCGATGGCGGCATTGGGATTCACTAAGCCGAAGCCAGTTTGATTGTCGCGTCCGGCTGCACCGAGATCGGTGGCGGTGTTTTTGAGGAGTTGTTCGAGCTGACGGTAATCGAGCTGCGGATTGGTGACCCACACATTCGAGGCCACTCCCGTGACTTGAGCCGCGGCTGGCGAGGTACCAATCTCGGAAATACCCAGGCGACTGCCCGGAGCCATCAAGTCTAAGCCACTGCCGTAGCTGGAATAGGGAGCACGATTCAAGCCTTCTGAGGCACCCACCACGATCATGTTGTCGTATTGTTTGGTGAGGGCATCCCAGGACGAACGATCAGCAGCCTGATTTCCGGCGGACACCACCACAGGAATGCCCAAATCGCGGGTGAGTTTGAGCGCTTCCTGCTCTTGAGCCGTGGGTTGAAAGCGCGTTTGTCCGTTCGGGTTGACCAAATCAAAGCTGAGATTGGCGATACCTTTTTGTCCAGAGGCTTTCACCGTATTGGCAAATTCCTTCAGCGCTTCGGCCCAGTTGCCCCGCTCGCCCACCGACCGCAGCCAAGTCGGAGCCTGATCGTTGACGCTGGTGACTGTTTCTAGCATTTCGCCGCCATGACTACCGGGCGCAAACCCATCTCGTTCGATAAGGCCGATCAGCGGCTGTTTGTTGGACGGCTTGCCATTGGTGGGTTGGCCGTTGTTGGCATTGCGATTGCCGTCTCTGGAACCGCCTGGAATGGGCTGTGGATTCAGCAACGGATTGTCAGACCGCATCCCGGAGAAGTTGCCACCATTGGGCGCGCGATTGGATTGGTTGCTGTCATTTCGTGTACCTCCCCCATTCCAATTGTTGTCTCGCTGATTGCGGCGATTTCCGTTTGTGAAGGCTCCCCCTCGATTGCGGCCTCCACCGCCCCTACCGCCATTGCGATTGTCACCAAAATTCATCAAGCTAGAGATCAGTTCTTGACCGGCTCGCACCATTTTGTTGAAGTTACCCCGATCTCTGGTACCAGGGCCGTTGATTTCTAGAACGGGTTGATTATTTCGGCCCGAAGCCGATAGCGCAATCCGGGTACGATCCTGTCCTGCGTTTGCTTCTAGATTCCAACGCTGGTCTCGCGGCGATCCACCGTCTCTGAGGCTGCTGGTATTCAAGCGCACATCAACATTGGGAACATCAAACAGGGATTTGAGATCTCGCTGATCAAATTGACCATTCAGTGCTGTATCACGCTGTCTGGGTTTTGTTGTAACCATTGATCAATCTCCTTTAAATGATTGAATAACGCACATGTGAATGCTTATAAGACAAACAGTTGTTTACGATGGGCAAGATGCCCGCACTACATTGGTTATGGATGCTGAATCAATACAGCAGATAGGTTTGTCAACTGCAAAGCGAATGCTATGCAATTACGGTAATATCGGCACGAGACAACACCGATTTGGGTGCCAGTTCGGCAAATAGGGTTTGCTTGCGCCCACCAATGCCATCTGAGTCATAGAACAAGTCGCCATCTTTGGCATCATAGATGAACTGGGACTGCTTACCCGTTGCCCGCGATCCAAGCGTGAATTGCTTTTTAGAAAGGTTGCCAAGCTTCAACTTGCCACCGAATCCGCGAGCTGAAACGAGAATCTGGTCGTCTTGCGAAGCTTTGAAATCGGCAATTCGATCCACGCCTTTGCCGAGGGTATTGAAGACAAACTGATCCGCATCCAGACCGCCCCGCAGCGTATCTCTGCCTTCACCACCTGCGAGCCTGTCACTTCCCAAACCACCGATGAGGCTATCATTGTCGGTATCTCCGAATAGCCGATCATCTCCCAGATCGCCGATGAGTAAATCTTCGCCGTTTCTGCCGTGGAGTTCATCGTTACCATCGCCGCCAGAGAGCTGATTTTTGGCATTGTTACCTTGAATTAAATTGTCAAAACTATTTCCGGTACCGTTGATGGCTTTATTTCCATCCAAATCTAAATTCTCCAGATTCTCACTCAATGTATAGCTGGCAGAAGCCGTTACAGTGTCTTTCCCGCCATTTACGACTTCAATAATCGTATCGGCGTTACTGTCTACGATGTACAAATCATCACCATCGCCGCCAGACATCGCATCGTTTCCAAGGCTGCCATTAATTGTATCATTGCCCCTACCGCCAATAAGCGTATCATCACCATTGTTACCAAGCAATTCATCATTGCCATCAAAACCGGCCATATAGTCATTACCAACCGTCCCGGCTAATCGATCACCCTGACTCGTTGGCAAAATTCCACCCGTTGCTTTGGTAGTCAAAATTCCTTCACCCAATCCGTACACATCAACGCGGCGATAGACAGCATTTGTCTGATCGTCTTTCACTTCTACACCAGTAGTCTTCAGCAAATCGGTCAATTCCTGCACCGTTAGTTTGCGGTTCATCTCCCGCAGTGCCAGTTGCTGTGCCAGAGCTGTAATACCGGAAATTTGCGGAGCAGCAAAGCTTGTGCCTTTATTATCAGTCTTTGTGCCTCCGTTGTACACAGCTCCCGTAATGTCAACACCAGGAGCTAATAAATCTGTTAGAGATGGGTGACGTTGAGAGAAATCAGCAAGCTTATCGTTTCGATCCACTGCACCGACGCTGATGGTATAGGGATCTGCAGCAACGTCACTAACACCGGATTCGCCTCTGAATTGGTTGCCTGTTGCAGTAATGATGGGAATACCCTGATCTCTGAGCTGTGCAAACAGGTCACTATAGAAATATTCAGGAGAATTTTCAGGTGTATAATTTGCTTTTGCTCCTAGGGACATATTAACGCCGACGATATTGTATCGGCTAGCATTTTCAGCCACCCAAATTAGAGCCTCTCTAATATCCACAATTTGCTGCCTGACTTGCTCCTCTGTCATGTTTTCGGGAGGTCCGCCTGTTGGGAAAACCTTCAGATGAATGAGATTAGCTCCTGGTGCAGTAGTGGCAGCAATGCTGGAAACAGTAGTTCCATGATCTATGACATCACGAGTATCAAAGCGAATCAGCGGATCCTCAGAAAAATTACTTTCACCGCTGAAATCTTGCCAATAAACAAAGCGATCCGCAGCCGGGGTGCCATCATTGCTTGGACCAAATACCGGATGTGTCAAATTAATACCGCTGTCAATTACAACGATAGTTGCATTTTTACCATCAATCCCAGAAAACAAGCTGCTAGAACGAAACTTATCGAGGTTGATTTGGGAAACGGATGGAGTCGTTGACATAGTTACATTCCTTTGGTAGATAAGTGAGTTTTTGCTCAACTTGACCCTGATACTTTGAGCGATTTTGTGCTCTATTGGTGTATAGTTCTGAGATTTGCGAGAGTATGCAAATGTGAGAAATGAATTTCCAATTAAGAAACAGTAGAAACAATCAGTTGATTCACTACACTGAAGCTTGCTGTTTTTGATACAGCGCCCAATAGACACCCTTGCGTTCTAGCAGCTCGTCATGGCGTCCCTGTTCCACAATCACGCCCTTCTCCAACACCAGAATCAAATCCGCCTGTCGTAGTGGGGCAAAGCGATGCGCAATCATCAACACCGTGCGGTTACGGGTGACTTGGCGCAAATGGTGCAGCACTTTCTGTTCGGTTTCGGCATCGAGGGCAGAAGTTGCTTCGTCGAGAATCAAAATCGGCGCATCGGAGAGAAACAAGCGTGAAAGCGCCAACCGCTGTCGTTGTCCGCCGGATAAGCCCGTACCGCGTTCGCCAATGTGGGTTTGATAGCCTTTGGGCAGTTCGCTAATGAAGTCGTGGGCTGCTGCCAAATGAGCTGCTTTCATGACTTGCTCTAGCGTAATTTCGGAATTGCTGAAGGTGATGTTGTCGAATACGGTACCGTCAAACAGAAAGTCATCTTGCAGCACAATGCCCATTTGCTGACGTAGGGAAGTCAGATTCGCGCCTTTGATATCGAAACCATCGAGCAGAATCCGCCCTTTTTCCGGCTGGTAGAGCCGTTGCAGCAGCTTCGACAGCGTACTTTTGCCAGAACCACTGCGGCCAACAATGCCAACAAACATACCGGGTTGAATCGTGAAAGAAACGCCTTTGAGAGCGGGTTCAGGATTGGTGGGATAGCTGAATACGACCTGATCGAACGTGATTTGCCCTTTAGAGGGTTGCAGCACCAGTCCCGTTTCCGGTTCGGCTTCGGGATCGGTGTTGAGAATATCGCCAATTCGATCCACCGACAGCAACACCTGCTGGAAGTTTTGCCAGAGTTGCGCCAACCGCAGCAGCGGCCCAATCGCTCGTCCCGACAGCATCTGAAAGGCGACAAGTTGCCCAACTGTGAGATGTTGTTGGATTACTAGCGTTGCTCCAAACCAGAGGACCAGCAGTTCGGAAAGATTGGTGAGCAGATCGCTTAAATGGCTGTTGATGTTAGAGAGTGTAGAAGCGCGAAAGCTTTTATTGACATAGCGGGCAAATAGACCTTCCCAGCGTTCGCGGGCGGGAAGTTCAGCTGTATGTGCTTTTAACGCATGGATGCCGCTGATGGCTTCGACTAAAAATGCCTGCGAATCGGCTCGACGATTGAACGATTCGTTTAACCATTCGCGCAACATAGGTGTGCCGAACCAAATTAAAGCTACGAAGAACGGTAAGATAATTAAACTAACACCCGTTAGTTTAATACTATAAAACGCCATTAGCGCAATATAAACAACAACAAAGATACCATCCAGGACAACGGTTAAGGCCGTACCCGTGAGAAACTGACGAATATTTTCTAATTCCTGCACTCGCGCAATCGTGTCTCCCACACGACGCGACTCAAAGTAAGCCAGCGGCAGTTGCAGCAAATGGCGAAACATCTGGGCCGTCAGACTTAAGTCCAATCTACGAGCCGTATGGGTGAAGGTGAACAAACGCAACATGCCCAAACCCGCCTCAAAGAACGAGACAAACAGCAGAGCAATCGCCATTACATGCAGCGTAGACATACTGGCGTGAACAATCACCTTGTCAATAATCACCTGGGTGATCATGGGGCTAGCTAAGCCCAGCAGTTGCAAAGTCAAAGAGGCAATCAACACCTCGCTCAGCAGCCCGCGATAGCGCCAAACTGCTGGCAAGAACCATTTCAGGTTAAATTCTTCAGCTTTGGGCAGCAGTTCAATCAGCCAGAGTTCGCCGTTCCAGTTGGCTTCTACAATTTCTTGCGGCAGACTCTCACAGGTTTTGCGCGGGTTGCTGGGATCCGCGACGATCAGCCGATTGCCGGCAAATTCATAAGCTAGCACCCAATGTTGCTGTCGCCAGTGGATTAAAGCCGGAAAGCTAAGCTGCGGCAAATTGTCCCACTCGGTTTGAATATGCTGTAATCGCAGTCCCAGTTTTTCGGCGGCATCCATCACGTCTTGCCGACTTTCGCCTTGCAGTTGGAGCTGCACCTGCTTCAGGGGAACAGGCGTTTGCAGTACTTGCGTGGCGAGAGAGAAACAGGCGGCGGCTGTATTCAGATGAAACAGATAAGGATACTCGGAAACTGCATGGGGCAATCTCGGATCAAAGGGTTGATATTGCCAGCGCAATGCATCCCAATATTCTCGCAGATCTGGGGAAGCTGCGTCATACCAATCGACCGAGCGCCAGAGCACAACAACTACTTCTTTGCTAGCGGCTCTTGCCTGCCAATGGCCTGTCAGTTCCAGCAAATCACCAAACCAAGCCCCCGATTCCAACAGGATTTTTTCGGCATCCGAGTTTTTGCCGGTTTCCTGCACCAAGCGTACCTTACCCGACACTAAAAACAAATGCCCACCCGGATTGCGATTCGACCAGAGGACTTCGCCTAGCGAATGACGGCTGACTTGTGCCTGTTCCCGGAAGTAGAGTTGTTCCTTGAGTAAACTCAGCGGTGGTTCGTCCCACGGCAGATTCAGGGTGTAGATGTCTTGAGAGATAACCATTGTGTCACCTGCATTTTCACTGTCATTGTTGCCATTTCTTGACTCAGCCATTCCTGATAAATTTCAGCTTTGAGCTGCGCTTCTATTTCTCCTTCGAGTGCGGATGGCAAGATTGCTTCGAGGCGCAACAAATACCAACGGTTTTGCAAATCAAGGGGGCCAATTAAGCTGCCGGGCTGGGGATTTCTGTCGATTGCAATCCGAATCTCGTCAGGCAAGTCGCTGGGACTGATAGGCTCCATTTCGCCGCCGCTGATCCGGTTTTCGGCAATCGAATAGTCTTGAGCGAGTTGCTCAAAGGATTCACCGGCTTTGATCTGATCGCGTAATTCCTCGGCCAGCGTTTCTTGATCCACCACAATGCAGGAAAGCAGGACTTTATCCAGCCGCTGTTTATGTTTAATAAAATATTCGTGCAGTTTGGATTGGCTGATACAATCAATTAGATTCTGCAAGAGCAGGGTTTGGTTGATTCGGTCTAGAAGCTGTTCATAGGTCAGATCATTGTTTTCTAGCCATTGCTGCAACTGTTCTGGCTTCTGAATCTGATTAACTTTGAGGACTTGCTCTTCTAGATATTGGTTAATGGCTTCAGCCGTTGGCTGCAAATCAGGCTGTTGTTTTAGTTTTTGGGCAATCACATGCTGCCGCAGAATCGAGGTAAGAAAAGCTTGAAATGCACCATCGCTTTGCAGATAGCTTAACGCCTGCTCAAGGGAGACAGGTTCATCGTTGATCACTAGAAAGTTGGGTGACATAGAAGGCTGAATAGAGAAGGCTGAATAGAGAAGGCTAAATAGAGCGACATTGAAGAAAAACTCAGTTCAGGTCAATTTTGAAATCACAGCTGGAATCTGCATAAATCGAATTTCAGGGGTCTGCTCTGAATTAAAAAAGCTACGAATGTACAAGACACCGCGATAGCGAAGAATCACAAAGGTATGAGTTAGCAAATCTGCTTGTATTGGCTGTGATACAAGCTGTGATACAGTAGGCGTTGATTCTGAACTAGTTTCTGGCCTGTAGAAATCACGCTCATACTTGACGCCGCGATATCGAAGAGTTATTCGCATCTTCCTCTCCTCAGAAGTGACAGAATAAATTACACAGCATAGAAACTGTAACTAGCGGATAGGACAACGCTATCCATCGTTGCTCTCAGGTGATGAACTACCTCACAGCCGGCTCTGCATCGCTCTATCCTGAGATAGTTCTGGGCTCAATTGCACTATGCAGTTTGGCGATGATTTTTGATCACGAATTTTGCGCCTTAGCGTGAACCACCACCGCTACAATTGACCGGCGGACAATCAGCATAGACTTGCTCGTCAAACGGTGACTGCATCAGCAAGGGAGCCGTCTGGCCGATAGGTAGGATAGTTGCAGTCAGAACTGCCGTGGTCAACGTTGCTAGAAGTACATTTATGGATTGACGCATGGGGGGCTTCTCCTGGAAAAAAATCGCGCCGAAACTAGGGGCAACTTGTCCCCGCAGGTAGGAATCAGATGAGAGAAAACTTGGTTTGCTGGAAGGCTGACCTGAGTGGCTGACAAAGCTTTGCTTTTGCCTCCGGGCGGTTCTTTTGTCAGTCGATCAGCTTTCTAGACTCAGAATACTCAACGCCTTTACCAGGAGTCGAATCAATATAAATAGAGTTCGCCGCAGTTTGCAGGCTAGTCGCTGCATTTAATTGCAGAAATAGATCGCAGCAGAAAGCTGACTATTTGCCGACGGTTTGCGACTGTTCGCAGCAGTAATTCAACAAATCGCGGCAGAAACTGCATAGTTTTGATTCGCTTAGAACTACCCATATGTAAGGGAAGCCATTTCCCCCTGATGATCTAGAGTTGAAGCGGGATAAAACCATGAGCCAAAATCGCAAACGACGCAGTGTTCAACTGACCTCTGCCGGAATTCGGGTGATCGAAGACCAGATGAACCGAGCCAACTTACACGAAAAAGATGTGGCGATGGCGGCTGAGCTAGAAGTCACCACAATCCGGCGACTGCTCAAACAAGATCCGGTGGATCGCACCTCAGCCATTGCCATTGCCAAAGCCTTGAATCTCTCTTTAGCGGATATTGTCGATGATGAGACTCCCGTAGTTGAGCAGGCAGGAGCAAGTCTAGAGGACCCGTTTTACGTGGAGCGAGCTTCACTGGAGGCCCAATGTCGAGCGGCCTTGACCAAACCCGGTGCCCTACTCCGGATCAGAGCGCCTCAGAAAATGGGTAAAACCTCCTTAATGGTGAGAATTCTGTCGCAGATGAGAAAGCAACCTCAGCCCTACCAAACAGCTATTCTCAGTTTTGAACTGGCAGACCAAGCCGCATTCACCAACCTAAAAAACTTTTCCAGATGGTTCTGTGCCGCAGTCAGTGCCGTATTAGCGATGGATAACCAACTTGAGCATTATTGGGAAGATATTCTGGCTTGCAATTTCAATACAACAAATTACTTTCAAAAATATTTACTCAGCAAAGTTGCCACTCCCCTCGTCTTAGCACTCGACAACACCGATTTAGTATTTGAACATGCTGCAATTGCCAACGATTTTTGCAGACTGCTGCGAACCTGGCATGATCAGGCGAGGCGGGGAGATCCGAATAGCCGCATCTGGCAGAAGCTCCGCTTAGTCATTGTTCACGCTACTGAGGTATATGGGCCACTTGATATCAACGCTTCGCCGCTGGCTGGAGTCGGGATGGTGATCGATTTGCCAGAATTTGACACCGAACAAGCTCTCACCCTAGCCCGCCAATATGGACTGAATTGGACTACGGCTGAGATCGCCAAGTTGATGAACATCGTTGGGGGACATTGCTTTCTACTTCAGCAAGCCTTTGAAGCAATTCGCTATCGGGATCTGTCGGTTACTCAAGTCACCCATGAAGCCGCTACAGAATCTGGAATCTATCGAAATCATTTGCGCCATCTGGCAAATATACTAGAGCAATCACCGGAGTTAATGGAGATGTTTAAGCAGGTAGTGATGGCCGAGCACAATATTTATCTAAAATCAGCTCCAGCATTCAAACTTCACGGCATGGGCTTGGTGACAATTGAAGGCAATAAAGTGAAACCACGCTGTTATCTCTATCGTGAATATTTTCGCAACTACTTCCGCACCTGAAATACACACCAACCAAAACATTCACACAAACATCACCCCCCACCCCTCACCCCTCACCCCCCACCCCTCACCCCCCACCCCTCACCCCTCACCATGACCCCCCAGCAGTCGTTTGAATATCAGGTCGGCGTCACCTTACCGCCGGATGCTCCCAGCTATGTGATGCGACAAGCTGATAAAGACCTTTATGAAGGTTTAAAGGCCGGAAAATTTTGCTATGTGCTGAATTCTCGACAGATGGGAAAGTCGAGTTTAGAAGTGCGAGTGAGGAAGCAGCTAGAAGCCGAAGGGTTTGCTTGTGCTTTGGTGGATTTGTCAAAAATTGGCACGAAAGAAGTGACCGCCGACAACTGGTATGCCACCTTAGCCAAGAGTTTGGCAGGCAGCTTTGGTTTGAAGTTTGACTTGTCTGGTTGGTGGCAACAGCGGCAAATGTTCACCCCGTTGGATCGACTGAGCGACTTTATCGAAGAAGTGCTGCTGGCTCAGATTTCCAGCAACGTGGTTGTGGTGATCGATGAAATTGACACCGTGCTCAGTTTAGAATTTCCAACCGATGATTTCTTTGCCTTTATTCGTGCTTGCTACAATCAGCGCAATGTCAAATCGGTCTATCAACGGTTAACGTTTGTGTTAATTGGCACAGCAACTCCTTCGGATCTGATTGCTGATCGCAACCGCACTCCGTTTAATTTAGGTTTAGCGATTGAATTGAATGGATTTCGCCTCGAAGAAGTGCAGCCTTTAGCCAAAGGGTTAGACGGACGAGCGGCAAATCCCCAAGCGGTGCTGCAAGCCATCCTGGCATGGACCGGAGGGCAACCCTTCTTGACGCAAAAGCTCTGCCGTCTGATTCTCGAAACCCAACTGTCCATTCCGGCCCAAACCGAACAAGCACAAGTCGAACAGTTGGTGCAGGCCAAGATTATTACCAACTGGGAATCTCAAGATAATCCCGAACATTTGCGCACAATTAGTAATCGCATCAAGGAGCGCGAGGGAGCCACACGTTTACTGAATTTATATCAGCAAATTTTGAAGGAGGGGCAGATTCCGGCTGATGATAGCCTAGAGCAGGTAGAGCTGCGGCTATCGGGTCTGGTAGTGAAGCAAGAAAGCGCTTTGCGGGTCTACAATCCCATCTACAAAGAGGTGTTTAACGAGCAATGGGTCCAGGATGCGCTGACCGAACTGCGGCCTTATGAAGAGGCGATTGCTGAACGGTTGGGAGCCATTCGAGATGCAATTTTGTATAACAACGAGAATTGCGTCAGTTTACTACAACTCTACCAACGCATCCTTCAACAAGAGTCAGTTGCAGCCGATGATGATACGGATGCAAGATACTTGCTCTGGTTGGGGTTAGTCGAAGAACAGCAAGGACATCTCAGAGTCGCGAATCGAATTTACGCCAGTGTATTTAATCAAGAATGGGTAGAGCAGGAATTAGCCAAAGCAATTGAGCGTCGTGTCATCTGCAAACGCTACGAAGAAATTAAACGATTAGGATATGACAAATTTACTCAAACTTACTTAGTCAAAGATATTCATCAGCCGCGTCAAAAATGGGGTGTTCTCAAGCAAATTACACCGCCCGCTACCGATATTGACAGCTTTGGTAAAATTCGCAATCTGATTAACAGCAGCTTCAAGGAACTAGAAAAACTGAATGGTCACGATCAGATTCCGACTCTGCTGGCTTCGTTTGAAGAGGATGAAGAATTTTATGTTGTTCAAGAATATATCAAAGGCACTAATTTAGACGAGGAGTTTATACCAGGGCAGTGTTGGCCAGAGCATCAGGTAATTGATCTGCTGATCGAGGTTCTCGAAATCTTGAAGTATGTACATCAGCAGAATTTGGCTCACCTTAATCTCAAGCCTGCTAACTTAATGCGCCGTCAAGATGGCAAGCTTGTGCTGATCGACTTTGGCATGTTTAAGCAAATCATTCCTAGCGTGCTGGATTCAGGAGCAGAAGCAGCTCAGGTTGGCTCTCCAGGCTATGTTCCACCACAAAATGTGAAAAGCCAAACCAAGTTCTATCGCGACCTCTATGCGGTTGGCATGATTGGAATTCAGGCACTGACCGATACCCATCCCAAAGATTTTCCTCTGCATCCGCGCACGAAAGAAGTGATCTGGCTTTACACGCTGGTAGACCAACCAATGGCCCAGGTGAGTGACCAGTTAGCGGCAATCCTAACCAAAATGGTTCGCCATGATAATGCCGATCGCTATACTTCTGCCTCCGAGATCCTAAAAGATTTATATGATCTGAGGCGAACCCAGTCTCCTACTCGCTGGAAGCGACTCACCAATAAACAGCAATGGCGCTGGCTCACCGATAAACGATTCCTGCTGGCAAGCTGCCTGGGTTTCTGTGTCAGTGCTGCCCTCACCGCCTCCTGGTTTACGCAAGTGAATCGCTGTCATGCGCTGACTAATTTAGAGCGGCTTGAAACAGGCGATGGCCTGGTGCAGCGAGCTATTCAGGTCAAAGCTGCTTGCGATCGCATTCTGTTTATTCGACCCAACAATCCACCTGCCCTGAAGGAGCAAGGACGCGCGTCGCTCATTCTCTGGCAACATCATCAGGAGAAAGGCGAACAAGATGATGCCACTGCTAGCTTAGTGAACGCCAAGAATTCCTTGGCAGAGGCAATCAGACTCGATCGGGATGATCCACAATCGCATTTCTATTTGGGTCTTGTACAGTATTTACGCGATGAAGACTATGCTGTTTCTTATCAAGATGCAATTACAGCTTATTTGTCTAATGCTAAATCCAATGCATCCCCAGAAGATTTTGTCATTTTGATGAAATTGGCAACATTCCTGATTGAAAAAGCAGACTATTCCCAGGCAGATTTCAATGACGCTGATGCCCTGTTCGAGCAAGCGCAACAGATTGACGCTAATTCTGCTAGCCGCCTCTATAATCACGGTTCTCTCTATGCTAGAGCCGGCAATTATCGAGAGGCAATCAACGTATTTGAGCGGGTAATTCAACGCCATCCAGAATACCGCACACATGCCTTGCGAAGTATGGGATTTGTCTATCTGCTGCTCGGAGAATCTGAAGCACAAACTGCCTGCAGGCAGTTTACTGAATTGCTGAAACAAAACAATTCAGCCTTGAATATCTCCTTCAAAAATCCGCGTATTGCAGATTACTTGTCACAATTTACTCAGAAAGCAGTATCCCAAACCAATACCAGCAACCCCAATCCAGAGTCTTGTCAGCCTAATTCCTTCAACCGCGATGATTTGGCAGCCGACTTCGACGTAATTTTTCCAATGTTGCCGGTATATACCTGCAACCAACAGCCGGTGTTAGCGATTGCTGAACAGGCCGAACTCGATGCGAGGAGACGGTTATGTCGCTGAATGATTTAGCAAGTAAAAGTAGATAAAATGGGGAGGAGCAATGGAACAATCTTCATCATCCTGCGCCTACCATGATGACCAGTTTTATCCTCAATCTTGATCCAATTCTGCATCTGACGGACGCGCAGTTTGTTCAGCTCTGTCAGGCTAACCCTGATCTAAAATTTGAACGAAATCCTAAAGGAGAACTGATTATTGTGTCGCCTGTAGGTGGGTTAGGTGGCCAGCAAGAAGCTGACTTGATTCGGCAAGTCGGAAACTGGAACGAGCAAACCGGACTAGGGGTAGTATTCAGCTCCTCCACGATTTTCAATTTGCCCAAGGGCGGAGATCGTTCGCCTGATGTTGCCTGGGTGGCGCTTGATCGCTGGAATACCCTAACTCCAGAGCAACGAGCCGTTTTTCCACCCCTTTGTCCTGACTTTGTGATTGAACTGCGATCTCGAACTGACAAATTGCCTCCCCTACAAGAAAAGATGCAGGAGTATCTGAGAAGTGGTTTACGCTTGGGTTGGTTGATTAATCCACAAGATCATCAGGTTGAAATTTATCGTTTGGGGCAAGCGGTTGAAATCGTTGAGCTGCCTGCCCTGCTTTCTGGAGAAAATGTACTTCCCGGCTTCACGCTGCAACTGTAGCCGTGATCTCGTTCTGTATCCTGACTAGTTCACTAGAAGGCTCTGTCACCGCAAACGCTTCCTGCAGTACATCGGTCCAGAGTTGGCGATCGGCAAAATAGTTGGCTCGCTGAAGGGCAATTTGCTCAGGCGTTGCGTCGCTGAATTGGGCTGTGAATTGGGCTGTTAGTTCTGCTAGATCGGCAGCAATTTGTTCGCGTTCTGGGGCGGCCATGATCCGGAAGGCCACTCTGGCAATAGGGACTTTGGCAAGGTTGTAAATAATCCATTCGTAGGTTCGTCCTGGCTGCAAAGTGGGTCCTGGATAGGCGATTGAGTGAGTGGTCGCAGTGACGGCCTGACTCCAAACAGTTCCAGTGGCGGTAACTAGTTCAATCTGCCGAATGCTACCCTGCCAAACAAACAGCGGTTGATCATGCCAAACTTCGGCGCGGCCTATTTGACCTGGGGCAATTGCATAGACCTGCTCGTCATTGCCGCGTGAACCACCTGGAGGTCGGGACGCGGGAGGCGGGGCTTTGCCGAATATGGCAGTCCAGGTGATTTCTGGCGCTGGAGTAGAATCAAGCGGAGGACGTGACGGTGAAGAATTTAGCGATAAAGCTGCTAAAATTGTGCCAATCAAGGCAGCCCAGTTGAGTCTACGCATATTACTTCTTCCTGAGTACAGGGAACATGTAAATTGCAAATACGCTGGAGGGCAGAAGCCAGGGTAACAAGATAGTTGCAGAAAGATAGAGCTGTAGACTGATCAAGCCATAGACAATTGGTATGCTCAATAAAATTAGCTTGTGGCGACGGGATGAGCGCGAGGATAACCTTAGAACCAATGCCTGACTCAAACCGGCAGCGAGGCCAATCAGCCACAGATCAGGAATCGGTACGACCAGACGCTGAGCCAAGAATTCTTGCAGCAAGTAGGCATGTACTTCACCGCCAGTAATCGAGTCCAACGATGCAGTGCGGTTGGGTTGCCAGTAGCGCCAATGTCGCACGGCGGCGGGTAGCTCTAGATTGTCCTGTCCCCATACGACTCCAGCCTCACTATAACCACCGGGCACAATCATCACGATTGGCAGCGGTTGGGTGAATGATTGCGCAGACTGAGGCTGATTCAGCGATTCTTGCTGGAGAAATTGCCAAGCTGGAATGGAGCGATAGACCTGTTCGGGTGGGATTGAGAAATCAATAATGGGATGCAGCCACAGTTGTTTGAACCCGTAGGAAAAAGCGGTCAACGGCTGCACCTGCGATTGGGCCGAGAAGATGGGCGTATCCTGTCCTGACTGCCTGAGCGTTTTTGCAAGCTGCGCGGCAAACGGAGTGGGATTCTCCAAATTCGGCTGGAGTGGGTAAAGCCGTTCGCGGTTGAGTTGATAACTAAGGGCTAGCAGATAGGTAAATGGAAAACTTTGAAGCTCCTGCTGAGCGTTAGTCTGAGTATAGGTTTGAGCATGAGACTGAGTATAAGATTGAATATTAATAGCTGCAGAATTCACAAGGCTAGGATCTGCTAACGGTACATAGGTTGGTAATCGCCCCAGGGATAACAGCGTCATATCTCCAGCTAAACTCCAATTGGAGCTTGCCACTTCTGGAATCAGCTCAGGCCATTCCCCGTTGAGATCCCGCATGGTTGCAAAAACAAACCAGGGCGGTTGGAGAGAGCGAATTGCAGATTGTACAGCCGCTGCTAACTGTTGGTCTTGTTTGGGTTGGGCCGCTGGCCGATCCAGCAGGTAATCCACTCCGATGACTTTGGCATTGAGAGCTGCGGCTCGATTCACTAGAGCAGCTAAATAACTGCGGTCCATCGGGTTTGGCTCGGCAATCCCAGCTCGCCGAATCGACTGATCATCAATCTGCACCAGCCAGACTGGAGCCACGGTGGATACAACTTGCCCGGTGGCTCGTCGGTAAAGGGCCTGAATCCAAACACGCTGTTCGAGTAGGTGACCCTGGATCGGCTGAAGTAAACTCAAGAGGCTGAGAGTCGTCAACGCGATAGCCTGCTGTCGAGAGGGCAACCACTGCCGCAGCCATTGTTTGAACCCCACGGGCTTGATGCGAAACAGCGCTGCTTCGGGATGGCGAAACAGCGAGGGAATCAAATAGGCTGACGGATAGGTGAGATTGCGCTCTAGCTTAAGGCACTGACAGGCAGACAGCAACGATTCATGCACGTCTTGATGATCACTCAGACTACGCAGGAACTGCAACAGAAAGGCTTGCGCCACCTGATTGTGAATCGGTTCCCGCATCACGGCCACCTGACTGAACCCCAGGTCAATTAAGGATTCTGCCAAATTCAGACCATTGCAGGAGTTAAACAAGGCAAACTGTAGCCCATGTTCTTTGGCCAACGCGAGCTGCGGCGCAATTTCGTTGATCGAGAGCGTCATACCGGGCGCAATCGCTAGCTTACCGCCAGTAATCGGGGCTTCGTTGCTATGTCCGGCAAAAAACAGCACATCCCACCCGCGCGGATCGGTGATGGCCGTGGCGATATCGGTCAGCAGGGTTTGCGGATCATATCCGGGCTGCCAGCCAACAAACTGAATTTCGGCAATCCGGGACAGGGATGTGACAGCTGCTCGATCCACCTGGAAGTTCAATCCTGTCTCATCGCCTAAAATTGCTAAAATGCGGGGCCGCCCCTGCCGGGGTCGAGAATTGGCAGGACTGCGAATCGTTTTGGGTGCGCGCACAATCCGCGTCGCCACAGAGGAGGCAAATTCGGTGACAATTTCCCAGGTCTCCCAAGGTAAGCGCTCTAGTTCAGGAGCATTGCAGGTTAAAAAAACATCCACATGGCGAGATTCCTGCCCGCTACTCTGCTGCACAATTTGAGCAATCTGCTTGCGGATTTCGGCGAGCTGACTGCTGTTGAGCCAGCGGTGAAATTCTGCTAATAGCTGCGCCTCTGCCTGCACTAGGTTAGAACGCCAATCTTCGGTCGCAGCAAAACTGCCAATTGCATCGACTCGTCCGCGTAACTCCAGCTCTGACTTTGCAACCGGTTTAACAACAGGTAGTGCAGACGGTATGGAAAGGTGGCGATAGAAATTGAGATAGCTCGTTTGCCAAGTGTTGTACTGCTGCATCAGCAGCTCTGGATAGGGCAATTCTGCCGAACACCACTGTCCCTTTCCCCAGGAGAGGTTAAATACGACACAAAGCTGTTGATGTTGGCGGATATCTAAGCGGAGTGTCATGGTCAGTTCCCGGCAGATTCACTTAAATGAAACCTAAACGGCGGTAGGGTCAACATAACATTCTCTAAAGCCAAGATCACCTGAAATCGCTCGTCTTTTTCGCCAACTACGCGAGTATAGAGTGAATTATTGCCTGACCTGGGATCGAGTATAGCCTCTACCAATACTTTATTTTGGTCATTCACGCAAAGTTTAATCGCACGTTCGGGTTGATGGGCTGATTGTAATTTGAGAATCAATAGCAAGGTCCATTCCTCGACCTCGGACCAGGTCACCGCATAGAGCCGCAGTGGAATCTCTGCCAGATTGAAATTATTATAAGCGCAACGCGCACCCGCAGGAATCTTGACGCCATCTCTGGCTAACTGCTTGCAGATCAGATCAATTTCCTGCAAGGTTGAGGCATCCACCATTGGAAACAAAACAGCCGCATATTCGTTGGAACGCACGGCTGCAAACGGCGGTAGCAGCACCCAATGTAGCTGTTGAGCTATGTCGTCTAGCTCGTTTTGCAACCAGGAGCCAACGTTCACTGCTGTATTTACAGCCATATCCACGGTGGATTGAATTAGCGATTGCGGCAGGTTGGGCTGCGAGGCAGGCGAATGGACCAGCGTATCAGCAGATGAAGGGAGTGAATTAGTTTGCAACTGATAATACCATTCCAGCAGGGCAGGATTCGTCAACACTACCACCCCTTGCTCCCAGGTTAACCGCTGCCACAGGGCATCTGTGGGATGCTGAGCTAATTGGCGCATAATTACATCTTTTTCATCAGTGATCTGCTCCAGCCGAGGCGGCGGCTCTGACAGTGGCACGGCGGTTGGTTCCAGGCAGCGCAGGTGCAGCAGCAGGCGCGTCAGGTCACGGTCAAACCAATCCAGAGGAATCGCATAAGTCCAGGAGGGTGACGCTATCAGGGGTTGAGTTCGCTGGTATTGTATCCACTGATCGTATCGTAGGTATCCCCAGATCTGGGCCTGCTCTTGCTCTTCTAAAATTCTCACTGCTACATAAAAATGGGCAGTAAATTCTGGCAGATCCATTACAGCTCTCGGTAACTGAATCGTTGCTTCCAGTTCTCTGGTGGTAACTAAACAGAGCTTGAAGTGACCTACCCTAACGTTGCAAACCGCTTCAATCACATTGGCATAGGCAGGCTGCCAAATCGAACTCTGTCGATGATCAATAGATAGTTCATTTGCTTGCTGATTTAGCCACTGCTGAAACCCGTACAGCGCTAATGCATTTAAGTAGGTTTCCCATTGTCGCGATTCGGTGACAACTCGATCGCTAGCCACAATCGCCTGCTCAATTTGCTCCGGCTCAATCGGCACGGTTTGCATGGGCAAGGCTTGAAACAGGTCAAACTCGGCTGTGTGGATTGAATCATCTGTCATTGCTTTTTCCTCCAAATCATGAAATTAGTTCTCTCTGCCTTTTAACAGTCAGAATGGCAACATAGGTTCAAGGAAATCGTTGGATCACGTAGCAGAGTCGTTGTATAAAGAGGTTTTGACGCAAGCATCCCTGGTCAGAATTTGCGCGGACAGAAGATTCTAGAATGACTTGATCCAGATATTCATTCAGCGCGGCTTCAACCTGTTGATCTAGAGTCTGTAAGCGGTCTGGGTGGGCGTACTCTTTCGCTAATTCTAGAATGCAATCTCGCAGGTGGTTGAGCGTGCGTTGGCGGACATGACTGCGAAATTCGTCGATCTTCAACAGTCGCGTCACCTCATACTGTCCCTTCAGTCCCATTTCAGTTGCAATGGTCGTCATGGGGACTCGGTCGCAGTAGTAACGCTGTAGGATTTGCAGAAACACGCTCGCTTTGGCTGCTGTAGACGTTCGGCGCTGTAAGTGCTGATAGCGCTGCTGAATTTCGGCGGTGATGGCCTGATCCAAACCGACGATCAGCTGTTGCCGATAGCGGCCCAGGAATGTCGTTTGGTCATCGTCCTCGGTGCCTGCAGCGGGTACCGCCAAATTAGGGAGTAGTTTGTCGCTTGCATCTAACGCATCAATCGAGTCTGCTGGCAGTGGACCACCTCGACGAGAAATCCGGTACTGTCTTAGCCGACTGGCTAAATCGATCAGGTTCTGCATCAGCTCTTTTGGAGACATGGCCAAGTTCGCTTGCTGGATCATTTGATGCAGTTGTTCTGCGGTTGGGGGCTGGCATCCTCCTCGCGTTCTGCTGCGCCGATATTGCGTCCGATAAACCTCGTGATAGCCAGATAGCTGCCTACAGGCTTGCTCAGCCTGATCCGGTGGAAAACCGTAGGTTTGCGATAAAATTCGCCGCAGCACGTCTGGTTCCGTGTCGTTCAGCAAGGCCCAATCGCTAATCAAATACACCCCATGCTCTAGCAAAAAGGCTTTTAGTGGTCCGCACTGCCGCGTTAGCATGTTCGTCCAGGTACCTAAACTGCTGCGGTCAGGCTCAAAGGTGCGCAGAATCTTCGTGGCCAGATGCTCATACGGTTCAGCCAGATTGGAACGATTGCAAATTGCGCCAGTTTGCGTCTTGGGTTGCGGCGGTAGACAGATCGAGCGGGTTGGGTCCGTGTCATCCATGACAAACCGCAGCAGGTCATACCAGGCAAAGCCGTGCCGTTCGCCAAACTGAGCGCCTAGCGCGATACAAACCGAGCGAATCTGCTCAGAAATGTAGCAACGCAAACTCAGCTCAACGTTAAACCGATCGGCAAAAGCTAGTGATTCGTCCTGTTGCAAGGCAAGCAAGTGCCGTTGAATCCATTGATCGAGCTTGCCGACAATTAGCAGATACGTCACTCGGTATGCCAAACTGATCAACCATAAATTGACTGCTCGTTCTTCGGTGCGTTGCATCTGATTCAGCCCCCGATACCACTTCAACCACAGAACTTGTGGCAGCACAATATCCTGCATCCGTTGAATCGTGATCTGATCGGGCAATCCACCAAACAGTTGACAACAGAAGGATTTGACAGGATCGAGATCTTGAATGATGCACCGGCTTGCCGCATCAATCCTGACAAATTTCCAATATCGTGATGCCCTGAACATACTGGCTTCCTCAGTTTCAACCGCTGATCACCTATACGATCCTCGTCTGATCGTACTTAGTTTTGCCGGCTGTCAACTTTATGCACTTATTTATGGCAATCCTAGGGAGGCAGAAGCCAGAAAACTTAAAGTCAGATTAGATATATGCGGGACGCCGCTTCTGGATAAATGCGCTGATTCCTTCTCGGCCTTCGCTAGAATTGGCGCTGATGGCAATCGCCTGTTGTTCAAGATGCAGCTGCTGGTTCAGCGTGTTGTAACAGGATTGGTTCATGAGTTGCTTCACTCGTCCCAGAACGCCAACCGGCATTTGCGCCACTCCTTCAGCTAGAGACTGGGACTGTTCGATCAGAGAACTGGCCTCTACTACACGATTCACCAACCCTAACTCGTCGGCCCTTGCCGCCGGAATTGGGTCATCTAGCATCACGATTTCCAAGGCGCGTCCCATGCCTACTAATCGCGGTAAGGTAAACGTGCCGCCTGCAGGCAGCGATAAACCATAGGAGGTATTTGATTGTTTTAAATAGGCTGTATTAGCCATAACGCGCAGATCGCAGGCCAAGGCCAGAAACAGTCCAGCTCCAGCCGCAGCGCCATTAATCGCGGCTATCACCGGCTTGGGCATGGTGCGAATTTCTTCAATACAGCGATGCAGCACCTCTGTCAGCACCAAAAAGGAATCGCCTGGAGTGTCTGGGTTGGCAGCCATAGCAAACTTTAGATCACCTCCGGCACAGAAAGCGCGTCCGCTGCCGGTAATCACAATAGCTCGGATGGTTTGATTTGCCCTAGCTTCGGCTAACAGGTCGTGTAGGGCTATTGCCATATCCAAATCGATTGCATTCAGAACACTTGGCCGATTCAGCGTCAGATAGAGAATATGATTATGAACATAAAATAGCAGCGAAGCGGTAACTGAATCTGAACTAGAGACTTCATCAGTTGCCGGAATAGAGTAGAACATTTTTTGAGTAATAGCTTGATTTTTTGAGTTATCTTGTTTCGCAAAATGAGTGGTTGATGGTGCAGAACTAAACAGAGAGTGCACAGAGGTTCTCCTTACTTAATACTTGTAGACTTAATGCCAGATTTTGCCAGTCAAGGCTTAGTCTCCTGATTGATATAGCTGTTGCCACAACAATATCTCTTCTGGCAAACACTATAACTCTCTAATCAGAGTAGATCTGGCAAGCGATTCGCTGGCAGCCCAACTCTCAGCAAAACCTTCCCCTACAATCAATCCTGGAATGAATTCCAGAATGGATTCTGGAATGGATTCTAGAACTACTCTAAACGACAGTAATGCTGCTGTCAGTCAGAAAAGGTTAGATAATGTCGGAACTATATTGGGGCAATAACTTTGAAACGGTGCGGAAACCAAAAATATAACTTACGGAAGCGCAGTTAGAATAAAACTACGATTGCTTGTATCACCCAATCGGGTGAATTGACTATCATTCCGGATGCATTTTCGACCATTTCACCATTTTTTGTGTTCGTCTGTGTATCGCCCACCCATTGCTGTGCCGTCCAGCGCCGCCCAGACCGTCTCGCTTATCTAGCCCAATTCTCACTGCGAGCGATGACCTTGACGCAGGTACCCAGACATTATCCTCAAGCTCAATAGTTGAAGCCGATTGAATTAACGTGTTCTGGGGTCAAGAACTTGACCCACCCAATGGTCAAGTTCCTATCACCTAGTTATTGCTCACGAGTTTACCTATCACCGAAGCAGAAGCAGCTTGGCAATGGGTTCGCTGGTATAGCTGTCGGTGGTTGATAGCAAACCCTTCCCATTTTGGTCCAAGCAATTCGGTGGATTGCCCAATTAGGTAGCTTTTTCGGCAGGGAGCAGGAGGACATAGGGGTGAAAACGCTCTGGCGAGGCATCAGTAAGCTGCATCATCTGATGGAAGGGGTGCAACTGACAGCCAAAACCTAAGCTCAACGTCGATTCCATCCACTTTTGCACTAATGGATAGCGTTGACGCGCGGGTAGGTAGTGACGAAGCAGAGACAATCATTGCGTTTGAGCAATTTGTCGAGCGTTGGCTTCGATCTGTGCTTCAATTCGATCTAGCTTATTTCCTCTGAATTAGTCATTATTTCATTGGCTCCTAAGTATAGTGTTTACCGCAACAATATTTCTGTCCTAACTGGTGTGGCGACGGCTATAGGGTCGTTACTTGGGGGCGATGGGGCAAAGGGCAGAGGATCTGCCTTGATCCTCTGCCTCGTCGGGCAGTTCAATTGCCAGGTCAATGCAGGAAGGCATCACTTCTTTCAATTGTTCTTTATCCTTCCGCGTTAACGAAACCGGAATTGCACGATAAATACCAGCAATGAATCGATGGACAATCGATCAGCGAGTCGATGAACATCTGCTGAGCCGTAGCGATGGTGCTCCGCACCGCTCAAAGAGCAAGCGTCCTCAGCCACCCAGTTTAGAACTGTAAAGAAAGCGAGAGAGCGAGTACTCAAACCCGCTCTCCATAAGACTTTCAGCATACCCCCAGGGGAATTCGAATCCCCGTCGCCTCCGTGAAAGGGAGGTGTCCTAGGCCTCTAGACGATGGGGGCTAGTAGGCTCGCCTTCGCTTGCCCTATTTAAGTTAGCGTAATCTTTTTGGTTCTGTCAACACTTGTTGGTAATTGACTAGCAGCTTGGGCAGACACTTGATTGGGAGCCGGGTTTGAGGATTGACCCGTGGGATTTTCAAAAAACTGCTGGATGGTGCCATTCCGGAAAACTAACCAGATCAAGTAGGCAGCAACTGCCAAGCCAGCAGTAGCCAGCAGCAGGGACATCACATCAGGCAGCCAGTCTGGGGTTGAGATGTTGCTTGTTTTCGGTTTGGAGCTAGTGGGTTTAGCCGTAAGGCGGGTGGGTGAGGTGCGTTGGTAGGTTTGGCTAGTGCCAGTGGTACCGACGGGTTGGATGCCATGCGCAGCTCTAAACTGCTGCAGCTTTTGGCTGACGGCGATGGGGCGCTGTCCGGTACGGCTCCATTGCAGCAGATTATCGACCGTGATGCCGCAGAGGTTGACGGCTGGAATCTCGTAGAGGCGTTGCAGCAGAGGCCGATCTTTCGTCACCAAAACCACCAGGCTCCCCGGCGTATTTTCGGCCAAGCCATAGGCACAGCGTCCCACCGCTAGCGAAACCCGACTGCGGCGAGTCAGGGCCTGCCCAGAACCAACCTTGAGGGCCGCATGGTGGCCGCTGACATCAGTAATCCGCCAGCCGCTGGTGGCATAGAAGCGATTAAACGCTTTGGCAATTCGTTCCAGGTCTGGATCGGGTGAACGATCGAACTTGAGCTTCATTTCCTCATAAACTACCTGCGGCACGTAGCAGCTTCCGACCCTGGAGAACTCGCGCCATTCGCTTGGGGTAGCGGCAGATAAGGCACTGATATCAAACACCAACATCACAGGAGGAACAGCGACCATTGTTCACCTCGTTCGCCTCAAAGAGTTAACCACCGATGCCTAATCGTCCAGCTAGACTTGGGGTTAAGGGTAGCAGAGTTGCGGCCATCAGAAACAAAATTAAGATTCCTAGCGCTGCACGGGCATCATCCGGCTCCGAAAGTTCATTGAGCGCAGGCCGTTCCAAGTCTCGCTGCAGAAACAAAATTACAATCGCCCAGTATAGGGATAGGGGATTGACTAGCGCTGCTAAGCCCAAAACAATCAGCGTCGCCACCGTAGTCCGTCCGGCGGTTTTGCGTCCGTAGATGGCTTGCACGATCCGTCCGCCATCAAGTTGGCCAGCCGGCATCAGGTTAATTGCCGTGATCACTAGCCCCAGCCAGCCCAGAATTACTAATGGATGGACATCTACAATTGCTGCCTGCACCGCATCCCCCAGGACGACTCGCGCTAGCGTTCCCACCAGAATCGACCCCTGAAAGAACTCGGTCGGCACCTGAAAGAAACTGCCGGGTTTGGACAGCAGCAAGCCGACAATCAGCATGCCAAAGGCAATCAAGCCCCCCGCCACAGGACCAGCAAAGGCGATATCGAACAAGACTGAGCGATTCGGCAAAACCGACTCAAACCGCATCAAGCTGCCAAAGGAGCCAATTTGCCAGGTGGGAATAAAGAAAGGCGGGCTGAGTTGAATGCCATAGCGACGAGCCAAGAGGCGATGGCCCATTTCGTGGGCTGCTAACACCGCGATGATTCCAACCCCAATCGGCCAAACTTCTGCGAAACGGTTGGGTTCGCTAAAGAAATCGAAACCCTGCATCAATCCACCCACTTCCAAACAGGTGGCGACCGTTGCCAAAGCCAGAATCAGCGCCAAGATCTTTTGGGCCAGCGTCGTGGGTTTGGGGTCATTGGCAGTCGGTAATACCACGACTACTGGTTTGTCCTCTACCCCCTCCACCAAAAATAGCCGATAGCGATCGCCGAGCCGCTCTTGCAGCAGGGTTGTCAGCTGGGCGTGGGACTGCTCTGGATCGCCACGCAGATTGCCCTTAAAGATGACACCGTTCTGATAAGGAATCGTTTCAGTGGCAAAAAAGGTGTCGATGCCAAAAATGCCCTTCACCGCCTGCAGGTCTTCAGCTGGCATTTGGGGCAACTCTAATGTCAGTCGGTTGGGGCTGGTTTCTGCCGGCGTTTCCTTGGATTGAGTTTCACTGATTTGAGGCGATTCTGTCGCAGACGCTTCTGTTGGTTCGGATGGAGCAACTGCCGCACGAGTCAGTGGAGCTAGCTTCTTGCCTTCCTGTTCGGCCACGGCCCGTACCTGCCGACCCAAAACGATATACAAAGCAATCGAGGTGAGCAGCAGAAACAGCACCCCAGCCAGATTCAGATAAATGCCAAAGGCAAACAAACCGAAAAACGCTAGCCAAGGAAACATCAGCACCACCGACTGGAGCCACGCCAAAATGCCCAGCTTGCCAAACGGTCTGGCTCGATAAAAACCCCATCCCAGCACCGCTAAAGCCACTATCAAAATAAGAGCCGTGATCATGCCTGCTTCCTCCTGCTTCCTCCCTTTACAGTAGCCCCTCCAGCTTGCGGCGGATTTGGTCTAATTCTGCTTCCGATAGTTCTTTAGGTTGGGATGCCTGAGTTGCTTGGCCGGGTTTTGCTTCTGGTTGCCAATCGGTTTGATCTACGTTTGTTTCGGGCGGAATTGCCAGCGTGCCCGCCGGGACGAGTTTGCATTCGTAACCTGCCCCTTGGCAAAATTCCTCGATTTCTTCTTGGTTAAATGCCTCTGCCGTCGGACTGGCGAAGTCCTGGGCTTCGAGCATGAGACCATAGCGCAAGGCATCATCTTCGGATTCAAACATCAGCACCACGTTATCACCGTTGACTTTTAGCGTATGAATCCCTTCATTTTCGGTCCGGGCATTGAATAGCAACACAAACACACGCATTCCCAACTTCCCCACTAAATCGTCATGATTGACTATAACGAGTGACTATTGCCTGATTGTTCCAGCATTGTAAGCGATCGCTTCGCCAATTGATTTGACAATTTTGATTGCACCATTTAGTTAGGTTTGGCCAGTTGGATTGGAGGAGACAGGAGTGGGGGGTGGGGAGTGGGGGGTGAGGGGTGAGGGGTGAGGGGTGAGGGGTGAGGGGTGGGGGGTGGGGGGTGGGGAGTTTTGCCAATTCTCTGGAGGAACGCTGCTGAATCAAGCTCTCACCATATCTCTGTCCTAACTGTCTTGGCGACGGCTATAAGTAGGTCAACCTGATTAAACGATAGATATAGTGCGGGTATCTTGACCGCGCCAGCGAGACGCTTGCACTACGGAAAATTAATGATGTTGATCTACTTGGTGTTGATCTACTTAGAGCAAAGATGGGAGGAATTAAACGAGCAGCAACCCAATCGTGAATTGGTATCAGGAGTGTGAGTCGCTTAAACTCCCCACCCCCCACCCCCCACTCCCCACCCCCCACTCCCCACCCCCCACTCCCCACCCCCCAACTAAAATATTGTGATTACTGTCGCTTTCCTCTTGATTCCCCTGCCGCCCAAGTTTATTCTTCTTAGGAGCTAGCCCTGTTGCGGTCTGTTGGAGGTGCAGTTGCTATGCCAATTGCCATCGGCTCATGGATTGATGTCATCAGGTCACGACTTGTCAGTTAATGAATGAATCGATCAATTGGTTCGATCCTTTGGTTGATTAAACATCGGTTAAGCAATGGTAACGATCCTCCCAGGCCAGGGTTGGGTGCAGCGGTGAGACAGAGATGACCCAAGCTTCAAATTCGAGTCCAGAACCTGAGCAGAATCCCAGACCTCGACGGAGATTGCGCCTGATCCTGTTGGGGAGTGGAGTTGTTTTAGTCGGAGCGGCTGCCGCGGGCTGGTTGGCTTGGCGCTTCATTAACGAGCAGTTAGCGCCTCTGGTGGCAGCGAACCTGAGCAAAACCTTTGACCGCCCGGTGGAGGTCGGTCCAGTTGCAGGAATTTCGCTGAACCAGCTCACATTTGGCGAATCGAGCGTACCGCCTACCGCAACTGATCCTGACCGTTTGACGGTAGAAAGGGTCGAGGTCCAGTTCAATTTGCTGGAGCTGCTGTGGGACCGGACCCTCAGCTTGGATGTCACCTTGGTGCGCCCGGATGCCTACATTGCGCAAGATGCAGACGGAGCATGGATTACCACCAAAATCCAGGAAGGTGACGAGGAAGAAGGCCCGATCAAGATCGAGCTGGATACGCTGCGGATTCAGGATGGTACAGCTCAGTTGGCTGCCTATGGAGGAGTGGAAGCCTCCCAGCCGGTCGAGCTAGATGAATCGCAGCCTCCTGACCCCTCGGAAGATGCTCCCAAAACCTTGCCGCCCCAGCAAGCGGTGAATACGGTCGTCGGGCTACAGGACATCAACGGCAGCGTCACCTTTCGCAACAACAACCAGTTGATTGGCTACGATTTCACCACACGACCAGAAACGGGCGGCAATTTGCGGCTGCGGGGCACCACCAATTTAGAAGTCGGAGAAACCAGGCTCGCCGTAGACAGTCGAGATATTCTTGCCCCTGATGTCAGTTTGCTAGTACCGCTACCGCTGCAGCTCCGCACCGGACGGGTTGGCACCAATTTAGAGGTGTTATTTCCCCCCAATAGTCAGCCATTACAATTCGACGGCACCGTGCAGCTGCAAAATGTGGCGGGTGTGCTGGAGGGTGCGCCCAAACCGTTTGAGCAGGTGAGTGGAACCTTGGCATTTGAGGGCCAGCGCGTGGCTTTGCAAAACTTCCAAGGGCGCTATGGCGAGATTTTAGCCAAGGTGGGGGGCAGCCTAGACACTCAAAAAGGCTACGATCTGCGCATCCAGATTCCGCAAGCCACGGTAGCCGAAATTCTGGAAACGCTAGACCTCCAAGCTTCCGACCTACCTGTCTCTGCAAGCGGTACTTTTAAGGCTGAAGCCAGAGTGAGCGGTGCGATCGACCAGCCCTTGGTTGCTGGCACCGTGGAAAATCTTCAGCCGGTGCAGATCGACCAACTGCAGTTCCGGGAGACCCAACTGGCGTTTGCAGCCACTCCCCAGGCGATTGTGATCGAGGACTTGCGGGCTGTGCCAGTGGGCGGGGGGGTGATTACCGCTAATGGCACGGTCAAACTGGGTGAGCGGGGCGGCGTGGTGGTGGATGTGCGGGCCAATAATCTAGCTGGTGATGCGATCGCCCAAGCCTATGGAGCCGCTAGCCCCAACTTCACGCTCGGACGAGTCGATGCCACCGCTCAGGTGATTGGTCCGCTAGATAATATCCAAACCGTGGTGCAGTGGCAGGCTCCTCAGGCCACCTATCCAGGTCGGGGGCGGGTGGTGATCGCGGGTGGCGATGTCCAGTTTGAGGATACGGCCCTGCTGGTGGCAGGCGGCATTGTGCGCGGCAGTGGCTTGATTCGGCAAGGGCGCTGGCAGGCGGTGCTCGACACCTCTGGCATTGAGTTGAGTCAGTTCAGCCCAGAGTTGCGGGGCTTATTCAGCGGCAATTTTCGACTAGCAGGCCGTTTGGATAATTTCGACTTGGCGGCGATCCAGGCCGAGGGAGAAGTGCGCCTCTCAGAAGGGTTGGCAATTATCAACGAGCCATTGACGGCATCGGTGCGCTGGCTGGGGGACCGACTCCAGGTGTTAGACGCCTCGGCCCCCGGTTTTCAAGGCGATGGTGTGGTGCTAGTGCGGCTGAGCGGCGAAGGGGCACCAGCAATCGAAAATCTCGACTTTAATGTCAATTTGCAAGACTATCGGCTCACCGATTTTCCGGTTCCCATCCCAGAGCAATTCCAGGTCGCAGGCACGGCGGATTTTAGCGGTCGAATTACGGGTCCCCTCGATGCCTTTGTAGTGGCCGGACGCTTGGGCCTAAATGATTTGGCGGTCAATACCCTGGTGTTTGAATCGCGCCTTTCAGGAGATTTGCGCTATGCCCTCGATCAGGGATTGAACCTGGATGTGGCTGGTCAGCAAGACCGGATTGCTTTAGTGCTGGATGACCGTAACCGTCCGCGGTCGTTCTATGTGCAGCAAGGAGAAACCATCGCCCAAGGTCGAGGGAACGGCGACCGGCTGTTGGCAACCCTGAGAAACTTTCCCCTTACCGCTCTGAATGTGGCCGCAGGCAATTTGGGTCAGGTCAGCGGACAACTCAGCGGTAATTTTGATCTGAATTTGGCAGATCTCAGCAATCCCGCCGTTATGGGTGAAGTCGCCATTGTCAATCCAGCCCTGGGCTACATCAATGCTGCTTTGTTTCCAGCAGTTGCACCTGGAGAAGCCGGATGTCCAATCCTGGGTCTGCCGGAGGATCCGAGTCAAGCGCCTACCTGTCCCCAGAGTTTGTTTACCGGACGCTTTCGCTACATTAATGGGGTAGCAGTGCTGGAAGAAGGCGCTCAGTTCCGGTTTGGCAACAGTCGCTACTTCCTGAGCGGTAGCTACAACCCTAGGGCGGAGCAAGTGTTAGTGGGCAGGCTGGTCGCAGATGAAGGTCGGGTCGAGGATTTGCTCACCCTACTGCGCTGGTTTGAGCTAGCCGATCTGGGTCGAGTTGGGCCTCCTGACTTGGGCAGCGAAGCGGATGTGAGAACCGTGGCCGTGGGGATGCCCAACGCCACCCTCGAAAACCAACTGCGGCGCTATTCCGAAATCGAGGCGCTTTATCGTCAGCAAGTACTCGCCCGAGAAGAGGGGACCCTATTCCCAGAGCTGTCTACTTTAGAAGGTAGCTTTACCGGCACGGTGGATCTGGCCTATTCTAACCAAACCGGCCCAGCGGTTGACTTTAATCTGGCGGGTGCAGACTGGCAGTGGGGCGAATGTTCGACCCAGGTGAATCACCTCACCCAAACCGTGTTGACCGATCGCTGCCAGCAGTACGAAATCAACCAGGTCGTTGCTGAAGGCAGCTTCCGAGATGGCGTACTAGAGCTGCTGCCCCTGAGTTTCCAGACCAACGATTCGCTGTTTTCCTTCCGAGGCCGGATCGGAGGCCCTAATCAGTCCGGCCAGTTGGAGATCGAAAACTTGCCGGTAGCGGCGGTGCGGGATCTGTTTGATGTGCCCATTGACATCGAAGGCAAGCTGCAAGCTTCAGCGACCCTGGGAGGCAGTATCGAGAACCCCCAGTTTGAGGGTGCGATTAACCTCACCGAAGGCCGCATTGACCAAACCAAAACAATTCCACCACTGCGCACGATCTTTGGCTACAACGATGCCCGCCTCACCTTCTTCACCCGCCGGGTAATCGAGCCGGATGCAGAAACGCCGGAAACTGCTACCGCCGCACCTGACCCAGACGCTGAGTTTAAGTTCGATGGCAGTATTCCCTATCAGCTGCCCTTTGCCGAAGTTGAACCAGATAACGACCAGCTCAATCTCAGCCTGCTCGTTGCCAACGATAGCCTTAGCTTGATCAATCTATTCACCGATCAGGTGATCTGGCGAGGCGGTGAAGGCAATGTGGCACTGCAAGTGTCGGGCGAACTGTTACCAGGAGCCACCAACTTCCGGGATTTAACCGCCAGTGGAACTGCTACCTTGACCAATGCCCAGATCGGTTCCAGCGCCCTGCCCCAAGATATTACTAACGTCAACGGCACGATTTTGTTTGACCAGGACCGGATTCGGGTCAACAATGTCACGGGTGAATTTGGCAACGGCTTAGTGGCTGCAAACGGAGTGCTGCCGCTGCTGTTTCCCCTCAGCACCAATGATCAAGACATCGTCAATCCCCTACTGGTGAGTTTGGATCGGATCACGATTGATCTGGAAGACCTGTACCGGGGCGATGTCCAAGGCCAGGTGTTAATTACCGGAGCCGCCCTTGCGCCCCAAATTGGTGGAGAGATTCTGCTCAGCGATGGACGCATCATCATTCCTGGCGAGCAGCCTACAGCCGTGACGCCAGTCGCCGACGACACGGCTCCAGCGTTTGCCAGAAACGGCAACGGCAATACCTTTAGTCCGCCCCAATTTGACAATCTGCAAGTGACGCTGGGCGACCGGCTGCGCGTGGTTTACAATCCGGTTCTGAATTTCTTGGTACAGGGTACGCTCTTGGTCAATGGCACCCAAGCCGATCCGCTGCTGGATGGCACCGTGCGGCTGCGCAGTGGGCAGGTGAACCTGTTTACGACCCAATTCAACCTAGTGCGCGGCTATCGCAATACGGCAGTGTTTGATTCCCGGTTTGGGCTAGATCCAATCCTGGATGTGCGATTAGCCACCTCGATCCCGGAGGTGACGCGCTATCCCACCCGCACCGACTCGCCCTTTCCAGTCTCGGAGATTGTCGATACGCCGTCGGCTGGAGACTTTGGCGCCATCCAAACCGTGCGGATTCAGGCCACCGCTACCGGACCCGCTAGTCAGCTGTTCAATAATCTAGAGTTGACGAGTAGCCCCAGCCGATCAGAAACTGAAATCCTGGCGCTGTTAGGCGGCGGCTTTCTTGGCAACGTGCAGGGAGACCCCACCACCGCACTGGCCAGCATCGCCGGTTCGCCGTTGTTAACTGGATTGCAAAACTTGATCAATGACACCTTGGGCCTGAGCGACTTCCGCCTCTTCCCCACCACGATCATTTCTGAAGATAACCGGACCACCAGTCTGGCCCTGGCTGCCGAACTTGGGGTTGACATCACCAATGATTTGTCGGTTTCACTACTTCAGCTTTTGACCGTACCCGCACCACCTCTATTCAGCCTCCGCTATCGCCTCACGGACGAATTGCTGCTGCGGGGTTCCACCAACTTTAAGGATGAGAATCGGGCCGTGCTTGAGTTCGAAACCAGGTTTTAGCCAATGAAAGCAAAGGAAGACCCAACCCAGCGGTCGCACTATTGGCAACTCCTGCCCTATTTGCACCCCCACTGGCGCTCGATTGCGCTGGCCCTGGCCTGTACGCTGGTGTTTACCGCCTGCTGGCCGCTGATGGCCCATCTGGCAGGACGACTGCTGGCATTGCTGGTACAGGGAGATTTAGGCGCACTGATGCGTGGGTCGGCCGTGTTAGCTGCCGTATTCTTGGTGCATAAAGTGGCTCAGTACGGGCAAGATTCTCAGATGGCCAAAGCCGCTTTTGCTATTGCCCTAGACCTGCGGAATCATGTTTATGCCCATTTGCAAAGCCTCAGCCTCAGCTATTTTGAAACCGCCAAAACCGGCGACCTCACCTATCGCCTCACCGAAGACATCGACCGGATTGGCGAGGTGATCAACAAACTGTTCCACGATGCCACCCCCTGTATTTTGCAGCTGATCGTTGTATTCGGCTACATGGTTTACCTCAACTGGCAGTTGACCCTAGCCAGTCTGGTCGTAGCGCCGCTAATGGGCGTTCTGATTAGCTGGTTTGGCGACCGCATGCTGGTATTTTCTCGCCGCAGCCAAAATTTAGTATCAGACCTGTCGGCCCTGTTAACCGAAGTGTTTAGCGGCATTCGGTTGGTGCAAGCCTTTGCCGCAGAAGATTACGAAATTGAGCGCTTCCAGCAAGAGGCCGAGCGCAACCGTCAAGCCAAATACGCGGCAGCCTGGTTAAAGGCCGTCCAGTTTCCGGTGGTTGGATTTCTTCAGCTTCTGAGCGTGCTGCTGCTGCTGCTGCTAGGAGGCTGGCAAATCGCCTCTGGCAACCTCACCGGCGAACAGTTTGGCAGCTATGTAATTGCCGCCCTGATGCTGATCGACCCGATTGCCCACCTCACTGATAATTACAACGAATTCAAGCAGGGCCAAGCCTCGATCGACCGCGTCTTCGAGCTATTTGAAATCCAGCCTGCCGTGATCGAAAAACCCAATGCCGCCCTACTGCCTCCCGTAACCGGCAAGGTAGAATACCGCAATGTCAGCTTTAGCTACCAGCTTGACCAGCCCGTGCTGCGGCAGTTGAATTTACGGGTGGATCCAGGCGAAGCCGTGGCACTGGTGGGTAGCTCTGGCGCTGGAAAAACCACCCTGGTCAACCTGCTGCCCCGCTTCTATGACCCTCAAGTTGGCACTATTTTGATCGACGGCATCGACATTCGAGCGGTCAGTCTTCGCAGCCTGCGCCGTCAGATTGGCATTGTCCCCCAGGAAACCGTGCTGTTTTCCGGCACCATTGCCCAAAATATTGCCTTTGGTCAAAAAGACTTTGATCTAGACGCAGTGCAGGCCGCTGCCAAAGTCGCCAATGCCCACCAGTTCATCAGCCAGTTCTCTCAGGGCTATCACACCTGGGTGGGTGAGCGGGGCGTCAACCTATCGGGCGGCCAACGCCAGCGACTTGCGATTGCTCGAGCGGTGCTGCTCAACCCCCGCATTTTGATTTTGGACGAAGCCACTTCCGCCCTCGATGCCGAGTCAGAAGCTTTGGTGCAGGAAGCTTTGGAACGCCTGATGCAAAACCGCACGGTGTTTATCATTGCCCATCGCCTCGCTACCGTCCGTCGGGCCGACCGGATTCTGGTCATCGAGCAAGGGCAAATCGTTGAATCGGGAACCCACACCGATCTCTTGGCACAAGGCAATCGCTATGCCCGGTTCTATGCCCAGCAGTTTCAATAGTCCAGTTCAATTTGGAGGTGGGCATTGGACAAGTGCTGGGTAGCAAATGGGTGGCTCATCCCTCATCCACCCATCCACTCATCTAAACCAGGCGCTTTTCACTCACCATTTATTGTTGCGGCTGTTGCGGCTGTTGCGGCTGCCCCTGTCCCTGTCCTTGCTGTGAGCGAATAAAGTCAATGCTGGACTGAGAGGGCACCAAAACGATCCGAGTCAGCTCTTCGTTGTCGCTGGTATGCAGCGTTTGCAGCACGCTTTCCAGGTTCACCACCTGCACCGTCACGCTCGAAGCAAGGTCAGGCTGTACCTGCTGCAACCGATCGAGCAGGGACTGCAATCCGGCCCGGTCAAAATACATGGGTACCACCTGCTGGTCGCCCTGTTCAATCACCAGATAGCCACCATCTTCACCGCCAGATCGCGCTACAAACAGAGGTACACCTTCAAACTGTTGGGCATTTTCGCCTGCTTGTTGTAAAACTGTTCGAGCAGCTTCTACCTGCTGCCGATCTGGAATAAATGTGAACCGGACCCGGTCATCCTCCTCTTGCTGATTCACTTCGTATTCATAAATCTTGGCCAGCGAGATTGGCATCACCTGGATGCCTTCAGCAGTTTGGGGATCCCGCGTTCTCAAGTTGTTGAGCGAAGTTTGGGCATCCTGTTGATTCATAAACACAAAGATATTGGGGGTCTGGCTTGGATCAGCACCTTCCGTGGGCACTGCAACCAACGGCTTGCCTTCGTTATTAGCCAGCGCAAATACCGGCACCGAACGTAGACGCTCGACCACTTGTTCAGTGGTCAATGCCAGCACCTGTAGGCTGTTGGCAAGCAGCGAGCCTAAGACAATGCCGCTCACCAAACCAAGCTTTTTACTCCAACGAACGAATGATTTCATAACTGCTCCTAGTCGCGTCACTAGCATGTTTAACAAAAAGGCATATCATCGCCTGATCATCGCTGATTTGAACGTATTTGAGCGGTAGCCAATCATCAAATCTCTGAACTTAGACTATCGAAATTTCTCAGAGCATCATGACCCACCTTGATTTGCCACCATAGCTGCAATAGCTGCAATAGCTGCAATTACGTAGCTGCATTTACGTTTCCTCTCAGTTTTCGGACCAGTCTGCGGTTGATTTCCCTACAACCAAAAGTTAGTGCAGACTAGTCGGAGAACGGCAAGAACTCGCTGAATAGAGTTACATACTTTCACGCCATCGGCAACCGTTGGGACAGAGTTGTCCATGACACATCCTCAGCGCGACCAACCTAACTGAAGTAAAGACTGAAGCAAACTTTTAGTAAATTCTGGTCAATTCGACCAACTCTAACCCAAAGATAGCTTGAAGCTATTCTAAAAAAGAGGTGTTTCAGCCGTCTTGACAGCCTCAGCCCTACAGTAGTTGGATCAGCCTGTCCGGTTTTATACGTCCTATCCTGTGGGCAGAATCTGATGGCGCACCGGATACAACCAAAGTTTGCAGCTTGAGCTGGGGAACTGAGCGATGAAACTGGCTGAATAGCAAGGAACATACGGAAATTGCTTTCTACCTGAAGTAGTTGTGCATGACAGCCAATCCGGGTTGGGGGTTCCCCTGGCTGTAAGAACAGGTTGTAGACCATGTCTGATTAAGCAAAGCAAGTCAAAACAAGTCAAAACAAGTCAAAACAAATCTGCCAAAGCGACAAGCTTACACAGTTAGATTCATCTAGATTCATCTGGATCAGCGAAAGAATTTGGATTTCCGATGAGGTAAACGATCGATGGTTCGATCAACCAAATGGCATGACAAAGCAGCTACCTGCCGACGCATTGGGTCAGGCTTCAAGATGCACCGAAGCATCGTTCTGCTTTTAGTCGCACTAACAGGCTGCACAACCGTTCCCATTTCCTTCACTCAACCGGCGAATCGGCGGTCCACGTCCACCCCAGCCCCCGCGAACGCCGAACCACTCAAGTTAGGACTGCTGTTTTCCCTATCGGGCAGCTTGGCCAGGTACGGCAGCACGATGCAAGACACCACCCAAATGCTGGTCGAAACCGTCAACGGTTGCAATGGTGTTTTAGGACAGGCAGTGCAGCTTTTGTCTGAAGATGATCAAAGCAGTGCAACGGTTGGAAGAACCGCCATGAGGCGACTGGCCGAGGTTGAACGAGTTGGGGCCGTGATTGGAGCAATCGGCAGCGAGGTATCCAATGCCGCAGTTGATATTGCTGTCAAAAATCAGGTCGTGCAAATTTCTCCGGCGAGCGCTAGTTCAGTTCTGACCGAGCGTGCCCAAAAAGGCGCATTGCAGGGGTTTTGGTTTCGGACCATGCCACCGGATCCGGTGCAGGGTGAAGCGCTGGCGATGTTAGCCCAAAAACGCGGCTTCAAAACTGTATCCGTCCTGGCAATCGACAACGACTACGGCAACAGCATTGCTCGCTCCTTTGAAGCCACTTTCAAGCAATTGGGAGGTACCGTCAGCGGCAGTTCCAATCGCTACAGTCCCTACGCTGCTCTCTATGGCGTCGATTTTTATACCGCGTTTAGTGGACAACCTGATGCGGTATTGATTGTGGCTGAACCTTACCTGGGTAGCGAAATTCTCAAAACCGCGTTCGAGTCAGGGCTATGGAGTGGCAACACCAAGGTTTTGCTCACCGCCAGCATGAAAACCGAAAACCTGGCGAGTCGGGTCGGGCAATCTATTGATGGCCGCTATATTGCCTCCGGGGTTGTGGGTATTGCTCCTGCTACATCTAGTCCTGTGATGGAGGCATTTCGCGATAACTACAAAAAACGCTTTAACCGTGCTCCCAATCTCTATGATCCCAATACGTGGGATGCTGCCGCCGTCACTATCCTCGCTGCTGAAGCAGCTAAGGCCACTAGCGGCACCGCTATTAGGGGCAAAATTCTGGAAGTTGCTAATCCGCCCGGTTTGGAAGTTAGCGATATCTGCCGAGCATTGGCGCTAGTGCGTGAAGGCAAAGATATCAACTATCAGGGCGTGAGTGGCCCAGTTGATTTCACCAAAAGTGGCGATGTTATCGGTAGCTATGAGGTCTGGACTATTGACTATACGGGCAACATCAAAATCGATTCCACCATTCAGGCTGGCAAAGATCCTGCCGGTAAATAATTCAAATAGGCTAAAAGTCGGGATGACAGGATTTGAACCTGCGACATCCTGCTCCCAAAGCAGGCGCTCGACATCATCTAGAACTCCCGTACTGCTTAGCAAAACCGCCTTGCAGCTTATTCTTGACAAACACTCAACTGTTTGCAACTGTCATAGAATGTTGGGAACTGTCTGAAAAGTTAGGGATTATTTAGGGATTTGGAAGATCAGATCAAAGCGGTCAATGAACGGCTTAAAGCCGCTTGTGTGCCGTATCGCGTGCGATTGAATGGAATGTACTTAGTGATTCGGGGGATGCTGCCCTGTAAGCCTGGAAAAGGCATTGGGAAAAAGCAGCAGGACGTAAGTCTAGGGCTTCCTGCTACGGCAGCAGGACTAAAGCGTGCAGAGCGGCTTTGCCATAAGCTGAGCAGTGAAGTTGTTGACGGCTCGTTTCTTGTGGTCAAATTGGCAAAACCCACGTCGGGAGAAGCCAGAGCAGCAACCGGAACTGGTAAAAGAGGTATTGGAGCGGTTCAAAGCCCATCATTTGAGTACCAGTCAATGCAAGGAATCAACTTGGCAAAACACTTGGGCGGAGACGTTTAGACAGCTCCCCCAGGATCATCCGCTCAGCGAAGCTGCAATTCTGGCGGTTGTGCTGAGCAAGAAGCCAGACATGCGAATCAGGCAGCTAACCTGTAGCCGATCAGCTAAATTAGCGGCCTACGCTGGCTTAGAAGTTGATCTCGCTATCTATGAAGGCGGCTACAATCGCAACTCGCTACAGCCCCGTAAACTGCCGTCTGATGAATTGATTGAGCGAAGCCGGTTGTTACCTAATCCAGCTTGGCGTTGGGTGTACGGAGTGATAGCCACCTTTGGGCTAAGACCGCATGAAGCATTTTTCTGTGAGTTTGTAGACAGCGAATCCTTACATATCTACATCAGCAAGACGGTTGAGCATACCGCTAAGGCATTGCGCCCTGATTGGGTAAAGGTTTGGGAGTTAGAGCAGGTCAAAAAACCTGCTGTAACAGGGAAGGATCTTCGAGCTTATGGGCAGCGCGTCAGGAGCCAGTTCAACCGTTACAAATTGCCGTTTAAGACCTACGACCTGCGTCATGCCTATGCCATTCGGGGAGTAAGGCTAGGGTTTAACCCGCCAGAAATGGCGCGATGGATGGGGCACAGTGAGACAGTTCACCGAGAGACTTACCGCCGCTGGTTGGATAAGGAAACGACCGATCGTATTTACAGGCAAAAGATGGGGGAGTGGTTTAGCCCGCCCGACGCTTAAAATAGCGCTGTAGTGCGGCTCTGCACTTGGGAATGTGATATTCCCAAGTTGGACGCTCCCCTTGTCCAACGTTGCGGATTTCGCCTCTAGCTTCACTAAGAGCACCGGCCAA
>KL662191.1:4512891-4557112 GCA_000733415.1 [Leptolyngbya] sp. JSC-1
CAAAAGATGGGGGAGTGGTTTAGCCCGCCCGACGCTTAAAATAGCGCTGTAGTGCGGCTCTGCACTTGGGAATGTGATATTCCCAAGTTGGACGCTCCCCTTGTCCAACGTTGCGGATTTCGCCTCTAGCTTCACTAAGAGCACCGGCCAACCGGAGCGATTTAAGGTGAGACGGTGATTTTACGCCTTCTGGCTTGAGTGCGGCAGCAGCGGCAGCAGGCGTTGCCCACCCTTCATCCTGAGTCAGTTTGCCGGTAATTTCGCAGCGGAGGGATTGCAGTTCAGAGCGCATCTCCTGCATTTGCAGAAACATCTCGGCAATCATCTTGTGTAGGTCGCTGTTTTGGGTTGGTGTACTCATGCTGCTGCCTCCCTCTGCCTTAATAATCGCTCAACTCGTAATTTCAGATTCCGGTCTAGATTTCGCCACACCGCTTGTTTCGTTGGGTGTTTCTTCTCTGGATAGAGAAGCCCCATCGCCATGAACGCATCGGCTATTTCCTGGTCGGACTGAGCTGCCTTAAATCTGGCCGTCCAACTCTTCACGTTTTCGATTTGAACTTTGCCCACCGAAACAGGGACAGGTTCTTCGCGTTTTTCGCATTCAAGCTTGAGCCGTTCAGACAAGCTTTCCAGAACGCGATCGCGCTCGAAATCCTGTAGGTTGGTGATGGCATAGACCGTGTCACGTTTCTCAGACCGTTTTCCCGGTCTGGCAATTGCCTTGCTCTCAAACCCAAGCTTCTTCAAAAGCGTGTTGACGATCTGGCAAGGTGTTTGGTTTTCCTTGACCGTCAGTCGCAGGTAACGCTTGAACGGACGAGCATGGAGCACCGCCCAAGCTTTTACAGCGATCGCTTCTGGCGTTTCGTTATCTCACTTCTCAACCGCTCCGCTAATGAATGGCTCCAGTGGACACTCGTTCAGTAGTTTGGCCTGCCCAGAGCGGACTGAAAGTTTGTGGTCAATCACAAATAACCCGCGCTTGTCAGCATGGCTATAGGTCCCGTGCCAACTGATTCGGTCTAGAAATTGAGCGGCTTCTGGATTCTGGCTGAGCCAAAGCAACTCAGTCGCCCGCAAAAACCGCCCTGAGTTTTCGACCACCACCTTGAGCACAAAGCCCTGCTCGTTGAGTGGGCACCCTGGTAGCTTGTCTTGCAGCAGCCGTTTACGAGCGATTCGCCGCTCTGCCTTCGTGCTGCCCAGCTGATCTAAGGTCTGCCTTGCTTGAGCAACCGTGAGGTTGTCAGCATCGGCTTCAGCAAATGCTTTGGACTCGTCAAGGTCAATCGCTTTACGGGCTTTTTGTCGCCCCTCGACACAATGCGCAATTTTGCCTAGAGGCTGGAATGTAACGTTGTGCCCTTCAGCCTGCCAGCGAGCAATCACACCGTCACGCAAATTCATGCGGTTGTAGTTCTCGCGGGCTTTATAGCGAGCAAAATAGCGGCGATAGCGCCCATAGTCAGTCGTAGGATCGTCCTTTCTCCTGATTCAACCGCTGCATAGCCTGCATTAGGTCGTCGGTCTGTTCTTGCTGCTGAACGTATTCAGCAAAGCCAGACAGTTTGGCAATTCCCTACTTTGTTCCGGTCCAGATCGCGCAGAATCGCGTCAGGACGGCAGCCCGACATTAAGTCGTCTGGCAACCCGCCAAACTCCTTGACGTAGCCAAATCGAGGTACGTTGGACCGAATCCGGTCAACTAGCTGAGCTGCGTCACGTGGCTCAAGGTGGGTGATGTGAAAGGCTTGAGCTGCAAAGTGTCCGTCTGGATCTTCAATACTGACGCCGCTGCTGAGCGTGGGGGAATAGCCTAGAAAACGCGGCTTCACCCCTCGTCCCCACTTGACCGGGTTATCAACGAATTCTTTAACCCAGGATTCTTCAGCGCTATCCCGGTCGATCACCCAAGCTTCGGTCTCATCAAGAATTCCTGAGGTGGTTATGTGTCGCTCAACCTCACGCAGCCATCGTTGAGAATCACTGGCAACGATAAGATTTTCACCTTTGTACAGCCTCTCTTGAATTTCTTCCCATGTCAGTGTAGACGAGTCGTAAATCTTGAAGTCACGTGGTGTAATTTTCTTCTCGAACTTAAAATATTCGACGACTTCCAGCCCCGAAGTCTCTGCAACAATATCCAGCTCAAGATTGGTTAAACTGTCCTCACAAAGGACAACCCAACCGCCCCGCTCCGCAATTGCTCTGAACAACGCCCACAGTCGGCTCAAGACAAAAGCTTGGTTCCCCTTTGTCGTGTCGCCATACAGCAACTGCTCGATTCGGTCTGGCTGTTCAATCATTTTTGGGGAATGCGAGTGAGAGTCTTGAGCCGCCTTGCAACTTCGGGGTCGAATTCTTCAAGGTCATCGTGCTTCAAAAGCAGCGTGGCTATCTCTTCCAGTTCTTGCATTCGTTTTTCCTGAGCAGCATACCGTGCAGCTTCTTGTTTGAAAAAGTCGTATTTTCCCGTAGTTGTTCTAGCCTTGAGTCCTGCCATTACCCTGCTGCCCTAACAGGTATTGCCAGATTTGCTGAATGTCTTCTCGCATCTCTCGAAACAGCTCATCATTGCGTCGTTGATTGTCTTGGCTTAGCCGCAAGGCTTGCTGATGGAGCTGAGCAATGCCCAACAGTTCCGTGGTCAGTCCTCGCAGTTCCGTGAGGGTAGCCTGATTCTCGAACTCCCGTTGCCGAAAAGCTACAAACTCGGTTTCTAGTATGGCTAGTCGTTGGTCAATCTCGTTCAATCGATCATCTGTGGTCATAGCTTGCCTTCCTCTTCAGCCTTGCGAATAGCTTCCTTTAACAAAATTTCGATCAGACTACTCAAGCTCCTACTCTCTAGCTTTGCAAGTCGCTCAGCTTTCTCTTTGACTTCCTCATCTAGATACGCACTCACCTTCCGTTTGTCCGTTGCCACAGCCATATTAATCAACTCCACTCTATAAAGACTACACCGCAAATTGTAGCAATAATAGTACTACTGCACCTTTACCGTAGAGTTGCAGTGGAGTTACTATGGAGTTATCAGTCAAGAGAGCGCCCTGACGCCAATCAAGAAACGCTCTCTTCAGTCCCTAAAGACCAAAGGAATTTTACCTTATGTCACAAATTCGAGTTACCGCCAAACAGTTAGGTGACCGTCATTTTCAAATCAACCTCAGTTCACGGGTTGCAGTCATCACCCAGACGTTGCTCAAACCGGGCAAGGGTGGACGACTGGCACGAGTGAAAGCAGTTTACCTTGGCTTTGATAATTACGAGCAAGCCATCGCTGCTGCAAACGACATCCGCAGCCAGTTCCCATTTGTAGCATAGCCAACCCTAATCAGAGAGCACTTTTGTGCCAACAACTTGAGTAAATTAATCACAGAAGGAAGTCACCATCATGGCTAATAGCTCCCGTCGCCCTCGTCCCAGCGCAGCTTACCGCAGGCTTGAAGGACTCGACACCCCGGAGCAGAAGTTGATCCGGTATGCCAAGAAGTTTAACGAACAGAAGGGATACGCAGCAATCGTTGTTACCCTGGGCGGCGATCGAATTTTTGTAAGCTGTGACCATTTGGGAACTGCTTCAGAGGTATGGCACGATCACAAAGATTTGCGAAAGCGGTTCATGATCACCTATGGGCACGCCTATGGAGAAAATATTAACTATACTCCTGCAAGAATTCCTTGGTTCATGAAATAAACGATCGGGGGTGCATCTCATTTAGTTTGCAATAAGATCAAGGCATACATTCGCAATGGCATGGTGAACACCTTGAATATCACAACGCTCCCACAGCAGATCCAGCAGTTAGAACGAGAGATTACGAGCTAGAAGAATCACTCGCCATCGAGAAAAACCCGCCATCGGTGAAGGTTGACTCTTCTGCTTATGCTGCACTAAATCAACTTCGAGAAACACTGGCACAGGCGAAGGATGGGAAAGAGCGCAATGCAATGATCAAAAATCTGGAAGCGTTGATCGCTGACCAGAGACAGGAATTGGAAACCCTCAAGCTAAGGGCAGACAAATCAAAATCGCTCCACTTACACTCCTGAATCACTACGGCTTCACAGCATCCTGAGTGCAATGGTTGAGCAAGGTGGGGTGACCTACCAGGAAGCTTACACCAAATACTATGAGTTGCAGGCACAAGGTAAAGTGCCGCTGCTGGACTGGTCAAAAGTGGGAATGTAGCTCAGCTATGGAAATTCCCATAGCCACTGAAAAGCCTCAGACAGGGTGCATCTACTTCGATTTTTTTCTCATGCTTGATTGTGCAAGTTCCCGGAAATTTCCAATACCACCGACTGCACTTGCTGGTTATGCACCATTTGCCCTTAAAGTGCAGCTTGTTGCACCAGCATGGAGACGGTGTTGAATGAGCGCCGAGGGATGCGAGCAATGCCTCTGAGGCTACTGCCCTATTGAATATTCGTTAACTGTTACGAGGTTGGACAGGCAATCTAAGCTCTTCCAAAGATTTAGCACATCACCTTCCTTTTGTCTGCCACGTTAGTGTCTACCGCCTCGCCTGCTAAAAATTGTGCGACCTGCATTTCAATTTCCTGCTTAACAATTTGACGATATTCCAGGAAATGCTCAATTTGGGCACAGACCGATAGATAGCTACTGACACCACCAGGATTATGACGTTGCATATTCCAGAGATTACGCCAGAACTGCCAGCGGGTTTTGCGTAGCACTCCCTGTCGCCAACAAATAGTGAGCAATGCATAAATCGTCACCCAGTTAATCGTTTTTTTGGCTCCTTTGCCTTTCTTGGGATAGGTTGCTTCGCCCAGAATGCGATAGTGACGATAGGCACGATCGAGAAATTTCACTGGGTCATACAGTTCCCAAAAGGCATCCACATACTCGCGGGCGATTTCTTCTAGTGGACGAGTCGGGACAAAGTTCATCAATGTCGTTTGGTTGATGTTGGCAGACTTACTTCGCAGACGCCCTTCTTTTTCTAGTCGATGCCACAGCGCCGTATCGGGCAAGGCTTGCAGCATACTAAACAGTGCCGTTGGAATCGAGGTCTGTTCCACAAACTGGACAATTCTCTGCCCTGCCCCCGCCTTCTCGCCGTCAAAGCCAATGATGAATCCCGCCATTACCCGTAAGCCAGAGCGCGTGATCGCATACACGGCATCGCTCAGGGAATCTCGCGTATTTTGATACTTTTGGGTCAAGGTCAAGCTGGCTTCATCTGGGGTTTCAATCCCCAAAAACACAGCCCCAAAATTGCATTGCACCATCCAGTCCATCAATTCCTGATCCTGGGCCAAATCCACTGAGGCTTCCGTGGCGAAGGAGAAGGGATACTGATGTGCCTCCATCCAGGGCTTGAGCTGCTTCAAGAACAATTTGACGTTGCGTTTATTGCCGATAAAGTTGTCATCCACCATGAAAATGCTGCGTCGCCAGCCCAACTCATAGAGGCGATCGAGTTCCTTCAGCAGTTGTTCTGGGGTTTTGGTGCGGGGCTTGCGCCCATAGAGGACAATAATGTCGCAAAACTCGCACTGAAAGGGACAGCCACGCGAGAACTGCACCGACATCTCCGCATAGGCATCAAATTCCAGCAAATCAAACCGGGGAATGGGTGTTGAGGTCACATCTGGTCGGTCACCATTCGCACGGAAGATACCCGATGGTTCTCCTTGGGTGATCCCTTTCACAAATAGGGGCAACGTTATCTCCCCTTCATCCAAAATCAAATAGTCTGCCCCCACCTCAGTTACTTCATGGGGTAAGGCAGTGGCATAGGGACCCCCAACTGCGACTCGTTTGCCTTTGCGCTTGGCGACCTGAATCTGCTCCAGTAAGTTGTCCTTTTGCACGATCATGGCAGATAGAATCACCAGCTCTGCCCAGTCCCATTCGGCAGGTGTCACGTCACGCACGTTGCAATCGACCAGCTTGAACTCCCAGTTCTGAGGCAAAATTGCTGCGGCTGTCACTAACCCTAATGGCGGCAGCATTGCCTTACGATTGAGAAGTGCCAGTGTTTTCTCAAACGACCAGAAACTTTGCGGGAAGCGGGGATACAGAAGTAAAACTTTCATAACAGACCTCAGAGAAACTGACCCCCAATGAGCAAACTGATCGATCAGCATGCTGCCGGAGACAAAATATTAGGTTAATTGACTTAGCCTACCTGAGTCTTGTGCCTTCAAGGAAAAAACTTTATACTTCGGCACTCCAAACTGTTTGGCAAGAAAAAGGGTAGTGCGTCAAATTGTTGTTGGGAAGATGAGGATGTCCTGCCAACTCCAGCGATGGTCAGTCAACCCTGCTCGTTGAGCCGCTGTCGTCTTGAAGCGACTGTGCTGCCAAATCCAATTGAAATAACTCACTACTAACCGCGTCGCCACTTTCGTCTGCTCCCAGACTTTGCCAAACTTGTTCTGTCGTCGATGCCATCTACCGGTCTGTTGCCTGACAATGCTATTCGTGCGCTCTAATCGTTGCGTCTGGTCTTTGCCGATGTAGTGCTCAATCTCAACGAGGAGTACTCGCTCATATCCGCCCCAATCATCACTATCAAGTTCTAAGTGAGGCTGTCAATCAGCGATAGGGAAAAAGCATCAACTGTTAGCCGTAGTTCCCCAGCTACCTTCACGGTTCTATCGTGAACCGATTGAATCATGGTGCATTGGGCAGTAGGAAGCTTTGCTAAAGTTGAGGAAGTCAAGCCTTTGATAATCAATTGATAATATGCCCAGACGTAACCCTGCTCAGCGATTACAGGATAGAGCCACAATTGCCGAATTGACTTTGAAAGGCTGGCATCAAAACCGGATTGCTCAATACCTTGAAGTCGATCCAGCTATCATCAATCGGGAGCTGAAAAGCATTAAGGCAGAGTGGAAGGCTGAATCATTAGAAGACACTGACGTTTATATCAAGTCCGAACTACGCCGCATCGCCATGCTTGAGGCGGAATACTGGGGGGCGTGGCAGCGCTCGCAGGAAGACAAACAGGTGACGGTACAGGAACGCCTGTCTAGTTTATTAGGTGCCGAATCTGAACAAGGCGGCAACAGCAATGGGCGATCCATGTCAAGTCGCCGACCCATACAGCTCTGTTTCCAGAATGCCGATTGTCCTCTGATTCCAATAGCATCAAGCGGTTCAACGTCACACCAGGTGGCGGCTATGCCACGATTGGGGTCGGAGGTGCCACAACAGGTAGAGGTGCTGACCTGTTGATTCTCGACGATTTGATCAAAGACCGAGAACAAGCTGATAGCCCGCTGTATCGAGAGAACCTGATCGACTGGTATAAGAGTGTAGCCAGAACTCGACTACAGCCCGATGGGGCGATCGTGCTGGTGCAGACCCGTTGGGGTACCACTGATTTTGTCCAATGGCTGCTCACTGAAACGGCGCATGAAGGGTGGGAGGTGATTAGCTTGCCTGCCCTTGTCTAGAAAACGATCCGCTCGGACGGCAACCGGGAGAGGCATTGTGGCCCGAAAAGTATCCGGTTGAAGCACTTGAGGAACTCAAAGCGACGTTAGGCACTCGTGAGTGGCAATCGCTCTACCAGCAGCAGCCCGTCAGCGATGCCGACATCATCTTTGAGCCGCAGTGGCTTCAGTTCTACCAAACCCCGCCAACAAATCTACAGCTTTATCAGAGCTGGGATCTCAGCTTTGGGGCAACGGGTGAGAGTAGTTCCTGGGTGGTAGGGCAAGTGTGGGGTGTGAGTGGCAAACAGAAGTATCTGCTGCATATGAGCCGTGAACAGATGGGCTTTTCTGCCACGATTGCCGCCATCAAGTCGATGCAGCAGCGGTATCCCCAGACTCACTCGGTTTACATTGAGGAAAAGGCGAATGGAGCGGCGGCAATCGACGTGTTGCAGAGTGATCCAGCCTATCGCGGGCAGATTATCCCCACTAACCCTACGGCATCAAAGGCAGAGCGAGCCTATGAAGTGGTACCTCAATTTGAGCGGGGGGAAGTGTGGCTTCCTGATCCATGCCTGTACCCCTGGGTGAAGCCATTATTGACAGAGTTAGAACTTTTTCCAAAATCAGCAACCGATGATTGTGTCGATGCGATGACGCAGTTGCTGAGTCAGGTGAAAGGGGCAGGAATAGAGCACAACATCTTGGTTGGCAGCCCTGGTAATCTGTACATGGCAATGGACGGGTTTTGACCGCTAGGGGTAAAAAGCGCACTAGAGCAGCATTCCACCCAATTGTGGAGATCCCCTCGCCAGATCAGAAAACCAGTATGGCTAATATAGCCGTCTCTCCATGCACTAGAGCTGATCAAGCTGAGCTTTTAGTGCTTCCAACTCCGCATCAACAGCAGGATCTTGAGAAGTCTGGATGGTTGCTGGCGGGCCAGGTAGCTGAGCCTGATTTGGAGCAGCACCTCCCAGAAGCTGTACTTTCATTGCTGCCAATTCATCATCCACATCGCTTCCCGACGCCAACTCAGCAAACAGGCTTTCTAAATCGGCTCCTGCCAGTTCGGCGGCTGTCTGAGAACGGTGTTCCATTTGTAGAACTTTCTCCTCCATGCGCTCAAAAGCACCCATTGCGCTGCTGGTACCTAGATTGCCTACTGTATGTTGTAGTTGCCGACTTGCTTTAGCCTCTGCAAATCTTGCCTTCAAACTGGTTCTCATCGTTTTTGCCTCAGCGATTTTGGGTTCTAGAAGCTCTAGATTCTGTCTAAGAGTTTTGACAGAATGTGTTTCTTGATCGAGTTGGGCTTCAATGCTGTGGAGAATACCATTAGACGATTTTTTACGGATCAGAGCTTCCCTTGCCAAAGTCTCATCCTTCAAAGACCTCATCCAGTGGCACGACATATCAGTATGACTAATTTTTCTCCCACTCAACCCTATAATGACTTGCCTCTGCTGCCGCCAAAAGCTGATATTGAAACGAAGGTGATCCTCAAAGCGTGCATTGAAGCTCGTGCTGCATTAGCAGAATTAAAACAGTCGGGTGAGCTAATCCCCAATCAGGCAGCTCTAATCAACACAATCCCGGTCCTAGAGGCACAGGCAGTTCAGCAATTGAAAATATTGTGACAACACCTCCGATTTCAAATCGGAACTTTGCCTCAACTTAGCAATTGCCTCAGCAGCACCTTTAAGCCCAACCAGCTTGGTCGATGCAGTAATAGCAGTAAACTTGGAAGTTTGGGTCAACGCAGGCGGGATATATTTACTGCTGCTGTAGGTTCTCATCACTTTACCGGAGGCGCAAAGGTGAAGGCAGCCAGTGCTGACTGCTCATGCTGAAATTGTGTGCACCCTTTGCTATATAAGCCTTCGGACAGTTTATATAGGGCAGGTTAAACATCCACAACAAAACCGGTGTCGTCAAATTGTAGGTTTAAACTCACCTATGTGAGTTGATGACACGCTGCAAAGTTTATGACCCCATCCTAGGGGATTTGTCGGTTTCTAGGGATTATCTAAGGATTTGATTTACCCTGAACCCTGAAACCAGTCGGGATGACAGGATTTGAACCTGCGACATCCTGCTCCCAAAGCAGGCGCGCTACCAAGCTGCGCTACATCCCGTTAGGCTAAATTATAGCCGCCTTCTCATACTAACTGGAAGCGGGGCTGATTCGCCACCTGAAACCACTTATTGAAATTAGGAGGATGCTTGAACACGCTACTCATTGCTGGAACAGATACCAAGGTTGGGAAAACTGCCGTGATGATGGCGCTGCTCGCCTATTGGCAGCGGTATTGCTCTTCTCGCCGCTTAGGTGTTATGAAGCCAATCGACTGCCCTAGGGACGGCTACAGCGCTTCTGGTGATAGTCCCTCTACTGATGGGGCTTCTATTGGGCGAGATAGTGAGTTACTGGTACGCCAGTTTAAGCTTGACCAGTCTGCCACAGAGATTACGCCGCTAATGTTGAGCACTTTGCCAGCAATTGCTACCGCTAAAGACGGCAGACAAATCGAACTAGAGCTAGTTTGGCAGCAGATCCAGCAGCTTCAGCAGCGCGATTTTGTTTTACTAGAAGCTTGGGGTGGTCTGGGATCCCCACTCACCTACGAAACCACAATGGCCGATCTCGCTTGGGACTGGCATTTACCCACTGTGCTCGTTGTGCCTGTCCAGCCCGGAGCTGTAGCTCATGCCGTGGCCAATGCGGCTCTAGCTAATCAATCCAAAATCCACCTCAAAGGAATCATTCTGAATGCCGTCCAGCCTTGTTGTGCTCAAGATTGGGAGAACTGGGCACCGATTGACCTCATCCAATCCTTGACTCGAAAGCCGGTTTTGGGCTGTATGCCGCACTTAGCCGATCTGGCGGATCTCAACAAACTCGCTCAGGTAGCCGCTGAATGGGAGCTAGAACGGTTGCTGCCCGGCCTAGAGGAACTGCTTTTGCAGCCCAGCTAGAGACTCAGCTAGAGACAACCTATGCAACAGGCTGCTCTGATAGAACTCCAGCCCCAGTAAAACAACCCAGCAAAACAACCCAGTAAAACAACCAAATAAAACAATTTTTTCAAGAGGGGGTGCCATTCCCAGAAAAGCATGATATGCTTGACGCAGTGTGAGGAGTAAAGCAAGAAGAAGCTCTTGGAGTCGAAACATGGAAAGACGCCCGAGAGCTTTTTCGTTTTTTGATTTTGCTTACTGGTTGTTGGAGTGCTCAGTTTCTATTGGTTCAGCTTGGTGATGGATTAAGCTTCGCTGGCTGCAGCTGAACCGGTAAGATCCTTCATTTTCTTTTTGCTGATTTGGGTTTCTCCCCAGAATAGTTATGCCTGGTTCTTTATCCCAAAGAATCGGTATTTCTTGCGGTCAGGCGTTTTTGATTATTTCTTAGCTGTTCTGAAAATATTTAGCTTATTTATCAATCAAAATTAAAAGCAACATATTCTAAAAATCTCCATTTGGTTAAAAATATTATTTCGAGTTCAATCACTAGCAGCCAATAGAAGCAAACGATTTGTTTTCTACAAGATTTCAAGTGTTGTCTGGTGTGTGGCACCCAATCGGTTGGTCCTTCACATTGGAGGGGCTGTAGCACAGTACCACCAAGGCTGGATTTTGCTCTAGCCCTAGTTCTCGTCTTAGGTAAGCCGTCAGCGAACGCGGATTGATCACCACAAACTGAAAGCGCCGGTAGAACGGAATCAGCCTGGGGCAGCAAGCTAAGTAGAGCGGTTGAGTTTCCATACGCGTCATTGCGGCAATCAGCAGGGTTCCCACACCGTGATGGCGATATTCTGGTGCTACAACCACATCACACAGCACCGCGTAGGAGTTGTAGCCAGTCCGTCTAGCGCAGGCAATCAACTGCTGGTTCTGTTCGATCACCCAATAATTTTGCCAATCTGCAAACAGCCAGGAATTCAGCCAGCCGACCAGCATCACCGTGCCCAAACCCAGCGACCCATACAGCAGAAGCTGGATCCCGCCCACCGCTATTAGCCCGTGCAGTATCAAGGCCAGTACCAATCCCAAACCCAAATAGTGCCCCAATCGCCAGCCGTGAGCTAAGTTGGCCGCTTGGTCGTCGTAGCTACGCAGCAACACGCGGATTTGTCGTCGATCACGGGGTAACGCCGGACGAAAATGGTGCTGCCAAAACGCCTCTGATTCTTCTAGCTGTGGGACAGTGTGATTAGGCATGGAGTTGAATCGTATATCACATCATCCGATCAGGAGCGATTCGGGCAGACAATCCGCTACCTTAGGTAAAGAAGCACTTTAAGTTATAAGTTATAGGACTGTTTGACTCGACTGAGTTCGATGTTTCAAACACCTGTCCTTACCCTTTCTATAGCGACTGATCATCATGGTTTCAACGTCTCTAGCTCCGTTCTCAATTGACCATTCCCGCATTCGAGCAGAGATCCAGGCGCTGCAATCGCAGTTAGTGGAGTGGCGACGCTATCTGCATCAACGTCCAGAATTGGGATTTCAGGAGCATCTGACGGCTGAATTTGTAACGCACAAACTGCAAGCATGGGGCATCAAACATCAAATCGGCATTGCCGGCACAGGCGTTGTTGCTGTGATTGCAGGCAAGCAACCCGGTCCGGTTTTGGCTATTCGAGCCGATATGGATGCGCTGCCGATCCAGGAAGCGAACCCCGTTCCTTACCGTTCCCTGCACGAGGGGCGGATGCATGCCTGTGGTCACGATGGACACACCACGATTGCGCTGGGGACCGCTTACTACCTGGCTCACCATCCCGACTGTTTTAGCGGCACGGTGAAAATTATCTTTCAACCCGCAGAGGAAGGGCCGGGCGGCGCTAAACCAATGATCGAGGCGGGGGTGCTGCACCATCCAGAGGTAGACGCGATTATTGGCCTGCATCTGTGGAACAACTTGCCGTTGGGTACGGTTGGTATCCGAGACGGGGCGTTGATGGCAGCAGTCGAAGTTTTTGATCTGGTAATACAGGGCAGAGGCGGCCACGGAGCGATGCCGCACCAAACCATGGATGCGATTGTCATCGGTGCACAGGTGGTTAACGCCCTGCAAACAATTGTGGCCCGCAATGTGAATCCCCTACAGGCCGGCGTTGTTACCATAGGTGAGTTCCATGCCGGTCATGCCAATAATGTGATTGCCGATGCGGCTCGTCTCAGCGGCACTGTGCGCTACTTCGACCCAGCCCTGAAGGGATTTTTTCAGCAGCGGATCGAGCAAATTGTATCAGGCATCTGCCAGAGTCATGGCGCTAGCTACCAACTCGACTACCAAGAGTTTTATCCACCGGTGATCAACAATCGGGCTATTGTGAACTTGGTCCAATCGGTGGCTGAAACCGTGATTGAAACCCCAGCAGGAATTGTGCCCGACTGCCAAACCATGGGCGGTGAAGATATGTCCTATTTTCTGCAAGCCGTACCGGGATGCTACTTCTTTCTGGGGTCAGCCAATCTCAACAAAGGCTTGAGCTATCCGCATCACCATCCCCGGTTTGATTTTGACGAAACTGCTTTAGGGATTGGGGTTGAACTGTTTGTGCGCTGCGTAGAGAAGTTTTGTGCCCCTCAAACAACTGCCAGTTAGGGTAAAGCGATGGTTGCCAGATCAGAAATTAGCCGTCTCCTTGATTTGATGCCAGCCTCTGGGCGCATGTACTGCAAAATTGTGGAGAATAATCAGCAGCCACAGGTGATTGCGGCCAAATTGCCTCGCCCTGGTCAGGAGACTCGCCCGATCCAAATCAATTTTGACCTGTGGAATCAGCTAACTCAGGCGCAGCAGGATTTGCTGTTGCTTCACACGGTGAGCTGGCTGCTTTCGGTTCAGTGGTTTAAGCCCACGCTCTTCCAAGGCTTAGCTGCTGTGGGGGCGGGTTTAACGCTGCTGGAACTGCTACAAATCAATGCGGCTGGTGCGGTAACGTTTGGTACCTTAACAGCCCTGGCGGTGGCGCAGATTTGGCGACAAAACCGTAGCAACGACTTGGAAATTGCTGCCGATGAGAAGGCCATACAAATTGCCCAACGACGCGGCTATAGCAAGACTGAAGCGGCTCAAGCCCTCGCCGAAGCCATTACTGCCGTGACTCGCCTAGAAGGACGACCCAATCCGACTGTGACTGAATTAATTCGTTGCCAAACCCTACAGGCGATTGCGGCTCCTGCACCTGTGGGTGTGACTAATCCAGGGCAGGCTGAATAGAATTGCAGTGCGCCTAAATTTGAAGTGCGACTGCCTGGCCCGAAGAATCAGGCTGAAGGCTTCCAGGGGTGACCGCGATACTTACACTCAACATTAATGGCCTGTTCGGACGGAGCGGATTGCTGAGTGGGCTGGGATTCGCTGCGCTTATACTTGACTCCCCGGTAGTACATGACTGGCTCGGTAGCTTCCTCCTGAGCCTCTTGTGAAGTAGTGGGCACTTCTGGAGAAACGACTTCACCCGTTTGGTCTAATTCTGCTAGCAGCTGTTGTTCGCTAGAGCCAGCTATCCGCATCAGGGCCACCAGCAATACGACAAGTACTAGCCCAATCAACCAAGGTGCCCAGACGAAACCAGCCACCACCAACCCAAAGGCTGCCATAACCGCAACTGAAATAATTAGCAGTATGACCAGATCGACCATTGCCCTAAGCTCTCAAAACGAAATGGTTACAACAGGTATCACTACAGCCATGCTTGCGACTTGGACTGTAGTGACTAACAGTGACTAACAGTGACTCAACATGGTGATCCAAAAATTAGTGAAAACATGCGAGGACATGCATAGAATCATACCGAGATTTTACGGAGTCAGCAGGGGGCCGTTGGGTTTATGTCTACAAGTCTTAACTTTTGTAGCAGCCTTTTCAGCTACCCATGAATAGAAAAAGGTTGATAAATCGAGCCAAGGCGCTAAACTGGGTTAATTTTAATCGCCCCAATGGCAGATTGACGCTAACCGATGACAGTGTTACATTGCAAAAGCATGAGGATGTCAGCGTGACAAGCCAACCTTTTTACTTCCAGACTTGTTCATTAAGTTGGTTTGCAGTGCTAGTTTGTAGAGTCAGCCTAATCTGGTCACAAGAGTTTAGTGGTGTCATCTAATGCAGTGACCAGAGCGGAGGAACCACTTTATAAGGGGCGCATTTTGCAACTGTGAGTCCTTTTTGACTCACTTTGTTAAAGGGGTACCTCTCAGCCCTAGCCCGTCAGCTAACTCCGTCGGCGGTGAGGGGAGACTGAAGAGACAGAATTTTAATCGCCTGCTCTCGTCAGTATCTCCAATTGGTTGAGTGTAGTGTTTATTGCACTTGTTGTTAACTTTGGGGAGATTTCGTCATGAGATTGTTGGGCCGGTGGCATCGTCGGGAACGCCGCTCAAAATGCTTAAGATATCGTTCATGTCTCGGTCAGATCAGAATTGGATAGCCGAATAAAACTTAAAGAAACGGCTGGATAGCCTTAATTTATGGTTGCTGGGGCAGCAGGTTCAGTTTGGGATTCTGAGCCATACTAGAGATGAGCCGCCATTTGCTCATGCCAAATCGTTTCAGCAACACCTGTAAACAGGATCCCCCTCTAGGATTCCGCTAATGGTCAAGGATGGTCAGTTAGGATGGCGCTGGTAAAGCAGCTAGCTCTAAACAATGCTGGCTTCAGGAATTTGAGTGGTTTTAGCAGAAACATTCAACCCGCTGTTTTACCCCTAAATCTTCCTAAACAAGCGACCTTCTCCGTCTTTTCAATTTGCAGTAACCTATCTTCCAAGCCGTGTTATGCAAGTCTGTGGCTGAACAATTTCGTTCGCGAACCATCTGCAATCTACCTTTGCTTGATTCCTCACCTTCGTAAGTGTTATGAACATCAAACCCATGCTGTTGCGTTTGCAAAACGCGCTCGGTCAGGATAATCTGAGTGAGCAAATGCTGCTCTACCCTGGCTTAAACTCGGACAAGTCGTCTGAAATTAACGGCAATTTTGTGATTGGCTACAACGGCTCTCCCAATAGCCAGACGGCGCTAGATTTCATTTTATGGATGGCATACCAGACTCGGCTCGCTACGCAAAAGCAGGTTACTGTCCATGTCGTTTACGTGATTGATTGCTATAACTCGCTAGAGAATACGATTCCAAAGGCACCCCTAGATCGCTTGGATTTACAAGAAGCGGCCAATTGTCACCTGCCTAGTGCTGAACGGTTTGGTTTTCAGTGCGATACAGGCACCCTCTCGCGGCCAAGTGGAACGCAAGTCGTAGAACGGCAGTCCTCCACCGTATCTTTAGCCAATATGCTAGAGCAGGTAGATCGGATTCTTTGGCAGGCCCGCTGCTTGTCGGATGAATGGCGCGGCTCTCTCGAAGCCCATCTCCGGTTTGGTGCAGTTGCCACCGAGTTACAGCAAGTGGTCGAAGCCCAAGCTGCCGATCTGTTGTTTGTCGGCTGTAGTGATATTACCCATCCCTTGGTGCAACAGCTAGTCCCCTGCTCGCCCTGCCCTATCTTAGGCATCCCAACGGAGCTAGAAGCCGTTTAGGTTAGTTCAATTCTGGACGACGGCGATGCTTTAACTCAACCTGGAGCCATTTTCTAAAGCTGTCGTCCTAACAAGCGTTGGCGCACGCCTTCCGCAATTTTCTGCCCCAGGTATTCCGGAATCAAATTTTCGTTGGGACCTAGCAGGTAGAGAATCAGCCGGGTCCTGCCGCGCCAAACCAGCAAGTTGGCATTCACAATCAGCAAATCCTCCTGCCAAATCGCGTACATGACTTTGTAGAATAGTCCCGGCTGGTTGTCGGCCTCGATCAAAAGGGCAGGCAGATGGAATACCGGATCTACATAAAACTCAGTTTCTACCTGTTCCAGCCCCGCATCCAGGTTAAACTCAACCGCCAGCATTTCTTCGACCTCAAACCGACCGGCCAGGGCTTCTCGAATCGCACGGCAAACGTTCTCAGCAGTTTTGTCCGCTAGGGCCTTACCACCGCGAGAAACCACTAGCTTAATAAACACCAGCATCGGAGGATAAATCTGTCCGTATAGGCTGAGGCTATGAATCGTCAGGCCGTAGGCGGCCAGCACCCCAAAAATGTCGCTTAACAGAAAAGATTGGTTGCGATAGGCGAAATGCAGCGCGCTTTTGTTGCCCTCTGGGCTGAGCTCAATCACCGCTTGTCGAGACTTATAGAGTTGGTAGGCAAGTCTTAGATTCTGTAACTGGATCTCGCTGCTGACAAATTGCTCATAGAACTGAGGAAACGCCCGGTTGAAGCGCTTGAGCAAATCTAGCGTAGACGATTTCAGCCCTGGAGCCATAAGCTGGTAGATAACCCGGTCAACGGACAGAAAGAGAATTCAGGAAGAGAATTCAGGGACGCCTGGGTGGTTCAGTATGATCTATAGAACCCCGTCTTGTGAAGAATCTTTCATAACTTGACGCACCTCCTCACAAAAATGAAGATTTCTTGTTGGTCCACAGTCGCCTTACTCAGAGTAAATTAGCGATGTAAGAATCATACGAGAGATCCGCTCTATACTAACTATTACTGTCTGCTAACACTGTCTACTAACCTCTGTATTACCTGAACCGCGCCTGCATGGGTTTTTGGAAGAGCTTATTTAGTACTACTGATGCTGCCGCCCCGAAGTCAGCAGAAACCGATCGCCAGACCGTACCCACAGTGACGGTCGGGAATTCGCGCATCTTATTCAGCACCGATCGAGACATCGACCTCTATGAATTAGAGGAACTCTGCGATGCGGTTGGTTGGTCTCGTCGTCCGTTGCGCAAAGTCAAGAAGGCCATTCAGCACAGTTTTCTGGTGGTTTCAATGTGGGAGCAGCGAGGCACCCAGCGTCGGTTAATTGGCTTCTCTCGAGCCACGTCGGACCATGCCTTTAATGCCACGATTTGGGATGTGGTGGTGCACCCTGACTTTCAGGGCAAGGGGCTTGGCAAAGCCCTGATGCGTCAAATGATCAAGCGTCTACGCAGCGAAGATATCAGCAACATCACCCTATTTGCTGACCCCCATGTGATCGATTTCTACCGTGGTTTGGGCTTCATGCCCGACCCAGAAGGCATCAAAGGCATGTTCTGGTATCCCGACTAGACCGCTAGGAAACTCATTTGCCTAGAAGTTGTTTATCTGGATCGGCGTAAGACTCTTGCTGTACCATCACCTCAGAACTGGCTGGGGTGAGTGATATCAAATCCTCGATATTTCGCTGCATTGTCTCACAGATTTGATCCAGCGGCAGATCGTTGGGGTCACGTCCAAACGGGTTCTCGATCTCGACGCCGATTTCTTCGATGCCGAATAGTGTAAAGCTCATCAGGGCCACCATCGGAGCTGTCCACCAGCCGAGCTGGCTAACAAACTGAAACGGCAGCGTCAGGCAGTAGATCAACAGCAGCTGCTTTAAATGAATCGCATAGGCCAGCGGAATTGGCGTTTTTAAGATGCGCTCACAGCCACCCAAGGTATCCACCAGGCTATTCAAGAGTTGCTGGAGGGTGAGAAGCTGGTAGTCGCCTACACAGTGGCGATAATGCTGTTGCTGCAAATAGTCCTGGATCCAGAAGGCAATTTCGAGGGGTGGGTTATTCATGCCCTTGAGCCGGGTGTACCGCGATGCGGGCAGCAACGCTTCTAGCTCATGATTGACCGGCTCCTGCCGCAGATGTAGCTTCGTAGCCACGGCAAACGCCACCAGTGAGTAGAGGGCTGTAATTTTATCCTGCCGATCCTGAGGTTCCTTCTCCAGCACCACCACCCAGATCTGTCGCGCTAGATTGCGGGTAGTGTTAATCAGGTTACCCCAAAGCTTTCGTCCTTCCCAAAAGCGCTCATAGGCCGTGTTGGTTCGGAACACCAGCATTAAACCCAGCACGATGTTGGGAATCACACCCGCCAAAACCGGTAGCGACACAGGCACACCGAGAAAGTGCAAACCGGAAACCACACCTCCAAACGCACCACAGAAGACAGTCCGCCCCAAAATCGCCGGGATGACCGAGCCGCGAATTTGCAAAGCAAACCGAAACCAGGTTCCCTGACCGAATAATGTCCGCTGAACCATGCCACCTCAACTATGCGAAATTCAGAACGCTCTCTGGAGCATGAAAAGCCTGTATCCAAATTTTTCCGCTCTTCCTTCATAATTCTATACAAACCATAGAAGTAAGTCAGGATTTGGATCACAGGCTCTTCACTGGGTCTTCAGGTTATTGACTGCCTATACCCTCTGCTGCCGACGCTGCTGCATCGCCTCGACAAACTGCTCAAACAGATAGTCGGCATCGTGGGGACCGGGGCTGGCCTCTGGGTGATACTGCACCGAGAACAGCGGTAGGGACTTGTGCCGCAGACCGGCAACGGTTTTGTCGTTCAAGTTGAGGTGAGTGATTTCCACATCGGTATTGGGCAGGGTTTCAGCCGCGATGGCAAAGCCGTGATTTTGGCTGGTAATTTCCACCTGCTGACTCAAGCCACAGGGCTGGTTCAAGCCGCGGTGCCCAAATTTGAGCTTGAAGGTTTCTGCTCCCAGCGACAGGCCCAAAATCTGGTGGCCCATACAGATACCAAACATTGGCTTTTGGCATGCCTTCAATAAGGCTTTGGTGGTTTCGATGCCTTCGGTTACCACCGCCGGGTCGCCCGGACCGTTGGAGAGAAAAATGCCGTCTGGGTTGTACTTGAGAATCTCCTCCGCTGGGGTGTTAGCCGGAACCACAATCACGCGACAGCCGTAGCTCGCCAACCGTCGCAGAATGTTGCGTTTAATGCCAAAGTCAATCGCCACTACGGTAAAGAGCGGTTCGCCCTCCCTGGGTTTACCGCTAAACTCCCAAACCGAGTCGGTGGGGTCGGTCCATTCGTAAATTGACTGGGTGGTGACTTCCCTGACCAGATTCAAGCCAGCCATGCTAGGAGCTTCCTGCACCTTCAGCAGCAGGTCGCCTGGGTCGAGAATTTCGGTGGAGATGGCCCCGTTCATGGTCCCAACCGAACGAATTTTGCGCGTCAGGGCGCGGGTGTCGATGCCATAGATGCCGGGAATTCCGTGGCGTTTCAGGTAATCCGGCAGCGACTCAGTAGACCGCCAGTTGCTGGGGCGAGCGCAGATATTACGGGCTACCACACCGCGAACATGGGGCCGATCCGATTCCTCATCCTCTGGATTGACGCCCGTATTCCCCAACTCCGGATAGGTGAACGTGATAATTTGGCCGCGATAGCTGGGATCGGTCAACACTTCTTGATACCCAGTCATGCCCGTATTGAACACCACTTCCCCGATTGTCGTACCCGCTGCCCCAAAGGACCAACCACGATAGGCAGTTCCGTCTGCCAGCACTAACAAGGCCGGTTTCGCTCCTGAAAACAGCATAGAATCCCTCACGGATCGATTTTAAGCGTCTACTATCCTACGACTGGATTGGCCAGAAGAATAGTCTTCAGAAAGACGATTTGCGATTCACTGGCTTACCCTAGTCTGCATAGCCCAACTCTAGCAGACTAATCAGAAATAGCAGCGACAGCAGACCAAACACACCCAGCCCACTGCCGATACACAGAAATGTGCGAATTGAGCGGTCGCTGTAAACCCAAAGCAAGCCAATCGTTGCTACTCCTACCCCAACGGCAATGCCTGCAGCCAAGAGTGGTGCAAAATTCATCAAACTTGGGGAGTTGAGCGGCGCAAAAGTTTGAAACAACCCTGGCAGCGAGACGAAGGTCAAGCTAAACATGCCTGAACCTGTGATTAGGATAGGTCCAATTCGATCGCGACGCCGAAACCGTCCCTCAAGCAGCCTAGTCGTTATGATTCCAGTCAGCAGGGCGGCTAGCAGGGCCAAACTAGGAGCCAACCCATTCCAAATTTCGGGCGAAATTCCGAAGCTTGTCAGCCGATCGTAGGGCACTGAGCCAAACCACTGCCAAACCAGCACGAAGGTTCCTGCTGCAACCGCAAAACTAACAAACGCCTCTGCCAACCGACCGGGATAAAACCAGTTGATGGCAGCCACCAGCACGCCAGTCAGCAGCGCCACGGCGATTGAAAGTTGCAGCAAGCGAGCCTCACCGATCTGGCTGAGCGCATTGCTCCAACCATATTGGCGTCGCAGATCTCGCAGTTGGGACTGGCTCAACCCCAGCCCCTCAAGCTGATAATACGACAGCGGTCCTTTCCGTCCGATATAGTCCATGCCCGCATCGCTACATTGCAGCGGTTTACCCGCAAACAGGGCCTGACAGCGGTTGAGGGTGGGTGGGGCATTGCCACTCTGCTGCCAAGTCAAACTTAACGTCTGATTCTGGAGCGTCGCGTTGCATTGAACCTGCTGAGCCACCTGATCGCAGCGAAAGATGCGGTTGGGCAAATGAACCGTCTGCGACCCAGCCGTAATTGCGATACCCGCGAACGGGACATTCGGCAGACTTGGCGCATTATGGGCAAGCAGAAAGAAAATCGCAGCCAGCAAGGCGATTAAGATGCCAATTGCCGTCCGCAGCAGGAAGAGTACAGTTCCACGCATGGTTTAGCTGCTGAAGTGATCGGGGATGGAGATGGGATTGAACTGCCTCTTGTGATAACTCCCCAACCTCAGTTGTTCCAACGAATGCAACCAACTTCAGACAAACTTCACCAACCCCCCAAACCCACCCACTGCCGCCGCAAGAAAAGGCGACAATCCAGCATAGGATGAGAACAGCGCTTCCATTGCTAACTGTAGGGGGACAGAAGTTAATGCGAATTTTGATCATGGGCGGTACCCGCTTCATTGGCGTCTATCTGACTCGCCTGTTGACCGCTCAAGAGCATGATGTGGTGCTGTTTAATCGGGGTAATCGGCCTGCTTCTCTAGGAATTGAAAAACAGATCCAGGGAGACCGCACCGATCCAGAGGCTCTGAAAACCAAACTAGCCGACGAAGAGTTTGACGCCATCTTCGACAACAATGGCCGCGAACTCAGCGATACCCAGCCCCTAGTCGAAATCTTCAAAGATCGGGTGAAACACTTTGTCTATGTCAGCTCAGCGGGCGTTTACCAAAAATCTGACCAGATGCCTCATATCGAAAGCGACCCAGTCGATCCCAACAGTCGGCACAAGGGCAAGTTTGCCACCGAGCAGTACCTGGCTGAACAGGGCATCCCCTTCACCGCGATTCGGCCGGTCTACATCTACGGCCCGCAAAACTACAACGATCTAGAAGCCTGGTTCTTTGACCGAATTGTGCGCGACCGTCCGCTCCCCATTCCCGGTAACGGCCTGCACCTGACCCAGCTCGGCCATGTCAAGGATCTAGCAGCAGCAATGGTGGCGGTGTTGGGCAACCCCAGAGCGGTGGGCCAAATCTACAATGTGTCAGATACGCGCTATGTCACGTTTGACGGGTTGGCGCGGGCCTGTGCGGCTGCAGCCGGTAAACCCCCCGACCAAATCCAGATCGTGCATTACGACCCCAACCAGTTCGACTTCGGTAAGCGCAAAGCCTTTCCGCTGCGGGTACAGCATTTCTTTGCCGATGTTCACAAGGCACAAAAAGACCTGTACTGGCGACCCGAATATGATTTGGTGACTGGGCTGCAAGATTCGTTTCAGAACGATTATCTAACGTCTGGCCGCGATCAGGCCGAGGTGGATTTTTCGACGGACGACGAGATTTTGCAAACCGCTTAGCGCTTGCGCTCAGATATCCCAGTTCGCTAGGATAGTGTGTCTGGCTATCGCTGCCAATTTAACTTTATTCAGGGAATATTGCAGGAGTAAAGTTGAGCAGCCGGATGGGTTGAAGCCTGATCTGGGTTGGATTGGCCTGCAACAGGAAATCCACCCGGTAAGACCGGCTTTGAACTGTGCAGTTTAAGTTCTAGGATTAGGGAAACATGGCTAAGCGGGTTCAGTTAGTTTTAAATCAAGATATCAGCAAGCTCGGTCGGGCTGGTGACCTAGTAGAAGTCGCACCGGGCTACGCACGCAATTATTTGCTGCCGCGTGGGTTGGCGGTTCACACTACACCAGGCATCCTCAAACAGGTAGAGCGCCGTCGGGAGGCCGAGCGTCAGCGCTTGTTGGAACTGAAGAAAGAAGCAGAAGCCCAGAAAGCCGCACTAGAAAAGGCCAGCCGTTTGGCAATTTCTAAACAGGTGGGCGAAAACGAAGCAATTTTTGGTACCGTAACCAACCAGGATGTGGCCGACGCTATCCAGTCTGCGGCTGGTATCGAACTCGATCGCCGCACCATTGCTGTACCTGAGATCCACAAGCTGGGAGCCTACAAAGTTGAAATCAAGCTGCATCCAGAAGTGACAGCCACGGTTGATATCCAGGTGGTGCCGCTGAAGTAGGAACTAGGTTTTGCTCGCAGATAGGTTGTGAGCTATTGGGGAAAGCTGCTCCCACAGCCTCAGTTCAGAATTTAGTCCACTTCTACTTGTTCTATTAGCGCGCAATTAATTTGCGGGCGCTTGCCTGAACAGCACAAATTAAGCCCAACTGAACCAAAAAATTCCTTGGTAACCCGGCTGACTTAGCCAAAAGGCAGGTTACAATACACAGCACTGAGCGACACCCGGTACATTAGTACCAGCGACAGGTACTGGTGGAATGGCATCGTTCAGGCTTTGATCCGGCATTGCTGCGCCGGAATTCATTCTATTGGCCTGCCTAAGCACTGGGTTTTATGGTTCAAGAACTTAGCTTTCACGGTTATAGCGATCGGCTTCCCCCGCAAAACATCGATGCTGAGGAAGCTATTTTGGGTGGGATTTTGCTCGATCCAGAGGCGCTCAGCCGCGTGCTGGAAACTCTGCGACCCGAAGCTTTCTACATCAGCGCTCACCAGGAGATCTACCGAGCTGCCATCGCCCTTCATGCCCAAGGCCGCCCCACCGACTTGATGAGCCTGACGAGCTGGCTGCGGGACCATAACGTACTGGAAAAAATTGGCGGTCAGGTCCGGTTAGCTGAATTGGTCGATCGCACGATTAGCGCGGTGAACATCGACCAGTACGCCCAGTTGGTGATGGAGAAATACCTGCGCCGCAAGCTGATCCAGGTGGGAACCGAGGTGGCCCAATTGGGGTACGAAACCAATCTGCCGTTGGAGCAGGTGCTCGACCAGTCGGAGCAGAAAATTTTTAACGTCACGCAAGCCCGCCCGCAGCAAAGCCTGATGGCCACCGCCGATATTTTGACCACCACTTTCTCGGATATCGAAAGCCGCTCGCTAGGTCTAGTCCTACCGGGTATTTCCTGTGGCTTTTATGATCTGGATGCGATGACCCAGGGGTTTCAGCGCTCGGACTTGATTATTGCGGCAGGCCGTCCCTCGATGGGCAAAACCAGCTTTGTGCTCAACATTGCTCGCAACATTGCCGCCTATCACAAGCTGCCAATTGCTGTCTTTAGCTTAGAAATGTCGAAAGAGCAGCTCGTCTACCGGCTATTGTCGAGCGAGGCGCAGGTAGAAAGCGGACGGTTGCGCTCAGGGCGGATCAGTCAAACCGAATGGGAGCCGCTAGGACATGCGATTAGCGTTTTGTCGCAGTTGCCAATTTTCATTGACGATACACCCAATATTTCCGTAGCCGAGATGCGCTCCAAGTCACGCCGCCTGCAAGCCGAACAGGCCGGAGCTTTGGGGTTAATTTTGGTCGATTACCTCCAGCTGATGGAAGGCAGCGGCAGTGATAACCGGGTGCAGGAATTGTCGAAGGTAACTCGTTCTTTGAAAGGATTGGCGCGGGAATTGCAGGTGCCGATTATTGCCCTATCTCAGTTGAGCCGGGGGGTGGAGTCGCGGACGAATAAGCGCCCGATGATGTCAGATTTGAGGGAGTGCGTTACAGGGGATACGCTAGTTTGGTTAGCGGATGGCAGACGGTTGCCCATTGCCGATTTGGTTGGACAGACGCCTGAAGTTATCAGCATGAATTCACAAGGACGTTTGGTTAAAGCCAAAGCAGACCTGATTTGGGAAGTAGGGACAAAGCCAATCTACAAACTCACAACTGCCAGCGGCAAGATCATTAAAGCAACAGGTAAACACCGGCTCTATAGCCTCGATGGTTGGCAACAGCTTCAGACGCTCAGGGTCGGTGATCGGCTTGCCGTTGCCAGCCACATGCCGATGATGAGCGAATTGACGCATGGTTGGCCTGATTCACATGTGATGTTACTAGCTCATTTGATTGGCGATGGTAGCTATCTCCCACACCAACCTCAAATGGCGGCATTAAGGGGAACTGCTTATGCGGATTCCGCTCATTTCAAATTTGCGCCAACCCGTGAAACTCTGCTCAGCTATGCCACGATTCTCAGTAGCACCGTTCTTAAAGAGATTGCGACTTCAGATCTATTTTGGGATGAAATTGTCTCGATCGAAGCAGTTGGGGAGGAAACCGTTTATGACCTTACGGTTCCAGGACCGGCTTCCTGGATGGCTGATGGCATTGTTTCGCATAACTCGGGCAGTATCGAGCAGGATGCTGACCTGATCATGATGCTCTATCGAGACGAGTACTATAACCCCGACACCCCCGATCGCGGCATTGCCGAAGTGATTATTACCAAGCATCGCAACGGTCCGGTTGGCACCGTCAAGCTGTTATTTGAACCGCAGTTTACCCGCTTTCGCAATCTGGCTGCGCCTAATCGAAGCTAAACTGCAACAACCTGGATCGCAAAACTGGATCGCAAAACTGGATCGCAAAAAAAGTTGCACCCCCTGAGGAAGTGCAATACCTGACAATTTCACAGATTTGATTGGACTTGTTTGATTGAACTTGTTTGATTGGACTTGTTGGATAAAGCGTCTCGCTGGCAGCCCTTAACGAACGCCGAGCAGCTCTACATCAAAAATTAGCGTCGCATTTGGCGGAATTACCCCACCGGCTCCGCGAGCACCGTAGCCCAGTTCAGGCGGAATGATCAGCCGCCGTTGACCGCCTACCTTCATGCTGCTGAGACCTTCATCCCAGCCTTTGATCACTCGACCTCGGCCAATCGGAAATTCAAACGGCTGGCCTCTATCTCGCGAGCTGTCAAACTTGCGTCCATCTTCTAGTGTGCCAGTGTAATGCACACGCACGGTTTGTCCCGTTTCAGGCATCGGTCCCGTTCCTTCCACCACATCAATGTACCGGAGGCCGGATGGCGTGGTGACAATAGATTGATCGGCTTGATCGGCGTTTTGATTTTCTTCAGTCATTAGATCGGCTGCATCTGTACTAGAGGGATTGGTGGCTTGAGCCAGCAGTTGGGGTGGGTCGTTTGCTGACGGTGCAACTGCCGAGGTTTGATCTGCCATCGACTGAATGGTTGACTGCGGTGCTGCAACGGCTTGTTGCCCCCGTCCTGTAAACTGAGCCACCACAAGCACCACAACGCAGACCAGCATGACGCCAAAGCTGATAAGAATTTCCCGCAAAACAATCCTCCTGTTGCCTTCTGTTTTTCCTGCTAGATTTTTTGCCAAATTTTGCCAAACAGTTTGCTAAATGGCGGGTCCTAACCCAATCCCCAGTGTACTGCCTGCGTGGTCTCAGCAAGATGAAAAAACGTTAGCGCCACAGCTTATTTTCCAGATCGCGCACCTGGCGCTCTAGCCGATCCAGCCGCCCGCGCAGTTCATCCATTTCGTTTTGCCGCGGCACACCCAGATCCTGCAACACATTGCGTAACTGCCGCTGAAACTGGATTTCCCAGTTGCTTTGTTCCGATTTAAGCTGCTGCATCAAGTCGTTGATGAAGGAACTGGCCTGCTCTGGATCGAGTTTCCCTTCCCTCACCCACTGGTCACTCACTTCGCGCAATCGGTCTGCCACCAGTGAGGTCGTCCCAATTCCAATCATCAGCAATTGCTTGAGCAGATTGTTGCTATCCATGTTTAATTCCTAATCATCTGCCTGAGGAGAGTATCCAGACCCAACCCACCCCATCCATGATCGATGCTGGGATAAAGTCCGGCTGTCTCCAACCTACAGCTTTATTCTGGCAAATTTGCTTACTATTGCAGCGCGATTTTGATTCGGACTGCCGCACTCTACCCAGCGTAATCTCCGCCTGATTTCTGGTGCAAATTCGGTTTAATCAAGATAGGCCACCTTTACAGGGCTGTAGTTTACAAGATGGTAATTTGCGAGGGCAGCGTATGGAAATTGAATGGCTGAAAGTGCGAGTCGCTCCAGAGTTGCGAGAACAATACGTGCAGAAAGATGCCGAAATTTGGACGACCTTTCTCTCTAAGTATCCGGGATTTCTAAATAAAGAAGTTTGGATCAGTCCTGACAATTTGGCCGAGGTGATTTTAGTGATTCACTGGGCCAGCTTAGACGCGTGGAAAACGATTCCGGCTGCCGAGCTAGAGCGGGTAGAAGGCCAGTTTAAGCAGGCGATGGGCAATACCTATACGATTGTGGAATCTGCCCGCTATCAGGTGCGCAAACAGTTTCAAGCCCAGGATTGAACCACGCCTGATCAGGGCTTAGGCTAGGATCGAAGCAATCACAACTCCATGACCAGAATTCCCGACCATGCCCACCTGCCCGCGCTGCCACCAATCGATTGACTCGCAGGCCGTCACCTGCCCCTATTGCCGCACTGCCTTAAAAGCCTATGGGCATCCCGGGATTCCCTTATACCGAGCGGAGGGCGAAACCTATCTCTGCGACACCTGCACCTACCACGAAGACGATACCTGCAACTACCCGCAGCGCCCCTACGCCAAAGAATGTACGCTCTACCACAACCGGCTTCAGCCCACGGTAACTGCACCGCATCGAGGTTCCTATCGGACTCACAAGTTTCCCCTATCCTGGCGAGGAAACGAAGGTTGGTGGGTGCTGCTGGGTCTAGTGGCCGTTAGTTTGCTTATTGCCTTATCAAACTCTTGAGAACTCTTGAAATTTCGCTGGGGTCTGGCTGATTCGGCAATTCATTTTCTGGAGGTTGACAGTCGCAAATTTCAGCTGCAATCGTCCGCTGCACGTTCTCTAACCAATCCGCAATCCGATCGGTGACTTGACCCAGATCCTGCTGCAGCGTTCGGCGCGTAAACTGTACGGCCCGCAGGAGCACCACCCCATCCACATAGATCTGCTGCGTTGGAAATCGTTGCAAAAATTCGATCGGAGAAATACGATTGTCATCCGCCGCTGAGAGCAGCAGGGCCGAACGCAGAGCTGGAATATCGGCTTGCTGAGAAGACGTATGCAGCACATCGCTGATCCGAAACAGAACATATTCTCCTAACAAACTGCTCAAGGCCCGATCGACCAAACGAAAATCGACCGTCACCTGCTGATTCAAGATCGACCGCACATTCACTGGATCGAGGTCGGCAAGGGCTAAATACGCCTGGAGTGTTTTGGAGGCTTCACCTGTTTCGGCAAACTGGGACAGCTCGGTTACAGAAATGGAACGCCCAAACGGACCGAACCGAAACACTAAGCGTTTGTCATGAGCAGTTTTGTGATTAGATATATCTCCAGGAGTATTCCTTAATCTGTACCCAGCAACACTATTACCATAATTCAATCGCCTGTTCTGCAACAGCACTGAATAGCCCGAAATTGAATGCCCTGAATCGAGGCCATTCGCTTCACCATTGCTTGCACCAGATGACTGAGTCAACCATTCCAAAGCTAGTAAGACAGAAAGCAGCGCCTGTCCATTTTCACCCCAGTCTTGAAGGTCAGCTTGGGCGTGCAGAAGCTGGGTATTGGGGCTGCAATTGGACGATTGGAATGATGAGGGTGATGAGGGTGATGAGGCGGTTAGGATTGACGCTGCTGGGGCGGGACATTCGCAGAACCAATCGTGGATCAGTTGGCGTGATTGCAATAAGGGCTGGAGTCGCTCTAGATAAAGACTAATGTCGTTAAAAATTTGCTCCAGGTTGAGCAGATCAACCCGCACGGTTGCCTCTGGGTAAACTTCTAGCAGCCGCATGATCGTGAGACCGGGTCTGTTGATGCTGGCCTCGATTAACGCTTGACGCAGAACCGGATAGTTGGCTTCGCCGGATGGTTCTCCGACCAGCTTGTTGATTTGGTACAGGATGAACTGGGCATTGCGGGAAATTTCTTGATCGCCGCTGGGGGCAAATCGCAAGGGTAACACCCTGGCAAAGATCTGACGGCCAAATGCCTCACGGCTTGGGATTTGCTGAATTAGCGCTTGCAGCTCAGGCGTTGCTTCTCCACCCTCAACAAAAGTTTGCAGCTCAGTGAGGGAAACCGTAGCCCGTCGGTCGGCATATTGCACAATGACGGTCTGCGCCGCATTGGCAGGCTTGCTACAGTAGAGATAAGCGCTCATAGCGCACAGCCCACTCAACAGCAGGTATGGCCTTCTCCGCCGCTTTTGCAGAAGCTTTTGGAACAACTGAACTGGATTGGGCAAGGGTTGAATCGCTGCCATGCTAACTCGAGACTGAGTGACTTGCTATCCCTGGGGCTGTTCTTCTGGAGTATAGACTAGCAAGTCACCCGGTTGGCAATTGAGCGCTTGACACAGCCGGATCAAGGTGTCCATTTCTAGGCGAGCAGGTGGATTGTGTTTCAGTTTGCTAATCGTATTGGGATGCATGGCAGTTGCAGCTCCCAGGGTTTTATAGTTCAGCCCTTGTTGTGCCATTAGTTGGGCTAAGCGCCACTCGATCCCCACGGCTTCTTTTTCCTCACTTCAGCAGATTTGTCTGTGTACTATTCATTTGTACTACTACTTCTGTTGTACTACTGCAGTCCCGATTTTTGTACTACTTTCGGTTTCTGGTCTAGATTTGCTCTGACTCTGCTCTAGCTCTGTTCTGACTCTAAACGCAGCACCCCAACATCGCCCGAAACGGTTGATTTTCCTACGCTTAGCAAATTAAAAACCTTGAATTTTTTCACCGAATTAGCTGACGTAATCCAGAGCAGCCACTACAATAGAAGTATAGTACAAACGTTCTATAAGCATCCTCCCTACCCCCGTTAAGCCCATGATTGCAACTTCTCTTGCCCCTACACCAGCAACAATCTCGATTGATTCAGAGGCAACTCAAGCGGTTTTGAAGGCTGCAGCTGCGGAGCTACAGGCCCGATTTATGCAGGAGTGTGGTGAATCCTATCGTGTGGAAGACCTGCAAGCGGCTTTGACTCGGTGGTTGGAGTTGTCAGTTGAAGTCCTTTTAGATGATGTTTTGTTCCACACGGTTGAAGGCGATCGGGCCTATGCATTTAACCGCCGCGCCTTTGAAATGCAGATGCGCAAACTACAATCCACTAGCTCTAAGTGCACCATCAAAGCAGCCTAGAGTTTGTTCTGAACTAGATCTACTAGATCTAACTAGCTCTGAACTAGATGCACCGATCACCTGTCCTGTAGTGACTTTAATCTCTACCTACCTTGATTAACAGCTATTACTACACCCTACCAACGACGCAACCTCTCCTTTCTTCTTCTGAGGTATCTCCTATGCGATTGATTGATTACCCGATTGCCATTGCCCAAAAGCAGCGCGAGCTTCTCCAATCCGAGCAGCATATTCGTCGGCTTCAGGATGTCTTGAATCGCCTCACGGCTGAAATTGACACCACTATTGCCTTTGACACCGACCTGCGCAACGACGCCCAGCGCAAAGCTAAGCGGCTAGAGCTGATGAAAGCTCCAGATTACCGCCGGGCTGCGACCAATTTGCAAATGGTCCAAGACCAGCGAGCTGAGATCGAGATCGACCTAAACCTATTGCGTAACCAGTTTTCTGTCCTGAAGCTAGAGCTACGCGAATCAATTGCCACCCGCGAACTACAAATGGTAGACGCGGCCTAAACCAATTGTTTTGAGTTTTATGGCTTGCTTCTGCCGAATGTCTTGCGGACAGGCGTTGCCGCAGGCTGTAGCAGTGTCTTGAGCTGCTAGCCAGTTGACACCATAAAACTCAACCCCTAACCCCTTTCCCTCTACCCTGCTATCCCTGCCATGACGACTGAATCTCTGATTGCCCAACAAAATGCCCTTTTGCAACAGTTGATTGATTTGCTGCAACAAAAACAGCCGCTTGGGTTCAGTGAAGCACCACGCCCTCGCTATATCTACTGCAACCGCAGCCAGAATTGTCTTTGGTATTGGCTCAACGACGCTAGAGAAGTGGTGCCGATTTCACAAACGGCCCTGACCTGCATGGTAGAGAAGTTGGAATTCAAACAAGTGGAACGACGCGGCAGAGATACCTGGAAGATCCACCTGCATGTTAAGGCCGACCGACGCTATATTCTAGAAGCCGGCTACGACTCTAATTTCTCCAAGTCGCTGCTGTCGGCTCTTTCGGTTCTGACGCCCGCCCAACTTCAGCAGCCGATTACGATTGAAGTCCAGGCAGCAGAGTCGGATGAAGTGCTGTTTTGCCGAGTCTATGTGAACGGGGAACTGGTTTTCGCCCCCTGGGATGACAGTACGAGCTGGAAGGTAGTTGCCAAACGAGCCATCACCAATGTGGAAGCGGCTAACACAACCCGTTTGATGAAAAGCGATTCGCCTCAGGAGTCACCCGCATCGAAACTGGTTGGTAGCCTCAACTAGGACTCAACTAGGACTCAACTAGGACTCAACTAGGCAAGTCGCTCAGAATGGTCATTTGTCCTTTGTCGGTTCCGGCTAGGGGTGGATGTCCATTCTTTGAGCAAATTTGTCACAAATGCTTGCCAAGATTTCCAAAAATTTGCTAACTTAGTTAAGCGCTTGCAAGCACCTTGCCGGGATAGCTCAGTTGGTAGAGCAGAGGACTGAAAATCCTCGTGTCGGCGGTTCAAGTCCGCCTCCTGGCATTCAAGTAGATCAAGTGAAAAGCTCTAAACGCAGGTGGCTTGGAGCTTCTTTAATTTGGGGAATCTATACCCCTGTTCTACTGTTGAGGGAACTTGGGGAATTTGAAGCAGGTTTGGGGGTAATTTGGATGTAACCGGGTGGAGGTAGTATCAAGTGCTAATTGAGGCAGAGAGTTGCGCAAACTTTCCAATTGCCCTAATGTGTGATGTCCTTGATGCTCCAGAAGTGGGGACTACGCCTAGTGGGGTCGCCCACCCTCGCCTGGACGCCAAGAGGAGCGGGGTAGTCAGTATGAGTTGTCCAGCGTGTTAGATTATCTCGTGAGGGTGTAAAGAGGTGAAGTCTCTATCACCGCATTATTTTGAATGTGTCCAGAGGTTGCCCCCTTATGCCAAAGCTCCATACGAGAACGGCTCCAGTAATGAGCTTCTCCAGTCTCTAGGGTTTGCTGGATTGATTCATAATTCATCCATGCCATCATCAGGACAGCATTATCTCGGTAGTCCTGGATGATTGCTGGAATCAGCTCCTGTTCGTTGAACCTGAGTTGTTCCATCCACAAGAATTTGTCCACTTACTATCACTGATAGTGAATCGCTTGCCACTGAGTTGAAACAAATGCTGCTTTGGACTTTTGGCAAACTAGAGCACCCCTTTTACTCGAAACACAGTAGCTGAGGTCGATGCAGTCAAGAGGATTGAATTTAAATCTATTTTTTAAGTTCTTTCCTTTGTCTTCTTTAGATTCTCTTTTTCATCTTCTCCATTCAGAGAAACGCAGCACAAGTGTTTCAAGATTTAGGCTATTTTTTCCTCAATCTTGTTCTTAGGCATCTATGTTTTCATGCTTCTTACTGTTTCTTATTTTGCTTCTTCTACGATTGCAAGTAACCGTGGAGCCAGTTGAGGTCCAGCTCCAGGGAGGGCGGCACACATTGCTGCGTCTAGATGAGTGGCAAACAGGGCTTCAATTTTGGCATCAAACGTGGCAAGGCTAGGGAGTAAGACTTGCAACTATGCAACCAGAGCAGCCACCAGCAGTTGCAGCGGTTCCACAATTCCGGCATCTTCTGTCAGTACGATTCCCTGCCCAATTTGCTCTAAACGAAAACAACGGTTGATGGTTTTGGCTGGGACGACGTGGTGAGTTTTGAAAAACTGTTCCAGTTCTTCTGAGGGTGCCGCTTGTGCACTTGGCGATATTTGGCGACGGTGTGAGGATTGATCGGATGAATGACTCAAGAGGCAGATAGGCAATATAAGGAGCGCTTGCAAGCGCATAATGCTATTGGTGGAGCAGAGCCTTAAGTGGAATATTTAAGTGGAATATTTAGGAGAAGCTTCACCGATAGGGCTATGTTTAATTGTAGTGTATGAGCAAAGGAGAAGAAGGGGCATATCCGCTGAATAAACCAAAAAGATCAGACGAGGATACACCATGAGTAACGACAATCTTATTGCATTCCATCCTCCAGAATTATCCACATCCTTTAACGATGCTCTGACTGAACTAGTCCGTGAAGCTGCTCGCCAAATGATGGCTCAAGCGGTCAAAGCAGAATTGGCTGAGTTTTTAACTCAGTACCAGTCCCTCAAGGACAACCAGGGACGACAGGCGGTTGTTCGCAACGGAGACCTCCCGGAGCGCACGATCGTTTCGACTAGGGATTTCTCAGCAGCCTTAGCATATACCAAATCTCTGAAATCCCCTTTCAAAGAGAGATTCAGGGGGATCTTAATCTTTGTTTATAAACAGTCTTTAGCTCTTTACTTCAGTGCAGCGGCTAGTTCTTAAAGATTCGGTTCTTGAGCATTCTCGAGCATTCTTGAGCATTTTTGAGGATTGATTATGGCGGTGAAGGAGAGCCTGGTTCTTCCTCATCCGACTGCTCGGTTTTGGGTGGTGTTTTTGTCCATTCGAGTCGGGCGAATCTGTAGAAGTTGGGCTGCTTGCGTCTGGAGGAGACTGCTTTGAGTCGGGCATCACCGTGGGTGAAGCATCGGCAGGTGGGGAAGATGGGGAAGGGACAGCTGGATCTTGAGCGGTTTTGCTTTGCACCTCAGTTGATGCTGTAGTCGCGGAAGTTGGCGAGGCTGGAGATGAGCCGCTGGGTGCTTCTTCCTGGATGTTGAGATTGGCGACGATGAGGTGAATCTGGTTGAGGTCAATTTTGCCGGGACCTTTGCTTCTGATGGTGATTCCACCTAGCGTAATCGTTTCAATCACATTGTTGCCGAACTTAGCATCCTTGAAGGTGGCTTTGGTGAGATTCACTCCATCCAGCTTGGCGTCGATGAGGATGGCATTGGTGAGATCAGCTCCAATTAGCGTGGCATTGCTCAAATCGGCCCCGGTTAAATCAGCCTTGGTGAGGGTGGCCTTGGTTAAATTCGCCCCTACAAAGTTAGCGTTCTGTAACTTCGCCTCGTTCAAGTTGACGTTACTGAGATCGGTGTTGCTAAAGTCAGCTTGCTGCAGTTCAACGCCGCTCAAATCGGCCCCGTTTAACTTTACGTCTTTAAAGATGGCTCCAGTGAGGTCTGCTTGGTTCAGGTTGGTTTGCTCCAAATTTGCACCGCTGAAATTGGTCCGCTGGCAGCTGGCTTCAGACAAATCAGCCCCTGTTAGATCGGCGTTCTTTAAAATCGCATCATCCAGGATGGCGTAGGCTAGTTGCGCTCGGTTCAGCTTAGCAGCAGTCAAGTTGGCCTTTTCTAGGTCGGCCTGTTTCAAGTTTGCTTCTCGTAAGTTGGCTTCCTCTAACTTTGAGGCAGACAGCATAGCTTGCTCCAAATTGGCTCCTTGCAGATTCGTCTGAGAGCAATTTGCCTTCATTAATCGAGCTAGCGGTAATTCTATGTCATGCAGATCTAGTCCAGATAGATCTCTCCCGGCTAGATTGGCATTTTTGTGGACACTGATCAGCGTAAGAAATAACGCTTTCTGCTCGAAGTCTGCCATAGCAATAGAGGAAACGAGGGGTCGGACGGGGCGAATGCAATCGCTGTCAGGATACCTCAGGCTGGCTCCAGCAGCGCCATAATTTCTTGAAATAATTGCTCAAACTCTTCTGCGGCTTCCACCGAGGCTTTGCCCAACAGTTCCCAAACGGTAGCGGTTTGGCCAAACGTATCGGCAATCGCCTGCCGCTGGTGAATCACGGTTTTGAGAATCGGAACGCCCAGACTTTCTAAATGCCCCATTGCCTCCTCCTTCAAGCGTGTGCCTTTCACCGCTCGGGAGAGGAAAACGGCAGCTAGAGGGGCACCGTTGCGGCTAGCTTGCGCTTGGCGAATCAATTGGACCGCATCTGCGGCAGACCGCAAATCCACCCCGCTCGGCTGACAGGGGATCACGGCCAGATCGGCACACAGCACAATCGACTGCGTGGCATCGGAAAGACCCGCCGGTCCATCCACAATTAGCTCATCATACTGCTGGGCTAGCTGCGGAATTCGTTCTAGCAAAAGGTCTGGTGATTGGATCACCTCACAGGCAATAGTGTCCTCTAGCGACTCTAGCCAGATTGAACTCGACCGCTGCGCGTCTGCATCTACTAGCAATACATTCCGTTGCTTATGCAAAAGCCAATATGCCAAATGCACGGCTGTTGTAGATTTGGCACAACCTCCTTTCTGGTTCACCAAGGCAATCACTGACATAGGGGCATCGCGTTAAAGAACTTAATATCAGAACTTTAACGCCAGAGGGACGCAATTCAGTAGTTTTTTGCAGAATTTGAAAAATTTAGATTGGCAGAAATCTACTGGGAAACTTCGATGGTGGTTGGCAATCCAGTTTGGCAAACGGGTTGGTTAAACAGCACCATCGTGGTGGTGGAGTTGACTTCAAAGCCGATGCGCTCGTAGAACTGCTGTTGGTTGGTTGTCATTAGATACACCCGTTCCACCCGGTTGACATGGGGATGCATCAGCACCGTTTCGACCAACTTGCGTCCCAAACCGATTCCCTGATAGTCGGGATGGATCACCACATCCCAGATCGTGGCGCGGTAGATGCCGTCGGAGGTGGCGCGGGCAAAACCAATCAGCCGATCCCCATCCCAGGCGGTGACAACTGGTTTACTGTTGGCTAGGGCAATCTGCCAATCTTCGGGACGGCGATTCTGTGCCCAAAAGGCAGTAACCTGAAACAAGTCCTGGAGCTGGTGGAGGTCAATTTCGTGTGGACACCCATTTGGGGCTATTCCATCCTGCACACAAAATTGAATATGCCGATAGTCCATGCCAAGCGATCTCCTTCCCTCGTTGTAAAACGCTAACCTGTGAAATGCTGGGTCAATGCCAGGTTGTTATGCCAGTTCGTTAATCTCAGGTAAACAATGGGTTGTCAGGGCATGCAGTCAACCCGTAAGTTAAATGAGTTGGCCCAACCAAGCCAGAACAGCATCATCCAAACCAGAATACTGTGAAGTTAAGTAATGATCCATGTACATACGTTAAGCGGCATTGGTCTGACCAGCTTCCTCCAGGTGGATGACTCCGGTTCAGCCAATCCAGGTTACAAACTGATTAATTGGACTGATTAATTGAGACGTTGTGGTGCAGGCGTTCTGCCACAGGCGAGATACCTGGCTTCCACAGCCCAATTATTTTCTTACCTTCATCGGACCAAATGTTCTGTAAATGTTCTGTATTGGAAGCGTCAATTAATTCTTGAAAGAGCTATGCCACGGTTGCTCCGCGCTTTGATTTGGTCTTCTGGGCAGCGGCCTCAGAGAAACGACCATTCCCCCAATTCCAGGCCCATGCGTACTAAGCAGAGATTCCACTGGCTGCGATTCTGCCTGCTGTTGGTGTGGAGCGCCATTTTGGGCTGGGGCTTGGCGCAGGCGGCAACCCCTAGCGGTACTGTGGATCCAGTTCCAGAGCGCTACCAGCTTGGACAACAGCTTTATCTAGAGAACTGTGCCAGCTGTCATGTGGGGCTACCGCCTGCCGTCATGCCATCCCAAACCTGGGCCGACTTGCTGCAAGACTCCCAGCACTATGGGGTCGAAATCACACCCCTAGTTCAGCCGCCGCTCCAAATTGTCTGGGGCTATGTCTCTAACTACTCCCGCCCTGTCTTGCCCAGAGAACGTACCCCCTATCGGCTGCAGCAGTCGCGCTACTTCAAAGCGCTCCATCCCAAGGTCGAATTTACCGAACCTGCCACCGTCAACTCCTGCATCACCTGTCATCCCGCTGCCGCCCAGTTCGACTATCGCCGCCTAACACCAGAGTGGGAAAACGCACCATAAAGGCGACAAAACTCACAACCTCCCCTCCCTTCTGCCTCCCAGCCCAAATGATAGGATATTAGGTACAGAAGTTAACAGTTTGAATGATTCAGATTAAAAGTTGTTTCACTTTTCATCCGAATCTTGCGGCTCTAATAAGTGGTTCGATTTTTTAGTTGAATATTCTGGGGAGTTGCCGCTTAAACTGAATAAGCTGTAGGAATCAGCTTGTAGCCCGATCTGATCTAACGTCTCCGATTTATATCTGTCATCTCGTTTACCATGTTAAAAACTCTGCTGGGTGACCCCAACGCACGAAAGCTAAGGAAGTATAAGAACGACATTGTCGAAATTAACTTGCTGGAAGAAGAGATCCAGGCATTGTCGGATGAAGATTTGACCCGAAAAACGGCGGAGTTTAAGCAGCGCCTAGAAAAGGACGAAACGCTCGATGACTTACTGCCGGAAGCCTTTGCGGTGGTGCGAGAAGCGGGCAAGCGGGTGCTAGGCATGCGCCATTTTGATGTGCAGTTAATTGGTGGCATGGTGCTGCACAATGGGCAAATTGCTGAGATGAAGACGGGTGAGGGTAAAACCCTGGTGGCAACCCTACCCGCCTACCTGAACGCCCTCACCGGCAAAGGTGTGCATATCGTTACGGTAAACGACTATTTGGCGCGCCGCGACGCTGAATGGATGGGGCAAATTCATCGCTTTTTGGGCTTGAGTGTGGGGCTGATCCAGCAGGGCATGAACCCGGTAGAGCGCCGCAAAAACTACGCCTGCGACATCACCTACGGCACCAACAGCGAGCTAGGCTTTGACTACCTGCGCGACAACATGGCCACTTCAATCGAAGAGGTGGTGCAGCGTCCTTTCAACTACTGCATCATTGACGAAGTCGATTCGGTGCTGATCGACGAAGCCCGCACGCCGTTAATCATCTCCGGTCAGGTGGAGCGTCCCAGCGAGAAGTACACCAAAGCGGCAGCTGTAGCGACCGCCCTGCGACGCAAGCAAGATGAGGACGATCCAGAAGGCCACTACGAGGTAGACGAGAAACAGCGCAACGTGCTGCTGTCGGATGAGGGCTTTATTGAGGCAGAGAAGCTGCTGGAAGTGCAGGATTTGTTTGATCCCAAGGATCCCTGGGCGCACTATGTGTTCAACGCCATCAAGGCCAAGGAACTGTTCATCAAAGATGTGAACTACATCGTTCGCAATGGCGAAGTGGTGATCGTGGATGAGTTTACCGGACGGGTGATGCCGGGACGGCGCTGGAGTGATGGGCTGCACCAGGCGATCGAAGCCAAAGAGCATGTCGAGATTCAGCCGGAAACCCAAACCCTCGCCACAATTACCTACCAGAACTTCTTCCTGATCTATCCCAAGCTGTCGGGTATGACGGGTACGGCCAAAACCGAAGAAGCCGAATTCGAGAAGATCTATAACCTGGAAGTCACGATCGTTCCCACCAACCGCCCGACCGGACGCAAGGATCTGTCGGATGTGGTCTACAAGACTGAGGCAGGCAAGTGGAAGTCGGTAGCGGAAGAATGTGCGGAGATGCACGGCTCTGGGCGTCCGGTGTTGGTCGGAACCACCAGCGTTGAGAAGTCGGAGTTGCTGTCGCGGCTGTTGGCAGAACGCAAAATTCCCCATAACCTGCTGAACGCGAAGCCAGAAAACGTGGAGCGGGAATCGGAAATCATTGCCCAGGCTGGCCGCAAAGGAGCCGTCACGATTGCCACCAACATGGCCGGTCGAGGTACCGATATTATTCTAGGTGGTAACGCTGATTACATGGCCCGCCTGAAACTGCGGGAATACTTTATGCCGCGCATTGTGCAGCCAGAGGACGACAGCTTTGCTGTCACCAATGTGATGCGAGGAGATGGCGGTAGCCGCGCTCAGGGATTTGCCCCTGGTCAGAAAGTGAAAACCTGGAAAGCTTCGCCCCAGATCTTCCCAGTGGAGCTGAGCAAATCAACTCAGCAGAAGCTGCGGGAAGCGGTAGACTTTGCTGTGCAGCAGTATGGTATGCAGTCGTTGGCCGAACTGGAAGCAGAAGATCGGATTGCCACGGCGTCAGAGAAAGCACCCACCAATGACTCAGTGATCCTGAAGCTGCGGGAAGTGTACAACCTGATTCGCCAGGAGTACGAGCAGTATACCAAAGCTGAGCATGAGGAAGTGGTGGCCCTGGGCGGACTGCATGTGATCGGTACAGAACGCCACGAATCGCGCCGGATTGACAACCAGTTGCGCGGACGAGCCGGACGGCAAGGCGACCCTGGTTCGACGCGTTTCTTCCTCAGCCTGGAAGACAACCTGCTGCGAATTTTTGGCGGCGACCGGGTGGCGCGACTGATGGAAATGTTCCATGTCGAAGAAGACATGCCAATCGAATCGGGGATGCTGACGCGCTCGCTCGAAGGTGCCCAGAAGAAGGTGGAAACCTACTATTACGACATCCGCAAACAGGTGTTCGAGTATGACGAGGTAATGAACAACCAGCGGCGAGCCATCTATGCCGAGCGACGCCGGGTGCTGGAAGGGGTAGATCTGAAGGAAAAGGTGATCGAATATATCGAACGCACGATGAACGATATCGTGGACGCCTACATCAACCCAGAACTGCCGCCGGAAGAGTGGGAGCTGGATAAGGTTGTCAGCAAGGTGAAGGAATTTATCTACCTGCTGCAAGACCTAGAACCCGAACAGCTCGCGGACCTCTCTACTGGCGAAATCAAAACCTTCCTGCATGAGCAGGCCCGAATTGCCTATGACATCAAAGAAGCGCAGGTGGATCAGGTTAAACCGGGTTTGATGCGTCAAGCTGAGCGGTTCTTCACGCTGCAACAGATCGACACGCTCTGGCGGGAGCACCTGCAGCAGATGGACGCCCTGAGAGAATCAGTGGGTCTGCGCGGCTACGGGCAAAAAGACCCGTTAATCGAGTACAAGAGTGAAGGCTACGAACTGTTTCTAGAGATGATGACCAATATTCGTCGGAACGTGGTCTACTCGCTGTTCCAGTTCCAGCCCCAGCCCCAGCCGGTAGCTCAATCTACTGAGGTCTAAAAACGCTGTCAAGAGTCATTGCAGTGGGCAGTGATAAATCCCTTGGCGTCACTGCCCACGCGTCCCCAGGCCCTGTCCTATTCAAGGACGGGGCTATGTTTTACTACGTGTAGGCTGTAGCAGGGAGTTGATCGCGATTCTTCGCAGTCAATTGTCAGCAACCTTTGCTTGTCCATAAGCTATTCTTGTCCGTCTGTTAATCTCAAGCGCAGCCAGGAGTGTTAGAGATAAGGCAGAAGGAAGACCCAAGAGTGAGCTCATGTCTATTCGACAACCCGATATCGTTTTTCTGGTGCTCGATACCCAACGCAGCGATCGCCTTTCTTGCTATGGGTATGCCAGAGAAACCTCTCCACACCTAGATGCATTTGCCGCCAATGCAACCCTGTTCAAACATGCCGTTTCGGCAGCCCAGTGGACGGTGCCCTCTCATGCGTCTATGTTTACCGGGTTGTATCCCTCGGACCATCAGGTGCTGCAATCCTATTCGGTGTTACCCAATCACATCCCAACTCTGGCAGAAAGGTTGAGTGCCAATGGCTATTACACAGCCGGGTTTTGCAATAATCCGCTAGTTGGTGTGATCAATAACGGCCTGCGACGAGGATTCCACAGCTTTTTGAACTATAGTGGTTTGCTCACCTCGCACCCCAATCAAGCGGGCAGGTCTCCCCAATTGCTGGACCGCTATCGCCAGTCCTTTAAGCGGCTGCTGGCTGGAGCACTAGAACGGGTCCAAGATTCGTTTGCTCGATCTGAACTGCTGCTTGCTTTCTCGTTTACACCTCTGATGGTGCCTCTCTGGCAAACAGCCCTTAGCTTCAAAGGCAACACCTGCAAGTCGCTGGATGATGCAGCCCGGTTGCTGATTCAGCGTCGAGGCTTGAGTGACAATCAACCGATCTTTAGCTTTATCAACCTTATGGGCACGCACATGCCCTACCGTCCCCCTCGTCCATATGTAGAGCGGTTTGCCCCCCATGTGCTGCGAGACAAAGCTGCTCAACATTACTTGCAGCAGTTTAATGGAGATATCTACGGTTGGCTGGCCCCCCTAGCAAGCGGATTGGATGAGCGGCAAAAAATGACCCTGGATGGCATGTATGACGCCGAAGTTGCCCATCAAGATGACCAACTTGGTCTGTTTTTGCAGAATTTGCGAGAGAATGGGGCACTGGAAAATACGCTAGTAATCATTTGCTCCGATCATGGCGAACACTTGGGCGAGAAACATCTGATTGGGCATTCCATCTCGCTTTATAACGAACTGGTGCAGGTACCCCTGATCATCCACGATCCGACCGGAACTTTTGCTGCTGGAGAAATACGAGAAGATGTGGTTTCGACTCGCTGCTTGTTCCATACAGTATTGTCCGCCGCCGGTTTGGCGAGTGAAGTTGAAGAAACTCTATCGCTGGCCTACTCGGCTGCGCCTAACGGCTTTGAAGTTGGGCAGAGCACGAATCGCCAAGTTTTTGCCGAAGCCATTCCGCCGCAGAATGTGGTGAATCTACTCTTCAAACGTCAACCTGAGTTAGTGCTATCCCATGCTTGCGATCAGCCCAGACGGGCAATATGGATCGGCAATCACAAGTTGATCGAAACAGGCCGCGATCACCTGGAGCTTTATGATGTTCACAACGACCCCCAGGAGAGTTTGAACCTCACCGACATCTTTCCTGAAAACGCTGAATTCTTGCAGGAATGTTTGCAACTCTTTGCGGCTGACCGAGCCGTGATTACTGCCTGTGAACGTGCTCCCGGCTACGATGATCCAGACTTGCAGCGACGTTTACGCGATCTAGGCTACCTAGAAGATTGATCCCCTAGCTTTCCTAGTTCCTTCCTATGTATCCTCCTGTTGATCCCATAATTTTCCAAATCGGACCCTTCGCCCTCCGCTGGTATGGCCTGCTAATGGCGGGTGCAATCGTAGCAGGTGCAACCATCGCCAACCGTGAAGTCGAGCGGCGTGGACAAAAGAGCGACGACTTTTGGGACATGCTGGTCTGGGTGTTGATTCCTGCCTTTATTGGTGCGCGGTTGTATTACGTCTTCATCCAGTCGCCACGGGGAGAAGATGGGTTGGGCAGCTTTTTAGAGAATCCCCTGACGATCCTGCAAATTTGGCGCGGTGGTATTCACATTTTTGGGGCATTCATTGTGGGAACCATTGCCCTCTGGCTATACAGCCGCATCAAAGGATTGCCCATGCTCATCTTTATGGATGCGATTGCCTTAGGGCTGCCCCTAGCGCAAGCAATTGGACGTTGGGGCAATTTCATCAATCAAGAATTATACGGACCACCCACGACCTTACCCTGGGGGTTACGCATCGATCCTGAGCATCGGATTGGTCCTTATCGAGACCTAACCGCATATCCAGAAACAACTCGCTTTCACCCCCTATTTCTCTACGAGTCGCTGTGGAATTTGATTGGGTTTGGCCTACTTTTTTGGATTTCTCGTCGCTTTAACCGGCAGTTGCGCGATGGGGATCTCACATTGCTATATCTGATCTGGTATCCCAGTGGGCGATTCTTTATCGAGTTCTTACGAACTGACTCCTGGTTCTTTGCCGGTACACCATTCAATCTGGTGCATGTTCTCTGTCTGATTGCTGTGATTGGTTCTGTAATCATTCTCTATCGCCGTCATCGCTCTGGACGAAATTCCTACTCTGCCCCATCCTCTGATACGTCATCTGACACATCAGATGCATCATAATTAGTCTCCAAATCATGCCATTCCTCACTTCTCCTCGTCTGCTGATTATTGGCCTGGATTGCATGGAGCCATCGCTGGTCTTCGAGCAATGGCGGGACCACCTGCCCAATCTATCTCGTCTGATGGCTCAGGGCAGCTACGGACGCTTAGAGAGCAGTATCCCTGCGATTACAGTGCCCGCTTGGAGTTGCATGATGAGTGGACGCGACCCCGGCGAGTTGGGTATCTATGGCTTTCGCAACCGTTCAAATCGGGGCTATCAGAAGATGGCGGTTGCCGATGGCCGTGCCATCAAGTTTCCTCGGTTGTGGGATTTGCTGGGTGATGCCGGTTGGCAGGTCGCAGTGATTAGCGTGCCGGGAACTTCACCGCCCTATCCTGTACCGGGGCAACTCGTATCCTGCTTTCTCACACCCAATCGTGATCTGCCCCACACCCACCCCCCGGAATTGGCCGATCAGATCAGTCAGTGGCTGCCCGATTTTATGCTGGATGTTCCTCACTTTCGCTCCAATGATAAAGATTCCGTTCTAAAAAATATCTACGCTCTGTGCGATCAGCGATTCACTCTGGCAATCAAATTGTTAGAACACGCAGCTCCGGATTTTCTGATGCTGGTGGATATGGGTGTTGATCGCATTCACCATGCTTTTTGGAAACCAATGGACCCACGCCATCCTCAGCATGAGCCTGATTCGCCTTACAAAAACGCCATTCGCGACTATTACGTTTATGTCGATCAACGGGTGGGTGAACTGCTGCGCTATTGTGGGAACGAAACGGCAGTTCTAGTTGTCTCGGATCACGGAGCACGTCCATTGATGGGAGGCATTTGTCTGAACGAATGGCTAATAGCCGAAGGCTATCTCGTCTTGAAAGCAACACCCGATGCCGCCACTCCCTTAGATGAGGTCGAAATCGATTGGAGTCGGACCAAAGCCTGGGGAGCTGGAGGATACTACGGTCGTGTCTTCCTAAATGTGCAGGGACGAGAACCCCAGGGTGTGATTCCTTTAAGGGAGTATGAACAGGAGCGTTCATGTTTAGCTGAAAAACTGGCCGCTATTTCTGCACCTGACGGGCAGCCTCTCGATACTCGCGTGTTTAAGCCTCAACAGATTTATCAAAAAGTGCGGGGAATTGCCCCTGACCTGATTGTCTACTTTGGTGAACTGGCTTGGCGATCGGTGGGAACGGTCGGCAGCAATGCTTTGTATACTACTGAGAATGACACCGGTCCCGACGATGCAAATCATGCCCAATATGGGCTGATGATTTTCTATGACCCTTGCCATCCCAGCCAAGGCAAGTGGATCGAAAATGCGCAAATTTACGACATTCTGCCAACGTTGCTGCATCGCTATCAACTCGTGCCACCAGCCAACTTACGCGGGAAGGTATTGCCAATCTGACTTCAAATCCGAAAAGCAAACGCATCGCTTAGAAGCACTAACCATTCGCTTGACTTTTCCCCGGTGCAGCAGGCTTGTTGCGATGTTTAACATACAACGTTAGGGGTATGAAACAATGATGCCAGGTGTATCCTACTGATGAATTCCGATTGCCCCAAATCTCTTGGAACGGAAGTTTACGGCAACCGAGCCGGGCAAAGCATGGGGGGCAGATATCACCTATATTCCCACCCTGCAAGGTTGGTTGTATTGAGCGGTGATTATCGACCTGTTGTCTCGTCGAGGTTGGGGGGGGGGAATGGCAGAGCAGAGGCGGGTAGATTTGGCACTTGCAGCATTGCAAGCCGCCTTAGGTCCTCGGGGTCCTGCTGCCTCTGGGTTGTTGTTTCGCTCAGATCGGGGCAGTCAATATGCCAGTGGTGATTACCAAGCAGCACTCGACGCTGCGGGCTGTGCTGTAGTATGAGCAGAAGAGGGAATTGGTGGGACAAT
>KL662191.1:4557422-4780095 GCA_000733415.1 [Leptolyngbya] sp. JSC-1
CGGGGCGTGTGCTGTAGTATGAGCAGAAGAGGGAATTGGTGGGACAATGCAGTCGCTGACAGCTTTTTTGGCACCCTCAAACCAGAGTTTGTTCATGCGCAGAGCTTTGTCGCCAGAGAGATTGCAGAAACTGCGATTGTGGAATGGGTTGAGCTGTTCTACATTCGTCAACGAATCCATTCAACGTTAAATTATCTTTGCCCTGCCCAGTTTGAACAACAGTATTGGTTGTCAGTGCAACTATCCAGAGCCACTTAATCAACCTGTCCACTTTTTTGGGGCAAGATCAAAGCTGGATTGACCCAAAACTCTGAACAGACCCGACCTGGAGTGATGACCACAATTAGGCTGATCAGGAAAACCGTCAGCCAGCCAGCGAAGAATGTCATAAAACTACTCCAAAAGCGCCGCCTTCAAACTTCGACAGTAGGTTTCGATTGCCTGCAACCCATGCTCTGGCGATCCTTCGGCCAGCCGTTTGACAAAGGCGCTGCCGACAATCACCGCATCGGCTCCCCATTCCATCACCTGTTTCGCTTGACTGGGTTGAGAAATTCCAAAGCCGACCCCAATCGGTTTATCAGTCACGCCTCGCAGGTCGGTAATTAGCTCCTGGACGCGAGTTTCGACCTGGGTTCGCATCCCAGTGACGCCGGTGACGCTGACCAGATAGATAAAGCCTTGGGAGCGTGCGGCAATCTGGGCGATCCGTTCTTTTGGCGTCGTGGGGGCAACCAGCAGTGTAACTTCAATCCCGGCATGGCTAGCAGCCTCCAGCACACTCTCAACTTCCTCTAGCGGTAAATCCGGCACCACTAGTCCCCTGGCTCCAGCAGCGGCAATGTCTTTCAGGAAGGTTTCGACGCCGCGATTCAGGATTGGATTGTAGTAGGTGAACAGGATAATGGGCGCTTTGAGTTTGGGGCTGACGGTTTCCAGCATGGCCAGCACCTGCTCTAGGCGCGTACCGCGTTGCAGGGCGCGGGTGGCGGCAGCCTGAATCACCGGGCCGTCGGCTAGGGGATCGGAATAGGGCACGCCCAGTTCAATCAAATCGGCTCCGCTGCGGTCGAGCAACTGAAGCGCCTGCGCGGTTGTTTCTAAATCGGGATCGCCGGCTGTAATGAAGGGAATCAACGCGCATTGACCCCGATCGCGTAGCGCGTCCATGCAGCTCGAAACTGAAACCATAGCTATAAAAATGCTGAGATGAGGACTGCACCAAAATCCTTTGGCCGTCCCTCATTGTACAGCGCCAGGGTCAGGACAGGCGAGGACATACAAGCTATCCTTGCCGCTTTTCGGTTTCGATTTCGGCCTGTAGTTTCTCTAGCTCTTCCGGCGTCATTTCTTCTAAGCGCTTTTGCAGCACCGCATCTTCGTAATCCTTGAGCTGCTGATTGTAGGTCATGCGTTTGGTCAGCACGCGGGTCAGATAGGTGATCACCCAGACCATCAGGCCACCTACCAGCAGCACTTGACTCCAGATACCAGCATTGATACTGTCTAGCCCCAACCGCTCCAGCAGCAGATAAATACCACCGCCCGCTAGAAAAACGGCCAGGCCGATATAAATTACATCAATTCGACGCATGAATCCCTTAATTGGCTACTGATTGGCTAGCTCATTTGCCGAGGTTGGGGCCGGAAGTTGAGAATGGGGCTGAGCAACAGCAAACCGGGGAAAAACAAAAATACAAAGAAATACATCAGCAGCCGCTCCACCGACCGAGCCGTGTACCAGCGGCGTTGCAGGTAGAGATACAGCAAAGCAGGCAGGACCACAAGGTAAGCGCCACCCACGGCGAGATACAGTAGCGGTACAATCGGCAGAGTCATAGGCATTTCCAATTCAGCTCAGCAATTCCCTCAAACTTTCTTTATCTTACCGTCTTCCGAAGCACTCGACGGCGGCGTCAAATCGCCAAAAAACTGATGGTATCAGTTAGATCGGCTTATAGGAGCAGTCACCCTTGGGAATGCAAAGAATAGCTAAGCGGGCTTATCTTTCCCCTAGAGGCGTCTCAATATATAGATATGACTTACCCTCTGCCAGTCCCAACTACGATTGACTCGGAAATTGGCCCGGATGCATGCTGGCACGACCGAGTCCAGATTGCCCTGGCAATTGCCGACGAAGCCTTACTCAAATCGCTGCTCATCGACTGTACGCCGCCGCTAGTCCAAGCCCATCGGCTGGCTGGCGTGCGTTCGACAATTGGCGTGCCGGTTGCCGCAGACCGAGTAGCCGATGGCACGATTGAATTTGAAGAAGTTCACTGTGTGCTGGCCGAGTCGCTGGATCAGCTAGAGCAGGGTGTGGCCGAATACACGCGGCGAAACGGCAACGAACGCGGCTATCTCGATTTGACCCACTACGAAACGGAAACCCAGATCCTGGGGCAGTCGATGTCAATGACCCATGCGATTTCGCTGCTCTCCCATGCGGGCTACGGGGCTTCTCAGGTGAAGCATATTCTCAATTTGCCCTACGATGCTTGGCACAAATCCTGGTGGTACCTGGCCGACGAATGGGGCGAATTCACGATTCCGTTCTTGCGGCTGTTGCGCACCCGGCGCTATACCGACGGCACCTATACGCTGCAATACAAAGACTTCTTTGCCCAGGAGCAACCTCGCTGTTTTAAGAGCCGCAATCAGCAAGTGCTGGTAGAAATTATGCCAGAGCAGCATCAATTTTCTGCCACTTTGGCCAAACTCAACTCGGCTCGTCAGCAAACTGGCATCTCGCAGGCATTGGTAATCTGTGACCGCATTTCGGACTTAGAGGCGCGGGGGTTTATCAGCCAGGGGATTAGCCTCTACGCGGCGCAAGAAATTGCTCTGCCGGTAAAGGCCAACTGTGACAGATGTGCTACCCAGGATTGCCCAATGCGAGGCCGAACCGATTCGCCGGTGTTGTTGTGCCAGCGGTTTTGCTTGAACCCAGAGTAGTTACTAACCCGAGCGCTTCATAGTCAACCCCCACACCCCACACCCCACACCCCACACCCCACACCCCACACCCCTCACCCCTCACCCCTCACCCCTCACCCCTCACCCCTCACCCCTCACCCCTCACCGAAACACTATTCACCACAGTAAGTTGGGTCAACCGCTCCTATTAATTGACTGGTAATTGAATTTTACTGCTTCCAAACATTCATCTCAGCGCCTCTAATGGATTCAGCCAGGTGAGAATTGTTTGTTTCAGTTGATTCAAATCGCGGTAGAACTCTTGTTTGAAAAATTGGCCGATGGCGTCGAGAGGCGTGAATTCCTTGCCGGTCTGCCAATTGACATCTTGACCAAGCGGCGTCAGGTGACTGCCCTTGAGAATTTGAACGCTGGTGAGGTTAGGAAAGCGCTCTAGCAAAACGCCGTGCAAAGAACGGGTTTGATCAATGTCGTCGTTGGTGAATTTAATCAGCAGGTTACGCGGTACTTGGTATTGTTCTAGAATTAGCTGGTTAGTTTCTTCTGGCGAAGGCGTGAACTCAACATCGAATGCTGCGGCGAACTGAGGCGGCAACGGTGAGTTGAACTGAGATGCTAATTGGGACGTGAATTTAGAAAACTGAGTAAATTGCTCAACTAACGGAATCGAGCGTTTTGCCGGATAGTTGTTAAAGGAAATCAGAATATTACCAGCCCGCTCCTGCGGGAACAAACTGCCGATCAGCAAATGCAGCTTGCAGCCCATACTGTGACCAATGCCGTAAATGGGCAAGTATTGGCGCAACACCTCGGTAGTCAGATAATCCAGCGCCAGGTTGGACATCCGCATCACCCGCTGGGCGATTGTAGTGTGATCCAACGTATTCACAAACGGGGTAGCGACAATCGCATATCCCTGGGCTGCCAATGCTTCGAGTATGGCTCGATAGGTGACTTGGGGAGCCGTTGCCACAAATGCCCCGCCCAAAAAATGAATAATCGCAATCGGACGCGGGGGAACCAACACCCAGTTGCCGTAGATTTCCTGCCACTCCATAACCTGACCCAGCTCGGTTTACATATCTTTAATTTTAGAACTTCTAGGCTAGACAGGGGGCAGCAGCCAGGAGACGGGGAGAACCATGACAGAGAATGAGCTAGCCTGTATGGTTGAAAGCAACCAGTTTTTAGCAGCACTCTCACCTACAGAACAACGGGCAATGGAACCTTCAGCCAATTCTGTTGATCTCTCTCCTACCAAACGGGCTTTACTGGCCTTGCAGCAGCTCCAAGCCAAGCTCGATGCCCTCGAAGCTGCCCAACAGGAACCGATTGCGATTGTCGGGATGGGTTGTCGGTTTCCGGGAAATGTGGAAAATCCAGCCGATTTCTGGCAGCTCTTACAAGCTCAACAAGATGCGATTACCGAAATTCCAGACGATCGCTGGGATTTAAGCAAATACTATCATCCAGACCCCAACCATCCCGGCACAATGTTCAGCCGCTTCGGCGGATTTTTGCCGCACTTGCTCGAATTTGACGCCGCCTTTTTTCGGATTGCTCCCCGCGAAGCAACCAGTCTCGATCCGCAGCAGCGTTTGTTGTTAGAAGTAAGTTGGGAAGCGGTAGAACATGCGGGTTTGGCTGCCGATCGGCTCGTAGGCAGCAACGCAGGTGTATTTGTTGGCATTTGCAGTATCGACTATTGGCAGCGGCTGCTGAACCGTCACCCCAGCGAGATCGACGCCTACCTGACTACCGGCAACACCCACAGTTTGGCCGCCGGACGGATTTCCTATGTGTTTGGCTTCACGGGGCCTAGTTTGGCGCTCGATACGGCCTGTTCCTCGTCACTCGTAGCGGTACATACAGCCTGTCAGAGTTTGCGGCAGCGAGAGTGCGATCTGGCCTTGGCGGGAGGTGTGAATCGAATCTTGGAGCCAGCCAGCAGCATTAATTTTGCTAAAGCACGCATGATGTCAATCAGCGGACGCTGTAGAAGCTTTGATGCGGCAGCAGATGGGTTCGTTCGCGCAGAAGGGGCTGGCATCGTGGTGTTGAAACGTTGGCGAGATGCGGTACGGGATGGCGATCGCGTCTGGGCGGTAATTTTGGGATCGGCGGTGAACCACGATGGGCGAGCAGGCGGCTTAACCGTACCCAATGGCTCAGCTCAGCAAGCGTTATTGCGCCAGGCGCTGCAGCAAAGCCGAATTCAGCCAGCTCAGGTGAGCTACATCGAGACCCACGGCACGGGTACTCCACTGGGCGATCCGATTGAAGTGAATGCAATTGGCGCAGTCTTGACTGACTCGTGGCCCCAGCCTCTCTATTTAGGTGCGGTCAAAACCAACATCGGCCATACCGAAGCGGCGGCTGGAATAGCTGGTTTAATCAAAACTGTGTTGGCCCTTCAGGCCGAAGCGATCCCGGCCAATTTGCACTTTCAAACGCCTAACCCTCAGATTCCCTGGGCTGAACTCCCCGTACAGGTGCCCACTCAACTTGTTCCGTGGCCTCAAGGGACTATGCCTCGCGTGGCTGGAATTAGCGCCTTTGGCTTCAGTGGGACGAATGCACATGTCATCGTGGCCGATCGACCACCAGAGTCTAACAATTCTGTTTCTCCTGATGGTTCTCGTCAACCTGAGAAACTTGCTGCTAACCTGCCCTATCTGCTAACCCTGTCTGCCCGCACAGAACCCGCTCTGCAACAGTTAGTAGAACGTTATCATCAACATTTACAGACATATTCCCAGATCTCGCTAGCCGACCTCTGCTACACCGCTAACCAAGGACGGGCACAGTTCAATCACCGACTGGCAATTTTGGCCGACTCGCTGCCCGATCTACAGCAAAAACTGGCGCAAATTGGCACAGGTTCACTTCCAAGCGGCGTGTTTCAAGGTCGAGTCACCCAACCTGTTTTGACATCAACAAACGATACTGCCTTTCCCGATTTGCAAAGCTTGGCGCAGCATTACGTGGCCGGAGCCTGCATCAACTGGACAGCTCGCGGCCATACGGTTGTTTTACCCACCTATCCGTTTCAACGACAGCACTATGGCATTGAACCAACCTGATACAAGGAACCTGATACACTGAGCAAGGGTCAACTGTTCGAGTCAGTCTTTAACTCGATAAATCCTTCGAAATCGCGCCTATGAGTCTTCAGCTTCCGCCCCGCTTGCGTCTTGTTTACCTATCTGCGCTGGTTTTGCTGCTCGTCCTGTTGCTACCCCTGAAGCTACTCGCTAGGACTCCTTTATCCCAGGTCGCTCGATCCCCTTCTCAACTAGTTGCGTTGACCAGTCAAGAGCAAGCGGCGCTGCGGCAAGGGCGAGTACTGCTGTCGGGCGATCAGGGCAACTACACGGCGCGAGTTATGGCCAACGGTTCAGTCGAAACAGCTTGGGCGGTCCTGACGGACTACAATAATTTCGCCAACTTTCTGCCCAGCGTCGAGTCGAGCCAACTGCTGCAAAGCAACGGCACCCAAAAAATCTTTGAACAGGTCAACGTGATTCGGATTTTTCCCATCACCCATCGAGAGCGGATTGTGATTGCCGCTTCAGAAACCTATCCGACCAAAATCAGCTTCAGCATGGTGGAGGGCGATCTGGAGAAGTTGCAGGGAGCTTGGTACGTGACGGGAGCCGCCAGTCAGGTGATGATTACCCATCAGGTGATCGTGGAACCGGCCTCAAATCGCAGTTTGTTTTTCAATATATATAAGGACAATTTGCAAAAAACAATGGTGGCCCTAAAACAAGAGATCGAGCAGCGGGGACGATGAACTGGCAGCATGTGATTGTCACGGGTGGATCGAGCGGGATTGGCAAGGCAACCGCAGAGCTGTTTGCCAGTCGGGGTGCCCATGTGACAATTATTGGCCGCGATTCCAACAAACTAGCGCAGGCACAGGCTGAAATCGAGGCAAGGCGAACCCAACCTACAACCGTGTTGCCCCTTGCTGCCGATGTCGCGGATCGAGAACAGGCACAACAGGCGATGCAGACCGCGATTGCCCAACTGGGCGCACCCGATGGCTTAGTCACCTGTGCCGGAATGGCCCATCCGGGATACTTTCGGGAACTGCCACTGGAGATTTTTGAACACACAATGGCGGTCAACTATTTTGGTACGCTCTATTGCCTCAGGGCGGTGCTTCCGGCGATGGAGCAGCAGCGACGCGGTCATGTGGCAATAGTATCGTCAGGAGCAGGGTTGATCGGGATTTATGGCTACACGCCCTATAGCCCCAGTAAATTTGCCCTACGGGGTTTGGCCGAAGCGGTGCGGGGAGAGCTGAAAGTGTGGGGCATTCGTACCTCGATTGTCTATCCGCCGGATACCGATACGCCTCAACTCGCCGCCGAAAATCGCACCAAACCGCCTGAGACGAAGCGAATCACCGCAACCGCAAAAACCTGGAGCGCAGCGGCGGTGGCCCAGCAGATTGTCAGCGGCATGGAGAAACGAGCCTTTGTGATTGCGCCCGGACAGGAGATGGGTGTACTCGCAAGATTACACAGCCTGATTGCCCCCGGACTCAACTGGTACTTTGACCGGATTGTGGCTGAAACCCGCTCCAGTCGGAACTGACAGCCTTTGATGAATTTTTTCCTTAAGAAATTATAAATCAGCGTCCATTGTACTAAGCCTGTGATACACTGGTGCGTCATGCGGTTTTCCCGGAGCCAACGTTAGTAGACTCACTGAATTCCGTGATCTCCGTCATGGGTTTTCTACCCAGGAGATTTTAGACTCGCTAAACGAATAGACTACGATACCCCATCCATGCAATCCAGCCAGCAACAACGATTAATTGAATTCCTAGAGCGCGATTTGGCGATTCCCACTAGCGCCATCGCCATTGGCTTGCGTCATCAAGAACAATCAGTGCCGTTACCAGACAACCTGCTGCCCATGGTGCTGTGGCAGTACGGGTTATTGACGATCGAGCAGCTTGACCAAGTGTTTGAATGGCTAGAACATGCCTAGGCAAATGCCGCAATTGCTAATCATAGAGACTATAAAAATCCGTATTCACCCGCATGTCTGGTTGTGCGTCTATTCGCAGTTTTTAAGTGTAAATGTACTGTTGAATATAACAAATTACGGCTTGATGAATTTCAAAGGCGCATGGCTTGATGTGATTTGAATCCTTTTTTGTAAACGCTCAAGACCATGCTGTTGCTTTTGAGGATTGATAACTCTAGCAATATCGTTAGTATAAAGCAATACAACATCATCTGAGTCGAGTTCGATCTGAAACTGGTTGATAACTGGTTGATAAAGGGATGAATATCTTCTTCTAGAGCCAGGGAAAACCGAGACCGAAGGTATCAATTTGCTCCACGATTCCGTTCGACTGCACCATAATTACTTTTTCGTGCTGTCCGCTCAGTTTTAAGCATCCTGACTTAGATAATCTCAGTAGATCGAAATGAGCCAGATTGCATCGTCATGCTTGGGTCAGTCCCCTTTTTCTGAGAGGCCCGCGGGGCTATAATGCCCCTAAACCCCAGCGGGGATGCGCCTTCGGCGTAGAATAAGGGGGACTTCCAACCACGGCTGACCCGATTTCAGTATGGGCATCGCCAACCTAATTTCATTTCGGCACACCCACCCCTACTCCTAACTCCTGACTCCTAACTCCTGACTCCTAACTCCTGAGTCAACGGAAATTCCTCAAATTCCGCTAGCATGGACTATTGGCATCGAACGCTGAGCCAAACTGCCCTTCCCTACCTGCCCTATCCCTACCTGAACTATCCCTACCTGAACTATGAACTCAACCATCGCCCAACTCAAGGAACGCTTTGAGCAAGCCCTGGTAGCTGCCTTTGGCGACGCATTGGCTGGAACTGATCCGATCTTAGTGCCCGCCAGCAATCCTAAATTTGGCGACTATCAGTCAAATGTGGCGATGTCTTTGACTAAGCGTTTAGGGAAACCACCCCGCGCCATTGCTGAAGCGATTGTGCAGAATTTAGAGGTCAGCGATCTGTGTGAACCGCCCACAATTGCCGGTCCTGGATTCATCAACCTCAACCTTAAGCTGACCTACCTAGAACAGCAACTGCGGCAGATGCAGGCCGATGCGCGGCTGGGGATTCCGCCCCTCAAGCAGCCCAAACGCACTATTGTGGATTTCTCTAGCCCCAATATTGCTAAAGAAATGCATGTCGGCCATTTGCGTTCCACAATTATTGGCGACTCGATTGCTCGGATTCTGGAATTCTTGGGCCATGACGTGCTGCGGATTAACCATTTGGGCGACTGGGGCACCCAGTTTGGCATGTTGATCACCCACCTGAAGCAGGCCTACCCCGATGCCCTTACCACTGCCAACGCCTTAGCTCTAGGCGACCTGACGACGTTCTACAAACAGGCCAAACAGCGGTTCGATGAAGACGAACAGTTTCGGGAAGAATCGCGCTTAGAAGTGGTGGCGCTACAGGCAGGCAACGAAGAATCGCTGCGGGCGTGGCATCTGCTTTGCGAACAGTCCTTTCTCGCCTTTCAGGAAATTTACGATCTGCTGGATATTTGCGTCACCAATCGGGGTGAGTCGTTCTACAACCCCTTGCTGCCCGCCGTGGTGGAGGATTTGGAGCAAGCAGGCTTGTTGGTAGAAGATCAGGGAGCCAAGTGCGTGTTTCTGGACGGTTTTACCAACAAAGAAGGTAATCCCCTACCGTTGATTATTCAAAAATCAGACGGCGGCTACAACTACGCCACAACCGATCTGGCAGCTCTGCGCTACCGCATTCAGCAAGACCACGCCGAACGCATTATCTACGTCACCGATGCAGGTCAGGCAAATCATTTCACGCAGGTGTGGCAGGTAGCCAGACGGGCCAACTGGATTCCCGATTCGGTAGAGCTAGTGCATGTGCCATTTGGTGTAGTGCAGGGCGAAGATGGCAAGAAATTCAAAACTCGCTCTGGAGACACGGTGCGGTTAAAGGATTTGCTCGATGAAGCGGTGAGCCGTGCCCGCACCGATCTGGAAACCCGGTTACAGGAGGAAGGGCGGCAAGAGTCGGAGGAGTTCAAGTCTCATGTAGCGGAAGTAGTGGGGATCAGCGCCGTTAAGTACGCCGATCTGAGCCAAAATCGCACCAGTAACTACATCTTCAGCTACGACAAAATGCTGTCGCTCCAGGGTAATACAGCACCCTATCTGCTCTATGCCTATGTGCGCATCCAAGGTATTAGCCGCAAAGGCGGCATTGACTTGAGCCAGTTTGCAATCGATTGTCCAATCGTGCTGCAAGAAGAAACCGAGTTGGCTCTCGCTAAGCATCTGCTAAGTTTCGACGAAGTCCTGAGCGCCATCGAGGAGGATTTGATGCCAAATCGGCTCTGCCAATACCTGTTTGAACTGAGCCAAAAATTCAATCAATTCTATGATCGCTGTCCTGTCTTACAGGCTGAAGAGCCACAGCGCACCTCTCGCTTAGTTTTGTCTAATCTAACGGCCCGCACCCTGAAACAAGGACTGGCACTCCTCGGCATCGCCGTTCTAGAACGCATGTAGACCGGCTAGATCTTCTTCTAAATCTCCTTTGTGCTGCGGGCAGCCAGCACCCTGAGGGACGTTGGTTTCAGGAACAACCAGCTGACAAAGAAAAATGAGGCAGTAAACAACTGAACGATATCCAGCGCAGACAGGTAACCATCGGCGAATGAGGCAAAACTGCGGTCAATGATGCCAAAAATCCAGGACGAAATTCCCAGGAGCCAAATGCCGCTTCTCAAACTAGCCAGAAACGAAAGCAATTCAAAGGACGGACCAGTGTTCATAGATTTAGCTCCTTGGAATCGAAGAAATCGAAGTATGGTTGGTCTACAAGGCACGAGTCAACTTCAATCAGTCTTAAGCTCGCATAGTCTTAAGCTCGCATAGTCTTAAGCTCAACATCCCAGCGCCCTGCTTTGGCACCCCCTAGATTAAAGTTTAAGAAATATAAAACCTAGTTGACTTTGAACCAAAGTAATACATACCCTCAGCCGCAAGATGTATTCTGACTTACTTTCTCGAAAATAAAAATCGCTGCTCTAGAAATCACTGTCGTTGTACTCCCGATCTTTATGCTCCCGATGCTCCCGGTGTCGGAAAAGAGTGGCCGGCTTGGTCTAGTACCAATACCCAGTCTTGGCCGCGACCATTCGTGGTTGGAGCAAAGGTTGTACTCGACGCCGACGACTCATCCACTCTAAATGTATCGATCGATGTTGCTATTCCCTGGCGGGGATCGTACCAGGATGCATTCACCGAATCGCCTTTTAGCTTGGTCAGATCAACTTGAATCGGCTTACCCATCGGCGTATACAAAAATGCAAAACTGCTATCTCTGGCGATTGCCGCCCGGATCATCTCACCGCCTTCTCCTGGCTCTCCAGCGATCAGAGACTGATCCGGCACCAGTTCGGTGTAGGGGCGGGATTCAAACAGCCGGCGCAGATAGCCCATTTGGGTTGCACCCGGGTGGTTCAGTGCCTCTTGCCAGGGAGTTCTCGCCGCCGAGATGGGTCCGCGTCCTGGTTGCCACATTTGCCAGATATTGTGATTGCCGTAGGTGTGTCCACAGGCTCCCGCTAGCATCGACCAATAGGCTGCTCGCCGCACATCAAATTGATCAAACCAGCCGTTGTCAGGATTCCAACCAATCGGATGATCTTCGTAGCAAGGCTCGCCGTCTAGGGTCGGTTTAACTGGCTGCAACCCATAGTTAGCTTCGGTCATCTCATAGTTGGGGGTGTCGGCTTCGCTATGGCCCGACTGAAACATATTGAAAGCGAGCCAATCGTCTTGGTGGAACCAGAAAGCAGAATTACTGCCGCCAACCGGGTGGTAGGTAATCAGATGACGACCCTGATCGCCTCGCTGCAACCCTTTAGCCATGGCGCGAATGATCGCGAAGTGCAGCTCGGTTTCTGGATTGCGATCGCCGCCTAAAATCCAAATAATCGGCTTGTCGCGATACCGCTTGCCTAGATACGCTCCGAAGATTTCAGCATTATCCGGGGTGAAAACCTCCGGACCGCTGCCCCACTTTTGGTTCCACTTATCGCCCCAGGTGGGCAGCATGCCAATATACAGCCCCAGAGCTTCCGCCTGATCGACAATGTAATCCACATGCCGAAAGTAGGCTTCGTTGGGTTGGGCCGGATCGTTATTGTACAGGGGCTGGTGTCCTTCCGGGTTAGGTTGCCGTAACCCATCCAGTTCGGCTAATACCACAGCCTGGATCACTGTAAAACCCTTGCTGGCCCGATCCTGGAGATACAGAGTTGCCTCGTCCCGATTCAGGCGGTGAAACAACTCCCAGGCCGTATCACCCAAGTAGAAAAAGGGCTGCCCGTCGGCAGTCATCAAAAAGCGCTGGTTGGAATGAACTCGCAAGCTGGGGGTTGAATTAGAGGCGGCTGGAGTGCAGGCTTTGGCAAAAGAAGCCAGAAACGCCGTAGCTGAAAGGCCAAGAAATTTCCGTCTGGACCAATGAAGGCTGGGTCTATTCATCTTGAATTCTGAAAAGTGGTGGTCAAAATTCTGATGCAGCCCTGTCTAAGCCCCTGTTTGAGCCAAGCAACTTAGGCCAGTGTAGCCTGCTTGCCTGAGCCGCCGCCACCTATCCTCCGCCACCCATCCACTGCGACCCGCCTACCGCCATCTATCCTGACTCATCCGCCCAGAAAATTGAACAGCGTCGCGATCTGATCTACCACCCGACTGGCAAAATTCCATTTCGGTAGGCGAAAACTAACGGGTTGAGGCCGCAGGCGAGCATCGGCAGCAATCTGATAGTCCTGCGCTTCCAGAGCACGGGCAATGGCCAGCATACGGCGCTGCTGATCGCGAGTGATGCGTTCGGGGGTGTTGCCTAAACCGGGGGCATTCCAGCGTTGGGTCTGCGGATCAAAAAACGACTGTACCCGCGCCCAGAGAATCGCATCCGCGCCCTGTTTTCCCATCCGGTGAGCTTCTGCCAGCCATTCGATATAGCCGTCCGTATCCAGCACAGCTTTGGGAGCTTGATTCGCTAAATCAATCGCGTTCAGAGTTTCTTCCAAGGTCAACTTCATGCCTCTGGCCGCTGCTTTTTCCTGGATGATCTGCGCCTGCTTTTTCAACCGTTTGAGCTGTTTAGCATCCGCCTCTTGGGGAGAAGCCGCCCCATGCTGATAGGAGAAGGTGCCCAGATTCCAGACGCCGTTTCCTGGATCGGAGTGGCCGTAGAAGCCGTCGGTGGATTTGCCGTCTGGTGTGCGTGTGCCTTCCGCATTGCCTACCGTCACCGCCACAAGGGAATCGGAATCGCCAGTAAACAGGTCGGATAGGGTGAATTCGGCTGGCTGTTTGGTTGAGGGAAGGGGGGGGGATGGGGGGGATGGGGAAGATGGGGAAGATGGGGGCTGAACTGGGTGGGGAGTAAGGGGTTGATAGGGCTGGGGATGGGCTGGTTGAGTTAGGCCAAAATCTACACCGATCTCGGTTGGGATGGGTGTGGCAAATTGGGTGGGGGAGGGGGCGGGTGGGGGAGAGGGGGGTGATGGGGGAGGTAGGGGTGATGGGGGTGATGGGGGAGGGAGGGTGGCGTTTGGCCTTGGAGGGGAAGGTGGTAGGGGGGCTGAAGGAGAGGGAGATAGAAGCGGTGGCGGTGGCAGTTCGGCTGGTTTTTGATCGGCAACGCCCACTGGTACATCTACGGCATGGGCGGGAATTTTGAGCTGGTCGGGTTGGGACTCAGGAGTTGAGAAGGCTGGGGCAGCAGAAACGGCAGGATTGAATTGAAGACCGGCTTGCTGATTTGGAGCCGTTTGGGTTGCCGCAGTATTCCAGTTGGTCGGGTTGGGGTTGGCTAAGACAGCAGGAGTTTGGCTCAGCATTGCCGCTAGCCCTGCTAAACAGATCAACGCTTTATTCATGACGGGTTCAATAGTTGTTCCAAAATCGACTCAGAGGGTTCAACAATAGTCCAGGTGCCTTCCGGCAATTTCCTCAACGTAGCGAAGTGCAAATACTGTCCTGAACCAATCGCAGTTCCTTGCTTGACTTGACCCAGACGTGGCCGCTGTAGACCACATAGACGAAACAGATAGGCGGGGACATCCGGACTGGAAAACAACACACAATCTCTGACATTCGGCTGTACTCGACCATCGAAGGGAGCGTACACCTTTCCCCCATCCAGCTCAATCGAAATATCGCCCAGCCCTGCCGCAATCTGATAGTTGCCGACGCTATCGCCGGGCTGCAACTGCCAGGTTTGCTGAATTTGAATCGTTCTGGGAGACTCTGTCACCACGGGTCCGGTTGAACAACTCACGCTTGCACAACTCACACTGGCGGCTAGCACAATCGCGGCTCTCCGCCCGCGTCTGCCGACCCAATTCCAGCGTCCCATGCCAGCACTCCCTACCTCAGATTTAACCCTCCATATATAGCAATTTTCTAGGGTTAAGGAGCGAGGTCAGTCGGAATGCGGTGGAGTTATCGCATGACTCGAAACTGATAACCAGCGTATTCTTCGCCTTCAAACAAAACCACCAGCCAAGTTTGCGGATCAAAGGCCAAGCGGTAGACGGATCGTTCGGCTGGCACGCCAGCTCGGATCTCTAGGGTAGGAAGTTGGCAGTAGGGCATTTGCAGAATATCGAGAACCGCTGTTTTGGTGCCTCGTTCCGGTATGGTCAAAAAGGACGCCAATTGCTCTCTAGAGATGGTGGCATCGGCATTCACGGTTCCAGCACAGTTTTCTGGACGGCGGTTGGCGCGTTCAAACGAAATACTTTCCCGCACATCCATCGTTAGACCAGCAATCACAGCCAGTGCTCCACCCATGAGAAACAGCCTCATGCCGAGCTGCTGATGAGGTTCAGGTCGTTTTTTCATCCTTACCTCCGACCTTGGATTTCACGAATGATTTTGCGGATGCTTTTTCTAACGGTTTTGCCAATGGCCCTGAAAATGATTTAGTTGATGGCCTAGTCAATGATTTAGTCGGTGGTTTTGGATCCGCAGTGGGTGCCATCGAAGCAAAGCAGGAAACCACAAATAGCAGCCATGCGGCACCAAGTAGCAACGGGGTCATAATCTTCCTCCAAGTAATAGACCAATCATGATCGCGAACAACCGATAGCCCCAGGCAAATCCGCTCTGAGGCGTGACCGTAGAACGGTAAGCAGCTAACAAGGCTGGTGTCACCATCACCAGCAGGCTCGGAACCCAGAGGACGGGATAGGTGGCTACAATCCAGTCCAGAAATACCCGTAGCAATGCTGACCCCACCACTAGGCTGGCCGCTTCTCGCAGCGCAAACGGCGTTTCGGTAGCTGTCGCTCGTCGTCCTGAACCGCGGTATCTGGGGCGGGCCGTTGAGGCGGGGTGTCCGACAAAAATTTGACCGATTGGTGCCATCACCAAACTTGCCACGCTGCTGATGATGCGGAGCGGCGTTGTGACTAACCACCACAGACTTTTGACTAAACTTTTAACCAGTCTTTGAGCAAGGGTAAAAATCGGCGAACTTGATTTATGGCGACGTTGACGCAGGGATTGGGCCAAGGATTGAGCATCGCCGTCAGGCGGATTACTTGAAACGACCGGATCAATTGCGCGCGAGGTTAAAACCAGCGTTCCATTATCGTTAACTTCGACATAAGGAACTTCGGTTTCGAAATATTCACAAATTAGCTCATTCTTGGATCTACGTTTGGCCTGATTGGTGGATTCGTTCTGTTCCAGCTGCTCAGAAATTTGAATCAATTCCAGAATCACCATCTCTTGCTGCGAAGCGAGATGATTAATTTGCTTCGCCTTTTCTGCTAATAAATGGCGCATAGCATGCTTTTGGGATTGGGAAGCGGCTTGTGAGTATTGGGCCTGTACCTGCTTAAATCGTCGTACCGTTCCCATTGACTGTTGCTGCAACTGCTCGACTGTATGTAATAGCTGGGAGGATAATGCTGGATTCACTGCCCCATTCTGATTAGGCAACGGAAAGCATTCCACTGAACGTCTCTGAGTCGATTTCTGAGTAGGCTTCTGGGGTTTGACTGCACTCGGTTGAGGAGCTGGGCGCACAATCGTGGGTGCAATCGTGGGTGCAATGGGAGCACTCGGTGTTGCCGTCTCAGAAGATTGATCAGGCTGTAGCAAAGTTACGGATCGAGACGAATCTTGATCAGCTCGAATGGAGCGTAGCTCAGCCTCGATCGCTTTGATTTCTGCGTGCGACTGTCTCATAACTATTCCTGTGAAGGGGGGACTGCAAAACCTGGGATTAGACAAACCCAAATGAATGGTTAACCTGCGGTGACTGGGCCTCACCTGGCCTTTCTACTAAGGCACTCGGTCCGCTAGTACTCAGTACACTATATTTAGTACTTCTGTACTGCTCAATGTCCTAAATCCTATCACAAATAGTTCAAATGTACTAGTACAAAAAAGATTTTTCGCAGATTTTAGCTGACCTCGAATTTCCCACCCTGGCTTAGAAGTCCAAGGATCCACCGCTACATTGCAAGCCGCAGCAGGGTTTCTAGCTGCATCGGGTCAATCCAAACATCTTCTGTGCGGGGATTGGGATACAGCAACTGATGCCAGAACACGCCCAATGGTGTACTGCCCAGCAGGTAATAGTACTCTAACTGCATTAGATTACTCAGCAGCCAGTAGCAGGGATACACATAGTACGGCGAGAACAGTTCAACGACCTTGGTTCCTGGTTGACAAAAGACGATATTGGTTAAACCACTACCGTGGATTGCCAGCACAACTTCAGCCTCAGCCAGCAGGGCAGCCTGTTGGGCTACCGATAGCGTTTCTAGATGCACCGACTGAAATCCAAACCGCTCCAGAACCGGCCAGCAATCTGCTTCGTTAATCCAGCGGCGGTTCGCTGTACTTTGCCGACTCAGATATAGCCGTTTTCTCGAAGTTGGGCCGCAAATTGGGCTGTTGGCAGCCGCAGCTCGGTTCGGTAAAAACTCCCGTCGCAGAAACTCACAGGACCATCGCGGCATCCAGGCTGGAACGCCAGGAAACGACGGCACGATCAGACGGGTAGCTTGCAGGTGCAGCGCTGACTCAAGCGACAAAAGTTTGGCAGCCGGAATCCCCAACTGCTGCAAGGTTTCCTGCTGAAACGGCAGGTGATGACTAACTAGAAAATAATCGATCGCCTCAAAATCCATGCGGCTGCGGCGCAGCAGATCAATGCGCGGCAACACATCCAACATCCAGTGAAAGTACATGTTATCCGTCAGACCCGACAGTACCGCTACCGTTGCAGTAACCGATCTGACGGGTGGCAGTGGGCAAAATCGAGCCGAATGACGACTGGGATGTTTGTCGGGGTGCCCGGGACTCAGCAGCGGAAACTCGACGGACAGATCGCCCAAGAGGTGACCATCAGCTGTAAACAAAGCCGTACTGCTTTGATCCACCGCAAACCAAACGCGCCCTGCTGGAATTTGGGCCACAAAACTAGCGGGCAGCGGCATGGCTCGGCCAAACCGAAAGCTGAAGTGCACCTCTGGATCGAGGGTATGGGGAGGCAAGAGTGGAATTGTACTAGCCGGATCCAGCACCTGATAGCAATCAGATGGCTGAGTTGCGGCCCAGTCTTGTGTCGTTGCAAACAGGGGAGCTGGATCCACTGGCACAGAGGCTGGCAGGGCTGATGGAGGGGTTGGCCTAGTCTGGATAGCCTGCCGTTGCAGGATTGCCTGCACAGCGGCAGAGAATTGGCAAACTGCCGCTAGTTCATCGGTTGGAAGCAATAGCGTCTGTAACAGTTGGGTATGCAGGGCTTGATTTTCATCGATCGTTTCATCGATCCGATCTGCTGGCAAGGATGGGATCCAGGCGAGGTAAGTGGCGGCAAAAGTTGACTGCTGCTGCACAGCGACTCGAAGATGCTGCCGCGCCAGTTCAGATTGCTTCAGACACAGCCAAGCCCATCCCAGATCGGCATGGAGCATCGGGCAATTGGGGTGCAGTTGGACTGCCTGCTGGAAGTGGGGCAGGGCTGTTTGCCAATCTTGTAAATAGCCGAAACAAATGCCCAAGCAATAATAGCTTTGCCAGTTCGGCGCTAGGTTGACTGCCTGCTGGGCTGCCGCAATCGCCTGCGGATAATCCCCCAGCTTTTGCCAGACCTGACTCTGGTAGCGGTAAGGCTCTGCCCAGGTTGATTCTGTCCAGGTTGATTCTGTCCAGCTCGGCGAGACCCGGTTTGCCTCTGCCAAACTTGAGTGTATATCGATCGCCTGCTGCCACCATTGGATCGCTCCATCTAAATCACCCTGTAATGCCACTGCCCGTCCCAATAGCACATACAGCTCCGGCTGATCGGACCGGATTTCTAGGGCTTGATGGCAAAGAATTTCGGCTAGATCGGGTCGGCGTCTTAGCTGCTGTTGAGCTTCGGTTTGCAACAAATGCCGTAGAGCAGCGAGTTGTTCTGCTTCGTGGTCTGCCTCCAACCGCAGCATGGCCGTCAGCCAGACTGATTGAGCCTCGGCTTCGTTGCCTTGCAGCAAATGCAGTAGCCCTAGCCGCCAATAGGCAGCCAAAACTTCAGGATGGGCTAAAATCGCCTGTTCGCATGCAACAATCGCTTCGAGCCGAGCGGTCTCGTCACAGTCTATGGGCACATCTGAAAATGGCGATGGATCATTGGACATTGATGGAAGGCAGAGGAACTATTTGCAGGCCATACCATTTTAGATTTTGTTAAATTCTGGATTTTAAATTGATAGCCTCGCGGACATGGTTGCGCTAAGGATGACAGAAGCTAAACAGCATAGTGATTCAAGCAAGCGATTTCAAGCAGCGTCTGTGGTGTCGTTTTCTAAATGATGGCAGATTAGTAAATACCATCGAAGACGTGATTACAGCAAATGAAAAATCACTCAGGAAAAAATCATGTTTCCCCAAGATGGCTCCGTTACACTACGATCAAGATTCTGGATGGACTAGCCCCCAATCTGTTCAGATTACAAGCAATACAGACCAATCACAGACCGATCAAACAGCCGCTCAACTGTCACTTTTGCCTCTAGTTTTCTTTAGCCAATGGGTTCTCTAGCATTCTCATGCGGATTCGACACGGTATTTCGCCATCTTTCAAACAAATCGGGCTAGAGCGCACTTCGCTGCAACTGCGGTTGACCGTAGGCATCACCACGATCGCTCTGTTAGGTATTGGCAGCATTGGCACCTGGACGGCTTGGCAAATGCGAAAAATGCTGGTTGTTGATCACAAGGAAACGATGGCGACAGTGGCTACCCATGTGAGTCAACGACTTGCGAAGACTGACCCTGATGCATGGCAGCCCGTTTTGGATGAGTGGGCGTCTCCGAATCTGTGGCTGGCTGCAAAGCGGTTCGAAGATGGTAAGGTACTAGCACGTTCTGGTCCTTTGGTTGATTTTGCCGCCAAGATGCCTGCTATACCGTGGGCGCAGACTTCCAGCAAACCAACCGTGCAGCGCATTGACAGTCGCCAGATCGTTCTCTGTCGTAAACCTGTGACTCGCACTGGGCAACTCTTAGGAGAACTGTATCTCGCCCGCGATGTCACCCATGATTACAATGTGCTCTCAACCCTGATCAACACCCTGCTGTTTGCCACCCTGCTAGCGCTCGCCGTGATTGCTGGACTGATTGCCATGTATATCCGCCGTTCGCTGCGCCCCCTGCGGCAAATGAACCAGATGGCTAGCGCTCAAGTGGGTAAGCCACAGCCGCTGTCCCTGCCCACTCAGCCAGTGCCCGTTGAAGTTGAGGGATTTGTGCAGGCCATGAGCAGTCTTTACAATCAGTTATCGGAAACCGGAGAACGCCAGCGGCAATTTACCAACAGTCTTTCTCACGAGCTGCGGACTTCCCTGAGTTTGATTCAGGGCTATGTGCAAAGCACCTTGCGGCGAGGTGACAATCTCACCCCAGCTCAGCGTGAGGCGCTAGAGATCGCGGCCTCGGAGACGCACCGCATGATTCATCTATTGAAAGATCTGCTCGATCTAGGCCGCATGAACAGCGGCAAGCTGGAATTGTGCCTGAAACCAATTTCGCTGAACTCGGTTGTTGAGAGTGCAATTGAGCTGGTCGATCCAGAGCAACAGCGTTTAATTGAAGTCGAAGCTCCAGCCCCTGTGGTTGCCCACGCCGATATGACCCAGATCAGTCGAGTCTTGATGCATCTGCTCAAGAATGCCATGCAGTATTCAAAGCCCGATCAGCCGATTCAACTCAAGCTGTATCAAACCTCTGTCTGGGCCGTATTGCAAATTCGCGACTATGGTTGTGGCATTCCTGCCAGCGAACACTCCTCGATTTTCGATCCGTTCTACCGTGTAGAAGCCTCACGTTGCCGCAGTACGGGTGGAATTGGCTTGGGCTTAGCGATTGTTAAAGCCCTTGTGGAAGGGATGGCGGGCAAGGTAGGGGTAGAATCTACTCCCGGAGATGGCAGTACCTTTACTGTGAAACTGCCGCTCGCGCCTAAAGTGAATCAGCCTAAATCCTGACTCCACGATCGGCCATGAGCAAAATCCGGAAATCAGGAAAAAGGTTAACAGAATCGTTGATTGAATCAGCAAACCGCTATGCTTTTTCTCATTAGTCAACCCCTGGTCAACCAGTTATTAAATTCGTCATTAAATTATTTCGCCAAAACAATCCGTTTAGAAATAGCCAACTTATCTAGCTTTAATCCAACGTGATCACATCCGAGGACAACAATGACAGCAACAATTCTATTGGTCGAAGATGAAGAGAGATTGGCTCGGTTTATTGAGTTAGAACTTAGCAGTGAGGGTTACAACATCAACGTAGCCCATGACGGGTTAACTGGATTAACTATGGCCCGCGAAGCTCCGCCTGATTTGCTGATTCTAGACTGGATGATGCCCGGCATGACCGGCTTGGAAGTTTGTCGGCGGCTGCGAGCTACTGGCAGCAAGGTACCTGTTATTCTGCTCACCGCTAAAGATGAAGTCAGCGACCGCGTCGCCGGCCTTGATGCCGGAGCAGATGACTATGTGGTTAAACCCTTTAGCATCGAAGAATTACTGGCCCGAATTCGCGCCCATCTGCGCCGCAACCAGGAAGACAACCCCGATCTGCTGCAATTTGAGGATCTAACGCTGAATCGCCGCACCCGTGAAGTGTTTCGCAATGGCCGCACCATCGAACTGACAGCCAAAGAGTTCGATTTGCTCGACTATCTGCTCAGCCATCCCAGGCAAGTGATCACCCGCGATCAAATTCTCGAAAAAGTCTGGGGCTACGACTTCATGGGTGACTCTAACATCATCGAGGTCTACGTCCGCTACTTGCGTCTGAAGCTAGAAGAAAAGGGCGAAAAACGCTTAATTCAAACCGTGCGCGGTGTAGGGTATGTGTTGCGCGACTAGCAATCATGACCAGCAAACATGACTAGCAAAAGGGCGGTTCAAAATACGGGCGCAATCGCGAGCTGCCACATCCGATAGCCTCTAGCATTGAGATGAATTCCATCAGTCGTGAGGTGGGCTTGGAGATGGCCGTCTTCGTCTGAGAAGGCCGGTTGCAGGTTGACGAAATAGACGCCTTCCTGCTCGGTGAGGGCTTTGATGTTGTAGTTGAGCCGCCGGATCCGGTTAACCGGAATCTCTTCGAGGCGAGTTGGCAAAATGGAATGGATGTAGATTCGCGTATAGGGATGGGAGGCGCGGAGGCGATGAATGATTTGCCGCAGGTTTTTCAGGATTTCTCGGTTGCTAACCCCCTGCCGCAGATCATTGATGCCAACCATTAGATAGATCGAGTCTGGATTCGCGCCATCGAGAACCGACAGCCGTTTCAGAACACCGCTGGTGGTGTCACCAGAGATGCCCTGGTTCAGCCAAAACCGCTCGCGCGAGAGCTGCTCGGCTGGAAACCATTGGGCAATAGAATCACCCAGCAAAACTGTCAGCCGCTGGGAACCCTGCCCCTGGGTGACCGCTTTAGTTTCGTAAGACAACAGCTTCAGCCAATCTTCGTAGCTAGGACGATAGGATGCCGTTTGCCAAACGGGTTTGAAACTGTCTGCGGGTAAGCGAGTGTACAGTTGCCCAGACCGGAGCGCGGCCAGACGCTGGGCATAGAGCTGACTGCCGGATGCAGGTTGACTGGGCATTTGGATGGAAACTGATTTCGTCCCTGGGCTGAACTCGGGTCGATGGGCAGCGGCAACTGGTGTAACGGTGGTTGAAGCGGTGTTAGAACTACAAAGCTGATCTACGGTTGATCGGCGATTCAACAAGGCATCCCAGAACTGCTGGGGCGGTGTCGCTGGTTTCCAGCCGGGAACCTTGCCTTGCATCAGTAGGCTTGCCGTGAGAACACACAAATCACTCATCGCTAGACGCTTCTTGTCGATACGATTATGTGTATATTCACAGAGGCTTAGCTTGGCATCAGGAAGGTTGACAGTAAATTTACGGGTTTTCTCAGAAATATGTCACTTGTGTGAAATTTGGCCAAAGCAGTCGCCGCTCGCAGCACAAACCGAGACAATGATCTGCCTACAGCGTTTTTCACTCATGTGAGGTATGGGGGTGCAGGGGCAGTGCCCTGCAGCCCGTTTTTCGGACTTCACTAGCCTGAAAAAGGCTGTATTAAGAAAACAGGTCAATTCTAATCCAGGCCGAAGAGAGCAAAATACCAAGCAGCATCAGTAGTTGAATCTGCCAGGGTGCTACCACGATGGCAACGACCAAACTCACCAAGGCAACCGCCATGCAGCCAACTGCTACCTCTACAGACCTCGTTTGCACCTTCTCATAGAGAAAAGCAGACCCTAGCATAATCATCAAAGCCGTAATAAATCCCATTTCACCATCTCTCCTTCATCGCGTAGCGCCTCTAAAGCGCCAGGATGTCTGTTGAGAACTCACTGTTGAACTGTTAGGTCGAACTGTTAGGTCGAACTGTTAGGTTGAATGTTTAGGTTGAACGTTAGAACCTACTTCATCATTTGGCTGAAGGTTTGGCATAACTTTGGATCCATCTGAGGTAACCTCCTCTCCGGACTAATCGTTAACGAATCTCGTCAATCGCCACTTCAGGTGTTGTGAATCACAACATATCACAAACTCAAACAACCTTGTAGAATCTTTAAGTCCGCCCAAGGAGATTTCATAAAGTTAAAAATCCTTGTCTGGTAAAAACTTGAGCAAAATGAAATAGTGCCCCTTAGTCCAGGACGATCATGCTTACCTATCTTTTAGCAATTGTGGTTGGTTTAGGTAGCTTCAGCCTCTACATGGCCGCCTTTTTCTTTCCAGAAGTGCATCGCAAATATGATCTGATCTGGAGTGGCGTGGGCATGTTCTATGCCTTGGTGCTATGGGTTTGTGCCGGACGGATTACAGGCGGCGTGCTGTTGGGGCAAGTGGCAAGCGTGGCGCTATTGAGCTGGTTCGGTTGGCAGACTCTGAAACTACGACGCGAGCAAACTCCTACAGCTCAGCAAACCCAACTGCCAGAAGCTGCCACCTCTGCCTCAGATGTGGTTCAGCTCACGATTCAGCAATTGCGGGCTAACCTCCAGCAAAGCGCCGACCGCTCGCCTCTAGCTGCTCAGTTAAATCGCACCATTGATCGCCTAGAAGAAGGATGGATTGGGCTGAGTAGCTGGTTCAAAGCCCTCACCGTTTCTCTAACGTCACCAGAGTCAAATCCCACCTCCCTAACTTCCAACAGCCAGAAGACGGCTCCATCTCGCGAACCCTCTGCCGAGTGGGCCGAATTAGAACCCGAATCCTATCCCGATCTCGATACTATTGACGGAACCAGTGCGGAGCCGTCCTATCGGTTGGATGCCAGTAACTCGAAGAATGGCGAGAAGCGATGAGAGAGCAGGAGGCGGAAGGCAGCAGGAGCAGGCGTTGGAAGTTAGAAGCTATCGTATTTTGCATGCCATTGCTGGACCTGTAAACATACTTAGCCTGCATACAGGCTTTATTCATCGTTAAGTTAAGACAACCGAATCATTCAGCAAAGTTTTCAACCCCGAAAGAGGCAGTTAGATACAGCACTTGATATACTCATATCATGCATCTCGATATATAAACGTCAAATCCTAGGATATGCATTAGGAACTTAAGACGGGATATTTCAAGCAGTAGTAGCAGCGTTGCAAAGCAAGACGAGAAATAATGCGTTGACTGAACTGAGAGATGTAAAAACCATTCCTGGGCGCAACTTTAACCCACTGCCCCGTTTGCCATAGTGAGGAACTTGAGGCTCGGCATGAAACTGCCTGCCAACACCATGCCCAACCGTATCTCGCACAACTGAGAACCCATTCGTTTCAGCATATTCCTGGATTGCAGCACCAATATCACCAATTCTTGCACCGGGTTTAATCTCAGAGATTCCCCGCATCATTGATTGGAGAGTGTCTTTAACCAACTTCCGGGCTGTTGCTGATACATTACCAACCACAAATGTTTTAGACGTGTCGCCATGATAACCGTCTAGGATTGGCGTCATATCGATATTGATAATATCCCCGTCTTTAAGGATTTGCTTTGGGTTGGGAATTCCGTGACAAACCACTTCATTAATGCTGGTGCAAATTGCACCGGTGAAAGGGGGGTGACATTGCTTCTTATTCTGTTACATAGCCCTTACATAGCCCTTACATAGCCCTACTCGATGGTCGCCTTTGACAGTTCCACCCGTTCCCGGCTGGCGTTCCGCACAGTATCCACGATCTCAGCTAGCTTTTCAGCCGCTTTACCACTGCTAAGAATTGCTTTGGCTGCCCCAAACCCAGATTCCAAATCGGCGCAATAACCACACTGCCAGAGGTAAAAGCCACCGTTCCAGATAGCGGCATCCGTCAAGTCACCGGGCTGGCCTTGTAGGACGGTTTGCATCGCGGCCACTAGTTCCGGAGTAGGCAACAGCGGTACTTCTAACCCGGCAAAACCATAATCGCGGGGATGGAGCAACAACCGCTCAAAGTTTGGTTCTGCGTCGGGTTGACTGAGGCCGACAATGCAGGTACGGTCGCGAGGTAGGTCACAGCTTCCTTCCAGTCCTTTCACCGTCATAAATCGCTGGGTACCGCGCAGGGCAAAGGCAGCTCGCGCCATTTCTTCGGTGGGCGGGTGGACGAAGCCAGACACAAGCAGGGCTTCTCCAGCATAGGGGCACCAGAACAGCTCCACAGTTGCAAAGGGTGGGCGCTTACCAATTTGTTCCCGATAGGGGACGAGCGCTTCGGCGAGGGGAAAGTGAGTGGGCAGATAAACGAGACCCAGCAGCGTCTGGGCAAATACCTGCTGTACCTGATCGAGCGACAGCACCGTCCAGTCTACGCCCAACTCCTGCCAGATCTCTACCAGCGGCACCCCTTCTTTGGTGGGCATGCGTCGCCCGCCATGCATCACCACCGGACAGCCCACTGCCGTTAGGATCAAAGCCGTTAGAGGCGCTAGGGGCGCGGTCCGTGAGCGTCCATCATAGGGAATGCCCATCACCACCGCTGGGTAATTGGCCTGAATCGCCGTTAGTTTTGGCCCTAGCTGATCGTAGGCATCCAGCATCCCCGCCAGTTCTTCACCGGTGGGGCGTTTAATCCGATGGGCAATCATGAAGGCACCAATTTGGGCGGGTGTGGCCGTTTGCGTCAGCATCCAGTAGGTGGCGTTGGCCGCCTCAATCCGGGTCAGGTTTTCGCTGGTGTGGGAGCCGCTGCCCACTTTACGCAGCAGATCACGAAACGCATCACTCATTGGCAGTTAGGGGGGCAGTTAGGAGAAACAACAGCAGATAGATGGATAGAGAAAGGTAGTAGGAATTCAACCATTACACATGAAAGCAAAGTCAGAGCCAATCCTTAAACCAATCAAAGCAACGGATTGGTTTCTAGAGAGGCCAGAGGAGGTTGGGGCAGGGATTGATCGGCCAGCAGCTTTTGCACCAGCGAGCGAAAATGCTGAATCGGCGGGATTTCTAAGCGGTCCTGCGTGGTCACGAGCACCACTTCACGGCTCAAGTGGGGTTCTTCAGTGGGACGCACCGCCAGCGTCGGGTCATGGGCCACTTCTAATAGAGCCGAACGGGGCAACAGGGCAATGAATTCTCCCTGCCGCACCATGCCACGAAAGCCATCCAGCGTGTTTAGTTCTACCAACGGCTTTAGATCTAGCGCATAGCGTTGAAACTGTTCTTGCACCAAGCGCTGCATGCCATAGCCGTCTTTAAACACCACCTGCGGATACTGGGCCAATTCTGCCCACGGCACCTGCTGATAACGGGTGAGGGGATGGGTAGCCGCCATTAGCACTTCAACTGGTTCTCGATAGAGTGGATCCACGACCATTTCGGGACTCGCGGTGAGAAACCGATTATTCATCACAATCGCCAAATCCACCAGTCCATCTCGCAGCACCTTCAGGGCGCGATCGCTGCCCAAGGACGTGACCCGCAACTGCACGGCTGGATAATCTTGACAGAATTTTTGCAGCACTGGCGGCAGAAACTGAGCCGAAACCGAGTGAATTGCGGCTACACACAGCTCAGATTGACGGCCTTCTAGCAATTCGGATAACTCTTCGGTGGCCGTTTGCCATTCTTGACAAATCCGCCGGGCGCGGGGCAAAAAGCGTTCTCCTGCCAGAGTGAGTTTTGCTTGCGAGGTGCGATGAAACAGCGGCAGGCCCAGTTCGGCTTCCAAACTTTGAATCTGACGGCTAATTGTGGATTGGGTAACTCGGCATCGCTGCGTTGCCTGCTGAAAACTCCCGGTCTCAGCCACTGCCAAAAAAGCTTGCAACTGTTCCAGGCGCATAGAAATTCCTCAAGGATAAAGGGGAGGAGAGAAGGCTAGACCACTCTGCCCGTAGAGCTAAGGTAAGGGAATTGGAGGTGTCACTTCGTATCACCAATTACATCTTTTCCTCAGAGTAGCGCCTAGGGTCGCAAGAATAGGCGGCTTGTTACTGATCCACGCGAAGCCGATCAATTCGTGAACTAACTTAAATTATTGAGGGAAAAAATAGTTTATTTGTAGCATGGGTTGAAATAACGCAATTCGGTTGCTCGCCTAGCTCGATCCAGGTCACTCATTGGATGGTTCGATGCGATCAGTAAAGCTAGGGAACCCATCAATCGGCAAGCCCCACTCTGCGATCCGTTGCCGCAACCAGCCAGTCTTGAGCCAGCGTTCGACCGCTTGATTCACCTCTCGCCGCAGTTCATCGTACTGGCGGCCTTTGGGCATTGCAACCGCCAGAGCTTCAGCCGAAATCAAAGGCGAAATCAAATGATAATCAGGATGCTCCTGCACCCAGCCTGTCAGCACCGTAGCATCGGCAGCAAAGGCCGCGACTTGACCACTCTCTAGCAGATCCTTGGCCGCTTGATAGGACTCGACCCCCTGCAACCGCACCGAGGGTAATAGAAAGCGAACCGCAGGGATGGTATCCGAACCGAACAAAACCGCCACGGTTTGCTGCTGCAAATCTTGCAGACTCTGAATCGCAGCATCGCGGCTGACAAAGGCGGTGCCATCAATATAGTAGGGGCGGCTAAAATCCACCAGGCGCGAGCGAGCATCGGTAATCGACATCCGCGCCACTAGTAAATCCACTTCACCATTTAGCAAAACATGCAAGCGGTCTTGATTCAACACTGGCTTCAGCACCACCTCGGCCTGATCGCCAATCAACTCAGCCGCCAGCTGGCGGGCAATATCAATCTCAAATCCCTGTAACTGATTCTGGCTATCCTGAAAGCCCAGCGGACGCAGATTATCCTTAACGCCCACAATCAAATAGCCGCGATCTCGGATCTGATCCAGCTCCGCCGCCTGCACCGCCACCCCGTCGCTTCCAGAGCCGAGCAGCGCCAACAAAAAACCTACCTGCATCAGTCGCCTTGACGCTGCAGATAGGTTGAGATTAATCAATCGTCTCAGCAAGCAAAACTCTATCCGGTATTCAAAACTACGCGCTATCCTAACGGCAGGCTATCGCCAACTGCGCAGGCTGCGCCAACAGAACTGAGAACTTAAAACTCGGCTAGCCGTCAAGCCTTGCCAGCAATTTCCACCACTTTGCTGAATCCAGCTGGATCGAGCACAGCCATTTGCGCCAGCATTTTGCGATTGATCTGGACATTTGCCTTCTTCAAACCGCCCATCAGCTTGCTGTAACTCATGCCATGCTGACGAGCCGCGGCATTAATTCGAGTAATCCACAGCCGGCGAAAATCGCGCTTACGCTTGCGCCGGTCCCGATAGGCATTGCGCAGAGCCTTCATTACCTGCTGGTTTGCAGTCCGGAACAAGCGAGAATGAGATCCCCGAAATCCTTTCGCTAGTTTAAGAATCTTTTTGCGGCGTTTCCGAGCAACATTGCCGCGCTTTACACGAGTCATACTTTAACTCCAATACTTCAAGTAGTTTTAAGTTTTAAGTGTTGAGTTTTGAGTTAAAAGCCAGACTAGCCACCTGTTAACTCAAACCATTGCTGCGCAGAAGCAAGCTACAAAACTTAGAACTCAAAACTTGATTTACAGTCCAGGTACGGGTGGCGGACAACAACCCGATCCCATAGAAATTAAGCTCTAAGCTTTAAGTGTTAAGTTTTGAGTTAATGAGCAAATAAGCGATTCCCTAACTCAAAATTCAACACTTAAAACTCAACACTTTTATTTAGAGGTAGGGCAGCATCAACTGCACATTTTCGGCGTCGCGTTCGTTAACGACCACCAGTCCGGTAATCCGACGCTTACGAGTCGCGGATTTGTGCTGCAAAAGGTGATTTTTGAACGCTTTCCGGCGTCTGAGTTTGCCGCTGCCGGTCTTTTCAAACCGCTTAGCAGCCGCCTTGCGAGTCTTGAGCTTGGGCATGGGTTTGCCTACAGTTGTTCAAATTTTGACACAGTCTACTATCTTACAATCGGTTCTGCTGTTACCGCAACGTTCTGAGTCATCTAACATCGCCTACTCCAACTGCTTGAGCAACTGACGAATTTGCCAACCTTGCTGAAGATCAAGCGCTTGGGGAAAGCTCAGCTCGATCGGCATCGCAGCACTGGCTTGCACCGCTCCGTTTACCAGGGTCATCTGACGGGTGCCAATCGCGTCGATTTGGGCCAACAACTGAGCTGGATTGGGGTCGCTGGTATTTTGACTCAACACCACGCCAACGGGCGTCGGAGAGCGTCGCAGGGCCGCCAGTTCTGGAGGACAGTCATCGAGTTCAACCTTGAGGCTACGAGAACTCATTTCGGTAGCGATGCCGGGATAGTACCGCTCGTTCCAGTAGATTTGAGCCGCGGCTCGGATTTGCTTACGAACCGGCGCACTCTTAGCGGGTTGGACATCCCGGAAGACTCGACCGAGGCCGCTGATCAGAAACTGGAAGGAATGCAAGGGCCGATCCACCTCCTGCCGCTCTTGGGTATACCACTGATTGACATCGGAATAGAGGACCAGCACCAGCACATCGTATTGGCTGGGTGTGAGATCGATAAAATCCACAGCTAAAACGGTTTGATTCGCATCAGCAGGGATGCGGCGAATGATTTGACCCATCAGCCGGACCCGTCGGCCAAAGTCGCCGATCAGCTCTAGCTCGACCACATCCGGCAGGTTGGGGTTGCCCTCGACTAGAATTTGGGCACCGCTTTCGCTGACATCGAGGGTGGTACCGCTGAGGCGGCTATCATCGGTATTTTGAATTTCTGCCGTGATCTGGCGGTGCAGACGATGGGCACGACGCAGTTGGGGTTGCTCTAGTCCCACCAGCAGGGCTGTGCCGAGTAGCACCAGGTTAAACAGCGCCCAGAAGGCATTGATCACGGTAGCCTCGGTAAACTCAGGCCGCAGCAGCAGCCAGAAAGGCACCGCCAGCAGCGACAGAATCAGCAGCAGCACCAGCAAAAACGGGATGCGGGTCGAACTCCAGTCGAAATAGCGCTGGTTCACCGATACGCCTTTGTCGGTGACGTTAAACCGCCCCAGTTTGGGATTGATCACCGCCAGCATGGTCACCATGCCGTCCTGGAAGGCCATCGCGTATTCAAAAATCTCGTTCCAGAAGGAAAAGCGAGCGCCTTTGTTAGTAATGTGATTGGCGTTCAACCCCAGCACAATGTGGGGAATCGCATAGGCCAAGGTTTCTACGCCCAAACCGCGCACCAGGTTGAGGCCAAACAGCAAAAACAAAATTGGGGCCAGGGCATACATCAGGCGCGGAAAGCCAAAGAAGAAGTGGCTGGTGGCCGAGAAGTAGCAGAGCCGCTGCGGAATCGTCAGCTTCAGCTTGGGGTTAAACAGGGGATTTTCCAAGCGCAGAATCTGAGCCATGCCGCGTGCCCAGCGCACCTGCTGCCCAACATAGGAGGAAAACCGCTCCGGAGCCAGCCCCGCCACCATGATCTTGTCGTAGTAGACCGAGTCGTAGCCCTGGGAGTGCAGTCGCAGTGAGGTATGGCAATCTTCGGTGACGGTTTCCACCGCAATGCCGCCTACTTCCAAGACATAATCCTTGCGGACCACCGCCGCTGAGCCACAGAAGAAAGCCGCGTTCCAAAAGTCATTGCCCTTTTGAATCACCTTATAGAACAGTTCGTTGAGGGCAGGGATACGGCCCTGGGTGAGCAAATTGCGCTCAAACGGATCGGGGTTATAGAACCAGTGGGGCGTTTGCACCAGCGCTACTTTCGGGCTATAGAAAAAGCCTACGGTCTGCTGCAAAAACTGCCGCGACGGAATATGGTCACAGTCCAGAATCAGGATTAGCTCGCCCTGGGTCAGATGCATGGCGTGGTTAATATTGCCCGCCTTGGCGTGGTCGTTGTTGCCGCGGGTAATCAGGGTACAGCCCAGTTCCTGACACATCAGATAGAGCTGCTCGCGCCGTTCCGGGAACTTGCGCCCGTCATCCAGAATGTAAACCCGCTTTTTGTCGGCAGGGTAATCGAGCGCTAGGGCCGCCAGCGCCGTTTTGCGCACAATCGCCACGTCTTCGTTGTAGGTGGGAATGTAGACATCGACGCTGAACAACTGAGAGGCTGGAACCCCACTGATATCAACGGGTTGCCGGTCCCGCAGCCGCAGGGTCTGAAAATAGGACAGCAGCAGCGTAGCAATCGCATACAGCTCCGCCGCAAACAGCAGCAAGCTAAAGAAGCCTTCTAGCCAACTGTCTAGATTCAGCGTGTAGGCCGTGCGGTAGAACAAGTAGCGCAGCGTCGTGACAATACTCAGCCAAGCCAAGATTAAATGCAGGTATTCGCTCACCCGCTGTTGGGGATGACGATGTTCAAACCGCAGCACCAGGGTACTAAACAGAATTAACCCCACCGCTAGCACCAATTGCTGCCAGAGTTGCAGCGGCGTCACGATTAGCGGAATCGACATCACCAGCAGCAGAATCACCAGCCAGAACAGATAGCGTTTGTCAGCCCAGGGCAACAATCGCTCTAGACCGTTCGGAAGGGCTTCCAATCGGCGGATTAACCAAGGTGGACGATAGGACGGAGTAGTGGTCATAGCTCAACAGAATGAATGAATGGCTTAGACATCGCCGGAATTGGCAACCCGGTTGAGGAAAAGCTGGGACAGAGCATAGAGCAACAGCGCCAAGCTCAGCATGCCGACCAGCAACAAGAACCAATAGTCTTGCAGGAACAGAATCAACTGATTAAACGAATTGCTTTGTTGAATCCGCTGGGGCGGAGCTTCTTCCAGGGATTTCAGGTTGTAGCCACTGGCGTCGTAGGGAGACGGATTCGGCTGGTTGCGGCTGACTAGCACCGTGTCGCCCCGAATTTGGGAGAACAACGGATCTTGCCGCAGTAGGGCTTGCACCTCTTGTAGTCCGGCTTCGGTTTGGGCGGTCAGGGCCAGCAGCACTCGCTCCCGATTCCAGGGCGAATTGTTCGATTTCAAAACCCCTTCCTGATCGGGTAAGGCATACACTCGACTGCCGCCCCAAAACCGGCTAAAGGCTGCCGCCAGGTTGAAGCCCTGATCTTCTAGGGCTTCGGCAATCGGAAAGCGGCTACCCAAACCAATGCCAGCAATGTGCTGCTGATCGCGTACTGTTGGCGGTAGTTCGCCCGTATACACGTCGTATTTCACCGAATCGGCCTGACTGAGGCGGCCCAAACGTTCGCTCAAGGCTAGCAAAGTTCCCACTTCGGCATCGTTAGGATTCACAGGCAGCACCACAGCCATGCCAGACAAATCCTGCGGAGCGGTGAAGGGAAAGCCAGTTTTGAACAGCTTCAGGTCGGGTAAATTCACCACCGTGTCCCGCACTAGCTTGAAGCCGGTGTCGCCGTGCAGAGTCCCCCAGAGCTGCTGATCGGTCTCTAGGCCACAGACGCCCAGTTCTCTGGGATTCATGACAAAGTTGACGCTGAGGGTAGAATCGGGCTGGATCAGGTTTTCTGGCAAATTGACACGGAAGGTCTTTGGTCCGCCAACCGTGGAGTCGAGCCGCTTAGAACCAATCGTGACGCCGTCGATTTTTACCTCTACTGCCGAGGTGCGCGAGTTGACTTGGGGACTGTAGCTATAGCGCAGAAGCATGGTGCTGCCGCGCAGAAACCGATCGTCCGGCAGAGCACGGAAGGGAATGTTAATCGGAGGTGCATTGGTGCCCCGCACGGTGACATCCTGGAATGGCTGGCGGTCGTACAGGCTCAGATCCTTGAGTTGAAACTCGTTTTTGGTCGGTAAATAGCCGGCCCAGTTGCGCGGTTCGGGCGTGGGCACCTCGCTGAGCTGGTCTACGGTCACGGCCTGCCCGGTGCCAATTTGCTGATCGCGGGACTGCACCAAAAACTGCACCGCCTGCCGCACACCAGTGGCTCCATTGCCTGTGGCGATCAAAACCGGGGTGCCCTTGTCCTTTAGCGTCGTCAGCATCAGTAACCCGACTTCATTGGGCACCGGATTCTGATCCCCGTCAAGCAACTGACCGTTCTTCACTGGAAAGGGCAACGACAGGGTGCTCAAGATTGGCTGCTCGGCGGGTGTGCCGATGATCATCAAACGATCGTCCCGCTGGAGTTGGGCGGTATCGTCGGCCAGGGTTGTTTTTAAGGGCCGGTAATCAACTTGACGGGCGGCGGCGGTTTGGAAGCGGGCGGTGGCGGTTAACCAATCGCTGCTGTAGGTTTTGGGCCGCAGGTAGGTGAGGTGGTTTGGCTCTAGACTGAGCGGATCGAGAAACGGAAACGGATAGCTGCTGAAATTGAGCGCAACTGGCTGAGGCCGGTAATCCAGTACCAGCTTAGAATCGGGCAGGATTTCGGTCCACAGCATCGGGTCCGCCGGATTGGAGCAGGTTTCCGCGGTCTGCTGTTCGGCCAGCATCGAGATTTCGTTGTAGTCTTGGATCAGATTGGCAGGAAGCGTGAAGGTGGCTTCGGCAAGCTGAGCATTTTTCCGGTCCAAATTGATGCTGCCAATGCTAGTATCGTTCACCCGCACCAGTAGCTTTGATTTGTCTGGCAACAGGGAGGGCGAATGCTGATAGCGCAAGATTACCTGGGCGTCTTCGATCTGCCAGTTGCGAGGTCGGGTAAAGCCGATGCGCGTTTCAGGATAGACTCCTTGCAGCCGTAAGCGGTTGCCTACCACCGGGCTGCGGTTAAATTCCATCACGTATTGGCTCAGCGGCTGGGTCGGCCTACGAGTGGCTCGCGCTCTAGGTTGACTCGAAGGCTCGGTAGAAGCAGGACTTTGATTAGATGGCTCAGCAGAATCAGATGGCTCAGATAGCTCAGAAGAATCAGGAGCGACCTGAGCGGCTTGGGCCACTTCAGTCAACGCTGGAGCGGGCGTAAAGGCGGCTGGTTCATAGAGTGGATCGACCCTCACTCCCGACTCGGGATAATAAACCGGCGGCTCAGTAGACAGCTTGGGCAGCACGATCGGCGGCTTCGGTTGATTCTGCGGCTGGCTTTGGGATGCAGCGGTATTTGCATTTGCGGCCATCCCATTCAAGCTGACCCCAATAAATCCCATTACCGCCAATAGCGACAGCACTCGGCGAGAATGGCGTCCTAGACGGTTCCATCGTCGCTCTCCAGGCAAATTTGACAATCGATCAAAAAGGAAACGGAACATAGTCTTTCGTTAGGATATGCGTCAGTTTGTTAGCAAACGGTGGACTAGATAGCTGAACGAAAAGCGTGTAGGAGTCAATAGCGAAGAAATCTTGAATGCACCCTTATGGGATGCACACTTAGGCGTGAACCGGCATGTTTAAGCACGAAACCAGTCATCGGGCAGCGTTTCGACCGGAAACAGACCCAGCCAGCTCAAGTTCTGCACGTAGTAGGCCGATTCGTTGTCCCAAAACCCGTTCCGGTAGACCGGCAGTAGCTTTTGCTGATAGATCGCCTCGGCCAGGGCCGGATCCGTGACTCGAAAGGCGGCATAGAGTATGGCGTATTGGGCGGTGGATTCGTAGTCCACCATTGGTTTGCCGGTCAGGTCGATTTGGGCCGGGATAGCCCGATTGGTTTGCCATTGCTGCTGCAAGGGCCGGAGTTGCTGCAAATATTGCTGAGCACGTGGTTCCTTAAACCAGACAGCATCCAGCGCTACTCGCCACCAAACGCGGTAGGCATCAAACCCATAGCGGCTCGGCAGCTTGTCGGTCGGAGTTGGTGCTACAGTGCCCGTGGTCGGATTCAGCATCAGCCAATCGCTTGGTAGCCCAGAGGCCGACAGCGGGATGGCAGCCTGCAACACCCGATAGCTGCTGTCGATCACGCTACGCCAATCGCGCTCTGGATCGATTTGGGCAAACAGGCGAAAGGCATAGGGCGCAAAGTAGGACGGATTCAGGTACACCCGGTCAGGCTGGGGCTGAAAGGCGGTTTGCGGGCCGGGTAACAAATAGCGGCCAGATGGACTCGCCAGCGTTGATAAGCGCCACAGATCCCTCAGCTTTTGGCGGGCCAGATCGAGGTAGGGGGGATGGTTCCAGCGTTGCGCCGCAAAAATCAGGGCGGTGATGGCGTCAATATCTCCATCGCTGGCGAAGTTGCCGTCGATCAGTCCCCAGTTGCCATCTGGCTGTTTGCCCCACTTCCAGGCCCAGAGCAAATCCGAACGGCTGCCGTCGAGGTTGCGGCGCTGTAGGTTGGTTTCGGACCATTGCAACACTCGGTCGAAGGTGTCCCGGTCATCGATCCAAACGGCTCGCAGCAGGGCGTAGGCTTGCCCCTCGGAAGTGGAGCGGTCCTCGGCTTCCCGATCGATCACGCGCCCATCGCCCTGAATGAATCGGTCTCGGTAGGCCCACCAACTCTGCTGAAACAGTTCGTTGTTGAGTTCGGTGGTAAAACCGGACGGATTAGAACCAGCAGCAGTGCGCGAATCGGTCCTTCCACCCTGATTAGCGTTGTCTGGCAGCTCAAGCACACAACCAGACACCAATCCACCGATCAACAGCAAAACCGTAAACCTCTGTAAGATTGGCATGGCGTTATACCAATTCCCTAAACGACTACACATCAGATGCCGTAACTGTATGCGCTCGTAACTGTATGCGCTCGTAACTGTATGCACTGAATGGGCTTCACAGAATTGGCATTCCTCCTAGTAGCGCTCCCAAGGCGGCTGAAAGCCTCGCTGCTGCAAGAAACCTTCCTCGATGCGCTGCTGTTGCACGGCCAGACTCGGATCCGGAGGGGTCTGCTGTTGCTGCAACTGTTCCAATTGCCGCAGGGCTGCCAGTCGTCTGCCGTTGACCACCTGCAAATCCACCAGCGCCACCTGAGCAACGCGATTGTTGGGTTCCAAAGCCAGCACTTCGTTGTACAGCCGAGTTGCCGTATCGTACTGCCGCTGCTGAAACCGCACGCCCCCCAAGGCCGACAGTGCATCGACGTTGTTGGGATCTCGCTCTAGCAGGGTTTGGTAGGCTCGACCTGCCTGCCGCAAATCCCCCTGCTCCTGCGCCAATTGCCCCTGCACAAAGTAGACATTGGGATTGTCAGGGTCGCTGGCAATCAACTGATCCACATATGCCTCAGCCGCTGCTGGATCACGGGCTGCCAACACCTGCACATATCGCACCTGAATGCCGATGTCGTCTGGGTTGTTTTCCAGCAGGCTGACATAAAGCGATTCGCGCTGGGGGTTAGGCGGCAAGGCGGCCACGAGGCTAAAGAGTTCGGGCGGCGTGTCGCTAACCGGTCGGGTAGTCGTCCACTGGTTCAGCACGGCTTCAGCTTCCGCCTCCGAAATCAAACCAGCCTGGTAGGCCAAACTGGCTCGGCCCAAGGGTTTTGCCGCATCTTGGGGGTTGCGAGCAATCAGTTCGTCGTAGATTGCCACCGCTTCGGGCAGACGGCCCTGAGATTGACGAATTCCAGCTAACCCCTGTAGGGCGCTGTTGATGATGTCGGCATCGTCTGGATTGCTGGCAATCACAGCTTCGTATCGGCTGGCGCTGGCTTCCAGGTTGCCCTGACGGCGATCGGCTTCGGCCCGCAGCAACTCACTCAAGAGGGCAGCATATTCATCGTCGGTGGTTCTGATATAGCGCTCTAGGGATGCTTCTGCGGCAGCATACTCCCCTAGCTGCACCTGCATTTGGGCGATCCGGTAATACAGGCGCGGTTGGTTCACTCCTGCCTCTGCCAGAAATTCGTAATAGGGCAACAGAGGGGGATCGGGCGAATCTAGCCGCACCAGTGAGTTAGCAATCACACGCTGTTGAGAGCGGTCGGCAGGCAAGGGTTGGAGGGCAGCTTCTAGGCGGTCGCGCAGACTGGCGTTCGAGATCAGGCCAAACTCGCGCTCTAGTATGACCTCAGAAATTTGAAAACTGCGGTCGTTGGGCTGCTGCTGCAACAACTGCCGATAGACCTCTAGGGCATAGAACCGCGCTTCCACCTGGGGAAAGCCACTCAGCACATCGGCAATTTCTCGCCCGATGCTGACGGTTAGATAGTCTCGCTCCTGCGACAGCACTTCTTGGAATAGGGGAATTGCCTGATCGGTGTAGGCATCATCGCCGCTGTAGCGCCCAATCGCAATCAGCGAACGGGCCAAAATCATGCGAGAATCCCGCCGACCCCTTAGCGGAATCAACACCGCAATTGCCTCCTCCAGCTGACCGTTGGCCGCATAGTTGACGCTCAGTTCAGCCCGCTGTCGAATCGTGACGCCATTCAGCTCCTGGGTTTGCCCCAGCTGCCGCTCCAGGATAGAAATCGCCGTGGCCGGATCGCCGGTTTCCCTCAGAGCCACCGCATAGGCCGTGGCCGCACTGCCAGTGATGACGCCACCAGTCGCCTGATAGCGCTCGAACAATTCCAGACTGAGTTGATAGTCGCCGTTGTAGGCATAGACCTGCGCCGCTCCCAGAATCACCTCCGGCGTGGGGTTGGCTGCCAGCACAATCTCATAGTCGGCAATCGCTGCTCCAAATCGGCCTTGATAGCCATACAGCAAGGCCCGCTGACTGCGAGCTTCCAGATCGTTGGGATTTAGTTCCAGCAGTTGATTCAGGGCCTCGATACCCCGCTCCTGCCACTCGATCCGATAGCCACCCAAAATCCCCAAGCTTAGCAGCGCCATGCGGTTGTTGGGGTCAACCTCCAGCACGCGGTTGTAGGCTTGAAAGGCATCGTCGATCCGGCCCTGCCGCTGATAGGCCATCGCCAAACCCAGCCGCGCCTGCACCGATTGAGGATAGTCCCGCACCGCCTGTTCAAATACCGCAATGGCTTGATTCACCAGACCTTGATTCATCAGCCGATAGCCTTCCTGAATTGCGGTCTGTGCCATCGCGGGGGAAATCATCACCACCTGAGTCAGCGCTAGCGGCATGCCCGTTTGCAGCAATAGGCCGAGCGTGCCGATGAAACTAGCCCACCTGCGTTTACACCGATCTTTACACCGATCTATCTTCATGGTGTCCTCCGGGGGGGTACGAGGTCAAAGTCAGTCCGGATCCGGAAGCCAGCAATCGTTTCCGAGAATTCATCCAGCCCCTGGAAGGTGACGCCCAGCCGCAGCCAGGGCAATATCCGAAAATCGTAGAAAGCTTCAAACACGTCAGGATTGTCGCCATCCCGCAAATCATTGTTCGAGAGCAGGCGGCCATAGCCCAACCCCAGCCGGTCATCCTCCATAAACAGATCCAGCAGGTTGATGCCGAAGCTGTAGGTGGTGCCGCCCCGACCTAGATCACGGTTTTCGTACCAGCCGTAGCGAGCAAACAGGCCCAGATTAATTTCTGGAATGAAGAACTCGGCATTGACGCCATAGGCATCTTCCCGGTCGCCATCCCGTGGCCCGAACTCGCCGTTACGGCGCTGTAACTGAAAGATTTCTTCAAAGCCGGTATTGGCTCCAGCATCTTCCGCCGTAACATAGGTGCCGCGCACAATCAAGTTGCCGAACCGGGCACCAATTTCGCCCGCAAACGCATTTAGCTCAAAGTCGCTGATGCTGCGATCCGAAGAAAATACCGCCGCCTTCGCCTCGACTTCATCGATGATCGTCCAGTTGACTACTGCCCCTTGCCGTGAGCCTAGCCCTGCTGCCGATAGGGCCGGGTTGGTAGCAAATACCGGATTAAAGAATTGCTGAGCCGAGTCCTTAGCGAAACTATTGCGATCAAAATAGGAAGTCAGGTCAATTTGACCCACGATTAGGCGCAGATTCGGATAGTTGGGGACCGATGCCGCCAGATACAGCTCGTTTACCTCTAGGCCATCGTCACCCGATTCGCTGAAAATCTCGCCTTCGGTAAAGTCGAGGCTACCGCCCACCTGCAACTCTGGCAAAATCGGATACACGCCCGTCACCCGCAGGCGAGCTGAGTCTTCATCGCCTTGAAACAAATAAACCCCTTGCAGTTGCAATGAAGGGGGAGTCAGCGCACGACGAGATGCTGTATCTGCTAATTCAGCAGCCGTTTGAGATTCAGTGGGTGGGGTCTGAGCAACAGGTGGTATGGCAGGCTCAGGAGTTTCACGGCTAGGGGTTACACCAGGAGTTCCAGGACTAGAGATAGGTGGAGGCGGCGGCACTTCGCCTGCCGTTCCCCGCGGATAGGTAGGGACAGGAAGGGGCGTGCGTGCTACATCGGGACGCGGATAGGCCGAGCGGGGCGGAATTGCAATGTCGGGTACAGGTGGGTTGAAGTCAAACTGCTCGGTGGGATTGCAGTCTGCCAAACACTCCTCTGAGCTGACCGTTATGGGCGCTATGGTTTGGCTCTCAGGCGTACCTTGTCCAACTCGATCAGATGCCTCAGTTGACTGAGCCGCTACCTCCTCCGAGATTGCTCCTGGCTGGTGCGGAAGCGGAGCCTCAGTTGCAGTCTGATTACCAGCGCTTTCAGGAGGTACCGATTCAGATCTGGCTAACCGGTTCAGTTCAGAGGATGAAGCTGGAGTATCTTGGGTGGGTTTAGCATCAGGTGAAATGCTGCTCGCCAATTCAGCAAAACCTGCGGTCTCTACATCGGTTGCAGGGTTAGCGTCTGCTGGCAAGGAGATGGCTACTACAGTAAATCCCAGGTAAACGACCCAGGAACTGATAGTCATCCAACCGTTGCAGAAAACGGTCTTAGACAGACTAGGCATGATTACTTTACAAAGTAGTAAGGTTAGAGCTTTGCGTCGGAATTGCTAGCAAACGTAAATCGGCTTTGCAACCCGAAGGAAAATCAAAAGGCAAACTAAATGCGTTTACACGCAGAGCGCTACTGTCCCGATAACCGAATCTAGTGGCTGAAACACTGCCTGGGCATTGCATCGCCATTAGCAAAGGGTTCAAGCTAGGCTTAAAGCTGGTGCATGGGCCACCCAACCCCGTCTGCGGGTAGGTGATTAAAAACCATTCAGATCAACCAACTTGCCATCCGTATAACCCTCAATATCTATGTCGTTTAATCATCTTTTTTCTCAATTCACGCTGCCTTTAACACAGCTACGGCAGCTAATTTTGCTGATCGGACTGATGCTGACCCTGATGGTTAGTAGTGGCTGTACTGCACTCAACCGCCTGAATCCCAGATTGTCCGCTCCGCCCCTCGAACTATCGATTGTGCAAATTGAACCTAGAGGTGGCGGCAGCTATAGCGTTTCAGGAAACACAACCCTACCCGACCAGACCCGAATCACGGTTTCAGCCATTCGGTTGTTTAAGACCACAGCAGCGAGCAGTTCCAACTACGCGATCCTGGATCGGCAGATTGCAGTAGTAAACCAAGGCAGTTGGGAAACTCGACTTAACCTCTGGCAAGCGTCGCAGAACGGGCAATTTCAAGAAAGCTGGCAGGCCACCCGTGAACTCGACCGACGTAGCGATCCCGAACCTAGCGTGACATTTCTGGCAACTCTAGAGCCAGCCAATCAAGCAGCAACTCTACAGCAACAGGTTGAAGCCCTTGATCCATCGACACAAGCCGCCATTACACGCTTTACCACTGATGGAGAACTATATTTACAGGCCAGCAACACGCTGACCGTACCACCGCCGCCAAGAAGGCCAGCAGACTCAGCCACAGCAACTTCATCGAAACCTATCCAGCCTCAGACAGTTAAACCCAACTCAAACTCAGATGCACCTGAGAGCGGACGGCAGCGTCAAATCGATACACCCCTTGCATCAGATGCATTTTTGCGCTAAGCCAATGCCTCAAGTTGAAGTCTCAAACGCAACTTGAGAATGCTCATTTTTACCTTCGCCGTTTGCGGAGTGGCCCCGCTGACGCCAGCTTGACTCTTCCGGTAAAAATCGTTCTAGACCAGAAGCTTGCAGGCGAGCCGGTGAAAATTTCAGCGTTTCAATCAACGTTTCTTGCTCATGGAGTTGCTGCTTCAGAGTAGACATCTCACTCTCAGCTAAATTCAGCTTGCGTGATGATTGACACCAACGCATCACGGCAAAGTTGGTGGCTCCAGCTCCAATACTCAGCGCCAACACCAAGCCCATGTAGGGTGCGGCTAGTTCTTTAAATTGTCCAGTAAAAACCGGCTTTCCTTCCAGCTGAATTGCAACCGGTTTAGAGCCAAGGGTAGCTAGGGGAATCGTCGCTGCCGCAAAAATTGTTCCCGCTAGGAGAACAGAGGACAGCAGATGCTTAGAAAAACTCATGGTTTATGCCTTGACGTGAATAGATTCAGACAAACTCAACTCCACATACTCCAGGGGTTCAATGCGACCCTTTACTCCACTATCAACAGCACACACGTTTCTGGCAGACTTTAATCCTTGATTCCGAAAGCATCAAACCCAGTTCTAGATTCCGTGATTTGACGTAAAGATTCTACCAAAGTTAAAGATTTTGTTTAAACATTTGATGAAAATTATTTGGATATTCACAGAGTTTTTTCCCTCCAAACCTCACAAAACTCAAGACTTTTCGGAAATTACGTACCCTGATACAACCGCCACTGAGGGGTCTCACCTCTCTTGCGTGTAATTTCACGGAGTTATTCGCTTGATAAAAATTGATGACAGCCAGTTTCTCCGTACTCGTTCTGCACAAAGCCGAGTTGCCATCTCCCCCTATAGAGCTACCCTCACAGCTACCTTTACAGCTGCTACACCGATCCTCTAAAGTCCGAAAGCGAGCCACTTCACGAATCACGTGCTTTAGTGCTGCCAATTGCCGCAATTTTTCTATCGCTGTAGATCGTTAAGGAATTTATGGTGTTTGATTGGCTTAATCTCAGCCATTTCATTATGTTCGGCCTGCTGTTGGGATTTGCCGTTGCCCACAGTGGCCTTGCTGCCTTGCGCCCGCGCGGCGAGAAACTGATGGGAGCGCGGCTCTATCGGGTCCTGTTTGCATTGGTCAGCATTCCATCTGCTGTGGTGTTGATCGTTTTCTTCATTCAGCATCGTTACGATGGGCTGCGGCTGTGGAATCTTCAAGGAATTCCCGGCATGGAGTCTACAGTTTGGATTTTGTCAGCAGTTTCCTTCCTGTTCCTTTATCCAGCCACGTTTAATCTGCTGGAAATCGCCGCGATTCAAAAACCGCAAGTCCATCTCTATGAAACAGGTATTATCCGCATTACTCGCCATCCCCAAATGGTAGGACAGGTAATCTGGTGCCTTGCCCATTTACTCTGGATTGGTACCAGCTTCATGGTTGTGACTTCAGCTGGCTTGATCCTGCATCACCTGTTTGCCGTTTGGCATGGCGATCGACGCTGGCGCGCCCGTTACGGTGAATCCTTTGAAATCTTGAAATCTCGCACTTCGGTCATTCCTTTTTTAGCGATCTTGCAGGGGCGGCAAACCCTTGAGTGGAGAGAGTTTCTGCGTCCTGCCTATCTTGGGATCGCCTTGTTTGTCCTGCTATTTTGGTGGGCACATCCAATAATCATTCGTGCGTCAGGCAGCATAGGCTGGTAGCATGATCCCAAAGCGAGCATTAAGAACTCTATAAAATAAACGAGGTGTCATGGCACTAGCAGTTAACGAACTGACCTTTAAACACGAAGTTTTAGCATCATCAACACCTGTTCTAGTTAGCTTCTGGGCACCTTGGTGCGGGGTCTGTCGTCTAGTAAACCCAATGCTGGCCGAGCTTCAGACTGAATGGGGTGGGCAAATTAAGCTCGTGAGTATTAATGCAGATGAGAATCTACGCTTGGCCAGTGCCCACAAACTCACAACCCTACCCACCGTGATGCTGTTTGATCAGGGTAAGGTGCTTTGCCGCTTGGATCAGTTCAAAGGGCGAGAAGATTTTCGCCGGGCTGCAGCCGATTTACAGACAGTCTTGCAGCGAGTGATGTTGCGCTACAGCTATTCTGCTTAGATTGGCTTACTAAGATTTGCTTAAAACACCAGATCCAAACCGAGATCCCGCAGCTCGAAGCGGTAGAGAGCGCCATGATCGTGATCCCAGGTAGCAATCAGCAATCTATCTCCTTGCATTGTTGCGATAGCCGTAATCGCAGCCGGACTATGGATTGTGCCAATCTGTCGCCCTTCTTGATCCAGAAATACAATTCGTCCAGCGGCTTCGGCCACAATGTAGCCCCAGTCTGTTACCGCTAAAAAAGCAGGGGTAATTTCTACCCAGAGCCGCTTGATGCGATAAGGTTTGAGATCAATCAGTAGCAAGGCTCCGACATGATCCGCATCGGCTGCCAGCAATTGATAGGGATTAGCAGTGAGAATTACTGTTTCTAAGCGCACAGCTAGAGGCAGCGAGCCGAGCAACGCGCCGCGTCGAGTAAAAACGCGAATCGTGGTTCCGGAAGCTTGCTCCTGCCTGGAAGGGTCGGATGCAAAAGCTGGAGGGTTAGTCGTAGCAATTGCTAAGTGGCGCAAGTCCAAGGGCAACAAGCTTGCAGATTGCATATCTGGCAGGTGTAAGACCACAGGTTGGGAAGCAATGGCAAAACTGGGGCGTTCTGCGATCCGTTGCCAGTGCAAGTGACTTTCACCTACTGAAGAAACTATCGCCGCTAGCCAGCTTCCGTCTGAGCTAATCGCAACTCGACTGGGTTGCGGCCAAACGGCAATTGGTTGAAGCGACATGCTACCCTCGCTGATCGAGGAAAATGGCAGCAGTTGGACTGCTTGTGTTGTCACCACAAAACACCCCTGAGACCGTACCAATAGTTGCTCAATGGGTTCTCCACTAACCGTAGCAATAGGCTGAAACAGTTGTTCCGACTCAGTTGATGTTGCCGCCAAACGGCCCCTTACCTGCTGAAGCTGGTGTCCAGCAGCTTGGTACACCACCCAAGAGGCGGCATTGCCATCAGGCCAGTTGGCAGATGGAGCAGCAGGCACCGTGTCTTCGTCTTCTGGCTGGGCAACGGCAAGAACCGTAATTTTTTGCTTGAGTGGGGTTTGCTCCTGCGGCTGGAACTGGCACTCAGGGGGTAACTCCACTGTAAAAAACAAAGGCGTTGGCGCGGTTGGCCAATCCATCCATGCCTCTGCTGACTCGGTTGGGGCTTCTAGTTTAGCAATTGCGTGGATTGCGGCTAGCATCTCGCTAGCAGAATGAAACCGGCGAGCCGGCAGCTTTTGTAAAGATTGAGTAATCAATGGCTGCCAAACACTCGGAATCGTATCTGGCAGATGGAGGGGAGTGTTTAGATGAGCCGACATTAGTTGAGCCGGAGTGCCGGAAAATGGCCGATAGCCAGCTAGCAGTTCAAACAGCAAAATCCCGACCGAGTACAGGTCCGATGCCACCGAATACTGACCATAGAACCGCTCTGGAGCCATGTAGGCCGGTGAACCCGTATTGCCATCCTGCCGCACAATCTCGCGACTCAAACGCGCAATGCCAAAATCCGAGATCCGGGCCGTCCAACCGCCTGCATGCACATGCAGCAAAATGTTTTCGGGTTTGATGTCGCAATGGACAATGCCGCGACTGTGGGCATGCTCCAACCCTGCTAACACATCTGCCACGATCTTCAAACTGTAGGGCACAGCTAGACGGGATTCTTCAGTCATTAATGTTCGCAAGGTTCCGCCTTCGCAGTAATCCATTACCAGATAGCGCCCGGTTGCGGTGTGCTCCAGCGCTTGACAAGTAACGATATTGGGATGCTGCAAACTTAATAAAAATCGCAGTTCCCGCAGAAACTTATGGGTTGGGAACCGTTCATGAGCTAAGCTTTTTAGCGCCACCAAGCGACCAGTCGGGCGATGCACTGCACAATATACCTGCCCGAACTGTCCCTGCCCAATCAGACCTAGCAGACGATACTTGGAACGCTTTATTTCGGTTTCTGATGGATGTAACACCTGTAGAAGCTATTGATCCAGGGCGAGAGCAGCATGTCCTCTCTACTCTCAAGCACCGACCCGCGCGTGCTTTCTTCTATTGTGCCTCGCTCTGAAGATTCTCGAAATTAGAGGTTTTAAGGCATTAGTTGCAAAGCCTCAAACCCACTCAGCAACTCATAGCCCAGGCTGGCACATCTGCTGCATGATGGCATCGTGGTCTAGATGAGTCACCATTGTTTCCACCGGCTCTAGCCGCTGCGGCAGTCCCAGTAAAAAGCGATTACAGTCAGCGCCCATCGACTCACAGCTAGTTTGAACGCAGTGCAGTTCTCTACCCGTAAGGCGACTGAAGAAAGAGGTCAAAGCTCCTGCTTCTAAATAGCAGACCGGTTGATTTTGGCTAGGAGCCAGCCGCGCAAAGGCAGAATTCCAGGTTTTTACAATCAAGAATCCCCGCTGCTGATAGGTCTGATCCAGATCGATCTTGCCCCAACCATGTGCAATCCAGCAGGCTTGCAAGGCTTGCAGAAATTCGATCATGGCAACATCAGCAAGTGGTGTTCCATAGTAGCCGCTGATTTGTTCACAAAAGCGGGTATAAAAACTTTTGCCCCACCATTTGCCGCAGTTAAACAAAACCAGTCGAGAGGCTTGGCCAGTCTCTTTGTCTAGCCCCGAATAGATCGCCTGGATTAGGGTTTCTGGCACTGCCAGCAGCCGATCACCCTGCCGGTTTTCCAGTAGACCTACCTCTAGGTCACCTCGGACATAAACATCAGGCGCATAGAAGTTACCCGGAATCCGGTTGTTTGTGAGAAGATCAGCAACAGAAATCATAGGAATTGAAAAAACTAAGAAAAACTATACACCTCAAACCTCGACGCCCCGCATTCAACGTCGCCCACCAGCGGGGTTCATTGATTGGGACAACAACGCTTCTTGCGCTAACGCCAGACCGGGACTAAGGTAGCCCATTTGCTTGGCCGTCAACATTTTCGCCAATTGCTGGTTCAACAGACGATAAAGTTTCGCGTCAATTGTCTTTGTATCGTAAGCTTGTGCCAGCGGCCCCACCCAATCTAAAAACCGTTTCTGAATCAAGCTCTCATCGTTGATCAATAAACTCAACGCACAGTAGCGCAACATCAGCAGCGCATGTTTGATACAGCGTTCCAAATTCTCTTCCGACTCCTCAGGTAGAGCGGCTTGCAGTTGGTCAACAACCGCCTGCATAATCTCCAGCTCGCGGTCTCGTAGGTTGCGATAGGTGTCCAACCGCTCTGGCATGGAAGCAACATATTGGCTAATCAGCTTCAGCTCTTCAACTTTGAGATAGCGATTTTCTGCTTGATCAAAAATACTGGCAAGTTGTGGATGCATAAGCGTAGAAGGGCAAAGATGGAATATAGAGAGAAAAGGCTAATGCTAGCCAGTACGAATCTCACTCAAACGGACCAGAACAAATCGCACTAAAACAAATCGGAAAAATCCTCCAGCGTAAACCCATTCGATTCTGAATTAGGCGTTGGCTCGATTATGGGTTGAGACGTGGGTATGGTGCCATCTCCAGCCCAGTTAAAGGCGCTGAAGAACTGGTCCACGGTTAAGAATAAACTGAGGGGCTGGGGTTCGGTTTGGGCATTTACCAGACGCAAATGCTGGATTTCTGGTGGCTGATCCTCCCAGTTGATTGAGCCAAAAAACTGCTTCACCGTTTGTTTCAGCCAAGCCTGCGGAGGGTGGGCAGCCGCACCATTGGTCTGGAGAAGGGCAGCCTGATTCATCGTAAGACCTCACCAGCTCGTAGACGTTTTTCAATATCGCGGGCTGTTGCCCCTTCATTCATCCAAAAAGCGGCAGCATCAATGCGATCCTGGCCGCCCAACAAAAACTTACAGTAGGTTTCGCCCATTGAGTAGCACTGAATCTCAATGCAGCTTAGCTGTTTTCGCACTAACTCAGTAAAGAATCCAGCGAACAAACCAGCATAGAGATAGCAAACTGGCTTACCCACATCACCCAGGGTGCGGGCCACGGCAGAGTCAAAAATGTTGATGAACATAAACCCCTGCTTGCGATCGCCCATATCGACTTCCCAACGCCCCCAGCCTTGAGCGGTGAAGGGCCACCACCAAGTTTCCAATAGAAATAGCAGATTGGTTTGGCGGATGTTTTGATCAAATTCTTTTTCAAACCATTTTTCGAAGAAGAAGGCATCTTTTTGGCCCCATTCGCAACCGATCGTATACATCGTGGCAGCCGAAGCATCTCCTACTTCCTCTTGCAGTCCCTCAACCAAACCCACAATAAAATCTTCAGTTGTGAGAATGTTTTGACTTCCATTCCAATCGATAATGGTGCCTTTATCGAGATCGAATTGAAAAAAGCTACGAAAGTCGTAATGGTTGTGCTTCTTAGGGTGCTTATGCTTCGTGTCGTCGATAGCCGGTGCGATGCTCATAGGACGGAGTAGGGTGAAGGGGTAAAGAGTAAATCAACCTCAAATCATGGAGTAGCAAGATGGGGAAATAGCACTCAACCACTCTAGGCTCCAAACGTCAGGTTTATACCATCCAGCCAGTTAAGCTGTCGGGCCAAGAATCCGCCGGTTCGATTCCAGCAGAGGACAAACCAAGTTAGCCTGTGGCGGAGTGAGATGTTGTTTGATCACGTCTTGAAGTGCGCTGTACATGATGTCACAGACATGGGACTTGCCCAAGGAGCGCATAATCGTTTGTAGCCAAAGCAATAGTTCCTCTTGCAGCGCGTCTGGATCATTCAGTAAGACGGCAAGGGCCGTAGCGCGTAATCCATAAACCAGGTCCCGAACACATTTGCGAGTTAGATCTTCCTGGTTTTTACCCACAAATACGCCAGGGTCAATGGCCCGCATCTTGACACAGGCTTGTTGCACAATTGTAGATTCCAGTTCCTGAAGCTTTTGATAGGTTTGGACACGCAGATTGAAGGAGCGGACATAGTCAATTACAAACGCTAACTCTGCATCGCTGGCGTATCGACCATCAAGCTCACGACTCAGGCGTTCAAGCTGGCTTAACATGGAAAGAATTTCTCAAGGTCAGAATCATTTAGGGGTTTAGTTCCACATCATAGAAGCAGAAACTGCACTCAGTATTCCCTCCGTTATCATTCTCAACGCAGCCGCAGTATTAAGTTTTAGCAGACTGCATTGAGTAGAATTAAGCATCGCTGCTATTGGAGAAGAAATCTCGGACGTTAAAGCTAGTGGTTTTTTCGATCTGCTTCAGCATCGAGCGGGTGATCAATTTACCTTCTTCTACCAGCACTTCCCCGGTAACAGGGTGGAGGAGATTTTGCTCAGCTCGCCGTCCGATCAACGCTTCAATATCCTGAATCGAATTGACATACATACCAGGCGGCAATTCGACCACAACTCCATTCGATAAAACCCTAGCTTGACAGGCCAAACGGGAATTAGGCTGACAGGAGGTAATAATTTCTAGCGTCCGTTGCTCACGGCGGTTGATCGGCGTTAGGGCTTCCATGCCTTGTCTAACGTAGACATGACAGGTGGCACACATGCCACGCCCGCCACATTCGCGTAATACATCTAGGTCTTTGGAGATTAGAACCGATAGTAAATTTCCGTTGGTTTCCACCACGGTTTCTTGGGCAATCGGCTCTAGCCGGACAGTCTTTACCATGTAATGATGCTCCAGAGATTGAGGGAGATTGGGTCAACGAGGAGAGTCAAAGGAGACGAATAATAGGGCGTTTTGCTGCTCGTCCAGAGATTGCCGCACAATTTTGGCAAAATCGCGAATTACTTTAGAACAGCGTTCAATAAAGGCCGCGACCCAGGCTTGAATCTGGTGATGCTGCTCGCGAGTCAGCAAAGGTAGCCGCTCTGAAGGAGCCTGTACCGAGAAGGTGATTTGGGCTGAGCGCTCAATTTGAAAGTGATTCAGCCAGTCCACTGTAGGTCGAGTGGTCTTCCAATAATTCACAACAACCAGTGTGCCCAGATATTGACTTGTCAGTTGACTGAGGGCATTCATGGCCGCCAAAACATCCTTCAGGCTAGCAGATTGTAAACTAACCGACTGCAAACTGGCCGCCTGTAGACCGTCCTGGGCGCTAGAAGATGGCAAGTCTGATAGCGCCGCGGCGCGCTCAAGAAATTCGGGTGAGTCTGTTGTTCTGGGTAATGCCAATTCCGGCGGCGTTGAAGGGGTATGCTCGCCTTCTGCTGGCACTGACGGCACTGATGGCACTGACGGCACTGCGCCTCCTGGGTTGGCGAGGGGCTTAGGCGGGTCAATAGCTTCGGGGAAAGTAGAGCCTCCGGATGGGACTAGGGGATAGGAAGAAGGCGTAGCTGGAATTGGAAGGGTGACTATCGAGCTTGTGGCTAAAGCGCGAAATTCGCTCACTAGCTGCTGATTCTGCCCAATCTGCAATTCGAGCAACAACCGCCGTACCGCCTGGGTATAGGTTAGGGACGGCAGGTCAATGCCTGTTATCACCAGCAGCGTAATGCCCTGATTCAGTTTGTGTAGATAAACTCGATGCAGGTGAAATTGAAATTCAAACGAATTGAACCCTTCCGGCGTGGTCTCCAGGACTTGCTGAATACTCTGGGCAATCGTGTGCTGCTGAGAGCTATCTAATCCAGCGTCAAACCCATGAAAGTATGGAGGTGCCGCCCCATCAATTAGAGCTACGCCCACAATTCCTGGTACATTCAAAAAATCCTGAATAACCTCCTGGTTCATAGGCGTGTTGTCGAGTTTCCCCATCGACCTAAGATCCCCTATTCATTATGATTCTTTATAGCTAGATCTTTTGTCGAGTTCAGACGATTTCAGACTGATCGCAGCGGATCGGCTGCCGTTAAACCCAGGTTCTCCTGCATACTTGGTGTGTACTTCTTAAATTCTGGACAGTCTCCTCATGCTTTATTTGGGAAATGACCAGCGCAAGAGGTACAGTTGACCGAATGTTACGGCTCTCCTTCCATATTGGATTTAACAGCCATGTCTGATCTCCCTTTTACTTTGGATCAGTTACGCATTCTTAAGGCAATTGCTGCCGAAGGAAGCTTTAAGCGTGCGGCTGATAGTCTCTATGTTTCCCAACCTGCTGTCAGCCTACAAGTACAAAACCTGGAGCGGCAGCTTGACGTACCCTTGTTTGATCGCGGCGGGCGACGTGCTCAACTGACCGAAGCTGGCCATCTCTTACTGAGCTATGGCGATCGCATTTTGAGCCTGTGTGAAGAGACCTGTCGCGCTATCGAAGATTTACAAAACCTGCAAGGCGGCACCCTGATCGTAGGGGCGAGTCAAACGACGGGTACCTACCTGTTGCCGCGCATGCTGGGTCTATTCCGGCAAAACTATCCGGATGTGGCTGTGCAGCTTCACGTCCACTCCACCCGGCGCACGGCCTGGAGTGTTGCCAATGGGCAGGTCGATTTAGCCATTATTGGCGGTGAGGTGCCGCCTGAGCTTCAGGACTCGCTGGAAGTGATTCCCTATGCAGAGGATGAAATGGCGCTGATTCTGCCCGTTTTCCATCCGTTTGTCCGCCTAGACCAAATTGAAAAAGACGATCTGTATAAACTGCAATTCATTGCGCTCGATTCCCAGTCCACGATTCGGAAGGTGATCGATCAGGTGCTAACTCGGTGCGGCATCGAAACTCGCAGGCTCAAGATCGAAATGGAGCTGAATACGATTGAAGCAATCAAGAATGCGGTGCAGGCCGGACTGGGGGCTGCTTTTGTTTCTATCTCAGCGATTGAAAAAGAACTGCAAATGGGCGTGCTGCATCGTGCTCGAATCGAAGGTGTAGTTGTCAACCGCACCCTCTCGGTGATCTATAATCCCAACCGTTACCGTTCCAAAGCTGCCGAAGCCTTTACTCGCGAGATTCTGCCCCAGTTTGCTACCTATGCCCCGCCGCCCGAAGATAGCCTAGAGTCTAAGCCAATCACAGAGCATCCCCTCCCGCTAGAGGTCACGCCCTCCCACCCAGGCACTAATTAAAGCCATTCCTGATTTCTAGGCTCAAAATCGGCTAGGACAATCATGCGCTAGAGACAGAATCCGCTAGGGATACGATCTAAATCTGCAAATGTTTGGTTGCGGTTTAGGCTAGTTTTAAGAAGCATCCAAGCAGACCAAGGCGAGTCGAATCAGAAGAGGCATTATAAGCAGCACAGCACTCGTCTATTGCTCTGTTCAGGTAGGCTGATTTTGTCTTAGTCCAGGCTTAGTCCAGGCAATATTCATGGAAATTTTCTGCACTCGTCCGAGCTGTTCCCGACCGCTCAATCAGTTCCCCGATCTGGACGATCCCGCTAGGCTCAAAACCGTACCTCACAAATTTTGCACCGCTTGCGGCATGCCGCTGATTCTGGATAATCGGTATCTGCCGCTCAAGCTGTTGGGCAAAGGGGGATTTGGGGCTGCCTTTTTAGCCCGCGATCGGCGCACGCCTGGAATGCGCTATTGCGTTGTCAAGCAATTTCAGCCCGCTGGTAATCCCACGCCAGAACAACTCCGAGTTGCCCAAACCCTATTTGAACGAGAAGCAGAGGTTCTGGAAGACTTAGGAATTCGCCATCCCCAAATTCCTGATCTGCTGGCCTTCTTTCCGCTGGATGTGACCAGTCCGGGTAGTGGCCAATCCGAGCAGTTTTTCTACATCGTGCAGGAGTTTGTCGATGGAGAAGACATGGAAGCCGAACTGGCGCGACGGGGCCAATTTTCTGAAGCAGAGGTCTTAGAAATTCTGACCGGGATGCTGAAAATTTTGCAGTTTGTGCATGAGAACCATTCGATCCACCGCGACATTAAACCCTCGAACATCATGCGACGACGTGATGGCATGTTGTTCCTGCTCGATTTTGGAGCTGTCAAACAGGTGACTGCTGCCGCCGCCGCTAGTCAGCCTGGTCGAGCCTCTACAGGCATTTACTCACTGGGGTTTGCTCCACCGGAACAGATGCGCGGTGATCAGGTTTATCCAGCAACAGATTTGTATGCCCTGGCCGTTACCTGCATTACGCTGCTGACGGGGAAACAGCCAAATGAACTGCACGACACCTACAGCGACTCCTGGAACTGGCGCTCCTATGCTCAGGTGAGCGATCGGTTAGAGGCCGTCCTCAATCGCATGCTGTTGCCGACACCCAGCCAGCGGTTTCAATCCGCAAAAGATGTTTTGGCTGCGCTTCAACCCCTGCAATCCGCATCTCCTCCAGCCCAACCCGCTCCAACGGCTCCAACTCCTGGCAAAACGGCCCTGCAATCTCCATCCCCATCTATTCCACCAGCTTCTCAACCAGCCCAACCAGCGCCCCAACCGATCCAACCGTCCCGATCTGTTCCTAAACCGGCTCCGCCTACAGCCCAATCTCCACCGCCAATTCCAGCTTCACCTCGTCCGACCTTTACGCTGTGGGAGGTATTGTCTGGAGCAGCCTTTACTGGTTTTGAAGGAGGGCTATTGGCGATTGCTACGGCCAGCTTATTGGGAACGATTGGTTTGTCGCCGCTGTTTTGGCTGATTTTGCTGGCGGTGGTTGGCAGTATAGTGTTTGCCCAAACTCGTCGCTGGATCGAAAAAATAGACTTGGTGATTGTTGCAGGTCTGACGCTGCTGCTGGTATGGTTTTTCCCGTTTAATTTGCTGCACCAAATTGTGCTGGTGGCACCACTCAATACCCTTGCTCAAACGTTGGGACTTGGACCACGCCTGATGGTGTTGCTGATCGCCGCCTTTGCTTGCCTAATTGCTGTTGCCGCTACAGCTACATTTCGTTTGGTTTACAATCTTCTGTCTCGACTGCTGTAACCTCTTCGACTAGCCAACTTCAAGCCCAATCTTTCAGATGATTAGGATAGAGTTTGAGCTACACCTGGACCGAGTTGTATAGATCAAGGCGTCGATAAGCTTCATAAAAATTATAAAAATCGTATTGAATCCGGTTGAACCTATGTCTCGCAAAAACGAAACGCCTGTTCTCGTCCTTTCCCTGTTGATCACCCTGGGACTGATTGGTGGTGTCGCCTGGTGGTTTACACGGGGGCTATTCTCTGGGCAGAACGGCGCTCAATCCAATTCATCGCTCAACTCTCAAACCGGCAATGGTCAGGCATCCTTTACCGACCGATCGAGTACAGGAACCAGGGTGCTTAACCCCCAATCTGCCACCGCCGAGAAGTTGGCCGGTGCTCAAGCGATGGCCAATCGCAACTACACCCAGGCCGTAACAGATTTTGAAGCGGCGCTGCAAACCAACCGCAACGATCCAGAAGCTCTGATCTATCTAAACAATGCCCGCATTGGTGATCAGAAAGCCTACACCATTGCTGTGTCTGTGCCAATGGCCACTTCTACCAATCCGGCCCTAGAGATCTTGCGTGGAGTAGCCCAAGCTCAAACCCAGATGAATCAAGCTGGAGGCATGGGTGGCGTACCGCTCAAGGTAATGATCGTCAGTGACGACAACAACCCAACCGTGGCGCGACAGGTCGCGGAAGCCTTGGTTAAAGAAACTGAAGTTCTGGGGGTAATCGGCCATTTTGGCAGCGAAGCTACTCTAGCCGCCGCTCCCATTTATGAACAGGGCAAGCTGGTGATGGTTTCTCCTACCAGCACATCGGTGCAGATTTCCAACGCAGGCAATTTCGTTTTTCGCACCGTACCCAGCGATCGCTTTACCGCAACGGCCCTATCTCGGCACCTCTTGAATAACCTAGGTAAACAAAATGCCGCGATTTACTACAACTCAGCCAGCGACTACAGCCGCTCCCTCAAGGACGAGTTTGCCACTGCGCTAACGAGCGATGGTGGGCAGGTGGTAGCTGAATTCGACCTGAACAATTCCGGCTTTAATGCGCTCGACACCGTCAAGCAGGCCAGTCAACAAGGCGCAGAAGCCCTAGTTCTGGCGGCCAATACCGCCACGCTCGATGCCGCCCTGCAAGTGATTGCCGTAAACCGTCGCACCCTGCCTCTACTGGGGGGAGATAGTATCTACAATCCCAAAACGCTGCAAGTAGGAGGAGAAAATGCCGTTGATATGGTAGTCGCAGTTCCCTGGGTGCTGCTATCAAACCCCCAATCGGAGTTTGCCCAAACCGCCAAAACCCTCTGGGGCGGAGATGTCAACTGGCGAACTGCAATGGCCTATGATGCTACCCAGGTATTAGCCACAGCAATTGGAGCGAATCCCGACCGTACAGGTGTGCAGCAGAACCTCGCTAGTCCTGATTTCTCCTTAGTTGGTGCGACTGGCACAGTTCGATTTTTGCCGTCAGGCGATCGCAATCAGGCGATGCAGCTTGTAGTCGTGAAACCAGGAGAACGATCAGGTTACGGCTATGATTTCGTGCCGCTGCCTTAACGATTTTGTCATTTCTCAGCTCCTCTGCCGGCAGTCGGAGCAATTACTCAGACTAGTTTTCGGATTAGTTACTGCGAGAAAGCGATTCAGAGGGCAAGCAAAGCAAGTTGTCACCGTAGGTGCGGATTAGACCCCGCTGGCGCAATTTGCCCATCAGACGGGTTACCGTGACACGAGTAGAGCCAATGGCACTGCCGATCTGAGCATGGGTGAGTGCCCAGGGCAAACAGTAGCCCTCTTCGCAAGGTTCGCCAAATTCTTCGATTAACAGCGTTAAAAAGCCCAATAGACGGTCAATGGTGCGGCGCTGACCAAGCGTGCTGAGCCACAGCAGCTTACGCTGATGTTGATAACGAAAAGCATCAAGGACTTCTCGCCGGAAGTGGGGCCAGTTGTCTAAGTCGTGCCAGTACAACCAAATCACCGAGGTTTGATCGACATGGGCAAAGCTTTGAATCGTAAATGGTGATTGCGCCACAATTTCAAAGGGCTGGCCAGCACCCACAAATCCTAAAAACGCTTCTTCTGAATTAATTCTCGGCACTCGGGATGAGCCAGAAGTAGCACTAACCTGAGCTTCTCCCACTAACCGCACCGCGCCTCGCTGCACTAGATAAAGCAAGCCCGCTCGCGTTGGAATTTTCTCGTCCTTGCCGAAGGTGCGACAGCGATAGTGCTCCTGCGCCCAGTCCAGAATGCGCTGCCAGGTCAGGAACGGACGAGAGGCGTCAGATGGCGATGGTGATGACACTGAGAACATAGGAGAGAGGGTTTACAACCAGTTGAGATGGGAGGAATCCGCACCAAGGCTAACTGGGCAGCCCACCTCCCTGTTTTCTAATCAATCAGCGGACCTTAACTCAAGATTAGCTTAACTCTAGAATTTTTTAGAATTAAGACTCTACTAAGCTTAACTCTACAATCAATTAATGAAACAGAAAAACTACGGAGTTAAGAATACCAAATCGTTCCTAATAATTCCTATTATTTCTAAGCTAGCTCTTTCTAGACGGAGTATCCTCCCGTTCTTTGAAAAAGCAACAAACGTTTAGAATTTGGATCTCTGTTCAACTCCAGCCTTCAGCAATTCTCAGGCATTGGTGTGCATTCACGAACTCTACCTATCCTATATCCAGCCCTACGTTGGTTAATAGTTAATAGGCTACAAAAAAGTCTTGATTGGCGAGAATTTCAGTGCCGAGTCGCCAAGGGTTTCGAGCAAGCAGCTACTTCTCTATCCCAGTCTCAGAGCTTGGGGGGCCAGCATTCTGAGTTTCAAGCCATACCACTGAACCGGATCAAACTTGCTAATGAGCTGGAATATGTTTCAGCCCTAGCCTTCAAGTTGCAATCGCTACAAGCCCAACCGGCTCTGCTTCTGGCTCAGAAAATTGCAGCCAACCTTGCCTTACCCACCTGGTTTGAGCCATCGAGTCCTGCGAACCTCTGGACTGAACGGATTTGGCAGCATGTTGTGATCTCAGTGCGTCCGCCGGGGTGGATTCACCTGCGGTTGAAGCATGCGGGGGTAGCTGAATGGTTGCAGGGTTTGGCGAGTGACTTTGGGGGGGTGGGGAGTCAGGAGTTAGGAGTCAGGAGTCAGGAGTTAGGAGTCAGGAATCAGGCTTGCCAGAGCGTCAGCCGACGGGAGTTAGGAGCCAGTGGGTTTGACCATCACGCTTCTGAGATTTTTGCGGCTATGCATGCTCATGCTCGTTGCTGCTCTCTATTGCGCTGGGCGGCTCAGGAGAAGTTAATTCAAATCGCCGTGGGGGAGGCAGGGGGTGTAGCTGCGCTAGAGCTGAAACAGCCGATTCCCTGGTTGGATGCGAATCAGATGCTGCGCGGTCAAGCGTCCGAATGGAACTTGATTCTGCAAATCAGCGACACCTTGGATAATTTGGCACAGCCTCAAACCGCTCGGCAGACATTGAAGGTTCTGGCTAACTTGAGCCAAGCGTTTCAGGTATTTCATGCTCAGAGTCGCATCTGGGGAGATGACAGGCGGCGTGATCCAGCACCAGAATTGGTACAAGTGCGGCTTGGCTTGATGTTGATTACCCAAAAAGTTTTGCATTGTCTGCTAACGCAAAGCTTGAGCCTAAAACCGCCTAGCGATCTGTAAACCTCTGAACAAATAAACAAAGGTTATATTTCTAATGCAAAATATTTGTCACATCTATGCAACGTTGGCGTCAAACGGATGACAAAGACAATCAAGGTCTGTTATGCTTACTGTCGTGTGAGGAGCGAACCAGCAAGGGCACCGAGACGAAACACGGTCAGTCGTCGGTGCCCTTTCTGATTTTTAAACTCTCTATTGAATGCTGATGTTGCTCTGAACTTAGCCCTGAACTGAAGCCAGATTCAGACAGTGCGATCAGCCTGGGGAATGTAGCTGGCTACGACTCGGCCTGCCCCCCGCAACTGACGATAATAAGCTTGGCTGACGGCATCCCCCTGTTCGGACAACACATCAATACCGATGCCGTTCCGTCCCTGATCTTTGCCAGAACTGTGAATGTAGTACCCCTCACCCAGGTAAAGGCCAACATGGGTGGCGCGGTCGGGCCGACCAAAGAACACCAAATCTCCCGGCTCTAGCTGGTCTAATTGAACGGGCTGGACGAAAGCTTCTTGCTGATAGGCATCTCTGGGTAGCCAAATTCCAGCTACCGCAAAGGCCGTTTGCATCAGACCTGAACAATCGTAGTTGGGTCCGACCGTGCCGCCCCAGAGGTAGTGATTCGGCTGCATCATCGCTTGGTGCGTATAGGCAATTACCTGCGGTAACCGAGCGCGAATTTCTGCTTCTGCCAATACCAGGGGTTGATAGGTCGCTTCTGCCACCTCCAGTAAATCCAGATCTTCGGTGGCGATCCAACCCGGATAGTCATCTTCGCAGAGCTGCACAGGAATGGCCTGAGCTTTGCTGTCCAGTTCTACCCCTGTCGCTAGGCGGAGTTGTCGTCCTGCCACCGCTTGGGTTGCTAGGCTTTGCAAGGCTGGAGCATCGTAGAGGTTGAGATTGCCCAGACAGTGATATTCCAGAAGCTCACCTACCGCCAGCGCAGTTTGAATTTGCACCAAGGAAACCATCAGCAGCAACCATCCATCTTGCTAAACCAAACTTGAGCGAAACGCGGAACAGAACTGACCAACGTAACGCCCACGCTCGATAATAAAACTATTCGATCACACAATTCGGCTATCCATTAGGCTAGCTGCTAAACGAAGCCGCATCTCGGTTACTATGCTTTTTTTTCATCGCGACGAGGCGTTAAACCAACTGGGTGAACAAATTCTAGAAGCAGCCTGGGCCACCTTTCCGGAACTGGCGCGCAACCAGATTGCTATGACCTGGATTGTGTACGACGAGCCGGTGCCGGTCAACACAGGCGGCGCACTCAGGCCCGAAGAGTTCTGGCGCTATCCGGTGCGGGGGTTTGCCTATCACGGCTCTGAGTTGTTCTATCCAGCCAGCATTGTCAAGCTGTTTTACCTGGTGGCCGTGCAGGAATGGTTGGAGCAGGGCATGATTATGCCGTCGGCGGAACTGGACCGGGCGATTCGCGACATGATTGTCGATTCCAGCAATGATGCTACTAGTCTAGTGATGGACATGCTTAGCGGCACGACTAGCGGCCCAGAGCTGCCACACGGACCGTTTGAAACCTGGCAATATCAGCGCAATATCGTCAATCGCTACTTTCAGTCGCTGAATTGGGTTGAGCTAGAAGGGATTAACGCCAACCAAAAAACCTGGTGTGATGGAGCCTATGGACGCGAGCAGGTCTTTTTGGGCGAGCAGCGGCAAAATCGCAATCAGCTCACCACAAACGCCACAGCTCGATTACTGCACAGCATTGTGGGTGGCGTCGCTGTCTCTTCAGCCCGATCTCAGGCGATGATGGCCTTGCTGAAACGCAGCCTTGACCCCGCCGATCTGGAAGCCAATTCAGAAAATCAAGTCAGTGGTTTTTTAGGCGCAGGCTTACCGCAAACGGCGCAGCTTTGGTCGAAGGCGGGCTGGATGAGCCAGGTGCGTCACGATGCAGCCTACATTGAAATTCCCGGATTACGGCCCTATTTGCTGGTCGTGTTCACCGAAGGCAAGGCCCAAAGCCAGAACGATGCGCTGCTACCCTTTGTGGCGCAACAAATAATGAAAGCGATGGAGACATTGGCTTAGTAACCAGAGGACCGACTTACAGCCTTTTTCAGGCTAGTAAAGTACGAAAAACGGGGTGCAGGGGCACTGTCCCTGCACCCCCTGCACCCCCTGTACCTCATATGAGTGAAAAACGCTGTATACCAGTTCTTAGTTTTGAGTTACGGAACCTGCACAATCTAGCCTGTTGAGCTTGGTGATTTGTAGCTCAATCAAAGGGAAATGGTATTACTGACAAACCAGCGAGTTGAATACTTGATTGGCCTGCTCCGCTGCCCGATCTCCCAAGGCGGAAATCACGACAATGTGGCTTTCGTCGTCTAGCACCCGCTTTGCTTCGTACTTAACGGCAGGTAGAGGCGCAGCATCACTGGCAACCGTCAGGCTGCCCTGCTGGATTTCCACTGGCGTAATCATGCCGCAAACCGGCTTTTCTTCGGTGCGGGCCTCGTTGACCTGAAATGTGGCTGGGTCTTGGAAGGAGAAAGAAAAGCCTGAGAACAACTCGTTCCGCGGTTCGGGGCTGGGATTCGGCTCTTCGGTTGCCGTTTCTGGAGCTACGAGCGGCATCCGAGCTAGGAACAGCTCCACTGTCGGAATAGACTGAGGGGACTGAGGGGACGCCCCCGGAGACGTGGCTGGAGTCACCGTCGCAATGCTCGTTATCACCGCCATTTTGCCGCCGCCAATGTTGGTGCCAAAGAAGCCTCTGGAGCCGCCAGGAATCTCGTAGGTCATCAGACTCTGAGCAATCGCCTCGGCCCGTTCCGCATCAAAGGCATTGCCCAGCGCCTTAATGCCCAATCCGGCTAGACCTGCGATTACCAGCAGCACCGCTCCAGCCGTAATTGCGACCCCTTCCCAAATGCTGACCGGATATTCAACCGGCGTTTCTACAAAATCGTCCATTAGGTTACATCGCTGAAATGCCACCAACAAGTTACATTACGAACCTGAATCCCATTTCTTTTCCAGCTTACCCAGCCGTACTCTCTTTCACCCAGACTTGCATATTCAGCAACTGCATGGGGCCAAACTGGGTTGCCAGGGCCACATCTGCCGCATCTCGCCCGTAGGCAATCGCGATTCGATTTCCGCGTGGCTGGGCTTGGGTGGCGTCGAAGGTGTACCAACGGCCTTGAGTTTCATCGGTGGAGTTGAGTCCCACATAGGCTTCAAACCAGGCGTGTAAGTCCATTGGGTCGAGGTCGTGCAGATAGCCTACCACCATGCGAGCTGGAATATTGAGGCTGCGGCAGAGGGCAATTCCCAAATGGGCAAAGTCGCGACAGACGCCTACTCGTTTTTCTACCGTATCCAGCGCCCAGGTTGAGGCATCGCTGGTGCCATAGGCATATTCGATGTTCTGCTGAATCCAACTGCGGATGGTTTCGACTTGGTCGTAACCCGGAGCGCGATTTCCCACTATCTCTAACGCTAGATCCGCCATGCGGTCAGCAGGACAGTAGCGGCTCGGCAGCAAGAATTGCAGCACGCTTTCTGGCAGGTATTGCACTGGCACATACAGTGCTCCTGGAGCCACATCAATTGCGTCTGCCGTTTCGACTACGGCGGTGGACTTGACCTGAAACGGACCGGGAGGCACAATCAGCCGCTGACAGAGGTTGCCATAGCCATCGGTGTATTCGATCACGGGCACCATGGGGTTGAGCAGATACTCTTCCCGACTCACCCATTGCCCATAGCCGCTTCTGGGCCGCAGCATCAAAATTACCGGCGTGGGGGCGCTAGCTTCAAACGAAATCTGACAGCCTGCTTCTAGCTGCATGGAGTCTCCTGATTCTGATGGTGATTTGCAGGATAGCGAGTCCAGCGAAGCGGCGCAACGTCCTGCTGTTGATAAACTTAAACCAAGCGTCAAGACAAGGTCGTAGGCATGGCTGCAATTCATCGTAAGGAAGTTACGCTCTATGAGGAGGCCAAAGCGGGTCTCAGTTCTTTAGTGCGGCAACTGGTAATCGTCTTCCTTGGCTTTGTTGTGATGTTGCTGCTGACTGGAGGCGCTCCATCTGGCTTTGTTGTTGCTCTGAGTTTTTGTCTCGGTACTGCTTTCGTGGCTTGGAAAGAACAAAAGCGAATTTCTAGATTGAGATCAACTGAGGATAAGACTGCTGCGGGTTCACAGACTATGAACATTCTCTCAGTCAATCATCAATCTGTGCGTAGAAGCAGTAAGAACAGCGGTACTAGACCCCGGACCAACTGGAGTACTTCTTCACAGTCAGGAGATACAAATACTCACTTCTAATTTCCCTGACAAAAAACGACTTCAGATACTACCTACGGGCGAAATAGTTGTCACTTCTATACAAGTTCAAAATATTCTGATGCCTGCATCAAAAGAGTCAGTAGTTGAAGTTGCATCTGAGCTTCGGCGTCTACTAGAGCAATTTTCTCAGGCTGCCCCGAATAACACAGTATCTGAGCGGATGGTAGTCTTTACAAAAGTCATAGAAGAAATTGAAAGGCAGCCTCAGTTCAAACAGCAGCTAATCAAAGTGATGAAGTCGGGGGGAATAGAAGGCTTAAGAGAATCGATCGAATATCCTGATGTCAGCGTTTTATTGGCAGCACTAGAGACATACACCAATTCCTCAACGCAAATCGATTCCTAGGAACCGATCGAGAAAGCGGGTCCGCCAGGTCAGCCGCAGGATAAAGCACCATTCGATCGCCACCAGGCCGATAAACAAATAGTGAATCGGGTCGAGCGGATAGAGTTCAAAAAAGCGACGCAGCGGCGGTACGGCTACAATCAGCAGATACAGCAGCAGCAGCAGCAGCGCCACGATCGTATAGCGCCAGTCTCCGCTCAGCGGCTCGCCTCCCACCCAAGCCCTTGTCGGCGGCTTCAGGAAAGGAATTAGCAGCAGTTCGCCCATCACCAAAATTGCCACTAGCGCACTGCGAGGAATGGCATGATTCACCTGAGCCAGGGTGGCTCCTGGCGGCAAATCCAGCACCGCCACAACCAGGTAGAACAAATACACCAGCAGCGCCACCAGCGTCAGGGTGAGGGTGGCCGGAATCACGAAATGCAGCATCGAGCGGACCATACTGCGGCGCGGCAGCAGGCCCGGTTTGGCCCAGATCGGAATACACATCGTGGGGAAGCCGACCCCAATCAGCGCCACGATTGCACTCTGTTTGTTTTGCAGCGGAAAGCTGTCCGTCACCAGCGCGATGGCAAAAATCAGCAGCGTCACGCAGAAGGTGCGCACCAGAAACAGCTTCAGCACATCCTGAATGCCGTTGCGAATCCGCTGCCCTTCCAGAAAGGCGCGAGGCAGAGCCGCAAACGAATCCTTCAGCAGCACAATGTCTGCCACGCTGCGAGTTGCCTTGCTGCCGCTTTCCATCGCAATCGCCAAATTCGCCTGCTTTAGGGACAGTACATCATTGACGCCATCGCCAATCATGGCCACATAGCTGCCCGACTTGCGCAACTGCCGCACCAGCATCGCCTTTTGCTCTGGGCTAATCCGGCCAAACACGCTACAGGACTGGGCTGCCTGGGCGAATTGAGTACTATCCATCTGGGCGAGCTGCGCGCCAGAAATTACCGTGATATCGCCACTCAAACCGGCCTGTTTTGCCAGAGCCGCCACCGTTTGGGGATTGTCGCCAGAAATAATCTTGACGCGAATCCCAGCCTTGGCAAAGCCAGCCAGCGTTGCATAGGCTTCGGGACGGAGCTGGTCACTGAAGCGCAAAATTCCTAGCGGCACTAAATCTGACGGCAGTTGGGGCAGAAATTCGTCTGCGTGCAGCGCGGTTGGATTAGGACTATAGGCAAACAGCACCACCCGCAAGCCTTGCTCTACCCCAGACTGAATGTAGTCAGTCATGTCGGCACTCAGCAGGCCGGTGGTGGTCAGCAACACTTCGGGAGCACCCAGCAGATACACCCCCCGCCGATCGGCATCATCAAACGCAACCGCACTCCACTTGCGAGCCGAGGAAAAGGGAACTTCGGCTTTCAGATAGCGCTTTTGGCCCGGACAGGCGGCAGCAATCGCTTCGCTGGTGCGATTACTCGTGCCCAGGTTGGCGGCAAAATCACCCAATAGCTCGCGCAACTCAGCTTCTGAGATCCCAATCGGGTAAACCTCCTGCAAATGAATCTGGTTCGTGGTCAGCGTCCCGGTTTTGTCGAGGCAGAGCGTATCGACATTACTGAGCGATTCCACCGCATTTGCCTGCTGAATCAGTACATCCTGACCTACCATCCGCACTGCCCCTAAGCCATAGGCCAGCGTGATCGCCAGCAGCAGACCTGCCGGAACTAGGCCAGCAATCACCGCAAACCGCTGCACAATTTCGTTCACCGAATAGCTGCTGCTGAGGTAGCTAATGCCCACGAGCGTCCAAAGGAAGCAGGCAATCAGCATGAAAATCCGAATCACCACGTTGATCTCGACCTGCAAGGGCGTCAGCGAGCGGCGGAACATGCGCGCCCCGGCCATTAGCTTGTAGGCCACGGTTTCGCTGCCCACTTTTTGGGCCTCGTAGCAAGCGGTGCCGCTAACGCAAAAACTGCCGGAATAGACCGGATCGCCCGTATGTTTGGGAATCAAATCCGACTCGCCCGTCAGCAGGGATTCATCCACCTCCATGCGGCCCTCGCCCACCACCTGCCCATCCACCACAATCTGGTCGCCTGCCCGCACCAGCAGAATGTCACCCCGAACAATTTCACTGGGGTCAATTTGCCGCTCGCGGCCCTGGCGAATCACGGTCGCTTTGGGCCGGTTCAGCAGGGCAATCCGGTCGAGTTGGTGTTTGGCCCAGCTTTCCTGGTAGATGTTGACCAAAACGCCGCCAAAAATCACAATGATCACCAAAATGCCATCACTGAATCGCCCCAGCCGAAACATCACCAGACTGATGGCAAAGAAGATGGTATTGATGACCGTGAAGAGATTTTCTTGCAGAATTTGGCGATAGGAACGGCTGCTTTGCAGTTTGGCTGTATTTCCTTCTCCAGCGGCACGCCGTTTGATCACCTCATGTTCGCTGAGTCCGTTGGGCAGAGAGGGGCTGTCATCGACTGGGTTAGTCATGCATCACTCGTTGGGAGATCGATTCAGGGTTTGATGCAAGGTGGGAAGCATCAAGGGGATAATACGGAAAAATGCACTACTCAATTCTTTTATACAAATATGCCCCCTGAAGTCGTTGAGATTCTCTCAGCCGATGAGCTGCGCCGTACCCTGACCCGCCTAGCTTCTCAAATTGTAGAGCGCTCAGGCGACCTGTCGAAGCTAGTGTTACTGGGCATTTACACTCGTGGCGTACCGTTAGCGGAACTGCTAGCGCGGCAAATCGAAACCCTAGAGCGGGTCTCCATTCCGGTTGGCTCACTGGATATCACGTTCTACCGCGATGACCTTGACCAGATCGATCTGAGAACACCAGAACGAACCGACATCCCGTTTGATCTGGCTGGCAAAACCGTCGTCCTCGTCGATGACGTGATCTTCAAAGGCCGCACCATCCGCGCTGCCCTCAATGCCATCAACGACTATGGCCGACCCGAACTGATCCGCCTCGCCGTGCTAGTCGATCGCGGCCACCGAGAAGTTCCCATCCACCCTGACTTCACCGGCAAAACGTTACCCACCGCCAAAGAAGAGAAAGTAAAAGTTTATTTGCAATCCACCGACGGACGAGACGGAATCGAGTTGATCAAGCGAAGCTAGAAGCTAACTGTTCCTCCCCCCACAATCGTGACAATCTCTAGCCGATCGCCATTCTGGATTTGAGTTTCGCTCCAGAACTGACGGTGCAGAATTTCGCCATTGTATTCCACCGCCACCAAGCGGGGATTCATACCCAACTGTTCCAACAGGTCAGGCAGGCGAGTTTGGACCGGACACTGCCGTGGCTCACCATTCACCTGTAACGTCACCAACTCACTCATGCGATTGCGTCTCAACCCTTAAACCCTAAACCACCTAACTCAAAACTTAAAACTACGTGCTCCGCACAGGCTGCGCCACCAAAACTTAGAACTTTATGATTTGACCGCCCGAATCGTTTGCACCCGCTGCATTTGCGAGACAAAGAACTGCGTCATCAGTGTGGGCTGTTCCGCCTCCATGATCGCACGAACGACAGCAATCCGCTCTGCTCCAGCAGACAGCACATCGGCCAAATTTTCCGCATTGATGCCGCCAATCGCGAACCAGGGCACTGTGGCATGTTTGGCGGCATAGCGCACATACTCCAATCCAGCCGCCGCTCGCCCGGCTTTGGTAGGCGTTTCGTAAACTGGACCGACGCCAATGTAATCTGCCCCTTCTTCGATCGCCCGCCGCATTTCTTCTGGGTTAGTTGTGGAGCGGCCAATGATCCGCTGGGAGCCAAGCAACTGCCGCGCTAAAGCAATCGGCACATCGGCTTGGCCCAAATGCACACCGTCCGCCTCTACGGCAAGAGCCAGATCCACCCGGTCGTTGATGATGAACAGGGCATTATAGCGGTGACAGAGCTGTCTTAGCTTAGTGGCGGTGCTGATGCGGGTCAGGTCGTCTGCCGTTTTGTCCCGATATTGGACCAGCGTTAGCCCACCCTGAAGCGCGGCCTCCACAACGGCCAGCAGATTGTCAACTGGCGAAGTTACCAGGTAGAGATAGGATTGTTTGAGCTTTTGGTGCCGCTGATGGCCCGTCAGGTTGCTTTCCAGCGTGTAGACTCGGTAGCGCATCTGCTTGCACGCGGTGGCCATTGGCTCGGAATAGAGTTTGCCGTATTCTTCCAGAACCCTCAGCGCCTCTTGGGTGCGGCAAAAGTTGCTGCGCAGCAGTTCGGTGATATTGGCTCGCTGCTGTTCGTTGGGATGGGTCAACTCGGTGCCCGGATCGTTCGGCGTATCTCTAGCAGACCGAATCTCTTCTCGATGCCACTGGCCCAGTTCTTGCCGCAGTTGCTTGCATTCCTCAGTGAACTGGGCGTGATTGAGGCCAAAGCGACACCATTCCTCGATAATGCGCAGTCCTTCGCGGGCACGGTCTAGATTCGCATCCAGAATCCGCAGAACCGTGGGTTGGCCTACCCCAATCGACTGAGGTAAGGAATTGAGTGGATTGGACTGATTGGTGGGTTGATTCACAGGTACAGAATTTACAGGCAGAGAATTTACAGGAACAGTAGGTTGATAGGTTATTTGCACGACCGGCTTGGGCGAGCGGAAGAGTATATGTTTCATGCTACGTTACGAGCTGCGTGACGGTTGATCCTGACGAAGGTTGATTTTAGAAAAGCCGCTTTCAGGAAAAACAGCTTTAGCCAAAAAAATTTAGCGCAACTTGTTTCTGTCAGAGAAAAATCGTGCAAAATTTAGTAAATCTACTTGTATACGCTACGGAAAGGGTGAGAACAGCAAATTGATGCAGAACCACTCCAGGGTTAGCGTCTGCCAGTAGATCTCACATGCGTCACTGCGGTCAATTCATTCACCGTTGCCGCCGTTTTCTTTAATGGGTCTTAATGGGTCAGGAGCAGGTTCATGTCGTTGAGTTCTCCCCACCGCGATGGTCTACTGGTCTTCCAGCTTTTTTTCCAGCTTTTTGCCGAGTCCAGCTTTTTGCAGAACAGCCTGCGCCACAACCTACGCAATACTCTGCACCACAGTCGATTGATGTCTCTCCTGGTTGGAGCATCGACGGTGCTGCTGGTAGGGAATCGTCCAACCGCCGCTCTAACGCAGGCGCAGACCCATCCCAGCGCTGAGGTGGCCCAGCGAAACAGTAATCAAACTCCCACTACGCCAACCCAGCGAACGATCTGGGTGAATGCTCAAGCCGGCAATGATCACAAAGCCGATGGCAGCGAACAAGCTCCCTTTCGCACCCTGACCCGCGCCCTAGAATCCGTTCGCCCCAACACGGTGATCCAACTGGCTGCTGGCACCTACAGCACCGAGACCGGCGAAGTGTTTCCGATTGTGCTAAAGCCGGGGGTCACTGTCCAAGGCAACCCCGATCATCTAGGACAAGGTATCGTGATTCGTGGCGGTGGTTCCTACAGCAGTCCGACGCTGGGCCGCCAAAACGTCACCTTAGTTGGAGACAATCGCGCCACGCTCACGGGCGTTACGGTCACTAACCCCACCATGCGAGGACATGGATTGTGGATAGAAGTGGGAAGTCCTACCATCCGCCACAGCACCTTCATCAACAGCCGGAATGCCGGAGTGGTGATCACCGGCAGCAGCACAGCGATTGTCGAACATAATTTGTTTGTTTTGAATCGGGGCAGTGGTCTGGTGATTAGCGGTCATGCCCAACCGGAGGTACGCCAGAACACTTTGCAGCGGACCGGCTCAGGCATCACGATCACAGAAAACGCCGCGCCCCAAATCGTTAGCAATCGCGTCAGCCAAAACCGAGACGGCATCGTGGTCCAAGGCAATGCTCACCCACTCTTGCGCAGCAACACCATTGAAGACAACGACCGAGACGGTTTGATTGTGATTGCTCAGGCCCAACCCAACCTCGGCACCAACAAAGAACCCGGCAACAATTCCTTTATCAACAACCGTCAGCACGACATTAATGCTCTGGCTACTAATCAAATTCTGCCAGCCTATGGCAACCAAATTGCCGCTGACCGCCTGACCGGAGAGGTCGATCTAACCGGCAAAGCTCCCTTGATAAGTGTCACAACTATCGCTTCAGCGGCAGACCGTCTCCCCGCCACTCAGGTGCCTCGTTCGCCTCAACCCTCAACCCGCTCACGACCAACTCCAGCTCCCACTACAGCCAGCCAGACCACTGCTCCATCCCCTAGTCTGATTTCCAGTCTGCCGCCCGCTCGGCCTCAACCGCAAACTAGTGATCAGACCAATCCTCAGAGTAGTTCTCCAGCCCAAGCGCAAACGAACTTGCCAATTAGTACTCCCAATAATTTCCTGAACCGTGGGCAGAGCAATCCTCAAACCAATGCTCAGACTAATTCGCGTCCGAATCGTTCGGTTGTTCTAGCAAGTGCAACAACTGCGCCAACCCGTTCAACCAACTCGGTACCGATTTTAGTCCCAGCGCCAGAAACAACCGCTCCTGCAGCGATCAACCTGACCGTACCGCCTCCAGAACGCCCCAGCGCCCAGTCTCCTCTCCCCGCTTCTCGCCCTACCAGAAACCAACCCTTGAATCAAACCCTAGCAGCTTCAACCCAAACGGCAAGAGCCATTGAGATCGCCGTTCCACCACCTGAGCGCCCGCAAACGGTACCCACTACCGCCTCTCAAGTCCCACCTCAATTGGAAAATGTAGTGATCACAGTGGCAGCCAGTTTACCGCGTCAGAATTTTGCCGCAACGCGGCCCGCGGCTCCGACGCTAGGCGGCACTCCGATCAATATCCCGGTACCGCCGCCAGAACGGACCGCTGCCCGTGTCTCGACTAGTTCCTCAAGTAGCGCCTCGAATTCTGCTGTTGCGACCCGCATCTTGCCAGTACCGGCTGGAGAAATTCCTTTGGGCAATACGAGTGGGATGGCAAAAATCAGCATTGGCGATTCGAGCCGGAATGGCACGCTGTTGGCTCGGCATAATCTCCAATTTCGTGTGGTGGTTGAAACCGCAGATGAGTCAGCCCAATCTCTTGTGCAATCCCTTGTGCCTGGGGCATTTGTCACTTCGTTTAATGGCCAGTCCGTAATCCAAATTGGAGCGTTTAGTAGTCGGGAAAATGCGGAAGCCGCGGTGGAAATGTTGAGTCGCAGTGGATTACGGGGTATTATTCAGCCAATGGAATAAAAGTCTCAGCAATTTGGTCTGAGTGCTCATCCTCGGGCAGACAAGGGAGAGCATTAATCCAATGGCTATTCGTAAACAGCATGATGCGCTTAGCGCTAGTTTCATGGTTCTGAGCTTTGCCACCGCAGCTCTGCTGATTGCCATGCAGATCACGGGTGAGCGAAGCAGAAGTGTGGCGACGAATTCTAGCTCTCGTCCTGAGACTAGCTCAACAGTGGCTCAGCGAACCACTCCAGCTACGCAAACGTCAACAGCCCAGAAACAGTCACAATCTGCCGCCCAGCCTGACTCCGCTCAAAGTGGCCTGGACCAGATTTTATCCGCCTCCCATCCGGTCGCGCTGATGCGGCAGTCTCGGCTAGTGGTGGATTTGAGCGAACGCCAGGTTTCCCTATACCAGGACGGCAGGTTGCAGGTCAACTATGCCATTGCAGTGGGGCGAGAAGGTTGGGAAACCCCAGCCGGTGAGTTTCGGGTGATCAATATGCAGGAGAATCCGGCTTGGCAAAATCCGATTACCGGCGAAACCTTTGCTGAGGGTATAGACAATCCGCTCGGCTCTCGCTGGATCGGCTTTTGGACCGATGGTACTCATCAAATCGGCTTTCACGGCACCCGCCAGGAAGAGTTTATTGGACAGGCTGTGTCGCATGGCTGTATCCGAATGCGCGAGGCCGATATTCAGTCTCTTTATACCCAAGTGGCGATCGGCACTCCGGTAATTGTCCAACCCTAAAGGTTCGGCTCTCAAAAATCACTCAGCCCAGCCTTGAAACAGAGCGCTATCTAGAGCACCATTTGCCGTCCTTGCGGATTACGGTTATCCCTCTCTGGTTCGGTTTTGCCCAGATAGGCGAAACGATAAACTAGAAGAGTAACAAATTTGTAACGTTTGGTTAATTTCAGTGGGTTAGCCATTCCGGGTCACTAACAAGTCACTAAGAAACTGGTTGCGATAGTTTGCCACTGGGGTGACACGGTTCCGGCTGCATGAAGAAATAGCTTACAGTCGCGGTTGACCCCCGAACCCAGCCAAAGCCGGTACGTTTCACATCAGCTTGGATAGGCGAGGGATTATGCTCAAAACATTGTCTAGGTTTATCAAACCGTTTATTAAGCCGGTAATTGCCGCAACGTTGGCGATTGTGCTCGTGTTTGGTCAGGCACAGGGCGCATTGGCTGCCGGTAGCGGTGGCCGGATTGGAGGCGGTAGCTTCCGCATGCCCAGTCGCACGGCACCCCCCAGCCGCACCTACACGCCTTCTCCCGGTGGTTATGGCGGCGGTTATTACTTTCCGGGCGGCGGATTTGGCTACGGCTATCCGTTTCTTGTGCCTACCTTTGGCATCGGTGGTGCCTTTACCGGGTTGTTTACCTTGTTGATCTTTATTTCCATTGCAGGCTTCCTGGTGAGGGCGTTTCGTTCTACCCAGTCAAGTGACGGCTTAGAAGGTTACAGCTCTAACCCAACCGTGTCTCTGACCAAGCTGCAAGTGGGCCTGCTGTCTCAAGCCCGCAGCTTACAGACCGACCTGAATCGGATTGCCGAAATGGCCGACACGGGTTCTTCCGAAGGCTTGGCTCAAGTGCTGCAAGAAACGACCCTAGCGCTGCTGCGGCATCCCGAATATTGGGTCTACGCTGGTCAGCAAAATCAGCTCACGTCGCTCCAGGCGGCTGAAAATCAGTTCAACCGATTGGCCTTGTCCGAGCGCAGCAAATTTAATGCTGAAACCTTGTCGAACGTCGATACTCTGCTGAAGCACGCCGATGCGAAAGCAGCTCTGCCGTCATCGGGTGAGTTGGCAACCCTGGATCAGGCTCCGGGCGAGTACATTGTGGTGACACTGCTGGTGGCAACCCAAGGCAAACTAGAATTGCCGCGGATCAATAGCTCGCAAGAGCTACGCCAAGCCCTCTCTCAACTCGGTTCTGTGCCTAGCGACAAGCTGCTGGCCCTAGAAGTGCTCTGGACACCGCAGCAGGAGGGTGACACGCTGTCGTCAGACGAGGTGATTGCCCAATACCCAGATCTGGCCCTGGTGTAGGAGACTTTTAGACCAATTAATCTAAATCTGAATCAAATTTCTAGATCGGAGTTGACTGGTTCAACCCCGATTTTTTCTATGTTTGGGCTAGCCTTGCCAACTCCCCGGTACCAATGGGCCAGCCGCGCCGGAGAAACGCCTAGAAAATAGGCTGCGATCATCAGTTGATTAATCAGCGTCGTGCGCCAAACGCCTAGAGTTTGCCATCTGCGTCCTGAGGTCATCACGGCTGCAGGAGCAATCGCAATTTTGCCGTAGCGCCGCAACCGTCGCACTAGCTCAAAATCTTCCATAATCGGCAGTTCTATAAATCCGCCTAGCTGCCGAAAGGTTTCCGCCATCAGGAAAAGCGCCTGATCGCCATAGGGCAACTGCAACAGTCGAGAACGCCACTTCACGGCCCCTTCAATCCAGCGCAATCCCGGTTCCGGTCCAGCAATCTGCAGCTCAAATGCACCAGCAATAATTTCAGGCTGGGCTAAGGTTTGGCGCACGCAGGAAACAAATCCCGCAGGCAGAGAAGTATCGGCATGCAGAAACAGCAGCACCTCACCTCTGGCCGCCTTTGCACCTGCATTCATTTGTACCGCCCGCCCCTGAGCCGAACTAACCACTTTGACGCCCATTGCCTTGGCTCGTGCAACCGAGTCGTCTTGGCTGCCTCCATCGACCACAATCACTTCTACGTCCTCCTCTTGAAGGGAACGCAGCGCAGTTTGGATGCGATTGGCCTCATTCAGCACCGGAATAATCACGGAAAGAAATGGCCGCCGGTCTGGCAGGATCGGCTCCGACGCTGCTTCTGGTTGTGACTGACTGGCCTGCTGAACTGCCTGCCAAATCGCTAAGTCTTCAGGCCGGTCCACGTCCGACAACGTATCTAGATCAGCCACGGTTAAATTCAGCGACTTCGCGATCTGCACTGTCTGCTGCAAAACCAGTTCGCTACTCCAGGCAATCGTTTTGAACAATTGGGGCACAAATTGGCTCAGCCCAATCAGGTAATAGCCGCCGTCGATAGCTGGTCCCAGCACCAGATCTCGCTGATACAAGGCACGAAATGCCTGTTCGAGCCTGTCCGCATCGAGTTGCGGACAGTCCGTGCCAATCGCTACCACCCGCTCCATCCCAGTCGCAAAAGCCGCTTGAATTGCATAAATTAATCGTGCGCCCAAGTCCTCACCCTGCTGTGCTTGATAGTTCCATTCGCTACCTAGCCAGCTTTGCATCAGCAAGCGGTCCTCTGCTTCGGTTTCTGGCGCAGTTCCGGCAAACCAAATCTCGACTGTAACCGGATAGCTGGCCTGCAATTGTCGCACTTGCCCTAAGGTATGCTCGGTCATCTGGCGCTGGAGATCGGCAGCTCCTGTGGCTCCAAGGGCTGGAATTAAGCGCGTTTTGGCTTTGCCCGGTTGGGGATAGCGCGTGAAAATAATCAGACAATCGGGTTTAGTCAAGGTGCTGGTCAAGGTACTAGTCAAGAGAACTTTGGTTGAACGCATCCATCCCCAATCATTTCATCTCTAGCTGGATCCTGGCTGGAAACGACATGAGAATTGGCTGAGAGGATTCAAGCTTCTCTCAATCTGAGGAACTTTGAGCACGCTTTCCAATACCATTCCTCTCTGAATTAAGCTACAGCGCATAATCTGGATGCTGGCGGCTAGAAGCCACGCCTACACAGACAAAACCCGCCTTCGCGAGTTCAATTATCCTACCCAGAGTCGGCGCAAGCTGACTTAGTTTGTGTAGCAGCGGTGACTCTACGAGAGGCCACTCCGGGATCAAAACTGAGAACTGGTATAACTCACCTGTTCCAGCACCAACTGCTCGACCTCGCCCCGGCGATAGACCCAAGTGCCGTCCCGTTTGCGCCCAACAAACCGCGTGGAAGCGCCAGCCGTCTCTAGTTTGACTTGGGCCTCCTCTGGTGCACAATTCAGCAGCTTAGCCGCCTCCTTTAACGGAATCACCTGGCGGGCAAACCGCGCTAGCAACACGTCATCCTCTTCGTTCAGCAGTTCGGTGAACAGCCGCTCAGCTAGCATCCAGCAGGCCAGCGTGTCCGCCTCAGCCCGGTGGGAGCGACCCACATCAAACTGAAAATGCCTGACCAAATGGGGCAATTTCCGCGAAGGCAGATCCGGCAGCATCAACCGAGCCAGCTTGACCGTACAGAGTTGTTCTGTCTCAGGCCGGACAAATTGAATGCCCAATCGGTCAAACTCAGCTTGCAAGAACGGATAGTCAAACTCTAGATTGTGGGCGGTCAACACACCGCGACTGAGCAACGGCAGATAGGGGGGCAACACCTCAGCCGCCGGAGGTGCCGCATCGACCATCGGCTGCTTGATACCCGTGAAGTGAGCCAGCCGCAGCGGAATCTGGGTCAGCGGATTGATTAGATCCGTTTGCTGAATTAACACCCCTTCTGCCAGCGTCGCCTGCAAGACCGACACTTCCATGACTCGATGCTGCCAAGCATGACGGCCCGTCGTTTCCAGATCAACAACGGTAAACATCTGCTGGCTCAGATTGCGGTAATAGGTCAAAAGCTGAGTGGATAGCACAATGCGCGATTATCGTGACAAGTCATCTTGCATCATAATGCAGAGTTAGGAACAGAGTTGACCTTCAAATCTGGTGAGAATGCGCTTTCCCTTTCCCGGCATGGCCCCTACTTAGAATTATCCAGCCTTTTGGTCATCGTTTCATACTCGACTGATGGTGGCGATGGCGGAAACGATTGAGCCACAACTGGGTTCGGATGGTACAACTGACGCGCAAATAACGACGCGCAAATAACAAAGCAGCAGGAAACGCATTGCATCAACACCACTCCCACTGCTTTAACTTGTTCTACAGCTTCACTTTCTTTGAAGCTCTGCTGTTAACGTTTACTTTTCACCACTCACTGCTGCGATGACACCGGCGCTTTCCGCTTCACGGGTTTCGGCTTCGGTGCTCCTGGCCGGGTTCTGGTTTCGTCTCCAGCCGGATCGTCTGTGTAACCATGCTCCACCCGCATCCAGCTTGGTCGGGTTTGATCATAGGCCATTTGCAGAGCCGCCGCCGCAATTGTATGGGGTTCAAACTCTTCGCTGAGCTGGGCCACAATCGGCAAGAACGACGCAATTCGCTCTCCGGCCAGCGCTTCCCGGAGCTGATCTTGCAGCTTTTGCAGATGGCGGGCTTCGATCTGGGCGCGAGTCGGGATGGTGCCAATTTCTAAACGCTGACGAATATGGCGTTCAATATCCCGCAGTTTGCGCTTATCGAGCGGGTGAATCAGCGAAATCGCCGTGCCTTCCTTACCCGCGCGTCCCGTGCGGCCAATCCGGTGCACATAGCTTTCCACACTGTCGGGCAAATCGTAGTTGATTACATGGGTTAAATCGTCCACATGCAGACCACGAGCCGCAATGTCGGTTGCTACGACCCACCGCACCTGCCGTTGCCGGAAGCGCAGCAGTAACCGTTCCCGTTGGGACTGGCTTAAGTCACCGTGGTATTCATCAACGCTGTGTCCTGCTGCCTGAAGTTGACGAGTCAGTTCCGCTGCCGCCTTGCGAGTGCGGACAAAAATTAGGGCCGATTCCGGATCTTCCATTTCCAGGATTGGCTGTAAGGCTCTCGCCTTGGTCCAACCGCGTGGCACGATATAAACCACCTGATTGATTTTGGCTGGTGCCGCCTTGGGCTGCTCGACGTTGATCGTCACCGGCGAGCGGAGGAACTTAGCGGCCAGTTCCCGAATCGAGGGTTCCATCGTGGCCGAGAAGAAGGCGGTTTGCCGCTCTGCCGGAGCTTGGGCCAGGATTTTCTCGACATCTTGAATAAAGCCCATATTCAGCATTTCATCGGCTTCATCCAGCACAATCCAGCTCAGCTTGTTCAGCTTTAGGTCACCCCGGCTGAGCAGATCCAGCACTCGTCCGGGCGTGCCCACAACGACCTGGACACCCTTCTGCAAGCGACGAATTTGCAAATCAATCGACTGACCGCCATAGATGGGCAGCACATGCAGCCGCCGATCATCGCTAAAGGTGCGAATTGACTGATACACCTGAACTGCCAATTCACGAGTTGGGGTCAAAATCAACGCCTGCACAGCATGATTGTTCAGATCAATTTGCTCTAGCATGGGCAGCGAAAAGGCTGCCGTTTTGCCGGTACCCGTCTGCGCCAGACCCACCACATCTCGCCCGGAGAGCAGATGGGGAATGGCCTGTGCCTGAATCGGGGTAGGACTAGTAAAGCCTGCCTTTTCGAGATGACGCACACGCGCTTCTGACAGACCGAGACTATGAAAAGAGAGAGTCATTGAGGCTCCTTAGACAAGGTGAACAGTGGCGCGGAGGGCGCCTTTCAGTTGGGTAGAGGTATCGGCTACACGACCATAGAGGTCATAGACATCTGCGTCCAAAATTTCGACTGGGACAATCGATCCCAAGCGAGCGTCGCCTTGGACGTAGACTAAACCATCGACTTCAGGAGCAAATCGGGCCGAGCGACCGACTAACTCCCCGGTATCTGGGTTCTCCTGCTCAATCAGAACATCGACAACGCGTCCCACTTCCGCCCGGTTTTTCTGGAGCGAAATGGGTTGTTGTACGGTCATCAATGCATCGCGGCGTTCGTCCATCACTGCTTGAGGAAGCTGATTCGGCAAGTCATAGGCTGGCGTGCCCTCTTCTGGCGAAAAGGTAAACACGCCGACATGGTCAAACTCATGCCGCTGGACAAATTGCAGCAGATGCTGGAAGTGGTCTTCCGTTTCACCCGGAAAGCCGACGATAAAGGTGGTTCGCAATACGGCATTGGGGATCGCCGTCTTAATGCGTTCGATGATGCCATCGTTGACGCGCCCCTGCCAGGGCCGATTCATTGCCCGCAGCACCTCTGGATGGGAATGCTGGAGCGGCAAATCGAGATAGGGCAAAATGTTGGGCGTTGACTGGATCGCGTCTAGCACTTTTGGCGTTAGGCCAGTCGGGTAGGCATAGTGCATCCGAATCCAGGGCACCTCGACCTTACCCAAGGCCAGCAGCAGTTCCGCCAGCTTTGGTTCGCCGTACAGATCCAAGCCATAGTTGGTGGTGATTTGGGAGATCAGAATAATTTCTTGGACCCCTTCCGCCGCCAACTGTTCCGCTTCGGCCACGATCGATTCAATCGAACGGGATCGCTGATTGCCGCGCAGATGGGGAATGATGCAAAACGCACAGCGATAATCGCAGCCTTCGGCCACTCGCAGGTAGGCCACTCCTTCGGTGGTTGTGCGATAGCGAGGCGTGGTTTCATCGGCAATGTAAACTGGCTCAACCGAAACTTCCTGCACCCGTTCGCCGGTTTCCGTGCGCTGAATCACATCTACAATTTTGTGATAGTCCCCCGTGCCTACAACCGCAACCGCTTCCGGGATCGCTTCCAGTAACTCCTGCTGAAAATGCTGCGCCATGCAGCCAGTAATTACCACCTTTTTATTGGCTTCGGCCAGCTCTACCAGGGTACGAACCGACTCTTCCCGCGCCGCCTGGATAAAGCTACAAGTATTGACAATGACATAGTCAGCCAGCTCTTCATTGGAGTCTACCTGATAGCCCGCCTGTACCAGCAGGCCCAGCATATGTTCGGTATCGATTCGATTCTTTTCGCAGCCTAAATGAGAGATGGCAATCGTTGGTTTGTTGCCCATGCAGTTAATCGTGTGATTGGAACAAAGAAGTCTAAGTTAATGAAACTGTAGCGATCGCGCCATCAACGGACTAGACTTTGTCCCTCGCTCATCCCAACTGGATGAACACCGTTAACTGCAATCGCATCACTTGAGACGATCGTCAATAATCTTAACACAACCGTCAGCTTGGAGATAACATAACTACATAATTTCGATTAAGGTTTGATTCATCTGCTCCAGCGGAGCAGGAGATTCGAGGTAGAAGGGGTATGGATTGCTGTTAGAGTAAGTTTATAGAGGAGAACGGCAGTCGCTGCTTTTTTCCCAGTTTGTTCACGCCATTCCTGAGTCCGAAACTGCAATAAATCCTGTGGACTTAAAACAGATTTTCAAAACCGCGAATCCCATTGTTGGTGTTGTTCATTTACTGCCACTGCCCACCTCGCCACGCTGGGGAGGCAATCTCAAAGCCGTCATCGATCGAGCTGAGCAAGAAGCAACGGCTCTGGCATCGGGCGGCGTCGATGGCATCATAGTCGAGAATTTTTTTGATGCCCCCTTTCCCAAAGATGCGGTGGATCCAGCTGTGGTCAGCGCCATGAGTCTAGTGGTGCAGCGGTTAATGCATTTAGTCACCCTGCCGATTGGCATTAATGTCTTGCGCAACGATGCCCATAGTGCAATGGCGATTGCCAGCTGCGTCCAGGCTCAGTTTATCCGCGTTAATGTGCTGTCGGGTGTGATGGCGACCGACCAAGGGCTAATCGAAGGACAGGCGCATCAGCTTCTACGCTATCGACGTGAACTGGGTAGCGATGTCAAGATTTTGGCCGATGTGTTGGTGAAGCATGCTCGTCCGCTGGGTTCGCCCAATTTGACGACAGCTGTACAGGAAACGATTGAACGCGGCTTGGCTGACGGCGTGATTTTGTCAGGTTGGGCTACGGGGAGTCCACCTAGCTTAGAAGATTTAGAGCTAGCCAGTGCTGCCGCGAACGGCACACCCGTATTCATCGGCAGTGGAGCTAGCTGGGAAAATATTCCTCGATTGATTCAGGCCGCCGATGGCGTGATTGTCTCCAGTTCTCTAAAACGCCGTGGCCAGATCGAGCAACCGATTGATCCCATTCGCGTTAGTCAATTTGTAGAAGCGATGCGCCGTAGCCTCTCATTGAAGCAACAAGCACCGTCTGTTTCTTCGTCAACCGTTGCCGTTCCTTCCTGAAGCCGTTCCTTCCTGAATTGGAAGCATGAATGGGCAAAACAGACCGTGGGAAAACTGAATAGAGTTGGAACATAGCATTTGAATAACAGCTCACTTTTAAAAGTTTGAGGCAGAATAGCATCTAGGAATTGGGAAGCCAATTGCCATGTTGATGACGATTACGCTTGAACTTCTAGAAACGCTGAGCCAAAGCCTATGAGTAGCCGCACAAGGACAAGAAGCCGTATGAGTAGCCGTCGCAAATCTATCCCCTGGATTCATCGCTGGTCGCGTCCGATCATCGCGGGAATTGCCACGTTGGGATTGCTCAATACCGGATATCTGACCGCAACCAAATGGTTCGGTGGCGCAGCAGCCTGCCCCACCAGTGGGTGCCAGCAGGTTTTGTCAAGTACCTACGCCGAAGTGTTCGGATTGCCGCTTTCCCTGTTTGGTTTTTTGGCCTATGCCGGCATGCTGGCGCTGGCGCTGATTCCCTATGCCGTCAGTCCTGAAAAGGATAAGCCTTTGCGGGTGGAGCTGGAAAACTGGACCTGGTTGTTCCTGTTCTTGGGCGCAACGGCCATGCTGGTGTTTAGCGGCTACTTGATGTACATCATGGCAGCCAAGTTTATTGCTGTTTCGGGCTGGGGTGGGGTTTGCTATTACTGCGTAGCCTCGGCGCTGTTTGCCTTAGCGATGTTTGTCTTGACGCTAATTGGGCGAGAGTGGGAAGACTCTGGGCAGTTGGTGTTCAGCGGTTTGATTGTGGCGATGGTAACGCTAGTTGGCACGCTAGGCGTCTACAACTTGGGTAATGCCAGCAGCACTGCCGGCTCTTCTGAAACCACCTCTGCCTTTGCCACCACCACTACCTCTGGCCCCTCTGAAATCGCATTGGCAAAACACTTAACGGACACCGGAGCCAAGATGTATGGCGCATACTGGTGCCCCCACTGCATTGACCAGAAAAAGCTGTTTGGCAAGGAAGCCGCTGCTCAAATGCCCTATGTGGAATGCGATCCGGCTGGTCCTAACTCTCAATCAGGCATCTGCCAAAGCAAGGGCATCAAGGGCTATCCGACTTGGGAAATTAACGGCCAAATGGTTTCCGGCACCCAAAGCTTGCAAAAGCTAGCCGAACTTTCGGGCTATCAAGGACCGCAGGATTTCAAAAACTAGAAAGCTTGACATAATTCACTCATATACTCATCCCCGGTTAGCCATTGGTCAATCGGGGATTGTTTTTGAGGAACAGCCAACCGGTGTAACAATCCTTTAGGAATCACCGTGCGAAGGAATACAGACTGGCAGCAGCACACACCGTACCTTTAACAACATCTTTTGTTTCTTCTGATGCAATTTAGCCAGCATGTATACCACCGAAACATCTCCCCACAACACCGCCTTTACCCTGCCCCGTAACTGCACCTTTAGCGAAAGCGATTGGCGCATCTTGGCCCCCTTTTGGTATCCGGTTGCTTTTTCTTACGAGATTACCGACAAACCCTATGCCGCCCGTTTACTCGACGAACGCCTTGTTCTATTCCGCGTCTCGGATGGTACGGTGGTGGCCGCCCGCGATATTTGTCTCCATCGAGGTGTGCCACTCAGTTTGGGTTGGTTAGAAAACGACGAACTGGTCTGTGCCTATCATGGCGTGCGCTATAACCGACAGGGACAGTGCATTTGCATTCCGGCTGAACCCAATGCTGCCATTCCCTCGCGCCTGAAGCTGACTACGTTTGCCGTGATGGAGCGCTATGGCTTGATTTGGGTGCGGTTGGTAGACAATGGCGAAGTTCATTTTCCCGACCTGAGCGCATGGGATGATCCTGACTATATTCAGGTGTTACCCAATAGCGTCAACATCGACGCGGCAGCCGGTCGTCAGATGGAAGGGTTTCTAGATGTCAGCCATTTTGCTTTTGTGCATCAGGAATCCTTTGGTGAGCCTGACAATCCGGTTGTGCCCGATTATCCGGTTGAGCGAACCCTCCACGGGTTTCGGGCCAACTATGTCAGTACAGTCAGCAACTATCCGCATGGCCTCAAGCACCTTGCTCCAGAGGGTTTCCTTTGGCGCAGGCTGTTCGAGGTGTGGTTGCCCTTTACTGCCAAACTGACCGTCACCTTTCCGAATGGGTTACTCCATATCCTGAATGCCGCTTCGCCGGTTTCAGCCCGCAAGACGCGCCTGTTTGTGCCCATCTGCCGCAACTTTGACAAGGATGCACCTCTCCAGGACACGCTGGATTTTAATCATCAGGTCTTCGGTGAGGACCAGGCGATGGTCGAGCAGCAGTATCCAGAAGATTTGCCGCTGCGGCTGCAAGACGAAGTCCATATTGCTGGCGACAAGAGTTCGATTACCTATCGCAAGGCGTTATCTGCGCTTGGCTTAGGGTTAACATTCACGGCCTAACGGTTTGAGTGGCTTGAGTTGGCAGCGGCTTCACTCCAACTGATAGGACCGCCAAGATACTACCGTCACACCCGTCAAGACGAGAGCAATGGCCGGTGCCACACTGGGCAACCAACCGGCATGGGTGAATATGATAAAGGTTGTTCCAACCAGGACAATCAGCATCCCAGCCGTTCCCATAATAAACAGGAACGGATGCCGCACAAACCAGGCTAGACTGCCGCCGACCATTGCCCAACCGCCAATCCACAGCAATTCTGCCCAGTCGGGCCAAGCCCAGATCAGAGGCGTACCGTCTAACACCACACTCAGAATCTGGCTGACCATTTGGGCATGCACCACCACACCGGCCATCAGGTGCTCTTCCGACTTGCCGCTGCTGAAGGGCATGTAGAACAAATCCTTACCGCTGGCCGCCGTGGTGCCAATCAAGACGACTTTGTCTTTTACCCAAGCGGGGTCTACTTGACCGTTCAAAACCTGCGTGAAAGTAACTTGACGAGCGGGAGGCTTGGGCGAGCGGTAGTTGAGCATCACCTGATATCCGGCGGCATCAAGCTGTTGATAGCCCCCAAAACTGGGATTGAGCGGCCAAAAGTTTACGTCTCCAAGCTGCATCACCTCCGCAGAACGGTCGCTTCGTTTGGGGATCAAACCGCTTGGCTTCAAATAGCGGGTTGCCAATCGCAGTGAAAACGAGGTAAACCGCTGTCCGGCACTGGTGGCATACAGCAGGCTCCGTCTGAGTACATTATCTGGATCAATAGGAAAATCATTGAACCCCAGCCGTTCTGGAGGTACCCCAGCCGGAGGCGGAATATCAAACTTTGATTGACCGTTGCCCAGCTTCATGATGGTGATCACATCCGTAAACTGCAACTGCTGCATCAACTCGGCATGACCCGGCTCTTGCGGCAAATCCCGGTGCAGATCCAAGCCAATCACTCGCGGCTGGTACTGACGCAATTTTTGAATCACCTGAGCCACATCTCGGTCCGAAGGCGTGCCCCGCCGCAGCGTTTGCAGGTCAGATTCGCTGATCTCGACAATCAGTAGCCGTGGGTCGATGCCAGCATCCGGACGCCAGCGCACCCAGTGGTCATAGACCGCCAGTTCGGGAGCCTCTAACCAGGCCATCTGCCGCAGTCCAGCCAATAGCCCCGTCACTGCCACAGCCGCTACCGCCACTATCTGGATGCCCTTCCTCAACTGACTGCGCCAATTTTTCACCGGACGCACCGGCGTATCCACAATCGTCCGGTCCATCTGGTCGGCAATCGGATGATGCAGCAAGGCCGGAGGCATCACCAGCGAAGAGGGCATCATCGTTGATTCCAGCGGAGCCTCCGCCAGCCGATCGAGCGCTTGCAACACCTCCTGAGCCGACTGATAGCGCTGACTGAAGTGATAGCGCACCATTTTTTCCAGAATGCTTCGCAGCCCTGAGCTGATCATCGCCTGGGTCTGCCAAAGCAGATCTCCCGTTTCTGGATCGGCCAAGAGCTGAGTTGGTTGGGTGCCAGTCAAGGCTTGAATTACCGTCACGCCCAAAGCGTAGATGTCGCTGCAATAGCGCGGGCGTCCTGCCAACTGCTCGCTCGGCGTATAGCCCTGTGTCCCAATGCCAACCGTAAACTTCTGTTCAGTTTCGCTTAGCAATTGGGTGCCGATTTCCTTCACTGCCCCAAAATCAATCAACACAAATTGGCCGTCTGCTTTGCGCCGAATCAGATTGCTGGGTTTGATGTCGCGGTGGATCACCTGCTGGGAGTGCACGAAGACCAAAATCCCCAGGACATCCCGCAACAGCTCAATCGCCTCCGCTTCGGTCAGGCGATGGGCCGGAGATAATTCCTCGCTCAAGGGTTGACCGTCGATAAACTCCTGAACCAGGTAAAACTCGCCATTCTCTTCAAAAAAATTTAAGAAGGTTGGGATCTGGGGATGTTGTCCCAGTTGCTCCAGCATTTTGACTTCGGTATCGAACAAGCGACGGGCAATGCTGAGAAACTGCTGATCATCTTTGACCGGCTTAAACTGCTTCACCACACAGCGCGGCAGCTCTGGGTTTTCAGTGTCTTCGGCCAGGTAGGTTTGACCAAATCCCCCTGCTCCTAACACCGAAACCAGTTTGTAGCGCTTCCGCAGCAGTGATTCCAGCATGAACCTCCCCTACCCGTTGATCATTGATTGTGGCACAGGGCAGGGGATGGTGGGGTGAGGGGGTAGGGGTAGGGGGTAGGGGGTAGGGGGTAGGGGGAAAGGGGTAGGGGGTAGGGGGAAAGGGGTAGGGGGAAAGGGGTAGGGGGTAGGGGAAAGGGGTAGGGGGTAGGGGGTAGGGGAAAGGGGTAGGGGGTGAGGAGATGGGGAATAGGAAGGTTGGTCATAGTAGCAGCAGTCAGGGAACTACTTCTGGGCTGGGTTGCATGGTTGGAACTTCGGTGGGCTGATTGCGCCATATCGCAGCCCGAATCCAGAGGAAAAATAGGATTAGCAGCAGCAGCACCCAAAAGTCTTTCATGCCAGAGCCACTCGGTTGCTCCTGAGCCGATGGTTCAGACGCTTTGGAGGATTTAGAGGCCGCAGATTTCGCAGATTTCGCAGATTCTGAGGCCGAGGCAGGCACCGGTTCAAATGGCAGGAGAACGGGGGGCTTGGAGGCAGATTTTGAACTAGCAGCAGGAGATTGAGCCGAAGCCACCGCCAGCTCCCAGCGCGGATCTTTATCCAGAAATACGACCTGCACGGTTTCACTCCGGATATTTTCAGCAATCCGTTGGGCTTCCTGATACCTGCTTTCTGAAGGTGGAGCTAAGCCAATAATCAACAGCTTGGGTTTGTTCAGCAGCTTTTGATAGGCTACCCCTTGCCCATGCGCTTGGTACATTGCACCGCGATTTAGGTATTTTTTAATCTCAATCACCATATCCGGCGTGACCAGATCGGCCCGCACTCCGTTACCACAGACGACTTCCCGCTCAAACGAGATGCCCTGCTGCTTCAGCCAGGTTTCAATATACTGGCGAATATCCGCCTCTTGCTTTAGTTCCACAAGTCGCTGACCGTTAGTTCGCTATTCACTAGCTACAGCGTTTTTCACTCATGTGAGGTATGGGGGATGTGGGGACTTCGCTTCCACGCAGGGGCACGGCCCCTGCACCCCGTTTTTCGTACTTCACTAGTCTGAAAAAGGCTGTATATGATTATTCACTCATTACAGCAAATTTTTGTGAGCAAGATTTCGTAGTGCTGGCGTTTTACCTGATCTGCCGGGAGAGAGACGCTTGTACTGAGGGGACTGAACAATCATGAGGTTAATTGACTGAGGTTAATCGACTGAATGGGATAGAGGCAATTTGATTTTTCCTGATGTGGGTGTGCAAAATCTGTAAGTATCCAATACCACGCTGTATTCGTACCCTCGACCAATGAAAGCCTCTGCTGCACTGTTGTCAATTGGGTTGTTGAGTTCTGCTCTTACGGCTGTCACCGTTGTTGGCCATTTGGCTTGGAACAGCCTGACTGAGGTCAGCGAATCAGCTCCGACCACTCCATCACGGTCAACCGTTGCTACAGCTCCGACCGCTGGACAGGTCGTCCAATCGCCTCAGGTGAATCAGGCAGTTAGTCAAGTTTCCCCAGCACCTACTGCTGCTCCAGCTTCTAACGCTTCCAACGCTTCGGCTGCCGCATCCAATCCTCTCTTACCTGCGGTCAACTCATCCCAAAACCCAGCACCCATCGCACCCTGGACCCAGCAAGAGAACGACTATTTGTTCGATCTATCTCAAGCTCTACAGCCGGTTGAGCATCATCGCCTCAGCGCGGCAGAGCAGTTGCAAGTAGCCCGCAATATTCAGGCTTGGGTCACGGCTGGAGCCGACTATTGGGGCGTGCGAGAACAGTTTGACCGCACCTACCGCCGTGCTATCGCCGGAGACTATGCCCACAATCGGGATGTATACATTCGCTTTGCCACGGCCTACTTTGCGCCAGAACTATTGGCTCGCGTGATGCAGCCGCCTAGGGTAGTCCAGACTCCTCCAGGACCGCCCCCGTCAGTTTATCCGGGACCCTACCCAGTCGATCCCTATGCGGATTCCTACCTGTATCCATACCTTGACCCCTATCTACACTATTCCGATATACCTGATCCGGGCAGCCCTTACCCAAACGAAATCGCTCCCAATCCTGGCCCTAATCAAGCTCCACAGACTCCCCAATTGCCGAATCTCACCGAAGTGGCGCTATAGCAAAGCACTAGAACTCCGGTTCAGGCTCAATGGGTTGGGGATAAATCGCCATCCAAGCGGTGGGGTAGGTTCGTGCGCCCAGACTTTCAGCCCGAATCCGGGCATAGTTGCCGCGGACCTCAACCACTTCCCAAATCGCCATCAGCTCGGCTCGTGATAGGTTTGGCTGAGCTTGTAACACGATCCAATTCCCTACCGCCACCGTTGGTTGAGCCGATAAATTCAGCGGTTCATGCACGGTGAGGTCAATTTCTGCTAGCGCATCCAGATCAGATGTTTCATCGCTTGCGTCAAACCAGTCCTCTTCCAATTCCGACGAATCGATCAGGTTGAGGCTGGCACTTGTTTCAATTGGTTCACTATTAGGGCGCTGCAAAGGTGCTTCATTTGGCTGGGCAGCACCAGCTCGCAATTGCTTCAGGCGCATGCGGGTAGGTTCTGGCGTGGCGTCCCAGACTTGCCGCTTTTGGGCAGGCGTTAAAGTTTCTAATAAGGCCAGTTCTTCTAGCGAATCAATCACCTCTAGCATGGTCAAGACCGTGTGCAAACTAGAGGCATCTAATAGTTCTTCTAATTCTTCGCTGTCTGGACTGGCATCCACTGTCGGGTTTGACCGAGCGTACTCAAGTTCTGACATAACCCTGCTCGGATTGATCCTAAAAAGCTTTGAATAAAGCAAAACCAAGACAGAGTGACGTTAAACACTCCCTTTTCTATGTTGACCGATCAAACCCGAAATGGACAGTTCAATTAGTACTTTTGTATTATTTTTTCGACGCAATGGATTAATTATCTGAATCTTGCTGCTAAATTCGAGCCGGTTTCACCAGTTACCACCCAGAGAGTCGCACGCGCCGCGTCCCGCACTACTTTGCTGAGGGGTTCGGGTGAGCGAGCCGAGGGTACAGCAACGGGGCGAAAATCAATGCCGCGACTGCCGAGCACAATCTCGCCAATCACCTGAGCACGACGCATATGATAGTCCGAGGTGATTAGGTAAACGCTGCGAATATTGCGAGTTTTGAAATAGTCGGCCAGGGTAGTGAAGTTGGTGACGGTATCAACCGCCTGATAGTCTAGATGAATTCGATTGGGGTCAATGCCTGCCTCGGTAAACACCCACTCTGCATACTCTGGATTACTGCCAGAAGAGACCCAAATCGGCAGATCGGGATGCTGTTTGGCAAACTCAGCTGCAAACCGTTCTCGTTCTGCTGCTCCACCCAAGACCAAGACCGCCTCTGGTTCCCGCCACAAGCCTTCCACCCGCTGGTAGCCAAAGCCAAACAGCAGGAGTAGCGCCAGTCCTGAAACGAATCGACTGACGTGCCGAAAAGCCCGCTTCGGCCAAGCAGTTTTAGTTCGATGTGCGGCTGGTCTCGATCGCATGAGTAATCGCTCGATGAACAGAAAGGAACAGATGCAAAAACACAGAAATAGCTTACAGCAACCTTTCAGATTTGAGCGCTCTATTCTTCATAAGAATTTGAATCATCGAAGGCGACGATGACCACCGTGATGTTATCGCGTCCGCCTCGTTCTTTTGCCGCGTTCACGAGGGCTAAGGCGGCCCGGTCACAGGCGCGGATAGTTTTGAGATGGGAGGCAATCAACTGGTCCGAAAGTTCTTCGGTCAGACCGTCGCTACACAGCAATAGCCGATCGTTGGGTTGCAAATCAAACGGCTGCACATCCACTTGCCGCACATCTTCCCGACCTAAACATTTCGATAAAATATGCCGCCAGGGATGAATCCGGGCTTGGTCCGGCGTCAAATCTCCCGACTTCATGGCGCGAGCCACCCAGGTATGGTCTTCGGTAATTTGATGCAGTTTGGCTCCCCGCAACCGATAGAGCCGCGAATCGCCAATGTGGGCGCACCAGGGCTGATCATCTCGAAACATCACAGCTACAGCCGTTGTACCCATATCGGCCCGCTCTGGGTGTTTGCTTTGGTCTTGCAAAATCTCGACGTTGGCCTTTAAAAAGGCGTTCTCTAGCAGCAACTGAGAGGGTTCGTCCGAGTCCCAATGTTCGTTGAGATAGGTTTGAATGGCCTGCGTTGCGATGCGGCTGGCTTCCTGACCCCCTGCATGTCCACCCATGCCGTCCGCCACGATAAAGAATCGACCCTTGGGATCGATAAAATAGTCATCTTGATTTACTGCGCGGAGAAGTCCCGGATCAGTCAGACCCGTGAATAAACGTTTCATAGCATGACCCTGGCATCGCAGATGGGGGTGATGTTAAAACATCCGATCCGCTCGATCAAGGCGAATCAGCAGCCGAATAAAAGCAATCGCTGAGATCAAAGCAGCTATAGCCGCCAGTATAGCTAACCAGATGTATTGATTCACCAATAAGATTGTGGCAGATAAGGTGAATGTCCCGATCAACAGGGTGTAGTTTGTCCCCATGTTGACCCCACTGATTCGGCGCAGAACGCGATCGGTTTCGGTGGACCGCACCCGGACTCGAATATCGCCTCGCTCCAGCTTATCTAGCGTATCTTCAATTCGACGAGGCAGTCCTAGGGCAGTGGTGCTGACCTGCGCCGCCTGCCGGCCAATTTCACCGAGCAATCCTTCCGAAATACTATTGCGTGAGCCATTGCCATTGGTCATAAGCTGCATTGCAAATGGTCTTGCAACCTCCATAAAGTTAAATTCTGGATCTAAGCCTTTGCCGACCCCTTCTAGGGTAGAGAAGGCCCGCATCACAAAGGTGAATGTAGCCGGGAAACGAAACGGCTGATCAAAAGCAATTTCGTAGAGATCATCGCTAATCGCCGCGACGGATTGCTCCTCAAACGGCTTATCCATAAAGTGATCGAGCATGTACTGCACTGAGCGTCGTACCGGCCCCATATCGTTGGCAGGAGCTAAAGCACCCAGATCAACCAGCGAAGCTACCACCTGCTCGGAATCCTTCTGGGCAATGCCGAAAAACAGATCCATCAGCTTTTCTCGTGTCACGGGCTGCACCCGGCCCATCATGCCAAAATCATAGAAAATCAGGGAGCCATCTGGACTGACAGCAATGTTCCCCGGATGCGGATCAGCATGAAAAAAGCCATCGTTCAAAAGCTGCTGCAAATAGGCTTGGGCACCCAGCTTCGCCAGGTTCTTCCGATCTAGTCCAGCGGCTTCCAGCGCTTCATAATGGCTGATCTTGATTCCTGGCAAATATTCCAGTGTCAGTGCCCGCGGCGAGCTGTAGCGCCAGTAGACTCGCGGCACGCGCACCCAATCTTCGTCTTTAAAGTTGCGGCGAAAGGTATCGGCGTTGCGGCCTTCATTCAGGTATTCAATCTCTTCCCAGAGGATGCGGCAACACTCCTCGTAGATGCCTATCCAATCACGGCCCCGGCCCCAACGAGGATGGTTTTGAAAATAGCGAGCAATGCCTTTGAGAATTTGCAAATCGATTGTAAACAGCTTTTTTAAGCCGGGACGCTGCACCTTCACCACGACCTCAGCACCAGAATGGAGCTGGGCACGATGGACCTGGCCTAAGCTAGCTGCCGCAATCGGAATTGGGTCAAAACTACGATAGAGTTCTGGGATGGTTCGACCAAAGTCTTGTTCAATAATTCTTTCAACCTGTTCGTAGCTAAAGGCTGGCACCTTATCTTGCAGCTTCGAGAGTTCTTCAACATACTCGATTGGGAACAAATCAGCCCGCGTCGAGAACATCTGCCCCACTTTGATAAAGGTTGGTCCCAAATCCAGTAGCGTCTCCCGGATCCAAACTGCTAGCTTGCGTCGTCGTTGTGCTTGGCTTTCTTCAGTCAGGCCGTTGGGATAGGTCCAGGCTTTGTTGTAGGCCCACTGAGCCGCCATTAGCTTCAGGACGAAGGCCCAGATGTCAATGTAGCGACGTTGGCGTGAGTAGTTCTCACGGTTCCAGCGATAGGATTTATCGCCATAGGATCGGATTCGATACTGTGCTTGGGCGTCGTCCATGTCAGTCAATTCAAGGGTACTCATCTGAGCCGGGGCAGCAGAACCCGTCGGTACTATGTCTGACTCAGATTCGGTCTCAGCTAGAGCAGGTATGGGGCGGTCGGAAAAAGCAGCCACGCAACTCCTTCAAACATCAGGTGAACCAAGCCAATTCGTATTTGTAACTGTTCTAAAAGTGCCCTTAGGAAGAAAGGCGATTGCGATAGCGCTGTAGTTCTGCCCGCAGTTGGGCCGTTTCAGCCCGCAAATCATCAATCACTGCCTGGAGGTCTTCTGGTTTCCCGGTCGTCGTAAGCCCTGTGCTGCTGGTCGGTGTACGCCCTTGCATAGCCAGCTCGGCTTCCCGATTGGCCCGCTCCATCACCTGAGTGGTAAATTGCCGTAACCGTTCGCGTTGCTCGGCGTCGAACTTACCTAATTCACCCAGGGCATTCGTAACTACGTTCTCAACTTCCTCGCCAATGGCTTCTGCGAAAGCTCGACCGACAAAAAAGGCATGAACTAGAGGGTTATTCATATGAAAGAAATTTGAAGAATCTTATACAAGCTCAGCAAAGATTATAGCTTGCCTGTCCTTATCATGTTTGCTGGGATTGGGATAGACCCGCCCCAAAGCCGGGCAGACTTAAAACCGAATCAGCCAGTTGCTAGATTAAACTGACAGGCGCGGCTATTTCCCTGATCGTGACAATGAAACTCTTGGATCGCTTCACTCGTTGGTTAGAAACCCATTGGGTTAATCCAGCCTACAGTGGTTGGCTGCTGGGCGGGTTGGCCCTCTTCTTTTTTGCTGCCGCAACCAACACGATGGCGGGCTGGCTCTACGTGATTAGCGCGGTTATGGTTGCCATATTGGCTTTGGCGGCCCTGTTGCCCGTACAAACCTTGCGCGGCATTCGCTGCCAGCGGGCGGCGATTCAACCTGTGAGCGTGGGGGAGGCATTGGTCCTAGAGCTAGTCGTCAAGAATCAAACCGCCCATGCCAAACCGTTGATTCAGGTGCTCGACGAATTGCCCGCACCATTGACGCCGATTCGCACCGCCATCGAACAAATTCCACCCCAAGACAGCTACCGTTGGGGGGTGGAGTTACCGACTCAGCAGCGGGGCATCTATCGCTGGCAAACCGTACAGTTCCGGACGGCTGCTCCTCTGGGATTGTTTTGGTGCCGCCGCAGTCAAACCGTCAAGGCCAAGGCAATTGTTTACCCAACCGTGCTGCTGCTGACTCAGTGTCCGCTGATCGATGAGATGGGACAGGACACCAATCAGCCGATCAGTAGCTACTACCAGTCCCGCTTAGCCACCGAAGGCATCACCCGCACGCTTCGACCGTATCGCTGGGGCGACTCAACGCGGTTAATTCATTGGCGCAGCAGTGCCCGCTATGGTGAGCTGCGAGTCCGGGAGCTAGAAACCTATACCGGCGGTCAGGAATTGGTGATTGGCCTGGATAGCGCTCTGGCATGGGATAGGGACTGGTTTGAACAGGCGGTGGTAGCAGCCGCGTCTCTTTATTTCTATGCTCTGCGGCGGCAAGTCAACGTAGGATTATGGACGGCTGGCACCGGTTTACTCAGAAACGAACAGGTGGTGCTGGAGGCACTGGCAGCAATTCAGCCCAACGAATCCCGCACATTTGAGCGTCCCCATTTGCCGCTTTTGTGGTTAACGCCATCTACCGCAGGTCTGTCGAGTTTACCCGCAGGCAGCCGCTGGCTTTGCTGGCAAGAACCCTCTAGCCTCAGCCCTAGCGTTTCTTTTCCAGGCAAACTGATTCAACCCCAACAGCCCCTCCAGCCCCAGTTGCAAACCCCACTCACCTGCACCCCTAGGGACAATAATTCAAACCTCAACACTTAAAACTCAACACTTAAAACTCAACATTTAAAACTCTTTGACCCCCTCCCCCTCCAGAAACAACCATGAGCGAAGAGATGCCGCCAGAATTTTGGCAAGGAATCGAGGAATTTAATCAGCAGCAATTCTATGCCTGCCACGATACTTTAGAGGCCATTTGGATGGAAGCCGTAGAGCCTCAAAAAACCTTTTATCAAGGCATCCTGCAAATTGCAGTAGCGCTCTATCATCTAGGTAATCAGAATTTTCGAGGTGCAATCATTTTGCTAGGGGAGGGGATGAATCGCTTGCGACATTACCAGCCCAGCTTTGCCGGAATCGACGTGGTCCAATTGCTAGAGCAAAGCCGAGCGCTCCAAGCTAACTTACAAACCAGCCTGCAAGCTCAGGAACAACGGTCGTCCGGTTCCCATCAAAACTTACAGGGAGATCTCCCTAGTCAGACTAGTCAGCCAATTCCGAATCTGCCGCAAATTCAACGAGTTGTTTCAGAAAGCTAGACTCGTAAGAAATTGCACACAGAAGCGCCACATAGACACCTTTACCTGCTCTATGTCAGGATAGAGGCTTAAAATTAATCGATCTGCGATCTGAAACAAGGTTCAAGACTAAGTTCAATAAACAAAGTTCAATTGCCTGACTGGTAACGTTCCACCTCCTTCCCTCTGGTTAGCCCATTACTAGGCCACTACTGACACAGCTATGGTGTTATCTCGATTTCTCTCCTTACCCCATCTTCGCCGGATTGGTGCAGTCGGCTCTGTTTCGGCCCTGGTTGGTCTGGTTGCCAGCTCCACCGCACCCCCCTCAGCCATAGCGCAAGTCACCACACCCGGTCAGGCATTGACGTTGCGGGCCGATGTGCAGGAGGCCAATGCGATTACCGGCGTGATTACCGCTCGCGGCAATGTGCAAATTAACTACCCAGCCCGCCAGATCCAGGCCACCTCGGTACAGGCGCAGTACTACAGTCGGGAAAAGCGGATTGTACTGCAAGGCGATGTTTACGTTCTGCAAGCTGGCAACAGCCTCCGCGGTGAAACCGTTACCTACTTGATCGACGAGGGCCGCTTTGTTGCCCTGCCTGATAGCGGCCAGCAGGTTGAATCGATTTACTTAGTGCAAGATGCGCCTCCAGCTCAAGGTGTTTCTCCTCCTGGCGAACCGCCGTTTAATCCCAAACCCGAGTTCAAACCACCGATCAGCCCTCCATAGCGTCGATTAAGCTCAACCAAGCTCAACCAAAAGTCCAATTGACGCAAAAGAGGGGTAACTGCCTTTGATACAATCGAAACCAATTCCTGCCTGCACCCGTGCTTTGGGAGTGAGTCCTTGAAGATTGTGCTGGAAAATATTCATAAGTCCTACGGTAAGCGTGTCGTGGTCAATCGGGTCCACCTCTCGATTGCCACAGGCGAAATCGTGGGCTTATTGGGACCCAATGGGGCAGGCAAAACCACCACGTTTTATATTGCAACTGGCCTGGAAAAACCCGACCAAGGGCGAGTCTGGCTGGATGACCGAGACATTACCGCGCTGCCAATGCATGAGCGTGCCCGGATGGGAATTGGCTACTTGGCTCAGGAACCCAGCGTGTTTCGCAACCTCAGCGTTCAGGACAATATTCTGCTGGTCTTGCAGCAAACCCACGTACCGTCCGAACTGCGCTACGAGCGCCTTCAGTTTTTGCTAAAGGAATTCCGGTTGGAAAAAGTGGCTCGCACCTTGGGCGTGCGGGTTTCGGGGGGAGAGCGCCGCCGCACAGAAATTGCCCGTGCTCTGGCCGCTGGCATTAACGGACCGGAATTCCTGTTTCTCGACGAACCCTTTGCCGGAATTGACCCAATTGCTGTAGCCGAAATCCAGCAGATCATTGCCCGCCTGCGGGAACGCCAAATGGGAATCTTGATCACCGATCACAACGTGCGCGAGACCCTGGCAATTATCGACCGAGCCTATATCATGCGGGATGGACAAATTTTGGCATCGGGCAGTGCCGAAGAACTCTACGCCAATCCGCTCGTGCGGCAATATTACCTGGGTGACAGCTTTCAAGTTTAGAGGGGATTGGTTAAGGTTCAAGCCAAAGTTTACGTTTCAGCTGGGTGTTTTTGTTGGTAGGTGCTGTCTGTAAATTTTGTTTGGTTCGCTTTTAGTTCGTTCGCTCCTAATTTTGCTGCTTTTATGACGTCCGGCTTTCCGAAAACGCCTCGCCTTTCCTTTCCTCGCTGGCAGGGATTCCCCAATCTGCCGGTAATGGATCGCTACATTGCCACCGAACTAATCCCGCCGTTTCTGTTTGGTGTCGGGGCATTTTCTTCCCTGGGCGTCTCAATTGATGCGCTGTTCGAGCTGATTCGGCGGGTAACAGAGTCGGGTTTGCCGATTTCGGTTGCCGTGCAGGTGCTGCTGCTGAAATTTCCCCAGTTCATCGCCTACGCCTTTCCGATGTCGATTCTGTTGGCTAACTTGATGACCTACAGCCGTCTATCAAGCGATAGTGAGTTGACTGCGCTCAAAGCCTGCGGCGTCAGCGTTTACCGTATGATTTTGCCGGCTCTGCTCGTGTGTTTACTGGTAACGGGGTTGACCTTCGCGTTCAACGAGCTAATCGTGCCGTCGGCTAACTACCAGGCCACCCTGACGCTTGCCAGAGCACTCAACGACGAAGATCCATCCTTCCAGGAGCGCAATATTCTCTATCAGGAATTTAGGCAGGAAGAAGTGGATGGCGAAAAAGAAGATACGCTTTCCCGTTTGTTCTACGCCAAAGAATTTGATGGTGAACGAATGCGTGGCCTGACAATTCTTGACTTTTCTCAGGAAGGCTTAAACCAAATTGTCAGCGCCAAGTCTGCCACCTGGAACGGCAGCGAAAAAGCTTGGGACTTCCGCAATGGCACGATTTATGTCGTTTCACCCGATGGCTCCTTCCGCAATATTGTCAAATTTGAGGAGCAGCAGCTAAAACTACCCCGTGGCCCACTCGATCTGGCGTCCCAACCCCGCGACTACGACGAAATGAATATTGCTCAGTCGCTAGAGTATCTGGAGCTATTGCAGCAAAGCGGCAGTGAGGACAAAATCCAAAAGTTGAAGGTGAGAATTCAGCAGCGCTATGCCTTGCCCTTTGTCTGCGTTGCGTTTGGCCTCGTCGGGGCCGCCCTCGGATCGCGGCTGGATCGGGGTGGACGCTCAACCAGCTTTGCCATCAGCTTGGTGATTATTTTCACCTATTATCTCTTGACCGTAATTTTCGGCTCTATCGCTCAGCTTGGGATGATTACTCCCTTCTTGGGAGCCTGGTTACCCAATATCTTCGGCCTCACTGCCGCCTTTCTCTTACTAGCCCGCTCTTCTCGCTGAGCTGAGAGTACTTTGGAGTTGAGTCCATCGCGTGAGTGAACCGAGATTCAAGATTCCGCAAAGACCTCACACCCCCTGCTAGCTCGCTGTTGCTGCTGTCTACAATAGAGGGAGTCAGCGTTAGAGGCAGGTGGAGCAATGCCAACCCAACGATCATCGGCTACAATTCGTGCTCTGAAGGCGAAATTGCAAGTGCTTAGCAAACCCAGTGTCTGGGCAGCGGCGATGGTTCTAGGGCTACCGCTACTGTTTTTGGCGGACTACTGGCAACATCCAGAAAAATTCAGCCTCGCCACCTCCGGCGCTAATTCAAATACAGCCGGTGATATAGCTACCGATCCGGCCACCGAAACCGATGCGCTTCCAACCATCAGTGATGCCAGCACAATTCTAGACTTGCCGGATGCAACCGACCTTTCAGGCCTTTCAGGAGCCAATGCCTTGCCCTCTGACGCATCCTCCCTGAAGGTGGATCTGCTGACTCGGCTACTATCCAGCCCATCCTCGAGTTCAGCCTCCAAGCCATCTGTTGTTCCCAAATCCAGGTCGAATTCGCAGCCACGCGCTAGCCGCAATCCCTTTACTGCAGGTTCCAGTCAACCTGCCACTGCCGAGTTAGATAATCTCTTTAGCGCCGATACGACTACACCTACCAATTCAGCATTTCCTTCACAACTGGGCACCAACTCAGCTGCTAACGACACCAGCTCAGCTGCAAATTCAACTGCCGAGAATCCACTCCAGGTTGCGATTCAGCGCATCTTAGGTCAACCTTCAGCGAGCGAGCAAGCAGCCCCAGCTAATACTCAAGCGGATGTTCAGGCTAGTTCCGAGACCGAGGCAACCGCACAGACCGGTTCCAATTCAGCAACACCCACTCCTACTGGTGGCCAAGGCTATGGGCAAGGCCATGGGCAACCCAGTTTCTCCCAGCCCTCCTTCTCCCAACCATCAGGTTTTCAACCCTTCTACGTACCGCAGACCTCGCCTGCACCAGGCACTACTGGCTACACCCTACCGCCTGCCTTTAGAACTCCCACCAATACACCGGGCTTTTACCCCAACGCAACTTCACCCAACTTCACCACACCGCAAATTGCCCCTACCGTACGAACTCAACCCATCCCCGGCAGCTACAGCGGCAGCTATGGCACCACTCCCGGCTATGGTACGACCGCACCCAGCCTGTCCCCTAACTTTTCAGCGCCCAGTTCTTCGAACGCTCAGTCGCAGCAGGCTCCCTTTTCGGTTCCGCGCACACCGCCAGGGCAGTATATTGGCGGCGGCGAAATCAATACCTTCTCGAATCCATAAAGCCTAGACCCCGCTCCCCTGGGTAAGCTACCGTGTACACACAAGTCTCTCAGCCCCCTGAATCCCCCAATTTGGGGGATTTTGAATAGTTTGGTTGCCCCAGAATCTAGCCCTAACGGGCATTCAAGAAAGGGGGCCAGGGGGCGATTCGACAAGTGCCGACCTAGCTTTGATCACTGGTGTGTTACCCATGTGTGTTATCCATGTGTGTTACCCAGTAGTCTGGGTGAGGGGAGGTGCCGGAAGCGGAGGGGGATCAGCCGTTTATGTTTGTCATCGGCTCAGGTTGTAAGAGCTGACCAATCACTCAGACAACCTGCTCAATTCTCGAAGTGTTTGATAATCGCTTCAGCAAATTCAGAACACTTGAGTGGCGGTTCCACTGGGGGTTCCATTAGGCGAGCTAGGTCATAGGTGACTTCCCGGTTCGAGATGGCGGCTCCGATGCCCTGCTTAATTAAATCTGCCGCCTCTTGCCAGCCCAGATACTCCAGCATCATCACACCCGAAAGAATCACTGAACCGGGGTTGATCCGATCCAGTCCCGCATGTTTAGGAGCCGTGCCGTGGGTGGCTTCAAAAATTGCGCAAGAGTCACCAATATTGGCCCCTGGACCCATGCCCAAACCACCAACAATCGCCGCCGCTGCGTCCGAGAGATAATCACCATTCAGGTTCATCGTCGCCAGAATCGAGTATTCATCCGGGCGGGTTTGGATCTGCTGAAAAATGCTGTCGGCAATCCGGTCGTTCACCATCACCTTGTCTTTCCACTGGCCGTTGCCGTGGGTCTCCCAGATCGAATCTAGAACTGCCTGCACCTCGGCACAGACCTTTTGCTTTTTCTCGTCGGTGAGGGCATCGTAGCCCGGTTCAATTTGGCGGGCATTGTCTTCGATGCTGAGGTCGGGGTTGCGTTCTTTGTTGCTGAGAATCCAGGATTCCCGTTCTGTGACGCATTCGGCCCGAAATTCGCTTGTCGCCAACTCATAGCCCCAGTCGCGGAACGCCCCTTCGGTGTACTTCATGATGTTGCCTTTGTGCACCAGCGTCACCATTTGCTTGGATTTGGGTAACCGCAGGGCATGGCGAATTGCTCGCCGCACTAGCCGCTGAGATCCGGTCTTGCTGATCGGCTTAATGCCAATTCCCGCATCGAGAGGAATTTGCTTCTTGCCATGTTCTGGCGTTGCCGGAATCAGATCCTCGTTGAGAATTTTGATCAGCCGCTCGCCGATTTCGCTGCCCTGCTTCCATTCAATGCCAAGGTAGATGTCTTCCGTGTTCTCTCGATAGACGATCACATCCAGCTTTTCCGGCGTTTTGTGGGGGGATGGCGTACCCGCATAGTACTTACAGGGACGAATGCAGGCATAGAGGTCAAAAATCTGGCGCAGGGCCACATTCAGCGAGCGGATGCCGCCTCCGATTGGGGTAGTCAACGGCCCTTTGATGGCAACACCGTAGTCTCGAATTGCCGTCAGGGTATCTTCCGGCAAATACTGGTAGGTGCCATAGAGTTCGCAAGCCTCATCCCCGGCATACACCTTGAACCAAACAATTTTGCGTTGACCGCCGTAGGCTTTTGCCACAGCCGCATCAAACACTCGCTGCGCGGCGGGCCAAATGTCTACCCCCGTCCCATCACCTCGAATAAAGGGAATAATGGGGTCATCCGGCACCACGGGTTCGCCATTGCTGAACGTAATTCGGGTTCCGGTGGTTGGGGGAGTAATCTTCTCGTACATAGCTGCGGCAGCTCCTGTTCAGCAGTGCAATAGTTCAGACAGTAGATTACCGGATCTCTAGCCCTAGAATGATCCGGTTTGAACAAAAGTGAGGTGAATCGCTCAAATCGATCCCATCTGCTAGGCTGAGAGACAACTGGCTCTGCCCTCACTTCCAGGTCTGATTGTCCCTTAACTGCGCCGATTCCTGCCGCTTGGTTCCGCCAAATCTAAAGTTTTGTTGAGATTGATATGATTGAGCAGGAGAAAAACCGAATTTTTCTGAGGATATGCTGCCAAGATCAGCCATGTTCCGCTTTTTTTGAGCAATCGAGCTGGTAAGGCGGGGAAAACCTAGTATTTGACGTTTATAGTCTAGGTTGTCGAGAGTCAGATGAAAAAAGTTTTAATCGTTGATGATGATATTACCTTAAGGACGGCGCTGACCCGCTATCTGCAAAATCGTGGCTACTCGGTGCAGGAAGCTACTTCCGGTGTCGAGGGATTGAATTTGTTTGAGCAAAACCCACCTGATGTCGTTGTCTCCGATGTGCTGATGCCAGAAATGGACGGTCTGGAATTTTGCCGTCGTCTGCGCGCCACCCGCTCCGGTCAGCTCGTGCCGTTTATTTTCCTCTCGACCCGCAAAGACGTAGACGACCGGGTGCAGGGTCATCAAATGGGAGCCGATGATTACCTGGTCAAACCGTTTGATCCAAAAGAACTGGTGGCCAAGATCGAAGCCCAGCTCGAACGCTCACGCCGCATCCACGCCGAAATCATTCGCCTGATGCAGCAGTCCCATTTTGCCAATTCGGCCACTCCCCCTACCCCGCCGGAAGCACCACCCTCGCCGCCCCAGCCCCTGCCGCTGACTCCAGCCGAAGAAAAAGTGTTCTGGGAAGTGATTCAGGGTTTCACCAACAAACAGATTGGCGACCGGCTGTTTGTCAGTCCTCGCACGGTGCAAACCCACCTCAGCAACATTCTCAGCAAGCTGCATTTAGAAAGCCGCTCCCAACTGATTCGCTATGCCTTTGAGCGGGGCTACCGTCCGCCAGCCGAAAAATCGGAAGCAGACTGACCGCTGCCAAGGCCAATGCTGGTAAAACGGATTCGCGTCAGAGATTCATAATCCTCGGTAGGGCGGGGCATGCTTCCCTCTACAATGAAGATTGAATTGTTTCTGCTGAGAAACCCAAGCGGCGCTCCTGCCCAGACACTTTGCTGCGGATACCCTGAAGCCAGCTTTTTGTAGTTTCTGAATCATGCCTGACGTGCAGTCTTCTAACCTTACTTCTGCCAATTCTGCGGCTTCTTCTGATCCAGAAGTCACGGAATTTATCGCCAAGTTTCTTGACCGCCTCAAGTCGGAATCTCTGAAAAACCAATTGCAGCTCGTCGAAGAGTTAGCCAGCTCAGGCGAAGCTGGATTAGCGGTGCTGATGCGCTTTTTGCTCGACCGGCAGGAGCATCCCGGCATCATTGAGGGCAAAGTTTACCAAACCCTGGTGGCCGCAGAATCCACAACAGCCCAAACCTTTTTGCAAACTCACTTTCCCCAGGGAATTGTGCCCCTGCGTTCCGACCGGGGAGTAGATTATGCGCCGCTGCAAGCCCTGTTAGCCCAGCAAGATTTTCAGGCTGCTGACCGGCTGACGCTGGAAAAAATGTGCGAACTGGCAGGAACCCAGGCCGTGCAGCGCAAATGGCTATATTTTACTGAAGTCGAGAACTTTCCGGTCGTTGACCTTCAGACGATTAATTCACTGTGGCTAGTGCATTCTGAAGGCAAATTTGGTTTTTCGGTGCAGCGAGAGCTGTGGCTGGCCGCAGGCAAAAATTGGGAAAGGCTTTGGTACCAGATTGGCTGGAAAACCGGCAACAACTGGACCCGCTATCCACAAGAGTTTACCTGGAATCTGAGTGCGCCCAGAGGCCATCTGCCCCTTTCCAATCAACTGCGAGGCGTGCGGGTGATTGCCGCGTTGCTGTCTCATCCAGCTTGGGAGTAGGAAATCTGCCCCATGGCCTGCCCTGCTAACCAGCCGGTGGTCCAAGCACTTTGAAAATTAAACCCGCCGGTTACCCCATCGATATCGAGAATTTCGCCTGCAAAGTAGAGACCCGGACAGAGGCGGCTTTCCATTGTTTTGAAATCCACTTCCTTGAGGCTAACCCCACCGCAGGTGACAAATTCATCCTTAAACACACCTTTGCCTTGCACCAAGTACTGGCCCTGCTGAAGTTCCTGTACCAACTGGTGGATTTCCTGCTTCGACACCTCGGCCCAGCGCTGTTCGGAGGCAATCCCAGCTCGCATCACCAAATACTGCCAGAGGCGACGCGGCAAATCAAATTCGCTGTGGGCTACGACCGTGCGTTTGGGATGCTGCTGTTTGAACTCGAATAGCTGCTGTCGCAGGGGTTCGTACTGGTAATGGGGCAGCCAGTTGACCTGTAGCGTGGCTTGATAGCGCTGGTTGTAGAGTGCTCTAGCTCCCCAAGCCGATAGTTTCAAGATGGCCGGACCACTGAAGCCCCAATGGGTAATCAAGAGAGCACCCGTTTGCTCTAGTGGCTTTTGATTAGGCAATCGCAACCGCGCCTGGACCGACTCCACTGCAACCCCCGCTAAGGCCCGCAGATCCGGATCGGGAATCGTGAAGGTGAACAACGACGGAACGGGCGGTTCAATAGAATGACCCAGTGATTTGGCTAACTCGTATCCCTTAGAACTGCTGCCTGTGGCCAACAGCAGCCGATCGGCAGTCAGCATCTGACCCGACTTGAGCTGTACCGCAAAGCCTTTGGCGTTTCGCTCAATGCTTGTGACCGGAGCGCCAGTGTAGATCTGCACTCCTTGCTGACGAGCTGTTTGGATTAGGCAGTCCACAATTGTGCCAGAATCATCGCTGATCGGAAACATGCGGCCATCGGCCTCGGTTTTCAAGACGACGCCATGCTTAGCGAACCAGGCTACAGTATCGCGAGGCTGAAACCGACTGAAGGCTCCGCGTAACGCTTTTCTGCCTCTAGGATAGTGCTGCACCAAAGTAGCTGGCTCAAAGCAAGCATGGGTGACATTACAGCGTCCGCCGCCAGAGATCCGAACTTTGCTCAGCGGCTGGTGGGCGTCCAGCAGCGTGATGGAAGTATGGGGATGGGCTTCAGCACAGGCAATTGCCCCAAAAAAGCCTGCGGCACCACCGCCGATAACAACAATTTGAAGTGATTGCAATCGATAAAAGTCCTAATACGTTCAGTCATTCAACGGAATCTGTTGTGATTCCATTGCTTGATTCTATTTAAATTTGCCGTAAAGATGTATGGCGCGAACTGGTGTAGGGAATACTAGCTATTAAGGTGTTGTTTGAAGGTCCGAATCGTGAGTTCGGCAGCGCCCAATCAATCCCACTGCAAGGCTACAACTAGCAGCAATCCAGGAAGATTTGAGCATGTCTCTAGAGAAACTCCAACCTGCAAATCCTCGTGATGTTAGCGTCTATGCTCCGTACTACCAAGGCCGGAAACGGAGTGCTTTACCCCTAGCAATTAGCCTATATCAAACTGGAAATTTAGAAGGATTTCGCAAAATCGAAGGTGGAGAAAGTATTCCCTTTATTGCAACCTGGAATATCTCTTCAATTCCGGCTGACTTGACCCGCTGCCGCATGCAGTTTGACGGCAACGCCGAGTTGAGCTACGAGGTTACAATGGCAAACTTCGAGTTTGTTGATTTCCTGATCGAAGTGCTGTTTATCTTCAAGAGCACACGAGTGGCTGATTTTTCGCAAGCCTTTTATCGGAAGCTGCTGCGGCTGGATGATTGAGTAGAAGTCAGGAGCCAGAAGCCTGGAGTTAGGAGTGATGGGTTAGTTGCGTCTAAGTGACGTGATTTCGCTGAAAGCTTACCTGAATAAGTCATTCAACCCAATTAAACAATCAAGAAGTGTGGGCATCTTGCCCACCGCAGGTGAGACGCTTGCACTACAAAGTGTGCAAATGATTAGATTGGCTTACTAATTGAGTCAAACTCGATACAACCGAGATCGACCGGGGGTAGGAAGTTCTGTCCTCGGTTTGTTTTGCAAGCCATACTGGTTATTACAGGTATGGAGGAGTGATACTATCAAACGAAACGTTTTCTTGAGCTAGTCGTTAAAAAGCAAACGATTCTATCATCCTTTTCAAGTTACGTTAGTAAGTCAGTTTAAGTTAGGAGCAGAGATGTGCCAAAGTCCCCAAAGTTTCTCTTCGTTGGGTCATCTGAAGCATACAGCGGTAAATCAGCCATTGTTCTAGGAATCGCGCAGCAGTTGCAATCAAGAGGGTTGGACATTGCCTATGGGAAACCGCTGGGCACCTGTTTGACTCGCACCCAAACCGAGGTAATCGAAGAAGATGTGTTGTTTATGGCTAACACGCTCAACCTACCAAAAGAGCGGGTCTTGCCGATGCTGCTTCCCCTCGATGAGATTACCATTGCTGACTACATCAGCAGTGAAGGCCAACTCAGCTATCAGCAGCAGTTGCAATCCTATAGCCAATTCTCCGCCAGCGATTTAGTGGTGCTGGAAGGAGCCGGAACTCTACAAGAAGGCAAACTATTCGATTTAACGCTGCCCCAACTGGCCCAACGGCTAGATGCCTCAGTCGTGCTAGTGGCTCGCTACCATTCAGCGCTGATTCTCGATAGCCTGCTAGCCGCCAAACAGCAGCTTGGCTCTCACCTGATTGGCGTCTTGCTCAACGATGTTTTGCCCGATCAGCTCGAACGAGTCCACAGCCAAATCCAACCCTTTTTACAGCAGCAAGGGATTGAAGTTCTTGGTATCCTGCCCCGCAATGATCTTCTGCGTAGCGTAAGCGTGCGAGAGTTGGTACATCAACTGAATGCCGAAGTGCTTTGCCGTCCCGACCGGCTTGATCTGATGGTTGAGAGCCTCAAGATTGGGGCGATGAATGTCAATTCAGCCCTCGGGTATTTCCGCAAAGGTCGCAACATGGCCGTCGTCACCGGCGGTGACCGCACCGATATCCAGCTTGCCGCTCTAGAAACCTCAACTCAGTGCCTGATCCTAACTGGCCACCTGCCGCCTTCTTCCACCATCCTGACGCGGGCTGAAGACCTAGAGATCCCAATTCTCTCGGTCGATCTCGACACCTTGACAACTGTGGAAATCGTCGATCGCGCTTTTGGCCAAGTTCGTCTGCATGAGCCGATCAAAGTTCAGGCCGTCTATCAAATGATGGAAAAGCATGTCAATTTTGATCAGCTACTGACCAAGCTGGGTTTAACGCCGATTCCAACAGCCTAGTTCAATCAGTTTTGAGTTTTAAGTTTTGAGCTTTAGGTTTTGAGCTTTAGGTTTTGAGTTGGGATCGGTCGTTCAATCAAAATCAGACATTGGTGGATAGTGTGCAGGTCTCTTGCTCGTCGCGAGCGAACCATTTGCACTACAGCGTCTGCCAGTGTTTTCTAGAAATTGCACTTGCCAAGCACAGCCTGGTCAAGAGCCTTTCAAAGAAACGTCTTGATCTCAACTCAAAACTTGATTTAGTCGCTTGTAACATCAGCAGGTTCAGCAGCGCCGGTTGCTTGGGTGCCGTTGAAATAGGTTTCTAGAACCTGTCGCACCATTGGGGCTGCTACCTTACCGCCGCCACCACCTGAATTTTCGGCAAAGGCCACAACCACAATCTCTGGTTTATCGGTTGGGCCATAGGCTCCAAACCAGGCATGGGAGCGCCGAGGTGGATCCTCTGCCGTACCGCTCTTACCCGAAATCGGAGGCAGATTGGGCACATTGATCGCCTGACCCGTGCCGCCGGTAATCACCATACGCAACCCTTCCTTCAGGACGTCTAGCGTTACATCGCTGATATTGAGCGTTTCTCGCCAGTTTTTGGCATCTTCGTTGTCATACAACAGATGGGGATGGACACGATATCCTCCATTTGCTGGCACCGCAAACATAACGGCAACTTGGAGTGGACTCGATTGCAAATAACCTTGACCAATCGACATGTTAACCGTGTCGCCGGCGTACCAGGGTTCCTTGAGTTCAGCTTGTTTCCAAGTTTCATCTGGTACTAATCCCGCGGCTTCTTCTTTGGCAATTTCAATGCCAGTTTTTTGCCCGAAACCATAGCGTCTTGTCCACTGAATTAGATTGTTTCCACCCATGCCAAGGGCCGTTTGGTAAAAGAAGGTATCGCTACTCCAGGCCATTGCTCCTCGAAAGTCTAGAGGACCAAATCCAGCCCGGTTCCAATCCCAGAATTGAATACCACCCACCTCTAGATAGGGAAAGGTGCTTAGCACTGTGTCTGGCGAGTATTTACCCGACTCAATCGCTGCGGTCGTGGTAACAATTTTGAAGGTGCTAGCGGGTGGATAGCCCTGGAGGGCACGATTCACAAACGGAAATTCTTCGCTTTGCAACTGCTGCCACTGAGCATCGGTAATGTAGGTCGAAAACAGATTGGGGTCAAAGGCCGGACGGCTGACCATTGCCAATACGGCTCCGTTGCGGGGATCCATCGCCACAATTGCGCCCTTGCGGTTTCCCAAGGCTCGTTCGGCAGCCCGCTGAATGTCTAAATCAATTGTGAGCTGCACGTCATTACCGGCTCTGGCTTGCTTTTCACCCAAAATCCGTAACACTCGACCGGCACCATCCACCTCGACCTGCTGGCCGCCCCATTCCCCCCGAAGCTGCTTCTCAAAGGCCGCTTCTACGCCCATTTGTCCGATCACATCCCCTAAGCGATAGCCTTCATTCTGCTTTGCCTTCAGATCTTCGTCGGTCATTTCGCCCGTGTACCCCAGCACATGAGCCGCCAAATCGCCATAGGGATAGTTGCGCACGGCTTCGGCCTGCACCTGAACGCCTTTTAGCTCTTGGCTAAACTCTGCCAATGCCGTCACCTGAGCTGGACTCAATCCCCTAGCTACCCGCACTAGCACTGGAGAACTATAGCCGGCCTGTTCCAACCGGTCCTCAATGTTCTGACGGGGAATGTTGAGCAGCTTGGCAAGGCGGGGCAAAATCTGCTGCCATTCTTGCCGTGAGTTGGAGATTGGCCAGAGAAACACCGCATAGGACAAGCGGTTGCCTGCCAAAATCCGACCCTTGCGGTCCAAGATATTGCCTCGTTCTGGCTGGCGAGGAATCAGGCGAACCCGGTTGTTATCCGCTAGCTGACGATTGCGCTCGCCTTGAAATAACTGGAGATAGGCTAGACGGGTACTAATACCGCCCACCATCACCAGCGTCACAGCCAACATGACAAACAGCGACTGGTATTGACGGCCTACTGTACGAGCGCTCGACTGTTTTGGTTGCTGCGAAAGGGGAGAATTTTGCGTCAGATTCATAAGCTAGCTAAAGCAATCACCAAACTCAGTTTTGGGAATTCAACGACGATGATGGTTGGGATACAAGAGTCAGAAGCCAAGAGTCAGGAGAGGGTCTGACAAGGAGTTATCAACGCTTGATAAGAAATTTGATGACACCGCTGGCGCACCAAATTTCTACTATAGAGTGGTTTCAAACCAATTGGTTCCGTGAATTGCATTTCACGACTGATTCAGCGCGGCTTAAGTGCTGCACTCAAGCACTAAATTCAAGCATCAAATGAACGGGCTAGATTCTTCACTCCAGCAGTTTTAATTTCAGGAATTGGCTTAAATTGCCAGGTGAATTTAATCGAGGGTATGCTAAGGGACAAAAAGCAAAGGAGTGAAGCAGTAAGCAATATAAGTAAGGCATTAAGTAAGGCATTGATGCCATTGGCTGTGCCACTCCGCGCCACTTAAAGCATTTCAGACTGTTTGAGGAGCACCCTTTGAATCAACTCGTAGAACCAACTCGTAAAACTTAACCGGAACTTAACCTGAAACTTTGAGGGGAACTGGCTACCTATGTCTCAGACCGTTATCCAAAATCAAGATGTTGCTGAAACCGGCACCAAGCTTGATGTTGAACTGCGCAAAGTATTCAAGGTATTCAATGGTGAAACAGCAGTACGCGGCATTGATTTAGAGATTCATCAAGGCGAGTTTTTCAGCATTTTGGGACCATCCGGCTGCGGCAAAACCACCACGCTGCGCATGATTGCTGGCTTCGAGGAACCGACCGGCGGGGAGGTGCTGATTCGCGGCCAATCGATGGCGAACGTGCCGCCCTACAAACGTCCAGTTAACACGGTTTTTCAGAGCTACGCCCTGTTTGGACATATGACCGTCTGGGACAACGTGGCCTTTGGCCTGCGGTTGCAAAAAAGCAGCAAATCTGAACTACAAACGCGAGTCGGAGAAGCACTTCAGCTCGTAAAGATGGAAAACCTGGCACGGCGATATCCGGCTCAGCTCTCAGGAGGACAACAGCAGCGGGTGGCGTTGGCGCGGGCGCTGGTAAATCGGCCTACGGTCGTTCTGCTAGACGAGCCATTAGGGGCACTCGACTTGAAACTGCGCAAAGAAATGCAGATGGAGCTATCGAACCTGCATCGAGATTTGGGCGTCACCTTTGTGATGGTGACCCACGATCAGGAAGAAGCCCTCAGCTTATCGGACCGGATTGCCGTGATGAATCAGGGCCGTATCGAACAGATCGGCAGCCCCAGCCAAATCTACGAGTATCCGCAAACTCCCTTCGTCGCCGATTTTATTGGCGATACCAACCTGTTTCAGGGGCAAGTTGAAGCTTCTTATCCTTCAAGTTTGCAGGTTGTCACCCCAAACGGGTTAACCATTCACGTCAAGCTACACGACAATGGGCAACTAGCGCCTGGTGATTCAGTAGTGGTAAGCATTCGACCTGAGAAAATTCATGTCAGCTCCGGTGCAGCCCCTGAACAGATGAATTACTACGATGGCACGCTGAAAAACGTGATGTATATGGGCACCCATGTACACTACGTCGTGGAACTCAAAAGTGGCGACAAAGTGACCGTATTTCAAACCAATCGAGCGATGGCTCTGCCGAGTCTCAATACACCCGTTCAAATCTACTGGTCCGCCGCAGATTGTATTGCTCTATCCGTCTAGTTCGCACTGAATAGGAACGAATCGCCTACAAACCGCAGCACTTATCCACTTATTAAAGAGAATCATTGCTCCCCCACCCCTCCACCCCTTTACCCTCCACCCCTCCACCCCTTCACCCTCCACCCCTCCACCCCTTTACCCTCCACCCCTCCACCCCTTCACCCTCCACCCCTCCACCCCTCCACCCCCCGCAAAATCCAGCCCAAAATGAACTAGAGTGAATGTGTACGTTACCCAGTAGGAGTTAGGAGAGAGTAATGCCTCCGACAAATCCCCAGAACTTTTCGGTTTCTGCGACCACCAGACGGCGGTTTCTGCAAGCTTCAGCCGCAGCCGTGTCAGGGATTGTCCTTTCCAACTGTGCCCGTAATCTATCCGGCTCGAATGCGCCAGGGACCGCCAGTCCCGAACAGACCAGTTCTAGCCCTAGCGATTCCACCCTCCGCATCTTCACCTGGGCTAACTACACCGATGATGAACTGCTGAAAAACTTTAAGGACAAAACCGGCATCCAGGCCATTGTCGAAACGTTTGATTCCAACGAAGCCATGCTGACCAAAATGCAGACGGGCGCTGGAAAAGCCTATAGCATCGTCTTTCCATCAGATTACAAGGTGGAAGAAATGATCAAAATGGGGATGCTATTGCCGCTCGACAAATCTCGCTTGAAGGGAACCGAGAACCTGATGCAAAACTGGCAAAACCCTGGTTACGATCCCGACAACACCCATAGTATTCCTGCGGTTTGGGGCACCACCGGCCTGATTTTCGACCCAGAAAAAGTCAGCAGCGAGGTCAAAGGTTGGGATTATGTTTGGGACAACGTGGACCAGCTGAATCGACGCCTCTCGATGATCAACGATGTGCGAGAAGTGTTTGGCGCGACGCTGAGGTATTTAGGCTACTCCTACAACTCCACAAAAGCCTCAGAAATCGAGGCAGCTTACGAGAAACTGCTAGAGCTGAAGCCCGCTATTGCTACCTTTTTGACAAACGGTTGGGAAGATCAGCTAGCGAGCGGTGATTTGGCCCTATCTATGGCCTATTCCCAAGACGCGCTGAATTTAATCCAAGAAAGCCCCAATTTAAAATACATCGTGCCTGAAAGCGGCTCATCGCTCTGGACTGACACAATGGTGATCCCAAAAACCGCTCCCAATCCCGATGCGGCCTACGAATGGATCAATTTTATGCTAGAGCCAGAAAATTCAGCTCGATTGGTAGAACGGCTAAAAATCTCGACCCCGAATCAAGCTGCCTATGAGAAACTGTCCAGTGACCTGCAGCAGAATGAAAATCTGTTTCCTTCCAAAGCGGTCCTTGCCAAATGTGAAGGCATCGTTCCCCTGCCTTCCGAAGTCACCGAACTCTACGACCGCTACTGGACGCAATTAACCAGCACTTAAAACTTTTCTCTCCTCTGCTGTCTATGTCACTGACCACCACACCTTCTGGTGCTGAACCTACTCGAGCACGCTCAGGATGGCATCCAGCTAAGTTGATTCAGCCATTTGTGCTGCTGGCACCGGCAGGAATTTGGCTGCTGCTTCTGTTGGTGTTTCCGACGCTGTTAATTCTAGAACTAAGCCTGATTCCAGGATTTCGCTTGGGGCAACCAGCCGGAGCCTATGGCCTGGGCAACTATCTGGAGATTTTTCAACCCGTTTATTTTCAGGTGGTGCTGCGGTCGCTATTCTTTGCGGTTGGCTCCACGCTTCTCTGCCTGCTGCTGGGATTTCCAGTTGCCTATTGGATTGCGATTAAAGCTCCTAGACGCTGGCGCAATTTGCTGCTGGTCAGCTTTATCCTGCCGCTGTGGACCTCTTCGCTACTGCGGGCCTATGCCTGGATCACGATTCTGCGACCGAGCGGATTGCTCAACTCGCTGCTGGGAGTGTTTGGCTTACCAGGGCAGGATTGGCTGAATCGTAGTCCAGCCGTGTTTATTGGCATGGCCTACAGTTTTTTGCCCTACATGGTGCTGATTCTCTATGCCTCGTTAGAGAGGCTGGATCGGCGATTGCTAGAGGCCGCGGCTGATTTGGGAGCTACTCCCCAGCAGTCGTTTTGGAAGATTACCGTACCCCAGACGCTACCTGGTATTGCTGCTGGCGGGTTACTGGTATTTATTGCCAGCCTGGGCGATTTTGTGGTGCCAGAATTGCTGGGAGGTGCGTCCAGTATGACGGTTTCCCGCTTGATCTACAATCAGTTTTTAGGCGCGACTCGCAATTGGGGCTTTGGTTCTAGCCTCAGCATGATCTTGATTTTGGCTGTTAGCATCGCGATTGCACTGTTGCTAAAGTATGGCGATCGCAGCTCGGCTCAACCCTAAAATTACCCCTCTCAATTTCTCCAGTTACCCAAGGAGCGTGATGTGACTTCTCTGCCTTCTCCACCCCGCTCAAAGCGTTCCTTTTCCTGGCAGTTTGTCATCACCCTACTGATGTACAGCTTTATGTACATCCCGATTCTAGTGCTAGCGTTTTACAGCTTTAATGCTTCGCGCTTTAGTTCTACCTGGGGTGGGTTTAGCCTGCGCTGGTACAGCAGCCTGCTGAATGATTCTCGCATTCTCTCAGCCTTGGGCGACAGTTTGAGAGTGGCGATTTGCGCCGTGGTGATTTCGGCAGTATTAGGCACGATGATGGCCGTTGGGCTTGCCAAGTATCGGTTTCCGGGCAAGGGACTGTACCGGGGTGTCTCTTACCTGCCACTGATCATTCCAGATATTGCGATTGCAGTGGCGACGCTAGTGTTCTTGGTGTCGATTGGGGCCTCCTTGAGTCTCTGGACGATTATTGCCGCTCATATCGTCTTCTGCCTCGCCTATATTGCTGTTGTGGTCTCCACCCGGCTGACTGGACTCAATCCCCATTTAGAAGAAGCGGCTCTCGATTTGGGGGCAACGCCATTTCAAGCCTTTCTGAAGGTGCTGTTGCCCGAACTGATGCCCGCGATCTTTTCCGGCTGTCTGCTGGCCTTTGTCCTCAGTATGGATGATCTGCTGATTGCTAGCTTTACTGCTGGTGGGGGAGCCAACACACTGCCAATGGAAATCTTCAGCCGCGTCCGGACTGGTGTGAAGCCAGATATCAATGCCCTCAGCGTGATTTTGATTCTGTTTTCCGGGTTTTTGGCTTTCCTGTCGGAATACATCCGCTTTAAGAGCGAGCAGCGTCGGCTGAGACAGTAGCCCCATCCAGCAAGTTCATCAGTCATTAATATAGCTGTCACCACAACAATATCTCTGTCAGGACTTACGCAGCTCAGCAATTTCTGCCTCCCTAGCCCCCCAGATTTGGGGGGAAACAGATTGGAAGTCCCCCAATTCTGGGGAATTTAGGGGGCAAACGCGTAAGTCCTGTCTGTCCTAACTGTCGTGGCAAACACTATAAAAATAAAAAATAAAAAGGGCACGATCAGCGAATGATCATGCCGGTGAATTTGGAGTTTTATGTCAGAAGCTTGAGGTGCTCAAACGTTAGCCAACCATATTGCCAAAGGTTTGCAACACGCCCGACTTAAACACCTCATAGATGATGTAGGCAAAAGCTGCACCGCCAATACCGCCAATCAGGAAGCTGCCGGCAAATTCACTCCAGCCTTCGGAGTGCTCTAGGCTAGCTGGAGGATTGGGATTAGTCACCGTGCCGATCGGCTTCTTGGGGTTTGAACCCGCATACAGCGACAAACAGACGGTGAGAATCACTACGAGAATCACCGCTTCAATTAACCCTACAACATCCGAGACGCCGGTATTGCGAAACTGACTGGTGTAGGCAAAGGGGCCAAACAGTAGATAGCCGTGGGCCATGCCAACTTCCAAGCCGCGCCGCTGTGGGGACAAGCCCTTACGGTAAGCCGGCAGATTGTTGATCAGTGCCTTTGTAAAATCAGACGAATTGATTGGGGTAGCGAGATTCCCTACTTGGGGATCGCCAGCAGCACTCACCACTTCCTTGTTAGCTTGTGCCTGTACGCCTGAAGGCAAGTTTTGCATCTTGATTTATCTCCTCTCCAAAAGCGATTTATCTATGATTGGATGAAATGGCTTGAAATGGGCTTAAATGCCGCTAGGATCTTCCCGCTCGATATAGATGAACAAAAACGCCATGACGACTGCGGGAAATACCCAGCCGATGATAGGAACAAAAATGGAAGGCAAAAAAGAAGCTGCCATTAGTTCGACTCTCCTGGTTGAAACAACGAACCTTAGAGCCAAATTTACTGTGAATTGGCACCAAATACCTGACTGCTAAGAAATTTTAACAACTGTGATCTTTACTCAAGTTGATTAGCGATTAAATCTCCAGCCCGTCGAGGGAAAGCGGCGACAAATCGGGCGGCACAATCGGGCGCGTCAGGGTGACTTTGTCACTTTCTCGCTGGGTGGCGATCTCCACCGCAATCGCTTCGAACTGCACTTTGATGCAGCCGGGCGGCACGATTACCTCGGTCCGAGCCATTTGATTGCCAAACCCGTCGGGTAGAAAATCAATAATCCAGCGCGGTGTGCCGATCAGTTCTCGCGTTTGCCGGTCTCGCAGCCAGAGTTTGACATACACCCTAGCCTCCAAACTGGGCAGCTTGACCGTAACGACAAAAGGCCGTCCGGCAATCATGTCTCCGGTAGGCAGCTGTAGACGGGGTGTTGGAATTGGTTCATCCTCAGGCAGCACCGGTCCCAATGGCGTTTCTGGTTCGGGAGTTGCATCCCCTGGGTAGGTTGGTCCCACTCGCTCATCCTCGACCACAATTTCCTGCGCCGCCAGCTCTGCGTCTAATCCCAGCGAGTAGGTAGGAACCGCCATTTCGGTTGGGGATAGGGAGAAGGTACTGGCACTGGCTTCATTCGACTCAAATGCACTCAAGGCAGCCGCAATTTCGGGATTGGTGGCTAACGCTTGCAGACGCTGGAGGAACCGATGTTGCAGATTCAACGCCCGGAACGAAACATCCTCTGGGGCATTGGATAAATCAGCTGGTCGCGGTTGACGCTGTCGCCAAATCGGTACCCGCCCACCCAGGTCGTCCCAATTGAGGAACAAATCTGAGCCATCTAGCCCCGTCTCCGACGGCACCCTAGACTCCTGATCGGCTCGCTCAACTTTCGATTCAGCCGTTGACTGAGCAGAAGCCTGTTCCAGGCTTGATGGTTCTGACGCTAACTGAGAAACCGATTCTGAGCCTGATTGCTCCGCTTTTGCTGCATCTGAAGCGGCTCGATCTGAACCAAGCTGTAGCGTTGGCTCTCCTTGCAGCAAATCAGCCGCCGACGTGGAAATCGGACTTTCTTCTGGCTTCAGATTTTGCTCAGGCTGAGGTGCAGTCTCAGGGGCAGGCGGAGTCGCGTTGGCAGGGGTAAATGCAGGCAGTTGTAACGATGCATGGGTGCGGGTTGGGTCAGTAGGTCGGAGTTGGGGCGGTAACGGCTGTTGGGAAGAGCGCTGAAAGGTTTTGCTGGTCAGACGGTTCAACTCAACGGCAGGCACAGGCTCGGCAATTACTGGCATGGTTCCCAGCGGCAAGGTTTCTACATCCGGGAAGTCGTTGGCGATCGATTCGATCAGCTCATGCAGATCGGTGGTGACATTGAAGGAGTGAATCGCCAGCACCTGTTGGATTCCCTGAGCAGTGCCCCGGAAGATCAGCTCGCCCAGCACCAGATAGGTTTGGTAATGTTCGGGCAACGAAATTTGACCAGAGAAGGGAAAGGGAGGCACCCGGTCGTCAATCGGGTAAGCTTCATCCATTAAAATTGCCGAGGTCTGCGGATCGTAAAGCCGGACGCGCAGTTCGGAAATCGCGATGGATGCTGGAGGCGGATCGGCGAGAAACTCGACTCGACCGGTTAGATTCAGAGATTCACCCCGCTGAATCACAAAGGTTTCCTGCTCCAGAATCACCTTGAGTTGGGGCGCTAATCCGGCAGCCGGAGAGCTGAGTTCTGCCCGCTCGATGGCAGGTTCCGCTGCGCTATGGATTTCGCCAGTCTTGGCCTCATCCGTCAACGAGGTTTCGCTGGTTAAATCGCTGGTTAAATCGGTCAAGTTACGGAAGATCGAGTCAACGAGCTGTTCTGACACCTGTTCAATCTGCTGTAGCGCTTGCGATAGGTCGGCAGCATGTACGGCTGGCTGATCGAGGCTGGCTTCGGAACCGACGATCTCACTAACAGGCTCACTAACAGGGGTTGGATTAACCTGTTCCTCTGGTGGACTAGCAACTGGTTGGTCAATTAACGGTACTGCTTCGGTTGCTGCCGCCAAGGGAGCCACCTCCGGAACGGGGGGCGATTCGACCTCAGGCGTCGGATTGGCTTCAGCGACTGTCTGCACCGTTCCAGCAACGACCTCATCGGTCGGTTTCTTCGTCGTTTCCGTAGCAGTGCCCTGCCAGTCAGGATTCCACTCATCGGCGGGCTGTTCTTGCGGCACCACATCCAACTGGACGGCATACCGCCAGTTTTCACCCATCATCTCGGCCATCACATCGCCAGTGCAACGCAACTCCCATAGGCCCGGTTGCAAGCGAGTAAAGGGCAAAATCACAATCAGGCCATCGGGATTGGTTTGGCTAGAGCGTTTGCGGACTCGGCGCACAGGGGGAGTTTCGGTCGTTGAATAATGAGTGACGCGAATCTCCGTCGCAGTATTGGCTCGGTGCGAGCGAGCCACGACGCGATATCGTCCTTCCAAAATTTCGACGCTGGGAGATTCCAAAGGTAACCAGGAGCGATCGCCTTCCTTCTGGATCAGAAATTCCCAAAACTCCATCTGAACCTCCGGTGAGTGGGGAGCTAAGCAGTGAATAGATAGCGATATAGCAAATCAAGCCAAACTAAATCAAGCCAAACCAGAACTACGACGCACACTTTATCACGAGACTTTGAAACACAGTCGTTAAATTTTTGCCTGAAAGTTTGCTTGAAAACCATCCGGCCCATTTCTGGTAATCTTGCATCCCTGACTTTGGGTTACAAGTCTACTGCATCTGCGGCATCCCGCATACGGTAATCCATAAGCGGTCAGAAAACGATCAGAAAACGGCCAAAAGTTCTCACCCGATAGTCCTCACTACCCGACCTTGAATCGTTCGGCCCAGCCAGGGAGTATTGCTAGAACGCGACTTGAGCGTCTGTGGACTGACTTGCCAAGCTCGCTGCGGATCAAACAGCACCAATTCGGCTCTTGATCCTGGCTGGATCGGCGCGAGCGGCTGCTGTAAACACTGGGCTGGCTGACTGCTGAGCCACCGCCACAACTCCAGGGCCGACCATTCTCCGGTTGCTACAAATCCTTGCCATAACAGAGCCAGCGCCAGCTCTAAACCAATTGCACCGGCAGGCGACTCTGAGAAAGCCACGGTTTTTTCTTCATAGGTATAGGGGCTGTGGTCGATGGCAATGGCATCTAGCACCCCATCCTTGAGACCCTGGATTAAGGCCGTCCGGTCTGCTGGATTTCCTAACGGCGGCTCTAGATGCAGGCTGGGGTCGTAGGAGCGAACTGCCTGAATGTCCAACAGTAGATGCATCCAGGTGGTGCTAGCAGTAATCGGCAATCCGCGCGCTTTAGCGGCGGCTATTAATTCCACGGCCCGCGCCGTCGATACCCGCATCAGGTGCACTGGCGTGCCAATCATCCCCACACATTCCAGCAACGCTGCCAACGGAGCAGTTTCTGCCATCACTGGGATGCCTGGTAGTCCCAGTCGCATCGACTCTCGGCCTTCTCGCACCACGCCATTCCCTGCCAGCGCCCGGTCGCAGCACCACAGGGCAATCGGTTTGCCCAATGCCTGCCCATATTCCAGGATCCGCCGGATCAGCGCCCAATTTTGCAGCGGTTGTCCATCGGTAAAGCCGACAATATCAGTCGCAGCCAATTCTCCCAGCTCAACCATCTGGTCGCCCTTTGCCCCAAGGGTCAACGCGCCCCAACAGCGTACCTGAGCCATCTTATTACTAAGTTGAGCACGCACCCACTCCACCGCTGCCGGATTGTCGATTGCCGGTTGGGTGTCGGGGAGTAGATTAAGCCGCGTGAAGCCGCCTGCTGTGGCTGCTTGCAGCAGCGAATCCAGGGTTTCTCGATCTTCAAACCCCGGCTCACCGGAATGGCTATAGAGATCGACAAGGCCGTGACCCAGTATCAAGCCTGTGCAGTCCTGAATTTTGGTGTCGGCTGAGGGTTGATGAATCGCGGACTCAATGGCGACAATTCCGCTAGCCTCAATCAAGACATCAGCAACCCGGTCGGTATGGGTTAGAGGATCGAGCAGTCGAACTTGTCGCAGCAATTCACGAGTCATCAGAGCGCACCTGCCGCCGTTTTATCCAGCACACCGCCACCCAGGTGACTAGTAATGTTCATCGCCTGAATCGCAGGTTTGGCGTTGATGCCATGGGGATAGTCAATCACCGTGACTGCGCCATTGCCCTGCTTAAAGGTCCAGAAATGCTCCGGTCCCTGACCAACGAGAGCACAGAGGAGAGCTTTATTGACAGCATCGTGAGCCACCACCAGCGTGGTTACCGGACGATCGCTGGTCTGCTCAGGCGTGGTTGCCACAATTTGCTGCCAAGCTTCGATGGCTCGCTGCCATACCTGCTGTAGATTTTCGCCTTCAGGCATCTGCACCGTTTCGGGTGCCCGCTGCCACTGTTGCAACTCTCCTGGATAGGCAGCTTCAATTTCCGCTTCTAGCTTGCCTTCCCAGAGGCCATGGCTAATTTCACACAGCAAGGAGTTTAGCTCCAGCTCTACACCCGGATGGCGTTGCAAAATGATTTCGGCTGTTTCTTTGGGGCGCAGCATCGGGCTGCTCACGGCTCGGTCAATTGGGATAGCAGCCAAAAATTCAGCGGCTTCACGCGCCTGCACCCGACCCTGATCGTTCAGCGGCACATCGATTTGACCTTGAAAGCGTTTGTCACGGTTCCAGTCGGTTTCACCGTGGCGCACCAGCAAAAAGCGGGGACCTCGCTCACCTTTACGCCGTTTAGGTAAGGGTTGACCCAGATGAGCCGTCAGGTTCAGGGATTCCATCTGCACCGGATCGCCCAGGCCGCCCGCAAAATTTAGCACCGAGATGCCGCAGTTGGATTGATTAAACGATTGGTAATGCTCTGGTCCCAAACCAATCGCCGTGTTCACCAAACTGCGATTAATACCGCTATGGGCCACAATCAAGATCGTTTCGTTCTGATGCTTGGGTAACACCGCCTGCCAAAACCGCCGCGCCTGTTCATAGAGAGCCGGAACCGGATAAAACTCCTGCACGCCTTCGGGGGTTTCCATCTCCATCTTCAGTTCGTGCGGAGCTTCCAACCAGCAGCGGTAGCCCTCTGGAAACTGTTCTGCTACTTCATCAAAGCCGAGTCCTTCCCACTCCAGCAGGTTAATTTCCTTCAAATCGTCCGAAAGATATAGGGCTGGCGGCTGGTGACCATTGGTATTGAGACTGGATAAAATCAGCTCTGCGGTTTCTTTAGCCCGCTGTAACGGACTGCTATAGGCAGCGGCAAAGCGAAGATCCTGCAATGCGGCTCCTACCTGCTGGGCACCCATGCGACCCGCTTCGGTCAAGGTAGACAAATCACAATGACCTTGGACTCTCCGTTCTACGTTGAACGTACTTTCTCCATGTCGAACCAGAATGACGCGAGTAACCAGGGTTCCGTCCTCCGTTGAAGCTAAACATTAGAGCTAAAAAATCAACAAAATTTTACCTCTTTTGGGATAGGAACGGGGGAGATAGGAGAGAAGGCTCAAGACAGCTTCATGCTTCTGTCCGGTAGATGCGAAACGATTGATGCGAAACTATACAAGGAGCGCAGTCCATAACATCTAGGGAAATGGGATGACCGTATCACTGAAACGCCTATTCTTGGTCGCCATTACGCTGTTAGTCATTCCCCTGCTGGGGTTATCGCTTTGGAGCAGCTTAACCGAACCACAAATCACTGACCGGCTCCAGCTTTACCAAACTGACTTATTGCTGCATGTTAATGAGTTGCAGGTTGATGACCCTCAGGATGCGAACCTGCTGGCCGCTCGCAAGGCCGTTCTGGGTAACGATCCGCTCAAAACTGCGCTAGAGCAATACCAAGACGTGCGCCAGTCGGCTGCCACCAATTTGCAAAAGTTTCAACAGCAGCTTCCTGCACCTGCGGCTTCCGACGACCCAATTGCCGCACCCACGGCTCCCATTCCCTCCACTCAGGATAAACTTCAGAACAGCCAAACCCTGACCAACATTCAAAAACAGTCCGACCTGCTCCAGCAGTTGGACCTGCGGATTGGACTGCTACAGGCAGACCAGGATAATATTCAGCCAGCCCTCGCCACTTGGGCTAAGTTGACTCAATCCGGCAATCCCCCTAGTCAATCTGCTCAACTGGCGAAGGTGCTGACCGGTCTCTGGAGCGAACCGCCCCAAATTTTCCCAAACGCCGAAGAGTTATTGCAAAAACAGCTAGAAGGATGGTTTCGCTACAAAGCCCTATCCCGACTGTATCAACTCCAGCAGCGTACCGAAGCCCTGAATACGCTGGAGGATCAGGAGCAGCAGGTCGCCCAACAAACCCTGGTAAAACTCGCCTTGGTGAGCACGGTACCGGCTTTGGGAGCGGTTATTGGCGTGGCCTTGATTGTTTGGCTGAGTATCCGCTGGCTGTTAGGAACCGGGCAACCCCGCGAAACCACCGGCAGTCTGGCGTGGCAAGTGCCGTGGGATTGGGAAGCGATTGCCTGGGTGCTGATCGTCGGGTTCTTCTTTGCTGGACAAATTGCCATTCCGGGCCTGTTGGGAATCGGCAGCCGCATTCTGAGCCAGGTGGGGATCAGTGCCTCTTTAGCCGCTGTGGGTGGACGAGCGAAGGCTTTCTACACGCTCACGTATTATTTGCTCATGGCTGGCACCGGGCTGTTTGTGCTGTATCGTGCGGTCAAGCCTTTTTCTCCTTTACCCAATGACTGGTTTCGCCTCACGGGTAAACGGAACTGGTTTCTCTGGGGGCTGGGCGGCTATTTTGTGGCGCTGCCGCTGATGTTTGCAGTGTCGTTGGTGAACCAACAGTTTTGGCAGGGGCAGGGAGGCAGCAATCCACTGCTACAAATTGTTTTAGAAGAAGGCGATCCGGTAGCGCTGCTAATTTTCTTTTTCACAGCTGCTGTGGCCGCTCCAATTTTTGAAGAAACCCTGTTTCGGGGTTTTTTGCTGCCGTCATTGACCCGGTATTTACCGGTCTGGGGAGCGATTGGCGTCAGTAGTCTGATTTTTGCGACAGCCCACCTCAGCCTCTCAGAAGTACTGCCGCTGACTACATTGGGCATTGTACTGGGCACAGTCTACACCCGCTCGCGGGGGCTGCTAGCGTCCATGCTGCTGCATAGCCTTTGGAACAGCGTCACAATGATTGGTCTGTTCATTTTGGGCAGCGGCGTTGAGTAGAAAATTCGGCTGAGGCGGCACTAACTGCGCAAAGCGTTTGCTTGAACCACCGCCACGGCTCGTCTGCGGAAAGGTAATTTGGTTTCTCGTGGCTGCGGCTGCGGTTCCTTTGGCTGCACAGCTGCCTGCATCGCTAACAACTGCGGCACGGTGACAAACCGATAGCCCTGCTGCTGCAAGGCGGTAATTAACTGCGGTAAGGCTTGTACCGTAGGCGATTGGTTCGCTGACCCTCGATCATGCAGCAAAATGATTCGGCCAGAGCGGGTGTTTCGCAGCACATTATCCAGCAACAGCGGCGCAGCCACCAGTGCATCCTGCGAATCAATCGACCAAAGCGTGACGGCGTACTGCTTCTCTTGGGCATAGGATACCAGTTCGTTATCAAGGCGTCCATCGGCTGGGCGAAATAGGCCCGTCTTGGTTCCTGTGATCTCGTGAATTAATTTTGCAGTTCGGTCAATCTCCGCCTTCGGGTCAGCCGCTTTACCGTTCTCGAGGGTGCGGTTCCAGCCCCGATTACCAATCGCATGACCTTCCTCGACCATTCGCCGCGCCAGTTCCGGCTGAGACTTCAAATTAACGCCAGCAACAAAGAACGTGGCTGGAATGTTGTACTCCTTGAGAGTATCCAGAATCTGCGCGGTGGTTCCCGCCTGCGGCCCGTCATCAAAGGTGAGGGCAATTACCTTTTCCGTCTCTGGCAAATCGACGTGGGAGACCACCTGGCCGCGAAATCGCTCCGGTACAACAAAATTGGTGTATCCCGGCGGAGAGGGTAGCCGGAGGATTGGCTCAGAACGAGGCGGATTGGCAGCAGCAATCGCGTTACTGGCACTTCCTGCTAGCATAGGTGCATCTTTAGGGGCTTCTTGAGACCATAACCGTCCCATTTCTCCATAAAACAAGCGATAGCCGATAAAAAAGCCTGCCAAGGTAATGCTGCTCATGAATAGCGAGCGAAAGGTTCTGAACTTAAGCTGATTCATTGCCTGCTGGTGCCGCAGAGTCACTTGCTTAGTCCGCCGCAGTCGCGCCGTTGCCGGAGAATTGATTTGCACCGAAACCTGCCACAATATTCTGGAATCACCCGCCACGCGCGCCACAATCCGAACCCCGGAAATTACTTCAGAGTTGAGCGTCCACAAGCGGTAGCAAATGAATCGTACCAGGCGGTCGCGCAATCGCAAACAAGCCTCCCGCTGACGCGGCGTGCGGAAATCAACCAAGATTCTCAAAAATCGATCGGTGGCAGGCAACACCTGCACATCCACACCTTGTGGGCTAAGAAAACTGTTCATCCAGTAGGTTAGGGCGCGACAATTGCCCGCCTGAGCTAACTCAAGTAGGGAAGGGTGACGGGTAGATCCTGACGTAGTTGCGTGAGCCATGCTGTCCTTAAAACCAAATGCAAAGAGTTCAACCGAACCATGAACCAACGAAAAATTTGATGATCGCAAATTCTACTCATAATCCTCAAAAAGATCTCCAAATCTAGAGTGCAACAAGCAAAAAAATGTTAAAAACATCCTATAAATAGCGCCTACTGAATTTTGAAGTGGAGGCTAAAAATATCGCTAGAACGGTGCTCAAAGGACTGCAAGACAAAGCTCACAGCTCTGCATAACTGGTGAGGGAGTGTAGTTAGAAAGCACTGGGATGAAACATTTCTGTCACGTTTCTTTATTAACCTGTTCATCAATCGTCACCAGGTTGTACCAGTTCTGAATTTTGAGTTTTGGTGGCCTAGCCTGTGCGTTTGGCGATAGCCTGCCGTTAGGCATAGCACATAGTTTTAAGTTACGGAACCTGCACAATCTAGTCTGTTGAGCTTGGTGATCTGTAGCTCAATCAAAGGGAAATGGTATTACTGGCCTAGCTTCCGGCTCTTATTTCCTGGCAATGCCACGAAGTTACAGCCCAGATAGTGGCACACAGGGTCTAGTCACAGATTGTGATCAACGGCCATAACCGAGACAAGAGCTGGTAGAGAAGTCTCTTACACTCTATTCCTCACCTGACCCACGTTCTCACTCATCAAGTTTTTTCCAAGTCACAGACTCGATCAACGAACAAAGTCACCCGTAGCTGAGTCTCAACTTACTGTCCTGTTACTGTCCTGTAGCCAGAAAAAACTGTCCTACAACCAGAAAAATCAGGAGTATCTCTACTGGCGGTTGCAAACGGTGTGTTAAAGGAGTGGTGCATATGAAGAAAGAGCGGTTTCTCAGTGCTCTATCTTTGACCCTGTTGCTTACCAGTCTCAGTGCTGTAGCTCAGGTTCAACAATCGGTTGATCCGATTGCAGAGGTCACTGCTGCCGGCTGGATGAGTGCGTATCCAGATGGCAAATTTCATGGAGATGTGGTTTTAAGCCGCGCCGAACTGGCTAGCATTTTGGTCAAGGCGTTTCAACTCAATCGACGTCAAGCGCTAGCTGAGCCAATTCAGCTCCAGGATGTGCCAAAAACCCATTGGGCTTATAACGACATCCAGACTGTTCTGCGCAATGGCATCATGGCTGGCTATCGGGAAGGCCGCTTTTTCCCGGAGCAGCGGGTTACGCGAGCAGAAGCGTTTTCCATCATTGCTCAGGCCCACGGCGTCTTTCAGTTTCCTGAAGACACTGTCAGCCAAATTTTATCGGCCTATCCCGACGCGGCTGAAATTCCCGTTTGGGCCAGAAAATCAATGGCAACGGCGCTTTATGAAGGGTTTGTCAACCTCCAGGCCGACCAGCAAATTGCACCTCTTGCTCCAATGACACGGCAGGATGTTGCCCACGCACTTAGTGTATACTTACGACGGCAACAGGCCCCAGCTGATTTGCCCTGGCCCGCCAGTCCTCTCTGAACTCTGAGGCCACAACTCATCAGCCCAGATTTCATCGAACTTTAGCGAAATTTCAGCAGGATTTGCCCTTCCCTTAACCTACAACAGCGATCCCCTGCCTATGCTAGAGGCAACCCAGCTACCCAAAGTGCGGCCTTTCGGTCGTTCCGTCTGAAAAGTTAGAAGGTGAAATCATGTCCACCTTGTTCGTATTCCGTTCACTGCTTTCCCAAACCTCTCCCTCCAACCCGTTACAACCCATTCGTCGCTGGATTGATAGCTTAGAAGTCCGCAATGTCAAGACCGCCCGCTGGATCGCTAAATTGATCCCGGCCCAATGCCCCTTCGAGCGAGATGTTAAACTCCTCGGTCGTACAATTGCTCATATTCCCCCTCTGTGCAAGCTCAATCCCCTCTATGAACAGTTTGTAACGCTACGATTTAGAGCACTCTGCTACCTAGCAGATGAATGCGGGGAAGATATCCGTTCCTACTGTTAGTCCTATTAGTCCTGTTAGTCAACTCGTCAACCTCCTGGTAGTCAGTCTATTCATTGCCATTCCTTCCATCAAAAAGAGTGGCGATCCGACTTCTAGAACCGTTAAGTTAGGGATGGCAACTGTCTACGCTACCTCTGTAATCGTGAGTGTAGCTACTGAGAGTTCGCCTCCCTTCGTTTTAGCTGGACAATTGATGAATTTGTTTGTGAAACTCCGCTTTGTCTTGGTTAGTCTGCCGCTGCTGCTAGCAGGCTGTAATGGGCCTCAGCCATCCACGGTCGCCGAATCCCCTACACCGGCCCCAACCACTAGCCCCAGCCCCGCTCCAGCCACACCTCAAAGTCAGCCAGACCAATCCCCCGCTACTGTCGCCAGTGAGACTGAAGATCGGCTGATCTCTCCCAGAGGAATTGGCGCAGCACAATTAGGGATGACTCTAGGCGAACTGAAGCAAAAACTGGGAACTGAAGCCGAATTTACGGTGGAGTCGCCATTTATTGTGGACTTTGACGCAATTGCCGTGCGTCAGGCTGGCGAAGTGCAGTTTTATATTCTTTACCTAGCAGGTCAGTCGTTTACCGACCAAGATGTCATTCAGGGCATTTTGACCGACAATGCCAAATTTCGCACTGCCGAAGATGTCGGGCCTGGCACTTTGATTGCCGATGCGGAAGAAACCTACGGTAACGTCACACTGTCCTACAACACAGACAACGAATCGCGGGAATATGCTCGCTTTGCCAATCAACCGGCTGGCAATCTGTCCTTCAGTACCGGCAACGGCAACGCTTCCTTAGCTGGGATCTATGCTTCGCCCACCAGTGACTACAATGAAACAGAGCAATTCAAGCCCGATGCTGCAATTCAATCCATTCTGGTGGTGTGCCTAACAGAAGACTGTGTTCAAACTTCCCCTAGCAGTTAACGAAAGAGTTAGCTCTGCAGATTATGTCTCAGTTTTTAACTTCATTAATTCTAGCTATCTGGATTAGTGCGATCGCCTTGATCGCAATCCAGAACGCCACTCCCATTTCTCTCCAATTTTTGAACGTCCAATCGGTTGAAATTCCGCTGGGGCTAATTCTAGCTTTCAGTACCTCGCTCGGTCTGATTGGGTCAGCCTTGGCGATTGGCATTTGGCGCTCTGGAAGCTAGCTCATTGACTACAGATTCCCACTGCTTGACTACTGCAACGAATAGACCTGACCATCGATCAGCAGGTGGGTGATTCCCTTGGCCTGGAGGTAGGGGGAAACCTTCCGGAAAATGCGACCATCCGGCACTTTGATAATCCGCTGCATCCGTCTCAAAAACCGCTTTGCCACTCGATGATTATCAAAAATCGGCAGCGTTCGCTCCTGAACTTCGGCAGAAGGAATCTGCACCAACTCCGAAAAATCCTTTAGAGGACGGGTGATCAGTTCCGATGAGCGATCGACCACCACATAGCAGGTGCGAGGAATCAAGGCGTCAGTCAGGGGCAGAATTTGCAGTTTACCAGCCGGCTGTTTGGTGCCCAGGCTCACCAAGTCATCTTCCCCGTCTAATTCCGCCTCGTCAAACTCCTCATCGTCGAGGTCATCTTCCAGGTCATCGAGGTCGTCTTCTAGATCTTCGTCAAGGTCCTCGTCTAGGTCCCCATCTAATTCATCCTCTAGTTCATCCTCGTCCAGCTCTTCCTCAAATGCCTCAGCCGCAACCAGCGAAGCTTCTTGAACCAGGTCAAGACCTTCGGGCTGTAATTCTAGTTCGCTGAGTTTTTTCGCGCCTGGAGCCAGATCGAGTTGGGAAAGATGGGCTGCAGAGGCAGCAAGCTGTTCTGCTGAGATCATGCCGGCTGTAGACCGTTTGCGATGACGCCGTTGGGGACTGCCCACCACCTGCTCCGGCTCCGCAATCACGGGTTTGGTCCGTATTTCCGGCACTAGCAACTCCTCAGACAGACCGGGCAGCATGTCCTGGTCTGGTGACAGCCTGCCTGTCCCCTGTCGCTTCTTCTGCACCAAGGATTCATACTCCTGTTCCGGTAGACTCTGCTTCAAAATCCGGCTAATCGTACTGGTGCTGACCCCATACTGGGCCGCCAGCGACACGGTCGTCTCATCCGAGTGCCGATAGCGATCAAGAATTTCTTGCTTATCCAAATCAGACAATTTCTTAGCAGCCATGCCGGGAGTTCCAAACAGCGATGTCGTCAGCTCTCAAATTGTAGCAAGCACAACAGCGTGCCTTCCGCTTATTTCCAGCTTGTACTAACCGGTTTTGACAACTTTCTGACTAACTGCTGACAACTTTATGTCAAATTTGGCAATTCAGCGGCATGAATTAGTTTTTATGAGCGTCTACGTCGGGTTTGCCGTCGAGTAGAAAGGTCGTATTCCAGGGCCGCACCAATAGCAAATAAGCAACCGCTGAAAATCCAAAATACTTCCGGCAGAGCACCCGTTTGATAATCAGGAATGTAGTTGGTAGCGTAGTTGAACCAGATATCGGCGATATAAAACGAGAAAGCAGCCAAAGCGATGAAGCGCCAAGAGAGCGAAAACCGCCCGCCCCAGAAGGCCAACAGCAGCGTTGAAGCCATTACCACCAAGATCACGTCTCCAATGATGTAAAGCCACTTCAAGGGAGCTGCAATCGGAGCGAGCTGTTCTTCCACAAACGTTACCCAGGTGGGAGCAACCGTCTCAGCCGCTGCTGACACCTCAGGCACTAGTTCAGTAGCAGTGTCAAGAACTGCTATATCGGGCGGAGCCGTGGCCGAGATGATCGCAATCACAACACCGCCAACGGCAATAATGGCTAGCAAAATCCACTGGAGAGGAGTCAAATTCAGCTCTCTGGAAATCACTGCCCGCAACATACCCCAGCCCAGAAAGATGTAGGTGAGGATGAAAAATAAGTCACCCGGCGACACTTCCGGCTCTTGCCCCAGTGCTACCTCCCAGTAGGCCAGCAGCAAATTGCCAATAAAGTAGGAAAACATTCCTAGCCCTAAAGCCAGCCAGACCGTACCACCGCTGACAATTTGACTACTGCGCCAATTGCGAAAGCACAGAACACCAGCGCCTAAAAACGCCATGTTTTCCATGATGTAGGTAATTTTTTGATACCATTCCGGACGCTCGGTCCCTGGTGCTGAAACACTAAATGTCAGGAAGAACAACAGAGCCAGCACTGCCCAAGCGGCAGCCGCCAAGACAACACTCTGGACTGATAGTAGGGACGGGCCACGCAAGGAGGTTTTCTTTTTCAAGGGACTGTTCCTCAAAAGGCTTTATATAGAGGGGGCACCAGGAACTGAACCACAAACCTGCCCAGGGACATGAGGCCAAAACTTAGACAGGCCATCAGACCGTTCCCAGCTAAGCACCTAAGGCAAAGCAGTCAATCTATGAAGCGCTCACTAGCTTCACAGTGACTAGATTCAAAGCAAATAGGGTCTCGACAGTAGTCAATCATGTCTTGAGCATTACCCATTATGCCCAAAGTCGAAAAGCTAAATTCGATTCCCGATCGGCTTTTGGCGAAAATTTAACCTGGACTGCCGATCGACTGCATCGCAGCCTGTTGACTACTGCCAAAGTTTGCCTGCTCCTGACCGCTTCAACCAAGTCAAAAAAAAGGCCCGTTCCTTTAACGGCATATCCTGTAAACTTTCCATTGCCCGCTCTACAAAATTACTATTGCCGAAATGCTGCTTCCCGAGGCGGTATAGTTCTTGCAGCAACCGATCGAGATGCACCTCTTGCCAAGCCGGAACCTGAACCAGGGCCAGTGGATCGGTCGTCAATAGTTGCTCTAACCCATCGGACGAATCTGCTTGAGGTAAGCGGTATTGCTGAAACACAGCCATCAGCTCTTTACGAAAGGCAGTGCTTTGCCTCGCACCCAGCAAATCTTCAATATCGATATACACGGCTTGCAACAGTAGCAAACAAGCCTGCACACAGCAGGGCGGAATCACACCAGCCGTCTCCTGCACCTCTGCAGTCTCGGCATTGAGCTGTTCCAGCCGAATCTTGCCCCAAACGCTGTATCGTTCTGGCTCTTCGAGTAAAACGCAGGCTTTGCCCCGGTTGTCGGTCAAATCTCGCCAGTAGGCGCGGGCTTCTTCTTCCTGAGCGGCATTGAACACGTTGATCAGACGAAACGTCTGTCCCTGATATTGGAGAATTGGAACCTGCTGATCTTTTTTGGGATGCTGAATGCTGTAGATCTCAACATCCTGCCGTTTCAAGATGAACATGGTGCGGTCAAGCAACTCCTAATCAGGATTGAAATGAGCCAGGAAATAAGCAGTTAATATCGGTGATATAAAGACTTGTTCCAGATGGTATGAGGTATAGATGCTATAGTGGTGCACGAGGGAAGCCAACCACACGGGGATTTGCCTCTAGGTTGCCCAAAATTTAGCCAAATTAGTCAAGTTCAGATTAGTTGAGTTCAGATTAGTTGAGTTCAGATTAGTCCAGTTAAGTTAGTCAAATCATAACCGGCTAAACCATCACCAGCCTAGCTAACCTTTGACTGGTCGTCATCCTGATTCTGCTCCAGTAGCTCAGTGGATAGAGCAACCGCCTTCTAAGCGGTCGGCCACAGGTTCGAATCCTGTCTGGAGCGTTTGCATTGGTCTAGTCAAATGATCGAGTCAAACTTGGTCAAACCTCATGCAAAAAAGCGCTGTGATTTAAGCGAAAATACAGAATTGGGCTTCGGCATCAGGAAGCACCAGCGGAAGGAACGGTTGCCATGAAGAAATTAATCAAAGGACTGCGAGAGTTTCGGGCCAATTACGTTTCGACCCATCGGGAATTGCTAGAGCAACTTTCCCACGGGCAGAAACCACGAGTGTTGTTCATCACCTGCTCGGATTCGCGCATTGATCCCAACCTGCTGACCCAGACCGATGTAGGCGAGCTGTTTGTGATTCGCAATGCTGGAAACATCATTCCTCCCTATGGAGCGGCCAACGGCGGCGAAGGCGCTTCGGTCGAGTATGCGATCCATGCCCTTGGGATCGAGCAAATTGTGGTCTGCGGACATTCCCACTGCGGAGCCATGAAGGGGCTGCTGCAGTTGGGGAAACTCGAAGAGCAGATGCCGCTGGTCTATGACTGGCTCAAGCACGCCGAGGCAACCCGCCGTCTCGTCCTCGATAACTACAGCCACTACGACAGCGAAGAGCTGCTCGAAGTGACGATTGCGGAAAATGTTTTGACTCAGATCGAGAACCTCAAAACCTATCCGGTGGTGCATTCGCGGCTGTACCAAAACAAGCTCAAAATCTACGGCTGGATCTATCTGATTGAAACCGGCGAAGTGCTGGCCTACGATCCCGAAAGTCACGCCTATCTGCCGCCTCAGAGTCAGCTCCCGGAATACGAACTCGAAGAAGGACCACCTCGTGGCCAGTACCGCAAAACTCACGCACCTCCAGTAGCCTGCTCATTGCCGTTTGCCGAGTCAGCCGAGCCGGTGATTTCGGGACCGGATGCTCTACGAGAATCGGAAGCAGCGTCAGAACCGCTGGAAATTCGTTCTAAGGCCGCAGCCCCTAACGGCAGGACTACAAAACCAGCAAACGCGCAAAACCGTGATCAGGCCGACCTGACACCGCTGTGGCTTTCACCAGAGCAAGCCGAACGCATCTACCGGGGTAGTACCAGTACCGCTAAGCGGTAGGAGTTCCGGTTCGGCATTATATTCAATCAGCCTTTGAGAATTGGCTCTAGCAGCGGTTCGGCTCCAAACCGAATCGGATCGGTGCAGGGTAAGCCAGTTTCTTCCGCCGTTTGCTCGATTGCCTGTTGAGCTTCGGTAAGGCTGAGGTGGAAGGTGTTGAGCGCAATTCCAGCTACTCTGGCCGGGGCAAAGGCACCTCCAGCGGTAGCAACCGTTTCATACAGATCAATCACCTTCGGCAGCGGCGGAATCATCACATGGGGAAAGCTCTGGATCTGGGTTTGTCCGGCTCGATGCACCAGGATCAAGTGGGTGGGTTGACTGCCGCGCATCAGCGGTAAGGTGGCCGTCGAGGCCGGATTGATGAACGAGCCTTGGCCTTCGATATGCAGAATGTCGTGATCGGCTCCGTATCGCATCACGATCTGCTCGACGGCTCCAGCCGCAAAGTCAATTCGCACCGCATCGAGGGGAATCCCGTCATGGCCCAGCATTAGTCCGGTTTGCCCAGTTGCCAAAAAGCGAGACTTGAGGCCGCGCCTCAGCGAGACCCGATTCAGCTCCAAACTGGTGGACATTTTACCAACGCTCATATCGGTTCCCACCGTCAGCACCCGCAAACAGGGCAATAGCCGCGCCTGACCACTCCCCACGGTTAGACCCTCTGGTTCGCGCCGCAAATCCCAGATCCAGCGGTTCGGATGCACCAGGGTTGCCAATTCTGGATCGGTCGCCATCAAGGTATGTAAACCATTTACCACCGAAAGACCTGCGGCCACGGCTTGTTTCACTTCCTGCCACCAAGCTTCTGGTAAGGCACCGCCTGAGGGTGCAATCCCAATTACTAGGGCTGTCGGCTGATAGGCAAGGGCTGCTGCCACTGAAGCTACAATCGGAACTTGGCGCTGAATCCCAGTTATTTCCGGCAACGAACCACCTGCGCACTCGTGGTCAATCACCGCTACAATCGGCAACTCGCTGTAGCGCAACAGGGAGAGTCCGGTTTTGCCGCGAGACCCTTGAGTTCCTTCATGCAGCAAGATGGCAATGCGGTCGTCAGATGTTAGCACGCTGTACCCCCAGTCCTGGTAAATCGTTGGGCATGAGACAACCTGCCTGTAACGATGCGCCCACGAACGGATCGTCTACTAGGTTAAGGTGACTATCTAAATCTAGATGATCGGCATAGGGAGCGAGTTGGGCGGCGGCGGTATTGGCTAAGGCACTATCGGAATAGCAGCCGAACATAATTTGCAGACCAAAGGCTTGGGCGGTGTGGACCATGCGCAGCGCTTCGCTGAGACCGCCCGATTTCATTAACTTAATGTTGATGCCATGCACCCGATCCGCCAAGGCCGGAATATTGCGGCTGGTAAAACAGCTCTCATCGACAAAAATCGGTAGAGGCGAACGGGCATAGAGAGTAGGCAAATCGGCTTCCTGGCCGCAGGGCAACGGTTGCTCGATGTAGGTGACGCCCTGATCGGCCAACCAGTGGCTCATGGTCAGCGCATCAGCCAAGCTCCAGCCGCCGTTAGCATCGACGCTAAATTTCGCATTGGCGGGGGCAACGGATTGTACCGCCTTCAGCATGGCTTGATCCGCCTCAATACCTGCCGGACTGCCGAGTTTCACCTTCACGGCTTTTAGATCGGGCACCTGTTGCAGCCAGTTTTGCATCCGCTGTTGGGCGGCCTCTCGGCTGCTAATCCCAATCGTGACCGAGGTTGGACCAATCTGCTGCCGATCCAGTCCCCAAAGCTGCCAGAGGGGCAATTTCGCCTGTTTGCCTAACCAGTCATGCAGGGCTAGATCAATCGCCGTATGAGCCGCCGACAGCCGCAGTTTCGATGACAAGATTTGCTGGATCTTTTGTCGTTCTAGCGGTGAGTAGGGTTCTAATAACGCAGCCAGTGACTGGAGTTCGGCCAGAATTGCCGCTGTAGATTGGGCTGGAGTAGCAACGGAGAACGGCGATGCCTCGCCCCAACCTTCAATGCCGTCCTGCTCGATCCGGACCCAGATATTTTCAGTTGCAGCCGTGGTGCCTCGGCTAATCGTCAGCGGTACTCGTTTATGTACCGCGAAGGTTTCAACAGCAATGCGCATGGGGATAAATACAGCCTCTGGCTCAGCTTATAAAGCTCAGTACTATAGATTGATAGCAGCAGATTGATAGCAGCGAACTTAGCAACTCGCTCAGGTATCTGGCAACGATCCATGATATGATTCCCTCTAAACTTTCTGAAGGCAATTAGACTACTTAAAGCTAGGCTACTGGTTGAGCTATACAGCAAACGCTAGGGTTTCGCGAGCGACAGCGGTTGGGACTCGGTTGATAGGGTCAGTCCGCTTTCCAGGTAACGGTGGTGTGAGTGAGTCGGAGCAGATCCATGAAGTTATCAGTTGTTATCCCGTGTTACAACGAGCTGGGCACGATTGGCAGAGTGGTGCAGGCCGTCAAAGCTTCCCCGGTAAAAGATCTGGAAATCATTATCGTGGATGACTGTTCGACCGATGGTACTCGCGATCTACTGCATTCTGCGATCGAAGCCCAGGTGGATCAGGTGATTTATCATCCCAAGAATCGGGGCAAGGGAGCGGCACTGCGGACCGGGTTTGCGGCGGCTACCGGAGATATCGTGGTAGTCCAAGATGCCGATCTGGAATATGACCCGCAGGAGTTTTCCGATCTGATCGCGCCGATTCTGGCAGGTAAGGCGGATGTGGTATTTGGTTCGCGGTTTGCCGGCGGGCGTCCGCATCGAGTTGTCTATTATTGGCACATGGTGGGCAACAAGTTTCTCACCACGCTCTCGAACATGTTTACGAACATCAACCTGTCGGATATGGAAACCTGCTACAAGGCATTCCGGCGCGAGGTGATTCAATCGATCCGCATCGAAGAAAACCGCTTTGGGTTTGAGCCAGAAATTACTGCCAAGGTAGCCAAAATGGGCTGCCGCATCTACGAAGTCGGGATCTCCTATTACGGGCGCACCTATAAAGAGGGCAAGAAAATTGGCTGGAAAGATGGATTTCGAGCAATTTACTGCATTTTGAAATACAACCTGTTCAGTAAACCCAGACCGATAGAAATCGATCCCTTCTCGGGTAGAACGCTTTACGACTCCCAAACCCTTTTGAAGTAGATGGGTATCAGTAAGCGGCTCCACCGTTGAGATCAGGCTGCTGAAATTGAGCTGCAATTTTTGACAGGAGAGCATAGACAAGGTGAAGAAGTTTCCTGAAGCGGTCATTTGTCTATTGCTTTTTGCTGCCTGCGTGTTGGTTTACCAGCTCAACGGGCAGATTGGTCTTGCCTCAAATGACAACATTCCCCACACGCTGCTGGCCTTCAACTGGCTGGAAAACGGGACGCTCAACTTCGATAATTTCAGAGACAGTTATCTGTTTGTTGGAGAAACGAATACGCCTTACTATTTCTCGGAAGCGCCCAACGGTCATCTCACCTCGACCTACCCGATTGGCACCAGCATTGTCACCTTTCCGCTGTATCTACTGTTTTTTATTTACCTGAAACTGGTCGGTTTAGTGCAGGCTCTGGGCGGTGACAGTTCGGCGCTGGCCCTCAACCTGACGGACGAAAGCTTTAATGAAACCAGGCATTTTTTCGGCAAACTAGCCGGAACTCTTTGTAGCGCGCTTTCAGTCGTTTTGTTCTACCTGAGTCTGCGGCTGAAGTTTAACCAATCCGTTGCCCTGCTCACAAGCTTTACCTACGCCTTTGCCACCACTACCTGGGCGCTGAATTCTCAAGATCTGCGGCAGCATACGGTTTCCAACTTACTGCTAACGGGCCTGATGCTGTGCCTGCTCAAAGCCAACCGCACCACAGGCCGGTCGCGCCATATTCTCTTAGTGGTGGCCGGATGCTTCTGCGGCCTCTTGCCCAGCGTGCGGTTGACCAGCGCGATTTTTGCAGCAGCGGCAATTGTGTATAGCATTTATACTTACCGCCGCGAGAGTATTTATCTGCTGCTGGGGCTACCGTCGATTCTGCTGAACTGGATGTGGAACAGCTACTATTTTGGTTTGGCCAACTTTGGTCGGGGCGGTTACTCGCAACAGTTTGAGTCGGGAGCATCGTCCTACAATTTTTCGCCGCCGCATATCATCGAAGCCTTTTTTGGTCAGTTGATCAGCCCCAGCGATGGCCTGTTTATTTTCTCGCCAGTGCTGCTGTTAGCGATTCCCGGCTTCTATCTGGCATTTCGAGGCAGGACGGGAGCTGATGAGAAACTGGTGCTCTGTCTCGCCTTTGCCTGTATTGGGCTGTTTTTGCATTACTGCATCTATGCTCCTTGGGACGGCGGGGGAGATTCCTATGGGCCGCGCTTTCTCACTGATATTCTGCCGGTTGTCTGCTTTTTGGTGGGGTATAGCCTGGATGCCATCCTAGCCAAGCTACCACCCCGCTCGTTCCGGATCACTTCCCTACTGGCTGTTTTTTTGCTGACGCTGTTTCTCTCCACCGCCGTTCAATCCGTCGGAGCCTTTACCGATGTCTCTTGGGGCAAAGTGCCGCTGCCGCTAATCAACAACCCCCAGCGTCGCTGGTATCTCACCGATAGCCAAATCGAGCGGCATTCCAGAAATTTGGTTGCCCAGATTGCCCCACCAATTCACGACTCAGAACTTTATTTGCAGCAGCTCAACGGCAAACTCGATCAACTCGAAACCATCAGACGCAACGGCACGATTGAAACGATTGGCGACCGCTGGACCGTGCGAACTGGGGCAAAACGAGTTCTGCGAGCCAGCTTGACGAATACGGGACAGTCCACTTGGTTCGGCTATCAGACAGGCTTAGAAGAACAGGGCGAAACCCGACTGTATCTGCGGATGTTTAACGTCGCCGGAAATCCGGTTCGCTTGAAACAAGATAATTTGTATATCTCTGGCCGCCCCCAGCCCGGAGAGAGCGCTACTGCAATCGGGCAAATCATCGCGCCAACCAAGCCGGGAGACTATCGGGTTGTGCTGTGGCTGCTAGCTGAAGGACTGGAAGAAGCCGTGGAAACCAAACCACCGCTACATGAATTTACCCTGACGGTGCTACCGCGCCAAAAGAAAAACTGAGCCACCTCAGTTCTTAGTTTTGAGTTTTGAGTTTTGTAGCTTGCTTCTGCGTAACAGTGTTTTGTAAGTCCCTCGGACTGGCTTTACCAACGCGAAGTGTTTCCGTTCGCACAGCGTTTCCGTTCGCGCAGCGTTTCAAGGAAGAAGGAAGAAGGAAGAAGGAAGAGGTTTGGATGGTGTGATCTGTAGCTCGATTAGTAGGAAATGGTATTAGCGGTAATTAGAGATTTCTATCAAATTGCCATCCGGATCGCGCAGATAAATCGAATCCATCGGTCCAAGTGCTCCGGTACGCGGCACAATCCCTGTTTCCAGCATCACCCTACAAGCCTGGATGTGCTCGATCACCTGGGACAACGGAGTCTGAGTGATAAAACACAGATCGGCTGAACCTACCGTAGGGTGGGCTGCCTTCGGCTCAAATTCCTGACCTGCCTGATGCAGATTCAGCTTTTGCTGCCCAAATTGGAGTGCCTTGCGATTCTCGCCAAAGGTGACTACCTCCATTCCTAAAACGGTGGCATAGAATGCACAGGTAGCCTGAATGTCGCGTACTGTGAGCACTAGGTGATCAATCCGGTCGATGTTCATACACTCAAACTCAATGGCTCTGCCCATTTTGGCTTACAACGAAGATTCTATGCCCCAGTCAACTCAGGCCAATCGGTTCTTAGCCGCTCGGCAGCATGACTTGGCGCTGGAAGTGGCGAATCGAGGGAAGTTAGCAATTGAATCCTATCGGGCAGAAGTTGCGGTGACAACAGTGCAAGCCTATCAAATGCATGAGTTTCATCCGCTGCATCCCGATCCGGAGCACCGGCAGCAAGCGATTCGGCATGGGCAGGAAACGCTAGCGCTAGCCGCCCAGCTCAAAGCACCGCGCATTCTCACCGTTTGTGGGTTCGGACAGGATATTGCCGATTCCCCGTTTGAACGCGCGCTCGTCTTTTTCGCAGAATTGGGCCAAGCCGCCAGAGAAAAAGGCATCGAAATCCTGATTGAACCCCTCAGCCCCAAACGGGCCGCTGCCATGACCGATCCGCACGAGATTGTCCACCTGATCGAAGCGCTACACCAGCCCGATGTATTTGCCCTCGCCCTCGACACTGGCCATTTACTGGATAGCGGCTTTGAGTTGAATCAGTTTTTTGCTCAGTGGCAATTTCCGATCCGTGAATTACAGCTCAAAGGACCAGCCTCCGCACCGCCGAATCCAACCCTGCCGTTGACGCAATGGCTACAATCGCTGCCCGCTTTGCCCGATGTCCTTTGTGTCGAGCATCGCCAGCCGGTTTCAGTAGCTGATTTTGAGCAAATTGTCACTTGGCTGCGCCAGAGCAGCGAAGTTCTGCTGTAGGTGGGACCGCTGTTGAGCCAAGAGTCGGGTATGGTGAAATGGAATTGCTTCAGTTCTGCTTATGGCTAGTTCCATTGCTTCTCAGTCCACTCGTCTTCAGCGCTTTGTAGTCACGGCTGAGCAAATGACCCAAATCGAGTCACGGGTGTTTGCTGCCGGGATGCCGGTTGCGGCCTTGATGGAAAAAGTGGGCGGGCTACTAACCAACTGGATTCAGGCTCACTATCCACTCACTGCCATCAATCGGATTGGCGTTTTGGTGGGTCCGGGCCACAATGGTGGCGATGCCTTGGTGGTCGCTCGTGAACTGCACCTCAGGGGCTACGACGTAGTCCGCTACCAGCCCTTCAGTAAACTCAAAGATCTGACCCAAGCGCACGCCCAGTACGCCGGTAGTTTAGGAATTGCCGTCACTCCGCTCGAAACCTTGCAGAACTGCGATTTAATCATCGATGGGCTGTTTGGGTTTGGCTTGACTCGCAGCTTAGAAGGTGAAATTGCCGCTGCAATCAATCAAATCAATCAGTGGCAGCGGCCGGTTGTCAGCATCGACTTACCTTCGGGACTGCACACCGACACTGGTGCAGTTATGGGAACCGCAATTCGGGCCAGCCACAGCCTTTGTTTGGGCCTCTGGAAGCGAGCCTTTCTCCAGGAAGCCGGATTGGATTCCATTGGTGAGGCCGAACTGATCGACTTTGGTTTGCCGCTGGCTGATATTGAAACCGTTTTAGGAAAACCAACCCTGCAGCGCATCACAGCCGATTTAGCCCTCAGCGGGCTGCCCTTACCTCGGTCGGCCACAACCCATAAATACAGACAGGGTCATTTGCTGCTGATCTGCGGTTCGCGTCAATATATGGGGGCTGCCATTCTAGCCGGACTTGCGGCTCGTACCAGTGGTGTTGGCATGCTGACGATTGCCGTTCCCGAAACCCTGCGTCCGCTGCTGATTCCCCAACTGCCCGATGCCCTTGTCGTCGGCTGTCCCGAAACAGACAGTGGTGCGATTGCCGCTCTGCCCGAATCGATTGATCTATCCAACTATCACACGATTGCCTGCGGTCCGGGTCTGACAACTGCTGCCATTGCGGTGATCGAGCAAGTCCTGACCTCCACTTGTCCATTGCTGCTAGATGCGGATGGCTTGAATGGTTTGGCGAAGCTCGGCCCCTCAGCGCTGAAACAGCGAACCGCTCCGACTGTCTTGACGCCTCATCTCGGCGAGTTCAAACGTCTGTTTCCCGAATTAGCCGACTCAATCGCGGATCGAATCGCGCTGGTTCAATCCGCCGCCCAGCAGAGCGGAGCCATTGTTTTATTGAAAGGAGCCAGAACCGCTATTGCCAATCCTGAAGGGCAGGTATGGTTGAATCCAGCCAGTACGCCTGCTCTGGCACGGGGCGGCAGTGGCGATGTTTTGACGGGTCTAATGGGTGGCCTCTTAGCCCAAGGTCAACAGCACGGTACTCCACCGGAAGCAAGTGTCTACAGTGCGGCTTGGTGGCACAGTCAGGCGGGATTGCAGGCGGCTCAACAGCGCACGGAGCTGGGAGTGGATGCCTCGACGCTGATTCAGTTTTTGATTTCAACTCTGTCTCAGTTCCAGGGTGATGCCGTCAAATCACCCAGTGAGGTGATCCAGAGAGGCGAAGTTCAGCCCTAGGTCGGCCTTCTAAAGTAAAGAAAGATAAGTGACGTTCATAACTAACCCAGCGGGGGGCTGCTGGGTTTTTTGTTGTCAGTATTTGGCGGCAATATCTTGAGTCACCCAGTCAGGTGAACCCAATAGACGAGCCTTAGTTCAACCAGGCAGATGAAGTACAACTCCAGGTCAGTCTCTTAGAGTAAGGAAAGATAAGTGACGTTCATAACTAACCCAGCGGGGGGCTGCTGGGTTTTTTCTTTTTTAAAATTCTGCCAAAGCTCACACAATTCATCATCGACACTTTATATTTCCCCCCTCTGATTACACGGAGGCCAAATCAAGAGAATGATAGATTAGGGACGGCATCGAGAAATTCAACTAGAGTAATCCAACTAGGGGAAATAACTGTGGTGGTCACGGGACTGGGTGTTGTGATGAAGTTTGGTTTACTGGTAATTGCTCTACTGCTATTAATTCCAAGCGCAGTCCTCTGGGTTGAATGTTTCGCTGCTTTGCTCCCAAATCGCCGAGTGGAACAGCGGAGCAAGGCAAGACCCACAATCGCGGTTTTGGTACCCGCTCACAACGAGGCATTGGGCATTGCTCCTGTCCTGAAGCAGCTCCTAGCTCAACTGACGCCTACGGATCGGCTGATTGTGATTGCCGACAACTGCTCTGACGACACGGCTACCATTGCTCGCTCGGTAGGAGCTACGGTGATTGAGCGGCAAGATAGCGAGCGACGCGGTAAAGGCTATGCGCTGGATTATGGTCTGCAATTTTTGGCAGCGGCTCCGCCCGATGTGGTGATTGTGGTAGACGCCGATTGTCTGGTGCAAACCGGAACGCTGGATCGGATCGCTGAAGCCGCTTTTATGTCGGGGCGTCCGACTCAAGCCGTGTATTTGATGGAGCAGCCTGCTCAACCTCGGCCCAAGGATGCGGTTTCGGCCTTGGCGTTTCTGGTGAAGAACTGGGTCCGGCCTCAGGGCTTCCATACCTTCGGTTTTCCGGGAATTTTAACCGGCACGGGCATGGCCTTTCCCTGGTCGGTAATTCGCAGCGTTTCGTTGGCTAGCGGCAACATTGTAGAAGACATGCAGCTCTCGATGGATCTGGCAATTGCCGGCTATCCCACTTTGTTTTGTCCAGAGACAAAGGTGATTGGGCTGCTGCCTCAGCAAGAACAGGCGGCTAAAAGTCAGCGCACCCGCTGGGAGCACGGCCATCTGCAAACGATTCGCTCCCAGGTGCCCACTCTACTGAAAGCAGCGATTCAGCAACGGCGTTTAGATCTGTTAGCGATTGCTCTCGATCTGTCAATTCCGCCCTTGTCACTGCTGGTGATGCTGTGGGTTGCTTTTACGGCACTGATCGGATTAGCAGGACTATTGACCGGCTTCTGGTTGCCCACTGGAATATTGCTGCTGGCCGGGCTGATGATTTTCACTGCCGTCTTAGCAGCTTGGTTGAAATTTGGTCGCACCAATTTGCCTGCTTCGACTTTACTGGCAGCTCCATTCTATATTCTCTGGAAAATTCCACTCTATTTTGCTTATCTCATCAAGCCCCAAACCCGCTGGGTTCGCACTAGCCGTGATCCGGCTGATTTATCCAAGCCATAATCGTTGGATGTGAAATGACTAAATCACAGTCAATAGATAATTGCCCATAACTAGTAGAAATGAGGCTGCCATTTTTTAGCTCTATTTTAGAATCCACTTGCCATTGTCCTTTGATTTGGCTGATCTATTCGTCTGTGATTCAACTGTTCCCTATTAATATTCGCTTTATGGTCTCTACAACAACCGCAAATCAATTATGAAGACTAGGCAAAGCGGTGATTGGCATTCCTGTAGAATCCCGGAGGCATTCGCTAGGATATTCTGGGCTGAAATGGACTAGAGAAACCAAAAGAATATTCAGAGAGGTTAGAAAATCAAGGTTTGAGACTTCGCTTATTAGCTTTTATGTCTTAGCTTCTCAATGATTTCATACAGTCAATAGTCAGCCAGTAACGATCTAATTGAGAGTCAGCAACTAGAGTGATGACAACACCGATGAACGGAAATAGGATAAATTCCATCAAATACCTTTCGTCAATTCTTTTTTATCCGGTTTGAACACAATACAGCAACCGGACTAAAAACGCTAATCAACGCACTGCTAACCATCAATGGTATTTCAATTTACTCAGATCAGGGTTCCACATAGTTAACTCATCAGCGAGGGATTTGATGAAAATTATTCCAACTGAAATTTCTGACGTATTGATCATTGAACCTCGTGTTTTTGGCGACGAACGGGGGTTCTTCTTCGAGAGCTTCAACGAAAAAGGATTTCAGGAAAAAACCGGTCTGGATATTCGCTTCGTGCAAGATAATCACTCGTGTTCTGCTCAGCATGTCTTGCGCGGCTTACACTATCAGATTCAGCAAGCTCAAGGTAAGTTGGTGCGCGTCATCTCCGGAGCCATCTTTGATGTAGCTGTAGATATTCGCAAAGGGTCTCCCACCTTTGGGCAATCGGTGGGCTGCGAGCTGAGTGCCGAAAATAAAAAGCAAATTTGGATTCCCGCCGGATTCGCCCACGGATTTCTTTCCCTAACAGACCGCACCGAAGTGTTGTACAAAGCCACTGATTTCTATGCCCCAGTCCATGAACGCTGTATTGCCTGGAACGATCCAGATCTAGCGATTGCATGGCCCCTGACCGCAGAGCCGGTTGTATCGACCAAAGATCAGGCAGGTTTACCCTTTAGGAGCGCTGAGGTGTTTGCATGACGCGAATTTTACTGATTGGGCAGGACGGACAAGTCGGGCAAGAGCTGCTGAAAACGCTGGCCCCCCTCGGCGACGTGATCGGAGTGGGACGACAACAGCTCGATTTGGCCCAGCCAGACCAAATTTCCCAGCTTCTCGAAGCCGCCCAGCCGCAGCTAATCGTCAATGCCGCTGCCTACACCGCCGTCGATAAAGCCGAATCTGAGCCGGAACTAGCTCATACCGTCAATGGCACGGCTGTCAAACAAATGGCCGAGGCCGCTCAGCGCCTAGGCATACCTCTGATTCACATCTCCACCGACTATGTGTTTGACGGCAGCAAGAATACGCCCTATCTCGAAACCGATACCACCAATCCAATTAGCGTCTACGGCCAGTCCAAATTAGCCGGAGAAACCGCCATCCTGCAAGTGCGGCAGCAGTACCCCGACTTTCGCTATCTGATTCTCAGGACCGCCTGGGTTTATGGTGCTCTCGGCAAGGGGAATTTCGTCAAAACCATGCTGCGGTTGGGGGCAGAACGGCAGGAGGTGCGGGTCGTGGCCGATCAGGTTGGAACTCCCACTTGGGCCGCCGATATTGCCAAGGCAATCACTGCCTTCTCACCACGATTGTTAGACCCAGCCCTTGACCTCAGCGGCATCTATCACTTCACCAACAGCGGCGTCACAAGCTGGTACGATTTTGCCGTTGCCATCTTCGAGGAAGCCAAATCCCTCGGCGTGTCGCTTCAGATTCAGCGCGTGGTGCCGATTACCACCCCAGAGTACCCCACTCCGGCCCAGCGTCCGGCCTATTCGGTGTTAGCCAATCAAAAGATTCAGTCCGTTCTCCAGTCCCTGGCCCCCCAATGGCGACAAAGCCTCCGACAAATGCTCAGCGAACTCTACCTCAGCAATTAGTCCTCTATGAAAGCAATTATTCTCTCTGGCGGTAAAGGCACTCGTTTGCGTCCTCTCACCTACACGGGCGCGAAACAGCTCGTTCCTGTAGCCAATAAACCGATCCTTTGGTATGGCATCGAGTCGATTGTGGCAGCAGGCATCACTGAGATTGGCATCATCATCAGTCCGGAGACCGGCGAAGAAGTCAAGGCCAAAACTGGTAACGGAGAACGGTTTGGAGCCAAGATCACCTACATTCTGCAAGACAAACCGGCAGGACTGGCCCACGCCGTGAAAGTCGCCCAGCCATTTTTGCAAGATTCTCCCTTTGTGATGTACCTAGGCGACAACTTGGTGCAGAGCGATCTGGGCTTGTTTTTAGAGCAGTTTCGGGCCGCAAATCTGGATGCGCTCACTCTCCTCTGTCCGGTCTCCAATCCCAGTGCGTTTGGAGTCGCCAAAGTAGACGAGCAGGGGCGGCTGCTACAACTGATCGAAAAACCCAAAAATCCGCCTTCCAACCTGGCATTAGTCGGCATTTATATTTTCTCGAACATCATTCACAGCGCCATTGCTTCGATTCAGCCATCAGCGCGAGGAGAGTTGGAAATCACCGACGCCATCCAAGCACTGATCGATCAGCAAAAGGCCGTAGAAGCACGGCAAATTCGCGGTTGGTGGCTCGATACCGGAAAAAAAGACGACCTACTGGAAGCCAATCGGGTGATTCTGGACACCTGTTTGCAGTCCGAAGTGCTGGGTGAGATCGACGAAAAGAGCCAAGTTATCGGACGGGTGCAGGTTGGTCCCGGTTCTAAAGTGATCAACTGCACAATTCGCGGTCCGGTGACAATCGGCAGCAACTGTCATCTAGAAAATTGCTTTATTGGCCCCTATAGCAGCGTTGCGGATCAGGTGACGCTGATCGATGCCGACTTGGAGCACAGCGTGATTTTGCAAGGCGCGAAGGTCGAGGGCATTCACCACCGAATTGTTGATAGCGTGATTGGTCAGCGTGCTCATTTAAAAGAAGCGCCGCGTCGCCCCAAAGCTTTGCGATTCATGATTGGCGATGATTGCCAGATCGAGCTGAACTAACCTGAGACTCACCGAGACTGGGTCCCTTGACATTGCTACTAGCTATTTCTACTAACACTGCCAAACACCACTGAAACGACTGAAACCTATGGCTTTTGAAGAAACGCTAACAAGAACTCCCCGGAAGCTGATTGTGACTGGAGGCGCAGGCTTTATTGGCTCCAATTTTGTCCACCACTGGTGCCAGACCTATCCTGGCGATCGAGTTGTGGTGCTGGATGCCCTCACCTATGCCGGTAACCGCAGTAATTTAGCCGGATTAGAAGGCAAAGCTAACTTGCGGTTTGTGGAAGGCGATATTTGCAACCGTTCCTTAGTGGATAATTTGCTTGTAGAAGAAGACATTGACACGATTGTTCACTTTGCCGCTGAGTCTCACGTAGACCGCTCAATTTTAGGACCAGGTGCCTTTGTGCAAACCAATGTCGTCGGCACCTTCACCCTTTTGGAAGCCTTTCGGCAACATTGGCTCAGTGCCGGACAGCCCAGTTACTACCGCTTCCACCATGTTTCAACCGATGAAGTCTACGGTAGCCTCGACCCAACCGATCCGGGCTTCAGCGAAACCACTCCCTATGCGCCCAACAGCCCGTATTCGGCCTCTAAGGCAGGCAGCGATCATCTGGTGCGGGCATACCATCACACCTACGGTTTACCAACGCTAATCACCAACTGTTCCAACAACTACGGCCCTTACCACTTCCCCGAAAAGCTGATTCCCCTTATGTGTATCAACATTCTGATGGGGAAACCGCTACCCGTCTATGGGGATGGTCAAAATGTGCGGGACTGGCTGTATGTCGGCGATCATTGCAGTGCTATCGATACGGTAATCCATAAAGCCAAGCCTGGAGAAACCTATAATATCGGTGGTAATAACGAAGTTAAGAACATTGATTTGGTGCATATGCTCTGTGATTTAATGAACGAGCTAGCCCCCGATCTACCCGTTCGCCCAGCTCAGAATCTGATCACCTTTGTCAAAGATCGTCCTGGCCATGACCGCCGCTATGCCATCGACGCGACCAAAATTCGCACCGAACTGGAATGGATACCAGCCGAAACGCTCGAAACTGGTCTGCGGCAAACCGTTGAGTGGTTCTTGAATCATCAAGACTGGTGGCAGCCGTTGCTCTCGGAGGAATACCAGGCTTATTATCGCCAGGTGTACGCTGAGAGTAAATAAAACAGGTGTTTTATATCATCAATCCCAATGCGATGAGCGACACCTCTGACAGCGTCAAATTAACTTAACTAAGAACTGCTTTAATCATCAGAAAATAGGGCGCGACAAAATAGCCGTTCTATCTAATTGGTTCAAGAGGCAATATACCAGTAGCTTATTAGTAAATCCTGAACATGGAGGGTGAGCATGAACTTCAGGCAGAAGCGATTTGGGTTTAAGAAGGTTGTTTCTCGACCGATTGGTTGGGTGACGCTATTTATGCTGGTTTTGTCTCTAGTGTTCGCCTGTTCCTCCCCAACAACTTCCGCTAGCTCCTCTGAGGTTTATGACTCCTCGCTGCAGTATGCGGCCACCGATCGGTTAGGGATAGGCACTAACCTGGGTGGCATTGCTGATTGGTCAACCGAAATGCCCTTCATTGATGCATTTAAATCAGCCCGCACCTGGATTACGCAATGCCAGCCCAACACTCCTTGTAGTGATAGCTGGGACACAGACGAATACGACAAGCTCGATCTCGATGAACATGGTTGGGTGAAAAGCTTGCCCAAGCCTGAAGATCCGCCAGAGTATAGCCAAGTTGCCACCCTGCTCCTACACGAAGTTGATCGCTATCCGGGTGGAAAATATGTCGTGCTCTATGAAGGCGAAGGCACGATTGAATATAAATATGATGCCCGGAAAGACGAAGCTGCCTCAAGACCCGGACGAGATGTGATTGATGTGACACCTTCTCCACAGGGAATTTTATTGGTAGTCACTGCCACCGATCCCAACAAAACTGGTAACTATATTCGGAATATTCACGTTGTTCCCATCGAGTACGAAACCAGCTTTAAAGATGAAATTTTCAATCCGCTGTTTCTAGAACGCATCAAGAAATTTGGTGCAGTTCGCTTCATGGATTGGATGGTAACTACCAACTCTAAGCAACGTGAATGGAAGGATCGGCCCCAGGTAGAGGATGCTACCTATTCCCCTGAAGGTGCCCCGATTGAGATCATGATTGAGTTGGCCAATCGGCTGCGGGTTCATCCCTGGTTCAACATGCCGCACCAAGCTACCGATGAGTACATGCGGAATTTCGCCCGACTGGTCAAAGAGCGCCTCGATCCAAACCTTAAAGTCTATGTTGAATTTTCCAACGAAGTTTGGAACTGGATGTTTAGTCAGGCCACCTATGCGCTAGAGCAGGGCAAAGCGCGGTGGGGCGAGGATAAAGGTGATGCCTTCATGCAATGGTACGGGATGCGCACGGCTCAAATGGCCGACATCTGGAAGGAAACCTTTGGCGACCAGCGCGATCGGGTAATTGCGGTGATGGGCACCCAGACCGCATGGCTGGGTCTCGAAAATAGCGCCCTAGACTGCTCGCTCTGGGTAGCCGAAGGCAATAAACCCTGCTATCAGCACAACATCGATGCTTACGCGATCACCGGCTACTTTGACGGCAGCCTCACCTCCGACCAGCACCAAAAAACTGTGGAATCTTGGCTAGAAACAAGCGATGGCGGCGTCAGCCAAGCTCTAACCCAACTCAAGCAGGGCGGCATCCTCAAGAACCCGCAAAATCCGCAGGAGACCCAACCAGACGGAGTGTTGGCAACGATTGAGCTGTTCAAATACCATCAACAGGTGGCTCAGCAGAAAGGCTTACAGTTGATTGTTTACGAAGGCGGCCAGCATCTGGTGAATTCTAACAGCGAAAAGCTGACCCAATTTTTCATCGAGCTGAATCGGCGTCCGGAAATGTATGACCTCTACACCACGGTGCTAGACGCCTGGAAACAAACCGATGGCGGTATGTTCATGAACTATACAGATATTACCAAGCCTAGCAAATGGGGCAGTTGGGGCGTACTAGAGCACGTGGACCAAGAACATTCACCCCGCTATGATGCGTTGATTGATTTTATTGACAAGAATAGCTTGAGGTAGGAGTCAGAAGTTATTCTGTAGATATCGTGCTTACACCACAATGGAAAACAGAGTGAGACTAATAGCCCCAAATTGAGCCATCGCATTCCACTAGTTTTGACAAAATCGCTATCGCTAGAGCGCACGGGGTCACAGTAGATCTTTCGTGCCGCAATGCGTTTCCCTCAGCAGCGCTCAACGGTGTCATCGATGACCATAGCTACGTCGAGCTTAGAAGAAACTTAAATTGAGAAACTATGAGATGATTCTGAGGTGAAATGGTGATGGGGTGAATCTCAACAGGACAACCTGTTTTTTGGGATTGGGCAATGTGTCAAAGCAAACTCAGCCAGAAAAAGGATTTCCTAGTTCGCCTCAGCAATATGAAGAGGGAAATGCATGAAGATCTGGCTATCAAGAATAGCAACGGTGACGTTGACAACTATTTTACTCAGTTTCAATGGCTACGGCAAAGCTGAGAGTAGCGATCAGACAGTGACAATTGATACGGGTACACTTAAGGGAACGGTAACCAACAATGCGCTCTCTTTCAAGGGGATTCCCTATGCAGCACCACCCGTAGGCAATCTGCGTTGGCGAGCGCCCCAGCCGGTTCAACCCTGGCCTGGTGTACGCCCAGCTACCGAATACGGGCATGACTGCATCCAACTACCGCTTCCCGGCGACGCATCCGCTAGCGGTGGCTCCATGTCGGAAGACTGTCTGGTGCTGAATGTTTGGCGACCTGTTGCGATTGAACCGGATCAAAAACTGCCGGTTCTGGTCTGGATTCATGGCGGTGGTTTTCTCAACGGTAGCTCAGCTGCCCCCATCTATGACGGCAGTGCCTTTGCTCAGCAGGGGCTGGTGGTCGTCAGCTTCAACTACCGCTTAGGGCGTTTAGGGTTCTTTGCTCATCCGGCCCTCACCGCAGCAAACGAAGGGTCTCTCGGTAACTACGGCTTGCTAGATCAGTTGGCGGCTCTGCGATGGGTGCAGCGCAATGTGGCCGCCTTTGGTGGCGATCCGAGCCAAGTCACGATCATGGGGGAATCGGCAGGCGGGATTTCAGTAATGCACCACCTAACTTCGCCCCAGTCGCAGGGGCTATTTCACCGAGCGATTGTGTTGTCGGGCGGCGGGCGTACCTATCTGGTAGGTTTGCGCAAGCTGAGTCAAAGCACTCCAGAATTGCCGTCTGCGGAGGAAAGCGGCCTTGAGTTTGCTAGAAGCGTTGGGGTTACTAGCACCGGATCCGAGGCATTGGCAGCATTGCGTGCCCTACCCGCCGAACAGGTGAATGGTGATATGAATATGGGCGCGTTACTGTCGAAACCACCGACCTATGCCGGCGGCCCTATCTTCGACGGCGACCTGATCACAACAACCCCAGGAGAAATTTTACAGCGAGGCGAAGTGGCAGACGTCCCCGTCCTGATTGGCACCACTAGCGCCGATCTGCCCGTCACCTTCCCGCCCCTAGAAAACCCGTTTTCCTACTTTGGGCCAGAGGCAGCACAGGCTATCGCTGCCTACAATCCCGATGGTACCTTGCCTCCAGAGGTGATCATTCCGACCATTGCCGTTGATATCACCATGCATGAACCGGCCCGCTTCGTGGCCCGACAGGTGACAGCAGCCGGCAATTCGGCTTGGCTCTATCGGTTTGGCTATGTGGCGGAATCTCTGCGTCCGGAGCAGCTCGGTGCCGAACATGCCAGCGAACAACCCTATTTGTTTAGTACGCTGGACGCTCGCTATGGTGAGGCTGTCACCGAGAACGATCGGGAAATGGCGCGGCTGTTTCACACCTACTTCGCCAATTTTGCCAAGTCCGGCAACCCCAATGGCGCAGGCTTACCTCCCTGGCCCCAGTACGACTCTACCAAACCCGATCTGATGCTGTTCACCCTCGATGCCAATGCCGTGATCCAACCCGATCCCTGGACCGAACGCTTAGATTTAGTTGAACGAGCCGCAGATGCTCAAATCTCCCCGCCTAATGCTGTCCGTGACCTAGGCAGCACATCCTGGCAACTCGTGCAGTTCCAGAGCGGCGATGGTATAACCCTAACACCAGATGAGCCGGCAAAATACACAATTGCCTTCACGGCTGATGGTGGCGTAACCATGCGGATCGACTGCAACCGGGGACGCGGCACTTGGACATCGTCCGGGCCAAATCAGCTTCAGTTTGGTCCAATTGCGACGACTCGCGTCCTCTGTCCACCGGATTCTCTCTACAATCGCATTGTGCAGGATTTGCCAGCAGTGCGGTCTTACACGCTCCAAGAGAATCATCTGTTTCTGTCGCTGATGGCAGATGGTGGTATTTACGAATTCGAGCCGATCGAGGCGCAACCAGCGCCAAGCGCACCAGCTCGATCCCCTAGCCTCTGAAGTGATCGCCTTTGTGCTTGGAGGCAGCTTCGACGCCTTTGACCGTAGCCGTTCTGCATCAACATGATGACGCCGCTCGTAAGCCTCTGCCCGTGAGATCAGGCCCAGGTCTCGCTGCACATCAATCCAATCTCCACAGATAGAAGCATCGACCCATTTGGCTGCATAGGCCCGCTCAATTTGGGGAGCCGTATCTTGAGCCTGCAAATCTATCAGGCAAGAGATGATCATCCCGTTGAATTCTCGGCTGTTTTTAGAAAATTGCTCAAGCTGCTCTACCAAAGCCACGATGCAGTCTCGCCGCACCTCTGGGTGAGCCTTACCCAACTCAACCAGGATATTCGCGGCTGTCCAGCGGCAATAGAAAGCATTCTCAGGATTTGCCAGAAAGTCCTTGACTGGGGCAAGTACTGCCGAACCAATCAGCGCAAAAACCTCAGGCATCTCTTCTCTAAACCAGTCGCTGCCCTCCATTTGATTAAAGACAGCCAGCAGGGGTTCGATAGCCGCCTCTGCCTTGAGTTGCCTCAGGGGGCGCCAAGCATGAACCGGATCCCAAACCTCCAGGCTTTCTGAATCGGCCCAGTTGAGGTCTTGGTCGATTGCCATCTGAATTAGCTCAGATCTCAGGAATTTGGTCAGCAGTCAAACCGAAGACTTCGGCATAGTCAGCCCATTTATTGCGCAAGCGCAGGTGTTTTTCTCCAAGCTGGAGCAGGGCGGCAACGGGAGGAGAAAGTGAGCGCAGAGAGATAAACCTGTCTCCTTGGGCACGTTAATAGGGCATGATTAATAGCTGGCACTGATAGCCGTAGTTCCTATGACAAGCGCCCCCTCCCCTCCCACCGCTCTGTACTGGCAGTACCTGAGTGGATTTTACCCCAACCTACCGCCAGAGGTTCTAGCCTCATTCACCACCTGCTGGGAACAAACCGTTTGGGATGATCCGCAAACTCCACTCGACTGCAACAATCTAGCTGTGATTGCCCTGATTGAAGCTGAGCAGGCTGAAGGAGACCTGAGGGCGATGGGGTTGGAAATGGCGCTGGCGGCATTGATGCAGGGCGTTGAGATGGAACCTGGTCATCCGCTGTGTGTAGCGCATTTGGCGCTAGTGCGCAGTTTGATTGGTGAATCAGAAGCCGCATTTCAAACCGCCTTTCCGGCCCTGATCGATCTGCTGCAATTTGCCTACACGGGTGAGGTATTTCCGCTGGGGCTGATCTACTGGCCACAAGGCGATTATCATCTGCTGGCTGATCCAACAACAATTGAGTCCATCTTCGCAGCGGCAACAGGGGCAGATCAGGCCATGCGGCTCCTAGCAGCCGTGCTTTGCCATTGTCAGCTTGTGTTCTATGGGGTGAGCGGCAAGCGGTTTTTGCAGCTGGCGGCCCAACTTATGCCCAACTCAGCCCGATTCAACCTGATGCTGGGATTAGCCCACCTGATGCAGCAGCAGTGGGAAGGGTTGCTCTACCTACACCAAGCTCGCACCATTGCCCCTGAATTTGCTCCTGCGGTTCAGGCGCTCTATTTGGCCTACCTCCCCCTGCAACCAGAAGTAGCCGACTTTTGGCTACACCATGCACGGGAATTAGCCGAGGCACAACCTCAGTCGCTCGACTGGCGCTGGACCAGTCTCGATGCAAACAGTGCCTTCACTTACCTGCCGTTTGAGCACACGCTGTTAATGGCCGTAGAGCCGAATTTGCGCAGCATCGTCACCAGCGTTTTGTTAGCCGAAGCAGACTGGTTTGAGGCAGAAATGGAGTTTTGGCGCGAGCAGCTCCAGCCAGGGATGGTTGTGATCGATGTCGGAGCAAATGTTGGCGTATACACGTTCAGTGCTGCCCAGAAAGTGGGTTCCAATGGGCGCGTGTTGGCTATAGAGCCGTTTTCTGGCTGCATTCGCTGTTTGCAGGAAACGCAGCGGCTAAACCAACTGGATTGGGTGACTGTTTGTGCCGGAGCCGCCAGCGATCATCACGGTACCTCCTATTTGTCTCTGCAAGCGGCCAGCGAACTGAATGAAGTTATTAGCGAAATTGATCCTACCCTGGGCGAAGCATTTGAAGCCATCACCTGCTTTCCTCTCGATAGCCTGATCGACTCCGAAGGAATTAATCGCTTGGATTGGCTAAAAATTGATGCGGAAGGCCATGAGATGCAGGTGTTAGCCGGCAGTGATCGCCTCTTAACCGAATTCGCTCCCGGTATTATTTACGAAAATATCGCTGGAGACAAGGGCAGCAACACCGAGGTTGCCGCTTATCTTCAGATCAAAGGTTATCGACTGTTTCGCTATCAACCCTATTTAAAAAATTTGATGCCAATTGAATCTCTAGAGCAATTACAAGGCAGTCTCAATATCATTGCGCTACCCAATCAATCCGGCTAATATCAAGTCGGATGGAACAACCACACTATCGTAAGGGCGAAGCGTTTGCGTCAGAAGCTCTGTAGCTATGCCTTGGATTCATTTCGCAAATGCTTCGCTCTTACTATTGGATTATTGCAAATAGCACTGCCACATCTGCTCATAGGCGGCTTCCAGGTCACACGTAAACTGTTTGGCGTTCCAGAGGGGTGCTGTTTGGCGAGATTGCCGCAACTTCCAGGCGATGTTCTGCCGCAGGGCTGCATCCATACCCAAGCGAATTCCCCATTCAATATACTCTGCATCTGTCCAGGCAATTCCTTCGGTGATACCCGCGTTCATCATCATGCCGTAGCTGTTGCGAGCTGCAAACTGCTGACCCACTTTGGTGACAATCGGAATGCCCATCCAGAGGGTTTCGAGCGTGGTGGTGGCCCCGTTATAGGGAAAGGTATCCAGCACCACATCAGCAATGCCCAAATTAGCACGGTGGATTTCTTCGATGGGCACATGGGGCAAAAACCGCAGTCGATTGGCCGCAACCCCCGCTTCCTCAGCCATTTGCTCAAAGATAGCTTGTGTATTTTGCAGATTACCCAAGCCTTTGATTAAAAAATAGCTGTTCGGAACCTGGCTCAGGATCTGCATTTGCAAGCGAATGGTTTCGGGATGGCGTTTGACAATGAACTGAGAGCTAAAATAAACCACAGCATCAGCGGGAATATCCAGATCTTGGCGTCGCAATGTTGGCACTTCAACCTCAAAGCCATCCACCGCAATATAGGTTTTGGGTAATCGCCAGATTTGCTCACTGTAGTAGTCTTGGGCATAGTCAGGCAGTACATAGGGGTCGGCTAGAAAATAGTCGATAGTGGGCAAGCCAGAGGCATCTAAGCCGAGCCAAGTCACCTGAATGGGGGCAGGTTTCAACGCCATCACCGCCATCGTCTGGTCGAACGTGAGGCTATCTAGATCAACCAAAATATCAATTTCATCAGCGCGAATCGTTTTAGCCGCTGTCATCTCATCGCTTGTCAAACAGCGCCACTGGTCCGAAGCATCCGCAAACCACTGGGCCGTAAAACCGCTGGCCTCGGTTTGCTGGTTGAAGTAGGTGTAGATCTCAAACCGTTCCCGGTCGTGATGCCGAAAGATCCAGCGCGACAGCCAGCCCACCGAGTGGCGACGCAAACAGTTGGAGATGTAGCCAATCCGCAGCTTTTGGCGCTCGGTTCGGATCAGGGGCATCCGCGGATAGGGGCGATAGCCAGGCAGATGTTTCTCAACATAGGCATCGATCGACTGCTGACACGACTGCATGACTTGATTTTGCAGGCGGCGCACGGTCTGAGGATCATCCTGGAAGTAGGGGTAAAAGAACAGACAAACGCTCAACAGCACCGATTCTGGCGTTTGATCCGGATCGATTTCGGGTTGTTCCAGCCACGTATGGAGTAAGGCCGTCTGCTGATCGAGCGCTGCTTTTGTCTCTGCCCATGCAGCTCCGGCAAACAGTAGCCCTCGCAGTAACAAGGCTTGGCTGATCAGCTTGTCTCGCAGTGTGGTCGAAACCCTATACGCCTGTTGGGCAAACTCGATGCCCTGTTCGTATGCTGCTGCAAACTGAGCAATGGTAGCCAGTCGCCACAGAGGGTTGGGCCGATGCGGATCTAATTGCAGACAAAGCTCGGCATAGCGACGGGACAGAACCAGATCGGCAAACAAGGTAAATAACTGATGGGAGGTGGTCAGTAGCCGATCGCTTAAATCCCGGATTTGAGCTGCGGTCTGGGCTTGCGCCAAACTGGCAACGACCAATTCCCACACCTGCGGATGGTCTGGAAACTGGCCAAGGATTGGCTGAAGCACAGCTAACAGCAAATCAAAATCAACCTGAGATGCCCGAAGTTGAGCAACCAGTCCCAGAGCAGCAATGCGTTCAGGGGTAAATTGTCCGGCCTGCAACAGTTGCCGCAGCAAGTGTAGTGAATGGTTGGCCTGGTGGGGAGCCAACTCGCGAATGTGTTGCCGTAGTGCCCAAGCAACGGTAGGACGGTCAATTTTTTCCTGCTGGTGGGCTGCTTGCTGAAGTATTTCGACTAGTTCGCAGATCCATGCTGCCTGCTGCTCTGGAGTTTCTGCCTCGGCCATCACCAGCGACCAGGTTAGCTGGGCTTCAGCCTCTTGTCCATCGAGCAGATAGGCTAGCCCCAACTGCCAGTACAGAGACGGTTGACCCGGATGCAGTTCGATTAGCTGCTCATAGCAGGCCGCAGCCTGGGCGTACTGTTGTTGCGATAAATAGCTTTCTGCTTGTAACTGGAGTGGAAGATCGGAAGGAATCATTTGTCACGTAATTCAGCCATCAGCTTGTTTGACCCAATTGAAATCAAGTATGCCCTGAAAGGGAAATCAAGAGTACTTTGACCCAGATCTTGCACCAACTTGAGTCAAGCTAGAATCTCAATTTCTATCGCCAGAGTCATGATTTATTGCAGTTCTCGCTGGTATAGTTTAGAGCTGAATTGAAGTAGTTAGAGAGTTGAAAGTAGATACTAAATTGTAAGTAGGTTGGCAACTACAGTTAGCGTACAGTCAGTGATATCATAAAACTTTTCAATATGAATAACAAACAGACCAATAAAACCAAGCCAGATCATATTTCATCAAACGATACTGAGCCACAGGCCAAATTAGATCGTAAGCGGATTCTAACGGCCCCTCTTCCTGATCCAGTCACTAAAAATATTGAAGCTATTATTGCACTACATACTCAAGAAGCGAGAGAGATTCCGACGCATGAGCGAATTTTAGAGAATATTGCTACCTTCTTTGGAAAACCGATCTTTTTGTACAGTCTATTGTTGGCTCTGGCTATTTGGGTACTAGACACGGTTTTTGAGCAGGCACTCCCACTGGACTTACCACCTTTTACCTGGGCAGGGCACGGACTAGACGCAGCGGCCTTGCTGATTTCAACCGGAGTGCTAGTGCGGCAAACTCGGCAGGAAAACTTTGCTGAACAGCGTACCCAACTGATGCTACAGATGAACCTGCTTTCGGAACAAAAAATTGCCAAAATTATTTCGCTTTTAGAAGAGCTGCGGGCCGATCTCCCTGATGTTGCCGACCGCTATGATCCAGAAGCTGAAGTAATGCAGGAAGCGACTGATCCGATTGCCGTTCTAAACGCCCTACAAGAAAACTTAGCGCGAGAACTCACACCAGATGTCTCGACTGAATCTAAATCTAAATCTGAATCTGAATCTGAATCTGAATCTGAATCTGAATCTGAATCTGAAGCACCAAAACTAGGAGAGCTTGAGTTAGATGGGATTGATTCTGTTGATCAGCGTGGGCATGCAGAAGAAGCCATCTAGCAATTCTTCCTCTCATCAAACCTTTAATGTTGTACATTATACAGTCAAGATATGTCCAGCTATACCAAGCTATAGAACGATTTAAATTAGAGCTGTAGTGAAATTGTCTTGCCTCGAAAAGCAGCTCGATTAGGTTTTCAGCAGCAAATCGATAGAGCCTAGCCATTTGTCCTCTGTCTTTAGAAGGAGATTGACTCTGTAGCAGGATAGATGCTCCTGACGACTTATTTCCCGTATTATCACAATCGCAAGTAACAACTTCTACTTTACTCTGGAGTAAGCGAATATGTCCGAAACGAATGGCGTGATGATGCAGTACTTTCACTGGTACTGTCCTGACGATGGTAGCTTGTGGAATCAGCTCGCTGAATCTGCGGAAGAATTAGCAAAAGTTGGGGTTACGTCAGTGTGGTTACCGCCAGCCTACAAAGGCACCGGCGGCGGCAGTGATGTAGGCTATGGTGTCTATGACCTGTTTGACCTGGGCGAATTTGACCAGAAAGGCTCGGTGCGCACCAAATACGGCACTAAAGAGGAGTATTTGCGAGCTATTAAAGCCGCTCAAAAGGCTGGGATTCGCGTCTATGCCGATGTGGTTTTTAACCACAAATTAGGGGCAGATGCACAGGAAGAAGCTGAGGCCACACCGTTCCATCCAGAGAACCGCAACGAGACGATTGGAGAGTACCAAACGATCAAAGCCTGGACTCATTTTACTTTTCCAGGGCGTCAAGGCAAATACTCTACAATGGAATGGCACTGGTGGCATTTTGATGCTATTGATTACAACGTTTATAACGAGTCGGAGGACGCTATTTACCTATTAAAAGGAAAGGATTTTGATAATAACGTTGACCTGGAAAAAGGTAACTTTGATTATCTAATGGGTTGCGATCTGGATATGGATCACCCTGAGGTTTGCGCCGAGCTGAAATACTGGGGTGAATGGTATGTTGATACAACCGGCGTGGATGGGTTCCGATTCGATGCGGTCAAACATGTAGCGGCTGATTTTTTCCGGGAATGGCTAGATCATGTCAGTGACTATGCTAAGCGCGATCTGTTTGCCGTAGGCGAGTACTGGTCCTACGATGTGGAAGCCCTGCACAGCTTCATCGAAACCACCAAAGGCAGGGTGACGCTATTTGACGCCCCACTCCACTACAATTTTCACGTTGCTAGTCAATCGGGCAATGACTACGATATGCGTCAGATTTTCGACAATACGCTGGTACAACAGCAGCCCGCTCTGGCCGTAACGCTGGTCGATAACCACGACTCTCAACCCCTCCAATCGCTGGAATCGGTGGTGGAACCTTGGTTTAAACCATTGGCCTATGCTTTGATTCTGTTACGCCGCGAAGGGTATCCCTGCGTCTTTTATCCCGATTACTACGGTGCCCACTACAAAGATATTGGCAATGATGGCAACGAGCATGAGGTTTGGTTAGATCAGCACCAGTTCCTGCTTGACAAAATGCTACACGCTCGCCAGACCTACGCCTACGGCGATCAATACGACTATTTCGACCACGCTAACTGTATTGGCTGGACGCGGTTAGGTACTGAAGAGCATCCCGGCGGCTTGGCTGTGGTGCTGAGCAACGGCGATGCAGGCAGTAAGTACATGGAAGTCGGCCAACCCAACCGCACCTACATCGACATCACCGAACATATTGAAGAACCGATCACAACAAACGAAGAAGGCTGGGCTGAATTTCTCTGTCCTCCTGGTTCAGTCTCGATCTGGGTGCCGCAATCCTAGCAGATGCTGCATTCAGAGCAGGAAAGCAGAAAAGCAGAAAAGTAGGGAAGTAGAGGCGTTGCTGAATCGGCAAATGATATCCTGATCAGGAATGTGAGCGTCTCGCTCACGCTGTCTGGATCGTTGCCTAATAGTGCGAGCATCTTGCGGTTCATATCGCCATTCAGTAATTCCAAAATAGATTAGGTAAAGGAGCGCCAGATAACACGCTCCTCCCCCTTCCCTACCTTCTCCATCTCCCCTATCCTCCTACTCCAATCCGCTTCAACATCGCCAGATGCTTCTCCACCGGAGCAATCGTATTGGCAACAATCATGCCGCTCGCTGCAACTGCAGGTAAACCGATACCAGGAAAGGTAGAGTCACCGCAGCAATAGAATCCAGCTAGAGGTGTTGTGCCGGTCGGGAAGAAGCTTTTAGCTGCCGAAATGGCTGGGCCGTAAGAACCACGATAGCGACGTAAAAAGCGTTCATGGGTCAGGGGTGTTCCTATCAGCTTCACTTCACAGCGCGACCGAATATCTGGAACAATCCGCTCTAGTGCTTGCCACATCACTTCAGCTCGCTGTTGCTTTTGTTCAGCATAGGCAACGCTGCGCCGATCCAATTTTTGCCACAAATCATAGGGTTCGTTACCAGGAGTGTAGACATGAATCACATGTTTACCAGATGGAGCTAGGGATGGATCGAGAATTGACGGAATCGAGACCAGCACCACATTCTGAGGAGCCGTAATGCCTTGGCTCCAGTCATTCACCACAATGTAGTGACAAGCCAAATCGGGCAGCCCTGCTGCATCAATGCCCAAATGCAGATGCATAAAGCTATCGCAATCAGGTGTGGCTTGGCGTTGGCGACGAAACGAGTCAGGAATAGCTTCGGCTGGTATCAGCTTCAGAGTATCCCAAACAGAGACATTAGAAACTACCGCTTGCCGTGCCCGCAAAATTTCCCCATTGCGCAACTGTACTCCAACCGCACGTTGACGTTCAACTACAATTTGCTCTACATGGGCATTCAGCAACAGAGTGCCACCATGCCGCTTTAATCCCCGCACTAGGGCATTCACCAATCCCGCACTTCCACCCACCGGATAATCTAACGCAACCTGGGGACGATACCAGTCAGCAAACATGAACGCTACCTCTGCGGCACTGGTGTCACTCGCCGGCAAACCAGAAAGCAAAAAGCAAAGTAGATTTAGCCAATTTAAGATGAATGGATCAGTGATTTTGTTGTCTATGATTTTAGTAAAGGCTCCGGTTAATTTCGCCATCTGCGGCGCATGACGAACTAGAGCTGGAGCAAAATGCCCTACGGTGCGGACGGCCTGCCAATCCCAGCGGAGAGCGGCAGGTGGAAGAGCAATGGCTGCAGCTTGGAGTGGTTCCATGATCTGCTGCAAATTTCGCCATTCGCTCACAGCCTGCTCGCCTCGCAGTCGCTGTAAAACGTCACAGAACTGATCGGCTCCTACAGAGGTGTCAAAATCTCCTTCGGGTAACCGGCAGCCCCAGGTCTTATAGGTAAGACAGGGCACTTCTTCTCCAATGGCGTCTAACACCTGCCGCAGCGGATTAGGAGACGGACTGGACAATCCCGAATAGAGCGACGGCCCCGAATCAAACTTAAAGCCGTTCTGTTCGAAGCCGTGAGCTGCACCGCCCGCAATCGAATGACTTTCACACACGGTAACTTTGAAGCCATACTGGGCCAACAGAGCCGCGCAGCTCAAGCCACCAATGCCGCTACCAATTACAATCACATCTGTTTGCATCGTTCCTGCCTAACCCTGCACTGAATGGGTTATAGCATGGTTGAGGACTAGGCGGATTGGTCCTTGGTTGTTCAGTTAATTAACCTTACTTAGACTTTACTTAGACTTTGACAAACTTTTGTTCTGTACTCATCCGAACGAATTGCTTCCCATAATGTAATTGTGGCTGGTTCTGGTTCGGTGGCTAATTCTTGTTTCAGCAGCTTACAGCAGCGGTCATATTGCTGCAATGCCTCAGTACGCCGTCCCTGCTGTGCCAAAATTCGTATCAAGCATCGATGGGCAGCTTCGTTCCAGGGTTCGAACTGAAGCTGCCGCTGCACATGTTGCTGTGCTTTCTGGTAATCCTGCTGGTGTTCATAGTAGGCAACAAGTTTTATATAGGCGTTGCTCACCAACTCATGTAAGCGTTGATGCTTCAAGAGCGTCCAGGACTCAAAGGCTTCGCTGCTCGGTAGATGAATTTGTTCAAGAAATGGTCCACGATATAATGCAACAGCCCGTTCTAAACCAAATACGCTGGTTGGGCAAAGTTCGCTAGCTGGTTGAGAATGATGCAGATACCTGTCAATCAACTGAGTAAAGATCGTAACATCCAGGCTATAATCCCCTACCGGATTAAACTGGATAGTATTACGTGTAGTCAGAAACAACGGTGAGGGAGCCGCTCTATCTTCTAACATGTGGCGTAGTGTAGATAAAGCTTTACGCAAATTGCTGCGGGCCTTTGACTCACCCTGCTCGGCCCACAACAACGCAGCGAGCCGTTCTCGGTGATGCGGATAATTTGGCTCGGTTGCTAAATAGGCCAATAGTGCTCGTACTTTCTCATAGGGAAATGTGACAATTGGCTGTTGATTTAGCGTCACCTGCATTGGTCCCAGCAATCCCAATCTCAGATGAGTCATGATGGTGTGTCTCCTGAGGAGCTAATGAGCAAATCATAGTTTAGGTTAGGGGATCTCAGAACTGAAACTGTAGTCGGTTTTTACGGGGAGCTGTCAGGGCTGCTATTAACTTTCAAACTTAAGATTAAACGATTGTATGAAACATGCAAGCCGGAAAAGGTCAGAAAAGGTCCTACAAATGGCTGCATAAATTGATAAAGTCCCCATTTGGGTACCAGGAAAATTTTAGGTAACAGAGATTGCTTGGTTTGTTTAATCTAGGAACGTTAACAGCCCTGCATTCTGCAACAAAGATTTTAAAAGCGAGGCAAAGATTTTGCCAATTCACGCTGCTGTGAACGATGAATTCACGATCGATTGCTACGGTGTGGACAGCTCGAATAACCTATTGCAGCAACAACAAGGAGCGATCGCTCTAAATCAATACTTTGACATATTCAAGGAGAAATTCAAATGACCAGAGAACAACAGAGCGGTGGAGAAATTTCGTCACTCAGCCTGAATTTAGAATCTACACATAATGGCGGAGAAATTCCATCAGCGAATCTGGATTCAGTAGCTATACATAACAATGAATACAATGGTGGAGAAATTCCATCAGCGAGTCTGGATTCAGCAGCTCCACAAAGCGGTGGAGAAATTCCATCAGCGAATTCGGATTCAACACTCAGTAGTGTACCGCTTCAGGAAGTGAATGGCATTGAAACATCAAGTGGGTTGCAGTCAATTCTGGTGGAATTAAAAGTACCGAGAAACCCGGAAATGGCCGCGATGCAATTGGTTCAAGAGAGAACAATTGCTAGCTTCCAGATGGATACAAATTACGACCCGATCCCGATGAATCCATCTCCAGAAATGGCGGTTCAGTTCGCCGAGAATGAGGAGATTATGATTGTGCGCGGGCAAATTGAAGCGAGCCGGATCCCGGAACTAGAAGCACAACCGAATGTGATAAAAGTCTACCGCGACACTCCGATTGCTCCCTTTATTAGCACACTGCCGGAACGACAGAGTACTCCACTAGTATTGTCAACCGCAGCCGCTGCAACCTGCCCGATTGGGACTTGCGATTGTGCTTCGGGAACCGCGAAAGGAACGATTGCCGATGTCGCGACCTACTTGGGTGTGGATCGGATTTGGGCAACTGGCCACCGGGGTGAAGGGATTGTGGTCGGCGTGGTGGATGGAGGAATTACAGCTGAAGGTCGCCCGGTGCTGGCTGGTGAAACCTCGCGTCGAATTCCACGAGTGATTGGCGGTTGGCCGACTGCGGACTGGGGGACACGGGCATCTGCCTGGAGTGAACATGGCAACATGTGTGCTACTGATGTTTTAGGCATGGCTCCGCAAGCGCGAATCTATGACATCCGAATTTCAGGCGGGTCTACCTCGGCCACCATTTCGGCAGCCTTAGCTGGGTTTCAATGGGCCATCAATCAGCACCGAGTCGATGGCACTCCCCACATTCTTAGCAACAGTTGGGGAATTTTTCAGGAAGCTTGGGACAGCGTCTATGCCCGTGATCCGAATCATCCCTTTACGCGAAAAGTAGTCGAGGCGATTAATCAAGGCATTCTGGTTTTGTTTGCGGCTGGTAACTGTGGTGGTACCTGCCCGGATGGTCGATGTGGTTCTGATTCTGGTCCCGGCAGAAGTATCTGGGGTGCCAATGGACACCCGATGGTGATGACTGTGGGAGCCGTGAACCGAAATGAGCAGTTTGTGGGTTACAGCAGCCAAGGCCCTGCCGCCTTAGATCCCCAAAAACCTGACTTTTGTTCAATTACTCACTTCCGGGGTTATTTTGGCAGTGACAGTGGCACCTCTGCGGCTACACCCATTGCGGCTGGCGTTGTCGCGTTGCTGAAACAGGCCAAGCCTGCTATGACTCAAGATCAAGCCAAGCATGCCCTTCGCAGTACCGCTAAGGATATTGGCGCTGCCGGTTGGGATCAGCATTCTGGCACTGGCATTATTCAGGCTAAGGCTGCGTTTGACTACAGTCCGGCTCGCTTTAATGCGGTTTGGGTTAAGAGCAATCAGGATCGGGTTGCGGTATGGGGCTGGGCACGCCAGCACTTTGATGGTCGCGCTAAAGAATTACATGCCCAAGGCTATAAGCTAGTTGACCTCAATGCGTTCATGTTACCCGAAGGTGAGCGCTTCAATGCGATTTGGGTGAAGAACAATGAAGATCGAGTTGCGGTGTGGGGGTGGGCACGCCAGCACTTCGATGGTCGCGCCAAAGAGCTACAGGCGCAAGGCTATCGCCTGGACAAGCTGAATGCCTTTGTGTTGCCGGGACAGGGAGAGCGCTTCAACGCCATTTGGGTTAGAAACAATGAAGATCGAACGGCAGTTTGGGGCTGGGCACGTCAGCACTTTGATGGTCGCGCCAAGGAACTGCATGCTCAAGGTTACAAACTGATCGATCTGAATGCCTTTGTGTTGCCCGAAGGTGAGCGCTTCAATGCGATTTGGGTGAAGAACAATGAGGATCGGACAGCCGTATGGGGTTGGGCACGAGAGCACTTTGATGGTCGCGCTAAAGAACTGCATGCCCAAGGTTACCGCTTGATGACTCTCAATGCCTTCGTGTTACCGAATCGGCAAGGCGAGCGCTTCAATGCAATTTGGCGGAAAAGCAGCGAAGATCGTCCGGCCATTTGGGGTTGGGCACGAGAGCACTTTGATGGTCGCGCCGCTCAGATGCAGGCGCAAGGCTATCGCCTAGCCGATCTCAACGCCTTCGTGCTTTCCTAAGCTTGAACCAATGCACTGGCAGGGAGTTGTACCGCTGTGTCCCTTTGCTGGATCTCGTAGGAGAGCGACGACAGAGATCCAGCCAGTGCAGATTGCATGACTCAGACGGTGTGGAGTTTCTGTCGCTTCCTCCACTTTATCACCCCCAACGGCAGGCTAAACCCTGCATCAGAGCGGTCAGAGGCGGTGAGCGTCTGAGGTTATGCAAACAAGGCAGTGTTTGTGGCTAAGGTGTTTCTTTTAGATCCGAAAAACGTTGCTTGCAGGAAACTCTAGCGATCTGAAGCTGTAATAAATCCAGATCTCAAGGATTGGGCAAGATCAATGTCGCTTCAATCTCTTCTCCTACACCAGAAATGATGCAACAATCGCTCTGTCAAACGTTCGACTCTAGCCCATATTCTGAAGCAAGCGCGTATAGATGTCGATCGATTCCTTGATCTTTTGTGAAGCAAGTAGAACAAACCACCAAAAATCTAAAAACCTATGAATGCTACCTAGATCAAATTGAAGAGAACTAGCTAGTCTTGCGCAATCGTCATGGCCTAGAACATTTGGAGCACCCATCCTTGCTTTAGGCTTGTCCTATCATCGACAATTTCTGGCATAGTGGTGTGGATTGACGAGAGGGAACCGCCATGACCCAGGATGCAATCAATCAACCGCTGGCGATTAGCATTGGAGCTGCCGTACCGGAGCAGGTGCAGTCGGTGCCACTAGCGGATTGGCTGAATCGAGCGGCTGCACAGCCGACAGGGATCACCTATCTCCTACCTGATCAAACAATCGTGACCCAGACCTATGCCGAATTGCGGCATCAGGCGGCCTCTGTGCTTCAGGGATTGCGGCGGTTGGGCTTACGGCCTGGAGATGCGGTGATTCTGCATTGTGCAGCCAGTTCCGCTCTGCTAACGGCCTTTTGGGGCTGCATTTTGGGTGGCTTTGTGCCGGTGCCCTTGGCGGTTGCGCCCGACTACAGCGCTGAATCCAGTCAAATTCACGGAAAAGCGGCCCTTTTTCGCGATGCGATGACGCTGTTAGAAAATCCGCCCATCCTGACCGACCAAGCCTTACAGCCTCAGCTTCAGTCATTCTGCCAGCGAGTGGATTGCCAACCTTGTGCGATCCTGACTCTGGAAGCCCTGTTGAACGAGACGCCTGCTACAGAATTTTATGCCGCCGATCCCGATGATTTGGCCTTGCTGTTGTTCACATCGGGCAGTACCGGAACTCCGAAGGGCGTGATGCTGAGTGGGCGGAATTTGATCGCCAGCGTCTATGGCATGGCAACCGCGAATCGGCTCACGTCAGACTCGATCAGCCTCAACTGGATGCCGCTAGAGCATGTGGCGAGTTTGGTGATGTTTCACCTGACGCAGATGTATCTTGGCTGTGATCAAATTCATGTAGCGAATGAGCTGGTGCTACAACAGCCGCTGCGCTGGTTAGATTGGATCAACCAGTATCGGGTGACGCACACCTGGGCACCCAATTTTGCCTATAGCCTAATCAACGACCGCGCCGGAGAGATGCAGTCACGCGCTTGGGATTTGTCTTGTTTGCGCTGGATGGGCAACGGAGCCGAAGCGGTGGTAGGCAAAACGACGCGGCGATTTTTGCAGTTATTGGCTGACTATGGCTTGAATCAAACTGTAGTCAGTCCTGGCTATGGCATGTCGGAAACCTGCTCTGGAATTGTGCATTCGCATCAGTTTGCACTCGACGTAACTTCGGATGAAGATACATTTGTAGATGTGGGTCTACCAATTCCAGGAGTGACGCTGCGAATTGTAGATGAAAACAGTCAGATATTACCAGAAGCGACAATAGGACGCTTGCAGGTACAGGGATTGACGATAATGCAAGGCTACTATCGCCAACCCGATTTAACCCAATCCGTATTCACACCAGACGGTTGGTTTGACACAGGCGATTTAGCCTTTTTGCAGGCAGGCCGCCTGACGATTACCGGACGCCAAAAAGAGGTGATTATTATCAATGGCGTCAACTACTACAGCCACGAAATCGAAGCGGCAGTAGAACAGTTAGAAGGCGTTGCCGTTTCCTTCACAGCGGCCTGTGCCGTGCGTTTACCGAATGATTCCACTGATCGCTTGGCAATTTTCTTCAGTCCGCTCACCGAATCTGTGGAGCCATTAATCAAAGCAATTCGGCGTCAGGTGGCGCAGACGATAGGCATCACACCGAGTGTGGTGATTCCGCTGCCGCAAACCGAAATTCCCAAAACCAACCTCGGCAAAATTCAGCGACGGCAATTAGTCGAACGATTCGCGGCGGGTGAGTTTGACTCGCTGGTGTCCTCGCTTGCTGCAACCACGGCTTCTCTACGAGATCAACCTCAAAATCAACTAGAGCGTCAGATTGCCCAAATTTGGCAGGATGTCTTGCGGTTGCCTGCTGTTGGTGTACAGGACAATTTCTTTGAGCTGGGCGGCAATTCAGTGTTGCTAATGCAGGTCTTGCAGCGGTTACAGTCCGAGCTAGCCCCCTCTCTGACTGCCGTTACCCTGTTTCAGTATCCTACGATTGCGGCATTGGCGCGCCACCTCAGTCGGGTTGAGCCGCCGCGAATGAATCCGACAAAGCGGGCTACAGCCGTTGGTAACGCGGATATTGCGGTGATTGGCATGGCCTGTCGGTTTCCAGGGGCGAATTCAATTGATCAGTTTTGGAAAAATCTCTGTGATGGCGTCGAGTCGATCACGTTTTTCAGCGATGCCGAACTGCTGGCTGCTGGAGTTGATCCCAGTCTGGCGCAGCATCCCAATTACGTCAAAGCTAGCCCAATTCTTGACTGCGATATCACCGCCTTTGATGCCGAGTTTTTTGGCTACAGTCCCAACGAAGCTAAACTGCTCGATCCGCAGCAGCGATTATTGCTGGAATGCGCCTGGGAAAGTTTGGAAGATGCCGGATACAATCCCCCCGCCTATACGGGTGCAATTGGTCTTTACGCCGGAGCCGCGATGAACACCTACTTGCTAAATCACGTCTATCCGAACCGCGATCAGCTCGATGCCAACGATTCGCTGCGGGTGCTCAGCCTCAGCTCGATGGGCGGCTTTCAGCTCACGGTCGCCAATGACAAAGACTATCTCACGACCCGCGTTTCCTATAAGCTCAACCTGACCGGACCCAGCGTCAATCTACAAACGGCCTGCTCAACTTCGTTGGTGGCAATCCACATGGCGCGGCAAAGCTTGCTGAATGGCGAATGTGATATGGCACTAGCAGGTGGCGTGGCGGTACATACGCCTCAACAAATGGGTCATCTCTATCAAGACGGCATGATTTTGTCGCCCGATGGTCACTGTCGCGCCTTTGATGCCCAAGCCGCAGGCACGATTTTTGGCAGCGGAGTCGGAACGGTGGTGCTGAAGCGACTCGAGCAGGCGATTGCAGATGGCGATCGGGTATATGCCGTGATCAAAGGCTCGGCTATTGGCAACGATGGCGGCCAAAAGGTTGGCTATTTTGCTCCCCAAGCGGAAGGACAAACTAGAGTAACGGCAGAAGCATTGGCGGCTGCTAATATTGATCCGACCACAATTGGTTATGTGGAAGCGCATGGTACCGGAACCGTATTAGGTGATCCAATTGAGATTTCTGGATTAACGCAGGCGTTTCGGCTCAGTACATCAAAGCGGCAATTCTGCGCGATTGGTTCGGTGAAGACAAATGTAGGCCATTTGAATACAGCTTCTGGCGTTGTCGGCTTCATCAAATCGGTACTCTGCCTCTACCACAAGCAAATCCCGCCCAGTCTGCATTTTGCTACCGCCAATCCCCAAATCGATTTTGCCAATAGCCCCTTTTATGTCAATACTAAGCTGACACCGTGGAAACGAACCAATCATCCGCGTCGGGCTGGCGTCAACTCCTTGGGAATTGGCGGCACCAATGCCCATGTAATCTTAGAAGAAGCGAATTTAGAAACAAGCGATCGGCCTTCAGGCATTCCAGCCACAGACAAACCTTATGTCTTCACCCTGTCGGCTAAAACTGAGACAGCTTTGCGAGAATTGACGCAGCGATATGTAGATCACATAGAAAGCAACCCCAATGTATCTTTGGCTAATCTATGTTTTACAACCAATGTGGGCCGAGCACATTTCGATCATCGTCTTAGCTTTGTTACGACTTCTCTAGCAGAATTGCAGCAAAAATTGGCTCGAAAATTAACTGATTGGGCTACTACAGATATCGATATATTTCAAGCTCAAGTTGCTTCATCCAGTCAACCTAACATCGTCTTTTTATTCACTGGTCAGGGTTCCCAATATGTTGGTATGGGACGGGAGCTGTATGAAACCTCGCCAGTCTTTCGGGACGCACTGAATCGGTGTGATCAGTTATTGCAGGCGGAGTTGGGGGAGTCGATTTTGGCGGTGATGTGGGCAGATGGAGAAGATGCGGCTCGTGAGCATCGCCGAACGAGGGAAGATCGGTTGAGTCAGACGAGGTATACGCAGCCGGCGTTGTTTGTGTTGGAGTATGGGTTGGCGCAGGTGTGGTTGTCGTGGGGGGTGCGGCCTAGTGCGGTGCTGGGGCATAGTGTGGGCGAGTATGTGGCGGCCTGTGTGGCGGGGGTGTTTAGTTTGGAGGATGCGCTGAAGCTGGTTGCGGCTAGGGGACGATTGATCCAATCCTTGCCGGCTGGAACTATGTGTGCAGTTATGGCAGATGAGAGTAGGGTAAATCAATTGATTGAGAAATGTAGAGATGAAATTAGTATTGCTGCCGTGAATGGAGCTGAGAATGTAGTGATTTCCGGCTCCGAAAACGCAATGCAGCAGGTTCTGGCTGACCTGAAAACCCAAGGCATCAAGACCAAACAGCTCAATGTCTCCCATGCCTTTCACTCGCCGATGCTGCAACCCATCTTGGCGGAATTTGAGCAGGTTGCCCAGCAAGTTACTTATCATCTGCCCCAAATCGATCTGATTTCTACCCTGAGCGGTCAGTTCGCCACTGAAGCGATTGCTACTCCCGCCTATTGGTGTCAGCATCTTTGTCAGTCGGTACGTTTTGCGGACGGCATAGCTACTCTATACAACGCGGGTTACCAAATTTCAATTGAATGCGGCCCCAGTCCAATTCTAACCAGCATGGCCGAATCCCCAATATCCTCTGCTACATCACTGCTTTACCTCTATAGCCTTCACCCCAACCAACCCAACTGGCATTCTCTCTTGTGTAGTCTAGCCCAACTCTATGTACATGGCCTTTCTATTGACTGGGATTCTGTTCACGCGCCTCATCGCCACCAACGCATCTCTCTCCCTTCCTACCCCTTCCAACGCCAACCCCACTGCTTCCCCCTCCCTCTCCCATCTCCCCCATCTCCCCCACCTTTCCTCGTTCGGCGGCGCTCACGAGCCGCATCTTCCCCACCCCCCCACCCCCTCCTGGGTTACCGCATTCCTTCTCCCATCCAAGCTGCTCTATTTCAAGCGACAATTTCCCCCACGTCTCCACCTTTTCTGCGCGATCATCAGGTCGATCAACGTATCGTTTTCCCTGCCACTGCGTTTATTGAAATGGCGTTAGCAGCCATAGGCGCAAATTCAAAGATACAACCAAAATCGTCTTGGATCTGTCTGGAGAACCTAACGATACAACAAGCTTTGATATTAGCTGAAACGAGAACGGAAACACTTCAGTTGATTCTAGAACCCACAACTGACTTTAAGATTTATAGCTTGCAGCCCGATTCAGAGAATTGGCAACTGCACTGCACCGGATGCGGCACTCTCCTAAACGAATTTGAATTCCCGCACCCAATTGATCTAGAAACATTGCGATGCTCGTTTTCTGAAACCTATTCGGTAAGTGAACATTATCGCTACTGTCAACAGCAGGGATTGAATTATGGTGAACGCTTTCAAGCGGTACAGCAGATTTGGTGGCGCGAAGCCGAAGCACTAGGGAAAATCCACCTGCCGGCCTCGGTTGCACCGGAACCCTATTATTTGCATCCCGTATTGCTCGATGCTGCCTTTCAGGTAATTGCGGCTGTACTGCCGGTAACGGCTCGTGCTACCTATCTACCCGTTAGCGTGGCTCGTTTGTCCTGGTTTAAGCAGACCGGACTGCTGCTCTGGAGTTATGTCAAGCTTCATCCCTGGCGAAGGGATTCTCAAATGACTTCAGAAAGCCCTGCCACCCTAACGGTCGATATTCAGCTTCTGAATGCAGATTGGGAGCTAGTAGCCCAAGTTGAGTGCCTTACCCTGCAACGAAGCCGTGAAATTCTTCAATCCACTCAAATAATGTCTACATTGATATCCACACCAATGTCTGCAACAAATGCTTGGCAACACTGGCTCTACCAAGTCGAGTGGCAGCCCCAGACCCAATTCGCGCAATCAGAATTTACCGATGTCGGCACATGGCTGATTTTTGCCGATCAGCAAGGCGTCGGTGCACAGCTCGCGGCACACTTGGCAAATCAAGCGCAATCATGCTGTTTGGTCTATCCGCAGGGTTCCTCATCGCCTCTAACTGAAACCACGCCCAGCTATTGCATCGACCCTACCGATCCCGCCGCCTTCGAGCAATTGCTAGTCCAGGTCGGACAACCCATGACCCTAAAAGGCGTGATTTACCTCTGGAGTTTAGACGCCCATCCAGACCTCGAAATCACCGCTGCCGTTGAGCAGAGCTGTCGTGGTGCACTCCACCTGATCCAAGCCCTAGCAACCGTCGTATTTCCCCAACCGCCCCACTGTTGGCTCGTCACCGCTGGAGCGCAGACCGTCGGCACCCGTCCCCTCACTGCTCCCGCCCAAACCTGCCTCTGGGGCCTAGCCAAAACCGCCATGCTAGAACACCCTGAACTTCCCACCATCTGCATCGACCTCGACCCCCAACACCTAGACCAAGCCCCCGTCCAACTCCTAGCCGAACTCCACTCCAGCCAACCCCACGCTCAAATCGCCTACACCCAAACCACCCGCCACACCGCCCACCTAGTCAACCTTGCACCCCCATCCCCCCTCGTTCGGCGACGCTCACGAGCCGCATCTCCCCCACCCCTCCACCTCACCCTCTCCCAACGCGGCACCCTCGACCACCTCACCTGGCAGCCCACCCAGCGGCGGACGCCCCAACCCGACGAAGTGGAAATTCGCGTCCAGGCGACGGGATTAAATTTCCGCGATTTGCTGAATGCGTTGGACCATTATCCCGGCGAAGCAGGACCGCTGGGGCTGGAATGTGTCGGAGAAGTGGTGACAGTAGGTGCAGCGGTGCAGGACTTCAGGATTGGCGATGCGGTGATAGCAATTGCGCCGGGTAGTTTCAGTCAATATGTGACCGTGAAAGCAGCCTTGGTTGCTCTCAAACCAGACTCACTGGATTTTGCGGCAGCAGCTACCATTCCCACCGCATTTTTGACCGCCTATCATGCACTAATCGAACTAGCCCAACTGCAAGCCGGAGAACGAGTGTTAATTCATGCCGCGGCAGGCGGAGTTGGTCAGGCCGCAATTCAAATTGCGCAGCAAATCGGAGCCACTGTATTAGCCACCGCTGCTCCCAGTAAATGGGAATGGCTGCACTCCCAAGGCGTAAAGCAGGTCTACAGCTCCCGCGATCTAGGTTTTGCAGATGCCATAATATACGATACGAATAACGCAGGCGTAGATGTAATTCTGAATAGCTTAACAAATGAATTCATTCCCAAAAGTTTAGCCTTGCTGCGTCCCGGCGGGCGCTTTGTTGAAATCGGCAAAACCGGAGCCTGGCAACCCGAACAAGTCGCTGCAATCCGGCCTGATATAGATTACTTCCTAGTCGATCTAGTTCAGCGCACCCAAGACCATCCAGAGCAAATCCAGACCACGCTGAAGCATCTGCTGCCCCAATTCGCCTCCGGCCAGCTTCACCCCCTCCCCCGCACCCTCTTCACCGCTGACCGCGTAACCGCAGCCTTCCGCTGCATGCAGCAATCCAAACATATCGGCAAGATCCTCATCACTCACCCCCTCACCGCTCCACCCCCTCACCCCCTCACCCCCTCACCCCCTCACCCCCTCACCCCCTCACTCATTCACCAAACCGGCAGCTACCTAATCACCGGCGGCTACGGCAGCCTCGGCCTCCAAATCGCCCGTTGGCTAATCGACCAAGGTGCCACCCACCTGATTTTAGTCGGACGCCACGCCCCCTCCCCCCAAGCCCAAGCCATTCTGCAAGAACTCCAACAGCGCGCCACCCTTGACCTAATCCAAGCCGACATCAGCAACCCAATCGAAGCCAACTCCCCCATCTCCTCCAACTCCCTCCGCTCCCCCACCTCCCCCCTACGCGGCATCATCCACGCCGCCGGTCTGCTCGACGATGGGATTTTACTGCAGCAAACCTGGGACCGCTTCCAAACCATAATGGCTGCCAAAGTCCAGGGAGCCTGGAATCTGCACTGCCTGACGCAAGATTGGCCGCTCGATTTCTTTGTCATGTTTTCGTCTGCCGCGTCGCTGATTGGTTCTGCCGGACAGGCCAACTATGCCGCAGCGAATGCGTTTCTCGATGGGTTAGCGGCAATGCGACAATCGCAAGGACTGCCCGGTTTGAGCATCAATTGGGGCGCGTGGAGTCAGATTGGCATGGCGGCGCAGCTATCCTCTGAGCGATCGTTCGATTCGCAGCAGGGCATGGGGGCCATTGCGCCAGAACAAGGATTAGCCGCGTTTGAGTATCTGCTGAGCCAGCCTGCCGCCCAAGTTGGAGTTTTGCCGATTGATCGGGCCAATTGGAATCCGCCGGCCACACCCCTTTTCGCGGAGTTCTCTGACCTTGCGCTAGTGGAAACGCCATCGGCATCTATGCAATCACTTTTGATCGACCAACTCCGGGCAGCGCCCGCAGCGGAACGGCAGGTGATACTGATTAACTACCTCACGGCCCAAGTTGCCAAAATTCTGGGCGTCAGTCCGGCAGGAATTGATCCGCAGCAGGGCTTGTCAGAACAGGGCATTGATTCCCTCACCTCAGTTGAGCTACGCAACCAGCTCCAAACCCAGTTAAACTGCCGTCTACCGGCCACACTTTTGTTTGACTATCCCACCATCGCGGCTCTGAGCGATTATTTGACTCAAATGATTTTGCCTGCGTCGGGTCACCCAAGCGCTCCAGACAGTAAGCCACCAGCCGTGTTTACAGTCGAGGCAATTGAGAACCTTTCCGAAGCCGAGGCCGAAGCCTTATTGCTGCGAGAGCTAGACCGCCTCACGGATTAGGATTGGGCAACGCTAACGCATTTCTGAGAGCCTCAATTTGGGCGGGTACGAGTTGGTAATAGATCCAATTGCCCCGGCGTTCTCGGCGCAGCAAACCAGCTTCATGCAGCACTTTCAAATGATGGCTGACCGTGGGCTGAGATAATCCCAGCGGTTCGGTCAGTTCGCAAACGCAGGCTTCCGCATTCGGTTGGGCAGCAATCAAACTGAGGAGTTGCAAGCGGGCCGGTTCCCCCAGAACGCGAAACAGCGCAGCAAGCTGTGCGGCTTCATCTGGTTGGATGCCGCTTGACAAGATGGGAGTACAGCAGACGAAAGGAAGGGCGGAGTTTTTTACGCTTCTATTTTTCATATTTCTATATTGACATCTATCGATATCTTTGCCAGAATATCGACATCAATCAATATTGATGTCTATCAATATAGGAGGAACCCCGATGTCTCGTGTACAGCTAGCCCTGAATGTGAGTGATGTCGATGCGGCTGTTGATTTCTACAGCAAGCTATTTCAAGCCGAACCTGCCAAGCGACGCCCTGGCTATGCCAATTTTGCGATTGCGAACCCGCCGCTGAAGCTAGTGCTAATCGAGAACGCTCAGGCTGCCGGATCGCTGAACCACTTGGGGGTGGAAGTGGAAACTACCTCTGAAGTGACCACGGCAACCAATCGGCTCAAGGCGTTAGAGCTATTGACCGTCAGTGAGAATCAGGTGGACTGTTGCTATGCGCTGCAAAATAAAGTGTGGGTAGAAGATCCAGACGGTGCCCCTTGGGAAATTTATACGGTTTTAGCCGACTCCACGGCACAGAGAGCGATACAGCCGACTCCGGTTAATGTGCAGGAACCCAAAGCGTGCTGTTCTGGGCGCATTGCTTAATTGTTGCTTGATATTGTTGCTTGATTACGAATTCAAGGGGGCAGGTTCTTGCCTGTTCCCCATCCCCCTTTAGAATGGAAGCAGCGAACTCTTCGCCAAAGGTGAACTTACCCATCAATCAAGTTTGATTAATTCTCATCAATAAAATTTGATGCAAAAGCTGAATTCCTATTCCTCTAAATCGATTGCTGCTGGATTTCACGCCCTATCTGAGCCATTGCGCCTGCAAATTCTCAATTTGTTGCGAACCCAAGAGCTTTGTGTTTGTGAGCTGTGTGAAAAGCTAGATGTGCCCCAATCTAAACTGTCGTTTCACCTCAAAACTCTCAAAGAGGTGGGGTTAGTACATGCACGCCAGGAAGGACGCTGGATTTACTATGGTTTGAATTTAGCGCAGCTTGTAGCAATGGAGCAGTACCTGGCCGAGTTTCGCCGCTTCAGCGTTTTGGCTCCGGCTCGACCCTGTGACGAGTAGCTGACTAGATAGTTTAGGCAGAATTTTTCAGAAATTTAAATTTTTGTGTCACTTGCGGAGCGAGTAATCTGCAACACTTGACTCATCAAGTTTAATTGATGTATTAATATCTCAGCTTGCTATGTGTAAAGCTTTACTTAGGCATTAGCTTCATTTCTCTTCCTCTTCCCCTGCGGAGGTTTTACGGTGTTTCAACGGAATAAAACGTTTAGGATTCCAGTTTCCATAATTGCGGCTGGCCTATTTTCTGCCTGTTCTACTCCCACTACAACGACGCAAGGTACGGCTGAACCGTCACCTGCTGACCAGGTCAGCGCAACCGCTGACCCTGCTGGACCTGCGGTTGCCACCCCCGATATTGAAGTTGATGGCTCCAGTACGGTCTTTCCAATCACCGATGCGGTTGCCAAAGAATTTCAAAAAGAGAATTCCAATGTAAACGTAAAGGTTGAGTTCTCTGGAACAACGGGTGGATTCAGGAAGTTCTGCGCTGGAGAAACCGATATCAGCAATGCGTCCCGGCCGATTAGCTCTGAAGAAATTGTGGCCTGCCGAGAAGCAGGCGTGCGCTATATCGAAATTCCCGTCGCCTTTGACGCATTGACGGTTGTTGTGCATCCTGAGAACACCTGGGCACAAACCTTAACAGTGTCAGAACTGAAAAAGATATGGGAACCTGTCGCCCAAGGCAAAATCACCAACTGGAACCAGATTCGCCCTGATTTTCCCGATCGTCCCCTCAAGCTCTATGGAGCAGGCACCGATTCGGGCACCTATGACTACTTCGCTGAGGTGATTACCGGCGGGTCGGATCTGCGTCCTGACTTCACCAGCAGTGAAGATGATGATGTTTTGGTGCAGGGTGTAGCCAGCGATCCGAATGCCCTCGGATTTTTCGGTTTCTCCTACTTTGAGCGCAATCAGGACAAACTAAAAGCCGTTGCGGTTCAAGACGACACACAAGGTCAGGCTAATCAAGCCGTTGCTCCCTCCCGCGAAGCTGTGGAGAACGCTACCTATGTGCCGCTGTCTCGTCCGCTGTTTATCTATATCAATGGTCGGGCGTCGCAACAGAACGTAAATCTGCGCGATTTTGTCACCTTCTACATGGTCAATGCACCGCAGATTGTCGAGTCGGTTAACTATATTCCGATGCCGGGAGATGCCTATGAGATTGGAGCAGTTCACCTCTATAAAGGCGAGTATGGCACCGCTTATGACGGTAAGCCCCAGCCTTACCTAACCATCAAAGAGGTGCTGCAAAAGGAACAGTCACTTTAGAAGACAAATGGGTAATCGATTGGAGAATACGAAAATCATGTCTGGTTTTACAGACGAAGAAGTAGGATGTTTCTTAGATAATTACTGAATCAGGCATAGTTACCTGTATTAGTGAAGGAAATCGGCCAGTAGAAAACCAGCATGAAATTGTTTACATCTCCAGAAGCTATCGCAGAAGGTATCGGTACATTTGTTTTAGTATTTGCTGGAACAGGTGCCGTCATGGTCAATCGAGTCAGCGATGGTGCAGTTACTCATCTGGGTATCAGTTTTGTGTTCGGAGCTGTAGTTGCAGCGCTGATTTATGCCCTTGGTCATATTAGTGGAGCGCATTTTAATCCTGCGGTCACGTTGGCCTTCTGGAGTAGTGGATTTTTTCCGCGCTATAAGGTAGTCCCGTATATTGTTAGTCAATGCGTGGGCGCAGTTCTAGCCTCGGTCATGTTGCGGCTTTCCTTGGGATTGACCGCAAATATGGGAGCCACCCTACCGTTGAACGATAATTGGCTGCAATCATTCGTCCTAGAGCTAATTCTGACGTTCATTTTGATGTTCGTAATTTTTGGCTCCGGCTTAGACCGGCGCGCGCCCATCGGCTTTGCCGGATTAGCGATCGGCCTGACAGTAGGACTAGAAGCCGCCTTCATGGGACCAATTACAGGAGCCAGCATGAATCCTGCCCGCTCTCTTGGCCCTGCCTTGGTTGCCTCGCTGTGGAATCATCATTGGCTCTACTGGGTTGCGCCCATTTTGGGTGCGCAGTTGGCTGCTCTCGTCTATGGGCACCTCTCAAATGGATTTCGAGATTTGAAAGATTAACTTTGAAAGAGTGATGTTTCGCTAAAACCACCAAAATCATGAAAAAAGTCATGTTTGTTTGCAAAAAGAACTCGGCTCGCTCCCAAATGGCGGAAGGTTTTGCTAAGACGCTGGGAGCTGGCAAAATTGAAGTCACTAGTTCTGGACTGGAAGCCAGCCAAGTGCGCCCAGAAGCGGTTGCGGCGATGAAAGAGGTTGGCATTGATATCACCGATCAGTATTCCAAACCGTTGAGCGACTTCAAGGCCGAGGATTTCGATGCTGTGATTTCCCTTTGTGGCTGTGGCGTGAACTTACCGCCGGAATGGGTAACGCAAGAGGTATTTGAAGACTGGCAGTTGGATGATCCTGCTGAGCAACCAGAAATCTTTCCGCGCGTGCGCGATGAAATTAAACAGCGAGTTGAGAAACTGGTTGACACCTTGAGTGCGGCACCTGCAGCTTTCTGAATCCTGCTATGGCACAACCAGCTCAATCAATCGCAGAAAACCTCTGGTGGGTGATTTCGGGCAAGCTGGCGGGAGTACGCAAACCTACTCCAGAGGAAATCGCTGAACTGAAAGCTGCCGGCGTGGGAGCCATTGTTTCTGTGATGGACGATCCTGCTAATCTAGATCTCTATCAGCAGGCAAATCTTCCTTATCTCTGGCTGCCCACCAAGGGCGGTACAGCGCCCAGTCGCGAGCAGCTCCAGAAATTGCAGGACTTCGTCGATCAGCAAAACCAGCTCGGGAACGCCGTAGCAGTTCATTGCACCAGCGGCAGACGCCGGACCGGAACGATGCTGGCTGCCTACCTGATCCAATCTGGCTCCTCCTATGAGGATGCGATGCAGACCATCCTGCTGGTTAACCCCAATGTAGAACTGCGCGAGGCCCAAACTGAGTTTTTGCAAGACTTGGCGGAAAGAAGCTAAATCCATGACGAATTTTGATCACCCACCCAGAATCTTGTTTTTGTATGGTTCCTTGCGGGAACGCTCCTACAGTCGCTTGTTAGCGGAAGAGGCCGCTCGCATCATTGCGGAATTTGGCGCAGAGGTCAAGTTCTTTGATCCGCGCGAACTCCCGATTTATGGTAGCGTGCCCGATACCCATCCAAAAGTGCAAGAACTGCGGGCCTTGAGTCAGTGGTCAGAGGGACAAGTGTGGTCCAGTCCGGAAATGCATGGCAACATCACCGGGATTATGAAAAACCAAATTGACTGGATTCCGCTGAGTATTGGAGCTGTACGACCGACACAGGGAAGAACGCTGGCCGTTATGCAGGTGAGTGGAGGATCACAATCGTTCAATGCAGTGAATACCCTGCGCATATTGGGCCGCTGGATGCGAATGGTGACGATTCCAAATCAGTCTTCGGTTGCTAAAGCTTATCAAGAATTTAACGAAGATGGAACGATGAAACCATCGAGCTATCGAGATCGGGTAGTTGATGTGATGGAAGAACTCTACAAATTTACCTTATTGTTGCGTGACAGAGTAGATTATTTGACCGATCGCTACAGTGAACGCAAGGAGAAAGGGGTTGAAGAAAGTATGAGCGAGATTGGCAAAGCGATCAATGGTGTTCACCTAGAAAGAATGTAATCTAGGGTGTGCTCGTATCTTGGAACGCTTCCAGTTAGGAAAGTTTCAATCTCTTTGACAATCGCTGCTTTAGCCTTCTGACTGAAACTGGGTCAATAACCAGGCTCCTACCTGAGATTGATCGGTTGCTCGACTGCGACGCAGTGCTTCTTCTATAAGGGCAATCGTTAACCCTGGTAAAACTTGCGATTCTTGAATTCGCCGACTGCCCTGATCGGCAATGGCATAGGCAAGAACCTGAGCATTCTGCACATCCAAGACCCAATATTCATCCACGCCCAGCTCTTCATACAGTGCTCGTTTCGTACCGACATCGTCCAGCAATGAAGTCTTGGCAACCTCAATCACCAGATTTGGAGCAGGATATCGATCCAAATCGACAATTCCTGTACTCGATGGGATGGCTTGAGCGCGCTCACGAAGGTAATAGGACACATCCGGCTGACAGTCTTGCACGCCTGTTTTACGCAATGTTGTGGTATCTAGTCCCGTTGCTGGAATTCCCTTAAGTGTAGTGAACAGATTCACTACAAAAATAATGATCACATGATCCTTGCCATGCTCAAAACTGACTGGTAACATCTCGATCCGCATGTGTCCTTTGTAGTAATACCCCTTGGCCTGCTCATAAATGGGATCTGCAATGAGGCGAATGTACCCGTCCCAGGAGGCAACAGTCCAGGTATCGGTGAATGGTCTGGTTTGTAAATTACTCATTTCACACTACCGCTGCACATCATTTGATTTCATTGTATCCAGGTTGATAGATAGGGGTATTAACCCGAGACCAACCATCTACCCCATCAACAAGTTCCACGTCAAGCGTATGCCTTAAAACACCGTTCCATCACTCACGATGCGAATTGGTGGCTCACCATTGAGTCTCAGGGAAGCAGCGATGCGGCGTCCTGCCGCCCAAGTGCCACCTTCCAACACTTTGGCTAAGGGTAATTCTGCCGCAGTTAGGTTTTGCCTTTGGCGGATGGTTGCAGCAATCTGGTCAAGCAGCACAACGGTTAGCGCCCGCCATTCTACGATTACCTCCGAGCTGGGGGCATGGGGTTCATTGAGGACAATGGCCTGTTTGGGTTGCAGTAGGCCGAGATCAAGGCAGAGTCCGCCGTTGCGGTATTCAGCTAAGCCGGTGAGCTGATCCAGATCGGTAATTTCCAACCCTAGATCCTGCAAAGGTTCTAGCAGCGAGTAAGTGAGCCACTGGGACAGCTTGTGAAACGGTACGAGTTGCGAACCCAAGTCCGTATTTGGTGAACCAGAATTTGGCAAACCAGAGTGCCGCCAAACATCACCCAGGTTCACTCCTGCAAGCGTGGTTCGTCCCGGCCAAATCTCGCTGAAGCCCAACAGCACCGCCTCGAATACGGTATGAGCAGGAAGCTTGCCCTGTAGCGCTTGGAGCAGCAAGTAGTCCACCAAACCGCCCGGACGCCCCAGTTCACCAAACAGTTCTGGCTCGCTCTCCAGAACACGACCGAGCTGCTGCATTAACTGCAAGCGGCCCTCCAAGCCGACTAAGGGATTTGCTGCTGTGACCTGAAAGCCGTTTGCCAAGGTTTCCAAGGTCAACTGCTGCAGGCCCACCGCATCAACTCGAAGCTGGTCTGGCTGGCTGGCAAAGCCGCCGTTCAAAAACAGACAGTAGCTAGCAACCGCTAAACCTTCCGAGCGCTGAAAGGTTTGTCCAGTTTCGATTTCTGTGTAGGTCCAGGTAGCGCCCGCGCCCGCATCCAGCAGCACACTCGTAACCGCCAAATCAAATTTGGCCCTGGCCTGTTCTAATAGCGGCAGGTGAGCCAGTTTCTGATCCAGTTGGGCCAATCGATCCACTCCCCCCGCCTGAAAATGCCGCCAGCGGCTATGGAACGGCACCTGCCAATCTGGATAGTTAGTCTGAATCTCTTGCGTCACATAATCTGCTACCGCACCCAGCCGCTCTAGATCGCAGCGAAAGTAAGCCAATCGATCCTGTAAGCAGAGTTCAAACAACTGGCCGCACCGCTCCCGAATCGCCTCAGTAGAGCGCAGATAACGAACTGCCGCCTGCTCCAGCGTCAGGTCCGACACCCCAGCCTCAAAATCAGCCATACTTATCCCTTCACCCCCACAACCCTGCCATCTCCCCCATCTTCCTCATCCCCCTCACCGCGTCCCATACAACCGGTCTCCCGCATCCCCCAATCCAGGCACAATATAGCCGTGGTCATCCAGACGTTCATCGATGGCTGCCGTGTAGATGGGGACATCCGGGTGCTGCTCATGGAAATGCTGAATTCCTTCTGGAGCAGCCAGCAGGCAGACAAACTTGATCGAGGCGGGGTTCGCTTCCTTGAGGCGATCGACAGCTGCAACGGCGGAATTGCCGGTTGCCAGCATCGGGTCCACCACCAACATATCGCGATGCTCGACATCGAGGGGCAGCTTCAGGTAGTACTCGACCGCCGTCAATGTGGTTGGCTCACGGTAGAGGCCGATATGGCCCACTTTCGCGGTGGGAATCAGCTCGATCATGCCATCCAGCAAACCCTGCCCCGCCCGCAAAATCGAAACAATCACCATTTTTTTGTCGGCAGCCAGCATCGGGGCTTCCATTTCCGCCAGCGGCGTTTTGATCGTCTGCTTTTTCAGCGGTAAGTCTCGCGTCACCTCATAGGCCAGCAGCATGGCGATTTCTTTTAGCAGGCGGCGAAAATCTTGCGTATGGGTTTCGACCTGCCGCATGATCGTCAGCTTGTGCTGCACTAGAGGATGATTGATCAGGATGACCTTTTCGGATGACGTATCAGATGACGTGACGGGCGGAGGATCGAATGGCATGGTAGAGCTAGGGGATGAAGGAACAGAAAAAACGCGACCTGGCAGTCGAGCCAAGCTTAACCTAACCCAGCCGCCAGCCAAGGAATGTTACCAACGATGAAGTTGATAGAAATTAAGTTTAGAATACGATACATCGCTGTAGGGGTTGCACTGCACCATGACTGAAGATCTTGCCAAATCTAACGGGTCTAACGGTAAGCCTACTAAATCCAAGCACATCATCCTCACCTCTCACCAAGCGCGGGGCAGCACGGTGGTGCCGATCCAGTGGGGTGCTGCCGATCCGCAACAGCGAGGCCCGATTCTGGGGTCTCTCCGCAGCCCCAAACACCGGAACGTGATTGGCACCCATGCGGGCGCTTATGGCGTTTATCGGGCATTGGCGGTAGCCAGCGGGGTGCTCGATCCAACCCACAAGGCCGATCTAACGAATACAGCCCCCGTAGTCGAGATTGGTCCCCATCCGAGCTGGGGTGATCCCGACAAGATTGTCTCGCTCGATCCGTTTGGGGCGATGGTTGGTGAGGTGTTTACGGTCTACAGTGGCGAAAATTACGACATTTTCCCGACGATTGCCATCACCAAAGCCCATATCAACATTCCTGAACTGAGAGACGAAATTGCCGCAGGACGACTCCAGGTAGACGGTGCCATTCTTAAACCCGACGGTAGTTTAGTTGTCACCAAAGCGGCGATTGACCCAGTCTGGTATTTGCCCGGAATTGCCAAACGCCTGAACATTGAAGAATGGGAACTGCGGCGCGTATTGTTTCAGCAAACCGGCAATATGTTCCCAGAATTGGTAACCCGTCCAGATCTGCATGTGTTTCTGCCTCCGATTGGCGGCACCACGGTGTACATTATTGGCGACACCGACGCCATTACCGACCCCAACCGGCCGCTGGCGGTGCGCGTCCATGACGAATGCAACGGCTCAGATGTGTTTGGCTCGGATATTTGCACCTGCCGGCCCTATCTAGTGCACGGCATCGAGGTCTGTATTCAAACCGCGCAGGAAGGCGGAGCCGGGATTATCATCTACTGCCGCAAAGAGGGACGAGCGCTAGGAGAGGTGACCAAATTCCTGGTCTACAATGCCCGCAAACGTCAGGCAGGCGGCGACCGCGCTGATGCCTATTTCCTGCGGACCGAGTGCGTTGCTGGCGTCCAAGATATGCGCTTCCAGGAGCTGATGCCAGATGTGCTGCACTGGCTGGGCGTCACTCGCATCGATCGCCTGGTTTCGATGAGTAATATGAAGTACAACGCCATCACCAATGCCGGCATCGAAGTAGTCGAACGGATTCCAATCCCGCCGGAACTAGTTCCAGCCGATGCTCAAGTTGAAATCGAAGCCAAAAAAGCCTCCGGCTACTACTCCGACAGCGGCGTGCTGGCCGGGGATGAGTTGGCGCAGGTGAAGGGACGGACATATTGAGGGGTGGGGGGTAAGGGGGGGACATATTGAGGGGTAGGGTGTAAGGGGGTAAGGGAGTGGAAGTTGTGGATACTGAGCAGGGTTGATTGTGAGGCATCTGGTGAGCGTAGTAACTAGTCACCGGCTGCGTTGGGTGGTTGAAGTCGTTTTTGAAACACCAGCGATTGCTTGATCATCCGGTAGCCCATGCGTTCGTAAAAACGGTGGGCCGCCTGCCGCAAAACATTCGAGCGCACCATTACTTCGGAGCAGCCTTGAGTCATGGCCCAAGCTTCGAGCTGGTGCAGTAATTGCCGTCCAATTCCGGTACCGCGAACAGTTTCATCCACCACGAGTCCCAAAATCACCACCTGAGTTGGTCCAATCAGCAGGGCACATCGCTGCCCATGAATCCAACCCACGACGCGATGCTGCTCAGCTACATAAACCTGATGGTCGGGATGGGACAAAACGGTAGCTAAATGCTGCTGCATCTGCTGAACTGTGACGGTGTAACCGAGTTGGGTGCAGAGTTGCGACAGAGATTCAGCATCCGCTAAACTGGCTACCCGCAGCATTATTGGCGTAGATTGGGAAAACTCTGGCTTCATTACTCGTCTCATGATTTGATTCATGACTATAGCAGTCCTTCTATGGCTTCGTTTTTCCAGGTTCTCAACCCCAGACATTTGCTGCGACAGTTGGCCATACCACTACCGTTGCAGTCCGGTCCACTCCCTTCCCGTACCAAACTTCCAGCTGGTCAAACGTTGACCTGGGGCACCACGTTTAGCCAATTGCAGTGCCGCTATTTGGACCTCGATTATCGAGACGCCTTCCGGCAAATTTGCGATCTGGGCTTTAAGCAAATTCGCTTATGCAGTTATTGGAACGAGATTGAACCACAGCAGAACCAGTATGACTTTTCGATCCTCGATTGGTTGCTGGAAGAAAGTGAGCAACGCGGGATTAGTGTAATTTTAGCCGTTGGCATGAAAGTGCCACGCTGGCCAGAATTTCATTTTCCAGAATGGTTGAGTCAACGCTACGATACAGGTCCAAGTGAAATTGCTGTGGATCAACGCAGCCCAGTCATAGCCGAACACACGATCCGCTTTGTGGATGCGGTGGTGAATCACATGCGTCATGCTAGTGCGATTCGATATTGGCAAATTGAGAACGAGCCGTTTACCCGCTTAGAGATTACCGGAGGACGGTTTCTTAGTTCCGAATTCGTTAGGCAAGAAGTGGAGCTGATTCGATCGTTGGCCCTGCCCCAGCACAAAATTCTGCTCACGGGTTCAATCTCACTGCCCTTAGCCAATGTGACTGAAGACGAAGTAGCGTTTCAAGATTGCCTCAGTCTGGCCGATGCAGTTGGAATCAATGTCTATAGCAAAGTGCCAATCGGACAAAGCCAGTACTACCTGGAACCCCAGCCGCCCTTTTGGCAAACCCTGCAAACTTGGCAGTCCCAGATCGTTGCGCGGGGCAAAGCAGCTTGGATCGCGGAAGCACAGGCCGAACCCTGGGAACCAAATCAACTCATCGCCCTCCAGGGTATACACCATCCCAGTTGCTCACCAGCCCAGGCCACGGCCTTAGTGCAAAGGCTATCGACGTTAGGTTACGGAACAATCCTGCTGTGGGGCTGCGAGTATTGGTATTGGCATGAGCGGCAGGGGCGTTCGTTTTGGTGGCAGGCAATGCGGCGGTTGCTTCAGTCGAATATTGGCGATACCTCTAAGAAAAAAGGGGAAAGGTAGGCTAACCCTCTCCCCTGACCCTTGCTTTCTCTAGGCAAACTTTAGACACACTTTAGACATCTAGGCATCCTTTAAGCAAAGTACCCCGTCACAGGTAGAGCACCCGCCGTAGCATGGGCCGCAGGATTAGCAAGACCCGTGACGTTGACCACCAGATCGCGACTGCCGTTGAAGGCTCGCACACTATCGTTCACCGACAGGTAGGTACTCTTTTTCCACTGAAACAACACGGCTTCATTGGCTTTCAGGTCCTGCTTACCAGTCGTTTTTTGGTTCTTGTCGGCATAGGCAGATTTGAGAGCCGCACTGAGATTATTCCCGTCCACCTTACCCGCATTAAACAGTCCTCTCGGACGCTGAGTAGTTGCCAGATTGTTGTCGTAATCGAGTTGGAGGCGGTCGCCTTGCAGCACGTTCAAGTCAGTGATGCGATCAAGTGAATTAACCCGCGATCCGGCAAAGGCATCGAGTTGGGTTGGGCCACGGTAAAGCACGCGATCGGCTCCGGTTCCAGTAGTGAGCCGGTCGGCTCCTAATCCGCCCGTGAGCAAATCGTTGCCTGCTCCTGCCAAAATCGTGTCTCTACCAGCGGTGCCCGTAAGCGTATCGTTGCCGGGAGTACCGCTGATGGGATTGGCCGGGCTGCTAGGAGTTCCCGGACCGCTAGGGGTACTGGGAGTACTGCCGACCGCACCGAATTCAAAGGCGCCGATATCAGGCTGACCGTCGCGGGTAAAGCCTCTGGCATCGGTTGAAGGAGCGCCACTGACGCCCGCATTGATCGCAGGGCTCCCGGGCAACAGGGCATGGGTTAATAAACCACCGCCATTGTCCTGAAGCGGACCGAGTTTGGGATCAATCACCCGCGCATTCGGCGTTACCCGATCGTCATTGGCGAGGGCATTTTGAATGTTGCCGCCTCCGTCGGTCAGCTCGCGGCTGGTATGCTGACGGATGTTCCAGGGGTTGCCGCCATTCAGGGCCGTGTTTTTGTCAAAAATCGTGTTTTTTACCGTCACCGGGGCCGAGCTAGCCAAAATGCCACCGCCGACCCAGCCAGCCTGGTTGTTGGCAATTGTACTGTTGACAATCGTAGTTGCTGCATCATACAGCGCCATCCCCCCACCGTTCCGACCTGTATCATTTTGGGCAGGCGTAGTGCTAAATATTGCCTTGTTTCCAGAGAAGGTACTATTCGTGATTGTAGAGGGTGCTCCCATCATCCATAAACCGCCACCCTGATTGGTCGCACTATTATTCACAAATGAGGTTCGATTTAGTGTTAGACCCTTATTCAAACCATTACTCAGCACCACCAAACCACCACCATTACCGGCATTGCCGCGTGGCAGACCTTGGACCTGATTATTCCTAAAGCTGGTGGTTTCGATAATCACATTGTCCTGGTTGCCGGTATAGAGATAGGCTCCGCCGCCTTCTCCCAAACCGCGATTGCCTTCAAACACACTATTGACAATCCGAATCGTACCGGAAGCTTCGTTGACCGCGCTGGCCCGATCGGTAAAGAGAGCACCGCCATAGCCGCGCAGAAAACCAGTTGCTGAGCCATCGATAAATTTAGCCGTTGTGGTGCTGTTGTTGATAAATTTCGAGTTTTCAATCGTCAGTTTGCCGTTCAAGCTGTTGATCGCGCCACCATTAATGCCTCGGTTGTTAGTGAAGGTACTATTGCGGACGATGAAATTGCCGGGACTGACAAAAGCAATTGCGCCTGCGCCTCGCTCGTCGTTGCCCTGAGTCGCCACATTGCCGTCAAATTGGCTGTTGATTACCGTCAGGTTGTTCTCCCACTTGCTAAATACGGCACCACCACCTTTATCAGCTCTGTTGCCCGCGAATTTAACATTTTCAATCGTAATATTCGCTTTGTGTTCTCCCAGAATCGCTCCACCTTGATCCGAAGTTTTACCATTGGCAAGCGACAAGTTTTTGATTGTGACGTTCGTAGGAAAGTCCTGATTGGAGTTAACCAACAGGATCCGAGAGGCATTGTTGCCGCTGATGGTCAAGTTAGCCGCTGCCGCTCCATTGATCGTCAGGTTTTTACCCGGTGAAATTTCGATCTGGCCGCTGGTTAAGCGAATCGTTTGATTGGCGAGGCTGGGAGCAAACTGAATCGTATCGCCAGACCGGGCAGATGCAATTGCCGCTCTCAACGATCCTGCACCACTGTCGGCGGTCGATGTAACCGTGATAATTGCCATGATCTATCCTTCTCAACAACTCGATAGACTTGAGCAAGCTCCGTCTGTACAAATGCAGAAGCTGCTCAAGGTCGTTTCAGATGCAAATCAGATCGGAATCAGCCGAGGGGCCGTTTCTTTGGGCAACCGCAAGGTACTAGAAGCTGATTTAACCTGTGCTGCTGCTGTCATCTCATGCCACCTCAAACCATTCGCTCCAATCCCGCCTTGTGTGTTGGTTTCTATGATTAGTTTGCATGGGGCTTGTATACGGGATTTTGATAAGCAGAATGAGCATGATCAGACAAATGGCCCTGCGGTTGCTTCAGCAAACAGGTCTACAGACATGCTTCACTTCAGCTTTTCTGCGATTCAGGATGACAACCGGAAAAATTCTTGTGATGATGTGATGAATATTAAGTGACCTGAATCACTCGCAGTTGCGTCAACAGATCGATTTCCCAAATCTCTAGTGATATAAGTTACAGGATGAATATTTTATGTACAAAAAATTAGACGCATTTGTGATCCACATTACCGACGTTGTATCTGTCTTTTAGTGGGATTCTTAAAAATTTCGGAAAAGATAGCATTTGTAAGCTGGATAGCATTCTTTTTCAAATCGAAAGACCTATTTTAAGGAAATCCAGAAAAACCAGGACAGGGAGCCGTATTCAGCCATGCTAGCACCACCCCATCGCACAAAAATTGTTGCTACGATCGGCCCCGCCAGCCGCTCACCAGAGATACTCAAGCAAATGGTGCAGGCCGGAATGAGTGTAGCTCGGTTAAATTTTTCCCACGGTAGTTACACCGATCACGCCCAAACCATCGCGCTGTTGCGTTCGGTGTCGGAAGAGCTGGATGCGCCGATCACGATTCTGCAAGACTTGCAGGGACCCAAAATCCGGGTGGGAGACCTGCCGGATGGCGCTATTAAACTCACTGCAGGCGAACTGCTCACTCTGGTCCCAATTGCCGAATTTACGCAGCGACCCGATACCGTTGGCATTGACTACCCGTTCTTGGCAGAAGAAGCCGAACCAGGCACCCAAATTTTGCTGGATGACGGCTTACTAGAACTGCAAGTGAAATCGATCGTAGATAATGGCGTGCAGTGTCTAGTGATCAAAGGTGGATTGCTGAAGAGCCACAAAGGCGTCAATTTACCCAGCCTGAATCTAAAGCTGCCTTCCATGACCGAAAAAGACCAGCAGGATCTGGAGTTCGGCTTATCGCAGGGGATCGATTGGGTGTCGCTCAGCTTTGTGCGCCAGGCCGAAGATGTCCAAGCATTGAAACGATTTCTGGCAGAGCGCGGTCATACTGACCTGCCGGTACTGGCGAAGATCGAAAAACCCCAGGCTATCCAAAATCTGGAACCAATTCTGGGCGAATGTAACGCGATCATGGTGGCACGGGGGGATTTGGGCGTCGAAATTCCGCCAGAGCGAGTTCCTAACCTGCAAAAGCAAATTATTCGCCGCTGCAACCAGCTCGGCATTCCCGTGATCACCGCTACTCAGATGCTGGAAAGCATGATCCAAAATCCGCGTCCTACCCGTGCCGAAGTCAGCGATGTCGCTAACGCGATTTTGGACGGAACCGATGCGGTAATGCTGTCTGGCGAATCCGCCGTAGGAGCCTATCCGATCGAGGCCGTGGCGATGATGTCCCGCATTGCCCATGATGTCGAGAAAGACCTCAGGTTTGAAAACAATCCAGCGATTAAGAGCGAAATTCCCAATGCCCTCAGCGAAGCCCTGAACGCGATTGATGAAGTGTTGCATCTGAAGGCAATTGTCGCCCTCACCAGCAGTGGCGCATCGGCTCTACTGGCCGCATCCGAACGTCCCAAAGCGCCTGTTATTGCCGTCACCTCGAATGAGAATGTCTACCATCGCCTCAATTTAGTCTGGGGCGTCAAGCCACTGCTGATCGAGCAAGAAAAGGAGACCTTTGAGGAAGCACTGCATCAGGTGGAAACCTGTCTGCGTCAACGGCATTTGGCTTCCCCCGGCGACCGGATTCTGGTAATGGGTGGCATTCCAATGCGGCAGGCGGGCGGAGCCAACTTCTTGAAAATTCACACAATTTCTGCCTAGATCTGTCAAAAAATAAGCACACAGGACGAATGGGAAATCATGGAAGCGTGCTACAAGGTGAGAAGCGAAATGGATATTCGCTACGCTGATTCATGACGCCGATCCATCAAGGTTAAATCATGGCTAAATTGATTCTAATTCGGCATGGGCAGAGCACCTGGAACGCGGCTAACAAGTTCACAGGCTGGGTCGATGTCCCCCTCAGCCATCAGGGCATGGAAGAAGCTCAGCGGGCCGCTCAAAAGCTAAAAAGCTATCCGATCGATGTCTGCTTTACGAGTCTGCTGATTCGCGCCATTCAAACCGGATTGATTTGCCTCGTCGAATCAGATGCGGTCCGCAAACAGGGCAAAAGTCCAGTGATTCACCACGAAGCGGATGATCCCGATTGGCATGGCTGGGACCAACACGCAGGCAATCCAGAGGAAGAAATCCCGGTTTTTACCGCCCAAGCGCTAGACGAACGGTTTTACGGCAATTTACAGGGCTTAAACAAGGCCGAAACCGCCGCCAAGTATGGAGCAGAACAGGTAAGGCTATGGCGACGCTCCTATGCCGTGCGCCCTCCCGGTGGCGAAAGCTTGGCCGATACCGTAGCCCGGACGATTCCTTTCTTCAAACAGCGCATTTTGGCCCACCTGAAGCAGGGCGATCACGTTTTGGTCGCCGCCCACGGCAACTCACTGCGGTCGATCATCATGGATCTAGATCAGATTAGCGAAATGGAAATTCCCCTACTAGAACTGGCCACCGGCATCCCGATCATTTACGAAATCGATCAGGAGGGCAACGTGGTCAGCAAAGAAATTTTGGCGGATGACGCGCCAGTTGTTGTGCCGGGGACTGCACCAGCCGTGTAGTTTCGCCTAATCCTTCTGGATTAGCGCTAACCGCAGCCCCAGGCCAATCAAAATCACCCCCATCAGCCGATCCAACCAATGGGAAACCGAGACAAACCGCCGCTGAATCACTGGCTGAGACATCATTATCGCAACACAGGCAAACCAGCCAAACTCAATTCCAGCCACCGTAGCACCATAGAGAATTTGCACCCACGATACAAGCCATCACGAGGCAAAGATTTGCGCCTGATCCTGAAACGCTTTGAACTCCAGCGCATTGCCACTCGGATCTTGAATAAACAGCGTCGCCTGTTCTCCAACTTCGCCCGCAAAGCGAATCTGCGGTTCAATCAAGAACTCGACTTGCCGTGATTTCAACTGCTCTGCCAACTCATGCCATTGCTGCCACTCTAGAATCAGCCCAAAATGGCGAACGGGCACCTGCTCTTTGTCCACCGGATTGGTTGTTGCCCTGCGGCATTCTTCTGGCTTCAAGTGAGCGGTGATTTGGTGTCCGTAGAAGTTAAAGTCAATCCAGCGGTCACTCGTGCGGCCAATCGAGCAGCCCAATAGATCGGCATAAAAGGCTCGCGCCTCTGCTAAATTTGCCACTGGAAATGCCAAATGAAAGCGGGGGTAAGTCATAGATCCTAAAGGAGTTGATGTACAAAATTCATTCAAATTATTTCTTACTATTCTCAAAGCCCACCAAAACATTCACCACATTCGTACCAATTTCCTCAACTGCATATCCGCCTTCCATCACAAATAGTGTTGGCCTAGCCAAGCTCGCAATCCCCTCACCGATTTTGCAATAATCTTCACGCTTGAAGCGAAACTTTGAAATTGGGTCTTGTTCAAACGTATCGACTCCCAAAGAAACAACTACCACATCCGGGCCATAGGCTTGAATATGCTGAATTGCATCCGCAAATGCGGTTTGATAACTAGCCCAGTCCGTTCCCCACCGCAGTGGATAATTTCGGTTATAGCCTTCTCCAACACCGACGCCAACTTCATCCTCATAGCCTAAAAAGTAAGGATATTCCTGACTAGGATGGCCGTGTAGCGACAGAAATAATACATCGGAACGATCGTAAAAAATAGCCTGGGTGCCGTTGCCATGATGATAATCCACATCCAAAATCGCCACCCGCGCCGCACCTGCTTTGCGAAATGCTTCAGTCGCCACAGCCGCATTGTTAAAAAAGCAATAGCCGCCGTAGAAATCCCTGGCTGCATGATGACCGGGCGGACGGCAAAGGGCAAAGGCAGATCGTGCGCCCTGCTGCATCTGCTGTTGAGCCGTTAGGGCCACATTCACCGCGGCAGTAATCGCTCGCCAAGTTCCAGCCGTAATCGGCGTTCCGGCATCAAAGGAATAGTAACTCAATTTACCATCAATGGTTTCGGGAACTCGGTCATGCCGCATCGTGCGAGTCGCCCAGTTCAGCGGTAGGGCATCATAATCACCGTGAGCCGCCAGCCATTCTGACCACGCGGTTTGCAAAAACGCCACATAGCCCGGATCGTGAACCCGCAGAATGGGTTCCAGCCCATACTCTTGAGCTGGCAACACCGCTCCCAGCTTCGCCTGTTGCACCTGCGCCAACACCATCTCCGCCCGACGCGGATTCTCAAACGGCGGTAGCAACTTGCCGTCGATTAGCTCAAATCGAGCATCTTGATAGCGGTGATCCTGGCTGTAAATCGTCAGCATGAACCCTCGATTTTCATCCTTTTTGATTTTGTGACTTAAACCGTCCAGCCCCGAAGCTGCGTCTTTCCAGATGTTTGGTTTTGCGGCCACTGACCCGCTGACGCCACATCCGAAAACTCGAGGGCTGCATTTCCCGCCGCATCAGGGCAATCACTTGCGGTTCGCTCAAGCCAAACTGATGTTCAATAGCTTCAAATGGAGTGCGGTCCTCCCAGGCCATTTCAATCATTCGGTCAATCGTTTCGCTATCAAGCTGGGGCAACTTCATGGATTTGACTTCTTGCAAGAAATTTTGCTTCCATCCTATTCTAGGAAGGAAGAACGGCATCGTGGGTACGCCTTAGCCTGTATGAAGTCGCAGGAATTAAAACTAGAAGAGTTTTTGCGAGTCACACTAGCCGCAACCGTGCTGGTGATTGGCAGCCGCTGGCTTTTGAGTAACACCTACCTGGGCAACTGGGTGCAGCAAGCCTGGATTGCCGGACAGCAACAGGTCGAAACCCTGATCCGCCAACGGCGCGCTAGCGATGGTTCCACTCCCCTCGGCACTCCCACCCCGATCATGGAAGCCAATCGCTCAGTAGTGATGCTGTCAGGTCGGCAGTCGATTGGTTCAGGCGTAATTCTCAATTCATCCGGTTTGGTGCTGACGAATAGCCATGTTGTACGCAATGGAGGTGACCGCTGGGTCGTGCGTCTGTCCGACGAGCGGGAATTACCTGCCTACGTGGTTGCTACAGGTAGCCGCGATGCTGGCATTCATTACGATCTGGCGCTAGTACAAATTGAAGGTGCCAGTAATCTGACACCGGCTCGCTTTGCCGAAGATCGGCCCCAAGAAGGCGAACCCGTTTGGGCCATTGGTGCACCCTACGGACGGGCCGAAGTCATCACCAAAGGTGAACTGAAACGGGTCACCCGCGATGGCATTTTGCTCACCAACACAGAAGTACATCCTGGCAATTCAGGCGGACCACTTGTAAATCAGACCGGAGAGGTGATTGGCATCAACACCGAAATTAACCCTTCGATGCCCGCTGATGCCACTACTGCCTCGATTTCGGTTCCTGTTGTTCAGGAGTATTTGCCAAGATTGATGGACTAAAAGTTAACGGAGTAAAAGTAATGGAGCAAAGGTGCAGAGCTAGGGTGGCTTAAAAAGAAAGCCTCTAAACAACCAGTCAAGCCGCTGCCCAGACTGGAACCGCCATTCAGCATCTAGGATCCAGCTTGAATTACCTGAAAGGAGCAACTGTTCAGTCTCTAGCTGAGGAAGCACCCGTTTGCTCCAACAACTATGCTGACAACTACGCTGACAACTACGCTGACAACTATGCCAATAACTTGCATCTGCATCTGCACTTCCGTGAGTAGAACAATCAAAACTCGCATCAACTGTGGTATTACCATCATTGATCCCAAAATCTTCTATTTCTTGATCGCTAGAATCCACTGGCTGCGCTGAATTACCATCTAGTACAGCTAATAAGTTTGTAGAATCTTGATCGGATATCTGGACTGGTTCTAGTTGGGTATATTGGTCAGATGGATTTAAAGGGTTATTAATAAAGTTCTGATCCTCTGGAACAACTAGAAAGTTTGGATGCCATAGGTCTTTGTAGCGATAGAGGGAAGCTCCTCCAATTCCGTACTGAGTTAGTGCTTTAAATCTTGCTGTAGCTTGGGCTGGTAGAGCGTTCTGATTGAGTAGATCGGCAATAGCCTGTCTGATTCGTTCTTTTGTATTCTCAGATTGTTGTTGATTCCAGTTCAGGGATTGCTCAGATCTAGATGGTTCTGCACTCTGTTGATCCAGAGTATTATTAATACAAGAACTAGTACCGTAGGGAAAGTAGTGGCTGTTTTCCACACATCTTGCCCACTCTGCGGCTCTATGTTCAATCTCATGTTGATGCTGGCACCATTCTTGATATCCGGGAAGTGATCTGGCAACAGCTATAATTTCATCAACGAGTGATTGTCCAATCAAAGGCGTACTGCCTTCCAGGATGTGGTGGAAGATGTAAGTTCGCATGGCAATCCGTCCGAGCAAATAGTTAGTCTGCCCGTAGCCGGTCCAACCTAATTCGATCTCCGCATTTAGATCGTTGAGAAACTTAGCAGCCTTGCCGGATATCTGGTACCGCTCGCGTTGGTTCTGTTTGAGAATCCGGCTGAGCAGTCGGGGTGGAATTTCGTTGTGTTGTTGGCTGCTCTGCCATTGCTGCACAAAGTTGAAGCGATCCGTCCAAACAGGTTCAAAGTCCTGATTCAGTAAGTACGACCCCATCTGTAGCGGCAGCCGATGGGCATTAAATAAACTTGGTTTTCCTTGGGTGTTTGGGCTTCTGTGATTAGGAAAGACTTCTAGACAACCTGGTTTTACGCTAAAGCCAGCATTCTCTAGCAAAACGGTGAGGGTTGCTCCCAGTTCCCAGGTTTTTTGAGCTGACTGAAACGGAAAGTAAATATGTAAACCACCGCTATAGCTAGATGTACAGATTAGACAGCGAGTCAGGCCCAGCGGTTCTAGCACACCCAGAATTCGCTGCACCGCGAACCCGTCCCGATCTGGGTGATAAGGGCTGCCAGCATCGATATCCAGTAAGCAATACCGTGTTTTTACACCAAAGCGAACGCCATAGAGATAGCTACTTTGATTTAACAGGCGATTTGTTAGGGGATGGCGGCTTTCGGTTTGCCAATGCGGTTTTGTTCCTGGTTCCGGATGGGGTGCGTAAATGTAATCAAATCGATGTGGAAATAAATCAAAGAAAGCCTGACTGCTCTCTTTGACCAGACAAGATTCTGGAGGTGAGGCTAGGAACATCCCACTCTACCTCCAGTTTCTGAAGAGGGGTATGCGGCTCTGCTAAACCCCCTAATTAATCGAAACAAAACGGACGGCCCTATACCAGAGCCGAAAAAGTTGCTAGAATTTTCAGACATAACAATCCAAACCTCACCCACTCAAGTGAGGTACAACCAACTCAGAAACCCTTTAGCTAACTGTGGTAGGGAGGCCAGAGGGTTTTTTATTGCGTTTCAACAATCTCAAGGCAGGACGGACTCAACGAACCCAGAATTAGCGAAATTAACCACCTCCTAGCGCAAGCTTGATTCAGACTTAATCAGAATTGATGAGAGGTTAGCACCGAAAAATTTTGATCTCAACCGTTCCTGACGAACAATACGCCGGAGTAATAGCCTGATTCTTCGCCGGAGTTACAGGTACAAATTATCCGTCGGAGTTACAGGCTGAGGCTGGGTAATCCGCCAGAGTTACAGGTAAGAACGAGGCCAGCTTTCTGTGCAGTGGGGTATGATGAGTTGCCTTCTGCTCTGGATTGAGCTTGATCCAAGATCTTGCGTTCCCTGACGCAAAAATCAACGCCGGAGTTACAGGCTGTGTCTAAACCGTCCGCGCGAGTTATAGGCTAAAACCATCCGCCGGAGTTACAGGATCAAGCGATCAAAACATCCGCCGGAGTTACAGGATCAAACGCTAGATGTAGCGTGTAGGGAAAAATATTTCTGTTAGACAACTAGATGTGTGGGTTTGCAAAAAGTACTGTAGGATCAGAGCACTACAGATAGAGTCAGCTCATAAGCGGTTCGTTGGGGCTGCTCGAAGCGGCTTGATATCGCTGTAGTAAGTCTTGCCGTCCGGTTTGGTTTCTATGCAAAGTGCCCTAAAGCTCAAAGCCTCTATTCCTAGTGCCGAAAAATCTGCCTTTCCTGTTGATGGTCAGCTTTTAATGGTGTTGCCACGAGCTGCCGCTTCCATCAAAAATCCCGATGTGCATCTGCCCATTCTGCGCTCGGATGAAGAAGGCTATTATCTGGAAATGCAGGTTGAGGCGGATAGCAAGGAAACTAGCGAAGTCGCGGTGATTCGCCGAGTGCCGTTGGAAAACCTTTCGGCAGAGGAGTGGGAAGAGCTGAAGGCGCAGTACGCAAAGCTCGATTTGCAAGCCTGTACCGACCAAGGCATTAGCAAGGGTCTAGAAAAGATTCAGGACCGCAAAATCCAGCGGTTGTTTATGGCACTGCTCACCTTCCTGAATCCGCGTCAAGTGTCGATTGTGCTCTATCTCTACAAACTGGCGGCTCAACAGGGCAACGGTCCGATAGTTTCGTTTCGCTCGAATGATTTGCTGGAACGGCTGGGTTATACCCGCACCAAGGATGGAGGCTTTGCCTCCAAATTGCGTTCCCAGCTCAATCGCGATCTGGTGGCTCTGCACCGCACCGAACTGGTATTGGCCCAATCGCTGCAAAAGGGCAATCAGGTAGGGGCCAAAGTGATGATCAAAAGTGTACTGCGTATCAAGGATTACGAAATTGACAATGTCCCCAGAGATTTTGACCTAGCAAAAGCGGCAGACTATACCTATGAATTAGCCGACGCTTATACGGTCTCTTTGGAATTTTTTGATGGTCCCGGACGCACGGGGGATTATGTGCTGTTTGCCGGCGATATTGATATCAGTCAAAAGCTGGGCAGCAATGCAAAATGTGACTACAAAACTAAATTGTTGATTTATCTAGCCAGCCGCATGAAGTGGGATGCGTTACGAGATGGACAGTACCTGATTATTTCTAAACAATATCTGTTCAAAAATCTGGATCTACTGGGCAGTAACTCGTCTCGAAATAATCAAATCTTTTGGCGCACGGTAGAAGAGTTGCGGCAAGATGGCTATATCTTGGGAGCACAGGAATTACCTGGTAAAAAACGTGCGAGCAGTATCCAGTTTCAGGTGAATCCAGAGAAGATTTCTTGTCATTATTAACCTATGCAGGCAGCCTAAGTTGGCTTCTGAATGCCAGTTGCATCGACCAAGGATAGCAATTTGGATTCAATCCTTTGCCTCCAATTACCGTTTTGATATTACTGAATTAACTCAACATTTAGCGTAAAAATAGACCAAGGTTTATTACCCCTAGTGCATATGCGTCTATCCAGGAATCAATGGTAATACTTTAGTTCTATAGTTTTTGGGTTAATTCATTTATAAAAATGCATTCCGGTCAACATTTAGAAACTCACATTTTTGTTAAAAGAGCCTGCAATTTCCGTAAAATTGATATCTAATGTTGAAATTTTAGCTATAAGAGATGCATCCATCCAGTTAATGCATCTCGAAGACGGTGGAGTCTCTGTTGGAAATGTTGCCTAGAATGATTGAGCTAGGCAGCGGTGTGACTTTTGGTTGAGCTAGTAGTTATTGTGCTGGATTAGGGGTTCCAGTTAGGCTGAACCGCGAATCAAGATGGAGTTTTCGAGAGTAATATTTTATACTGCTTCTGAAAGGAGTTAAGTGTAATTCCGGCGTTCGTTCCTGTAAAGTTCGTCAAAGGTCATATGAGCAAGTGTTCCTGTGGGGGTTCTTGTAGCGGCAGTTGCGGCACTGGCCCTAATATCGAAATTATCAATCTGCAAAATAATGAGCAGGTTGTTACTACGATTGAACGTAAGCCTATAAAGCCGCCCGATAAACCAAAAGGTACACCCCTATGGGTGTATATTCTGATGGTTTACCTTGCCCTAATTTTTCTTTGGGCCTTGAAGGATAGCTTCCATTCGCCCTATCCCTATGCGCCTGATTCCCATTTACCGCCACCAAAGCCCTATCCACCTCCTTGCATTCCGCATCAAGATCCGTTCTGTCCATGAGGTAGGGGCGAAGCATTTGCCAAATAGTCTAGAGTGCAAGCATATAGATCTATCAGCAAATGCTTCGCCCTTACAGGTTGATTGGAGATGGGAAAGAGAAGTAGAGGGGTTAGGTTAGCGTCCTGGGTGATGGGCGATGGACGGTTGCACCTTCCAGGTGGATAGTTCAACTATCCACCTCACGAGAAAGCTAACTCTCCCTCACCTCCCTCACTACGCTACGATCTGAAACGCCGCTGCTGTCAACGCCGGGGCTGCTGTTGCAGCATTATTGTCACTGTCGATAACAGCCAATACTCCTCCATCACCAAAACCGCTGGCTGAGCGATTAGCGTTAAAGAAGAGGCGACCTGAGCTGCGGCTGTAGACAATGCGTTTGCTGCTGGTGCTGGCTAGAGAATCGCGGCTAACGATCCCAATCGAGGTGGAAGAAATGCGGCCAAAGGACGTGCGGTCGAGCACAATTTTGTCCACCCCACGCTCAAAGTCGATAATCCGATCCAAACCAAAATCTTCGGCAGCAAAGGCTTTTCCAGAATCAAACACAAAGGCATCCTTGCCGGTGCCACCGCTGAGGAGATCATTGCCTGCACCGCCGTTTAGCAGATCATCGCCACTACCGCCATTTAGCGTATCATTGCCACCGTTGCCGAAGATGCGGTCATTGCCGCTTTCACCCGCTAACAGTTCGCCGTCAGCGGTTCCAATTAGTTCATCATCCAGGTTAGGAGAAGGCACTGGAGCCGGAGCTGGAGAAGGTGTCGGTGATGCAGTGGGTGATGCGGTGGGTAAAAAAGACGCCGGATTCAGATCGCCACTGCCAAACTTCTGAGTCCAATAGCTGTTGTAGTTGATGGAACCATTGTCGTTCGCTAAGTAGAAATAACCGACGCCCAGTTCTTTATATGTACTATTTAACATATTGGCCCGATGTCCGGGACTGTTCTTCCAACCTTCCACTACAGCTTCTGGTGTGGTGTATCCAGCAGCAATGTTCTCCCCCATGCTTTGAGCTTCATAACCAACGGCTTTAGCTCGATCCCAAGGGCGAGAACCATTTTTGCCAGTATGAGAAAAATAATCTTGTTTCGCCATGTCTTCGGAATGGCCCTGAGCGGCAGCATTTAGCTCGGCGTTTAACTTCAATCCAGGTAAACCATTCTCAGCCCGAAATTGGTTGGTGAGTTCGAGTACACGGGTGATGAAAGCGGTGTTGGTTGTCGCCATTATTTTTACTCCTTCTGATCAAATGAATTCAGCAAATTGATACTCAAGCTGGTAAATTGCGGTTGCTGAGCTTGCTCTTACCGATGTTCAATCTTGCTGTCTGATCTAGCCGAGAAAATAGTTTGAGCAGAACACTGATTAACAGTACGAATTGCTATCTTACTTTCCGGAGTAAATGGGGGATGATTAATTTCTACAATCAATTCCAATCACAAATTTGGGATTCTCGATGACTTGTTAAAATCCCGTAAAAGTTCTGTAGTAATGCCGTTCTTTATTACTTGATTGTTGATACTACTCGAAATGCTACAGAGACAATAATCGGTATAAAACTGTATGCAATCAGCACCTTCATCGTTCCTTAAATATCACTTAAGAGCGAGCGCTTTATTTCATTCCTGTGAGATAGTCAGTGATCTGAAAACCTGCTCAGAAATACTGAGATTGGAGAATTGCTATGGACGTAAAAGCTGCTGTTGCATTGGAGGCTGGCAAGCCGTTGAGTATCGAAACCGTGCAGCTTCAGCCGCCCCAGGCTGGGGAAGTGCTAGTTGAAATCAAGGCAACGGGAGTTTGTCATACAGATGCCTTTACCCTCTCTGGTAGCGACCCAGAGGGCTTGTTTCCCACAATTCTGGGTCACGAAGGCGCTGGAATTGTGGTGGAAGTAGGGCCAGATGTTAAGTCGGTCAAGCCAGGAGACCACGTCATTCCCCTCTACACGCCAGAATGCCGCAACTGTGAGTACTGTCTTAGCGGCAAGACCAATCTATGTCAGGCCATTCGTACCACCCAGGGCAAAGGACTGATGCCCGACGGCACAAGCCGATTTGCGCTAAATGGCCAGATGGTGCATCACTACATGGGCACCTCAACCTTTGCCAACTACACCGTACTGCCGGAAATTGCGGTTGCTAAAATTCGCGAAGATGCTCCCTTTGACAAGGTTTGCTACATCGGCTGCGGTGTCACGACCGGAATTGGTGCGGTGATCAACACGGCCAAAGTAGAACCGGGTGCGAATGTGGTGGTATTTGGGCTGGGTGGCATCGGTCTGAATGTGATCCAGGGGGCACGCATGGTAGGTGCAAACATGATTGTGGGTGTGGATATCAATTCCAGTAAACGAGCGCTGGCCGAAAAGCTGGGCATGACTCACTTCGTCAATCCTCAGGAGGTAGAGGGCGACTTGGTGCCCTATCTGGTAGATTTGACCAAGGGCGGTGCCGATTACAGCTTCGAATGTATTGGTAACGTCAATGTGATGCGACAGGCGCTGGAGTGCTGTCACAAGGGTTGGGGCGTCAGCGTCATTATTGGTGTGGCTGGGGCTGGGCAGGAAATTAGCACTCGTCCATTTCAGCTTGTGACGGGTCGAGTCTGGAAGGGGACTGCGTTTGGTGGCGCAAGAGGCCGCACGGATGTACCCAAAATTGTCGATTGGTACATGAATGGCAAGATCAACATTGATGACCTGATCACCCAGGTGATGCCAGTTGAACAAGTCAATGAGGCTTTTGACCTGATGCATCGCGGCGAAGGCATTCGCACAGTGCTGACATTTTGAGCAGCAATTGAGCAGAATCTGGGCAGAATTCCACTCACTCAACTGAATGGTGATTTCAATGGAGCTTGTTAGTCAATACCGCTGCTTTGGCGGCACGGTGGGTTTTTATCAGCACACTTCTGCTGTCTGCAAGAGCGAAATGAAGTTTGCTGTCTATTTGCCGCCGCAGGCTGACTCGGAGCCAGTGCCGGTGCTGTATTACCTCTCTGGTCTCACCTGTACCGAAGAGAACTTTACCACCAAGGCAGGAGCGCAGCAGTTTGCGGCAAAGTACGGTCTGATCCTAGTCGCGCCAGATACGAGTCCCCGTAATACGGGCATTCCGGGAGAAAATGACGACTGGGACTTGGGCAGTGGAGCTGGCTTCTATGTCGATGCCACCGAAGCGCCCTGGAGCCGCTACTACAACATGTACAGCTATGTCACCCAGGAGTTGCCGGCTCTGATGGCGGCCCACTTTCCAGTTCAGGCTGAACGGCAAGGCATCTTTGGCCATTCGATGGGTGGACACGGAGCCTTGATCTGCGCCCTGAAAAATCCGCAGCAGTATGGTTCGGTGTCGGCCTTTGCACCAATTGTGGCTCCGATGCGCTGCCCTTGGGGACAAAAGGCATTCTCGGTCTATCTAGGGCCTGACTCGTCAACATGGAAGGCTTACGATGCCAGCGAATTAGTGCTCTCTACTCAACTAGAGCATCCGATTTTGATCGACCAAGGGACTGCTGATTCGTTTCTGGAGAAACAGCTGATGCCAGAGCGATTTGAACAGGCTTGTCGCCAAGCAGGACAAGCGCTGACCTTGCGGATGCAGAGTGGCTATGACCACAGCTACTACTTCATCGCCACCTTTATGGAGGACCACATCCGCCACCATGCCGAACAGCTCTGGGGTTGACCCTTAACCTTCAAAAACCTTGGATTGAAATTTGATCACCTAAATTTGCTGATCGAAATTTGATCCAACTTCATCTGAATTACTAAGCAGAAAGCCTGAGTACGTTATAGGTATCAATGGCCTCAGCTTGGAGCTGGGTAATCGCATCGTGCAGGGCTTCTGGAACTGGTAGCCCCACCGTGGTCAGCATGGTTTTGATCCGATAACGCCAATCATGCCTCAGCATGCACTCCTGCTGGTTGCGTCTGGCATTGAGAGCCAGGGTGGTTTCATCGGCTAGTAGGGCCTCAAAGAAGGGAATCCAGTCTGTAGGAGTATCTGGAATCTCGATGGTGCTGTTCTCCCAATCCATGAGTTCCTGAACGCCCTGCTCGAACGGTTGTTTGCCAACGATGGTGCAGCCTGCGGCCCAAGCTTCAAACCAGCGATATAGCAGCGGCGAGTGACCGTTGAACCGAGATAAACGGCTCGCTTCAAAGCAAAGGCTGATTTTGGAGCGGCTCAACAGCTTCCGCATTAGGGTGATATGCTCTCGTGGGTTCTCGACTTCCCCCGTTGTAAAAGTAGAGTGGAAGTACATCCGTTCGGTTGAGCCTTGGTTGAAGTGGGCCTGTAGACAGCGGTGAACTGCTTCGTTGCCGCGACCATAACTGATGATGTCAATCCAGCGGTGAGTGCCCGAAGCGTAGGATTTGGTGGTATTGGCTCCCAGGGGCAAAAATGTCGTGCTGATAGAGCTAATTTTGGAAATCTCAGTTGCTAACTCCTGGCTGATGACAAACAGATGATCTAACCAGGCTGCAATGGTGGGATCGAGCCAGGTTGGCTTAAACCCGTCGAGCAGGTAGGCAATCCGCAAATCAAATTGCTTCAGCAGTGGGGTAATCGTCAGCAGTGCTTGCAGAAAATTAGGCGTGAGGCCAATCACCAACAGTACATTCGTGCCTTGAGGCAGCGTCGGCAGATGCTGTAGTTTGTACCAGTGCTTCAGCAACCGATTCAATCGCAGCTCAAAGGGTTCCAGGTTGTCTTCAGGAATACCAAGCTGATGCAGCCATTTCAGGGGGAAAATTTTTTCTGGATAAATCAGAGTTGGATTGAGTACTTCTGTCAGGGTTTCCTCAAGGCTGTGGTTAACCGACCAGCCAACATGGCTACCCTTATGCCCTAGTTCTGACAGAACAAATAAATTCATGCTTACCCTCGGTCAAGGCTAGATGCAAAATGGATAGGGAATAGGCAGCCATCAAAAGCAGCTCTGATTGTGAATATTGGCTCAACAGGGATGCTCCTGGCTCCAACACCTCGTGTTTGGTTTCCTGCTCGAATTTAGCCTGAAAACTGGTTAAGGTGCTGCTGCCAGAAGAGATATTCGAGGTTGGAGGTTCGGATTTGCTCGCTGAAGAGCGATGGGCAACTTGCTCGAAACCCAGTTAGGTTTGAGAGCAAAATCGAAGTTTGGAACACTATTGATTGGTCTACTAATGATCTACGTCTACCCGCTCTTCAGATACGGAAAGTATTTAAAAGTATCAAGAAGGCGTGTATCCAAATCAGAGGAAGAGTTGGCCTAGTACTACCAGCTCCTTGAGTTCAACACACGAGACACCCTGATAATTTCCCACAACATGATTTGTAGAGTTTCAACATTCTAGTGGGGATCACGCAGGAAGAGCGTTTAAGCGCTACCTCTTTATTCAAAATTGAAGTGTCAATAAAAAGATCGATTCTCAAATTGACATCTGCTCTAGATTGCTCTAGCTGGCTCAGATGGGTGCTTATTGACGCCGCCTCTCCGTTGATATAGAGGAGATCATATAGACTGCATAGAAATAGATCTAGCGTTGAGTGGGATTCAGTTGAGGATTGTTTGTATAGTTCACGGCTCGGTGAGCAATATCGCGGCGGTAGTACATTCCTTCAAGCTGGAGGCACTCAATCGCGGTATAAACTTGCGTCAAAGCCTCCCGAATTGACGGGCCAACAGCAGTAACGCCCAAAACTCGCCCTCCATCGCTCACTACCTGCTGTTGCTTCAGTTTAGTGCCAGCATGAAATACGGTAGCCCCGGCTGTTTCGGCCTGACTGATGCCGCCGATCACATCCCCTTTGCGATAGCTGCCCGGATAGCCCTGGGCGGCCACCACTACACAAACGGCTGCTCCCGAATTCCAGCTCAAGGGTGGCAGTTGCTCTAGTTTTTGCTGGGCACAAGCTAACAAAACTGCATCGAGTGGTGTTTCGAGTAAGGGTAAAACAGCCTGAGTCTCTGGATCGCCAAAGCGGCAGTTGAATTCGATCACTTTGGGATCGCCTTCTGGCGTAATCATCAACCCCGCATACAGGACACCCCGATAGTCGATGCCGCGTTTTCGCAGAGCCGCCAGGGTTGGCTCAAGAATTTCCTGTTGGATCCGCTCCATTAGAGCGGGTGAAACGATCGGGGTGGGGGCATAGGCTCCCATGCCGCCTGTATTGGGGCCAGTATCGCCTTCGCCAATTCGCTTGTGGTCTTGAGCAGGCAAAAGGGGCCGAACTGTGATTCCGTCGGTGATTGCTAAAACCGAAACTTCCTGTCCGTTCAGGCATTCTTCGATCACAATTTGCTGTCCGGCAGCGCCAAACTGACCACCAAAGGCAGCTTCAATCGCTTCAATCGCTTCCTCAATCGTGGCGGCAACCGTGACGCCTTTTCCGGCGGCTAAGCCATCGGCTTTGATCACAATCGGGGCACCAGTGGTTTTGACATAGGCAATCGCCAGTTCTACTGTGGTGAATACCTGAGCGGCGGCGGTAGGAATTTTAGCCTCTTGCATCAAGGCTTTTGCCCAAGCTTTGCTGGCCTCAATTTGAGCACCCGCCTGTGTAGGACCAAATACTGTTAGACCCTGACTTTGCAGGTAATCGGTGATCCCGGCGGCTAAAGGTGCTTCCGGACCCACCACAACTAGCCCAATATTATTAACCAAGGCAAATCGGCCAATACCTTCAAAATCCGTACTAGACAAGGCCAAATTGCGACAGCGAGGCAGTGTGGCTGTGCCGCCATTTCCTGGAATACAAAATACCTCTTGCACCCGTTCAGACTGCAAAAGCTTCCAAGCAAGGGCATGTTCGCGCCCACCGCTGCCAACTACCAAGACTTTCACGCTCTCACCCTCACTGGAACTGTGCTTGAAGTCGCAACAAAACTGCAACTGATTATGTCATACCATCGAGATGGTTCCCTAGTCAGGGCAATTGATTTTCCGGATTAATCCGGCCTTTTAACTCAGCTTATTCAATCAAAGCCCATTCAAGTTCATTCAAGACAAGCCCAATGCTACAACTTTGCTTTAGGTTCCTGCGCTATCGGCAGTTGAGTGTTCAAACAAATTTAAAAAACTGGCGGCGGAGTATGGTAACGCTCGGATTTCTGCTGCCTCTGATTGGCTCTGTCAGCTATGCTCAAACGCCTTCTAACCTGGAACCCACCCCCGAAACCGCTCCTGAGGGGACGCCCCCTTCCCCATCGCCCTCCCTCTCCTCCCCTCCCCCCCTCCCCCCCGCTCCCGTCCCGGATGGCACCGTCCTCAATCCCCTCGAACCCCAGCCCGATCCGCTGCTGCCAGAAATGGTGGTGGATCGGCCCCTCAATTCCCAGGAAAAAAATGTGCTGCGGGCGGCCTTGAATGAATTGCAAGCCCAAGCTGAAGCAAGATTACAGGCGGGTGATTTGCCGGGGGCCTTGGAGCTATGGAATCGGGAATTGCGGCTGCGGCGGTATCTAGGCCCCGAAGAAGAAGTGGCAGCCCTGACGCGAGTCGGAGAAGTGGCATGGCGAGAAAGTCAGGCCACCGAATTGCGCTTTATTACCCTGCGGCTAGAGCAAATCGAGCAGGAAGTGTCGGCTCAGCCGGAACCTAACTATGACCTGCTGTTGACTCTGGCCCAAGCCTACCAGACTGTGCGAGCGCGGAACCAGTCGGTAGCGCTTTATCAGAAATTGCTAGAGCGGGCTAAACAGCAGCAAAATACGGCTCAGCAGCAGCAAATTTTGACCGCCGTTGCCGAACAGCATCTTGGCTGGTTTGACTACCCCAACGCTGCCCTCGCCTACGAGGAGTTGCTGACCCTGGCCCGCTCAACCGGCGATCGAGCGACTGAGGTGACGGCGCTGGAAAAATTGGCGTACATCTACAAACAAAACAACCAGCCGGAACTGGCGATTACTGCGCAGCAGCAGTTGGTGGAATCCTATCAAAAGCAGAATAACTTTGTGCCGATTCCGGCGCTTAAAATTGCCATTGCCGATAGCTATGTGCTGCTGAATCGGCCTGACTTTGCCGCTACAAATTACCAGGAAGCGTTTGCGGTGGCTCGCTCGGTGCAGCAATATGCCTATGCCAGTGATGCGCTCTCTAAACTGGCAACCCTCTATCGCTCGCTGAACCGCCTTGATGACGCCCTGATTGTTTACCAGCTCTTGCTGGATGTAGAACGCCAGTCCTACAACTCGTTTGGCATGATGACGACCTATGATCAACTGGGACAGCTCCACCGCGATCGGGGAGACAACCCTCAAGCGCTGGCGGCTTTTCAGCAGGGGTTGCAGATTGCTCAGCAATTAAACTACAGGGTGGACTATTTCAATCAGCAAATTCAGCAGATCGCCCAGTAGATGATGTCGGTAATGTCGGTAATGTCGGTGATGAATGGACGGTTAAGCTCGGTTTTGAACTGGATCGCGCAGGAAGTCAATCACGACGGCTAAAAAATGTTCAAACTGAGCTACCTTCACTCGCTGTTGCATTTCGATGAACAGCTCAGGCCGCTGAGGCTGACTAACGAGCATGGTCAAGTAGACAGCGGAGGTGATTACAATCGCTTGAACCAGTTTATTCAGCATATTATTCAGCATGACAAACTCTCCTCTACCACAGCCCATATAATGCGCTCTAAAACAAGTACGGGCATCCGCACTTCAACCCATTTTTAAAGTTAGCGATACTTAACTGCTTGCGGATAGCAGCTCAGAAAATACACGAGTCCTCATCTTAAGTTTGCGATCATAGCGGATACAACGGGAGATTGACATTTTGATGATTAGGCCAATCGCTAATCAGATGGTCAATCAGAGGACTGAATCCAATTTTAGAATCCTTCAAAACCGAGAGTTCAGTTTAGTTCAGACTTGCAGCAGGGGAATTCACCCGATAAGTTGAATAAGTAAGATACACATTTAAAACTTTAAAACCTCTTAGAATTAGAAGCCTGCATGTTTTCAGCGTCCTTCAACCCACCCATTGCTGCCATCAGCGTTACCGAATTAGCAGAGCGGATGACAACCCAGCCCGGTCTTCAATTGATTGATGTACGTGAGCCAGATGAAGTGGCGATTGTCAAAATTGACGGATTTGTTAACTTGCCCTTGAGTCAATTCGCGAATTGGTCGGGACAGATTCAGACCCAGTTTGACCCCCATGCCGAAACTATTGTGCTGTGTCATCACGGAATTCGTTCCGCTCAGATGTGTCAATGGTTACAGCATCAAGGCTTTACCTGTGTCAAAAACGTGACTGGTGGAATTGAGGAATATGCGGCAGTTGTGGATTCCACCCTTGCTCGCTACTGAGGCTGACCCAAGGCTGACCTGAAGCTCGAAACAAGGCGCATGCTTTGCCGAAACTGAACAAACGGCACCCCAAAACCAGCTCAACCCGATTACAGTAGTGTCATAGGTGCTAGCATCACTGGTTCAGTGGGTTTGGATAGATCAATCTAAATCTGGCTGGATTTGAATTTAGAATCTGTTCGATAAATAAATCTGTTTATTGTTTCTACTATGTCCACGCCATTCAAGCTCAGCGCTCGTCAACAACAGGTGCTTGGAGCCACAGTTCGTCACTATATTGCCACTGCTCGCCCGGTAGGGTCCGAGGCATTGGTGGACGAGTTTAATCCGCGAGTCAGTCCAGCTACGATTCGCAATGCAATGGGCTATCTGGAAAAATCTGGCCTGCTGTATCAACCCCACACGTCAGCGGGACGGGTGCCTTCAGATTCGGGCTATCGGATTTATGTGGATCAGCTTCTGACGCCTTCAGACACAGTGGCGCGGCAGGTAGATCAGATTCTGTCAGACCAGCTCAACTGGACAGAATTGAGCATCGAAGCGCTGCTGCGGGAAGCGGCTCAAATTTTATCTACTTTGAGTGGCTACATTGCGCTGATCACGGTGCCCCAAACCAGTCAGTCCCAACTGCGCCACTTGCAGCTCGTGCAACTCGATCCGGGTCGCGCCATGCTGATTGTTGTGTTGGATTCCTACCAAACCCAGTCCACGCTGATGTCGTTGCCCCAGCCAGATCCGGATCATGGCTCGGATCAATCCAGTGATGCTGACCATCTTGACCGGGAACTGCAAATTCTCTCTAATTTCCTCACCGCTCATTTGCAAGGCCGTACTCTGGGCGAAATTGCCATCCTAGATTGGAGTGAGCTGGGCCGCGAGTTTGAACGCTATGGTGAATTATTGCGCACCTCAATGGCCGAACTGAACCGCCGCTGTCAGCTCTCAGTTTCCACCCAAATCCTGATCCGAGGTGTCGCCGAGCTATTGCGCCGTCAGCCAGAGTTTTCAGAAGTGCAGCAGGTGCAAACGATCCTGCAGGTGCTAGAGTCAGAAACCGACCAGCTCTGGCCGCTGATTTTTGATACGACTGGGCTAGATGAGTCGGGCAAGCGCGTCACGGTGCGGATTGGGGCAGAAAACCCGCTGGAACCGATGCGGACTTGCGCTTTAATTTCGGCCACCTACCAGCGCGGTTCGGTGCCTGTCGGCAGTGTGGGCATGCTGGGGCCAACTCGTATGGTGTATGAGAACGCGATTGCGATTGTGGAAGCGGCAGCCAACTACCTGTCTGAGGCGTTGAGCCAGGAGTAGGGGCAGCAGAACAACTGAAGTGCAAACTTGGCTTCAGAGTCGCTCACAATAATGCGGTAGTCTAGTAGATTGGACACGCTGTTTATCCCAGCGACATTACCTTGGTCACCATGTCTGAGCCATTACTAACTCCAGAATCCAACAGTGCTTCGACCAATGCCTCAACCGTAGCGAATGGGGCACCTGACGCAACGGCGACCGATCGCAACGCCAAAGCACGCCAGCTTCTGGGTATGAAGGGAGCACAGCCCGGAGAAACCTCGATTTGGAAGATCCGCCTGCAGTTAATGAAGCCGATTACCTGGATTCCCTTGATCTGGGGTGTGGTTTGTGGCGCTGCTTCTTCTGGCCATTTCACCTGGACGATCGAGAATGTGCTGATTGCGGCGGCCTGTATGCTGCTGTCGGGGCCACTGATGACGGGTTACACCCAAACCCTAAATGACTTCTATGATCGCGAAATTGATGCAATCAACGAACCCTACCGCCCGATTCCCTCAGGTGCGATTTCGGTGCCGCAGGTGGTAGCCCAAGTTCTAATCTTACTTGGAGCAGGAATTGCCTTGGCCTATGGGCTGGATGTTTGGGCCGGTCATGAGTTTCCTACCATTACCACAATCGCAATTGGCGGTGCTTTTCTGGCCTACATCTACTCGGCTCCCCCGCTAAAGCTGAAGCAAAACGGCTGGTTGGGGAACTATGCCCTGGGCGCGAGCTATATTGCGCTGCCTTGGTGGACTGGCCACGCCTTGTTTGGCGACTTGAATTGGACGATTGTGCTGCTGACCTTGTTTTATAGCTTGGCTGGCTTGGGCATTGCCGTGGTTAACGATTTCAAGAGCGTCGAGGGCGACCAGCAGCTTGGCTTAAAGTCCTTGCCAGTCATGTTTGGGATTACAACGGCGGCCTGGATCTGCGTTTTGATGATCGATGTGTTTCAATCAGGTATCGCTGCTTACTTAATGGGAATTGGTCAAAATCTTTACGCGGTGCTGTTGATCTTGCTGATTATTCCTCAAATTACATTCCAGGATATGTACTTCCTGCGGGATCCGCTGAAGAACGATGTTAAATACCAGGCCAGCGCTCAGCCGTTTTTGGTTCTAGGCATGTTGGTAGCTGCTTTGGCGTTAGGACACGCAGGCATATGATTACCCGATTTTTGCTGAAACAGCAAGGCGCTGCGGTTGCGTTTTATCTCAAAAGAGACTAACTTTGGATGAAGTTATATCAAGGTTGGTTCATTTTCCGGCTATAGTGCCCGATTTTTTGCCTTCCTAGCGGTATGGACAGGCGGTACAGACATCAAGGTTTGCCCTATGCGACGTCCTAGGCAGCGAGGATTCCAGTGAGGACAACTCACGTGTAGTGGTTTGTGAGGCATTGCAGTGACAGACTTTCTAACTAAGCTGAGAGCAATCTCAAAATCCAATCGGAATTCTCCTACCTCTTCAGCGACTTCCGACTCGACCGATTCGCCTACTCAACCGAATGGGCATAAGTCCAATGGTCACAAGTCCCAGGTGCGAGGAAAAAAGCGGGGAATGGTGTTGCCAGAGCGGGCGAGAACAAGCCTAGATGGGATTTGGCAGACTCTCAAGGATCCTGGCCCTGAAGGAAACCGACCCCTCTATCAACGCTGGTGGGCTTGGGGAATTGTGGGTTTAGGTTTGGGACTGGGCGGTTCAGCCATTGCGGCCTGGAGTGCCATTGAGGCAATCAATCGCGATCTCCCCAATACCTCGGATGTGCTGACCTATGTTCGGACTGGCTCCCTCACGATCAAAGCTGTCGACGGCACGATTTTGCAGCAAGTAGGTCCGGCAACCCGTGAGAAAGTCAGCCTGCAACGCATGCCGAAAGATTTAGCGGAAGCGTTTATCGCGTCCGAAGATCAAGACTTTTATCAGCATAGCGGAGTAGACTACGATGCGATTATTCGCGCTTCGTTAAGGAACGTATTGGCGCGGGATGTGGTCGAGGGGGGCAGCACGATTACGCAACAGTTGGCGCGGATTGTGTTTCTCGATCAGGAGCGCAGCATTGGCCGCAAGCTAAGAGAGGCTTTACTGGCCCAGAAAATGGAGCGAGAGCTGAGTAAGGAGCAGATTCTGGAGCGCTATTTGAACCTGGTCTACCTGGGTTCGGGGGCTTACGGTGTGGCCGATGCCGCCTGGATTTACTTCAGCAAAACCGTCGATCAGCTCACTTTAGGCGAAATGGCGATGATTGCTGGCATGGCTCCTGCTCCGAGTGACTATTCGCCGTTGATTAACCCCGATGTGGCCCGTCGTCGCCGCGACATTGTGCTGGAGCGGATGTTTGATGTCGGGTTTATTACAGCCGCGGAAATGGAGGCAGCTAAAGCCAGCCCGATTGCGGTCAAACCGGGCGAGCAGAAATATGTCAAGAGCGAAGCGCCCTACTTCACCTCCTACATCCAACAGCAGTTGCCCAACTATGTTTCGGCAGAAGAGCTGGAGCTGGGTGGCCTCACGGTAGAAACCACGCTCAATCTAGAGTGGCAAAAGCTAGCCCAGGAGACCGTCAATTACGCGATTGAAAACTATGGTCCGGGAGAGGCGTTTGAGCAGGCGGCTCTAGTCTCGATTGACCCGCGCACCGGCGAAATTAAAGCTTTGGTAGGTGGGGATGATTTCGGTAAGAGTCAGTTTAACCGCGCTACCCAAGCCCAACGTCAGCCTGGTTCTACCTTCAAAGCATTTGTCTATTCTGCGGCGATTGCGGCTGGATTCTCGCCTTACCGGGGCTACATCGACGGCAAATACGTGGTGGATGGGTACGAACCGCAAAACTACGGCAAGAACTATCGTGGCTCAGTGTCGATGAAAGATGCCCTCACTGCCTCGATTAACATTGTGGCAGTGAAAGTGTTGGTGGATGTGGGCTTTGATCCAGTAGTCGATCTGGCGACAAAGATGGGCATCAAATCCAATCTGCTGCCTGCCTACTCCTTGGCTTTGGGCACCTCAGAAGTGAACCTGTTGGAGCTGACAAACGCCTACGGTACCTTTGCGAATCAGGGCAATTACGTCGAAGCCCACGGCATTACCCGCGTCTATAACCGCTTCGGCAAGCTGATCTACGAAGCTGAATTCCAACCCCAACGTGCTCTAGATGCCGATAGCGCCTCGATCATGACCTGGATGCTGGAAGGGGTGGTGCAAAGTGGCACGGGACGCAATGCCTACCTGCCCGATCGCTCTGTGGCTGGCAAAACGGGTACATCAGAGAAGCGGCGCGATTTGTGGTTTGTGGGTTATGTTCCCCAGCTTGTGACTGGAATTTGGTTAGGCAATGACGACAGCAGCCCTACATGGGGCCAAAGCAGTACTGCCGCCCTCACCTGGTACGACTTCATGATTGAAGCGACCGAAGACATGCCGGTAGAGGAGTTTCCCGACATTCCTGATATTGAATCCCATGAGGGCAGTATTAAGGCCCAGCCTGTGAAGCCCAAGCGGGTTTACGCCAGCGACAATCCATATCCATCGGGCGGCAGCGGCAACAGTGAGGAATGGAGCGACAACGACAGTAGTAACCAAGGAAGTTGGAGTGATTCGGGCAGTGGCTATTCGTCAGACAGCTATTCGTCAGACTCCTATGATTCCTATTCCGGTGGTGACTCCTCCAGCGACAGCTCTGGGTCGTCTAGTGAACCGGCTCCAGCCGAATCAGCCCCTCCCCCGCCAGCCGAATCAGCTCCTCCGGCAGCCGCGGCTCCAGCCGAACCCGCTCCCCCGCTAGCTCCCGTTGAACCTCCGGTTGCCGAACCTGTTCCGGCAGTTGAAGCTCCCATTATTGAACCACCCCCACCTGCTCCGCCTCCAGTTCCCACCATTCCTGAACCCGCTCCCCCGCCCCCGGTGGCTGCTCCGGCGACGAGTCCCTAGCCTTCTCTACAATTTGCTGTTGCAGACAAGCCGCCTGCGTCTTTACAAGTTTGCTTTACAGGGTCGGTTACGAATTCATCTACATAAGGGTTGAACTAGTAAATACCGATCAGGAGAGAGGTGAGAGCGATAGAGATGCGGTAGAGTGAATGCAGTACAGTATTAAAGAATGTAAAGGGAGCTGGGTTAAACATGACTCTACTTCTGCAAGTTGCAACCGGTGAAGCTTCTTCTTTCCCGTGGGCCTTCACAGCAGTTTACGTCGTCGGTTTCATTGCCGCTGTCACCATTGGTTCGATTGCCTGGTACAACTCAAAGCGTCCGCCGGGTTGGGAAGATAAGCAGCGCCCGGATGTGGTTCCTGAAGTCAACGCAGAAGATCCAAAGGTTTAACTATCTAGTTCTCTTGGGTTTAAGGAACACATAGGAGACGAGATTAAAAGCTAAGCGCTCCGGGTAGGTTTGGCCATTTGACACTAGCCACTTAATAAACCAACCTTGATAGTAGAGATGCCGTGAATGTATCTCTACTTTTTCATCGGTTTCTATTTTCTTGTTTTCTGTTCTTCTTACTAGAACTGAGCAAGCGCTAGGACTGATTAACTAGGACTGATCAACTAGGACTGATCAACTAAGACTGATTAAGCTAAGTGCATCTTCAGCACTGACTTGGGAGCACGCCGCACATTACAGCGAATCGTTTCATGCCCAAGGCGAGTGCAAGCTTCATAGCGATGGCAGCCTGAAAACCCGTAATACTTGCCATCTACTTCTAGTACATCAATCGGTTCCTGTAGCCCAATCTGCTGAATCGACTCCATCAACGCCTTCACCTTTTCGGGGTCGTTTTGCCGATAAAGCGGACGATTAATTTCGCGAATTGGAATGTCCTGAACTCTCATACCCAACGTTTGTCAACTACTCCTATATCATAATCATAACGAGTACGACTTGCAAGAAGGGCAGGTGTAACATTCCTAGGAAGAGATAAGTAATTTAATCCAATTAAACGGTCAAGGCAGGGTGGGCAAAATCACCGCATGCGAGACGCTTGCACTACAGATCGTTCAAATCAATTATTAGATTGACTGACTTAAGCATCTCCCCCATCTCCCTCACAAATACTCCGCCGGATCCACCGGCTCTCCTCCCAGGCGAACTTCAAAATGCAAATGCGGCCCCGTCGAGAGGCCAGTCGAACCTACCGCTGCGATCGGAGTACCCCGCTGAATCACTTGCCCTTCTGAGACATAAACTTCACTGGCATGCCCGTATAGAGTTGTGACATTGTTACCGTGGTCAAGCACGATTGTCTGACCATAGCCGCCGTACCAGCCCGCAAACAGTACTTTCCCCTGCATGGCAGCCCGAATTGGAGTGCCATAGTCAGCGCCAAAGTCAAGACCGCTATGGAACCGGGCGTAACCCAGAATCGGATGGATGCGATAGCCAAACCCGCTAGTCAAAATGCCATCGCAGGGATAGCTCAACAGGCCTTTGCCGCGCTTGAACGGAATCCCAGAATTGAATGTGCCCAGCCGCTGCTGAATCAAAATAGCGATGTTATGGGAGTCTTTAGCAAGCTGCTCTTCGGCGGCCTCTAAGGCTTTACGGTCTAGGCGCAGGCGGTTGATTAGCGCCTGTTGCTGTTTGGCTTCCTGCTGGTAGTCCAGTTTTTGAACTAAAAGCTGCTGGGTGAGGAGGGCAATCTCGTTTTTCTGGCTTTCTACCTGCTGGCGTTTTTGGTTGATGGCATTAGTATCGGCCTTGAGTTTGGCGAGAATCTGGCGATCGGCTTCATAAACGCGGCGCAGTTGATAGCGGCGGTCGAGAAAATCGTTCAGGTCCTTACTTTGGAGCAACACGGCCCAGCCGTAGCTACCACGCTGCTGCTGCAAGAAACGCAATCGTCCCACTGTGGCGCGCTGCTGGATGCTGTAGGTTTTTTCAGCCTGTGTGAGTTCCTGTTCTAAGCGTTTGAGCTGCTGGCTCTGGAGCTGAAGCCGCTTTTCGTTTTTGCTGATTTCGGTAGCGGTGGCCTTAATGCTGCTCTGTAAGCTGCTCAGCTCCTTTTGGGCCGATGTTTCCTGATCCTGGATGCGGTCTTTCTGGTTATCAATATGCGAACGTTCGGTTTCGATTTTGCGCTGCTGCTGTTGGAGTTCTTCTAGCGACCCAGTCGGTGAGGTTGAGGGAGATGGAGTTGGAGATGCCGGAGAAGGAGCGCTGGCATGAACCATAGGACTGAACCAACTGGCGGACACCACCAGCAAACTGGCCAACGCAAAACTACCGATCAGAGTTAGAAGCCGGTTGAAACGAGATTTGAGGATCGGTTTTCTGCTAGCTTTCCAGCTATGAGCTTGGAGAGTGGACCAGATGGAGGTAAAGACTTTTTCAGGGGTAATCATGCTCAGCAATCTGTCCCAGTAGCCTTGATTGAATGGTTCAGGTGAACAGTATCAAGTTGGACTGAATCAAGTTGGACTGAGGGCAATTATGCCAAAGACTAGCAAAATCAAACCGGAAATTCTGTTTAACCATTTCAATCGATTCGGGTTGAAGTGAGCGCGAAACAGGCTGACGCTACTGCTCAACATCAACCACCAAAGCGCTGAACCCAAAAACACGCCCATCACCATCACCGCAGCGCTAGCGTAATCTGCTTGACTGGTCGCTAACCCTAGGCCAGCAAACACGGCTACAAAGGAGATGATTGTCGCTGGATTGGTGAGGGTGAGAAACACGGTGGAAATGTAGGCGGCGAACAACCCCTTACCGCTGCGCTCGGCAATGGCTGCTGCTTTTGCGGGTTTAGACCGCATTGTTTTAATCCCCAAGTAGCAGAGGAACAGCCCGCCGATTAGCCTCAGCCAACCAGCCTGATTGACTAAAAAGGTAGAAATAAACGTCAGTCCAAATCCGGCGATAGCCCCATAGATCGCGTCGGCAGTGGCGGCTCCCAATCCGGTCACTAGTCCCACTAACCAGCCTTCAGCAAGGGCGCGGCGGATACACAGGACGCCAATTGGTCCGACGGGCGCGGCGATGGATAAACCGATGATGAGGGCGCGGAGGAAGGAGGGGAGCATGGGTGAGGGGTGAAGGGGTGAGGGGTGAAGGGGGTGAGGGGTGAGGGGTGAAGGGGTGAGGGGTGAGATTTTTGTTGTCTTAGCTTTGGGTTTTGTAGATGGGTAGGTTTGAGGTTTCTTTGACGGTGGAGAGGACGATCGTGGTGCGGGTTTTGAGGATGCCGGAGAGGGCTTTGATTTCGTCGCTGATCAGGCGTTCGAGATCTTTGGTGTTGCGGCAGCGGACTTTTAGCCAGTAGTCGTGTTCGCCGGTGACGTGATGGCATTCCTGTACTTCTGGGAGCTGCTGAATTTTTTGCAGAAAGGCGGCGCGGTGGCGGGCATGTTCTAGGTCAACTGAGATGAAGGCGGTGAGTTCGCAGCCGACGGCTTCTGGGTTGATTCGGGCGGTGTAGCCGTGGATTACCTGGCGTTCTTCTAAGCGTCGGACGCGATCGGCGGCGGCGGGGGCAGAGAGTTCTAATAACTGCGCTAGTTCGGACCAAGTGATCCGCCCTTGGTTCATTAGGTGTTGAAGTACTTTGGAATCTATCTCATCTAAGCTCATAATCTTATGAAAGTCAAGTTTGAAGTCAATATACTTTAGTTTAATAGGAAATCTCTGTTTTAAGGTTTGTTTTTAAGGTTTGTTTTTAAGGTTGGCTTTTCTGTTGATGATTGGATAGAGAGGGCTGCCGGATGCCGTGATTTACCGTTTTCTGTAGGTGAGCCAAAATAGGAAAAATCCCTTTACTTGCGCTATAGCCCCACGATGCCGCCAGAACCAGCCCCTACAGACAAATCGGAAATCGTTGAGAAATCAGCCGAGAAATCAGCCGAATCAGACGCAAAGCCCACGTTAAGCGAACAAATTGCCGATATCTTGCTCAAATTCGTGATGGCAGGTGGTGTTGCGGGTGGAGGATTTGGCGCGTTTTGGTCGCTGTTCAAAGACAGTAATGTACCGAAAGCAATTGCCTCTGCCGTGATTGGGCTGGGAATCTCCTACGCGGCGAAAATGATGCAGCCCATCGATGAGGGCAACCGCCGCCGACTGGAAAAAGCGGGCAAAGCGGTGGATCAGGCGCTTGATCGAGCTACGGATCAGGTGTTTGCCAAAGCCACAGGGTTTGAAGAGAAGTATCTCCACTGTCAAGCTTTAGATTGTCAGGATTACAAAACTGACGGTATGGAACAGCGCATCGGCATTTTTACACCTTTGTTGCGCGAGGTATTTGTGCCGCTGAAGGTGGGAGGCGACCTGATGCAGTCAAGATTTTGCGCGGAAATTGGAGAAACCGAAGAAGATGGGCTATTAATTTGGGATTTGTTGAAGCTGGTGAAGCAACAGCCTGTCTATCGACAAATGGCAATTCTGGCGCTGGGCGGCTATGGCAAAACCACGCTGATGAAGCATATTACCTTTAGCTACGCCGAAGGACATTATCGTGACTATGGTGCTCCTAAGCTGGTGCCCGTGCTGCTCTATCTGCGCAAGTGGCGTAAGCTATTGGCTCAGCCCAATCCGCCCAACCTACCGGACCTGATCACGAAGTGCCATATTCCTGATTTGCCGCGTGGAGCAGATTTGGCTGTTCCTCCTAACTGGGCGAAAGATCTCTTGCGTAGCGGTCGAGCCATCGTCATGCTGGATGGATTTGACGAAGTGGCTGCCGCTGAACGTGTCGCCGTTAGTCAATGGATTAGCCAACAGATGCGGCAATATGACCAGTCGGTGTTTATTCTCACCTCGCGTCCGGGGGGCTATCAGTTTTATGCCGCCGAGAAGCCCCGCATGGCAGTCACAGTGCAGCCGTTTAACGAGGATCAGCGACAGCGATTTGTGCGGCAGTGGTATCTCTGCCAAGAGCGCTATGCCAGAGCTGGACGCAATACCCCTGATGTGGAGCAGCAAGCGAACCGCAGTGCCGATGAGCTGCTAGCTCAAATTAAGCAACGCCAAGAGCTACAGGACATGGCGAAAAATCCGCTGCTGCTGAATATGATCGCGACGTTTCACCGCACCTATCCGGGAGCCAAACTGCCCCAGCGCCGCACCGAGCTATATCGAGATATTTGTACGCTGCAACTGCAAAACCGTCCCAGTGCCCGCAATGTTGAACTGCTGCTGGAAGCTGCCGAACGCCAGAAAGTGCTGCAAGGTTTGGCCTTGGAAATGATGCAGCGTCAGCTCGAACGGATTCAATATCAGGAACTTCTGCCGCTATTGCAGCGCTTGATCGATCCACATGATGATACGGTGAAAGCTGCTGAGTTTTTGCAGCAAATGGTGCAGGTGAGTGAACTGCTGGTAGAACGCGAACCCGAAGAATATGAGTTTTCTCACCTCAGTTTCCAGGAATATCTGGCTTCGGTCGAGGTCAAAGATCTGCGCCAAGAAACGTTGCTCTATCCCCATCTGAACGAAGCTTGGTGGGAATCTACCATCCGGCTCTATGCAGCTCAGGTGAACCCCGCCAATCTGATTAATCTGATTAATCTGATTCGAGCCGCTCTGGACCATGAGGCATTCCACGTTGCCTATCTCTGCTGGCGCGATGCGTCCGATACTCAAAAGCGGCGATTCGATTCTGCCCTGGTGGCCGAAGTAAAGACCAAGCGCTTTTTGCCGTTAGAGAACTTGCTCCGCAACGAGCACTGGAAGGATGCCGATTACGAAACCTATCGTTTGATGATCACGACTGTAGGTAAAGAAGTCGGTGGTTACTTTACAAGCGCTGAAGAATTGCGCACCTTTCCTTGCGAAGAACTACTCACCATCGATCGCCTCTGGGTGCAGTATAGCCGGGGTTTGTTTGGCTTCAGTGTGCAAAAGCAAATTTACGTCGAGTGTGGTGGTAAACTAGACGGCAACTATCCAGGCGACGAGATTTGGACCGCCTTTGGCGAGCGCATCGGCTGGCGACAGAATGGTGAATGGCTAAGCTATAGTGACCTCAACCCGAGTTTTTCTGTCAAAGAAGGAAATTTCCCTAGTATATGGGGATTGTGTGAGGGGTGGTTTGTGTGCTCTCTTCTCTCGCATCCAGACTTGTAAAGTGTAAGGCATAAGGGTTTCCGGATTTTCCAAAGTTTTGTTAAGGGACTCATCGTTCACGAAGAATCTGGGTTTGGGCGATCCGTTACCTGGCACCGAGAGGTTGTGTCCAGATCGGAATGTGATGCAGTCTCCATGGTTGGAGTAGGCAGATCGTCAAATTGCAGACAGGCAATTTTGGGATTAAAGCAATTCGCCTGCCTGCTGCAAAAAAAGCCTGCAAAAAAGCAACGAAGTATGAGCAACGAATCAATCTCGAATCAATCTCGAATCAATCTCGAATCAATCTCGAATCAATCTCGAATCAATCTCGAATCAATCTCGGACTGACTGGCTGTTCAGTGCAACTGAGTTGAGTCCTGACTATCCAAGTTAAAACATTGGCAAACCCTTTGGTAATGCTCCTGATATGCTCAGTGCAACGGTGACTGAAAATGGGCAGATCACTCTGCCTCAAGCAATTTGCGATCACCTCAAGTTGGTCAGCGGCAGCAAAGTCGAGTTTGTGGTTGACAGCGGCTGATTGCAAGCAATACAGCGCGGGCTTCCCACCTCACGGATAGAATCCCTTCTGCCCCGGCATCTTGGGAAGTTCCTGTCTCTTCGGCTGCCAGCTAGATAGCTCGATCACTCGTTCTATCCCCGCCGCATCCCCTCTACAGGCAATTTGTTTTACATCCACGACCAGTCCAGCCGCAGATAGAAAATATTGAGTTTTGAGAGCAAGATCAGAGTGTTGTCGCTGCCCGAAGGGCGGCGACAACACCTCCTTTGGGTTTCATGTTTAATTATGTTGTTCTACTTATTTGGAATAGGCTTGAACTCAGAAAATTCAGAACCTCAATCAACAAAAAACACAGAGACCCAAGCCCCTGTGTATCGCGTTTCAATCATTTGAGAGATAACTTGAAATGCGCTTTTGTAGAGTTTTGTAGAAAACTGGTAGAGAACTTACACCGACTTGCCGCAGGGCAGATTGCCCATGAATCGTGAGCCAAACCGCTCAGGCACTGCCTGAGCAGCGGAAGAAGCAATTGCGGTCATCGTGCTTACCTGTGAATGTTGAAATGTGAAGGTTGCAAAAGAAGGTGGGGAAACCTCCTACAGTAACCGTAGGAGCGACTGCAAGAGGTAATCGCGATACTGTCTGCGGACAGAAAACCTGTCTACCGACAGAAAAATCGGAAAGTGCCGACTTTCAGGTGGTAACGCTAGAGTTCCCTGGGCCAATTCGGCAATAACAGGTTGGATTTCTCTTGATTAATCTTCAGCTTCTTCATGCACTTCTAAGCTGCAAATTTCTACTAGTTTCTCCTTCTTGGGCAGCTTCACGGCCCGGTCGCCTGGACCATCCTTGCCATAGAGGTTGACCTGCTCGACATCGATCCGCACCAGTCGCTCCTCATCGGTCAGGACGGTGACGGCTGAATCGGGGAGGGCTGGAGCTGCGCCAATTAATTGATCGGTTTTAGTCGTGAACTGCATCGCATAGGTGCCCATGTCGCCGCGCTGGCCGGGTCGCAGGCTGCGAATCTTGATGCGTTTGGCATAGCCGAGAGCAGTGACAATCAGCAGCTCATCTTCAGGATTCAGCACCACACAGCTCACCAGTTTTTCCTGCTTGGTTAAGCGGAGGGCTTGCTGGCCTTGGGCGGATCGGCCCATCACGGGCACATTCTCGTCGGTGATCGTCAATCGCAGTAAGCGTCCAGTCGAGGTGGCGATCAGCAACTGCTCGTCGGTGACGGCCAAATTGGCAAACCGCAGTTCATCGTCGTCCTTCAGCTTCAGGGCAATCAGCCCGCGTCCGCTCAGGTTTTGGAATTCGCTCAAGGGCAGGCGTTTGATCCGGGCTTGGGCCGTCAGCATGATTAAATCTAGCTCGGCGGTTTCCTCAGATAGAATAAACTGGGCGGCAATCGTTTCTGGTGCACCTTGCAGGGCCACGGGCAGCAGACTGACGAGCGGCGTGCCCTTCGACTGGCGGGCGGTTACCGGCGGAATCTCGCCAATGCTGATCGTGAAGGCCTTGCCGCTGCGGGTCAGCACGAGCAGCTCCTGATCGCTGGTGGCTTCTTCCACCTGAATCACAAAATCTTGGCTATCGGACTCCTGCTCGGCTCGCTCTTGCCGCTTTTGGAAGGCTTTGGGGGAATAGCGGCGCACATAGCCTTTGTAGGTGAACTCTAGCACCACTTCCTGCTCTGCCGCTTCTTCGGCTACGATTTCGGCCAGCTTGGCGGTTTCCTCAGCCTGTTCTTCCTGGCTTAGCAAGCGAGTCCGGCGCGGATCGGCGAATTTTTTCTTGAGGCTGCGCAAATCTTTCTTCAGGGATTTGAGCAACTCTTTACGATTGTCGAGCAGGCGCTGTAGCTCCTCCATGCGGGCAATCAGCGTGTCGTATTCGTCTTGCAGCTTTTGCCGTTCCAATCCGGTAAGGCGGCTGAGGGGCATCGACAGAATAGCGCTGGACTGGCGTTCGCTGAAGCCAAACTGCTCTTGCATCGTGATTTTGGCGGTACCACCATCGGGTGAGCGACGCAGAATTTCGATAATTGCATCCAGTTCTTCTAGAGCGTCTAGTAAACCTTCCAGCACATGGGCGCGACTCTCGGCTTTTTCCAGTTCGTGGCTATACTGCCGCGTCAGGGTTTCTTCTCGGAAGGTGAGAAACTGCTGCAACAGCTCCCGTAAAGGCATTTGCCGGGGTTGGCCGTCAGCGATGGCGAGCATGATTACGCCAAAGTTGATTTGCAGTGGCGTTAGTTTGTAGAGTTTGTCGAGGATCAGGGCGGGTTGGGCTTCGCGGCGCAGTTCAATCACCACCCGCATGCCGTCGCGGTCGCTCTCATCGCGAATATCGGCAATCCCTTCGATGCGGCCCTGGTTGACCAGTTCGGCTATTTTTTCAATCCAGCTTGCCTTGTTGACCTGAAAGGGCAATTCGGTCACAACCAACGCTAGGCGGCGATGCCGTCCCCGACCGAGATAGATTTCCTCTAGCTTCGTGACGCCGCGCACCGTGATGCTGCCCCGCCCTGTGGTGTAGGCTTCCCGGATGCCGCTGGTACTGACAATTTCGCCGCCGGTGGGAAAGTCGGGAGCCGGAATCAGCTTGAACAACTCATCGTCAGGCAGATCGGGCCGGTCGATCAGGGCAATTAACCCATCGATCACTTCACTTAAGTTGTGGGGCGGAATGTTGGTCGCCATGCCGACGGCAATCCCGGAGCAGCCATTCAGCAGCAAAAACGGCAGTTGGGCTGGGAGGACAATTGGCTCCTGCTGCGAGTTGTCGAAGTTGCCAATGAAATCAACCGTTGCTTCGCCAATTTCGGTCAATAAGCCTTCGTTGCCGATCGGGGCCAGCCGGGTTTCGGTGTAGCGCATGGCGGCAGGCGGATCGTCATCCACGGAGCCAAAGTTACCGTGCCCTTGCAGCAGCGGATAGCGGCTGGAAAAGTCCTGCACCATCCGCACCAAGGCATCGTAAACCGCCTGATCACCGTGGGGGTGGTATTTACCCAGCACATCCCCGACGACGCGGGCGCATTTGCGGTAAGGCCGGTCTGGGGTTAGGCCCAACTCATGCATGGCGTACAGAATGCGACGATGCACCGGCTTAAGGCCATCACGTACATCCGGTAGTGCCCGTCCCACGATTACACTCATGGCATATTCCAGATATGACCGCTGCACTTCGGCATGGAGGGCGGTGGGAATCACTTGCCCTGGCGAAAGAATGCTCAACTGATCAGCCATGAGTTCCGTTCCTTTTTCGTTACTTGACGCAGAGTTTTCAGGGGTTAGGGGTTGTCATTCCGGACAGGATGTCCTAGCGTGATATCACAAGCGGAGGACGCCAAATACATTTCACAGTAATTTCACAGTATTACTAAATTACCTAGCATCAAAAGAGATAAACCGTGTCCATCCTGAGATTATGAGATTAGGTAGGTAGGGTATAGATGTTATGAAAACGGTTCTGATTGTTGAAGATGACTTGATCAACGCGCGGGTCTTCTCCAAGATTCTGACAAAACGGGGTGGGTTGGAAGTTAAGCATACCGAGAACGTGGACGAGGTGATGAAAATTGCTCAGGCCCGTGAGGCGGATATTATCTTAATGGATGTTTCCCTCTCTCATAGCATCTACCAGGGCAAACCTGTAGACGGAATTAAAATCACCCAAATGCTGAAGGCCGATCCGCAGACCTCCAGCTTACCGATTATTTTGGTGACGGCTCACGCCATGGAGGGTGATCGGGAAAACTTCCTACAGCAAAGCGGGGCTGATGATTACATTTCCAAGCCGGTTGTCGATCATCAGCAGTTCGTTGACCAAATTATGGCACTGCTCCCCAAGGAATAGCTTTAAGGATAGTACATAGATACTATTTTGCCAAACTTTGCCAAACATTTGGGATTCTTGGCCCTCTAAATCCTCCTTCGCGAAGCGTGTCCCAGGACGCATCACTGGGGGGCTTCCGAACCGTTCTTATTCAGTTGCGGGTGGGAGGACAGATAGACAGGCTGGGTGTGAAGACGCCGTGCAAAGACTCAAAGGCTCAAAGACTCAAAGGCTCAAAGACTCAAAGGCTCAAAGTATCAGGGTTTATCAGTCGTTCAAAGTTTCCTGGCCAACGCTAGTAGAATCAAATTGCAGAAATAAACTGCTCAAAGTCCCCCAGAATTGGGGGATTTAGCGGGCCAGAAAGACTTTGAACAGGAGCAGAGATCTGATTCATGTATAGGGCAGCCTTGAATGCCTTAAAGAGGGGACCCGCTTAACGGAGATCCCCTCTTATGGTTGTGAAGTTATAGAGTGTAGGCATCTTGCTCGTATGGCAGGTAAACTGCCGCAACAGCAACCTTTAATTCAGCATGCCCCCAAAGAAATCGAGGGTTTCCTTTAAGGCCACGATAAAGGCGTCGATCTCTTCCCGCGTGTTGTAGAAGTAGAGGCTGGCTCTGGCGGTGGCGGAAACGCCCAAGTAGCGATGTAGAGGTTGGGTGCAGTGGTGGCCGGTGCGGATGGCAATGCCTTCTTGATCCAGCAAGGTGGACAGATCATTCGGATGGACGGCACCTGTAGTAAAGGCGGCTAGAGCGGCGCGGTTACTGGCCGTAGCATTGGGTTTGGGGCCATAGAGCTGGACCTCCGGAATCTGCATCAGCTTCTCGAACAGGTAAAGCGTCAGCTCCTGCTCATAGGCGTGAATCTTGTCCATGCCAATGCGGGTGAGGTAATCCACAGCTGCACCCAGGGCAATGGTTTCTCCAATGGCAGGGGTACCGGCCTCAAATTTGTGGGGCAAATCGGCATAGGTCGAGTGATCGAGATATACATCAGCGATCATTTCACCGCCGCCCAGGAAGGGAGGCATCGACTTCAGCAGCTCTAGTTTGCCGTAGAGGAACCCAATGCCGGTCGGAGCGCACATTTTATGTCCGGAAGCGACTAACCAGTCACAGTCCAGTGCCTGCACATCGACGGGTAGATGAGGGACGCTCTGGCAGGCATCCAGCAACACTCTGGCCCCGTGGCGATGGGCGATAGCGGCAATTTCTTGCACCGGGTTGATGCAGCCCAGGGTATTGGAGACATGAACCGTCGCGACTAGCTTGGTTTTGTCGCTGATGAGCGACTTGAACTGCTCTAAATCAAACTCCTGGGTATCGGTTAGCTCCACAAACTTGAGCACGGCTCCGGTCCGCTGAGACACGAGTTGCCAGGGCACCAGATTGCTGTGGTGCTCCATCACCGTCAGGATAATTTCGTCTCCGGGCATCAGCGTGTTCATGCCCCAACTGTAGGCCACCAGGTTAATTGCTTCGCTAGCATTGCGGGTAAAAACAATTTCGTTGCGGCTAGCGGCATTGATGAACGCAGCCACCTTATCGCGGGCTGCTTCGTAGGCATCGGTAGCTAGGGCGCTGAGGGCATGAACGCCTCGGTGGACGTTGGAGTTATAGCCCTGGTAATAGGCCTGCAACGCTTCTAGTACTGCCGTTGGTTTTTGTGACGTAGCGGCATTGTCGAGGTAGATCAGGGGCTTGCCGTATACTTGCTGATCCAGAATTGGGAAATCAGCACGGATTTGAGCAGCGAGTGTTCTTTCTTGAGTGAAGGTCATGGCAACAGCGGGAGGGGAAGAGTTTAGGAGTTTAAGTTTTGAGTTTTGGTGGCGTAGCCTGTGCGTTTGGCGATAGCCTGGCTAGGCATAGCACGTAGTTAAAGCTGGGAGGTGAGGCTTTGGCGGAGGGATTCTAGGGGAATTTGGCTGAGAATTTCGTAGGCGAAGGCATAGACGAGCAGTTTGCGGGCGCTGCTGGCGTCGATACCGCGACTCTGGAGGTAGAAAAGCTCATCGGTTTCGAGTTGGCCGACGGTGGCACCGTGGGTGCATTTGACGTTATCGGCTACGATTTCGAGCTGGGGTTTAGTGTCTACTCTGGCTTTGGGCGAGAGCAGCAGGGTGCGGTTGAGCTGGCCAGCATCGGTGAGTTGGGCAGCTTTGGGCACAAACACCTTACCGTTAAAGATGCCATGTGCTCTGTCGTCGATGATGCATTTGTGCACCTGGCGACTGGTGCCGTAGGGTTTGCTGAGGGCGATGGAACTATGGGTGTCGCCAACCTGTTCGCCCTTGAGCACCGTCAGGCCGTTCAGGGCCGTCTCGGTTTGTTCGCCGGTCTGGTAAATGTTGAGATTGTGGCGGGAGAGCCGAGCACCGAAACTGACGGCAGTACAGGTGTAGCGGGAACTGCGAGCTTGGGAAACGGCGGTTTTACCGATATGAAATGCCGATTGGCTATCGCGCTGGATCCGGGTGTGGGTGATCTGCGCGTTATCGGCCAGCCAGATTTCTGCTACTGAGTTGGTGAAGTAAACCGATTCGCCCAAGCTGATGTGGTCTTCGATGACGGTCAGGCTGCTGTTCGGTTCGGCGACCACCAAGCAGCGGGGCTGGATCAGGACTGGTTGACTGGCGGTAGAAACAAACAGCAAGTGAATCGGACGGTCTACGACCAGATTTTTGGCCGCAAACACGAAGCCAGCATCGCTTAGCCCAGCGGTGTTGAGGGCGGTAAACACTTCCTCTGCACCGGATTGCTGCCCCAGGTAGGTTTGAAGCTGCTGGTCAGAAGCGCTGGACAAATTGCCGACCGTCAGTCTAGCTGGAAACGTACCGAGATCGGATAGCTCTGGCGCGTAGAAGCCGTTCACGAACACGAGGCGAGCCGTGTCGGGTAGCACGAATCGGGCAATCGCGTCGGGGGTAACTGCACTGCGCTCGGCTGCCGCTAGCTCAACCGCGAGCAAATCGGATAAATCTGTGAACCGCCACTCTTCATCCCGTGTGGAAGGAAAGGTCTGTTCCTGCACCCGCAAGGCGGCATGGTCCCGCAAGGCTTGCAGCTCTGAAGTCTCGGCAACGGTCGATTGGGCCAGATGGAGCAGCTTGGTCAAATAGGCAGCCCGTGCCTGCGCTGCACTCGATACGGGCTTGCTGAACTCTAGATTGGCGGGAGAAACTTGGATACTCATGATGCCACTGCCTCCGCTTCTAGCACCCAGTCGTAGCCGCGTTCTTCTAATTCCAAAGCCAACTCCTTGCCGCCAGTGCGGATGATGCGTCCGTTGGCCATCACATGCACATAATCCGGCACGATATATTCCAGTAGCCGCTGATAGTGGGTGATGATCAGCATGGCGTTGTCTGGCGTCGAGAGCTGGTTGACACCGTTCGCCACAATTCGCAGCGCGTCGATATCGAGACCCGAGTCGGTTTCATCGAGGATGGCGAGTTTTGGCTCTAGCACGGCCATTTGCAGAATCTCATTGCGCTTTTTCTCACCACCCGAAAAGCCTTCGTTGACGCTGCGGTTCAAGAAACTGGCGTCCATTTTGACGATTTCCAGCTTTTGTTCTACTAAATCATCAAAGTCGAAGGCATCGAGTTCTTCGAGTCCGGCATGCTTGCGCTTCGAGTTGTAGGCCACCCGCAAAAAGTCAAGATTGCTGACACCGGGAATTTCTAACGGATACTGAAAGGCGAGAAATACACCAGACCGCGCCCGCTCTTCTGGATCTAGCTCTAGCAGATTCTGACCCAGATAGGTGACTTCGCCGCCCGTGACCTCGTAGTCGGGATGACCGGCCAGCACTTTCGAGAATGTGCTTTTGCCGGAGCCGTTCGGTCCCATAATGGCGTGAATTTCACCCGCCTTAATCTCCAGATTCATGCCTTTCAGAATCGGCGTATTGTCTACATTGGCGGTCAGATCCTTGACCGATAGAATTGTCTCGCTGGTTTCAGTAATCACGTGCTTAACCTCTCAAACGACCTCTCAAACTGCGTTCCCTAGTTCTGATCCAACTTTTGACTAGAGCATAGTTGACTTCTATAACTGTCCAATTCGCTTCAGAATTCTGAATGCATCCTCTAAACCATTAGTCCGATTGAGGATGCTGAATTTGTCAGACATGGCGTAGCATGGCTGCTCTTTTTGCACTAACTTGACGAAGAGAAAGCTAGCCCCATTGGTAATCAAACCGTAGCAGGGGTGCTGGCGGTCAGAATTAGTTAACATATAAGCCAGCAGTTGGGCTAGTGATTCGTCAATGGAAATAGCTAACCGCTTTGACTCAACCACCAGCAGCCAAAAATTTTGTTTCAGAATCAGAATATCCAATACTCCTCGAACAACAATTCCTTCGTCTTCAATTTCAACTTCAATCGAATGTTCTGTTTTGATTTGGAAAGGAAGCTGATAAAACCCCGCCAGAAACAACAATGGGCTAACGATAACAAGCTGAACGGCTCGTTCGAGCAGCAGCGGATTTTCCAAAAGATTTAAGTAAGATGCTTTGATCCGATCCAGAAACGGTTGATCAGCCTCGGTGATCTCTGGTAAATCCTCTTGCCACTCTCGAAAGAATCGTTGGTCGTTAATCCGCACTAGCCCAAATCTATCGATCAGGGTGCGTAAAGTGACTTCAGTTGCTTGTAACGTTTGCACCATAGCTGCCCCATTTAACCAATGCTCTAGCCAACGCTGCCTTCTAACTTGAGCGCCAGCAGCTTATCTGCTTCAACGGCAAACTCCATCGGCAGTTGATTGAACACATCCCGACAGAAGCCGCTGATCATCATGGCGATCGCATCTTCCATGGAAATGCCGCGCTGAGAAAAGTAAAAGAGCTGGTCTTCGCCGATCTTGGATGTAGACGCTTCATGTTCCACCTTGGCGCTGTTGTTTTGCACCTGAATGTAGGGGAATGTATTCGCGCCAGCATTATCGCCAATTAGCATCGAATCGCACTGGGAATAGTTGCGCGCGCCTTCTGCCTTTGGCCCAATCTTGACTAAGCCGCGATAGCTGTTTTCGGAATGGCCTGCCGAGATGCCTTTAGACACAATCGTGCTGCGGGTGTTTTTGCCGATGTGGACCATCTTGGTGCCGGTGTCGGCCTGCTGCCGGTTGTTAGTCAGCGCCACCGAGTAGAATTCACCCACCGAGTTGTCGCCCACCAGCACACAGCTCGGATATTTCCAGGTAATCGCCGAACCTGTCTCTACCTGCGTCCAGGAGATTTTTGAGTTGACGCCCTGACACAACCCGCGCTTGGTGACAAAGTTGTAGATACCGCCCTTACCTTCCGCGTCACCCGCGTACCAGTTCTGCACGGTGGAATATTTAATCTCGGCATTATCCAGTGCCACGAGTTCAACTACAGCCGCATGCAGCTGATTCGTGTCGTACATCGGAGCTGTGCAGCCTTCTAGATAGCTGACATAGCTGCCTTCTTCGGCCACAATCAGCGTCCGCTCGAACTGTCCCGACTCGCCGTTGTTAATCCGGAAGTAGGTAGATAGCTCCATTGGGCACTTGACGCCCTTGGGGATATAGACAAACGAACCATCGCTGAACACCGCCGAGTTGAGGGCCGCAAAGTAGTTGTCGGCCACGGGCACCACGCTGCCCAGATACTTCTGCACCAGCTCCGGATGCTCTTGCAGTGCCTCAGAAATCGAGCAGAAGATCACACCATGCTCGGCCAGCTTCTCCTTGAAAGTGGTGGCAATCGAAACGCTGTCAAAAATCGCATCCACCGCCACGTTCGACAACCGCTTTTGCTCCGAGAGGGAAATCCCCAGTTTCTCGAAGGTTTCCAGCAGGGTTGGATCGACTTCGTCGAGGCTTTTCTTCTTCTCCTGCACTTTGGGTGCCGAGTAGTAAATGATGCTTTGATAGTCGATGGGCGGATAGCCGACTTCGGCCCATCTGGGTTCTTCCATCTTCAGCCACTGCCGATAGGCTTTGAGGCGAAACTCCAGCATAAATTCCGGCTCGTTCTTTTTGGCCGAAATCAGGCGAATCACATCCTCATTCAGACCGGCAGGAATGGTGTCGGACTCAATCTGGGTGACGAAGCCGTACTTATAGGGTTGGTTAACAAGGGTGTTGACCGTGGTTGACATAGCGTTCTCTCAGCGTCTCAGCAAGGGGGGAGTAAAGTTCTAAGTTTTAAGTTTTGAATTCTAAATTTTGGAATTGGCTTTGAATTTGGCTCGGTGTAACTCAAAACTCAAAATTCAAAACTCAACGCCGTTTTCTAGTACTGGTTGGTAACGGCGCGGATTTGTTCGATGGAGATTTCCTGTTTGTCTCCAGCAAAGTCGTTGTCGGGCGTCAGGAACAACATGCAGTGGCACTCTTTGCGCTCGCGCATCGGTACACAAGGGCAATTCCAGTAAGCAGCTTCGGCTTCGGCTTTTTTGTCTTCGTAGTGACGGCAGGGGCAAAGCGGCGCACCTAGCTCGTCCTTGTGCTTAGCCAAACCTTCGATCACGACAGCGGTAACGCCAGGATCAACACAAAAAAGGTTCCTGTCCGCTTGGCGTACTGCTCGGAGAAGTTCCGCATTGCTTCTAGGTTTTTATCGGTTGCTTGAGTCGTTTGAGTTGATGTGTTCATGAGAATCGGCGACAGGAGGACCAAATAGCTCGTATAATTAAAACAACTTACTTGTTGCTTTAGTCTATTGTAAAGTACTTTAGCAACAAAAAGGTTGTCAAAGTCAATTTTAGACTTTTCTGGTTCGATTTTTTCGCTTAAAGTTTTGTAAAAGCTTTGTCTTAAAGCTTTGTCTTGTTCGGTATCCGCCAGTCGCCCACGATCGCCTCGTGAATGACGATGACAGCTACTCAAAATCCCTCTACCAAAGACGATATCCTCGACTTTCTGCTCAAGCGGGGACATGCCACTGCTCAGGAGTTGGCCGAGCACTTTGCTATCAGCCCTCAAGCCGTTCGGCGGCACCTCAAGGATCTAGAAGAAGAAGGTTTGATTCAGCATCAGGTCGTGCAGGCAGGCATGGGGCGACCGCAGCATACCTACGAGCTGAGCCAGAAAGGACGCGAACGATTGCCAGCCCACTATGATACCTTTGCCCTGTCGCTGTTGGATACGCTAGCCGAAACCGTTGGCAAAGATCAGGTGCGGGACATTCTACGCATGCAGTGGCAGCGCAAAGCCTATGAGTATCGCCAGAAAATCGGTGCGGGTTCGCTGCAAGAACGAGTCGCCAAACTCGTGGAGCTGCGTCAGGCCGAGGGCTATATGGCCGAGTGGCATCCGGTAGACCCCAATCCTCAAGATGGCTCTGCCTCCAGCTACATCATCACCGAGTACAACTGCGCCATTTCCCAAATTGCCGAAACCTTCCCTAGTGTCTGTGGCAACGAGTTAGAAATGTTTGCCTTGGCGCTGCAATGTAAGGTCGAGCGCACCCACTGGTTAGTGAATGGCGAACATCGCTGTGGCTATCTGGTGCAGGAGAATGTCTGATTGTTGGCGTTCCGAGACAGGATATTGTGCTGGCCTACCATTTGCTAGCTCTGCGGCAGTATACAGAATTTGCGGTGGGGTGAACAGGTCCAATTCCTTGGCAAAATTCAAAGCAAAATCGTTTGTAGCTCAATCCTGACTGCAGGAAACGCCAGCGGTGTAATGGCATCGGTGGCTTCTAGAATTTGCTCGGATTGGTAAGCTTCGCCCTGAGGCTGGCGATAAACAATTACCTGTCGCTGCTTGAGATTGACAACCCAGTATTCGGGAATGCCGGCCTGAGCGTAGATTCTGGCCTTACGGTTGCGGTCGTGGCTCAGCGTGGCGTCGGCAATTTCGATAATCAAAAACACATCCTCAGAAGAGGGATGCCGGTCGCGATAACGGTTTGGATCGATGCGAACCACGGCAATGTCGGGTTCTGGCTCTGAGTTGGGGGCAATTGTAAGCGGCAGTTGGGTTCGGATCCAGGCTTTGCCCGCAAATAG
>KL662191.1:4781672-4865869 GCA_000733415.1 [Leptolyngbya] sp. JSC-1
ATAAGTGTCGCCCTGAGGCTGGCGATAAACAATTACCTGTCGCTGCTTGAGATTGACAACCCAGTATTCGGGAATGCCGGCCTGAGCGTAGATTCTGGCCTTACGGTTGCGGTCGTGGCTCAGCGTGGCGTCGGCAATTTCGATAATCAAAAACACATCCTCAGAAGAGGGATGCCGGTCGCGATAACGGTTTGGATCGATGCGAACCACGGCAATGTCAGGTTCGGGTTCAGAACTAGACGAAAGAGTGATCGGAAGCTGCATTCGCACTTTGGCCCGTCCTGCAAACAGGGCCTTGAGGTAATCTGAACCTTCATCGGTTGTGGAAGCATGGGGTGGATCTTGCGGGACCATTTCGACAATTTGCCCATCGAGCAATTCAACGTGATCATCTGAAGTCAGGATGCCAGCCGCGATCAGGCGGTGGTACTCGTCCACACTCCAACGCTTTAGGGGGAGATCGGAGCTTGGCACTGTCCCAGGGTCAGAAGAATCAGTGATCATGATTGGACGCTCTCCATCGATGGAATCAGCCTATAAGCTCTACCTTACAATAGGCGTAGCGGCTGATTTCTTTGAGCTGTAGCCGCATTTTACACAAGCCGCATTTTGTAACTATGACCTCGACTCAAGCATCGCTGCAAGCGCTCTACGATCAAGACTTTGCCGCCTGGATTGAAGCGACCGTTGCCTGTCTGAAAGCACGCGCTGTCAGCAATCTAGATTGGAATCACTTGATCGAGGAGATAGAAGACTTGGGCAAGTCGCAGCGGTGAGAATTAAAAAGCCGACTTGGGGTTGTGCTGATCCATCTGCTGAAGTGCTGTTATGTTGCTTTACCAAAAGACTATCGCGGTTGGGGCAACACAATCGATGAGCAGCGTCGGGAGTTAGTTCTGCTGCTGGAGCAATCTCCTAGTCTAAAGCGCTATCTCGCGGCTGAATTTGATGAAGTTTGGACTTATGCCCTGCGTCAAGTTCGCAAGGATTATCCTGCCGTTGAGTTTCCTGATGATTGGCCGTTTAGCCGCGAGGTTGAGGCCCTGCTGACTCAGGAGTTTTGGCAGAACTAGTGAACTCGCTGGGTCCGGTCTGAACTGGTTCAGAGTCTTCTGGATCGAACATGACGGACTGGATAAACGCTGAGAGTCAGATTTAGCAGAAGTGCCGTCAAATTCCTAGAGCAGTTGATTCTTATCTGAATTTGAGATCCGGAACCTCTAGTCTTCAGGGGGCATTATGAAACTCCACACAGTTGAGTCCAGCATGATTCAGGCATTCGGCTATGATGCCGAAACCAAGACGCTGCTAGTGATCTTCAATAGTGGCAAGACCTACCGCTACTTCAAGGTGCCGCCCAAGATATACAAGCAGCTTCTGGCCGCCGATTCAAAGGGAAGCTACATGCGCGATTTTGTGATCGATCAATATCCCTATGAGTTAGCGAAAAAAACGAGGCCATAAAGCCACTGTTCGAGCCAGCGTCAGTATTGAATACTGGAAATGTGCAGAACTAGAATGCTGCCTGTTACCGAACTGGAAACTATTAATAATGTCAGACTCTCAACTGCCGGAATTTCTCACCTTCGAGGAGGTGGCCGAGGTCGATAAAGCCTTGCTGACGGCTCAGGATAAGTTTTTGGCGCGGGTAGCCCTCTACTCACTGCGGGTGCTCAAGCAAATTGCCGAGGTGGAGAATCTGCCCGCAGGAGCTGTCACCGATCAGCAAATTGCTGAATGGATTGCTGAAGATGAAACGTTACGGCAAGTGATCGGCAGCGATGCCTCGTTCCAGAATTTCTTCACCCAAATCGTGTTGTCTTCCCTGAAGCAATTGCAGCAGATTTCGCACGATACAGGCGTGATGCTGGACTCCTTGACCATTCCTCAGGTGGTGGGTTGGTTTGAGCAAGACGCCAAACGCCGATTGGAGCAAGGTCATCTTTAGTAAACCAAACCAATTCAGATCTATGGCGGTTGAAACCGCTGCTATGCGAACAAAGTCGGCCTACGCCGACCAGCTTGGCTGGTTGGTACCCGCATAGGCGGGTTTTGTCCCTAGTAGAGGTGGTTTTAACTGCCATTGCTAATGAAATGCTAATGGGATTCAAACACTGGTTCAATTGGATCCAGTCGGAAAATTGACTCCAACTCATCTCGGTTGTTGCTGAGCGGATCGGGTATCGATCGATTTAAATAGATGGCGCAGATATCTTCGGGTAGGGCTAGCTCTAGCTGTTGGTAACTGTCGGCTAGTTCCTGCTGCACCTCCTGGAACGAGATGACTTCTCCCTCGGCTTGTAGATAGGCCGAAATCCGGGGTTCGCTCCAGTGAAACGTTTGCGCCATCAATATGATGAACCGCTGGCGGGGAGTGAGACGATCCAGGGCTTGCTCAACAAAACACCAGAAGGGCGGCGAAGCCGCGGGCAGGGAGTAGTTAATCTCTTCTACTGCTGGCAGAGCGACTCGATTGATGCAGAGAGCCGTAATTTGAATTAACCAGCTTTGCAACGAAAAGGTGGGGCTTTGGACGAGCTTGCCATTTAAATCTAAGCCACCAAGCTCGTAATATAGGTGCCGCCAAGTCACGGCAAATAAATAGTTTGCTTGGGCTGGGGAGCGCACCGAGTGCTGGATCAGCGAATAGACAATTGGGCTGTAGCGACAAAAGATGGCCGTGAAGTACTTGCCACTCTCTGGATGGCGCTGAAACAGGGTTAACAACTCGCGGTCACTATGGTGATGCAGCGTTTGCACAAGGGGATGATTACATTCAGGGAAGGAAGGAATCGGCATGGTTCTCGAAACAAATCACCACAGAATAAACAGTCAGCCGCTAGACGCGACGAATAGCTCCACATCATACTGACAAGTGCAAAAAGTGACACATTTTTGGTAAAACTTGGTTCACCTCGGCAATTATGGATTTGTAATCGGTTTGCCAGGTCAAGAACTCTGTTTGGCAGCCTCTGGTTTTTCTAAGTTCTGCTATAGAACTAACTTGATGCTGATGAGCAACCTCGTCAGAGCTTGACGAAACAATCAGCGGTTCAACCTCGGAGTCTTAAGACAGGCTTATGCTAATTAGCAGATCTTCTTGTCGTCCGGCAGACCATAAGGAAAACCATGCAACGGTATACTAAGGCTGGAGGCTAGCGAAAAAACTTCACAATAACTCAGTACGCCAGCCATACGGTCCACTCAGTTCAGCAAGAAACATGAGTCCAGGAATTGATCTACAAGCCAGCTTTATTGAACTCCTTGAAGGGTTTGGTCTGACGCCCGGTGTGGCCAAAATCGTTTGGATGCCGCTGCCGATGGTGGTGATTGTTGGGGCCGTCACGGTACTTGCGCTCGTCTCGACCTGGTTGGAGCGAAAAATCTCAGCCGCGGCTCAGCAGCGCATCGGTCCAGAATACATGGGACCATTTGGCATGTTGGTTCCGGTGGCGGATGTGCTTAAGCTCCTGTTCAAGGAAAATATGTACCCGGCAAAGACTGACCCGTTGCTGTTTGCCGTCGCGCCACTGTTGGTGTTCATCCCCGTCTTTTTGTCGTTTTTGATCGTGCCGTTTGGGCAAAACCTGGTGATCACCAATCTCAACATCGGGATTTTTCTCTGGGTTTCCCTCTCTAGCATTGCGCCGATCGGTTTGTTGATGGCGGGCTACTCCTCGAATAATAAGTATTCACTCTTGGGCGGTTTGCGGGCAGCAGCTCAGTCGATTAGCTACGAGATTCCGTTGGCGCTGTCGATTTTGGCGGTCGTGATGATGTCCAATTCCCTCAGCACAATTGATATTGTCAATCAGCAGGCAGACTATGGCATTTTGAGCTGGAACGTCTGGCGGCAGCCCGTTGGGTTTGTGATTTTCTGGATCGCGGCCTTGGCCGAGTGTGAGCGGTTGCCCTTCGATTTACCTGAAGCGGAAGAAGAGCTAGTAGCGGGTTACCAGACCGAGTACAGCGCGGTCAAGTTCATGCTGTTCTATGCCGGTTCCTATGCCAACTTGGTGCTCTCGGCGCTGTTAGTAGCGGTGCTGTATCTGGGCGGCTGGGAGTTTCCAATTCCGGTGAGTATGATCGCTAATTGGATTGGAGTGAGTGAATCTACCCCCTGGCTTCAGGTAATCACGGGCACATTGGGGATTGTGATGACGCTGTTCAAGGCATACCTGCTGCTGTTCCTGGCAATTCTGCTGCGCTGGACGGTGCCCCGCGTTCGGATTGATCAATTGTTAGATTTAGGGTGGAAGTTCTTGCTGCCGGTGTCGCTAGTAAATCTACTGCTGACCGCTGGGCTAAAGCTGGCATTTCCCGTTGCCTTTGGCGGCTAGTCTCATAAGTCTTGATTTTCTTGTCCTAGAGCCGATCGACCTGAGAGAACCTTATGCTGAAATTCCTGAAGCAAGTTGGTGACTATACCAAAGAGGCGGTTCAAGCTGCGAAATACATCGGTCAAGGGTTGTCCGTTACCTTCGACCACATGCACCGTCGCCCGGTTACCGTTCAGTATCCCTATGAAAAGTTGATTCCCTCCGAGCGGTTTCGGGGCCGGATTCACTTTGAATTTGACAAGTGCATTTCCTGTGAAGTCTGCGTGCGGGTTTGTCCGATTAACCTGCCCGTTGTGGATTGGGAATTCAACAAAGAAACCAAGAAGAAAAAGCTGAACCACTACAGCATCGATTTTGGCGTTTGCATCTTCTGCGGCAACTGTGTGGAGTACTGCCCCACCAACTGTCTGTCCATGACTGAAGAATACGAGCTGGCCACCTACGACCGCCATGAGCTGAATTACGACAACGTAGCGCTGGGACGGGTCCCCTACAGCGTGGTTCATTCTGACCCGATGGTGACGCCAATTCGCGAATTTGCCTATCTGCCGAAGGGCGTCCTCAGCGGCCATGATCTACCTGCGGGTGCTCGACGAGCTGGTAAACTGCCGGAAGAAATTCTGGAAGAAATGGAAAACGCAGACGCGAAATAGGAGTGTGACGTGAATTTAGCTGAAGGGGTTCAACTGGTTTCGTTTCTGGTGCTGGCGGCCATGATGATCGGCGCAGCATTGGGTGTGGTGCTGTTGTCAAATATTGTCTACTCGGCATTTCTGCTGGGTTTAGTGTTTGTCTGCATCGCGGGCATGTATATCCTGCTGAATGCGGGATTTGTGGCGGCAGCTCAGGTGCTGATCTATGTGGGTGCCGTCAACGTGCTAATTCTGTTCGGGATCATGCTGGTCAACAAGCGGCAGGATTTTACGCCCGTCAAAAATGCCTGGCTCGGTAAAGCGGCAACCGCAGCGGTTTGCGTCGGTCTGTTTGCGTTGCTGTCTACCATGATTCTGGCGACGCCTTGGGCAATTTCAGGTGCAATGCCGATTGGCGATGAGGCCATTGTTGAAATCGGTAAGCACTTCTTTTCCGATTATCTGCTGCCGTTTGAGCTAGCCTCGGTGCTGCTGCTGATGGCGCTGATTGGTGCGATTGTCTTGGCGCGGCGCGACTTCCTGCCCGACGAGCTGTTAGACCGCTTGCCGGAGCAATCCGATGCCCTAACGCTGCCCGAACGTCCGCGTGAGTTAATCTCTGGTAGCAAAAAGTAGATCTAACCAACATTCCACCTTAGCCCTTAAATCGATTCCATTCCGCTTATGCAACTGCAATATTTTCTGCTGCTGGCTGCTGCTTTGTTCTGTATTGGCATCTATGGACTGGTGACGAGCCGCAACGCGATTCGCGTGTTGATGTCCATCGAGCTGCTTCTAAACTCTGTGAACCTGAACCTGATGGCGTTCTCGAACTACCTCGATCCGCAAAACATTCGCGGTCAGGTGTTTGCTGTATTCGTGATTTCGATTGCGGCGGCAGAGGCAGCTGTTGGGTTAGCGATTGTCCTCTCTATTTATCGAAACCGCGATACCGTAGATATGGAGCAGTTCAATCTGCTGAAATGGTAGAAGGAGCAGTCAGCAACCGGGAGTGGAGCTAAAGCAGGTTATTATCAGCTACAAGGCAGGCGATAGCTTCAGCCAACGACGCGCTGAGGAATGCGCGAGTCAACTGGAAAAGCGGGGCTGTCGAACCTTGGTGGGACCCAGTGGTGCCAAGGATAATCCCTATCCCGTTTTTTTGGCGTCAGTGCAACAACCGATTGATTTGGCGATTGTGCTGGGCGGAGATGGAACGGCGTTGGCCGCAGCGCGACACCTAGCTCCGGATGGGATTCGGATTTTGGCCGTCAATATTGGCGGTCATTTGGGCTTTTTGACCGAACCAGCGGAAGTCTTACAGGACTCGGAAAAGCTGTGGGACCGCTTGTTGACAGATCAATTTGCGGTGCAGCGACGCATGATGCTGCGGGCCATGACTTTTGAAGGCAACCGCATTGATTCAGAGCCAATGAGCGACTGTTTCTATGCTCTCAACGAAATGTGCGTCAAACCGGCTTCAGCCGACCGGATGCTGACCTCATTTCTAGAAATGGAAATTGATGGTGAAGTAATTGACCAGTATCAGGGCGATGGGTTACTGGTGGCAACACCGACTGGTTCCACTTGCTACACCCTAGCTGCAGGGGGGCCAATCATTCACCCCGGTATGGATGCAATTGTGGTGACGCCGATTTGTCCGCTGAGTTTGTCCAGCCGTCCGATTGTGTTGCCCGCAGGGTCTGTCGTTAGTATCTGGCCGCTGGCCGATCGGGAATTAAGTACTAAACTCTGGATGGATGGGGTATTGGCGACCGCCATTTGGCCGGGACAGCGAGTCGATATCCGCATGGCTGAGCGTCCGGCAGAGTTCATTTTGCTGCGGGAAAACTATTCCTACTACCAAACGCTGCGCGAGAAGCTGCAATGGGCCGGTGCCTTGGTGCGCTACAACAATAACCACCGCAACTAAGAGCAAGTTGGGCATTTAGGCAGTCAACGACGGCACCAGGATCAAGAAAAAATAGCCCTACTCTTGCCACTTGTCCATAGTCGTATGCTAATGTGGAATACGGTGTGCGAAACACGCCGGACGGGTCGCTAGCTCAGCGGTAGAGCACTCGGCTTTTAACCGATTGGTCCTGGGTTCGAATCCCAGGCGACCCATAAATCTGGACATTTAGCATCAGGAAGCATAGAACAGTTCCTCCAATAATGTTTTTAGTTTGGGGTTTCAGTAACTCTATCGCTAACTACTCGACTCGTAATCATTAAATATTTGCTTACATCTAAAATTAATGGTCTAATAGGACCCCTACCTTGCAAGCATAGAACCTGCTCATGGAAACCATGCAAGCCTGTTTTTGTAGGTTCGTTTGCGGTTTCCTACACTGAAGATAAAAAGAACAACCACCATTTGTGAAAGGATTAAGGGGTACTAGGATGTTGAACTGGATTAAACGAGTTGTTCGGCAACTATTTGGGCGTACTCAAACAAGCAAGACGAATCAATTGATCACCCTGAGCAGTAACTTGGCTGGTGCCTTTGGCTTTGGGTTAAAGGTAGCGCAGCCTGAGCCAGAAGCCGACACTTGGACTAGCGAGAAGTTGGTGCAGATGAGCGAGAACCTGTCCCACATTCACCCTGGATTGTAGAGGTAAACTGCCCACAGCTAGCTAACAGTTGCTAAAACTCCCAGGTCAGCTAGAATACTTTGAGCGGCAGCTTCGCCCGTTTCGCAGGCCCCGTTCATGTAGCCCTGGGAGCCAAGCGAGCAATGTTCTCCAGCAAACCAGAGATTGCCAGCCCGCTCAGCTTCTACGCCGCCAAATTGGGTCCATTGGCCAGGTAGGTAACAGGAGTAGGACCCCAGGGCATAGGGTTCGGCAGCCCAAATGGCACGCAGTGCTCTGCCTCGTGAAACTCGACTAATGCCCGGAAAAATTGCTTCTAGATCTTGACTCAAGCCTTCAGCTTGATCGTCTGGACTGCCTTCAGCTAATAAAACACCCTGCTGGCCGCCTCGTAGATCCGTCACCCAACCGCCTGGACCGGGATTGTAGCGAGCACTTTCCCAGGTATTTTGAAAATCCATATCGGTATAGACGCTGATCGTGCAGCCGTAGCGCGTCCGCCAGATTCGTTCTCGGAAGGGAACTGCGAGCTTAGAAGCGGTGCCGTAGCCCAATTCGCTAATCGCCTGCCGCTTCACTGGAGGTAGATCAACCGCCAATTCAACTTGCCGCAGAACGCTAAAGGGTATCGTTAGCAACACTCGACTGTAGTTGCGCTCTCGGCTGGTCCCGTCTTGGCGGAGGCTAACACGATAGCCGCCATCGCTGGCCCGAATCGATTCGAGAACGGTTCCGTAGACAATGCAGCTATTTAGTTTTTCCGCCAATTTCTTCGGAATCTGGTCGTTGCCGCCCACTACATGGTAGCGTTCATCACTCAGGCCATAGGTGCTCCATTTGCCCACTTCAGCCCCGATCAGAAACAGCATGTTTAGGCAGGATTGGCTGTCTGGATCGCGCCCAAACTCGGTGACATAGGCGACCTGCACGAGTTGCTTGATTAGGGGGCTGATTGGTTCTGCCTCTAAGTACTCGGTCAGCGACATCCGATCTAACTGGATTGCGTGGGGGCTGGGTTCGTGGTAAGTGATGTTTCGGGTGTTTAGAGTCTCCAAATCTGCGTTGATGCGGTGGGACAGGGGGGCGAATTCTTCAATCACTTTGGTTTCACTGACTCGCTGCCCTTGAAAGAACAGAATCTCCCGTTCTAAGCCCGCGTCAGCAGCTCGCAGATCGGCCAGTTCTAGTCCCACTTCTGTTGCTAAACGGCGGACGTGGGTATGGTGCGAGTCAATGAATTCTCCGCCCAATTCTACAGTGCCTAAACTGCCAGGAAAGTTAGTCAAACTTACGAGCCTCCCCCCGATTCGATGGCTGGCTTCAATCACATCGATAGATACTCCTGCTTGCTGCAACCGATAGGCGGCTGTTAAGCCCGCTATGCCTGCTCCCACAATTAGTACTGGGTCGTCTCCTCTAGGGGCACTGAGGCGGCTGTCGTTAAACTTGGCTGGGAAAGGTTGCTGAACCAATGGCTGGAGATCTGATTTTGGCCTTAAACCAGCTATGCCGATGGCTGCAAGGCCGCCAAGCACCTGTCTGCGAGAAACTGCACCCTGAAGTGACGCCTCGATCTGAGATGGAGAACATTGGGTTTGAACCGATAGGCGCGAAATTTGATAGGCTCGGCGGACTAGCCGCATTAGTGCTGTGCGAGACATAGGAGCAGAAATAATGGAAACGAAATAATGGAAACGAAATAATGGAGATATTGATCGAGCTTGATCGAGGCTGAATTACAAGGCTGAATTGACTGTAGGACAACTTTACCGAAGCGCTAAGACTTTAACAGTGTGGAACAGTGAGGAAAAGTCAGGCGGTTTTCTATTGGGAATGCTCCTACAGCATCAATCACCCAACTTATAGCTTTCTCAATCACGAATCGCCCAGACTTTCTGCTAGCAGAAGTTGCTTAGTAGACATCGAAGATTGCAATGCCTTGCGGCTTCGTTACTCCCCTATCGGGTTGCGGTATCCTGGAATTTTGAGCTGCTGAGGCTAGTCCATGCCGTGGTTTGTCAAAATTGAAACCGGAATTGTTGATAAAACAACATTTGATCGGTTCGTTCCAGCTCATCAAGACTATGTCAAGCGGTTAATTCAGCAAGGACACCAAGCGAAAACGGGATATTGGGCTGAGCGGGGTGGTGGCATGATGCTATTTCAAGCGGCCAACTTAGCCGAAGCAGAGGCAATTGTGGCACAGGATCCGCTAATTCAAAATGGCTGTGTAGATTACCAGGTGCATGAGTGGTGCATTGTGGTGGAATAGCGGATTAACTGAACAATCTTTGCAGGGAAATTAACTTTAACAACGCTTTAGTAACAGCATGAGTGATTCAAGTGACGGCTTCAAAATCGTAGCGGATAATCGACAGGCTCGCTTCCAGTACGAAATTTTGGAAACCTACGAAGCTGGAGTGGAGCTACGTGGCACTGAGGTGAAATCGATCCGGCAGGGTAAGGTGAATTTACGGGACGGCTATGCGCTGATTCGCAACGGAGAAGCATGGCTGCATAATGTTCACATCTCGCCCCATGAAACTGCCAGCCAGGTATTTAACCACGATCCGCGCCGGACTCGCAAACTGTTGCTGCACGGGCAGGAAATTCGTAAGTTAATTGGTCAGGTTGAGCAGAAAGGACTAACGTTGGTGCCGCTAAAGATGTACTTGAAGCGCGGTTGGGTCAAACTGACGATTGCTTTGGTGCGCGGCAAGAAACTACACGACAAGCGAGAAGATTTGAAACGTAAACAATCCGATCGGGAAATTCAGCGGGCGCTGAAAAACTACTAAAAAGCTACGGAATGCTGGCTGAATTTCCAGGCTGTATTCGGCTGATTGCTTGTGGAGGGGGATGTTCTTCTATCCATCAAGCACTGCTACTAGACGCCGCTGTAAATTACATGTAACGAATTATTGCGATTTCGCTAGAAAATGTGTTAATATTTTGTTACACGATCTTGGGGCATCCAGCGCGGTTCAGAATAGGGGTCTGCTCTGAACAGCGTCGTGGAGTATTCCTAGGTATCGGGTTATCTCCTCCCAACACAGCGAGTTTGGCCAGCCCGTATATGGCTGGCTTTTATCACAAATTACCCTGTTTTTGTCAATAGCAGCTGTTAAGGCCGTTTGATTTAGCCTGATTTAAGCATAAGAGTTTGATTGTGGCGGTCAATCTTTATGCCTTACGATTGAATTCTTAGCAGGTTCACCAAAGTAAAATCTTCAATGAATTCTTGTAGATAAGCTAGCTCCAAGCCCGACACCGTGATACCTTAATGAGTGGCGCAAAGATGTTTAGGCGGTTCAACCAACGTCAACGTTCTATTTTTGCTATTCTTATTATCTTGGTGCCGCGAAAGGCTAGTTCATTCGCTCAGTTATGTAAATTTTGCATCCCATTCGGTGTAATAGCAGATGGGAAAGTGTATACAACGTTGAAAAGTCTCTTTATAAAAGGTGCATTCCTCAGTAGTATTGTCAAAAGCCATACTGTTAGGTTTGACCAAGACATGCCGAGCGAATTGATGCGTTTCGAGAATCTAACGTTAGTCCTCAGCTTGTATCAGAATGACTCTTTGCTTGAAATAGTTTCTTATTGAGCCTCTGGAGGTATTCTTTTCCATGTCCATTCGGTTGTATGTTGGCAACTTGCCCAAGGATCTAGAACGTCAGGAATTGGAATCCGTTTTCACCGAGTTTGATAGTTCTATCTCAACCAAGGTGATTACTGACCGCAAGACTGGTAAATGTCGTGGATTTGGCTTTGTCACTGTCAAAAATGAGGAGCAAGCCAATCAGGTCATTGAAAAATTCAACGGGTTTATGCTCAAGGATAGTCCGCTCAAGATCGAGGTAGCCCAGCCTCGCAGTAAGGGTAAGGAAGAGGGCGAACAAGCTGCTAGTGTTGCCCCGGCCACGAATGGGTCGAGCAAGCGCAGCAAGGGTGGCAATAAGTCGCGCAAGTCCTCCACCTCTGGTGAACCGGAAGCTGTACAGCCCGATCCTCGCTGGGCGCAAGAGTTGGAGAAGCTAAAGCAACTCCTGGCTACGCAAACGGCTAACTCTTGATTGCTTCGGCACGATTTGAATATCTACCCATGAGGTGAATAGGGGTAGGGTGGTGTATATTGGCTGATGCTCTCGGCAACGTCTTCGCAATTGTGAGGGTGCGAAGGGTGCAGTCAATATCTCTGCTCTACCTCTTCAGTTTGGATCTGTGTCTTTGATCTGTGTCTCGGTCAGGCGTAAAAGGCTGACGAGGAGAGAGCAAACTAATTGAAAGAAATTGAGATTAATACCTAAATTGATACCAGCTAGTCCGAAGCGGTAAAAAAGGCTCTCACTGTTTGGAGTAAGGCTTCGGGGTGAATGGGATGCTGCAAGACTTCATTGGCACCGATCGCCTGCCACTGTTGTGCTCTAGTCGCTTCATGATCGCCAGCGGTTATAGAAACAGTCGCGGGAGGAGGGACTGGAGTGGGTGGGTTAGGAACCAGAGCTAACACTTTAAGATGTTTGGTGCTAGGATTTTGCCGCAAGCTGCGGATCAGATGCGAGCCATCCATATCCGGCAGACGCACGTTCAAGACCACGGCGGCAGGTAGAAGGACTTCAAGTTGATTGAGGGCGGCAGCTCCTTCCAGCAACCAGATCACCTGGTAGCCCGCTGCTAGCAAAAGATCGCAAACAAAATTGGCACTATCTTCGTTTGGATCAACTAAAACAATTCGACCCTGGCTGCTGATTGACTGATCGACTTTAGCGGGCCGGCCTGTATCGGCAAGTAAGTGGTTTTGCTGGACGGGCAACTTTACTGTAAATACTGAGCCAACGCCTACGGTAGACTCAATCTCGATCCAGCCGCCGTGCAGTTCTACAAGCTGTTTGGTGAGTGCCAGCCCTAGCCCTGTCCCCTGATATTCACGGTGGTAGCTAGAGTCTAACTGCTGAAATTTTTGAAATAGAAGCGGTAACTGCGGTTCGGGAATCCCGATGCCGGTATCTTTAACTTGGAAAATCGCTAGCTCTGGCTGGACAAAAGCCCGTAGCGTCACCTTGCCACCTGGAGGCGTAAATTTGATCGCATTGCTGAGTAGATTAAACAAAATCTGCCGCACTCGCCTAGGGTCGGCAACGAAGGAGTCCCGCTGGGGTTCGATGCGTAAATCTAGTTCTAGCTCCACTTCTTGCAGCGATGCTTGCCCTTCGAAGGCTTTCAGGGTTTGCTGAGCAATTCCTGTCAACGAAATCGGCTGTAGATTCAGGATCATCCGTCCGGCTTCTGCTTGGGATAAATCCAAAATGTCATTAATCAATGACAACAGGTGTTCCCCACTTTCATGGATCGTTGTCAAAAAGTTTTGCTGCCGGAGGGTTAAAACATCTTTCAACCAGCGTTGTAGCGTGGCTGACATGCCGATGATACAGGCGAGCGGTGTGCGTAATTCATGGCTGACTGCTGCTAAGAATTCACTTTTAGCTCGGTTGGCAGACTGGGCTGTTAGCAGGGCATCCCGTAGATCTTGGGTCCGTTCAATCACGCGCTGTTCTAGGGTTTGTTTTTGCTGTTGCACCTCGGCAAAAAGTTGGGCTTGGCTGATGGCAATCGCCAGATTCTCAGCAATTTGTTGCAGAAATCGCCGTTCGCTGTCCTGCCAGCGTCGAGGCTGGGAGCACTCATGGGCAATCAACAATCCCCATAGCTGATCCTGGAGCCGAATCGGAGCAATCAGCTTGGCGCGGACCTGGGCGCGGCGCAAAAACTCTAGCAAGCAAGGAATTGAGTTGTAGCTGACTTCCACATCTTCAATGGCGTCGGCAATTTCTAAAAGCCGCCAGTCTTTATGGCGTAATTCCTGCACAAAACAGTGGGCTTCGGATAAATGCATCACTGACGGAATCTGATCTGAGGCCCGCGCTTCGTAGATCACCGAGCCGTATGGAGTAACCTGTCTATCGCTTTGTTCAACTCCTTGTCCAGAATTTTGTTCGATACTGTGTTCAGGGCTTTCAGAGGTATGTATAAATTGCTTGTCTAATTCGATTCCACCACCTGTTTGGCCTAAAGTTTTGTCCTCAACGAAAGCCTCTCCTGCGAGCAAGACTGGATCGGCCACAGGAACAGCAACAAATTCAGCTAAAGGGGTGGTGCTAGGCGCATTGAACTGGTAGATAACCAGCCGGTCGGCTTGCAAAAACTGACGCACTTGCTCCACGGCTGTTCTCAGAATGATCGGTAATTCCAAGCTCTGTCGAATCTGTGACGTGACTTGGTTTAAAAGTCGCTCCTGCTGAATTTGTTGCCATAGTGCGGTTTCAGCGGGCTGGCAATGAGACGGCATCGTCAGGAGTGAAACGAGCTTGAGTGTAAACTGGCTTTGCTGAGTTGGGTGATTGGGGCCGATAGTAGCAAGCTGCTGTTTCAATGGTTCACTCCAATCGACAAGCGGATGCTGCTCAAGCAATTGCTGGGCAAACACGCGAATGCTGTCGGGAGTGAAGGTCAGTTCGGTTTGATAAATTGTTCCGGTGGCCTGTCCGCAAAGTAGGGCGCTAAATGATTCTGAAAGCACCAGCACAAATCGATCAGCTCGGTCAACGGGATGGGAGACAACTGCTTCAGTCAAAACCAAAGCCTGATTTTCCTGAGCAGTTTGCTCAAGGGCTTGCTGGACTTGATTCAGCGCTTCAACTGAGAGTAGTTGCTTAGAAAATGAAGAGTCAGAAATCTCCATAATTTGCGTATGCTGGTTTTTGATAGGGTCTCCCAATTGAGGTTGCTGCCCGTTAGGTAAGCCGCAGGCTAAATCGATTGCCTAATTGCTAAGTTGAGCATTCGTTACTTGATCTATTCTAGTGTGGCAGCTTGCTCAAGCTTCTGAGGGGAAATAGATCGGATCACTCGGAATTTTCAAACAATATCACTTCTTTTGGTGTGATTTTGCTAATTTTTGCAGGGATTTAGAATTGGCTGAAACTAGCATAGGTGGGGAATAGGGCTACCTGCTCCACAGATGCAGCATTAACTCTCCGATCTGCCCTACAATTTTGAAGGATTCCTTAAAGCACCTACCCCTGGACTAAGCCAGTTCAGCTTTGTTCCAGGTTGGTTGCCCCACCTCAAGCAACATTATTAAATTGCTGTTAAATTTACTGTTTCATGACCGCTCCATCTATGACTGCTGCAACGACTTCTGCTCCTAATTTTGCCTCCCAGTTAATCAATGGTATTTTGGCCGTAAAGCCCTTGGCCCAGATGGCAAAACACCAGGCTCGCACCATGATGATCAAACGAGCTGAGTCGATAGGGGTTTACTGGCGGCAAGAAGTGCAGGCACTACGGTCTCGCAATGGCCAATGCGAATTCTCTCCAGCTTGGGAGGCCGAACTGAAGCAAATTGAAGCTGTCGATCTGGTTTATCCTGACTATTATTTGACCTCGTTCCATGCCTATGACCAGGGCAACCTCAGTTGGGATGCGGCTCTGGAAGTGGAAGTGGCGGCTCATGCGGTTCATGCTCGGATCTGGCCGGAGGCAGGTACTCAAGGAGATGCTCTGCTGCGGCAGAGCTTTCATCAGGTGTTGCAACAGCAGATCGCTAACCCGCCGCGGGATATTGTTGATCTCGGCTGTAGCGTTGGTATGAGTACGTTTGCACTGCAGGCAGTTTATCCACAGGCCAGAATTACGGGTGTTGATCTGTCGCCTTATTTTCTGACAGTGGCTCAATATCGCTCAAAGCAGCAGGCGATCCCGGTTACATGGGTACATGCAGCTGCAGAAGCCACCGGCTTACCAAATGCTTCCTTTGATCTGGTTTCAGCTCATTTGGTGTTTCATGAACTGCCCCAAACTGCCGCGATTGCAATTCTGAATGAAGCGAGGCGGTTATTGCGCCCAGGTGGCTATCTCGCGATTATGGACATGAATCCCAATTCAGACGTATTTGTCAAAATGCGACCCTATGTTCTAACACTGCTCAAAAGTACTGAACCCTATCTTGATCAATACTTCGCTTTGGAGTTGGAGCAGGCGATTTACGCAGCAGGCTTTACAAAACCGACGGTAGTCTGTAATAGCCCTCGCCATCGCACGTTGGTGGCTCAAGTCAGATAGAGGCGGGCATTTTGAGATTTGATATTGCCTCTCTATTTACTGTTCTATTTACTGTATAAACTCCTTCAATTACAGATTGTCTCTAATTGATTCGTATTTGCCTTGCTCTTTTTTAGGAAAAACTATTTTAGATATGTTCTAAATTCAATCTATTTTGGGTTAGATTCCCCGACCCTTGTGACGGGGTAAGTTTATCTTATTTGATATGTTATTTCTGTTTGCGATGCTCGCTAGCGTCTGCTTATTTTCAGCAATTGAAATGCTATCGTAGCCCTTTGGGTAAGCGAATAGTAACAGTTGTGCCTACATCTTCAATGCTGTCAATACTGATATCACCACCATGCAGCTTAACGCAGGCTTGGGTGATGGCGAGACCCAAGCCCGTTCCGGCAATAGCCTCGGCATTACTTGCTCGTTGAAACGCTTGGAATAACTTGTCTTGGTCCGCTAGAGGAATCCCGATCCCCTGATCCTGAATAGAGAAAATCAGGTGAGAAGTAGTACCGCTCAAGTGCAGCTCTACTTTGCCGCCGTTTGGTGAATACTTGATCCCGTTAGACAGCAAATTCACCAAGATTTGGCGCAGCAGATCTGAATCACCCCAAAAGCCTTTAGTGTTGCCGCTGACGCGAAAAATAATCTCATACTGTTCGCCAGCCAACCAGCGTTGCTCCTCTACAACGTCAGCCACTAATTCCAAAATGTTGAGCGGTAGTGGTCTAAAACCCATCTGTCCCAGCTCTAGCTTCTCCAGCACGAGTAGATCCTCAACTAATCGCGTCATGAAGCGAGCTTTGTCTTCAATCGTGGCGAGAAGGTGCTGCTGCTGCGCCAAATCGAATTGTTCGCTGTAAAGTTTGAGGGTAGAAGCCGCGGCTAAGATCGCCGTCAGGGGATTGCGGTACTCGTGAGAAACCGTTGCCACCATTTGCGACTTAAAAGCATTGAGCTGCTGCGCCTGCTCCAACGCTGCCTGCATTTGGCTAAACTGTTCAGCCTGCTGCAACGCACTTCCCAACTGAGTGACCAGCTCTCGCACAATCTCAACTTCATCGCTGTGCCATGGCTTCACAGCGCTGTGCTGGGCCACGAGCACACCCCATAATCGCTGTTCCTGAATGGGCTGTTCCTGAGTTACCTCGGTAGATGATAGAAAAAGCGGCAGAATCAGTTTGTTTTGCGTCTCCCAACTCCATCCAGTTGGGTCAATAGCGGCATTAGCTGGGTCTGCTTGATGGATTGCCGCCTCGATGGTCTCGATCCAGAGATCGCTAGAGGGAGGGGATACAGTTCTAGAGCGTCCGGCTGCTGTGACTTGTTGCCATTTGATGAGGTCGGGTGGTTGAGTTTCGCCATACTGAGCCTGATAGACTGCCACCTGATCACATTCCAAAAGCTGTTGAATTTGAGTAACGGCAGTATGCAGTACCTGTTGGCGATCCAGAGATTGCCGCATATGCAAGGCAATGGTGTTGACGAGCCGCTGCCGCTGTTCAGTTTTGTTGAGCTGAATTTGAGACTGCCAGTGCTGAATGGCATTGCGGACCGTGAGCTGGAGTACGTCGGGCTGCAATTGCTGCTTGATCAAATAATCTTGAACACCTTTCTTCATAGCTTCGACGGCCACCTCTTCAGCCCCATAGCCAGTGAGCAAAATTACGGGTACTGGATCGGGTTGGTGCTGCTTCAGGGCATCGAGGAATTCCAATCCATTCATCGTGGGTAAACAGAAATCTAGCAAGATAGCGTCGCAATTGCGTTCTTGACACAGCGACAAGCCATCTTCTGCCGAATCCGCTTCCAAAATTTGATAAGACTGTTGTGGATCTTTGAGCAAATACCGCCGGCAGACTTCTCTATCTTCTGCACAGTCATCCACAATTAGCAGCGTGCAGGTTTCTACCATAATTCACCTGGAGAAGGTCTCTCTCCTCTATTAAGGATGTCACAACTTGCAGAGTCTGGGAAAAATCTATTCGTAGTAAAAGCAAAATCTAAAATTTCTTCAATTTGAGCAATAGTTGCTTTAGAGGCAAGGCAGTATGGATGCAAGCTAGGGCCACAGGTGAGGTCTGTCAAGGTTATGAGCGTGGCCTGGGATGGTTGCCATTCATGATTGGGATGGCTGAACTGGAGGCATATTGGCCTCTAACCAATAGTCAACAAAGGCTTGAATCGTTCTTTGCAGTTCGCGGGCATCCATGGGTTTAATCAAGTAGCCGTTTGCACCATTCTGGTAGCAAAACTCAATGTCCTTTGGGTTAGACGATGTCGTAAACACAACAATAGGAATTTCCCGCAAACTTTGGTCCTGCTTGAGTTGGGCCAGGACATCGCGGCCATCGGTACCGGGTAGATTTAGATCCAACAAAATTACCGATGGTAGTGCCCTGTCCGACTCCTCAGATTCACCGACTTGCTGCAAAAAATCTAGCACCGAATCGCCATCGGTACAGCGGTAAATCGGGTTTTGCACCTTCATTCGCTGCATCAAGCGCTGCAACGTTACGAAATCTTCGTCGCTATCCTCGGCAACTAGTAAAGGCTCGTAAGATTTTACCGTCATGAGATGAATCTAAAGATTTTATTAAAAAGCTTATCCCATTCTAGATCTCGTAAAGTTTTGTAATCATTTGTTAAGTTTAGCAGAGCTATTAAAAAGCTTAATCACTCCAGCGTGAAATAAAACACCGACCCCTCACCATAGTTGGAGTTGACCCACATTTCGCCGCCGTGTCGCTCGACAATCTTTTTGGCAATGGTCAGCCCTGCACCCGTACCACCGCCGTACATGGTTTGGGGATGCAGTCGCTTAAACAGCCGAAAAATTGTTTCCAGATGGCGTTCCCGAATGCCAATTCCGTTGTCGCGCACGTAAAAGATTGGCTTGGTTAAGGTTTGGGGATCAGCGCTGGGCACTTGCTCGATTGCTTCAGCAGCGTCTAGGTAGCCAATCTCGACCCAGGGCTGAGCCTGATTGTTGTATTTATCAGCATTACTGAGCAGATTGCTGAATACCTCGTTGACCAGAACCGGATCGACGTTGACGGTTGGCAGGAGGCGCGGAATCCGAATGTCAATCCGGGCTTGGGGATGGCTGATCCGAAATACGTTGATCACTTGCGTTAATAATTCATTTAGATCCGTCGGCTGGCGGCTCAGGTCGGTCTGCCCAAGTTGGGAAAATTTCAGCAGCACGTCGATTAAAGATTCCATCCGCTGGGTCAGCCGCACCAAGGTTTGCAGGCGATCGAGACCAGCCTCGTCTAGCAGTTCCTGATAATCTTCCATCAGGAAGGTGGCGTAGTTATGAATTCCGCGTAATGGTTCCTTCAGATCGTGGGATGCAGCATAGGCAAAGGATTCTAACTCTTGGTTGCTGCGCTCTAGTGCCTGGTTCATGCGGGCTAGTTCATCGGCCTTATTCAGCACAATGCCGACGATGGCGTTGCGCAGGTCTAAGGCATTGGCCAGTTCGCTGGGGTGCCAAGGTTGGGAGGTCAGCCGCACGGTTTCTTGCCACTGCTCGAAGGAGCGACGGGGTGACAGGGTGAGATGCCCATCAGCGCCGACTTGGAGGGAGGCGGTTGGATCACCAGCCCAATTCACGGTGCGCAGTACTTCTGGACGAAACCACAGAATGTAGTAGCGCCGCACCTGCGAGATGCGCAGCAATAATAAACCCGTTGCGGTTTCTTTGTAAGCTTCGGCGGCCGAGTACTGTTTGGGTAACGAATCAGTGTGAAACAAAGAGTCGCTGACCTGAGTGGTGGCCCACTGAATCAAGTCTTGGACTTGCTCTAGGCTGGGTGTGGCTCCCACCAGGGTAATCTCGTCGTCCAGGCAAACCGCTGCGCCTTTGGCATTCACGAGATCGAGAATCCGAGGAGCGGGATGGACGAGGGCTGTTTTCAAATCCTCGGCTTGGGCAATCGATTCAACAAACTCGGACTGGCGGCGTTTGAGCTTAACAATTGCATCCAGTTCTTCATAGTTGACCTTATTAGCCAGCTCTGCGGTAATAAATTGTCCCAGCAATTCACAGACGCTCCGCACGTCGCCTGGTATGCGTTTGGGCGTTTGATGATGACAGGAAATTAAGCCCCAGAGCTGCTGGTTATTTAGCAACGCAATCACCATCAGGGCGGATACCCCCATATTGCGGTGGTACTCGACGCAGCAAGGATCGGTACCGCGCAGGGTAACAAAACTAAGGTCAGGGGGCTGATGCGTTAGGGGATTCTCCGCCGGCATCAGGGGCACTTCTGCAGCAGATAAATCAGGAATGTAGCGCAATAACCCCTCGGCATAGAGTCGGCGAGACGGTTCGGGAATGTCGGTAGCCGGGAAATGCAAACCAAGGTATGGGCTTAAATCAGGCCGCTTGGCCTCGGCAACGACTTCACCGGCTCCTTGAGCATCGAATTGATAAACCATGACACGGTCGAATCCGGTTAGCGCTTGAATTTCTGCTGCCCCAAGCTGAAGGAAATCTGACAAACTAGACACCTGTTGCAGTCGGCCAATGGCGCTGCGGAGGCGCAAGTGGCTCACAGCGAGGCTATGAGGGGTCGATTCGGCCTGCAGTGGCTCCAACTCCAAAAGGACGGACTGTTCGTTGTAATGAAAGTTGCCTTCCCACTCGCGCTGGGGAGTGTGGGAGCGCAAGTACGGCAGATAGGTGGGCTGATTTGTGGGTAGAATTTGCTGAATTAAAGCAATTGAGTCGGGTTCAAGCAGATTGCTTAAGAATTGACCCAACAAATCCTCAGGTAAAAGATTAAAATGATCCGAGAGATTAGCGCTTACCTGCTGAATTATTAAGTCAGGGTAGCTCAAGATGAATAAAATGCCATGAGACTGCACCAAATCTGAACCAATGTCAGATTGATAAAGGTCACATTCATGGTCGGTCACAGAATCCGTCTTGGGATATACAGCCTCAGACCCAGTCATACCCTAGAATCAGCACGATTTAATTTTTACAGCTTCCCTTAACCCTAACGAATATTACGCTTGGTTAAGGGATATTGCTAAAGGTTAAAACTAGTAGCGTTTCCTATTTATCATCTTCCATTAAATCTAAAGAAAATGTTAAATTTTTCTGAGCCATCGCATAGAGGTGTAGTTGCATGGATTCCTCCATCCTACGGTTGGTTTGGGACGTGATCGAAGAAACCCAGAGTAGCGAGCTTTTGAGCCTGCCAGATACCGCTTTAGTCAAACTGCTATTGCAACGAATTTCACGTAAGGTGCTCCTCACGGGTGAGGAGGTCTGTCATCTCTACGATTACATCAGCTCTAGGATTCGTCTTATTCGAGATATTGCTGAATCCCGGGGTGCTGCTTAATCAATCAAGCTTAATCAATCAAGCTGCCTGATAATCCTTGACCGGTAAATAATCAAAATCTGCCAGCCATAAAAGACGAGTGAACTATGATTCAACTAATCCCCCCAAGACCTTTTCAACCCAGTAGTAACGGTCATGCCTACGCTGCTAAACCGTCATCTGCTTCTTCTGGCGAATTTCAAGGAGTTGAACGCACAGATCGCGGTCGAGTTGTCGTGTTCATCGATGGAGCCAGCCTGTTCTATGCGGCGATGCAGATGGAAATCGAGATTGACTATACGCGGCTGCTGAGTTGCTTGGTCTCTGGTGGGCGGTTGATTCATGCCCATTTCTATACGGGGGTTGACCCCAGCAACGAAAAACAAAAGGGATTTTTGTACTGGATGCAGTGCAATGGCTATCGTGTTGTGGCAAAAGAGTTGGTTCAGTCCACTACAGGAGCCAAAAAGGTCAACTTAAATGTCGAAATTGCGGTCGATTTGGTTAGATTGGCTCCCTACTGCGACACCATGATTTTGGTTAGCGGTGACGGCGACCTCACCTGTGCCCTCGATTTCGTCAACTATCAAGGCGTGCAAACCGAAGTTGTGGGACTGCGTTCCATGATCAGCGAGCACTTGATCAATGTGGCCGATTACTACACGGATTTGGCGACAATCAAACAAGAGATTCAAAAGCGCCATTCTAAAGAGTTTCATTAAAGTTTCAGTAGTTCAATCTTCAGGAGCCATTCTTCATCCTAGGCAAAGCTCGGCTGGTTCAGAGCAAACATGTCAGAATAATCATTAGAACAAACGTAAAGATTTGTAATGACATGACGGCTTCTGCTCCTTTATCGACCGATGGTTTGGCGGCTCCGCAAATTTGGAGCTGGCAGGGGTTTCCGATTTGCTATCAAACCCAAGGACAAACCGGTCCGGCGGTTGTGCTGATTCACGGTTTTGGGGCTTGTTGGGGCCATTGGCGTAAAACGATCCCAGTGTTGGCGAAAACTTGCCGTGTTTATGCGATTGATCTGATTGGCTTCGGCGCATCTGCTAAGCCAGTCCCCGGTCAGCCGATTGGTTACACCTTTGAAACCTGGGGCCAGCAAATTGTCGATTTTTGCCGTGAGGTGGTTGGCTCACCGGCAGTATTGATTGGCAACTCGGTGGGCTGTATTGTGGCGATGCAGGCAGCGGTAATAGCTCCCGAGCAAGTGGTGTCTGTGGCGCTATTGAACTGTTCGCTGCGGTTGCTGCATGACCGGCGGCGAGCTGAGCAACCTTGGTATCGTCGGATTGGTGCGCCGTTGCTGCAAAAGCTGCTGTCAATTCGCGGCGTTGGGCATAGCTTCTTTCGGGCAATTGCTAAGCCGAAGACGGTACGTAAAATTCTGCTCAAAGCCTATGCTCGTCCGGAAGCGGTTACGGATGAATTAATCGAACTGTTGATGGCTCCTGCCTCTGATCCGGGTGCTGCCGATGTATTCTTAGCCTTCACGGCCTACTCGCAAGGGCCTCTGCCCGAAGATCTGCTGGCCGTATTGCCCTGTCCTGCGTTGGTGATTTGGGGCGAAGCCGATCCCTGGGAGCCGGTCGCACAGGGACGGGAATTTGCTCACTATCCGGCAGTGCGAGAATTCGTTTCATTAGCGAGTGTGGGCCACTGTCCGCAGGATGAAGCCCCGGAACAAATTAATCCGATTTTGCAGCGCTGGATTGAGCAGAAGTTTGAGCAGGAAGTTTGAGTAGGAAGTTTGAGCAGGAATACGGTGAACTGTGACCAATCTTTATCGTTTGGTTGAGTCACCCGTGTAGGTGAGGTGGGTTTTGTCTGTGTAGATGTGGTTTCAACCGCCGGATTCATAACCGCCAATCTATAGAGTTTTGCCAGCCAATCAACGTTAAAATCTGTAACCGGACCTGTATTAGCAAAACGTTGTAACAGAAGGACGAAAATCTATGCCTTTATCAGTTGGCGATACTGCCCCTAGCTTTACGGTTAAAGATACTAACGGCAACACGGTTTCTCTGTCAGACTTTGCAGGCAAAACCGTCGTGCTCTATTTCTATCCCAAAGATGACACGCCGGGCTGCACCAAAGAAGCCTGTGGTTTCCGCGATGCCTATACAGACTATCAGGGCAAAGATATTGTCGTGTTAGGCGTCAGCATGGATGACGAGGTTTCTCACCAACAGTTCACTCAGAAGTTCAACCTGCCGTTTCCCTTGTTGGCTGATGTCAATGGCACGATTACCAAAGCCTATGATGTCGATGGTGGTGGTTATGCCAAGCGCGTTACCTATGTAATTGATGGTTCAGGCAAAATTAGCCAAGTCTACACCACTGTTAAAACGGATACCCACGCTAGTGATATTTTGGCTGCTCTGAACGTCTAGCGTTGCCCTAAACTAAAGCAAATTTAAGAATTTGAGCAATCTTTTAGCTGGGTGGGTTTCGTGCCCGCCCATTTTTGATCGGAAATTCTGAAATAATTTTGAAATGGCTTTTGACCCAGCCGCAAGCATGGGAGCAGTCGGTAGCAAGCCCTAGTTGATGGTGCATGATGCAAGTATTGATTACTGGAGTGGCAGGATTTGTTGGCTATCACTTGGCACAACGGCTGCTGAGTGAAGGGGTTCAGGTTTACGGCATCGATAACCTCAACGAGTATTACGATGTCAGCTTGAAAAAGGCTCGCTTGTCGCAGTTGCAGCCGCAAGCAGGCTTTACATTCGAGTATCTGGATTTAAGCGATCGGGTGGGGGTTGCCAATCTGTTTGCTACTCATCAATTCGACTGTGTGGTGAACCTAGCGGCTCAGGCAGGTGTGCGCTATTCGCTGATTAATCCCCATGCTTATGTAGACACCAACCTCAGCGGCTTTGTCAATTTGCTAGAAGGCTGTCGGCATCAGGCGGTAAACCATCTGGTGTTTGCGTCGTCGAGTTCGGTGTATGGGGTGAATCCTAAGGTGCCTTTCGCCACTAGCGATAGCGTGGATCATCCGATTTCCCTCTATGCGGCCACCAAAAAAGCAAATGAGCTAATGGCCTACACCTACAGTCACCTTTACCGCATTCCCACTACTGGCCTGCGCTTCTTTACGGTCTATGGTCCTTGGGGCAGACCGGATATGGCCTACTTCAAATTCGTCAAAGCCATCGAAGCGGGTCAGCCGATCGAGGTTTACAATCACGGCGATATGCAGCGGGATTTTACCTACGTCGATGATGTGATTGAAGGCATGGTGCGGGTGATGCGGCGTCCGCCAACTGATCCGGTGCTAGACTCTGCCGTAGACGCTGATGCATCAATTCAGCCGACGACCGCTCCCTACAAGCTTTACAACATTGGTAACAATCAGCCCGTTGCCCTGTCTCGCTTAATTCAAACCATTGAAACAGCCCTTGGCAAATCGGCTCAGAAGCAATTTCTGCCGATGCAGCCGGGAGATGTGCCAATCACCTATGCGGATGTGGATGACCTGATCCGAGATGTGGGCTTCAAACCCGCTACACCGCTGGAAGTCGGCATTCGTCATTTTGTGGATTGGTATCGGTCTTATTATTAGCAATATTATTAGCAAGGCTATCTGCGGCCTTGAAACTGTCGCCAAGCTTGAATATTTTGTTGTGCTTCGGCATAGGCTGCTGTATTTTCCGGAATCTGCTCTGCAATTGCAATTGCCTCTCGAGGATTGGCTCCTGCCTGAGATTGGGCGATTTGCAGAATCTGAAAGCTCCATTGCTGGATCATGCGGTCGGCCTCGGAGCGAGCTGGATTATTCTCCGGAACCTGACTGGCAATCTCGATTGCGGCCACCAGCATCGCTGGGCTGCCTATATTAGCCGCATTGTAGGCTTGCCGCAGATAGTCTTGCCCCTGAAACTGACTGCGCCACTGCTGAATTTCGGCTTGTGCTTCATCGTACAATGCTCGACCTGAGCCAATCCGTTCGGCAACGGCAATCGCTTCTCCAATGTTGCCCTGACTAGCAAGCTGTCGTGCCTGATCGAGATAGGGCTGATCTTGCAGTTGCTGAAGCTGAGCCGACCAGTTGTTGACTTCGGTCTGGGCTTCATTGTATAGATCCCGTCCATAGCCAATTTGGCGAGCCACATCAATGGCGGCTTCCAGGTCTCCGCCACTGGCTAACTGTCTGGCCCGATCGAGCAGGGGCTGGTCTTGCAACCGTTGCATCTCGGCAGTCCACTCGTCGATGCGGCGGCTGGCCTGGTCATAGAGCGAGCGACCGGGGCGAATTCGACTGGCTTCATTGATAGCGGCTTGCAGATCTCCCGCACTGGCGAACTGGGCAGCACGATCTAGATAGGGCTGGTCTTCCGAGGTCTCGATCTGGGCTTGCCACTGGTTGATTTCCTTTTCGGCCTCTTCGCGACGCGGATTGCCAAATGGGATGCGCTGTGCCTCGGCAATGGCGGCACTCAAATCTCCGACAGTGCCCGGTTGGGCCATTTGTTTGGCACGCTCCAGAACGGTGACATCCTGAATTTCCAACTGCCAATTACTGACGAGCTGCTGTGCTCTGCCGTAAAGGGGCCGATCGCGCTTGATTCGCTGTACGTTGATAATGGCGGCTTCCAGGTCGGCAATCGTACCGCCCCAGGCTTGGGATTGGGCCTCGGCAATCACATCGAAGTCACGAATTTCTTCCTGCAGGTTAGCTTTGTCAGGAATTTGGCGGGTGATTTTCAAGGCTTCGTTATAGTCGCGCCGGTCGAGGGCTGCCTCGGCCAGATTCAGCATGTCCCGGCCAAATTGAGCGATCAAATCCTGCGCTTTGGTGTAGAGGTAGCTTTTAGGCTGGATCGATTCGACGAGTTTAATCGCTTCTAGCAGGTTGGTGAGGCCGCCCTGGTCAGCTAGACCCTTGGCTTTATCAATTTTGCTGCTGTCCTGGCGGGTTTCGACAATTAGATTATTCAGTTCGCGGTATTTGGTATTCTCCCAATACTGATTGCCGATTCCCAAAAGCTGGGTAGCAATTCGGAACGCTTGCCGCAATTCCTGATTTTTCAGAGCTTCTTCAGCCTGACGATAGATGTCTTCTGCCTTTTTCCAAACCGATTCCCAGTGAATGATTTTGTCTTCCACCAGGGCATGGGCAGATGTATTCTCAGGAATCTTTTTAGCCGCTTCGATCGCCTTATCCAGATCGCCATCCTGAAAGGCTTCTTCGCCGAGTTCCAGAATTTCCTTTGCCCAGTCCTCGATATTGCGATCAATTTCGGGCCGTAGCGGATGGTCCTTCGGCAGGGCATCCACCAGCGAAATGGCGCGCAGCAAATCTTTGACCGTGCGTTTCTCGGCAGCTAATTGGGCACAGTAGATGCGTAAAGAAGCCGATGCCGTAGGCCAAAAAATGGCAGGGCAGTTGGGCAAGGAAGGTAATCTCAGCAGGGCTGTAGCCGAAAGGATGCCCAATCCGCTAAAGGCCACCATCAGCGTGATTCCCCAGAATTGCCAGCTTCGTGGCAACCGGAATCGTCTTAGTCGTCTTGGATTTGGGGCTGGTGGACTGGGCGGGACCACAGCCTGATCCGATGGTGGGTTGAATTGCGACGCCACAACCGACTGGGATGGCGGATTGGTGATGGGATGATGTCCCTGTTCAGAAGAAGTGGATGAATTGGGGCCAGGTGTGATTGCGGGATAGGCTGGAGAAGAAGGACGGCCTGACGGCGGCAGTTTGCGCGAATTGGATTGGATGCGATCGCGATTGGGACGATCGGGTGTTCTGTAATCTCCGGCCATACCTCACCCCAAAAATTCCAGCAGCTTTGCTCACACCCTAATAGATCCTGTCGTTAGGTAATCTAGGCAGTAGCGTATGAACAGGCACATGCCAACCAAAGCTATGCCAATCAACAGCTCTTGACATCCTACCCCTCAATTCCCTAAAACACCAGTGCTTGTGTTGAATTGGGTCATCAAATGCACGGATTTTCGAATTTCAGCATCAAATCACGCTGGATAACGATGCACCCAACCAGCCCTGAAAGTTCTGCTGCTGCGTCGCAGAAGGATTTTCTACAACCGCAAGCTGAAAGTTTTTGGGACGCGGTGCCGCTAACGTGACTGGGTAGGTTCGCAGCTCATCTTGATGAAACACGGTGAGCTGAATTGTATCGCCAGATCGGTAGTTCTTCAAGCGATCGCTGAGCTGATTGGCCCGCACCCGAATCCCGTCAATCGCCAGCAGCTCATCATCGGGGTCAATCCCGGCCTGTTGCGCGGGGGAACCCGCTTCAACGAAGCGAATTAAGTCGCGACCAGTGTCACTATTGACGATCAGGCCCAAGAAGGGTGGCAGTCCGTCTGTATTCTCAGCCTGAACTCGCAGCCCAAACGGTTCCAGATACTGATCAAACGGTAATTCTTCGGTGGTATCCAGGTAGCGGTGGAAAAAGTCGCTGAGCGCGATGCCCGCCACCGATTCAATCACGGCCTGAAGCTGGTCTGGCGTAAAGCCGATCTCTGGTTGACCGAACTGCTGCCAAAGCTGCCGCAGCACATCATCAAGAGAACGCCGATTGCCGTGTCTCGCCCGAATCAGCAGATCCAGCAGCAGCGACACCATTGCGCCTTTCAAATAATAGGAAATTTGATTGTTGTCACTATTGTTATCGCGGCGGTAAAGCTTAATCCAGGCGTCAAAGCTGGATTCGCTCAGGGGCTGCACTTGCCGTCCGGGGATGGTCAAAAAGCGGCTGATGTCCTTACTCAACAGTTTTAGGCAGGTACGGGCATCGTAAACACCGGCTCGCAGGGGCAGCATTGTGTCGTAGTAGCTGGTGGTGCCTTCACTGAACCAAAGCGAAGGAGTGTAGTTTTCGCCATCGTAGTCAAACATCTCCAGGGCTTTGGGCCTTATCCGCTTCACGTTCCACAAGTGGAAAAACTCGTGGGCCACGAGCTGCATAAAGCGGTGATACTGCTCATCCGGCTGGAAACCAAAGCGCGGATAAATCAGCGAGCAAGAATTTTTGTGCTCTAGGCCGCCGAAGTTCTGAGCTGACAGGTGTAACAGAAACAGATAGTGCTCGTAGGGCAAACCGCCAAACAGCTCGGCTTCAGTTTGAACGATTTTTTGGGTATCGCGGATAATCTGCTCTGGGTTGGCGTTACCCTGTCCCCAAATTGCCAGTCGATGCGGCTTGCCCAAGACTTCAAATTCGTAGAGCTGATGTTGACCAATTTCAAACGGTGAATCGACCAGGGTGTCGAAATCTGCCGCCTCGAAGGTCTGGACCTGATCGGCCACGGGAGGTAGGGCTGTCGCTACCTGCCAGTCAGAATGGGGTGGTTGAATCGTGACGCGGATTGGTTGCTGCCGGAAATTTGGCAGGTAAAAGAACAGAGCAGCACCGTTGAAATAGCCGTGGCTAGCGTCTAAGTGGTTCGTGCGTACTGTCAGTTCGTTGGCAAATACGCGATACCGCACCGTAATCTCCGAAATGCCTGCTATATCGATTTGCCAGTGATTTTTACTCAGCTTGCGCCAAGTTAAGGGTTGCTCAGCGGCGGCGCTAAAGTTTTGCACATGGCGAGCATATTCTCGCACGAGGTAGGAACCCGGCGTCCAAACCGGCATCTTTAAGTCGAGGGTTGGGGACTGCCAACCCTTGACCTGAAGCGTGACTTCAAACAAATGGGATTCGGGTTGCGGCATTGCCACCCAGTAGTGGAGGGTGAGGCGCGTTTGGGTAGCAGCACTAGGACGAATTTGGGTAATTTCGGTCATTCGAACATCTCGGCGATCAGGACAGGTGAGGCTCAGTCTCTCAACCCTATCAACTAATTGCAAAAACCGACAACCACTGAATTTAGGCTAGATTCTGCCGGCCAAATGAGCGAGCTGCTTCATATGAACCAGATAGATCGCCTGCCGTCCTGGTGCCATCCGAATCCAGCCTTTACTGTCTAGCTTTTCCAGGATTTTGTTGGTTTCATCGACCATAATCTCACTGACATCAGCTAGATCTTGGCTAGGGATGTAAAAAATCTCGGTTCCGTAGGGAGTGGGCGTGCCGTAGCTTTCGCCTAAGCCCACCAGGGTATTGGCAAGCTTAATCGCTGGAGGCTGGTGGCGCAACTGAGAGCGGTAGTTGGTTTGGCGTAATCGTCTCACCATCAGTTGCAGCATCCGATGATGCAATTGCGAATCTTTGAAGAGGGTTTGGATAAAGCGTTGGGCTGCAATGCTCAAGAGCCGGACTGAGGAAAGGGCAACCACATCGGTAGAACGCGGCGACTCATCCAGAATCGCCATTTCACCAAAGAAATCACCCCGACCCAAAATGGCCAGCGTAATCACTCCGTCTCCCACATGCCGCCGCACCTTCACCCAGCCCGATTCCACAAAATAAACGGCATTGCCCCAAGCATCCTCCATCAAAACAGCGCGGTCCGCCGGGTACTCGTGTTCAACTGCAATCGAGAGCAACCACTCGACTGTTTCTGGGCTGGCCGCATTGAACAAAGGAAATAATTCACTAAAAGCAGCAGTTTGCATGAAAAGTGCTTGGGATACAGAAACTAATACTTGTCCGTCGTCAAACGGTTTCAAAAAACTTAAAGATGCAGATTCCTAAGGAAAGCAAACCTCATCATCTGCTAGCAGGATTGAAGAGCAGGGAATAACCACTTAGACCTATGTTACCCAGAAATCTCCGTAAATCTGCAATTATGCCTAGGTTTAGGAGACAAACGACAGCCTAGCCCAAACAGAGTGAGGACTGCGGTGCTAATCGTTCAATAATTTGCTTCAGCACAAGGGCGGTCCAGTCAATGTCAGCCTCGGTGGTATCACGCCCCAGCGTCAGGCGAATTCCTGATTTAGCGGCTCGTTCACTGTAGCCCATTGCTAACAGCGTTGGGCTGGGGACCAGTTTGCCGCTACTGCACGCTGAGCCGGAACTGATGGCGATCCCGGCTAAGTTCATTTGCCGCACAAAGGTTTTGCCACTCAGCTGGTCTCCATCCGCACAGCGGAGATGAAAGCTGACGTGATGGGGCAACCGCTGCCGCCGATCGCCGGTAGGAACCAAAACATCAACATCTGCCAATTGCTCAAACAGTCGGTCACGCAATTTCGTTAAGCGCTCGGTTTCGACGGTCAGTTCTGCGGCGGCTAGTTCTGCGGCCAGACCAAATCCAGCCAAATTGGGAACGGCCTGGGTACCAGAGCGAATCTGAAATTCTTGTCCGCCTCCGGCCAGCAGCGGCATTAGTTCAATCCCTGGTCGCACATACAGCGCCCCTGCTCCCTGCGGTCCGTAAAACTTGTGGCTAGAAATTGACAGCAGGTCTATGGGTAGGTGCTGTACATCAACAGCAAGCCGTCCGGCCACCTGAATTGCATCGGTATGAAACACAGCCCCATGGGCCTGCACGATTTGGCCCAACGTCTCGATTGGTTGGAGGGTTCCGACTTCGCTGTGCCCATAGATGATCGAAACCAAGACGGTATTGGGCCTCAGGGCCGACTTCAGGTCTAGCGGGTCAATTCGGCCTTGGGCATCGACAGATAAGCGTGTCACCTGCCAGCCTTGTTGTTCCAAAATTCGCACCGGTTCGGCTACGGCAGAATGTTCGATGCTGGAAATAATCAAATGCTGCGGAGTAGCATAGCGACGAGTGACGCCGAGAATGGCCAGATTGTCGGATTCGGTGCCGCCAGATGTAAAAACGATTGCGTCGGGTTCTGCGTTCAGAAGGGCTGCGACCTGCACCCTGGCTTGTTCCAGTCTAGTCGCGGCTCGTGCTCCCCATTGGTGCAGGCTGGAAGGATTGCCCCACTCCTCGGTCATCACGGTTTGCATTAGGGCAATGACTTCGGGGCGGGTGGGTGTGGTTGCACTGTAGTCTAAGTAAATTTGCATGGCTAATTGGGTAGCGCCCCAGGGCATTGGCTTGGCATCGAGAACTCTAGGAGGACTTTAGATCGGGAGGGGGGTAGGAGAAAAGCTTGCCTATTGCTTGCTGGCTTCTGGCTCAGCAGGTTCTTCGATCTGGGGAGGATGGCTGGTAATCTCGGTTGGTATCAGGGGCAGGTCTGGCCGATGGTTAGTGAAGCGAGCGGCTGGAATCGTTTCTGTCAATTCTTTTAGCGCTGCTTCTCCCATCCGTACTTGCAGGTTGGGTCCAGACCGGGCTAGCCGCAGAATCGCTCCATCAGTGATCGTGGTTTGGGTAATTCGTTTACCGTTGAGGTAAGTGCCATTAGTGCCTAGATTGACCACTTCCCACTCTAGACCAATCCGCCGTAGCTCAACATGGTGGCGAGAGACAACGGCGCTGTAAAGAATTACCTGATTGTCGGTCGAGCGGCCAATCCGGATCACAGTCTCGTCGGCAAACGTCCAGACTTGAACGGGAATTTGCTTAATCGGATGCAGAAGGGAAAGAATAATCACACAGGCAAGCCAGAGTTAAAGAGAGCAGCAACTGAGCGTGACTGATCAAAAGCGTGACTGATCAAAACAGGTTAAAGCGGTAAACTCTTTTATATCCTATGTTGTCCTGTGGATAACCAGTGCAGCCAAGTCAGGAAATTTGGAATAAAAAAGTGACTTTGTCGCCTTTGCCAAGGGCAATCCGATCCCCGGGACGCAGACGGTGACGATTGCCGATGGGTAGCGGGGCGTTGTTGATGTAGGTGCCGTTTGAGCTGCCCACGTCTTCGATGTAGTAGATGTCGCCCTCAACTCGGATATCGGCATGAATCCGCGAAACAATCTCGGAATGGGGAAATCCCGATACATCAACGTCTGGCGGAATTCGGTCATTCGGTTTACCGATGTGAATCACCGCTAGGTTGGTAGGCAGTTCCACGGATGTGTTCGTCTGCACATGCAGCAAGCGAGCCACTTGGGTTTGCAGTTGGGTTTGGGATCCAGTAGAAGCAGGAGCCATTGCGGGTTGAACGCTTGGTTGAACACTGGTTGGTTGAACGCTCGGAGGACCAGAAGAAACCGTTGGACTTACCAATGCCTCTTCAGGCAACACTCCACCGTCAGGCACTCCAACGGGCTGGGGCTGGGGCGAACCCATCACGAGGGGATCGGGTTGAACTAGGGGTTCAGGGACCACCAACTCGGGTAGATCAAAATCCGGTGAAATGGTAGCGGGTAGCGGCTCCTCTGCAGAGGCTGGCACCGAAGGTGGAGTGGAGTGGGTCACCTCAGTGGCAGCGTCTTGCAAGTTAAACCCGCACTGTCCACAAAAACTAGCATCGGCCTGGACGGAGGCCCCACAATTTGGACAGGTGGTCATTGCTGGTAAAGGCGTGTAGCAAGCCTCACACTGAACTGCTGCATCCGGATTCTGGTGATTGCAATTCGGACAAACGATCATGCTCTTTCCCCTGGAGCTTCACTGCGGCCTTAAGACGACATTTAGAACACACCCTGAAATACCTAACATTCGCTTCCATCATACACCTTAGGCCAGAGACAAATTTTCACCCGCTGCTTGATCGAGCAGCCACCAAAGTTCTCCCTGTGGTTGAATTAGCCGAGCTGGATAGGTCATTTCATCCGCAACCGGGGCAAAAATCTCCGCCAAGGCTGGCTGTTTGCTGGCTCCTGCCACCAAGAAAATGACGCAGTGAGCTTGATTGATAAAGGGAACCGTGAAGGTAAGTCGGGGTTGTCCATCTTTGTTCCCGACGGTGACCAACGAGTGGCGGGCCAACAGGGCTTCAGTGTGGGGAAATAGAGAGGCGGTATGACCGTCATCACCCATGCCTAGCAGAATCACATCGAGGGCCGGAAACGAACCAGGCTGGACCTGAAAAAACTGTCGCAATTCCTGCTCATGGGTTTGGGCGGCCACGGCTGGATCCGCAGCTTCAGTTGGCATTGGGTGAATATTGCTCGCTGGAATCGGCACATGATTCAACCAAGCGGCGCGAGCCATGCCTTCGTTACTGTCGGGATGGTCGGGGGGCACATAGCGCTCATCGCCCCAAAACACATGGATTTGGTCCCAGGGTAGATCTTGCTGAGCCATCGCTTCATATAGGGGCTTGGGGGTGCTGCCGCCCGATAGGGCAAGCGTGAATCGACCGCGCTCAGCAATAGCGGCATGCAGCTTTTCTAGAATCAGCTCTAGACAGCGCTGAATCAACGCCGGTTTGTCTGCTAGTACCTCAACTCGCTTAGTCATGCTCTACCTCGTGCTACCCGTATCACTCTACTCAACTTCGCTAGGTCGTCTCAAAATCGATCAGGATCACTTAAGATTGCGAGATTGCCAAACGTTCGTTGCGTAAAGTTGAGTAAAATTACAAGCTGGTTTTGTGCCGTTGAACCGTTCCGTAGCCCAAATTGCTATTGGTTGCCGCCAAGTGCTCTCTAGAACGCTGTTGCATTTCGCTGACCAAGGGGCACTCTATAGCTTGAATCTGGTTTGCAGCTGTTGACTGTTGGGCTCAGGTTTGAATCAATTGGACCAATTTTTTTGGATCGACTTGCATCAACCGATTTGCTCGCAGCGATTTCATGCCTGCTAGTTTTATACCCATCGGCCCGCATGATCAAGGGACCAGCATCGTGTTTAATAAAGCCTGAGACCTGTTTAGCCTGCCCCTGATTCAGGCTGTACGAGCTTGAGTCAGGCTCGGCTCAAGCGAATTAATCAGAATAGGCAATTGATTACGCCAGTTTAATCAAGTTCAGAAGTCAAGTTCGGATTTATTCTTGCCATGACCTCCAAGAAAGTATCAAGCAGCCGCTCCGTTCCGTCGCTAGTCGCTCTGATCCTCAAGACTGCTGGCGTGGTGATTACATTGGCTGCCCTGTTGGACATGTTCATCCTGCCGTTACCCTATCAATTTCTGGATCGGTCGTGGCAGATTAGCTTTGTCACAGCATGGGTCGAGCGGGGAATTGTGCCGCTGGTTGGGATTGTGCTGTTCCTGATTGGCTTCGCGGTTGAAGGTGGCTTAGAAAAAGAAAAGAAATCCCTTTGGCAAGATCCTCGCTTTTGGGCCTATGTTCTAGCGAGTCTGCTGGGGTTGCTTTATGTGCTGATGTTCCCCTTGCACTTAAACAATGTGCGGCTGGCTAATCAAAGCGCCATTGAGCAGGTGAATCAGCAGGCTACCGAGGCGGAAACAGAACTTAATAACCAAGTAAATACAGAAATTGAGTCACGTCGCCAACAAATTAGCCAACTCCTAACGGCTAGCGACAGCGAAATTTCTCAATTGGTGCAGGCGGGTCAGCTCACTCAAGAACAGGCCAATTTGATCAAAGGCTTCAAGGCAAATCCGAGTTCCGTAGAGCCGTTCCTCAAGCAACAGGAAGGCGAGTTGCGCAACCAGGTGCAAACTGAAATTGGCGTCCGGAAGCAGAAAGCGCAAGAGTCTCGCAAAACGGAAGACCTGAAATCGGGACTGCGGATCGGGCTGAGTAGCCTGCTGTTGGCCGTGGGTTTTATTACCGTAGGCTGGACTGGGTTGCGAAATCTGCGCCGGAATTGATGCTTTGTGCTAAATCTTCTTGGCCTCCTAAATCCCCATCTTGACTTCCGATTTCTCGGCGGAGCCGTACCGATTCTTTTCAGGTGAAGGTAGAGGCACCGGTTGTCAAATTGTAGGTTAGAAACCTAGAGGGACTAATGTACTTCAGTTTCTCAAAGTCCTCCAAGATTGGGGGATTCAGGGGGCCGTTCGTCTTCTTACTGCCAATTAGAAGTTATGTTTTCGATTTATATTCTTACCTACAACGAAGAGTTAGATATTGCCGCCTGCATCGAATCGGCTCTACTTTCCGATGATGTGATTGTGGTTGATTCTTGCAGCAGTGACCGCACGGTTGAAATTGCCAAACGCTATCCGGTGCGGGTCGTGGAGCATGCCTTCGAAAGCCACGGCAAGCAGCGGACTTGGATGCTGGAATCGGTGCCGCCCAAGCACGAGTGGGTTTACATTCTGGAAGCCGACGAGCGAATGACGCCTGAACTATTTCAGGAGTGCTTGCAGGCGATTCAGACTCAGGAGTCGGTTGGCTACTATGTGGCGGAACGAGTCATGTTCATGGGCCGCTGGATCCGGCATTGCACCCAATACCCCCGCTATCAGTTGCGCCTGTTGCGGCATGGCAAGGTTTGGTTCACCGATTACGGCCACACCGAACGCGAAGTTTGTGACGGACCCACCGGAATCCTGCGTGCTACCTATCCGCACTACACCTGTGGCAAGGGCTTCAGCCGCTGGATTGAAAAGCACAACCGCTACTCGACCGATGAAGCGATCGAAACGCTGCGCCAGCTCGAAACGGGTTCGGTCAACTGGCAGGCTCTACTGTTTGGCACGACTGAAGTAGAACGCCGCCGAGCACTAAAGGATCTTTCGTTACGTATCCCGTTTCGGCCCTTGGTACGCTTTTTCTACATGTACATCCTGCTGGGCGGTTGCTTGGACGGGCGAGCGGGCTTTACCTGGTGCGTCCTGCAAGCTTTTTACGAGTATTTGATTCTGCTCAAGGTCTGGGAAATCCGACACATGCCAGTGCCAACCGTAGAAGCTAATTTGACTCCAACAAATGCTCCTGACTTGGTAACGAGCCGCTGCCCGAACTAACCGCGAGTTGCGTAGGCGCTCATGGGTTCCTTGATGAACCGGATGTATAAATGGCGGAACGTGGATTTGAGCACGCGGGGCAGGGCAAAATCGATCGGCATTAGCTGAGCTGGTAGCTTCCAGTCATCTACTCGCAGTTCGGCAGGTGTTAGCAGCGGAAACTGAATTTCGGCCAGGTCGGGACACAAGCCAAGCCGCTGAGATGCCGCTACGGTGGGGATGATCGCCGGATCGACTGCCAGAACTTCTAGCATGGCTCGATCGAGGGCAAATACATCAGCCGATGCACCCAGTACACCCAAGAGACGCGGTTCGCCGTTACTAGGTCCATTGCCCTCGTGGCCAATAATGCCGTCTAGAATCGTCAGGTCCGGGTTGATTGTCCGCGCCGTTTCAACCAGCATATTGCCAAAGCGAGCGCTGTCTTTTCCGGCTTCCATATGCCACCAAGCCTTCATTTTGCCAGGAACACAGCCAAACAAATTTTTCACGCCCAGTGTCAGGGTTAGCTGCACATGGGATTTCACCTTGGGTAAGTTGATCACTACATCGGCTTCCATGGCTTCTTTCGACAGCAGCAGGTGGTTGAAATCCTGACTCACCGTTTTATAGCGTCGGCCTTGGAAGTCAATAATCGGCAGCTTCAGCTCGTCCAAAATAAACTGATAGCCATTGGCAACCGCTACACCTCTGGCGCTCCCAAAAGCAGGACTATCGCCCAAGAACGGATGCCCACCTGCTTCTTGCACCAGCCGCGCCACCCAGTAGACGAGTTCTGGGCGAGTCGTACAGTCCTTGCCCGGTTTGGCTCCCGTCAGCAAATTAGGCTTCAGCAATACACGATCGCCTGGTTTCACAAAAGCCGTTATGCCGCCCAAGGGGTCCAACACTTGTCTAAGGGCTGCTTCCAGCATCGACTGTTCATAAGACGTAGCTCGCACAAAACTCACGCTAGCTGCCATGCAACCCCCTTGCTCAAATCTTGCTCAAATGTGGAATTGAAGAAATTGAATCTGGATTCTTTCCTATCTTAAAGTGCTGGTAACCCGCAAAGCCGGGTTTGGTTAGTGTAGGCGCGGTTTGAACCACCAGCTTCTTAGCGGCTGCGATTTAATGCGGTGATCCGTTCAGCGTTGGAGAAAATGCCTTCGCCTTGCAGTTGGGTCAGAGATGGTTTCACCTCAACTTTGACCACATTGGCGATATTGACCATCACCGTCTGCTCGTCTAGGTTGAGAATCCACCAGTCTTTTTGCAAAATGTGGCGGACTTCAATCCGCATGTCGTGGCGGGTCTCATCTTCCAAAGCTGCCGGAATCATGAAGGATTCGGTTTGGCCATTGAGATAGTAGAACGTAAGCTGAGTATAGTCTGACTGACTGTGCATAGCGTGACTCCAGAATTGCAGCGCCTACCCTAGATTAATAGCTCAAACCCGGATAATCGGCTCGATTGCTGCAATAAACTTCAGGATTTTGGCTCACAGTTGCTGATGTACGGCGAGAAAACCGTCCTACTGGTGGACGCAATTGGGGCGTTGGCAGCGCAAAATTGCCAAAGTTGGGATTGGTGTTGCCTAAGCTGGTTTGCCTCACATTCACCTCCACGAGCAGCCGGATACCAATTTCGACTTTGAACCTTCGTTATAAAGGGGAACCTCGGAACTTATGTCAGCGTCTTCTAAAAACGGAAGTCCTCAAAGTCAAGTTCTGCGCATGAGTAGTGAATCTCTACCCGTATCTTGGTCAGCAGTTGAGGCAATCGCTCCTCACACATCGGTTTCCGCTGAAAAACTCTCGAATTACGATCTGATTTTGCAGTGTCAGGCAGGGTTCCGCCCCGGCAAAGCCTTATTTGCTGAACTGATGCGGCGCTATCATCCCCATGTAGAAAAATTGCTCTACCATCTAGCGCCTGATTGGACCGATCGGGCTGACCTAGCCCAGGAGGTGTGGATTCGCGTCTACCGCAACATCAAACGGCTACAGGAACCAGTGAAGTTTCGCGGCTGGCTGAGCCGTATCACCACTAACCTGTTCTATGACGAGTTACGCAAACGCAAGCGCAACAGTGTGCCCCTCTCGTTAGACGCACCCTTGGCGGTAGAGGACGGAGAGCTGGACTGGGAACTGGCTTCCGCTACCCCAGGACCGGCTGAAGAGTTGGCCACTCAGGAATTTTACGAGCAGCTTCGCCACGCGATTGCCGATCTGCCAGAAGTTTTCCGGACTACGATCGTGCTACGCGAAATTGAAGGTATGGCCTATGAGGAGATTGCTGAGATTACCGGAGTTTCGTTGGGTACGGTCAAATCTAGAATTGCCAGGGCGCGTCAGCGGCTTCAGGAACAATTGCAGCAGTATCTTGATGCGTAGCGAATTTATCACAAGCCGTCTAAAGTATGAAGTGGATTTGACCCTACACCCCCATCCTTGTTTACGGGTGTTATAGTTGCGACGGATGGATGATTCCAAGTTCAGTAGCCTTATCTAAGGAGTGATCAGTCATAGACCGTGATTCTGCCTAGTGCAAGATACCCAGAGTTTGGCCGGCTCATTACACTATTTAGAGACTCTAATCGGAGACTTGAGGTAATTCATTAATATCGGCTTCTAATTCCAGAGACTCTCAACATGATCAACCATCTTGATGAATTTGACGAACGCAACAACCCCAAAGAGTCGATCAATACTGAGCAGAGCAACGAATGCCTTATTGCCGAATCCAGTGCTGAAGCTCATCCAGAGCTATGTTGTATAATGCAGCGCGACCGGTTTGAGCTACTTAGCGCTTACCTGGATGGCGAGGTTTCGGCTAACGAGCGGCGGCAAGTTGAACAGTGGCTGGCTACGGATGCCAAAACGCAGCAACTCTACACGCGGTTGCTCACCCTGCGACAGCGGCTGCATACGCTACCCATCGCCCAGTCTGAACAAAGCGTTGATCAGCTAGTTGATCGGGTAACAGCGCGGATTGAGCGTCAGCCGAAGCGGTTAATGTGGGGTGGTTTGGCGGCAGCAGCTGTCCTAATTGGTGCCCTGTTTAGCGCCCTACCGCAAAACAATTACGCTCCGTCGATAGCCGACTCGCTGACACCCAATGAGGATGTCCCCAGCGATGGCTTAATGATTGCGATCAACCACCCACCCATTGAAATCCCTAAGGCTGCCGTTGCTCCTGGTGTTCTTCAGGACTCTCCCCAAACGATTCGGTAGTTACAGCCTTAGTTGCTGATTGATTCTTAGTTTGAACTTGTGACGTAAATATAGAATCCTACAGGCGGTGCTCTGCTTGGCTACCCGTTGGGCTACCCCAGCGTCCTTGAGGCAGCAGAATGCCGCCAAGTTTGTTTACCAGCGTTTTGTCCATCTGGTACACCCAAGCCTGCCCTAGAGAGCGGTGATTCAAGTCAAATACCTCTGCCGCCACGCGAACGTATTCATTCTGCTCCGTAGGCCGATTGGGATCATAATCTTCGAGCTGATCGAGGTGAGTCAGTATCGCTGGATCGGCAAACGAAAGTAGGAAGCCATATACTGGACTATTGCCAACCGTCATAGCTGGGTAGCCAAAGGGTAAATCGTACAGTTGGCCGATCATAATGGCTGCTTGTGCATGCAGAACTCGGCCTTGGCAGTAGCGCTCATAGTTAATCTCACCGGGCTTCAGCGTGCCGTAGACGAATACTTTTAGTGGATTAGATTCAGCCTTTTCCATCTCGGTGAAGTCATTGATGCGGTGTGAGGTGGCTAAAGTCGTAAATCAAGTTGCCTGAAGAGGAACCAAATCTCTTTGCTATCCGTCCCCTGCATCTTTCACCCTTCCTTTAGAATGGTGTAGAAACAGCTCACTCATCCATAGGAGATCAGTGCGTGGAGTCCCGTTATAATCCGGCAGCAATTGAGGACAAATGGCAGCAGCATTGGGCCGAGCAGGGTGTGGACCAAACCCCGGAAGCGACCGATAAGCCCAAATTTTATGCGCTGTCGATGTTCCCCTATCCCTCCGGCAACCTGCACATGGGGCATGTCCGTAACTATACCATCACCGATGTGATCGCGCGGGTGCGGCGGATGCAGGGCTATCGGGTACTTCATCCAATGGGTTGGGATGCCTTTGGGCTGCCAGCCGAGAATGCCGCGATTGATCGAGGCGTGCATCCAGCCAAATGGACCTACCAGAATGTTGCGCAGATGCGGGCACAGTTGCAGCGCTTGGGGTTGTCCTATGACTGGAAGCGGGAAGTCACCACCTGCTCGCCCGACTACTACCGCTGGACCCAGTGGATTTTCTTGGAGTTTTTGAAGGCGGGCCTTGCCTATCAGAAAGAGGCGGCTGTGAACTGGGACCCGGTTGACCAAACGGTTTTAGCAAACGAGCAGGTAGACAGCGAAGGGCGTTCCTGGCGATCCGGCGCCATGGTAGAGCGGCGTCTGCTAAAGCAGTGGTTCTTCAAAATCACCGCCTATGCGGACCAGTTGCTCAAGGATCTTGAACAGCTCGATGGCTGGCCGGAACGAGTGCGGTTGATGCAGGAGAACTGGATTGGCAAATCGACCGGAGCCGAAGTGGTGTTTACAACCGAAGCCGGAGATGAGCTGCCGATTTTTACCACCCGTCCGGATACGCTTTGGGGCGCGACCTTCATGGTGCTGTCGCCAGAGCATCCCTTGGTCGAGAAATTGACTACAGCTAAGCAGGCAAAGCAGGTCAAAGCCTATCAAGCCGAAGCGGCGAGTAAGAGCGAGATTGACCGTACCGCTGAGGATCGGGAAAAAACCGGCGTCTGGACCGGCAGCTATGCGATTAACCCAGTGAATGACGAGCGAATACCGATCTGGATCGCCGATTATGTGCTGATGGGTTACGGTACCGGCGCAATTATGGCGGTTCCAGCCCATGACCAGCGTGACTTTGAGTTTGCCAAAAAATTCAACCTGCCGATTAAAGTGGTGGTGCAGCCGCCGGATCAGACCATTGATGCGGATACCATGATTGAAGCCTATCCCCATGATGGCGTCATGGTGCATTCCGGTCCCTTAGATGGAGTGCCTGCTGGCAAGGGAGCCGGTCAAAGTGTGGAGGCGGCAGTGCAGTGGTTGGAGCAGCATGGCAAGGGTACGGGCACCGCTAATTATCGCCTGCGGGATTGGTTGATTTCCCGTCAACGCTACTGGGGCTGCCCGATTCCGGTGGTGCACTGTCCGAGCTGCGGCATCGTGCCGGTCCCCGATGATCAGCTGCCGGTTTGCTTGCCTGAAGACGTAGAGTTCTCTGGACGCGGTCCCTCTCCGTTGGCGAAATTGGAATCCTGGATCAATGTCCCCTGTCCGAGCTGCGGAGAACCGGCCCGCCGGGAAACTGACACGATGGATACATTCATTTGTTCGTCCTGGTATTACCTGCGCTATCCAGATGCCTGCAATGAGCAGCAAGTGTTCGACCCGGCCAAAACCAACGACTGGATGCCGGTGGATCAGTATGTGGGTGGAATCGAGCACGCGATTTTGCATCTTCTTTACTCGCGCTTCTTTACCAAGGTGCTGCGAGACCGGGGCTTGCTCAACTTTGATGAACCGTTCAAGCGCTTATTGACCCAGGGTATGGTGCAGGCTGCCGCCTACAAAAACCCGAAAACCGGCAAGTATTTTGCTCCCAGTCAGCTTGATTTGTCGAATCCCACAGATCCGGAAACCGGCGAACCGCTGGAAGTGGTCTTTGAGAAGATGTCGAAGTCGAAGTACAACGGCATTGACCCAGAGCAAGTGCTGGCGAAATATGGAGCCGATACCGCACGCATGTTTATCTTGTTCAAAGCGCCGCCGGAGAAAGATCTGGAGTGGGATGATGCCGATGTCGAGGGCCAGTTCCGCTTTTTAAACCGGGTATGGCGTTTGGTCACCGAATTCACTGAGCGCAATGCTGGTCAACGGTCGGGCCAGAAATTGGGCCAGGGGCAGTTGAGCAAGGCAGAAAAAGATCTGCGCTATGCCATTCACTATGCGATTCAGCAGGTGAGTGAAGACTTGGAGGGCGATTACCAGTTCAATACTGCCGTTTCGGAGCTGATGAAACTGAGTAATGCCCTCAGCGATGCGACCTGCAAAGATTCGCCCATCTATGCGGAAGGGATTGAAACCTTGTTGCGCCTATTGGCCCCCTTCGCGCCTCACTTGGCTGAAGAACTGTGGCATAGCCTGAGGCATGACGATTCGGTGCATCAGCAAGCTTGGCCGCAAGCTGATCCGTCTGCCTTGGTGGTGGATGAAATTGCGCTGGTGATTCAAATCATGGGGAAAACTCGCGGCACGATTCAGGTGCCCGCTCAGGCCGACAAGCAGATGCTGGAGCAGTATGCCCGCGAATCGGAATTAGCACAAAAATACATTGCCGGTAAAGATATTAAAAAGGTGATTGTCGTGCCTGGTAAGTTGGTGAATTTTGTGGTGGAATGATGCCGGGAGGGTTGTCATGAAGCCACGTCAGGCCATCTATTTGCTGTTAGGGATCGGGTTGAGTATCGGCGGCTGCACTTCGTTGGGTTCGGCGAAGCAGGCCGCGACTTCAGACACTTCGCTGGTTGCCCCTGTGGAATCGCCAGCAGAATCGCCAGTAGAATTGCTTGCGGAAAATGCTGGTCCTAGTTCTGTAACCGAAAAACTTCGCCCTGATACGCGCATCATGCCGATGACGATTGAAGGGGAAGTCGTTGAAATGGAACTGCGCCTGTTCGATCAGTCCGCGCTGCCGTTCACGACCTATGTACCGAAAAAGGATTTTCAGGACAAGGTCGATAGTTCCGATCAGGGTACGGTAGCTCAGTTTATTTTCAGTCCCGGCGGCAAAAAAGACGAGACTGCCTATGTGCAAATCTTCATGCCGTCTCGCCGCACCACTGTGGAAGAGATGCGCGAACTGCTGCTGAGCGAGAATGGCTTGTTGGCAACTAATAACTGGGAATTGGTCGATCGCACCGATATTGTCAGCTATGCTTGGGCACGAGAAAAGCTAATCTATCAGCAGCGGACTGACAAAACAGATTATTTTGGCTCAATTTATATCGGCGATTACCGAGGGCGTTCCTTTTATGCCTTGACCCACTATCCAGTCGAGTATGGGGATGGGTTTGAGCCGCGCTCGACGATTATGCTAGAGAACCTGCAATTTCGCGACGAACGCTCTTGATAATGCTCGCCTGAAGTGGTTGGCATCTAGTGACCATTCTCAATCCTTCTGAGTTGCAGCCGCTAGCTCAGCCACTTCCGATTCAGTCAACGACCAGCCGAGCGCTCCGGCGTTTTGCTCAACTTGGTTTGGGTTTTTGGCTCCCGGAATTGGGATCACGTTGCCCTGGACAATCAACCAGTTCAAGGCTACCTGAGCGGGGGTGCGGCCATGCCGTTCTCCAATCGACTTCAGCAGGTTAATCACCGGCGCTAATTTTTCTAACCCACTGCGGCTGAAGCGCGGATCGAGCTTGCGGGCACCGGTTGGCGGGGTGTAGGTTTCGGGCGTGTATTTGCCGGTCAGCAACCCTTGGGCCAGTGGGCTGTAGGCCAAAATTGTCACACCTAGCTCACGGGCGGTAGACAGAACCCCGTTTCGCTCAATTTGGCGTGCTAGCAGGGAATACTGCACCTGATTTACCGCCAGAGGCACACCCCGATCGGCCAGCAACCGATGCGCCTGCCGCATTTGTTCGGCTGAATAGTTGCTCACCCCAACCGCTTGAATCCGACCCTGCTTCACTTCATCGGCTAGAGCGTTCATCAATGTGGTCTGTCCCATCAAGAAATCAAACGGCCAATGCACCTGGTAAAGCGTAACCATGGGTAACTGTAATCGTTTCAGGCTAGCGGTGAGGGCATCGGCTACCGCATCGGCATTAAACCGCCAGGGCAGGGGAAAATACTTGGTGGCAATCGTAACTGGGCGATCGGTTTGCTGCATAAACTCGCCCAAGAGCCGCTCTGATTCGCCAAATCCATAAATTTCAGCTGTGTCGAAAAAAAGAATGCCCGAATCGAGAGCGGTTTTAAAGGCTGCCTGCAGATCGGCAGCATCGTATTCCTTACCGTAATTCCAGAACAGCTTGTCGCCCCATGCCCAGGTGCCAATACCGAGGGGCGATACTGCAGGACCATTCAAACCAAGGGTTACTTCCATGTGCTTCTAATGACTTAATACAGCGTAATATTTAACATGTCTTAATATTTACCTTAGCGAATTCGAGAAAGTCATGCATCCGATTCGAGTGGGATTAGTCGGCACCGGCTATGCCGCCAAGGTGAGAGCCGAAAGTCTTCAGGCCGATGCGCGTGCTCAGCTTGTAGCTGTGGCTGGTCATACAATCGACAAGGCTCGTGCGTTTAGCGAAACCTATGCAGCCCAACCGGCAGCCTCCTGGATGGAACTAGTAAACCGAGCTGAACTGGATCTGCTCGTAATTGCCACCATTAATCGCGATCATGGTCCGATTGCACGGGCAGCCTTGCAGGCAGGTAAGCATGTGGTGGTCGAATATCCCCTGGCGCTAGAGTGGGCTGAGGCCGAAGCGTTGGTGAGTCTGGCGCATCAGCAAAACAAACTGCTGCATGTCGAGCATATTGAGCTGCTCAGCAGCATTCATCAGGCGGTACAAACCGCGTTAGCGGAAATTGGCACACCCCTTTATGTACGCTACACCAACCTCAACGCTCAGCGTCCTGCGCCACAGAAGTGGACCTACTCATTGGACCAGTTTGGCTTTCCATTCATGGGGGCTGTTTCACGCATCCATCGTCTTACGAATTTGTTTGGACGGGTGGCAACGGTGACTGGGCAGGCGCGGTTTTGGCATGAGTCTGCTGAATCGGATCGGTATACCTCCTGCCTTTGTACAGCTCAACTGCGGTTTGCAAACGGGTTGGTGGCTGAAGTGGTTTATGGCAAGGGTGAAGCGATCTGGCGCAGTGCTCGCACCCTAGAAATTCACGCGGCTGAAGGCGGGATTTTTGTCGATGGTGAGCAAGGTACGTTGGTACAGGCAAACAAAACCCGTTCGCTAGAAATGGGCAGTCGGCGTGGCCTATTTGCCAAAGATACAGCGATGGTGCTGGATCACCTGACCACCGGAGCACCGCTTTACGTGTCTCTGGATGCCAGTTTGTACGCTCTCAAAGTGGCGGACGCGATTCGCCGCTCGGCAGAAACCGGCAGAACGATCGAACTGGAATAGGAGGAATTAGCGCACGGCTCAACTCTGCTATCTATCTAGCTGTCTATCTAACTGAATCTGTCTGAATCCGCCAGAGCCAATTATTGAATCCTTCTGAAAGGGTCTCAATCTCGTAAGTGGTCTGCTGGTCGAGCTGCTCTAGCCAGGGAGCCAGAGGCCGGGGATTGAATAGGTAAACGTCGCTGAACCCATCGGGAATAGGGGGCAGGTAGGGAGTATTAACTAAATCCCGATCCGAGTTTTGGCAGGCATAGCACTGGGGCCGTACTAGTAGCCGCACGTTTGGCTCTAGGTAGTAGCTGAAGGCTAAGAGATCGCCGACTTCGGCATCACTAACCACCAAAGGCTGCTCGCTCTGATTCACAATTTCAGCTAATCTGGGCAGGCTGCTGTTGTGCACCTTATGCCACCAAGTCGGTGATTGGACAATCAAGATCGATGACAGGATACCAGCCAGAAGCACCAAAACAGCAACGGCTTGTCCGAATCGGTCTGGCCAGCGGATTTTTTTTGCTTCTACCGGAACTAGATACTGCGCCAACAGAAAGGTCATCGCCAACCCAAACCCCACGTAGACCGGCACTTGATAGCGCGGAATCGTGGAGCGCAGACCGCCTAAGACCAGATCGGGCAGCGTCAGCGCCAAGGCTGGAACGGCAATCAACGTGAAGACAAAGAACCAGGTGCGGAAGGAAGTGCGTCGCCAAAGAATATACAGTGCATAGATTACCGACAGCCGCACGACAACCTGAAACAGCATAAACAGATGCCACAGACCAGGCGGCAGCGTAAGTTCACCTCGATCCACAAAGGGTATGCGCGAGTGGTAGCTCCAAAGCTTGATCAGTTCGAACAAGCTAAACTGATTTTCGACCGTGACCCAACTTGTGACCGTGTCTACCTGCGAGGTTTTGGTGGCCAAGACAAACAGCCACGGCCCGAATGCAATCAGACTGATCAGCAACGCAATCACAAATCGTTCCAAACTAACTGTCCAGCGACGCTGCACTCCCAAGACATAAACTGCATGGGCAATCGCAACAATGCCAGAAAACAGAAACGTATAGAGATTCAGGGTCATGGTGAAGGCATAGAGCAGCCAGCTCGTGGTCGTTTTTACTCGCAGTGCCCGCAGCAGTGTGGCGCTAGACACGAGCGTCATCACAACCCAAAGCACGGTAGGACGAGCCTCTTGCGCATAAATAATCTGGAAGGGCGAAACCGCCAGCAGCGCCATGCCCAGCCAACTCGTCCAGGTAGAACGATACAGCTCCCAACACAGCCATGCCATACAAGGAAGGGCCAGAATGCTCAGAGCAATGGAGAACGAGCGAATTGTCGCAACCGAATCACCAAACAGGCTGGCCCAAACTCGCACCAGTACGTAATAGAGCGGCGTGTGCTGCGGTTCTTCCTCGGCTAAGCCGCTGACCGTATCGCTCAGTTCTCTGTTGGGATTAATCTGTCTGTATTTCTCAAACACGGCGGGGGCAACGGGCGGCTGGGCAGTCAAGGCTTGAACAACTTCAGCTTCGGTATAGCCTGAGATGCGTAGTGAAGTGAACGCTTCGTCATACCAATACACGTGATCGAGCGTGATACAGCGGAAGATTAACCCGGCCACTAGACATAGGCCAATCAACCAGCGCCATTGCCCAAACGGTGCCCACCACCGCAAAGAATCTCGTTTCTGCATAATCTGTCCTTGATTAAGTCTGCCTCAAGCCATACTGGGTTCAGATTGCTCATTTTTGCGTACCGTTGCCTGGTATTTGAGAAACGGCAGCGGCAACTCTTTTCTGGTTTAGCTTTAATCGCGGCAGAGTGTCAGTAGTCAGTAGTAAATAAGCGTAAGAGCTATTAAGTCATTCAACCTTGAATGGAGTGGGGATATCTTGCCCTTTGCAGCGAAAGCCCGCCCTACAGGATTTGCCAGGATTGGGATAATCAGCCTGACCCAGAAGAACCTAAGAAGAACCTAAAAGAAAGTTCTGTCGTCATAGGAGAATGAGGTAGATCGATTCGAAACCCGTAGGTATGAACCCTAGCTCCCTTGGTTTGGCGCAGGGCTGAATTACTCTTGCTGAATTGATTTTGTTGAACCAGCCTGGTTTTGAGACGTAATTCTTCCTATTTTTGATGAATCCATTCCCCATTCGTCCACTGCTAGCTGTTCCGACGGGTAGACTACAAATTCCTGCCGCGGTTGCAGCCTCAGGAAGTTGCCAGTTTTCACTGGTGATTCCCACCTACAACGAAGGGCAAAATATCGCGGCTGTGGTACACAAGCTCAGTGAATTGCTCGATCCAGTCCTGCTAGGCCGCTATGAGCTGATCGTGGTGGATGATGATAGTCCGGATCGCACTTGGGAAACGGCGCAAGCCTTGACCGCCAGCTACCCTCAACTGCAAGTGATGCGGCGACAAACCGAACGGGGATTGTCTACGGCTGTGATTCGCGGTTGGCAGATGTCTAAGGGCGAAATTCTGGGCGTTATTGATGGCGATTTGCAACATCCACCAGAGGTGCTGTTGAAGCTGTTAGCGGCAATTGAACAGGGTGCTGATTTGGCCGTGGCCAGCCGTCATATCGAAGGGGGTGGCGTCAGTGCGTGGAGTCCAGTGCGGCGATTTCTGTCGCGGGGAGCGCAGGTGCTGGGGCTGCTGATTTTGCCAAATGTGGTGGGGCGGGTGTCTGACCCGATGAGCGGTTATTTCCTAGTACATTGCCGTGCCATTGCCGAGCAAGAACTGAATCCGCTGGGCTACAAAATTTTGCTGGAAGTATTGGGGCGGGGAAACGTTCAGCAGGTGGCGGAAGTTGGCTATGTGTTTCAAGAACGGCAGGAAGGCGAGAGCAAAGTAACCTGGCGGCAGTATGTTGACTACCTGCTGCATCTGGCCAAACTGCGCTCTCGTGGACGCATTTCTCGGCTGCGGCAAAAGTATCAGCTTCCTGGGCAGCGTTTCCTACGGTTTGGCTTGGTGGGGCTGAGCGGCGTGTTTGTGGATATGGCGGTGCTGTATTTGCTGAGCGATCCAGCAACGTTGGGCTGGGGCCTAACCCGGAGCAAAATCATTGCCTCAGAAATTGCGATTATCAATAACTTTCTCTGGAACGATCGCTGGACCTTTGGCGATATTTCTAGGCAGCAGTCGGGCTGGAAGAAGCGGCTAAAGCGGCTGCTCAAGTTCAACCTAATCTGTCTAGCTGGGCTGATTCTGAACGTGCTTATACTGAATTTGCTATTCAACGGGTTTGGCCTCAACCGCTACTTGGCCAATTTGATTGCGATTGCTGCCGTTACGCTGTGGAACTTTTGGCTGAATTTGAAACTGAGCTGGCGTGTGACCGATACAGGGGGCGCATAAGCGGCTTGCGCTGTGGCTCTCCGAGGGTAATCACTGAACAGTTGAGCTGTTTCACAATTGGAACGGTAATGCTGCCTAGGGTTAATTCACCAATGCCGCTGCTGCGTCGTCGGGAGGCTCGCAGAATCACTAGATCGTAGGCATGAGCTTGCTGCACAATGGTGCTGACCACATCTTCGGCTTGCAGAATTTGAATTTCAGGTTTAACGGCGGCATTGGCCTGAGCAGATAGCCAATCCAACTGCGACTTGAGCCAGGTCATTCGGTCGGGTGGGCTATGGGGGTCAGCCACATGCAGCAGGGTCATCTCGACTTGATTGGCCTTCGCTAAAATTGACGCAAATCGAACTGTTTGTAATGCTTTACGGGCTGGTGTTTCAACCGGAACTAGAATGCGACGAATTGTAGCAGCCGGTTGCAGGAGGCGAGTGACGGCTACCGGACAGTGAGCCGACCAAAGTGTGCGGTCGATCAAACTGCCAAATAGACGAGCACGTAATCCGGCGGTTTGCCCCCATCCCATCACGATCAGACTAGCTTCCTGCTCCCGACTGGCGCGGCTAATGCCCTGGGCCACGTTGTCATCAATTCGTAACAAGGGTTCGACGACTGCCCCAAACTCCTGTCCTAGCTCGGTAGCGCGTGCCAATAGGACGCGACTGCGCTGCAATGCCTGATCAAGTTCTGGTGCATCCATGTGCGCATGGGCTGGGGCAACGGCGAGTGGTACGATTCGGCCTGCTGCATGCTGGGCAAGTAGGGCAGCCATTTCTAGGAGATTGCGCTCGGTGTTGGGGTTATAGACGGGAACAACAATAGTCAGTTGCTCTGGCTCCAGTGCTACCGATGGGATTTCAGGTTGTTCGATTTCTAAATCCAAAAGTGGTTCGCTTGTCGGCGTTAAACCGGCAGCCGCACGAGCCGTAATTAACGGCCCCAGGGTCGATGTAACCAGCATCAGCACGATGACACTATTCAGTACGTCTTCGGTCAACATGCCTTCCCGGTAGCCAACAAACGTAGCTGCTAGGGTGGCTGCAACCTGTGGCATTGAGAGAGACCACATCGTGATACCTTCCCGCCAGCTATAGCGGTAGGCCAACTGGGCCAGCAAAGCAGCGAGAAATTTGCTGCCAATCAACCCGACCAGAATCGTTAGCGTTAGCCCAATTGCACCCATGCTGCGCACAAAAGCAGGTAGGTCAATCAGCAATCCGACATCCACAAAGAAAATCGGAACGAACAGCACTGTGCCGACAAACAGGATTTTTTCTTTAACTGGACCATCACCCACAATGCTGTTAACGGCCAATCCTGCCAAAAACGCCCCGACGATTTTCTCTACCCCAATCAGTTCTGCACCTAAGGCCGAGACGAACACCACCAGCAGCACGAACAAAAACTGATTGCCCTCTTCATCGCCAGACCGCCGAAAGAACTCTTTGCCCAACCAACTGAAGCCAAACAAAATCACAGCCGAATAAATCAAAAGGGCGAGCAGCAAGCTCCCCAAGCTGAGGGCGCTAAAGTTACCTTTGTTGATTCCGACACAGACGGCTAAAACCAGTAAAGCTCCAACATCAGTGAAGATGGTTGCACCGATCGTGACAGTAACAGCTTCGTTGTTCACCACGCCTAGCCGACTGATGATAGGGTAGGCCAACAGTGTGTGGGAGGCGAACAAGGAGCCAATTAAAATCGAAGGATTCCAATCAAACCCGAACAATCGCCCTACAATCGTGCCGGTAATTAGAGGCACAGCAAAGGTAAAAAAGCCAAACCCGGCGGAACGGTACTTGGTAGCGCGGAACTGCGCTAGGTCGATCTCCAGTCCTGCCATGAACAGCAGATACACTAGGCCAATGCCAGAGAGCAGCCGCATGGTTTCGGAGTCGTTGTCCAGCACCTGAAGACCGTTGGGCCCCAACAGGACTCCAGTCAGCAACAACCCTAAGATGCCTGGCAATTTCAAACGCTCAAAAATCAGCGGCACAATCAAAATGATTGCCAGCAGAATCGCAAAGGAGACAATTGGCTCTAGATGCATAGATTCCTAGTTCAGGAAGATAGGTTGATGGCGCAAGCACGGCACAAGTACGGCATGACTGCGGCACAAGAGGAGCTAGGCCGCAAAAGGCTGCTTACGGTGACACTACCTTAAAAGCATAGAGGCAAAAATCTGTTTAGAGATGTACTTATGGATGGTATTTACTCACAGATGAATTTGGCTCAGAATAGTCCGCAGGCGATCGTAATCATCTTTTAGCAGCAAGCTGAGTGTTCGACCGGCTTGCACTAACCAGTCTCGATTGGCCTGCCGCAAGCGATAAATCTCCCGAATTGCAGCCGCGGTCAAACTATCAACTGGAGCGCCGTTGACCTGAAGCAGTGTTCTGAGAAAATCGAGCTGCTGACTGAAGTGAACAATTTCTTCCGGTTCGCAGTAGTAAACGGCCTGATGCACCTGGGGTGGCCGGGGAGGCAAGTGCTGGTACACCGTTTCGCTGAGGATGGCCTGACGGCTGGAGCCATTTCGTTCTGTTCGCGGGACGGAGTCCATTCGCGTTTGCGGGACGGAGTCCAAAGGCGGCTGATAGCCCACAATCGCAGCTCGGAATTCGGTTTTGAGCATGGCAAAAATTTGCGGCTGCTGGTCTCTTAACTCCTGCAGAGACAGCCCCAATGCCCTAGCCCGATGGACCGAATCGATTGGGCTTGTCGTGACGTGGTAAACCACCGCATAAATTTGGTTACCTGAATCCTCGTCCCTCGCCTTAACCCAACTGCCAAAAGGTGGCATCATCGCAAAGCTAAGATCGTCTGGCTCTAGACATTGAGCCAAAAATTCAGCCGTCGCGGTTTCAACCACCTCTGCAATATAGTTGGGATGGCGATCTTGACTACTAAACTGAGGCAGGGGCAACCGCATGGTAAACCGTTAAAAACTACTTTTTGGCTCGTCCGGCGGTCGCGTCTACCAGTTCTAATTCGGAAAGCCGGAACGTCACCAGTTTGTCCCAATTGCCGCCCTCAAACAAAACGGCTGCGTTACCGCTGCTGATCCGCTGCACTAATCCTTGATAGCCGTAATAAATATCGTTGGGGTTCTTAATGCGAACCGCAGAACCAGGCAGAATCATTGTGGTTGACCCAATTAGTATAAGCGTTCTTCCTTAGAATACGGCATTTCGTCAGTGGGATTAATCCATCGATTGATAAAAATTTGCGATGGTTATCCCCAGCAAAGCTGTTCAGTTGTAACGGTCAGTTGTAGCGGTCAGTTGTAGCAGCTTCTAAAGCTCTGCTGTAACTACTGGGTTAGAACTTTAGCCGATGTCGGTAATTACTCACCGATTCCACGATTCCTAAGGCAATAAAATTGGTCAACAGCGCCGAACGCCCATAGCTCAACCAGGGAAGCGGGATGCCAGTGATCGGTGCCAAGCCAATAGTCATGCCAATGTTGATGAGCACCTGAAAAACAATCATTGATAAAACGCCAATTGCCAGCAGCGAACCAAAGTTGTCCTTCGCGTTTTGAGCAATGATGACTAAGCGTAAACAAATCAACCAAAAGACAAGCAGCACGATAATGCAGCCGACAAAGCCAAATTCCTCACCAATCGCAGAAAAAATAAAATCTGTGTGCTGTTCTGGAATGAAATTGAGCTGTGTCTGAGTTCCTTGATTCAAACCGCGCCCAAACAGTTGCCCTGCTCCGATGGCAATCCGGGACTGAATCAAGTGATAGCCGCCGCCTAAGGGGTCTTTGTCTGGATCTAAGAACAAGGTCAAGCGATCGCGCTGGTATTCTTTCAACACATGCTGCCAGATAAAGCTACCTAAGCCGCCTGCCACTAGGTTGACGACGGCTGCCATAAAGCTACCCGAAACAGCCCAAGGTAGGGTCCGCCAGCCAATCACAGCCACCAGCCCCACCCAAGCCAGCCAACCGGGCAAAAAGACGCCAAACAAGATAGCGGCAACAATTGGCGAAATCAGTAGCACCAACCAGCCTGGATTCATATTGGCCCAGTAAAGCATCCCCAGGGTGATCGCGCCAAACACTAAGGAAGTACCCAGATCGGGCTGAAGCATGATCAGAATCCAGGGAACAGCGGTGATTGCTAGGGATTTGAGCACCATCCCAAGCGATCTAGCACCATGTTCGTGCAAAACGGCTGCCAGTGTAATAATCACACCAACCTTGGCAAACTCCGACGGTTGCACATGGAAATTGCCGATTGCTACCCAACTTTGGGCACCGTTGGCCGTCGTCCCAATAAAAATCACCAGCAGCAAAGACAGATTAGTGATGCCGTAGATAATCCAACGCCACTGAATCAGGTTCTCGTAACGCCAGCGGGCGATCACTAAAGTAATCAATACCCCCACTAGTCCCGTAACCCAGTGCTGCCACCAAATGGTTGCGCCGAGATGGAGTTGGGTACTGCGGATGGTGACGCCGCCGAACAAGGTTAATCCCACTGGCAGCAACAGCAGCAGCCAATCCAGTTCTTGCCATGGCTGTATCAGCGACTTCCAGCTAATCCGACTAAGAGATTTTTGCAGCATCAGCAATTGATGAATGAGGACAGAGGGTCGATAACTTCGTTACTCCTTAACTAAGAGCGGCAACTGAAACTCTGGCCGCAATCTGCTGAGCAATGGCCGTCAGGGCACGAGCAGAAGCTGATTCTGGCCGTTCAATCACAATCGGTACGCCTCGGTCGCCGCCTTCGCGGAGCGGCATTTCCAGCGGCACACAACCCAACAGCGGTAAGCCCAATTCCTTGGCTGTTTTTTCGCCACCTCCAGAGCCAAATAGGTCGTACTGACGGTCGGGCAGATCGGGCGGAACAAAATAGCTCATGTTTTCGACGATGCCGAGCACTGGCACCTGCATTTGCTGAAACATCCGCAGCCCCCGCCGCGCATCCTGAAGCGCAACAGTTTGAGGTGTGGTGACAATCACAGTTCCGGCCATCGGTACGGCTTGAGCCATTGTCAGCTGAGCGTCTCCGGTTCCAGGTGGCATGTCTACTATCAGGTAATCCAGTTCACCCCAGCTGACTTGATAAAGAAACTGGCGGATAATCCCATTCAGCATTGGACCCCGCCAAATTACAGGCTGATCCGGATCAATCAAAAAGCCCATTGAGACGAGTTTGACACCATAGTTAAAGGCTGGCTCCAGCACTTCTCCGGCTGCCCCTTGCTGCACCATCACCTTGGCATCCGACAGACCCAGCATTGTAGGAGCGTTCGGTCCGTAGATATCGGCATCGATTAACCCCACCTTGGCTCCGCTCTGGGCTAAGGCAACTGCCACATTCACAGCCACCGTACTTTTGCCGACACCACCTTTACCGCTCGAAACGGCCAGAATGTTTTTGACGCCAGCAATACCGGTACGATCGGGCAGGGCTTTTTGCTGGGGAGTTTCTGCGGTGACATCTACCGTGACCGACTCGACACCCGGTAAGGTTTTCACCGCTCGCTCGCAGTCTTCTACAATAAACTGACGCAAAGGGCAGGCCGGAGTCGTCAAAACCAGCGTAAAACGCACATCTCCGTCTTTGACCTCGATATTGCGGATCATATTCAATTCCACCAAACTTTTACGCAGTTCAGGGTCTTGAACCGGGCGTAAAACCTCCAGAATTCTGCTGGTATCAAGCGTTGTCAACATGGTGTTCTCCACCCTAGTCAGCGATGCTAGGGATATGCGTTAAGTATTAATTCCCAATGCCAATTTTAGCTTTAGCTTAGACCCGACCCAAGCACCGTGGCGCTGAGAATTTTCTCAATGCCTACCATTAACAGAACGGTTCCTAGCCAATCCAAGCTAGAGCGCTGTCTAGTCTTAGTTGGATCCTGATTAGGTTGTGCTTGAGCCTGTTCTGCTGCATGGGCTAGTTCACTGGCCACCTTGGCTGCATAGGGACGAATAATTGACCAAACCAGGGGCGACAACCACCCGCGTAGCGTCACGGAATAGGACACATAAGTGCCACAAACGGTGGATTCAATTCGATAGGTAACACGCTCTTCCAGTCCTGGTAATGCTAACACCCGCACGGTCAACATTTCCCTGGGCAGAACTCGCTCCACAAAGATCTTGATCGGGATAGGAAAAAAGCGGCTCACGGCTTGGTAGATCAAGCCTGGTTTGGGAATTAGCCCATAAGGTACATTGGTTTTGGCGAGTAAGGGATGCCAGGATACATCAGCCAGGTTGACCACTTTGCTCCACAGCTCGTCTACGGAAGCTGAACTCAAAACCTCGTAGGTTCCAGCAAGGGATGGTAGCTGTAACTGCCCTGCGGGCAGAAAGATTGGCTTAAAAAAGTGGATGACTCTCGACCAGAGTTCCAGCATTGGAAAATTTCTCCTAGCGCCAAATTAGGCAGCACAGATATTCAGTAACTTGAAGACCAAGGCGGATAAACAAAACAATAGACAAAACAAGTTTGCTAGGTTTCCAAACAAGCTAATCCAGTCTTGGTCCTCTCGCTTTTGTTTGAGCCCTTCAATTTAAGACTTTCAAGCTGCCTGACTAGACTCTATTTGCTCAACTCCCCATTGTAATTCAGGTAGTCTGAAATACAGTGGGTTAACGTCATTTGACACATTTCATTAATAGACTTTACTATCTCGCTATAGTAACCTCTATAATGGAGGATTGTGTTTTTATTTTTTGCAATTGAATTATGGCGCGTAAATGTACACTCACGGGTAAGCAAGCGAACAACGCTTTTGCGATTTCTCACTCGCACCGCCGGACCAAAAAGCTGCAAGAAGCCAATTTGCAGGAAAAGCGGGTTTGGTTTCCTCAAGAGAAGCGTTGGGTTAAACTGCGCCTCTCGACCAGAGCCATCAAAACATTGGAACGGAAGGGATTGTATGCGATGGCAAAAGAAGCTGGAATTGATCTTAGTAAGCTGTAGAAGCTGCAGGAGCACAGTTCTTTTGTGCTGTTTGTTTATTTGTTCTATATGGTTTCAAAGGCAGCTGATCCAAGGCTGTCTTTTTATTTTTGTGTGACTAGTTATTTCTGCGTAACAAGCCTACAAAGATGACTTTGGTATAATCTCTTACGAGTGTTCACCTGCGTTGCCTGGACGAACCTAGTTCTTGCACAGTTGTAGAAGCAGTCGAGCTGTATAAGGAACTACAAATCGTCGGATCAGGCGATTAAACGGTCGCAAACATTAGTTTGGAAAGCGTTTGGAAAACTAGTAGTCAGGCTGGCAAAAAGGGCTAGGAATTAGCGGTATTTTTTCCAGACAGAATGATCGTTTCTCTCCTGCGAGTGGGAATCATGAAGCCTTGAAGGCCGGGGTGTTCTCTAGTTTCTGTTTGCCCGTACTTCGTTTGCCCCGTACTTCTACTATGAGCCAGTTGGCGCTATTGGTAGTTTCAACTTGTTTTAATTATCGTGGATTCTCTGTTGATGTTGTCTAACGGTGCAGCGTTGAATGATTAGGGCAGTGATCGTTCAGGGGAGGGGCAGCCTGTAAACTTTTAGGTGAATTCGCAACCCAGATCGGAACGTCCTGCGTATATCCCTATATTTAGTGTGCAATCAGTTTGAGTTTCTATCGATTCCCGCATTAAATTCCTGACATCAAATCCTGGCATCTGCCGTCTCAGTATCCATTTGACAGAAAACACCTATGGCAACTCGAAAGGTAATCAGGGCCGCCCGAATGCTTCTCCGGCAAATGAATCGCACGACTCATAGGCTGATCAAGGGACTTGTGAGTTGGCTCTTGCGCGGATTACTCATTGCCGGTGGTCGTCCTCGCCGAGCTAAGGCAGGATTTGTGCTGCCAACTACGGTTCTGCTGCTGCTTGTGGTTGTGCTGACGGTTGGGGCGATTAGCTATCGCACCTTCACGCGAACTCAGCAGACGATTTCGGAGCGGCAACAACAGGTGATCTACAACGCCGCTACGCCGGTGATCGACCGAGCCAAAGCCAAAATTGAGTTCTTGCTCGATACTGGCAAAGATAGCCGGGGAAGCACGGTCACGGCTGAGGACCGCCTGTTTAGCATGATGCGAAATGATGGACGGGAAGTGGTGGCCCTGTCAGTGGATCCCTACACCTTTGATGGCGAAGAGCGGGTAGACATTAATGGGGATGGTGAGACTGACAATGCTTGGCGTTACCGGGTAGACCTGGATGGAGATGGCAACGTCAACTCTCCTGGCGATAAAGATGGTTGGGCCGTTTACTCGATTCTTTTTTCTACGCCGAATGATGGTGGTGTTAGTCTCCGCGATGCCCGTCGAGAAGCTTGGGAGCGGCGAGCCAGGAACCTAGAAGTTCGGAACGCGCCGTTAAGCAATGCCAGTCCAAACCAGGTCTGTGCCCGTGCGAGTGCGAGTGGAGGAGGGACTCCTGATCCGGTGAATGGTGAAGGGTGGTTTCCTGATCCGGGCGGCAGTAGCAAAATTCGTAAAAACTTTCAGGTGACGGCCTATGTGGTGCCTGATAACCCCAGTGGAACGGTTGCCACGCTGGAGTTTCAGCAGGACCGAGAGGCGAATCAGGGCTTTAAGTGGGCAGCTTGGTTTCGCAATGATCTAGAGATTTTTCCCGGTGTTAGCTTCAACTGGAATGGAGCGATGCACACTGAAGGAAGTTTGATTGTGGGGACCAACGATCTGTTCCGCAGCTTCCTGGTCAGCTCTCCCCAATCCTGTATCAACAGCCCGGAAGCTTCCGAGATTACCGTTAAGAAGAACGAAGAGAACGAGCCGATTCAAGGCACTCCCAAGTTCACAGGCCGGTTCTTGGCTGGGTCAATTCGGGACAATGAGTTTCGCGGTGCTCCCAAGTTTGATGTGGAGCCAAACCGAACCGTTGGCATGCCTCCCAACAGCGACTCGGTGGCCGAAGGTAGCTTCAGACCAATTGACTTTGCCTTGGAGCCGGTCACGCTTCAAACCAAAGGCTTGTCTGTACCGCGTAATCCCCGCACAGTGGCTCTAGACGATGATCCCAACTGGAAGGCTACGGATCTGAATAAAGAAGATCAGGGGCGGCTGCGCACGCTTAAGGAAGTCAGCACGCCCTATGTAGACGACACCTTCCGAGCCGACAACCGCTGGGGTCCTAAACCTACCTGGGGTCGAGAAGGGTTACCGATTGGCGTCACCTCAAAAGAAAATGCGGGTGCAGGCAGTACGGCCAAAATTGGTGACCCGATCACGGGCGTACCCGAATTGACCGGCAGCGATCCGAAGCCCGGTGAAGATACTGCTAGCGTTGGGTTGGATGGCTACTGGGAACGACGGGCTAGAGTGGAAGGTCTGCGGCTGATTGTCGGCCAACGCCTTGAATTGGGCGATCCGGCGGGTTGGGGTGGTCCCGGTGGTGGACCGAGCAGTGAAGTGCCAATCAGGGTCGAAAATGAGCCACTGCGTCCGTGGAATGAAACTTGTCCTGGCAATCGCTGTAACGAAAAGCGGCAGCGCAAAACCCTCTGGGACAACCTGGCGGCAGTGCAGGCTACGGCGGTCTACCACAATGCTACCGACACCAGTGCCGATGCCCGCGACTTTCCCGATGCCTGCTTGGTGACCACCGTTCACCCTGGTACACCCACGACGCTCGACCGCAGCGCCACCTTTGAGAACTTGGCGTTTGGGCTACCGGCTGCTGCGATTCCTGGCTACACCGATCAACCCAATCCGCTGATCATTAGCGACTTTTTCCGCGGACGCGGCACCAACGGCTGGGAATTTCAAACGCCCAGGCTAGCCGATTTTAGAAATCCGAACAGTGCGCTGATGAAGTCCCTGAGAAACTTGGCTTACTTCGCAGGCGATCCGAACGGTGGTGCTCCTTCGTTTAGGCCCAGGGACCAAGCTAGACAAGTCAACCCCTATCCCAGTTACGCCATGTGGGGAGACTTCTCGATGCTGCGCCAGGTGTTCCGAATTCTCGATGGTGGCACCAGCTACGACCGTCTCAGTCCGGCTGACAAAACTACGCTGCACACAGCAGCCTGTACGCTGGGCATGTTGGCCTACAACCTGGATTATCTAGAGAAGCTGAACGTCTACAATGTAAACCCTGCTCTCGATCCAACCAGAGGGGCGCCAACCAGTCCCGGCCCCTTGCGGGAATTAGCAGGCTTTACAGATGCCGAAATTAACCCAGCAGGACCAACTGCCACCGAACTGACGGTTAACAATGCACTTCTGGCCGACCCAAGGTATAGCGCAGGACTCCGAGGCCGCATCCGGGTGATTGACCATATCGCTGATGGCCTGATTACGGCTGCTGATGTCAATCAAATTCCGGCGGCGACTCGGCCTCCCGCTGCCTTTGTGAATAGCCTGAGGGACTTCAAAGCCAATGCGGTTATGAGTACGGCTGTTTGGGATAAGCGAGGCTCAAACAATCCCGAAACCTATGTGCGGTTGCTAGAACGCTGGCGCGATAATTTGGCTGATCCGGCTCAGAAAAGGGAGATGAATCAGATTATCTCGTTGGCGGAGTTGATCATCACGAAAGAGCAGGTAGCCCGCGATCGCATCTGGGGATTTCAAGGAACTTATGGGACTCAATCTGGCACTGGTATCAACCAGCTTTCGGTCAGCACATTCCCGCTCGGCGATTGTGGTTTCTCGAACCCTGCGGCACCTGCTCCCAATAAAATCGCTGGCTGGTTGACTGACGGTCCGCCGATTACTACCAAAAATGCAACAGGGGCACTACGCTCCCTGGGAGCTTTACCTCCCGATCCGTTGGCTCAGCTTTGTTCCTACCGGCCCCGCTATCCGATCCTCTACTCGCTCTTCCCGGCAAAGATGGCAGATGCGCTCAAACCGCCTGCTAATCTTGCCGCCGGTTATTCTGGTGGGTTCATTAACCATCCGGACATCACCAATGCAACTGAACGCGGCAGAACCCGCGATAGTGAAGACAGCACAGCTAGAGTGGGCCGCTATATTCTCACTGAAAACGGCGGTGCTACCTATGCCGTGGTCCGCCCCTCTGAGGTAGCCCTGCGTCCGAAGCGGCTGGCCCAAGGCGGAGTGACATTAGGCGGTGCCAATCCCTGGGTGCTTCCGGCTAGGGCAGGTGTGCCTGGTGCGGGTCCGACGCCTAACAGCAACAGTTTCAATTTGATCAAGGTGTGTCGAGAGCGCTGCTCGGAACCTGACAATGTCAACAGTACATTCCAACGACCCAGGAATGGCAGACTGGTGCGGGTAGCCTTTAAGGACAGCGCTTTCTACAACGGTCGAGAGATGATGCCAGTGCGCGCCCTCAATCTCGACTTGCGGCTGATGGCCGATAGTAACCACCGAGGTAACCTCTGGCTGCCTCAAAAGGGGATTATCTACGCCTATCGGGAAGATGCAGTGTCTGAAGCGCACATCGTTCGACCTCGGACAACGGGCTGGACCTCCTGTGATACTGATGCGGAACTGCAAGGAGGCGGCTGCCCGATGCAAACGGCCGATCGGTCGGCCCTGGACTCTAGAGATCCGCCGCTCAATCCCAATAATTTCATCACTCCCAAACCGGTTGATTACTTCCCCGATCCCGATCGGCGGCCCTATGGCTTCCGGTTAATCCAGGGCGAAAATCTGAAGCGGAATGGGGATGAGGGTCGTGGTCTATCGTTCATCAGCGATAACCCGGTCTACATCCAAGGCAACTTTAACGTGCACCAAACCGCAGGCGGAGAGCCATTAGAAGAGTTTACGCAGCTCCTGGCTGCCGACTACTCTAACTTCTATCAACGGTCTGAGCGGGATCTCAGCTTTGCCAATCGGGACCGAGACCAGTGGCGGCCCAGTGAAGTGGTGGCAGATGCGGTGACGCTGCTTTCCAGCAGTTTCTGCGATGGCAGCATTGAGGACGGTTTGTCCAATATTGGCAATGCTGACTTACCGACCTGGTTGAGGAATCGATACGGTTGCGGCAACAGCACTCGCACCTCCTACTTTGCCCAAAACCGTCCCAAGACCAGAATTAATAATGACGCTACTAAGCGAGGAGTTGTTTGGGCGCGGTCTAACCTAATCGACAGTTTGCCTTATGGTGTCGGTACCAGGTTAGGCTCTGGTCACAATCTGGATCAGGGCGAATCGCCCATCTTGATTTCCCGCAATGGCGACCCCGTCAATTGGCGTGACATTGATGGCAATTCGGCCCTCTATTCTGGCGATTATGTAGCCATTAAGGATGGTGGGGGTAAAAATCCTCGAGATGGAAAAGCACTGATTCCGGCTACTGATAACACTCGCATGAACCTGATCATGGTGAGTGGGCTAGTGCCATCCCGGACTGGCCAGTCTTATGGAGGGTTGCACAACTTCCCCCGCTTCCTGGAAAACTGGAATCGCAAGAACCTGTACATGTCTGGTGCCTTCCTGCAACTGACCTTCAGTACCTACGCCACGGCTCCCTTTGATCAAGAAGCTTGGCAACCGGGTGCTCCGGCTCCAAGCACCGGCAATAACGCCAACAACGAATGGATCACCTACTACGATCCGCCCAACCGTCGTTGGGGGTATGATGTCGGGTTGCAGTATGCCCCGGCTGGCCCAGTGGCCCAACGATTCCAGTTTGCGGAGGATGTGCGCAGTGAGTTCTACAGCGAACCGCCAGCGAATGATCCCTACGTAGCTAACCTCTGTAAAAGCTTGACGACCGAGAAGCCTGACCTGAATTGTCCTACTTAGTTGCTGCGGAGAACGCGAATCATGTCAGCGTCTAATCCTCTATCTCAAAATTTTCTGCTGCTGTGGCGTCTCTCAAAAGTCTCCCGTCTTGGCAATCGTTCTCCAGAACAGGGCCTGACGATCATGGAATGCTTAGTGGCAATTCTGTTGATTGGGCTAACTGTGGCGATGGTGACACCGCCCTTGCTGATTGCCACGGCCACACGGGTGCAAAATCGTCGAGCCGAGCAGGCCATCCAGCTTGCTCAAGACGAGATCGACCGCATTAATACCCTGGTCCAGCAAGGCAATCATGAGAGCCAGCGGCTTCCGGCTGTAGTGAACGCTGCCAATCTCAAGATTGTCGGCCCTCCGACTGGACTGGCCAACCAGCTCAAAACCACTCGTCGAGATGGAGCGGCTTGTCCCCCTGGGTCGCCGTTCAACGGTGCTTCTCGTTATACCAATCAGCAAATTCCGGCCAATCAGGCCATACCGATCGATGTGGATGGGGATTGTAGACCAGAGTTTTTTATGCAGATTTTTCGGACGAGGGGAACGTTACTCCAGGCTGAACTGGATGAACCACCTAACGAGCAGCGCCCCGCCAGGTTTGAAGTTGGCATTCGGGTCTATTCCTACCCATTGGCCCAGCCCAACCTCGGTGCGTTGAATCCCCAGCCTGAGCCAGCTCCCCTCCTGATATCTGATCGCCAAAGTAGAAAGCAGTCAGAGAATCCGATGGTTGTGGTTTATAAGCAAATGATTTGGGGTGAGCAGGCTGACGTGGTTTGTGAATCGGTGAGCAAAAGCATTGATACCTGTCCGCAGTAGCTACGGTAAACGTTGTAGCTGGCTTGCTACGGGTTCATTTCTTCTTTGTTCTGCCTGTTATTGCTACATCTGCATCTATCGTTTGGACTACAAAGCTAAACCACTATGGCTAATAGATTCTGGTCTCGCCTAAGAAAGCTGTTCCTAAAATCTGATTGTTTCAATGCTCCTGACAATACTCGCGGGTTCACGCTGCTGGAACTGTTGGTCGTGACTGCCATTGCTGGCGGTATTGTGGCTGGACTCACCTTCATTGTGGTGCAAATGATGACCGCCGATCGGCGCGAATCGGCTCGCTCTGAGACGCAACGAGAAATGCAGCTTGCCTTGGATTACATCGCGGCTGAACTGCGAGAAGCTATCTATGTGTACCCCGGTGAGTATTTAGCCTGTACCCGAAGTCAACAAAAACAGGCTTGTGAACCTCTATCCCAGTTTTTGCCTGCTCCTGCTCCAGGTGAAAATAGGGTTCCGGTGTTGGCTTTTTGGAAGCAGCAGCCGTTTCCACAGGAGATCAAACGACAATGTGCTACTGCTGGACGTCCGCCGGACGGAGTTACTTGTTTAGCTGGGCAATCCTATGCGTTAGTGGTGTATTTCTTGACCAAAAACGATCCGAATAACGACATCTGGAAAGGCAAGGCGCGAGTTACTCGCTATGTTCTCAGCCAATTCAACTCAGACGGAACCCGAAACGCTGGTTATGTCAATCCTGGTCAGTTCAGTAACTTTACAAGCTGGCCCTATGGCAACAACAGCGATGGTAGATTCGTGAACCTCCAGTCGGCCCGCCCAAACGGTAGAGCCGATACGTTGGCCGATTTTGTTGGCTTCGATTATTTAGATCCCACCGTAGCTAATGCAGCTGGACAAACTGGGTTCTGTCCCAACTCCCCTACTAGCACCGTCACCTACAGCATTTCTCCCCCAGCGAGCTTGTTGCAGGGAGACTTTGCTAACGTGCGAAGTTTCTACGCCTGCGTTGCGGCTCCGACTCAGTCGGTTAGGTCAGGAGGGCAAACAATTTCACTGCCGGATCCAACCCAATACCGCGATGTTGTTGTGTACCTCAGAGGCAGCGCTACTGGAAGACCGGGAATTCTACCCGATAGAGATGGTCTCTTCCTCAGAAGCAACGATCAGGATATTTTACCGGCGCTACAAACTCGAGTCCTCAATCGTAGCGTTCTGGGCCGCAAACCGACACCGTAACGTTCAAGGCCACTAAACCGACAGAATGAACAAATAGATTCCTGTAGCTTCCTTTCAATCCTTATCGCACTGGAGTTAAACCCTCAATGAGCAAATTAGCCCCATACCGCTCTACTGCTGGCTTTACGCTGGTTGAAATGATTGTGGTGATCATGCTAGCCGTGATTTTGGCGCTGATTGCAGCTCCGGGTTGGTTGAGCTTTGCCAACAGCCGCCGCGCCGAAGCCGGCAGAGAACAGATCTTTCAACTCCTGCGGCAAGCCCAGACCCAAGCGATTCGCAGCCGTCAAAACCAAGTAGTCAACTTTATTGCACCGCCAGATCAACTACCCGTGGTTGAAATTGCAGGTGTTGCTCAACCGGTCGATGGCCAGAATCCCAGCAGTCAGGTCAATTCCAATTTGCTGAAGCTAGAGGTTAGCCCCAACGCTAAAGTGGGTTGCGCGCCCGATGCGGTTGGCTGTGTGGTGTTCAACGACCGGGGTAACATTGCGATGGAAGCCAATGATCTAGGGGAAAACGGCATCGTGATTTCGGTATCTTCTCCGGCGGATAACACCAATATCAACAGTAGGCGCTGTGTTATTGTAAAAACCCTGTTAGGGGCGATGGCGACCAGTAGCGGAGAGGATTGTAAACTGTCGTAGACAATCCAGTGCTGATAGTCGCGATGTTTTTAAAAGTGGTCTATAGACGGAAGACGCCCACCCGCTCAGCTAACTGAACCAACTCTTGCTAGAGCGATAGCCAAATTAATAACCAGCCAAACGACTAGCCAGGACAAAAAGCTCAGACGAGTCAGGTAAATCGCCTGCCTGATTTTCTCTGCACTGATTGGATTGAGCGGATCCCCCAGCATGGGCTTGGGTTTAATTACGCCTTTGTAGCGGTTGATGCCACCAACCTGTACTCCTAAAATAGCGGCATAGGCGCACTCACTCCAACCTGAATTTGGGCTAGGGTCTTTAACGGCATCCCGCTGGCAGAGTTGCCAAACCCGTTGGGGAGAACCAGACCAGAGAGCCAGTGTCAGCACATGCAGTCGGCAAGGCAGCCAGGTCAAAAAATCTTCTAAGTGGGCGCTGAACCAGCCGATGTGGGTGTAGGGAGGCTCACGATAGCCGACCATTGAGTCTAGGGTGCTAGCCGCTTTGTAAGCGAGTGCTATCGGTGCGCTGCCAATTGGTAAAGTGGCTCCCAGAATGGCGTAAAACAAGGGAGCCATAACGCCATCGGTGGCATTTTCTGTCACGGTTTCCAGGACGGCTCGCAAAATCTCCGCTTCTGAGAGGTCTGCTGTATCGCGGCCCACATATCGACTCAGATTGGCTCTGGCGGTAACCAGGTCTCCTACTGCAAGGGGTTGGAGTACATCCTCAGCGGCTTGGCGCAAACTGCGTCCGGCAAAGCAACTGGCCAGTAGAATGACAGCTACCGTTAGTCCGAGAAAGGGATGTAAATCGTTTGCGAGTGCAATCATCAACCAGCCTATGAAGCTACTCAAGCTGATGGTGAAAACAGCCAAACCGATGCCAGCCAGTCTCAATAAGTTGGGTGATTGGAATTGTCGTAAGCAAAATTGACTATATCGCTGAATGCCCCATCCTATCACCTGAACCGGATGTAACCAATTCCAGGGATCGCCAATTCCATAATCTAGGAGAGCTGCTAATACTAGAACCGCAGGGGTATAAAGACTGCTCAGAGTTGGTCCAGGCAATGATTCAATCAGCTTAATCAATGATTCCAGCAAGGGTTCAATCAACCGTTCAATCGACACTCAGACAACGGCTCTTAAAAGCCAAGGTAAAAGGCAAGCACTAATACTAGTTGTAGCGTTGAGATTCTTTAGATCACTTAACAAACCTCTAGGTGTGGAATTTACTTGATCTCTACAAACCAGATCATGGCATAATGATGCGACTGTTTTGTGGCATTGGTGGTCGTTCATGGTTCATGCATTTCACTCCTCGAATCCGATTCATCTTGTCAATCCTACCTTTACGGCAAAGCCAGGTACAGCGAAGCCAGATCGGTCCGCCCTTGCTGAGGATGAGCTAAATCTAGTTACCCTAAGTGTGCAACTTCCTGACCCTGAAGATGACCAATTGCCGGAGCTAGAATTTTGGCAACAGATTGATGTAGCTTGGCAAGTTTGTGACCGCTTTGATCTCCAAACTGAGATTTGCCGAGGCCGAATTCTCCGAGCGGTGCGGGATCGAGAAAAGCGTGGTGGGGATGGGCGGGGAACTGGATTTCTCAATTGGTTAAAAGACAGAGAGATTAGCAAGACCCAAGCCTACTCGCTGATTGAGCTAGCAAATAGTGCCGACACCCTGTTAGAAGAAGCCGTTTTACAGCCTGAGGAGGTCAATTGCTTTAGCAAACGGGCCTTTATCGAGACCGCGCGGGCTGAACCAGAAGTACAGCAAATGGTGTCAGATTTGTTGAAAGAGCCAATAGATGCCGCCAGCCCAAAACGGCGCATTACTCAGCGGGAAGTGCGGCAGCTCCAGGATGAATGGACTGCGATGTCTTCGGATTTATTGCCCCTCGCCATCAGGGAAAAGGCGGCCAATAGCACGATTCCGGCCCGTTACTTAACTCCGCTAGTGCGAGAAATGGAAAAACTACCCGAACCGCATCAAGCCGTTTTGCAATCAGAAGTGGCTGCTAATCCCAATGTGGATACCGTCAAGCAAGTCACAGCTGAGGCGCGCTATCTGGCGAAATATTTAGCGGCAGCGACTCAGGTTCAAGCGCTGAACCAGTCTTCGCTGGATTTGGAAACTGCCCTAGAGGAAGCGTTGCGAATTGGCTGTCTGAGCAGTACGGCTGATTTAGTCAACCAAGCGGCCCAACTAGAGCAGACGATTGCCAAGCTCTACACCACCTGGAAGCGGCTGAATCACTTGGCGGAACGGGTTTACCTTGATAGCGGAGCCAGCACGCCCCAGTTGCGATTGCTGCTAGCTCAACTCCAACCCCTTTGCAACGAGCAGCTAGAGCTAAATTTAGGCGATCCCAACAGCAATTTCTCACGGATGATTCGCCTGCACATTTCCACCGATCACCTAGATGATCCGATTGACGCATAGATCTCTCAACCTGATTACAGTAGGTTAGGAATGAACTATTCTCGTTATCAGGCTGCCCTACCTTGATGATCGCTGCCCTCAATCTACCTTCATTTCTGTGGCTCTGGAAAATTGCCGCCTGGTCGATGGGATTGTCGTTGTGTGCCTATGGCCTTTTAGGGGTAACTGGTGCGTGGTTGCTTGTGAGTCGCTCTGCCCATCAACCTCGGCCCTGGTGGTTGCGGCCTCTGCATTATGGCATTGGTGGAACTATGGTGGGCTTGGTGCTGCTGTTGTTAGCAATTGGCATAGTGGGTACGCTAGGGCACTTTGGTTCGTTGGGCCATTCGGCTCACCTGCCTGTAGGGTTACTGGTGGTGGGGTTGACCTTGCTTTCGGCCTGGAGCGCGACTCAGATCAGTCCAGAGCGTCCTTGGGCGCGATCGCTTCATCTAGGCACCAATTTGGTATTGCTAGTTGGCTTTATCTGCGTTTCCTTAACCGGATGGACCGTAGTGCAAAAGTATTTGCCTTGAGCTTGCCTGGAGAACTGGTCCTTTCCTTGTTACACTGAACCTTAGATAAGCAATTATTACGATTCGTAAACTAAGCAATCTGTGTCTTCTCCTAAGCTGCCGGTCGATCAAGAAATTTCGAGAGCAAAAGAATCTGCGCAAAATGGGTTGGAGCTGTCAGAACAGCGTGTGTTTCGGTTGTCTCCGCTGGTTCGGTTGACGTTGCTTGCTCTCTACGTGGCATTGACTCTGCCGCTGCCGTTTCTAGCTCAAGCCACAGAAGCGCCTGTCCCTCCTGCGGTTCTGCTAGTGGGGGTGGTAGTTGGTTTGATCCCCCTATGTGCTGCTTTGAGCGAACGAGTCATTGTGGATGCACAAGGGATCCAGGTAGCCTATCCTGGCTGGGTGCGTTGGATTTGGCGGAAAGGTTGGTATTTAGCCTGGAGCGATATCGAAGCTCTAAAGCCCCGCTCAACTGGGCAGGGTGGCATTGTTTATTACTTCCTCAACCATGCAGGAGCAGCCTACCTGTTGCCAATGCGAGTTGCTGGTTTCGCAGAATTGGTGCGACTGGTGCAGGCCAAAACCGGAATTGATACGCGGGATGTCCGTCCGCTCGCTCAACCCTGGATGTATTTGTTTTTGCTGGGTTTGACGGTGATGCTGTTGGCTGTTGATGCTTGGACAATTGCGGTGGCTGCCAATCAACTTTAGATCTTCTGCAACTGGAGCTGGATACAACCCCTGAAAACCCAGCTTGCTCAAGCTAAAATGCAAACGTTGCAGCTTAATGGAAGCCGCTTGATTAAATCTAGTCCACATAAAAGTCAGCTTCGGTTGGAACAAGTCAGTCTCAAAGCTCCAATTGGCTCTCACTATCTTCTCAACGATATTTCCTTCGAGGTTTTTCAGGGGGACTTTTTGGGGATTGTGGGCGCATCAGGGGCTGGAAAAACTACTCTACTGCGGCTGTTGAATCGGCTGACTGAGGTAAGCCAGGGCAAAATTCTTTTTGAAGATCGAGAGATTCGTCAGGTACCGGTAGTGCCACTACGTCAACAGATTACGCTAGTTCCTCAAGAATCGAAACTGCTAGGAATGACAGTGCGCCAAGCGCTAGCCTACCCGTTGGTGCTGCGAAAACTGGATCGCAAGACGATTGATCAGCGGTTACAGGCCGGTCTTGAACAGTTTCACATCCCCAGCGAATGGCTGGACCGCACCGAAGTGCAGCTTTCAGTTGGGCAGCGGCAGCTTGTTGCCATTGCTCGCTCGCTGATCCTACAACCAAAAGTGTTGCTGTTGGATGAGCCAACCTCGGCGCTAGATGCCGGACGGGCTGAGTATGTTTTATCAGTGTTGCAAGAATTGACGAAAACCACTGCCTTGACTATTTTGATGGTGAATCATCAGTTAGAGTGGGTCGAGCGATTTTGCAATCGTTTGTTGGGGTTGAATCAGGGACGAGTGACTCAAGATTTACCCACCACGCAGGTGAATTGGTCGGAGGTGAAACAAATCCTAATTGACGCCGAAGCGGAAGCGTCTGAAGAGTGGGCTTGATCTCCACGGTTCCTACCGATAGGTTGCAGTGAGTTGATATTAATGTCGGCCTAGATTGGAATTGGGCTAACCAGCGTTAAGATTACATTCAATTTCCGCTGAATCATAATTATGACTACTCCTGAGCAGAATCAGGCTGAAGCTTCTCTGCGAGCGTTTGCAAGGCGTTTTATCAAGAACGGTACACAAGATGAACGTGACGCCATAGTCAGCTCCTATCGCGTTCGGAGGCTAAAGTTGCGACCAGAGCAGGTGCAAGCGATTGTGCAAGAAATAATCGAAGAGCGGAAATCAGAAAATCAAATCAGAGAGTCTTTGCCATCTGAGGATCGATCATCCTCCCCCGCTTCCACACCGATCCAGCGGACTGGCCAACCCACGCGATCTGGCCAGAACCAGCCAACAGAGCCAACTGAATCAACTCCAGACCAATCTTCGACCAAAAATTCGGTTACTCAATCTACCAATCGAATTGAGGCAGCATTACAGTCAAAAACAGATCCAGAGCCGTCTGTCAAAAGTGCTGAAGTTGATGTTAGTCAACTTGGCTCTAATACTAGTCAGCCTGTTACTAGCCAGCCTGTTACAGTGGCTCCCCCCTCAGGAACGAATGCATCGACTTCCACTTCAACAGCAACAACCAGCATTCCACCCAAGCCACCTGAAGTTTATATGGCTCATCTCCAAGAATATTGGGATGAGTATTTGAAGGCGTTGCAAGCACCAGGTTTTCCAATCAACGAAGAAGCAACAGCCCATCTGCGCAAGCTGAAAGAAAAATACAATCTCAATAAAGATGATATTGCAGAAATCGAAAGACAGGTGCTTGTCCGTGGCTTGACCAGTAGCTCATCGAGCAATCCATCTAGCCCAGCAGCGTCTGGATCTGCTGAAGCGAAAGCTCAGGAACCTCCTGCCCCGACGCTCAATTTACCGCATCCAGAGCTGTTTGAGCAGTTGGAGAAGGATCTCAAGAATAAGAACTATAGAAATGCGGATGCTGTTACCTTCGCTATTCTACAGAAGTTGATTAAGCCATCTCAAACTTGGCTAAATGCGGCATCACTGGAAGAGTTTTCTAAAACTGTCAAGCAGGAGGAGCAGCAGGCTATTCAGAAAATTGACCAACTGTGGACGCAAGCCAGTGCCGGAAATTTTGGCTTTAGTCGTCAACTCGGAATTTTTAGATCCCATGAGGAACCTGATCGCAACAAGTTAAGCATTGATTATCGGCAGAGGCGAGCACAGGCTTTGGCTTTTAGCCAGCAGGTTGGCTGGTGGATTGAGGAATTGCGCTTCTTTAAACTCTACGACCAGCACTTAAACTTCACCGACACTGCTCCGGTTGGGCATTTGCCAGCTCTCTGGTTTTGGGAAATGCCTTGGCTAACAGCCCTAGGACAGGGTGGAATTCATCTATTAGGGCTACGAGGCGGTTATCGAATTGACGCTTCTAGAATTGATGCGTTTATGCATGTGCTGAGCCGCAGTGGTGTTACGCCTGCTAGCCACAGTCAGCTCTCATCAACTAGGCCACCTCGTACAGTCGAAAGGGCCCGAAAGTCTAAAAACGTTTAAAGGCGGTGTGAAACTCGATTAGTGAATCAGTTGTGCTGTCTGCAATAGACACTCCCTGCCAAAACTCTAGCTGGCGGCTCAAAGTTGTGCCTGTAGGTAATCAGCACAGAATCTAGAATTCTAGATTTACAGCGTTTTTCACTCATGTGAGGTATGGGGGGCGTGGGGGCACGGCCCCTGCACCCCGGTTTTCGTACTTCACTAGCCTGAAAAAGGATGTAACTAATTCTCTACTATCAAAAATTAGTTAATTATTGAGCCAACTTGCTAATTGCTAGAAGAAGAGAAATTATTAGTTTGAATGCCTATCAAGGAAAAGTGAAAATCTCGGGGAGAATCTAATATAGATGATTAATTTTAAATGTTCTTCTCTTATCCAATTAAATTTAAATAGATTAATTCATGTCTTAATTATTTCATGATGAATCTATTTATACAAGTCACTGAAATAAGAAAAGTCTGTGTGAGAAGCCAACTGAATGTACAACAGGATACACCGAATCAGTAAGTAGGTTAGGTAATGCCCAATTCATTTGGCTAATATCTGTCAGAAAAAGGCAGGGCAGCAGCTCCCTGTATTGCTTGCAGTGCGCCTCCCGTAGTATTCTGTTGCTTTAGTCGGTAGGATGGAAAGTGATAAGAAATAACCGGTGTTTCTAAGGGATCGCGCTCATTATTCCTATTGGGATTGGGTCTATACTGGTGTTCACTGAAACTCTATTGATCAGAATTGGAAAAGCTTAAAGCTAAATAGATTTAAAAGCCTTGTAAAGGCCGATGTAATCCTCATATAGAATTCACAAAATTCCCCTCTTTAAACTAAGCAATAATGATATTTATAAATTACTAGCCCCTTTTAAGAAGTTGCTTCCCAATCAAAAACTCGCCCTTCTCTCATTCAATAAATTGGCGAATTTGAGTAACTTTTAGGGAATGTTAGGTTCAAGTCACATGCCCCACGGTGTGAGTTCTCTTTTTGAAGATCAGTTGGTCTAATGCTGACAACGTCTGTAGTTCCTGAAAGCTACTCGTTAAAGACGGCTTCTCACACATCGTATTCAGCCCGGTTTTTAGCCAATTCTCTAGCTCAACACAATAAGGTGTGATTACCTCAGATGAAACCGAATCCTTTAGAGCAACAACCGCTTAGTTCTGAATTTGCCGTCTACGATTGTGAAATTCGCCTGAAATTTAGACTAATTGAGGAAAAGAAGATTTTAAACAACCGCGAACAGCTGCTAGAGCTGCTGCTGGATGCCTTTTCCTACGGTGCAGACGAATATATGGAGCCAATCCAAGCCCATGTAGAAGCGCATGAAATACCGGAAATGGAATCTTCTCCCCAAATGCGACGTCAGTTGATTCGTTTGCGCAATTCGGGTGGTGATTTGGGCTAATTCCATCCAGTTTGGCTGAACCTAACTCAGTTAGCTCGACGTTAGGTGCTTTGAACGATATCCTGTAATGCCTGCTTCACGGTCGGGTACTGATAGGTAAAACCTATCGCCTGGGTTCGCTTTGGCAGCACCTGTTGACCTTCCAGAACCACTTGGGCGGCATCGCCTAGCAATAGCTCTAGGGCCGCAGCCGGTACGGGCAGCCAAGAAGGGCGATGGAGGATCTGGCCTAGGGTATGGCAAAGTTCTGCCATCCTGACGGGTTCTGGAGCTGTAGCGTTCAAAACGCCCTCCATGGTTGGCTCAGTCAAAGCTCTCAGAATCAGATTCACCAAATCGTCAATGTGAATCCAGGAAAACCACTGTTTACCACTGCCGAGTGGTCCGCCTGCAAACAGACGAAAGGGCGTCAACATCTTAGCCAGTGCTCCTCCGTCACCTAAGACAATTCCGGTGCGCAAGATGACGAGGCGAGTTCCGGTTTGCTTCACTGCTTCGGCGGCGGCTTCCCAGGCTTGGCAAACTTCAGCCAGAAAATCTTGTCCCGCAGGGCTGGTTTCATCGAATGTGGCGGTTTCGCTGGTGCCGTAATAGCCAATGGCGGACGAGTTGACCAAGACGCTGGGTTTAGGATTGGCTTGAGCAATTGCTTCCACAATCTTCTCGGTGCCAATTTTGCGACTGTCGAGAATTTCTTGTTTGCGTTCTGGGGTCCAACGGCTTTCAGCGATCGGCGCGCCAGCTAAATTCACCACCCCGTCACAGCCGGCAATCTCGGCCTGCCACGATCCAGACGTAAGGGGAGTGTAGGCGATAATTTCTACATTGGAAAAAGCCGATGCTGGAAAGATTTGCTTAGCTCGATCGGCGTTTCTGGTCAGTACCAAAATTTGATGGCCGGACTGCTGGAGCCGTTGCACAAGCCGACTGCCGACAAATCCAGTTGCACCTGTTACTGCTACTTTCATCTGGTTTTCCCCCTGCTAATCTTGGTCAGTCGTTCAAGCCCGGTTTTAAGCTCTAGGTTTCAGCAAGTTGGTTGCAAGCGTCAAACTTGAAGTTTGGATGCGGCTATCATGGCTGGGGTTCACCGTAGGCCATACCGTTGACTTCAGCGTAGCGATGCATAAAGCGCATGAACCGTTCCCAATGTTCGGCTTGGTCAATTTCAAAACGGCATTCGACTCGCTGTAGGTCATCGCCTTCCGGTCCGCCAAAAATAAACTTCATTGATGACGGTTCGATGCTAATTTGGCCCTCATCATCGGTTAGCAGCAGCGCTTTGGCAAACCGATTGGTGTAGCTCCTGAACCGTTCAATTGACCGCAGTATCGTAAACGTCATTAGAACTGAGCGCACACCTGTAGCTCGGTTTTGCCGCAGGCTGACATCACTGAGGTCTTCAGGAATGCCCTCAAAAAATTCGATCGAAGGAGTTGAGGCAACCATAGGAAACTTAACAAACCTATAAGCTTCAGTATAAGGCGGTTAGGGAACTCGCCGAAAGGCAATCTGCGGCCTGCAGGTTTTTGCTCAGTCTTGGGTGTGGCTTAGAAAGCGGCAAAATCTTCTAAAGTGAGAAACAGGTAAAGTGAGAAACAGAACGAAGTTTGGGTGGGCGATTCTTGCTAGATGGACTAACACAAGATGGTTTGACACAACTGACGGAACCGACCTTGTGGCTTCAAATTGGCATTGCGGCGCTCTGGGTTGGCTTTGTGGTGCTGGTAGCCTTTGGGCTGCGGTACTGGAAACTTGTGGATGCGGAAGTGATTCGCAAAGTGGTACATATCGGTGCCGGAAATGTCATCTTGTTTGCTTGGTGGTTGCGGATTCCGGCTGCGGTGGGAATTGGTGCGTCTATTTTGTTTAGCGCGATTACGCTGCTATCGTACCGTTTTCCGTTATTGCCTGGGATTGACAGTGTTGGACGCAAGAGCCTGGGAACTTTCTTTTACGCCATTAGTATTGGTGTGTTGATTGCCTGCTTTTGGCAAAACAATCCCCACATTGCTGTGCTAGGCGTATTAATCATGACCTGGGGGGATGGCTTAGCCGCCTTGATTGGGCAACACTGGGGCCAGCATCGCTATAAGCTGGGCGGCATGCAAAAAAGCTGGGAAGGCTCGCTGGCCATGCTACTGGTGAGCTGGATAATCAGCAGTTTGATTCTACTTAGCGTTTACGGATCAGGCTGGCAAGTTTGGGCTGTTGCTCTGGTTGTGGCAGGGGTTGCCGCAAGTTTGGAGGCGTTTTCAAAACTAGGAATTGATAATCTGACTGTGCCACTGGGAAGCGCTGGAGTTGCGTTTTGGCTCAGTCAGATACTTTTAGCGGCGTGAACTAACGCTTTAACCCGAGCTAGCAATAGCCACTAACCAGTTGGCTGCTCCATCGATTGTGCAAGTGCGGGGGGTGGCTGAGTCAGTTGATCGAGCATTTCCAGGATTTCGCGTTCAAAGGCTAACTGTGCCCGATTAGTTCTGCCGCCGATATAGAAATTGTCTGCTGTGCGCAAGGCCCAAATTTGAGAATGGGACACGTAGCTGAGCACGACACCCAGCATCAGTAGGCCAAAGCCAGCATAGACGATTGGAATTCCCGGATCGGCTTTAATTTGCAGTCCAGTGCTGCCGATGATTTCAACAATTGAAAGGGTCGTGCCGTTTACGTCAGTGGACATGCCTTGACGGACAGTAGCAATCAGTTTGCCCTGCATATCGTAGACCAGCAAAATGCCCTGTAAATCCTTTGCAACCACAGAAACGCCATCGCTCAAATCCGGCTTAGTCGGAATCCAGGTGCCCCATAGCCGGCCTGCTCCACCCGTATCGAGTTGGACCATCGGCAATTGCAGAACCGGACTATTGTTGAGGCGAAACCGCACGGCAGCCACGGCCCAATCGGCCTGATAGAAGGTAACGCCGTTGTGACGCAGAGGTTTGTTGACGTGAATTGTTTGCCGATCGACTTCTTCGCCTGCTTGATTCAGAACCGAAAGGTCGGAATAGAACTGATCGATTGTGCCGTCAGGGGTGTAGTCAATCCAGAAGCGATTAACCTTGACTGACCAATCTTTAGGAATTTGGGCTGCTGCCCACGGACCAGCATCGAAAATATTGCGCACCTGAAAGGTCTCACCGCTGGGCACCATTTCCTGCGCAAAAAAGCCGGTCATTGCCCCCCAAATTGCCCCCAACAGAATTAGCAGCATGCTGGCATGAACAACGATTGGCCCGATCCGTCCCACAATACCTTTGTGGGCATAGAGTTTGTCGCCGTCCTGAAAGATCTTGTAGCGACGTTTTTGCAGAATTGGGATGAGTTGATCGAACGAGGCTTGCGGTACTTCAGCGCTGAGGGCAAACTTCTGAAACTGGCGCGGTTGGCTGTAGAAATTCCAGGTGCGGGAAAACCAGCGCAGAGCCGGAAGCTGGCGTTGAAAGGTACAGGTCGTGAGGCTGGCACCAAATAGAATTAACAAGGCCAGAAACCACCAGGTACGGTAAACGTGATCTAGTCCCAGAGTGAGGATAAAACTCCAGGTGAGAAAACCAAACAGGGCGGGGTGTTCTGGATAGTTAGCTTGGTAGAACGCTAGGGTTTGTCCTTGTTCAATCACCGTGCCGGTGACGCTGAAAGCCGCGATTGCCAACAGTAGCCCGATGGCTAGCCGCAAGTCGGCCAATAGGGGCACCAGTTCACGCTTGAAATAGCGACGAATGGCTCGATTCAGGTTAAACGGCTGGATAGACGCAACACTAGTGGAGTCTGGAGCCGAATTTTGAGCCGAGTTTTGAGCCGCATCAGAAGAAGGATCGACAGTCATGATGATTAAAGGTGATTAAACAGTCCCTGTAGGAAATAACCGAAACAACAGCGAAAAGACGCCAAAGCCAACCAGTAATGCTCCACTTGCTGGCGTAATCCACCCGGACCAGCGGCGTACTTCTAAAATCTTTTTAATTGAAGCCGTGAAGGTACCTGCCAAAATCAGGGGTGCTACATAGCCCGTCGCATAGGCCAGCAGCAGTACACTGCCCAAGACCGGATCTTGTGTGGTTGAGATCCAGGCCAGTAGGGTTGCCAGCACCGGAGTACTGCACGGAGAAGCCACCAAGCCAAAGGTCAGCCCAATTAAGTAAGAGCGCACCCCTTCCGGCAAATCGTTAGAAATCCATTCCATCCCACCCCAAGCAGGCAACCTCAGCGGCAGGGCTTCTAGAAGATTCAGCCCCATCAAAATAGCAATGACGCTGACTACAATCGGTAAGCCGATACCCACCTGACCATACACCTTGCCAACAATTGCAGCAGCAATGCCCAACCCAGCCAATGTAGTCGCTAGCCCTAGGGCAAACCAAGTCGATTGAATGGCCGCCTGCCAGCGAGTTTTTGCCTCGTAGCCGCCAATGTAACCAATTGTGATGGGCAACATCGAGAGCATACAGGGAGTCAAACTGGTCAGCAGCCCCGCTCCAAAAATAATCCCAACGCTGAGTGGTGTCAGGTGGGTGAGCTGCGTAGACACTAACCCATCTGCAAAGTGCTCAAGTTGATAGAGTGTGGTTTGTAAGGCATCAAGCATAGGAACTAAGGAAAGTAAATTGGAGCTTAGTCGAGTCGTACAACCGTAGAGACAGGGAACGGGGCGATAAAAACAGTTATGCTAAGGTTTATGAAGCTTTCTCATCTATTCTACCTATGTCTGATCCGCAACCGACGCCTGCACTCACCGCCGAGTTTTGGGAAGGGCGCTATCAAGATGGTACCGATCGATGGGATTTGGGTCAGCCCGCACCGCCGTTTGTCAGTTTGCTGCAATCACCCCAGGCACCCGCACCCGGACGAATTGCGGTCTTAGGATCTGGACGTGGACATGACGCTCTCCTGTTTGCCCAACATGGATTTGAAGTAGTGGGATTTGATTTTGCGCCATCTGCGATTGTAGCGGCTAGGGCAGCAGCCCAGGAACGAGGGTTATCAGCTCAGTTTCTACAGCGCGATATTTTTGAACTAGACGCTGAATTTGCCCATCAGTTTGACTATGTGCTGGAACACACCTGCTTCTGCGCCATTCTGCCAGAGCAGCGAGGTGACTACGTGCGGTTAGTGCAGAATCTGTTGCGCCCCGCAGGTGAATTGATTGGCTTGTTTTGGATACATGACCGAGCAGGGGGGCCTCCGTTTGGAGTATCTGTGACAGAGCTATATCAGCAGTTTCAGCCTGAGTTTGAAGTGGTTTTGCTAGAGCGAGCTACCAATTCAGTCGAAGGACGCAGAAATGAGGAGTACTTAGTGCGGTTGCGAATGAAAGTTCAGCAAAGTTAATTTGGCCTTTGCGTAATTGGGCACCTGCAATCAGTAGCTACTGACAGAAATCACTGATTGTAAGCTGGAACTTGCTATGAAACTCCTCACAGCTTCTGGACTGCTGGCTGCGTTGCCCATTATGTTTGCTGCTCCCCACGCTGCTTTGGCCGAAACACTACAGGATATTCACACTCAGCCATTTGTTACGGTTGGCTACGCCGAGTATGCTGACTATGCCACGCTGGTGAGCTACGACCCCGCCTCTCCGATCAACGTCCGGGATGGAGCAAGTACGCGGGCCTACATTCGTCACATTGGTTATGCTGGCGATCGAGTAGAGGTGTTGGATCGCGTCGTGAGCGGCGATGGCTACATGTGGTATTTCGTGCGGTTTACCGTTTCCAACGCCGCCGGCTGGATTCGGGGCGACTTTGTTTCACTCGATAGTGACCGTTATTAAGTGAGCCGCACTACTAGCAAGAATCAATAATCAATAGCAAAAGAGGACTAGTGAAAATCCAGCCCTCTCTTTCACGGATGGAGTTTTGAATTAGCTGCTAGGACATCGTCTGAATAATATAGTCGAAATAGGGAGCGGCTTCGGTGGCATCTTCGTCACTCATTAGCGCCAAGGCCGCATTCTTGAGGCAGCGAATCGATTCCACCATGCCAGGAACTGGCACCCCCAAGGAGTTGTACATCTCTTTGACGCCGATCAGGCCGATTTTTTCGATTGGCTCTTTATCGCCTGCCAAAACGCCATAGGAGATCAGACGCAAATACCAGCCGTAGTCGCGCAGACAGAGGGCACGTTGCTTATCACCATAGGCGTTACCACCGGGCGCAATAAAGTCAGGCCGCTTTTTCCACAGTTCCTTGCTGGCTTCTTGAACAATTTTCTTTTCGTTGTCTGCCAGGGTTGCCGCGATCCGCATCCGCTGGCTGCCGGTTTGTAAAAAGTTTTGAATGCTCTTCAACTCGCCACTGCTGGGGTAGCGGAGTTCTTCGTCGGCATTGAGAATAACTTGGGTTACTACGCTCATAATTTAAGGAGATGACTATTGCAGTGATTCAGCTATCGGTCGTATTTTAGCGACTTTGGGGGACCGAAAGAAAGGATCAACGCCAGTTGAAATTAGAAGTAACGAAAAATTACTTTGATGTTGCCGATGCTCCTAATCTGGTTTTAGTGCTTCAAATGCAATAGCTCTCGCAGAGCTGCAAGCAATTTAATCCTGACAGAACGAATTTCTGAGTCGGGGCTGAGCACAAACTGCCAACTCACCCGAACGCTGAACAGAGGCGTTTGCACCTGACCAATCACCTGTACCTCGGTTTCACCAGTCGGCAGGCTTGTTTCGGTACTCTCTTGCGGAATTGCCTTCATTCCTTTTGCTTCGGCGGCTAAATAGCTAGCAATCGCTTCTCGTCCTACAATCGCTGACTCAAATGGCGGCAAGAGCTGACCCTCGACAGCAAAAAGATTGGCGACAGCGGTAAAATTGGCCTGATTGAAATGGTCGAAGTAAGACAAAACTACAGCGTTGGTGAAGAGCTGCAACGGCTCTGTTAGGGCTGGTTCTGTTCCCGGTGCCATCCTAATGGAATCTCTCAATTCCTGATTTGATTCAGTTGGCTCAGTGGTAAGAGGGTCGAGGTCAGCGTGGGTCATTGTAATTCTGAGTAACCTTCTTAAACTTTTCTGAAGCTATCAGTTTGTGCAACGCCAAACCTATTCCTAGAGTCAGAACTTCTGTCTAGTTTGTGGAGAATTTGGCTCAAACCAACAGGTTTAAAGTGGGCAATTCAGGGCATACTATCGTCATCCCTTTCGGATAGGGAGAGCAGCCTCCTGGCAGAAATGCTGGGGGGCTTTATCGTGGGTAGGAGTTAGGAGTCAGGAGTCAGGGGGTGGTTGAAGCGGTTGGCAATTTGCCTTTTGCCCTTTAAGCTTTGCCTCAGCGGGTTTGCTCATGTTGTCAGTCTTGTTAGTTAGGGTTGGAATCCGGGCACCTTGGTAGCAGCACACCATTCGATCGACGCCCGGTATTTCGCGCCGGGTTTTTTCTTGCGGATCTCTTCGTCTGGCTCTTTCAGGCAACAGACTGCCAATCCAGGCAGACGAGCCGGCTGAAGAATTGGTAGAATCTATAACTTAGGTAACTCCGGTTGGATCTTTCAGGTAAGCAAAGCTGGCCTGAGTTAGAGCGGCGTCTGCAACAATGCCGTCTGAGTATTAATCTGAGTAGCAAGCAAGCATCAAGTTATCTCTCATCTTCGCGCTGGGTAAATTATGACTGAGTTTCCCCGTCGGTATCACATCACTACGTTTGGCTGCCAAATGAACAAGGCGGACTCGGAACGGATGGCTGGCATTCTGGAAGACATGGGGTTTCAGTGGTCAGACTCTCCTGAACAAGCGGATTTGGTTCTCTACAACACCTGCACGATCCGCGATAACGCCGAGCAGAAAGTGTATTCCTATCTCGGCAGGCAGGCCAAGCGTAAGCATGAACAGCCCAACTTAACTTTGATTGTGGCGGGTTGCGTCGCTCAGCAGGAAGGGGAAGCCTTGTTGCGTCGGGTGCCGGAATTGGATTTAGTCATGGGGCCGCAGCATGCCAATCGGCTGCAAGATCTGCTAGAGCAGGTGTTTAACGGCAATCAGGTAGTGGCTACCGAGCCGGTTCATATCTTTGAAGACATCACCAAACCGCGTCGGGACAGTACTGTAACGGCCTGGGTGAATGTAATTTACGGCTGTAACGAGCGCTGTACCTACTGTGTGGTTCCCAGTGTGCGCGGCGTCGAACAATCGCGTCCACCAGAGGCGATTCGGGCCGAGATGGAGGAGTTAGGGCGGCAGGGCTACAAAGAAGTGACGCTACTGGGACAAAATATCGATGCTTATGGGCGGGATTTGCCCGGTGTGACGCCAGAAGGTCGGCGTCAGCATACGCTGACGGATCTGCTGTACTACATTCACGATGTACCGGGAATTGAACGGATTCGGTTCGCTACCAGCCATCCGCGCTACTTTACCGAGCGGTTGATTCGAGCCTGTGCTGAGTTACCCAAGGTTTGCGAACATTTCCATATTCCGTTTCAGTCGGGCGACAATGAGGTGCTGAAGGCAATGGCGCGGGGCTATACCCGCGAAAAGTACTGCCGCATTATCGACACAATCCGCCACTACATGCCCGATGCTGCGATTAGCGCCGATGCGATTGTGGGATTTCCGGGTGAAACCGAAGCCCAGTTTGAAAATACGCTGAAGCTAGTCGATGCCATTGGTTTTGATCAGCTCAATACGGCTGCCTATTCGCCGCGTCCGGGGACACCGGCTGCCCTGTGGCAGAATCAGCTGAGTGAAACGGTCAAAGCGGACCGATTGCAGCGTCTAAACCATTTAGTGGCCATTAAGGCTGCCGAACGCTCCCAGCGCTATGTGGGTCGCATCGAGGCCGTGCTGGTAGAGGATCAAAACCCCAAAGATCCGAGTCAGGTGATGGGTCGCACCCGCAGCAACCGCCTTACTTTCTGCACGGGCAATATTGCTGAACTCAAAGGCCAAACCGTGCACGTCGAAATTGCCACTGCTAGGGCCTTCAGTTTGACGGGCGAGCGAGTTGATATGCCGGTTGCTGGAGCAACATGCTAGACTGCTGCCAATGTGCTCCGCACGGTTCAGAGGACCAACGAGTTGATTAGCTGAATCGAGTTAGCTGGGTTGGTTCGCGCAGAACTGCTCTAGTTGGAATTGCTCAAAACTGCCATGCTAGTTGCATTCTTGATTGTGATTTTGGGCCTGACGCCTTCTCTGCTGTCACTGTGGGTGATGCGCCAAGCCGACGCCCGCTCCCAAGCCCGCTTGCGGCTTGCGATGGAGTCGGTGGCCAATCGTCCGCTAGCTGGACTGCGCTTACCGCCTGATTTCCGCTACGTTGAGGGAATTGGCTACATGATTGGCGACTTGTCTTGCCGGTTCAACGCCCGTTCTGGCCATATTCGCTGTGCGGTGAATCCGTGTGGTCCCTGTGAAGGGTGTTCCCACTATCAGGAACTGCCAATCCGGGAGTTGGCCAATAATCAGCAAAGCTAGTTGGCAGGCTAATCAGCAAAGCGAATTAGCAAAGCGAATTAAATAGCAAATAACAGGCATCAATTGCCCGCTTGATCAACTACTCGCAGGCGCTGCGTCACAGCTGTAATACCGTCATAGCGCACGATCACGGCAGAAATCCAACGATCGTCTGGGCTTTTAGGGGCTTGCCCTACCTTAAACAAACCACCTGAACTCAGCAACTCCAGCTCAATTGGGGCGGGATTTAGGTAATTCTCGACGCCAATTGGTTCTTCTAGGGCCGCTCCTAGCAACAGCCGCTCACCCAGGGGTTCCATCACAACTGCATCGAAATCAAATTCCTGACCGGGAGTTACCTGCTCCGGTAGATTAAAGCTAACTGTGGGTGGATTGTCGCCAGCGGTGAGTTCGCTGCGTTCGCTCAAAATTTCTTGTTCCACGATTTGATCATTTTGCAGGCGTTGACGCGCGGTAATTGTGGCTGAAAGGTTGAGATTGCGCCGTTCATCGGGATAAACCCCGGTAATAGTGGTAGTAGTGACGGTCGTGATCGCGTCGCCCTGCTGTTCCCAACTCTCTAGTGTGGTTTGGTACTGCAAATCAGGATAGCGTTTCCAGAGATCTTCGAGAGTTTGCTTCAGGGTGTTGTAGGTCAACCCATCGGCGCTAGTAAAGTTTGGACTGTAAAAGCGCATCACAGCGGCCAAGTCTCCAGCAGAGGCGGCTGTGTCGATTCGGCTCAGCAGACTTGCCAGTTCGGGAGGAGGTTCTGAGGCAGTGCTAGGCACTTGAGCAGCAACCCGATTGGCCCAACTACTAGCCAAACTGAGGGCTAGCCCCAGCGTCAGGGATGCGAACAAAAGGCGCAGCCGCCCAGACCGGCATCGGGATTGGCCCAACGACATGGATGCAGATGGAATTGACTGCAACTGAGAAACAAACTGGGGAATGAAACGGTTCGGCATGGGTGGGGGTCCGCTCAAAAAACGCTAGAAATTACTTTGGCTTGGGAATCGGCTTGGGAATCGGCTGAGTATTTGGCCCAGAGTATTTGGCCCAGAGTATTTGGCCCAGTATCTCAGGATTCGCAACAACTGAATCACAACTAAATCAGTAGAGAATAGGTAGATGAGATAGGAGATTCAGTAATTCAGTCAGTAAAGGTTCACCGGCTCGAATTTAAGGTACATTATTTTAGCCTGCGCTTGAGTAGAGATCTAGGTGATTATAAAAATAATCTGCTCTAACCTGTTCCGGCTTAAACGCGAGCAATTACGCAAGAATTCAGGCTTGAGATCTATGGAGCGTCCAGTCTTGGTTGCGACTTCAAAGTCGGATGATTTGCCTAATCCCCAACTAAAGCGACCCAAGTTGCTAATTGCGGCTAGTGGAACTGGGGGCCATTTGTTTCCAGCCTTAGCGGTGGCAGAAGCGTTGCCAGAATATCAGATTGAATGGCTAGGGGTGGCCGATCGGCTGGAAACGCAGCTTGTACCGGATCGGTTCCCACTGCATACGATTTCGGTGGGCGGCTTTCAGCAGCGGTTGGGCTTGAGCACGCTCCGCACCTTCAGTCGGCTGGTGCTAGCTATTTTCAAAGTGCGGCGACTGCTGCAACGAGGTGGATTTGAAGCCGTGTTTACAACCGGTGGTTACATTGCGGCTCCAGCGGTGGTTGCGGCTCGGACACTGGGCTTACCTGTGATGCTGCATGAGTCGAACGCCTTACCGGGCAAAGTAACCCGCTGGCTGAGTGGTTGGTGTAGTGTGGTGGCGTTGGGATTTGAGGTGGCGGCTTGCTATCTGCCCAAGGCAAAAACGGTATGGGTAGGAACGCCAGTCCGAGATCAATTTCAAACGGATCTGAGCCAGCAGCCCCTATCTGGCCTCGCTGTTCCCGATGCGGTGCCGCTGATTCTAGTTGTGGGTGGCAGTCAAGGTGCTGTAGCCATGAATCGGCTAGTGCGACAGGCGGCTCCAGCTTGGTTTGAGTCTGGGGCTTGGGTAGTGCATTTGACAGGCGAAAATGACCCTGACGCCAATAGCTTGAGTCATCCTCAGTACATTGCTTTGCCCTTTTATCACGATATGGCCAAGTTGATGCAGCGGGCTACGCTGGCAGTGAGTCGGGCAGGAGCTGGAACGCTGACTGAGCTTGCCATCACAGGTACACCAGCGATTTTAATTCCGTTTCCCTACGCAGCTGACGATCACCAAACCTATAACGCAAGAGTGTTTGAGTCTGCTGGAGCAGCTTTCCTGTATCAGCAATCTGAGTTGACGCCAGAACTGCTGCAACAACAGGCGCTAAACCTGCTGCACTCTTCGGAGCAACTGCAAAGCATGGCCGAGGCCGCTAAAAAATTGGCCGTAACCGACAGTGCCAAACAACTCGCTGATCTGATCCGCCAGTTTAGTCTAGTAGCTGATTAGCTGATTGACTGCCAAAACTCTAATCGCTGGCGGCTCCAAGCTGTACCTACACAGACAAAACCTGCCTGCGTGGGGTTCTCAATTCAAAGCAACTAGAGTGCAGGAATTTTATCCTGTATCCGCTAGGGGTTTGTAGGTATTAAAAGAGTTTTGGCAAATGATTCAGGTAAGCAACTTAGTGTTGCTTAATTTGTGTAATTGTTATTGAATTAATGCTTCTTTTTATAAAGATGTTTTACTCAAATTACAGCCTTTTTCAAGCTAGTGAAGTCCGAAAAACGGGGTGCAGGGGCAGTGCCCCACGCCCCCCATGCTTCACATGAGTGAAAAACGCTGTATTTGCTCAAACCACTTGCTCAAGTCACGGTAGAGTGCTGAATTTAGTGATTCAAGCGAAATCCGAGCCAAGTGGATGAAGAGCGGGATCTGCTTAATGATGGAAGACTGTAAAGAATGATAGAGTGTGCGTCTGTGTTTCAGACTCGGTCTCGTATGATTGAGATGTAAGCTCAGTTTGAACTAAGTTAACGGTTGGTTCTCATCAAATTTTGATCAGTTAGTTCCAGGGTTTAACGTTTCCCAAATTGTTCTTCTAGATAGTTCAATCTGAGTGGCAAAAAACGATTTTCAGCTCAAATCTAAGCTTCAAAGAATGGCTGAATGAATAACTGCTTGTCAATTAGCGAGATGGTTTAAATCGCGCTCAAATCGGGCTGTTCAACAGGCTTAGATTGAATTGTTCATTTCTTCTAACCTGAGGTCAGAACTATGAATATCTTCAAAGTTTTTGGTGATACTATTCGCTACCTGTACGAAGGTGCTACGGCGCTTTTCAGTCCTGACCATGATCACTATCCCAATATTGGTGTACAACCCTTTACTGGAGAACCTTATTCTGAATGGGTGCCCCCCGCTGATCAAAAACTAAAATAGCAATCTATAGCAATCCCAAATCAGTTATGAGAATCTAGAGGGGTCAATCTGGGTTTGGAAACTGTTCGATGCTAGAAGATCTCAATGCCTTCATTCACTCTAATCCTGATGCCCGTGAACTCAAACGCGCTGTTGCCGTTCAGATGTTTCTTAAAGGCTATAAACACCGAGAGATTGGCGAGAGTTTAGGGGTAAGTTCCGGCTTCGTTAGCAAATGGACTGCCCGATATGAGCAATTTGGGGTGTCAGGCTTACAATTGGGCTATGCTGGCTCGGTTGGGTATCTCAACGCTGGGCAACGTCAGGCGGTGCTTGCCTGGTTGAAGGTAGCATTAC
>KL662191.1:4867349-4950139 GCA_000733415.1 [Leptolyngbya] sp. JSC-1
TCTAACTGGAAAATTACTTGTATTCGGTTTGCTGCCAATGATCCCAAGCAGAACCCGATTGAGGATATTTGGTTACAGGCGAAGCGATTCATTCGAGAGTACTATCACTTGTGTACATCGTTTAATGTAGCTAAGTTCTTATTCGAGTTTGTCACACATTGTCAGATCTTTAATTTTCACAAGCTTTTTACCTATGGCTGTTTCTCACAACTCATTTAGGATCGCTATATCGATCAACCTATGCGTATGCGCCTGATGGGTAGGAAATTACTCTTGCCCAGTTTGTTACTCAGCCTGTTGTCACGTTATCGATTGGCTTATTGATTTATTTGCCAATTCGATTCACTAAAAGCCTTGCTCAAACCAACAGTAAATCTAAAATCAATGTTACGTTTGGGCAATGGTAACCAAAATTTGATATCGGGGGGAAGTCGTTCGGCTTCCCTTTGTTATTGTTATGGAGTTATTGTTATAGGCTATCAACTTGCTCTGGAGAACCGAGTATATTTAGCCAAGCGAGCATATTTAGCCGGCCTATTTAAACGCCAGGAACAGGTTTGCGTTTTTGGCGATTAGCTTGTCTCCACCTTTGCATCCAAACTACCTTTTTAGGGGCTGTGCTTTTCCAACCGGCCTGTTCTAATTGGTTGGGGCTGGCAGTTGTCACCATCTCATAGCGAGGGCAATAGATGACGACCATGTGCTGATTGCTCATCGTGACATAGCAAGGACCCCAATCCAGTCCTTCGCATTCAACGGTTTGTCCTTCTTCCCAGTTCATTGACCTAGACCTTCAACTTAGCCATCTGCATGGTTGCACTATAGGTTGACGGAAGCAGTCGAGACTTCCTACGCCTATATCAACCAGATGGGTGACATGGAACCACTGCTTCTCCTATCATCGCAAAAACTTCAAACAAATCAGACATTTGTGTTGCTCGATACGATTAATTTCAGGAGATTTTGACATTTAAATCAAATAATTCAAACATTTGACTGTCGGTAGGTCTGGTTTGTCCAAAATGTTGGTCATTCTGCAATCATAGAAAATTCAATGTGGGTTCTTGTTTGGAAATCGTTAGGGAGCGCGACAGGCGGCAAATTGGGTTTTTGCCAGAGACAAGTGAATATCTTTGTTTGTGATTAATTGAGGTTGGTAAATTTGTTGAACCCTAAGTGTTTCTATTTGATGTAATTTTGTTACGAGCTGGGGCGAGGGATTGAACACGAAATAATTCTGGCAGGATGACAATACGGTGCCCATTTGCTCGAGCGGCAGAAGTTGGATGTGTACTGTGGGGCTGAGACTGTGGCTCAGCGATAGCAAGTTCATTGTTTGACTGGATTCCGCCACTAAGATCGGGCTAATAGCCTGATTTACCAGAGCGGCAATTTCAGGATTATGGCGGTTGTGCGCTTTTTGATAGTCCGGCGAACGGTTTAGGTTCACCCAGGCAGAAATTAGGCTGAGGCCAAGCAGAAAAGCCGTAATTACGAGCCACTGCCGCTGTAAGCGAACCAGCGTTTCTGAAGCAGATTTTTGAGGATAGCTAGGTAAACCTGATCCAGCACAGCAGTAGGCAACGGCCAGCAATACTCCCAACTGACTGGGAATCAGATAGCGGGGGGAGGCAGAAGCTTGGCCCTGGAAAATTAAATCGAGCAGGATCAGGGTGAACGGAATCGGCCCACAGAGCGCCGCTAAGAAAAATCCGACTCGATGCGGCAGTTGAGCCATCCGGTAGAGCGCTATTCCCATCACCGTCAGGACCATCGCGGCGATCGTAGCCTGGAGCAGCGCTACCCAACTCCACTGTGCCACCACTGGCACATCAAAAAACAACACGGCAAAGCTATAGAGCCAAATGGCGATCATGGCGAATGGCTGTATGGGCGTGCGCATCCAGGTAGTGTTGGTGGCGAGGGCATCCGACTGATGCCAGATTACCCATACCCAAGGCAGAAAACCCACTAGAGCAACGCCTATGGCCCATTGATAATGCCGGAGGATGGAACGGTGCGGCTGGACTGTGAAGACATACATCGCTTGCCCAACCGCCAGCAAAACCGTCAAGAGCGATGTGTAGAGGCTAATCAGCAGTGTCAGGGCATAGATCGCCCAGCTCAACCAAGTATTTCGCCGCCCGGCTCGCAACAGGGCACCACTGCAAAGCACGATCGTCAGTAACCAGAAGCTGTAGGGACGTGCCTCTTGGGCGTAGGCCACGAAGAACGGAGAAACTGCCATCAACGCAGCGGCAGTCGAGCCGATTGGGGCAAGGGCGGGTGTTGGGCTGCATGGACGAAATAATTCCTGGCAGAGCCAAACCAGACAGGGCAAAACCAGTAAACTGCACAGCGCTGAAAAACTGCGAATTGCGCCAACCGTACTGCCAAATGCCTGCATCCAAAAGCGGGTCAGCAGAAAGTAGAGGGGGGCATGTTCTGGGCTGCGCGTCAAAGCATTGAGCGTCTGAGAAAGCGATCGGTCAGGGGATAGGCGCTGAAAGGCTAACAGCTCTGCCGGACTGTGGAGTGAACCATCGGTGAGCTGGGCCGTCACCTCGGCTTTGGTGTATCCGCTGGCTCGCATAGCCGTAGCAACCTCATCGACCCAAAAGATTTTCTGATCCAAATTTGCGATGCGAAACACTAGTCCTAAACTCAGCAGCAGGACCAGCAGCGTCAGTGACAGAGCGGTCAACGGTCGAGTTCGCGACTTACGGGTTTTTGGCGTCTCTAAGCGATTGTCCATTCCCTTACCGTTTGTGGGGGACAGGAGCGCCCTGCTGGCGTTCGATTTGCTGTTGCCAGAGGTTGAGGAGACGGTCCACGGCAGCATCCCAGTCATAGTTAGTGGCGTGGGCGTGGGCGGCTTGGCCCATGCGTTGGCGCAATTGGGGATTCTCGACGAGGCGCTGAAGTTTGGCAGCAAAATCCTGCCAGTTGCGGGGCTGATACAAAAAACCAGTTTGTCCTGATTCGATTGTGTCGATGACGCCGCCTGCGGCTGGGGCGAGTACGGGCACACCCGCAGCAAAGGCTTCCAGTACAGTCAATCCTTTGGTTTCCTTTTCGGATGTGGTGATGTGGATGTCGCTGTGGAGCAGTAAGGTGGGAACCGCGTTGGGGGCAATCCGGCCCAGAAAATGAACGGTTAGGGGCAGGGGGCTGAACGCTTGGGCAATTTCGGTCTGCATGGAGCCATCACCGGCAATCACCAAGGCAATTTGCGACAAAAGGGTTTGGTACTGGGCAGACCGAGCGATTTGAGAGAATGCTGTCAGCGCAAACGTCCAGCCTTTGTCGGGGGTCAGGCGGCCTAGAAACAGCAGTTTCACCCTGGGGTCGGGCGGGTCAAGGTCTGGAATGTTGTAATGGTGAGCAAAAAAATCAGCGGATTTGAGCTGAGGGTCGAACTGGGCTAGGTTAACGCCCAGCAACTCGGCCTGGATGGCATTTTTGATGCCCATTTGAAGGGCCTTCTGGTAGGTAATCGGGCTGCTGATCAGAGTTGCACCGTAGGCGTTGTAGATGCGAGCCACAATCCGTTTAGAAATGAATTGCATTCCACGAATGATCAAGGCTGGCAGGGCAAAGTAGTCTTCTAAGTACTCAATGAAGTTGGTGTGCAGGAAACTGACGCAGGCAGTGGAGTAGTGTTTGGCGAAATCCACGGCAGGAATTTTGTCAAAACCTAACTGCAACCGCTCTGGCTCATCGACATGAATGATATCGGGCTGAAACTGGGCTAGCGCATCTAGGAGTTGGGGATAGGCGGTTTTAGTGACGTTACGGTCAAACTCTAGGCCCATAAACGGAGAACTGGCTAAGGGAGTTACTGTCACCCCCGGCAGAATTTCCCCCACATACTTTTGCCAGTCGGGATAAATGGCGGCAGTCGCACTATAGTCCGGACAGAGCAGCAACACCTGATGCCCCCGTTGGCTTAGGCGCTGCACCCGGTTAAAAACCGTGATTGTGACTCCATCAATAACGGGGAAAAAGCCGGATGTGAGAATGGCGACTTTCACAGGCAGCCTCCTGTTTTTTTATTGAAGCAGATGATGAGGGGATGGGGGAGATGGAAAGATGAAGGGGATGAAGAAGTAAATTGGCTTAAAATGTTGTAAACTTTTGTTAATTATTTTTAGGTAATAGTTTGTGGGCGACTCGATGGCAACTCACTCTGGATTTGGTAAATCTCAATCTCGACCTCAGGTTTCTAAGCGGGCAGCAAAGCGGGCTGAGGCGTCTAAGCAGTTGGATCAGATGCGGGCAGATGGGGTGCCGGAGTTTGAGATTTATTTGCGGATTCGGGGGAAGAAGAATTGGTATCCGGTAGGGGTAATTGCGGTAAAACGGTCGAGCCAAATTAATCAGGCAATTTTTGGCAGTCAGGAAGATCTGCTTCAGGGGGCGTTTCGCCTCTATCCCGTGTTGCGGAAGCATCAGCAGCATCTGGAGTATGGCTACCGACTGAAGGAATATAAAGATGAACCGATTCAAGTGGCGGTGCCGCCTCAGGCAGGTAGCAAGGCCGGTTTGCAGACGGTGTTCAACCCAGTAAAGCATCAAATTGATCAAATTAAGGACCGGGTGGCGGGTTTGCTGCAGCGGGGATAGGGACTAATCTTCATCCACACCCTCTCCAGACAAACTTGAAACAATCAAATGAAGAATCAAAACAAACAGTAAAAACAAACAATAAAATTTAAAACTTCGACAATCTACGGAAACTTCTAACAGACAGCCGTGTGACATCCGCGTGAACTAAAATTGGCTGAATTCCATCATTAGAATTGGTTCGGTTCAATGCAATCGATTCGAATTCGGCTTTGATGGTGAGGGAGTCTGCTGGAATTGGTCTGGTATGAAGTTAGAACCCATTGCAATTATTGGGATTGGCTGTCGGTTTCCGGGAGGTGTACATAGTCCAAATTCGTTCTGGCAATTGCTGCGGCAGGGGGTAGATGCCATTACGGAGGTGCCTCGGTCGCGCTGGGATCCGGCGAAATTTTACGATCCGGACCCCAATAAACCCAACAAAACCAATACGCGCTGGGGTGGGTTTGTAGAGGCGATCGATGGTTTTGACCCACAGTTTTTTGGGATTGCGCCTCGCGAAGCCGTGACGATGGACCCGCAGCAGCGGCTGTTGCTAGAAGTCACTTGGGAAGCTCTGGAGGATGCTGGGCTGATACCAGAACGGTTGCGTGGCAGTCAGACTGGGGTCTTTATTGGCATCGGCACGCATGACTACTCGATTCGGATGTGGCAGCATCCGGTGAACGATCCCTACGCCACGACTGGGACGGGCAACTGCATTGCGGCCAATCGTATTTCCTATGTATTTGACTTCAAAGGTCCCAGTTTGGCGGTGGATACGGCCTGTTCATCATCGTTGGTGGCGGTGCATCTGGCCTGTCAGAGTTTGTGGTGTGCAGAATCGAGCTTGGCGCTGGCCGGCGGGGTGAATCTGCTGCTGCTGCCAACCGTGACGGCGGGATTCAGCAAGGGCGGGTTCATGTCGGGTATGGGACGTTGCAAAAGCTTCGATGCTTCAGCGGATGGCTATGTCCGCAGTGAAGGGGCCGGCGTGGTGCTGTTGAAGCCTCTGTCCCAGGCGATGACAGATGGAGATTCAATCTACGCCGTGATCCGCGCCACTGCTGTGAACCAAGATGGATTTAGTAACGGACTGGCAGCTCCCAATTCCCAGTCCCAGGCTGCTGTCTTGCGAGAAGCCTATCGTCGAGCTGGGATTGCGCCGAATTTAGTACAGTATGTGGAAGCCCACGGTACCGGTACCAAACTGGGCGACCCGGTGGAACTAGAAGCGCTAGGAGCTGTGTTAGGTGAGAATCGCACCCGTGATTGTGCGATTGGCTCAGTGAAGACCAACATCGGCCATGCCGAAACGGCGGCTGGAGTGGCAGGGTTAATCAAGGTGGCTTTAGCCCTGAAACACCAGCAAATTCCGCCTAGTCTGCATTTTCAAACGCCCAATCCCCAAATTTGCTTCGAGCAGCTAGCTCTGCGGGTGCAGACGCGCTTAACGAAATGGAACGCTCAGCAAGGAATCCGGATTGCTGGCGTCAACTCGTTCGGCTTTGGCGGCACCAATGCCCATGTTGTGATAACGGATGTCAAACCTAAGCGCAAAAAGGCGGCAAAATCCCAGCGCCAAATCGAGCGCCCCTGTCATCTCTTGGCACTATCGGCTAAAACCGAGCCAGCCTTGCGAGACCTAGCCCAGCGGTATCTGGAGTGGGATGCCTCCCAGCTCGCCAATCTCTGCTTTACGGCCAATGCCAAACGTTCGCACTTTTCTCAACGGTTAGCGGTGGTGGCTGAGTCAGCAGAGCAGTTGCAGCAGCAGCTCAGGACGTTTGTGAGTCAAGCTGCAAATCAAGCATGGTTCGGCTCGGTGGCCATGGGCCACGCGACGGGTTCGGTAGAAATTGCCTTTTTGTTCACCGGCCAGGGGTCCCAATACATTGGCATGGGACGGGAGCTGTACGAAACCTCTCCTACCTTTCGAGCGGTACTGGATCAGTGTGATCAGCTGCTGCAGGCGGAGTTGGGTGAGTCGATTTTGGCGGTGATGTGGGGGGAGAGGGGAGAGGGGGAAGGTGGGGGAGAGGGGGGAGAGGGGAAAGGTAAGAATATAAGTGTGCTTCCGACTCCTGATGCCCTGGATCAAACTGGCTATGCGCAGCCAGCATTGTTTGTGTTGGAGTATGGGTTGGCGCAGTTGTGGTTGTCGTGGGGGGTTCGACCGAGTGCGGTGCTAGGGCACAGTGTGGGGGAGTATGTGGCGGCCTGTATTGCGGGGGTGTTTAGTCTGGAGGATGCGCTGAAGCTGGTGGCGGCAAGGGGACGGTTGATGCAGAAGTTGCCGCCGGGGGCAATGATGGCGGTAATGGCAAATGAAACATTGGTGAGACGTTGGATTCAGGATGAGCAACAGGTAGCGATTGCAGCAGTGAATGGTCCTGAGAATCTGGTGATTTCGGGTGAGCCGGAGGCGATCGCTCGGATGGCAGCGCATCTGACAGCCACAGGCATCAAAATAACTCCGCTGCGGGTTTCCCATGCCTTTCATTCGCCGTTGATGGAGCCGATGCTGGCGGCGTTTGCAGAGGTGGCTGCCCAGGTCTGCTATCGGGTGCCTCAGTTGCTGCTAGTTTCTAATCTTACAGGTGATGCGGTCGGTGCAGAGATTGCGACTCCGGACTATTGGTGTCGGCATGTGCGGCAGGCAGTCCGATTTGCTGATGGTTTGGCAACCTTGCAGCAACACGGATATGAGGTGTTCCTCGAAATTGGTGCTAGACCGTCGCTGTGCAGTATGGGTCGTACCTGTCTGCCCCAGCCGGGAAACCTGTGGCTGCCCAGTTTGCGATCTGGTCAATCAGATTGGCAAGTGCTGTTGCAGAGTTTAAGTCAGCTTTATGTGCGAGGTGTAAAGGTCGATTGGGATGAGTTTGATCGGCCCTACGGGCGACAGCAGATTGCGGCTCCAACCTACCCGTTTCAGCGGCAGCGCTATTGGTGGGAACCTGATGTGTGCGTTGAACAAACTGCGTCGATGTCGGCACCTGCTGGAGAAACGTTGCATCCCCTGCTCGGTCAGGCAATGACTTTAGCGAACCAGCCAGAAATCTATTTTCAGGTTGAGATTGATCTACAGGCATTGGTGTATCTCCAAGATCACAAAATTCTGAACAGAATCGTGTTTCCTGCTGCGGCCTATGGGGAAATGTTGCTGGCTGCTGTCACAAACTTGAAGCAGAACGAATTTGTGATTCAGGATTTGACTATTGAAAAGCCTTTATTTTTGCAGACTGATCAGATTAAAATTCTACAGCTTAAGCTGACGCCAATCGACTCAGGATATAAAGCTGAGATTTTTGGTTGCGACAGAAATGTAAACACTAAAGCAAATTTTATTCGCTATACGACTGCAATTCTGTCAACCTCAGCCTTAAGGAATCTTGCGGTGCCGAAGTGGCGTGATTTGAATGTTCTGCAAGCGTCGATGCAGCCTACTGTACCCAGTTCTGATTACTATCAACAGTTGAGGAGAAAAGGATTAAACTATGGCCCGTGCTTTCAGGCAGTGCAGCGGCTTTGGCGCGGTAAAGCACAGGCTCTGGGTCAAATTCAGTTACCATCAGGTTGCTCTCTAAAAGAGGGCTACCGGCTTCATCCGGTTTTGCTCGATGCCTGCTTTCAACTTGTGGCAGCCGCAGTAAATCCAGCTGTGTCAACTCCATTTCTGCCGGTTAGCCTTGGAAGTTTGCAGCAGGTTGCGCCTGTGACTGAACAGATTTGGACACTGGTGGAACTGGTTGAGAATGTTGATGCGCAGCAGATTAAGGCCAATCTCTTCCTCATGGATGCAGCAGGTAATCTGATCGCGACAATCAGGGAATTTTGTCTGCAGGCTGTCAGTTCTCGCTCGCTGCAACGTCTGTTTGGAGCAACTGAATCGATTGAAGATCACTTCTATAAAATTTGCTGGCAGTCAAAACCGTTACGTCCGTCAAGTGCGGAACAATATTTGGTAGAACATTTAGTAGAACAGCGAATAGAACAACGAATAGAACATCAATGTTTTCAATCTTGGTTAGTTGTTACTAATCATGTAACTGATCAAAAAGTTACGGATGAAGCAGAAAAGGACTTAGCAGCCGAGCTGGTCCTGGCCCTACAGCAACAAGGGTATCACTGCACCTGGATATCGGCTGAGGATGTCGGCCCAATTAATCTGGCAAAACTGGACCATCCGCCAAATCAGGTGATTTACCTTTGTCAGCCTCAGCTTTTATCTAGTCAGGAGTTGATGTCGATTCAAGAAGAAATTTGTGGTCAGGCGCTGGCTTTGATCCAAGCTCTGGCCCAGAAGCGATGGTCTCCCAAACTGTGGTTCGTCACCCAAGGGGCACAGGCTATCGAGGTGGGAGCGCAGGCATCCTTATCTCAGGTGCAGCAAGCGGCATTATGGGGATTGGCACGTGTGGTTCGACTTGAGTATCCAGAATGGCAATGTACCTGTTTGGATCTCGATCCGATGCAGCCTGATGTCACAGCTTTGCTACAGGAATTGCTGCATCCAGCAGCTGACGAGGTCGAAGATCAGATTGCTGTTCGCCAAAATCATCGCTATGTGGCGCGGTTGGTGCGTTGTTCAGATTCATTACACTCTTCAGCCCTACCCGATCGGGTTTATATTCATAAACTACTTCTGCCCGATTCCGAAGCATTTCAGCTCAAAATGAATGACTATGGCATGCTGGATCAGCTCCGTCTAGTTCCGGTCGAACGGCAAGCGCCAGCGGCGGCAGAAATAGAAATTCAGGTGCGGGCGGCGGGGCTGAACTTTCGCGATGTGCTGAATGCACTGGGGGTGCTGAAGCCCTATTTAGAGCAAATGGGCGTTGTGGATGCTGCTCAGATACCGTTCGGCTGGGAGTGTGCCGGTATTGTGACGGCGGTAGGGAAAGATGTTCGCCATTTGCAGGTGGGCGATGCCGTGATTGCCGTGGCGGCAGTGGGCAGCTTGGGACAATTTGTGACTGTGCCCGCTGCGTTTGTAAGCGCCAAGCCGGAAGCCCTTAGCTTCAGCGAAGCTGCCACCATTCCCACGCCGTTTCTGACGGCCTACTATGGCCTGCATCATCTGGCTCAGATCAAACCTGGCGAGCGCGTCTTGATCCATGCGGCGGCTGGCGGAGTTGGATTAGCCGCCGTTCGGTTGGCGCAGCAGGCTGGCGCTGAAGTGTTCGCTACTGCTAGCCCTGGCAAGTGGGCTTTCCTGAAATCGATCGGGGTGACGCATTTGATGAACTCCCGCACGCTCGACTTTGCCGCGCAAATCCGGCAGCTCACCCAAGGCCAGGGTGTGGACGTGGTGCTCAATAGCTTGAACGGCGAATTCATTCCCCAAAATTTAGCCGTCCTGGCTCCCCACGGACGGTTTGTAGAGATTGGCAAAGTCGGTATTTGGCAGCCAGAGCAGATACAGCAAGTTCGCCCCGATGTTGCCTACTACCCCTTTGATTTGCTAGAAATTGCTCAGCGCCGGCCGGCCTTACTGACCTCGATGCTGCACGATCTGATGCCCCAATTTCGGCAAGGTGTTTTGCAGCCGTTGCCCTACACTAGCTTCGCCATCGAGTCTGCTGTTAGCGCCTTTCGCTACATGGCCCAGGCCAAACACATCGGCAAAGTCGTTCTTAGCCTACCGATCCGCCCTCCCCTGCCCGTGCGCTCCAGCGGCAGCTACCTGATTACCGGTGGCTATGGCGGCTTGGGGCTGCAAGTCGCCCGCTGGCTGATCGACCAAGGCGCTACCCACCTGATTTTAGTCGGACGCCGTGCCCCCTCTCCCCCGGCCCAAGCCATTCTTCAGGAACTCCAACAACGCGCCACCCTTGATCTAATCCAAGCCGATATCAGCAACCCGATCGAAGCCAACTCCCTCCTCTCCTCCAACTCCCCGCTACACGGCATCATCCACGCCGCCGGCCTGCTCGATGACGGCCTTCTGCAGCAGCAGAGTTGGGAGCGCTTCCAAGCCGTAATGGCCGCGAAGGTCCAGGGAGCTTGGAATCTGCATCAACTCAGTCTTAATCAGCCGCTCGACTTCTTTGTCTGCTTTTCTTCCATCGCGGCGGTGCTGGGTTCGTTGGGACAGGGCAGCTACGCAGCCGCCAATGCGGTTCTGGATCGGCTGATGCACTATCGGCGACAGTTGGGACTACCTGGTCTGAGTGTGAACTGGGGCGCTTGGGCCGGAGTGGGGATGGCGGCGCGGTTGGGGCCAGTGCAGCAGCAGCAGATCATTCAGAGTGGAATGCGGTTGATCGATCCTGTTGAGGGAGTGCGGGCACTGGAACGGTTGCTGCAAAGCAATGTCACGCAGGCGAGTGTACTGCCAATGGACTGGCCTACTTTCCGGATGCAGATGCCTAACCGGACATTGCCGCTGTTGCGGGACGTTGTGTCAGAAGTACCAATGGCTGCATCGCAGTCGAGTCAGTCACCAACCAGTCAATCACCGCCAGACCCCATATCACCAAACCCCATATCACCAAACCCCATATCACCAAACCCCATATCACCCAATCCGGTGTCATCCGTGTTGCGGCTCGCTTCAGCGACTGATCGGGCTGCGACACTGCAACATCAGATTCGGGAGCAGTTGGCGCGAGTGTTGGGCTTTAGCTCAGCAGAATCAGTTGATCCGCACGAGAATTTTGGCGATCTGGGCATGGATTCGCTGATGGCGGTCGAGTTTAGAAACCGCTTGGAAGCTAGTCTCGGCTGCCCAATTCCGCAAACCCTTGCCTTTGATTATCCCACCGTTTCTCTGTTGGCCGACTACTTGATGCAGTATCTCAACCAGGAGGGAAGCCAACATTCTTCCAGGAATGGGGCGGGTGAAATAGAATCGACCCCATTCGCAGCTAATGCACCAAGCGCTGTGTCACCTGAGGCCGCACCGAATTCTGAAGTTGAGTCGGCTAATGGACTCAGCACGAAACCAATTTCTGAATCAACTGCTGAGCCAATTTCTGAGTTAACAGATTCTCGTTTAATGGAAGCTGAGCTTGATATTCCAGCCGCGTATTATCACTTTGAGCTAACACCCGAATATCTCAATCTGCGCTCGGATCTGGAACGGCTGGAACAGCTCGGCAATCCGTTTTTTGAAACCCACGAAGGCATTGCCAGAGATACAACTCAAATCCACGGTCAGCAACTGCTGAGTTATTCCAGCTACAACTATCTGGGTCTATCGGGCGATCCCTTTGTCACCACTGCGGTAAAGCGAGCTGTAGAGACTTATGGAACATCGGTTTCGGCCAGTCGGGTTGTGGCTGGAGAACGCCCGATTCACCGGGAACTGGAACAGGAAATTGCCAGCTTTCTAGGAACGGAAGATTGTATTGTTTATATTGGCGGACATACCACTAACGTCACCACAATCGGTCATTTATTTGGTGAAAATGATTTGATTATTTATGATGCCTTGAGCCATAACAGTATTCGGCAAGGCTGTGAACTGGCAACGGCAACGGCAATTGAATTCCCCCACAATGATTGGCAGGCATTGGAGTATTTGCTAGCGCAAAAGCGTCGTTGTTACCAAAAGGTGTTGATTGCAATCGAGGGAATATACAGTACTGATGGCGATTTGGCTCCACTGCCCGAGATCGTAGCGCTCAAGCAAAAGTACAAAACCTTTTTACTGGTGGATGAAGCCCATTCGATTGGTGTTTTGGGGCCGACTGGACGCGGCATTGGTGAGCATTTTGGCATGCCGGCGGCACAGGTGGATCTGTGGATGGGGACACTGAGTAAATCCTTGGCGAGCTGTGGTGGCTACATTGCCAGCAGTAAGGCAATGGTGGCATACCTAAAATACACAGCTCCTGGATTCGTCTATAGCGTCGGCATGTCTCCGGCCAATACAGCAGCGGCCTTAGCAGCACTCCAACTGCTCCAGCAAGAACCAGAGCGAGTCATCCGGTTGCAGCAGCGCGCTCAGCTTTTTCTGTCGCTGGCCCAACAGCAGGGACTGAATACCGGCAACAGTCAGCAATCGCCAATTATTCCTGTAATTGTAGGAGAACCGCACAGGGCTGTAAAACTCTCCCATGCGCTGCGTCGGCGTGGAATTACTGTTCAGCCAATGGTGTATCCGGCAGTACCCTACCATGCGGCCAGATTACGATTCTTTATCACTTGCCTTCACAGTGCTGATCAAATTGCCTCTACGGTGAAGGTAATAGCAGCAGAACTAGAAGCGCTAAGCAAAAAGGAATAGGGTTTGAATGAGTAAGCGGTATCGTGTGGTTGCCCTGCCAGGTGAAGGAATTGGTCCAGAAATCATGAATGTAGCGCTGTTGGTGCTCGACTGCGCAGCTCGGTTACATAATTTCTCTGTTCAGATCAACTGGGCGCTAATTGGCTCGCCGGCCTTGGCTGCTTGCGGTAATACTTTGCCCCAGGAAACCGTGCACCTCTGTCACAAATCCGATGGCATTGTGTTTGGGGCTGTTTCCCAAGGGGGATTGCTAGAGCTACGCAAACAGTTTGATCTATTTGCCAATTTGCGCCTGGTTCGCCCCTCTCCTTTTCTATTTCATTGCTCGCCGTTGAAGACGGAACAATTGCAGAGCGTTGACATTCTATTTGTAAGGGAACTAGTGAGCGGAATCTATTTTGGTCCATCGGGGCGAGGAATGGATAGCAATGGAGAGTATGGCTATCACACGATGCAATACTACGATTGGGAGATTCGCCGGATTGCTAAAGTCGCCCTACGTCAAGCTCACTATCGACGGGGTTTGCTAACAGTCGCTCATAAGGAAAATGCGTTGCCCCATATCCCCTGGAGCCAACTTGTGGCCGAAGAGGCGCTGATGTTTCCCAATGTGGTTGTTGAGTATATGTTAGTTGATAATCTGGCGATGCAGCTAGTGATGCGGCCTCAGCATTTTGATGTGATTTTGGCTGGAAATCTGTTTGGCGACATCTTGAGCGATATTGGTGGGGCGTTGGTAGGCTCGGTTGGTCTGTTGGGTTCGGCCAGTTTGAACGAAGATGGATTCGGCCTCTATGAACCGATTCATGGCACTGCTGCTGATCTTGCTGGTAAAGGAATTGCCAACCCACTTGGAATGATCAACAGTATTGTTATGATGTTGCAGCAATGGGAGGAACATGCCGCCGCCAATTTAATTCTGCAAGCGCAGGACCAGCTTTTATCCCAAGGTTATCGCACAGCAGATCTGTGGTACCAGCAAGCAGGATCAGCAGAAAAGCTCGTTACCACGCAAGAATGCGTCGAGTATCTGATTGATGCAATGGAGAAAATTTTTCAGTCGGTTTGGAGCAGGAATTAGTGGATGAGTGGATAGATCAATCACGAGCCACGAATACGAACTACGAATTACTATGATGATTGAGCATGATGATTGAGCGAGTTCTAAAACTGGGCGATGACATTAATACGGATGATATTATTCCGGCTAAACGCGGTACGAATTCTGATCCTGATTACTTAAAACACTATGCTCTGGAGCATGTAATCGGTGAGGGCAATCTGCTGAACTACGATATCATCGAGGCTGGAGAAAATTTCGGCTGCGGCTCTAGCCGCGAGTTTGCGCCGATTGCGATCAAAGCAGCTGGTATCAAGAAAGTGCGTGCTCGCTCGTTTGCTGAGATCTTCTACCGCAACAGTATCAATATTGGCTTGCCGGTGGAATGGATTGATCAGTCCCGGTCCCATCCGGTTGAGGAGGCGATTGTGCGGGCGGGCGGACTGCTTGCCTTTAATCAACAGCGTTTGAATGGGTGTATTGTCCTTCCTAAGGGTGAAACGCCACCGCGACCGATGACGTTAGCAGAAAAATTGTTGGCCCGTGCTGCTGGTCAAGCCTATGTGCAGCCGGGAGACGTGGTGTTCATCCAGGTTGATTTGGCGATGTCCCATGATGCGATTGCTGGTCCGGTGAGTGAGCTGTTCTATCAACAGTTTGGTTCAGCGGCGCGGGTATGGGATGCCAATCGGGTGGTGCTAGTTGCCGATCACTTCATTCAGATCAACGATATTCGTCCGGATGCCCAAGCGATCGACATGCATCAACAAATGGTTCAGTTTGCCCAACAGCAGGGCTGCCATTTGCTGGATGTGGTTTCGTCCGGTGATGCGGCAGGGATTTGCCATGTGCTGCTGCCGGAACAAGGCTTTGTGCAGCCGGGGATGGTGATTGTGGGAACCGACTCCCACAGTTGTACCTATGGCGCGTTTGGCTGCTTCTCGACCGGGATCGGCAGTACCGATATGGCAAACCTGCTGGCAACTGGCGATATGTGGATTCGGGTTCCAGCCACGATCCGAATCGAATTGACCGGCAGTTTGCCGCCATTTATTAGCGCAAAAGACATCATGCTGTTCATCTTGGGACAAATTGGCTGCGATGGTGCCCTCGGTTGCGTGATCGAATTTGATGGTAGTGTTATTGAGCAGTTGGAAATTGATGAACGGATGACGTTGGCGAATATGGCCATTGAATGTGGTGCGATCTGTGGTGTGATTGAACCTGATGAAGTGACGTGGAATTATCTCTCCAATCGCATTGCCAGAACAGCAACTCAACTCGATTGTTCGTTAACCAGTGATCCGGATGCGGTCTATCAGCGAGTTTATCAATTTGATCTGAGCCAGCTCCAGCCTCAAGTGGCTTGTCCGCCCAAGCCGGATCAGGTGGTTGCGGTGAGCGAGCTAGGTTATGTTCCGATTACGCGCGCCTTTATTGGTTCCTGTACCGGTGGCAAACTGTTTGATCTGGCTGAAGCAGCAGCGGTATTGCGCCAGCGGCAGGTGGCTGCCGGGGTCAGTCTGTTTGTTGTGCCCGCGTCCCAGCAAGTGCGACAAAAAGCTGAGGAGTTGGGATACTTACAAATTTTGGAGCAAGCTGGAGCGCAAATTCTCAAGACGGGCTGCGGAGCTTGTATCAATGCAGGCTTGGGGGTTCTAGGTAAAGCGGAGGTGGGTATCTACGCCACGAATCGAAATTTTAAGGGCAGAAGCGGTGATCCCAGCGGTCAAAATTATCTGGCGTCTCCACGAATTGTGGCAATCTCGGCGGTGCGCGGCAAAATCAGCGATCGACTAGAGGATGAGTAACCCAGACAACTTGCATCATGAAGTGCAAATTATAGATGAGAATGTATGGTAAATATTGCCGGTGTTGGAGCTAATCAATGACTGCCGGTTAAATGTTGTCTTTTCCTGATTTTGTCCGAAACAGCGCTAGTTTATAGTGTAGCCCTTTCACAACAGGGTGTTCCATTCATCCTCTACGCCCCCTAGAGGTTTAAATTAATGAAAAAAATATTGTTCCTTGCTGCCAACCCAAGGGGAACAGTCCCTTTGCGTTTGGATCAAGAGTTGAGGGATATCGATGAAGGGCTGCGCCGCTCTAGACAGCGGGATGCAGTTGTACTAGAGCAGCGTTGGGCTGTCCGTCCCAGAGATATTCTTCAGGCAATGTTAGATATTGATCCCCAGATCGTTCACTTTTCAGGTCACGGTATAGGCCATGATAGAGACAAAACGCCTGCTGAGTATGGAAGTAGACACAACGCTAGCACTTCAGCCCATCAAGATAGAAGCCTCAGCCCAGTTCTAGAAGTAGCCCAAACCGGATTGTTTTTCGAAGATGACTCAGGGCAAGCCATTTTAGTGGACGGTGTAGCCTTGAGCGGATTGTTTGAGCTGTTTGCGACTCAAGTGAAATGTGTGGTGCTGAACGGCTGCTATTCCGAAGCCCAGGCAAAGGCGATTGCTCAGCATATTCCCTATGTAATTGGCATGAGCAGCGCGATTAGCGATCAGGCGGCGATTGAGTTTGCAGTGGGTTTTTATAAAGCGCTGGGAGCAGGCCGCACCATCGAGTTTGCCTATAAAGTTGGCTGCAATGCGATTCAAATGATTGGTGTGCCTGAATGCCTGACACCTGTACTGATGCAAAAAGCCAAGTCGGCTAAAGCTAAAAAACAATCTCGCCCAACCAATTCTTCTCCCCAAGCCTCGCTAGCCGAGTATCCGTCCGGTTCGGTACCGCTGCAATCGTCGCTCTATATCGAACGCTTTCCCAACGAATCCCATCGTTATCAGTCAATTGAGGCACCGGGGCAATTACTCCGGATCATGGCTCCGCATCTCATGGGCAAAACTTCACTGATGTCCAGGATCCTCAACTACGCGACGCAGCAGAAGTATAAGAAGGTCTATCTCAGTTTGGGAGATGTGGAGCAAAAGGTGCTGACAGATTTGGATAGTTTTCTGCCCTGGTTCTGTGAGCGAATTGGCGGCGAATTGGGATTAGAGCAACCCAGCCCAACTGGCCATTCCAAAATCTTGGGATCGATTGCGACCTGTACCGAGTATTTTGAAAAATATGTCCTGGCGCAGCTCCATAAGCCACTAGTGCTTGGCGTCGATGAAGTGGATCGCATCTTTTCTCGGCCAGAAATTGCTTCAGATTTTTTTGGCATGTTGCGCAATTGGTTTGAGAAAGGCAGAGATGATGCAATCTGGAAACAGTTGCGCATGGTTTTAGCCTACTCAACTGAAGATTACAGTCAATTTAGAATCAACCAATCGCCGTTCAACGTGGGTGAACCCCTGAAACTCAAGGAATTTACCCAGCAGCAAACGCAAGAACTGGCAAACCGTTATGATCTGAATTGGGGATTTCATCAGGTTGAGCAACTGATGGCAATGGTAGGTGGTCATCCCTATTTGCTGCGTCTAGCCATGTACTACATCAAACGGCAAGATGTCACTCTGGAGCAATTACTGCGAGAAGCGCCTACCGAAGATGGAATTTACAGCGATCATCTCTATCGCTACTGGAACAGCTTGCAAAAGCATCCGCGCTTGGCTGAAGCCGTGAAGCAAGTAATGTCCTCTCCTCAACCGATTGAAATCGAGCGGTCGTTGGCAGACCAGTTGCGCAGTATGGGCTTAGTTCAATATGTCCAGCGGGATAACGCTGTCCTACCAAGCTGTAATTTATATCAGCTTTATTTTAGCCGATAGATTGACGGCAAAACTATATTCGTTGGAGAAGCGCATTTGTATAGCGTTTAATATCCTCAGTATTGTTTGAATTTGCTTCAGGTTTATTTCCTATTTGTCGTGCATTTTGTTGCGCATTTTATCGTGCTTTCTCAATCAGTCCGTGTAGAGGTGAGCCAGCCTCACAGCCAATCAATTTGATTTGTAATCTACTCAGTCCACTCACTCAACAAAGGGTAAAACATTATGGTGAACCAAGCCAGCTATCGTTATGAAGTGGGAGGCAGTCTTTCCAGTGATGCTCCGACCTACGTGACCCGACAGGCAGACCACGACCTCTATGATGCTCTGCGACTGGGAGAATTTTGCTATGTATTGAACTCGCGGCAAATGGGAAAGTCCAGCTTGCGAGTACGAACGATGCAGAAACTGAGAGAGGCCGGAGTTGCCTGTGCAGCCGTGGACTTGACTGGAATTGGTGGACAGGCCAACACCGAAGAGCAGTGGTATTGCGGTATTGTGAATGAATTGATCAAGGGTTTGCAGCTTCCCGAATCGTTTGACTGGCGCAGTTGGTGGCGTGATCAAGCACCATTGGCCCATGTGCAGCGCTGGGGTTTGTTTTTGGAAGAAGTACTGTTAGCTTCGATTGACGAGAATATTGTCATTTTCATTGACGAAATTGATAGTGTCTTGAGTCTTCAGTTTCCCTTCGATGATTTCTTTGCCTGTATCCGCTTTTGTTACAACAAACGAGCCGACGAACCAGACTACGAGCGGTTGACGTTCTGTTTGCTGGGCGTGGCTACTCCTTCCGACCTGATTCAAGATAAGCGCCGCACGCCCTTCAATATTGGTCAGGCAATCGAACTAACTGGCTTTCAGCTTCAGGAAGCCCAACCCCTGATCCGGGGACTGGCGGCACAATCGAGCAATCCGGAAGTGGTGCTGAAGGCCGTCTTAGACTGGACCGGAGGACAGCCGTTTCTCACCCAAAAAGTCTGCCAATTGATGCTAGACAGCGAAGCTCTAATTCCTGCCGGACAAGAGGTGGAATGGGTAGCATGGCTAGTACAAACCAAAGTGATTGAAAACTGGGAATCACAGGATGAACCCGAACACCTGCGCACGATTCGCAACCGAATTCTCCGCAACGATCGCAGCGCTGTTCATCTGCTAACGCTGTATCAGCAAATCCTGGAAGCAGGTGAAATTCCGGCAGACAATAGCCGCGAACAGGCCGAGTTACGCTTGTCTGGAGCGGTTGTAAAACAGCAGAATGTACTCAAAATCTACAACTCGATCTACCAATCTGTATTTGACCAGCAGTGGGTGGCAGGTGAACTAAAGAAACTCCAGCAGCGTCGCGTGATTCGACAACGGTACGAGATTATTGAAAGCTTGGGCAGCAGTGATTGGCTACAGACCTATTTGGTGAAGGATCTGCAACATCCTGGCAAAATTCAATGCATTTTGAAACAAATTACCCCGCCCGATGACGATGCTACCCTAACCCGAATGAGTGACCTGTTCACCCAGGTTTATCTTGATCTGCAACAGCTCAACAATCATCCCCAGCGGCAGATTGCTAACCTGATTGCCTGCTTTGAGGAAAAGCAACAGTATTATGTCGTTCAAGAATATGTTGAAGGCTATAACCTGGACCACGATATTAAAGCCGGTAAGCAGTGGGATGAAGCTGAAGTCACCAATCTGTTGATCAGTATTTTGGAAGTTGTGGAATTTGTTCATGCCCAAAATCTGTTTCATCTGAATCTCAAACCTGCAAATATCCGCCGCCGCGAGCAGGATGGCAGGCTGGTGCTGATTGATTTTGGTATTCTCAAGGGCATTGGGACACTGGCAGATAATTCTAGGCAAATGCTGCAACCGCAGTCGGTGGGTACATCGGGCTACATTCCGTCCCACGATGCCGAGTCTTGGACTGAAGTGGGTCTGGATATCTACGCCGTTGGCATGATTGGGATTCAAGCTTTAACTGGCATTGAACCCAAAGATCTGGCTGTCGATAAACTAACCAATGAGGTGATCTGGCGTTTTCATACCCCAGATCAACCGATGGCACAGGCCAGTCCCCATCTCGCCGCCATTTTGGATCGGATGATTCGGCATTCTGCCAACCAGCGCTATCTCACGGCGTCTGAACCGTTGCAAGAACTGCGGGCACTCAAACTGGAGCCTGATGCTAAACCGGGCTGGACTAACAATCGACGGCTGTTGATCGGCTGTGCCTTAGGTTTGCTGTTGACCAATGGCTTAGGCTTGTGGGCTTACCGGCATCAGTTGGCGCATCAACAGGGCAATCAAACGACTCAGAAAATAGCCCAACTCACCCGAGACTGTAAGCAATCGCTCCGCTCTGAATCGGCTGGGAATAACCCGGTGAATGCCGAGATCACCAGAATTGCTGGCAATGTAGCCGCGGCTTGCAAACAGTTGGCTCAAGTTAAACCCGACCAGCCGGATGTATTGGAAAATAAGGGGGAAGCCTTGCTACTGCTGAGTCAAAGTTCACGTTTGATGAACCAAACAGCAGATACTCAGAAGTACTTAACCGAAGCGGCACAGGTATTTAATGCAGCTACTCAGATCAACCCTATAGCCCCTCGCCCTGTGTTCTACTTGGGGCTGACGAAGCAATTGATCGGTCGGGGCGGCTATGAGCCATACTACGCCAAGGCTTCCCAACTTTATCTCCAGCTACCTGCCAATCAAATCGAACGCAAAGATTACCCAATATTGGCCAAATTGGCTAATTTCGCCGTGAATCAAGCAGCTACATCGACTGCAAAAGCGGCCTACATCAGCCGAGCCGATCATCTCTATGATGATGCGATTCCGGTTGCGCCCGATGCCCACCGCGTTAATTTGCTCTACAACCGGGGGGTTCTTAACGCTAAGGCGAATAATCTCTCCGCAGCCACCATTATCCTCGGCAAAGCTTTTGAACTCGAACCTAATCATCCCTATGCCAAAAAATACATAGCAGCCTGTATTGGCACTAATCGTGGCAACAATCCTACCGTTTGTGATCAGCCCAATGCTGGCCTACCCTCGACGCTGCCAACCTACGCCTGTGATGAATATCCCACCTTGGCGCTGACCAAACTCGGTGCGGCTAGGCTGGATGATTTGTGTCAGTAGGGGCGAGGCATTTGCCAATACAGTCGAAAGCGCAAACAGAAAGTGGTATCAGCAAATGCTTCACCCTTACACTTTTGGTGCCGTAACCTGTGCGTAGCAGGCAGCCGAATTCTAATCATGCTCATTGCTCAAACTCGCTTCGACCTCCAACAGCCCTTGTTCAATCATCTCCACGACTTCTGTGAGCGAAAATGAGCGCTGTTGCTGAATCGATAGCACTTTGATGGTTGAACGCAGTCGCTCATACTGGTCGCGGCTGAGGGGCCGGCGCAGATAGTGCTCAAACAGGTACTGAAAATTGCTGGCTCCACTGCATTTGCCAAACCAGATCTCGGGTTCAGCGTAGGGAAAGATGACATAGCTGTGGCGGTCTCGCAAAATCGAGTTGACGTGGATGCCGGTCTCGCAGCGTTGAGCTGGGCGTGAGTAGGGCGGATGGGCATGCAGGTTGAGCTGATCGAGCAAATCAGTCACATGGACGAGCGCATCGTAGTCGATGCCATCTACCTCCCAACCAAAGCGGAGCCGCAGACCGTTTAATACCTGCTCTAGAGCCACATTCCCAGCTCGCTCACCAATGCCGCCAAAGGTGCCAGAAATGCCCGTAGCTCCGGCCTGAACAGCCTGGATCGTATTTTCTAAGGCTAACCCCATGTCGTTGTGAAAATGAACCGATAGCGGTGCATGTTGGGTGTATTCCAGCAAGTCATGCATCCAGATATAGGTTTTTTCAGGTGTGAGAATACCAACCGTATCACAGAGGAGGAACTGCTGTAGGTAAGGTTTAAAGCTGTGAATGCACTCGACTAGGAAATCAAAATCAGCACGGCTAGCATCTTCTGCTGCAAAACAAATCTTTAAGCCTAAACTGGCTGCATAGCGGAGGTGCTTGAGCACAGTTTCAATCATGCTTTGCCGAATTCGATTGATCACAGGCTGAGGAATTGTATCGCCAATTGTTTTAGTCGCGTAGATTGGATGGCAACGAATAGCCGCATCTCGCAAAAACAGCAGCCGATCGGAGACGGCATTGAACAGAATAATTTGTCCTACGCCACAGGCTTTTGCCTGATCAATCAATGGCCGTGCCATCATGGTTGAAGCCACAAGCTGCTGCCTCAATCCTTCTTGAAGCAGCGTTTTCACTAGATGTTCCTCCGTAGCGTGAATGGCTGGCATTAGGGCAATTTGATGCACACCCGTTGCAGCGATCCGATGGGCTAAGGTTCGCTTGGTTTCGCTCTCAAAAAAAATGCCGACCTGCTGTTCCCCATCGCGCAGTGTTTCATCTGAAATCTGTAGGTGGATTGTCTCCATGATCCAAAGTGCTGTGTTTCAGGCGGTGAAGGCACAATTGTTTTAGCAAAATGGCAGGTTCACAAGCAATCAAATCTAGATTCTGCTGTATTTTACCGCAACCAGATAAAACAATGGTTGTTTATGGCGGTTGGGGTGTGCAGAATGGGACAGAAAATATGCATTCTCCTTTGCAAAGAGCGCGTAGAATTTTTGAATGTGGCGCGGAATTGGGGCGACTAATTTCTGACTCCTGCTTCTTGATTTCTGACTCCTGGCTTCTGGCTTCTGACTCCTGTTATTAAAGTCATCTGCTCCCAGTATGGATACTTCTCTTCTTGCTCAACTCACTGCCGGTTTGGTCGAGTCGGGCAACCGACAGTTGGTTCAGTCAATTCTGGGCACCACCAATCCGCGAAAAATTGCGCAGCTCATCCAAAATTTTTGTCAGGCTCATTGCCATCAGCAGATTGCTGCCTGCGAGTTTTGGGAAGTCAGTGTTAGTTTAACCGTAGGGCTACGGCTGGAAAATGCTCAGCGCATCGTGCTCAAGTTTCGTAGTTGCAACAACATCACGCTCGAAACTCTACAGGCGGTTTGCCGAATTCAGCAGGCATTGGCTGAGCAAGGGTTCCCGGCAGCCAGACTGGTGCTGTGGCCCTGTCCCTATGCCAATAGTCTAGTGTCGATTGAACAAATGCTCGATCAAGGCGAGAACAGAGATGCTCATGATCCGTTGATTCGAGAAGCAATGGCAGAGGGATTAGTTCAGCAAATTCAGTTGGCCCAGCCATTCGTTTACCAGGCTGGCCTGCCGCGTAGCCGGTTTCATCCCGCCCAGCTTTGGGAAAAACCCCACAATGCTCTGTTTGACTTTGAACGGACTCGCCGAGGAGCCGAATGGATTGATCAAATTGCTAGCCGCGCTCAAGCGATTCTACGAGCCTACGAAGCACCGCTTCAGATCGGTCATATGGATTGGAGCGTCAAAAACATGCGGTTTCAGCAGAGCCAGATCAGCGCGGTGTACGACTGGGACAGTTTACGGTTAGAGCAGGAGCCGGTAATTGTGGGTAATGCTGCCAAGGGGTTTCTCGTCACTTGGTATGTTGAGACCGGAACGATGGTACCGACTCCAGAAGAAGTAAACCAGTTTGTGCGTGACTATGAAACGGCCAGAGATCAGCCTTTTACAGATGTTGAACGAAAGGTGGTCACGGCAGCCTTAATTTACTCGATGGCCTATACCGCTCGCTGCGAACATGCTCTTGACTCAACAGACAAAAAGCTAGACGGCAGTTTTCGAGCTGCTTTACGAAACGCCTCGGCCTATGGGTTTGGATAGTCACTAGCAGCATCCGCAGATGAATTGCGGGCTAGACCAAGCAGTCCACTAAAGTAGACTAGATGACTCAAAAATAGAACAGAGCTAGATTTCAACCCATTTGATGGTTTTCTCCAGTAGCCCGCAGTTGACTTGCGCATGGACTCGAACCACAGTTGAATCTCTCCTGCAATTGGCATACAGCCTTTTTCACTCATGTGAGGTACAGGGCACTGCCCCCGCACCCCGTTTTTCGTACTTCACTAGCCTGAAAAAGGCTGTAGACTCAGTAACTGTTGCTTTGGTACGCCTACTACAACTCCTGGACACATCCTGCCGTTATGATGACGATGGTGCCAACTAATCGAACTAGTGATGGAGTACGTTATGGAGTATGGGTATGAAGGTCATCTATGATCCAGCCACCGATGTCATGCGGATTGTGTTTCGTGAGGCAATTGCCGAAGACTATAGCGAAGATCGACCGGGTGTAAAGGTTGATTATGACCTCGAAGATAAAATCATTGCGATTGAGATCCAGAACGCCTCCAATTTGGTAGATGATCCGCGCACCCTCAACCACGAAGTACTGGAGTAATATCAATTCGTATGAATTAGCTTCCTATCCTTCCGCTGATAGCAACGGCTCCACTACGGGCTGCTGTTCATTGCTGGTTTTCTTGACGAACTGTAATTTGTGATCGTCTACATCAATCACAACCGTATCGCCCTCTACAAAAGCACTTTCCAAAATCTTGGTAGCGAGAGGGTTTTCTACTTCTTTTTGAATTGCGCGCTTCAGCGGACGTGCTCCATACACCGGATCATATCCCACATCCGCAATGTAATTTTGGGCAGCGGTGGTGAGTTCCATGCCGATTTTTTGTTCCGCCAACAGACGTCGCACCCGCTGCAGCTGAATGCTGACAATTTGACGCAGTTCCTTGAGGCTAAGCGGATGGAACAGAATAATATCATCCACCCGATTCAGAAATTCAGGCCGGAAGTGGTTGCGTAGAGCAGTCATGACGCGCCGCTGCATTTCTTCGTATTTCTCATCGTCTCCAGCGATATCCAGGATGTATTCACTGCCAATGTTGCTGGTCATTACTACAATTGTGTTGCGGCAATCGGCAACTCGGCCTTGAGAATCGGTAATCCGGCCATCATCGAGCAATTGCAGCAGAATGTTGAACACATCGGGATGGGCTTTTTCTACTTCATCGAGCAGCAGCACCGAATAGGGATGCCGCCGAATCGCCTCGGAAAGCTGACCGCCTTCTTCATAACCGATGTAGCCCGGAGGCGCTCCCACCAAGCGAGCCACCGAGTTTTTCTCCATATATTCCGACATGTCCAAGCGTACCAGGGCATCGTCAGTGTCGAACAGGCATTCGGCCAGCGCACGAGCCAGCTCGGTTTTGCCGACTCCGGTGGGTCCCAGGAACATAAATGAACCAATCGGGCGTCCCGGGTCTTTCATCCCAGCACGAGCACGGCGAATCGCGGCGGCGACGGCTTCTACGGCTTCCTGCTGCCCAATTACCCGCTGATGCAAATAACTTTCGAGCTGCAATAGCTTTTGCCGTTCCGATTCCATCAGGCGGTTGACGGGGATGCCGGTCCATTTGGCGACGATTTCGGCAATATCGGCCTCGGTGACTTGCTCCCGCAGCAGGTTGGTGCCCCGCGACTGCATTTCCAGCAGGCTGGCTTCTTTCGCTTCTAGCTCCCGATGCACCGCTTCCAACCGGCCATACTTAAGCTGGGCAGCGGTATTTAGGTCATAGTCGCGTTCGGCTTTTTCGATCTGGCGACGCAACTGTTCTTCTTCTTCTTTGAGGGCGTTAATGGCCGAGATCAGCTCTTTTTCCGATTCCCATTGCGAGCTAAGCTTGGTTTGTTCCTGCTTCAGTTCGGCGATCTCCTGATCGATCTTTTCGAGCCGTTCGCGGGAGCTGCGGTAGAGGGTGAGCGTTACCGAAGACTGGCCTTCGCCTTCAATCGACAGTTTTTCCATTTCCAATTGCAGTAACCGTCGATCGATTGTCTCTAGTTCGACTGGTTTGGAGGTGATCTCCATTTTCAGTTGGGCTGCGGCTTCATCGACCAGATCAATCGCCTTGTCGGGCAAAAACCGATCGCTGATGTAGCGGTCTGAGAGGGTCGCGGCTGCCACGAGCGCCGAGTCGGCAATTTTGACGCTGTGATGGACCTCGTAGCGTTCCTTCAAGCCGCGCAAAATCGAGATCGTATCTTCCACGCTGGGCTGACCGACATACACCTGCTGGAACCGCCGCTCTAGGGCCGCATCCTTTTCGATATGCTTGCGGTATTCGTCGAGCGTGGTGGCTCCGATACAGCGCAATTCACCCCGCGACAGCATCGGTTTGAGCAGGTTGCCGGCATCCATCGTGCCCTGCGCCGAACCAGCCCCGACCACGGTATGCAGCTCGTCGATGAACAGCACAATCTGCCCTTCCGACTGAGTCACTTCCCGCAGTACTGCCCGCAGCCGGTCTTCAAATTCGCCTCGGTATTTGGCTCCGGCAATCAGCGACCCCATATCGAGGCTGATCAAGCGTCGGTTTTTGAGAGATTCGGGCACATCTCCGTTGACAATCCGCTGGGCCAACCCTTCGGCAATCGCGGTTTTGCCGACGCCCGGTTCGCCGATCAAGACCGGATTGTTTTTCATCCGGCGGGACAGCACCTGCACCACGCGGCGAATTTCCTCATCGCGGCCAATCACCGGATCGAGTTTGCCTTGCCGAGCGGCCTCGGTCAGGTCGCGGCCATACTTTTCCAATGCCTGATAGCTCGATTCGGGATTCTGGTCTTTCACTTTCTGGGTGCCGCGCACGGTCTTGATGGCGGTTTCTAACTGCTTGCCGTCTATCTCAAAACCGCGAAACAACCGCCGTCCAATCCGGTCATCGTCGGCCAAAGCTAGCAGCAAATGCTCCACCGAAATATAGTCGTCCTGAAGCGTTTTGCGGGCTGTCTCCGCCTTATCGAGCAACACATCCAAGCCCTGTCCCAGGTAGAGCTGCCCGTCTGAAGCGACGCGGGGTTGACGCTGGGCAAAGCCTTCTAGCTGCTGCTTGAACCGAGCCACATCAATACTCGCCTTGGTCAGCATGGTCTGGACGGTCCCTTCCTGCTCTAGCATCGCCAGGATCACATGCTCCACTTCTAGCTGCTGATGCCGGAAGCGACGGGCCACATCCTGCGATTTGACGATCGCCTCCCAGGCTTTTTCAGTGAATTTGCTAGGGTCAGTGGGCTGCATAGCTTAAAAATTACTCAATAGTTACTATTCGATGCTTAGCGATTTCAGTATAGCAATCAACCGATCCGAGCCAGACTGAACCAAAGGAACAGAGGAATTGGATCGATAGGTGCGGTTGCTGATTCATTCCAGCATTATTTCAAATTCAGCTCCAAAAAGCGAAGGGCAACGGATAAAACAGTTGGGATGGGATGGGATAGCTGTTACTCCCTGAGCGGATGAAACGGATGCGCTTAGAACTTTAATCCGGTTCTAATCGGAAACCCCAGCAAACTTAAGCCTTCTATGTCCTTTGGATCCTCCGTGTCTCTGTGGTTCTCTTCCTAGGACTAGGATAGGCCCTCAATCCAAACTTTCATCTGGCAGCACTTCTGGTGTTATTACCTCGGTCGGTGTAACTTCAATTGGTTCAGCCACAGGTTCAGCTACGGGCAATTGACGCAGATCGGGCAGTTCGGCCTTCTCGGCTTGGCCCACCAGTTCCTTCTGGGTTTCCTTCAGCTCGATCGGCAGCGAAATCGGCTGAGCTTTCTCGATCCAGCAGCTCGCCGTCGGCAGGGTGTCTTCCAAATCCTCCAGCGGTCGCGGAATCACCATCACGGCATGCAGTTCACCAATGCGGTCGGCTTCGTACATGCCCGCTTCTACCGCCATCGCCACATCTGAGATATTGCCGCGAATCACGACGGTGCAGAGGCCATCGCCAATAATCTCGTAGCCCGACAGGTACACCTCTGCCGATTTCAGCATCGCATCGGCTGCTCCCACCATCGCCGGAAAACCGCGCGTTTCCAGCAGCCCCACCGCCTGATTACTCAAGCGGCTGTAGCCCTGCTCTGCCGCAATCTGCGATAGCCGACCGCTGATCGGCAAGACCATTTCCAGATTGGCGAGCGGACGCGGAATCACGGTTTTATCCACAAACTGTCCGAATTGTTCGGCAATTTCTGCCCCCGCTTCTACCGCCAAGCGCACATCTGCAATCCGCCCCCGCACCACAGCCGTACAGTAACCGCTGCCAATTTTCTCGTAGCCCACTAACCGCACGGCGGCTGCCTTCAACATATTGTCTGCAACGCCAACAATGGCAGGAAAACTGCGGGTAGAGACCAAGCCTAAGGCGCTTTCACTAAGAATGGGTGGGCGTTGTGATGTCATGGTGAATTAGGGCGGCTCAGGAGGAGTTTGATTCAGCGATCGCCGATGGGGAAACATCGTGATCATAATGCGTTCCACATAAGCTTGACCATAAACCTGAGTCAGGGTTTGCTTAGATGTCTCGGTGTCAGCCGTCTTAGCCGCCTCAGCAGATTGATCAGAATTTGACGTTTCGCTGACTGGCTTGGTATCGGTTGGCTCGGCTGGAGGTGGTTCGGGAGTAGGGGATGGGGGAGATGGGGGAGGTGGGGGAGATGCGGCGGGAGGGAGGGAGACGGAGCGGCCAGTTTCGCCTAGGAGGGAACCGGGCGGCACAATTTGGTTGGGTTCGACTGAGCCATTGATAATTGTGGTCAAGGCTCCGATGCAGGCATTCGCTCCGATCTTGCCCTGCCCTACTACCAGCACACCGCTACCAAGCGTCACTCCAGCTTCGATTTCTAGCCAGCCTTGATGGGCATGCAGCACCGAGCCTTGCCCAATACAGACTCCACCTGCCACGATCAAACGACAGCCCGGATCCGCTTGCAGCAACACTCCAGGTGCAATCGCCACACTCGGATGAACGATTACATCACCACTGATATAAATGTGGCAATCATCGATCAATTCTAGAGACGGCAATTGCATGGGAAATTTCCTGACTCAACGCAGGCGAGAAAAAGTTTTAGGTTTTAAGTTTTGAGTTCTATTACGTTCTATTGCTAAGTCCCTAAAGTAAACCTAGAAATGAGTCCTCTCTCGTTCAGCACCTCTTTGACAAAAATGCAGTATACCTACACCAGTGTCATGTCATTAAGTTAGTTCTGCTGGTGATTAAAGCGTTTTGGCCCCCTAAATCCTTCCAGTTGAGAGACTCTTGAAAAACTGCCTCAATTCTTCGAGCCTTCAAACTCGGCAATCTGTGCTCCTACATCAAGAAGATTGGTTTGGAAGTCCCTCCGGGTTGGGGGATTTAGGGGGCTGAGAGAACCTACGTCTACACAGTAGTTTTGCTTAGGGGGCCTGATCGGCCCAAACCCAAAACTAGGGTCGCTGCACAATCACTTCAGCCACTCGGCGTTTTGATTTGGTGTCTACACCCACTAACCGCACATACTCACCGCTGTTTTCCGCCAGACAGCTTTCCAGCGCGGCGATTACTTCGCTATCGCGGGTTGATTGAATCGGGGCACAGCTCTTCCAGGAGCTAGTTTGGAACCGACGCGCATCGGCATGTTCTGCTGCCACCCGGTAGCCTTGAGCCAAGAGTTGCCGCACCTGGTTTACTACATCTGCATTCAGCCGACCGCTGCCAGTCGCACTAGCCGCACCGTAGCTGCCGTTGCTAGAGCTGTAGCTGCTCGATTGGGGCGCAGGGGTATAGCCGTTACTGGGGGCCGAGGCTCCGTTCGCCTTGTCGGCGGGACGCTGCACGATCATTTCCGAGATGCGCCGCTTTGCTTTTGGATCGATGCCAAACAAGCGCACATATTCGCCGGTATGTTCGGCCAAACAGCTCTCTAGGGCAGCAATTGCCTCGGCGGGACGATTGGTTTGAATCGGCGAGCAGCTTTGCCAGGAGCTGGTTTGGAATCGGCGAGCATCAGCATGTTCGGTGCCAATCTTGAAGCCTTGATTGATGAACTGATGCACTTTCTCGATCACATCAGGGCTGAGCTGCGAGGAACCGCTGTAGCTGCCGCTGTAGGAGGGTTGGGAGCTAGGAGCGCTGTAGCTAGAGGAACCATAGCTGGAGGAGCTATGGCTAGCCGGGGCTGCCTTAGGTGCGGTTGCTCCTCGCATTCCCGAACCGTCTGGACGCTGCACAATTACTTCTGAAACACGCCGTTTGGCTCTGGGATCAATGCCAAAAACGCGGACATATTCGCCGCTATGCTCAGCGACACATTGCTCTAGCGCATTCAACACATCCGAATCACGATTGGACTGAATTGAGCCGCAGCTATGCCAGGAGCTGGTTTGGAAGCGACGCTTGTCAGCGTATTCCACTCCAACGCTTAACCCCTGAGATAGGAGTTGGCGCACGTAATCGACTATTTCCGGAGCTAGACGAGTGTTTTGCATAGAACTAGAAGTAGAACTAGAAGGACTAGAAGGATCGGAAAGACGAGCGGAGGACTCAGCCGCCGGATCGCCGTGGAAGCTTCGCTCTAACTGCTGACGAATGGGCATGATGCGGCTAATCTGATCGGCACTGTGATATCCAGCTCGCATCGCGTCGTTGAGACCCACCATATAGGCGGCAAAGCGTCGGTCATTGTCCTGCACATCGGGCAAGCGGTCTGCTTGTTGCTGAGAGGTAATCACGGCACCCGAAGGTACAAACTTACCCGGTGGAACCGCCACATCCTGGATCAGGGCATGCATCATCACAATGCAACCATCGCCAATCCGGGCATTAAATACGGTTGAGCGAAAGCCAATAAAACAGTTGTTACCTACATAGGCAGGACCGTGGATCAGCACCATGTGGGTGAGGCAGGTATTTTCGCCAACCCAGACCGAATAGTGCTTTTGGTCATCTCCAACGACCCGGCCCTGCTCCAAGCCATGAATGACAACCCCATCCTGGAGCTTGCTACCGGCTCCAATGTAAAAAGGACTCCCTTCATCTGCCCGAATGGAAGTCCCCGGAGCAATTAAAACGTTTGCACCTACCTTGACATCCCCAATCAGATTCGAGAAGGAATGTACATGGGCAGTCTCATCAATCTGAGGTTGAGCCAAACTCTTCGACCCAGGCGTCGGAGCAGCAGCACCACGGACTACCATATCAGTATCTCTCTTGCCTTAAACAGCAGCGAAGCCAGCCGTTGACTATGTAATCAACACACTGGAAATCAACACCGAACGCTCAAATCATGTTTGTACATGAGTGTTTGTACATAAGTGCTTGTATAGGGGTATCAGTGCAAGATACCGCCCACCAAACCCAAATTATTCCAAATTACTACTGCCAATTTCGCCAATTACCCACTGCCAACCGTAATGACCAAGCAATCAAAATCGCGAGGAAAGCGTCACCTAGTTATGCAGCCAATCAACACCACCAACTTTAATCGTAGACTCACCTCGGAAGCAGTTCTAAGTTCCAAATTTTGAGCGCGAATCAACACGGTGAATTCAAAACTCAAAACTCAGAACTCAAAACTTTACCTATCGGTCTTGGTCCCGCTTACTGTAGAGCCGTCGATTCTCAACACTTACCGTATCGATAATGCCGACAACCAGCGCATCAATTGGGCGAGACTCGCCTCCTTGAATTTGACGGGCAGCACTGCCACGGCTGACCAAAACCCACTCATCAATTCCAGCCCCTACACTGTCGGCAGCAACTTCATAAGCGGGTAACAACTGGCCTTCCGAATCGAGGAACTGCACCAGCAGGAATTTGACTCCCGTGAGACTAGATTCCTTTTGCGTGCTGACAACGGTGCCACAAACCTTAGCAATTTGCATTAGCGTTGGGCCAGCGCTTAGGAGCGGCTAATCGGACGAATACCGCTGACGCTCTCTCGGAACGCTTCCACCGCCTCGGTGTAACGAATCGGCAGTACATACTCCAGGTTCTCATGGGGACGGGCAATGATGTGAGTAGACAGCACCTGTCCGCCATTCACACGCTTAACGTTGTCGATACCAGCCGCAACCGATGCCTGCACTTCCGAGACATCGCCCCGGACAATCACCGTAACGCGACCGCTTCCGATCTTTTCATAACCAACTAGGGTCACGCGAGCTGCCTTGACCATTGCGTCCGCTGCTTCTACAACGGCAGGGAAGCCCAAGGTTTCTACCATTCCAACTGCAATTGCCATGATTTATCTCCCTTCCATTTTTATGTAATCAAATCACGCTGAAATTAAACCCTCAGCAAGGGTTAAGCACCCAGCCGTACTAGGCACTCAAAGCTAGGAACGAAACTGCTCAACCGCCTCGGTGTAGCGAATCGGCAGTACATATTCCAAATTCTCATGAGGGCGAGCAATGATGTGGGTGGACACAACTTCACCACCATTCACCCGCTTCGCGGACTCAATTCCGGCTGCTACAGAAGCTTGCACCTCAGACACATCACCCCGGACAATCACCGTAACGCGACCGCTACCAATTTTCTCGTAGCCCACCAACGTTACCCGCGCCGCCTTCACCATCGCATCTGCCGCTTCCACCACAGCGGGAAATCCCCGCGTCTCAATCATTCCTACAGCAATCGGCATCGTTTATCTCCAACAAGAGAGGATGAGTAACCTGCAAAACCTGAAAACTTCGACGGAAACGCCGATCTTGATTTTCAGAAAAGCACCTTATAATTCCCAAGCTTAAGAATACAGGGCAGGCTGAAACCTTGACAATATAACTCAGGATGATTATTTTTATAAGAAATATAATTTCAATTTATCTATCCGGTCTGAGTTTGATTTACCTTTGGGCTGTGAATGGACTTCCTGCTCGTGGGAGCCACTGCTCAGCCATTGGCCGCCGCTAAAACGTTCTCGCTGAAGGGTTGCCTAGCGGTTACAACTGTAAGAATTGCCGTTGCTGTCTCACAAGAATAGAGCGCCGAAACTAGTTTCAGCACAAACCAACGAGAGATTAAAACTGCAATCGCCTCCAGTCAAATGGGGCAAAACAATTCAACAAAAATCGCTCAACGAAGTGCATAGCAGCTCAGCAACATCGACTGAGTTTATGCTTTGAAATTATACCATCTATAAGGAAGACTTTATATTTCCCTTCGTCTGCAAGCTGGATAAAACTTCTTGCAATGTTTATTCAAGTTAGGCTCGATAAAATTATCAAATGGAAACAATCTAAAACTTTGATTTGCGAAGCGCTAATAATTTTCTAATAATGTTAATTAGGTTTTCCACTGGTTTGCGCCTTGACAAAACTTTTTGCCCTGCCTAGCACTGTCTACTGGCTCATTTGTGGTATAGCTAATATCTTCTCTTTCAACGACTGGCTTGTAAACCTGTATATCTATATTTCCATGTATAGTCTATTGATAGATGGATGATAGGCGGACAGATGGATAATAGGTGGGTGCCCTGCTGGTGCAGTTAATTTAATCGCAGCAGACTAGCAGCAACGTGAGCTGAACCTGGCAAAGTTTGCCGTCTCATAGTTAGGCAGCCGGTGATTAGCTGGCTTCTAGTCAGTGGCTCCAGTATAAATGTTTAAGGCTTGATAGTGGTTAGCACACAGTAACCTTGTCATTCCTAGTTTTAGAGCAGCAAGATTTTATAGGAAGCACGGTGTGATGAATCAGCTCCTTTATCAGACAAGCTGGTGGGTTCCGGTCTACGGTTTGTTGGGTGCCATTCTGACCCTGCCTTGGTCGGTTGGGTTGGTGAAGCGAACCGGGCCTCGTCCGGCAGCCTACTTTAACATTCTGATGACGGTTTTAGCGCTCATTCATACTGGGGTACTGCTGTGGGCAGTCTGGGACCTAGAACCGGAGCGGCTGTTGGTACCGTGGCTCAGTTTGCCTGGGTTCGATCTCTGGCTCACCTTTGTCACCTCGCGCATCAGCGTGGGAGCGGCGTTTTTCATCACGGCTCTCAGTTTGCTGGCCCAGGTTTTTGCCCTTGGCTACCTGGAGAAAGATTGGGGACTAGCTCGGTTCTATGCGTTGATGGGCTTTTTCGAAGGTGCCATGTCCGGCATTGCTTTGAGCGACTCCCTCTTCCTCAGCTATGCCCTCCTGGAGATGCTCACCCTTTCCACCTATCTGCTAGTGGGCTTTTGGTATGCTCAGCCGCTGGTGGTTTCCGCTGCACGCGATGCCTTTTTGACGAAACGAGTGGGCGACCTGCTGCTGCTGATGGGCGTGGTGACGCTTTCGGTGATTGCTGGCAGTATGGATTTTACCCATTTAGATCTGTGGGCTAAAGTTGCGAACTTAAGCCCTTTAGTTGCCACGTTGCTTGGATTGGCTTTGCTAGCCGGACCTACGGGTAAATGTGCCCAATTTCCTCTCAACCTCTGGCTGGATGAGGCGATGGAAGGCCCCAACCCGGCGTCAATCTTACGGAACTCAGTGGTGGTGGCTTGCGGAGCCTACGTGTTGATCAAGCTTCAGCCAGTACTAGCTTTGTCGCCAACCGTGCTCGAAGTGCTGATGATTCTGGGTGCCTTGACTGCTGTTGGAGCATCATTGGTGGCAATTGCCCAAATCGACATCAAACGGGCTATGTGTCACTCGACGAGCGCTTATTTAGGGCTGGTCTTTCTGGCGGTAGGTACCCAGCAGGACGAGGTGGCACTGCTGTTTTTGCTGACGCACGGCGTTGCTAAAGCGCTGCTGTTTATGAGCATCGGCTCGGTTATTTTGACTACCAGTACTCAAGACTTGACCGAAATGGGCGGACTGGCTCCTCGGATGCCTGCGACTACAGCCGCCTATGTGGTGGGAGCATTCGCCATGATCGGCTTACTGCCGTTGGGCTGCTTTTGGGCCATGCTTCAGTGGTCTGAAGGGGTCTGGGCTACTGCTCCCTGGTTAATTGGCATTTTGCTGTTGGTGAATGGACTGACCGCTTTTAACCTGGTGCGAGTGTTTGGCCTCGTCTTTTGGGGAGAGACCAAGCCCAAGACTCGTCGGGCACCGGAAGTGATGTGGCTGATGGCCCTACCAATGGTGACTCTGACTATTGCGGTGCTGCTGTTGCCGTTGGTGCTTCAGCAGTGGCAGGTGTTGCCGAGTTGGCAGCAGGTGAATCCTACACTAGTCGCTTTGCTGGTGCTTTCGGGAGCAGTGGGTACTGGTCTGGGCGGTTGGCTCTATCTCAGTCCACGAGTGGCCAAGCCGGTTGGGCTGGTTTGGAAATCGGTGCGTGAGGTGTTGGCCTACGATTTTTGTATTGACCGCCTCTACAAAATCAGCGTTGTTTTGGGTGTGGTGCAAGGAGCACGCCTGACCGCCTGGTTCGATCGTTACATCGTTGATGGACTGGTCAATTTCGTTGGGGTTGCCTCAATCTTTAGCGGTGAAAGTTTGAAGTACACCATTTCTGGCCAGTCGCGTAACTATTTGCTGACGCTGTTTGTCGGCGTGGTTCTGGCCCTCATGGCTCTAGCCTGGTCCTATGGGAACTGGTACTTCTAAGTAATCTAATGAGTCATCTAACCTGATTAACAGCGTCTTGCTCCCAGCGAGACATTCACACTCGATGATTTCTACAGATGGCTTCTACATAGGTAGATTAACCACTAGCCAATCCTAACGGTAAATTCGGCCAATTAAGGAGTGACCGCAGCTATGCTGAGTATTTTGATTTGGGCACCGATTCTAGGCGCAGTGCTGATTGCCTGTTTGCCTGAGGCGATTGTGACGCAACGCGCTCGCTCGATTGCCCTAGCCGTTTCCAGCATGGCCCTCCTCTGGTCGTTCTACATCGCCAGTCAGTTCAACCTGAGTGAGCCGGGATGGCAGTTTCAGGAATTCCTCCCTTGGATCGAGAGCTTGGGCCTAGGCTATCAGCTTGGGATGGACGGTCTTTCGATGCCGCTGGTGATGGTGAACAGTCTGCTGACTTGGCTGGCTATTTTTAGTAGCGACCGGCAGATCAACCGGCCTCGGCTCTATTATGTATTGCTGCTGATTCTGGGCGGTGCGGTCGCGGGTGCATTTCTGTCCCAAAACCTGCTGCTGTTTTTCTTGTTCTACGAAGTCGAGCTAATTCCGCTTTACCTGATCATTGCAATCTGGGGTGGTGCAAGACGGGGCTATGCGGCAACCAAGTTTTTGATCTACACGGCGGTTTCGGGTGTGCTGATTTTAGCGGCCTTTTTTGGTCTATCGCTGCTGAGCGGTCACTCTAATTTTGATTACGACCTGTTGCGCTCCCAAACCCTGCCCTTGGCAACCCAGTTGATCTTGCTGATTACGCTGCTGATTGGCTTTGGCATCAAGATCCCGATCGTACCGCTGCATACCTGGCTGCCCGATGCTCACGTAGAGGCTCCGACTCCGGCTTCGGTGTTGCTGGCAGGCGTCTTGCTGAAGTTGGGCACCTATGGTCTGCTCCGATTTGGCTTAGGTTTATTTCCCCAAGCTTGGCAAACCATTGCCCCTGGTTTGGCGGCGTTAGCAGTGGTCAGTGTGCTCTACGGTTCCTTTGCGGCGATTGCTCAAACGGACATGAAGAAAATTGTGGCCTACAGTTCGATTGGCCATATGGGCTACATCATATTAGCGGCAGCGGCTGCAACTCCCTTGAGCCTGATTGGTGCCATTGCTCAGATGATCAGCCACGGCTTGATCTCGGCCCTGCTATTTTTGCTGGTGGGTGTGGTCTACGCCAAAACCGGCACGCGGGATATCAACGTACTGCGGGGATTGCTCACGCCTGAACGCGGTTTGCCTGTGGTTGGCAGCTTGATGATTGCTGGAGCAATGGCGAGTGCAGGCATTCCCGGCATGATGGGCTTTATTGCGGAGTTTATTGTCTATCGCAGCAGTTTTGAGGTGTTTCCAGTGCAGACGCTGCTGTGCATGGTGGGTACCGGCCTGACTGCCGTCTACTTCTTGATCATGATCAACAAGGTCTTCTTTGGTCGCCTGCCCGAAAGTCTGGCCAACCTACCGCGCGTGCGCTGGCAAGACCGCATTCCTGCCGTAATTGTCACGATGCTGATTATCTTTTTTGGGGTGCAACCGAGCTGGATGGTGCGCTGGAGCGAAACTACTGCGACTACATTGGCAACCAATCAGGGTGGTTTACCAGCCTTTGCCGTTGCGCAGCCACTTCCTAGTCCTGCTTCCCTGGTCACCTTGACTGATGTGGATGGCTAGCTTCCTAGCTCAGTTTGCTGTTCTTGATGCCTGCTTTGTTCCTATCGTTTCTCGTTTCCACGGGTTTCCACTATGGTGATCGCAACTTCTCCCAAAACCCATCCGTTGGCTCACATTATCGAGCGGTTAGAACAGGGGGGTGCCCTGCTGCCGGAGTCGCCAGAAAATCTGGTGGAAGTGGTGGGCATCCTCAAAAGCTATGGCACAGTACTAGATGCCTATCAAATCAACCTGACCTACATCGCAGAACACCAATTTTTGGTACTGTTTCCCTTTTTCAAGTACTTCAATGGCGAAGTCACTCTGCAAAAGCTACTGAAGCACTGGTGGCACGACCGGATCAACTACGAATTTTCCGAATACTGCATGAGAGCCATGTTCTGGCATGGGGCACAAGGCTTAGACACTTACCTGGATAGTCCAGAGTTTCGTCAGCGGGCCACCGCTGCAATCCAGGCCAAGCTACGCGGTAATCTGTGGATGGGCGGCCTCAATCGCCTATTTCCAGAATTTTTGATCGAACAGGTGCGGCTGCTCTGCTACTACAGCGCTCTGGGCCAGTTCTGGAACGTGATGAGCCGCATGTTTCTCATCCTCTCGGATCGCTACGATCGCGGCGAAATTCGGTCGATTGCCGATGTGGTGGACCATATCCGCGAGGGTCTAGTGGAAGCAGCAGCGAAGCCGATTACCTATGCGGTGAACATCAAAGGTCAAACTTACGAAATTATCCCCCAATCCGTAGGGCTGACCTTTTTAATGGATACGGCAGTTCCCTATGTGGAAGCCGTTTTCTTTCGGTCATTCCCCTTCTTTGGCACCGTCTCCTACAACGCTCAGGCGCATCAAATCTCACCCAGTCAGGCCGACTTCAACTATGGAGCGCTCTACGCGGATCCCTTGCCGATTGGTGGAGCCGGCATTCCTCCCACGCTGCTGATGCAGGATATGGTGCACTTTGTGCCGCCCTATTTGCAGGAAGTTTACATGCGCAGTATCCGGGGCCAGGACGATCTGCGCGTGAAGATTTGCGAAAGCTTCCAAAAGTCGATGTTTTGCGTCACGACCGCTGCCATTCAAGGCTTGGCTCCCTATCCCCTCACCACCACCGATCCGGAGCAACGGCAGGCAAATCGCACCTATCTAGAGCAGTGGATGGATCGATTTGTGAATTCTCGTTTACAGGCTGTAAATTAATCAGACTCAGTCATCAGAGTCATCAGAGTCATCAGACTCAATCAAACGATCACTGGAGGCATTTTGCTCACGGCTACCCTAGATCTATCCGTCAGAAGAAGAAGAATGAGATGGAGCTATCACTGTTCTTCTAGTTGAACGTTTTGGTTGAGCGCCAGCACTTCAGCGCTGGTGTTTTCTCTGGCAACCCGCACCAGCAGCCCAGCCGCAACCAAGCTGGCAATCATCGAGCTGCCGCCATAGCTAAACAAAGGAAATGGCAAACCCGTAGTTGGTAGTGCCCCGGTTGCCACGCCGATATTCAGCAGCGATTGCCCTACCATCAAGATCATGATGCCAATAGCTACCAAACGATGCACTGGATTGTAGGCTCTAATCGCTACCTGCAACGCCAGCGTTGCATAGGTGGCGAGCATTAGGAATAATAACAAGCAGCCGACAAAGCCAAATTCCTCAGCAAACACTGAGAAAATAAAATCTGTGTATTGAATCGGCAGATAAAATAGCTTCTGCTGCGATAGCCCAAACCCCGTTCCCCAAAAGCCACCCGAACCAATCGCCAGCAGGCTCTGTACCAACTGATAGCCATCTTCTTGCGCATCAACCCAAGGATTCAGGAACGAGGTCAACCTACGTCGTTGATAGGTCTTGATGCTGACACTCACCACTGCTACGAGTACACCTGCCCCAGCCGCCGTTCCTAAATAGCGGTAGGGCATTCCTGACGCCAGAGCCAGCAACCAGATGATGATGCCGCACAATGCCGCCGTGCTCAGGTTCGGCTGAACCAGAATTCCGCCCAGGATGATCATAAAAATGCCGAGCCACGTCAAGCGCACGGTCCAGGAGAGCCGGTCCCACTGCCCAAACACACGCGCCCCCTGCAATACCAAAAACGGCTTGATCATCTCTGAGGGCTGAATCGCCGCAGGTCCAATCACCAGCCAGCGCGTCGCTCCATTCACCGTTGTGCCAATTCCCGGAATCAGCGTCGCCAAGATCAGCCCCAGGAAAATCATGATGCCCCAGTCAGCCAAACCCAGCGCATAGCGCATCGAAGAGTGGACCAGGATGTTGAAGCACGTCAAGCCCAGAAAAATCCAGACGAGCTGACCTTTGAAGAAATATAGGTTATCCCCCCGCTCGGCACCGGCTGCCACGTAGGACGCCGAAAACATCACGACTAACCCGACTGACAGCCACAAGAAAGTTAACCAGCGCAGGGCACGCGCCTCAAATGACCAGGTTTGAGCCGAGGGATCATAAAACGGCAATAGGAAGCGAACGATTGAAGCCATGCCGGATTGACGATAATGAGATGGAAACTAGATGCAGCAACTCGCAGGATTCCAGGTTGACCAACCAAGACAATAGCTTAGTAAGACAGCCTTTTGCAGAAGATGCCTCCATAGGGTAGCTCAAGTCTAAGGATTTTGATCCAGCCCCGAATTAAAGTTATTCAAACTTACTTGTGGATTTGTCGATAAGAGCCGCCTTCTATGCCTAGAGCAACGATTATTCAACCCGATCAGTCCTACACCTTTGCCGCCTACTTCAAACTCGACTTTGCTCCGCAAGATATTTTGGCCTATTTCAACGTTTCTCTTCAACGTCGCTCTCTCAAGTTACCTCGTTACTCTGGCACCCTGGATCGCCTCACCGACTTAACTACCCGAATCGAAGAAAGCCTTCCTCGTCTGAGCTGACCAGTGAGATGGCACGACGAGAATTCTTGATTGCACCTGTGTTGATGGATGTGCTGCACTATACTCAGGCACCCTCAACGTGGAGTATCCTGTTGCCGTTGGCAACCAACTCAAAGGCTCACTGGACTACTTGCTCCAAACTCACCAGACATTTCCCGTGATAGAGGCGAAAAATGAAGATCTAGAACGAGGTTTTGTTCAGCTTGCCATCGAACTCATCGCCCTCGATCAATGGATAGACTCCGAATAACCGATCTTGCAGGGGGCAATTTCAACCGGAACGATCTGGCAGTTTGGTCAGTTTGATCGGCAGTCTCGTGAAGTAACTCAAAATCTCGATCTCTACCGAGTTCCCGCTGATTTAGAAGATCTGTTGCGAGTTCTAGTCGGAATTCTGGAACCCTATAGAGAGGTTTAGCTGTGAGGAATGGCACGGCAAGTTGTTAAATGTTGCTGCTTTAACTGTTGCCCTTGCCCAATACAATTTGTGCCGAGGGCAAGTTGGAACCATCGTTGAGATATTGGCAAGTGGCACAGCCTTTGAGGCTGAATTGAGGTTGAATCCAGCGATCGCAATGGACGGATCTATGAATCGATTAAGTTACGTCCAGAGCGAATCATGGTTTTGCATGTTGAGCCGGCAACAGCCGAGCAAACCCTTTAACAACAACTTTAAGAGGATGCCCGAAAAGTGCGTCAAGGCTCACCCCTCCCACTCTTCAAACACCCTCTCAAATTTCTCTCAAACGTTGAGATTTTGCTTGTTAGATTTTGCTTGACGCCGTCAGCCAGAGCTGAAATTCGTCTAGATAGATCCAAATAAACAAGAGCTAAATAGAACTACGCCAAGCCCGTATTGACTCCAGGCTTACCCGTCGCCAATTCAACCTTAACAATTTTGCCACCCATCTTCATGATGCGCTGCTGCTCCTTGAACCAGTTGTCGTAAGGAACTAGTTTGGTGAAGTAGGTGTTTTGCAGTTCCCGCTGAGTGCGAATCCGGGTTTGGCTAGGAACGCAAGCCGTGATTTTGAACATCCGCATGGGGCCGTCACTCTCCTTGTAAACTGAAAAACTTCTGTTGAATTTAGACTTTTAGACGTTATCTAAAATCACTTCAGCTAATTACGCTAAGCCTGGGAATCTAGGGCCAATCTTAGACTGCCATAGCCGCCTTGAAACAGCCATCGACGATCTAACACTCACACCAGACTTCCCAGACTTCAACAAGTTTTGAGTTTTAAGTTTTGAGGTTTGAATTAGATGGAGTTTGCGCCATCACTCAAGACTCAAGACCCATAACTCAAGGAATTAGCTCAAGCCAGAGCAGATGTAATCGAGGTAAACGCCCATTTCCTTACCAGCATCAGCACCTACCAAGCTAGCGGTGACTTCTTTGATCGCCTGGATTGCTTGCACGGTAGCGGCAATGGGTACACCCAGCGAGTTGTAGGTTTCCTTCAAGCCGTTGAGCACGCGCTCATCCAGGATGGAAGGATCGCCAGCCAGCATGGCGTAGGTAGCATAGCGGAGGTAGTAGTCGAGGTCGCGGATGCAGGCTGCATAGCGACGGGTGGTGTACATGTTGCCACCGGGACGGGTGATGTCAGAGTACAGCAGAGACTTAGCCACTGCTTCCTTAACGATAGCAGCCGCATTAGCGCTGATCGCCGTTGCAGCCCGAACACGCAGCTCACCGCTGGAGAAGTAGCTCTTGAGCTTGTCCATAGCGGTGCTGTCCAGGTACTTGCCCTGAACGTCAGCAGAGTTGATAACAGAGGTAATTGCGTCTTGCATGATTTTGATTCCTTAGATCAAGTCGTTGTCCACAGTTAAAAAAGTTTTAAGTTCTAAGTTTTAAGTTTTGAATTGAGTTAACTCAAAACCCAACACTCATCACTCAGTCTTTTACTGCATTGCACCGATGACGTAGTCAAAGTAGGTGCCTGCTTCAGCAGCATCATCGCCAGACAACAAGGAGGTTGCAACGCTCTTCATGGCACGAACGCCTTCAGCCACTGCATCGATGGGAGTACCGAGGGACTTGTACATTTCGCGCACGCCAACGATACCGATTTCTTCGATGGGAGTTACGTCGCCAGAAACCACTCCATAGGTGATCAGGCGGAGATAGTAGTCGAGGTCACGCAGGCAGGTAGCAGTCATTTCTTCGCCGTATGCGTTACCACCAGGGGAAACCACATCAGGGCGCTTTTGGAACAACTGATCGCCAGCTTGCTTAACAATCCGCTCGCGGGAATCAGTCAGAACCTGCGCAATCCGAAGACGACGCTCACCAGAGGTGACGAAGCCCTTGATCCGATCCAATTCACCGGGGCTTAGGTAACGGGCCTCGGCATCAGCGTTCACGATTGACTTCGTGACAATACTCATCGATGGATTCCTCCGAAAAGCAAAATGTAACCAGAGATGATTAAACTTGCGTTCACCATTGAGAATGACGGAATCTGAGGCAGTTAGAGCTACACCACAACCCAGGTGAATTCGTTTGGCTGCTAGCTCCGCTCAAATCTGACATCCTTGCCAACTTGACTTTACAGCTTGACATTTCTGCCAAATGTGATAGGAATTTGCAACCTGCCTCGACCCTTCATCCGCGGAATATGGTCTGAACACAGCCATCTTCCGGAAACATTTTCCGGCATTCAGTTCACATTCTTAGGCGGTTCGCAATATTTTGTAACAATATTCCTCAGACAACGCGTCAACGACGTTAATCAAGTTTTCAAATAGTTACAAATACCCATCAAGATTGTTCTGGGACTTTCTAGAGGTTGCCGTCCCCACTCTGGCAATCAATCTTGACCATCAACCTGATCATCAACCCTGCTAATTCACTTTTGTTAACCCAGAGCTAAACCTGATCTAAACCTGGCAGCTTACGGCTATACCTCTGAATCGGATGCGGCAACAGCGAGAACTGCGGGAATACTAGATGCCAACCCTAGAACTTACTAGAACTTATTCAGTCAACTTGCTCGATGTCTAAACATCAAGCCATTCCTTGTTGAACTCAGCGCAGTTGAACCAATTAGTTGAACCAATTAGTTGAACCAACTAGAAGACTTGTCGAACTTGATTGAATCGACTTGCGGAACCATACAGCCGAACTATCCAAAAGCAGCCAGTAATCAGGACATGATGGACTTTACCGTCGCAATTCCAACCTATAACGGCGAACAACGCTTGCCCGATGTTTTGAGGCGATTACAAACCCAAACTGGGCTTGAGGCAGTCAATTGGGAGGTTTTGGTTGTAGACAACAACAGCCAGGATCAGACTGCCGCAATTGTTGAAGCGTTTCAGACGACATTTTCCTGCCCACTCCGCTATTGCGTAGAACGCCAGCAGGGTGCTAGCTATGCTCGCCAACGAGCGGTCCGAGAGGCCCACAGCGAGTTGATCGGATTTCTCGACGATGACAATTTGCCCGATCCAGGCTGGGTGTTGGCGGCCTATCAGTTTGCCCAACAGCATCCGCAAGCTGGTGCCTACGGCAGCCGAATTACTGGCGAGTTTGAAGTGGAACCACCGGCTCATTTTCAACGCATTGCCCCCTTTATGGCGATTGTAGAGCGAGGTTCCCAACCCCATCGCTATGAGCCTGAGAAAAAGCTACTGCCCCCTTCGGCTGGGTTAGTGGTGCGCAAACAAGCTTGGCTGGCTCATGTACCAGAGCAAACCCTATTGAACCGTTTGCACTTCAAGCGATCTGACGGCAATGATTGCAGTGAAGATATCGAGGCATTGTCCTACATTCAGCAGTCGGACTGGGAGATTTGGCACAATCCTGAGATGCGCATTGCGCACAAAATTCCGGCTTGGCGATTAGAGCGTCACTATTTGCTGCCGCTATTTCGCAGTATTGGTTTAAGTCGCTGTGCGACGCGCCTAGTGAGTATGAAACCCCAGGAACGCTGGTGGATGACAACAGCCTATATGGTCAGCGATTTGCGGCGGGTAGTTTTGCATATGCTCAAATATCACGCTCAGTTCAAGACTGATCTAGTCGCTGCCTGTGAGCTAGAACTTTACTTTGGTATTTTGATTAGTCCGTTCTATTTATTAGCTCAGCGCCTCTCAAAAGAGATTGACTGAAATATCAGCTGCGACTTCATTTCTTCATTTCTAGATTTTTGGCTGCATATCATGAATACACCACTGATTTCCGTTATTATTCCGGCATACAATTCTGCAACAACTATTGAAAGAACGATACGATCTGTTTTAGATCAAACTTATACTCATTTTGAATTGCTGATTATCAACGATGGTTCAACAGATCGAACTTTAGAAGTTGCTTCTAGTATTCAAGATGAGCGGATAAAAATATTTTCCTATCCTAACTCTGGTGTTCATGCCAGCCGTAATCGGGGCATTGCTCAAGCAGCAGGAGACTATATCACTTTTATTGATGCCGATGATCTTTGGACGGTGGACAAGCTAGCAGCTCAGCTCAATGCTTTGCAACAAAATCCTCAAGCGGCTGTTGCCTATAGCTGGACTGATTATATTGACCAGCAGGATCAGTTCTTACGCAAAGGAACCTACATCAAAGCGAATGGCAATGTCTATGCTAAGTTGCTAGGCACAAATTTTTTGGAGAATGGTTCCAATCCGCTAATTTGCAAATGGGCCTTTGCTGAGGTGGGTTTGTTTGATTGTGTCTTAAAAAACGCGGGTGATTGGGATATGTGGCTCCGGCTGGCAGCTCGCTATCCGTTCGTTTGTGTGGCGGCTCCGCAAATTTTATATCGGGTTTCTCCCAAGTCTCTCTCCACCCACCTTTGGAGTATGGAAACCTGTTGTATAGAGATTTTGGAGAAAAATTTTGCTACGGCTCCAGCTGAGCTTCAGCCACTGCGAGGCCAGTGCTTTAGCAACTTTTATCTGTATCTAGCCCTAAAAGCACTTGAAGCGAGTCAATCTCGCTCCAGCAGCCTTAAAGCGATTCACTACTTGTTACAGGCTGTGAAGTATGATCCTTCCCTGCCCCGCCGCCGTCAGTTTTTAACCTTATTAACTTTGGTAAAAGCATTTTTAGGGGTTTTATTTTCACCACAAATTGCTCGACAACAGCTATCGCTCATCAAAAAGCAGCGCCAAGTCATAGCGCAGTAATGATTGCAAAACAAAATTGTAGAATAACGATTGGCTCTATATAGCGATCTGATTTGAGCCATAGAAATTGGAATAAGAAGGCGACTAAAGAACCTGACTAGGCCATGATGCTCTATAGGCTTTGCGCAATTAGTTGATCAATTCAAGGAATAAATTGATAATGTAAAGTCAATTCCATCATCCTCGTTTTGTAACAGAGGAGACACCATTCTTTCAAGGATTTGAATATGCCAAAAACCAAACAGCGGCCCTCTGCCGTCACCATTGTTTCTAAAGATGCGCTCGAACAGGCTGGTATAAGGTTGCAAGAGTTGCCGGATAAACCCAAGGAATTTTGGTCCCTACGGGAAGCGGTCGCCATTTTGCAAGAGGATATTACAGACGCGCTCAACCGGGGATACACCTATGACGAAATCGTCAAACTCCTGGCCGGTAAAAACATTTCCATTACCGCTTCTTCGCTCAAACGCTATCTAGCGACCGCAAGGCGCGAAGGGAACGCCAAAACTAGAAAGCCCAGAAAACCTCGCAATCAGGCCCTAGCCGTTACACAACCAATGGCTACAACCCCGTCTGCTGCCACGTTTGGGGCGCAATCGGCTCAACCGCAGGTCAGGAAAACTACAACCACTCGATCAGCAGCTAAAGCGGCTCCTGTTAGTAAGAGCCGTGCTGCTGTTGGCAAGAAGGCTTCTTCCTCCACTACGGGTAAGCGAGGGCGTAATCCTGCATAAGTAGTGCGCTCAGTCTCACAATGGCCATACTGCATGTGCGTAAATCCGAATTCATCGGTTAGGCATCGTCAGCCGATCACGGCTTTTGCTTAAATGCCCTACTGAACTTGTTTCTAAATAGTTTGATTTGTATCGTTAGCAGTCATAGCTGCGCTCTCATCTACCTCCGCTACAGTTCTGACATTGGTTTGCCAAGGCTTTACGAACGATATTGAGTGTTAAAACCACAGCAAAGGAGCACACCCTGCTTAAGACCTGCTAAGACATCGATCCGGCAACTGATGTAGTTTTGATCGCCTGCTTGAGATGATCGGCTAGGCGCAGTGAGAGGGCGACAATGGTCAAGGTTGGATTGGCAGAACCTCCGGTCGGAAAGACAGAGCTACCGGCCACATACAAATTGGCCAGCTGATGCACACGACAGTTTTGATCTACAACTCCCTGCTTGGGGTCTGCATGCATTCGAGTCGTGCCCATATGATGCGCCACACCTGAGGGAGAACATAAGGCTGGTGCTTGAGCTGCATCATAGGCCAGTTTGCCAATTCCAGCGTTCGCCAGTTCCTCTGCTAGCAGTTTTTGATTATGAGCCGCACTGCTGCGATCCATGCTTCCCCATTGCCAGTGTAGCGCTGCTTTTCGATAACCAAACCGATCCCGTTCCGCACTCAGAAACACCCGATTGCTGGGGTCGGGAGCCTGCTCAGTTTGAAAAAAGAATTGAAACATGCGAAAACGCTGCCGATTGTCAGGCATTTCTGACCAACCACCCCGACCAAACCCGTACAGCAAGGACTGATGTTGGGTTGCCGCAAGATAACCGGCTCGAGCGATATAATCCAAACCACCCAGAATGTGCCACAGATGTTGAGGCAGCTGATCGGGCAATTTTCCTCGCACGCCTGCTTCAGTCACGGTTTTGAAGGCAGCGATCGCCTTAAACTGTCTCCAACTCGGTCTAGGAAAGGCAAGAACAGCCAGGTTGAGTAAGTGCTTCTGCTGCATCAAGGTTGGACTTGGAGCCAGTTTGCCCAGAATGGGAGTGTTATCAACCCACCGCAGATCGTAAAGCGCCGTTTTGTTGAACAAGTTCGGATCATGGGGAATTAACATCCCCGCATCAACGAGGGGGTGATCCATAAAATACCGCCCTACTACATCATATTGATTGCCGAGACCAGCAGGCTGTTGACGATTGGAAGCTAGCAGAAGACGGGCATTTTCGATGCCACCCTGCGCCAATACAAAGAATTTGGCTGCAATCCAAAACTGTTTTCCGGCAAAGGTAGAAACCTTAACCCGCGCCACTGCCTGCGTAGATTCATGCGCTTCAATTTCCACTACGGTCGAATCAACACAAACTTTAATGTTGTTCGCTTGGGCAAGTGCGTCTCGGTAATCTTGGTAAAAAATCTGGCGTGGTCCGAACTGGAACACAGCCGTTTCGAACCGATCGGGGTTGAGGGGAAGCGGTTGACTGTCTGGCCGTTGCCAAGCTTCAGCATCGTAGGCATAGGGACCGGCTTGACAGACCGCCTGCGCCCGCTCATAGAACGGATCGAGATGGGACTTGGGGAAGGGCCAGCCGCTGTAGGGCAGCCAGTCTCGCTGCTCAAAATCAATCGCATCCAAAGGTGCATATCTGACCCCAATCGTTGACCGACCAAGTTTGATTGCCCAAATATTCGAGTTACCTCCGAATTGGCGATGGCGCGTTGCTTGAGGTGAGAGAAATGGAGCGCCATAGGTCTGGCATTCACTCAGGGTTTGCATTGCCGCTTGTGAGGTGGTATCTCCACTCTCTAGTAAGTAAACCTCTGTAGTTTGGCCTAGGAATTCACGCGCCAAGGTAATTCCGGCAGGGCCGGCACCAATAATACAAATCTCGGTGTTAATGACTGCATTCTCAGCAAATTCATTTGCGTTTATCAGCATACTTGCTCCAGCATAATTTTGGCCCAAGCTCTCCCAGACTTAGGTTCCAATAATTCGAACGCAAAACTTTCAGAGCAAAGCTCACTGGGGAAAATGGAAATTCCCCTAATCGTCAGCTAAGTCTGTGGGTTGATGCGAATATCTCTCAAGCGATCTGCTCCGCACCCTAGACCTGATGGTCTAACCTTATTGAGAAATTGCCAGAGAATACTCAAACCCCTGTAATTAGGAAAATCAGGGGTTCCCAGACAGCCTCAAAGCCCTATTATTGCTCCATAGTGCGCCTGCTCTGGGCAGAATTGCTCCTGATCCCTCCAGGCTGTAGTCTGCAATTCTCTCAGGACGGGTTCAGTGGGTTGAGACTTGCCGTACTCGTTGGCAGAGGTGCTGCTTTAAGTGGCTCATTTAAAGTATTTCCGTCTGAGTGAAAGCAGGATCGATGCTCTGCTAGCTGCTTAAACTGACATACCAGATCCTGAACATAGGCTTCGCTAGTATGTTCCTGCAAAATTAGCTCATAGCCTCGCTGGGCTTGGGCTTCTGCCAGCTCCGGGTTGTTGATGAAATTGAGGATGGCCTGCTTCATAGCGGCAGCGTCTCCGGGAGCTACACCCGTTACAACTCCCAAATCGATCAAGCGTTCTGCCAAGCCGGGCGTGCGCGTGATGATTACTGGACGACGGCAAGCTAGCGCCTCCATCAGAGTCGTTAAGCCAGCTGAGTAGGTATTGTAGAGTAAGCTAATCACAACCATATCAGAGTTGCGATAAAGCTGACGAAACTGCCGCCATTCTTGCGGATGGGCGGTCATGTTGGGTGGCATCACCTCTGGAAAGGCTACCCGGGTTTTGGCTGAAGCGTTGGGAGAAACAGCGCAAATATTCACATCCACATCTAGATCACGGGTGGCCTCGGCCAGAGTTTTATAGTCTCGCTGCTCTAATCCTGCACTCGCAATCAACGGTCTTTGCTTTTCCAGGGTGACAGGACCGGGGCAGAAAAACCGCACGTCGGTTTGTTCACGTACCACATGCACTTTTTCCTGAGGTAGCTGCAGGTACTGCCGCAAATAGTCTGCTTTAAGCTGGGTGTTGGTTAGAAACAGATCAACCGACTGAGCCAAGCGAAATAGTTTCAAAAGGGCGCGCACACGCAGGCGTTTCGGCTCCAGAATATAAACCACCAGCTTAGGACGGTTGGCTTTGAACCCAGCCAGAATTGCCAGCGGAAATCCGACATCTTCTCCGGTGCAGAAGACGAGATCCTTGGCTGTCAGCTTGTTGATCAAAGAACGGGCCAGCGCCCAATGTTCCGGTTCGCTAGTCAGTTTGGCGAGGCGGCGATCGATCCAAGTGACTGCTTTAGCGTCGGGGTGGTGAACCGTGGCATCTAGCTCCTGGCTTAGATCCCACATGGTGTGGCGTGGGCATTGGTCTAGCTGGGCGTCACGGTGAAACTTGCTCAGGTCAACTGAGCGGCTCAAACAAATGTGGTATCTCATGTAACCGGTGCTCCAATTGGCTCTCTTTTGGCTCTCTTAAGAATTGTTCGGGAACTGCTCTCGAACAATTGCTAACAAAACAAATGAATTCAATGAATCATGAACTGCCACTAAAACAGGTGCGGAAGCCAATGGGGGCTATGCTCCTCAACCTCTGCCTAGCGCAACAGGTAACCTAATCTGAATCGCTGTGTAGATCGCTGCTGTGGCTGATCAAAATGCCTTCAGCAATGCACCGATACGAAACCATAACAAGACAATGCGTACAATCTCAGCTATGGGAACCATTCAGTAACAGTTATCAGGAATGATCCAACCTAGTAAATATTCAGTTATTTAGAATGCTTCTAAACCGGTTTTCGTAAAGCATCTGTGATATGCACCTAGGTTTAAATTACGTTTATCTCCCTAGTCTGGCAATTGGCTGACAAAAAGTTCAACTCGACTTTATCGGAACTTTAATTACCTGTTAACCTTCACGGTAGTGTCGTGAGGCAATTACCGAGACGTCCGAAAACTTGGCGCAGTGATTCCATTAGATTCCTATTTGCCCTCCTTTCCTTTAAAGCGACCTGTAATTTCAATCTACCGAGAAGGAAATTTGCTACCCTGATCTAGTTCAACCTTACTAGTTCAACCTTCAGTGACAAAACAAGCCCCTGAGAAGCAGCCAAACCAGGCTCAGCCATTGCAGCCTCCCACACTGCGACCTTACCAAAGCAAGCTGATCAAAGATCTCTACATTAAATTAGGCCAAGGCTATCGCCGTGTTGCCATCATTGCCGGAACAGGGGCCGGTAAAACCGTGATTGGCGGCAAAATCTGTGCTGATACGGCTGCCCGAGGATTGCGGCTGATGTTTTTGGTGCACCTGGATGTGTTGGTGGGACAAACCTACAAAAAAATGCAGGCGTTTGGGTTGCGCTGTGGATTCATTAAAGCAGGCTGGCACGAAGACCCAGCGGCTCCAATTCAGATTGCCAGTATCCAAACCATGGAAAAACGATCTTGGTGGCGCGACTGGCAGGCTAATGTCGTGTTTTTTGACGAAGGGCATACCACTGTATTCAGCCGGATTGGACAGGAAATTATCTACGAAACCCATCCCAAGGCTGTGCATCTCGCTATGACCGCGACTCCTTATCGGCTGGGGCGGGAACAGTTGGGCGACCACATGCAGACCTTTGTGGCATCCCCCATTCCAGCCGAGCTTCAGCGTATGGGCTATCTGGCTCCAATGCAGTATTACGGTGTGCCCAGCGGCTCAGAGATTAACCTATCCGAGGTGCGGACCGTGGCCGGAGACTACGACGAACGGGACCTGAAGAATGCCTGTGACCGACCGGAACTGGTGCAGCGGATTGTGGAAGAGTGGCATCGCCTTACGCCCGGTAAACGCACGATCGCGTTCTGTGTGGATGTGGAACATGCGCGTCACGTTGCCGAAGCCTTCAAAGCATCTGGAGTTGCTGCCGCTGTAGTGGATGGCAGTACGCCCATCAAAGAACGGCACCAGCTCTATCAGGATTTGGGAGCGGGCTGGCTGCTGGTGTTGACCTCCTGTAATGTGATCAGTATCGGGTTTGATGAGCCGAGTGTGGAGGTTGGGCTGCTGCTGCGTCCGACTCAGTCTCGCGCTTTACACTATCAGCAGGTTGGCCGCCTGTTGCGCATCTCGCCTGTCACCGGTAAGACCTGCGGCACTATTCTGGATCAGGCTGGTAATCTGCGCCGCTTGGGCTTCCCAGAAGATATCAAGGAATACCATCTGCCCACCAGCAAAGAACCCGGCACAACAGAAACCACACCTACCAAGCAGTGCCCCCACTGCAACCGCCTAGTTTGGGGGTTTGTGATGACTTGTCCTAGCTGTCGCTATGTTTGGGAAACCGAGCCGCAGATTCGCACCGATGAGTTAGTGGAGGTTTACAGCGAAGAGTTGCTGCGCCAGATCGAACGCCGCAAAATGTACGAGTTCTTTCGGATCCAGCGACAAAAAACCTTCCGGGAAGGATCCGCCCCCAACTGGACCAAACGGGTATTTTATGAACAGTTCGGCTGTTTACCGGAAACAGACTGGTGCCTTGGCTCCATTTTTGGCGACACACCCAGCCTAGAGGACAAGTACGCCTATCGAGACTATCTGATCCAAACGGCGCAGCGGCATGGCAAATCGATTGCCTGGGTAATCGAAGAGTTTCAGCAGGAGTTTGGCTTTGATAGCTGGCAAGATGTGTTTTTGCCGAACTGAAACCAAGATTTTGGTAGCAACCTGGGAAGAGGGAGGCAGAAGCCAGGAGCAGAAGTAGGAGCCAGAATCGTTCTTGCTTCCAGACAAGCAGATCTGCCCGTTGATGCTCCGCTGCCGTTACCTTGCTACCAACCCCACTCCTGATATCAACTCCGACTAAACGCCCTAATTTAGACGCTGTATCGTACAGGCGTTTTGCATAGGCATAGCCTTTCCGCAGGAAATAACGCCTTTACACGTATCGTAGAGGCGTCTTGCAAAACGCCTCTACGCGAACTCTGGCTGATCAACCGGATTGATATGGCTCCTGGCTCCTGTCTTCTCACAATTTCCCCATTCAGGACTGCTACGTTTTACTGCTATTGCTGCCAGCAGAGAATTTTTTCAGTACACTTTGAACGATCCACTAGTGAGCGTGTGAATCTATGAGAGCTTGCCTTCCCGGCGTTGTTGCCTTGACCTTGCTGGTAGCAGGAGGAGGAATGCCCGCTGCCTATGCGGAAAATCTGGAACACACCCAGCAACTGCTGACTACTAAAGAATGTCCTGGCTGCGATCTCAACCGAGCTGGATTGGTCTACGTCCAGCTGATGGGAGCCAATTTGGCAGCGGCCAACCTGATCCAGGCCAACTTTAGCCATGCTAATCTCAGTGGGGCCGATCTCAGCCAAGCCCAACTCAATGGGGCCGTGTTGTTTGGAGCTGACCTGACGGGAGCTAACCTGAGCGGAGCCAATTTGCAAGGGGCTGACCTGAGGGAGACGATTCTTACCAATGCCAATCTAGAAGGCGCTAATTTGGATGGGGCCAACCTGTTGGGTGCGGTGGGCCTGCCCTCAAACCTGGCAACGGCAGATAATTACTATCGCTGGGGCATGGAAGAAGCCGCTAGAGGCAACTTCCGGGGAGCCGTGAGCTACTATAACCAGGCGCTTGGCATCGAATCGGACTTTGCCCATGCCTATTTGGCTCGTAGTATTGCCCGCTTCCGGTTGGGCGACCGAGCCGGTGCTCTGGAAGACGCCAGATATGCCGAGCAGCTCTACACCGAACAAAATCATGAGCGAGGCCAGCAGATCGCATCTCAGTTTGCCCTCGGCATCGAGGAGGCAGAAGAAGCCTACGCCAAACAACAGCGAGGGGGTGGCGGCGGTGCGGGCGGCAATATCCTGAATGTGCTGAGCGGCTTAGCTGGATTCGCGCTGCAGGCGTTGCAGTACATGTCCTTCTTTTAATCTCTGGGTTGAATGGGTTGCTGCTAAGCGCCTCGTCGAGGTGGAGGCGTTTGATGGTGTCGGCTGACCGAACCCGATTGAATTTGACCGGCTTGGTAAATCTGCCGATTTCGCCATCAAAGCTGCTGTAAGGATAGACGCTAGCAACGAGATTGATAGAATATTAAAACTTCATGCAAGATGAATGTAATTCAACGTCCTCTCGTGCTGAACCTGCTTTGCTAGCTCTGCTAAACCAAATGCGCGAACTCATTGCCCGCTGGTGGTCGGAGTTTACCCTACAAACCCGACTAATGGCGGCTGCCACGCTGGTGGTCTCCTTGATCATGAGCGGCTTAACTTTTTGGGCGGTCAACACGATCCAGCAGGACGTTCGCCTCAACGACACCCGCTTCGGTCGTGATCTGGGACTGCTGCTGGCGGCCAATGTGGCTCCCCTGATCAGTGAAGACAACCGCACTGAACTGGCCCGGTTTTCCCACAGTTTTTACAGCAGTACGTCGAGCATTCGCTACATTCTCTATGCCGACGAAGAGGGCGATATTTTTCTGGGTATTCCCTTTTCTGAGTCGGAGGTGCAAAATTCGCTGACGATCCGGCGACGCATGCAGCTTCCCGACAACTTCTCGGAGAAATCCGACGTGCCGATGGTGCGCCAGCATTTGGCTCCCGATGGCGAAGTTACCGATGTGTTTGTGCCGATCAACCATGACGGGAAATACTTGGGCGTGCTGGCGATTGGCATCAACCCCAACGCCACGGTTGTCACCTCGTCCCATCTGACGCGAGATGTCACGATTGCGGTATTTATCTCGATTTGGGCCATGGTGATTCTGGGAGCCGTGTTTAATGCCCTGATGATCACCAAACCAATCAAAGAACTGCTGGTAGGTGTGAAAAATATCGCGGCAGGCAACTTCAAGCAGCGGATTGATCTACCACTGGGTGGCGAGTTGGGTGAGCTGATCCTCAACTTCAACGAAATGGCCGAGCGGCTAGAACGTTACGAAGAGCAAAATATCGAAGAGCTGACTGCCGAAAAAGCCAAGCTAGAGACGCTGGTTGCCACGATTGCCGACGGGGCCGTTTTGCTTGACACTAGTATGCGCGTCATCCTGACCAACCCTACTGCCGAGCACATTTTTGGCTGGGATGGTAAATCAGTCAACGGCGAAAATGTGCTATACATCCTGCCCGACGCGGTGAAAGTCGAGCTGACCCGCCCGCTCTATCAGTTGGTTTCTGGCCATCCGCCCGAAGATATCAAAGACGGAGCCGAATTTCGGATCACGATTCCAGAACCGACTAGCCGCACCGTGCGGATTTTGCTCACCACGGTGCTGGACCAGTATCGGGAAACGGTGAAGGGAATTGCGATTACGGTGCAGGACATCACCCGTGAGGTTGAGCTGAATGAAGCCAAAAGCCAGTTCATCAGCAATGTATCCCATGAACTGCGCACGCCCTTGTTTAATATCAAGTCGTTCATTGAGACCCTGCACGAGTACGGCGACAGCCTCAGCGAGCCAGAGAAACGGGAATTTCTAGAAACGGCCAATCGAGAAACGGATCGCCTAACTCGCCTAGTTAACGATGTGCTGGATCTGTCGCGGCTGGAATCGAATAAGCGCTATCAGTTTGATGCAGTTGACATCATTCAGCCGATCGAGCAGACCCTGCGGACCCATCAACTCAACGCTAAAGATAAAGGCATCGAGCTAATTCAAGAAATCGAGCCAAACTTGCCTCCGGTACGCGGTAACTATGACTTACTGCTGCAAGTCTTTTCTAACTTGGTGGGCAATGGCTTGAAGTTTACGCCTGCGGGTGGCAAAGTGGCGATTCGGGCCTATCGATTAGAGTCGAGCGAGCTTCTGCCTAGCCATGTGCGAGTTGAGGTTTCGGATACGGGGATTGGCATCGACCCAGAAGACCAGAAGGCAATTTTTGATCGGTTTTTCCGAGTTGAGAACCGAGTGCATACCCTGGAAGGGACTGGCCTAGGGCTATCGATTGTGCGCAATATTATCGAAAAGCACCAGAGTGAAGTTCGTCTGGTCAGCGAAGTTGGCGTTGGCACCACCTTTTGGTTTGATTTGAGTGTGATCCCAGAAAGCTGCCCGTTGACCGAAGCTAAAACGCAGGAAGTGGGGAAGATTTGAAGCAGTTTTGAGTTAAGCAGACCAATAACTACCAATAACTAAAGTGAGTGGTTGAAGCAAAAGCGAGTTCGTAAACCCGACTCTCGCTACCAACCACTCACTGGATTTAGGCTATGAAATCACTCAACCAAAGGTCGAAATGAACTACTTACGGCATCGGATGAAAGAGCAGATCGGGGAAGAACCGATTGAACTCAATCAGGATGCCAGCGGTAATGAACATCCAGACCGTAAGCAACACAGGAGCAGTGGATAAATATTTCAGCAGATATTGCATAGCGAACTCCAAAATCAAAGGACTGGGGCTACTTTAGCGGGGTGAAACGGGAATTTCACTGTCTTTTGCAGTCAATTCACCGGTAGTAAACTCTTTCAGCGCTGCCAATGGCCAAGCAAAGCCAGTCAGCATGAACTTGATCGCACGAGGCACGTCGATGATCACTTCCTTCATTTCAGGATCCTTCTCACCGCGTACCGAGATCAGATAGGCACGACCAACCCAGCCGATCCAGCCTGCAATATAGAGGAACAGGATACTAGGAATCAGGAACTCACCGGCATGGCTAAGGCGGCCATCTACAACCAGGTGAGGCAGACCTTCGGGTCCACAGAGGACCTGTGAGTTAGCGTAATTTTGAAACCGCTCTTTCGCTTGAGGCGTCTTTGCATTTGCCGCCCGCTGCAAGAACGCTTTGGACTCACCACAGGGGGTCAAATTAGCCACATCTGCCGATGCAGGAGCGCTAAACGTAACCCACAGGAAAAGAACAAGCACTAGAGCAAACAATTTTCGCATGGAATTGTTTCCCTTTATTTACAAAAAGCAGAGATTTCGTACAAAACGTTAAGTAATTCGCACAAAAAAATTGGGCTGTGAGAGCAATCATACCCCCAAGGTCTGCCCAGTAAAGTTAAGCTCTTAAAAGAAGTTTACTTAATTGTTGGCAATTGTCGGCGACAGCCCGGAGTTTGCCTATTCACGTCCCTGGTTTATCCCTATGTCAACCGTCTTAGCAATTGAAACAAGCTGCGATGAGACTGCTGTAGCCATTGTGCAAGAGCGGCAAATTTTGAGCAACGTCGTCTCTTCCCAAATTCAGGTGCATCAGCCCTATGGTGGCGTTGTGCCAGAAGTGGCGTCGCGGCAGCATGTAGAAATGGTGAACTGGGCGATTGAGCAGGCTCTACAGCAGGCCGATTTGGATTGGTCTGGCATTGATGGCATTGCGGCCACCTGTGCACCGGGGTTGGTTGGAGCCTTGCTAGTCGGGGTGACAGCGGCTAAAACCCTGGCTCTGCTGCATCAAAAACCGTTTTTGGGTGTGCATCATCTGGAGGGCCACATCTATGCCTCGTACCTGAGCGAGCCGGATTTGCAGCCTCCGTTCCTCTGTCTGCTGGTTTCCGGTGGCCACACTAGCCTGATCCATGTCAAAGACTGCGGCCTCTACCAAACCCTGGGCCAAACCCGTGATGATGCTGCCGGAGAAGCGTTTGACAAGGTGGCTCGCCTGCTGAATCTCGGCTATCCTGGCGGCCCAGTGATCGATCGACTAGCCCAAACCGGCAATCCTGGGGCTTACACCCTTCCCGAAGGCAAAGTTTCCTTACCGCAAGGCGGCTACCATCCCTACGATTCCAGTTTCAGCGGCTTAAAGACGGCGGTTCTGCGGTTGACTCAATCGCTGCCGCCCACCTCTTTGTCCGTGCCGGATCTGGCGGCTAGCTTTCAGGCGGCAGTGGCTAAAGCCTTAACCAAGCGCACCATTGCTTGTGCCCTCGATCTGGGGCTAACCACGATTGCGGTGGGGGGGGGTGTAGCGGCAAACAGTGGCCTGCGGCAGCATTTGCAAATGGCGGCCACCGAGAAGGGACTGCGCGTCTTGTTTCCACCGCTCAAGTTCTGTACAGACAATGCTGCCATGATTGCCTGTGCCGCTGCCGATCACCTGAATCAGGGGCACCAATCGCCGCTAACGCTGGGAGTCCAGTCGAGAATGTCCCTAGCCGATGTGATGCAGCTTTATCCAACCACTGGGATTGAGCTACTGGAATTGCATCACCCGATTGCATCCGGTAGCTTGAGTTGATATGGTTAGGAGACCGCATATTTACAATCTTTCAAGCTCTGTTTCAAGTCATTAATTTCAATCTACTGATTTCGTTCGGCTTATTTCGTTAGCTTTCATCCAGCTTGTAGCCATTTTTCATTGAGTGAACCATAGAACCCGTGCGTTGCATCTGTGCTTGGCTTGATGCTTTCAACCTTGGGTTTATGCTTCACTGAAAAACGCCACAACTGCTGCGAGTCAGAGAGGACTAGAAATCATTCTTGGTTAGATTAACCGTTTAGCAAGCTGTTTCTACGCAGAACTCTCGCCCGCTTCGCCGTATGGTCGTGGATGATATCTATTGGCTGGATCAAATTCAACCGTCCTGCCGCAGTGCGGTCGGAGATAAAGCCTTTTATCTAGGCTTGCTGATGCAACAGGGGTATCCGAGTGTCCCCGGACTGGTGGTGTCGGCAACGGTTTTGCAGCAGCTTTTAGCTCACATGGATTGGCAAGAGCGGATGTTTGCCGATCTGCCCAACTCATTTCTTTATGTCGATGCCAATAATCCACGCCAGCTTCAAAGGATTGCGCAGCAAATTCAGCACGCAATTCAAGCTGCGCCCTTACCGGAAACTTTGCTAGATGCTTTGCAGACAAGCATGCAGTCTTGGCAATCACCTGCTGTGATCGTTCGGCCTTCCTTTTCGCTACAGCCTGGGCTGGATCCAACCATCAGCTACCGTTCGATTGGGCTATTAAATTCGCATATTTGCAGACCAGATCGAGAGGCGCTAGCCCAAGCGCTGAAGCAAACTTGGTCAGAGTTATTTCGAGCCAGAAGCTTGTTTTACTGGCAGCGGCTGGGCATTCAAATTCAGCATGTGCAGCTTGCCTTGCTGGTACAGCCCATGCAGTCGGTACTGGCCGCCGGAGAGTCGCAAATTATCGGCAGCCAAGTGCAGGTGCAGGCAGTTTGGGGTTTGGGTCAGGCGCTTCTACAAGGCAGTGCCGATCGCTACTCGTTTGATTTGCAGTCCGGCTTGCAAACCCATCATCCAGGACAGCAAGCCTATGCCTATCGAGTGGCCGCAGCCGATTCAACTGTTCCCCTAGCCCTCTCAGCTTGGTTGCCCGATGTGCAGACCTGCCTCCAGTTAGAGTTGCTTTCGTCTTCCCAGGCTAGGCAGCCCGTTTTGCCCCCAGTCCAGCTCCAACAGCTCGCTCACTTGGTTCAGCAGGTACAAACCGAGTTGGGCATGCCCTTGGCGTTGGAGTGGATGCTGGAGGCTGATTCTACCCCAGCTCCGTTTCGTCTCGTTCAGGTGATGCCCCAGTTTGGCTCTCTTCGCCGGTTAGGGACCCAGTTTCGATCCAGTAGTGCCTTATCCTCCCAACATCGCCTGATCGGGTTGGCTGCTGCCCCTGGAAAAACCGTTGGAACGGCCTGGTTAATGCAATCAGATACTGAACAGCCTACTGATTTGGAGACCATACCAGCAGGAAGTATTGTGATCACGGCGATGGTTACACCAGAGCAAGTGAGGCGGCTGCAGCAAGTGGCAGGCATTGTCACAGAACAGGGCGGAATGACCAGCCATGCGGCAATTTTGGCGCGGGAGTTGAACATCCCGGCAGTGGTTGGGGTCGAGCAGGTCACCCACCTGATCCATGCGGGGGAACGAGTCGCCATCGATGGTGATCAGGGCGAGGTCTATTGGGGCGACTTCAATTTACCGTCTGACTGGCAGAAGCCCTCACATAGTGAACCCCTGGCTGTTTTTGCAACTCCTCGCGCAAATGCCGATTTTTTAACGACTGGGCAAACAACAAAACTGGCCGCGCCGCGCACCTCTCGAACTCGTCTATTTGTCACCCTCAGCCAGCCAGAGCATTTGGCAACTGTAGCGGCTCTGCCAGTTGACGGTGTGGGATTGTTGCGCTCCGAGCTGATGTTGCTCGATCTGTTCGAGCAAAGGCATCCAGAAGTTTGGTTACGCCAGCAGCCAATCAGCGAAATTATCGAGCAGATCAGCCAACGGATTCAGCCATTTGCTGCCGCGTTTATGCCCCGTCCTGTCTTTTATCGCTCTCTGGATTTGCGCTCGCATGAGTTTTCAGCAACCGCTTCAGAAGCCCATCCCCATCCCATGCTCGGCATGCGCGGAGCACTCAGCTATCAGTTCAACCCCGCTCTGTTTCGGGTGCAGCTAGCCGCCCTGAAGCAAGTGCAGCAACAGGGGTATCGCAACCTGTCGCTACTCTTACCGTTTGTGCGCACGGTTGAGGAATTTGTATTTTGTCGGCAGCAAGTCGAGCAGGTAGGATTAACCCAAGAACCGCAGTTTCAGCTCTGGATTATGGCTGAAGTGCCTTCAGTGCTGTTTCTGCTGTCCGATTATGTGGCCGCTGGTGTTCAGGGTATGGCAATTGGAACCAATGATTTAACCCAACTGCTGCTGGGCGTCGATCGGGATCATGCTCAGATGGCAGCGGCCTTTGACCCCCATCATCCGGCTGTAGTGCGGGCAATTCAGCAACTCGTGCAAACTGCCCGTCAAGTTGGCATTGCTTGCTCGATCTGCGGCCAAACCTTTCAGCACACCAATCTGCTCTCGGCTCTATTAGAGTGGGGCATTACCGCTATTTCGGTAGATCCAAGTGAGGTGGAGCTGGTTTTTCAGGCCATGCAGCAGCTTTATGAAACAAGTGCAGGTTTAGATTCTGATTAAATTCTGATTTAGATTCTGGTTAACGGACAAACTAAGCCGGTTTTTGAAAAATCATCAGGTGCTGCTGGGGTAAAAAATTCTGAGTTTCTTGCCAAATCAGTCCTGCTGCCCCCATTTCCTTGCGCACCTGCTGCTGGGTCATCTTGTGTAGGGCTTTGATCGGCACAAACGGGTTTTCGCCACGATATTCCACTAACACGACTCGTCCACCTGGTCTCAGCGCTGCCACAATCTGCTGCATCATTTCCTGCGGATAGGCAAATTCGTGGTAGGCATCCACCATCAGGGCCAAATCAACCTTATTTGCCGGCAGGTGGGGATCGGTTTCACTGCCCAGAATCGGTTCCACATTCTCAGCTCTGTTTTCCTGCTTCAAGAAGTTGAGAATTTCGATCATTTCAGGCTGAACATCAACTGCAAACACCTTGCCCTGCGGCAGATAGGAACTGAGCCGAAAACTAAAGTAGCCGCTGCCCGCACCAATGTCTGCCACCACATCGGTGGGTTGAAGGTTGAGGGCCTTGACCACTTGATCGGGCTGTTCCTCCACCCTCCGACTTGGACGCTCCAACCAAGCTGCTCCCTGATGTCCCATGACTTGAGCGATTTCTCTACCTAGATAGAACTTGCCAATGCCATCCGGATTGTGAACCAATCGCTGTTCGTAGGGTGTTGCTTCCGATGACAATAGCCGATTTGCCAGTCCTGGATGGCACCCTGCTAACAGCAAGCTGATTATCGCCAGTCCAACAACTCCAATTTTGACTAACAGATGATTCATTGAAAACACATACATGAGACATACTCTATATACTACGCTCACAACATCAAATGGTTTGCTTTGCTAATGCAAAAAGGTCGGTAGATTCAGAAGTTTTTGCATCATAGAATTGAACTAGAGATGACGTGATGAGATAGAAAGAAGCATAAAAAACAAATTGTAATGAAAAACACAATAAATCTTTCTCGGCTAAATCTGTAGGCTAGAACTTGTCAAATTGAGCAATAATCGAGTTATGTCTGGCTGCAAATATTAAGCCAGACATGGTCTCCTGCTGGTATTTGCTGCTCTGCTGCTATACTCTAGAGCCTGGGCTTTAAATCCTTCAATCGATGGTCTCTCAACGATTGCTCCGATTTCTTCGCGAGGACAGGCAATGGCACAAATTGAACTCTACATGATTCGTCATGGGTTAGCAGGGGAACGAGGTACCTACGCCAACGATGACGAACGTCCCCTCACCGAAGAAGGAATTCGGCGCACTCGGCGAATTGCTAAACGGCTCCATGCCTTAAATATTCGCTTTGATCGAATCTTGACTAGTCCCTTAGCTCGCGCTCGCCAAACTGCGGAGATTCTGCAAACCTACAAACTAGGCCAACTAGAAGAGTCTCCCCACTTAGCGCCCGGAGGTGATTTGAGCGTTTGGTTGAGCTGGCTGCAGCAATGGCGGCAGTCGGGTGGTGACTGTTTAGCCATTGTGGGACATGAACCCGATCTGGGCGAATGGGCAGAAATTCTCGTGTGGGGCAAACCGCAGCAGCACCTGATTCTGAAAAAAGCTGGCATCATCGGCTTGATTTTACCCGAAGCGGACTCGCCGATTGGACGCAGCCAGATGTTTTGGCTGACACCGCCACGCTTTTTTGTGGATTGATGTGGATTGACTAGAGGAATTCTCAAGACGGCTTTCGAGCTACGCGAGGACCAAACGAGAAACTCGTCTTAGCCATGCCACAAATCATCCAACTCGGCATAGTCGGGTAGGGTAGGGGCGATGGGTTTGCCGTCGCGGAGCACAATCCGGTCATGCTGAGAACGGGCTAGCAGTTCACTCCAGTAGCGGGCCTTGAACAGAATTAAATCGGCAGGTAGTCCGACCCCAATTCGTCCACAGCTCGGGAACTGCATCAGGTCAGCTGGAATTGTTGTTACGCTCTGACACCAATTGCTGTAGGGCGCGTCGAGTTGGGCGATTCGCACGGCTTGGGTAAACACCTCCCAGCCATCGTGATCGCCATAGGCATAGAAAGGATCTCGACAATTATCGCTAGCAAAGGCAACCGGAATTCCGAACTGCTTTAGCTCATGAACCAACGTCACACCTCGCCAGCGAGGAGTTTGGGTTTTGAATTGCACGAGGTGTGCCAACTGTTCACCCGATGAAGCTTGGATAAACTGCTGTGAGGCCATCTGGTTTCGGTCTTGCAGATACAAATTGCACATCGGCAGACTGACAATCCCAATCCCAGCTTGTTTCACCAAAGTCAAGGTCTGCAACACCTGCTCCAGCGATTGCACAGCCAAACTACAGCAATGCCCACAGACAATCTGGCCTGCAAATTGATGCCGCAATGCCGCCAATGCTACTCGCTGTAGGGTCATATCGGCTGGATTGCCGCTCTCATCGGTATGAAAATCCAGATCCAGGTTGCGTTCCTTCGCTAAGGTAAACACGCGGTCAAGCTGCTGATCCAAGTCCTGACTCATTGGAGGCAAACCGCCCAATACACCCCCGATCTCGGCGATTTGGTCAGCCAGTTTTTCCCCATCTGAGGTGAGATAGTAGTCGATAAAAACGAGTGGAACGGCCTGCAGCGTCAGTCGGTCGATCCAGTCTTGCTGTAGGGCTGCGAATGCCTCTAAACTGATGCTACCCTGTTGGCCAAAAGCATCAATATGGGTACGAATTGCTTTAGTGCCGTGGGCATAACTACATTTCAGCCCAAACTCCATTCGACGATACACATCCGAGTGCTGCCAGTGTTGACGGTCAGTTTCCGTTTGCTCTAGGGCCGAGGCAAATGTACCGTCTAGATTAGCCGTGCGCGGCCAAATATGGCCTTTGTCGAGATGGGTGTGCATATCTACAAAACAGCACCACACCATGCCCAACTGCAAATCCACAGCGGGAACTGCCTCATCTATGTGAAGGTGCCCAGAGGAAATGATTTGGTTGATCACCCCATTTTTGATTTCCAAATCCAGCCGCACTAACCCATCGGCTAATCCATTAACCGACTGGTTTACGGTTGAAAAGCCAGTGGTATTACAGTCGGCTAATAACGGCATTGGTATATGGGCATTCTGCAACCAATAGTGATCGGACGTTGGCAGCAATACCATAGAAAATTAGCCCCGTAATAAATCTATCGATTAACAAGCGATTAGCAAGCTGTAGCAAATGTACTTTCCTTTAGTTTTCACGTTTCACAGCACTTTCATGCCAATGGCGCAGCAAGAAATCAGATAACACGGTTAAACAGGCAAAAATCAATATTCCTAATACCGTAGTCATAAACAGAGCTGCGAACATTCGAGGAATTTGTAAGTTGAAACTAGACATCAAAATTTGATAGGCAATTCCTGATTGGGTTCCACCCGTGCCGGCCACAAATTCTGCCACCACTGCACCAATCAGAGCCAGCCCTCCACTAATCCGCAAACCTCCTAGAAAGTAGGGCAGGGCACTGGGGAGGCGCAAGTAACGCAAGGTTTGCCATCGCGATGCTTTGTAAAGCTGAAATAAATTCACCAGATTATGATCAGCGCTGTTTAATCCCAGCGTAGTATTGGAAAGAATTGGGAAAAAGGCCACGATCCAGGCGCAAATTACCAAGGATACAAAAGTAGAACTCTCCCCAGGAATTACGCGCCGCACCCAGAGAATAATCAGCGGTGCGATTGCTACAATCGGCGTTGTTTGCAGAATCACAGCATAGGGAAAGAAACTGCGCTCAATCCACTTGCTTTGTGTGAACAAGATAGCGATCAGCAACCCTGAAATGACTGCCGCAATAAATGCCACTAAGGTAATTTTGAATGTAATCAGTAACGACGGAAACAAAACGCTCCATTCTTGCATCAGCGTTTGCCCAACCAAGAGGGGACCGGGCAGCAAATAGGGAGGGGTATTGGTAACCCGGACTCCTACTTCCCATAAAATCAAGACCAAGCCACCTACCAGCAGCGGCGCGATCACATCCGGCGACAGCAACCTGACTAGCCAACGAGAAGCAGCAAAACGCCTGCGATTGTCTAGGGAATGAGTCTGCGGCTTAGAAGCACGATCAACAACACTCACGGTTGGAGTCCTTATAGTGGCTGTAGTTTGTCATTCCCTATCCTAACTTTCCTGATGACTGAAGAATGGCTCATCCTGGCCTGCAATACATCATCAGTTAATTTTACAGGGTTAATTCTCTAGGGTGATGCCCATCAGCAACTTCTTGCAGCAGCCGTAACGGACCAATCGCCTTTAAGCGCTCGAACTGGTCCTGGTCGCGGACAAACAGAGTGCCAGCAAAGCCTAGCGAATTGACCGGAATCGAGGCAAATTGCTCTTGCTTGCGAGGCACCATCAGCATCCACTGCCGCGTAATTAGCAAATTGTAAGCACCTTGCAGGCTGTGGTCAACCGGAGAATACAACTTTAGAGCTGTGAGCAATTTGTAATAAGCCTCTAGCGTGGCCTGAGCCGCCTGCTGGGGGGATGAAGCTGCACCATCTAGCCGGATCACCGCATGGCGAAAGGGAAGATCGGTACTGCTACCAATCTCGGATGGCCAAGTAGCCGTCATCAAAGCTGGCTCAATCGGAATTCTGTCCCCGTCTGGAATTAACGGTAAGGGCACGAGCTGCAAATGCTTATGGCGCTGGCTAGCTCCTGCTGTTTTGCCAGAGTTGTAAAATCCCATGCCATCGATCTCGGCTAACCCAATCCATAGAGCTTCAAAATCAGGCTGAGTTAGCAGGGATTCTTGCTCTTCAAACTCGCGGGTGATCAGCAGCAAATGATGCTCAACAACGTTGTATTTATTCAGCAGACACACATGAGTGCTGGACAAATCCGCCACAAATAAATCTGGATCGTAGGGCAGGAATGGGTTAAAGTCTTTTCCGGCTTTGGCCTGTTGCTCTTGCTGCCGGTCTGCCGCTGCCTTACGCGCCAAATTGTCAAGCACCCTCACCAAAAACCGAATTCTATTTTGATCAATAAAATCAGATCGAGTTGGAATCGGTTGAAGCGCTCCACACGAAAGGGCATGCCGAGTTTGAGCTACAACTTTGGCCCACAGCGCACCAGGCTGTAAACCCGGTTGGTTCCACAACTGCCCTGCCATTTCGCCCATTTCGATTAAACCGAATGAATCAAGCAACTACTCTCTATATTTCCATTAAACCTGCCCCTCTTTTCAACGGATCACTGAATCGAATCACCGAATCGAATCACTGAATCAGTTTCATCGATCCGCTTTAATCCCTGACCAAGAAATTGTTAATGACTGTAGGTATAGAGTGTAAATGTGGCTAAGTATAGAATGTACCAAAACAAAATAAAGAAAAAAATAAGAGCCGGTCTCAGGAGTAAGGTTTTCAGATAGGTTTTGTCTCCCTTGACAAGTGGAATGTCCCACGGCAAACTTGCTTGAGGGGTAGCCCCTATTCAGAACTTCTCTAATTCTTGAATTTGTTGGACTCTGTGCTTTAATTCCTAAAAAGAAAGCTGTTGACAAATTTTCAGTAAGATAACCGCGCTGAAAAATTGTATAAGACGATCAAGAGAAGTGTCTCTTTTCAGCTATCTTATATTTAGGCTGAATTAAGTTGTGTGTTTTCAGGTATTTCAGTTGCTTAAGTAATAGATTTTCCCGGATCAACCCCTAAATTGCCTGAAATATCCTGTTGATTCTCTATACTAACCCAATCAATATTCACACTTCATTGCACCTGATGAGTTGCCTATTTGACAGGTGTGAGGTAGATCACATAGAGGCTACTCGAGTGGATTAACTCGGCTTCAATGACTGAAAATTCTCACGTACAGAGACGAAAAAGGGGTGTCATCCTGAGTCCTCAGGGTTGGCAACGGCTACAGCTAGCAGAACAGCAGGCAGCCGAACTTAACAACGCCGGTAAAGCTTACACATTGGAACAGTTGGGCGAACAAACCGGACTTAGCCCCAACACGATCACCAAAGTTCGCCGGCGGCGGTTAGCTGTTGATCGCCAAACCCTAGAATTTTACTTTAATGCTCTCAAGCTGACGCTGCACCCGGACGATTACATCAGCATGGATACTGATGTAGTCACCGGATTGCAGATGAAACCGATCCGGGGGCACCTGCCGCTCGACTCACCGATTTACGTGGAGCGGCCTCCGATTGAACCTCTAGCCTACGAAGAAATTCTTCAGCCCGGTGCGCTAATTCGGGTCAAGGCTCCGCGCCAATTTGGTAAAACCTCCCTGATGGTGAGAATCTTGGCGGCTGCCCAGGAAAAAGGTCTGCAAGGAATTGTGCTGAATATGCAACTGGCCGATGCCACGGTTTTTCAAGACCTGAATCGGTTTCTGCGCTGGTTTTGTGCGGTGGTGACCCGCAGCTTGCAACTGCCCCATCGTGTAGATGACCACTGGCATGAGGTGTATGGCGGCAACTACAACTGCACCGATTATTTTGAGAACTATCTGCTCCCGGAGCTAGACGAACCGCTGGTGCTGGCATTAGATGAGGTTGACACCATCTTCGATCATCCCAACATCGCGACGGATTTTTTTGGCATGTTGCGAGCTTGGTACGAAAAATCGCGCTACGGCAATGGCAATAGCCTGATTTGGCAGCGGCTGCGCCTAATTGTGGTGCATTCTACAGAGGTCTACCTGCCGCTCAACTTGAGTCAGTCGCCATTTAACGTTGGCTTGCTGTTGGAGTTACCCAATTTCACCTCAGAGCAAGTGCAAGATCTAGTACAGCGCTATGGGATTGAGGCCAAAGATGCCACTCCTAACCTGATAGATTTATTAGACGGCATCCCCCATCTCACCCATCTCGCCCTGCATCATCTCAATCGCAGAGACATTACCCTAGAGCAACTGACCCAACCCGAGATGGCGGCAAACGGCATTTTTAGTGCCCACCTGCGCCGCAGATTGTCCTATTTACAGTATCATTCCGACTTGCTGAATGCCCTAAAGCAGGTCATGTTGGCTGCCGACCCTGTCGAGCTGCATCCGCTGCAAGCTTTTACATTGCAGAGCCTAGGGCTGATTCGTCTCACTAATCTCAAAGCTAGTCCCACTTGCAGGCTGTATCGAGATTACTTTACGCAAGTGTTACCCATTTTGCTGTAGAGCTGGATCCGCTATGTCAGGATGGAGCAGGTAAGTTAAAGTAGGCATAATGTAGTTTTGTAACGATATCCCTCGGTAACGCCTATGACTTCCGTACTATCAGTCGCGCCTGTAGCCATGGCAACTGCTCCTACGGTAGCTCCTGGCCGAGCCAGTCAAGTTACGCAGAAGCCTTACCCAAACTACAAGGTGATTGTGCTCAACGATGACTTCAACACGTTTCAGCATGTAGAAGAATGTTTGATGAAGTACATCCCAGCGATGACCGTTGACCGGGCCAAGCAGCTTACCAAGCAGGTTCACTATGAGGGGCAGGCAACGGTTTGGGTCGGTCCGCAAGAGCAAGCCGAACTCTATCATCAACAGCTCAGCCGGGCTGGTCTGACGATGGCTCCCCTAGAGCAAGCTTGAGGTCGGCAATATGGGAGCAGGTATAAGAGCAGAATCGCTTAAAGGACGAGTAGTTTGGAATCATTCCACCCATCTACCGGGGCTGATTCCGGTGCTGGAGCGACTAGCCGACCAGACTGGCATTGGTACAATTACCCCGGCTGTAATCGGTCGCACTAAAGCCAATACACCCAAATTGCTGCTCAAGGTTTCTGTTCCCATTCGCGGTGGCTTTAAGCTAATTGCCCGCAAGGGTAAAACCTTTCAAGAAGTGTTTGTATTGACGCACCTGGGCCAAGCAGAATTAGAGGCAACAATTGCCCAGGTGCTAAGTCGATCTGCCTAAGGGTTGACCCGCCCATCGGGGAGGGTAGCACCCTGTAGAATTGCCCCGGCTAGATTTGTGCTGCTCATTTCGGCCCGGGTGAGGTTAGCGTTGGTTAAATCGGCTTTCGTGAGATTGGCCCTAGCCAGATAGGCATCCGTAAGATTTGCTTCCTGCAAAATGGCTTCCCACAAATTAGCGCGGCTTAAATCTGCCCGCCCCAGTCGAGCAAATGCTAAATTAGCGCGAGCTAGATGGGCTTTACTCAACTTAGCGTCGGCCAGCAGCGCCCCCTGCAGATTCACACTGGCGAGGTCGGTTTCTACTAGAACCGCGCGTTCCAGTTTGGCATTGAATAGGTTCGCGCCCCGCAGAATCGCCTGAGTTAAGTTGGCCTCGGTCAATAGCGCCCCTTTGAGGTTGGCTTCGCTCAAATCGGCCCCGCTTAAGTCGGCTCCCCGCAACGTGACTTCGCTCAAGTTGGCACCCCGTAGATCGACTTTTGACAGATCGGCTCCCGTCAGGTTGGCTCCGCGCAGATCGGCTTTACGCAGCGTTGCTCCTCGTAAGTTGGCCGTGTAGCGGCGATTTTCTTCTCGTAGATTAGCGCCCCGTAAGCAGGCTCCGGTCAAGTTAGCCCCGCCTAGATCGGCATGACGCAGGTCAGCATCGATTAGATTGGCATCGAGCAGGTTCGCTAGGGTGAGATCGGCACTGCGCAGGTCTGCCCCTTGCAGAACTGCACCATGCAGATCTGCATCTCGCAACAGAGCACCAACCAACTCGGCTTGACTCAAATTGGCACCGCTTAACTTTGTAGCGACTAAATTGGCTTTACTAAGTTTGGCTCGATTCAGGTAGGCCAAAATCAACACAGCGCTGTGCAAATCGGCTTGGTTCAGGTTCACCCCGATCAAATCTGCCTTAGTCAAATTAACGCCCGTTAGATTTTCACCCTGAAAGTTTGTTTCACCAGCTGCGTACCGTTTCAGCAATTCGTTGGCCTGGAGCATAGCAGGATTTTAGTGGCGGTTTTAGTGGCGTTCGGGTAAAGTCACTTCGTTGGTATCGGTTTTCATGCGAGTTACATCTGCCGAGGGGTGGGCTGGCAGCGGTACAGCAGCTGGTAAAACTTCTATATAGAACGGCTCAATCGCTCGGATGATGGCTTCTGCCACCTGGAAATAGTCGTCTGCACCTAGTTGTTGAGCAATTTGTCTCAGTTTGCTGGCCGCTTCCGAAAACAGCTTATAAGACACAAACAGAATGCGCAGCAGATCATCTAGCTCGTGGACTTTCAGCATGGCTTCGTGGTCGGCATTCCACTGAAACGCTTCATGCAGCAGGGAAAATAGCAGGATTTTGGCCTTTAGAGGATTAGTATCCAGCATGATTTCCAAACGCAGATTAAACCGATCGGCCGCTTTTTGAGATTGAGCAAATGATAAAACTCGCAGTGGTGGCCTAGCAGGGAGGTTTGTTCTAGCCTGACTCGATTGCGGTTCCGTGGTTCTAGCGACGGCTGAGCTGTTTGGCACAACCCGCAGCAGACTTCGAGACGACAGTTCTGCGGTTTGCTGGTCTGCCCGGGCTGTTGCAGGCAAAGGTGAATTGGAAAGGTGCGCTGTCCCTTTCGCCTCGGTGCCCTTAATATCAATGCCCTGTCGCAGTTCGGTGATTGTGCTTGGCCCCCAACCAGAAGCGTCACTAGAGGCAGCCGCAGCGCCAGCCGCTTGATAGAGCACTTGGAAGCGGTCGCTCATCAGCTCAGCAATGGCTCTATATTCTTCTGGCTTACTCAGGGCGCTTGCCACTTGGCTCAGGATAGTGCGCAACGTTTCAGCCGTTGGGGCAATTTGATGCAGTTCTTGCACTAGTTCTGCCAAGTTAAGCTGAGCCAGTTTGGTGACGTTGTTCTCCCAGATGCTGCGGCACGTCAGCAGAAGCAGTTTTTTGATCCGGGTTGCCTCGGCTTCTTGGGCTAACTGTTGGGCCACCGCTTGGTAAGACGCCGGGCTGGTAACTACCGTTCGATGCTGTGGCACTGCTGCGTAAACTGCATGAAACCGGGTGATGATTGTGTTCGCCAGGATGGTATATTCAGCTGCCTTGTTCAAGGTAGCAACGGCTTGATTGATCTGATGCTGAAACTGTTCAAATGTTGGCGCGACCTCAAACAGATGCTGCACTAACCCTCTCAGGGCAACACGCTCTAGCCGCTCCTGGTTACTTTCCCAATTTCCAGTGCAGACATACAACAAGAGCTTTTTGATTCGGATCAAATTTTGATCCTGCGATAGTTCATTCGCAAGCTGATCAAGCAGGAAACTCACAGAAGAATAAACGGGTGGAGAGGCACTGAGAACCATGATGGCAGCCCGATAGATGGAAGATGCTCTGCCCCAGAATTCCCATTTATCTAACGAAGGCTAACGTGAGAGATTGTGATTTTTTTATCAAGTCATACGGATAAAGCTAATGAACCCCTGTTTAGGATAGAAGCCACTATTTAGCTGGGAAGACTGTTCGAGAAGCGGCTTTGTACAGATTTGATAAAGATGCAAATCAAACATCGGTTTTGTTCTAAACGGAGATGGTACGGAGTTGGTGCAGCAGTCCTGGCTGGATGGCATTTGGTCAGCAGTGGTTTGGTAGCCGGTTTGGTTGAGTTAGCTGCTCAGGTATGGGGAATGGCAATGGCCCAACCTTGGCTGTTGGTGTCAGTGATGCTGCTTGTGGCTCCTGGTGCAATTGTCTTGCTGCTGCGACGACAAATCTTACGAACCGATGCCGAGCGGATGGCTGCGGTTAGCTGCCGTTATCTTCAGGGATTAAACGAACTATCCGTTCTGATTTGGCTGGGTTGGATTGGGTTATTGCTGACGGCAGAAAGCGGACATCTGCTCAACTTAGCGTTGGGACGCGAGCAAAACCTCTGGCGAACCAGTTTCGAACTGGGGTTGGTGGTGGTTCCTCCGATCGGAGCGATTGCAAGCTGCTATCGTCTGTCCTATCCAGTGTTGGTTCGTATCGGTCAGCCCATCTGGACTCAGAATGAATGGGTACAGCAGATGGTCTGGGAGCAGTTTCGAGCTTTTGTGCCGTTGGTTTTGTTTTTGGCGGTTCTCGCTTCGTATTTACCCAGCAGTTTGGCTTGGCCGTAGCCTGGTTGGGTGCCGCCTGCCTCAGTCGCATTCTCTTGACCGAATGGGCTGAGCGCACCAGCAGCCCAACGCCGCAAGCCTTAACATCCGGTGAATTGCGCGACCGCATCTTTGCCCTAGCCCAGCGAGCTGGCATTCCCCTGAAGCAGATTTATCTAATGCCATCAGCTAAAGCCCAAGGAGCGAATGCGTTTGCTATCCAGGGTAATAGTTTGCTGCTGACGTCCGACCTGCTGCGCTACCTCAACAAACGAGAGATCGATGCCATTGTTGCCCATGAGTTAGCCCATTTGCAGTACCGCCATCCGCAAATTTTGCAGGCGATTTTGGTGGCAGTTGTGGTGGCCATCATGATCAGCGCCTCGGTGGCGGCGCTTGGGGGGACCAGTCTACTGCTGACTCCGGTAATTGGCATCGTGCTGCTCTGGCTCTATTACGCTTACGCTCGCCGCTTTGAGTATGCCGCAGACCGTCAGGCTGCTTGGTTGACCTGCGATCCAACTCCCCTGATCACTGGATTAGTCAAACTGGCGCACCTCAGTCATACTCCGCTCGATGCGGCCCAGTGGGGAGTACTGACAACCCATCCATCGGTGCAGCAGCGTCTGGCCAGCTTAGGCTACTACTATGACATCAGCCCCAATCAGATCCAGCAACTCCTATCCTGCCTGGATTGGCAGACAAACTGCTACGCCCTACCTGAACAGAAGGGGCTGCTATTTTCAACTTCGTTTAAGCAAAAAGCTGCTTTCTGGTTCACCGGCTGGGTAGTGGGCAGTCTGGTTTTACCGCCAACCCTGGCCGCCGTCATTGCTCAGCAACCCTGGAGCCTGACAATGCATTGGCTGCTGCATTTAGCTGGCCTGATAGGCATGCTTGCCCTTCTGCAAATTGGACTCAATTGTGCTCCCTTTTGGGGCTACGCCAAACTCAAGCAACATCTGCGGCAGAAATTGCAACCGAACCGGCGGCAATCGAAAATCGCTGTAGCCGATGGCCTGTTTGTCGGATTGGCTCCGACTGCCTCTAGTTGCCTCTATGAAGGGATTCCGAACTGGGACATGGGTTTTTTGGCCTTGTGCGGCGATGTCCTCTGTTATGTTGGGGAACAGGCTCAGTTCGGTCTACAGGCTAATCAAATTACGCAGATCTCTTACGCTAAAAGCAGTTTAGGCTGGTGGCCGGCCACAGCGCTGGAGCTGACGTGGCAAACGCAAGGGCAACCGTGCAGAAAGTTGAAACTACAGCCCTATGACGTGTCCTCTAGGCGGCAATTAACTCATCGCGTTCAGCAACTGAAGCAACAAATCGAAAGTTGGCATGCCGAATGTATGCCATTCCCGCAGGAAACAACGCCGTTATCTCATGTTGCCTTGCCCCCACCCAACTGGGGGGCTGTTACGAGCCAAGCTGTAGATCGTCATATGGCGGCCCAACAACTCTGCCGCTATCTGGGATTGTTGGTTCCTGTAACCGTCGGGGTCAGCATCGTGCTGCACTTGCCTTGGGGATGGCAGCCGGGGAGTTGGCTTTACATCATGATGGCAGGAGGTTTGGGAGCTATCGTTCAGGTTTTGCCGCTGTGTTTAGACTCAGACCCTTAATCAGCTTTTGGAATTACCGGCAAGAGGACTGTCCAAAGTGCCTCTTATGGCGCAAGATAGACCGATAAGCAAACAACCGATCAGCCGACTAGACTGTTGGCGGAGGAGACCCAGGATCATGAGCGAGGCCGGAGCACAGGTTTGTCCCATTTGTGGTGTAAAAATTCTCAAACTGATTGGCGGTGACCGAGTGTTGTTTTCCTCTGGGCCGCCGGGTACCCGATCGCTTCTGTGGGCAAAAGTTTGTCAATACACGCAAAAACCCGGCTGCATTAACCAAAATGGAGGCAGCGGCAGTACGGGGCAACGTCTCCCTTAATAGCTCCCCTGGTTTGTCCTGAAGCTGTGCTGAACTGCAACAAACATCGCATCCCTAGCTGTCAGTCTCCAGCTGTCAGTCTCCAGCTGTCAGTCTCCAGCTGTCAATCTCCAGCTGTCAATCCATGCTGCTAATCCAAAGATTGGGCTATAGATTGGGCTATAGATTGGGCTATATTGGCAACCCTTGCAGCAGAGTTTTGTAGCTAGGAGAGCAAGCTGCTGTTTCCCCAACTGATTCCCCAACCGAGAAAAGCAGATCATAATGGAAACATGCAGAAATTGGTTCTCAATCACAAAGATACCGTTGCAGGTCGGGCTATATTTTTGGGGGAACGCCTAGAACTAAAAGCGTTAGAAAAAACCGACTATTTGGCGACATTGCCACTTGCTGTGTCGGCGGGCGAACAAGGATGCGTCGTGCTGTTTCGCTATGGAGCAGTAGTATTGTATGGCTTAAGTCCGGTGGAAGAAGCCTCGTTCTTGACCTATCTCAAGCCCCTTGTTGTTGAACCGTTTGCCTCACCCGAAACCGAAGAAGTGGTGCTGAAGCTAGACAATAGCGGCGGCGGTGGGCGGGTGGAAAATGGCACAATTTGGCTTCAGAGCTTTAGCATTGAATGCTTACAGATTGTGGCCGATGTGCTAGCCAAAAGCGTAGTGTTAGCCCACTATGAAGTGGGAACGGGCAAAATTTTCGACCAAATTGAACCATTCGCAGAAAGCTTGCAGCGCACTACGAAAGACGAACGCTGGGGCAAGGAACTGCTGCGGCAGTTGGGTCGCACCCTCTCGATTCAGCACAAAATTGTGGGCCGGGTAGAAATTATCGACAAACCCGATTTGCTGTGGGACGCGCCTGATTTAGAGCGGATCTATATCCGGCTGGAAAATGAATATGAAATTCGAGAGCGCCATTTAGCCTTGGAGCGTAAATTGGGCCTAATTTCAACGACGGCGGAAACCGTGTTAGACCTCCTGCAACACAACACCGGCCTGCGAGTCGAGTGGTATGTGGTGATTCTGATTGTGGTGGAAATTCTGCTTTCTTTCTACGATGTATTTCTGCAAACCTAGCAGGTTATGAAGCAGGTTATGAACTGGTTGATGCATTGAATTATTTATCTAGCCAATTCGCCTCTAGTTTCTTGACGGCCCACAAAATCACAACCGTGACTGTGGCCGCCACCAAGCTCATGAACCAGAGGCCGCATCCGGCGGCTGTACCTAGTGCGGCTGAGACCCAGATAGCAGAGGCGGAGGTTAATCCCTGGATTCGTACCATTTCTGAGCGGTCACGAGAAACCGCAAAAATCTCGCCAGCTCCTAAAAAGCCGATGCCAGCCAGCAAACCTTGCATAATGCGGCTAACGGTATTGGGTTCAGCCTGCACAATTCCAGTTTGAATACCAGTAAGAACAAATAGAGCGGCTCCTAAACTAACCAGCATATGGGTGCGTAACCCCGCCGGTTTGCGATCCAGCTCCCGTTCAAACCCAATCATGCCGCCGACTAAGAGAGCCAGCCCCAGCCGCAGCAGCACCCCCACCCAGTCAGTCGGATTAAGCAACTCAAGGCCAGTGTTGAACATAGAAACTAACTCCAGTCTTCGCGTTGACTACCCCGTCCGCGATACACCTGAGCCGTTTGGTGAATTTGGCGGGTCTTCTCAAATAGAGTTGCTTCGGTGAGCTGCCACTGGCTCAGTACTTTATCGAGATCGGCCTGAATATCGCGGGCACCAGGAAAGTTTTGGTAGCGGATGCGGAGCCGCGCCAATTCCGCTAGGTTGTAGTCTGTGGGCTGACTGTCTAGCAGCGTATTTACGATCTGACGGTCGTTACTCCACTGGGGGTGCTGTTGGTCTTTGTTGCGAGAGCCTGAACTAGGAGCCATAGCGAGGGTTCAATGATGCTTCGGTGAAAAATGCGTCATCCCATCCTATCGGGAATTTGGTTTTGTGGAAGTTAATTTTGGAGGAGCTAGACGATTGGCTTCACCATCCAGACTGATTGGGGCCGATAGCCGAGTTTTTCGTAGAGTTGTAGAGCCGGTTGATTGTGCTGAAACACCTGTAGCCCAATTTGCTGATCGCCTCTGGCTTTGGCCCAAGCTTCGGCATGGTGCATCAAGGCGGAACCAACGCCCCGACGGCGATAGGCTGGAGCAACGTAAAGTAGAAAAACATGCGAGTAGCGATGCCCCGTTACCTGGTCAACCGCAACACCCAGCCAGAGGCAGCCAATCAGAGCGGCAGAATTAGATCGCTGTCTGGTTTCAGAGGAGCTTAATTGGTTCAGGTGGGTAGGAGCAGGAGATGGTTCTGCTGGTGCTACTTCAGCCCACCATAGGGGGGTTTCACTGGAAAAATACTGGTCTACGGTTTGGGCCAGGTGTGCAAAGGTTTCACCCGGATAGAGTTCCTCATAGGTTCGCTGCATGAACTTTACGAGTAAGGCTCGATCCAGGCTGGTGCCACGATGCAATGTATAGCCTAATTGAGCATCCACTGCTGATACGACTGATTCAGCTAAGCATTTAGTAAATTCAGCTAAACGGCAAAATTTAGCTAAAACGCATCCAGCTCGACATCGAGTGGCAGTCCCTTTACCAGCACCTCCAAGCTCGACGGCACTTCAGCGACGGGAAGCGAGGCGGCTTCAGATAGCTCGGCTGGCTGCTCTAGCTCGGAAATGGGGGCGGGGGCAGCCATGTCGCTGGGTAGGAAAATTCTGGCTCCAACAGCCACCAAAGCTACCAGAAACACCAGCACAATCAGGAGAGGCGCAATATATTGACGAAAAAATGCCATAGCCAGGAATTGATTAAATTTTCAAAGGAGCTGATTTAGATATAGCAACCCAGAAGGGCTGGAACCATCCTTCCAGAGAGCGGGTTCCTCGACTTGAAGGTAAGCCGATCCACACTCGCTAGCCCTTACTTATATCCCGTTAGGATTTGATTGAATTCAAGATATGTAAAGCTCTGTTTTCTATCCTACACTGCCTTAGAGCATCGGCATAGGGGTGATCCAATAGGGTTTTCAATAGGGAGGATCGTCGTTGTTCCCCAGTCCCAGGCGAGCCATTGGCGGAACTTGGAAGCGGCTGAGCCGACGCAACCATAGACCCGCCAACACTGCAATAATCAAAGCGAGCCAACCCAACGTGGGCTGCAGCAAAAGAAAGCCACCTGTGGCAAACATGACACCAAACAGCAGCAAACAGGCCGCCACCACCTTCAGTAGCGCTAACCCCAAGTTTTGAGCCGGAGGTAGCCCCGTGCGCAATTGCTGCCGCTGCCAGCCCGGCCCACCCGGACGAATTTTGCTGTAGAAGGCGTCGAGCGTCGCGTCTGATTCGGGCGGCGTCGCAAACATCACGGAGAGCCAGATCGCCGCCGTCAATAAAGAAGTCACGATTAACCGCCAGCCAAAATCTTCGATTCGCAGCAGCGGCACTACGCTAGTAAACAGGCCAATCAAAAATCCCGCCAGCATCGCCGCCAGTTCCGCCGCCGCATTGATCCGCCACCAAAACCAGCGCAAAATCAGCACCAATCCGGGACCAGTGCCAATCGCAATCACGAGGCGAAACACGGTGGTAATGTCTTGCGAATAAAAAGCCGCCACTGCTCCCAGGGCCGTCACCAGCACCGAGGCGATGCGTCCAGCGTTGACCAGTTGGGCTTGGCTAGCGCTGGGATTGATGAAACGTCCATACAGATCGTTGGTGAGATAGGACGCGCCCCAGTTGATCAGCGTCGATACTGTACTCATAAAAGCAGCCAGCAGTGATGCCACGACCAAGCCGAGCAACACGGGCGGCAGAAAGTCGAGCATCAGACGTGGATAGCCCAGTTCCCGGTCCTCTAAATTCGGGTAGAGCGCTACCGCCGCTAGGGCCACCACTATCCAGGGCCAAGTCCGAATCACGTAGTTCAGAATATTGAAAAACCAGGCTGCACGTTCGGCTTCCCGTTCATCTTTGGCCGCGGCCAGTCGCTGAATAAATTCACCTCCGCCATCGCTGCGCCGAAATGACCACCACTGGACGAGCATATAGGTCGAGAAAGTGCTGGCAGTAATCCCAGCGGCATCGCTCCATTTGAAGCTGAATCCGGAAAAGGTCAGCGGCACAAACGCGAGTAGATCGGTAGAAGTCGCCTGCTGAGCCTGCTGGAGCAGGTTAGCCATGCCGCCCATTTCGTTAAGCGCAGCCACCGCCACAATCACTGCACCAATCAGCGCTAAAAAGAACTGAAAAAAGTCGGTAATGACCACGCCCCATAATCCGGAGAAGCCAGAGTAGATCAACACAAACACGCTGATTCCAATCACGCTCCACAGCTTCAGGTTGTCAGTAGCTGGGATGCCCAAACTTGGCCAGATTTGCAGCGCGTCAATCACTTTCACCATTGCCAACATGGCATAGCCGATGCCAATGCAGTTGATCGGGACAGCAAACAAAAACGCTTTGGTCGCCCGTAAAATTGCCGCCATGCGTCCGCCGTAGCGCAGTTCGATTAATTCTGCATCGGTGACAATTTCTGAGCGTCGCCATAGCCGCGCGAATACATAGATCATGACGATATGGGCTACGCCAAAGCTCCACCACTCCCAGTTGCCCGCGATACCGCGATTGCCGACGATTCCAGCCACATAAAGCGGTGTATCGATCGAAAACGTAGTGGCGGCCATACTGGTTCCCGCCAGCCACCAGGGTAGCGCCCGACCTGAGACAAAAAAATCCACCATGCTGCCAGAGGCTTTGCGGGTCAGATACAACCCCAGCGCCATGCTCAACACCAGATACAGCAGCACAATCAGCCAGTCAATCCATTGCATAGAGTTGCTTCATTCCAGGATTCAGCTATCTTCGCACGAAGGGGGAGCAGCATAGAGCAGAGGAGATCAAGCAGTAAGCAGCTAGTTCCAAGCGTTAAATTTCATTGGCGTGCCGCTAGAAATTTCAGGATAAGTTTCAAGGCCAGCTTGCTTTCAATCAGAATGGAATTTGGTATCATCAAGTCCGCTGTTGCTTGGGACGCTATTTTTGCCGCCAATGCTTAAACCCTCTCAGATTCGTGCCTTGTTTAAGATATCTCAGGCGATTGATTCGGTGACAGAAAAACTGGGTCGGCTCTGTGACTGGATTGTGATTTTGCTGGTTGCGGTGGGTTTCTATAATGTGGCCGCACGTTATATCGGGCGCTTTATTGGCATGAAATTATCCTCTAATGCCCTGATCGAGCTGCAATGGTATCTATTTTCTTTACTATTTTTTCTGGGGTTTGCCTACATTCTCAAACATGGAGCTAATGTCCGAGTTGATTTTCTTTACGCTAACTGGAGTGAACGGCGACGAGCGCTAATCGATCTAATTGGCACTGTATTATTTTTAATTCCCTTTTGCATCATCGGCATTTGGGTCACCTTCAATCCAGTGATGCAATCCTGGGGCCGGCTGCCTGATGGCTCTTGGGGGCAGTGGGAAATGTCATCCGATGCCGATGGCTTACCGCGTGCGCCGATTAAAACCATGATTATCGTGGCGTTTGTGCTGCTACTGCTGCAAGCAATTTCCCAAACTATCAAATATCTGGCCGTTGTGCTGGGGTATAGAGATGTGGCGCGATCGTTGGCGTCGGAGACTGAACAAATTCCGTTTGAGTAAATGAGTAAATGAGTAGATGGGTTACAGTAAAGCACGTTAGTTGATATAGAAACGAATTTATTAATTAAAGCTATGGGATACGAGTGGCTAGCGATTGCAATGTTTGTCGGCTTCTTCCTCATTTTGATGAGTGGCTATCCGGTAGCATTTTCCTTTGCTGGAACGGCGATTGTGTTTGGCGGAATTGGGTTAGTAGTTGGGGCGTTTGATCTGAATCGATTGCTGCTACTGCCCAACGTTTGGTTTGGCACCATGTCCAACTTTACGCTGCTAGCGATTCCGTTTTTCGTGTTTTTAGGAGCTGTATTTGAGAAATCGGGGCTGGCCGAAGAACTGCTGGAGACTATTGGCATCCTAATGGGACCGCTGCGGGGCGGCATGGCCTTGGCGGTGGTGGTGGTCGGGACGCTGTTGGCAGCAACTACAGGCGTCGTGGCGGCAACGGTGATCATGATGGGTATGCTGTCTCTGCCGGTGATGTTGCGCTATGGCTATGACAAACGGCTGGCGACGGGAATTATTGTCGCGGCAGGCACCCTGGCCCAATTGATTCCGCCTAGCTTAGTCCTGGTTGTCTTGAGCGATCAAATTGGTGTATCGGTTGGCGATCTGTTTTTGGGAGCGCTGATTCCTGGTCTGATGCTGGCAGGGTCTTATGCGCTGTATGTGTTAGTGGTGGCTTTACTCAAACCTGAGACAGCTCCAGCATTGCCCCTAGAAGTACGGCGAATGGACGGCAAAGTGTTGGCCGCTAAGGTTGTAAAGGCGGTTTTGCCGCCCTTGCTGCTGATTTTTGCAGTGCTGGGCAGCATTTTCTTTGGCATTGCCACACCAACCGAGGCTGGAGCCGTGGGAGCCGTGGGAGCTTGTGTGTTGGCAGCTTTGAATCGGCGGTTGAACTGGAATTTGCTCCGCGATTCGGCTCACGCGACGGCTACGGTTACGTCTCTAGTCGTGATAATTCTATTTTGTTCTGCTTTCTTTAGTATTGTATTTGATGGACTGGGCGGTAAGACGCTGATTACTAACCTGCTGCTGAGTCTACCAGGCGGCTACATCACCTTTATGATCGTCAGCAACATCGCTATTTTTTTGCTGGGTGTATTTCTAGAATTCGTCGAGATTTGCTTTATTGCCATGCCGCTGTTTGTGCCTGCGGCTCAGCAATTAGGGATTGATATGGTATGGTTTGGTGTAATCATGGCAATTAATTTGCAAACTGCGTTCATTTCACCACCCGTTGGGTTTTCTCTTTTCTATCTACAAAGCGTTGCTCCTAAAGAAATTAAAACCATCGAAATCCATAAAAGCGCAATTCCCTTTATGATTTTGCAGATAATTGTCTTGATTATTGTGATTTCCTTCCCACAAACGGTGCGTTGGCTAGTTGATCTCTCGTCTCAGTCCTGATTGTGTGTCTTTCGCTTACCGCAACTGAGACTGAACCAGCATCCAACCAGCTTGAACCAATCGCCGCAAAACGTTTCCTACTTAACAAAAAGAGAAGGAAAAATGTATTCTATGATACTGATTTTTTCCTCTTGATTAAAACTATGCTTTTTCTTCATAGAAGATTCAGCTAAATCTATCGTTACCATGCGGGCGAAGCACCTAACACCTAGTAAAGATGGGGTAGAAGCTAAATGAACTTGTAGCAGCGTTCAGGGTGTGGTTTGTTCAACTGAACAACAAGCAGTGCTGCGTTCATTTAAAGGCTTATACAACTCAATGGCTGGGTGCAGGTGGAGCCAAAGCCCCTCAGCCTGGAAGCAGAAAGAATCCAAGCAGAAACAAGTTTTTGCGGTGAAAAAGCGTGATCGCATTATTGCGGTCAGGGTGTAGCCTGCCGAATTCTCTGTTGTACTTTCCTAGGAACTTTAGATTATGGCATTTCAACCGATTGGACCTGCCTTTCCCGTCGATGCGGCTAGTACTGGCACATTTTCTGACACCCCTTCTAATGTGGCAATCGCAGCAAATGGTGATTTTGTTGTGGTTTGGGAAGGAGAATTAGATTCACAAAAAACCGTCTATGCGCGTCGTTTCAGAGCTGATGGGACCCCAAAAGACACAGGCGATATTCTGGTCAAACAAGGAGCTGAAAAGCCGACGATCGCGATTGCTGCTGACGGTAGCTATGTCGTAGCGTATGTTGAGTCGGAGCAAGTGTTCTTCCAACGATATAGCGCCGCCGGCACTGCGGTTGGCACTGCCGTAAAGGTTGGTTCTGGAACCGATCCGATTCTGACCCCTGATATTGCGTCCTTGGGTGATGGTGGTTTTGTGATTGCAGCCCAAACAGTTGATGGTGCTGGCGCAGAGTCGATTCTATTGTTTGCCTATGACAGTACTGGCACATTGAAGAATACAGCCACTATCACTGAAGCTGCTGCTGGTGTTGTCGCTCAATTTAAGCCGTCCATTAGCGTAGCTGGCGATAAAGTTGTTGTGAGTTGGGAAGGATGGATTGGGACCGATACCCGCTTGGATAAGGAAGTCTTTTTTGCCCAATTTGATGCTAACTTGATCCAAGTCGGGGATGAGACTGTAGCTTTTGCAGATCCTCTCAAAGATCAGGTATCTCCGTCAGTGGCTGTTGGCGCTAACGGCAACTTTGTGATTGCTTGGCAAGAGGATGTCAATGGTGGCAATACAGATGTTTACTTTCGTCAATTTAATGCCACAGGAGTGGTCCAAGGTGCCCGTCAAGCAGTTGATACGGCAGCCGGATTTGAGGGAGATCCTCAAGTTTCGATGGCTTCAGATGGGCGGTTTGTAATTGCCTATGAAAAGTTTACTGATGAAGGTCCCCAAACATTTTATCAAGCCTATTCGGCCACTGGAACTAAAGTTGGCTCAACACAGCCAGTTGTGGGTCTAAGCGGAGATGATCCAGCAGTTGCAATCAATCCAAACGGCGATCGCTTCGTGATTGCGTCGCAGAACTTCGACGGAAGTGGTGAGTCTCCCGACGCTCGCGTGTTTAGCGTGGCAACTCCTACGATTCAATTCGATAAGCCGATCTACGAAATTGGCGAAGCGGGTCCAGCCTCGACCCTGACCTTGACGCGTGCAGGGGATACTTTCGCCGGTTCCCAGGTAACAGTTACCATCACAGGCGGTACCGCCACCGCAGGAGCTGATTATAACAACACTGGATTTCCGCTGACGGTGTCGTTTGCAGCCGGTGAAACGAGCAAAACTGTTTCGTTACCCATCCTGCAAGACACATTGGTGGAAGGCACAGAAACTGTTACCTTCTCAATCACTGGCGTCACCAATGCAGCGATTGGTGCAACTGGCACCGCCACGCTAAACATTCTCGATGACGACACTAACCCGACTCCGGGCCCCAGCCCAGCCCCAGCCCCGACTCCGGCGGCCCCAGCCCCAACTCCCGGCCCTAGTCCAATCCCAACTCCAGCCCCAACCAATCCGTTTATTGGTGGTCCTGGCAATGACACTCTGATCGGCAACAGACAGGGAAATGCCATCGTGGGCAACGGGGGGAATGATAGTCTGAACGGCAGAGGCGGCAATGATCGACTCACTGGCGGACCGGGCCGCGATCGGTTCGTGTTTGATATTGGCCGACGGTTTAACCAGAAAGCAATGGGCGTGGATGTGATCACCGATTTCACGCGCGGTGAGGATAAGATCGTGCTCGACCGTACCACATTCACTCAGCTCAAACGCAATCGATTGACGAGTGCCGATTTTGAAACAGTAAAGAATCGCCGCGAAGCCCAAACTAGCGACGCGCTGTTTACCTACATCCGTAAAACCGGCGCACTGTTCTACAACGAAAATCGTGACAATGCTGGGTTTGGCCGAGGTGGTAAGTTTGCCGACCTTACCAATGGCCTGAACCTGAGCGTGAAGGATTTTGTCGTGGTTGCTTGATCGCAACCTGACTGAGCCATGCTGATGTGGCGTGGCTGAGCTAATTCCTGATGCAGATTAAAGGGCGATTGTACTCCTGATTTGGCAACGAATCGGAATCATCGCCCTGTTTCTTGTTGATCAAAAATGATTAATAACCAGCAATCTACTTGTTCAAACGTTATTCAAACGTTGTTCAAACATCATTCAAACGATTTGATCTGGATCGACTCCCAATTCTCGTAGACGTTCTGCAAGCCGTTCAGCTCGTTGCCGTTCCTGCTCAGCCTGTTGAGCAATTTCGACATAGCTCAGGAATCGCTGGCCGTCGGGTCGGTAGATTTGCAGTTCTGGGCCTGATAGGTCAAACCGAACGCCGAGTCGCGGACTGCCCCAATTCTCGATTGGCGATTGGCTGACCGTCACTGTCGGGATAGATTGGCTCTGGAGAGGATTGCAGTTGAAAAACCATCGCTCAACCTCAAGAGAACATTTGATCTTGTTCTTAACCGTAGCACAGTGGCAAAAGCAATTGAACTTAGACAAACGTAAAATCATCAGCAGTAATCAGGCTAGCGGGAATCCCTTCGAGGCGAGCCAGCGTATCGCCCTGAATCTTGATCACGGTGGTTGACGATCCTTGGGCATTAATGGTGAGATTTTCGATTGCAATCGCACCGGCCAAGCCCAAGCGATCGATGCCGTCCTGAAAATCCAGAATGGTAGCGAAACCGCTACCCCGCTCAAGCACAAAAATATCGCGGCCCTGATCGCCTCGAAGCCGGTCTCGTCCTATCCCGCCGCGCAGCGTATCATTGCCATCACCGCCTACCAATTGGTCAGAGCCATCGCCGCCTACTAAAGAATCCCGACCGGCTTGACCCAATAGTTCATCAGCTCCGGTGCCGCCTTCCAGCGTATCATCGCCTGCTGCTCCAATCAGCCGATCGCTGCCATCACCCCCGCGCAGCACATCACGGCCCTCTTGTCCGTTGAGCTGATCG
>KL662191.1:4950661-4965639 GCA_000733415.1 [Leptolyngbya] sp. JSC-1
CGAAGCCGTCGCCTCGTTGCAGCCAAAAATAATCGCGGCCCTGATCGCCTCGAAGCCGGTCTCGTCCTATCCCGCCGCGCAGCGTATCATTGCCATCACCGCCTACCAATTGGTCAGAGCCATCGCCGCCTACTAAAGAATCCCGACCGGCTTGACCCAATAGTTCATCAGCTCCGGTGCCGCCTTCCAGCGTATCATCGCCTGCTGCTCCAATCAGCCGATCGCGGCCATCGCCCCCGCGCAACAAATCGCGGCCCTCTTGTCCGTTGAGCTGATCGTTGCCGCTATCGCCATTCAGCTCATCATCACCGCGACCACCGACAAGGCTATCGTTGCTGTCGCCGCCCGAAAGCAGATCGCGGCCTTCGTCGCCAAAGAGAGAATCGCGATCGGCTTCGCCCTGCAACTCGTCATCGTTTCTACCGCCTCTGAGCGTATCTCTGCCGTCACCACCCCGCAGCTCGTCGTTGCCATCATCGCCTCTGAGCGTGTCGTTATCGTCATCGCCATCGATCCGGTCGTCGCCCGAATCACCGCTGACGGTATCTGAGCCACTGCTGCCATCTATATTGTCATTACCGCTGTCGCCGCGAATCCGGTCATTGCCGCTATCGCCCTCAATGTCATCATCCCCACTACCACCACGAATATCATCCGAGCCGCTGCCGCCGCGAATGTCATCATCCCCACTACCACCCTCGATCTCATCCCGGCCACTATCGCCACGAATGTCATCATCGCCGCCATCGCCTTCGATCTCATCATCCCCACTGCCGCCAATCAGCCGGTCTCGCGCCCCGCGTCCTTCAATTTCATCATCGCCGCCGCGTCCGTCGAGCAAATCGCGACCGTTGGTGCCAATCAGCAGATCGTCGTCAAAGGTGCCAATGCGGGTTCTGCCGCTAGAAAAATCATCGCTAAAGAAGTCATCAAAAAAGAAAAATCCAAAAAAATCATCGTAGAAGAAGGAATTTGTGAGGAAAGGAGAGGCACTCATGATGTGAAATGCGCCTAATCAGCGTGAAGAGAGTTTTCACTCTATTTTAAAAACAGAAAAGCGCTAGAACAATCGTCCTAGCGGTTGAACCTGGATTTCAATTAGCGCAGCCTAAGAACCAGCTCTAGAGCTTAGACAGGAGCAGTAACCAGTCCTAGGCTACCCAGCAATTGGAAAATTAGACTATTGACGATGGACAGAACAATTGCGCCTAAAATAGCGCTAACCAGACCATTCCGCAACCGAAATCCTTCCACTAACTTAGCAGTGAGGCCAAAGATAATTGCATTGATGATAATCGCAAATAAACCAAAGGTGATGAAGGTAATGGGTGCTCCTAGAAACCGGAGAATTGGGCCAAGAAAGGCGTTTAGTAAACCAAACACAACACCTGAAAGCAGGGCTTTACCGGGGCTGTCAACCTCTACACCCAGAAACGGAATGTAGGAAATAATTAACAAACTAATAGCCGTCACAACAGCGAAAATCACAAAACTCAATATGCCACCCATGTTTAACTTTCCTTAATGCAAAAAAGTTTTCAACCATAGTAAAGAGCAGAGACTGTCTGGTGTCAACAAAATCCCTGATCTTTTAATGTTTCCGTTAACGTTTCGAGGCTATTGACCGACGGGTAGCGATGCCACTGGCCTTCAGCAGGTCCGCCACAGTGGGACAGTAGGTGGGTAAGCCAAAGCTAGCCGGACTGACTGGATTTTGATAGGTGAAGTGGCGGTAGTTGAGGCAAAACCGATCCCACTCTGCCATTTGAATCCGGAAGACTTTGATGATCAAATTCGCTAACTGAATCGACAGCGGAATGCGAAAATAGATGCGTTTGTGCAAGTAAGCACACACCTCTTCCACAGCCTGATCCACCGTAATCGCCGGATTGCCCAATACCACTTCATGGTCAGGGCCGGGTTCCGGCGGCTCTTCCACCAAGCGCAGCACCACCTGCGCAATGTCCTGAGCGTGCAGAAAGTGAAAGCTGGCATCAGCCTTGAGAAAGCGAATCAAATCGATCCAGCGGGTGACATCCTTAATTCCAGCCGACACAGCCGAGTAGGGCTTTTGGGCATCGCCCCCAAATACTAGCGTTGGAAACAAGGTGGTGATCTGCGGCGAAATTGCCAGTTTAGCAAGCTGCTGATGGCAGATATACTTTGACTTGATGTAGTCGGTGCCGAGCGTTCCGGCCTCTGGCAAGGGCTGATTCTGGCGGTCGAGAATACTCGCCGTCGAAAAATATAATACCTGCTCACAGACCAGCGGATCGAGCAGGTTCATCAAGCGAATGGTTTTGGTGACATTGGTATCGTAGGTTTCTTCGGCTCCACCCCAGGCCGTGGCGGTCAGAATCGCGCAGTCAATCGTTTTCAGCAGCCGCTCTACCCGTTCAATGTCCTGCATATCGCCTTGGATCAGGGTGACACCAGGGCGAGCATTATAGTCAAACTTCAGCTTTTGCGGATCTCTCACGAAAAAAAATAGGTCATGCGGCGTTTGCTGAATCAACAAATCCGCGATGTAGTGACCAATACAGCCACTCGCACCAGTCATAAAGATCCGCTTGGGCATGGGGATAAAAAACTTTGAGTTCTAAGTTCTAAATTTTGAGTTTAATCTGACTACCCAAAACTTAAAACCTAAAACTCAAAACTTTACTTATTGCCTTTTTGTTGTCCTATTTCGCTGACTGTACTGGCTTAAGCAGATATACAGCACAGACTCATACAGTACAGACTCATACAGTACAGACTTATACAGTCGCCAGCAGTTGATCTACTTGCTTGGCGGTTTCAAAGAAATAGGCAGCATTTTCTTCTGGCGTCTTGGGTAGAATGCCGTGGCCCAGATTCAGAATATGTCCCCGATCACCCGCTTTGCGAATTGTATCGAGAATGCGCTCCCGAATAAACGGTTTAGAGCCAAACAGAACGCAGGGGTCAATATTGCCCTGAACGCCAATGTCATAGCCCAATCGCCGTCGCGCGTCCGCCATATCCACGGTCCAATCGACGCTGACGATATCCACGCCCGACTCGCCCATTAGCTCCAGGACGCCCGCGCTGCCGCTGATGTAGAGGATCAAGGGAGTATCGGGATGGGTTGCCTTTACTTGCTGCACCACCCGCTGCTGATAGGGCAAGGCAAAGGTGCGATAGTCTTGTGGGCTGAGCTGACCGGCCCAGGAGTCAAACATCTGCACCACCTGAGCGCCCGAATCAATCTGATAACGCACGTAGGTAGCAATCGAGTCAGCAATATGACCCAAGAACTGATGCAGCATCGAAGGTTCCGAGAAGGCCATGCTCTTGATCGTGGCATAGTCTTTCGAGCCTTTGCCTTCAATGGCGTAGGCAGCCAGCGTCCAGGGTGCGCCAACAAAGCCCAATACGGTTGCTTCGTTGCCAACTTCATGGCGCAGAGTTTGCAGAATTTGGCGAATAAAGGGCAACGACTCTTCCGGATCGAGCGGACGCAGATTATCCACCTGCTCCTGGGTGCGAATCGCCGGTTCGATGATCGGCCCCTTGCTTTCGATAATTTCAAACGGAATGCCCATTCCCGGCAGCGGCGTCAAAATGTCGGAAAACATGATCACGCCATCGGGACGAAAGGCTCGCCAGGGTTGCAGCGAAATCTCTACAGCCAGCTCGACATTTTCTGACCGTTCTCGAAATGACGGATACTTATCGCGCAAATCTCGGTAAACCTGCATGTAGCGACCGGCTTGCCGCATCATCCACACCGGCGGGCGGTCCAACTTTTCACCCCGCGCAGCTCTTAGTAAATAAGGAACTTGATTTGATCCGATCATTTCAACCCCGTTACCAAATAAACGAATTCTTAAGCGCATTTGCTAGCTTACCACCCAGCGATCCCCCACCCTCAGCATCGACTCAGCAAACTGTTACAAAATTTCAGACAATCGGCGAATAGCAGCCGCGAGACGGCAACTATTGTTTACAAAAGTTTTTATTTTATAGCCATACATCTCCATTCTGTTACATTTATTACCTCTAGACGGCAACCAAGCGGCTGATAATGAGTCCCGGCTTTCTAGCTTGTTTTCAGTTTTTGGTGCATTTTACGCAAATTTTGGCTTAAATCTATGGCAATTAACTATGGCAATTAATCGTCGCTCTCTATTAAAGCTCACAGGGTACTTCGGTGCGGCTACGGCAGTTAGTTTGAGTTGGCCGCAGTTGAGAAAGCTAGAGGCTGCAGAAATGCTCTCCATCACGATGCAGCTCGATTGGAAGTTTAATGTTCAGTTTGCTGAGCTGCTACTGACCAATCATCGGTGAAGTGCAGCGACGACAGATAATTTCAAATACAACACCAATAGCTTTCACCCATCTGCTGCCATGCAGTGTTATTCCTCCCTAGAACTGGTTTGAACTGCTCCTCTTATTTTGTTGATTTTGCCATCAATTCTGCTCAAACGATTGAGTATTGAATTTGAGCGTCCGGCAGTTTTCCATAACAGTACGCGCTACGCCATCAGGTACTCCTTCAGGGATTTCGGCTTCAATCTCCAGCGTAATTTTGACCTTTGCGCCATTCAATGCGGTTAGATGTTGAATGACCTCATTTACGATCGCCGAAGCATCTCGGTTAATTCGCATCGCATCAATATCTACATTTCCATAAAATCTACGAAGGATAGGTGCTGTTTCTTTTGCTCCGTCCTGCTCGCCATCCTTTGTAGCATTTTCACCAGTTGTCCCTCCTACGGTACCGACCGTGATTATTGGGGTTGCCTGAGCGGCTTCAGCATCAAATTGCTGCTGGGCAACATTTGGCTTAACCAGAAGGCTTTGGGGGCTAATGCTGGGGCTGATACCTGTTGCAGCACGCAGACCAAGGTACTTTCCTTTTACATCGTCAAAGCCTTCCGCATAGGCGAAGTTGTCGGCCCACACCGTTGAGGTAACTCCATCTCGAACGGCTTCCAGAAGAACGGATTGATTCTTCAAGCGAGGGAGATAAAGGTACTGGGTGAGATATTCTCAAAGCCGTTTTAGATCGATGTGATTCGTGTCTCGCCATTTGATTTTGAGGGCTTCATGGATCAGCCCAGTTGATGGCTTCCAGGGGCAGGGCAACTTCGATGAGCTTTTTTTTCATAGGAACCACAAAGACACAAAGAGCACTAAGGTTATTGGATGTCGGATTCTGAGATGTGGGCTTGTTTCATAAAGTGGCGAAGCAATCCGATTTTGAGGTCTTTATTGCCGTGGATTGGGATAGAGATGCGGACTGACTCACCGGGTTTTGTGTAAATGTGATGGTTCCCTTGAACTCGAACTAACTGCCATCCCTTACGCTCTAAAATCTTGGCAAACTGCTTGCCAGAAATGGACTTCATACAGCAATTTCCATGATCCGGCTGTTCTCGGAATCTGAAGGAGTTTCGATGTCTACGGACAGGCAACCCTCGATCGCTTCGTAGAGATTTTCCAGCAACTCTTCAAAACTATCCCCCTGAGTCGCACAGCCAGGAATGGCGGGTACTTCTGCCCAAAAACCACCTTCTTCTGCCTCATGCACAATGATTTTTAACTTCATCGTTTTTCTCCCCATTAATAAAGGTTATAGATCGCAATAAGCCAGTTCATCAGCTTCTGAATTCCATTCAGTCATTGTTGCCGAGATTGCTTCCCAATCTTCAGCAAATAAAAAGAACCACAAAGACACAAAGGGCACAAAGGTTAGTTGTTGACGAGGCGTTTGATGCCGTTTTTGAGGATGGGGACGTTGAAGTTGATCAGAATGCCGAGCCAGAGTTTTTTGAGTTTGAGGTAGGTGAGTAGTTGGGCATCGTGGATGGGCTGTAGGCTTTCGACGGTTTTGAGTTCCACGATTACCAAGTCTTCTACCAACAGATCTAAACGATAGCCGCAATCCAGATGGATGCCTTTGTAAATGACGGGCTGTGGCACCTGGCTCTCCACTCGCAACCCTTGTTGAGCTAACTCATACTTCAGACAAGCTTCATAGGCAGACTCCAACAAACCTGGACCCAACTCTCGATGTACCGCGATCGCTGCCCCAATAATCACATTCGATAACCGATTCGCCTCCTCCCGACTCATACTTTGTGTCCTTCGTGCCTTTGTGGTTCATTTCCTCGCTCCCATAGCTCCCGCCACTCATATTATTGAGCGCCGCCAGGATTTCGTTTTTGGTGACTGTAACCGTTTCAGCCTCTTCTATCCTGCCCTTCACCTCGATAAATCGTAACTGCCCAGCCCCCGGCACCACCAGTGCCCCACCAATGACGACAGGTGGCATGGTCTTCTAGGTTTGAACCACGAAGGCACAAAGAACACAAAGGATCTTGCGTTTCCAGTATTGTACGTTCCTCAGATCTTCCTTGACCAGGCGACGGATGATATCGGAGGTATCGCAGACATGTACCCCATCTCGGAATCGCCCCTCAAAGCGATCGCCATCCAGCAGCGCCAAGAAAAGCTGGAAGTCTTCCTCTTTCCCGTTGTGGGGAGTTGCCGTCATCAACAGAAAATGGTGGGTCAGCGTTGACAGCAGCTTACCGAGCTTATAACGCTTGGTTTCCTTGATCTCACCTCCAAAAAATGAGGCAGACATTTTGTGAGCCTCATCCACCACAACCAGATCCCAATCGGTTTGCCCTAGCTTGGCTTGCAGGTCTTCATTGCGACTGAGCTTGTCCAACCGAACGATGACCAGCGGCATTTCTGCAAAGGTGTTCCTGGTACGAGCCGCTTCGATCCGGTCATTGGTCAGAATCTCAAAGGGCAGATGAAACTTTTGAAACAGCTCATCCTGCCACTGCACGGCCAGACTGCCAGGAGGAACCGAAGCGGTTGACGGGTCAGCATCTCGCTATACACCGCTGTGATCTGGTGGGGCAGGGGTTCCACCAACGAGGTATGAACCGCTAGCAGCGGATCAAATAAGTGAGCTAGCCGAATGCGATGGGCTTCGGAAACCAGCCGCAGCAATGCACCATCCCCATCAAAGCTCCACGGTCGCCCTTCGGTGACAATTTCTAGGGTCGGCTCGCGATCGCGAAACAGGATCTCAGTGTGAGGTTGACCGTTCGCATCCTTATAGGTCAGCTCAACCACGTCACTCTCATGCCACTTCGCGTCAATGACGGTGACATTTTGATTCGGCAGGATGCCTTTGACACAAATCACAATCGAATTGCTTTGAACCTGAGTTCAGCTCTAAATTTTGCATTTAGGGACATCAATTATGAAGTCTTTATCAGCGATGTGCGGCTGTGGATTCCTGAGAAACGCATCTACACTTATCTAGATGTAATGATTGTTGCAGGCGAACCGGCCTATTTTGAGAACCGTACCGATACAATTCTGAATCCCCAGGTGATTGTGGAAGTACTGTCGCAGTCCACTGAAACCTATGACCGCGAACGGACATTTGCGGCGTATCGGACCATTCCCACGTTTCGAGAATACCTGCTGGTTGACCAAACGAGCATCCTTGTTGAGCAGTTACCAAAGTAGGCGAGAAGCGGTGGATCATGCAGGGACAAAACCGAATTTGTGCCGCTGATGCAGGAACTCGTTACCAAAGTAGGCGAGAAGCGGTGGATCATGCAGGAGTACGACGAAACCGACGAGCAGATTAGCCTCGAAACCGTTCCATTTCAAATCAAGCTGACGGACCTCTACCGCAAAGTTCAGTTTGAGGCAATCGAGCCAGTGTTGGAAGAGAACCCCGCCACCGAAACTGGCTAACTTCTGGTATTGTCTGCCGCTTTGTGATACATATCTGGCTGATGCGGTGTGCATGTGAGCCACGACCCAATGACCAAACTGATCATTCAAATCCCCTGCTACAACGAGGAGCGCACGCTGGGAATTACGCTCTCAGCTTTACCGCGGCAGATTCCCGGCATCGACACGGTCGAGTGGCTGATTATCAACGACGGCAGCCGCGACCGCACCGTAGAAGTCGCCAAAGAATTTGGGGTAGATCACATCGTTCACTTTCCCACCAATCAGGGCTTAGCCAAGGGCTTCATGGCCGGGCTGGAAGCCTGTTTGCGAGCCGGAGCCGACATTATTGTCAATACCGATGCTGACAATCAGTACTGTGCCGACGACATTCCCAAACTGATTCAGCCAATTCTGCACGGCCAAGCCGATATGGTGATTGGGGCACGCCCGATTTGGGACACGCGCCATTTTTCGCTGACCAAAAAGCTGCTGCAAAACTTTGGCAGTTGGATGGTCCGCCTCGCCAGTAACACCAACGTCCCCGATGCCCCCAGCGGATTTCGGGCCTTTAGCCGTCAGGCCGCGATGCAGCTTAACGTGTTCAACAGCTACACCTACACACTGGAAACGATTATCCAGGCTGGACAAAAAGGCATGGCAATTGCTTCGGTGCCAATCCGCACCAATCCGAACTTGCGCCGTTCCCGCTTGGTTAGAAGCATTCCGTCCTATGTGTTTCGGTCTGCGATGACGATTTTGCGAATTTTCATGCTTTACAAGCCGCTGAGGTTTTTTACCTGGTTGGGAGCTGTTCCCTTCGGTCTTGGTACGCTGCTGGGTATCCGCTGGCTGCTGCTGTTTTTCCTGGTTGACCCGACCCGCTCCCGTGCGCCTAGCTTGATTTTGGCGGCGATTTTGATTTTGATTGGCTTTCAGCTCTGGATGTTTGGCCTGATTGCTGACCTGATGGCTGCCAACCGTCGTTTGCTAGAAGAAAATCGGCTGCGGCTGCGACGCATCGAGTTCGAGCAAAACCAAGCCGCCTCCAAACATTAATCTCGTTAGAATCAGAGCAATTGCGTTGCGGCTGATCCCATGACTTCCACCCTTCCCAATCGCAAAGCCGAAATTGTCTATCCCAGCTCCGACGGCGAACCCTTGGCAGAAACCTCTGTTCATATTGATGCCATCATCAATGCAGTTGTGGCTCTGCGGCAGTACCTCGCTGGACAGCAGGCCATTGTCCTAACGAATCAGTTTCTCTACTATGCCGAGGGCTTCCCAAAATTGCGGGTCGCTCCTGACATTATGGTTATCTTCAACGTCGCTCCTGGTCCCAGAGACAGCTACAAAACCTGGGAAGAGCACCAAATCCCGTCGGTGATTTTTGAGATCACGTCCGCCAGCACCCGCGACCAAGACGAGACGTTTAAGAAAACCCTCTACGAACAGATGGAGGTGCAGGAATACTGGCAATTTGACCCTAAAGGCGAATGGATTTCAGAGCAGTTGCGCGGCTATCGGTTGCAGAATGAGTCCTATGTGCCGATTACCGACAGTTGGAGTGAACCCCTGCGGCTGCGGCTCGAAGTGGACGGTCAACTGATCGACTTCTTTCAAGAGTCGGGCGAAAAGCTGCTGGCTCCCAATGACCTGATCGAAGCTCTGCGGCAAGAAACCCTAGCCCGCCAATCTGCCGAAGTCCAGCTAGAACAAGAACGCCAGCGAGCCGAACAGGAACGTCAGCGGGCAGAACGGGCAGAGGCAGAAGTGCAGCGCTTAAAAGAACAACTCCGAGCGTTGGGAATTGAGGAGCGTTAGCCGGATTGATCGTGCTGCGGTTTTGTTGCCTCAACCAAATCATCAAGTGAGCATCGCAAAATCTCTGTCATTCGTTTAACTTGAGCAAAATTCAAATTCGGTTCTTTCACGCCTCGTTCCCAATTGCTAATCGTTGTAATCGTCACACCCAGGGCATCAGCTAGCTGCCGTTGCGTTAAACCCACTCGTTCGCGCAATTTTGCCAAGGTGAGTTGACCATCCGCCATTGCCATACTGGACTTTGGTTATACAACTTAAGTTAAACAACCAACTTTAAAGTTAATTGCCTCTGAAGTTTGGTTGTTGGGGTGGCTCACAATAGCCTATTCAAATTTCGGCTATGTAAGAGTCGCCCGTTCCTTAGTTTCTCATTCTGAAGCTCAATCTTTGTCTTTAATTCTTAACGGTCCCAGTAGGCTGCAAATTTGCTGTGTCCAGAAACTGATTTCTATTGAGAGGAAATTTAGTTATGAGCTACTAAGTCATTCAACTTAATTAAAACTAAGCTCAGGGTGTTGTCGCCCTTCGGGCGGTGACACCTCCTTTGGGTTTCATATTTAATTATGTTGTTCTACTTACAGTCGCCTACATCCTTGGAGTGTTCGAGCTTGTGTTTGATATCGAGATGCAGGAATCAGAAGCTGAGGAGAAACAGATTCAGACACAAAAATCGATTGAACCTTCGTTTTGATTGAACGATCCACTGGGTTAAAGAGGAACAGCAAAAAACTCCTATGAGCGATACTGACCAATCAGTACAAGTCACCGTACTAATCCCAAAAGATGTTTACCGTCAAGTCACCGAAACCGCAGCCGGTGAACAACGACAAATTGAGGATTTTCTGGGGTTATTGATCGCTGAAGGACTTGCTTCTCATGTGACAGTTCGACAAATTATGGAGACAGTTTCTGCTCAATATCGTGATCGATTGAAGCTTTCTAAAATATCGTTGCCTGTATTGCCATCGAGGACATCAAGTCCTGAACCACCCAGAATAATGACATTACCATCACTATCCAAATAGACATCATTACTAATATCCAGGAATACGTCGCCCAGCTTGTCATTTCCGTTGCCACCGTAGACTGTATCATTTCCTAAACCGCTATTCAGCGTATCATCGCCATCAGTGCCACTGATAGTATCGTTTCCGGCAAATTGAATCAACGAAGCTGTACCTAGCAGCAGCATCAACAGCGGATTCATGATAAATCCTCTCCTGAGAAAAGAGAGTTAAGAATTGCAGTCAAATTGATTGAAATTGGTTATTGGTCATTGATTCGGTAGGTCAACTAGGTGATTGGGCAAACCCATGATGCGGACCGCTTGTCCGTTAGCAGATAGGATGCCCGCCCTATGGTGTGCGTTGAATTTTGTTTATTTGCTGAACCAATGACTCTAAACCAATAACTCCCCTGTCCAGTGGTAAAACCGCTCTAGCCGCAACGATGACGCACTGAGGCAGATTGATACATCCCTGAGTGCAAGTTAGCACTAAGTAGGGGAAATTACGGCAGGATTAGTTAATTTTTTCATGAAGCTTGTCGCATTATTGCGTAGGCTCATAGGCTCCGAGCGGACCAATTTGAGCAAAAATAAGCCCCTCACCGCAGCGGCAGGGGGACAGGCTGTGAGATTTTTGGTGTTGCTTTGATAACTTACTTCGCGGTTAGGCGAGTCAACACCTGATTCGAGCGTTCCACAAACGCCTTCATGCCGTCTGCGTCAAAGCCCTTTTGCGCCATCAGCGCCAAATCGTAGACATGCTGACAGATCAGGTTGGCTAGCTCTGCTGAAGGCGACTGACCGTCTGCTTGAATAATGCTACCCTGACTGATGCTGACCAGGTTTTGAATCAGGGGATGGGAGGTGTTCACCAGCAGCGTGTGCTCTTCTGGAAACTCGACCGCTTGCTGAGTCAGCAGGGCATTCATCTCGCGCATCCGGCGCAAGACTTCGGGTAGCAGCACCATTGCGGGTGGGGTAGCTTCGGCGTTATCGGCCTTGAGCGCTTCGGTGCGGATGGTCAGCTTCGGCTTGTTCAGCGCTCGCTCAAACAGCTCCTTGATCAGTTCGCTGCGGGTCTTGTTGGTGTTGGGGTCCACAATTTCGCTGGGCTTGTCCTTGTCGATCAGCGCCTCATCCAGATCGGCATCGACGCGCGAGAATTTCACATCCGGGTACTCCCGCTCTAGGAAGCTGATGAAATGGGAGTCGATAAAGGAATCCATGAACAGCACTTCCAGACCCCGGCTCTTGTGCAGCTCGATGTAGGTCGCCTGGGAAGCCTCATCGGTGCAGTAGTACACCCGGTTTTCGTGGCTGGCTTTGTTGCGCTCTAAATATTCCTTCAGCGTTGTGTAGGACTTGCCATTCAGGACATTGCTTTGTTCCGACTGCTCGCTAGGAGCAGACACCTCTTGCCAGACATCGCCTTCCCCAGACTGGACTTCTACCGCTGGCGCGTCTGAAGCGGTGGGTGTGCTCAAGTCAGCCGTGGTGCGGAAAATTAGAATATCCTCGACCTGCTTCTTAAATTTGTCGTCGTTCATCGAGCCGAACTTGACAAAGGTGCCGAGGTCTTGCCAACAGCGGATATACTGCGCCCGGTCGTCGCGGTAGAGTTCCTTTAGCCGATCGCCGACCTTTTTAGCGATGTAATCAGCGATCTTGCGAACCGTGCGGTCGTTTTGTAAAAAGCTGCGGGAAACGTTGAGCGGGATGTCAGTACTATCGATTACCCCCCGTAGAGGCAGCAAAAAGCGGGGGATCACCTCTTCGCAGTTGTCGCTGACGAACACCTGATTGCAGAACAGCTTGATTTGGCCCTTAGTGACATCTACGTCTGGCTTCAGCTTGGGGAAGTAGAGAATGCCGTTGACCACGAAGGGATAGTCGGTGTTCAAGTGGACCCACAGCAGCGGGTCTTCCTGGAATGGGTAGAGGTAGCGATAGAACTCAAGATAGTCATCCTGGCTGAGGCTGCTGGGCGACTCCTTCCAGGGTGCTTTCTGGCGGTTGATTTGCTCTCCATCTAGCTTGATCGGGAAGGGCATGAAGTCGCAGTATTTCTTCACCAACTGGTTGATCCGGTAGGATTCCAGATACTCCTGCTCTTCTTCCATCAAGGTAAGGGTGACGGTGGTGCCCACGCTGGAGCGTTCCGAGTCGCTCAGTTCAAATTGGGTTGAACCGTCACAGGACCAGTGCACTGCTTGAGCACCTTCTTTGTAGGACAAGGTGTCAATTTCAACCCGCGATGCCACCATGAACGACGAGTAGAAGCCCAGACCAAAGTGACCGATAATTTGCTGGTCGCTGCTGTTCTTATACTTTTCGACAAATTCCTCAGCGCTGGAAAAGGCAACTTGGTTGATATACTTCTTCACTTCATCGGCAGTCATGCCAATGCCCGTATCCGAGACCGACAGCTTCTTGTTCTCCTTGTCGATCGTAATCACAATTTCCGGTTCGCCGATCTCGCCATTGTACTCACCCGACCGAGACACCATTCGCAGTTTCTGAATCGCGTCTACGGCGTTAGAAATCAGCTCTCGCAAAAAGATTTCGTGATCGGAATAGAGCCATTTTTTGATAATCGGGAAGATATTTTCAGTATGGATAGAAATATTGCCCTGTTCCAGAATCGTTGTCATACGTCTGTTTCAAGATAGAAGGACAGTTTGCGGTCAATTCTCATCACTCAAGCATTGCTCACCCAAACTTCTGGGTTGGAAAGTATGGGTTGGCCTATGCTCCACCAGCGTTGATTCGCGCCACAAGTACCAGATTGCTATCCATTTTAAGCAGAAAGGCTGAGTCCCACGCGAGATCGGATTTCCCTACAGTTGCTCTTCCGGTAGAGGCGACACGCATAGCCGGCCAGCTAAGCTTATAGCACAACCGAGTGAGGTGGAAGCCCTATGAACTACTACCTGGGGTACGTCATTGAAGCGGTGGAGACAGAGCAAGGCTGGGTTGGGATCTGGCATCACCAGCTCGTGGGTCGAATTGAGATTCAGTTTTTCCCGAATGCCCAGGCGGCCTTAGTCTTACTGATGGATCTGATTGATCGCGATGTGGCTGCCAGTAGCTTGATGAAGCTGGTGGATGAGTGGTTTGAGGAAGGGCGGCTCGACGAGTTGGAGCACCATCAGGTCACAAACTCTCTGGTTCAATCGGTTTTGGCTTTATTAAATTAGTTTAATTAAGTCGGTCAACCGAATTATTTTTAGATCCTACAGTGTGGGCATCTCGCCCACCGCGAGCGGGACGCTCGCACTCTACTTACTGTTTAATTTGGTTGAATTAGGTTGAATTACTTAGAATTTAGTCAAATCATTAAAAGCGTCCATGTCGTCTGCTCCCCCGCTGGTTCTAACGCTTAAGCTAGATGCAATTCTCTTTAGCGGTTTGAACCAACTGCGGCAGCAGCATTTTCCGCCAGAGCGGAATTTTTTGCCGGCTCATGTGACGCTATTTCACCACTTACCAGGTGAGCAAGAAGTTATTATCCAACAAGATCTGCAAACCCTCTGCTCACAGACAGCAACTTTATCCTTGAGGTTACAGAGATTACGCTTCTTGGGTAGGGGGGTTGCAGTAGAAATTGATTGCCCTGAGCTGGTGCAGTTGCGCAATCGGTTGGCTCAGGCATGGTCTATCTGGTTAACGCCTCAGGATCGGCAACCGTACTGGCCCCATATTACGATTCAAAATAAAGTCACTCCAGACGCTGCACGCCAGCTTTATGCTCAGCTTAACCAAACGTGGCAACCCCTGAATGGACAGGGGGAAGGGTTACTGCTGTGGTACTACAGGAATGGCCCCTGGGAGAAAGTCGCTGAGTTCAGCTTCTGATTAACGCAGATGATTAAACTTAAACAATGATTAAGTCATTCAACTTAATTAAAACTAAGCTCAGGGTGTTGTCGCCCTTCGGGCGACAACACCTCCTTTGGGTTTCATATTTAATTATGTTGTTCTACTTAGAACAATGGTTCGGACAGTTTTTAGAGAGAAAAATCAGCTTCTAGACAAAAAGCTACCTCCGTTTGTAAGGTGCAGATATAGAGTCAAACACCCAAGAGGTAGCGATGCAAACTATTCTACAAGCCCTATTGTCCAAAATGGGGCTTGTAGCAAACCCCAACAAACGTTTCTGTTGAGTCTGTTTCCCACACTTCTTTTGGTGATGGGCAAAGTCAATTTCACCAACTTGAGCCGCTACAGTGAGTGGTCAGAGAAAACCTATCGCCGTCAGTATAGTCAAGCGTTCACCTTTATGGGACTCAATGCTGAGTTGATTGGGGAGGCAGTTCTCGCTGGTGTGACTCAGATTGGCGCAATCGACTGCTCGTTTATTGGAGTCGTGGCATTGGCCTTACACCTGATTAGCAAATTGCGAAGTGATGCCGAT
>KL662191.1:4966161-5041378 GCA_000733415.1 [Leptolyngbya] sp. JSC-1
AAGCGTTCACCTTTATGGGACTCAATGCTGAGTTGATTGGGGAGGCAGTTCTCGCTGGTGTGACTCAGATTGGCGCAATCGACTGCTCGTTTATTGGAGTCGTGGCATTGGCCTTACACCTGATTAGCAAATTGCGAAGTGATGCCGATCTGCGCTACTGCTACACCGGTGAGCAGAAACTTCGAGGTGCCAGACGCAAATACGACGGCAAAGTAGACTTCAGCGATCTCCGCCGTCTCACCCTTGTAGAGCAACTCAAAGCGGGTTTAAATCTTTACACTGCGGTGGTTTGGCATCTCTCCCTCAAGCGGCAAATTCGCATTGCCTATCTCGTCGATACTCGTCAACCAGGCAAACCGGACTATTGATTAATGAATATTGGATTATTGACCCAGAAATGCGGCAGGTAACGGTTTGTCTATGGGTGAATAGACAGTATGAGGACACGGTGTATCAGGGCGATACGCCAATTCACTCCACTGTGGTTCCTGAATTTAATCTAAGTGCGACTCAGATCCTGGCATTTGGGCAAAATTAGTTTACTAAATAAGCGTCTCGATGCGGTGAGCAAGCTGCTCCCATTCTCTCGATCGTTTAATTGGGGTGAATTCCTTAGAAAATTGGGCTACTAAAGATGTCCGTCTGCGGATCAAAGTCTGGATTTAAGTAGACGCTACCCTCTCAACTTGCTTGCACTGCCTTATTGCAATCGAGAGAGATTGGCAATGCCTACGGCCGCAGGAGCTGGTGTTGAGTAACTGCTTATTCTCAGCAACGGTTGCTACATCTATGTTCCTGTTTAAAGCAGTGATCTATTGAATTGGCTCTCTTGATTCAATAGTCAAAAGTGGATGAAACACGAGGTTAAACATTGCTTAACTGAACGTTTAACTAATTATCTGAAAAACATAAACAATTTATGTATTTTGACTTTCGTTGATTTCTTAACCAACGCGAGCAAGTTCCCTTTGCAAATTCTTAACGTTGCTGTGAAATTCTAGATGACGGCGGTGCATCTTGATGATTATTTGTAGCAATCAGATCTGGAGTAAGGAGTTCTGAAAACGTTTCATTTAGCGTAATTAGCAGGAACCTGCTTTGAGGATTTTCCAAATTTGGTTAATCGCTTTTGTTCCTCCAACTGCGTTTTCGTGGTTGGAAGGTTTTCTGCGTCAATTCATCAACCGATTCGATTCCTGAGCAGAACACTGATTCACGAAGTTTCCTTTTTGAGGTTTTATGACCACAGGTAATCACGTTATTTTCATCCACCCAGATGGTACTAGCCCATCCCACTATGGCGCTGCCCGCTTTGTTAGCCAAGGACCCGACGGCAGATTGAACTGGGATAAACTCTCGAATGCAGGAGTCTACCTCGGACATATGCTAGACCAATTGGGCGGTACCTCCAATGCGGGTGCGGTTACCCATGCCACTGGAACTAAAGTCTATGCTGAGTCCTTTGGTTTGAAGAATGACAATTCTCCGGTTGTGTCGCGGTCAGGGAAGGTTGGCAAAACGATTGTCGAAGAGGCGATTGAAGCTGAGAAAGTCACGGCTTTGATTCAGTCTGGATTTGCTGCAGAACCGGGCACGGCTGCTTTTGTGGCTCAGGTGGGAGAACTCACCGTAGATGGCAAACGCATTCCGCCGCGTCAACGCGTTGCTGATATTACCAGAGAAGTGATTGAATCGGGCGTAGATTTCATTTTGGGCGGGGGCGAACTGCATATGCTGCCCGTTGGCACCGATGGCTTCCACGAAACTGCTGCTCAACTCGATGCCCGCAGCACCGATCCCCTCAGTCGTCCTTCTGAGAATTTAATTGAACTGGCGAAAAGCAAAGGCTACACCGTAGTCTACACCCGCGAGCAGCTCTACGATTTGCTCGATCCAGCCAAAACACCGGTGCCTCCTACGAAAGTGCTAGGGGTTTTCGCCGCCTTCCACACCTTCAACGACCGCCCCGAAGAAGTGCTGGGCTTGGGAACGCCAGAGGCTAGACCTCTCTACCTACCAACCGCGCCCACGGTAGCAGAGATGCTAGAAGTGACGCAAAAGTTGGCCGAAAAGCATCCCAATTTCGATAACGGATCGCTAACAATTCTGGAAGAAGAAGGAAGCGATAACTTTGGCAACAATAACAACGCGGCTGGAACGATTGAAGGAACATTACGAGCCGATGCAGCGATTGGTGTGGCGTTAGATTTTGTGGAACGCTATCCCAATACTCTGCTGTTAACGGCTGCTGACAGCGATGCTGGTGGCTTGCAGGTCCGCGATCCCCGTGAGGCTGGGGAACCCGTTGGTACCGTAAATAATAACCCCACTACCGAAGAACGCCCAGTACCGCTCGATGGTCAAACCGGGGCTAATACACTGCCGTTTCTCTCAGCTCCCGATGCCAATGGGGATGTGCTGCCGTTTGCGATTGGCTGGGTGGGTACTCCCGACTTCAGTGGCTCTATCGTCGCCAAAGCGCATGGGTTGAATGCCGATAAACTACCCGCCACAGTGGATAACACCGGCATGTATGAGCTGATGTACGAGACGCTGTTCAATACGGAACTGCCCTCGCGCGTACCCGCTCCCGAACCTGCACCTGCGGCAACGAAGGAAACCGGCAATGTCATCTTCATTCACCCGGATGGTACTAGTCCCTCCCACTACATGGCCTTGCGCAATATTGATCAGGGACCGGATGGTAGGCTTAACTGGGACAAGATGTCGAATGCAGGGGTCTATTTGGGCCACATGGAAGATCAGTTGACTGGTACTTCGAATGCCGGAGCCGTTACCCATGCAAATGGCGTCAAAGTATTTGCCGAGTCCTTTGGCTTAGAGGAAGACAATTCCATCGTCACGCCACTGTCGGGTAACACGGGTAAAACAATCCTGGAAGAAGCGATTGATGCCGGTAAAGCAACGGTATTAATCCAATCCGGACATTTGGCTGAACCTGGCTCAGCTGCCTTCGCTGCGGCTACCACAAATCGGGATGGTGATAATATTCGGGCACGCGATAAGTACGCTGAGATCATCGAGCAGGTGATTCGATCAGGAACGGATGTGATCATGGGTGGAGGCGAGCTGTATATGCTGCCGATTGGTACTACCGGATTTCACGTCACGGCTGAAATAGACCAGTCGGAAACTCGTCCGGAGCGGCGTCCGACGCAAAACCTGATCGAGTTGGCGCAATCATTGGGATATACGGTTGTATACACCGAAGAGCAAATGAATCAGGTGGTGAACAGCGCCAATCCGCCGGAGAAACTGTTGGGTGTATTTGCCGCCAAAGCTACATTTGATGATCGCAACGAGGAAGAACTAGAGCTAAACAGCGCCAATCCCAAGCCTCTCTATGTGGAAACTGCACCGACGGTAGCTGAAATGCTGGAGGCATCGCTAAAGATTGCCCAGCGCGATGAAGATGGCTTCCTTGTGGTGCTGGAAGAAGAAGGTACCGATAACTTCGGAAATCCCAACAACGCGGTGGGTACCATCGAAGCGATGCGGCGAGCCGATGCGGCGATTGGAGTCGCCATGAACTATGTGGATCAAGTCGATCCCAACACGATGGTGATTACGGCAGCCGACAGCGATGCAGGCGGTTTGCAGGTGTTCCAATATCTGCCCTACACGCGCCCGTCCGGTAGCTTCACCAACAACCCCTATCTGCTCGACAGCGAGCCGCAAGTGCCCTTTGTCAACGTCAATCCCACCACCAGCAATACCAAGAACTTCCTGGATGGCGTTAACGGCAGCACGGGCAGTGAGGAATTTCCCTGGAAGCCCTTTGCCGCCAAAGATAGCCTGGATGGACCGATGAGCAACTTTGCGGTCGGTTGGGTCGGTACGCCTGACTTCCCCGGCAGCATTGTCGCCAAAACCTACGGCATGAATGCAGAATACCTGCCCAGCACCGTGGACAACACCGAAATCTACCGACTGATGTACCAAACGCTGTTCGGCATTCGCTTGTCTCCGTCGCTGAATCCGCAGGGCAATGACATTCTGCTGGGCGAATCTACCAACGATCTGCTGCGTGGTGGCGATGGCAACGACTTCCTGCGCGGCAACGAGGGGGCTGATATTCTCGTCGGTGGAGCGGGCAACGATGTCTTCTTCATCGAGGCAGGCAAAGGCACTGACATTATCCGCGATTTCCAAAAAGGCGAGGATCTAATTGGCCATCCCAGCAGCGTTACACCGGCAGACCTGACGATTACCCAAGGCAGCGGTGACCGCAGTGCTGACACGCTGATCAGCCTCAAGGCAACCGGCGAAGTGCTAGCCATTTTAACGGGTATCCAGGCCAACACTCTAGCAGTCTCCGATTTTGTGGCGATTGGTTAGATTGCGGTTACTGGACTGCATTAATTTGTGTGTGAACCATACTGGATTGCTCATGCGGGATAATGCCCGGAGGGCAATCTTTTTTTATTGCTCTTTTTTTATTGCTCTTTTTTTATTGCTCTAGATTCTGCGCGATCTGCCGCTGAAATTGCCACAACACCAATGCACTCACCGCCGCTCCCAGCAGCCCCACTCCCACCTGATGCCAGCCCGAAACCCAGCAGAGCACGCCAAAAATGCCAAACAACCCGCCAAAGCTGCCCGCCGCGATCAGCATATGCCCAATCGTTTGATTCGCATTCGTCAACCGCTGCGTCAGTTCCCCATCTTTGCCCGCACAGGCCGGATCATGCAGCAAATGTTGCAACGACTGGTATTTGTGTCGATCTAGCTGATAGTAGGTGCCCAACTCTGGATCGCGCAGACTTGCCACCGAACCTAAGCCAAACCGTTTAGCGTGGGCAATCGCTTCGCGGATTTGTTTTTTCGTCGCTACTGGCTGCAAGGCTTCAAAAATCGATTCGCGATACACGCCAGTCGAAGCCATGTCCAGAATTTTTTGGCTCAATTCCGGAACCGAAAATTTACGAGTAATCAGAGAGTCGGGCATAGGGAAGTTTTGAGTTTTGTAGATGCTTGCTTCTGCGGGTCGCGCAGCGTTGCCGGAGGCAGTAGCAGTATTTTGAGTTTGGGGACTGGTTGGAGCTTTACCTCCATCTAAATTCTGTATTCTCAGTGTTCGAGCATCGATTTCCATCACTAAAGAGGATGAATCTGATTGGGTACCGAACGAGATCGAGAACACTAGCCAAACAATTGGTCGCTGCAACGAATATTTTCGTTATTCAAAACTTAAAATTCAAAACTTAAAACTCAAAACTTTCCCTCCCTGCCATCAGGCGCTATAGGCCATTTGCCAAAAATCTGTTTCGAGGCGGGCAATGCGCAGAAACGCGGCTTCGGCCTGCTGCTGAACATCTTCTGGAGCATCCTGTAGCGCCGCATCGGCTTGGTTCGCTAACAATTTTACATATTCTGTAAAGCCGGGATTGCCCCAGCGATCGGCGAATTCATCGTAGGGCGGCACCATATGACCGGGGATCTGCCAGCCTTGATTGTAGGCATACTCAATTGCCCAAAAGGCGGTGGCCTGAACCGCATAGGGAGCGGTAGCTAAACTCGCCATGTAGTCGCAGTATTCCTGACAGGTGGGCTGCTTAGCTGTATCCAACGTCAACTGACGTTCGTCCGCCTTGTCGCGAAACCAGTTCAACTCGGCTTGAAGGGCGTGTAAACCGTTCAATAGCGTGTCAAAATGGTCTACCGGAGCGGCTGCTAACAGTCGGGCGGCCATGCGGGTAAACTCGATGACGAACAAATAATCCTGCACCAGCCAGGTATTGAACTGATCGGCGTGGATCTGGCCGGTACGGCACTGGGAGAGGAAGGGATGGACGGTGGCGGCCTGCCACTCGCTTGGATAGGTTTTGATCAGGTGCTGACAGGTTAGGGGCATGATGTAGGACATTCGTTCAGGAATGGGCTGTCAAAAATTGAAGAGAACTGATAGAACCCACGACAGCATAGTTCTGTTTACTCTCTAATCAGAATCAATAAATGGCTGGGTTGCTTGTTATCTCAGCAGTCCTTCTGATTATTATCCCCCCGATTATCATCACCTCAAGAATTAGCAGACCGCCTTGAGAAATTTTCCAGCTTTCCAGTTGAGCCTGTAGCATTAGCTAACCAGAGAGTTGAGCGATTTTTTTAGGTTTGTCGTCTACCTAAAGATGTAAAGTGTTCGATTAGGGCAAATTTAAAGGTCAGTTTAAGAGTATGCTGTTGCTTTAAGAGTTCTTTCTACCCTAAGCGGGTTGTCTTTCAGGCGAGTTCAGTAGCTCTTCTATGCACCAATCGACGCACCAATCGACGCACCAATCGACTTTAGGCCAAAGATGGGATCAGCAGCGCAACGAAGCCCTTTATTTTTACAAGAACGGAAAATATAGTGATTTTCTCGATCTAGCTAGAGAAAATTTACGTTTAGCCTGCGAAATGCAGGATACGGCCCGTGAAGGCAATGCGCTCAACGATCTGGGTTTAGCTTACCTGAGCTGTCATCAGTGCCAGCAGGCCCTGGAGTTTCTGCATCAGGCGCTCGATTTGGCGGAAGCGGCCCATCACATCCAGGCGATTGCCACCACCCTGACCAATCTCGGTTCGGCCTATGGTACCTTGGGGCAGCTCTCAAAGGCAATGGAGCTATTTCAGCACGCCCTGCCCTTGTTCCAACAGCTTCACGATTTGCCTGGAGAAATTTCGGCGCTGCATCAGGTGGCATTGCTGCACACTCGGCTGGGCGAACCGAAGCGAGCTTTGTTGATTCACCATCAGGTATTGTCGCGTCGCCGCATGCTGGGCGATTTTTCGGGCGAAGCCACCACGCTGAACGGGATTGGTTTTGCCTACGATGCGCTGGGTGAACCGGAAAAGGCGCTGCACTCTTTTCAAGAGGCGCTATCGATTCAGCGGGCTACGCGCAATCTGCTGGGTGAAGCCACCACGCTCAACAACCTCGCCTCGGTGTATAGCGATCTGGGCCAGCCGCAGCAGGCGTTGTTGACCTACCACCAGGTGTTGCTCACCTATCGGGCACTGGGCGATAGGCAAGGCGAGGCAACGGCTCTGCACAATCTCGGCTTTACCTATGCGCTGCTGGGCAACTCGGAGCAGGCGCTTCAGTTCTACACCCAGGCGTTGATCCACTACCAGGCAACCGGCGATCGTCCTGGCGAAATCACGGTGCTGCTGAACATTGGCTCCATCTATCTGGAGCTAACCCAAAAGAAACAGGCGCGGGTCTGCTACTTCCAGGCAAAAGCACTAGTCGAGCAAATCGACCATCAACCGCTAGCGCGGAAAGTGCAGCAAATGCTGGATGCTTTATAGGCTTTCAATTAAGCATGGGTGCTGAGTACCTCCAGTCCTGCGGCGTGTAGCGTTTCGTAGGTGCTTGTCATTTTGGCTTCGGGAGGCACAAACACGATGAATCCGTCTCGGCCCCGCGTCAGCAGCACCCGATAGCTGTTGATTCTTAGCCTGAGGGGATTACGCACGTTCTTTTGCCGTACCGAACTGCTCCAGGCGGTTTCGTCCCAGCGCAGATCATCGCCCCAGCCGATAATCGGAAAGTCGAGTTCCAGTCCCTGACAGCCGAATTCGGTGGCGGCTCGTTCCAAGGCGCAGCAGGACAGAGGCGAATCGGGTGGGTCAATATACCAGGCTCCCATATTCAGGCGAGAGGTGGCGTAGTAGTCGTTGGGGATACCGTGGGTGGCCAGGTTACGGGCACGGGAAGAGGCTAACAAACCGTAGCGTTTCTGAGGCTGGTGGCGGTACCGTTCGCGGCAGTAGGCTTTGGCTAAAGCGAAGTCGTGGGTGAGATAGGCAGCAAATCCTGCTTGACGCAGTTTGGGCATGAGGATAGCGGCCTGCCCTAGTTCTCCGGCTAACAAGTGGGCCACCCAGGTTTGGACATGGCTAGCCAGATGGGAGCGCAGCGAGGTTGTCAGATTAAACCGTCCGTGGGGATGCAACCGATCGGGTGGAACGGCTGGGAAGAATTCGGTTTGACCAGGAGCGCAGTGGACCTGCCAGATGGCGCTAGCTTGTGACAACCCCTGGTTCCATTGCTCCAGTCCTTCTTCTTCGCCGACATGGATTTCCTGACCTTCGCCAATCAGCCCCACCACCACGCACCAATCCGGGACTCGTTCCGCAATTCGCAACACGGCTCCAGCCGCCGCTCGGTCGATGCCATATTTTTCGGCCATTCGTTCCGCATCCCAGGCCCGTTGGGCTTCATCAAAAACAATCAGATGCTCTGTGGGAGCGGTTTGGCGGCGCACCTCATGATGAAGGTAGAAATTGCGCACCGGCTGCACAAAGGCTTTACTGTTGAGGGCGTATTGCAACACGGTGATCAACGGTCCATTACCCGACAGAAACACTGCCTGTCGATTCTGGTGATTCGGCTGGTGATTTGGCAATGGATGCTGGTAGACAAACTGCAAGCCGACCAGGGTTTTGCCCGCGCCAGGGACGCCCGTAATCAAGACTAAATGCCGCTCATGATTCGCCTGTGCCTGTTCCACTAGCCGATACAGATACTCCAGCAATTCGGGAATTCCAGCACTGCGAGCGCGTTTAATCTCCGGCAATGGCTCCTGCTGAAAAATCCGCCGAGCCGCCTGCATGACGCTGGGTAAGGGCGCATAGTCTGACTGTATCCAGGTGGTTGGATCGAGGTCACTGGCCTGTTCGAGTTGGCTCAGCCAGACCGCTAACTCGGAGGCAGCAAGCACCTGCACGCCTTCATACCGTTGGCTTTTGCCGGTCTGCCGCGTCGGAACTAGGATTGGTACGACTGGACGATGATGAGAGGCGCGGTGGTACTCGGCCAAATCGCGGGCATAGGCCGCTACCTGGTCTAAATCCGCCTGGGACGGATGCGTTTTTTGCTTGAATTCAAACACCAGAATCTGCCCAGCGGCCAGCAGCACCAAATCGGGACGGCGTCCGCCTTCGTGGGGCAGTTCATACTCAAAAATTAGCGTCCAGGCTGAACTGTCGGGTCTTAGTGGGCGCAATAACGTCAACTGCTGCTGCAACAGTTCGCCGCAATCCTGCCATGCCTGAATCTGGGTGGCGGTAGGACGCTGATTGTAAAGGTCGTGATAGCGGCGGCTGAGCTGATCTAACCAATCCGAAAGGGAGATGGCGAGAAATTGAGCGCTGCTGCCCATCCAGCCATAGCTGGCAATGGGGTTGGATGATTCTGAGGCCGATTCAGATTTAAAAAGCGAGAGCTGGTTCGAGGTATTCTGGATCATTAGTACTGGTGCCCACTGCATTTTTTATTATGGGCAGATTGCTCACTCGTCTGAAGCGGTAGCACGTAACACCGTTTCTTCAACTGGCTGCATCGTCCAGGTTCCGTTACTCAAAACTGATAAAGAATGGACTACTCAAAGGCGCTGACCCACCTGCAACAATCCGACCCGGTTCTGGCCAAGGTGATTACACAAGTCGGCGAGTGCAGGCTTTACAAAGGGCAGCAAACTGGCGATCTGCTGTCGGCTCTGGCAGAATCGATTTTGTATCAGCAGATATCGGGTAAAGCGGCGGCGGCAATTCATCGGCGGTTTTTACAGCTCTATCCCGGCCAACATTTTCCCACCGCTGCTGACATTCTTGCCACACCGGATGACCTGCTGCGCACTGCCGGCATTTCTCGTCCCAAAATCACCTACCTCAAGGATCTGGCCCAAAAAGTGGAAGCGGGATTGCCGACGCTAGAGGAGCTAGCCACCTGGGAGGATGAGGCGATTATCCAGGCGCTAATTGCCGTCAAGGGGATTGGCCGCTGGACGGCTCAGATGCTGCTGATGTTTCGCCTGCACCGCTGGGATGTTTTACCTGTGGATGATCTGGGCATTCGCTCCGCCATGCGACAACTCTACAGTCTACCCGACCTGCCCGCCAAAAAAACGATGCTAGAGATTGCCGCTCCCTGGCAGCCCTACCGCACCGTTGCCTGCTGGTACCTCTGGCGCAGTTTAGACGGCGAACTCAAGTTTCCTCCGGCTGTGTCAGCGGTTCCGTCGTCGATAAGCTGAGGCGTTCAATTTGTTCAGCTAGCGATAGACCCATTTGCTCTAGGGGCAAACCCGCCGAGAGCTGCAAAAACACTTCGGCGATGCCAAATTCCTGCTGTAGAGAGGTCTGTAGCTGCTGTAGGAGCCGGTCCCGTTTGCTGCCGTCATTCCAGCTCACCGTCAAATGGGCCGAAAGCGCATCCTGCCCCAAGGCAATCGTCCAGGCTCGCACCTGATCCACCGCTACCACGCCTTCAAAACTGCGCAGGTGGGCAGCAATTTGCGCTAAATCCAGATGGGGCGGCGCTTTTTCCAATAAAATATCCAAACTCTGTCGAATCAGAGGTATAGCTCCCAGACCAATCACCCCCCCCACGGCTAAGCTGACGGCTCCATCGGCCCAAGTCCAGCCCCACTGCCAGATCACCACAGCGGCCAGCATCACTCCCACCGAACTAATCGCATCGGCCACCATGTGCAAAAATGCACCCCGCAGATTCAGATCGTGATGACTGTCCTGGTGCAGCAGTCCGGCATTGATACTGTTGATGCCTAAGCCTACCGTAGCGGTGATTAGCATCGGCAAGCTGAGAATCTCCTCGCTGGGAGCCTGAAGCCGTGCAACCGCTTCCCAGCTAATCCAACCCGCCACCACCAGCAAGCCAACTCCATTCGCCAAAGCCGCCAAAATTTCGATCCGACGGTAGCCAAAGGTGGCCTGTGGTGAGGCCGGAAACTGGGCAATCCAGGTGGCTAACAGCGCTAACCCCAATGCTAGTCCATCGGAGAGCATGTGGCCCGATTCCGCCACTAGCGCCAAACTATGGCTAACCAGCCCAACCGCAAATTCGGCCAGCGCCGCTGCCAGCAGCAAAATCAGAGCGATAATCAGCGAGCGAACCTTGTCTTTGGCTGGACGGGCATGAGTGCAGCTCGGCGGACAGTTGAGGGAATGGCCCGATGAATGACGCGCTGAGTGGCTTAGGAAGTGGAAGTGGTTCATGCAAAGTTCAATCAATACATTTAAGCAACTCAATGCTTCTGAGTCTCCATGGAAGCAACGTGGAGCCACAAAGTTCCTGCAACCCCACGCTGATAAATCTTACTGAAGATTTTGCTCCCCATGTTTGCCGCTGTTTGCCAATCTTTTTGGGAATGACACGCGTCCTGAATTGGATCTCTGGGTAGAATGAGCGTGCCGGGTTTTCCGAGTCGTTATGGCAACCTATCAAGTTCGCCTGCTCAACCCTGAGTTAGAGCTGGATTGCACCATCGCGGTATCAGATGACCAGTACATTCTCGATATGGCGGAAGACGCCGGAGTTCGGTTGCCGTCTGGCTGTCGGCAAGGCAACTGTTCGGCCTGTGTCGCCAAGCTAATCCGCGGCGAAGTAGATCAAAGCGAACAAAGCTTTTTGCAGCTCTCCGAGGTGACCGCCGGTTACACCATCACCTGTGTGGCCTACCCACGTTCGAACTGTACGTTGCTGACGCACCAAGAGGCGGTGTTGTATCAGTCTTCGCTGTATTTCTCGACGAAAAAACCTGGCGTTGCTGAATAAGGCTCACGAATAGCCATGCTCGGCCAGAAATGAGGGCGTGATAAAGTCTGACATCGGGTACGTGGTTTCAAACTCATCAACGGCTTCTGTATCTGTCTGCTCTACGCTGCCATTCAGCCGCAGAAATTTCTCGACATATTTCCCTAGCACATCACCTTCCAGGTTCACTGGGCTGCCGGGTTGGAGGTCATGCAGATTCGTCTCCGCATAGGTATGGGGAATCACCGCCACCTTAAACCATGAGCCAGTTGCGTTACACTCGGCCACTGTCAAACTGACGCCATTCACGGCAATGCTGCCCTTGGGCACGATATAGCGCGACACTCGTGAATCCGGCACCTGAAAGCTCATCTCCCAGGCGTTGGCGGTTTGTACCGAGGCCTCTAAATAGCCCACCCCATCGATATGACCAGTGACAAAATGGCCGCCCAATTTGCTGCCCACCCGTAGGGACGGCTCCAGGTTCACCGACCAACTGCCACCCGACCATCTCAAAATTGTGCGGCTAATGGTTTCCGGCGAAATAGCGGCCACAAAGCCGTCAGGCAGCAGTTCAGTTACGGTAAGACAGACGCCATCCACTGCTACACTGTCGCCAATCGCCATATCTGCTAAAAGATCAGCCACCCCACAGGATACGCGCACCTGCTGCTCGCTGAGGAGTTGCAGGGTGCCGATTGTTGTCACAAGTCCAGTAAACACAATTTGTTCCGAAGATTAGGGTAAGTTGACTAAATGTAAATTTTCGTATCTCTATTTGAACGCTGTTCTATATACATAACCCTGAATTCGAAGCGGCCTCGTTGGCTTGATTTTCTTGGTTCATCCCGTGTAATCAGGGTTTCATCGAACTATTTCTAGTTCTCTAGATTAACAATTTGACATTACAATCAGACATAATTGCAGAAGATTGACAGTCTTTCTTAACTAACTCGCTGATTGATCCAGCAGCAGCAGTCAGTCGATCTTCTGGGTCTAGCAGAAAACCCTAGGGTAGGACCTGATTTGATCCCGATTGGTTTGATCCAGTTCACCTTTCTCTGACGGCTTCTTAGGCATCATTCTCAACAAGGCTTCACTCTTGAAAATAAACCGAGCAATTTGTTATCCTTCTCATTAAGGCAGCACTATTGAGAAGGACAATTCTTATGTACACCGTATCCTCCCTCAAGGCTGAACTAAATGAGCGGGGTTGGCGCTTGACGCCTCAGCGAGAAACCATCCTGCAAATTTTTCAGAACCTTCCCAAGGGTCAACATTTGAGCGCAGAAGATTTGCACATTCTCCTTCAGGATGAGGGAGAGCCGATCAGTTTATCGACAATTTACCGCAACCTAAAGCTAATGTCGCGCATGGGGATCTTGCGTGAACTTGAGCTAGCAGAAGGCCACAAGCACTACGAAATCAATCAGCCCTCGCCTTATCATCATCATCATCTAATTTGCGTTCGTTGCAATAAAACCATCGAGTTTAAGAATGATTCGATTTTGAAAATGGGCGCGAAAACCGCTCAGAAAGAGGGCTATCACCTGCTGGACTGCCAGTTGACAATCCACGCGATTTGTCCGACCTGTCAGCGGTCGTTGTTGCCGATGTAGAAAGCCGCTGTAGACGCTTGCCTTGCTCGCATCATCAAGGCTAGAGCAGGGAGAAGGCTGAAAGGGGTAAACTGTAGACCTCAGCTCGGTTCAACGGATTAGCTGCATTAAAACGGTTGGATCATCGACTTCCCCAACTACGCGGCGGACTGGCTGGGGCCAAACCTTAAGCAGAGTAGGCGTTGCGGTTACCTGATCGGCTTCGGCCTGCTCTGGATGTTTGCGGACATCAATCACTTTCAACGTGTAGGGCTGCTGTAACTGCTCTTCTAGAAGCTGATGCAGCATTTTTAGCATCTGCTCGGTCGCCGTACTGCCGCCAGAAACAAACAGCCGTAAAACGTAGCCCTGCATCGTATGGGACTGGTCAGCAAACCAGATGGGCGTGGGGCGCTTGACGGGCTGAAGGGGGGATGCTGGCTCAATCGCTTCTAACTGAGCTACCAAGTCGTGATTTCGCCACAGTTCGGGAAACTGCTGCCGATAGGATGCCAAAACTAATGGATCGCAGAGGACGGCTTGGGGTGTCGCAATTTGCCAATCCCCCTCAGAGCAACCGAACACCGCGCTCAGCAAGGCCCGTTGCCGCGACACAAATGGATAAACTTCTGCAAAGGTGCGGACCACGCCAGTGCGAGGATCCTGCCAGCGATCAATTGTGGCTGTGAAGCAAGGCACCAAAAAATGAGGCGGTTCGGGTAGTCCCAGCAACTCTTGCAGAAAAATACAAAGCTGCAAATGCCAGCGATTTTGCTTGTGAGGGTCGATGCAATAAACCAGATCACCGGCTGGCGTAAACACCGCAATGCCTTTGAACAGCGCCGAGCGCAGCAGGATGCTTTCCTTGAGGGGAGTGAAGGCTGAGTCGGTTACATTGCCCATCTCAGTTGAAAATCATAGATTAGGATTTCAGGTTAGAACTGACGGAGAAACAGGCGAATCGGAGCAAGTCGGCTGTTCCCCATTGCTTGTTCCCCATTCTATAGCGCTGCGACTGACCTAGACCAGTTCATCCTGGTTCTACAGTGGTTCTACAGTGGTTCTACAGTGGTTCTACACTAGTTCTACACCCGATTCAGAGACTAGAATTCCCCTGCCCCCCGCCTATGCAAATCTTATTGGTTGATGACGAAGTGGAACTGACTGGCCCCCTCAGCCGGATTTTGAGTCGGGAAGGCTACCAGGTGGATGTGGCCCACGATGGAGCAGAAGGCGACCATCTGGCCAGCCGACAGCATTACGATTTGCTGATTTTAGACTGGATGCTGCCGCACAAAAGCGGCCTAGAAATTTGCCAAACCCTGCGCTCTCAGGGAAAAACCACGCCGGTCCTGTTTCTGACGGCCAAAGACATGATCGATGACCGGGTAGCGGGCTTGGATGCAGGCGCTGATGATTATTTAGTCAAACCATTTGAGCTACGGGAACTGCTGGCGAGAGTGCGTGCCCTGCTGCGGCGTCCTCCAACATTAGAAACTTTGCTGCCCTCGCGTCTCCGAGTCGAAGATCTGGAATTAGACTTAGAAAATCAGCTTGCTCATCGAGGAGTGCGGAAAATCGACCTTTCGGAGAAAGAAAGTCAGCTTTTGGCCTATTTCATGCGCCATCCTAACCAGTTACTCACCCACGAACAAATTCATAATTATTTGTGGGGAGAAGGCGAAAAGCCCAGCAGCAACGCTTTGGCGGCGCAAATTCGCTTACTTCGTCGCAAAATTGAAGCAGAGCACGAAGCTCCGTTAATTCACACCGTCTATGGGAAAGGCTATCGTTTTGGAGGAGAGGCGGACGAAGCGGGAGAGGGGTAACAGCTGGATCACAATCTACAGGACATCCCGCAGCAGCAAGCTACAAAACTACATGCTACATACAGGTTACACCAGCAAAACTCAGAAAACTCAAAACTCAGAATTGGTCTAACCTGATTCCGTCCTTGAATCCCTGAATAGTTGGCTCAGTAGGGTTGGTCTGATTTGCTCTAGAAAAGATGGCTCAACATTCACAACATGAAATCGTGAAACTGGCGAAGCAGGGTGATCCGAGAGCAATTGCCTATCTGATTACCCGCACGCTGGGCAAGTATGGCATCACGGCAAGGGCAAGTCGCCAAGGCCACTGTCTCAAACTGCTGATGGAAGCAGAGCGGGTTCCCCATCAATCCACGATGGTAAAGCTCGTGACCCAGGGCATGCAGAAACTGAATGTTGCCACAATCGAGACTGTCAAACTCTATGGCCGTCAAACCGGACAGACGGCACTAGCTTGGCGACAGGTGATTGAGCTAATTCCCCAGGAGCCAGAACCATACCTGTCACTTGCCAAATATGACGACGAGGATGCGTCAGAAACCCCAATCTTTCGCCTCGATGACCTCGATCCCCATGCCATGATTCTGCTGCCGGTAGAACCAACAGTGCGGCTAGACGACCTCGATCCCGATGCCATGATTCTGCTGCCAGTAGAGCCTACGACCGACTTGCCGACCGACTTGCCGACCGATTTACCAACTAATCTACCAACTAATCTACCAACTGCCCTATCCGACCTATCTGACCCATCGGTTGATCGGCCTCCCGGTCTACCGATTGCCGATCCATCTGCCCTAGCGCCAACTGCTCCTGCCAGCGCCGCTGCCCCAGATTTTCAGCCAGAGCTAGGCCAAACTCAAGTCAACCTGCCTCGTCACCTGACCCAGTTACTGCTAAGCCTGCTATGGGTTCGGTTGATTGTCGATACGCTGCGAGTGATATATTCGCTGCTGGGAGCTGGCTCAGTTTCGCTCTACACGGGGCTAGATCTAGGCAATACCAATCAGCCCTTCGCCAGCCTACTGTCGGTGGTGGTCAGCATCGCTGATTTTATCTTTACGCCGTTGGATCAGCTGGGGATTTGGATCAACCTATGGGTGGTGGGGTTGTCGCTGCTGTGGCTGTACCGCATTCACGCGAGCCTGCGGGATTTGTTTGGCTCCTACCCGATTTCGCCAATGGCCGCCGTAATGCGCTTTGTGTTGCCCATTTACAACCTTTGGGGCATCGGTAGAACCCTATTTACATTAGCCCGCCACCTCACACTCGAAGCTCACCTCAACCGCGCCAGTCAGTTAATTCGGCGTTTGACGGGCTGGCTTTATCTGTTTATCTTTGTGGCAGCTGGGCTGCAGGGCTTTTATTTCTGGCGAGTTGCGTCGGGAGCGCTTCCCTCCCTCTGGTTCTACGTGGCTCGAGATAGCGTGCTCTGGTTACTGTCTCTGGTCTGGCTGCGGCTGGTTCGCGTGATTTGGCGAGCAGTGCGGCGGATATATCAGGAACGAATTGCGCCCTTTTTACCCCCCCCTCCAGTTCGTACGGCCCGGTCCAGTCCGGTCAGCATCCGAGCGGTGCTGCTGGGAGCAGGCGCGGGTTTGATCAGTCTGGCTTTATTGAACTGCCTGTTGGGACTATTGGCGGCCTTTATCTTCACGGCCAATAATCTGCCTCCCGAAGCGATTCTGCCTACCTTTTACGACTCTGAAAGTCTGTTAACTCTGGTGCTGGTGGGCAGCTTTTTCTGCATTGGGCTGGGTGGCTTTTTAACGGCGGCACTGGCTCCGGTGGCCGGGCTGCTGCATGCCTTGGCGATGGGAGTCCTGATTACCCTAATCGGAATTGCCCTGCAACGGATAGCGCTGCTGCCAGCAGTCGAAGAAATGCCCTTCTGGTTCCAAACTGCTAGCACCGGCCTAATCATTCCGGCAGCCTTACTGGGAGGCGGGCTACACCAGTGGTTGAGAACGCTTTAGGGCCGAATCGCCAATCCGCTGGCATCGTCAAACAAATGCACTTTATCGGGGGTAATGGCGAGCCATAGCTCCTCGTCGATACTGACAGGCCGGTCCGGTTCGGTGCGGACCTGTAGCAGCGGTGCCTGCTCCGGCTGATCGGCAAACCCAACAGTGAGATAGGTTTCACTGCCTAGGGCTTCAACCCGTTTCACCACCACCGGCAGATTTTTGGGGGCAGGCAAACTGACACTGAGATGCTCTGGCCGAATTCCTAAGCTGAGGGGTTTACCGTCGTAGGGTTGCAGGCGGGCTTCCCACTCTTCCGGCAGCGTCATGCGAAACCGGGGATGCTGAATCAGCAGCGGCGCTTTCACCTGCACTGGCAAAAAGTTCATCGGCGGCGAGCCAATAAACTCGGCCACAAACCGATTGGCCGGACGGTTGTACAGCTCCAACGGCGAGGCCACCTGCTGAATCTGGCCGGCATTCATCACCGCAATCCGGTCGCCCATCGTCATTGCTTCCACCTGATCGTGGGTGACATAGATCGTGGTGGTGCCCAATTTGCGCTGCAAATTGACAATTTGGGTCCGGGTTTCGGTGCGTAGCTTCGCATCCAGATTGGAGAGTGGCTCATCCATCAAGAACACTTGGGGATTGCGGGCCATTGCCCGTCCCAGCGCCACCCGCTGCTTTTGGCCGCCCGAGAGCTGCTTGGGCAATCGGTCCAACAAATGTTCGATTTGCAGCATTTGGGCTACGATACTGACCCGTTGGGCCACCGCTTTTTCTTCGGCTGACCAGTACTGCAACCGTCGCGGCAACGGACGAGTCAGGCCCACCAGTGCCCGGTCCATCCAAACAGGACGCGATGACGCCATCTTTTCACTGTTGCCCGTCCGCCGTAACCCAAAGGCCAGGTTTTCGTAGACCGTCATGTGGGGATACAGGGCGTAGCTTTGAAACACCATTGCAATATCGCGTTGCTTCGGCGGCAGATCATTGACCAGCCGTTCCCCCACCCAGATATTGCCTCCCGTCAGCGTTTCCAAGCCAGCAATCAACCGCAGCAGGGTGCTCTTGCCACAGCCAGACGGACCGACCAGCACCATAAACTCGCCGTCATGCACGGTTAGATTAATCCGTCGCAGCACGCTTACCGTTGCCGGGTCGCTAGCCGGTTCAGTCACTCCAGCCGTTTGCGTCCGCTTTTGCCGCTGCGGGAAGCTTTTATAAATGTTTTCTAAAACAACCTGCGCCACGATTCTTGAAATAGGGTTGAACGAGCTGATTCGGCATTGAATGTCAGCAATTCTAGCAAGTGTGGGGCAGTTGAAGTGAGGAGGAGGAGGAATTAGGAGTCAGGAGTTGGGACTGCGGCTAGCAACAAGGTAATGGTGAGTTGGACCTATCAGCAAGCAATCCTACCCGCACAGCAGACAGAAACCATTCTGACTCCTATTCTCAAATCAATGCTTTTAAGCTAGCCAGCGAGCGGCATCTTTAGCATGATAGGTGAGAATCAGGTCGGCCCCGGCCCGCTTAAAGCCGATCAGAGTTTCCAGGACAACACGCTGCTCATCTACCCAGCCATTCAGGGCGGCTGCCTTGATCATCGAGTATTCACCTGAAACGTTGTAGGCGGCGACCGGCAGATGGGTTGCTTGCTTGACGCGCCAGATGATGTCCATATAGGCCAGAGCGGGCTTCACCATTAGCATGTCTGCCCCTTCGGCAATATCCAGCTCGATTTCCTTCAGGGCTTCCTGACCATTGGCTGGGTCCATTTGATAGGTACGGCGGTCACCAAACTGAGGCGCAGATTCTGCCGCATCCCGGAACGGACCATAGTAAGCCGAGGCATATTTTGCTGCATAGGACATGATGGGCAAATCTTGGAAGCCAGCGCTATCTAACCCTTGCCGAATCGCCTGCACAAACCCATCCATCATGCCAGAAGGGGCAATGATATCAGCGCCAGCCTTGGCTTGAGAAACGGCGGTCTTCTTCAACAACTCCAGGGTTGGGTCGTTCAGCACTCGTCCAGTCAGGTCGCCCACCTCCAGATAGCCGCAGTGACCGTGGGAGGTGTACTCACAGAGGCAGGTGTCTACAATCACGATCAGGTCGGGGACCGCTTCTTTCACAGCAGTCGTGGCCTGTTGCACAATCCCGTGGTCGTGCCAAGCGCCAGTCGCATCGACATCTTTGTCTGCTGGAATCCCAAACAGGATAATCGCCGGAATCCCCAGATCATAGACTTCTTTGGCTTCTTCCACGATTTTGTCGATCGAAAGCTGGTAGACACCCGGCATCGATTTGACTTCCTTGGCAATTCCCTCGCCCGGAACAGCAAACAGCGGGTAGATCAAATCATTGGTAGTTAGCACATTTTCTTGCACCATCCGACGAAGCTGGGGATGGCTACGCAGACGACGAGGGCGATGGGTCGGAAACATAGGATTCTACTAAAACTGTGAATAAGAACGATTGATTCAACAATGGGTTTCCTATGGCCCTGGACAGCTCGGCCATAACCCGCACGGCCTAGCCGACCGCACGTTTACTATCATCTCATTGCCTGTCGTTGTCCAAAGCGTCTATTTGTTAAGAAGTCTTGCGTTATGGGAGCACGGAGCTGGAGTACGATGCCCTAGAGCTAGTAACTTTTGAAGTTGTGATGTTGAGGCGGCACAGCAGTCCCTCCTGATTGACTGACGAATCTAATTAATCTCATTAATACCAATTGGTATTAATACCAATAGGACACTCAGGATCAAAGATCTGATCGACTGTGTAGATGCAGCCTCCTGGTAAGTCTTGATAATCCAAAGGCGTTTCTAAAACGGCTGGGTCTAGGCCAGCTTCATAGCCCTTTGCAAGCGCCTCGGGTAGATAAGACCTCAGGCTAGGATTATCAGACAGAAGTGCTTCCACCTCACGGCGCTGAATTCGTATGGTGACTCGCCAGCTTTTACTGCGCTTTTCGGGTTGGTAGTCCCATTTCAAAAAATGCCCAATCAAAACGCCTAATCGGTTTCTGACGTCCTGACGCTGTTGTTTCCCCAAAGACTCGATTTCCTCCACCAAATTGACAATATCCAGATGCTTAAAATCACCTGCTTTCAGCAACTTGGATTGCTCTTGCGCCAGGCGTAGAAATCTGTTTCGTAAAGATGAGATGGCATCGCTTCCTCCGCTTGACTCTAATCTAGGTCTAAATAGTCCTGTCATGCACAATCCCTCATGGCCATAGAGATACAACCCTCAAGGTCTTGACTTTTTGTAGTATATTTTGTAGTATTGATATAGTTCAGTTAATTTTTACGGGTTTATCAGAGGGCTTAGCAGTAGAAGATTTAGTCATAGAAAGTTCAGTTATGGAAGGCTTAGTTATAGAAGGTGATACGAGATAGAAAGTGATACGAGATAGAAAGTGATACGAGATAGAAAGTGATACGAGATAGAAAGTGATACGAGAACCGTATTGAGACAATTACGCTTCACAAATGTCGGATAAGCTGTGGGTTAACCGAGTCGTTGATTGGCAACCAAATTCGCAGGCGATTGGGTAACCGCAGTAAAGCTCACCCCACTCCACGAGCAGCGCATGTTCGGAACTCGTGCGCTCCGACCTCTCTTATTTCCCTTTAAGTTGCAACTGGGTCAAACCCAGCGGCGCAGAGGGCCAAAAAACTTCTGGAGGATAACGTTCTGGGTCATGTCCTATCCTCCAGTTTCTGCTGTCGAGATTTGCAAAAAGTGCTAGGGTGAGAGTGGAAAGTACCACTAATTTGCTCAATGCAATGTCAACTTTGTGAGCGTGATTGCAATCAAACCACCGTTCACCATCTAGTTCCAAGACAGTACACTAAGCGTAAAAAACTCGACCCCGGTGAAACGATTGATATTTGTTCGGCCTGTCACCGACAGATCCACAGCTTGTTTGCCAATCGCCTGTTGGCAACAGAATTAAATGCTTTAGAGAAACTGAAACAACAGCCGGATATGGTGAGATTCTTAACCTGGATCAGAAAACAAGATACGAATAAACGGGTCAAGGTTCGCTAACGGTTACAGAGTTAATACGAGAAGGCAGAATCAGAAAAGAAAAATACTACCATCCTCGTTAATATTTAGACTAATATCACCGGATATTTGACTAATCTGCTCTCCAATCACAATCTTCACTACATTCCCTTCAACAAAAACATAGGAGCTAATGCCGATATTATCTCGATCCGGATAGGCCAGAAAGTTGATGGGTAAAGGCAAGTAATTGGTCCTGGTGCTGCCAAAGGTAGTCTTGCCACCTGGCGGAACTCGCCGTTCGGCTGAAGCGGGTTGGGTCAGCATACAGGTAATTGGAGCGTCGCCTGCATTCACAACCTCGATCTGCACTGGGCGATTTGGGTTAATTTGCCCTATGGCCTCAGCAGCAGATTGAGCTACTTCAAAACCAAAGCTGCGCTCGGCAGAGATAGGCAAAACGGCAGCTGGCAGGAGGGTGGCAAAGCAGAGGGCGGCAGCGGCTAGGGGAAGTTTCATATTTGCTGTTCTAAATAGCAGAAATGAGATTATACAAGAATGCAGGAAATTAATAAATAGGTTGGTTCTCCTTCATGTATATATCTCATTCTGCTATGTTCGTTGCTATGCGGGGGAGGATATGACAGCCTGTTACATTGATTAATTTCCTTAATTGCAACTGTGTTCTATGTTGATTTAGATATGCTGGCTAGCGCCTATGTTGCTATTGCATGGTTGATTGGGTGACTCTAGCACGAGTTTAAAAATTGTTAGAATTTGAGATAAGAATTGCCGCGAAATCTCAGAACAACCGGAACTTGCACTCCTGTCTGGTTAACGGGATGACGCAGTGGATAGGTTGAACCGCGATGCTGAGCATATACATCAGATTCAATCGTTTCAATAGCGGAAGAGCTAACTTCGTAGGACAAACCGCGATAGGATAGTTTCATGACTTTGACTCCTGAGAATGAATGTTGCTGGTACTTTCTATGGTCTTTTATGAACGATATTCACGGGTAAGCAAAACAATCAAATGAACTATGAGCAATAATGCTAACTACGACAGTGAAAGAATTTTAATTAGTCAGCCATTTGCAAACGAGTTTTCCATCAATCACGAACCACTGAACGGTCAGGCGGCTGCGATGAGAATGACTGATGGAATTGACAGGGCTAACAAAATCGCTATTGTTTGTCGATCGGTTGTGTTCAAGCAGTTGTAACTTCATAGGAATGTTTTCGGTTTCCAGACTATTAATGTAAAGAATTGATTCGGTGTTGAACGGGAGAAGGAATTGAGAACGAATTTGGTTGGGTTCGCTTGTTTCCCTTCGGTTGTTTTCCCTTTACATCATCTAGATTAGAATCTCGTCCTGGCTTTGTCGGTAGGAAAAAGTCGGAGAAAGTCAGAGCCTTGACTGGACCTGGGTCAGATGCGCTGTCAGCTTGGTTCAGCGTAGAGTTAGACGATCATTCGTGCTAAAGTATGGGCGCAATCTCAACTATGTATTCTCCGATCTGCTATGCCGAAATATGTCCTCTGGGGTCGCTACTGTGACAATGTGCTGGAAAAGCGTGCTCCTTATCGTCAGGCTCATCTAGATCGTCTAGCTCAACTCAAGGAAACAGGCACACTGATTACCCTTGGCCCGACCCAAGATTTAACTAAAGTGTTCGGAGTCTATGAGGCAGAGAATGAAGCCGCAGTACGGCGATTAGTGGAAGAGGATCCCTACTGGCAAAACGGCATCTGGACCGAGTATGAAGTGATGGAATGGATCCAGGCGTTTTGAGTTTACCAAGCAAAGTTTACCGATCATTTACCGACATTTACCGATCAAACGTAAAGCAGACATCCTCAGTAGATCGTAAATCCTGCTGAGATCCCCCACCCCTTACCCCCTACCCCTTACCCCTTACCCCTTACCCCCCACCCCCCATGCGGGAAGTACGCCTAACAAAAGGGAGATTGTGCTATGCACACGCTGCGCGAACGAACCCAAGTCCAGTGGGCAAAATGACTTCATTTCCGATCGATTGATCCTGCCTGTCAATGGACAAGATGACTGCACTACGAATTTGCTGATTCAGCAAATGGCCTAGAAGTGGCCGTCAAGGGCAGCAACACAGCGTTCGCAGATCAGCGGATGGTCCGGCGATTCACCCACATGGACCGAATAGTTCCAGCAGCGGTCACACTTTTTGCCAGCCGCATCGATGACTCCCAGGCCGAGAGCATCCGTTTGGGACTGGTATTTTAAGTCAGCTAGGCGAGCAGGCGCATCGAGCAGTTCCACCTGAGAGGTGAGGAAGAGATAGCGCAGTTCGTCAACGCCATTACTCTTGAGGCTATCGGCTGGATTCATGGTCGCAAGCTGCTGACGCAAATCCAGATCCGCCACATAGAGCAACAGTTGGGCTGCTAGCGAAGAGCCAATCGCCTTATCAGACCGGGCTTTTTCCAGCACTCGGTTGGCTTCGTCACGCAGTTGCCGGATCTGCTGCCATTTTTCGCTGAGTTCGGGCTGCTGCCACTGGTCGTCCAGTTTCACCCAACCGGATTCAAACACCGACTGATAAGGGGTTGAGTAGGGCAGATACTGCCAGATATCTTCAGCCAGATGGGAGAGCACCGGCGCAATCGAGCGAGCCAGGTTTTCGATCGCCACCGCCAACACGGTCTGACAACTGCGGCGGCGGAATGCATCTGGAGCGCTAATATAGAGCCGGTCTTTGGCAATGTCGAGATAGAAGTTGGACAGATCGACAACACAGAAGTTCTGGATTGTCTGGAAGAAGCGGAAGAACTGATAGGTTTCGAAGGCATCGGTGGCTTCGGCAAACACCTCGGTCATCCGGTGCAGCATGTAGCGATCCAGTTCGGGCAGTTGCTCATAGGGCACCGCATCTTTGGCCGGATCAAAATCATGCAGATTGCCCAGCAGAAAGCGAGCCGTGTTGCGAATCTTACCGCGCACATCGTTGAGCTGCTTCAGGATGTTTAACCCCAGCGGCACATCTTTTGAGTAGTCCACCGACGACACCCACAGCCGCAGCACATCGGCCCCATAGGCCGGCACATTCTCAGTTTTGTTCTTGATCTTGAGGCCGCCGCCCTGGATGATCACCATTGGATCGATCACGTTGCCCAGGGATTTACTCATCTTGTTGCCTTCTTCGTCGAGGGTAAAGCCGTGGGTCAGCACCGCTTTGTAGGGCGCTTGGTTATTAACAGCGACGCTAGTGAGCAAGCTGGACTGGAACCAGCCCCGATGCTGATCTGAGCCTTCCAGATACAGGTCAACCGGGTAGTGCAGTTCAGGGCGCTGTTCGGCCACGGCAGCCCAGGAGGAGCCAGAATCAAACCAGACATCCATCGTGTCGGTGCCTTTGCGGTACTGGCGGCCGTTGTGGCGGTATGGCTCTGGCAGCAGTTCTTCGATTGGCAGTTCCCACCAGGCATCGGAGCCTTTGGTGGCAAATAGCTTTTCGATGTGGTTGAGAGTGGCTTCGTTCAGCAGCGGTTCGTTGGTTTCTTCGTCGTAGAACACCGGAATTGGCACGCCCCAACTGCGCTGACGCGAAATGCACCAGTCCGAGCGCTCCGACACCATCGCCGTGATCCGGTTTTCGCCCTGAGCCGGAATCCACTTTACTTCGGAGATCGCTTTCAAGGCCGCCTCCCGGAAGCCATCCACCGAGGCAAACCACTGTTCGGTGGCGCGGAACATCACCGGCTGTTTGGTACGCCAGTCGTAGGGGTAGCGGTGTTTGTAGGCTTCTTCCTTCAGCAGCACCTTGGCGTCCTGCAGAGCTTTGATTACGGCGGCATTGCCCGAACTGAGGCGGAATTTGGTTTTGCCCTTTTCGCTGAGTACCTCATCTACGGTTTGCAGCCCCGCAAAGGGACCGGCTTCAGCCGTAAACTTGCCTTCGTCATCTACTGGCGACAGGACTGGCAACCCATAGCGCTGCCCGACGCCAAAGTCTTCTAAACCGTGACCGGGAGCCGTGTGCACCAAGCCCGTACCGGATTCGGTTGTGACATAATCGCCGCCGATCAGGATTTCGCTGGTGCGGTCCATCAAGGGATGGCGGTAGCTAGAGTGCTCTAGCTGCTTGCCCTTTAGCTCAGCCTGCACAACTAGCTCCACACCCAGCGTCTCGGCCAGCTTTTCCACTAGCTCCTTTGCCACGATTAAGTACTGGAAGGCGGTCGGATGCTCGCCCTTCAGTTCCACCACAGCGTAGGTCAGCTCTGGGTTAACGGCCACGGCTAGGTTAGCGGGCAGAGTCCAAGGCGTGGTGGTCCAGATGGCGACGCCCAGCTTGTCGAGATAGGGCTGAAAGGCGGCAGCAGAGTCGGCCAAGCTCACCATCGGAAAGGCGGCATAGACGCTGCGCGAGGTGTGCTCGTCGGGATATTCCAGTTCGGCTTCGGCCAAGGCAGTGCGCGAGCTAGGACTCCAATACACTGGCTTTAGGCCGCGATAGATATAGCCCTTCAGTGCCATTTGACCAAACACACGGATCTGGGCGGCCTCATATTCGGGCTGCATCGTCAGATAGGGATGATCCCAATCGCCCCAGATGCCCAGCTTTTTGAAACTGTCCCGTTGCTGCGCCATTTGTTCGAGTGCCCAGCTTTTAGCGCGACGGCGTAATTCCAGCGGCGTCAAAGCTTGCCGTTCCTCTGGCTTCATGGCTTGCAGCACCTTTAGCTCAATCGGCAAACCATGACAGTCCCAACCGGGGACATAGCGCACCTTGCGCCCTTGCAGCATCTGATATTTATTGAGAATGTCCTTCAGCACCTTGTTGAGGGTGTGGCCCATATGAATCGCGCCATTGGCATAGGGCGGCCCATCGTGCAGAATGAAGGGTGCTCCCGGATTTTGCTCGGCTAGCTTTTCGTAGATCTGGTGCTCGGCCCAAAACTGTTGCAGTTCCGGTTCGCGCTTAATCGCGTTGGCCCGCATATCAAACTTGGTTTGGGGCAGGTTAACGGTATCTTTGTAGCTTCCGGGTTCTGTTAGCGTCACGGGTGGGATCTGGAGTTAGTAATGAAACGACAAGGGACATTTAAGAATTCTATCGAACCATTGCTGATTGCGGCCAAATCTCGGCGCATTCTTCTCCTGAAATGCTGTGAGAACACTGTAGATCAAGGGGTAATGGGATAAATATTAATTGCAAAGTTGCTCAATTCATCTGGACAGCTTTGTTTAAATACTCAAAGTTTAGTACTCAAAGTTTAGCTTCTCAAATTTTCTAAGCCATTGTTTTGCATGTCCGCTTTTCACTTGCCTCGCCAATTCCGCCTCCAGTCCTTGCCTCCTGAATTCGCCTACGCTGCTGCCAAAAATTTGCTGGGGCAGCCTAGTGGTCGGGGTTTTGGTGAAGGGTTTGCTCAAGCTTCTGGTCTGTCTAAGCCGCGGTATGCCCATAGTTCTGCTGCCAGCTCTGCTGTCAACGCTGCTGCGACTAACCGCAGCCAACCCGCCAAGCGCCGCCGGACCAATTCATCCGCACCGTTTCTGAAGCCGCAGGGCCAGGTGCGCGGCATACTCAGCTCTACCGACTCCATCGATCCATACTTTCAGGGCACCTACTACGTCGATGATTACCGCCTCAGAGGATTAACGGCGGGTCAGCAAATTGAAGTTCGCCTCAACTCCCGCCAATTTGATCCCTACCTTCAGTTGGTGAATGGCCGCACCAAGCAGCCCATCCTCTATGGCTCTGATCTGGGTGGCACCAATACCAATGCCCGAGTAGTATTCACGGTGCAGCCCCAGACCCAGTATCTAGTGCGGGTCAGCAGCGACCAACGGCGGCAAATCGGATCGTATCTGGTCAAAAGCCGCGTCCTCAAGCCAATTGCCAGCGACTTCAACCTGTTCTATGGCTATGGTCTAGTCGATGCTGCTGCTGCCATCAATCGGGTCACTGGGCAAACCCTATTTAAACCGGCGGCAGATGTTCCTGTTTTAGGCGGCAACCAATGGGGGTTGGATTTGATTAGAGCGCCAGAAGTATGGTCCCAGGGCTTTACAGGCCAAGGCGTGACGGTGGCCGTTCTGGATGAAGGGATTGATCTCAACCATCCCGATCTGAGTCGAAATCTGTGGCGCAACAGCGATGAAATTCCTGGTAACGGCATTGATGACGACCGCAATGGTTTTATCGATGATGTGCATGGATGGAACTTTATTGATCAAAATCCTAACCTGAACGACACTGAGGGCCACGGCACCCAGGTGGCTGGAATTATTGCCGCCGCCAACGATGGTATCGGGATCACTGGAGTTGCTCATAACGCTAAGATCATGCCGATAAAGGTGATTCAAGGCGAAACGCCGCTGGCGCAATTTGACGCGAATGTGGCTGCCGGAATTGATTATGCAGCGAACAATGGAGCACAGGTGATTAATATTAGTTTGGGTAGCAGTTCGAGCGATCCGCCCCTGCCTAAAGTCGAGGCAGCGCTGCGACGAGCCAGACAGGCTGGTGTCGTAGTCGTGTTTTCTGCCGGCAATGATCGGCAGCTTTTGAGTGCATTAGAACCGGATCGGCCCGCCCTCTATGCCTCAGCAGGTTTAGGAATCGCCGTGGGTGGCGTGGATAACAAACGCAACTTCTACATTGATTCCAATCCGGCTGGGTTGAAGCGGCTTAATTATGTGGTTGCGCCGGCGGTTGATGTCTACTCTACGACGCTGGGCAGCAGTTACGACCTGCTGGAGGGCACCTCGTTCGCCGCTCCGTTTGTGGCGGGTGTGGCGACCCTATTGTTGAGCGCCAAGCCAGACTTGACTCCGGCTGAGGTAGAAGCCGCCATTCTCTCTAGCGCTAGTCAGCAGATTCAGCTTGCACTTTAATAGCCATTGTGACCATTCAATGACCTACCGAGATGTTGGGAAAGTGTCAAGTTAGCTAGAAACAGAAATGAATAAAAGTAGGGCAACATCCCAATCAAATTTTATCTGGGCTGCATCACTCCTACGCTGACACAAACTCTCTACAGCATGGCTCCCCATCAGATGCCGTAACTGTATGCACAGATTCAGGTTTGCATACCCGCAAGTTACAAATCGGTATAACTGTGCAAGCTCTGCTGCCAAAACTTAGAATTTAGAACTTAAAACTCCTCCACATGGTAGGCAAATTTACAACTCAAGGCGATCGGGTTATGCGTGCTCAGGTGGCACGGCGCAATTTTCATCTGGATGGACGCGGCATCAAGATCGGCGTGATCTCAGATAGCTTTAACGCATTTAGAAAAGCAAGTCGCGATGTTGCCAAGGGTGAGTTGCCAGGACGGCAAAACCCCTTGGGCTACAGCAAATCAGTACGAGTCTTGAAGGATTTGCGCCGAGGCAGCGATGAAGGACGGGCGATGCTGCAAATAATTACCGACATTGCACCAGGAGCTGAACTGCTATTTCATACCGCCTACCAGTCAAGGAATGCTATTACTGAAAAGAGTTTTGCCCGTGCCGTAAAAGCGCTTGCCAGGGCTGGAGCAAACGTTATCGTAGATGATGTGGGAATACCAACTGCATTCTTTCAAGATGGATTGTTGGCCCAAACGGTGACTAAAGTGGTAGATCGAGGCGTGGCCTATTTCTCAGCAGTGGGAAACGATAGTAATCGCTCTTACGAAAGTAGCTTCCGCCCCAGTGCTACCTTTACACTAAACGGCATCACCTATGAAGCGCATGACTTTGATCCAGGCGAGGGGGTTGATCTATTTCAGGATATCAACTTTGGTTTTGGTGGAGCCATCCAACCCCTATTGAGCTGGGATCAGCCGGTCGGCCAAATCAGCAGCGATTTGGCTTTGTTTTTGGTCTCTACGCCTCAATTGCCTACCACCGATGCAAACCTACTGGCGGCCTCTACAAATCTATTTTCTAATGGCATTGAACAGCCACTTGAACAGCTTTTTTATCAGCCCGATACATCAAAGACAGCTTATCTGGTAATTGCCAGAAAAGCCGATGTTAGAAATACCAGTACTCACGTTAAATGGATCAGTACGGCGAACGATCTTGATCGAGATATAGGTTACGAGTATGTTAGTAAAACCAATAACGCAGCAGAACGATCGACCATCTATGGTCAACCGAATGCCAAAGGAGCGGTTGCAGTGGGTGCTGTGGTCCTGAGTAAAACGCCTGTGTTTGGGGTCAATCCACCCGTGCTGGAAGAATTCTCTAGCCGGGGCGGCACACCCATTTTGTTTGATCCCCAGGGCAATCGTCTCCCTACCCCCGAAATTCGCCTGAAGCCAGAGATAGTTGCGCCTAGCGGGGTTGCTACTAGCTTGAGGATTTTCAATCCTTTCTCTGGCACCTCAGCCGCGGCCCCCCATGCAGCAGCCGTCGCAGCATTACTATGGCAGCGAGCCGGTGGACCCAAACGGTTATCGCCTGCCCAACTCACTCAAATCATGCAGCGCACTGCTATTCCCCTCGACCCAACCGGCAACTTCCGCAGCGGGGCTGGTTTAGTGCAGGCTGATGCCGCCGTTTTAGCATCCTACCAACGGCACCTGAGCGGAACCAAGGGGAAGAACCGCTTACGAGGACATGCGGGAGCCGATAACCTGTTTGGACTGGGCGGCAGCGATCGGCTCAGTGGGGCAGGCGGATTTGATGCGCTGTTTGGTGGCCCTAAACCTGATCACCTGTATGGCAATGCCGGCAACGATTACTTGCTCGGCGGACGAGGTAATGACCGACTGGTCGGTGGACGAGGTGACGATACGCTGCTAGGCAATCAAGGTCGCGATCAGCTCTGGGGCGGTGATGGGGATGATCTGCTAGCCGGGGGAGCAGCTGCAAATTACTTAACGGGTGGCAAGGGCAAAAATACATTCGTGCTGTCAACCGATGGTACTGCAATTATTCGTGACTTTAAAGCGGGCGATCGGCTGGCGCTGGCGGATCAGTTGCGCTTCGGCCAGTTGCAGTTTTCTTCGCAAGGTCAAGATCTGCTGATTCAATGGCGAGGCCGTTCCCTTGCCCGATTGATGGGTGTCGAAGATGTGTCTGCCTCTGATTTTGTGGCAATCGCGATTCGCGACTGAGATGAAAATAGAGCATCAGCCCTGCAGCAGGCTGAAGAAAATCGATAGTATTAACCGTCACTTTTGTAGTTCCCTCTCAACCAATCCAGAAGCAACGCCACCGATTGCGATTGGCGTTCTTTTTTGCGGTAAGCGAGCCAGATCTGGTTCGTTACAGCGGTGGTCGGTTTCAGAATCAGGGCTAGTCGCTCATCGGCGACCCAGTCTTGACAAAGATAATCTGGCAATACGCTATATCCCAGTCCTTGAGCGATGGCTTCTCGGATACTGCGTAAATCTGGAATCACCAGTTGAGGATTGACACCTAACCGCCTTCCAAAAACGACGCGCCAAAATCGACGAATAATTGGTAAATCTTCGCTGTAGGCAATCCAGGGTTGGGGTTTAAGCCACTGTTCGAGCCTTGTCAAATTAGTGGGCCTCTGCGATCGGGGAATTTTGACATTTGGTGGACCAACCAACCAAAAGTTTTCTTCAAACAGCAACTGATAGTCCAGTTCCGGTTTAGCTATTTTTTGAGTTGCGATTGCACAATCGATCTGGTTCTGCAACAGTTGTTCGATCAGCTCCTGAACCAAGCCAAATTGCACCTTTAACAGCGATTTCTCAGCTTTCGGTAAACGTTGCAAAACATATTCGCCAAAAAAATCGGTTGGTGCGCCTAGGCGAATTAGCAGAGGAGCATCGGCTAAACCAGTTTTGGTCGGAATTGATTCTAGCGTTTCGATTGCGGCCACAACTTGGTTATAGAGACGCTTTCCCGCTTCCGTGGGCTGCATCCGACGCGGCATCCGCTGGAACAGCCCAACTCCCAAAGTGGACTCCAGCGCAGCAATATGCTGGCTGACGGCAGGCTGGGTGAGATGCAAGACTTCGGCTGCGCCCGATACCGTTCCAACTCGATAGACCTCAACAAAGCTGCGGTACCATTCCAAACTAACCATAAATTAAATTATGGGAATTGCGAATATTCATTATTTGTATTTTAGATAAGCACCTTCTAGGATGAAATAGGCAGGCACAAAACGCAACGCAAAGTTGCTTACCAATTGTCCTGATTGATTTGGAGTTCATTACTATGTCTCAGAAGATCCTGATCGTTTTGACAAGCCATGACACCTTGGGGAATACAGGCAAAGAAACCGGGTTTTACCTACCCGAAGTGAGCCACCCAGTTGATGTATTCGAGCGGGCTGGTTTAACCGTGGAATATGTCAGTCCCAAGGGAGGAAAAGCACCGATGACTGGCATCGATCGCACCGATCCGCTAAACGCCGAATTTCTCGATAATCCCCAAAAGATGGCACAAGTCGAAAATACCTTGCATCCAACTCAAGTGAATCCGTCTGAGTATGCAGCGATTTTCTATGCTGGCGGACACGGTACCATGTGGGATTTTCCTGATAATCAGGAGCTAGCTAGCATCGCGGCCCGCATCTACGCGCAGGGTGGGATTGTGGGGGCTGTTTGTCATGGCCCTGCTGCATTGGTTAACGTTCAGCTTGCCAATCAAGACTATCTGGTGGCTGGAAAGGTCGTCGCCGGCTTTACCAATGAGGAGGAAATAGAAGTGGGTCTGGCGGAGGTGGTGCCGTTTTTGTTGGAGGATAAGCTGAAGGAACGTGGAGCAGATATTGAAAAAGCGCCGAATTTTCAGGCCAAAATAGTGGTGAGCGATCGCTTGGTGACTGGTCAAAATCCCGCATCCGCAGCAGGTGTGGCCGAGCAAATGGTTAGATTGTTAGTAAAAACGCAGTAAAAGCCCTATCTTCCGCTGGCAAAGACATCTAGTTGTTGCGTGGAAAGGCATATAACCGTCCACCTGCAATCAGATAAACCGTTCCATTCGCAGCAATTGTCGGTGAAGAAATGCCGCCACCTTCAACCTGATAAGTATTCACTCGCTCTAGGGTTGGGCTAAAGGTGCCCAGTCCTCTGGCATCGCTCACGTACAGATAATTGAAAGACATGGCAGGCGCGGCCATACTCTCTGCCCCCAGGTATGTTTCTTTCCAGATACTGCCGTTATTATCGATTGCTAAAAATCGGCCCCGTTGGCTGACGGTGTACATTTGTCTCACAAAGGCAGCTGGTGATGCGGCAATTGGACTATCTACTCTGGGCCACGGTCTGGCTACCTCATTACCAGTTGCCGGATCGTACACCTTGAAGAAGCCATTGCTGTAACCTACGGCCAGTAACCCGTTCAGTAATACTGAGGGTGCAGATGCATTTCTGGGTTCCCTATCCGTTTTTCGCCAGATTTCTTGCAGACAGGAACCACTGCGACGATAGGCGACTAGATTCTGCTCGTTATCATCCACAATAACTAAAGGCTGATTGGCATGGGGAGGACGATCCAGGATAGCAACTGGGGGGTGGGGCCAGCCTACATTTTTCGGCAAAGGGACGGGCGGCAGTCCAGAGACATCAAACTCAATGCAGGATAGACGCACACAATCCCAAATCTTGCCCAGGACGTCAGCAAAAAATCCCCTGATATCGGGTCCAACACCAATTACTGCATTCGAGCGCTCAGAGGAGCTGAGATAGTAGCGCCCAACTCCAGTGCCTGACTGGTCAACCACAGCGACATAGCGGTTGGCTTGATTTGAGTAGGTATAAAGAACTGGAACAAAAACGTAGAGGGTTTGACCGTCGCTCCATGTCTTGGGAGCTGCACTGGTGAAACCGCCTTGACCGTTGATTTCCGGGAAAGTATGAGTCCAGCGGAGATTACCACTCGCATCGTAGCTGTGTAAGTAACTTTGCAGCACTCGGCGTTCAATACCACCTCTGCCACCTCGATGATCTCGAACGATGGCCGCAAAGGTTCCAATTACATAGAGGTTCCCATCCTGGCCTACGGAGGGAGAGGCCATGATCCGTTCCCCTCGCCGGGGCAGGGTGCGCCTCCAGCGGAGAGTGCCATTGGAATTGAACGCTGATAATTCGCCATTCATATTGCCGATATACACAGTTCCATCCGTACCCACCACCGGAGAGGCGTGGAGTACAGGACCAACTTCGATTGACCAAGCTGGTTGACGCGCTGGAGAGGTGCGGAGGGCAACAAAGCCTGAGTTGGCCCCATCGGCATGAAATTGTGGCCACGCATAAGCAGCAGGTGTCGCGCCGATCAAGGCGGCCACAATGCAGAATGCGCTTAGTTGCTTGACTAGATTTTTCATAGTCTGAATCACCCGTGATGCAACGCCGAGCCTGAATTGTTTTGAGCATGGAACTAACGGCAGCAGGTCCGACAAACCCTAACCCATCCCCGTCTCTGCGGTATCGAGGTACAGCATTGCCAGCATCGGGTCGGTCCCTCACGAATGACAGGGCCAACCTCTAACCCAGGTGCCCAAGTGTCATCGATTGTGATTCCATCAATAGGTTTTCTGGTTTCCTCAACAGAGGGACCAGTCTCGACCACGGAGGAATTAGTCTCGACCGCAGCAGGATTAGTTTCCTCGACAGAGGGACTAGTTTCAGCCGCAAGTTGCAGCGACATACTATGTTTATTCATTTTGCTACCGATGTTACAAGTTTGGAACTTGTCTTACTTGGATGAAAACTCTCTACAAGCTCGTACTCAGCGGAAATCTTAGATGGGAACGAACCGCCAGCCTGCATCCGTGGGATCGATTTGGCATAGCTGATGTTAGTATAACCAGTGCTACACCTAAGTATGTTGCGTTCATACAAAGCTCCTTACATTCAAATATGAATCTAAGCTTGTGAGAAAATATTCCTGCTCCTATTCAGTAGAGTTCAAAGCATTTAACTGAGATGCTTATTTGAGTTATTTCTCAGACTTCTGACATAGAAGAACTTATATAGATGAATCATAATGAGATTAGCTGTTTGCATTCAATACGAAAATTCCCGTATGCGAATATTAAGGAGTTGTTACTCTATGTAGCTCTCGGCAAATTCTCTGTTGAGTCAATTTAGTTGTAGAAGGAGAGGAGCGATGACTACTCTGAAGTACGCTGATATTCAGCAAATACAGCACTGTCTCCAGGAGTTGTATACTCTCTGCGATCTAGAGACGTTAGCCACAAAAGTAATTTCAGTGCTGCCAGATGTCGTTGCTTCAGACCTAGTTGTTTGGTCACCAGCCAACTTTTCTCAACACCGAATATTACCGGCAGTCATAAAAGACCTTGATTCTCTTGCGCTAGAAGAGGTTGAACAAACTGCCTATCACCATTTCTATGAACATCCGCTAGCCAGGCACTATGTGGAAACCCATGATGCCAGAGCTTACAAAATATCGGATTTCCTCAGTAGCTCAGAACTGCATCAGTTAGAAGGTTTATATCATGGGTTCTTACGCCTAGTCGATGCAGAAGAGCAGATGATCGTGGTGTTGCCAACTGCATCTACAGATACATTAGATATTTCATTTCAGCACGCTACAGATATTGTTATTGCTCTACATCGACCTAAACGGAATTTTACTGAGCGCGATCGTCTAGTGCTCAATCTACTCCAGACCCATCTGCTTCAGGCTTACAAAAATGCCATTGCCGTTAGCCGCATGCAGCACGAGTTAGCCCAACTGCATAAAGTGCAGGAGCAGTTTGGGATGATTACTTTGGCAATTAACGGCAGGGTCCAAACCATGACACAAAAAGCCTGGGAACTGCTAACGCACTATTTTCACGATACTTGGTCTCCAAGCTTTCATCTGCCTGAGCTGTTACAGCATTGGGTCAACTATCAAATTTCATTGTTTAATTGCGACGATGTCACTCAACTCCGCGCTCCGTTACAGATTGAGCAAGAGAAGACACGCTTAATTGTGCACCTGAGCTGCGATCGTTCCCAAGCACAATGTTTTCTAATGCTAGAAGAACAGTCATCCAGCAGGTTTTCACCAAAAGTATTGGAAATGCTTGGGTTAACGAAACGGGAGGCTGAAGTCCTATTTTGGGGTGCTAACGACAAAAGCACCAAAGAAATTGCTTCTATTCTTGGATGCCGTGAGAAAACAGTTGAAAAACACTTTGAACACATCTATGAGAAGCTTGGCGTCCAAACTAGAATGTCAGCAATTATGAAAGCGTTGACCACTCTAGGACTAATTAACCCTATAAATTCCAATTTATAAGAACCCGTCCACATCACCATAGAGAATTATCGCCTTGCAGCCATTTTGGGACAGGGAGAGCAAGAGCTTAATTTATAGCCGTCGCCACGACAGTTAGGACGGAGATATTGTTGTGGACGTGCTTCGCGCCCACAACAATGTACTATCTCGTCTAGCAAACACTTAAGCGCCCCGACCAACTAGCGTTCTATTTGAGAAGAATCCTGACCAAAACTTCAGCGTGATCATAAAGGGCGGTAAGATTTACAAGACAACAATCAGCTAATTAGCAAACCTTCTGTGCTAATACCTAAAACGCTGATATCTTGAACTATACGTTAATGATGAACATTTTCTGGGATCTTTTACCGATGATCTTGGGGACCGCTCTGGCCCCTATTTGGATTATCATCGTTCTGCTGATTCTACGAAGCCCGAATGGCTTGATAAAGGCAACCGCATTTGTGGTTGGAACAACTGTCGTGCGACTGTTGCAGGGCATCATTTTTGGCCATATCTTCCGTAACTCAGAGGTGGGTGGGACAGACGGTGGCCCTTCTCCAATTGTTTCAGTGCTGCTGGTCGTGCTGGGGATTTTATTGCTGATCTCAGCGGTCAAAAAACTGCTGAAGGAGGATGACCTTGATGCCCCTCCTCCCAAGTGGATGAGCCGCTTCGATCGAGCCACCGCCCTTTCTCTATTAGGATTGGGTGCCCTGAGCACGTTGATCGCACCTAAGCTATGGGTGTTCACCCTCTCGGCCATTGGAGTCATTAGCGGTGCTGACTTCAGCCCTAGTGAAGAGTTTCAGTCGTTCCTACTCTACACCCTGATTGCACAAGCGCTGATCATCTTGCCATTGGTGCTCTATGCAATTGCCCCCCGCCAGTCCGCTAGGCTGCTACAGGCCGCTTCGGATTGGCTGACCCAGTATAACCGTCAAATCACCCTAACCGTTTCCTTCATCTTTGGCAGTCTGTTTCTTTGGAAAGGAATTTCTGGACTATTACTTTATTCCTAATGCAGCGGTATTTGCTTAAGAAATACGGCTGCTCAATTCACAACAGCTTTAACTTTAAAATTCATTTCCAATTGATCCCAATAATGCCATCCGTTTGTTTATGCTACTTGTTCCAATCGACTTCCACTAGACAGGGATAGGAATTGAGAAAACTTTTACCCAAAGTCCAAAATTCAAAATGTCATCATCAGTTACTCAACCTTTGTCTGCGAAGGTCTACGTCGTAGCGGCTGACAGCGAAACAGTTGGTAGGGAAAACCAAGACGATGAAATTGATTCGGGTCAACTCGGCAGTCCATCTTGGGCCGGGAGGTGGATGTGGGGGGAGCATTCAACCGCAGGCGCTGCGGATAGTCCTTGGTGCGCATTCCCGGCGAGGCAATCACCCAGAGATTGAGGGGCGGTGACAAAGGCTGAGGTAAACTGGCGAGCTGCCGCCATGCCTGACCATAGCTTTCGGAACGGTTGATAAAGGCAAACTGCACCGATGCCTCGTCCACGGGTTGCGGTGTCTCCGCAAGCACAGCAAGATGGTTGCGCAAAGCTAAGGCAAAACTGAGTCCCAACCCTACCTCCTGCGGCGAACGATAGCTCATCACCACTGCTAAAGGTCGGTCCGACTCAAAGGCCAAATCAGCCGCCACCCGGTCGGGATGATAGGACTTCTGGAAGGCGAGTCCGTGAACCACCATGACGCTGCTGAGCAAACCAACCAGCAGCAGAAATACAGGTTTAAGGTTGGTCGCTCGTTTCTGAGGTGAATCGTTGCCAGCCGCTTGTTGTTTACTGCCTGGACTGGCAAGACTGGCCGCTAGCAGAGCACAGACCCCTGGATAGTAGACAAAGTTATAGCGGGGAACGACAGTCAGGTCTTTATCGAGCAGATAGACAATGGCGAAAAACTGCAGCAGAATGCAGCCGGTAAAGCTGGCGATCAGGAAGGTGGCCGGATGCTTGACTTCAGCTTGCCAGAGGCGAGGCACAGCCGCTTTGAGCTGCCAAACCAGCCACAGCATGAACCCCAGCATCAGCAAGCTCGCCGGAATCGCAATCCAGTCGGGTTGGTTTTCTACCGGCAGGGCAATCACCATCAGCGTCCAGCCGACTAGGGTTTGGTAAAGCGGTTCCAGACGGTCGATCCAGTCGGGCTTGTAGGGAATCAGCCAGTCGGTTTCGGGACGGCTGAAGTGGCTGATCACCGTGGGCACCCAGGGCCAATAGCCGATACCAATTGCTGCAATCGCCAAGCCCCAAGCAACCCAGTGGCGGCGAAGCAGCTGCCGTCGTCGCAGCAGCATCCAGCCGGTCAGGACCAGGATTTGGGCGATCAGAGCCAGGATGCAGAAATAGTGGGTGTAGAGGCCCAGTAGGTTGAGCAGGCTCCAGCCGATCCAAACCAGCGGACGCAAAGATTTTTGACGAATTAGATCCTGCTGCATTTGGACCAAGGCCGCGAGCGCTAACGTAATCAACAGCATCGGTAGCGTGTAGTGGCGAGCTTCCTGCGAGAGATAAACCGCAAACGGCGAAACCGCCATCAAAGCCGCAGCCAGCAATCCCGCTTTTGCTGAAAAAGCAACCCGATTCAGCCAGTAAATTGCCCCAATCGCAGCCACGCCAAACAACGCCGGCAGGAAGCGCAAAGCCCAAATCCACTGCTCTGGTTGGCGCAGGAAATCAGCAGGCAGCCAGTTGAGCCAGCGATAGAGCAAACAGAAAAAGACCGGCGGATGCACTGATTCGGTCGTGATCCGGTAGGCAATATCAGTACAGCTCAACCCCGGCTGAACCGTAAACAACTGATCGAGCGCCGTCAGAGGAAAAAATTGTTGCAGCGGCACATCTTGATAGCTGCGTCCCATCGTAAACAAAGCCGTCAGCACCTCATCCAGCCAGAGCGGCTTCGAGTTGAGCTGCCACAATCGCAATCCCAATCCCAACAGCAGAATCAGCAGCAGAATCAGGGAATGACGTTGGGGAGGAGTTAGGGGCTTAGTGAGGCGGGGCATTTGGGGGTTGGGGGTTGGGGGTTGGGGGTTGGGGGTTGGGGGTTATGGCAGTACGCAAAATGTACTTAGGGTCTGTTCAGAGTTTTGTGTCAATCCAGCGTTTGACTTCGTACTTCTCCCACCCGCGAATCAATTGCGGGCTAATCAGGGAAGTCTGTAGGCGCAACCTTCTCGCAGAGTAGCAGACTAAGCAAGAGGTTCAGTCCCCTACCCTGCGGGAACGCAAGCGTATGAGTGGACTTGCTTCATTAGCCAGCGATGCATCTGTGGGTGGATCAGGCCACAAACCAACACAGAAAAATTCACAGTCTCCATTCTGACTCCCAACCCCCAACCCCCAACCCCCAACTCCCAACCCCCAACCCCTGCCTCCTATCCCCCCAACTCCTCCTCCGGTTGCTGCAACAAACAACCTGCCTCCAGCACCACAAACTCCTGATTCTGAAACACCGCACAGACCTGACGGCTTCTGGCTAGGGCCGGTTCCTTACCTTGCTTGAGCACTCGGTTTGCCGCTTTGACCGCGTCAGGATACTGCTTAAACCAGGACTGTTCTAGATAATTGGGACTGAAGGCTTGGCGGTCGAGCAGCCAAAAATCGATGCCGTACTGTCTGATCAACTGCTTGACTTTGGGTAAGCCCGGACTATACTGCGCCTGAATCAGGGCCACCATCCGCTGCTGAAAGGGCCGGTAATACCCCACATGGTAGGGAATGGCGTACTCCTGGGCCGCCAGCACCGAACGTTGGGTAAAGCTGGGCAAATTGTTGGCTTCTTCCGAGAGGGAGGCGATCAGGGTGTCGGGGGGCTGCTGGGCAAAAAACTGGTAAAGCTGCGGCTGGGTGCCGACAAAGTATTTGGTGCGGGGAAATTCCGGCGTGTAGCTGGGGTAGAAAATCAGCGCTGCCACCAGAGCCACCATGATACCGCTAGCTAATCCGTTGCGTAGAGTTCGCTGCCCCGCAGGAGCCTGAGCCGCCCAGCGTTTCACGGCGTCTAGACCAATCACCAACGCCATTGCTGCTGCCCAGCAGAGGATGATCCGAAAGGTATGCTGCGTGTAGCGACTGGGCAAATGCAGTTGAAACAGCAGCGCATGGGCCGCCAAAAACCAGAACAGCGACACGGTAATCAATTGGGGAATCAGCTGCATCGCCGGTTGGATCGCTTGGGTTAAGAGAAAACGCTGTGGCAAATACAGCATGATCGGCAGCAGAAAGGCGGCAAACAGCAGTTCCGGCAGGCGAGAGATGTAGGGCAACAGGCCACTGCGCAATCCTTCTACCCAAAATTTCCAGGCGTTGTTAATAAAAAAGTCAGACCGTCCGCCCCGCTGAAATTCCGGCATTTGTTTGGCTTCGGCCACGGTTACCACCGGGTCAAACTGGGACAGGTGCAGCGCATAGGGTAGCATCACCGCCACCGCCACCAGCAGACCCACCCCGCAAAACCAGTAATCTTTGCCATGTTTGGATAACCGCGGCCAAGGTCGCCACTCTACTAGCTGACACAGCAGCAATCCTGCCGACAAAAACACCGCCTGCGGATAAAACAAGCCTTGCAGCCCAATGGTCACCACGCAGCCCAACAGCGAACGCCGCAGTAAAAAATAGCAAAAGCCCAAAAATAAGGGATAAATAAAGGCTCTGGGCGTGGCAGAAACTAAATCATCGTTCATCCACAGCACCTGGTTCAGCAGCAGCGAGGCTACAAAGGCGGCCTGCGGCACCGGAAACAGCTCCAGCATAATCCCAAAGCAGGCCAGGGTACTGATCACGCCCAAAAGCGGCGGCAGCAGTTTACTGAACAGCAGCGGATCCAGACCCAACCCAGCGGCAATTCGATATAACCAGGTATAGCCTGCGGGTGCCACCGACTGAAAATAATCGGCAATCAGGTCATTGGGAAACAGGGCCGGATCGGTAAACCGCTGCATCCAAAACACATGCTGACGGGCATCATCCTGCACCACATAGGGCGAACTAAACGCCTGTTGCAGCACTAGAATGCTGTAAACCAAGGCAAAGGCCAAACTCAGCCCCAGCCAAAACCAAAGCCAGCGACGGGATAACCCCTGTTGAGAACCTTGAGAACCTTGAGAACCTTGAGAACGGTCAGATGCCGCCTGCGGTAGTTGCAACGCCATAGAATTTGTCGCCTGAATTTGCCAATTGCTCAATGCTGATCGCAGCATTCGTTACGGCATCCTACCATGAGCCATCAGGGTTTCTGGCGGGTAAACAAGTAAACCTCATCCCGCTCGTAGCGGAGCTGAAAGTCTGGCCGCTGTTGCAGCCGCTCAACGATCCGGTTGGTTGTCTCATCGTTCTCGCCCCAGGGATGGCGGCGGTTGATCAGCACATAATCGGCTTGGGAAACATCTCTTCTGAAGTTGCGGAGGTTCAGCAGTGAAATTTGCGGGCGTTGGCTGAGATGGGCACCGTAGCGATTATCGGTAATCACGGTGCCTTCGTGACGTGGAATTAGCGCCATTGCCTCATAGCTGGCTTGCCAAGTGTCGAGGGTGCGGGTGTATTCGGGGTGATAGCGGCCATATTTGGCTAACGCGATGAACATCACAAGCGCCCAGAGGATAATCCAGCGTCGCTGTCGCAGCATCCCTTTGCCATGCGCCAACGAATCGATTACGGCCACCAGCAAAAACGGTAAGACCGGCAAAGAATACTGGTGCAGCAAATCGCGCTGCAAGTCCGACTCCGACAGCATATTAAGCAAAATCACCGGCATAGCGCTGACCAACGGCGTCAGATAGCGGGGATGTAGCCCCCAGAGAAACGGGACAAACAGTAAGGCCAGATATTCCAACGACTCCCAGCTAAAAATTTTGCCGAATACAATCTGGGGTTTGAGGAATACATTCAGCGCCACTTCCAGCACCGAATCACCGCCCAAATGGGCATAGCGTCCTAAAGCTGCCGCCTCACTGCCGCTAAAGGTCGGAATGATCCACTGGGTGGCGATCAAAAACCAGGCCACCCCACTGATCAGGGCCACGGCTCCACAAAACCGCCGCTTTTCGAACAGCAGCAGCCAAAATCCCATGCCGGCAATCGTCACGGACAGGGCATCCTTACAGCCCAGGGCAAACAGAATCGCCAGACAAAACCACCCGCGACGATCGGCCCGCGCCAGCCAAATTGCCGTCAGCATCACCGGCAGGGCCATCACTTCCGGGTGAAAGTCGAACATGTTGACGTTGAAGATCAGCGGATGCAGCAAATAAACTGCTGCCATTGCGCTTGCTAATCCTGCTGCTAAACCCGCCTGCTGTGCCAGTAACCAGGTCGGTAACGCCCCCAGCGCCAAACAAACTGCCTGCACCAAAAACAACCAATACACCGATGGATAAATCAAATAGGGAATCGCCATCAAGTAAAACGAATAGGCGGTGTGATTCCCCATGTGGTGAAAGTTGAGATAGGAGGAGATCGGCTCCATGCCGCGACTCAACAAAAAGGCAACCTGATCGTAAATGCCCAGATCAAAAGCGGTAGACCGCAGCAGCAGATGACGAGCGCTACTGGCAATCAGCAGAATTACCACCGCAATGCCGATCCAGCGGACAAGAAAGTGGGTGCGAATAGTTTTGACCGCATCGGTGACAGCTAGCCCTTCCAGGCGCTTAGATGCAGGTTTTGGAGCCTTAGACAACTCTGGCATGACTGTTGAACTCTAGCTAGATAAGGAACAATAGCAGTAGCAGGCCATCGCACCGAGTACAACTCACCAAGATTCGTTAAGATTGGAGTAGTTCAAATGTTCTACTCAAACCAGCTACAGGATGAGTCAGCGGATTGCTGGGATTCATCCACTCGCCGCTCCTGGAATGGCGTCGGAATCTGCTTAAGAAAGTATTCAGACACAAGCTACAAATGTCAATTCATCTCGACCTTCCCACTCCTTTAGAAACCCTGCATCGCCTCCGGCAAGGGCTGCGTCCGGGGCAGCGACGCATGGCAGACTGGCAGGGCGGCACCCTAGCGGTTTCGGCGGTTCCAGGGTCAGGCAAATCTACCGGCATGGCAATTGCGGCGGCAATTTTGTTAGCAAAGCGGCATTTGGCCCGGAATCGGGAGAACCTGGGAGGGTGGGGTGAGATTGGCAGTGCCGGAAGGGATGATCCGTCCTTTGTGATTCGCTCGCCGCTGGCGGATCTGGATGACTCGGTGCGGGAAATGGCGGCTGAATTGACCGCTGCAATGAATAGCCATTTACTGCTGGTTACCTTTACCCGCTCAGCCGTCGCTAACCTGAGGACCAAAATTCGCCAGTATTTGCGGGATCTGGGTGTGCCGCCTCAGGGATTCATGGTCTACACGCTGCACGGGCTGGCGCTGAATATTGCGACTCGACACCCGCAGCTTTCTGGATTGGACTGGGAGCGGCTGGCGCTGATTTCGCCCAACCAAAGCAATCGGCTGATTCGGGCTAGCGTGGAGTATTGGATTCAGGCCCATCCCCGCACCTATCAGCATTTGCTAGAAGGCCGCCAGTTTGACGGCGAAGAAACCGAGCGGCTGCGGCGGCAGTCGGTTTTGCGCACCGAGGTTTTGCCGGAACTGGCCTACACGGTGATCCACGAAGCCAAAAGTTCGGGCTTACGGCCTGCGGATGTCTGGGATTTGGCCAACCATACAAAACGGGCCACGTCTGACGCACCGGATTACCACGTGCTGGCAATTGCGGCGGGCCTGTACGAGCGCTACCAGATGCTGCTACAACAACGCGGTTTGATCGACTACGACGATATGATTCTGACGGCACTGCATGTGCTGGAAGACGAAGAAGTCAGGCAGTTCTGGCAGTCGCAGATTTTTGCCGTATTTGAGGACGAAGCCCAGGATTCGTCGCCCTTGCAGACTCGCCTACTGGAAATTCTGGCTGCCGATCCGGCTGCTCCGACTCAGATGAACCTGGTGCGCGTCGGGGATCCCAACCAGGCGATCAACTCCACCTTCACGCCCGCCGACCCGATCTTTTTTGCGGACTTTTGCGCCACCTGTGAGCAGTCGGGCAACCTGGCCGAGATGGAGCAGGCCGGACGCAGCAGCCCGATGATCATCGCCGCCGCCAACTTTTTGCTGGACTGGGTGAATCAACAGGCGGTAGCCCCCTTGCCGTTTCGGCCCCAGCATATCCATCCCGTCTCGTTTAACGATCCCCAGCCTGATGCCAATCCTGACCCCGAAGGCGAGGGCCTGGAAATTCGCTTTCCGCCCGATGTGTACCAAACCGTGAATCTAATCGCCAAACGCACGGCTGAGCTGTTGACCCGCGAACCGGAAGCGCGAGCCGCCATCTTGGTGCGGGAAAACCGACAGGGCCGCTTCATCACCGAACTGCTGCGCCATCCCGATCAGCATGGCATCGAGGTGAATCTGAAGGAGTTGGGCATCGACCTCTATGATGTGGGCGAGCACGACCGCCAATCCCATGTGCCGTCCGAAATTCTCACCCTACTGCATTTTCTCGACCGGCCCCATTCGCCCGACTACCTCAAGACCGCCCTCCAACTCCTGGTGGACCGCCAGTTGATTCCCAGCCAAGATTTGAATGCGCTGGTCAGTTTGCCCGAACAATTTCTCTATCCCAGTCCGCTCGACCCACCGCTGCCGGAAGCTGCCCTGCCTGCTCGCCGCTACTGTACGGCCCTATTGCGAGCGCGGATCGAACTGCCCCACTATCAGTTGATTCCTTTCATTGCCCTGACGCTGCAATACGAGCAAGCCGAACTCGCCACTGCCGATAAACTGGCCCACCGGATCACCCTGCAAACGGCGGGCAATCCCTCGATGGCGGCAACCCTGGATGCCCTCAGCGAAATTGTCCACTCGGAGCGGTTTGAACCGGTCGAAACCGACGATCCCGACTCGCGCTACGTTCGCCCCGGCCAGTTGACCATCATCACGATGCACAAGGCCAAAGGCTTAGATTGGGACTTTGTGTTTATTCCATTTCTGCACGAGCATTTGATTCCGGGCGAACTGCGGGTTTTGCCGCAAGCTAGATTTTTGGGCGACTTCAGTTTGGCAGAAGTGGCGCGGGTGCAAATTCGAGCCTGTATTCACCAGGAAGAATCAATTCCCGATACGCAAGCAGCTTGGCTACGGGCGGCCTCGCTTAAAACCGCCGAAGAATACCGGCTGCTCTATGTGGCGATGACTCGCGCTCGCCGGCTGCTGTGGATGTCTGCGGCCCACAAAGCACCCTTTAGCTGGAGCAAACCGGAACTGTTGGACAATCGCTTGCCCTGCCCGGTGCTACCCGCCCTCTGCAAACAGTTTCCCCAAGCCCTGCCTCAGCGGCAGCCGAAGCGTTAGGGATGGCGTTTTCTGGTTAATTTTGCCGATAGGCTTGGCGCAATCTCTATTCAAATCCCCATTCCGAGTCGGTGAGGATGCGGGCAGCTCCGATGCCACTCACCAGCGCCACTACCGCAAATCCGGCTTCGATGGCACTACCCAGCCCACCCAGAATATCGCCATGCTCAAAATACACCAGCACCTTAAAGGCCGGAATCCCCGGAACCATACAGATAATTCCGGTGATGGCAAACAGCACCAGCGGTAACTGCAATCTTTGGGCTGGAATCGTCCCTACTAAGCCTACAAACAGCGCTCCGCAAAACGTGGCGATATCCAGATCCAGCCCTAGCTGATGCAGCAGCGACCGCAGCACATAACCGCCCATGCCGATAGCCGCACAGAGCCACAGCGCCTTGCGGGGCACTTGATAGAGCAGGGCAAACCCAAACGTACCAATAAAACTGAGCAGAGCGTCTTGAAGCAAAGCTGTTGCTGATAGCATTTACCGCGTCTACAGAATCGAGAAGCCAGTCATTCCCATCACAATCAGCATGCCGATGGCCACGCTGAATAGCTGTATCAAGGCATACGCGACGCGGGCCATGCCCGAAACTAAATCTAGCCGCACCAGATCGAGCGATGCCGTCACCAGCAGCATACCCGGCACCTGAAACAAAACTGCCGCCGAAAAGCTGGCCTGTGGTAGCAAAGCCGGAAGCCGCAACAATACTAGCCCCTGCCCAATCAGATAGCAAATACTCGTAGCCACCGCCGCACAGACAATCGTGACCGCAATCGGATTCAGCCGCCGTTGTTGCAGCCGTTGCCGCAGTCCTAACCCCAGCCCTGCACTCAAGCAGGCCGCCAATCCATCGATGCCACTACCGCCGCTGAGAATCGCAAAGGCTCCACAGGCTATGGCTACTGCCAGTTGCACCATCCAAACTGGGTAGGCCGGCGGGGTTTGTTCAATTTTGTCGAGCAGCGTACAGAGTTGGGCGGGGGTGGCTGCCGTGGGCAAATGTAGCGTTAGATATTCCACCGCGCCAAGTCGGTTCATGTCCACGCCAAGCCGCTTGACTCTGGCAATTTGGGTGTAGTGCAGATGGCCGCAGTGGATCGAGGCCGTGATGCCGGTGAGGGTGACATAGGCATCCAAGCGCTCCATTCCCAGCCCCAAAGCCACCCGCTGCATTGCCTGCTCGACCCGAAAGCTGACCGTACCGCTTTGCAGCATCAGCACCCCGACCCGCATCACCACCTGCATGATTTCCACCAGGTCTTGGACCGTGAGTTGATGGCGTTCCGCAGGTCGCGTCATAACGCAGGCCTAGTTGGGTTTGGGAATCGGTTTGGTGGCTCGCCGCTCTGGAGGACTAACTTCGGCGCTGGGGCGGTCTGCCTCGATCGCAATCACTGACTCCTCAGTTTCATCCTTATGATGGTCCGCGTCATCACTCTTGCGCGTCGAACGCACCGCAATCAGGGCTTCCTTCACCACAACCGCCATTGGCACCGCCACCACTACCCCCAGTAAGCCGCCCACCCGCGCCCCGGCCAACAGCGACACAAATACCCAAAAGGGATTCAACCCGGTAACACTACCCAAAACCCGTGGGGCAATTCCGTTCTCGACGATTTGCTGCACCAGCAGGGAAACCGCCAACACTTGCAGCGCCTGCCCAATGTCGCGCAGGGCCACCAGCGAGGTGATGAGCACAATTCCCGCCGTGCCGCCAAACGGAATCAGCGCCATCAGGCCAATCGTCAAACCAAACAGCAAGCCAAACGGCACCCGCAGCAGCAGAAACACCGAGGTTAAGCCGGACGCCATGCAGGTGGCCGAAATAATTTGGCCCAGAAAGTAGTTCTGAAAACTGGACCGCAGCGTTTGGGAAAAGGGCTGCTGCACCTGTTTGGGCAACCATTCCACCAGGCTCTTCCACACATCCCGTCCGTGCTGGAGTAAATACAGCGTCGAGATGGCAATCAAAATCACATCCAGCAGTTTGGCTACCGTGAATACAGCCAAATTTAAACTCAGGTTGAGGGCACGTCCGGCAATGGATTGCAGCTGGGATTTGAGCCGGTCGTTGACCTGGGCAATCACCCCATCCAGACTGATCGGCAGCCCCGCGCCATCGATGCGTTCGTTCAGCATCATCAACTGCCGCTGCCCCGAATCGAACCATTCCGGCAACCGGGCCACGAGTTGTTGCGCCTGAGCAAAGGCAAGCGGCAGCAACGTCACCCCCAGCACCGAGATAAATAAAATCGCCGCAAAGAACACTAGAATCGCCGCCTGCCCCCGCCGGATACCGTTGTGTTCCAGCCAAGTAACCGGGTAATCCAACAGAAAGGAAAACAGAGCCGCCACCAGCAGCACTACTAACAGCGATTGGAAGTAACTAAAGATGGTAGCTAGCGCCCACACATTCAAGACCGTCATTGGCGCTGCCAGTGTGATGGCCAAAAAACGCGACAAGGGGGAGAGCGACTCCCACCACGTCAGTAACCGACTGCGTTTTGGCTTGGATGACCCAGAACTGACCATGAACCCATCTCGACCAGTAATACGGATATTATCCTTAATTTTTAAGACAGGCTAACAGAATGGGGATCATTCTTTATGCTTGAATTGGATTCGGACAGACTAACGTTGAGCTAACTCCGGTTGTCGTCCCAATAGTCCCGTCATCAGGCGCAGTGCCAAAAATTTGAGCGGACGGACTCGCCGCATCAGCCGCAACCCAGACCGCCGCAGAGCCACCAAGGGCCACCATTGATTGGAAAAGCAGCGGTCTAGCAAATCGGTGAAGCCGAGAATCACCAAATTTTCGAGCTGCCGCCAGCGTTCGTAGCGTTTGAGTACTCGCAGCTCACCCACATCCTCACCCTGTTGATGGGCCGTTTGCAGCACTTGGGTCAAAGCCGCCGCATCACGAATCCCCAGATTTAGCCCCTGCCCTCCCACCGGATGACAGCAGTGGGCTGCATCGCCAATCAACGCTAACCGCGATTGCACATAGCGCCGACTCTGCATCAACTGCACCGGAAACAGTGCTCGCTTGCCAACTAGCTCCAGCTTGCCGAGCTGTCCGCCATAGCGCCGCTCCAGTTCAGCCAGGAAGCTCGCCTCATCCACTTCTAGCCAGTGCTTGGCTTCGCTATGGGGTGCAGTGAGAACAATCTGACAGCGATTATCGGGAAGAGGCAGCGTCGCAAATGGGCCGCTGGTCCAGAAATGTTCGCGAGCGATGTTGCCGTGGGGCTGCTCTGGCCGAATCACCGCCGTCACACAAGATTGCCAATACTGCCAGCCCTGGGTTGCAATTCCAGCCCATTGTCGAATCGAGGAGCGCGACCCATCTGCCGCCACCAGCAAGCGCGTCCGGATCTGCTGCCTTGACGGATCGGGACTCTCTCCCAAGCTTAGAGTCACCTCAGCGGCATCGGGCTGATATCTGACCTGCTCCACGGTAGCCGGACAAAACCAGGTGATATTTTCTGCTGCTTCTAGGGCATCGAGTAGAGCTTTGACCAGAATGCCATGCTCGCCTACATAGCCTAGGACCTCAGTCCCCAGATCGGCGGGTTGCAAGTTGACGACAGCAGAACTATGCTCGTCTGCCAAGCGAATCTGCCGAAAGGTAGCGATCTGCGGCAGGATCTGATCCCAGAGTCCCAAGCCCTTAAAGATACGGCCAGACAGGAGCGTAATCGCATAGGCGCGACGCTGGCTCAAACCGGCTGTTTTCGGCTTGGCATCGATCAGGGCAATGCGCAGACCCGAGTTTTTGAGCATACAGGCCAACGTCAGCCCCACGATGCCGCTGCCAGCAATCGCCACATCGTAGCTGCAGAGAGCCTCGACACCGTCCCTCCTATTGGCTTCACCAACTCCCTCACCCATTGAAACTTGATCCCCCGCCATGAGATTGCCAGACTGCGCTTTACAAAAGTTAAGGTTATCTGCTTTCATTTTGCCGTGATTTAGCAAGGCGATCAAGCGGTAATGCGGCGAGGAGAGGGAAAGCTGGGCTAGGAGAATTGCAATCTTCTAGTCGTTGTCATCATCTTGCTCATTCTGCTCACCATCTTCCTGCCCATCTCCATCCTGTTCATCTTCATCTTGCTCTTGATTTTGCCCTTCATCTTCTCCTAAATTCCCAGGTTCTTCCTGTTCTTCAGGGTTGTCTCGTTCACCACCAGCATCGCAGGCTGTTACCATAGCAATTGAAATGGGCAACAACAAACCCAGAGCTAAAATTTTAACCAGTCGATTAATCATCCTGCCATTCCTCTATCAATATCATTGGTTTTAGTGTGCAGCCAATTTTGTCTGACTTTGTTATTTAACAAGAAAGTCGGCTATTCGTGAATCAGCTTAGATAGGTGATTGAAGTGCGAGTGTCTCACCCCCAGCTTTGCAAATCTGTGAGACTAAATTAGCAAAATCTTTCCTTTTGGCCTGTTTCAGGCTACTCATCAGAGCTATGATATTTTTGGTTAAGAAAAGGTTAAAACTTATTATCAGTGCATTCTTCCGAAGAGTTACCCATTGGCACCACCGTCGAAATCCTGCAACCAGACTATGTTGCTGGCGCAATTGGCACCGTTTTAGGACCAGAAGAGTTGAGCGAGGGAGAATTAAGCGAAGGAAAATTGAGCAACCGCTGGTTGATCCAGGTAATTGGAGAAGATATGGTCCTATCGCTGACCCGCGATGAATTTCGGATGATTCGTTGACTCAAGGATTCATGAACCCCAAGAGCATTCAGAAGTGTTGAAATCCCTTTTCTAGCCGCAAAATTTCATCCCCATACAGGCCACTCCGGTCCCTCAGCACCACCGTCGGCTCGGCAGTAATCCTGCCAACAATCGCCGCCCCATTGCCCAGTTGTTCCACCAATCGCTGCGCTACCAGACGCGGCAAACAGAGCACCAGCTCAAAATCTTCACCTCCATAAAGCGCCCATTCCACTGCCTGCGCCTCCAATACCCAGGCCGTCAAGCTCGGTGGAAACGGAATCAAATTGCGCTCAATCTCGGCCCCAACCCGACTCGCCCGACAGATTTGCAGCACCGCATCTGCCAACCCATCGCTACTGTCCATTCCCGCCACTCGCAGCAACCCATCTCCCCCATCTCCCCCATCTCTCAACAGCGCCACCACATCCAACCGTGGCACCGGACGCTGGTGTGCCTGAATCAGAGCTGCTCGATCGGCTGCCGATAGCCCCTGACCCTGGTCTGGATGCAGCAGCAGTTCTAGCCCAGCCCGAGACGCGCCATGCACTCCGGTGACTAGAATGGCATCTCCAGGGCGGGCGGTTGAGCGACGAATAGCTCGACTGGGCGAGACTTGCCCAAAGGCCGTGATCGATACCGTAATTACTGACGAGCGGCAAATATCACCCCCCACAATTGGCGTGCTATAGGGCTGCAAGCAGGCCACAATGCCCTGGTAAAACTGCTCGACCCAGCTCACCTCTACTGTTCCAGGCAGGCTGAGACCGATGGTAATGCCCAGAGGTGAGGCTCCCATAGCCGCCAAGTCCGATAGATTAGCTGCTGTTGCACGCCAGCCGGCATCGAATGGACTGGTAGTACGGTCGCTAAAATGGACCCCATCCACCAGCATATCCGTCGTCACCACCAGCGATTGGCCCGCTGCAACAGTCAACAGCGCTGCATCGTCCCCAATCAAATCAACTGGACAGAACTCTTGCAGTCGTTTTAGCAGCCCTTGTTCGCCTAGCTGACGCACCTGCATGAATTAGGACGGTTCCACCAGATTTTCTAACCCGTCTACCACGCGAGCCGAGATGATTTTGTCACCCTGCTTTAGTTTTTCCAGCACATCCTTGTTTTCGGTGACATAGCCAAACACCGCATAGCGGCCATCCAGCAGGTTCAGGCCCGCCGGGGTTAGCTCTGGTTCAAACAGGAAAAAGAAAAACTGGGAGGAGCCGCCGTTAACATCATCTCCCGGACGCGCCATCCCCAAGGCACCAAAGGCTGAGAAGGGCAACACGGGCTGATCCAGATACCGACCTGCATCCTCTAGGGTAATGCCATAGAGCGGCTTTTTGTCTCCCTGCACCATCACCTCTAGGGGAATCGCCCGATATTTGTTGGTCTTGGGGTCAATAAAACCAACTTCTTTGCCGGGCGGATCGCCAATTTGCAGCACATAGTTGTCTTCAGCGCGGGTGAATTCCAAACCGTCATAGAAGCCACGCTGCACCAGATCGACAAAATTGCCAGCCGTGATCGGCGCGTTGTAGCCGTCTACCACCAACGTCATCGTGCCTTTGTTGGTTTCCACTTCGACCGTAGCTCGGCCCTTGAGCTGGGGCAGGTTGGCGTACTCTTCGGGCACCTCAAACGGAAACTTATTCACCATCAGCGCTTCCAGCTCACCCACCCGATCCAACAGCTGGGACCGCTTGGCCCAAACCGCCTCTTTGTTGCCATTGGCCGCTTCAGTGCGGATTTCATCCAACCCAGTTCTTAACTGGGCAATCAGGTCGCTGGCTTCAGCCTGACGTTCCGGCGGAATACTGGCCAAAATTTCGGCTTCTTTGCGAGTCAGGACTTTGTCAGCCGCGTCAATTCCTCGCGTTACTCCAGCAATTCGGCGTGCCCGCAGCGCATCCGACAGATTTTCTAAATCGGCCTGGATTTCGCGAATCGGTTTGTTGTCAATCGGCAGGGCATATCGCAGCAGGGCTTTACCATCGGTGATAGCATTGCCGGGGGGTAGCGCATTAGCTACCGGGCTATTCAACGCACTCAAGCCCCAGCAACCGATCAACAGCAGTACCATGCAGCCGAAGCGCAGCATCGACTTGAGCACCGCTCTAGCGTTAGCGAATTGAAGGTTGGATGTAGCGACAGCCATGATTTTTTTCCTAAACAGATTTGCGTCTTTAAGTTCCTAAACAGGTTTGCGCAATCGTCCACAGAGGCAGCAGGCAAATCCCATTCATCATCTTCCCACGGGCTATCAAGTTTTGAGTTTTGAGTTTTGAATTGGGGGTGAGGGGTGGGGGGTGAGGGGTAGGGGGTGGGGGGTGAGGGGTAGGGGGTGGGCGAGTTTTGAATTTGGTGGCATAGTCTGTGCAGAGTCGGATGGGCCATCTCACTCGCAGTAGGCAACATGTCGGTACTCATTCAAAATCTCACCCCCCACCCCTCACCCCTCACCCCCAATTCAAAACTCAAAACTCAAAATTCAAAACTTAAAACTCATCCCTCACAACGTCCCCCGGAGAGCGGTAAAATGAGTTGCCGATTGTTACTCCCTTACAACAGCAAGATTCATGATTTCCAGTAACGATTTTCGTCCCGGTGTCAGCATTGAGTTAGACGGATCCGTCTGGCGCGTGGTGGAGTTTCTCCATGTCAAGCCGGGGAAAGGATCTGCCTTCGTCCGCACCAAGCTGAAAAATATGCAAACGGGAAACGTGGTTGAACGAACCTTCCGGGCAGGTGAGACGGTGCCGCAGGCAGTGATCGAGAAAAGCACGATGCAGCATACCTACAAAGAGGGCGATGAATTCGTCTTCATGGATATGGAAACCTATGAAGAAGGCCGTCTGACTGCTGACCAGATTGGGGATCGCGTCAAGTACCTCAAAGAAGGGATGGAAGTCAACGTGGTGCGTTGGAATACTCAGGTGCTAGAGGTAGAGCTACCCAACTCGGTAGTGCTGGAAGTGGTGCAAACCGATCCAGGTGTCAAGGGAGATACGGCTACTGGCGGTACTAAGCCAGCAATTGTAGAAACGGGCGCTCAGGTGATGGTGCCGCTGTTCATTTCGATTGGCGAGCGAATCAAAGTTGATACCCGTACCGACACCTATTTGGGACGAGAATAAAAGCCTCGATTTATTTACCTTTAGCAAGCTTTATGTTCATTGAGCAATAGGAATTGTGGAATTGGATTTTAACGAGCTCCGCGACCTTTTAACCGTCATCAACCAGACGGACATTGCCGAATTCACCTTAAAAAGCGGGGATTTTGAACTGGTTGTGCGCAAAAGTGGCCAGAATGGTGAATCTTTGTCAACCGTGGCCAGCAGCGCTCCGCTTCCAGCTGCGAATGCTGTACCCGCTGCACCGTTGCCTACAGTAGTAACCACTCCGTTGCCTGCGGCCAATCCACCTGCGCCTATGCCCCGTGCCAATGACCGCTTGGTGGATATTATCTCTCCGATGGTGGGTACGTTCTATCGGGCACCCGCCCCCGACGAGCCGCCTTTTGTGAATGTGGGCGACCGGATCCGCAACGGTCAAACCGTCTGCATCATCGAAGCCATGAAGCTAATGAACGAGCTGGAAGCGGAGGTGAGCGGTGAAGTTGTCGAAATTTTGGTGGACAACGGTGAGCCGGTCGAATTTGGGCAGGTGTTGATGCGCGTTAATCCAGCCTAATGGCGCGGCATTTCTTCTAGAGCGGTAAGACGCCTGCACCCAAAGCCTGCACTTCAATTGAATCTGCTTGACAGCTGAATCTGCTTGACAGCAATTGAATTTTCTTGACAGCGGGCAAAATGCCCGCCCTTCTATGAACCGCTGGGTCCGCCAATCAGTCCGCCGCTGAGCCGCTTGAGAGCACGGGTTGCCACATCGCTATAGCGCAACTCACCGCAGAGAATTTGGCCCATGCGTTCGGGAGCGGTGGGTCGCTTGACGCCAACCTTATAGCCAATTCCAGGAATGCGATAGAACACGCTAGCCAGCCGCTGTGCCCAAAGCATTTCGCTGCCCCATTCTTTGGCAATGATTTCTGTGTATTGCTCTAATGCATTGCCATTGCCGCTCAGTGCTTGATCAATCGCTTCTGCTGCCTTCATGCCGCTAAAAATCGAAGGTCGAATGCCTTCCGCGGTCATCGGATCCACAATGCAGGCCGCTTCCCCAGCTAAGACGGCATTTTGGGTATGTAGAGGCTGATCACCATCCCACAGCGCGATTGGATGACCGTATTGCCGAGTGGTCTTCAGGTCGATGCCAAAGGAGGCAGCATATTCAGTCAGGATACTCTTGAAGTCTTGCGGTTCGCCGCCCCGGAAGGTGCCAATTCCAATCGAGTAGCCATCTGCCTTGGGAAAATTCCAGATATAGCCGTTCTTCACCATGCCGAATTCAAAATGCACCTGGGGGCTGGTGACTTGGGCAGCGGCTTCGGCCTCTAGAGCACCGGCTAATCGACGTTTGCGATCCTTAAAGCCAAGCCACTTAGCCATTGAACCTTTAGCCCCATCGGCAGCAATCAGGTAGCGTCCAGCCACGGGTCCAGTTGCCGTATTCACCTGCCAGTGATCGCTCTTGAACTCGATGCCGCTAACCTCGGTGCGATCGCGCAGTTCGGCTCCTTGGGTTTGGGCCTGCTGCACCAGGAAATGGTCAAACACATCGCGGCGTACCATCCAGATCGGCTCGGTTTTGTCTAGCTGAGCCTCGACCGGATCCTCCAGCTTCCAGGTGAAACGTAGGGTATTGGTTTTAAGGGAAATCGCAGGTGTGAAATCAAAGTCAAACCACTCGGCCACCTGGGGAGACACCCCACCTCCACAGGGCTTGTAGCGAGGCAGCGCTTCCTTCTCCAGAATCAAAACTGACCGTCCGCGTTTAGCCAGATGATAGGCCGCCGTGCCGCCTGCTGGCCCCGCCCCGACAATAATGCAATCATACATAGCCGTCATACACAGCGCTTAAGTTTCCTTGCCAAATCGTGGGCGAAAGGCTCACCCCGTTAGAGTGTCACCAGCGAATCATCCACATGAAGACAACCGAGTCGTTGCTTCACTGTTGTCAAAGCTGTCGCCGCTGGACTTCTCCACTGGACTAGATCGTCATGATGTCTGCTTCTTTTTCTTGCAGCAATTGCTCGACCTTCTGGGTATATTTGTCGGTTAGTTTTTGAATGTTGTCCTGCAAGTCGCGGGACTCATCCTCCGAAACCTCGCCAGACTTTTCCTGCTTGCGGACCGAATCGATCGCATCGCGGCGGACATTGCGAATCGCCACCTTGCCTTCCTCAGCTAGCTTGGCCGCTGTTTTCACCAGTTCTTTCCGCCGGTCGCTGGTCAGGGGTGGAATGTTTAATCGAATCACCGTGCCGTCATTGTTGGGCGTCAAGCCAATGTCCGACATGGAAATCGCTTTCTCAATTAGATTCAGCGTATTGCGGTCGTAGGGCTGAATCATAATCGTAGTCGCGTCTGGCGTACTAATTCCAGCCAGAGACTTGAGTGGTGTGGCCGTACCATAGTATTCAACCGTGATCCGGTCCAGCAGCGAAGCATTGGCTCGCCCGGTGCGAATCGTATTCAAAGAGCGTTGAGTGGCCTCAATCGTCTTTTGCATGTGGCTTTCAACATCAGCTAATTTCACAAGACCCTCCGACAATCGTTCCAATCGCTTCCCCCATCACGGCTCGCCGGATATTTCCCGGTACCGATAGATCGAACACAATGATAGGGATATTGTTATCTTTGCACAGGGCGATCGCAGTCGTATCCATCACCCGTAAGTCTTGAGTCAGAACATGGCCATAGGTGAGGCTTTGAAACCGACGTGCGTTGGGGTTGGTAGTGGGGTCCGCATCATAGACACCATCGACTTTGGTGGCCTTAAACACAACTTCGGCATTGATTTCAGCCGCTCGCAGAGCTGCGGTGGTATCGGTCGTGAAAAAGGGATTGCCGGAACCTGCTCCAAAAATCACCACCCGACCCTTTTCCAGATGGCGAATCGCGCGACGACGAATGTATGGCTCAGCCACCTCCTGCATTTCAATCGCGGTTAAAACACGGGTCGGGACGCCATTTTGCTCTAGGGCATCCTGCAACGTCATCGCATTCATCACAGTAGCGATCATGCCAATATAGTCGGCTGTAGCCCGATCCATGCCGGCGGCTGCGCCCTTCACGCCTCGAAAAATGTTGCCACCACCGACCACAATTGCCGTCTGCACCCCTTCTGCCACAATATCGGTAATCTCTTGCGCAATACTTTGCACCACGGCTGGGTCAATTCCGTAAGCCAAATTGCCCATGAGCGCTTCGCCGCTTAGCTTCAGCAGAACCCGCTGGTATGTTAATCCCATGCGATGACGACTTTTCCTATCTTGAATGTTTCCAACCTAAGATAGCAGTTGCCATGCCTTCTGTAATCTGTTGTTGAGCTGTAACATTTCATTACTGGTTAAGGAATGGTCAAGGGCTGGGTAGAACCCTGGTTGATGTCAGACAAGCGGCATATCCAATCACCCTACCCAAGCCGCTCTGGTTACTGAGACAATCAAGCCGACCGCCACTTCACCGAACAACCCACCGGCGTTGTGAGTGTTGTAACAATTTCGTTACCTGAAAGCAGTTGAGTAATCGCATCCCGCAGATAGGAGTGCTCCACTGCACCTGGATGCTGAGGATTGTCATCGATGGCACCGCTGTAGCGCAGCACGCCCGTCTGGTCGATCAAGAAAGCCTGAGGAGTGCATTCCGCCCCAAAGCTACGCGCTACATCCTGGGTGACATCCCGCAAATAGGGAAAGTTCAACCGCTGCTCCACGGCAAAAATCTTCATCTGCTCAAAGCTGTCCGCAGGAAACTGGCTCTCGTCGTTCGCATTAATTCCAATTAGGGTGAAGCCCTGCTCCGCAAACTCGACCTGGATCTGCGCCAAGCGATCCAGATACATCCGCACATAGGGACAGTGATTACACATGACGATCACACCCACGGCCCGAAAGCGTTCCAGGTAACGAGCCAAATGATGCACCGCACCATCGATGCCAGGAATTTCAAAGTCAGGCGCGTAGCTACCAATCGCTGTTCCGCTTATGCCCATACCGTTTTAATTGGGAAGAACTAGGGAAACCCAAGGAGACGAAGCTGAGGAAAACTGTCATCTGCAAAGGTTTCCGCCCTCCACAGTAGCGCAGTTTTCGCTCGCCTGGAAGCCCCTAGCTCAACCACTGTTTTGCCATCGCCTGATAACCAATCAGCTTGTAAACCAGCTTGGCTGCCGTGAACTCAGACACCACCGAATCCACAATCGGCGCTAGCTCCATGACATCGCAGCCAATCACATCATGGGACTCGAATACGCGGCGCAGGAAGGTGGTGAGCGAGTACCAGTTGAGGCCACCCGGTTCTGGTGTACCCACGCCCGGAATCAGAGTTGGGTCAATGCCATCCAGGTCAATCGTGAAGAAGACTTTGGGCGTTTGGATGCTGGCTAAGGCGCGTTCCATCCAGTCGGACTGGAGGGCAATTTCGCGGGCGCGGAATACGGCCAGAGGCTTGGATTTAATCAGATCGGCCTCTTCTTTACAAATGCTGCGAATGCCGATTTGCACCGTGGGTAAACCCATATCGACAATCCGGCGCATCACGCAGGCGTGGTTGTGAATTGAACCTTCGTATTCGTGGCGCAGGTCGCCGTGGGCGTCGATTTGCACCACCGTAAAAGCTTCGTCTGGATTGGCCTTACGGTAGGCTTCTACCAGGCCAGTAGTGATACTGTGCTCGCCGCCCAATCCAATCACAAACTTGCCGTCGGCAATCAACTGGCGTACCGTTTGTTCCGTCACGGCCAACATGGCCTCGGAACTGACCGGATGATCGCTGCGCGTGTCGGCAATCGGGTCATGGGTATAGATGCCCACCGGCCAGAGTTCTTGCTCTAGCTCTTCGTCGTAATATTCCACCTGCTGAGAAGCGGTCAGAATCGCGCTCGGCCCATTTTCACAGCCGCGGCGGTAAGTGGTGGTAGCTTCGAACGGAATCGGCAAAATCACCACATGGGCTTTATCGTAGGAGGCGGCCACATCTGGTCCCAAAAAGGGTAGATCGGCAGTAACAATTTGGGTCAGCATAGGGCAGTCAGCTTCAGCAATCGAAAGTAACACCTGATCCTGCCACATTCTCTTGGAAATCGGCAAAGTGGCAGCGGTTTGGGGAGAATACTGACAGTGCTAACTGCGCCCATACCAACAAAACCTAGCTGCGCCGGTTATGCAGCATCCAGTAGGGTTTAAGTTTTGTATAGGCTTGAAGCAGCTCAACGCATTCAGGTTGAAATCAGTTCGGGCCTGAGTTGCAGCGGAAGACCGGCATGAGCGGCAGCGATTCTGTCAGCAGGGCAGCCGAAACTGCGGTTCAATCTTAAGAGAGAGTTCCAAAACGAAACGGGTGAAAGTCTTTAAGATGGACGTACACCATTCTGAATCCAGTCTTGTGAAGTCGGGTCGGTCTGGTGACCTCATGCAATAACCTGAAGAATGACAGGAGCGAATTGAGATATGGCACAAGCAAAAGCTGGCGACACCGTTGCTGTACATTACACCGGCAAGCTGGAAGACGGAACGGTGTTTGATTCCTCAGAAGGAGGAATGCCACTAGAGTTTGCAATTGGCTCAGGGAATGTGATTCCGGGGTTTGAAGAAGCGGTGATCGGCATGAGTCCGGGAGATACCAAAACTGCTAAAATTCCGTCCGATGAAGCCTACGGTCCCTATTACGAAGAGCGAGTCCTCGTCGTGGATCGGCAGCAAATTCCGGCAGATTTACCCATTGATATTGGTGCCCAATTGCAAATTCAGCAGCAGGGCGGCATGGTGATCCCAGTCGTGATTACCGACATCACCGACGGGCAAGTTACCCTAGATGCCAACCATCCGCTGGCTGGAGAAGATTTGACGTTTGAGATTCGATTGGTTGCGATTAGTTGAATGTGGGCAGGAGTCAGGAGTCAGGAGGGGTAGGTTTTGCTGGAAGGTTCGCTGAACTGCTTTAGAGATTTGGCGGGTCCATCAAAAGGCAGAAATTCTGGTTCCTGCCTCCCTCAATTAGGATCTGTAAATTTTTCTGTAAGGCTTCGTTGCCTGACCTGCCCGCAGATGGATCGCTGGCTAATCAAGTAAGTTCACTCATACGCTTGCATTCCCGCAGGGTTGTGGACTAAACCCCTCGTCTAGTCTACGTGAGCAGACTTCCCCGATTAGCCTGCAATGGATTCGCGGCGGGGAGAAGTACGAAGTCAAAAGTCGGATTGACCCAAAACTCTGAACAGACCCCTCAGTTAGGAGTTAGGCTTCTGAGAGCATCAGTGGCCCCACAGCCTGATCAATGCTTCGCCTAATCGGCCACTGAAAAACTCCTAACTCCCGACTCCTAACTCCCGACTCCCGACTCCCGACTCCCGACTCCCGACTCCTAACTCCCGACTCCCGACTCCCGACTTCCCCTTTCCTCGATTTACTCCTGCCCATTTACACCCAATGCAGTCTTTCCCACAGCCGATTGTTAAAGACTTGGTGCTAATTGGCGGTGGTCATAGTCATGCGATTGCGCTGAAACAGTGGGGAATGCAGCTCCTGGCAGGCGTTCGGGTAACGCTGATTAGCGACGTGTCGCACACTCCCTATTCGGGAATGCTGCCCGCCTATGTGGCAGGACTGTACGACTATGACGATTGCCATATTGATCTGCGACCGCTGAGTCAGTTTGCCAAAGCCAACCTCATCTTGGACCGAGCCGTCGGGCTAGATTTGCAGCAGAATCGCGTTCTGTTAGCAAACCATCCTCCGATTGGCTTCGATCTGCTGTCGCTGGATCTAGGCAGTACGCCTGCAACCTCGACCGTTCCTGGTGCCGCAGACCATGCGATTCCAGTCAAACCAATTTCCCAATTCCTCACCTACTGGGATCAGCTGGTGGCCGAGTTGACCAATCATCCTGGCCGGTTACGAGTGGCAGTGGTGGGCGGTGGGGCGGGCGGGGTGGAGTTGACCTTAGCGGTACAGGCTCGTCTAGCTCAGCTTTATTGCGATTTAGGACAATCAACCGATTTGTTAGACATGCATTTGCTGCACCGGGGCGAGCGGTTGGTGCCAGAGCGATCAACTTGGGTAGGTGAACGGTTAGGGCAAATTTTGCAGCAGCGCGGCGTTAGCATTCACCTCAACGAAACCGTTGTCGCGATTTCTGCTAGCGATTCTGCTAAAAAAATTAGCTGCGAGTCAGGGCTGACGCTGGCATGTGACCGCATCTTTTGGGTGACCCAGGCAGCCGCAGCGGAATGGTTAGCTACCTCTGGGCTAGCAACGACCGAGCGTGGGTTTGTGCTGGTGAATGATTGCCTACAGTCGATCTCTCATCCCCAAGTGTTTGCCGCTGGCGATGTTGCCACGATGCAAAACCACCCCCGTCCCAAAGCGGGCGTGTTCGCCGTTCGGCAAGGTAAACCCCTGCTGCAAAATCTACATCGTGCCTTGACGGGTCAAGCATTACGGCCCTTTGTACCCCAGAAAGAATTTCTGATTCTCATCGGCACTGGCGATCGCGCAGCGCTAGCGTCCCGTGGTGCGTGGGGCTTTGGTCCTCATCCGCTGCTGTGGCGCTGGAAAGATTACATTGACCGCAAATTCATGGCCCAATTCACCGATCTTCAGGGTATGGCAGTCCTGCCTCAGACTTCTGCCAAACCTACTGGAGAGCACCTTCCGAATCCGCCGATCATGCATTGTGCAGGCTGTGGCTCCAAAGTGGGCAGTACGGTGCTGGAACAGGTGCTGGCTCGAATTCAGCAAGAGCATTGGGTGAAGCGACCGGATATTTTGATCGGGCTAGACGCTGCTGACGATGCGGCTGTGCTCCATGTGCCTGCCAATCAGGTAATGGTACAAACCGTGGATTATTTTCGCAGCTTGCTCAGCGATCCGTTCGTATTCGGTCAGATTGCTGCAAACCACTGCCTCAGCGATTTATTTGCAATGGGAGCTACGCCACAGAGTGCCTTGGCGATTGTCACCATACCTTATGCCACTGACTCAAAACTGGCGGAAACGCTCTATCAGCTTCTATCAGGCGCAGCAACGGTACTAGCAGCCGCAAATGCAGCCTTGGTCGGCGGCCACACCACCGAAGGAGCCGAACTCGCCTTTGGCCTCACCTGTAATGGGTTAGCCGATCCAGCTCAGCTCTGGCGCAAAAGTGGCATGCAGCCCGGTCAAGCCTTGATTTTAACCAAAGCTCTGGGGACGGGCACCCTATTTGCTGCTGATATGCAGCTCCAAGCCAAAGGTCGCTGGATCGAAGCTGCTATCGAGTCGATGGTTCGTTCCAATCAAGCGGCGGCTAGCTGTTTACGGCAGTTTGGCACCACGGCCTGCACCGATGTAACAGGCTTTGGGCTGGCCGGTCATCTGCTGGAATTGATGCGGGCCTCTCAGGTGTCGGTAGACTTGCATCTCGATGCGGTCCCAATCCTGCCGGGAGCCAAAGAAACCCTGCAACAAGGCATTGTCAGTTCTCTACAGGCTCAAAACCTGCGAGCCGCCCAGCAAATTGCCACCTCTGAGCATTGGCAAATCCATCCCCTATTCCCAATTTTGTTTGACCCCCAAACCTCCGGCGGATTACTGGCCTCGCTACCAGCAAGCCAGGCAGATGCCTGCGTAGCCGCCTTACAGCAGCTAGGCTATGCGGATGCACAGATTGTGGGAACTGTGATTGAGCAAGTTGGGCCGTCGGGAACCGCCCAGTTATTTCTGCGGGGGTAAGGGTTCTAGGGCATTGCTGGCATCGCCATTGGAGGCGGATCCATTCATCCTGGGTGGTTACTCCCGACGCTGTACGCCTACGGCGGGGCATTGAAAGACGAGGGGATTGAGGTGAGTGTGACGGTTGTTGATCAGTTGTTGGAGAAGCACAACTTTCGCAAACGCAAAGCGGTAAAAGCGTTGGCAACTGGGGAGAGTGAACATTGCAATGAACAATTTGAAACCATTGAGCAGTTGAAAGGCACCTATCAAACCGCTGGCAATCCCGTCATGAGTCTGGATACAAACAAAGAGAATTAATTGGCAAGTTTTTCGAGCGTTTGCGATGGCGGGGGCAGCAACAGTTCACGTTACTACATCTTTAAGCAAGACTTGCAAGCATTGGTCAACGAGTTAGGAATTGAAATTCGTATTGCTCACTATCCACCCTACACCTCTAAGTACAATCCGATTGAGCATCGCTTGTTTCCTCAGGTTTCAAGAACCTGTCAAGGAGTGATTTTTGATAGTGTTCAGACTGTCAAAGAATTGATGGGAAAGGCGACAATTCGTACAGGTCTCAAGGTATTCACGATGATTCTCGACAAACCATATTAAACCGGTCAAAAAGTTGCTAAAGACTTCAAATCCAATGTGAAGATTATCTTTGACGAGTTCTTGCCTCAGTGGAACTACACGGCCAAACCAGAATTACAGATTATTTAATCCTTGATCCGGAGAATGCAACATGACAAGCTATCAATTTCCATCCGACTTTGCCTGGGGAGCCGCCACTGCCGCCTACCAAATCGAAGGAGCCGTCACAGAAGCAGGCCGCAAACCCAGCGTTTGGGATACCTTTAGCGCCACCCCCGGACGCACTCTCAACGGCGATACGGGTGCCATAGCTTGCGATCACTACCACCGCTACAAAGACGATGTGCAACTCATGGCCGATTTGGGCATCCGCCACTATCGCTTCAGTATTGCCTGGACGCGGATTCTGCCCGACGGACGCGGCACCGTCAACGAAGCAGGAGTGGATTTTTACCGTCGGTTAGTGGATTGTTTGCTGGAGCACGGCATTACGCCCCACGCCACCCTGTTTCACTGGGATAGCCCCCAAGCACTAGAAGACCTCTATGGCTCCTGGCGCAGCCGAGAAATGGCAAAGGATTTTGCCGACTATGCTACTGCCGTCGTGAGTCGATTGGGCGACCGCATCACCCACTGGATGACGATTAACGAAATTCACTGCTTTACCCACATCGGCTATGGTGTGAATCAGGTTCCACCTCACGCACCCGGAACAGTGGTCAATCGCCTCAAAGATGTATGGCAAACCTCGCATCATGCTTTATTGGCCCACGGCATGGCCTGCCAGGCGATTCGCGCTGCTTCGCCAGTTCCCTGCTCCGTTGCCCTTGTGGATAACTTTGTTCCTACCGTGCCGATTGCCGAATCACCAGAGCATATTGCCGCGGCTCAACAGGCATTTCATGGGTTCACCACCAATGGTGGCATCGTTGAACCTGCACTTACCGGCGCATACAGTACAGTATTACTAAACCAATTAGGCGAAGATGCACCAGAGATTCAAGAGGGCGATCTCAAAATCATTCACCAGCCCTTAGATGCCTTTGGTTTCAATAACTACTTTGCCGTCTATGTGCGGGCGATTGACCAAGCTCCTGGCTATCAGTTTCTTGAGTTTCCCATCAGTTATCCCAAACTGCACATGCCCTGGCTTTTCTTCACCCCCGACTCAACCTACTGGGGCATTCGCCACATCAGCGAAACCCTGGGCCAACCCGATTTGCCTATCTACATTACCGAAAACGGCTGCGCTGTGGAGGATGTGTTGACAGCTAACAACGAAGTGATCGACACGGATCGGATTTTATTTCTGCGGCATTACCTGCGTTCGGCCCATCGCGCTATTCAGGAAGGCTATCCGCTTAAGGGCTACTTTGTTTGGAGTCTATTAGATAATTTTGAATGGGCTTGGGGTTACGAGCGGCGATTTGGGATCAACTATGTCGATTACGCGACTCAGCAACGCTTGCCCAAAGCTAGCGCCCATTGGTATGCGGAATGTATTCGACAGAATTGGGTGGTTTAGTAACCGTTAATGAACTATTAATGAACTATTAATGAATTGTAGGCTTGGTCAGGCGTTACTCCTTACGAGAAAGCAAACCAAAAGCAAGCCAGGCATCGGTGTAGCCCTTCCCTAGGAAATAACGCCCTGACCCATATCAAGCCGGATGGAAATAGAACGCCGCCCCTAGCACCGCATAGGTGGCCAGCAGCAACGCCCCTTCTAGCCAATTGGAGCGTCCGTCTAGACTGATCAGGTTTGCTAGCGCCACAGCAGCGGTCACCGCCACCACCTCAAATAGATTAAAATTCAGGTCCATTGGCTGCCCAAGTGCCTGCCCGATCAGCACCAGCAGCGGAGCCACAAACAGCGCCACCAGCAAACTAGATCCCATCGCTACCGACACCGACAAATCCATGTTGTTTTTTAAGGCCACACCCACTGCCGTGACATATTCCGCTGCCCCACCCACCAACGGCAGCAGGATCACCCCGGTAAATAGTGGCGACAGCCCCAGCCCTTTGGTGGCTTCTTCGACCGCCCCGACGAAAATTTCTGATTCGTAGGCAACAGCAACCGTGGAAACTAGCAACACGCCCAGCCACAACCAGAGATTAGGTTTATGGTCCTCCTCAGCTGCTGCTTCCTCTTCTAGTTCCACCACGCCAACGTCATAGAGATAGCTGTGGGTCTTCAAGGAAAACACCAGCGTCAGGGCATAGACAACCATCAGAATAATTGCCGCCGCCCGCGACAGTTGGGCAATCTCCGGCTCATTCACTCCACCGGAGGTGGAAACCACCAAGGCCGGCAACACAATTGCCGTTACGGCCAGCGTCATCGTCGAGCCATTCACCCGCGCCACAACGGGTTGGAATTCCTGCTCCTTGTAGCGGAGGCCGCCCAAAAACATCGACAAGCCCATCACCAACAGCAAATTGCTCACCACCGTGCCGGTAATGCTGGCCTTGACAATATCGACTAACCCCGCCCGCAAAGCCGCCAGCGCAATGATCAGCTCAGTGGCATTGCCAAACACTGCATTCAGCAATCCCCCAACCGAGGGGCCGGTAATCACCGCGACTTCTTCGGTCGCCGTACTGAGCCAGATTGCCAACGGCACAATTGCGATGGCAGCAGTGATGAATACGGTCAACGCTCCCCATTCCAACCGCTCAGCGGCAATCGAAATCGGAATGAAGATCAGCAGACCAATAGAAAGTAACTTTTTGATTGACATAGACAAATAGAGATGGGACCGTCTTCATTATTGTCAGGGAAGAGTGGGAGAAAAGCTTTAAGTTTTGAGTTCTGAGTTTGTAAGTCTTCGTAGTGCCTTGTTAAGATTTAGGCTTTGTTTAAGTTTTGCCAGATGCTACTGAACCAGTGCTGAACCAGCAAGCTAGACAGGAAGAATTGTGCTTTGGACATACGTGAGTTGTAGAGGCAGTTGCAGTCATTTAGCCAGTATTTCATCGTCTGTTTTAGGAAGCATGTATGACACTCGAAAAACCGATTGCTATCAATGCATCTGATGCACCTGCACGAACCAAACCTTCAAACTATCCTGAGCCTTTCGCTGCGCGCATGATAGGCAGAGAGAAGCGTCCTCTGGGCAACCTGTTTGGGCTGACTAACTTCGGTGTTAATCTTACGCGGTTGGCTCCTAATGCAGTTTCGTCTTTGCGTCATGCGCACAGCCGGCAAGATGAGTTTATTTATATCTTGCAGGGGCATCCAACGCTGTATACAGACGAAGGTTGCACACGACTTGCTCCGGGTATGTGTGCGGGCTTCAAAGCAGGCACCGGCAACGGGCATCATCTAATTAACGAAACTGCTGAGGATGTTGTATACCTCGAAGTGGGTGATCGAACGCCAGACGATGAAGGCTACTACCCGGATGACGATCTCAAGGCTTTATTGGTAGAGGGCAAGTGGATGTTTGTCCACAAAGATGGAACGCCTTACGAATAGCTGATCCAAGGCACCAATCAAGGCTTAATCAGAATAGGCCCATAGGCCAGACATTTCCTGATAGACCGCCTGGGTATACTTGCCAGCCATTCGGCTAGAACTTTGACCAAGCGTGCATCGCTATTCACTCTCGCTTACCTCGCTTCACATTTCTTTGGAAACGGCTTTTAAGAGGCTGCTGGAAAGAGGCAGAGCAAGCCATTTCAACTCAAAACTTGCTTAAATTGCTGGATGAAAAAAGAACGCGGCCCCAATCACCACATAGGTGGCCAGCAGCAGCGTGCCTTCTAGCCAGTTTGAGCGACCATCAGAGCTGACCGAGTTAGCAATTAAAACCGCCACCGATACAGCGACAAACTCAAACGGGTTAAAGTTCAAGTCCATTGGCTGATCAAAAAACCAGCCAGCAATCACCAATACAGGCGCAACAAATAGAGCGATTTGCAGACTCGACCCCAGCGCCACCGATACTGACAAATCCATTTTGTCTTTCATGGCTACTACCACTGCCGTCGCGTGCTCTGCCGCGTTGCCAATAATCGGCAGCAAAATTACCCCAGTGAACAGTTTCGTTAGACCGAGTTGTTGAGTTGCTTCTTCTAGCGCTCCTACCAGCAGTTCTGACTCAATTGCTACCAGCAGTGTCACCACCAGCAACACCCCTACCCAGAGCCAGAGATTCGGTTTCTCGCCTGCTTCGGTGAGGCCGCCTCCCTGCTCTGCCTCGACGCCCACATCATAGAGATAACTGTGGGTTTTCATCGAGAAAAACAAGGTGAGCAGGTAAACCCCAATCAGTACCGCCGCTACAACTAGAGACAAACGCTGCATAATCGGTTCATCGACGCCGGTGGAGGTATAGTTGACTGCCGTTGGCATCAAAATCGCAATTACGGCCAAATTCATCGTCGAGGCATTAATGCGGGCCACGGTTGGCTGAAATTTCTGCTCCTTGTACCGCAATCCGCCTAGAAACATGGAAAATCCCAACACCAGCAGCAGATTGCCGATAATCGAACCTGCGAGACTGGCCTTGACCACATTTACAGCCCCTGCCTTCAGGGCCACCAGGGCAATAATCAATTCAGTCGCGTTGCCAAAGGTGGCGTTGAGCAATCCACCCAAGGAGGGACCTACCACAATCGCAATTTCTTCAGTTGCCGTTCCCATCCAGGCGGCCAGTGGCAATACAGCCAAACAGGCTGTAATGAAGACGGTCAATGCGCCCCAGTGCAGCCCTTCTGCCAGCAGCGAAAGCGGCACAAAGATGAGCAATGCGGCAAAAATCAGGTCTTTGATCGGTAAGTTTCTTGACATGTTTCCTTTTAATTTACTGGATGGGTGAACGCCTCTTGGGCGAGTCACTTCGATTGTCAACTCCCTCTTTCAGTCAAGCGCATCTCGTTAGATTAGGGTTTTGTCTATCAACTTTGTCTATCAACCTGTCTATCAATCCAAATCGGCGATGTCAGTATTCCCTGTCGCCGGTCAGACAAGTCTATCGTTCTTCGTTACACTAATTAACAGATTCTGATTCTTCCTACAGTGATCCTGTCTATCGCTAGAGACAGCTCGTTTTCCCTGACCCAAACGTTTTGATTGAGCAGAACCTATGACCGTTGTATATCCTCGCAAACTGGAAAGCTCCTTTGGCACCCTAAGCGCTCGTGATGTGCTAAAGCAAGTGGTACGCGACCGTGAGATTCATTTAATGACGCTCAACCGCTATCGCTATAGTGAGCAGCGGAGCTGCAAAGACCTGACCGAACTAATTGAACAGTTGAATGGCAAATCTCCAGAGCTAGTTAGAGACCTGTCTCGCCATATTTCCGACGAAGCTCGCCATGCCATGTGGTTAACGGATTTGTTAGTAGAGTTGGGAGCCAACGTGGGAACGCCGATGGGTTCTTCCTACATCGATGAGTTTGAACGCCTGCTAGATCGAGAATATGCCAATCCGGACGAAAGCCTGGATGATTTCCTGATTTCGACGTTAGCGGCAATTAATGTGACCGAAAAGCGTGGCTGTGAATACTTCTCGGCGCATATTTATGCCCTCAAGCAAGCGCCCCAAACCGAAGAAAATATCAAAATTCGTGAAACCATTGAACGCATTTTGCCGGAAGAAGCGGGCCATGTGCGCTGGGGCAACCGTTGGCTAGCTGAACTGGCCCGCAAAAGCCCAGAACATGCGCAGAAAGTAGATCAGGCCAAGCGCAAGTACGCCGCGATTGAACAGGCCGCCTTTGTATCGGGGATGGACATTACGCTGGGAGCCGAACTGCGTCGTGTCGGCAATCTACTCGATATTGCCGACACGCTTCCCCTCTGGCAACGCCCACAATACCTGCTAGAGCGCCTACCGCAAACTCTGTTAGCTCCCGATTTGCAGCAAACTCGAATCACGGCGGTGCAACGAGCTTGGCAACGGGATCCGCAAGCCTTTATGGAACGGTTTGTGCCGATGTTCCTCAGTGGCTTAACCCGCAGCCAAACTAAGCTGTCTAAGCCGGAAGAGAGGGCAAAAGCTTGAGGAGTCAGGAGTCAGAAGTTGCCTAACTACCAATGACAGCTGACAGCCGACCCTGTTATTCAACCGCCTGAATGGAAAGAGATTCTGTTTAAATAGTTAAATAGAAGGAGCAGAAAAGGGCTATGCCCTCTGCTCCTCTTTTGTTTGCTAACGATCTGTCAAGAAACACAAGCATAAGATTGTAATTGTGAGTAATGCTGCTTGGTAATCGCTGAATCCTAACGCGAACGCTCTAGCTCTATTGACGCCACAACTTGCCCGTGATCTGACTGCCAGTTTGGAATTTCTTCAGTAGTGAGCGTTTCGTCGATCAGATGGTCGTTAAAGACTGATACGTATACTACTCGTCCAATTCGGTCTGGGTTTTGCACCACAAATTCCTGACTTACCATAATGTGATCTAGACTTTCATAATGACCATTGTGAATGTGGGTGTAATAGAAATCGCCGTAGCTCTGTCGCGCTTGAATATCTTTGACATGATAAAGCAGTATATCCCAAAGTTCACGTTTGCGTTTTGAATCGAGTTTGCGGTGCGGCACTTCTCCTGAAATAATTTGTGAGGTAACGGCAGCTCCACCATCGTTCATATCGCCAAGCACAATGACCGGATAGTTGCGGTTCTGCAACACCTGCATCAGCAATACCCTGAGCGCAATTGATTCAGCTGCCCGCAGCATCAGAGACCGTACCTGCCCTTTGGCCTGTTCAATCGGATCTTGACGATCTACGTGATCCGGAATAATCGCCCGTTTCGACTTGAGGTGAACTACAAATACCGTGCACTCCACCGTATCACTGATCTGCACCTGCACCGACAGTACGGGTCGTGAAAAATGAGTCAGCGGAATGGCGGCACCTTGAATATCGAGTTGGGCGCTAATTGGAAAGTCTTGAATATAGCGGTGGTACAGAATGGGAAAGCGGGAGGCCAGCGCCACTGCTGGTGTGTCTCCGGTAGGTGAAATGGCGACTAAATGGAAGTCTCGACAGGAATCGCTCTGCTGTAATGCTTGCTGTAATGCCTCGTGGTGGAAGACTTCCTGAAACCCAATCAGGTCTGGCCGTATTCGGTCTAATTGGCCGCCGATCCAGCGAATCTTTTTAGCGTAGGCATCGGGACTGTAGTACTCGTGATGATAAAACACGCGATTCGGTAGGGCGAGATTCAGCAGATTGAAGGTACCAATCCGGATGGTTCTACGGCTCATAGTGGATTGTAAAAAGAGACCGCTATTACTTTAAGCGGAGCTACGGAATGAAGCAACGTCTGCTGCTCTTCAAACAACTAATGAACAAAAAAGTAGATAGTAATGGCACATCCCACACTAATCACAAAACTCCGGACCCAGATTGGATGCAGCTGCTGTGCAAAACGAGCACTACTGTAGCCGCCAATCAGAGCTGCACTAGCCATCAGCGTTGCCTGCCACCAAAGCACCGCATGAGCTGCAATAAAGGTAATCACCGCGACTCCATTGGTGCAGGCAGCTAGCCAGGTTTTCATCGCGTTCATCGTATGGATGTTTCTCAGCCCCATCAACTCCAAAATTGCCAAAATCACGATGCCAGCACCACCGCCAAAAAAACCAATGTAAATTGCTATCCCAAATTGCAGCAGCAGGGCTAGAACCAAGGGCAAATGATACTCTGTCTGAGTGGACGAACGAGCCGAGGAATGACGACGCAGCCAGCGAATCAGGGGCTGACCAAAGGCAAACACGACAGTGGCCGTCAGCATCAGGTAGGGAAGCAGTGACCTTGCACCAAAAAAGTGGACGGCTTGATTAAGCGGCTCTGGGTTGCTGCAAGGACAACCAGTACTGTTGTTCAAACCGGACAGGGGAAAGATTATCTAACGTCGAGTGAATACGCTGACGATTATAGAAGACTTCAATCCATTCCACAATCGCATCTATGTAGTATTGAACTGCCTCAGTGTATTCATTTAGCGCTTCAGGATGGAATACATACCTCATGGTTCAATCAGCCGTTTGACTTGCGCTAAAGCATCTTCGCCTGAAATTGGTTGAATAGAACCATTTCACACTTCATCTCTTCGGCGCTTTGCTTCAGTTACCCAAACCGCCTGAATGCCGAGTCGGCATCGAACTCCAAGCTTTCCACCAACTTGTCTGCTAGGAGTGCTCTTGACTCACTAGGCAGGGACAATATTTCCTCAGTCAGTTGCTCAATTGACCGCATAATCCCAATTCCTCGCAGAAAGCTGAATACTAAACGTAATTATATCAAGATCTGATATGAGAAAAACTTGATGAAACAGTTGTCTGCCTTAGATACAACCTTATGAAGTGTGGTTAATTACTCGAAACACGTTGCAGATCTTCGACACATCAATACCAGAAGACTTTCCGTCTCGCTACTTTCAAACTGAATAATCGTGTCCAGATTATCCCTCAAAATTTGAGTAATTTTTGATGTTGGGCAATTGCCAATTCGAAGATAATAAATTTGGGTGGATGACCATAAAGTAAACTACGCTGATGAAAGACAGAATCCTTGGAAACAATCACAAAACCATTCACCTTTGCATATTCTCAGATCACTTCATCGTCTGTGTTGATTAGCCCTAGCGTCTTGACGTGTTCAGAATCCGGATACAAGCTGAACTCAAATGTGCTCAACCGCTGGCGCAAAGAATTTCTGGAGCAAGCACCGAGTATTTTTGAACGGGGTGAAGCAGGCAGTGAACATGAACAGAAGATAGCCGAACTAGAGCGGTTGGTGGGGCAATTGACCGTGCAGCTTGAAATTGCAAAAAAAGCCTCGAGCTACTGGAGCCTGGACAAAAACGGGAGGCGCTAATGCACTTACGCCAGGAGTACTCAATCGCAACGTTATGTGAGGTGTTGAACGACCCACGAAGTCAGGTCTACTACGAGCTGCAACCTACAACCGACGGAAGCGAGATCAAAGCTGCCATTGTCAAGCTCTGTGGGCAATATCCGACGTATGGCTACCGCCGCATCACCGTTATGCTACAACGACAGGGACATGAGATTAACCATAAGCGGGTAGCTCGGCTGATGGGGGAACTAGGATTGGCGGGTAAGCCGCCAGTCAAGCGAAAACGAACCACCAACAGCAATCACGACTTCAGGCGGTATCCTAACCTGGTGGTGATGGAGCTAGTGATCGCACAACCGGATCAGGTTTGGGTAGGAGATATCCCGTACATCCGGCTACAACAGGAGTTTGTTTATTTGGCCGTGTTAATGGATGGGTTTACGCGCAGCATTCGGGGTTGGCATTTGGCAAGAAGCATGGAGGTGAGCTTAACGATAACAGCTTTGAACAAGGGGCTGGCAAGAAGACGACCGGAAATCCATCATCCTGATCAGGGAGTGCAGTATGCGGCGAACGAGTACGTAAAACTCCTGCAAGATCACGGTGTTAAGCTGAGTATGGCAGAAGTGGGACAGGTCTGGCAAAACGGCTATGCAGAGCGGTTAATGAGAACGATTAAGGAGGAAGAGGTTGACTTGTCAGAGTATCGTCATTTCACAGAAGCGTATGAACAGATTGAGCAGTTCTTAGAGAACGTGTACATAAAGAAGAGAATACATTCGTCATTAGGCTATTTAACGCCAGATGAATATGAGAAGAAATGGAATGAACAACAAAAGAAGAATGTGATATAAAGGAAAAACTTCCTTAAAGTTTTTGATCTGCTGTCCGAATTCATGGGTTCACTTCACTTCGCTAACGATAAAAGATGCTTATCGCCAGTAACAATATGAGTTGCGCCACCAACGACAGCACATTCAACAACCATATCATCGTCTGGATCAGCATCCACCACCTTCAATTCTGTAGATATCCCGACCAACCGAGAAAAGTTACGTACCTCTTCGACTGCTGCTTGTGCCATCTCCTGAGAAAACTTGAATTTGATTACCAACTTCTCAGCAAACTCGTTTAGAATCTCCTGACAGGTCACAGATTCGACCTGCCCGATCTTTGCCAGAGCTAAACATCGAAACGGATTACCGTTTGTGGACAACAAAGCAGAAATCAAAATGTTGGTATCAAAAACAACAGCGTATCGCACTAATCCTCATGAACCACTTTGTCAATAAAGGCTTCTCGCTCGTCCTCAGTCATTGTATCCCAGTTCTGACCTCGTTCTTGGGCAACGAGCCTGACTCTATTTGCTCCATATTGTGACAAAGAATCCCACTGTTCCCACTGTTGTAGCAGTAAAAATCTAAACACTTCAATCTGTTGCTCGCTGGGCAACTGTTTGACTAACTCAACAACTTGCTCATTAGTCAGAGTGAAGGTAGGCATCTTTTCACCTTTGAGGCTGTAGAACTATATTCGTATTTTAAACTGTATGACTCAACACTGGATATTTACCAATAACCTGACTGGTACTGTCTCACATGAAAATGCGGGTCTACAGAATGTAGTGTAGTCCCAAATCCATGGTGAAAATTCCTACTTGGAGAACAGCGGGCTGATTTTACATTGTTACATTTGGGTTCTATTCAGGACAAACACTTTGAGGTGTTATAGTCGCATCTCGTAACTATGGGCAAACCCCAACCCCCAGCCTAAGTTGCTATCGTAATGGACACCCACAGAATGACTATGACCCTCATCCAAATATGTCACAACTGCTTGTGCACACCAATTATTATCAAAAAGTTGAAATGTAGCACGGTCAGATACGGTCAGACCTGCAGCGAGAAGGTATGCCTTTAAATCTACACTAGCCTTGCTATGCTCCTCTGAGGAGTCGTGAAAGAGGCTAATTGCGTCAGTCAAAGTGGGTGACTCGATGTAACCCACCAACTCATTGATTGCATTAGCCCTTAGCTGCAGGCTCTTGATCGCGAAGTCGTATCTCTGTTCAATTTCAAGGCGTGCTGCGGCTGTGCAAGACTCCGATTGCATTCGTAGAGTTTCTACAAGTTTTCGTCTTTGATCTGCACGCTCACTTGTCATGGATGCATTCTCCTTTCATTTCAAGGTTACTTGGGGCACGTACTCCGTTAAGTCGTAATGTGCTTATTTCACATTTGCTAGGCTCCGTATCCGGTTGCGTGGGCAGTAATCTTGACTCAGGCAGCGGTGGACGGAACAACCAAGGTCAGTGGACTCAGCCCGCTAACGGTGAAGTTGTGCGGCGGCAGATAACCTCGAACACTCACCGACAACCTCTGTGCCGTCCGCACCAACGCAGTGTTAGCCTGTGCCTAGCGATTATATGGTTGCTCCATTCTTAGCCCTGGTATAACTCGATAATGCTTAGTATTGAAAGTGCATAGAGTAAAGTTCTGACCTACAGCGCAGGCGGCGATCAAAGAATCAATTAACCCTACCCTATGTGACAAATGGTAAGCCGTGAAATCAGACAGAGCACGCGCACAGTCAATCTCAGTAGGCCAGACTACAGGTAGTGGTGCGACAAGTTGTAAGGCTTTACGAACTTGTTGCTTATTTTGTGCGTCCTGAATCAACTCCATAACAACGAAGCCAGGAATACTTGGCAGTTCTTGAAGAGAGGCAAACCAACTTAAAGCAGGTGTGAAGCCCCTTTGAATATCAATAAAAATATCGGTATCAAGTAGATACATGCAGCCACCTAGATTCACTCACGGGTTTCTGCTTCACGCCGTAACCTACGAGCATGTTCTTGGCTATCAGTAATATCAGGACGCGAGCTAATGACTCCGCTACTTTCCCAATAGCTAACGAGTTCTGCACCTGTTTTTGGAGGGTTTTGAAGAAATGGGCGAAACCAGAGAACCCGTAGGATATATTCTGCCAAAGGCAACTTTAGCTGAGTTGCTTCAAAAGATAACTCATCTTCAAGTTCTGAGGGCAGATCTAAAGTGATAAGCACTGACATCCTCCATCTCAAGCTAGTGGATATGATTTCTGGTTGATGTGTCTCAAAGAGATCTATCTCCGCAATGACTTAAGGTGATTAACACCATCAGAAGAAACTCTCATATATTTTAGTTTTCCATCTTTGCGTGTTTAAAAAAGTAGTTTCTTTTCAGAGAGATTTTGTAAAGAACGGGAAGGGTTTGACAATTTGATACCATGTTCTAATAAAGACTTGTTGACCTCTGAAGTCTTGAAGTCGTTTTGTGGTGACTGTTTCTGGACGTAGTAAGCGGTAATAAGTGCTTTTTCTAAATCATTGATGTCATCCTTAAATCCGTGAAGCCATTCACCAAAGGTGTTAGGAACTTGAAGTTCTCTTTCACTTGTAGATGCAAGTTTCTCTTGCTCCACTTCTGCTACAGCAGCAATTTCCTCCTGCTCAACAATGCTCTCTTCATCCAATGAGTTATTTGTTGATAATAATGCTATGTAGTCGGCAATGGTATCTATGTTAGCAAGCTGACCTTCAACAAATTGTTCTGAGCCTTCCAACTCAACTTCACCTGTTTTAAAGTTGATTCTTGCTTTTGCTAGCTTACTCATTTCTAAATCTTCATTTCTTGATTCCATTTTTGTACAATAGCTCCTCTATAGCTGCTCTATATTCCAATATCACTTTCTGAATATCTGACCTTCTTGCATTGTAATAAATTTTATGCGCAGAAAAATTTCCGATCGCCCGAAAGTCTTCTAAGCAGGATTTTGTATTCCTAGACAACGATAGTTTTGGATTATTGATCGCATTTGAAACTATGTCAGAAAGCATTTTATAGTTGCCGTTAAAATCTCTTATTTCAGCATCTATGCCTCGATGTTCGTAGGAATGAATTAGACAAATTTCTAATAGCCTTCGCATTAAAACTGCACAGCCGTCAAAAATATTATTTTCATATGAAGCATTGATCTGCTTCGACAGAGACTCTATATAGCCGCGAGTTTTCTCATAAAGTGAAGCTGGCAAAATTGTATCTGTTGCTTCTATCTCTTCACTCTTCTCACTTATAAATGAATGCTCTCTTCTTAGAGAATTTAACTCATTAGCATGAAATCTAAAAGACTCTTGCCCTCTGCCTTTTACAAAAGATCGAGACTTGCTCAAATTCTGCTTCAATCGGGACTTATTTGGCTTATGTAAGCCTAGCTTCTCAAACCAATCACATACCGAATCCACCGAAAATTCAAAATCTTCCTGATGACTGTGGTGATAAAACGCTAGTAGTCTAACTTTGTCAATTTCTGCTTGCGTAAGCAAATCAGTTTTTTCTATGAAACTGTTGAGCGAAATTGCCATACTTGTGGACTGCTGCTAGACCTGTAGCTATATTAGGCAGATCATAGCTCAACTACAGGAATTTGGCACATCTAGAGGAAAAGGGTGATGAGCAGGCTAACGGTGCTGTTCAGCGGTTGCAGATCAAACTTGCTTTCAACACCACCCAGAACCGACAATCCGCTGCAACAGCGTTGTTAGCTGGAGCACGCACCGATTGTTTTGGCTGAACTGGACTTTGCCACTCATAAGCTAGCCTCAACCCCCTGTCCTCGCCCACCGTATCCTGGGTGCTTTGCGACACCACAAACCATCTCACACTACGGTCTCAACC
>KL662191.1:5044118-5084795 GCA_000733415.1 [Leptolyngbya] sp. JSC-1
GCTTTCAACACCACCCAGAACCGACAATCCGCTGCAACAGCGTTGTTAGCTGGAGCACGCACCGATTGTTTTGGCTGAGCTGGACTTTGCCACTCATAAGCTAGCCTCAACCCCCTGTCCTCGCCCACCGTATCCTGGGTGCTTTGCAACACCACAAACCATCTCACACTACGGTCTCAACCCACCAACTGCGCGGTGCTTTGCCCCTTGACGATACGGCTTGATGAACGAGTGGAAGGGCGGTTTGCGGAGCCAGCTAACTCTTATTTAGACTGACTCAAGCTACCTTCGTCTGGCTAATCACCCTTAGTAGGAGTGTTATCTAGACTAAAGTCTACCCCAATCGTTGATTGACGGATGTTATGAAGATTTCAGTCTGTACGAACACTCGCCTTGGAATAGTATCAAGATGTTGGTCTGCATAATAGCCGATCGAAAGCTGTTATAAAGACTTTTGTCTGCATAACATGCCTTATAGCCCAATTCGCGCAAACTGTAATCCGCATAATAGCCCTCTCCTCTCGATTCGCACAGCCATCTTTAGCAATTTTTTACATCTGCTACGGATACAGCTCAATGTATTATTTAGTACATTAGTATTCATGAGTTTCCGGATTTGGCTATGCAATCTCGCCCTAAGAAACTGCTAGAGCAAGTTCAAGATACCATTCGACTGAAACACTATTCCTATCGCACTGAGCAAACCTATCTCCAATGGATTCGCCGCTTCATCCTGTTTCATCACAAGCAGCATCCCAAAGACCTTGGGGTCAAAGACATTGAAGCGTTTCTCACCTATCTAGCGGTTGAACAAAACGTTGCCGCTTCTACTCAAAATCAGGCGCTCTGTGCCCTGCTGTTTTTGTACCGTCATGTGCTTAAACAGCCGTTAGAAGAACCCATTGAGGCGATGCGGGCAAAACCATCGCGCTATTTACCCAGTGTCCTCACCCGCACAGAAGTTAGGGCCATTATGTCTCATCTATCAGGGATACCGAAGCTTGTGATTCAACTGCTCTACGGCAGCGGTTTGCGACTCAATGAGGGGTTGCGCTTGCGCGTCAAAGACATTGACTTTGGGCAGCGGCAGATTGTAGTCCGCGATGTCAAAGGCAATGAAAGTCGGGTGACAATGTTACCTTCCAGGTTGGTTGAACCCTTGCAAACCCACCTCCAACAGGTTCGACAATTACATCAGCGCGATTTGGCTCAAGGGTATGGCTCGGTGTACTTGCCGTTTGCTTTAGAGCGGAAGTATCCTTATGCAGACCGCAGTTGGATCTGGCAGTTCGTATTTCCTTCACCCAGTCGTTCTCGTGACCCACGCAGTAATGTTATCCGTCGTCATCATTGGCATGAAAGCGGTGTGCAAAAAGCGCTCAAGCGAGCAGTTCACATGGCAGGGATTCAAAAACGAGTGGGTTGTCACACCTTCCGACACAGCTTCGCCACGCATTTGTTAGAAGACGGTTATGATATTCGCACGGTGCAAGAATTGTTAGGACACAAGGATGTAAAAACAACCATGATCTACACTCACGTTTTGAAGCGAGGAGGATGCGGAGTGCTAAGTCCGTTGGATCGATAAGGCAACCGATGGAGCAGTTCCCATCCCGCGTTGGCCTCTAAAACTCGTTGACTCCCTCCTTCACGAAGCACGAGGCAATCCAGCCGACCTGATTCGGCGCTAAGCGATTTTGTGCGCTGGGATGGCGACTGGGGAAACGCGCTGGGGCCATCGCCTCCTACCCAATAATGCCATCGCCTTGAATGGTGCGACCCGTCAGCAGAACCATCTCTCCATAGACAACGCCCCTCAAGATCGAGCGAGGATCTAGGCTGGGGGAAGCCCGGAAATTGGCATTTTTTGATTTTGAAACCGCCACCAGAGCTGAGAATGAGAACCTAATACTGAGATTAGATGAAGCTTGGATGAAGTTTGATTGTGTCTTAGGTGCTGCAACTAGCGCAGCGATGCATCTAACTACCTGATTGATGGGACTGGTCCGCCGATAGTAGGAGTAGTCGAGTTGGGTAAAGCTGATCCTTTTTTATGCAATGTCTTTTTTATGCAATGCCTCTCTTTGCCTCACCTAATTCCTGCGCAAGTCCTGACACTTGATAGACAAAGCTCAACGTTGCCCAGGCATTGACATCGAGCGCATAAACATCGCTGGGCACATCGCTGATCGGCAGCAATTCACTACTGGCCTGATGCAAATCGTGCAGGATCGCCTGCACCACGTCTAGCGGGTTAAGCAGGACAGCCACTTCCTGAGCCGGAACCTTACCCGGCATGTCTGCCAAAACCTGATAGGTTTGGGTAAAGGGTGCTCGACTACAGACCAGATGGGTTTCCGCTACACCGCTAGGAGGCTGTACCAACCAGTTGGCCGCATGAGCTTGAGGCACCGTCACCGCTTCACTAGGTGCAAGTGGATTGATGGCTGCCGCCGCAGTTGGCGCGAGGTTGGGATAGAAGATCAGGGCGTTACCTTTGGTATCGAGTCCCAACAGCAGAAAGTAAACCGGATGCTCGCTGTAGTTGTAAAGGCGATATTGAATCTGACTGCCGACGGCTAGCGTGGGTGTCCCTTCCGCCATCAGTAGGGTTGCGACTTTGGTAGTGGGCATGGTTCGCTGGGCACGCACCGTTTCCTGTTGCAAAATTAGACGTTCCTGTGGGGCCAGAATTTCTAGCGAAGCTCGGACTCCCAGACGCGATGAGCCTTGATTTTGGGTCAGCCGCAATAGTTTGATTGCCAACAGGGTTTTGAGCTGGGGGGTGATGCGATTGACCGCGGTTTTGACCGCCTCAGCGCCCTGATTCAACGTATTGAAAATGGCCCCTCGACCTGGATAAAACAAACCGTAACTGCTTTGGCTCGATGGATTGGTCTCCTCGTCTAGGTTAGGGGTGTCATCATTGGCCAGTAGGGCTTGAGACGACAGAGCAGCCGCTAATAAAGGCCCAGATTGGATTTTGCCGAACAGAAAATCGGCGGGCTGTTCACCAGCTAGCACTGAGGACACACGCGGGATCGATGCAAAGGCACTGGTGGCGTCAACCCGCTCAATCCGCTCTAGACCTGTGTCGATTGCCACCGTCAAACCAATGTTGCGCGGTAAGATGCGTACTGCTTCCTGCACGAGCTGACCTACCTGAAGGGGAGTCTTGCCGTCCCAGGTTCGGGCTTTGGCAATCAGCCCCTCGTGGCTGCGAATCTGTAGCAGTGGAGTGTTATCGGTACCGGCTAGCGAAAACAACGATGCACCCACATTCTCCAGCACCCCTGCCGGCAAACCCGCCAACCAGAGCTGTGCTCTACCCTCGTCGTCCAACGCCCGAATCACGCCATCTGCTCCAGCAGAGTTGAAACTGGAGACAACCGGCAGTTTCTGCTTTTGGGCTGCTTGTCCACCAATTGCAGGCTGCTGCTCGATTCCTGCCGTTTGCTTCACAGTACCCATCGCCTGACTGAAACTGATCCAGAGAGTCGTTGCCGGCGAGGCCCACCAGAGCTGCTGGGTCAAGGCATAGGTAAACAAACCAGCGCTGAATCCGTTCCACTGGGCTTCGGTCGCGATGCGATTGGCAGCGGCAGCCTGCAACACAATGCCTGGTAATAACCCTGAGCGCCACTGCTGGTTGATTTGGTTCAAAGAAAAGTGCGTTTGGCGACTCAAGCGTTCCTGTAGCTCTTGCTCAGCCGCAGTCAGCATGCCCGTGGGTGCGTCTGGTCGAGAGCGAATCCGCAGATTGCCTTGCAGCGTGCGGCCCAAGCGGGTGTAAGCCGTATCTAAAACTGTAATCAATTGGTCTGTAGGAACGGTGCGCAGCAATAACCCCAAGGTATCCAGCATCAAATCCTGAATTACCGGATGGTCTGCCGTAGGCAGCAAGCCATCAACCGGCACCAAGCTCTGCTGAAAGTCTGCTCCGCCTTCGAGCTGAACCTGGCTACCCAAACCGCTAAAGTGAAACAGCACCACGTCGCCAGCCGTTACCTGTTGGGAGAGCAGCAGCAACGACTCTTCAATTCCTTGCCGGGTAGCCGCCTGATCGGTGAGGGTGAGGATGTCACTCGGCTGAAAGCCAAAGCGGTGAATCAGCAACTCCTGCTGGAGTTCCACATCCGTGACACAGCCATTCAGAGCTGCACCCCGTATTGGTGTGTAGTCACATACGGATTCCGGGTATTGATTAATCCCCACCAAGAGGGCCACCTTGCGACGAGCCGGTTGAGCCAGGACCTGCTGACAGCGGTCGGCCCACACTAGTCCGGCCTCACTGAGGCCCAGTGCTGCCAATGCTACCCCTGCCTGCTGTAGAAACGTCCGTCGCTTGACTGCCATGACTTCTATTTGAACACTAAACCGGGTTTCTCGGCGGCAATTTGAGACAGATCAAACCCGAAGCGATCGGGGCATCCGACTCACCTCTAGGTTGGTTCCCTAGGCTCGATCTGTCTAGGCTCCCTCTAAATTCATTTAATCAAAGGATGCTACACACCAACGGTGATTTGCATCGCTCTTGCCAGTTCTGCGGCCACCTCAGGGCGGGAAAACTCTGGCGGTGGTAATTCTCCGCGTCGCAGCATCTCCCGCACTTTGGTCCCCGACAGGTGCACCCGCTCTTCCGGCTCACTGGGGCTAGTTTTCGTGGTTGCCATCTGGCCGGTCCGTTTGCAGTAAAAGGCATGTTCAAACTTCATGGGCTGAATGCCTAACTCGCCCGGCTCAAATTCATCGAAAATGTACTGAGCATCGTAGGTGCCATAGTAGTCGCCTACCCCTGCATGGTCCCGACCAACAATAAAGTGGGTACAGCCGTAGTTTTTGCGCACTAACGCATGGAAGATCGCTTCTCGCGGGCCGGCATAGCGCATTGCCGCTGGGTTAATCGCCAGAATCACCCGTTCGTGGGGAAAGTAGCGTTCCAACAAAATCTCGTAGCAGCGCATCCGCACATCGGCGGGAATGTCGTCTGATTTTGTCGCTCCCACCAGGGGATGCAAAAACAAGCCATCAACCGTTTCTAGCGCACACTTGATAATGTACTCATGTGCTCGGTGGATTGGGTTGCGCGTCTGAAAGCCGACAATCGTTTTCCAGCCCTTATCGCGGAACAAGGCGCGTGACTCGACCGGGTCAATCTGATAGGTGGGGAAGTAGGGATGGGGATGGCGCTCCAGTAACCAAACTTCGCCAGCTAGATTGATCTCCCCCTGGTTGTAGAGCACATTGACGCCAGGATGGTTTTCCTCATTGGTGCGGTAGACATGCAGCGCTTCATGCAGCTTGTCGTAGGGATATTTCTCGCTCAGATGCAGCACGCCCACAAACTGCCCGCTGGGATCATCCAGACGAATATTGCTGCCGAGACTGAAGGAGGCAGCCAAGTCAGAGGCCACCGGCAGAGTGATTGGAATCGACCAAGGCAAGCCGTTTGCCAAGTGCATTGTATTGACTACGCTGTCGTAGTCCGCTTTGGCCATAAAGCCGGTCAGGGGACTAAAGCCGCCAATAGCGATGAGCTGGAGGTCAGACAGGGCGCGCTCATCGAGGGTGACACGGGGCAGGTGGTTGGCTTGGTCAAGAAAGTGGGCCTTCTGTTCCGGTGAACAAATGCGGTTAATTAGCATCCCACCATGCGGGGCGATGCTGTCTGGGTGATGGCTCATAAGCTACTGTCCTCCGGCCAGAAAAATCAGAGTTTCTTCAGATTTATGCAAACAGCACAATCCTATCAGAAGCCATGCACCCTCGCAGCCTGTGAGTTCCCAGCTATACAGAATTTCCGGGTGCAATCCAGCAGCAAATCATCAAGCGTGGTCGTTCTCAATCACACCGCCGCCGAGCAACAGGTCACCCTGATACCACACCGCCGCCTGACCGGGCGTCACGCTGAACTGGGGTTGGTCGAACACGACCTTGACCCGATTGTCTGCTAGCGGAATGATGGTGGCGGCTTCGGGTCGAGAGCGGTAGCGGATTTGCACCTCGGCTTGAATTGGCGTTGTCGGAGGGGCAATCGACACCCAGTTGACCCGCTGTACCGTAAATTCTGGCGTTTGAGCCGCGTCTCGATCGCCCACCACCACCTGATTTTTGCCCGCGTCGATGCCAATCACATAGAGTGGACGGTCTGCTGCAATCCCGATGCCCTTGCGTTGGCCAATGGTGTAGTGATGAATGCCGTCATGCTGACCCAATACCCGGCCCGACTGATCGACAATGTCGCCTTTTTGCGGTGCCAGATACTTATCCAAAAAGGTTCGCATCGAGCCATGCGCTTCAATCAAGCACAAATCCTGACTCTCCGGTTTTTCAGCCGTGTGCAGGCCAAATTCAGCCGCCATCTGCCGCGTCTGGGCTTTAGTTTGGTCACCTAGCGGAAAAACAGTATGTCCCAGAATTTCCTGGCTCAGGTCATAGAGAAAATAGGACTGGTCTTTGCTGGGGTCAACCGCTCGCCGCAATTGATATCGTTCAGTCACCGCATCTTGGCTGATGCGGGCATAGTGGCCTGTGGCAATCCTGTCGATCCCCAACTCCTCGCGGGCATACTGCAACATCGGCCCAAACTTCACCGCCTTATTGCACTGAGAACACGGCAATGGCGTAATTCCAGCCCCGTAGCCGCTGACCAGATAATCGATAATATTTTTTTCAAACAGCTCACGGGTATCAACAATATGATGCGGAATCTCTAGCTCCTCACACAGGCGGGCCGCATCCAGCATCCCCTCAGAGCAGCACTGTCCCTTCCCCTTCATCAGCCAAAGGGTAAGACCAACCACCTGATAGCCCTGACGATGCAGCGTCGCGGCTGCCACCGAGCTATCCACCCCGCCAGAGAGTCCGACTACGACCTTGTTCATGGATCCGACTTGAGAATTTTAGAGAAATAGAATCTTTACAAAATACTTCTTCTAGGCTAGCACTTGCGGTGAGGGGTGAGGGGTGGGGGGTGAGGGGTGGGGGGTGAGGGGTGGGGGGTGAGGGGTGGGGGGTGAGGGGTGGGGGGTAAATTCTTTTGACTCCTCCCCCTACGAAAGTTAGCGACAAAAGTTAGCGACAAAATTGATTCGCCTTTTGATTTCTATGTTACGATTAGCGCCATTTAGGTGAATTTTTCTCTATTGAACTCCATATCTAGCGGAGCTGGTGCGCTATGACTCACGTTTCTCCTCAATTCGACTCTACATATACTCGGTATACTCAACGACGGTTCAGGCAGGCAGCTAGGGCAATGCCTTGGGTTTGGGGCAGCTTAATTGGCAGTGGCTTACTTGGGCTGGTTGCAGATTCTACAGCCTGGGCTGGGCCGTTGCTGAACGACTCCAGCCATTTACTGGTTGCCCAACAGGTTGTAGATGGACTGCCGCCGCCGCCGCCGACTTTTGGCCAAGATGCAAGCAGTGTAAGTCAGGCCCAGCAGTATCTCGTGGTGGTGAACGGCGATAGTCAGGATTTACTGTCCCAGATACAGCAAATTCAGCCAGCAGCCTCGGTGCAGGAATACAACGGGCAGCGCTTTATTCAGGCTGGCCTATTCAACGACGTGACCACTGCTCAACAGCAGGTCTCGACTCTGGCAGCTTCTGGAATCAATGCCCAATTAGTAGCCGTTACCGGAACCAGTGCTTCGCTTGTGAGTCAGGCTCCTGCTGGCTATGACACTAATCCAGGGACTGGTACCCTACCACCACCAGAAGTGTTTCCGTCTACACCTGTAACACCTGGAGAAATGCCTCCACCTTCTGGGGAGGTCGAGTTTGGCTCGCCTGCCTCAACTCCGCCGGTGTCTGAAGAAGGGAGGTCCGGAAGCAGTCGCTCCTATTACGTGATCATTCCAGGGGGTGGCAAAGATTTAGACGGCATTGTTAGCCAAATCTCCCGTCTTACTAGCGGTATGGGCATTGACAACATGGTTCAAGCAGGTACCTCGAAAGGGGCGCATGTCCGAGTCGGGCCATTCAACAGCCGAGGAGCCGCTAGCCGCTGGAGCCGCTACTTCCGCGATTTTGGCTTAGATGCACGGGTCGGCTATGGTCGCTAAGAGGCCACCCTAAGTCCTGTGCTATGAGCAAGCACTGCCCCCTCCCCCCTCCCCCTTACCCCCTTACCCCCTACCCCCTACCCCCTACCCCCTACCCCTCACCAACGTCCTGCCCTTTGAGCGAGCGTTGGGCGGTTTGGGTGAGGTGCTGCACCGTGGTCGTGTCGGGAAAAGCATGCGGGGTTTGCATCAACAGCCACAGCAAATACTCAATATTGCCTGCCGGACCGGGTAGGGGTGACCAGGTTAACCCACCGAACTGCCAGCCCAGTGACTGGGCTGCTGCACACACCTGCAAAATTGCATCGGTTTGGGCTTTGGCATCGCGCACAACGCCTTTTTTGCCTATCCTTTCCCGGCCCACTTCAAACTGGGGTTTGACCAGCAGCACCACTTCCCGTGGCGGTTGCAGCAGACTCCAGAGGGTGGGCAAGATTTTGGTCAAGGAAATGAACGATACATCTACCACGCCTAAATCAGGACGAGGATGGTCGGGGCTATACAAATCCTCTGCGGTCAAATAGCGGATATTGGTGCGTTCTCGTAAAATCACGCGCGGGTCTTGCCGCAGCTTCCAGGCAACTTGGCCGTAGCCCACATCAATGCCGTAAACCAGTTTGGCTCCAGCTTGCAGCAAACAGTCGGTAAACCCTCCAGTTGAGATCCCGCCATCTAATCCTATGCGTCCATCGACGGTAATGGAGAACTCCTGCAGCGCCCTGGCTAGCTTTTCCCCACCCCGCGACACATAGGGCGACCGCGCCTTCACTTCAATTTCCAACGCCGGGTCTACTTCGGTGCCCGGTTTGTCAATCACTTGTCGATTCACCATCACTTCTCCAGCCCGAATCAGCCGCTGGGCCTGCTGGCGGGACTCACAGAGGTTGCGTTCAACCAGAAGAGCGTCTAGACGTTGTTTCAAAGTCAGCTTCAACCAAAACTTCAACCAAAACTTCAAACAGGCGGAAATTGGAGCAGTCCACCGTTTCTCAGCGGCGCTCTTACTATGGTAAAGGTAAGCGAGGACAGGGAACATGGGTCAGTTCACCGAAGACAAAACGCTAGAAGCAGATGGAGTGTGGCAGCAGGGGCAGCTCCTAAAGGTCACGATTGTTGATTTAAACCACAATGGCGAAGGTGTTGGGCGCTGGCAGGGACGAGTCGTATTTGTGCCAGACACAGTTCCGGGCGAGCGGGTGTTGGTGCGGCTGGTGCGAGTCAAACCCCAATATGCCCAGGGCAAACTGCATGAACTATTAGAACCCTCTCCGCATCGGGTGCGACCCAGCTGCATCGTGGCAGACAAGTGTGGCGGCTGTCAGTGGCAACATGTGGACTATGGGCAGCAGCTCGCCGCTAAACGTAATTTGGTGATTCAAGACCTAGAGCGAATTGGCGGCTTCAGTCAGCCGGTAGTGGAACCCGTTTTAGCCGTGGCGGATCCGTTGGGGTATCGCAACAAGGCAACCTATCCGATTAAGGCGACCCAGTCTGTCAAAGCAGCCAGTCAGGTGACAAACTCTAAGACGAACTCTAAACCAGCCAGAGCAGTAGTATCATCGCGGCGCAGCAGTCAGTTACCCCGTCCAGTTCTCAAAGCCCAGTTGCCCCAGCCCAGCCCTAGTGCTCAAGTTCAGGCAGGCTATTACCAAAAGGGCAGCCATCAGTTAATCAATCTGAATCAGTGTCCGATTCAAGATCCGCGACTGAATCCGTTTTTGGCTGAAATTAAACAGGACATTCAGCAGCAGGGATGGTCCGTCTACGATGAAACCACTCACCAAGGCGAGGTGCGCCATTTAGGATTGCGGATTGGCCGACGCACAGGCGAGGTCTTATTGACGCTGGTTGTCCGTAGCGGTGATTTACCCAATCTGACACAACAGGCTCAAACCTGGATGCAGCGCTATCCAGAACTGGTGGGCGTTTGTCTCAACGTCAATCCGCACCGCACCAACACCATCTTCGGTTCAGAAACCCGCTGCTTAGCTGGTCGCCCTTACTTGCGTGAAATTTTTGCCGAACTGGAGTTCCAGATTCAGCCTACAACGTTTTTTCAGGTCAATACAGAACAAGCCGAAGCGCTAGTAGAGGTGATTCAGACAACGCTAGAACTAACTGGCTATGAAATCCTAGTGGATGCTTACTGTGGTGTTGGTACGATGACGTTGCCGTTAGCCAACCGAGTGCGGCAGGTGATTGGAATTGAAATTCAGCCAGAAGCGATTGAACAGGCCAAGCGAAATGCAGAAGTAAACAAAATTAACAACGCCATCTTTTATGTTGGTAAAGCCGAAGAGTTACTGCCTGAGCTGCCGCTCCAGTCAACGATGGCGATACCCGATATTGTACTGCTGGATCCGCCCCGAAAAGGATGCGAACCAGCCGTGATCGAAGCTTTGCTGCACCTGCGTCCGAAACAGATTGTTTACGTTAGCTGTAATCCAGCAACCCTAGCCCGCGATCTAAAACAGTTAAGCCAAACCTATCAACTGAGGCGAACACAGCCGGTTGATTTCTTTCCACAAACTGCCCATGTGGAATGTGCTGCATTTCTGTCGCTGCCAAGTTAGAGAAGTCTTGTTTGGCAGTTCAGAAATGATTCCATCTTGAACAGAAACAAGTTTTCTCAAACTTAAAACAATTTTGATTGCGGAATCTTACGATACCAGGATGTTAAGCACGCAAACGTTAATAATCCTTCCAAGTGAGGAACCCTAACGGGTGATGCCAATTGAGGCCAGATTTGTCACGATCAAACTAAATCAGCTACCACCCTGAAATTTACGAGGTCAATCATGCTATCCAACCTGCTTGGAATCCCAGATTCTGCTCTAACCATTGCAGCAATCAGCATCGTTTTGTGTCCAACGCTCTGCGGTGTATTGGCTTATCAGGTCAGCCGCACTTACCAAACGCTACGTAACGCGAACTAGATTATTCGACCTATGAATGCATCGGAAGCGGACTGCTTGGAACTTAACCTATCCTTCAGTCCGCTTTTTTCATGCTTTGGAGTATCCTATCCACCCCGCTGCAATTGGAAGAAGTGACCAATCAAATAGAGAGAACCACAGAGTACGAGAGTTCCTCCCTTCGTTTGAGTCTGAATTGCCGCGTCTTCCAGCGCTAGCATCACATTGTCATAAACCGTGCAGGCAGCTAGATTGGAGCACACGGTTGTCGCTAAGGTTTGCAACTGAGACAAATCAACCGGAATGTGATCGGGAACGGGCACCAGGTACAGCCAATCGTTTGGACGCAACAGCGCTTGGAACACATCGGCGTGATCTTTATTGCCAATCATGCCCATGACAAAGTGAATCGGCTGACTCTGAGTTTGATCCAGGTAAGCCCGCAGCATAGCGGCTCCGGCTGGATTGTGCGCTCCGTCAATCAACAGACGATGACCCCGCCACTCGAACCACTGCAATCGTCCGGGCCACTGGGTTTTTGCCATCCCCTGCACAATTTGCTGATGATCGATTTGCCATCCCTGTTGCTGCAGGATTTGCAGCGCCGCGACGGCCAGAGCCGAGTTGATGCGTTGGTGAGCACCCAATAGCGGCAGAGGGTATTGCAAACCTACCAACATCAGACCTGAGCCAGGTTCAGAACCAGTTCCGACGAATTCTGCCCAACCATTGCCCAGATCGCGGGACGGCTGCACCCAAAATGCCGGACAGTGGAGTTCGGTCAATCGCTGTTGCAGAACCTTCACAGCTTCGGGGGGTTGGGGTGCAATCACGGCTGGACAATTTGGCTTCAGGATACCGGCCTTTTCGCGACTGATGTCAGCTAGGGTGGGGCCGAGCCGCTGCCAGTGTTCCCGACTGAGGGAGGTGATAATACTGACCAACGGACGGTCGCAGACATTAGTAGCATCGAGCCGCCCTCCCAATCCCACTTCGATGACGGCAATATCTACCTGCTGCTGAGCAAAGTGGAGCCAAGCTGCCGCCGTGATCACCTCAAACTGGGTCGGAGACGGATGGTTGGGATCAATCGCGGCTAGAACTTGCAGCAGAATTTGATGGAGCTGCGTGGCAGGAATTTCCTGCTGGTTAAGGCAAATTCGCTCACACCAGCTGACCAGATGAGGAGAGGTGTATCGCCCCACCCGATAGCCTGCCTGATCCAGCACTGCCGATAGATAGGCACAAACCGACCCCTTGCCGTTACTGCCTGCCACATGCACAATCGGCACCTGCCGTTCTGGATGACCCAATGCCGCCAGCAGCCGTTCAATACGCTCTAACCCCAACTCGACCCCAAAGTGGGTGAAGCGATCCAGCAGGGCGTTGATTTCGAGCAGGGTTTGGTCGTGGGTCATGGGTTAGACAAATTGAGTTAGACAAATTAGGTATAGAGATCAAACAAGATCAACCCATCAGCTTCAGGATCTTAGCGCCGATCGGCATTTTCTACGGAGAAACCGATCGATGCGGGGAGCCGTTAGGTACAGCAGCAGCAGCACATTCAACCCAATCTCGAACTGTTGAAACTCTCTGCCGTAGTAGCGATCATCCCAATAGCTGACGGGACTGGAAAAGCGAGTCGTCCAGTCGAGTGGGAAAAACAGCAGGGGGCCGTCATCTGCATGGGTGAAAATATCGATGGTCGCATGGAGACCGCAGGCCAGCAGAAACCAGAACAGCCAACGCGAGCGCGAGCCAATGTTGCGACGGGTGCGCCAAACCAGCCCAATCCCAGTGAGCAGAATTAGGGGTGCATGCAAAAAGTTGTGAGCCGCGATCCAAATTGGATCATGAAAATAGAGGTGGTCAAACATCCAGTTTGCGGTGGCCGCCGCACTCCAGCCCAGCATGAAGCGGTAGTAGACGATGCCCGCAATCGATAGGATCCACAGCGGCAGGTCAGGAGCCACCGAACCCAGCAGAAATGCACTTTTGACGATAGGCACTCTGGGCAGCGCTTTGTCGAGGACCGCGGTCATCAAGAAATGGGAAGGCGTATTCATACAAAAGGTGACAAACTGGGTGGCAAAGTTAGGTGGCAAAATCAGGTGACAAAACTAGGCCGCAATTGAGGCAGCAAACTGGGACAAAACCGAGCAAAAAACGATTTCGTTAATCTGCTCTTTAAGTTGAGATTTTAGGTTGGTATACAGGCTTACACGCTAATCCCGATCTTAAAACGAATGAGTGAAAACTTGGTTTCCCTAAAGCACTCCACCTCCACCCGCTGGCGACCCAAACGATCGCTGAGCAAATGGTTTGAACAAATCGCCAAAGTTGTTTTCGGCAGCTTCGCCCTGATTTCTATTGCCACTACTGCCGGGATCATTCTGTCGCTGATTTTTGAAACCATCGAGTTTTTCAAAGTCGTTCCCATCTGGCAATTCCTGACCGACACCGAATGGACACCGCTGTTCGCCAATCCGCAGTACGGCATTTTGGTCCTGATTAGTGCCACACTGCTAACTGCCGTGATTGCTCTCTCGGTCGCCATTCCGCTGGGATTGATGGCTGCCATTTATTTGAGTGAATATGCACCGACCCGTTTACGTCGTTGGTTAAAGCCCGCCCTGGAAGTTCTGGCTGGTGTTCCCACTGTCGTATATGGCTATTTCGCGCTCTTATTCATCACGCCTATATTGCAAACTTTCATTCCAGGCTTGGAAACCTTTAACGCCCTCAGTGCCGGACTGATTATGGGCATTGCCATTTTGCCCACCATTGCTTCCCTGAGTGAAGACGCCATCTATGCCGTGCCCCAGAGTTTGCGACAGGGAGCCTACGCCTTGGGAGCCATGAAGCGAGAAACGGTACAAAACGTTATCCTTCCGGCTGCTTTGTCAGGCATTGTGGCCTCCTGCATTTTGGCCGTGGCCCGTGCCGTCGGAGAAACCATGATTGTAACGATTGCCGCCGGCCAAAACCCCCGCCCAATCACACCCGATCTGAGTTTTCTCGACCCCCGCCTGGCTGTCCAAACCATGACTGCCTTTATTGTGCAAGTCAGTTTGGGAGATGCCCCAGTCAATTCGATTGAGTACCAAACTATCTTTGCTGTGGGAATGACCTTGTTCTTGATCACGCTAGGTTTGAATATTTTCAGCTTTTGGTTCGTCAACCGCTTTCGGGAGAAATACGAATGACGCAGAATCGCCTACCTACCGTGTTGCCCCTCTCATCGGATTCAAACAACTTCCAATCCGATCTATCGGGCCGCTATCGCCTGGATCGCCTGTTTGCGACAGCGGCACTGATTGCTACGGTGACAGCCTTGCTGGTGCTGCTACTGCTGCTGGTCGATGTGCTAATCGATGGCTTACCTCGGCTCGACTGGCAGTTTCTCACCAGCTATCCTTCCCGGCGTCCGGCCCAAGCCGGCATCCTGTCGCCCCTCGTCGGTACGATCTGGTTACTGGTATTAACGGCCCTAATTGCGGTTCCGATCGGCGTCGGTGCCGGCATCTTTCTGGAAGAGTTTGCGGCCGAAACGCAACTCGCCAAGCTAATTGAAATCAACATTGGTAACCTGGCCGCTGTACCGTCAATTATCTACGGACTTTTGGCCCTACAGGTATTTGTGCGGCTAATGGAGCCGATCACCGGCGGGCGCAGTGTTTTGTCTGGCGGGTTGACTCTATCTCTGCTGGTTTTGCCAATCATCATCGTTGCCACTCGCGAAGCCCTGCGAGCCGTACCCAGCAGCATTCGAGAAGCAGGTTACGCCTTGGGAACCACCCGCTGGCAGGTCGTGCGCGATCACGTCTTACCAATGGCGTTTCCCGGCATTCTCACCGGTACGATTCTGGCCCTCTCCCGCGCCATCGGCGAAACCGCTTCCTTGATCACCATTGGTGCACTCACCTTCATTGCCTTTTTACCACCACTAATCCCAATCACTGAAGGACTCCGCTCCCCCTTCACCGCCCTACCGATTCAGACCTACAACTGGATTTCCCGGCCCCAACCTGAATTTCACCAAAATGCGGCGGCGGCCATTATTGTTCTACTGGTCGTGCTGATGCTGATGAACACCACCGCTGTTTATTTGCGTAACCGCAGTCAACAAAATCGCAATTATTAGTCAGAAGTCAGAAGCTGGGAGTCAGGAGTCAGAAGAAATTCTTCCCCATCTTCCCCATCTCCCTCATCTTCCCTCGTTCGGCGAGGCTCACGAGCCGCATCTTCCCTATCCCCTTCCTCAACTATGACCTTCACCCTAACCTCTCCCAACACCGCAACTGATATTGTGCTTCAAGTGGAGAACTTGTCAGTTTACTATCGTTCGTTTTTAGCATTACGAGACGTGCATCTCGACATTCCTGCCCAGCAGGTAACGGCATTTATTGGGCCATCGGGCTGTGGTAAAAGTACTTTGCTGCGCTGCTTCAACCGGATGAACGATTTGATTTCGGGAGCGCGAATTGTTGGCAAGATTAACTATCGTGGCTTCGATCTCTATCATTCCAGCGTTGACCCCGTTGATGTGCGACGACAGATTGGCATGGTGTTTCAAAAACCCAATCCGTTTCCCAAATCGATCTACGAAAATATTGCCTATGCGATTCGGATTAACGGCTATCAAGGTGACGTTGATGAGTTGGTTGAACAATCGCTGCACGATGCGGCCCTGTGGGATGAAGTGAAAGATAAACTGGCAGAAAATGCCCTTTCCCTCTCTGGTGGTCAGCAGCAGCGACTTTGTATTGCTCGTGCTCTGGCGATTGAACCGGACGTGATTTTAATGGACGAACCCTGCTCAGCCCTCGACCCGATTTCTACGGCCCGCATCGAAGATCTGATCAAAACCCTGCAACAGCGCTACACAATTATCATCGTCACCCACAACATGCAGCAAGCTTCCCGCGTGTCACAAATGACGGCCTTCTTCAATACTGCCATCAGCGACACCGGGGAACGCTCCGGTTACTTAGCCGAATACGGCCCCACCGAGCAGATCTTTTCCCACCCCACCCAGCCAGCGACCCAGGACTATATCAGCGGACGATTTGGTTGAGATTCTGGTATCGTATGCCTGTAGTCAGTTAGTCCATCACGCCCGGAGAAGCAAAGACGCCATGCGCTGGCAGCGGTTCTTTCTACTATTGATTGTGGGATTGGTTCTAAGCGTGGCTCTGGCCTGTGGGCAGTTTGTCCAGGCTCCTCAAGCATCCGAGTCCCCGTCTAGCGCGCCGGTCGCTCCAGCTGCAACAGCATCACCCTTACCGCCCGAAACCCAAGCGATCCTGGCCAGTGCCGGACCAGCGGGCCTCTACAATCCGTCGCGGGGGGATGTGCGCTTGGTGGTGATCAGTGACTTGAATTCGGCCTATGGCTCAACAGACTACGATCCCGAAGTGGACAAAGGCATCAATCTGCTTCCGTTCTGGCAGCCTGATCTGGTGCTGTGCAGTGGCGATATGGTGGCCGGACAAAAGCCTTCGCTGACGCCCGAACAGATCCGGGCCATGTGGGCTGCCTTTGATCAGCATGTGGCCGCGCCGCTGCGGCAAGCCCAGATTCCGTTTGGCTTCACGGTTGGCAATCACGATGCCTCCAGTGCCCTCAGCATTAATGGGGAATTTCTGTTTCAGCAAGAGCGGGAGCTGGCTAGCGCCTATTGGAATGACCCCAACCACGATCCGGGTGTGCAGTTTGTCGATCGGTTTCAGTTTCCTTTCTATTATAGTTTTGAGTACAACGACATTTTCTTTCTAGCCTGGGATGGCTCCTCCAACCAGATTCCTCCCGAAAAATTGGCCTGGGTGGAGCAGACCCTGGCTAGCCCCAGAGCGCAACAGGCCAAACTGCGCCTTTTGATTAGTCATTTGCCGCTGTATGGAGTTGCGGTCGGGCGCAACGAACCCTCGGAAATTATGGCAAATGCCGAGCAACTGCGGCTCATGCTGGAGAAATACAACGTTCATACCTACATCAGCGGTCATGCTCACGCCTACTACCCAGCCCACCGGGGCAAACTGCAATTGCTGCATACGGGCATCCTCGGTTCTGGTCCACGACCCTTGCTAGCAGGTGAAGCTGCCCCACGTAAAACCCTCACCGTAATTGATGTCCAGTTTGACTCACCTGAATTTACCACCTACACCACCTACGACATGCAAACGCTCCAAACCATCGAGTACGAAGAGCTACCCCGCTTTTTGACCGGAGTCACCGGCATGGTGCGGCGACGCGATGTGCAGGAGTTGAATGCGGCAGAGCAACGCCTGTGTGAACAACAGTTGGGGCGTGCTCTATGTGCAGCATAGATTTGTGCAGCTTAAACATGCAGCTTAACGCAATTTAAACTTGAGACCCATTGCCCAATCAGGGAAACCACGGATAAATTCGTCAAAACTTCATCTTTCCAATTTGGAACTTAATCAGTTTCCCACAGTGTTAACGGTAATGTAGTAGGTGGGATGCATCAATCAGCTTTGCACTTCAACGCTACAACGGCAGTACGACGCGCCCCTAAGGCTGCCTAGTCGAGCAATGAATTTAGCATTGATAAGGTCGAAAGAGCTGAATACTGAAAGGATCTGAAGTATTTCCGTAATTGAACGCGGTTTACTTAGCTTCGTCAGTGGCGATCTATTTATGATTACATGCCGTAGCTTTGCCGTGGCTGTTCTATCTATGTGTCATAGGTATTCTCCTATGGGTTCGGTCAATAGCCGATCAGATTCTTCATGAAATCATTTATTTATTCACCTATTTCTTTATCAAGTATGTAGATTCCAGCTTTCTCCGGAAATTTCTTTTTCTAGTTGTATCCAAATATAGAAATCGTTCCAGTTGACGCTCAAAGTTCGAGATCGATTGCTGGAACAGAGGGTGCGACTCAGGCCACAAGCTCCTGCGGAATTTGTAAATTTGCAAGTTTCAACCCAATTACTTTTATCTCGTTTTTGAGTGGACATAGATGACTATTAGTTTTGTAGACACTCGTAAACCCCAGCTAACTCGGCTAGAACCTCTTCCCTACCCGGTTTATTTTGTTAATAAAAACGTTAAAAAGTGGCGCAGCTTGATGGAGTCGGACGAGCTGCCCGAAAATCTGGAATCCGTCTATGAGTCCTGCATCGAGGGGCTGGATATCTGGAGTGTGCAAACCTATGTCCACCTGAAGCAGCGCGGTCTGAACGTGCATTTGGTGCCCCACTTTGTTCCAGGCCAGATCTGCGTAGTCAGCTATCACCATCTGATGATGCGCGACCTTCCCTTCAATAGCTACGTCGTCGCCTGCCGGTTGGATTCGGCCCGCCCAGCCATTTGCGAGCAGCAGACAGTGATGAATCGACTCTGCGTCGAACAAGCAACCGATCACCTGATGCACCACTGGCCACAACCCACCCTGCAACCCCGTGATCCAGCCCGTGGTACCCGGCTTGAAACCCTATCGTTCAAGGGCGGTCCGCTCAATCTAGCTGCTCCGTTCCGCGATCCGGCTTTTCTGCAGCAGCTCAGTGAGCTAGGCATCGAACTACGGTGCAGCACCGGCGATTGGCTGACCCAGTTCCGCGATTGGGGCAACTACACCGAATCAGACGCGGTGATCGCCGTGCGCAACCTGACCCAATATGACTATCGAGTCAAGCCCGCCGTGAAGCTGATCAACGCATGGCATGCTGGTTGCCCAGCCCTATTGGGACCAGAGCCAGCCTACCTCGACATTCAACGCTCTGAACTCGACTTCATCACCGTTTCGACGCCTCAGGATGTGATTGGTGCGCTGCGTCGCCTGCAGGAAAATCCAGGTCTATATCAAGCGATGGTTGAGAACGGCTTGAATCGAGCCGCAGAATTCAGCACCGATCGGATTGCCCAGCAGTGGCGCGACCTGTTAGCAGGACCGATTACAGAAGGCTATGAGCGCTGGCAACGGCAGTCCACTCTGCAAAAGCTCTGTCGTCCATTGCAGTTTGTCCAACGTGCCCTCCAGCATAAGCGGGAAGTCAAGCACTATCTCTATCACCGCGACAACGGCATTCGTTCCAGCGGTGTGGAGGTCAACCTTAACGGCCTTGGCTCCTATCCTGCGAATGGCCTGATTATTGCAGAGGCGTAAACCCAAACCTGCCAACGATTTGCTGGCCCTGTGGCGAAAGCACCATATCAATAAATTGCTTTACCGCAGGGCTGGTTTGCTGCAGCACAACCAGATAGGCGGCCGCAAACTACAGGATCGCCCCACTGCGGCGATCCTGCACAAGCCAGGGCAACAAGACCGCTCGGCTGGCTTACAACTAGTCGCGACAATAGCTTGGTTCTACCTCAAACGGGATGGCAAGTTGGAGAAACGCTTGGTGCTCTCAACCCGTTCCCTCAAGGCCAGCACGATTATCTGGTGGGGGAAAAGGCGCTGGCAGATAGAAGGGTGGGTCAAAACCTCTCCGGGTGCAAGATGTGAGTATACAAGTATTTGCTTCTCTGCGCTCTGAAGCAATGATAGTAGGACCGCTTACATGCCAATCAGTTCTTCGCTATGCTTTTCTCAAGCCTGTTTTCACGCCTATCATCATGATCACCACAGCCAAATGGACGCTTGAGCAATATCACCAGATGATCGAAGCTGGCATTTTAGAGGGCCGATCGGTCGAGCTGTTGAATGGAGAAATTATTGAGATGCCGCCAGAGCGAGAACCTCATGCGAATGGCAGTACTGAAACTCATGATTATTTGATTGCGCTTTTAGGTGATCGAGCGCAGGTTCGGGAAGGTCATCCGATCACCATTCCCAGCAGCAACTCGGAACCAGAGCCAGATTTGGCGATTGTGCAGCGGCGAGTGGAGGGTTATCGTGATCATCATCCCTATCCCGAGAATGTTTATTGGCTGATTGAGTTTGCCAACGCCAGCCTCAGAAAAGATTTAGAAGCCAAAGCTGACACCTATGCTGCCGCAGGAATTCCGGAATATTGGGTCGTCAACCTCAAGGCAAGGGAATTGGTTTTGATGCGCGATCCGATAGCTGGCAAATATCAATCGCAAATTACTTTGACCAATGGTGACATCAATCCATTGGCGTTTCCCGATTTGTCAGTTTCAGTGCAGCGATTGTTAAGTTAACCAGTCCTTGCCATATTCAACAAATCAAGCATTTTTTAATGCGCGCCCTTTAAACCTGATCGTCAAAGCTTTCTTTCAAATGTCGAAGTGCTTTCCCTGCTTTTCCCATGCCTCACAGGTTGGCAGAGGCGGCTCATTGCGTCAATGTCTGCGATTGGAAACATCGAATGAGGTCGATTTCAATGTTTAGAGAATTTGCAGACAGCTCAGATTTGGCATCTAAACTCAGCCATGACGATGTGGACTGGCAGTATAACCGAATGGTGCTGATTGGCGAGATGGAATGGGTGAAGGGCATGATTCATCGGCTGCACGTAGTTGGAGTTGCCGAAGTCAGCACTTGGAGTCGGATTATGCCTACAGGCAAACCAGGCGAGGTGATTAGTACGTTGCTGCGCTCTAAACAGTTGCGGTGAGTTCCTGTCTATCGTTCGCTATGCTGTTAAAAGTTCAACTTTCTTCAGCTTCCCACTTATGACGCAAGCACGGCAATTTACCGGCATTATCGAACGCGAGGAAAAGGGGTACGTCTCCCTCTGTCCTGAACTTGATATTGCCAGTCAAGGCGACACGGTAGAAGAAGCCAGAAACAACTTGATCGAAGCAATTAAATTATTTTTTGAGGCGGCTGATCCAAGCGAGATCAACAATCGATTGCGAGGAGAAGTGTTTATCACTCGGCTGGAGGTCATGATTGGGTAGGCTGCGGGTATTGTCAGCTCAGGAAGTTTGCCGGATTTTAGAGCAGCATGGTTTCATCAAAGTTCGGCAGCAGGGTAGCCATATCGTCATGCAGAAGCGAACCGAGACCTCGACTGTAACCGTACCAGTTCCCAACTATGCTGAAATTCGCATAGGCACACTGCAATCGATATATTCGTCAATCAGGGCTGCCCCGGTCGTTGTTTGAGGTTGCTGAGTAGGTCAAGGTCGGCTGGCATCCCCCCACCACGTAACGAAATCCTCCATCATCGCAGACCCTGACATTTCAACTTGAATCAGAGACAGCAAAATGATCGGCTCAATACCAACTAGAATAGTTTGGATTTAAATGCGTAACCTGGCTCTGATCTATGCCTCGCCGAACTGACATTCACAAAATCTTGCTGATTGGCTCTGGTCCGATTGTGATCGGGCAAGCCTGCGAGTTTGACTACTCCGGCACCCAAGCCTGTAAAGCGCTACGAGATGAAGGCTTTGAGGTGGTGCTGGTCAACTCCAACCCGGCCACAATTATGACCGATCCGGAAACCGCCGATCGCACCTATATTGAGCCGCTGACGCCGGAGATCGTTGAGAAAATTATCGCCAAAGAGCGCCCAGATGCCCTGTTGCCGACAATGGGCGGCCAAACTGCGCTCAACTTGGCCGTGGCTTTGGCCAAGAACGGCACCCTAGAGAAATACGGCGTCGAGTTGATTGGGGCCAAACTGCCGGCGATTGAAATGGCCGAAGACCGCAAGCTGTTCAAAGAAGCAATGGAGCGGATTGGCGTCGGCGTCTGTCCCTCTGGCTTGGCGGAAACGATGGCAGAGGCCAAAGAAATTGCCCAGCAGATTGGTTCCTACCCGCTGATTATTCGTCCGGCTTTCACTTTGGGCGGCACCGGCGGCGGCATTGCCTACAACCAGGAAGAATTTGAGGAAATTGCCCAGTCTGGTTTGGATGCCAGCCCCGTGTCGCAGATTTTGATCGAAAAGTCGCTGTTGGGCTGGAAAGAGTACGAGCTAGAAGTGATGCGCGACTTGGCCGATAACGTCGTGATCATCTGCTCGATCGAAAACCTGGACCCGATGGGAGTGCATACTGGCGACTCGATTACAGTAGCTCCGGCCCAAACCCTGACCGACAAGGAATATCAGCGCTTGCGGGATGCCTCGATCAAAATCATTCGCGAAATTGGCGTCGAGACGGGTGGATCCAACATCCAGTTTGCCGTTAACCCCGACAATGGCGAAGTGGTCGTGATCGAGATGAACCCACGGGTTTCGCGCAGTTCGGCTCTGGCGTCTAAGGCGACTGGCTTCCCGATTGCCAAAATGGCGGCCAAGCTCGCTGTCGGCTACACCCTGGATGAGATTCCCAACGACATCACCAAGAAAACCCCGGCCAGCTTTGAACCGACGATCGACTATGTGGTGACGAAGATTCCCCGCTTTGCCTTTGAGAAGTTTCCCGGTTCCCAACCGGTGCTGACCACCCAGATGAAGTCGGTGGGCGAGGCGATGGCAATTGGCCGCATGTTCCAGGAGTCGTTCCAGAAGGCGCTGCGGTCGCTGGAAACTGGACGGGCTGGCTGGGGCTGCGATCGCAACGAAAAATTGCCCAGCTTGGAACAAATTCGGGCCGGACTGCGGACTCCCAACCCGGAGCGAATCTTCACGGTTCGCCATGCGATGCAGATGGGTATGAGCGTAGATGAAATCTATGAACTCACCGCCATCGACCCCTGGTTCTTGGACAAACTGCAAGAGCTGCTGGAAACCGAAAAGTTCCTCAAAAAAACGCCGCTGCAATCCCTGAGCCGCGACCAGCTCTATGCGATCAAGCAGCAGGGCTTCAGCGATCGGCAGATTGCCTACGCCACCAAAACCAGCGAAGACGAGGTTCGCGCCTACCGCAAGAGTCTGGGCATCATTCCCGCCTACAAAACTGTGGACACCTGCGCCGCTGAGTTTGAAGCCCTGACGCCCTACTACTACTCCACCTACGAATCCGAACTGCTGGAACTGGGCGAAGACGACGAAGAACGCACCCAGGTCGAATCTGAGGTGCTGCCCTCGACTAAGCGCAAGGTGATGATTTTGGGCGGTGGCCCCAATCGGATCGGGCAGGGCATCGAGTTTGACTACTGCTGCTGCCATGCCTCCTTTGCCCTGCAAGCCGAGGGGTTTGAAACAATCATGGTCAACTCCAACCCGGAAACCGTCTCCACCGACTACGACACCAGCGACCGCCTCTACTTTGAGCCGCTGACCAAAGAAGATGTGCTGAATATCCTGGAAGCCGAGCAGCCGGAAGGTGTGATCATTCAGTTTGGTGGGCAGACGCCGCTGAAGTTAGCCGTGCCGCTCCAAACCTATTTGTCCAACAGTCCCGACGTTAAGACCAAAATCTGGGGCACCTCGCCCGACTCGATCGACATCGCCGAAGACCGAGAGCGGTTTGAAAAAATCCTGCGCGAACTCGACATCCGCCAACCGGCCAACGGCATTGCCCGCAGTTTCGAGGAAGCTCTCCAGGTCGCCAAGCGGATCGACTACCCAGTAGTAGTGCGGCCCAGCTATGTGTTGGGCGGTCGAGCGATGGAAATTGTCTATTCCGACGAAGACCTGAATCGCTACATGCGCTATGCGGTCCAGGTGGAACCCGATCACCCGATCCTGATCGACAAATATCTGGAAAACGCCATCGAAGTGGACATCGACGCCCTAACCGATGCTGAAGGAAATGTGGTGATTGGCGGCATCATGGAGCACATCGAACAGGCGGGCATCCACTCGGGCGACTCAGCCTGCTCGATTCCGACCGTAACCCTGGCTCCCGAAACCCTCGATACGCTCCGCACCTGGACAAAAAAGCTGGCTAAAGCCCTGAATGTGGTGGGCCTGATGAATATCCAGTACGCGATTCAAGGCACGGTAGACGGCGATGTAGCCTATATCCTGGAAGCTAATCCCCGTGCCTCGCGTACCGTGCCCTTTGTCTCAAAAGCGATTGGCGTACCGCTGGCCAAGATCGCCTCGCGGATAATGGCGGGCAGCACCTTATCAGAGTTGGGCTTCACTGAGGAAATTGTGCCTCAACACATCTCGGTAAAAGAAGCCGTGTTGCCCTTCTCCAAGTTTCCGGGGACGGATATCATCCTCGGTCCGGAAATGCGTTCGACCGGCGAGGTGATGGGCATCGATACCGATTTTGGCAAATCGTTCGCCAAGGCCGAACTAGCTGCATCTCAGCATTTACCGATGCGGGGTACGGTGTTTGTCTCGATGAATGACCGCGACAAAACGGCGGCGATTCCCGTGGTTAAGGATCTGATCGACTTGGGTCTGAAGGTGGTGGCAACTGCCGGAACTCGGCAAGTGCTGCGAGACCACGGCCTGGAGGTGGATCTGGTGTTCAAACTGCACGAAGGACGGCCTCATGTGCTGGACTGGATCAAAAACGAACAGATCCAGCTGATCATCAACACGCCCCTCGGTGAAACCGCCCAAGAAGACGACCGCCAGATTCGTCGCGCTGCCCTCGCCTACAAAATCCCCATCGTCACCACGATTGCCGGAGCCAAAGCCACCGCTGCCGCCATTCGCTCGCTTCAATCCCAACCGCTAGAAGTAAAAGCAATTCAAGAGTACTTTGGATAAAGTGTTGAGTGTTGAGTTTTAAGTGTTGAGTGTTGAATTAGGGATCAGTTAAGGAGTGGAGGGAAGAACGAAATTACACCCTTCTAGCTCAGAGCGCTGCTCTATCTATCCAACTCAAAACTCAAAACTCAAAACTCAAAACTCAAAACTCAAAACTCAAAACTCAAAACTCAAAACTCAAAACTCAAAACTCGATTAACTGCACTGTCCATCCGGTAATTGCACTGCATTGTTGCCGACGCCGTTTGGTCCGGTGCGGGAAATCCAACCGGTGCCGTTGGGAGCACTCACCTCGGTCCAGATGCGACCGTCGCCCGTTGTTTGTTCGCGGGGTGGAATTGTTGTGGCTTGAATAACGGAGCCGGCTCCATAGACGCCTAAGGCAGGAGAACTCAGACTGGGGGTGGTGCGGACGGTAAGCTGGGGGGATACGACTCGATAGCAGACTGGTGATCCGGGGGTGGGTGTCGGCGTAGGGGTGGGTGTTGGCGTGGGAGTAGGCGTGGGAGTGGGAGTCGGTGCAGGAGACGGGGTGGGCGTGGGTGTGGTACAGGGTTCTACCGTGGCCGTGCCGATCCAGCCGAGAACCGGCTCTTTGATTTGTGCTAGTCCGGTACCAACAATACCCGTTAGAAAAACGCCTTGCGTCGGAGCCGTCAAAGTGCGAATTCGGCGTGTCCGTGCGGCATCGGCATAGATGTCTAGACTCTGCTCTGGGCTGTAGCGACAGACTCCAATCAAACGCGGCTGCTCAGAAAGCCCGGAGACGACTGGTGGCTGGGTTGTCTGGGCTTGTAAAGTCTGGGCTTGTAAAGTCTGAGTTTGTAAAGTCTGAGTTTGTAAAGTCTGAGTTTGTAAAGTCTGAGTTTGTAAAGTCTGAGTTTGTAAAGTCTGTGGTGTATCCTCCCCCTGTGCTTCAGCGGGCACGCTCACCTCAACTGGCGCTGCATTAGCTGTAGTACTCAAGCTCAGAGTTGTGCTAACTGCCGTACCTGTAACCGCAACCAGCGACAAAGCGGCTCCAATTTGACGAATTCTAAATGGCTTACGTTCCATAAACACTCCTCAGCATCACCCAAAATCAATCCTGCTGGAGAGTTTACCACGAGGACGAATCCGGCGATTAAGGGGTGAGGAGCAGGCGGTAACTGGTTTTCTAACGGCTGGCTGAGCAGGAAAAACCGATTCTCGCTACAACATGCTATAGGTTATAGAATGTTTGTGCTGGTTTGGCTCAATGGCGTTTGATAATCTCTGTAAATACTTGGCAGAAAAGTATCCAGAGCGCTTTGCAGCTTGGCTGCTGGAAGAACTTCCTCTCAATGTCGAAGTTTTGAAAACCGAATTGAGTGTCGAACCGATTCGGGCCGATGCCGTGCTATTGCTCAGTGGTCAACGTATTCTTCACCTCGAATTTCAAGTTCAGGTTATGACCGAGCCTGCCCTGCCGCTACGCATGTTGGACTATTGGGTGCGGCTGTATCGCCGTTATCGCATACCGATTACGCAGGTGGTCATTTTTCTGAAAGAACCTCCTGACGCTACTATGATTGAAACTTGTTTCCAAGTCGAAGCAACCTATCACGAGTATCGAATCGTGAAACTCTGGCAAGAAAGCCCAGAACGATTCCTACAAGATCCAGCCCTCTTGCCGTTTGCCCCGTTAGCAGCTACAGAACAACCCGAGCAACTCCTTCAACAGGTAGCGGCGCAGGTGAGTAGAATAGAGCCAGAACGTCAGCGTCGAGAAATTGCAGCTTCTGCCCAAATTTTGGCAGGCTTAAGGTTTCCTAAAACACTCGTTCGTCAACTGCTGCGAGGAGGATTTATGCGTGAATCTGTGATTTATCAGGATATTTTGGCAGAAGGACTGCAACAGGGACTGCAACAGGGATTGCAACAAGGAGAACTCAACTTAATTTTGCGGCTTTTGCCTCGTCGAGTCGGGATAGTGCCCGTCGAAATCCAAGCCCAAATTCAAAAGCTATCAATTGCTCAGCTAGAAGCGCTGGCAGACGCCTTGCTCGATTTCACTGACCCGGAAGATCTGACCCAATGGCTGCAAACCCACGCTGCTAATTCAACTGGCTCTCCTGAAGCTTGAGGACAGCGTCAAATTGCCAAGCTTTTAGAAAATCAGCAATCCAAGTATGTCTTATCTGTTGCCATACCCGTGAACTAGAAAGAATCGAGTTGCCCAATTAACTCAATTTGCTCAGGACTTGTTGCTCGCATCACAATAGCTGATCCTGACTGGGGCACAATTGTGCTGATGGCAGTAATATTCACCTGATGTGTCACCATAATAATCACGCCTGCATTATCTCGATTCTCTAAAATAAATTGTCGCAGTTGTTCAGTTTGAGCTTGTTCGCTACTGCGATCTTGAAAAAACGAGTTGAGTACTGGAAATGGTTCGACTGGTCCTACATTCATTAGTCTTGCCGTCTCCAAACAGCGACACCACTGGCTAGAAAGAACTCTGGAAACAGGAATGTTTTGTTGCCGCAAGACCTCACCGATGCGAATCGCCTGCTGTTGTCCTTCCGTTGATAAGTTGCGTTGGGTCGAGCAATCATCTAAGCGAAAGTTGGCTGGATCGCCGGTTCCCGGTGCCAAAGCATGACGAAACAGGAGCACGTAGCCTTTGCCCTGTCGTAGCTGATTCCAGAGTGTTGCTTCGGAAGTGGTTGGAGAGGGGGATGGGGGAGGTGGGGAAGATGACGCGATTGCAGTGGGTGTTGTCGATAAGTGGGGAATATTTGAGGATGGCTCTTTGCAGCCAGATAATATCAACAAGGTGATTGCTAAAGTAATGGAAGCGACTATTTTTTGTAATGACTGCAATGATTGAATTGAAATAGTCCAGTTGATAAAGGAAGAACGCTGCAAGACCATCAGACTGCAATGATTTTACGAATTTGGTCGGCTATGGTTTGGCTGGCAGCGTCGGCTGTGACAATCTCAATTTGCTCGTGACTTCCTGCCCCTAGGCTCAACTCCACGGCCCGTTGAATCTGCTCTAGTTGCCACACGGAACCTTGAGCAACATCGGAGTTGGTTCCCAAAGAGCGAAGAATGCCCAGCGCGACTACGTCAACCGCCACCCGGTCAGTGCCTGCCAGAATCACACCTGGTTTGGCGATGCTGCCGGATTCTGGTCCACCGTCGGTGAAGGCTTCCACGCCATCTAGGAGCACTAGGGCCGGTTCGTAGGCTTGGTTGGCTTCGGCAATCATTAGGCGTTGATGCGGTGAGGAATGTAACTCGCCCATGTAGTTGTAAGAATCACCAGGAACATATTTGGCAACTAGTCCAACCACATTCTTGAGCGAGAGGGTAAAGTGGCCACCAAAGCGATGGGTTTTCAGACAGCAGGTGTTGACGACTGCTCCGGCTTGGAGGGCGGGCCGAGCGAAGGCAAACCCTTTAGACCAGTGGGTGCCTTCTGCTGGAAAGTATTGCCAATCTTCTTGGCCTAACTCATCCAAGACAATTGCCTTGAGTCCATAGCGATCGGCAAGCTGAAACACGCCTTTGGTCTGCATAGCCTCGCGAGTGTTTGCCATCCCAGAGCGATCGCCAATAGTAATCGATCCAGCTCCGGCATTTTGCAGTTCCTGCACCAGGGCTTCTAGCAGGGCCGTATCGGTAGCTGCGGGGGCAGGGTCGGCGGTGTTGTAGTTGGGTTTGAGAAATACGGTTTGGCCGCTAATGCCTTTGGGTTGCAGCAGGTCGATAGCTTGCCGAGTGCCCGTAACTCGGTCTTCGCTACGAACGAGAACGACTCGACTGATGTCTGAGCGAGTAGCAGTGGTTGCGGTGGTCTCAGGACTGACTGGATTCGCTTGAGTGGAACTCGGTTCAGGTGAGGTAGTTGCGGCATTGCAGGCTGTAGAAACCGCAGTGCTGCCTAACGCCAATCCCGCAAGCTGTAAAAGTTTTCGTCGGCTGTAACCTTCATAGGAGTTAGAAAAAATAGACATGGCTAGCACTCACAGAAAACTGCTAATGCTAGCCTATCGAATTTGCTTAGATTTTGGTTGTGCTCCGGGCGTGCTGCTAACTGGCCCTTGTGATACCCAACCCAAATTTCCTATTGGCTACCTCGCATGGCTGCGGCTTGGGTCGCCCACTGGGACACCTCAACGCTGACGTTCCGACAGGCAGGCGTAGTAACATACTGCCGATTTTCATCACGTCTGACTTGACAGACTTCTCGATAGGCAGGCGGAAAATTATTGGGTTCATCAGAGCTAACTGAACCGCGATGCAAACCCACGATGTAGTAGTTGCCATCTTCAAACAGGGCAATTAGAGTACTGCCAGACGCGCCGCCCATTGAATCGCAGTTGTGGAGCTGGATGCCCTGACCAACCTCCTGAATGCTGCATCCGACATGCACGCCTGCGGTTTCATTTTCTGCTCCAAATTGGCGGTATTGCTCTGTGGGAAATTCTCCGGAATATCCAGCAAGGCGGAGTTGATTATTGAGTTGGTTGATCACGTCGGGCTGGGTAAAGTCGAGAATGCGCCAGCCCAAATAGCCATAGATATTCCCTAGCGGCTGATCGAGTTTGAGCAAGGCCCAATCATCGGCGGGATCGGGAGGATTAGCTTCACTCGCAGATTTCCAGCCGTAATCGTAATCGATCACCATTGCTGTGCGGGTAGACACGCCTTCGATCAAGCTGGGCTTGAAGAGGATTTGGATTCGCCCATTTTGCTCGGTACCACGGGGAATAATCGGCTGATAATTGGCTTCTTCAGGTGCGAGGCAGTGGGAATTGGTCAGAACCACATCTGGACTAATTAGTGTGCCTGTACATTGGCCCAACTCCTCTCCATCCACAGCCCAATCAACTCGACCAATTGCTGACCAAGGAAAGCTGCGGCTCAGCACAGGGACACGCTGGTCTCTGCCAATAATGGCGCGAGAATCGTCACTAAAGGGCAAATCAGACTGTTCCCGATCGGGCGGGCGATAGGTTTCACTGTCAGTAGCAGGATTAAATGGAATGGCGATCGGCGTGGGTGTGAAGCGTTCTGTAGCTGGGCTAGAAGATTGTGCTCGAACCGATAACCCATACCCAGCGATGATCACAACCAGAAAGCTAGACAGCAACAGGGCTAAAAACCGTTTCATCGATTCTCCTCACGGGTAGACGTTCAAATAATAGATTCGTGGCTAACATAGATATGCATAGTCTATGGTGCAGCCAGAGCAGCTAAAGATTAAACAGGTATCAATTTTGGATACGCCATTCACCTTGAATCGTGAAAGCAGCCCAGAGGTCTGGTTTTTTGTAGGTCTCCCACATTTGAATCTGGGCTTTTTGCAGAGCGGCGGTAGGTGACAGGTTCTCTTTCAAGATGCCGTGATAGAACCGCACCATCAGTTCCGCAGTTTTAGCATCATTTACATACCACAGTGAATTAACAACCCGTTTTGTGCCTGCATACATAAAGCCCCGCGTTATGCCGATCAGTCCTTCGCCGCGCACATTCTCGCCTTGTCCGGTTTGGCAAGCACTCAGCACCACCATGTCGGCATTCAGCTTCAGGTTGAAAATATCGCGCAGACGCAGCATACCGTTTTGACTATTACCTTGGGAATCCACCTGTGACAGAACCAGCATCGACAGTTCGGGCTTTTCTTCATTTGCAAAGCCATGCGTGGCAAGGTGGATGATTTGATATTGATCGAGTTGGGAGTTAGCCTGAGTCATCCAATCGTAGTTGGCGTTGAAGTCAAATACGGCTGCTTCTTGGTTTGGGTCAGGCACGAGCGAGAGGATGTTTTCAGCCTCTAGTCGAGTACAGGGCAGGCGATCGATATTTGCCAAATTAAATGACCGCAGGGTACTAGTAACCTCGATGGGCAGATTGAGATTGGCTAAATTTTCTGGTGAGTTGACCAGGGAATTGGAGATGGAAGCACGGTCAGCCGCAGTTCCACAAATGTCTTCTGCCGTAGGAGGCTGTTGGGTCACGCGAGTTTCATTCACACGAAAAACCGGATCGGCAAGCAAAGCAATGGTTTTGGCAGCGGGCTGACGATTTTTGAACTGTTGTCGCACTATAGCAATGGTGCTGGCCGAAGGCGTGTTGACGATCTCGTATTGCGTGATCAGAGGTGTGTAGCGCTCGGTGTTGGGTAACGGTAATGCCGAAAAAGGAATGGTATGGAGAATGCCATCGGCAGCAATCAAAAGTCGCTTTTTGCCTTGAAGCAGAGGCATAATGGACTGCTGAGTGTTAGCATCCTGAAAAATTAGCGAATAGAGTTGATCGCCTGTGAATTTAACCTCTTCTGGTTCACTACCAGGACGGATTCCAGAACGCTCAACCTCGCTCAGAAATTTCTTGGCGGCTGGTTCAATTGCCTTTCGTCCGGGAAGGGTGTAGGTCGTCATTTCTCCTTCGTGAGGCACAACCCAAAGGTGACTTTGCTGTTCACCGATCGCGTATTGCAAGAGCACAGTCTCATCATCAAGAACGTCTTGCTGAATCTGATTGAGTGTCAGAGGCTCAGGATAACGAATCGCTGCATAGGCTGGATCTTTCTGTTTGATTTGTGGTTCAATGTTGTTTCTAAGTTCTGCGTCTAACTGGAGATATTCCTGTTGATGTTGCTCTCGAATTTCATCAGTTTGAGCAGCCTGAATCAGGTTTTCGCGTGCAGAAAGTTGTGCTTCTAGTTCTCGCTTTCGTTCGTACAATGCTTTCAGTTCAGGATCTTCAGTTGCTTGACTTGGATCAATATTGGATTCAGTGAGGAGTTCAATTAAAGTGCGGGTGCGGGCTTGCTCACTGGTCTCAAGCGCTTCTCGGCTGCGCCCTAATTGTATCAGTGTGTTGATTTTAGCTTGATAAAAGTTCTGAACCGTCGCAAAGTAGGAAGTACGAAGATTATCATTTTTGATTCCAATCCGCAGTTTTTCAATGCTGTCAATGGCTTTATCGAGTTCTTTCAGTCCATCTGGTAATCGATTTTGGGCAAAGTAAACCTGAGCTAGATTGCCCTGGATTGAGATTAACGTGCTGCTCTCTCCAAGGCTAGATTGAATTGCCAATGCCTGCTGAAAAAAGTTGAAGGCTTCAGCGTAATTTCCTTGCAGCAGATGAGCTAAACCCATGTTGTTAAGTGTGATTGTTTCTTGGCTGCGGTTGCCTTGCTGTTTAGAAATGTTGAGAGATTCTTGATAAACGCTGAGTGCGTCTGAATAGCGTTGCTGGTAAGTGTATGTCAGTCCAATGTTGTTAAGAGAAATTCCTGCTGCGGTTTGTGTTTCTGCCAAACAGCGCCTGCGTCTGCGTTCAGCATTCACTTTATTTAGGTAAGCATCGAGTCCTGTATTGTCAGAGGTGGTAACATCACTCCAGATTGAGGGACATAGCTTTGCCAAGTTATTACTTGCGTCAGGTTGTTGTAGCTGGTGGCTAATGGCTCGCTGGGTTTCTAGTGCTTGCTGAAAGTTCTGTAGTGCTTGCTCGTATTCTCCTCGCTCAAGTCGAATTTTGCCTAAAGCGTTGAAGAGTTGAGCAGCATTTAGGCGGTCACCTTGTCTCTCTACAACGGCTAGGGCTGGCTGGTAAAACTGGATTGCTTCGATTTCTTGTCCCAGCAGATCGTAAATGGTTCCTATGTTAAAAGAGGCTGTTGTGGCTCCAGCAGAATCAGAATTGGTACGAGCAATGCTCAAAACTTGCTGAAAGTTCTCTAGGGCCTGACCGTACTGTCCTAGCCCTAGGTACGCTAAGCCAATACCGGTAAGAGCGTCGAGTTTCTGTTCCGTTTGATTGAGCTGTTGATAGATTGCTAATGCCTCTTGATAAGGATTGATCGCCTGTTCGTAAAGTTGCTGCTTGATATATAAATTGCCAATATCAAAATAAACAGCTCCAATATCTTCGAGAGTGTCTTGTTGATCTGATAAGTTCTGAACGGCACGAGCAAAGTTTAGCCGCTGTTGGGCGGAGACGAGCGCTTGTTGAAATTGGGCTAAAGCGGGTTGAAACTCTCCATTCTCTGCTAACTGTTGCCCAAATGTACGGTGAGATGCCACTAAACTGCGAAAACTCTGAACCTTAAAGTCTTCATGCCTATCCTTATAGTCCTGATCAGGAGGCAGTTGCTCCAGCGTAGATAATGCTTGCTGAGCCGCATCAATGGCTTTGGCATAGTGCTCTAAGAAACTATATGATGAAGCGATGCGTAGATAACTCTGTGTAATCGAAGTTAATATTAACTGGTAATACTGTTGATACCATTGAGTATGTTCAGAGTCTTGAAGTAGATTTTGTGCAGTTTGAAACGTGTCTAAGGCTTTTTGGGCAGCCTCTAATCCTTGTGGAAATGAACCGGCAAATAAAAGACTACTCGCTTGCAAAAGATAGGTTTGCCCAATCGAAACTAATGTGCCCACTTCATGCTTTCGATTATTGGTTTGCTGAAATATTGCTAGGGCTTGCTGAAAACTACTCAATGCCTGAGTATATTGCTCTTGTTTAAGATACATGTATCCAAGGTTGAGTAAGTTTTCTGCTTCCCACAAATGTTTGCCAATTTGCTGAAAAATTTCCGCTGCCCGTTGATGATAGTCTGCTGCTATTGAATATTGTTCTTGATTTGCATAAAACTGGCCCAAGATTGTTGAAGTAATGCTTTCAATAACACGCAGATCATTGGTTTGGCTAATCGTCAGCGCTTGCTGTAAGACGGTTTCTGCCTGGGAAAATTGCTTTGATTGAAAATACGCATTGCCCATATAAGCTAGAACAAACGCTTGTTGAAATTGGTGTTCAAGTTGATCAGGCGGATTGTTGATACTTTGCAAAATCCTGTTTGCCTGTTGCAGTGTTTTTAGTCCTTCCGCCAGTTTGCCCTGACTCATTTGAGCGACTCCTATCAGCCCAAACGACCAACCTTCGCCTTGACGATCTTGAATGTCCTGCCGAATAGTCAATGCTCGCTGAAAATACTCGAAACCTTGATCAACCTGTTCTAAATTCAGGTAAGCATCTCCGACTTCGTCTAAGGCATCTGCTTCGCCGGAACGATCGTTATGCGCTCGATAAATGTTTAGTGCTGCTTGCCCTGCTTCTAGCGCACCTTCATGATTACCTAACCACCCATAGCTTCCAGCAATTCCTACTAACGCTCTGGCTGCTCCGATTGGGTTCTTCATTGCCTGATATTGGCTGAGGGCCTGCTGAAACAATGTTAAAGCTAGCCGAATCTGGCCGGTGTAATACTGCTGAAACCCGCTTTGCAAAAGCCGATTTGCTTCGGAACCTTGCAGAGAATCATTGTCGGTTGTCTGGCTAGTTTGGGCAATAACCAATGGAGTAATATACGCATACACAGAACTCTTCATAAAGGCCCATCCTGCGTCTAAACTGACGAACAGCAAGACTCCAAATATCGCTGCTAGAACACGATTCCACTTCTGTCTTCCGATAATCCTGCGGTAGTGCAATCGATCCCCCATCACCCCAACTCCAGAACACTATTGAGCAGTATTTTAGAGCTATCAACCTACTTAAGAAAGCGGGTTCTCAAAAGCGTAACGGTGGGAAAGACCAATCGGCTATCATGAATCCAGAGCAGCGATCGAGAGGTACTAAATCCATGATTCAGGTCGTGATTAGCCCCCAATCCTTACTACAAACAGGTATTGAAGTTGAATCGATCGATAACCTGCGTCTGTTCAAGTTTACGCATCAGCTTCAATCTCGCCTTGAAGATCTACTCGAAAAAAACAAAGTTGGAGCATTGACCCTGGAAGAAGAAGCAGAACTCAATGCCATTGAAGAACTTGATCGCCTGTTTACCTACCTCAATTCGCTTCTCATTGCCCAGCAATGACCATCAGTGACGTAACCAGGCAACTGGTTCGCAAACGGGCAAACTATCGAGGCAAACTATCGATGTGAGTATTGCCATTCTCCCGAAAAAATTAGCACTGCCCGTTTCACGATTGACCATCTCCAGCCTCGATCACTAGGTGGCTCCGACCATCCAATCAGCGTCGATACAACCCATTTGAGAGCATTCTAGAATCGGCAAGCAGATTAGGAAAGCGGGTTCTCAAAAGCGTAACGGTGGGGCAAGGTGGATGAGTACAATCGGGATCAAGGCATTAAACTCACCTATGTCATCCCTCAACCTTTCACTGCCAGAACCCATTGCAGAAGCGCTAATTGCCTACAGCCGCGATCGAGGTATCGAATCTCCCGCTGAGGTCGTGCAGACTGCACTGGAAGCCTTTTTGCTACAGCAAGGTTATCTGACATCCAGTCCGCCTAGAAGAGTGCGCCTCACGCCATGCTCTCAAGGCAGTGGCTGCAAAGATACCTCAGCTAATCATGCGCGATTTTGACTGAAGCAATCTTTGTCCAAAGTTTTCTGCAGGAATGAGAAAAAATCTGGCTGATACAGGTCCACTCTACGCCGCTCTTGACCCTGATGATCAATATCACGAACAGGCGCAAGCAGAATACAATCAGTTTGAAATCGAGTTGAAATCGAGCAGATTGCCATCATTATTCCGATTCCAGTCTATCTAGAAACCTACAGCTTGCTGCTCTATCGACTCGGTAACGCTCAGGCGATCACGTTTGCTAGAGAATGTCTTCAGATTGCTTGCTCAACCCTTCACTCAACGATTACCAAACGGCTTTGAATCAAGCCAGTCAATTTACAGACCAGAAAATTACTTTGACCGATGCGACAACCGCCATATTGTCCAAAGCGCTCAATCTATCCGTTTGGACTTACGATTTCCATTTTGATGTTATACGTGTTGCTGTATGGCGATAACTGGATATTTTGACCATCAAAACCTACTAGCATTCCAGAGTTCGGGTGTTTGAGCAAACAGAAACACGATCGATTCAGAAATGGTAATACTCGCAAGAATGAGCGGGATACATGAAATTATCCTGAACCGATCGATTAGGAATATTATGCTTGAACGCTTGATTGAATTCATCCAGAAGCATTAGCTTTGTTGGTTCATCAGCCTGACAATCTCTTGGGCAAGATTCTTACTCCACAGGTTGTCAAAGGGACAAAGGATCTGACGGTTCTCTGGAGAGAGCCACATCATAGCCATCACCTCAAATAGTTTACCTGTGTTGGTAGGCTTATGCCTAGGTAGGCATTAACCTACTCAAGCATAAGCCTATGAGACAATTTAGGCAAGCGTCATTCAAATATCCTTAATGTCTCCTTTAAAAGCTGATAAAACGCAGATCAGAGCCACGATTGATCGCACAGTATATGACCTGCTAAAAGGACTAGCAGGCATCAAGAGGATGACCTTAAGTGAATTGGTGGCAGACGCATTAGATCGCTATCTGGAAGACACAGACAATAAGGAACTAATTGAATACCATCGGCTAGAAGGAAAAGAAGAGGATTAGGGTCAATAAATTTGACGCAATTGGGGCGAGGGAATTGGGAAGCGGGTTCCAGAAAGCGTATCGCTTGGAGAAGCCATTGCTGTGAACGCGATTGGCTTGTAGCGCCTCAAAAATCGAGTTCGGCAAATAGGTCGGCAACGGGTAGTTCAAAACCAGGAATCACTTCTTCACCGGATAGGGTATCGGTGATTTTCAACAACTGCTCAGGTTGGGGTTGACGGTAGACCAAAACCGACTGTTCATCTGGATTGATCACCCAAGCCAAGCGACAGCCATTCTCAAAATATTCCACCAGCTTGTTGTGAATTTCTTCAAATGTATTGCTGGGAGAAATCACTTCTATGGCAAGATCGGGCGCACCTTGAAAAAAGCCTTTGGGTAGCCGTCGCACACCTTGAAGCCGTTCTTTAGAGACAAAGGAAAAATCAGGAGAGCGTTTATTGCCAGTTTTCATCGCAAAGGCGGTGCTAGAGTCGCAAACCACCCCAAGCTTTTGAGATAGAACATAGCCGCCTACCAAAATATTGAGAATGCTGGCTACATAGCCATGCTCCATCCCGGAGTTGCCCACATCAAGCACATCACCGTTTACCAGTTCGTAACGCCCTCCCGGAAGCGCCATGAATTCCTCATCCGTCCAGGTTTTCTTATCTACAGAAACAGACATAGGCCAGCACTCACAGCAAACTGCTAATGCTAGCCTATCGGATTTGCTTAGATTCTGGTTGTGCTCAAAAGCGCGTCAGCGGCACGGCTCGAAGTTACTGGTGGGTGCGCCGGGGGTGCTGCCAACCGGACCTTGAGAGACCCAACCCAAACGATCGCCGCCGCCCAAGCTGGTGTAGAAGACGCGGGCAAAGGTGCGGTTATTGAAGTTTTGGCTGGGTGTGGGCGGATTGGTGAAGAAAACCTGCGAGCCAGCAGCGGGACCATCCTGGTTGCCGGTGGGCGTATTCGGGAAGCGCTGGGGTGCTCCACCGGGACTTTCGTAGGCAGCTAGTCCGTTGGGAGCTACCGCGCGTCGAATCACATAGCAGGCTCCTTTAGTCGGCGGCGTGGGTGTTGGCGTTGGGGTGGGCTGGGCGTTGCAGTTGGTCAGCAGCGTGGCGGTGGGTACATAGCCGACGACGGGTTGGCTGATCTGCACATACTGTACCTGCCCTGAGTTGTTGTAGGCAATGACTCCCGTGAGGGTAATGCGAGTATAGGGCTGAATCGTTGTGGTGTAGCGATTGCGCGTAATATCGGCTGAGACGTTGATTGGCTGTGCACCACTGGAGCGACAGGTGCCGATAAAGCTGGCCCGTTCATAGAGTTGCGGCTCGGCCTGACCGGATTGGGGTGCGGCTGATGGGCTAAACGGAGCTTCACGGGTTGCCGGAGCGGGAGCGGGTGCCGGAGTGGAAGTGGGTGCCGGAGTGGAAGCGGGTGCGGGTGTCGGAGATGGGGTTGGAGCCGGAGCAGGGGCCGGAGCAGGGGCCGGAGCAGGGGCCGGAGATGGAGCCGGGGTTTGAGCTACTATGCCGACGGTTTCATCTGAATTGTTTAGCGGAACGCTTTGTGCGGCTGCAATGCTGCCCAATGGACCTGTAGCAGCGACCAATGACAGAGCTAAGCCGACTCTTTTTAATGGATTGCGATTGAAATGCATTTTAAAATCACTCCTCGAAATCACCGAGATCTGCCGGAGAGTTTACCATGATGCAATAAACTTGCGATGATTTCTTTGACCAGCTAACCCATTTGTTATGTCCGATTCTGTTATGTCCGAACAATATCCCAGAGATTTGATTGGCTATGGCCGCAATACGCCCGATCCCAAATGGCCGAATCAGGCGCGGGTGGCGGTGCAGTTTGTGGTCAACTACGAAGAAGGCGGCGAAAACTGCATTCTGCATGGCGATGAGGCGGCAGAGGCGTTTCTCTCTGAGGTGATCGGGGCGGTGCCGCTTCAGGGTGTACGCCATATGAACATTGAGTCGATGTATGAATATGGCAGTCGGGCTGGGTTTTGGCGGCTGTATCGTCTGTTTACCGAGCGGCAGATTCCAGTCACCATCTATGGGGTGGCAATGGCGCTAGAGCGGAATCCAGAGGCGGTAGCAGCGATGCTAGAGGCCAACTGGGAGATTGCTAGCCACGGCTATCGCTGGATTGATTACAAGTATTTCTCAGAACAAACCGAACGAGAGCATTTGCGCAAGGCAATCGATATTCACACGCGCGTTACTGGCAGTCGGCCCCTGGGTTGGTACACTGGCCGCAACAGTATCAACACGCGCAAACTGGTGGTGGAAGAAGGCGGGTTTCTCTATGATGCCGATAGCTATGCTGATGATCTGCCCTATTGGACCTATGACTACGGCAAACCCCATCTGGTGATTCCCTACACCCTCGACAACAACGATATGCGCTTCGCCACGGCTCAGGGCTTCAACTCTGGCGATCAGTTCTTTGCCTATTTGCGCGATGCTTTTGATGTGCTGTATGCCGAAGGCGAAACTGCGCCCAAAATGATGAGCGTCGGTTTGCACTGTCGCTTGGTGGGCCGTCCGGGACGCGCTGCTGCTCTGGCTCGCTTTCTCGACTATGTGCAACAGCATGACCGGGTTTGGTTATGTCGGCGGGTTGATATTGCTCGCCACTGGCATCAGCATCACCCAGCAGAACGTTAGGAGTAGAATCCCTTCCTACACTAGTAACTCTGATTGTAGAGCACTGTCTTGGCTGTGACAGATTGTGAGTTTGGCGGCTGATGTTAAAAATTCTAATCTGCCAAATTGGCACCGCCGAACCGATTGAATTTCCGATAATAGCCAGATAAACAAGACAAGAGTGTCATCGTTAGCCTTGGATGACACTTTAGCTTGCTGAACTCTGTATTACTAAACAGGAGATCGGTATGGCTTTTACATATATGACTAATACGCAACGCATTAGCAAGATTGAGTTCACGAGTAACCCAGAACTCTGTAACATTGCTTTTGCCGATCCTGGTCCTAATTTCAGCCCGACTGTGCTGATTTTTGGCATCCCGGCAGCTACGGCTAGCACCATTGCCGTGAACTTCTACTTTACGGGAGTTCAAAGAATGCTAGCGATTGTGACTGAAAATCAGCCTGCCAAAGTGGGCAGTAATAATTATTTTGAGGCAAGGTACGGGGGCAGAGTTGAGATTAGTTGATAATTCCTCGTGAAGATAAACTGAGATACGCAAAAAGGGCGCGAACTGCGCCCCTGAGGATGATGAATTGAGACCATTAGACCGGGGAATTAGGGAAGGTTAGGGAGCAAGCGCGTTCCCTCGGAGCAAACTCCCGATCGTCTTGGCGGTAATTTTGAGCTGCACCAATGGATTGGCGGGCACTACCGTTTTGTACAGGTAGCTGTCAAACGTCAGCCGCTGCACGTCAATATCGGCGCACATTTCCACGAAGGCTTCGCGGGTGGCATCCGAGCGGTAGAACACGGTTTGCAGCAAGTCCAGCACTTTGTAGGTCATGCCGTACTTCTTGTCCCAACGCTTCAGGTACACCTTCAGGTCATCTTCGCTGGGAATGCGCTGACCGTTTTGCGACAGTTCCACAATCGTTTCAGCGCACATGCGGCCCGACTTAGCAGCAAAATAGATGCCTTCGCCGGAGGACTTGGTAACATAGCCAGCCGCATCGCCCACCAGCGCCACGCGACCAACCACCCGACGCGGTCTGGGGTGTTCGGGGATCGGATGGGCTTCGACTTTGATGATTTTGCCGCCTTCTAAGCGATGGGCCGCCCGTGCCCGGATGCCAGCTTGCAGCTTTTTGATGTCGGCTTTGTTCACCTTCATCGTGCCGGTACCAACGGCGACATGGTCGTATTTGGGGAAGACCCAGGCGTAGAAGTCGGTGGAGACATCATCACCCACATACATCTCGGCTAGCTCTTCGTAGTAGGCCATTTTGTCGTCGGGCAGGCGAATCCGCTCTTGGAAGGCAATGGCGTAATTGTAATCTCCGGCGTCGATGGCTTTGGCGACACGAGAGTTAGCGCCATCGGCTCCGATCACCAAGTCTACTTGCAGCGTTCTGGCGACGCCTTCCACACTGCCATCGGAATGATCGGCATAGTGAATGGTGTATGCGCCCGTATTGTTGCTCGGTAGATCGAGGGCGTGAACGGTGCCGTTGATCAATTTGGCTCCCAACTTGGCAGCCCGGTCACGCAAGAAGCCGTCTAGCACTTCCCGGCGACACATGCCGATATATTCGTCTTCCTTCAGGGTTTGCCCAATGTTCACCTCAATATTAGAGGGTGAAATCATCTTCATTTTCCGCACGCGACGGTCAATGATTTCGGGCGGGATATCAAACTCGCCAACCATGCAGAGAGGAATTGCTCCACCACAAGGCTTGGCGTTGTCTAACTTTCTTTCAAATAAGTAAGTTTCAATTCCAGCTTTGGCTAATGTCTCGGCAGCAGATGAACCTGCCGGACCGGATCCAACAACAGCAACCCGCAGTGTCAAAGGTTCTCTCCTGATCTCCTAAGGCTACGAAGGGCATCGTATCACGGAGATCGCAGCCCTTTTCGATCCATCGGGGCGAATCTAACCAAATTGATACAGTCCTTAATAGATTGCAACAAAAAGCGCTACAAATCAGGTAAATGGGGCTGTCTGCCTACTCTGTCAAGAGTTCTTAACAAATAGTCTGAATAGAAGAAAATTGATAGGCGGCTTTAGCTCTTGGTAGGGACGATAGTCTATCCGCTCCTCAATCCGGCGGCA
>KL662191.1:5093407-5141872 GCA_000733415.1 [Leptolyngbya] sp. JSC-1
AGATAAGGGAGATAGGAAAGATAATGCTTGAGTAGATGTAAAAAGAACGGTTCTATCCATAAACTTTATGCCAATTTACTAACCCGAGCGCTTTATAGTCAACACCCACCCCTCACCCCTCACCCCTCACCCCTCACCCCTCACCCCTCACCCCTCACCCCTCACCCCCACCCCTCACCCCGAAACCCTATTCACCATTTACTGCTCTCCTTAGCATAAAGGCTTCATCCGCATTCTCCAATTGCAGTCCGGCACTACAAAAGGTTCGGAAGTCTCCCAGGATTGGGGAATTTGGGGGGCTGCTCCTATCTTCTCCGCACAATCTCCAGCGACACCTGGCCACTGAAGTTGGGAATGGGTGGCTGTAGCTTAGTCAGACGAACTTTGACCTGTTCCACGGCATTCGAGGTTAGCACCAGAGCCGCGATCTCTTCGGCTAGTTTTTCGATCAGCTTGTGCTTGGCGGTTTGAATCAATTGTTGGATTGCCGTGACCGCTTGGGAGTAGTCGTAGGTGGCGGCTAAATCATCGCTTTTACCGGCTTCAGATAGATCTTTCCAGATGGTTAAACTCACCTCGAACCACTGCCCCAGCACCTGCTCTTCGGGCAAATATCCGATGTAGCCGTAGGCCCGAATTCCTTCGATCTGAAGGCAGTCTGTGGCAGACAGACTATCTCTGTCAGAAGCATGAGAAATCATCCGCTTAACCTGTGAATGCGATAGAGTCAATATTAAGGAAAATTAAGCGAGTTTCAATTCTTCAATCTATGAATCGCTCAAAAGTTGTTGCGGTAGTCACCGGAGCCATCGCCATTCTGCTCAGTATTGCCTACCTGTTGATTGTGCAGTTTCTCGATTTTCGCGGGGAAATGGTGCCCGCCCCCACAGATCTATCTCAACTGGAGAAACCCTCAATTCCAATCGTGGCCGAAGTAGAACTCGCTCACATGTAGCGTGATTTCGCCATAGTCAGGTACCCAAGCTAACCACTCGTCATCGGATTGTTTGCTCAGCAATAGGGCTTGATCGTAGCTCATGGAGTCGGGGAGCAGAATCAACTGAACCCACTGAGTTAGCCGGTTTCTTGCCAGTTTACTAGTTCGCTGCCCCTGCTTTGATTCAGACGGTTCAATGGGTTGCATTGGCTTGAAGTAGCGTTTCATCGCCCCAACTCCCTGCGGGGAATCCAATGATTTCTGTATTCGATGATACAAAATTCTGTTCTCGCCTGGTCTGGTAGTGGAAAAACTGTCGTATAAATTTACTTTGCTCCTAACTCTAGGGTTATTTGGAGCCGTGTGTCCTTTTTCATACCGTGTTTCACACCATGAGGAGATGCTCATCCTGTTCAACCTCAGAACGAACAGCGTCCTGGGCAGACTTGGGCGTTGGCGCTCCGTCCTTTAGTGCCAGTGCTAGAGTGAGAGATAAGGCCTGGATTGTTGGATTAGCGACTAATAACTAATCAATCGCCACAGACCTAAACAGACCTAAATCGTTGAATCGCTCAGCATTTCCATGAATACAGCTTTAGTTCAAAATCCGCTTCTGATCGGTGAAGGCTTACCGCCCTTCGAGCAAATTCAGCCCGACCATGTTGTGCCAGCCATTACTCAGCTTTTGCAAGAGCTAGAAGCACAGCTAGCTGCGCTAGAAGCGAACGTGGTACCCACCTGGGAGGGCTTAGTGGTGCCGCTAGAACAAATCGAGGAGCGGCTGTCCTGGAGTTGGGGCGTTGTGGGTCACTTAATGGGCGTGAAGAATAGCCCAGAACTTCGGCAAGCCTATGAAACGATGCAGCCAGAAGTGGTCAAGTTCTGGAATCGCCTCAGCCAGAGCCAGCCGATCTACGCAGGGTTTAAGGCGCTGCGCCAAAGTGAACTTTGGTCTACGCTAGACGAAGCTCAGCAGCGGATTGTGGACGCAGCCTTGCGAGATGCCGAACTATCGGGCGTGGGATTAGAGGGCGAAGCTAAAGAGCGCTTCAATGCGATTCAGCTAGAGCTGGCCGAACTCTCGACTCGCTTCTCAAACAATGTCCTAGATGCCACCAAAGCCTTTAGCCTGACGCTGACCCAACCCGACGAAATTGCTGGCCTGCCGCCGAGTTTGGTGGCTCTCGCGGCCCAAGCAGCTCGTGCAGCTGGAGAAGAAAACGCCACGGCTGAAACTGGTCCCTGGCGAATTACACTCGATCTGCCTAGCTATATACCGTTTATGCAGCACAGTCGTTGCCGCGATTTGCGCGAGAAGCTGTATCGGGTATTTGTCAGTCGGGCTTCTAGCGGCGAGTGGAATAATAGTCCTTTAATTGAACGCATTCTAGAGCTGCGGCAAGAACAGGCGAAATTGCTGGGATACCAGAGCTATGCCGAAGTCAGTCTGGCGGCCAAGATGGCTTCTAGCGTCGAAGCGGTGGAGAAATTGCTGGAAGAACTGCGGCAGGCTAGCCATGATGCGGCGGTTAATGATTTGAAAACCCTACAAGAGCATGCCAAATCCAAGGGCGAAACCGAACCCCTCCAGCACTGGGATATTTCCTTCTGGGCCGAGCGGCAGCGCGAAGAAAAGTTTGACTTTAACGCCGAGGAACTGCGCCCCTATTTCCCGCTAGAGCAGGTGCTGTCTGGCTTGTTCGATTTGTCTAAGCGTCTGTTTGGCATCACCATTACTCCGGCAGATGGCGAAGCTTCGGTCTGGCATCCGGATGTGCGCTATTTCCAAGTGGCCGATGAATCGGGAACGTCGATTGCCCACTTCTTCCTCGATCCCTACAGCCGTCCGGCAGAAAAGCGGGGCGGAGCCTGGATGGATGAATGCATTGCTCGTGCCAGAGTCCGGTATAGCAGCGGCACTTCAGTTCGTCTACCTGTGGCCTATCTGGTCTGTAACCAAACGCCGCCGGTGGATGACAAGCCTAGTCTGATGACTTTTGGCGAAGTGGAAACCCTGTTCCACGAATTTGGTCATGGTTTGCACCATATGCTGACGCGGGTTGACTATCCGAAGGCATCGGGAATTCGTAACGTTGAGTGGGATGCGGTGGAACTGCCAAGTCAGTTTATGGAGAATTGGTGCTACCATCGCCCTACCCTGCTCAGCCTGGGTAAGCATTACCAAACCGGCGAACCTCTGCCAGAGCACTACTATCAAAAGCTGTTGGCGGCCCGCACCTACATGAGTGGTAGCGCTACGCTGCGGCAAATTCACTTTAGTTGGGTCGATCTGGAACTGCACCATCGCTATCAACCCGGCGGCGAAACGCCCGAACAGGTGCGGCGACGGATTGCAGAAAAAACCACAGTGTTGCCTCCCCTGCCGGAAGATTCTTTTCTCTGCGCCTTCGGTCATATTTTTGCCGGGGGCTATGCGGCGGGCTACTACAGCTACAAGTGGGCAGAAGTGCTGAGTGCTGATGCTTTTGCCGCCTTTGAAGAAGCCGGACTCGATGATGAGCAAAAACTGGCTCAGGTTGGGCATCGCTTCCGTGATACGGTACTGGCCCTAGGTGGTAGCCAGCATCCAATGAAGGTATTCACGGCGTTCCGAGGCCGGGAGCCAAATACGACGGCGTTGCTGCGGCACAATGGGCTAGCGGCATGAGCAACGGATCAAATAACTGTTTACACCGTAAACAGCAAAAAGCTAAACAGCAAAAAGCTAAAAGTAAAAAATAAGGGATGGCTGGCTGATTGTGGATATCCGTTCGACTGCATCGGATCGGTTGTCGTTGTCACCAACTCGGGTGGCGATTTTAGGAGCAGGTCAGTGGGGGGCAGCGCTGGCAATGCTGGCTCGGAACCGAGGTCATCAGGTGCAGGTCTGGTCGCGTCGGGGAGAAACCCCCTTGGAAGCGGCTTTGGCCTCAGCAGAGATCGTAATCGCGGCGATTTCCATGAAAGGTGTGCCCGAAACCGTTGAGCGGGTACGAGCCTCGATGCTGGCGGATACGGCAATCTTGGTCAGCGCAACCAAAGGATTGGATCCGGCTACGCAGCTCACGGCCTCACCTATTTGGCAGGCAGCCTTTCCTAACCATCCGATTGTGGTTCTCTCCGGCCCCAACCTATCGGAGGAAATTCAGCAGGGCTTGCCTGCGGCCACGGTAGTTGCCAGCCACGATCAAGCTGCGGCGGAACGGGCTCAGGCGATTCTGTCTTCAGATCGGTTTCGGGTGTACACCAATACGGACCCGCTTGGTACCGAGATGGGCGGCACGCTAAAGAACGTGATTGCAATTGCTGCTGGTGTCTGTGATGGATTGCATCTAGGTACCAATGCCCGCTCTGGATTGATTACCCGCGCCTTAGCCGAAATTATTCGTGTCGGTACCCATCTAGGGGCCAGACCAGAAACCTTTTTTGGCTTGGCGGGTCTGGGCGATTTGCTGGCGACTTGTACCAGCCCGCTTAGCCGCAACTACCGGGTTGGCTATGGTTTGGCACAGGGCAAGCCCCTAGAGCAAATTCTGCTCGAACTGCAAAGTACGGCTGAAGGCGTCAGCACCACCAATGTGTTGATTGAATTGGCGGAGCGCAAAGGCATAGCGGTTCCTGTCTCACGGCAGGTCTATTTGCTGCTCAATGGCAAAATTACGCCCAAACAGGCGGTAGAGGCTTTGATGGAGCGAGATCTCAAGGCCGAGATGTATGGATAATCTTCTATTCCAACTATCATGTCAAACTCAAATAAGGCTCCGCCTTAGAGTAAGACGAAGCCTAGCGTTCTGATATACCGCAGTTTGTCACACAAATTGAAAAAAGATTCATTTGTTAGGTCCAGCAATCTTGCTTGGATCTAGCAATCCTCAAGTGCCAAGACGCTAACTTGCAATCGCCTTACTTGCAATCGCCTTAGTAATAGCAACCGCTCCGGCATGGACGATAGTACACCGGATAAGCGTAGTAGTGGCGCGGATAGTAGCAAGGACGGACAACCACCCGACGGCAGCAGCCACGACCATAACCATAGGCCGAAGCAGAGTTGGTTGTAGCATCGAGAGCAGTAACACCAGCGGTAACGCCTGCGGCAATCAAACCGGTAGTCACCACAGCCTTCAAGCTGCCGAGATTCAACTCTTTCGCTTCCGACTGTTCTAGGTTTTCTGCACCGTGGAGATAGGCAAGGGTTTCCATAGCTTTTCCTCAAAACAACTGATTCAACGATTTGACAATACTCAACTCTCAATCAATTTTTAATTGATTCAGAATTGAGCTTGCTTGGTGCCTCATAGCGCCAATACAAGTCAATGCATTATGCAAATTCTCTGTAAAGTCCCTATAAGGACCAAGTGAATCCAGGCTTTAATTCCCGGATGCTTCTTTCGGTAAATAGAAGCTTGAATATGACGTAACTTGTAAGACAGAAGCCGATTGTCCCTGATGGTCAAAACTCTATCTAACAGTAGGCAGAACAACTGAATAACTCAAGACAGAACTCTTTTACCGCACTTCTAGTGCTTCTATAGTTAATCACCAAAGTCAGTCAAGTCAATATAGCGACCACACAACTATGAGCAAAATATAAACGCTCCAGTTGGCTTATCTAACTGAGTTCAAAGGCTTCGCCCCGCCTATCGAAGACGAAGCCTTAAGAGGATCTGATATACCCGCATTAATTGAGGTTTGATCAGGCGAAAGACTCACTCGCCTGGGTAGAAGAATCTACCGTCGAACTAAATCGCCATCCGAGACCTTCAAAGCTTTAAACTAAACTTCTCTAGTTCTCGGGTTGGGGCTTAGTAGTAGTAACCGCGATAGCAGGGACGATAGTAAACGGGATAGGCGTAGTAGTGACGCGGATAGTAAACCGGACGGTAGTAAGCGCGGTGACGGTAGGTCACTGGACGGTAGTAGCCGTGGTGACCGCCGTAGTAATGAGCAGAGGCAGAATCTGCTTGTGTCAGTACACCGCCAGCAGCGATGCCCGCAGCAACCAGACCTGTCGTTGCCATTGCCTTCAAACCGCTGAGATCCAGCTGTTTTTGTTCAGACTGTTCGTAGTCTTCAGCACCATAGAGATATGCAAGGGTTTCCATAGCTTTTCCTCAAAGTAAGGATAGGTTGACCTAGACGAACCTCACCTCGACTCGATAGGGACTATCAAAATGAGATTTAGTTCGCTCTCAGTCCTCGTAGATTCACTACCAGGATTGAGATTCCGGGTGGATTGACCCTGGATGCTTTTAACTTCACACAATCTGAATCCGCGTCAGGAAGAAAATTGATAAATTAAAAATTCTTCCGTTGCTTTTTTATGAGTAGCATAATTAAATCGTCTAGCCTACATATATTTGTACTAATTTTTCTTCTAAAAAGATATTCAAACGGTTGAGAAAACGAAGAAATTTCTACATGTAGAGTAGAAAGAGATAGAAGTTTTTCGAGCCACTCTATATTTAGAGAAGCTCAAAATATGTAAATCTTGACAACTGTTTTTAAGATTTTTCGAGAGAATTTATGCCCCCAGTTTATTACGGATTTTTCTACCTTAAAAAATATTTCGGTAAGGACTGTTTTTCGCTAAATCATCATGAAACCATTAGTGCCTGTGGCTTTGACGCTCCGGCAGCAGCAGGAAGAACCAAAAATTCTTTCTATAAAATAAATTGTTGGCTCTGGTTCAGATGGTGATTTTCTGCCGTTGAGTGGCTTTTCATTGAGTTGAATCGAGCTTGACAACTGCGATGTTCGTTTGAGCAGATTGACTGGGGCAGATAAATTTGAAAAGCAATTGCAATTAAAACAATCGCTAATTTTTCAATTTGCGACTAAAACCGCTGTAAATATTAAGAACTCTACTAAATTGTGTCTCTTAACTAGTCGATTTAATAGGCTAAACGAGCGTTTTCTAGGGAGTTTAAGTTGCGGTTTGAGATTAAAAGCGAATCATGCAAAATAGTGACAATTTATTACTGCTGTTTCCGCCCAATTGAAGCGAATTGCATAATTGACTAGCATTCTCCTGGGTAGCAACCGTTACTTGTATCCTTATGCTCACCTTATGCTCAATTAACATCAACTGACATGAAATGGCTGCTGTGCTGAACTTGCGAAGTTGGTTATCACGCCGTCGCTATCTGGTCGGACTGGCAATTCTTTGTTGCACCGCTGTGGTGCTGGGGAATCTAGTGGCTTGGCCTCAGCCGCCAATTCGTTTAACTATGCTGACTTCGGCTTTGGATGCGGAGCAGGGGCGAAGCCTGGTGGCGGCGTTTGAAGCGAAAAATCCCGATATCAAAATCGATGTAATTGAAGGCCCGACCGGCTCGAATGCCATCGAAGACCTCTACACCACGTCGTTTTTGTTGGGCGGCTCGCCCTACGATCTGGTGATGATGGATGTAGTCTGGCTGCCCAAGTTTGCTGCCGCGGGCTGGCTGCTCGACCTGACCGATCAAATTCCTGCTGCCGATCTGGCCGATTTTATGCCCGCAGATTTGGATGGAGGACGCTACAACGGCAAGCTGTATCGGTTGCCAATTCGCTCCGATGCGCAGCTTTTGTTTTACCGGCAAGATTGGCTAGAACAGGCGGGCATTCAACCTCCCGAAACCTTCGACGATTTGATTGCAGCCTCGCAGCAGCTTCAGCAGGCAGGCACAACTAAATGGGGCTATGTTTGGCAGGGGCGGCAGTTTGAAGGGCTAACCGCCGTTTTTGTCGATGTACTGGCGGGCTATGGTGGCTTTTGGGTCAATCCCAAGACGTTAGAAGTGGGGTTAGACCGTCCAGAGGCCGTTGAGGCGGTCCAGTTTTTGCGTCGCACCATCGAGCAGGGCGTGTCGCCACCGGGAGTGAGCAATTACCAGCACGAAGATGCCCGCCGTCTGTTTCAGGCTGGTGAAGCCGCGTTTATGCACAACTGGCCCTATGCCTATCCGCTTAGCAACGCCGACGATTCGCCGATTAAAGGCAAGTTTGCGATCAAAACAATGGTGCATGCGCCCGGATTAACGAGCGCGGCCTGTTTGGGCGGTTGGGGGCTGGGTGTGGCGAAATCAACTGCCCATCCGGAAGCGGCCCTGCGAGTGGCCCAGTTCTACGCCAGTCCGGAAGCCCAGCGCTTATCGAGTTTAGAAAATGGATATCTGCCTACCCGTCGCTCGCTCTATAGCGATTCGGAAATCGTTGCCAAGTATCCCTATTTCCCCAGCATGATGGGTGTGGTCGAAAAGGCCGTGCTGCGTCCGCCGATTGCCCAATACGCCCAAGCGTCAGATATTTTGCAGCGTTATTTGAGTGCGGCGATTACCAACCGCATGGATGCTGAAGCGGCAATGATGGCGGCTGCTACCGAAACGCGAGCGTTACTGGCCCGCAATTAATAGCCCGCAATTAATAACCCGCAACTGAGACTGATCCCCTGCTACAGGTAACATGAACACTACCCTCCGCGACCAAGAACGACGCACCGGCTGGTGGCTGCTGACTCCGGCCCTGCTGCTGTTGCTGCTGGTCTACGCCTATCCGATTGCCCGTTCCTTTGGCCTCAGCTTGGTTACCCAGAATCTGGGCACTGAGCTACAGCCGGTTTTTGCAGGTCTAGACAACTACAGCCGCATGGCTCTAGATGGCCGGTTCTGGCAAACCATTGGCAACACAGTTTTTTTCACAGTTGTTTCGGTGATACTAGAACTGCTGCTGGGTCTGGGCATTGCTCTCGTACTCAACCAGGCGTTTCCCAGTCGGGGTGCAGTGCGGACCATCGCCCTCTTGCCCTGGGCCTTGCCGACAGCGCTGATTGCCACCACTTGGACCTGGATTTTTAACGATCAGTTTGGCGTCTGGAATGATATTTTGCTGCGTCTGGGTCTGATTCAAACTGGCGTTAACTGGCTGGGCGATCCCAACTGGGCCATGTGGACAGTGATTGCTGCTGATGTTTGGAAAACCACCCCCTTCATTGCGATTTTGTTGTTGGCGGGCCTTCAGTCGATTCCACCCGATCTGTACGAAGCCCATGCCCTGGATGGCGCGACGCGCTGGCAAAGCTTTTATCGAATTACGCTGCCGCTGCTGCTGCCGCAGATTCTGATTGCCGGTTTGTTTCGATTCGCTCAGGCGTTCGGCGTTTTTGATTTGGTTCAGGTGATGACTGGCGGTGGCCCGGGTGGGGCAACGGAAACCGTTTCGCTCTATATCTATGCCACAATCATGCGCTATCTCGATTTTGGCTATGGAGCCGCCCTAGTGGTGGTGACGTTTGTGATTTTGAGCTTGGCGGTGGCTCTCGCAACCTGGGGTTTGGCAAGATTGCGGGCAGTCCGCGCTATAGGAGAACCGAGATGACATTGGTGCAGAAAGACGCTCCCTTAGACGTAGTTCCTCCGCGCCGATGGGGTTTGGCAGTGGCCGTGGGGCTGCTGTTGATCTTTAGCCTTGCTCCCATCCTTTGGCAAGTGCTGACCTCGCTCAAAACCAATGCCGATATTGCGGCGGTTCCTAATGTCTACTTTCCCCGTCAGCTAACGCTCGAACACTATATCGAACTGTTTCGTCGGCGTCCGTTTCTCCGCTATATGCTGAATAGCGCCTTTGTGGCGAGTGTTTCAACCCTGCTCTGTCTGCTGATTGGCACTCCTGCTGCCTATGCCTTGGCCCGTTTACGCCTACCGGGTGAGCGCTTTATCCTGGCTGGAGTTTTAATTGTCACGCTGTTTCCCTATATTCTGCTGTTTCTGGGCCTGCTGGAGTTGGTGCGAACGTTTGGACTGGCCAACACCTATCTGGCTCTGATCGTGCCCTACACGGCCATGAACCTGCCCCTGACGATCCTGGTGATGCGCAGCTTTTTCCAGCAACTTCCTCGCGATCTGGAGGACTCAGCCAAAATTGACGGCTACAATACCGGCCAAATGCTGTGGCAAATTCTGCTGCCGCTCACCTTACCCGCCCTGGTCACAACTGGCATCCTCGCCTTTATCGCCGCCTGGAATGAGTTTATTTTTGCATTGACGTTCATTACCCGCGAGTCGATGAAGACGGTGCCAGTGGCCGTGGCCCAACTCAGCGGTACTGCGGTGTTTGAAATTCCCTATGGTGCTCTGGCTGCCGCTACGGTTGTTGGTACCCTACCACTAGTCATCCTGGTGTTACTATTCCAACGTCGGATTGTGCAAGGTCTGACGGCAGGTGCTGTCAAGGGGTGATGTGGCTCTGGTTGACCTATGGAACTGTAAGGGCGAACATTTGCTGGTAAATTTATCTGACTCTGCTATGGACTATTTGGCAAATGCTTCGCCCCTACTGCATCAACCGAATCTGACATAACACCTAAATTGAAATACGCGCTTCGCACAGGCTGCGCCAACAAAACTCAAAACTCTTGAATTGGTCATGGCTAAACTCGAACTACGAAATCTCAACAAAACTTACACGCCCAGAGTGGTGCCGCTTAAAGAGCTGAGTTTGAACGTGGAGAATGGCGAGTTTTTGACGCTGCTGGGGCCATCTGGATGCGGTAAATCAACGACGCTGCGATTGATTGCTGGATTGGAGCAGCCGACGCGGGGAGAGGTACGGATTGGTGATCGGAATGTAACGCACCAGCCGCCCGGTCAACGCAATATTGCGATGGTGTTTCAAAGCTATGCGCTGTATCCCCACATGACGGTATATGAAAATATTGCGTCAGGGTTAAAATTGCGCCGCATGGCCTCGGCTGAAATTCAACAGCGGATTGGTGAGGTGAGTCAGTTTCTGGGCTTGGGTGAATTGATGCAGCGCAAACCGGGCCAGCTTTCGGGCGGGCAGCGGCAGCGGGTGGCTTTAGCGCGGGCGCTAGTGCGGCGTCCGGATGTGTTTCTGCTGGATGAACCGCTGAGTAACCTGGATGCCTTGCTGCGGGAACAGGTGCGGGCCGAACTAAAGCAGATTTTTGCCGCTCAACCCACTCCGGTAGTTTATGTAACTCACGACCAAACCGAAGCGATGACGCTTTCAACTCGTGTCGCTGTACTGAATGATGGCTTTTTGCAGCAGCTCGATTCGCCCAAACGCATTTATGTGCGACCGGCAAATCGGTTTGTAGCTAGTTTTATTGGCAGCCCCCAGATGAATTTACTGCACTTGAAGTGTGAGGGCGGATTTGCCCAATTGGGACGCTGTAAGCTGCCGCTGCCCAGCCAAGTCACGGTTCCTCCCGAAGTGATATTTGGAATTCGGCCTGAGCATGTACGGCTGGTGCGTCCGGAGGATCAGCAGGTGCTTCAAGGACGAGTAGTGCTAGTGGAAAATTTGGGAATGAGCGATTTGCTAACGGTGCAGGTAGAAGGCACTCAAGGAACCCTATTGCGAGCACTGCTGCCTCCAGACCAATCCTGGAGCGGTAAACAAATTAGCCTCGCCTTGCCGCCAGAAGCGCTGCATTGGTTTGATGTCCAGACCGGGGATCGCTTGCCGGATGCACTGCCCTAATCCTTTCGTGAGACAACGTTAGACAAGCGGCAACCCTGTGCAACCGACCGAATTAAGGCAGGTTCTGTTTAGACTACTATTGACTGCGGCAACCCTGTGCAACCCGCAGCAGCAACCTACAGAACTTAAAACTATCAGAACTTAAAACTATGCGCTCTGCATAAGTCACACCACCAAAGCTGAAAACTCAAAACTAAGAACTCAAAACTAAGAACTCAAAACTAAGAACTCAAAACTAAGAACTCAAAACTAAGAACTAGTATTACTAGGTTTCAACAGCAGAAGGCTGTTCGTCTCCGGTGCTTTTGGTAGCAGGTAGCTCTAGGCAATAGCCAGCACCATAGACGGTTTTGATATAGCGAGGATGGCGTGGATCTGGTTCCAGCTTGGTTCTGAGGTGGCGGACATGCACACGGATAGTTTCAATATCATCGTTGGGATCATAGCCCCAAACCTCTTTCAGAATTTCGCTGGGAGAAACAGTCTGGCCGTGGCGTTGCAGCAAACAGTGCAGCAGTTCAAATTCTAGATGGGTCAGCTTCACCGTTTGGTCAAACCAAATAGCTTCGAGCCGCTCTGGTACAAGGGTGAGCGGACCATAGTTGAGGATTTCGGTGTGCTTCGCCGCTTGGGGAATCCGATCGGTGCGTCGCAGCAAGGCCCGGACGCGGGCTAACATTTCTTCGATTTCAAAGGGTTTAGTCAGGTAGTCATCGGCCCCAGCATTGAAACCTTCAACTTTGTCTTGCGTTTGTCCTAGGGCAGTTAACATCAGGACGGGAATGTCGGCAGTGCGCTCATCTCTGCGTAGGCGCTGACATACCGTGAAGCCATCCACCTTGGGGAGCATCAAGTCGAGCAGGATCAAATCAGGCAAGAGCTGGAGCGCTAGTGCCTGACCCTTAATGCCATCTGCTGCCTGACTGACATCATATCCAGCCATTTCTAAATTTACGGCAACCAGTTCCGAGATGGCGGGGTCGTCATCAATCACAAGTATACGGGGCATCACTTATAAGGCAAATTAACGACCGCGGTGAGTAGTTCAGAATCTTTATAAAAAAGAAAGATTCCTGTAAAGATTATAAGCAAGGATTCTAAATTCTTTCTAACTATGTCAGATGTATTAAGTTTTGTCTGAGATCTAAAGCTTTTTCAAGAATTATAAACAAAGTTGTCTCGCTGGTTTTGAATTTGAGACGTTTCACTTAAATTGTCTTTCACGATACTCAAATTTAGGACTTATTGGTAATTCAGCCAACTTAGCTCAATCAGGTAGCCTGAATAACATGGCCTAAACAGACTCAGCAGATCGCAAATCCTGTTGAGATCCCTCCTTGCAAAAGGAGGGAACCGAGCATAGTAGTTTGAAGTCCCCCTTATCAAGGGGGATTTAGGAGGATTGTGCGATGCACACGCTGCGCGAACAAACCAAGTCTAGTGATCCAACCGAATTCATTTTTGATCTACTGAGACTCAGTAGCCACCGCATGGTGAGCAAGCTGATGATTCAAGTCACCTCGATTCACCACCTCCTTGATTGCTAGCGCTACAAAAGCTAAAGCCATCTATGCTTATATAAGTGCAGTTAATATATGACTTTTCTTATTGAAACTTTACAAAAACGGGGTATTCAAGCCAATAATTGAAGAACAGGCAGGAAGACAAACCGCCTGAACCTCTGATCACAGCGCTACAGGAGAGTCGGATATGGTGGCACTTGCGGAACGCACTCAGGCCAAGTTGACGCTACAAACCCTGGAGATTGCTCAAGATACGACGACAATTCGCTCCTTGGATTGGGATCGGGACCGGTTTGATATCGAATTTGAGCTACAAAACGGCACAACCTATAACTCTTTCTTAATTCGTGGCGAGAAGACGGCCCTGGTTGACACCTCCCATGAAAAGTTCCGTTCCCTGTACTTGGATCAACTGCTGCGGCTGATTAACCCAGCAGAGCTGGACTATCTAGTCATCAGCCATACCGAGCCTGATCACAGTGGTCTGGTGTGGGAGGTGCTGCAACTCGCTCCCCAGGTTACGGTTGTCGGGTCTAAGGTGGCGATTCAGTTTCTTGACGATCTGGTACATCAGCCCTTCAAGCGCTTGCTGGTGAAGAATGGCGACCGGCTAGATCTGGGCAACGGCCATGAGCTGGAGTTTGTTTCTGCACCGAACCTGCACTGGCCCGACACGATTCTCACCTATGATCACAAGACGCAGATTCTCTACACCTGCGATGTGTTCGGCATGCACTACTGCGATGACAACCTCTACGATGAGGAGCTGGAACTGCTGGAGGCCGATTACAAGCTCTACTACGACTGCCTAATGGGTCCCAATGCCCGCTCGGTGCTGGCGGCCCTAAAGCGGATGAAAGATCTGCCGGAAATCGACGTGATTGCCACTGGGCATGGGCCTCTGCTGCGCTACAACATCCCCGATCTGGTTGGCCGCTATCGAGATTGGAGTCAGGCTCAGGCCAAGGCGGAAACCACGGTCGCTTTGTTCTATGCGGCAGACTACGGCTACAGTAACGAGCTAGCGCAAGCCATTGCTCACGGCATCAACAAAACCGGCGTTGCGGTGGAGCTGATTGATCTGAAGATGGTTGATCCCCAAGAGGTCCGGGAAATGGTGGATTTAGCGGCGGGGATTGTGATTGGCATGCCGCCCCAGTCAGGTGAATCGGCAGCGACAGCTCAGGCCGCCCTGAGTACGCTTCTGGCAGCCGTGAATTCCAAGCAAGCGATTGGTTTGTTTGAATCAGGTGGTGGTGATGATGAGTCGGTCTATCCGATTCGCAACCGCTTCCAAGAGGTGGGCATGAAGGAAGTCTTTCAACCAATTTTGATCAAAGAGACGCCCAACCAGGCTACCTATCAGCTCTGTGACGAAGCCGGCACCGATTTGGGCCAGTGGCTGACCCGCGACCGCACCGTGAAGCAAATGAAGGCGCTCGACAATGACCTTGATAAAGCCTTGGGACGCCTCAGCGGTGGTCTGTACATTATCACAGCGAAGAAGGAAGAAGCTTCCAGTGCTATGCTTGCCTCCTGGGTGGCCCAAGCCAGTATGGAACCGCTGGGTATCACGATTGCCGTTGCCAAAGACCGGGCGATTGAGTCGTTTCTGCATGCGGGCGATCGGTTTGTGCTGAATATTCTGGAAGAAGGCAACTATCAGCAGTTGATGAAGCACTTCTTGAAGCGGTTTGCTCCTGGAGCTGATCGCTTTGCTGGGATCAAAACCTATCCCGCCGCCAATGGGTCACCGATTCTAGCAGATGCGTTGGCCTATCTGGAATGCGAGGTGATCAGCCGGATGGAGTGCAGCGATCACTGGATTGTCTACAGCACGGTTGATATCGGACGTGTGGCCAAACCCGATGCCTTGACGGCAGTGCATCACCGCAAAGTCGGCAATCATTATTGATGTCTGGTAGTGATGGCCTTCAGATATTCTGGCCCACCGGGATCTCAATCACAAATTCGGCTCCTTGGTTAGGAGCAGAGCGACAGGTCAGCCGTCCACCATGCCGTTCGGTGATGATCTGATAGCTGATCGACATGCCCATTCCTGTGCCTTTACCAATTGGTTTGGTGGTGAAAAAGGGATCAAAGATGCGCGCATGCACGACTGGCGAAATTCCGGGACCATTATCCAGAATCGAGATTCTTACCCATTGGGGATCGAGCAGCTCGGTGCGGATGTAGATCTGCGGCGCTGGAATCTGGGCTTCTTCGAGGGCATCGATAGCGTTGGACAAGATGTTCATGAACACTTGATTCAACTGCCCTGCATAACATTCGACTAAGGGCAGGTCGTCGTATTCCTTGATCACCAAAATTTCCGGAAAATGGGGCTTGGCCTTGAGGCGGTTTTGCAAAATTAGCAGCGTGCTGTCGATGCCTTCATGGATATTGACCGCTTTCCGCTCGGCTTCGTCCATGCGGGAAAAGGTGCGCAGCGAGGTGACGATCTGCTGAATCCGGTCGGCCCCTACCTTCATGGAATTGAGCAGCTTAGGTAGATCTTGCTTCAGGAACTCTAGCTCGATCGCGGCCGCTGTGGTTTGAATTTCAAGATCGGGAGTTGGGTAGTGCTGCTGATAGAGCTGCATTAGATCCAGCAAATCCTGGATATAGTTAGTAGCGTGGTTGAGGTTGCCGGAGATGAAATTAACCGGATTGTTGATCTCGTGAGCCACGCCGGCCACTAGCTGACCCAAACTCGACATCTTTTCGCTCTGAATCATCTGAGTTTGGGTGCGTTGCAGTTCTTGCAGAGCGTCCTCTAGCGCTTTGGCTTTGATCTGGTTTTGGGTGGCAAATTGTTTCAAGGCATCTTCGGCGGTTTTACGATTGGTAATGTCGTACAGGACGCCGCAGAACACGATTTCATTGTTCTGCGTTTTGGTTGGTAGGGATTCGCCGCGCCACCAGCGGACTTCTCCATCGGGTTTGATCAACCGCCCTTCGTAAACCCAGGGGATAAGCTGTTCGCCAGACTCAGCAATTGCTTGGAGATAGGAGTCGCGGTCGTCTGGGTGCTGGCAGTTGACAAAGGAATTCATGTCCTGCATGATTTCGGCTGCCGTAATGCCGCTAATGTCATAAAACCGCTCGCTCATGTAGTCTACCGCCCACTGGCCGTTGCGGTTGCAGAACTGGAAAATCGCTCCTGGCATGGTAGCGGCAATCGTTCGGAAGCGGGCTTCACTTTCGGCTAGGGCCGTTTCAGCGGCTTTGCGGTCACCAATTTCTCGCCAAACCGTATAAAGAGTCGGGCGTCCTTCTAGCTCAATCACCGTCAGCACCACTTCGACCCAAAAATCTTCGCCATCGGCGCGGCGGTGCATCCACTCAAACCGATGGCTGCCTTTTGCAAAAGCGGTGGCAATCATCTCGTTGGCTTTCTCGAAGGAGGGACGACCATCGGGCTGAACGTCCGGCGACAGCACCGAAGGGTGGAGCTGCAAGACCTGCTCTTTACTCGTGCAACGCAACATTTCGATCGCGGCTTTGTTGCAGTCGATAAACACTTCGCCATCGAGTAACAAAATCGCATCGGCAGAGCGCTCAAACAATTCTCGAAATCGACTTTCTGAAGCTTGCAAGGCTTCTACAGCGACCTTGCGCTCGGTAATGTCGATCAGCACTCCGTCCCAGAGGATTGAGCCATCGACTTGGCGAGTTGGGCGGGCGATGGTCTGTAACCATTTCAGCCTGCCAGAGGCGGTGAGGATGCGATATTCCTGCTGAAACGGAGCCAGGGTCATGGCTGACTGGTACATCCGCTCTTGCACAATTGCCTCGTCGTCTGGATGGATAGCCTGGAACGGCTGCTGATCTAGTTGAGAGGCCAGTAGCTCATAGATGTGACGGTAGCCTTCTGAGATATAGGGAAAGGAAACCACACCGTCGGGACCGAGCTTGCATTGAAAAATCACCCCCGGAATGTTGGAGGCTAGCCGCTGGAATTGGGCTTGGCTTTCCAGTAGTGCTTGAGTCCGGTCTTCAACTCGGGTTTCCAAATCATCATTGAGCTGCTTCAGAATCGCTTCCATCTGCTTGCGCTGGCTGATGTCCATCAACTGACCGCTCCAGAGAATGGCCTGATTCGGCTGGCGGACTGGCCGAGACGCGCCCTGTATCCATCTGATTTTCCCGGATGGCAAGATAAAGCGCCCTTCCCACTGCCACGGCTCTAGAGATTGGGCCGAAAGAGCAACCGAGTGATCAAAGCGGGGCCGATCCTCTGGGTGAATGATCTCGATCAGTTGGTTGGCGTTTTCCTGAATGGCTTCGGGTGTGAGTTCAAACAGGTCACGGCAACCTGAACTAACGAAGGTAAAACTAAGTGAGCCGTCGGCAGCCATTTGAAACTGGTAGATCATCCCCGGTACGCTATCGGCCAGTTGACGAAACCAGGCTTCGTTGCGCATGGGCAAGTCTAATTCGGGTTTGCGCTGGGCTGGAAGATCGAATTCTTGCATTATCAAGCGGTTCCAAACGGTCAAAGTTTTATGCAGTGAACTTCTCTGTGATAGCAAAGCAGCTTCGAGTAAGTGCCAAAATTCGAGCTGAAGTGATGGGGCTGAGGTAGATGCTCTAAATCAGATTTAGCTAATTTATATTCTTTATATTCAGCCAGAAATTTGAAGGGTTATCAGCTAAATTTTTCTTGCTGCCTAGTGTGCTCATAGGGGTGCACTACTGATCAAAGCTAACAGGTGTGGGGCGAGCTGTAGGAGATGTCAGGTTGGAATACTGACGTGTTGACTGGCGAAGCACCAGAAAAATTAGACTTTTTAGACTTTAGAGAATTCGGATTAGGCGTAGTAAGCTAGGGGGCGTCTACCACGTTTGCAGGAACGGCAGGAATTTCAAAGCCATGCAGCCTGATATGGAACAACTCCTCAGTACCATCCAGTCATTGATCACCTCCGAGATGGGTTGGCAGCTCAGCTTTCCTGGCCATGAAGATGGAGGCGAACTGGAACCGTTTATCTGGAATGCTGGCGAGCAAGGTGAATTAACGCCGCTGAATCTGGTGCGCTCGGAGGGTTGGTTGCAGGCAATGGCACCAACTGCCGTGCTCGATTCCTGGCTGGCTCTCGAACGCGCAGGCTCGGTGAATGGTGAAACCTGGCTGGTGCCAGATCGGGATGCGGCGGAACTGTTGTTGGATTCGGCTACCTACGCAGAGCGAGAGCAACTCTACCAAACGCTGCTAGAACAGCTGCAAACCCAGCTTCAAGATCTTCAAGGTTGGCAATTGAGCTACGACGCCGACTATGCCCTGATGCTGTTAACAGGTGAGGCTGAAAAGCAGTGGATTGGCCTAGCGCCGAGCGTGCCCCATGCCACGCAGATTGATGACCATGCTCCCATCCAAATGGCCGTGCTTTCTCCATCTGAACCACAACCGATATCGGAAGCCGCCAATTCTCTAGAATCGCCAATTCAAGCCACTCTCGATCGTCTGGGTCCGATTCAGCTGTATGGCTATTATGGCGGCGGTTACAACCAAATCCACAATCATCGATTGCAACTGGTGACAGGACTAACGCTGGATCAGGTCATTGAACAAGTGATGCTGAAAACTGGGCTACTGCAAATTGGCTCATTGACCGCTTTACAGCCAACCGTCCACGATTCGCCAGCTCCCTGCTTTGAGCAGTTAACTCAGTTTCTCCACGCTCTATCGAAACAGCGAGTGTATCGCTTCAGCTTCTGGAACAGCGAGCATTTTTACATGTTTGGTCAACCCACCATTGACTCATCTGGGACTTTGCCTCTGCAGCCCTCATCGGAGCATAATCCATCTAAACCCTCACCCAAAACGGCTACTTGGGCCGGAGTAGTATTGCGCAGCCGTTTCACCTACAATCCCTAGCTCAGCAGCAGCTCAGCAGAACAACCCTACTCGAAACTCTTTGCTAATTGCAGCCATAGCAGAATTAAATTGCCGTTTCCAGTCATTGCGCAACAGAGAGGGTTATTTTAGTACTGAGAGACGCAAAAGGAGACCGGTATGTCTGATTTCTCCGATCAACGGTCAGTACCGAAGCAGCGAGATGTGCAAGTTGCAGAAATTGGGACAGAGACGCTAGTGTTCCGATCGCGGAGCTGGACGCGCCTGCGGTTTGAGCGAGAGTATGCTCGTCAGCGTGGTACTACTGCCAACTCCTATTTGATTCAGGCAGCACAAACGGCGTTGATTGACCCGCCCGGTGAGTCTTTCACAGATATTTTCCTGGAAGAATTACAGCAACATCAGTATTACCAGCGGATTAACTACATCATTCTCAGTCATGTCAACCCGAATCGAATTGCCACATTGAAGCAGCTATTAATGCTGGCATCCTATTCGACGGTGATTTGCTCCAAGCCAGCTGCCAATGTGTTGCGGGCCGCTTTTGCCGACGAGCCGCTGGATAATCGGGCTGCCCAAGAAGATGAGGCGCTGGAATTTGGTATCCAGTACGATGCCGAACGCACGTTTAATCTGCATATTGTGCGGGATGAGGAACTGTTGAATCTGGGCAATGGGCATCAGCTGCAGTTTCGCTTTGTGCCAACGCCGCGCCATCCGGACGAGATCTGCACCTATGACCCGGCCAGCGGCATTCTGTTTACCGACAAACTGTTTGGTGCCCATGTCTGCGGTGATGAGGTGTTTGATGCCCATTGGCGCAGCCTCAGCGACGATCGCCGCTACTATTTTGACTGTCTGCACGCTGCTCAAGCACCCCAGGTAGAAGCGGCGCTGGACAAGTTAGAGTCATTTAAGCCCAAACTCTATGCTCCGGCGCATGGACCCATTGTGCGCCATAGCCGCAGCCGGCTGACGTTGGACTACCGGGATTGGTGTCAGCAGCAGCAAAATAAAGAGCTGAACGTGGCTTTGCTGTATACCTCGGCCTATGGCAACACTGGCCTGTTGGCCAAAGCGATTGCCGACGGCATTACCCAGTCGGGAGTGGCGGTCAAAACGATCAACTGCGAATTTGCCGAGCCGTCCGAAATTGCTCAGGCAGTTGAAACATCTGATGGCTTTGTCATCGGTTCACCAACGTTGGGAGGCCATGCTCCGGTGCAAATCCAGACGGCGCTGGGGATTGTGCTATCTACGGCAACAAAGACAAAACTCGCTGGTGTGTTCGGTTCCTATGGTTGGAGTGGGGAAGCGGTTGATCTGCTGGAAACCAAGCTACAGGATGCGGGCTACCGGTTTGGATTTGAGCCGATTCGAGTCAAATTTAAACCAACCGAGGAGGTGCTCCAGCACTGTGAAGCCGCCGGCGCAGAATTTGCCCAAACCTTGCGAAAAACAAAAAAAGACCTGGTCGCCACGGCAGCAGATGGCTGATGCTCAAAGTGACCGAACCGAACAGGCTGTGGGTCGGATTGTTGGTTCGCTCTGCGTTATCACCACGCATCAAAACGGGCAGGACCAGTCGATCCTGACTTCCTGGGTCTCCCAGGCCACCTTTAACCCACCCGGCCTCACCATTGCTGTCAGCAAAGAGCAGGCGAATACTCTGGCCGATGCAGGGACCGCCTTTGTGCTCAATGTGCTCAAAGAAGGGCGCAACGTCCGACGGCACTTTATGAAGCCAGCCTCCCCCAGGGAAGACCGCTTTGCTGAGCTGGCGACCCACACGGCTAGCAATGGCTGTCTGGTGTTGGAGGATGCGTTGGCTTATCTGGAATGTGCGGTAGATAACCGGATGGAATGCGGCGATCATTGGCTGATTTACGCCACGGTGAACAACGGCAAGGTGTTAGAAGCTTTGGGTGTTACTGCTGTGCAGCATCGCAAATCCGCTGGTTACTACTAGGGCTATTGTGGTCTATAAGTAGCCTATAAATTGCAGCCTACCGAATGCTGCTGATTTGTGCTCGATAGGACGCGGTATCTAAACCATCACCGCTATTGGCAGTGGCCGGATCAATTGTTTGGCTGAGCGCTCGAATTCGCTCGGACACGGCTGGGTGAGTGCTGAGAAAGGCAGGGACAGATGGCTGATTTTGCAGCTTTCTCATGAAATCCACCATGGCACCGGGTGCATATCCAGCAGCTGTGAGGGTGGTTAAGCCGCGCTGATCGGCCTCGAATTCATCCCGACGGCTGTTGGGGCGACGCAAGGCCAATTCTACGCCAATGTTGACGGCTGTATTGCGATCCAATCCTGCTGCTGATACTAACCCCTGAGCCAAGGCACTTTCTCGCATTTGCTCGATGGCATGTTGTGAGGCGATATGACCAATTTCATGGCTGATGACACTAGCCAATTGGGCTTCGTTGTCGGCGGCCCGGATTAACCCGGTGGTCACATAGACATAGCCGCCCATGGTGGCAAAAGCGTTAATTTTACTGTCTTCAACCACTTGGAAAGTATAGGGAATATCGGAACGGTCGCTGTAGGGCACTAGCCGCTGGCCGATTGCGTTGATGTAGTTATTAACATTGCGGTCGGAATGGAGGTTGAGTTCCCGACTCACCAGCTGGTCGTTGATCTGCCGACCTAGTGCCACTTCTTGTCGATCCGACAGGGTGGAAAGCTGAATAATTTGCACGCCGCGCAGAATCAAATCGAAAATCGAAACCGCTTGACCGGGTTGGGGTGTGGTCAAAATCAGCCCGGAGGCTACCAGCAAGGAAATTAAGACATAGGTCCAGCGACGACGCCACTGACGAAAGCTGTTGGAAAACCAGTTAGACATAGTTATGCATGAAAATAGGCGTGAGGCAAGCAATCAATAAACGAAGAACTGAGAACAAGCTCTTTAATCCAACTGACGTGATGCCAGTTCGTTTGTTGCTTGTTTGTTGCAATTCGGCGTTCCCGGTTCTGAGATACCCGTAGGACTATTTAGGTAATCCTTCAATTCTTTCGGATACCCCGATCCTAGCGTGGGCGCTTAGAGCAGTTGATTGAGAAGAGCTGAAGTGATAATTCCCAATCGGTCTGGTTTGATGCTCATGTAAAAGCACCTAGCAGGGTAGCCCTTAATCAGCTATGCAATCCATTGAGATGTCACAAGCCAAGAACCATTTTGACTCTTGACTTCTGACTCTCCTTCCCACAGCTGCTATAGGATCGCGATACCAATCTCAGTTCGCTTTCTCAAAAATCTGGTAGAGTGCTATCTGAACTTTCAATTGCTCTTCTGCAATCGCGGAGATGACGCGATATGGCGATTTTAGATTCTAAAGGTCGGTTGTTTGGTAAGTTTAGCCTGCTCGATGTTGGAGCAGGGCTGATTATTCTCATGGTCGTAGCGGGATTATTTTTGCTGCCCGGTGGTTCTGGCTCTTCGGTGGCGCAAATTGGTGCCTCTACCAAACCGGTGGAAATTGATGTGATTGTCCGGGGTCTAACGGTGAGTGACCCCAAAGCTTTTGTGACCAGCCTGCAAGAGCAGAAACGCACCAAAATTATTATCCGCAATCAGCCCGCTGGGGAAGTGGATGTGTTAGGCGTCAAGTCCTTGCCGCGTTCGGTAGCGGTGCCGCAGCCAGACGGCTCAGTCAAACCCATGCCCGATCCCCGTCCCGAACTGGAATATACCGTCGATATGATGGTGACGCTTAAAGGTGAAGCCCAAGTGCTGGAAGATGGCGCAGTGTTGGCCGGCAGTAAGGTCAAGGTCGGAACACCACTAGAGTTAGAGGGCCAAACCTATCGGTTCAATGCTCCAGTGGTAGGCGTGAGAATTTTGGAACCGGAGAAGTCGAGCTGACCCTCTGGATATTTGGTCAGGTTTCAATCAGGTTTCAATCAGGATGCCGTTGGGGCGGCAAAATCTTGGCTGCCCTTCAGGAGGTACCTGATCAGGCAACTTTTTGCCTCCGTAGGCGTCTTTGGGAGCTAGTGATATTTACAACTGTGGTAAATCCATGAAAAAACTCTATAGCTTAGGTGTAATGGCATTGGTTTTACTGATTGCTGCTCCTGGTTTGGCGCAAGCGGGTAGACCCCAAACTCGGGAAGAGCGTATCCAAATGCTCATTGACCAGGCCATTGCCTTGAATCGGGCTAAGAATCTGGCTCGTATGGCGGCTGAACGGGAGAATGGTGGACTTTCTGTCTATCAGGCTGAGGCGGCGATGCATGGCCCCAGTGCAGAATCTCCCTTTGTAGATAACGGCGATGGCACCTTGACGTTTAATTTTGTGGGTGGGCCTCCGGGCTTTACCACTCCTACGGTAGAAAGCGTTGTCACGGTCAACACTATCGATTGGACGATCACGATGGACTACAACGGACCAATCCGTCGCTAGACCTGTTTGAGTTGACGGATTAATCAACGATCTGCTCTCACCGTCCCCTGCATGGCTGCCTTCGCTCCTGCCTTTACCAAAGTTATTGAGCGAGGCTTTGGCTTCACCGTAGCCTGAAAGAAAGAGCCGAAGCGGAAGAAAATGTTCGGCAAAAAGGGCAGGATGGAGAACACAGAGCGGGTTCAATGGTTGCAGCAACACACGCCGTTAGGGGTTTTGTCTCCAGAGGTGCTGACTGCGCTGGTAGCTGAAATGCAAATCGAGCAGATGCAGGAGAACCGGCGTCTGGTGCTGGAGGATACGCCGCCAACGGCTTTGTATATTTTGTACTCAGGCCGATTAGAGGCTTACCATACCAGTGCCGACAGTGCGGCAAAGGCAAGCAGTCTGCTGCCGGGTTCGCTGCTGCATGTGAAAGAACTGTTGCTGGATCAGCCAGCGGAGCGGACGGTGATTACCCTCAGTGATTGTGAGCTGTGGACTGTGCCGCGAGAGGCATTTCTGGCTCTAGTAGCTCAATATCCCGAAATTAACCGGGCGTTTTCCCGCTATTTAGCTGCTGAGCTGGATCTGATGGCGGCTCAATTGGCTTTTGAGCAAGAGCGACAGGTGGCGCTTCGCCCCTATTTGGTGCCAAAGGTCAAGCAAGGCATTGTTGGTTCTAGCCGCTATGCGGTTCGGTTGCGGCAGGCCATTAAAAAAGCCTCTCTCGATCGCCAGCCGGTGTTGATTTTTGGCGAACCGGGTTTGGGCAAGGATAACATTGCTGCCCTGATTCACTTTGGTTCCAATAACCGCAAGCAGCCCCTGATTAAAATCAATTGCGATACGTTGCAGCCGAATGGAGCGGAACTATTTGGCCGTGTCGGAGGCAAACCTGGACTGCTGGAATGGCTGGGCACAGGCTCGCTGATGCTGAATAACGCCCAGGATTTGCCCAAACCGATCGAACAAAAGCTGCTGCACTTGCTCGAAACCGGAGAATACACACCCGTCGGACGAGACGAAGAATCAGTTCCCCCGCGTCGCTCAGAAGCACGAATTCTGATGAACTCTGAGCGCACCATTCCCGAAATTGAAAGCTGCAAAAAAATTGGGGCACATATCATCAAAGTTCCGCCGCTGCGCGTTACTAAGGCCGATATTGCAGCCCAGGTCAACTACTACATCAGCCTCTACTGTCGTTCGCGGGGGTTGGCTCAGCCCAAAGTTGCCCCAGAAGCAATTCGTCGCCTTCAGGGGTACGATTTTCCGGGTAACCTATCGGAGTTAGAGAGTTTGGTCCAGCGGGCGATTATCCAGTCCAATGGTGCGCCGGTACTGACGGAAGAGGTGTTTTGGTCCGCCAGCAGCAAAACGAAGCGATTTCGCGTCAATTTACTGAATGCCTATCCCCAGTTGCGGCAGTTTTTACGCAGTCCCTGGTGGCCAGACCGGATCAACTACGGCTTCACGCTCTGGTTTTTTGCTGTGATTGTGTTGATTGGCCTATTTGGTCCCCAATCGCGAGACCAGAATTTTGTTCTGAATCTATTCTGGGCCTGGTGGTGGCCGGTGATGATGCTGCTGTTTCCGTTAGTAGGGCGGGTTTGGTGCGCGGTTTGCCCGTTTATGATCTACGGCGAACTGGTGCAACGCCTTTCGCTCAAATGGTTTCCCCGCAAGCTAAGGGGCTGGCCGCGTCAACAGGCTGAGCAATGGGGCGGCTGGTTTCTGTTTGGCCTGTTTACCCTGATTTTGCTGTGGGAAGAGCTGTGGAATTTGGAGAACACGGCTTATTTGTCGAGCTGTTTGCTGCTGCTGATTACGGCTGGAGCGGTGACGTTTTCGCTGCTGTTTGAGCGGCGGTTTTGGTGTCGCTATCTCTGCCCGATTGGCGGCATGAACGGCATGTTTGGCAAACTGGCGATGATTGAACTGCGTGCCCAGCAGGGAATTTGTGCTGCCACCTGCACTACCTACCAGTGCTACAAGGGTGGACCGGAAAAAGGCGAAGGCATGGCAACAGACGGCTGTCCGCTCTATTCCCACCCGGCTCAGCTTCAGGACAACCGGGATTGCGTCCTCTGTATGACCTGTCTCAAAGCCTGCCCCCACCGCTCGGTAGAACTGAATTTGCGCCCGCCCGGGATTGAACTCTGGACAACCCATACGGCCACGGCTCACGAAGTGGCGCTGCTGTTGCTGCTGTTTGGGGCGGTGTTTTTGCATCGCTTGCCGGAAATCGGTCAGCGCTTGGGTCGGAACCTATCGCTCGATGCGGTTGGCGTCCATGCGGGTGTCTCGGTTGGGGCTCTACTGATTCCGGCTCTGGTCGTGTTGATGGCCGATCTGGCCTTACGCCTGCTCAACCGCAATCTAAAATCACGCTCGTTCATTGAGCTGGCCTATGGCTATTTGCCGCTGGTGCTGGGTGGAAACCTGGCCCACTATTTGCGATTGGGTTTAACTGAGGCCGGACGCTTGTTGCCTGTAACGTTGGCCACCTTTGGTTATAGTCACATTCCTGCTCCTGTGGTGGTGGCTCATCCGGCGGTAATTGCCTTTTTGCAAGGTGTGACCCTCGTGATAGCGGCCTTGCTCAGCGTGGTTCTCACCCAAAAAATCGCCCGTCAACCTTTAACCAAACTGCTGCCTCAACATCTGGCCATTGTGGGTTTAACCGTACTGATGTGGCAAATTATCGTTTAGTTTGGCTAGTCAATATTCTGTGAGGCGAGTTTTGTGAAGCGAGTTTTGTGAAGCTGATTCTGTGAACCTAATCCAGAACCTTGATCAAGCCCATCTGCAGGCGATCAAACAGGAGACGTACCTGGGTAAGGGTTTCGGGTGCCAGAGTCAGATCGCTGAGAATGATGCGATGGAACCAAATCCGTTCGGCGGTAGTAATGCGGCCCGTGCTGAGTACGCGACGCACAATTTGCTGAAGCGATTGTTCCGTTGGGGCCAGGGTTTCTGGAGTTAGCGTATTGAAGGAAAGTGTCTGTGGCAGCATGATTTCACCAAAGCGGTTTTTTCACCAAAACGATCGAACAGTCCTAAGAATGGATTCAACTTACCTTCAATGATTTACTGAGAAGCTGAACCTAACCTGAGCGCAGAATAGGTTTTTTCTCAGCGAAGCCTGATCAGCGCAAATGCCTCTGGAGAAATTGCTTGGAGAAATTGCTTAAACAACCATGAGTGATCCATTTAAGCTACCAAACTTTCAGAATCCGGATCTGTTTCAGCAGGCCATGACTCACCGTTCCTACATCAATGAATTCTCCAATGCTCAACTGCACAATGAGCGTTTGGAATTTTTAGGTGATGCCGTCTTGAACTTCCTCAGCGGTGAGTACCTCTACAAACATTTTGCGACTAAACCGGAAGGAGAACTGACTCCCTTGCGCTCAGCCCTGGTCGATGAGCAGCAGTTGGCTCAATTTGCGCTTTTTCTCGGACTCAATCAGCATCTGAAACTAGGCCGGGGAGCCGAAAAAGATGGTGGGCGTCGGAATGCCAACTTGCTCAGCAGCGCCTTTGAAGCGATGATTGGCGCTTACTTCCTTGATACAGGGTCTGATATCAATTTGGTGCGCGTCTATGTTGAACCGCTGTTTGCTGCGGTTGTCGATACGTTAGTACTGACGGCATCGACAGTTAATTTTAAGAGTCGCTTCCAGCAGTGGGCATTGGCCCACCAACGCGAAAATCCCCAGTACATCATCACGGGTCAAACCGGGCCTGACCATGCCAGAGAGTTTACGGCAGAAGTGTATGTAGCCGGGACAAGATATGGCACCGGCCAGGGGCGGCGCAAGCAGGATGCCGAGAAAAATGCTGCCAAAGAGGCGCTACAGGCTTTAGGCTTGATTGATAGCGACTAAAGCTGCTGTTACACAGACAAAACCCGCCTTTGCGAGTTAGTCAATCCGATTTTCGGAGAGACTGCACCGTTTCGATAAATCCGGCAGCAACCCGATCAATTTCCTCTAGGGTATTAAATCGACCGATACCGAATCGCACCGAAGCAAAAGCGAGTTCGGGAGCAATCCCCAGCGCGGCCAACACATGAGACGGTTCGATTTTAGCCGAGGTACAGGCCGAACCAGAAGAAACTGCCACAAATGGCTGTAACCCCAAAAGCAGTGCTTGTCCATCCACTCCAGCCACGCTGATATTCAGGTTGCCCGCTAATCGCTGGGTTGGATGTCCATTGAGCTGAATTCCATCTAGTGGTTGCAACTGTTGCCAGAGGTGATTACGCAGGGTGCTAATGTGTTGAGCCTTGGTCTCTAATTCTGCTAGCCCCAGTTCGACGGCTTTGGCAAAACCGACGATTTGGGGTGTGTAAAGGGTGCCCGACCGCATCCCCCGCTCATGGCCGCCGCCGTGGAGTTGGGCCGCTAGCCTCACTCTGGGCTGTTTTCGCCGCACGTACAGTGCTCCAATTCCTTTTGGCCCGTACACTTTATGAGCCGTGAGTGACATCAGGTCGATCTGCATTGCCTCCACATCCAGCGGAATCTTGCCAATTGCTTGGGCTGCATCAGTGTGAAACAGAATGCCATGCTGGTGGCAAATCGCCCCAATTTCTGCCAGGGGTTGCAGTACGCCGATCTCGTTGTTGGCGGCCATTACCGACACCAAAATCGTTTCTGGGCGGAGCGCCTTTTCCAACTGCTCCAGATCCACCAACCCATCCGGTTGGACTGGCAACACCGTTACGTCGAATTCCAGGCTTTGAAGATAGCGACAGGGATCGAGCACGGCCCGGTGTTCGGTTGCCAGGGTAATCAGGTGTCGCCCTTGGCTGAAGTAGGATTCGGCCACGCCTTTGATGGCGAGATTATTGGCCTCGGTTGCTCCGCTGGTAAAGATAATCTCTTCAGGACTAGCCTGGATAGCCACAGCTAAACTTTCTCTGGCCTGCTGTACCGCCGCCTCAGCCTCCCAGCCATACAAATGGGTAACGCTGGCCGGATTGCCAAAGTGTTGGCTGAAGTAGGGCAGCATAGCTTCCAGCACCCGTGGATCCACCGGTGTAGTGGCGTGACAGTCTAAATAGATCGGACGGCGGGGCATGGTAGGTGACCGATAGTCAGCCGAAACAAAGGACTAGCGAGGGGACTAGCGAGGGGTAACTATTTGAGCGGTGCGTTCACAGTAGCGGTTGATGGCTGGCACAAGGGTTTCTTCGGCGGCTGTTGCGGTTTGCAAAGCGGTGAAAGCCTGTTCTCCGGCCTCTTGATCTTGCTGATTAGCGGCCTCGACCAGATCTCGAATAGCACGGCTGACGCCTTCATACATCGTGACGAACTGGTCCCGGAATTTCAGCAACTCGCTGTCAGTTAAGCTTAATGCCTGCATTTCTCCAATGGCCCGGTCAGCGATGTTGGCTGTGTCTAGCAGGTCTTGGATCGAGTTCGAGGAAGAGTTTTGCGAAAGCTGCTGGGCGGCATCGGTGGCGCGATTGGCAACCTGAATCAGCTGATCACACTGGGAGACCGTGGTAGGAGCAGTGGGCGCAACGGGAGATTGAGCTAAGGCAACGGGCGGCCTGCCGCAAACCAAAATAATTGCAACGATACAAATTCCCACAGCTCGAAAAAGCATTGCCATAGCTAACCTTAGTTACCCAATGATGAAATAGGATGAATTGCTGAAGCGGCGCTAATCTAGCTGCAATTTGCCCTAGGTTGAGCCGCCTGACTCCATACTACCGGTAGAATGGGCTGAACTGTGGATTGGCCAAGCAAAACAGCGGCGGCAGCCACGTGATCCCAGTGGGCTGCTCCTGAACTTGCTGCTCAGCTCTCTAATTCGCATCTATATAGTCTGTTCAAGATTATGCTGCATCAGGCTTTGATATGGTGGTGAATAGGTTTTGGTATAGATTTTTTTAGCCCAGGTTTTTGGAGGAGTGGGGGGTAGTGCTTCAAAAGGCAGGTGGGTGGTTTAGCTTGTTGCAACAGCTATGGCAGCAGTCAGTAAAACAATCAGTTATAAAACAATCAGTTATAAAACAATCAGTTATAAAACAACTAGTTCTAAAACAATTAGTCCTAAAACAATTAGTCCTAAAACGGCTGAGGTCGGCGAAACGAGCAAAAGCTCAAACCATGCTGCTAACTAAGCATCCAACGAGGCATCCAACTAAACTTCATATTGCTTGGTTCGCGCTGGCTCTGATGGCTACCCTGCTTTTTGCTAGTTTTACCGCACCTACTGCAGCCGAGACTGTGACCGTGCGGGTGAATCGTTGGCTAGCAATACGGCAGTTGAGTGGCGATGTTACCTACTTGCGCGGTGCAACTTCACGACGGGCGCGAGTGGGAGATCGGTTACAGCGAGTGGGAGATGGTCTTTCGACTGGCATGGCGTCTTCAGCCAGCTTAGAGGTGGACACGCGGATTGGGACAGTTGAGGTTGGTGAATCTACTAAACTACAGGTGCAATCCCTCGAAGTGACCGAAACCGATGGACATATTACGCGGCTGCGAGTCGATCAGGGACGGGTGCGGCTCCAGATCCGTCAATTTACTAATCCTGACTCGCGCTTAGAAATCGATACCCCTGCCGGGATTAGCGGAGTACGCGGTACCGAATTTGGCGTTAATGTTTTTCCAGACGGCAAAATGGGAGTTGCTACCCTAGAAGGCAGTGTTCTCACTTCGGCGCAAGCCCAGGATGTGGAAGTGCCAGCCGGGTTTCAAAATATTACAATTCCGGGTGAGCCGCCCTCGCCGCCGGTTCCGTTTACTAACGAACCGCGCTTGGATTATCAGATTGAACGGATCATTCGTCGTGGCATTCGACGGATTCAGTTTACTGGACAAGTCGATCCAACCAGTTCAGTATTGATTCAAGGACAGCCGCAACCGATTGATCGCGATGGACGGTTTAACCTGTTTTTTCCTGCCCCATCCAGACTACGACTGACGGTCACCGTCATTACACCGTTAGGTCAAGAGCAAACCTATGAATTGCAACTTATCTAAATGGGGATGGCGATTATTACCGGGAAGCTTATCAGCGCTGTCAATGGCGCTCCTGCTGAAGCTGGGAGCTTTTCAGCCGCTGGAGCAATTGGGCTATCAAGCATTATTTCAGCTCCGGGGCCAGCAAATCTGGGACGAGCGTTTAGTGTTGGTCGCCATTGATGATGCCAGTGTGGCCCAGCTCGGACGGTTTCCTTGGGCGCGGCAACAGTACACCCAACTGCTGCAATTCCTTTCAGACGCCGGTGCCAACATTGTTGTGTTTGATCTGCTGTTTTCGGAGCCAACTGCAGATGATAGGCCACTGGCCGAGGCCATGGATCAGCATGGGCGAGTAGTGCTATCTACTGCCTGGAATTCAGAAGGCATGTCCTTAGAACCAGTGCCGGTCTTGCAGCAAAAGGCGTTGGGAGTCGGCCATATTTCGGTTCGGCAAGATAGTGATGCGATTGTGCGGCAAGTTTGGCCCCAAATCCAAGGAACGTTAGCCTTGGCAATTGTGGCAGCTCAGGCTTACAGCCTGGTGCATCGGGAAGTTTCCTTACCGCAGAAAACGGCTCCTATGTGGCTCAACTGGGTGGGAGATGCCAAATCGATGCAGCAGTATTCCTTTGTGCAGGTGGTGCAGGGAAAGGTGCCCAAGGAAAACTTTGTTGACAAAATTGTGCTGGTGGGCGTTACCGCAACTGGAATTGATCCGCTCATTACCCCCTATGACCGCAATCCGCCAGCCAGCAGTGTATTGCTCCATGCCACGCTGCTGCAAAACCTGCTGCGCCAATCCCTATTGCAGCCTCTAGGTAAGCCTTGGTGGCTGCTGCTATTTCTCGCTGGCGGACCGTTGTTGAGCTGGAGCCTGAACGAGCGAACCTGGAACCGACAAGTCGGAGCTGTTGCTGGACTTTGGGCGGGTTGGCTGGGACTGAGTGTGCTGCTGCTCAACTTTAATCACTTACTGCCGGTGGTGTTGCCGCTGACCCTGTTTTCAATTACTGGCGGATCGACTGGCATTTGTGACCGCGTGCGAGAATCCTCTGCCCTGCGTCGGCAACTGCGCCACCTTGAGCAAAACGAAGTGCTCAAAGCCGAGTTTTTTAGAACTGCATCCCATGAGCTGCGCACACCCGTTGCCAATATTCAAACCGCAATTTCTCTGCTGCGAATTGCCCGCTCTCCTGAGGATTGGGAAGAATACCTACAAATTCTCGAAGAGGAATGCCGTCAAGAAGCGAACTTAATCAATGACTTGCTCGATTTTCAGCGCTTGAGCAGTGTGCAGCCGCCAATTCAGCCAGAAACCTATGAGCTACAGGATTGGTTGCAGGAAGTGATGGTGCCCTTCCTGGTGCGAGCTGAGGTCAATCAGCAGCAGATTGAGCTACAGGTGGATGGTGGGCCCACCAAACTCACGTTGGACTGGATGAGCTTGCGGCGGATTCTCTCGGAGTTGTTGAATAATGCCTGCAAGTATACACCTGCTCAAGAACGCATTCAGGTCAGAGCACGTCTGGTTACTAACCAGCTTGAGCTAGTGGTGAGCAATTCAGGTGTGACTATTCCCGCTGCCGAACTAGACAAAATCTTTCAGCCGTTCTACCGCATTCCAGAGCTAGACCAAAACAGACAGGGAGGAACGGGGCTAGGGTTAGCAATCATTAAACGGTTGGCAGAATATCTGCATGGAGTGGTGGAAGTGAAAAATCCGTCCAATGTTCTAATGTTTACTGTGCGGGTGCCAATCGAAGTTGAGTCTGTGGCAGTGGATCTAAACGAATGTTGATTCAGGCATGTTAATTCAGGCAGAAAGACTGTCATCTAGAACTTGGGGAGGACCGTTACCTGGGTAACTGGAGCCGCTGGTAACCGGAGTGTAGATTAAGCAGGACGGTAGGCTAAAATACTCTCTAGTGCAAAGTCTCTAGCGCAAAGCTGGTGCCAGCTAGTTGTAACATTAGTTGCAATTCACGCAAATTCAGTACCCATTGCTATTGGCTGCTGTCTACTTCACTCTGGCATCCCTGTGCCTGCTGATTCCCCACTCACCATGACAAACTCCGATCGCAAGCCCATTCTTCTAGATTTTGAAAAACCCCTGGCCGAATTAGATGCCCGCATTAGCCAAATTCGGGAATTGGCGGAAGAAAATGATGTCGATGTATCCGACCAAATTCGTCAGCTAGAAACCCGAGCAGTGCAATTGCGGCAAGAAATTTTTGCTAGTCTGACTCCGTCTCAGCGTTTACAGGTGGCTCGGCATCCCCGGCGGCCCAGCACCCTAGATTACATTCAGGCTATTACCGATGAATGGTTTGAGCTACACGGCGATCGCAGCACCGGAGTAGACGACTTGGCTCTAGTAGGTGGCGTTGCCCGCTTAGCAGGCCGACCGGTGGTGATTTTGGGCCACCAAAAAGGGCGCGATACCAAAGATAATGTGCGGCGTAATTTTGGGATGGCTTCTCCGGGTGGTTATCGTAAGGCAATGCGGTTGATGGATCACGCCAATCGGTTTGGGATGCCAATCATCACATTTATTGATACTCCCGGAGCCTATGCCGGCGTAGAAGCAGAGCGCTTGGGGCAGGGTGAGGCGATTGCCTATAACCTACGCGAAATGTTTCGTCTAGAAGTTCCTATCCTTTGCACTGTGATTGGAGAAGGCGGTTCGGGCGGTGCTCTAGGGATTGGTGTGGGCGACCGGCTGATGATGTTTGAGCATTCGGTCTACACCGTTGCTAGCCCAGAAGCGTGTGCCTCTATTCTCTGGCGCGATCAGGCCAAAGCAGCTCAAGCAGCAGAAGCGCTCAAAATTACTGCTACCGATTTGAAGGGCTTGGGTATTCTTGACCAAATTCTGCCAGAACCAGTTGGAGGTGCCCATTCTGATCCACTGCAAGCGGCAGCTACTCTGAAACAAGCCTTACTAGAAAACCTGGCCGAACTGACTCGCATGACACGACAGCAGCTTAAGGACTGGCGCTACCAAAAATTCCGTAAAATGGGCATGTTCAATCAAATTGCCGTATAGTTTCGAGTGGGCCGCATTACTCACCAAATAAGTACTCACCAAAAATTAAGTACTCACCAAATAAGTCGATCTGAGTGCAATCATCTTGCCTGCTACAGAAAGACCGATCAGCGCAGTGGCTTCTCAATCAGTAAGCCAGATCAAGCGCGGTTATCTGCCTCGCTGTCAATAAATTGCTAGCACTGTAGGATCTAATAAGCGTTGGATCTAACAAACCAGGTTGACCCGCTGAGTTGAGCTTTGAGTTGAGCATCCCTAACTAAACAGGAGTCAAATCCTCATGGAGCTGAGCGTAGCCTGAACAATCAAGAATTTTCGATTGTAATCAGTGCAAACCCTCAAATTCTACAATTTTTGTAAATGTGAGAGACGCTATCGGCGATGTTATAATCAGTCTAGTTACATTTTTTTACACTTCTCTCATTTTTTGTACTTTTTTGTACTTAACGGTTTTGTAATTTGAAAAAGCGTCCTGATCATTTCCCTGATCGCCGCTTTAACCTGGTTGGATAGCTTGTTTGTACGGCTTTAAGGATTTTAACCGCTGATGTTTTTTGTAGCCTTGATGAGGCTGCATGGATGCTCTCTAGCTCGATGATGCAAACTTCAGCCCGTCTTTTGTGCTGCTTTCCCCTAATTTTCTACTCCTGCTGAACTTGGCAATTGGAAAGGTCTCATGACTTCTTTAATGCATCACCGTGCCCTGATCACAGGTGCAAGCCGTGGAATCGGCAAAGCTACTGCACTTGCCTTTGCAAAGGCTGGAATCGATCTGGTGTTGGTCAGTCGTTCCCATCAAGCCCTAGCTGAAGTTGCTGCTGAGATTGCCCCGCTTAATGTGGATGTTCAACTATTTGCGGTTGATCTAGCGCTGGTTGAGCAGGTGAGACCGCAAATTGAGTCAATTGTGAGCCAATTTCCAATTGATATCCTGGTCAACAATGCTGGCATGGGCTACACCGGCGATCTGCTCTCTACTTCGCTGACTGACTGGCAACAGGTACTGGCCCTCAACCTTACCAGCGTCTTTCAGTGCATTCAGGCAGTGCTGCCAACCATGCGTCAGCAGCAGCAGGGAACCATTATCAACATTGCCTCGATTGCAGGCTATCAGGCGTTTCCAGGGTGGGGAGCCTACAACGTCAGTAAAGCAGGCTTGATTTCCCTCTCCAAAACCCTGGCGGCGGAAGAACGTGCCCACGGCATTCGTGTGGTTACACTCTGTCCCGGTGCGGTAAATACTCCCATTTGGGATACCGAAACGGTTCAGGCTAATTTCGATCGCACTCGGATGTTAACCCCTGAGACAGTGGCTCAGACTATCTTGCACACTGCATTGTTGCCTCCGGGAGCTGTGATTGAAGAACTGACCGTGATGCCTAGTGCCGGTGCACTTTGAGGTGCAATTTAACCTGCAGCCTGAAGTGCAACTGTTGAGCTGGGCGATGGCCCCTTCTACTCGTTTGCTTACTCTTTCAGTCGTTTCACCCTAGAGATATTATGACTATCGCTTCTTCTAACGGAACCAACAGTACATCCTCTCCTATGACACTTCCTGATGTAACAATTGATTCGTCTAATCTCGGTGCTAAAGTGCCGGTTCGCCCCGACCGCATCACCAAGCAAGGTCGTGAGGCTAAACCTCATCCGGTACCTGAAAATGCCAACGAGGAGCTAACAAACGCGGTTCGCACCATGTTGCTGAATGTAGGAGAAGATCCTGACCGGGAAGGGCTGTTGAAGACTCCTAAGCGAGTTGCAGAAGCGATGCGATTCCTTACTAGCGGCTATAACCAATCCCTAGAGGAATTGATCAACGGTGCGATTTTCGATGAAGGCCACAACGAAATGGTGCTGGTGCGCGATATTGATGTGTTCAGTCTCTGTGAACATCACATGTTACCTTTTATGGGTAAGGCGCATGTAGCTTACATTCCCAATCAAAAAGTGGTTGGGTTGAGCAAACTGGCTCGGATTGTGGAAATGTACTCCCGTCGTTTGCAGGTGCAAGAGCGGCTTACCCGTCAAGTGGCCGAAGCAATTCAAGAAATCCTTGACCCTCAGGGTGTGGCGGTTGTGATGGAAGCAACCCATATGTGTATGGTGATGCGGGGCGTGCAGAAACCCGGTTCCTGGACCGTAACTAGCGCTATGCTGGGTGTGTTTCAGGAAGACTCAAAAACGCGAGAAGAGTTTCTCAGCTTGATTCGCCATCGTCCAGCATTCTTCTAAGCTCAATTCCTGTTGGGTTGGTAATCAGAATCCAAATTTGTGGTGTTTTGATTATCAGCTTCATTAACAAATTGTGCTTGATTTAGCGGTAGAGATGTTTTCTGACATTTCTATCGCTTTTATTTGTTTGTATCCTGTAGTTTTTAGATTTTACAATTTATGCGTTTCTATTTAGGTACAGCAATTCAATCTTGCTGGTGAAGGTGAAAATTACTAACTACTTCAGGTGCGGGCGAGATGCCTGCACTATATCTACTGTTTAATTTGGTTGACCTACTTAGAACTGCTTGATTCCTGCTGATGGCTGCTAACCTCGCAATAAAAATTAGGTAGAAATTGACAAGTCCAAAAGCACAGGTCGGTAAATAGGAAATGCAGGGGCAATCATTCTACTGATAGCGCTGTTTGTAGGAATTGCCCCCACATGGCTCTGGGAAACCGGTTTCGCTGAATTCTAGAATCCGCTTTTTAAGATCGGTTGATAGAGTTGTTAGCGGATTCATCAGCCTCAAGGGTTACCAAACTGATAATAAAACTTGCATAAGGACTCCATCTATGATGACCATGTCTATTTTGACGGTCCGTGACCTCGATCAATAATGTACCGAATCAAGAACACTGAATTAGTGACGCTAAATCAATAGCATTGGATCAATCAATGCACCAAAAACGCACCAAACCATTAATGCGCCATCAATGCAGCTACTTTTGAAAAAAGAAATGTAGACGTGGAATATAGGAAAATCGTGTCGCAGCCAATTCAAGGGGTCCTATTGCGTTGCTTGATAGTGGTTCTGTTCACTGGGTGGTACGGATTGATCGGGTGACATCCAGTATGGGATTGTTTGTTTCTATACGGTATCAGCCTATCCGTAAATTTACGGTCAAGTTCCTATCGTTCTGATAAATTTTTCAAAAATTTCTTGGCTGGCCAATAGAAAAATTACTTCATAACCGTGTTTAATCACACTGAGTCAACTCAAGAACCATGCAACTGTAAGATAGCGATTAAGTCGATTTTGCTTTAAGCAGGTTTACCTTATTCTGAAACGCTTAGACAAAGTTAGACAAAACTTTCTAGATCTGGAGCTTTAAGGCAGGGGCATCACTCGATCCAGCGCAATTAGGCGATAATCTTAAGGAAACATTAAGGAAAATTGGTCGCTGGCCTTAATCCTGGCTGGCATTTAGCAATTGGTTCTTGAACTCTAGCTACTGGTTAAGCTTCCTATGTGTGCTACCGCTGCTCCTCACATCAATAGCTCTCAGCGAGCTTGGCCTGCTGATGCTCCTTCTGATCAACTCGAGGCGTATTACCAAGAAGTTCAGGCAATTATTTTAGCTCGCCAAAACCCAATTACAGGTCTGCTGCCAGCCAGTACCGCCATTACAGCCCATGGTAACTATACCGATGCTTGGGTGCGGGATAACGTCTACAGCATATTAGCTGTTTGGGGATTGGCCTTGACTTATCGCAAGCTAGATGAGAATCCGGGTCGGGCCTACGAGCTAGAGCACAGTGTGGTCAAACTGATGCGGGGTTTGCTGTTTGCGATGATGCGGCAGGCCAATAAGGTAGAGAAATTCAAGCACACCCAATCGCCCCTGGATGCGCTGCACGCCAAATACGATACCAACACGGGCGATGTCGTCGTCGGAGATGATGGCTGGGGTCATTTGCAGCTCGATGCTACATCGCTTTACCTGCTAATGTTGGCGCAAATGACGGCTTCTGGCCTCAAAATTATTTTCACAATCGACGAAGTCAACTTTATCCAGAACCTGGTCTATTACATTGGTCGTGCCTATCGCACGCCAGACTATGGGATTTGGGAGCGGGGCAACAAGATCAACCACGGCAATCCAGAACTGAATGCCAGCTCGGTGGGAATGGCGAAGGCGGCATTAGAGGCAATCAATGGTCTGGATCTGTTTGGAGTTTATGGCAGTCAAGCCTCGGTGATTCATGTGTTGCCGGACGAGATTGCCCGAACCAGTATCACGTTGGAGTCTCTATTGCCGCGCGAATCGGCCTCCAAGGAAGCAGATGCAGCGGTGCTAGCCGTGATTGGCTTTCCGGCATTTGCGGTCGATAATCCAGTTTTGGTGGAACGCACTCGCAGCAACATTGTCACGAAACTGCAAGGCAATTATGGCTGTAAGCGGTTTTTGCGCGACGGGCACCAGACAGTGATCGAAGATGTGACCCGCCTCCACTATGAGCCACGCGAGCTGAAGCAGTTTGAGCACATCGAGTGCGAATGGCCGCTGTTTTTCACCTACCTGATGCTGGATGCCCTGTTTCGCGGTGATCTGACTCAAGCCGAAGCATACCATCAGCGGCTTCAGCCTTTGCTAGTTGAGCAGAACGGACTACGACTGTTGCCAGAGCTATATTATGTTCCAGAAGATAAAATTGAGGCCGAGCGGGCCAATCCCCATAGCCAAACTCGTTTGCCGAACGAGAACCTGCCGCTGGTTTGGGCACAGAGCCTGTACGTGCTGGGGCAACTTTTACGCGATGGATTGCTGTCATTGGGCGATATTGATCCTCTGGGGCGCTACCGACGCTCTCACCATCCGCGGCAGCCGTTAGTCCAAATTGCTCTGCTGGCCGAAGACGAAACCCTGCAAGCCGAACTGGCCACCTACGGTATTGACACCCAAACGCCGACTCAGGTTGCTCCGATTCAGGTGCGTCGAGCCAAGGAGTTAGCCGCTATCTACGCTCAGGTGGGTCGTAACGATAAGCTGCCCATGACTGGACGCCCAATTCGTCGTCTACGCAGCCTCACCACCTCGCGAGTGTTCCGCATTCGTGGCGAGACAATTGTGTTTTTGCCCTCGTTTCTCGATCAGCAGCAGTTCTACCTAACGCTGGACTACCACTTTCTAGTAGCCCAAATCAAAGCAGAACTGGCCTACATTCAGCAGCATTGGGATCAGCTCGGTCGCCCTACCATGACGCTGCTGCTCACCCATGCCATGTTTGAAACAGAGCAGAGTGAGGAAATCGAGCAATCACCCCTACTCAAATTGCTGAAAGAGCTGCGAGATGGCAATTGCAATGGGATTGCGGTAAAGCTGGGCCACTTAAATCAGCTGATGCTGACGGCAGGCACCGAACGGGTAGATTTTGTGCATGATTTTGAGTTCGTTCAAGCCTCGGTTCAAGATGCGGCTCCTGTAGCGTACTATCTCACTTTCTATCCAGATCGCAATGCCCCCCTCAGCAGCACGCAGGAATTCATGCTGTCTTATGAAACCAGCATTCCGCGACTGTTGGAGCGCCTGCGCCATTCCCAAAACCTCTATGAGCAGACTGATTTGCTAGAAACTTTGAGCAATCTGGCTGGGGTGGACCTGGATACTGGCTTAGGAACCCAACCCGTGACGGTGGCTGAGTTGCTAGATGAGGTCTACAGCAAGGCAAGCCAGTTGCATCTGTGGGCGATCATTCGCCGCTCGGCGGGGCTACTCAACAAAATCGATATTTGCCTCTCGGATGCGGTTACCGATATTCTGGTGCGCGGCAAACAGATCGCCGTCGGCAAGGCTTACAGCGAGGCTTCTCTGATTACTGCCCCAATGCCGCCGGATGAAATCATGGAAAAAATCCAGATGTTTTGCGGTAATGATGTGCGCGATCGCCCTCTGACGCAGGAAATCCTGGTCTACCTCAGCGTTTTGATCAAAACCGATCCCCAATTGTTTAACGGCTTGTTGACGTTGCGAGTAGGCTACCTAATTTTGCTGATTGCTAGTGAACTGGCGCGAGAACTGAACGTGACGCCCGATGAAGCCCATGAGCATCTGGTGCAGCTCAGCCCGTTTGAAGTGAAACTGCGGCTGATGCGGGTGTTGGCTGGTTACGATAGCTTGAATCAAACCCTGTTTCAGCAAGAATCGCTGCATATCCGTCAGCAGCAACCCATTCAATGGGTGGTTTCCCCCGACGCTACTAACCTCTGGTCAGAAGAATCGGCAGAATCGCCCCCAATTAGCTGGTGGCAGCAACGACAACGAGACGGGGCACTAAACCGCGTTCCGAAGGGCTTTTACCCACAAGTCTGGCAAGTCATGCAGCACTGCAAAGGTTTGGTGATCGGCGACAAACTGGACCGCCGCAACCGATTAGATAGCGAATTGCTGCTGTCGGAAATGACGCCCGGTGAGAAAAATTTTGCTCTGCGAGTTGAACACCTGCTCAACAATATTCAAGCGCCGGAATACCGCCAAGTGAACATCGAGGCGCTAATGGAGCTAGCGGCAATTGTGGAGCAAAACCCTGAACTGCAAATCGAGGAATATATTGTGCTGGATGTGCTGATTGGGCATGCGGTTCGTCTGGCTTGGTTGGAGCAGCCCTCTCATCAGGCGGCTCTGTACGATCAGCAAAAGGGTATGGCGTGGCGGTCGTTTTATGAAACCTCGCCCTATGTCTGCGCTACCTACATCGCTAAAGCGTTACGCTTCCTGTTGGAATTGGGCCAAGACCAGAGTGTTTCCGACCGTGTTTCCGACCATGCTTCCGATAGTACTTCTGTCAATGCCTCTATCTCTGAGCCGCAAGCCCTGAAGCTAAAGAACTAAGCGATTATGCTGTCAACACCTTGCTGCTTCGTTGGATCAGCCGTTGGTTCAGCAACTGGATCAAACGCTCGTCTGCAAAGTCGGGAACCACCAATCCAGCTCCAAGCTGATACAAATCTTCTGGATCATGAGTTGTAGCAATTCCTACTGTAAAAATATTGGCTGCCACGGCTGAGCGTAATCCCGAAGGCGAATCTTCAAATGCGATGGTTTCTTCTGCGGTTACATTGAGGCGATGCAGCGCTTCTTGATAGGGCAAGGGACTCGGTTTCCCCATTGGCAAATCATCACCCAGCACAACAGTGAGAAAGCGATGCTGCAAATGCAGGGCATTCAGCATAAATTGGGCATTTTCGCGCGGAGCATTGGTCACGACCGCAACGTTCAAGTTCTGCTCTGCAGCCCAATCTAAAATCTCTACCACACCCGCTAAAGGTGTCAGTGCATCAGCACTATTTCGAAAGGCTGCCTCTTTGCGCTCAATAAAATCGTTCTGCTCAGCCACACTCAACTGCGGCAGCAGATCGGCCATGATGTCCGGATTCAGCCGCCCGCTAATCTTAGCTTTATAAAAAGCCCGATCAATTACCAACCCATAGTCAAGCAGAAAGTCCTGCCAGATTTGAAAGTGGAGCGAGTCGGTTTCAGCTAACGTACCGTCTAGATCGAACAATAGAGCGTTCAGCATAATTTCCCTTTCGTTCTAGTCCTATGAACTTGCCGCCGATGTAACGAATCTTAACAGGGATAATTTGAACGACCAGAGTCCATAGACACAGAAAGGCTCAATCTTTATGTAGAAAAACAAAATCTTTACGGACGATGCTAACCAAACGTACCTCCGTTCCACCCCCACATATAGCCTTTGGCATCAGCAAACTCAATATAGGTGCGATTAGTCGGCACTCCGAGGGCTGCATTCACCTGCTGACAAAAATCCTGACTCATGGCTGTCGTCTGAGCTGGACTCATTGTCCCCACGCTTTTAATTTCGATATAGCAAACCGGATCGGTTGTGCCTGCAAAGGTCATCGCCAGACCTGGCTCAAAAGCAGTCATCACATAGGATTCTGGCTTACCTGTATGTTTCGCCAAACTAGCAGATAGATGCTTTAGCAGACTTTCAACCGTAGCCTGGTCCGGTGCAGTAGCAGAGGTTTGGACTTTGATTAGGGGCATAGAACATTACCCTCCATACTGCCAACCTGTACTCTCTAACAGGAGTGGTTCGCCGTCTCGATGCACGCCTGCGGCGATCACTTCTCCGACAAAGACAGTATGATCGCCATGCTCAACTGTGCCCACAACGCGGCATTCGACATAGCCCAAGGAATCAGAAATGATTGGGCAGCCGGTTTCACCCAGATAGAACTCGACATCCTCAAACTTGTTGCCGACGCGCCGCTGCGGTTTGAAAAACTTTTGCGCGAGTTCTTTCTGACTTGCCTCTAAGAAACTAAGGGCAAACACCTGACTGGACTGAATCATGGCATGGGAGCCAGAGTTGCGATTGACGCAGTTGACCACCAAGGGCGGTTGAAACGAGGCCTGCATTACCCAACTGGCCGTAAAGCCATTCACTTCATCCCCATCTTTGACGCCACAAACATAAAGCCCGTGGGGAATTTTTCGCAGGATTGTTTTCTTAGCCTGTTCGTCTAGCAAGTGATCGTCCTCCCAATGCTACATCGTTCAGTGTACTGCCTTGTCAGATTCTTATGAAGGGCATGCCTGTTCAATCAAGCCTTATCGATTAAGCCTTATGAGCAGTTAGGCAATTTGTACTAGATCTGAATAATGGGTCAAAAGCTGTTCACGCGAAAGGCTGTCGCTGGCATCCTGCGGCGACCAGATCAACTCGTAAATCATCAAATAGGCGGGTGTGATGCCTCCCAAACGCTGCAAAACGGCAGCCAACTCTTCGGTGGAATGAACTGGGTTAGCCAGAGGTCGGTCGTCTGCTGTGCCGACTAGCAGTGTCACAACAATATAGGAGGCTGGGTCCGCGTCTTTGTCAACTTGGAGGGCCTGGCGACGAATATTGCCACCTACATTGACCAGAGTCTCGCTGCTGAGCTTACTGCGCTCTTGAATCGAGAGCTGTTCAAATAATTGGGCAGCCTGCTGACGGCTTTTAACGGTTTGGGAATTGACGCGAGCATGGGTCCAGTTCTCTGGAGAGCGCAACAGGGCCAAAACGGTCTCTCGCAGAAACTCGGCCAAACCTTCTGAAGTATTGAGATTGGCTTGCAGGCTAATTTGGGTCAGTTCGTCCTGGATATAGCGAGCTTGGGCCAACAGGGCAACCTGAACCTGGGTAACAGTTACAATATCATTGGCTAACTCACTGGCCCCAATTCCTCTAGAACTGCTGCTAGAACTACTGCGATTGGCCCGCAGGTAGTTCATTAACACCGGTAGCATGGAGGCTCCTAGCAGTAGCACCAAAACCAGGAATAATCCATCTCCTGAACTGCTTGTGCCATCTCCTGTACCATAGCCCGGATCGACTGGGACCGGATAGGACTGGGGCGGGACCACAATTACCCGTGGACGCCTGTAGGGAGCTGGGTATGGATAGTAGTCTGGACGCGAGGGATAGGAATAATCATAGGGAACGGAATAGTCGTAGGGTGATGAATATCCACCCCTGTACCCGCCGCTAGATCCGCCACCTGAGGGAGCTTGCTGCGGCGCGGCTGGTCGGTCAAACGAACCTCCCCTTGCCCGTCCTCCGCTTTGGGCTAAGGCTTGATTTGTGAGCCAATTGGGCCCCAACCCATTTGGTAAACTGATTAAGCCACTTACAACACCAAAGGACAACCCTGCGGCGATTAGGTACTTCGCCAACGAGAAGGGGTGGGTAGAATTCATCAGCGCTTCAACCAAACTCAGCTATAGCACCGACGCTACCACACCGATCGGTCAATGCCCTCCACCAGCGGAATGTTTTAAATTTGTGCCTAAATTTGCGCCACCGAAACCGCGCTGACATCCACATGGCGGTCGAACAGAACTCGTGGCCGCAGCAAAATTCGAAACAGCAATAGCAAAGACTGAATTTCCCCGGGCGTGTAGCGTTTCTTCCATTGCCCAGGCCGACAAAACAGCATCTCGATTAACTGCCGCTGCTGCATGGTATCCAATGAGTCGAACATAATGCGCACGGTAGGAAATTCGCCGTTTAATCCGGTTTGGGTTGCTTGCCCTGAAATTGACAGATGGTGCTCCAAAATCTCTACCCGCACAGGTATGGTTTCGGCTGTCCCAGAATCAGAAAAATTGGCTTCAAGATGAATCGTGGGAAACCCAGCTTGGGTCAGCGCCACTTCGGTTCCCACCTCCGAAATCATGGTTGTAACGCCCCAAAATACCTGCTCTGGTTCCCCTGCGGGTGTCACAGGCCATAGCTTGATCGTGCGCCTCAGGTCGAACCACTCGTAGGGGCTGGGACGGGGCACATCCAGCAAAATCAGCAAGGCAATTCCCAGCATAATCAGGTTGTAGCTGCTCCAGATCCAGCCCAAGCCAATCCCCTTAAACTGACTGGCTACTTCCGGCGGTACTGTGTCCATCCAAGCACCCTTGATCATGCACATGCCAAAGTTGACCCAGAGGCTAATGGCTGTGACAACAAACAACATCAAAAGCGGCCAAGCTAAGTTCCAGTTGAAGGAGTAGCGGTTGCTGGCAGTTCCTTTAGGGGTCACTTTGAAGCCTCTAGCAAACGGATTTAGCATCACCTGAATCACCGTTAGCGCGAGCGGAAAACATAAGACCAGCGAATAGATATCAGACAACAGAGCAGAACGAGAGCGATAGTTCAGCCAGGAAAAAACGGCAAGCTGTACTAAGTAGTAAGGCAGGAAAAAGTAGAGCAATTCGGCTGCCGTAGCTCGCAAAGGAATCACCCCCAGAAACGAATAAGCCAGGGGCATGAGCAAAAATCCCACGCGCGAAATGCTGGTAAACCAGTGCAATAAGCCTTCCAAATGAGCCAAGCGTTGGATCGGGTTGAGGCCACGAATCGTCAACGGGTTCGATTTGATAAAAAAGGCTTGCAGCGTGCCTCTTGCCCAGCGCAATCGCTGAATCGCATGAGCTGCAATATTCTCTGCCGCCAGGCCCGCACTCAGCTTTTCGTCGAGATACACCAACCGATAGCCTTGGGCTGACAGCCGGATGCCGGTAAAGTAATCCTCACTCAAGGAATCCGTTACAAACCCGCCCATTGCTTCTAAGGCACTGCGCTGCACGACAAAGGATGTACCCGAGCAAATGACGCTACCCGCCCCATCGCGGATTGGCTGAATTTGACGATAAAAAACTTCTTCTTCGGGTGTTAGAACATTCTCTAGTCCCAAGTTACGGGCAATTGGATCCGGATTGTAGAAGCTCTGAGGCGTTTGAACTAAGGCCACTTGCGGATCTTGGAAAAAACCAATTGTGCGCGTCAAGAAGTTAGTTGTCGGCACAAAATCGGCATCAAAGACCACAATCAAATCGCCGCTGGTTTGATGAATTGCATGGTTGAGGTTGCCTGCTTTAGCAAAGCGATTATCAGGCCGTGTTAGATAGTGGCACCCCAGTTCGTCGGCTAGCGCCTTCACCTCAGGACGACGGGTATCATCCAGCAAATAAATCTGCTTATAGGGATACGTCATGGCCTGACAGCCAACCACCGTGCGTCTTAAGATGAAAACTGGCTCGTTGTAGGTCGGGATCAGCACATCAACGGTTGGAGTATAGCGGCCTTCTTCGACATCCATCGCCAACCAATCGGCTTCCCGTCGTCGGTCGCGTACCCGCAGCATTAGAAATAGTTGAATCGTGCTGCTAGTCAGCATCAACAGCTCTAGCAAAAACAGCCCGATGCTGAATACACCGTCTAGGGGCGTACTCACGTTTAGAGTCGAAAGCGATCTCCACAGCAGATAGCGCACGGTCAACGCTAACAGGATGCCGACCACCACAAACCGAGACCATGTTCGCGGTTGCGGAGAGACTTTCATGACAATCAGCACCAGCAGAAACAGGATGACTGTTGGAAACAGGAGGTACTCTCCTGCTACCATTGGCACCTCTAGCCAGAGGGGTGGTCGATTTTGCAGTTCATTTAATTGCTGAAAAATGCGGCTAATGGTTCCCTGTCCTGTAAACCAAGCCGCTACGATGGCCCCCGATAGCGCTACCACTCCCAGCAAAACCAGAGTGGCAACTTGAGGCCGAAAAAATTGCTTCTGACGAGTAGCTTGTACGCTTTGATTAACTGAAGTGGTCATCTACAAAGTCTCTGTGCTTGCCAATGAGCGATCAACGAAGACTAGGCCCTGAAGCTGAATGGTCTAGATTATCTAGATCGAGCAGATTCAGTTTGGATAGGTGCTTAGGTCCAGAATAGGCCCAAAAAGTATTGATTTCCTGGACATTTGATACAGACAAAGCATCTCAGCAACCCAAAGTTAGTACGCTGTCTGGTGCTGTCTGGTTTTGCTTAAAAAATGGTTATACGAATCCTCCGTTAGTAGACGGTTCCTCAGTATTAGGGTTCCCTTCTTGCTATGCCCCAGTGGTAGCCTGCATCCCCATCCTAGGTTCTCGAATAGTCAAGCTAAAGCTACCTTAGAGTTTGCTGAGAATTGACTGAGAATTGACTAAGAGTTTGCTGGCCAATTTCTTAGAGCCAAATCACGCTAGCCTTAGAAACCCACAGTACTGTACTGGTAATTCCTCGCCAGAAAAAGCTTCTGCTGGACCTGGGGTATGGAGCAATTCTTAAGCCATTAAGGAATTGGACTGGTACTAGAATCCGCAGTATATGATTTTCTGTAGCTCCAGGAGGCCGATAGACTGGCGAGGCCGAGTTCAAGGCTCCTTATGTCCTCGTCAAAAGTGCAACAAAATCTAAATTAATCATCTAAATTGTCGCAATTGCCTACGCAATCTGCACAAAGTGACCTATGTAGATTCAGGTAGATTCAGATAGATCTAGAGAGGAGAGCAGCTCACAATGTATCCCGAAGATATTGCAGGCTTGATCCATCCAGCTCTTGCAGTTGTTTTCGTATTTCCGTTGCTTGGTATCGTTGTTAACTATGCTTGGCAGACTCGGCAACGTCGTTTGAGCGCCAAGGAAGGGGGAAAAAGTAAAATTCCTGCTTCTGTTGGTTCAGAACACCTGAAACTGGGCCGCTGGTTATCAAACGCGGTAGTTGGTTTGACGTTGATCGGCCTCGCCCATCCAATTTTCACCAAGATGACGAAGAACCAGGTTTGGTCGCAGGATAGCTTTCGAGCTTGGTTTATTGTGCTGATGTTTGTCGCGACCATTGCTTCTCTGGTAATGCTCAACCGGGCTAGAACGAAACTCTGGCGGGCTGTGTTTGCCACGTTGACTGGTATGGGTCTAGTTATCCTAGGCAGTCAGCCTGAGGTTTTCCGGCGCGGCTTTGAGTGGTATGTCTCTCACTACTATTACGGCATCACAGCCGCCATGCTGATGATTTTTTCCCTCGCCATCATTCCAGATATCTATCAGGACCGCACTAATCGCTGGCGGAATGTCCATGTTATTCTCAACTGCCTGGCCCTATTGTTTTTCCTTGGTCAGGGTATGACTGGCACCCGCGATCTGCTGGAAATTCCTTTGAGTTGGCAGGCATCCCACATCGGTAAATGTGATTTCACTAATCTGACTTGCCCACCCTAGATCAATTCACAGCTTATTCCTAATTCAGCTCTATCGCTGCTTTTAAGGACAGCCATAGCTATCAGTTGAGCCACTGTTTGACAAGTGTTTGGTGGTTAAAAGTGTCCTCTCGTAAGCTGCGCTGTTTGTACCGTCCGGGGTTCAATGGTGCGCTACCTCCCATAGACGTTGCTTGTATAGCCATGACTTTAACCACCAATTTCTATCGCTGAGTATTTTGATGACTAATAGAAAGCAACATACTGCACACTTTCACGGCAAATCTCTGAGTTAAGCGACAAGATTTTTTGCCGAACTTCTGCAAAATCCGCTCTTAGCTCAACAACGCTGAATGATGGTATAAGATCCCACCATCAGTAACAGATGTAATTTAGCGGATTGCTACTATCCCGATTCAACCGATACGAACCGGCAGAGCAGCGTTTGGCAAAGCAACTCTGAAATAAGTTAAAGATTGAATAAACACAGCGCTGTCGGTCAGCCAAGGGAATGGTTGCGTCGCTCAAATGATTGAGTTCGCTACCGCCTGTCCATATACTGACCAGACAATTCAGTCCATCTCTAATCTGTGCTTCTGAAAAGGGTGCAAGAATTTCGCCCGCATTTTCAAAGAGTGAAGTGATGTAGCGAATTGTGGTGGAGGGTGACATTCCATGAAGCCAGTTTGCGCATTCATCAAGCTGGCAATACTAGGCAGGCTCAGTGATTGGGCGGTTGAAATAATATCCAACCCAAGTTTCAAACGGGACTATCAGACCCTCAGTGGTGCGGATTGCTAATTTGCTTAAACAGTCCAGCGCATCTAAATCCGCAACAGGATTTTCTTCTAGATTCAAATACGTCAGCTTTCTCAGCGTTTTCAGCGGAGCGGCATGAATTACTAGATTATTTGATAAATCAAACCAAGCTAAATTACTCAACATTTCGAGCGGACGGACATCAGTAATTAGATTTGTTTAGAGGTTGAGCAACTTAAGATTTTTCAGCCCGCTGAGTGGACTGAGGTTTTCTATATAATTATTCGACAAATCCAGCCGCTCTAGATTCTGAAACAGAGCGATTGGCGCAAGTCATGAATGCCAACATAGGAAGCTTCAATTCTTGCAAACCCAAAAACTCTGGACTGTCTGCACTGTAGCCAAGTCCTTCGGCCAAGCACAGCAGCATCTCGACTGTATAAGCCAGTTCTGAACCAGAACTGGCTTGTGCATACCATTCAGCCAAAGTTTTAGCAGAGTGAGGAGAGGTAGTGTACTGGTCTGTCATGGAGTAGCCCTAGCCCGAAATTTTCCAACTTCCTCTTTCCGAGAAAAGTTTCTGCAAGGTAGCTACACCATTACCTACGCTTGTTTCATGACAGCTTCCACGAATAACTCTGCTATGGCCGCGAGGCTAGAGAAGTCTCAAAACCTTACAAGTCAAGCTTTACAGGATTTCCCAAAATTTTTCCACAAATTTGGTTGACAGTTAGGGGAGGGATTCGCTAGATTAATAAAGCGGTGAGGGGAGCGCGAGCGAGCGGACTCGAGAGAGGCGTCAGCGGAGCGCGAACCGAGCTGTCTCGAACCTGGAAAAGAGAATAGTTTGGAAGCCAGAATAGCACTATTATTCCGTCAAAGCAATAGGCTTGAGTAGAGATACTTGAGTCAATTTAAGATGAATCCGGGATAAGAAGAGGTCCTGGAGAATGAATCAAACACTC
>KL662191.1:5144340-5369632 GCA_000733415.1 [Leptolyngbya] sp. JSC-1
TGTACTAACAGACCGAGGGCTTGACCTCATTACATTGGTAAATTAAGTTCACTATGCAGCCTTCAGGGTTCAACCCAAATGATGCAATTAGCAACTAGTTGAACTCAACCGCTTTTCCTGGTGCCTATGGCGGTGTGGACCTACGCTCATCCATCCCGAACTGAGTGGTGAAACGCACCCGCGGCGAAGATAGTTGGAGGGCTGCCTCCCGCAAAAATAGCTCGGTGCCAGGTGATTCATAGAAACAAAAAGCCTTGTGTTGAAATAGACATGAGGCTTTTTGCTATAGATGGTGTGCTTACAGCGCTTAATTCAAGGTGGGTTATTAGGATGGAACTCTGAACGGTAGAATTCCAAACAGCTGAGTTAATTGGCTTCAGTCAATCGGGTAGGTTGATCGAGCAATGCTCTGCCTCGCTGATGTTGCCGCAAACTCTTTTCCAAAGTGGATGGGATTTTCCTTGCTGACGAATCTTTAGAACCTGTCTTTCTAAACGGCGTAGGTAGTGGGGCGAAATTCCGAATAGGATGTTGTGGCTTTGCCAAAGTAGGGTGGTTAAGGTCAGAACAACACACAGGGTTAGGCCAATGGTTGCAAGTGGATTGTAGATAAGGCTATAGCGAACTGCAGTCCAGGTGAAGTAGTCTAACCAGAGCGAAACTTCGTGTCTTAAGCTCCATAAACTTAGGGGAGCTATGGTGAGCCATAGACAGGCAATCAAAACCCAGCGACTGTGGAGTATGTGTCGATAGAGTTGCCATACTTGCTGCTGAAGGGTTGGATCAAATGAGTTGTCGGTTGTGCTCGATTCAAAATTAAAGTTTGTCATAGCTCGCCTGCGGAAGCTCTGTAGACCAGTTTACAAAGTCACTCGGCTTATTTTGGCGACTTAATTGATTAAACCAGTTTAACTGAGTAGAACTAAACGATAAGGCATGGAAAATATCTCTTGAGAAGTAGTGGAAAAGTCTATCAAGTGGCAAAGTCTATTTAGGAGAGGGGTATATAATTAGCTCGTCTTTTGCAAAAATTAACCTTACTTGGAGTTGATTTACCCACTCTTTAGATGATGTTGCAAAGAAAAAGCTTTTCTGTACTCTCCCTGGTGTTAACGTTAGCTCTTGCTGTGGCCCCCAAACCTCTAGCAGGCTTCTTGCTGGCTGATTCAGCCCATGCTCAAAACGCAACTCCAAGCTCCTTTCCATTACCATCATCAGTTCCTAATGGAACCACAATCCGGGTTGATGGTTCTGAAACCATGGCAGCTATAAATCAAGCTCTTAAACAGCGCTTTGAAGCTCAATATGCGGGTACAACCGTTGATTTAGCTACTCAAGGAACCGATACGGCATTGCAGGCAGTCCTGGATAGAACAATTGATTTGGCCGCGATTGGTCGTCCTTTGACCGATGCAGAGCGCAGTCAAGGGCTGGTTGAAGTTCCGATTAGCCGGGAAAAGATTGCAATCATCACTAGCGCCAACAATCCATTTCAAGGCGAACTGACATTCGAACAGTTTGCTCAGATGTTTCGCGGAGAAATTAGAGACTGGGCAGAAGTAGGAGGACCTCCAGGGCCAATTCAGTTTGTTGACCATCCGGAATCTAGCGATACTCGCAAAGCACTCAGCAACTACAGTGTTTTCAGGGCAGCTCCTTTTACTCCAGGTCCGGATACAGTTCAAGCCGCAGAAGACAGTACAGCCACGGTTGTTTCCCAACTTGGGGAGAATGGTATCAGTTATGTCATTGCTAGTCAGGTCCTAGAACGGAATGATGTCCGAATTGTGCCAATGCATGGCACGTTGCCAGACGATCCTCGCTATCCCTACTCTCAACCGCGTAGTTACGTCTACCGGGAAGCAGCTAGCCCGGCAGTGCAGGCTTTTTTAGGGTACGCTACATCACCAGCAGGGCAACAGGCTGTTACAGAAGCCCAGGCCGCAGCAGTAGCGGCAGTTCCCCTTCCTGCAGCTTCTCCTAGTCCGACTGCATCGCCTAATCCAGCTGCATCCCCGGAAGCAGCTTCGCCTGCGGTACCACCAGCCTCACCTCAACCAACGCTGGCTCAAGACCCAAATGCAACTGCTACAGGCACGGGCGAGACGCGAGCAAACTGGTTGCCCTGGTTACTGTTGCCGTTGTTGGGCGTAATAGGGCTGTTGCTATGGGGATTGCGAGGACGAAGCTCAGGCTCAGCACTAGACGAACCAGATCTTGATTCCCCATCGGTAGAACCACCGGCAGACTCGCCTACTCTAGCAGCACGGACGGGTTCAGTGGTAGCGGCAGATCGGTCTACCTTACCTGGGCGCGCAACTCCAGCAGCCAATCCAGCGGCTGAGCCAGCAGTTGAAGCGGTAGCTACACCGGAACCAGAAGTCTCATCAGCAGAGATTACATCGCCAGAAATTGCCTCATCAGGAACTGCATCGCCTAATCTGACTGGTCAGGTTGTGGCGGCTGGAGCTGGAGCCGCAGCGTTAGCTGGATTGGCTGGATTGGCGGCAGGAGGTCGGAATCGCCGCAGCCGGATTGTGCTAACGCCTCGCACATCTGATCAAGGCTATGTCTATTGGGAGACCCCAGAGGAAGATAAAGCGGTACTGCGTCAACAGGGAGGCGAACAGCTCAAGCTGCGAATTGCTGATGTTACCGGGCTGGATTTGGAGCAGCCATTGCCCCAGTTTCAAGAATATACCTGCACTGAAACAGAGCAGGATCGGTTTGTTGCCCTGCCCCAAGTTGATCGAGACTATTTGGCGGAGATTGGCTATGTTACGGCTGATGGGCGTTGGCTGATGTTGGCCCGTTCTGCCCCTGTGCGGCTGTCGGCTGCTTTCGCGGCAGCGACTCCGCCTACACCAATTCCTTCAAATGCCTTGGCAGAAGCGACTCCGGCTATACCAGTTCCAGAAGCACCTCCAGCTGCATGGAATGTAGAATCTGACCTATCGTTGACTGCTGAGGAACGAACGAGTGAAGAACCAGCAGAAGATGAAGAACTAACTGCGAGTCAGCCCCCAGTCATTGATGCTGATACAACTGCAACAGGTGCTGTGACTGGAGCAATTGCAGCTGGAACTGCCTCGCTACCGCAAAACGTTGAGAATGTTGAGGGTGAAACGAGTCAAGTCTATGAGCCAGAAGACTCTGCGCAAGTTGATATCGAGGCCACCAAATTTGATGTGGGGCAAGCTGATCTCTCAAGTGAAGTGTTGGCATCGGTGGATGAGTCCTTACCCGATTTGCCAGATGGTTATGGGGAGAGCTGGATTACATTGCTGCCTCGCGATCCGCAATGGGCTTATTCATATTGGGATGTGCCTGATCATCATCGGCAGACTTTACGACAGCAGGGCGGTCAGCGGCTAGCCCTCCGCTTCTACGATGTGACGGATGTGGATTTGAATTATCAAAATCCGCACAGTTTGCAGCAGTATGAGTGTGACGAACTGGCGCGGGATTGGTATATTCCGGTTCCAATTAGCGATCGGGATTACATCGTTGAGATTGGCTATGTGGCAGAAGATGGCCGTTGGCTGATGCTGGCGCGCTCTAATGCAGTCCGGATCCCCCCAATTTATCCGGTGGATTGGTATGAAGAGCAGTTCATCACGGTTGATTGGAACGATGAGTTGGAGGGGCAAACGTTCTTAGAGCTGGCTCCACCGGGTCAAAAGGGCAGGTTTGATCGATCCATTTACGACCGCATGTTTGACTTGGCTGAATCGGCTGAAGCTCAACGCATGGCTAGCTCGCTGTACGGCTCGATGCAGCAAGTTCCCCAAGAGGCGGTCAGTTCGTTTGCACTGGCTGCTGGTTCGGGAGCAGGAGTTCCGACAGCGTCGGGTGTGGGCATGTCGGGTGTGGGCATGTCGGGTGTGGGCATGTCGGGTGTGGGCATGTCAGTTCCCACAACATCTGGGATTGGCATGTCGGGAATTGGACTGTATGGCCTTTCAGGTGTGGGCATGGCGGTTCCTACGATGTCCGGTATGGGCATGTATAGCTTGTCCGGCGTGGGCATGGCGGCTCGCACTGAGTCGGGAATTGGCATGATGTCTGGCATAGGGATGTACACGACCTCTGGTATGGGTATGTACACGACTTCCGGTGTGGGCCTGTACAGCATGTCCGGTGTAGGGATGTACACGGCTTCTGGTATGGGCATGGCGATTCCTACGATGTCGGGCGTAGGAATGTATAGCCTATCAGGTGCAGGCATGATGTCGGGTGTGGGTATGATGTCGGGAATTGGCATGATGGGCATGGCGGTACCAACTGAATCGGGGATCGGCATGATGTCTGGCATTGGCCTGTACAGTATGTCCGGTGTGGGCCTGTACAGTATGTCCGGCGCAGGTCTATACAGTATGTCGGGGATCGGCATGATGTCGGGGGTTGGGTTTTCTGCCTCGATGCCGCCTCTACGTTCGCGCCGGTTCTGGTTAATTGCCGATGCAGAACTGATTGTCTACGGTGCTACTGAACCCGATGCTACGGTGACGATCGCAGGTCGGCCTGTTCAGCTCAATCCAGATGGTACGTTCCGCTTCCAGATGTCGTTCCAGGATGGGCTAATTGATTTTCCAATCATGGCGGTGGCGGCAGATGGCGAACAAACCCGCTCGGTGCATCTCAAATTCGTGCGCGAAACGCCTTCACGCCACACTAATACAAGAGAAGAAGCCGAAGATCGGCCGTTCTAGGTCTGCCAGATGCTCAACTAGCAAAATTGACTACCCGGAGATGGAGCAATTACCAGCGCGTATCAAAGAAACTGCTGAAATTGATGCTCCATTTTCTGCCCTAATTATTATTATTTGATTAGGGATTATTTTTCTATGGTTGTTCCGGGAGCATAACAATGCCTAGAAGCTGGTGGTTGATTAGCATCGCAGGGATTCTCTTAGCTTCGGGTTGCGCTAGCAAAACTGCCTCCAAACCGCCTGCAGACTCTCAGCCAAGCGCTAGTGCGACTGCTCCAGCTATCCCCTCAACGGATGCTGCTCAATCTAACGAAGCTCCAGGTCAAGCGTTGACGGCTAAAGATTTCTTTCCCGATCCACTTGTGGCTGGTTCAACCTCAGTTCGGCCGTTGCCCATGCCCAATTTAATTCCTCCCACCGCTTCTCTGGAACGGATTCCTCAGGTGGATAGTGGACGGCCCGATCCGTTTGCTTCTCTGGATTATGCCCCGGCTGTTACTGTAGTGCGGTCAAAATCCAGTCCTGCTCCGGTTCCAACCGCTTCTGTAATTCCAACTGCTCCTGTGGTAACGACTGCCCCTGTGCCCCAAGCTCCGCCGATTGTGCCGCTACCGCCGTTAGTTCCGGCTCCCACTAGTTTGTCGCCGCTGCCATCGGTGAATATGTCTAGCCCAGTTGCACCCCGGGAAAGCACAGCGGAAACGATTGAGATTAGCGGTGTGATCGAAGTGGGTGGCAAAACCAACGTGATTGTAAAAGTGCCGGAGGAACACACGAGCCGCTATGTGACGGTGGGGGATCGGCTAGTCAATGGTAAGGTTTTAGTTAAGCGAGTGGAGATGGGATTGGAACCCGTTGTTATCCTAGAGCAAGGAGGTCGGGAAATTGTGCGGTCGGTTGGTTCAAGCAGTGCTTTGATTGGGGCGCTGTAGACTAACATTTAGGCTGACATTTGCAGATGAGCTGCTAGCCGATCTCTCCTACACGCTACCTCTGTCCACTTTGTTTAATGATCGGCCTGTATGACACAGCCATCTCCAGATTGGAATTCATCCTCACCCTCAAATAAACTCTCTTCTGCAAGAGTCAGTGCAACTGCTAAACGCGGTTCTGAGTCGCGCAGTCTGAGTTTGCAGGATAGCTATATTTGTCCGGTTTGTCGTCATGGGCAGATCTCGGCCTTAACGCTGATGGATGCCTTTGCCTGTAACTTTTGCCGCCATATTTTTACGGCTAATCTACAGAACCAAACCGTGCAGGTTGTAGACAGTTCCCAACCTCTGACCTGGCGCTGGACTGGGCGCAATTGGCAATCTACCTATCGCGATGATCCGAGCTTAACCGCCGTGGTTTGGTTTGCTAGCATTGTGCTCGTGTTGCTGCCGGCCTCGATTGTGTGGCTAATGGCGTTTTTATTTCCGCCTTTGCCGGGTAGTGTGTTGTCTTGGTTTCCTAGCGTTTGGTTGGGCTGCACCTTTGGCATTCACCTGCTGATGGTGGGTTGGTTGCTGGCAGAACATTACCAGCTCCCCATCTATATTGCCAGTCGAGTACGGCTACGGGAATGGCTAGGGCGTCGGTGAAGCTCCAAATGGCTGCAAATGCTCTGCTCCAGGAGTGGGATAGGGGGTAAGACTCCGTTTCAGCTTCGGCTTTGGCTCGCCTATCTTCGAGAAATGTGACAAAGTTTTGCCCACATTTGAACAGATTATCGAGGGGTGTTTTTGGCATGAGTAAGCTGCAAGCGATTCAAATCGACGAAGATACAATCATTTATGTGGAAGCTACCGATGATGTAGTTGCGCCTGAGGTGGTTGAACCAGACGCGGAAGTGCAGCGAGGTGGGGCCAAGGGCAGCTTTGGCCGATCGCCAGAGGCCCAAATTGCTCAAAGTTTCAAAGCCATTGAGAGCACGATTAGAACCTACACAAAGTATACGCTGAATGCCTTTAAGGACGCGGCCTTGGCAGAGGTGGAGAAGGTGACGCTAGAGTTTGGCATGAATGTCAGTGGCTCTGGCGGGGTGCCCTATATCGCGGCTGGAACGATGGGATGCAACATCAAAATTACGGTGGAATGCGCTTTCCCTAAGCGTCAACCTGTAGCCAATCCAGCTCAGCAGATGACCCAATCGCGTGTTCAACCCTCTGTGCCTCCGCTACCTCAACGGCCTCAGCCAGCTATGCCTGTCAATCCTCAGGCCAATGGGGCCAATTCTTAAGCCAATTCTTAATCTGACCAGAAGTTTGGCAAAGATGGAGAGACTCTCTGTTACAGTCAGCATCAGTAACTTGCAAGGCAATGGACCGGCATGAACACGACTGATTTAGCGTTCGCCTCTGCTTTAACCCAGGCGCAGCTGATTCGCAGCCGAGAGATTTCTCCATTCGATTTGGTGTCTCTCTATCTGGATCGGATTCAGCAGTTGGATTCGCAGTTGGGTAGTTACGTTACGGTGATTGCTGACCAAGCCCTAGCAGATGCCAAGGCCAAAACCGAGCAGCTTGCTGGATCTGAATCGCTATTGGATCTGCCCCCTTTTTTTGGGGTACCGATTCCCATCAAAGACCTGACTGCTGTGCAGGGGGTTCGCTGTACTTATGGCAGTCCGGCTCTGCTCGATAATGTCAGTGCCTATGACGATGCGGTAGTGGCTCGAATCAAGCAGGCTGGTTTCGTGATCTTAGGCAAAACCTCGGTATCGGAGCTAGGGTCACTGCCCTATGCGGAACCCGTCGGTTTGCCTGTGGTCCGTAATCCCTGGAACCTAGATCACACAGCGGGCGGATCGAGCGGTGGGGCGGCAGCAGCAGTGGCAGCGGGACTATGTCCGATTGCGCAAGGTTCGGATGGGGGTGGTTCGGTACGGGGACCAGCTTTTTGCTGTGGGCTAGTGGGTTTGAAGCCAGCGCGGGGTCGCGTCTCGTTTGCTCCGGTTGGCGATCATCAAAGCGGAATTGGCGTGAATGGGGTGCTGGCGCGAACTGTGGCGGATGCAGCGGCGTTGTTGGATGTGATGGCGGGCTACGTAGTCGGAGACCCCTATTGGTTGCCGGATCCGGAACGTCCCTTTTTGCAGAGCGCCCGACCAAACGCAACCACCAGCAGAGCCTATCGCATTGCCTACACCACTGAAGTTCTGCCGATTGGTAAGGCCGATCCAGACTGTCAGCAGGCGGTGTTAGATACGGCGCATCATTTAGAGCAATTGGGGCATCAGCTAGAAGCCAACTGTCCAGATTTCTCAGGTTTAGAGGAACCGTTTGTGGTGATCTGGCGGGCGGGGGTGGCAACGGCAGGCTTACCGGCAGAGGTGCTGAGTCCCTTTAATCGCTGGTTGTTGTCGCAGCAGGATTCGAGCGGCACCTATCTGAAAGCAGTTTGGGCCATGCAAATGGTAGCTCGGCGACTGGTAAGCTTTTTTGAGCACTATGATGCGCTGCTGTTGCCGGTGTATCTCCACCCAGCGATTCAGGTGAATGAGTGGGGAGAATTGCCGCCGGAGGAAACCCTACAACGAATCATCCATTGGATTGCGCCTTGCCCACCGGCAAATGCAACCGGCCAACCGGCGATTGCGATTCCGACCGGACTTTCATCCACCGGATTGCCCGTTGGTGTGCAGTTGATTGGGCGTCCGGCAGATGAGGCGACGATTCTGGCTTTAGCAGCTCAGATTGAAGCAACCTATGGATGGCAACAGCGGCCTAGTTTTGCTGAGGTTTAGTAAAGGTTGGGCATCTAAGTTTTGCCGCTGCCAATGCCCATCAGGTAGAGCAAGGCCATCCGCACTGCTACACCGCTCGTCACCTGCTGTGAGATCAAACTAAACTCTGGGTCGTCCATCAACTTAGAGCTGATTTCCACACCGCGATTCACCGGGCCGGGATGCAGCACTTTCACACCGGGTTGACAGAACTGGAGCCGCTCGTGGGTAAGGCCAAACTGCTGATGATATTCCCGCAGGCTGGGTAACAAATGCTGGGTCATGCGCTCGCGCTGAAGTCGCAGAGTCATAACGAAATCGGCCTGTTCTAAGGCGGGTTCTAGCGACCAGTGCAGAAACAATTTGCGAGGCAGCGGCGAATCTTCCACAAAATCGGCAAACAGCTTGGGCAGCAGGGTGGGCGGTCCGGCCAGATGCACTTCGGCTCCACTCGCGGTCAAACTCCAGATATTGGAGCGGGCTACCCGCGAGTGCAAAATGTCTCCGACAATGGCGATTTTTTTGCCTTCCAACAATGAGAGCTGGGGTTTTTCGGCATCTAGCAACGTGCAGATGGTAAACAGATCCAGCAAGGCTTGGGAGGGATGTTCATGCTGACCGTCACCGGCATTAAATACTCCCACTCGCGACTGGAGCTGATCCATCTCATTGGCGATTGCTAGCGGCACGCCAGCTTCTTTATGGCGAATCACCATAATGTCGGTGCCCATGGCCAGATAGGTTTTTGCCGTATCCAGAATGGTTTCGCCTTTGGTCAGAGACGAGGTGCCGGGTGCAAAGTTTAAAGTGTCGGCAGACAATCGCTTGGCGGCTAGCTCAAAACTGCTGCGGGTGCGGGTCGAGGGTTCAAAGAACAGATTGGCGACCACTTGCCCTTGCAGCGTGGGTACCTTCTTGGTGCGGCGAGAAAGCACCTCCTGAAAGCTGGCTGCCGTTTGCAGCACGGTGTCATATTCGGCTGGTTGAAAATCCGCTAAGGAAATAATGTGGCGACGGGACCAGGATGGATTCGCCATGAGGCTCTACCGCTTTCTAGTAAACAAGCTAAATAACCCACTGCTGGCTCTGGCGGTGGCTTTGGGACCTGGGTCAGTCAAGTCCAGCCGTTTGGCATACTGCAACGCGAGTGGATCATTTGGGTTAAATTTTAGCGCCTGCCGGAAGTGGACTTTAGCCATGCCGACTAAATTCTGCATCAGATACGCCTTGGCTAAGAGAGAGTGGTACTCACTGCGGTTCGACTCTAAGCGGATCGCATCTCGCAATTCAGCCACCACTTGCGTCCAGTTGGATTTTTTGGCGTATTCTTGCGCTCGGTAATAGTGGCGCTGGGCGTAGTTAATCGCGACTTGTGGGGTCTCAGTCTGACTGGGGGCAAACTGCGTTGGTTTAGTCTGAGGTGCAGCGACAATTCCAGTCCGCTTTTCCCGAATCACCGGATCGCCGATTTTCAACGATAGGTACGTCAAATTCAACTCTGCAAGCTGGCGGGTGGTGGCTTCAAACTTGGCGAGCTGGCGATATTGCACCTCTCCCAGTTGCACGACCGATTGCTCGTAAAATACATCGGCTTCTTGTAGAGGTAGCCTTAAGAGCTGACGCGCCATTGCTCCTTGTGGCAGTAGCGATTCATCCTGGTTAATTTGTCGAACTCGCAAACGCAACAGCGCGATCGTTTCGGCTCGTTCTTTTTCTTGCTTGAGTCGCTGATAGGCTGGGTTCACCAGCTTTGCCAAAATGTGACCCGCGAAGGTTTGAATCGCAGGGTCGGCTGCAATCAATGTATCAGGGTGAAGTAGCTTAGCAATTGTGTGGTAACGCTTCAAGACTCGTCGTTCATCTGCTGCCACAGACAGGCCCAACACCGCGTAGGGATCAGAGAGTTGACTCAGCCATTCTGAAGAGAAAGAAATCTGTGACATTTCAGGGAGGCAGTTGTGCTGTAGATATCAGTATACAGAAGTCTCAATAGCAGGGAATTGGCAGCGCTTTCTTCCCGGTAGAAGTCGATGAATTCAGTTAAGCAGTTTCCTTTGGAGAAAATCAACTTTTGGAGGAAATCAACTAAGGCTGCGATTTCGCTCTCTACTGCCATGGATGTTTATCTGAGATGGTAAAGCCCCCTATGTTGGTAGCTTACTTTACCCTAGTACAATCCCGCTGGAATTGAGACGAAAGTTATGACGGAAAGTTCACTGGTTCTATTTGGTCTGCCCTCGATACAATGAAGCGATTGCAAGCGATTGGGGTAGTACTATCTGTGCCGAGTTGTGTCTAATAGGCGGCTGGTAACTGTTTTTTCCCTGGTGACTATTTAAGCAAATGGTCTCGATTGGCGACATGCTGAGTAAAGCGAAGGATCGAAAAATTGCAGCCCTATTGGCATGTGCCGGTATTTTCCTACCGGGGCTGCATAAGTTTTACCTGGGTCAGCCCAAATGGGGGGTGATCTACCTTTTGTTGAGTTGGACCCCAATCCCTAGAATCGCCAGCATTGTCGAAGCTATTTGGTATTTATTTCAAGACGGTGATGAGTTTGATAGCAGATTTAATCCCTCTTCGCTTAATCCCATTTCTGGTCAAACCTTGTCCAAGCAAGGGCCGTTTGCTCCTGCTCAAGTAGAGCTGCAGGTAGAACGAGTAGCAGAAGCGCTGCGGCAAATTGAACAGCTCCGACAAGAAGGGTTGATCTCAGAGTACGAATTTGAACAAAAGCGCCGTCAGTTGCTTGATCGCATTAGCTAAGTCTTTGTTTTCTATGGAATATTGCCTTCTGGTCAAATGACCATTAACTCCTGCCTCCGGTTCGGCTGAGCTCACCGTCGCTCGCAGAGTGCGTTCCACGAACGAAGCCTGCCTCCTGCCTCCTGCCCTCTCAACCACTGCCACATCCCCTGAGACCTGCTATACCTGAGACCTGTTATACCAATGTCACTCCGCCATCGTCTCCTTCAGGACCCTTACTACCGCTTTCAGTCTGTGGCCGAACTGCGGACTGCTGCTGCCTTGGGGATTAAACTCGATGTGAATCGGGCCTGTGTGGATGACTGGCTGCGGTTGCCGGGTTTGTCGATCCATCAGGCGCGAACTTTAGCCACCCTGAGCCAAGCTGGTGTGCAGTTTCACTGTCTGGAGGATGTGGCGGCAGCCCTAGGACAACCTGTGCAGCGATTGCAGCCGCTAGCGCCAATTTTGCAGTTCTGCTACTACGATGACGATAGTTTGGATGCAATTCAGCCGATCAATCCTAATCGAGCCTCGCAACAGCAACTGATGCAGATTCCCGGAATGAATGCTGTGCTGGTCCAGAATCTGATTTGGGAGCGGCAGCAGCGCGGTGCCTATCGCAATTTGGTGGAGTTGCAGCAGCGGCTTCAGCTACCGGGGTCGCTCATTGCCGAGTTGATGCACTATCTGCGGTTTGAGTGATGGCATCGGTCGGATTGGCGATGTTGGTGATAACGGATGTTGCCGATTCTAAGCCGCCAATGCGCTCGAACGGAAAAAAGCGAAACACAGCGCGACCAATAATATTTTGCTCTGGTAAAAAGCCCCAGACATGGGAATCGTTGCTGTTGTTGCGGTTGTCGCCCATCACAAACACATGGCCAGGGGGCACCTCTACGGGACGCATCTGGTAAGCGAGCGGCTCGGCGATGTAGGGTTCGTTGAGCGGTTGATTATTGCGGTAAACTCGGCCATTTTTCACCTCGATCACATCCCCGGCTGTGGCAATCACCCGCTTGATGAATGCCTTATCGGGCAAAAAGCCAAACTGCTGCTCGAACTGCTGTGGTGGTTCGAATACTACGATGTCTCCAGGCTGGGGTTCGTGCAGCCGATAGCTGACCTTCTCAACTACAAGCCGATCGCCAACCAGCAACGTGGGGTCCATGGAGTCAGACGGAATATAGCGCGGCTCAGCCACAAACAGACGAATCACAATCGCTAGCACCAGGGCAATCGCTAAGATTTGCACGTTTTCTCGCTGGGATTGGCGCAGGCGTGACCACCAGTTGCCTGTTGGACGTTCGGTTGTATTTGCAGAAGCTGTAGTAGAAGTGGCTCCAGTTTCTGGCGTGGGCTGAGTGTCGGGTTGGGTTGGCATAGGTTTTTTGGGATCAGGATTAAGCCTGGAGGTAGGCCAATTTTTATCCTAAAGTTTTTATACTCCTACTCAGCACCGATTTGGATGGAGAAATTGTGATGGCAGAGACTGAACACAAAACTTGGTATATTTTGAAGCACGCGGATGGTCAGTGCGAAATCACCCAAATTGGCGCTGGGGAGGGCAGTGCTCCGGGTGAAGAAGAGGAAGACAAAGCTCCTCTAGAGCAGTGGGGGCCATTTGCCACCGAGGATGAGGCAATTGCGCGACGAGTGGGCCTGATTCGGTCTGGAAAGTGTTTGCCAGCCTAGATTTTAGCTGAAGCAGATTCGAAATGCTGGCTGCGCTATTAAATCATCTAGAGGCCCCAGTTGCTCAGCCAGTTTTGCGGCATCACAAACAATAAGTAGGGACTAGGGGCATTTCCTAATCCCTACAGGTAAATAGTTTGCCAAAATTTGCCTAAATAGTTCACCGACTATGGAGTGGCTTCTGCCTTGGGGCTCTGCCGTGCGGCAGCAATTTGTTGATTCAAGATTTCCAGTGCCTTGACATATTGCAGGTCACCATCGGTGCCGATCTTGTTGCTGACTCCAAACAGCTCTTGGCGTTGCTCATCGGTGAGATCGATCTTAATGTCAGGTTCAATGCCGGCTTGGTTAATGTCTCGCCCACTGGGAGTGAGGTACTTAGCCACCGTCACAGCTAAACCAGACCCATCGCCCAATCCGCGTACTGACTGCACCAGCCCTTTACCAAAGGTCTTGCTGCCGATCAGCACGGCTCGTTTGTCGTCCTGCAATGCACCAGACAGAATTTCGCTGGCACTCGCTGAACCCCCATCCACCAGAACCACTAGGGGCTTATCGGTCAGGGCGGTACCGTTGGCGCTTTCCTGTTCCGAAATTCCTTGCCGATCAACAGTTGAAACAATCAACCCCTCATCGATCCACATGCGGGCAATATCGATGCTGGCGTAGAGTAAGCCACCTGGATTGATCCGCAGATCGAGCACGTAGCCATCAACTTGCTTAGATTCTAGATCCTCAATCGCGTTACGCATCTCGTCGGCAGCGTTAGCGCTGAACTGGGTGAGACGGATATAGCCTACCTTTTCACCTCTAGAACCCTGCTGAATGCTATAGCGAACTGGGTGCAGTTCAATCCGAGCGCGACGTAGATCAAACTCCATCTCTTGCTCGCCTCGACGGATGGTTAGCTTCACCGTAGAGCCTTCCGGACCACGAATCAGGTTGACTGCGGCGTTGGTATCCATGCCTTGAGTGCTTTGCCCATCAATTTCGACGATCACGTCCCGTGCCATAATCCCGGCTTCAAAGGCAGGTGTATCTTCAATCGGCGAGACTACAATCAGCTCTTTGGTTTCTTCGTCCTGCGCTAGCTGAATGCCAACCCCGGTCAGTTCACCCGAGGTGTCGATCTGCATGTTTTTGAATTCTTGCGGATCCATGAAGCGCGTGTAGGGATCGTCTAGCTTAGCTAGCATCTCCCGAATTGCTTCGTAGGCCTGCTCTTTGTTGCTGTAAGCTCGGCCCAGGTATTCTTGACGCACAGCTCGCCAGTCTACCTGGTTGAAGGTGGCGTCTACGTAATTGCGGTCAATTAGTTGCCACACTTCGTCAATCAACTCTTTCGGGCTTTCCTGAAAGAAGGCTTGACCCTGGGAGAGGTGCAGCCCTGCTCCCGTAACGGTGACAGCCGTAACAGCCGCCGCTGTGGCACTAAGAACGAGTCCGCGTTTTGTGATCGCCATAACTGTATATCTAGAGGAATAGACTGCAAGGCAAGTACGCCCAATCTAACACAGGCTGACCGAGACAGTGGTAACGAAAATGTCTCAATCTTTTGCAATGGTTTTTGCCATTAAGATAGACCCGTTGGTCCTGTCTTGACCGTGTAGGAGTCAGGAGTTAGGAGCCAGGGTTGATCATATATTAGGGAACACTCGTGGGTTATGGCTCAGCTCCTACTTCTAGGCTGGATCCACCCATTTGCCGTCGGCTTTAATCAGGTTGATGAGTTCCGCGACTCCCTGATCTTCGGGGACTTTCTTGATTTCTTCCCTCCCCCGATAGAGGGAAATATAGCCCGCCTGTTTGCCAACATAGCCGTAGTCTGCGTCCGCCATTTCGCCCGGACCATTGACAATACAGCCCATCACGGCGATGTTTAGCCCGGTCAAATGACTGGTGGCCTCTCGCACCTTTTGCAGCACTTCTTGCAAATTAAACAACGTGCGGCCACAGGAAGGGCAGGCCACATACTCCACCATCGTCCGTCGCAGCCCCAGCGCCTGTAGAATGCCGTAGCAGACTGGAATTTCCTTTTCTGGATCTTCGGTCAGCGAAACGCGGATTGTATCTCCAATCCCTTCGGCCAATAGAGTGCCAATCCCTGCGGTGGACTTGATCCGTCCATATTCGCCGTCTCCAGCTTCAGTCACGCCCAAATGCAGTGGGTAATCCATGCTCAGTTCATCCATCCGCTGCACCATCAGGCGATTGGCGGCAATCATCACCGGCACTTTCGAGGCTTTGAGGGAAATTTCCAGATTGTAAAAGTCCAGCTCTTCGCACATCCGGATGAACTCCAACGCCGATTCCACCATGCCTTCAGGAGTATCGCCGTAGGTAAACAGCATGCGTTCGGCCAGCGAGCCGTGATTTACCCCGATTCGCATTGATTTGTTCTGGTCGCGCAAAGAAACTACCAGCGGTTTCAAGGTTTCGCGAATTTTTTCGCCAATTTCGTCAAATTCAGCTTGAGTGTACTCGGTCCGACCGGCGTTGGGTTTCTCGAATACGTACAGCCCCGGATTGATCCGCACGTTGTCAACATAATTGGCAACCTCTAGGGCGATTTTCATGCCGTTATGATGCACATCGGCCACGAGCGGAACCGGTTGATAGGTAGTGTAAAGCTGACGACGAATTTCTTCCATTGCTTTGGCGTGGGCCATGCTGGGTACTGTGACGCGGACAATCTCACAGCCGATCTCATGCAGCCGCCGAATCGCCGCCACCGACCCCTCGATATCGAGCGTATCTTCGTTAATCATCGACTGGACAGCGACTGGATGCCCACCGCCAATGGTGATGCTGCCCACCGGAACGGGACGGGTTTTGCGGCGATGGATCGTGCCGTCGGTGGCGAGGCAAATCGAGGAATTTGTGGAGGCAGATGGAGCTACGACTGGATTGGGAAGAGTTTGCATACCCCGTTCCTTTCAGGTTTGGTTACTAATGGGTTACTAAATTGGCTAAAGCAAGGCTCGATACTAAATATCTTTATTGAGTCCCATATTCCAGAGTGCCATAAGTGGGATCGGTTGGGGAGTGTGCAGAATACAAGGGTATGGGGAGGTGGAGCGATTCACAGGTTTTAGGTCTTCGAGGTTGATGCCGCGCTCCTGCAGTCGTTGTAGAAGGGCTTCGCGCTGTTGGCGTTCTTGAGCTAGCTGTTGTTCGGCAGATTCGGCTCGCTGTTCAGCAAATTCGGCTCGCTGCTCGGCGGCCTGACGGGCTGTACTTTCTTGCCGTAGGGCTTGGGCGAGTTCGTCGGGAAGTAGCAGTTTCTCGCCGATATCGAGACGGTAAAACCCAAGCAGCTTGCCCTCGACCTGGGGTTTGCTCTGGAGTAAGCGTTGCTTTGTTGGCCAGCCAGGGGCAGGTGCTACCGGAACGCAGATGTAGCCGTTGGCCGTGAGGAAGATCATCAGGAAGCTGTGAAAGAGAGTGCGAAAGGAGAGCCAGATCTATTAACGTATTGCGATTGGTTGGTGGGGGCAAAGCATTCGGGCGACAATCCTTCGATCAATTTGGATATCTCTGATCCGAATGCTTTGCCCTTACGGGGGGCGTGCAAGCACGAGGTTGCCGATTTTGATGATGAGCAGATTCGGACGTTTGCTCAAAAGTGGTTTGGTGGGAAAGGGGATGCAGACCGAGCCAAGCTGTTTGTTGAGAAGCTAGAAGAAAACGAATGCATTAAGAAGCTGGCAACCAGCCCGCTGCTGCTGACACTGCTATGTTTGATGTTTGAGGATACGACTAATTTTCTGGCGAATCGTGCTGAACTCTACAAGGAAGGCTTGGATGTACTGCTGAATAAATAGGACGATAAACGTAAAATTGAACCGCCAGCTGCAGGATTTTAGAAATCAACTCCCTGATATGTCCTGGGAGAAGGGAGCAAAAAGAATTGCTGAACCAGTATTATAATGTGAACTTGCTGTTGATTGATTATCTGAACAGTGAATGCTATGTCAGTCGAGAAGTTAGAGAGGAAATTGAAGAAACGTTGTTGCCGCCGCTGCCCCCCTAAATTCTCCAATCCTGGGGGACTTTGAAGAGATAAGTTGGTGATTGAAATTGAGAAATGAAGAAATTACGAATGAAAAATATCAAAATCATTGTTGAAAACATCCTGATGGTTATGGGGCTTGTCCACTAGGAATACAAGACGTTGTTGTTGGGGAAGGCGATACATACTAAGGAGAGCAGTAAATGGTGAAGAGTGTTTCGGTGAGGGGTGAGGGGTGAGGGGTGAGGGGTGAGGGGTGAGGGGTGAGGGGTGAGGGTGTTGACTATAAAGCGCTCGGGTTAGTATGAGGAAGCTTTGGCTGATGTAAAGTCAGCAATTCAGTCTCATGTCGAAACTTTTGGTATTGAAACATTAGAGCCAGAGTTGCCTGTACTCGAAGCTTTTATTACAGAGTTGTCAAATCATTCTCGAATTAAAGGTTCCACACTCTGAACCAATTGCGCTCAGTCACATATTTCACAGGAAGGTTTTCTAAAAGCCTATGAGCAAAACTAAACTATAAAGATACAGCCTTTTTCAGGCTAGTGAAGTACAAAAACGGGGTGCAGGGGCACTGCCCCTGTGTGGGGGCGAAGCCTCCATACCCCCTATACCTCGCATGAGTGAAAAACGCTGTATATTGAGGAGTCTTTAACGATGCTTCGATAAAAGCAGCCTGACAACTGCCATCAACGCTATGATATTTTGGGCGTGTTTTAGCTGAGAAGATGACGTTCAAACTTGCGTTCAAATTCAAGCTGGTGTTGGCGGTGCTGCTGGGTTCGGGACTGGCTTCGGTGGCTGCTCCAGTTCGGGCCAATCCAACCATTGATGAAACCGTGGAATGCGATTTGCTGGTTGCTGGAGGCGGTTTGGCTGGAGCTGCGACTGCCTATGAGAGTCTGCTGGCGGGCCGCACCGTTTGCCTGACCGAAATTACCGATTGGGTGGGGGGGCAGATTTCCTCCCAGGGCACTTCTGCCCTAGATGAGCGCACTACCCAACGCGAGCAAGACTTCTTTCCCAGAGGGTACAAAGAATTTACCCAGCGCCTGCGGCAAGCCTACCAGCAAGAGGATCCGGGCGACTGCTGGGTGAGCGTGTTTTGCTTTTTGCCTAGCGATGGGCATGCGATTTTGTTTGACATGCTGCAAGATGCGGAAAAGCGAGGCAACGGTAGGCTGTACTGGTTCCCGAACACCGTGGTGAAGGACCTGGATCTAGATGAATCTGGGACGCAAATTCAGAGCGCAATCGCGATTCAGCATCAGCCTGCACCCGGTGCACCGCCGCTCAACACCGAACCCTTGTCCGCCACGATCGAAGATGCCTATCGGTTTGAGGATAGCGCTCGCTTCAGCAAAAATGTAATTCAGTTCGTGCCAAACGGACGGGAGAAAACCGCAGCCTCAGCAACGCCGACCTTGCCTTGGTATGTAATTGACGCCACCGAAACCGGCGAATTGGTTGCTTTGGCGGATGTGCCCTATCGAGTCGGGATTGATCCGCTGACGCATTATGATCCGTCTTCTGCAAGTGAGTCAGGCGACCCCTACTGTACCCAGGGCTACACCTACACTTTTGCGATGGAAGCCACAGCGGATCCCCAACCGCAGGTTAAGCCAGAATTCTATGAGCAGTACGCGCCCTACTACAGCTACGAGCGGCAAAACCTGGCCAGTTTCAATATTTTGTTCACCTATCGCCGCATTTTCAGCCCAGAACCGCGCCCAGCTCAGCAGGTGTTTGGTGTCTCGCTGCCCCATCCCGGCGATATTTCGATGCAGAACTGGACTTGGGGCAACGATTATCGGCCCGGTACGGCAGCAGATAACCTGATTCTGACCCATGACCAACTGGAAGCTGCTGGGCAACTGGCAGCGGGCGGTTGGCTAGGCGGACTGCGGGTGGAAAGTTTGCGGCGGGCAGAGGAAGCGGCGCTAGGCTTTTATTACTGGCTAGTGGCGGGCACTACAGATTCGCAGCTCGGCGATGGCGTCAAGCAACCCCAGCCCAACAATCGGCTGTTGATCGGCTTAGATTCGCCGATGGGCACAGTGCATGGCTTGTCGAAGTATCCCTACATGCGGGAAGTCCGGCGAATTATTGGTCGTCCCAGTCCGGGCTATGCGAGTGGCTTCACGATTGGCGAAACCGATGTCAGCCGCAATGACTACACCGATCCGCATTATCAAACTCTTGCACCTGAGATGTATCGCAATTTGGGAATTTCACTGAGTGGGCTAGAGGCGATTGCTCGGATCCGCAGTCGCGAAACCCCAGATCCAGTCAGGCTGCGAGCGCGCTCGCGGATTTACCCCGATTCGGTGGGGATTGGGCATTACAACATCGATTTCCATCCCTGCATGGCGCTGAGTCCGCCGGAACGACCCGGCAATTACGAATATCCAGGCGTGCGGCAAGGGCAAGGCGAAACCTATCCGTTCCAAATTCCGCTCAGGGCGATGATTCCCCAACGCATCGATAATTTTCTGATTGCGGGCAAGAGCATTGCTACGAGCTATATCGCTGCTGCTGCCTACCGAGTCCATTCGTTTGAGTGGTCGGCTGGAGCGGCAGCTGGAGTTTTGGTAGACTTTGCTCTTGATCAGGGAATTGCCCCCTACGAGCTAGTGGATGATTTGCCTCGCCGGGAGCCAGAGTTGGAAGCGCTACAGCGACGCCTGCTCGTCACCCGCAATCCCTTTGCCTTTCCCGGTACGTCGATTTTTAATTTGGACTGGGAAGAGTGGCGGTAATCTTACTGTGAATCACTCAACCCATCTTTGGTTGGCACGAGAGGGCTGACTTCACTGTCGCTATCCGGCGGCTCTAGCTCCTCAGGCAGGGGCGATAGAAGGGGGAGTTTGGTGCTGCTAGGCTGTTTGCGCAGCCCTTCAAAAAAGCCTTTGACGCGATCCAATGCGCCGAATAGATCGGGGACAACCGGAGCTTGAGTTGGTCCACGGTCGATCTCTGCCGCTGGAACAATCGGAGCCATAATTGGCTCTGGCAGAATTTGAGGATCCAAACTAGTTTCAAGTTGAGGTTCCGCCAGCGGTGCGGGTACAGATTGGACTTGGCTTGGCTTGACTTTGATAGCCGGTGCGGGCATTTCGAGCTGGGTTGGCAAGGGCTGCACACTTGAGTTCGTCAACTCCTCTTCTTCCACAGCTTCTAACCGTTCGTGTAGGCTATCTGGAGTAGCTGACTCGCGCTCCAATGCAGGAGACGGTTCTGGCTCGGCTGATGTTTGAATTGGTATCTTAGCGGGCCTTCTAGCCGGTGTTCTGAAGGAGGGGCGTTCGAGGTCTTCTGTGCCATCTGCTCCACTCGAAGGAACAGGTTGCGGCACAAGCTTCAGCGATGGCGGCATAAAGTTGGGATTGGCCGCAGGCTCCGGCACCACCTTCAGCGGTGGAAGAGCTGGGCTAGAAGATTCAGGAGCCTCAGTTGGTTGAGGTATTAGTTCCAGGGAAGGCACCGTCACAGATTCGGGCAGAGATTCGGGCAGAGATTCGGGCAGAGATTCGGACGCTGCTGGTGCTTCTATGTCTGATTCAGGTTCTGGCTGGATGGGAGATTCCTTAGCGGTTTCAGCTTCCGGCTCGGTTGGTTCAATCGGTGCAGTTGGTTCAGTCGCGGATTCTGGTGCGAGCAACTCAGGTGGCATCGATTCTGGTTCCGGCTCGGTTAGATCGGTCTCTAAGTCTGGTTCCAGGATAACTTCCGGTTCGGGTGGCGGTGGCACATAGTTGGGGTTGACAATCTTGCGAGCCGCATCAGCAGTTAGCTCACCGCGCGTCAGTTGGGCTAGGGTGTCAGAGCCACCGGGTTCGTAGGTGACCACCTGCACCGTGTTGTTGAACGCATTGGAAATCGGATTGCCATTTTCGTCGAGGAGTTCGAGCTGCACCCAGTTTTTGCCTGTTTTCAAGCCTTTCAGGTAGATTGGCTCCCAGCGATCAAACGTGAAACTTTCGCCGTTAATAGTGCAGCGGATTTCCCAATCGGGAATGGCATCCTGGGTATCTTCACGCGCGACCAGATGCAGCGGTGCATTGGTTAAGTAAAAGTCGAGCAGCACTGGCTCGGCACCGTAGGTGTCCTGCGGGTAGTTATAGGTCAGGAGCGGTTTTTTCGGATCCGGGTTATTTTCGGGCGTCTGGGTAAAGACGTGAAATGTAGTTAGGGCAAAGGCTCCCTCGTTTTTGAAGCTTTCGTGCCAGGGACGCACGGCAAAGACGCGCAGGGTATGGGTACCTGGAGTCAAATTGTCCAACTTTAGCGGTTCACTGGTATCAAACACCTGGGCGTAGGGCTGATTGTCGAGCAGCACCTGCAAATACGGACCCAGCTCCAGCGCTTCGTCTTTGAACAGAGTCAAATCGTTGACCTGCAATCGCACTTCAACCTCGGTGTCTTCCAGCACCTGGTTAGGGCGCGGACTCAAAATTTTCACCTGCGGCTGGTAGATCTCCAGATCCTGCTTCAGATTTTGAATAGCGAAGGGCGGCGATACTTCAGTTAACCGACTCCGTGTAGGTTTCAAGCCAGCCTTTGCGCCGCTTCTCTCCGAGGGTGGGCTACAGCTTGTTACGCCCCACGCCAAGACAGCCATTAACAAAACGGCCAGTATCCTTTGTAATGGCCTTTCTTGTAACCACCTTTTTTGCCAGTTTATCCCCAACACGTCGCACACTCCTGAGCCTGCTGGCTGCTCAAACGTCGAAAGATCTGTTCCTAGGGAACTATATCAGGATCAGAAACCGGATCGTAGATGCTTTGAACGCCATCAACGCCAGGATTCATCTAACTTAATTCTGCAATCTCAGAAACGCCCCATACCTTGCATCACCTGACTAATCCGGTAAACTCACAAGTGAGCATTGCTGGAGTTGAGCTGAGACCTCTGGAACCTAAGTGCTAAACGAAGGGGATAACATGCTAAATGATTCCTCTCCTAATTCATCTTTGAAACGGTCACTCACCCGAACTGAATAGATGGGTTACTGCATCAGTGCTGTACTGATGGGGGCACTGACCTGCTGGTTGATTGCGGCCGTTTCTGGAGGACTGTTTAGATGGTCTGCGGATGTGTTACTTGCATGGTTGATTTTGGGAGTACCGTTAGGACTATTTGTCGGATTGGGTGATACAACGATTCGAACGGTTGAAACCTTGAAATGGTCTTGGAGAGCGGCAGTATGAGGACTGGTGAAAGGGTTATTCTACGGGCTGATTTATGGACTGCTGCTGGAGCTGATTCTGGAGTCGATCAATCAAACTTTTCTAAAACATCAAGAATGGTTTTCCCTGGGTCTAGTGCTGATTACCATGTTGACCGTCAGCTGCATTTTTGGTGTAGCAGATGGACTCCGAGGGTTAGAAATCGATACCAAGACCGTTCCTAATCAGGGAATTTGGCGCTCGGCGCTGAATGCGAGCATTGTAGGGCTAGCGGGTTGGCCAATTGGCGGCTTGCTGTTTGGACCAATTTTTACCGCACTCGACCCCAGAAATACCACCATTGCCGCCTGTTCTGGTTCGGTTGGGCTGCTTTTCGGTCTGATCTGAGGCGGTCAAGCCTGCATCCGCCATTTCACCTTGCGTTTAGTTCTGTATTTCAAAAAACTGATTCCCTGGAACTACGCTCGATTTCTTGACCATGTAACAGATCTGAATCTTTTTACAAAAAGTGGGTGGTGGCTACATCGTGGCTACATCTTTATTCATCGTTTGCTGCTGGAACATTTTACTCACGGTATTCACGAGTCGCGTATTTGCGAAAGTTAACAATAATTCTAATGTGAACTCTAGTGAAGAAGATCTTGAGAAACGTACTCTTCTATGCTTGTTAAAAATCGATTTATCTCTATCAAAGACCTGGAGATACTCTAGGTCAATTGCTGATTTTGCTCTAAAGACTAAAATTCGCTTAAATTTCAAAACCAATCAGTTCAATGCATCGAACAGGTGCATTGTCCAGATATTTTCTATGATTGCAATCAATAATTTCGATTTGTAAATTATCGTCAATCGTTAGGATATTTTTTGCTGATGATCTGCTTGAAAGGCCGATGAATCAAGCGTTTCTCACTTTAATTATTGTTAACCTGCGCAAAGAGGGCCGAAATACAGTTCTATAATGCTCGCAGTACCTCACCAAGCCATTCTGATTGCTCGGTTTAAGCAAATCTCAGACTAGGCAATCGTTTTGGTGAGTTCCCTCCAGCGAGATTGGGCAAAGTCTAGATTGTTCAGACGCTCCCATCTGGTCTGATTCCGCCTCGTTCTATTAAGTCATCTGCATATCTTGCTGATGCGCCGGTAGGGAACGATTCAAGTGAGCTTGGGTGGGACTACTCGTTTCCTTGTCTAGAGAGAGGAGAGTCTCTAATGACAACTACTTCGCGGGAGCGAGAGGCAGCAACACCAAAAGCCAGAGTCGTCGTTGATAAGGATCCCGTGCCAACTTCTTTTGAGAAGTGGGCGCAACCGGGTCACTTTGACCGTACCTTAGCTAAAGGTCCGAAAACGACAACCTGGATTTGGAACCTGCATGCTGACGCTCACGATTTCGATAGTCATACCAGTGACCTAGAAGATATATCCCGTAAGATCTTCAGCGCTCACTTCGGTCACTTAGCCGTTGTTTTTGTCTGGCTAAGCGGCATGTACTTCCACGGCGCTAAGTTTTCAAACTATGAAGCTTGGCTGGCTGACCCCCTGCACATCAAACCGAGTGCCCAGGTGGTTTGGCCCATTGTTGGTCAAGAAATTTTGAATGGAGATGTTGGCGGTGGCTTCCACGGCATCCAGGTAACCTCTGGATTCTTCCAATTGTGGCGGGCTGCCGGTATCACAAACGAATTTCAGCTCTACTGCACAGCAATCGGCGGTCTCGTTATGGCTGGTTTGATGCTGTTCGCAGGCTGGTTCCATTACCATAAGCGTGCTCCAAAGCTGGAATGGTTCCAAAATGTGGAGTCCATGTTGAACCATCACTTGGCAGGGCTGCTGGGTCTGGGTTCCCTGTCTTGGGCAGGTCACCAGATTCATGTCTCGCTGCCAATTAACAAAATGTTGGATGCAGGCGTGGCTGTTAAGGATATTCCCTTGCCCCACGAATTCATCCTCAACAAGTCGTTGATGGTTGATCTCTACCCCAGCTTTGCTCAGGGTTTGACCCCATTCTTTACCCTCAACTGGGGCGCATACGCTGATTTCCTTACCTTTAAGGGTGGCCTCAACCCGGTGACGGGCGGCCTCTGGCTATCGGATACAGCCCATCACCATTTGGCGATTGCGGTGCTGTTCTTGATCGCTGGTCACATGTATCGCACCAACTGGGGTATTGGCCACAGCATCAAGGAAATTCTGGAGAACCACAAGGGTCCCTTCACTGGTGAAGGCCACAAAGGTCTCTACGAGATCCTCACGACTTCTTGGCACGCGCAGTTGGCCATCAACTTGGCTCTGCTGGGTTCCTTGACCATCATTGTGGCCCAGCACATGTACTCGATGCCTCCCTACCCCTATCTGGCAACGGATTATCCGACTCAGTTGTCCATCTTCACGCACCACATGTGGATTGGTGGCTTCCTGATCGTTGGGGCAGGTGCGCATGGTGCCATCTTCATGGTGCGGGATTACGATCCAGCCAAGAACGTGAATAACCTGTTGGATCGGGTGATTCGTCATCGCGATGCCATCATCTCTCACCTCAACTGGGTGTGCATTTTCCTCGGCTTCCACAGCTTTGGTCTGTACATCCACAACGACACGATGCGGGCGTTGGGCCGTCCTCAAGACATGTTCTCGGATACGGCGATCCAGCTCCAGCCGGTGTTTGCTCAGTGGATTCAAAACATCCATACCCTAGCCCCTGGCAACACTGCTCCGAATGCTTTGGCTCCTGCTAGCTTTGCCTTCGGTGGTGATGTAGTTGCAGTCGGTGGCAAGGTCGCCATGATGCCGATCGCGCTAGGTACGGCAGACTTCATGGTGCACCACATCCATGCCTTCACGATCCATGTGACGGTGTTGATTCTGCTCAAGGGCGTGCTGTTTGCCCGTAGCTCGCGTCTGATTCCAGACAAGGCAAATCTGGGCTTCCGCTTCCCCTGCGATGGTCCGGGACGGGGTGGCACCTGCCAGGTTTCTGGTTGGGACCATGTCTTCCTGGGACTGTTCTGGATGTACAACTCCCTTTCGGTGGCAATTTTCCACTTCAGTTGGAAGATGCAATCGGATGTGTGGGGTACGGTGAACGCAGACGGTACGATCTCTCACATCACGGGCGGTAACTTCGCTCAAAGCGCTATTACCATCAACGGCTGGTTGCGCGACTTCTTGTGGGCACAAGCAGCTCAAGTGATTGGCTCCTACGGTTCAGCTCTGTCTGCCTATGGCATTCTGTTCCTGGGTGCGCACTTCGTCTGGGCCTTTAGCTTGATGTTCCTGTTCAGCGGTCGCGGCTACTGGCAAGAGCTGATCGAATCGATCGTTTGGGCACACAATAAACTGAGAGTGGCTCCTGCGATTCAACCTCGCGCTCTGAGCATTGTTCAGGGCCGTGCGGTGGGCGTCGCTCACTACCTCCTGGGAGGAATTGTTACGACCTGGTCGTTCTTCCTAGCCCGGATCATTGCAGTAGGCGGCTAGTTGCTTTGCTTCTTCTCTCTAGATGCTGGACGGTGGATTCTAGGCCATAGCCGACGATAAGATTTTCCACTGAAAATCAAAAGCAAATCGATAGGATGTGGTCTAGGTCCATCCTTTCCAGTCCGGTAGACTAGAGGCTGAACTCTGAAACGCTACTAGCTAATTGAGAACTTCAATTAGGACTTATGGCAACTAAATTCCCCAAATTTAGCCAAGGTCTGGCACAGGATCCAACCACAAGGCGGATCTGGTACGGGATTGCCACAGCCCACGACTTTGAAAGCCATGATGGCATGACCGAAGAGAATCTTTACCAAAAGATTTTTGCTTCGCACTTCGGTCATCTGGCAATCATCTTCCTCTGGACATCCGGCAACCTGTTCCATGTCGCTTGGCAAGGCAACTTCGAGCAGTGGATCAAAGATCCGCTCAACACTCGCCCGATCGCCCATGCGATTTGGGATCCTCACTTCGGTCAAGCTGCGGTAGATGCCTTCACTCGTGCAGGCGCGTCCTACCCGGTTAACATCACCTACTCTGGGATCTATCACTGGTGGTATACCCAGGGCATGCGGACGAATGGCGACCTCTACATGGGTTCCATCTTCCTGCTGATCCTGGCTGCCGTGATGCTGTTTGCAGGGTGGTTACACCTTCAGCCCAAGTTCCGTCCCAGCTTGTCCTGGTTCAAGAACGCTGAATCTCGCCTCAACCACCACCTGGCTGGTCTGTTTGGCGTCAGCTCCTTGGCTTGGGCTGGTCACCTGATTCACGTGGCCATTCCTGAGTCGCGCGGTCAGCATGTGGGCTGGGATAACTTCCTGTCTACGCCGCCTCACCCCGCTGGTTTAGCTCCTTTCTTTACCGGCAACTGGGGCGTCTATGCAGAGAACCCGGACACGGCTAGCCATGTGTTTGGCACGGCTCAAGGGGCAGGAACTGCGATCCTCACCTTCTTGGGTGGCTTCCATCCCCAAACTGAGTCCCTCTGGTTGACGGACATGGCGCATCACCATCTGGCGATCGCAGTTCTGTTCATTATTGCAGGACACATGTACCGCACCAACTTCGGAATCGGTCACAACATTAAAGAAATGTTGGATTCCAAGAAGGGGCTGTTTGGTGGCACGAGTGAAGGTCAGTTCAACCTGCCTCACCAAGGCATGTATGACACCTACAACAACTCGTTGCACTTCCAATTGGGTTGGCACCTAGCTTGTTTAGGGGTGATTACCTCCCTGGTTGCTCAACACATGTACTCTTTGCCGCCCTATGCTTTCATGGCAAGGGATTACACAACCCAAGCGGCACTCTATACCCATCACCAGTACATTGCTGGCTTCATTATGGTGGGTGCGTTTGCTCACGGTGCAATCTTCCTGGTACGGGATTACGATCCTGTGCTGAATAAGGGCAATGTGTTAGCTCGCTGTTTGGATCACAAAGAGGCCATCATCTCTCACCTGAGCTGGGTGTCTCTGTTCTTGGGCTTCCACACCCTTGGTCTGTACGTCCACAACGACGTCGTCAATGCCTTTGGCACACCTGAAAAGCAAATCCTGATTGAGCCGGTGTTCGCACAGTTCATTCAAGCTTCTCACGGTAAGCTGCTGTATGGCTTTGATACGCTGCTCTCTAACCCAGACAGCATTGCTTCTACCGCTTGGCCGAATCACGGTAACGTGTGGTTGCCCGGTTGGTTGGATGCAATTAATAGCGGCACCAACTCGCTGTTCTTGACCATTGGTCCTGGCGACTTCCTGGTCCACCACGCGATTGCGCTGGGTCTGCATACTACGACGCTGATCCTGGTGAAGGGCGCGTTGGATGCTCGCGGCTCAAAGCTGATGCCCGACAAGAAAGACTTCGGCTATGCCTTCCCTTGTGATGGCCCTGGCCGGGGCGGCACCTGCGATATCTCTGCTTGGGATTCCTTCTACCTCGCCATGTTCTGGATGCTCAACACCATCGGTTGGGTCACCTTCTACTGGCACTGGAAGCACCTGGGTGTTTGGCAGGGCAACGTGGCTCAGTTCAACGAGTCTTCGACCTACTTGATGGGTTGGTTGCGTGACTACCTATGGCTGAACTCTGCTCAGCTGATCAACGGGTACAACCCCTATGGCATGAATGCTCTGGCGGTCTGGTCTTGGATGTTCCTGTTTGGCCACCTGGTTTGGGCAACGGGTTTCATGTTCCTGATCTCCTGGCGGGGTTACTGGCAAGAGCTGATCGAGACGCTGGTATGGGCGCATGAGCGCACGCCTCTAGCGAACCTGGTTCGTTGGAAGGACAAGCCGGTTGCTCTTTCGATCGTGCAAGCTCGTTTGGTTGGTTTGGCTCACTTCACGGTGGGTTACATCCTCACCTATGCCGCCTTCCTGATTGCCTCGACCGCAAGTCGGTACGGTTGATCGGATCGAGCTGTAGATCTAGTTAACTAATTAAGTCCCCTACCTACGGGTGGGGGATTTTTGTTGAGGGTGTTGAGGTAGGAAATCAGCTAGTCCTGCTGCCAGATACGAATTGCCTCATCAGCACTGCCGCTTACCAGCAGTTCACCATCGGGACTGAAGGCAATGACTCTGACGCTCCAACCGTGACGTAGTGTGGCTAGGCGCTGCCCGGTCCAAATATCCCACAGCTTAACCGTGCCATCTTCACTGCTGCTGGCGAACTGATTGGTTTTGGGACGCACGGCCAAACGATGGATGCGCTGACGATGAGCTGCAATCAACTTCTGCTGTTGGCCGGTATTGAGATTCCAAAGCTTGATCAGTTTGTCTGTACCGCCGCTAATTAGTGTGCTGCTGCTCAAGGCAATGGCACTCACTGGTTCTGTATGGGCTTTGAGGGTAGTCAGCAATCGATCGTCGCTGAGATCCCATTGGCTAATTGTTTTGCCATTGGTGCTCCAAACGGTCTGCCCCCAGGCATCGATGGCTAAGTCCAGAATGGGCTGTTGAAGCTGGGCAATCGTGGCAATCAGGGCTTCGGTTTCTAAATCCCAGAGCTGCATTAAACCATCGTCGCTGCCACTGACTAGGAGCGGCTCGGTTGGGCTAAGAGCAAGCGCTGATACGCCCCAGCCATGACTCGGCAAACTGCTGAATAACTCGCCTGTTTCGAGGTCCCATTGCTTGATTGTGCCGTCCGCACTGCTGCTGATTAAAACCCTGCTGTTGGGGCTAAAGATCAAAGCCGTAATTGTATCCTGATGACCTTGAGAATGCCGAAACGAACGCCCCGTCCAGGTGTATAGCAACTCCCCTGTCTCTAAACTCCAGAGCTGAATAGTTTTGTCGGCACTGCCGCTGGCAATTAATTCACCGTCCGGACTCACGGCGAGAGCTGTGATTTCTCCCTGATGCCCTGTCAAGGTTTGCACGCAGCGCCATGTCTCAACTGCTGAGTGAGGCAACGAGGTCGTAGACCCACCTGCTGCTACTGACACTGACGGCGACGCCTGTGCGGTTGCTTCTAGACGCAAATCTTGGAGAACGGCTGTCGCGGTGTCGTAGCGTTGGCTGGTGGCCCGTTGCAGTAGCTTATCCAATACTCGACGCAGCTCCAGACTGATTGGCTGGGTCAAATATTGTCGCCAAACCCAGCGATCCTCACCAATCGAATACAAGTCGAATGGATGCACTCCTGTCAGCAAATGAACGCAAGTGACGCCCAAACTATAAAGATCGCTAGCAAACGTCGCCTTGCCCATCGCCTGCTCAGGTGCGGCATAGCCGGCGCTGCCGATCGTTGTTCCGGTCTGGGTGAGGACCGTTTCGCTGAGAGACTTGGCGGCTCCAAAGTCAACCAAAACAAACCGTTCGCCTCGGCTCGGCCAGATGATATTAGCGGGTTTGATATCTCGATGCACCACCTGCTGGCTGTGAATGAAGCGCAGCACCGGCAGCAGATCGGCGAGCAGCTTGCGAATTTGAGCCTCGCTGAACACGCCCTGAGTTGCCAGCACCTGCTCCAGATTCTGGCCAGGAATAAATTCCTGCACTAGATAAAGCGCCGTTTCCTGCTCGAAGTGGGCTAACAGCTTTGGGATCTGCGGATGCTGCCCCAATTTAGCAAGTTGGGCAACCTCCTGTTGAAATAGGCGAGTGCTCTCACGCAGGTTGTTTTGCAGCGGCAAAAGCTGCTTGATGATGCAGAATGCTGGCTTTACCGCATCTCTAGTCTGTAGGTTTCGTGTTGCTGCGATATCTTCGCTCCAGCCATCAATCCCAACTTGATTGAGCTGATCCTGATTTATCTCCTGATTTATCAACGTGTCATCAGCTTGCTGAGTAGTCTGATCATTCGCCCGATCAATTGCTAGGAAAGTGCGACCAAATCCTCCCTGCCCGATGAGCTTCACCGCCTGAAATCGATCGCCCAACTGTAGTAGATGACCACAGTTTTGACAAAAGACGGCATCATCTGGATTGACAGGCTTGGTACAGATTGGATTGAGGCAAACAATCATCAGCTAGGAGACCGGGGTTGAGGCCAGAGGTAGTCAGGATGCTAGCAGGAGATGCAAAATCATGGCCAAATCTACTCCTGTCCTGCTTTACCTATCCTAAACAACAGGTCAAACCAACCTGCTGGTAAAAAGTTTGCCCAAAAAGGTCTAAATGCTGAAAGCAAATTTACCCCAAGTTGAGATAAACCCAGTTGAGATAACCAATGAGTGATTTCAAATCATCTAGCGCCACGGGAGCATCATGTCGGCACTAATTCACCCGGACGCAACCGCGACCACTTGCCCATTTCTGCTTTAAAGCTGAGACAGCCCACTACATCCCACTCCATTTCAATAATGTCGTCTTTGTGACGAATATTGACATTGATGGTCGGCTCCGTTGCCTCAAAATCAGGAGAATCTGTCAAATGAGGCTGCTGGTGCTGGTGTTCGACTGCGTGATAGGTAGTGCAGCGATCGACATAATGACAATTCACACAAATACACATGGTGAATTCCTCCACAGATTCAGCAGCGATTGGGATTTGTGGGTGCTTTTCTGATACTCTAGCTCAAGTTTGCTGGATCTGGAGTCGATATGGAAGGGATGTTGCAAAATGAAAGGATGTAGGTAGGGTGGTTCTAGATGGTTTGTGAAAGTGGCCGAGGAGTCAGGAGTCAGAAGGCAGAAGACAGGAGTCAAAAGATAAAGATAAGGTTCAGTCATTCTTGAGGATTTAACGCTAATTTCATCCAGAGCTTTTATGCTCACAATTTGAAGAGATTGCTGATCATTCGGGGCTGACAAACTTGAGCCTAAGCTGAGAAACTGCAACGAGTTACTCAAAACTGCTCAAAACTTGAGATTACTCTGTACAGGTTACGCCACCAAAACTTGAAGCCAAAGTCTATGGGCTGCCAGCAGATTTGAACATGACTGAGATTCCCTACTGACTTCCAGCAATCAGCTATATTCCTAGCTCCAGCGGGGCAGAACGATATTGTTAACGGATTGAATTAAATTGTTTTTGAAGCGTACAGAACTTTCTACTGACCTCCGGTCAGACCAAGCAGAATTCAAACTGACCGTTGGCCAGACCAATCAGCCGCGGCAGCTGGAAGCCTCGGCCCTGTCTCCTCAAACTTGGCCCTTTGGTTTGGAGTGGTTGCCTCCTGCGGCCTATTTGGTGGGTGGAAATGTGCGGGATGCCTTGCTGGGACGGCAGGCAGAGTATCTGGATCTGGATTTTGTCTTGCCCGAAGCAGCGGTGCGTACCGCTAAGATGATTGCCAATCACTATCGGGCCGGCTTTGTCTTGCTAGACGCAGAGCGGCAGATTGCCCGGGTGGTGTTTGAGCGCGCTACGGTTGATTTTGCTCAACAGGTGGGATTATCGCTAGAGGAAGATCTAGAGCATCGCGATTTTACCGTCAACGCAATCGCCTATGATCCTCATACAGCTCAGGTGATTGACCCACTGCATGGGTATAGCGACCTGCAACTGCGCCTGATTCGCATGGTACGTCTGGAAAACCTTAAGGAAGACCCGTTGCGGTTATTGCGAGCGTACCGACAAGCTGCCCAACTTGGGTTCACGATCGAATACAAGACGCGAAAAACAATTCAACAGCTCGCGGGGTTGCTTCAGTTTGTGGCGGCAGAGCGGGTGCAGTCTGAGTTGAGCTATTTGCTGGGTTCAGCGAGCAGCACTCCGTTTTTGAAGTTGGCCTGGCAAGATCGCTTACTGGCTGCTTGGTTGCCCCATGCCACGGCTGAAGGATTAGAACGGGTGGCGGCGGTGGATCAGGCCGCGGAGCTGCTGGGCTCGACGCAGTCGGGTTTGGAGTTGTCGGGGTGGCTGCGGGATCAGCAGCGGGTTTCGGGAAGTACTCGCAGTTGGCTCAAGGTGGCGAAGCTAACGGGTCTACTAGCCCCTGATCCCGAAATGGCTGAACAGGAACTCTGGCGGTTGAAGTACAGTCGAGCAGAGATTCAGGCTGTGTTGGCGGTGATGTCTCTCTTGCCCCAGGTTGAAGCAATGGCCAATTGTCCCCCCTCGGCTCGCGAGCAGTACTACCTGTTTCGGGCAATTGGCGCGGCTTTTCCGGCTCTAGCAGTAGTGGGAATGGCCAGTGGAGTACCTTTGACGACCATGACTCCCTTGATTGAGCGCTATCTGACGTTGGATGATCCGATTGCCCATCCGCAGCCGCCGCTCACTGGACGAGATTTGATGGCTCAGCTCAAGCTGCCACCTAGCCCTACAATTGGGCATTTGCTCGAGGCGATTCAACTGGCTCATGCAGAAGGCAAAATTACCACTCAAGCCGAAGCGCTGGAATTTGCCAAGACATTGCTCTAATTCCTCTGAGTGCTTTAATGAGTGCTCTAATCCAGCTCAGCCCATTTCTGCCTGAGGAAATTGCAGAGTTGTGCTAAAGTGATAGTTTTGCGGAGACATTTTGCCAAGGACTTGCCCCACGGCTTGCTCTAGCAGGCTCCGTTTGCCCACTTTCCTCAAGAGGTTCAGAATGGCTAAACGCCGCAACCAAAAGAAAGAAAAAGCATTACGTAACCAGGCTTACGCTCGCAAATTTCGGAAGCGGACTAATACCGGACGCTTCACTAAGAGACGCTATGGCAGCGATGGCAGCGCTCAGGGAGATGTTGACGATATGGATCAAGATACGAGCCAAGATAACGCTGGTGCGGCTGACTAAGGATTGCCCAACTCAAATCTTCTGTTCAATCTAAAACTAGTTTGAATTCCTACTGCTGAATCACCTTAGGGATACTCAAGAACTAGCGCCATTTTTAGACTAGCGTTGCGGTTAATTGAGACATGAGTTCTGCCGCGTGGGCTTCCCAATTTGTGATTAGCAAAGGGCGATCAGCCAAAAACGCAGAGATCTGGCAGGCTGCGGCTAAGCCAGACTCTACCGCATTTTCTACTTGTTTGCCGCTGCACCAGTCTCCGCTACACACCAGAGGCAACGGCAGTTCTGTAGCGAGGTATCGCTGTTGTAAAGGGCGGCGAGTAAACGCATAACGCCAGCGATGCACTTGCACCTCAGTAGGGGTTGCCAACCAGGGCACTAGAGTTGCGGCTTGTGCAAGTAAGTGTTGCCCAATGGGGCGCAAATCGTTTGCTTCTAAATCGCTCTGAGCAAATGTCGCCGTACTGTGAGCAACCAGAACGGGTGGCACGGTGCCAGGGCGCTTTGTGCTGTCTAGACTGAGCCAAGCCAAATCGGGTGTCTGGGTTGCTCCTTCCAGGGAAATTGCCTGCCAAGGTAATTGATCAATTTCTGATTGTTGCTCCAGAGGATAGGTGGCTATGACGCTGTAGCAGGGATCGAACTCGACGGTCTGAATGGCCTGCACTAACTCCAACGGAAAGCCATATTCCAGCAAGGGTTGCACTAAGGTCAGGGCTTGTGGCGCAGGGACGGCAACGACAACCGAACCTGCTGTTAGATACGATGTGGGCTGGGCGGCAGTTGCTTCTAAACTGATCTGCCAACGATCGTCAATAGGCGTGAGAGCCTGCACCCGTTGACCATGTCGGATAGCCAGCCCGGATGCCAGAAATTTTGCGGCTGCGGTTAATCCGGTCGTTGCGGTGTAATAGGGTTTGCTCTCGGTAACTGCTAGTGTTTCGGCTTGCAGGCAGTAGAGTTGATCGGTCCAACGATGGAGGATATCCTGCTGCCATAGAGCTTGAATCAAATTATGAGTGAGCGGACCCTGTTCATCGAGATAGCGCACGCCGTGATCAGCACAGGTTCCTTGCAAACGTCTGGTAGCTAGGCGTCCGCCCACTCCCCGCGATTTTTCGACCACCACAACTCGATGGCCTGATTGCTGGAGCTGTTGGGCACAGATTAAACCCGCCAAACCCGCTCCGATCACAACTGTATCCACGTTTGTATCCACGCTGGGCTGCTCCTGCAAATCAACTCCCCGAAAACCGGTGTGATTCAGTAGAATATGGGACAACGGTTTATAAATTGACTGCTCGCTGTAAGCAATTGCTTTAATCTGAGCTTAAGGCTGCCAAATGCTCTGAAAGGCAGAGCAGTTTGTTTTTAGTTTGGCTCAAATACAACCAGTTTAATATCAGCAGGGGAGGATGCGGCTTTGGACGAGTTGAGAGTAGCGTTGGAATTGGCCACGGATGACGAGTTACAGGCACTAACCGAAATTTTATTTCGCCGTAAGTTTAATCCCCTTGATTATGTCTGTACGCCGGAACCGATCGATGTTCAAAGCCAGGACCGCGATGGTTGGATTGATGCGATTGAAGACCGATTCCGCTTCCTCGCCGCTGATGGTATGACCGTGCTCCGCCGCAAAACTGGAGAAGTCAGTTACCGTCAAGTCTTGATTCAGGTCTGCCGCTACCTAAAAATTCCCTACTCCCAAGACCTTTCGACCGAACATTTAGAAGCCGAAATTTTTCTATATTTGCTGAACCGAGCGTGGAAGCAGCTACCTGCCCACGAGCAGGATGTCTTGGCTGACGAACTACAGCACGCCGTTTCTGAATTTGAGCTGGCTCAGCAGTTACCGCCTTCCCATAGCGAGCAAGCCAAGCTGTTGGCTAAAGGCGGTGGGGCACTGGCGATCAGCTCGGTTTTGCGTCCGGTGATTTTACAAGCGATTGCGCGGCAGTATGCCGTTCATGCGGCTACTTATCAGGTTGCTAGTCAGGCAGCAGCTCAAGCAGGGGCGGCAGCAGCAGTGCAGATTCAAAGCCAGGTGGCAATGCAAACCGCCTATCGCGGCATGACCCTGAGTGCAGCTCGCTATGGCGCGGCTCGCAGTGTTTTTGCTTTGCTGGGTCCGGCAATGTGGGCCTGGTTCTTTGCTGACCTGGGCTGGCGATTGATTTCTACCAACTACAGCCGCGTGATTCCCGTAATTTTTACGCTGGCGCAGATCCGCTTAACTCGTACCATGTGCTACGAAATGGCCTAAAACGGTGAGGGTGATTCTGATGACTGATTTTTTTGATCCACAGTCAGCACAGACGGCTGAGCAGAAGCCAGCACCTACCTATTACGATCTGCTGCAATTGCATCCTTCTGCCTCGGTGCAGCAAATTCGTCGCGCTTATCGAGAATTGAGTAAGCTCTATCACCCCGATACGACGCAGCTACCAGCCTCGGTAGCGGTGGCGAAGTTTCAACAGCTCAACGAAGCCTATGCGACCCTCAGCAGTCCAGAACGGCGGTTTGCCTACGATTTGAAAATTGGCTATTCTCGCGTGTCGGTGATTCAACCCTCGCTGGACCTAAACCGACCTGTTTCTGAATCACGCCGATATCGTTCCACAGCTTATCTGGATCCTACCGATCGGCCCCTATCGGCAGGGGAATTATTTGCCCTGTTTACGTTGGGGATCACGTTTGTGGCCTGTATTGGTTTGGTCGTCGTGGCTAGCTTGACGCGAGGGGATACGCTCCTTTAGTTTCCTTACTGATTCCCTACGGGTTTACTGATACTGGTTTACTGATTTAGGTAGGGGCGCGGCATATTGCGCAGATAGGAGTAAAACTTTTGAGCATCAAAGCTTCTTGGGTCCATGCGAGAGCCGGACTGGTCAATCGCTCGGTGGGTCGTGACTCGATCATCCGAGACGCTGGTATGGGCCACGAGCCATGCCAATGACCGGTACTGGGCTTCCGTGTAGCCACTGTGGCTAGGCGCATCGTTGTAGCCGTCCGATGGCGTTTCTAGGGAAATGTGGTAAGCAAAGTTGTTGACTGAAGGCGGGAACTGGCGGTGAGTCCGGACGGCTTCTGCTCCCTTGGAGCTGTTAAACACCGAATTGCCCGCTCCAAAGGCGCGCTTCTCGGGTGGAACAATGTAAACAATCGTGCCATCTAGCCGAATGATGCTGTGATAGCTCGACTGTAGGTTCTCATCGGTATGAGGTGTTTGAAACGTATTAATTGCGCTATCGGCAGAACCGACCGTTTCGTGCAGCACAATCAGCGGCGCATTGCTGACAGGTTTACCGAAAATATCTTTGGCGTAGCGCTCCCCGTAGTTGCTGGGATGAGCAGGAGCCGTCTCTAGCCGTGGGGCATAGGTACTCAAGCTGGAGTGGGTTAACACCGCTGTAGGTACAGGAGAAGTGGCTTCAGGTGCTGCTGGCTGCGATGGGGCTGCTGTTGAGGTTTGAGGCTTGGCCCCTTTAGCGGTTTCAGCAGGAGCTTTAGCGGCAGGTTTTGAGGTGGCGTTTGACTGCGCTGGAGCCGACTGGGAAGAAGGAACAGTGGGTAGCCCAGCCCAACCTTGCTGCGGTTGCGTAGGCGATTGCGCTGGCTGTGGGCTTTTTGAATTTTCTGAAACTGGATCTGACCAATTTACCTGGGCGATCGTTTGCAGACCGCCAATGGCCAAAACCGCCATCAAGGCCGCTGCCAACAATGCTAGCAGCCGCAGCAGAGTAGATTGAGGACTCAGCTTAGTGACTGCACTTAACTGCAGCTTGATAAACCGAAAACAGGATTGGACCGACTTGCTTATGGAAGTTTGAATCGACTGAAGTTGGGCCTTTCCGATTGTAATCAGCCGGGTCACCTGCAATCGAAGGTTAAATTTCATACGCTCACACCAACAGTACCACTATCGTCCTCTACTCCCCGGATTGATTTCAAGTCGGGTTAGCTACAGATTAAACCTCTGCTTGAGAATATTGGCTCACTCTCTCTTCCAGAATGGCATACCCAACCCCGGCTGGCGATTGCTAAAGGTTGAAGAATTCAAGAACAAATACCTAGCACCTGCACGGATCAGCACCGGAACCAGTTAAGATGCATTAAGGTTAACTACTATGCACTTTTTACCTGTTTAGTAATGGCAGAAACCCTCCTTTTCAATGCCCTGCGTGAAGCAATTGACGAAGAAATGGCACGAGATCCTGCCGTTTTTGTGCTTGGTGAAGATGTGGGACACTATGGCGGCTCCTATAAGGTAACGAAAGATCTTTATAAAAAGTATGGTGAGCTGCGGGTTTTAGATACACCGATTGCGGAAAACAGCTTTACCGGCATGGCGGTTGGGGCAGCAATGACTGGATTGCGCCCGATCATCGAAGGCATGAATATGGGCTTCTTGCTGTTGGCCTTTAACCAGATTGCCAATAATGCCGGGATGCTACGCTACACCTCTGGTGGCAACTACAAGATTCCAATGGTGATTCGCGGTCCGGGCGGGGTTGGTCGCCAGCTTGGGGCAGAACATTCCCAACGCTTAGAAGCCTACTTTCAAGGCGTGCCCGGTTTGAAGATGGTGGCCTGCTCAACTCCCTACAACGCCAAGGGCTTACTAAAAGCAGCGATTCGGGACGATAATCCCGTGCTGTTCTTCGAGCATGTGCTGCTCTACAACCTGAAAGAGAATTTGCCCGAAGCAGAATATGTGCTGCCGCTCGACAAAGCAGAAGTCGTCAGAAAGGGCAGTGATGTCACCATCCTTACCTATTCCCGCATGCGGCATCATGTGATGGCAGCGGTTAAAACGCTGGAGAAGGAAGGCTTTGACCCGGAAGTCATCGACCTGATTTCGCTGAAACCGCTCGATTTCGACACGATTGGCGAATCGATTCGCAAAACCCATCGAGTTATTATCGTAGAAGAATGTATGAAATCGGGTGGGATTGGAGCCGAGCTAACCGCCTCGATTAACGACCGTCTATTTGATGAGCTAGATGCTCCGGTGCTGCGGCTAGCATCCCAAGATATTCCTACACCTTACAACGGTACGCTGGAAAACCTGACAATTGTGCAGCCACCGCAAATTGTGGAAGCCGTACAGAAAATGGTTGCCCTGCGAGTGTAAACCAACCCATGACAACGATTTGGGAACTCGATTTGTACTCTCGTCCGGTAGTTGACGAGAACCAAAAGAAACTCTGGGAAGTCCTGATCTGTGAAAGCCCATCCGAGGCCCAAGCGCAGTGGGATTCGCTATTTCGCTACTCAGAGTTTTTGCCCAGCACTGAGGTAAATTCTGTGCGGCTTCGCGCTGCCCTGGAAAAAGCCCTTGACCAAGCTGCAGTCCGGCCAGACAAAATTCGCTTTTTTCGCCGGCAGATGAACAACATGATCACCAAGGCGTGCGAAGAGGTGGGGATTCCAGCTTACCCCAGTCGGCGTACCTTAGTCCTGAACCAGTGGATTGACCAGCGGATGCAGGATTACTATCCGTCGCTACCCAACTATCAGGCTGGCAGCAATCCTTCGGTGGCTTTGCCTCCTCCCAAACCCCAGCCCCTTCCCGATGCGCTCGTCGGCGAACGATGGGCCTTTGTGTCTCTGGAGGCCACAGCCTTTCAGGAGATGTCGGAGTGGGAAATTGGCTTTAGCGAAGCCTTTCCGGTCGAAATGTTCGGTTTGCAGCCAGATACGTCAGTTCCAGGGTTAATTATCTATTCCTCGCGGGCGTTACCACTGGCGGCCTGGATGTCGGGACTGGAGTTAGCGTTTCTGCGGTTCAACCCGACGCCTCCCCAGCTTGTTTTAGAAACTGGAGCCAGTGACGCTTGGATTCTGGCTAACCTGCCCACTGCCGATCTGCAAACCGAAGCTAAAGCTTTTGAAGCCGCCAAGCAGCAAGCACAGCAGATCCACTTTGTCGCGGTCCAGTCGAATCCAGAGGCCGAGTCCTTTGCTGGTTTCTGGCTGATGCAAGAACTTAATCTGGCGTAACGTCCCCCTTTTCTTAGAAGATAGTTATGAGTTTTACAAACCATGAGAAAAATTAGTTTTGAGTGTTGAGTTAAACCCCAAATTCAAGCCTAAACTCAACACCTAAAATTAATTTTCTTCAAGGTCTGGCAGCTCATGACGCAGTAGGTTGGATACTTATGGGGTTTGAAAACTCGCAGCAGGAGGAAATTGCCGAGCAACTGCTAGATTTGGCCATTCGTTCAGGCGCAGAGGCCGCAGAAGTTTTTCAATCCTATTCGCTGTCTCGCCCGGTATTTTTTGAGGCCAATCGGCTGAAGCAGTTGGAAAGCTCCCAGTCAGAAGGCATTGCTTTGCGGCTATGGCGAGCTGGATGTCCGGGGCTGGCAGTGGCCTATGGTCCAGTAGAGCCACAGGCTCTGGTGGATCGGGCGCTTGCCCTTAGCCAATTGAACCAGCCAGAGACAATCGAGCTAGCAGATGCATCTAGAAGCCATTACCCCGATCTGGGCGAGGCTGTGGGCGTAGAGCAGTTAGTGGAATGGGGTAAGGAAGCGATTGGGTTAATTCGTGATGCCTATCCAGAGATTCTCTGCAATGCTGAATGGGAATGCGATGCCGAAACCACACGCCTGATTAACTCCCAAGGGTTGGACTGCGGCTACACCGACACTACCTTGAGCTGCTATGTTTCTGCCGAGTGGGTGCGGGGCGATGATTTTCTTAGCGTTTCCGATGGTCAAACCCAACGGGGTGATCTGAATCCGGTGGAGCTGGCTCAGCAAATTATTCAGCGCCTAGACTGGGCGAAAGACAACATTGCTGTTCCTAGTCGTCGGGTTCCGATCCTATTTACAGCCAAAGCCGCAGACATGCTGTGGAGCACCGTTCAGGCTGCCTTAAATGGCAAACAGGTGATAGAGCGGGCCTCACCTTGGAGTGATCGCTTAACGCAGTCCGTTACCTCTAATGCCATCACCATTTCGCAACAGCCGAATGCTGGCCCCTTTAGCTGCCCGTTTGATGATGAAGGGACTCCAACTCGCCCAATCACTTTTATTCAAGATGGCGTTTTGCAACTGTTTTATACCGATCGCTCGATTGGACGCGCTTTGAGCAGTGGCACCACTGGCAATGGGTTTCGTCCAGGCTTGGGTAGCTACCCCACACCAGGATTATTCAATTTCATGGTTCAACCAGGTGTAAAAACCTTGCCGGAATTGATTGCTGGCCTCGAAACTGGCTTGGTTGTGGATCAAATTCTGGGAGGCGGCCCAGGCATTTCGGGGGATTTTTCCGTCAATGTTGATCTGGGTTTCTGGATAGAACATGGTGAAGTTATAGGCCGCGTCAAAGATACGATGGTGGCAGGGAGTGTATATACGGCTCTGAAGAATTTAGTGGAACTAGGCGGTGATGCAGAGTGGAATGGCTCCTGTTATACACCATCGGTGATCGTAGAAGGATTGTCAGTAACGGGACGTAGCTAGATTTGACAAAAATGATTTTAAAAAATGTCAAATCAAAAGATATCGGTAAGAATGCCAACCAAATAAACAACCAAATAACACAGAGTCAATGTTTCCATGCTATTTACTTTCCACGCTATTTACTTCGATTTGTGATTTCATGCGCTCTATTTTACGCATTGTTCAGCAAAATGTGACGAGTGACGGATGCCCCGTCAGAACCAGCGTTAGACAGCATCTATGTTTTTCTAGCCAACGGTACGCTGCTGCAAACGTCATGTGTAGAAACTTGCCCGAACCTACTCAGATAATTGAAAATCTCTAGCAAGCTTCTCTTTTGATTGCCTCACTTTTCAGTCAGCCAGGAGGTCAAATTGAGGACAGTGGGCTGAGATGCAGTGGATTGAGATGGCGAGGATTGAGACAAAGTAGTATTCAGACCTGCAGGAGTGCTAATCACAACAGTAAGCGCTGTGAGCAGAGCGGTGACTAAAGCGCCAAAATCGTAGAACGACAATTTCTGGGGATGCATGGTTTGCTAGTGAATATATGCAGACTCTGTGCAGATCGAAATGGGCAAATCTAGGTCGATGAAAAGCATGACAAAACCGAATGGCTGTGGGGCTACATCCTAGGCTGTTGAAGCGCTGATTGGCTCAGCCTCTATGAACGCTATCCTGGCACAGGACTTTTCTGACTTACCAGCATTTCTGCGCAATCTTTAACGAAAGTATGAGGTTTGTAAAGCCCAGGCATCAAACCAATTTGGCATCGTCTGACTTCGCTTTTTGGAGTCGCCGTTCGGTAAACCGTACTCCCAAAGATAGAAGAACGGGTTGCAGTTGGGCCACTTGTCCGTTAAATTAGCACTCAGGAGTGGAGAGTGCTAATCTCGAAGCTCAGGTTTGAGTATTGTGGGTTTTCAAAGCGACGAGATTGACACCCCAAATCCACTAGGAATTGGGCTTATGTTGATGCTCGCCCTTTGGAGTGTTGAACTTGAGGATTGAGATTTTGAGTCCGTTGCGTTTATTCACTCAAAATTGAGACTCAAGGTTCAAAGCTTCTAATCCTAGATTTGTATATAGTTGGAGAATTCTTGTATGGCGGCTGTATCTCTGAGTGTTTCAACCGTTAAGCCTCTAGGAGATCGTGTTTTCGTTAAAGTGAGTGCTTCTGAAGAGAAGACCGCAGGCGGTATCTTCCTCCCCGACACGGCTAAGGAAAAACCCCAGGTTGGGGAAGTGGCAGCTGTTGGCCCTGGTCGTCGTAACGATGATGGTTCTCGCCAAGAAATGGAAGTGAAAATTGGCGACAAAGTGCTGTACTCCAAGTATGCCGGTACTGACATCAAACTCGGTACTGAAGAGTATGTTTTGCTGTCGGAAAAAGACATTTTGGCAATCGTTGTTTAAAAAGTTTTGAGTTTTAAGTTTTGAGTTTTGAGTTGGATAAAGCTCAGAACTCAGGATTCAAAACTCGAAGCGACTTGAAGCTTGCAGACTGTTTGTAACTCGAAACTAAGAACTCAACACTCAACATTGATTGAACGTTATGGCTAAGCGCATCATTTACAACGAAAATGCTCGTCGTGCCCTGGAAAAGGGAATCGATATTCTGGCGGAAGCGGTTGCGGTCACTCTTGGTCCTAAGGGTCGCAACGTGGTGCTGGAGAAGAAGTTTGGTGCTCCTCAGATTGTGAACGACGGTGTCACCATTGCGAAGGAAATTGAGCTGGAAGATCACATCGAAAATACGGGCGTCTCTTTGATTCGTCAGGCTGCTTCCAAGACCAACGATGCGGCTGGTGACGGAACCACGACCGCAACCGTACTGGCTCATGCGATGGTGAAGGAAGGTCTGCGCAACGTGGCCGCAGGCGCTAATGCTATTTCGCTGAAGCGCGGTATCGACAAGGCAACTGGCTTCTTGGTGGATGAAATCGCCAAGCATGCTCGTCAAGTTGAAGATTCCAAAGCGATCGCTCAGGTTGGCTCCATCTCGGCTGGTAACGACGAAGAAGTGGGTGCCATGATCGCTGAGGCGATGGAGAAAGTAGGCCGCGAAGGCGTGATCTCTCTGGAAGAAGGCAAGTCGATGACGACTGAGCTGGAAGTGACCGAAGGGATGCGCTTCGACAAAGGCTACATCTCGCCCTACTTCGCCACCGACACCGAGCGGATGGAAGCAGTACTAGATGAGCCTTTCTTGTTGCTAACCGATAAGAAAATCACGTTGGTGCAAGACCTGGTGCCGGTGCTTGAGCAAGTCGCTCGTTCCGGTCGTCCACTGCTGATCATTGCCGAAGACATCGAGAAAGAAGCCCTGGCAACGCTGGTGGTGAACCGCCTGCGGGGTGTGCTGAACGTGGCAGCTGTGAAGGCTCCTGGCTTTGGTGATCGGCGCAAGGCTATGCTGGAAGACATCGCTGTGCTGACGGGTGGGCAGGTGATCACCGAAGATGCTGGTCTGAAGCTAGACAACGTCAAGCTCGACATGCTGGGCAAGGCGCGCCGCATCACCATCACCAAAGACAACACCACGATTGTGGCTGAAGGCAACGAAGCAGCCGTGAAGGTCCGCTGTGAGCAAATCCGTCGTCAGATGGAAGAAACCGAGTCTTCCTACGACAAAGAGAAGCTGCAAGAGCGGTTGGCGAAGCTGTCGGGTGGTGTTGCTGTAGTGAAAGTCGGTGCAGCTACCGAAACCGAAATGAAAGACCGCAAGCTGCGCTTGGAAGACGCGATCAACGCTACCAAAGCGGCTGTGGAAGAAGGTATCGTTCCTGGTGGTGGTACCACATTGGCCCACATGGCTCCTGGTCTGGAAGAATGGGCTAAGGCGAACCTGGTGAACGAAGAGCTGATCGGTGCGCTGATTGTAGCTCGTGCCCTGTCGGCTCCGCTGAAGCGGATTGCTGAGAATGCTGGTCAGAACGGCGCGGTGATTGCTGAGCGTGTGAAAGAGAAAGACTTCAACGTCGGTTATGATGCCGCCAAGGATCAGTTCGTCGATATGTTCGAGGCTGGTATTGTTGACCCGGCGAAGGTAACTCGCTCGGCTCTGCAAAACGCTGCGTCTATTGCCGGCATGGTGCTGACCACCGAGTGCATCGTGGTTGACAAGCCTGAACCGAAGGATGCCGCGGCGGCTGGTGCTGGTGCCGGCATGGGCGGTGACTTCGATTACTAAGGCTACTAGAATCAAACCGGTGTAATTTCACCGCAATTTGATTGAATTGATTTGATTGAAATGAGCGATCGTCTTCTGTAATGGAGGCGATCGTTTTTCATTTCTAGCATCTCAGTTAAATGACAAATACTGGCTGTGAATGTAGCCTCTTCTTCCATCAGGTAAGACAATCGGATACCAACCTGTTCCTATCATTGCTGCTGATCGCTCTTGTGCTGAAAAAAAGGTAAAAATTTCAATGTCCACCCCTAAGCAAGTGCCGTATAGAACTTGTCCAATTACCTCACCTTCTAAACTTGGACTTGCTCGCACATTAACTATTTCCCCAATAACTGTCACAGTAGCCTCACAGCAGAATTGGTTTTGAATCTGGTTCTCAAATCGCTCTTGCTCGTCTGCCTGATCAGCGGCAAGAAGTTCTTGAATTAGTGAAGGATCACAGCCTGTAATAGTTTTGCGTAGCTGTTGAATCTGTTTATACAAAAGTCTGACTTGTCTTTGAGTCTCGGTGATGGAATACTCATCTTCACTGGTTAAAGATTCAACTAGGTCAGAGAACTCAGGAACCCCTACTAGGTTTTTAATATTTTCTTTTAAGCAGTCTCTTAATCTTTTTTCTACCTCTGGGGAAAGTCTATTTCTATAGCGATTATTAAAACTCTCTGGAGATTCTGAGGGGTGCTGTCTTTGTGTAGGAGGAGATGATCTTTCTGGAATCAGTTGAGAATAAAAGTCCTCAAATAAAGCCAAGTTTCCCATTAACACTATACTTGCACCTGCTAGAACAAGGAGTTCAGGTACAGGAAGTGGCTTTTCATCGGAAGTACCATTCTTTACCCCGTCTTCTGGTTTATTATTTGATTCATCTTCATGAGGTCCGGAATCAACACATTTCGCAATCGCCTCGTCTTTACATTTACTTCCTACTTTAATTGGACCGTCAAAATTATCATGCTCTAGGACATAAAGACGTTGTCGATTACGCTTCACACAACACCACTCACAGATAGGATCATCAGTTCCCTCTGGAGAATAATCAATTTCTTCTACGCATCGCCATCCGCACTGGGGAACTCCAGGTTTATTCCGTAGAGCCATAATTCAACTGAATGTAAGAGATGCGATATCACTTACATCTAGTTTGAATTAGAGGAGAAGTAATCGTAAGACAAAAACAGTAATCAGGTTGCAAAATTTAACGCAGTGTGTAACTAAGATGTGCTCGTGCGGAGTTGATTAGAGGATGTTTGAAAAGTCAAAATTGTTATTTGAACCAGCCCTCCTGCCCTCCAAATTTGGAGGTTGTGAGGTATAAAGTCCCCCAGAATTAGGGACTTAGAGGGCAAATGCAATGAATTTTATACTTTTCAAACATCCGCTTAGCTAATCGTTATGGCCCTTACCCGTTGCTGTTGTTTGTGTCAGATTTCACTTGAGTTTGCGGTAAAAGAATAAAAATAAAGCGAAGGAGCTAATCCCTCGCTTGTGATTATTTGTTAGTAGATTAGACCGTTTCGCAAACGGATTACTGGTTAACAATCTGCCTGAACTAACCTTGCATCGCTTGCGGTGGCTTAACTCTAACCCAAATAGTTGGCTTCCGCTTCCAGCATCCGCACCAAATGCTCATCGCCTCTTGCCTTGGCTGCCTCTAAACGACGCTCCAAGTTTCTACGCAAGTTCGTGCGATGCAACTGTGCGGTTTCGGTCAAAATGCGCTGACGGTTTTTGTTCATCTTGAACATCCTTATAAGCTACTCTGTGCTGTCTAGTAATTCTACAAACCAAATTAACATAAATCCTGAAATGGTAGTTTATGTTACAGAATAGTTATTAAGTTTTGTTCCGCTATGGTGATCTAGCGCAGTCCCAGCCAGGTAAAGAAATCCTGGTGGGTGAACAATTCCAGAATCAACAGCGCCACAAACCCAATCATGGCAAAACGACCGTTGATGATTTCGGCGTAACTCGTCCAGCCAAAAGCAGGTTGGGGTTGAATGACAGGTTGTTCTTGAGAGGTTGGTACAGAAGAGGTTTGATCAGACTTCATAGGATTTAGCTGCACAATTGGAACGGTGAACGGCAAAACTCGCAATCGCTCTACTTCAGATCTTATCTTTTGTTATGAGGAGCCATTCTTCGGCGGTGTCAATGATGCGATTTGGCGAAATTTCCAGGGCGATCAGAGTGGGACGATCAATCAGTAGGTAAGCTGTTTCATCTCTGTGCCATGCCCGCTTCAACTCCTGCTCTGAAGCTGGAATCACCTGCCGCTGACTATAGAAATTCAGCGACGGGCGGTTATAGGGATAGGACGTATAGATTGGTTTACCGGCAGGCGTATGAGTTTGAATCATGGCCGCCACCGGCTGGACTGGGTAGGACTCTGCCAACTCCCAGGCCCAATGGGGAGAAGCCATCAGCAGCAGCAGGGCCAAATAGGTACCCCAAACCAAAATATTGATAAACTGCGGATTTTGCCGAGCGACCAGAAACGCAGCTACGCTGAACGTAGCGCCTGCGATCGCCAGAATCAAACCCAAATCGCTTTCTGCCGGAGCGGCCCAACCGGTAAAATAGGTTGCTCCCAGCCAACCCACAGCAGCTAAGACGCTGAAGCTAGCTAACCAGGCTGGAGAATAGGCATCCGGCAGAAACTGCTGAACCCCAAGCTGCTTGCCCTGCTGCCACATCTCGGCCAGTTGGGCACCCACGATCAAAGCCAAGGCCGGAAACAGCGGCAAAATGTACCACGGCAATTTAGTTGCCATCAGGGAAATGGCAATAAAGTAAACGCTGCCCCAAAGAATAGCCAGCTTGGCCCAACTCCAGTTGCGGTTGCTCCAGGCTAAGCGACAGCCTGCTGGGAGAAACAGAATCCACGGTGCAGCCTTCAGCAGCTCCAACAGGTAGTACCAGACGGGTGCACCATTTCCTTCCACATCGGTCCAGATGCGTTGCAGCGACTGGTCTACCAAGTTGTTACCCAAGAAAGCCTGGCCATAATGCAGCCATTGGGCACTATACCAAGCGATGGCCGGAACGCTGCCCAGTAAGATTCCCAACCACAGATAGGGCTGCTGGAGCAAGCGCGGCGTATCCCAGACCAAAAATAGCAGTGCAATGCTACCCAACAGCACCGCCACTAGAACGCCTTTAGTGAGGCAGAGCAGGCCAAAGGCCAGTCCCGCTCCCAGCAAGTAGCCATAATGGCCCCGCGCCCGCAGCAAACACCAAATCAATAGGAGAAAGAAACACAGAATCGCTCCATCTAGCATGGCAAACCGGCCATTGCGCACCACCGTTAGCGAAGTCAGGTAAACTACCGTGGCAAACAGAACCGGCAATCGTCCGTGAAACACAGCTCGACCAATTCCGTAAAACAGCGGCACGGACAGAATCGTGAAAACAGCGCTGGGCAAGCGAGCTGTCCATTCATTCACGCCTGCAATGCTGTACAGTCCAGCAATCAGCCAATGCACGAGGGGCGGTTTGTTGAAGTAGGGTTCGCCCCAGAGGGTTGGATGGAGCCAAGTCAAGGAACCTGCCGGAGCCTGCCAAATTTCACGGGCTACCTGGGCCACCAGTCCCTCGTCCCAGTCCTTGAGGGGGACATTACCTAAATTCAGCGTTAACAAAAGGGTCGCGGCCAGAGTCAACCCCAGCATCCACAAGCGGTCAACCGCGGCTTTATTTCGCCGCCACACAAAAGCAGGTTGCTCTACGTCACCGTTCATTGCTGTTTATCCCGTCGTCTCCACGTTCATTCGCTCAATCGCATTGATTGGATTAGGTTTAGGACTCCTCTTGGGTAAGCCGCAGCTGGACATAGACCAGCATCAGCGTAATGCCTAACAGCAGGGTTGTCACTGCCGCGGCATAGCCCAGATCAAACTGAGCGAAAGCTTGATTGTAGATGTAAAACACGAGCAGGTTCGTCGAATTTAGCGGTCCGCCGCCCGTCATGACATAGGGCTGCTCGAAGCTGCGAAGAGTAAAAATCACGGTGGTGATAGTAGCAAACACAAGAGTGGGACGCAATCCGGGTAGGGTAATGTAGCGGAACTGCTGCCAAGTATTAGCGCCATCGAGAGCGGCAGCTTCGTAACGACTAGTGGGAATGGTCTGCAGGCCAGCTAGAAATACCACTAAGTTAAAGCCAAGCTGTTTCCAAATACTGAACAAAATCAGCACCGGCATGGCCCAAGTGGGATCGCCCAGCCAAGCAATCGGAGTAATCCCAAGCCGAGCCAGTAGCGCATTGACTACGCCATCGGTTTGAAACAGCCAGCGGAAACCCAAACCCACCGCTACCAGCGAAGTAATCGATGGAATGAAGTAAGCGGTTCGCAGAAACGCCCGCAGTGCCACGGTGCGATCCAGCAGGACTGCCAGTGCGAGCGGAATTACGAGACTAGGGATGACGGTAGCCACCGTGAAGTAAATCGTATTGCTCACCACTTGCCAAAACTCTGGATCGGTGAACAAACGGCTGTAGTTTTTCAGCCCCACCCAATGCACGCCAGCGCGAGTAAAGCTGCCGCTCGTAAAGCTGAGGTAGCCCAGGTAGGCCATCGGGTAGAGCACAAAAACGCTGAGCAGAATCAGGGCAGGTGCCAGAAACAGCCAAGCCAACAATGTGTCACGAGAGAGAGGGGCAGGAGTGGCCAATTTCATTCAACTTGAGACAATGCCTTAATCAATAGCAGTGTAGCGGTATCAGTGCAGGGCAGTAGCTGATCTGGGATTATTTCCGTTGGTTTGGGCAGAATCTTGATAAGTCGGAACAGATGCCTGGACTGAGCAAGCATCAGATGAGCAGTGACAATAGACGCTAAGTCGGACGAGAAGCTCTAAACTAAAATGAAGCAACCCAAGACCGCAAGTCATCCTATGGCAGCCCGGCAACCTCGATATAGCAAAGAAGAATTTGCTTTCCTAACGGAACGGCAGAGCCGAACGACGCGGCAAAGAAATCTATGAAGCGCAAGTCCGAGTGCAAGTCGAGGAGGGTAATCATGGCAAGATCGTGGCGATTGATATCGAAACTGGAGCTTTTGAGGTTGCTAATGATAGCCTGACTGCTGCTAAGCAATTGCTGAAACGTTATCCTAACGCGCAGATATTTGGTATTCGGATCGGCTATCCTGCTGTTCACCGCTTCGATTTTCACTCTCCTACGGCACCATGATTGTTGGCAGCGTAAATCCGCAGCGAGAAGCAGTCGTGCAATTAGCAGTGTTGGGTGAAAATCAGCAACGCCAAGGGATTAAAGCAATTATCAACACTGGGTATACTGGCTTTCTAACTTTGCCTTCGCCATCATCACGAGTTTGAGCCTAACTTGGTATATGCAACAGGCGGGGATTTTAGGCGATTGCAGCATTGCCTTGAATAGTGAAGCTCGAATCCGATCAGGAAACACCTGTTCAAACACGCCAATCACTGCCTGCAAAATGTGATTAACCATTCCGTGTTCCGTGGGGTGAGCCAACGTGATTGGGTTCATTACAGATTCAAAGATTGCTAATCCTTATCGCTAGCTTACCGAAGCTGTGAGCCATCTACATCGCTCAACCGGATTCAATGGCATCATAGGAAAGCATTACACGCACCTACCCAAATCCGACGATGTCAGAGTCAGTTGCCGCCCAAGACTATTTCAGCACTCCTGCCAGTTTGGTTTATCCCGATGTTGTGCCTTCCGGTGATACCTCCTCAGCACCGTTGAAGCTGGGGCTAATGGCTTCTGGTAGTGGCAGTAACGTCGAAGCGATTGCGAGCGCGATTGCCGCTGGTAAACTGAATGCCCAAATTCAGGTCGTGGTTTACAACAATCCCGATGCCACCGTGGCCGCCCGTGCCGATCGGTTAAGGTTGACCAAAATGCTGCTGAATCATCGTCATTTTGCTAGCCGCGAAGCGCTTGATCAGGCGATTGCCGAAACCATGCGGCAGCATCAGGTCGAGTGGGTCATCATGGCGGGCTGGATGCGGATCGTGACGCAAGTTCTAATCGATGCGTATCCTAATCGGATTCTCAATATTCATCCCAGTTTGCTGCCGAGCTTTCCCGGTGCCCGTGCGATCGAGCAAGCGCTGCAAGCAGGTGTCAAAATTACCGGCTGCACGGTTCATTATGTCGAGCTAAAAGTAGACAGCGGCCCGATTATCGTTCAAGCTGCCGTTCCCGTATTGCCCGACGATACTCCCGAAACCCTGCATCAGCGGATTCAGGTGCAGGAGCACCGCATTTACCCAATGGCGATTGCTTTAGCGGCAGGGCAGGCAGAGGCAGCAGGGAGTTAAACCCGCGAGCGGTCGGTCAAAATTTCGTAGCTGTCTTCGGTGACGAGTACGGTGTGTTCGAACTGAGCCGAGAGCGAGCGATCTACGGTCACCACGGTCCAGCGGTCGGAGAGAGTGCGGGTATGTTTGGAGCCAGCGTTGAGAATTGGCTCAATTGCTAGGGTCATGCCCGCTTTGAGTCGGACATTGGGCAATTCATGCGTGCGGAAGTTAAACACCGAGGGTTCTTCGTGCAAATTCCGACCGACGCCATGTCCGGTAAACTCTTCCACGATTTTGAAACCGTTGGCTTCGGCATGATCTTGGATCGCGCCCGCAATATCCAACAGGCACTTACCGGCTTTGACCTGCTCAATTCCTTTGAATAGCGTTTCTTCGGCCACCCGAATCAGCTTGGCGGCGGCTGGGTTCACCTCACCGACGGCAATTGTAATGCAGGAATCACCGTGAAAGCCTTCGTAGTAGGCACCCGTATCCACCTTGAGCACATCACCTCGGCGGATCACTTTCTTGCGGCTGGGAATGCCGTGGACCACTTCTTCATTGATGCAGGCGCAAATCGAAGCTGGAAAGCCGTGATAGCCTTTGAAGCTGGGGGTGGCTCCCATCTCACGAATTCGTTTTTCGGCATAGGCATCGAGGTCAGTGGTAGTCATGCCGGGTTCTACTAACGCCTCAATTTCCTTTAGCACAGTGGCGACAATGGCGGTAGAGCGCCGCATAATTTCAATTTCTTGAGGCGATTTAATTTCAACACCGCGTCGCTGCCGTTTGACACGAGGAGCCGGAGATTTCGGTAACAGGTTTGTGAGGATATTCATGCAAGAACCCAGAGTGTGAAGCGCTAGTTTTGAGGCACCTTGTCTATCCTATCAACTTCTTTACCCTGCAAGGCTGCACTTACCAATGGGGTAGGCTGGCCGGGTGGGGTTGTTCCAGTGGACGATGCTCTAGCTGACAATAGGGACGGGTATAACAGAGGGGCCGTTCCAAGGCGTGTCGTTCCAGAAAGTCCTGATCGTTCATCACCGCTTCGGTAGAGCCATCGTAGACAATTTCTCCTTGACTCAGCACAATCGTGCGGCTGCATAAATCTAAAGCTAAATCCAGATCGTGAGTAGCAACGAGTTGGGTCAGCGGTAAATTCTGCAGCAAATAAATGAGTTGACGCCGCGAGCGTGGATCTAGCTGGGCCGTGGGTTCATCCAAAACCAAAACCTGCGGCTGCATGGCGAGCACACCGGCAATGGCGACCCGCTTTTTTTCGCCACCGGATAGGTTACTGGCGTTCCGACTGGCATAGTGTTCTGGGTTTAGACCGACAGCATACATGGCATGTTCAGCCCGATGCGCCAATGCTGCACCGCTCAAACCCTGATTGCGAGGACCGAAGGTGATATCTTCCCAAACGGTCGGCATGAAGATTTGATCGTCTGGGTTCTGAAACACTAGCCCGACAAAATTGCGCACAGCTTTTAAGTGACGCGGTTCGACCGGCAGTTCACCCACAATAATTTCGCCGGTTTGGGGCAGCAAAATCCCGTTAAAGTGCAGCAGCAGCGTTGATTTCCCAGAGCCATTGGCTCCAACAATGGCAATTTTCTCACTGGCGTGAATCGATAGATTAATGTTTCTAAGCGCCTCGGTCCCATCGGGATAGGCGTAACTCAGGTGGGTGATGGTAATGGGGTTGTGATGCATCGAATATCGAGACCGTAAAACGAACCAAACTCTAGAACCACAAATAAACCGCTTGTCCTAACAGCAATAGCAGCGTCATCAGGGTGAGGGCAATCCTGTCTTGGCGGCTGGCGGCAGTCACTTCAGCCCCGGGGGGAAGCCCGGTATAGCCGCGAGCCAGCATCGCTTGGTGAATCCGTTCGCCGCGTTCGTAGGTGCGAATAAATAATCCCCCAATCATGTTGCCAACCACGAGCCGCTGTTGCCGAGAGCCGCTAGTGAGATTGCGAGATGCTGCTGCCCGCCGCATCGTGTTAAACTCTTCGACCAAAACGCCAATATAGCGATACATCGCCGCGAAAATTGCCACGAGTAGCGGGGGAGTTCTAAGGGCAGCTAGGGCATGCAGCAGCGCTGGAACCGAGGTCGTCAGCACTAATAAATTCAGCATCAGCAAACACATCAACGCTTTTGTTGCCACACTGCCCAATACCATCAGCCCCACCGTGGTAATCTGTAGCCCTTGCCAACGCCAGAGAACGGTACCTCCCTGCCGAAACAACGTCCCTAGCAGGACTACGGCAATAAAGGTAAATTCTGTTGCCACCCGACGTAATAGGATCGGTAACGTGATGCGGCTCAATCCCATCAGGATTGCCAGCCCCAAAGCGTAAATCGCCCAAGTCCACCAGCGACCCTGGGGTGTTAAAGCGGTTGCAAACACGAACAGTAGCGCACAAAGCAGGCGAGTACGCGGAGCTAGCTGATGCCAGGGTGAGGAGCGCTGACTATCTGCATCTAGCTGGAAGGCACCGATGTGCAAAAGCATGGGCAACGCTCCAAGGTTGTCTCAGGGAGGATCAGAGAAACAAACAGAAATCAAATTGAAATCAATGAACTGCCACATTTGGCGGCATGGCTGCCGGTTACCCGCTGAGAAGCATCCACCTCCGAGAGATTGAGTTCCTATTGAATATACGGTTGAATGCGGAAGTTGGTCTGGATAATCGCAATCACCTGCTTTTGACTTCTGCCTTCTCCCAACCCTCAGCGTGGAAGCTGGTCTGGATAATCGCGATCAGACAGGGTTGTATCCGAACTTCTGCCTTTGACGAAAAGTTTGCCTGCTCCCCACGCCAATCCAAAGGTCACCAGTGTACCGATCAAGCCAGCGATAGGAGTGGCAATGCCTTCGGGTGCGCCCCGCAAAGCGTACTCCTCAAAAATGTTGTAAAAGGGTAGCCTTTGTGCCGGGGCATCTTCTGTTGCTTTGGTGTCGAACCCATGATCTTGAGCCACCCGATCGAGGCCATCGGGATCCGAACTGGCAAAAGGAGAAAGTAAGACAGCAACCAAAAGCGCGATTCCTAATCCAGTGATCACAAAGGCGCGGTTTCGAGTCTGGGCAGATCTATTCATAACGATAATTCCTTTGATTCCTTTCGATGCTTGCTTATAGTCCAGGTTAGTGATTTCAGCGTGGCATCAGGGGACGCGGCAAGGCCGTGCGAGTTTGCGGCGGGTCGAACAGCAGATCGGGTCGAGTCCGCCAAATGTAGCTAACCGCGATCAGGGTGATGATGGCTTCGCCAATCGCGATCAGCACATGCCACCCCAACATTGCAGACAGAGCAACGCCCATCGGCACGGTTCCAGAGAGACCAAGCTGAATCGCACAGGCCAATGCCGCCACTACTACACTGGTCCAAGCCGCGACCACAGTTCCAATTGCCATGCCGCGCCAGGTATTGAATCCCACAGCAGACCGAACTGCTCGGTAGAGGTAATAGCCACCAAAGGTGCCAATCAGCCCCATATTAAAAATGTTGGCTCCCAGCACCGTCAAACCACCGTCCTGGAACAGGACTGCCTGGACGATGAAAACTACCACCATCACGAGTGAACCGGCCCAGGGTCCAAGCAAGATGCCGGCCAGCGTACCGCCCAGCAAATGTCCAGACGTGCCGCCCGGAATCGGAAAATTGATCATCTGTGCCGCAAAAATAAAGGCGGCACAGACGCCCATCAGCGGCACAGCCCGTTCCTGATAGTCTCTTTGCACCTGCTTGAGGCAGACGGCAATCAAAACAAGCGTTGCTACCCAGGTGAATAAACTAACGGGGAGATTCAGAAAACCATCAGGAATATGCAGGGCCAGATAGGGCGGTGCCATCCTGAGAAATTGGCTGGGTAGAGCCAAAGTTGAAAGACCAAACGATAAAACGTCAATCATGTATCCTACGCTTAGCTGGATGAATTGAATCGGTGAATTGAATCAGCAGGGCTGTCTGTCAGTTAAGCTCTCAACCCCACTGAGAAAATTCAATCCCCTGGGAGGGTATTTGGCGTCATCTTTTAAGGAGAAATACAGAAACTCCCCGGCAGCTAGAGATTTTGAGGCTAATTGCGCCTGTGCATTTGCCCAATTTCCTCCTAATTTCCTGACTGGGGAAGTAGACTATTTGCTAACCCCTACGCTATGATTAGCGATTGTGAGTTTTTGAGAAATCTGATGAACGCTCAAGAGATTATCAACTCCATTGAAGCGGAGCAGCTTAAAAAAGACCTGCCCGTGATTCATGTGGGCGACACTGTTAAAGTCGGTGTTGTGATCCAAGAAGGAGGAAAAGAGCGGGTCCAGCCCTACGAAGGCACCGTGATTGCAATGCGGAACGGCGGTATCAACGAAACCATCACCGTGCGGCGGATCTTTCAAGGCGTCGGCGTAGAGCGAGTCTTTCTCATTCATTCTCCTCGCATTGCTAGCATCAAAGTATTGCGGCGCGGTAAGGCACGGCGAGCCAAGCTCTACTATCTGCGTGAGCGGGTCGGTAAAGCAACTCGCTTAAAGCAGCGTTTTGATCGCCCGATCTAGTTCCAGTTTAGATTGTCTACTGAGTTGGAGCGGTCGGAAAAACTAACAAAGCTAACGGCAGCGGCTCAACAACGAATCACGCAATCGATTAACTGCTAGACTAGAAAAGCATCCGAAGGATTGCTGCAAAGCGTGCGTCCTTAGTTCAGTTGGTAGAACGCAGGTCTCCAAAACCTGATGTCGGGGGTTCGAGTCCTCCAGGGCGCGCTGTTAATACATTGATCTGGTTAGTGCAAGTTCAAGCTTGACTAGAGCATCCTGTTCATTCGTGGCGAGGCGCTAGTAGATTGTGGCAAAGAAAGGCGAAGCAGACGTAAAGGGACAAAAAGAAGTCAAAGACACTAAGGACGCCAAAGAGTCGAAAAAAGTTGAGGAAGCCAAATCTGGCTTTAACCCCTCCACTTTTGTTCAAGGTCTGAAGGAAGAATTAGACAAAGTCGTTTGGCCGAGTCGCCAACAGTTGATTAGCGAGTCCATTGCCGTTATTTTGATGGTCACTCTTTCTGCAACAATCATTTATTTGGTCGATAACTTCTTTGGTTGGGCTGCAAAGCAGGTGTTCTAATGATTGCCTCATCAGATGAATTCGATAATTTCCATGAGGACGATGAACAGTCGCCTTCAGTCACCGGTGCCCGTTGGTATGCGGTTCAGGTTGCTTCTGGATGCGAAAATCGCGTCAAGATCAATCTAGAGCAGCGCATTGAGACACTGGATGTTGGTGATCGAATTTTTCAGATTGAGATTCCCCAAACGCCGGTGCTGAAGCCCCAGAAGGGAGGTAAGCCCAAAGAAGGCGCTGAAAAGGTTTTTCCAGGCTATGTGCTGATTCGCATGATCATGGACGATGAATCTTGGCAGGTCGTCAAGAACACGCCCAATGTGATCAACTTTGTCGGAGCTGAGCAGAAGCGCCGTTATGGACGGGGCAGAGGCCATGTGAAGCCGGTGCCGCTAGGTGCTGCTGAGGTAGAGCGAATCTTTAAGCAGGCCCAAGAGCAGAAGCCGGTCGTTAAGGTGGATATGGCTGCCGGAGACAAGATTTTGGTGCTGTCTGGTCCCTTCAAGGACTTTGAAGGCGAAGTGATCGAAGTCAGCCCAGAACGCAGCAAACTCAAGGCACTCCTCTCGATTTTTGGTCGGGATACGCCGGTCGAGCTGGAATTTAATCAAGTACAAAAGCAGAGCTAGAAAGCCAATGGCAAAGAAGGTTGTAGCAATCATCAAGCTAGCAATTCAGGCTGGCAAGGCAAACCCCGCGCCTCCGATTGGCCCGGCCTTGGGTCAGCACGGGGTAAACATCATGATGTTCTGCAAAGAATACAACGCCAAAACCTCCGATCAGGTGGGTACGGTGATTCCGGTAGAAATCTCGGTGTTTGAAGACCGCAGCTTTACGTTTGTTTTGAAAACGCCTCCCGCATCGGTTTTAATTGCCAAGGCGGCTGGCATCGAACGCGGTTCGGGTGAACCCAATAAAAAGAAAGTGGGATCCATCTCTAGAGCACAGCTTCAGGAAATCGCCCAAACTAAACTGCCCGACCTGAATGCAAACGACATTGAGGCGGCCATGAAAATTGTAGAAGGCACAGCCCGCAACATGGGCGTGACGGTTAAAGATTAGTTTTGAGTTTTCTAGGGTTGAGTTTTGAATTACAAAGCAAACAGTAGTTCAATCACTCATAATTTAGAACTCAAAGTTCAAAACTTAAACATTAGGGGGGAGAGCTTGGCTCGTGATTACCCCAGGAGAGATCAACAATGGCTAAGAAAGTATCGAAACGATTGCGAGAATTGCAGGCGAAGGTAGAGGATCGTCCCTACGAGCCGCTGGAAGCGTTGAGTTTGTTAAAAGAAACGGCGACGGCCAAATTCCCAGAGTCGGCAGAAGCCCATATCCGCTTGGGGATCGATCCCAAGTACACCGACCAGCAATTGAGAACGACAGTAGCCCTACCCAAAGGCACTGGGCAAACGGTGCGGGTTGCGGTGATTGCTCGCGGTGAAAAGGTGACGGAAGCATCTAACTCGGGTGCCGATATTTCTGGATCGGAAGAACTGATTGACGAGATCCAGAAGGGAATGATGGATTTTGATGTGCTGATCGCCACGCCTGACATGATGCCGCAGGTTGCCAAGCTAGGTCGTCTGCTCGGTCCTAGAGGCTTGATGCCCTCTCCTAAGGGCGGTACGGTAACCTTTGATGTGGCGCAAGCAATTTCGGAATTCAAGGCTGGTAAACTGGAGTTTCGGGCTGACCGCAGTGGCATTGTTCACGTTATGTTTGGTAAGGCAGATTTCCCGGCTCCCGATTTGCTGGCGAACCTAAAGGCGCTGCAAGAGACGATTGACCGGAACCGTCCGTCGGGTGCAAAAGGCCGCTACTGGCGTTCGATCTATGTGGCATCGACGATGGGACCTTCGATTCAGGTAGACATCAATGCCCTGCGAGACATGAAGGCTTCGGATGTGGCTTAGTTGTTTTAGTTGTTCAAGTAGCTGCCTAGGAAAGTTTATTATTGCCCATTTGCCTAATTGAATAGAAACCGGAGACAGCAGGTGCGACTCGCTTAATATCCTGCCGAGGTTGATTTCTAACTCCTGTCCAGTTGTGAGATCAAACTGGTGCAGTGAGTCTGAAGCCTGCCAAGCCCCGGTTAATTTGACTGGGGTTTTTTACATGTCAAAGGAGTGACAGGGCATGGGATTGTTCAAGCTTGGTCATTTCCCACAACCAAGGAGGTGAGATACGTATGGGAAGAACACTCGAAGACAAACAGGCGATTGTCAGCGAACTAAAGGAATCGTTGAGCCAGTCACAGCTTGCCGTTGTGATTGACTACAAAGGTCTGACGGTTGCTGAGATCACCGATCTGCGGAAGCGGTTGCGTCCGGCTGGGGCAGAGTGCAAGGTCACCAAAAATACGCTGATGCGGATTGCGGTCCAGGATGATCCCAACTGGAAGCCAATGGCCGAGATCTGCAAAGAATCGTCTGCGTTTCTGCTGCTGAAGGATGATCTGAGTAAGGCACTGAAAGCCTATCAAGATTTCCAGAAAGCGTCCAAGAAGACAGTGATTCGCGGCGGCGCGATGGAAGGACGGCTGCTGAGTGAGGCAGATGTCAAGGCGATCGCGGATCTGCCCTCGAAGGAGCAGCTGATGGCCCAAATCGCCGGTGCGATCAATGGAGTTGCCACCAAACTGGCGGTTGGTATCAACGAAGTGCCATCCTCGTTGGCGCGGGCGCTGCAAGCCTATGCAGACAAAGACAAGGCCGACGAATCGGCTTAAGTTGCCTTCATTCAACCCTGTTTATACTTAACCATCTACAAGGAGTTTACTCATGTCTGCAAAAACAGATGCAATTTTGGAAGAATTGAAAACCCTCAGCTTGCTAGAAGCGGCTGAACTGGTGAAGCAAATCGAGGAAGCCTTCGGCGTTAGTGCCGCTGCTCCGGCGGGTGGCATGATGATGATGGCGGCCCCAGGTGCTGCTGCCGCTGCTCCGGCTGAGGAAGTAGAAGAGAAGACCGAATTCGACGTGGTTCTTGATGAAGTTCCTGCCGATAAGAAGATCGCGGTCCTCAAGGCGGTACGTGAACTGACTGGCCTGGGTCTGAAGGAAGCTAAGGAATTGGTAGAATCTACGCCTAAGCCCGTGAAGGAAGGCATTCCCAAAGAGGCGGCTGAAGAAGCTAAGAAAGCAATCGAAGCAGCAGGCGGCAAAGTCAGCATCAAATAGAGCTGCGGGAATTGCTCCCAATAAGCTAAACGTGAATCGAACCGGAGGGCGAGGAATACTCGCCCTTTTTTGTTTGGAAATAGCTGCTTGAAGAGAGTAAGGCCAACGGCTCTTGTCAATGCGATGTATCTAATTCGGCCTTTGCAGTAGGGGGATCAATTGGTTCAATTCAGCTACATGGACCCCTTGGCAGGCTTGTGGCATGGTGTTACTTCAAATTCAGCAATCCTGCTTCCTTCGCTTTTGGATCGAACCGGACGGCCATCTTGACGCCTCTTGCCTCTAGCGCAGCCAACACCTCTGCCTCTACTCGTCGAGCCACCTGCTTCAGAATTTTGATTCTCCCGGCTTCGTCGCTGGCAGCATAGGCGCTTTGTTCTTCCGGCGTCATTTGAGTTTTGGCGTCGATGGGCTGATTCCATTGATCTGCTGCTGCCCCATTGCCGATGGGAACGGCTCCATTTTCGGTGATCCAGGCATCTCGGATCGCTTCCAGAACAGTGCGGCTGGGCCGCTCGATCGTCTTCACCTTGACCCAATAGCAAGACTGCGGCTGGCGGACCAAATGCTGCCTTAAACTAAGGCCAACATCACGAGAATAGCCGACATACTGCAAAACATGAGCCTGGTCAAAAACAGCATAGACACCGACTTGCTGATCAAACTGAGCGCTGACCTCTCCGTCTTGATCCAGAATCGGGATGGCAGCGAGCGTGGCTAGGGCAGGTGGATTAGAATCAGTCATTATCGTTGAAGTAACTTTGGTAAACTACTAGGCGGCAGCAAACTGAGTCACAGGCCATGAAATTTTGTAAGGTTGCTGACATTGCCGACTGGCAAGATGAGGCGTTTCAGGCGACAGCATCTCTTTTGCAATTGGAGTCGGTGAGGAATCGTCAAGTCTGGCCCTTGATTCAGATCTACACCGGACTGCATCAGTTGGGATTGCTAGGAGGGCAGGCCACAGCCCTAGGGCTGGCAGTGGGTGACGAACCGCTAATCTATGCTTTTGCCAACGGTTGTAATCGAGTGGTTGCAACCGACCTGTACGATCTCTACAACGGGCGAGAGGCGCTCACGCCCCAAGAGGTTTACCGCCGCAATCCCTTCCCCTATGCCACAGATCGTCTCGAAGTTCGCCCGATGGACCTGACGCGGATTGATTATCCAGATCACAGTTTTGATTTTATCTGGAGTTGCCGCGCCATCGAACAAATGACCAACTTTGAGGCACTCTATCAGCTTTATCGCGAGATCCATCGCGTCTTGAAGCCGGGTGGGATTGCGGCCTTAGCCGCCGGGTTTAATCCGACGAATCGGCCTAGCTACGAACCGGCGATGCTGTTGGTGGATCATCCCTGGGTGCAGGCTTGGCTGACGGGCGATACCCCCTTACTGCAAGGATTTGAGCTGATTGATGCAGTAGACTACTCCGTCAGTCCTCAACCGGAAAATCCGCCCGTGCTGCCGAACGCAGAGACTGGCATTCAGGTTTACTACCAAGATATTTTGCTCAGCTCGATGGCGTTGTTTCTGCGGAAAACCGGCGAGTTTTCTACCTCATATTCCGAGGATTGGCTCGATCCATTTTGGCGGATTTATTTATTAGCCTGCGATGCCTATCGTGCCCAGCAATATCAACAGGCAGAAAATTTGCTGCGTCAGCTTGTGGAAACCGACTTGCCTGATCGACTGCGGCTGCGGGCGCTGCAACGATTGGCTGATACGCTGATGGCCCAGGGCAATAGCGAAGCTCTGAAGGCGGTTTGTGAAACGGCGGTGCCCTATGCGGAGCAGTCTGAAGATGGGGATTTGCTGATGCGTCTGGCCCGCTACTGTCGTAAAACGGGTTTGTTAAACGAAGCCTTGTTGCTCTATCGGCGGGTGGTGGAGCTGCCCAGTGTACCGCCCGAAACCGTGGGTCTCAGCTACCGCGCTCAGGCCAAATGTTTGATGCAGCAAGGCCACTACCAGCAGGCACTCACCCTGATCCAAATGGCAGAAACCTATAACGTGAACGAACGCCATCAGTTGGAATGGCTGCGGGGAAGCTGCTATCAGGATTTGGGCCAACTGGAAGAAGCAATTCGCTGCTACGACATTGCAGCAAAAATTGCCCCAGAACAAGACTATGCCTTTCGGGAGCGCTGTGTCCGTGATGCCAATAAGTGCTTGCGGCTCCAGCTTTCGCAAACCAACAAGCAGCTCACCCAACTACAAGACAATCGCCTGCTGCAAATCTATACCTCGCTTCGGTCAGCTGGGCGTTCGGTGAAGCGCTGGCTGCGGTTCGGCAAGTAGATTTTTCCTAGCTCAGGCCCGCTATTCCAAAAGCCACACAAAGCAACAAACTGCTCCAAAAATGTAGGCCCACAGCAAAAAACTTGCAGTTGCGCACTCGTTCGGGCTGGTCGTGATACTGCAAGGCATGGCGAGAGAGACTGACAGCGGTGGGAGCACTGACCAGAATCAACAATACCCAGACGGGAAACAGCTTTAGCCCTACAAGTAATCCGGCCAAGGCAAAGATGCCGCCACTGAGCCAGGGAATGAGTTGAGCCGATCGCTGGGTCCCCAAACGCACCACAGGCGACCGTTTGCCCGCCGCTAGGTCATCCTCGACCTGGTGAAAATGAGAGCAAAACAGAATCAAGCTGGTGCTGATACCCAGAATCACAGAAACGGCCAAGCTCGTCGCTGACCAAGTCTGGGTCTGGCTGTAGTAGGCGGCAGAAACGGCCAGCGGTCCGAAGCTAAAAAAGCAGAGAATTTCGCCCAGCCCCTGATAGCCCAAGCGGAACGGCGGTCCGTGGTAGACATAGCCCAAACCACAGCAGAGCAGAATCAGCCCCAAAACAGTAAAATCCTGCTGCCACCAGCTGATTGCCACAATGCCAGCAATGCCCAGCCCCAAACAGAGATTGCCGATCCAAAAAATCAGGGATTTGTTGCCGGTTAGGTTGACCAACGAGGTCGGTTCATTGGCGTCGATGCCGGTTTCCGCATCAAAGACATCATTGCTGAGATTTTCCCAGGCCAAAATCAGAATTGCTGACCCCAGAAACGTCAGGAAAGTGCCCCAGTGCAGCGTATGGGTTTCGGCAAAGGCCACGGCGGTACCCAGGGCAATCGGAAAAATCGCCACGCTGTACATCGGCGGCATCAGAGCAGCCAGCCATAATTTTTGGCGCTCCTCAGCCGTGGGAGAGCCAGAAGACTCGTTTGGGCTGGGGGAATCTGGGCTAGAGGAATAGGAAGCAACCTTGGTTGTCATAGGGAATTGGTCATAGGGGATTTGTTAAAAGAGCAGTAAAGCTGGAATTAGACCCGGAACCTTCTCACCGTGAGGGTTTCAACCGTTGCAATTGTACGATGAATCAGCGCGGTTTTTGGCCGTTTCAGCCGGACTGAGGTCTGAAATCACGTAACGAATCATTGCGACTGCTACGCTAGTTTGTGAGTCAGTAGGCGACGGTGAGAGAACAGTGTGCCTGCAATGGTGGGCTTAATAGTGGGCTTATATGTGTGCCTACAATAGGGCTGTGCCTCCATCGACGTTCACCATCGAGCTTGGAAACCGATTGATGAAACTGCCAGAAGGTCCTACTACGCCAGCCTTGCTGCAAACGCTCCATATGATTGCAGACCCAACGGGTTTTCTAGATACTTGTGCTCAGCGTTATGGCGATACGTTTACCTTGCGCGTGCTCGGGTCTAGTTCGCCGCCGGTTGTGTTTTTCAGCGATCCAGAGGCGATTCAGGCGATCTATACCCAGTTGGCAGATCAATTTGAGTTGGGCAAAGTGACCCATGTGTTTCGGCCCCTGACCGGCGATCGGTCCCTGATTATGCAAGACGGGACCAGCCACCAGAAACAGCGCCAGCTCCTGATGCCCGCTCTGCATGGAGAAGGACTGTTTCGCTGTGGTGAGCTGATTCGCACTATCACACAACAAAAGGCGGCCACTTGGTCGGTAGGATCGGTGATCTCGGTGCAGGAGCAGATGCTGGAGATTTCGTTAGAACTCATCCTGCAGGTGGTGTTTGGCATGCAGCTCGGTCAACGCTATACGCGGTTGAAGGCATTGCTGCATACCTTGCTGGAGTGGGTGAATTCGCCCCTCTATTCGGTGCAGTTCTTTTTGCCGCCCTTACAGCAGAATTTAGGTCGTTGGAGTCCCTGGGGGCGGTTTGTGCGTTTGCGTCAGCAGATCGACGAATTGCTCTATGCCGAAATTGCCGAACGACGGCAACGGATTGCAAAGCAACCGACGGAACGATCTGAGCCTCCAGATCAGCCGTCAGCGCCAACGGACATCCTCTCGCTGCTGATTGCCGCCCGCGACAGCGAAGGTCAGCCCCTCAGCGATCAGGAACTGCGGGATCAGCTGATGACCCTGCTGCTATTGGGCCATGAAACGACGGCATCAGGCTTAACTTGGGCCTTTTACTGGATCTACCAAAATCCAGCGGTGCTGTTGTGCTTGCGCAGCGAATTGGAACACCTGCCGACGGATATCGATCCGGTTCAGCTCTCCCAACAACCCTATCTCACGGCAGTTTGTAAAGAAGCATTGCGGGTTTATCCAATTGCGCTGATCTCCCAGCCGCGGAAAGTAAAGCAAACGATTAAGCTGAAGGGCTATGAGTTTGAGCCGGGTACCGTTCTGGTTCCCTGTATCTATTTAGCGCACCGCCGTACCCAGACCTATCCAGAGGCCGACCAATTCCGTCCAGAGCGCTTCTTGAACTGCAAACTGTCGCTGTATGAGTATTTCCCCTTTGGGGGCGGCAATCGTAGCTGTATTGGTATGGCCCTAGCCCTGTTTGAAATGAAGCTAATTTTGGCCACCCTGATGCGGTATTACCAATTCACTCCAACACGGCCCATCCAGCCTATACACCGTCCAGCCCGCCGCGGCATCACCTTTGTGCCTCCAGGCAATTTGCAACTGCGGGTAACGGCCAAGCAAACTCTCTCAGCCGCAGAGCAAGATTCGCATGTCCTGACTCCTGACTCTTGACTCCTGACTCCTCACGAATTTCACAACTCATTTCGCACAGCTATATGTTACTTGTAGTTATATTCCCAGCATCAACAAATTAAATTTTCATAGTCCAATCAATCTCAAGGATTTTTTGCGTTCAATGCTATGCCAATCGCCCTTTAGCCGCTTAGATTCCTCACAGGATTGTAAAAAGTTATATCAATTTCTTGACTTTTGTCAGCAGCAGTCTATCGCCGATTCTCAACCTAAAATTGCCAGTATTTCTCTAGAGATTCCATTGATTGATCCCCTGCTGGTTTTATCGAAACTTGCTAAACAAAATCAACCGCATTTTTATTTTGAAAATCGCGATAAACATCAAGCAATTGCTGCTTTTGATACGGCAATTTTGCAACAAATGAGCGGTGCTAATCGGTTCTCGGAGGCACAGCAGTTTATTCAGGGTTGCTTCCAGCGACTGCTGTCCAATTATCCCGATATCTATGCGGTTCAGCCGCCTTGGAATACACCTTGTTTTTTTAGCAGCTTCACTTTTTTTGATCACAATCGCACGGTCGATTCGCCCTTTCCGCCTGCCACGGTTTTTTTGCCGCGTTGGCAAATTGTGAGATGGCAGGAAGCGAGCTTTGTCATTGTCAATTGGGAAATTGATACAGCTTCTCGAATTGGTGAATTAACCCAAACGATTTGGAATCAATTGCAGAAATTACAGTTGATTCAATACGATGGATTCTATTTAGCTGAAGATCAAAAAGCGCGGCTAAATCGATGGGAAATTATCGAGACTCACGATTTTCAATCAACGGTCAGTTCAGCACTGCAATCAATTCATCAACAAGCTTATAAAAAACTTGTTTTAGCTCATGCAATTGATGTTTGTTCTAATTTGCCGTTTCAGTGGAGCCGCTCGCTGCATCATCTGCGGCAGCTCCATCCCGATTGCTGTGTGTTCTCCACCGGCAACGGCAACGGACAGCGGTTTATTGGGGCTAGTCCAGAGCGGTTGTTGAGTATTCGCAATCGCAAGCTGATCACCGACGCATTGGCTGGATCCGCCTCACGGGGCCGTACTGCCGTCGAAGATGTCGATTTCGCTAATCGATTATTCAACAGCGAAAAGGAGCGGCGGGAGCACCAGCTCGTGGTGGAGTTTATTGCTCAGCAGCTCACGGCTCTGGGACTGCATCCGCGTTATGCAGAAGTGCCTGCCCTGCTGAGGTTGTCGAATATCCAGCATCTGCATACTCCGATTCAAGCGGTGTTGCCGGCCCATTTACATCCGCTGCAACTGCTGACCGCTTTACATCCCACACCTGCCGTAGCTGGAATGCCGCGCCAAACTGCCTGCGAGCAAATTCTGCACTATGAACAGTTTGACCGTTCCCTCTACGCCGCACCGCTGGGATGGGTCGATGCCCACGGCAACGCTGAATTTATTGTTGGCATCCGTTCAGCCCTCCTTGATGGCAATCGTGCCCGCCTATATGCGGGGGCTGGAATTGTGGCCGGTTCTGACCCGGAGCGAGAATTAGCGGAGGTGAAGCTGAAGTTGCAGGCGCTGTTGCGGGGATTGATTTAATAATAATCAGTAATAATTAGCGGCGAATCCATCCGTTGATCGTGAAGCGGCTGTCGGCAAAGTCCTGTGAGGGGCAGTGAATCGGCAGCACCTCATGCATGTAGCGGCTCAAGAAAAACACAATGCTATTGTTGCGTGGTTCAACGGTTTTGAACGTGTGGGCCTGAACGTAGTAATTATTTTGGATTTTACTATCATAGATCACGAGTTCGCCGCCGCTAAAGGCTTTTGGTTCGCGATGAAAGTAATAGACATAGGTCAATTCGCGAGTGGCTGTGTCCTGACTGCCGTTATCGTTGTGAACCTTGTAAAACTGGCCGTCGTTATGGGCAGTGAGCTGCGCTTCGATCTGGGTAACTGGAAACGGAGCAAGGCTGAATTGCTCACATACTTGCGGTAATACTTGCTGAATTTGCCGGGTGATTAGCTCAGAAAATTCAGGAAATGAATACAGGACAACTGATTCTCGATAATTGGCTTCACCCGTGAAGGTGGACGAAGGAACGAACTCAGCTTCATGTTCGATGACGTAATCTAACAATTGCTGATGATCCGCAGGTGCAAGAAACTGATCGAGCTGAAGATACTTAGAGATACAGGGATCGGAATCAGATTGCAATGGTGTGGTACTTGGATTAGATGAGGCGACTTGGTTTTGCTCGATAATCAGCGGCGGTTCGGTAATCAAACCCACCAATCGATCGCTGGGAAAGGCAAGAACTGCTTTGCCATGCTGAATTGGAATTTGGAACAACCGCTTGACGGAACTGCCGTTTCCGGCCACTAAGGTTTCATATAGATCGTGCAGCAGCGGGTCTTCAGGCATGACAGTAACTGTGTACTCCTGGCCGCCGGTAAGCAAAAGCGTAATGGCCACCTGATCGGAGGTTGCTTCCGGCTGTGTTTTGGCTACTTTTTTGCGCTGTTCTACGAATCCTTTCCGCTTCATGGTTGTGCTCCAACCCATTCCGTTCTTAACTCAGTATCAAATCTAGTGCAAATCTAGTGCAGAAAATGGCGTACACCTGTAAAAACCATCACCAGTTCCAGTTCATCCGCCGCATCGATCGACTCCTGATCTCGGAGGCTGCCTCCCGGCTGCACAATTGCCTCAATTCCGGCAGCGGCGGCAGTTCGAACCGAATCGTCGAATGGGAAAAAGCCATCGCTCGCTAAAACAGCTGCCTTGGCTTTATCTGCGGCCTGCTCTAGGGCTAGTTTGACCGACCCAACTCGATTCATCTGCCCTGCACCCACACCAGCAGTTGTCCGGTTGCTGGTCACGACAATCGCGTTGGATTTGACATGTTTACAAACTTTCCAAGCAAAGGCCAATTCCTCGAGCTGGGCCGCGGTGGGCTGTCGCTTGGTAACTAGTTTCCACTGGCTCGGATCGACTGGCTGATCGTCAGCAGCTTGGACTAAAAAGCCTCCGGCAATTTGCTTCACGAGCTGCTTGGCACCGCTGATCAGGTCTGGTAGAACCAGTACCCGCACCTTCGACTTTCTACTGAGAATTTCTGCTGCATCCGGATCGCATCCCGGTGCAACGACGCATTCTAGAAAGGTTTTGGTTAACTCGTTGGCGGTGGCCGCATCAATCGCTCGATTGAGGGCAACGATACCGCCGAACGCCGAAACCGAATCGGCCTCAAAGGCTTTGGTGTAAGCCTCGACCAAACGATCTCCCAGAGCTACGCCACAGGGATTGGTATGCTTGATGATCACTGCTGCGGCTTCGGTGGTAAATTCCGCTACAATCCGGCGGGCGGCTTCCAAATCGACCAAATTGTTGTAGCTCAGCTCTTTGCCCTGTAGTTTGGTGGCAGCGGCCCATCCCGTCGCGCTAGTCCCGGTTTGATACCAAGCGGCTGGCTGATGCGGGTTTTCGCCATAGCGGAGAGCCTGGATCTGCTGACCCGACAGGCTGAACTTAGCGGGCATTCCATCAAATTCACGAGAGCTTTGACCGGCTTGAGCGGCTAAATAGGCCGAAATCGCACCATCATAGACCGCAGTATGTTCAAATGCCTGCAGGGCACAGGATTGCCGAAACTGAAGCGAGGCATCTCCCTGGCGACGCAGTTCATCAAGGTAGGCTTCATACTGACTGGGACTGCACAGAACGGTCAAGTGGGCAAAGTTCTTGGCCGCCGCTCGCAGCATGGCCGGACCGCCAATGTCGATCTGTTCGATGGCTTTGGCTAGACTGACATCTGGCTTGGCGATCGTTTGCTCAAACGGATAGAGGTTTACCACCACCAGCGAAATTGGCCGAATCTGATTGACCTCGAGATCGGCGACATCCTGAGGTTGGTCTAAGCGGGCTAAAATGCCGCCGTGGATACGCGGATGCAGCGTTTTCACTCGTCCGCCCAAAATCTCGGGCGATCCGGTATAGTCAGAAACTTTTGTAACTGGAATGCCTGCGTCTTTGAGAGCCTGGGCCGTGCCGCCGCTGCTAATTAGGTCAAACCCAAATTCTTCGACCAAACTACGAGCCAGTTCCAGCAATCCTGTTTTGTCCGATACGCTAAGCAACGCTAAACGAGCCATGAGCTTCCCCCAATCCTGATTGCGACGGTTATGAATGAACTTATCGCCTTACCCACAATAGTAGAATTCTGTGTGAACGAACTCTATGATCTAGACAATTCAAAGAATCTAAAACTGCAAAATTTGGTCTTCTTCGGTCTTCGCAAACATGTCTCTCCAAGTCCTTTCCCTGCCGCCGCGCCCACTTTCCTCCGACCTGACCAATCAACCTCCGCAAGCGCTCCTGGTGATGCTGCACGGTTGGGGAGCCAATGCCCAAGATGTGGCTACTTTGGCCAGCTATATAGATTTGCCTCAGGTGCAGTTCTTTTTTCCCAATGCGCCGTTTCCTTTTCCCTACATGCCAACAGGCCGAATGTGGTACGACCTGCCGCAGGACTATTCCTTCTCCAGTCAACCTGATTTTCGGCAGCAGCCCCAGGTGCAGGAGAGTAGCCAACAGTTGCTGAGTTGGTTGAAGTCCCTAGAGGCCACGACGGGCCTGCCCCTGTCGCGCACGATTCTGGCGGGCTTTTCCCAGGGTGGAGCCATGACTCTAGAAGTGGGGTTACAGTTGCCGTTGGCGGCTCTGATGGTGCTGAGTGGCTATGCCCATGCGCCGCTGGAAACGGTTGTTCAACCAGCTCCCAAAGTGCTAATGGTGCATGGTCAGTTGGATCAAGTGGTGCCGCTGCGGGCCGCTCAGCAAACGCGAGCACAACTCGACCACTTGGGTGTATCGGTTCAGTATCACGAACTCAGTATGGGCCACGAGATTCAGCCGATTGTTCTGAAGTTGATGCAAAGTTTTATAGAAGAAATCGTATTTCCACCCGATTCACTATAGAACCGCTATACGATAAGAATAGAAACACCTCTGTAGCTTTGCGGAAATTGGCTGCTGCGGAGCGTAGCTGTTGAGGGAGCGGTCTTACTGTCCTTCTAGAGAACTGTCCTTCTAGAGAATTGGACAGGTGCATTGGGAGAGGGCTTGATAATGAAAACACTCAATTTCTCAGAACAGGATGTGGCTCGGATGACGGCCAATGAAGTGGCTGCTCTGGCCCAGCGGTTAGAACAGGATGCCTACACCAACCCTTTTGAAGGGCTAGATGATTGGCATCTGTTGCGGGCATTGGCGTTCCAACGTCCAGAACTGGTGGAGCCTTATCTCTACCTACTGGATATGGAAGCCTATGACGAAGCCTGAATTATCTTAACTGACGTTCCGTAAGTGAACGGAAATCGCATAGTTTTGGCACGATCAGGCAGGTAACTGGCCTGGTTTTTTATTCCAGTTGGTCTGCCCTGCTTTCACCTCAGCCGCAAAAGTGGCAGAATTGGCACAAAAAGCTTGAGACAATTACATTCTTCCTGCAAAGTAAAGACATGTATTAACTACTACTCAATATTTCTTTAATTAACGACCTATGCTTCAGGGGAGACGGGTACTGATCGGAGTGGGGGGAGGGAATTGCGGCATACAAAGTCTGTCAAGTCATTTCCACCCTGGCAAAACTGGGTGTAGAAGTGCGGGCCATTCTCACAGACAACGCTCAGCAGTTTATTACGCCTTTAACGGTTGCCACGCTATGCCGCCATTCTGCCTACACTGATGAACTATTTTGGCAGCCTTCCCAGCCTCGCCCGCTGCATATCGAGCTAGGGGAATGGGCCGAAGTCATGTTGATTGCACCTCTGACAGCAAATCTGATGGCAAAACTGGTGCATGGACTGGCCGATAATCTGCTCACGAGCACGATCCTGGCCTCCACCTGCCCGGTGCTGTTGGCTCCTGCTATGAATACTGATATGTGGCAGCAGCCCTCGGTGCAGCGCAACTGGCAGCTGTTGAAAACCGACCTGCGTTATCATGCTGTCAATCCGGGCAGCGGCATTTTGGCCTGTGACCGAGTGGGGATGGGGCGCATGGCCGAACCGTCGGAAATTTTGGTCTATTTACATTCGCTGCTTTACACCCAAGGCAAACGAGATCTAATCGGCAAGCATATTTTGATTAGCGCAGGCGGCACCCGCGAACACCTCGATCCGGTTCGGTTTATTGGCAACCCCTCGACCGGCAAAATGGGCGTAGCGCTGGCTCAAGCTGCTTTGCATCGGGGCGCTAAGGTGACGCTGGTGCATGCGCCGATGGAAACCCGCTTACTCAATTCGCTATCGGGCGTGCGGTTACTGCCGGTGATTAGCGCCGTAGAAATGCGGCAGGCCATGCTCAATTGCTTTCCCGAAGCCGATTGGACAATTATGGCGGCGGCAGTTGCCGATGTACGCCCCACCGAATACAGCGCCGAGAAATTACCCAAACGGTTGCTGCCAAACCAACTCCCTCTTTCAGCTGCGCCTGATATTATCGCCGAACTGAGCCATATTAAACGCTCACATCAGCGCCTGATCGGCTTTGCTGCCCAAACTGGAGACATCTTCACACCTGCCCTAGAAAAGCTACAGCGCAAACGGCTCGATGCCATTGTCGCCAACGCAATTGACCAGATTGACAGCGGCTTCGGCAGCGATCACAACCAGGCCATTTTCATCGACCACGAAGGCCGCAAAGTCGCCATCGGCCAATGCAGTAAGCTGCAAATGGCGCACCATCTGTATGACTTTATTCACACCATGTCCGGTAAGCCAGTGATGGCGATCAGAGACGAAGATGAGTGGCACGGCTGAAGTGAGTAGATGAGTGGATGAGTAGATGGCTAATACTTAAACCTACACCTCTCTCTAGCTCAATCTCGCTGTGCATTCTAAAATCATGCGCTGGTTGGCCAGGGCATGGGGCTGAATTTCCAGGGCGCGTCGAAAGGACTGAATCGCGGTGGCGTATTCTCCCAGGGCAGCGTAACATAACCCCATGCCGTGCAGAGCGCCAAAGTGGATCGAGTTAAGCGCAACGACTTGCTGACAGTCGGCTAGCGAACTGCGATACCGTCCCTGGAGGTAATACAACACGGCTCGACGGTTCCAGGCTTCGGCAAAGTCGGGTTGGGCCTGAATCAAATCGTTCAATATTGCTTCGGCCTCATCAATGCGACCAGCTTGCAATAGTGCTTGGCTTTGTTCGAGCTGCTCCAGCCCATAAACCCCCTTCTGATGAAACCAGATCCGCCAGAGTTCACGAGTGGCTTCTTCTCGAACGGTTTCATCGTCGCTTTTCAGATCGGCCAGCAGTAGGTTAATGACCGTATCGTCCATAGGTGTGCGTCAAGTCCTGAAAGCTAAGGTGGGCAGATCGCTATACTGAACTGAATCGATAGCAGGAGCATCGATAGCAGGAGTGGGAACGGTTGAAATCAGCGCTTTAGCTTGCTGCTAGCTTGGCTCGAATCTCCTCGATGCGCTTGCGGTTCACGCCCAAGTCTGACTGGCCAAGGCGCGATGCCGAACGAACCTGGATCTGGCCGGGAGTGCTGGGATCAAAGTAGAACTCCACATCATCGACAAACCCCATCAAGGCGGTGGTGAACTCAACATAGAGGTAATCGTCGGTTTCCGTGATCATTTGCGTCCGCTCCATGCTGGCAATCACCGACTTCAGCTTGGCCATTGCGTCGCTAGGGGAAGACTGGTAGGTAAGGGGAGAAATTTGGTGCTCGGTGTCTCCAGTCGGCGCTTGGCTGCTGACGCAGTTCGGTGTGTTAGGACAAGCGGCCAGTTTGCCAGCTTTGACGCCTAAATTATCCGGTCGCTTACCTGAAAACGAGAACAGAGGTTTGCTTGCCATAAGGATTTCAGCTGTAGGTGCGGTAGATGACGGTGCGGTTAAGCCCGTTGCAGGGATTGCAGTAACCAATGGTCGTGCTGAGGCCGGTGCTGCTCCGAACCAACACAATCCGCTCAGGACGAATGCAACAAAAAACAGCCATTTGGATTTAACGCTTGGTTTGAAGCTTGATCTAACGGTTGACTGGCCCGACTTCAGCATGAATTGACTCTGTGTTTACATTACTTTACCTAGTATCCCTCAGATGGTCGCTGAACTCTACCAATGTTTTTCGACGTTTTTCATCAAATTTGACAAATTGATTTAGCGGAATGAAGCTGACTGAATTCCATGAAATTACTGCTGAACTACTTTCGCTTGATGCAGAATTAACCGATTGCCGGCGGGATCGTAGGCATAAATTTCACGACCGTGGCTGGCATTGACGATTGCTCCCGCTGGAGGCTGGTCCAATGCAGTCAGCCGCTCGATTGCCGCTTCTAGCTGCTGCACTTCTAGGCACAAGCTCATACTGCCGGCTGGCCCGCAGAACTCATCCCGGTGCTCAGCTTTCGGTTGAAAAATACCCAGCCGTAGCCCTGGCAACTCAAACTCAGCGTACTGCGGCAGCCAAACTGTCGGCTCTTGCTCAAACAGTTGCCGGTAGAACTCGACTAAACCACCTGCTTCTAGATCTGCCAGGGTAACGAAAACGGTAGCAATCATGCAGCAAACCAACCACAATGTGAGGATTATCTAACATTCCACCACACCCCTAACAGCAATGCGGTAACTTAGTTGAACAAACCTGGATACCTACTGAACTTGGTGAGCAGCATGAAACTGGCAGCCCGCGTGACACAAGTGACTCCCTCTATGACGTTAGCTATCGATACAAAAGCGAAAGCGATGAAGCGGAAGGGCATCGATGTGATTAGTTTTAGCGTCGGAGAGCCAGATTTTGATACGCCAGCTCATATTCGAGCGGCGGCTGAAGCAGCCCTAGAGCAAGGTAAAACCCGTTATGGAGCCGCTGCTGGAGAACCGCGTCTACGAGAAGTGATCGCCCAAAAGCTACAGCGAGATAACCAACTCTGCTACGGTGCAGAGAATATTCTGGTAACCAACGGCGGCAAGCATTCGTTGTTTAATTTGATGCTGGCCTTAATTGAACCAGGTGATGAGGTAATCATTCCTGCACCCTACTGGGTCAGTTATCCGGAAATGGTAAAGCTAGCTGGCGGCATACCCGTGATTGTTTCTACCACTCTAGAAAACGGCTACAAAATTACGCCTGACCAGCTGCGGCAAGCCGTCACACCCCGCACCAAACTGTTTGTATTTAACTCCCCTTCAAACCCGACTGGCATGGTCTATACGCCAGATGAAGTGCGAGCGATTGCCGATGTAGTAGTAGAGCAAGATTTGCTGGTAGTCTCTGACGAAATTTACGAAAAGCTACTCTATGATGGGGCCGAACACCTCAGTATTGGAGCCGTTAGCCCGGAAGCATTTGAGCGCACTATTGTCAGCAGCGGCTTTGCCAAAACCTATGCCATGACCGGCTGGCGCGTTGGTTTCTTAGCTGGTCCCCTGCCGCTGATCAAAGCTACGATTACCATTCAAGGCCACAGTACATCGAATGTGTGTACCTTTGCTCAATATGGTGCCATTGCCGCTTACGAAGCACCGCAGGACTGTGTGCAGCAAATGCTAGACGCCTTTACCGAACGCCGACAGGTGATTTTGGACTCTATCAATGCCATGCCGGGTCTGAGCTGCCCCAAGCCTGACGGAGCCTTTTACGTTTTTCCCAACATTGGGCAGCTCGGCATCAGTTCGTTGGAGTTTTGCGATAAGCTGCTCGATGATTACCAGGTTGCTGCTGTTCCGGGTATTGCCTTTGGTGCAGATGACTGTATTCGCCTTTCCTATGCCACAGATGTTGACAGCATTCGTCGTGGCATGGACCGGTTGACTACCTATGTCAAATCGATCATTTGATTCAATTAGATTCAATTAGATTCAGCCAGATTCAAGCCAGAGTGCAAAGGAGCAGATTCAGGTAAGTGATGCTTCTTTCAGCTCAATACTGGTGAGCTTTAGCAAAATCCCCAATCGCATAACAGGTTGATTTAAGGTTAGCCAGGGCCTGCTGTTCCAGTTGCTGATCTTGAATGGCACGGGCGAGCGCAAGCCGCTGTTCGTGATACTTGATGGCCTGGTGCGGTTTGCCCAGGCCCTCGTAGCTAACAGCCAGGTTTCCCAGAATTTGTTCTTCACTGCGGTAGTCTTTTAACCCTCTCGCGAGAATGAGGCGCTGCTCTTGATAGCCGATTGCTTTCATCAGATCGCCCATTGCGTAGCAAGCGCTAGCGAGATTTTTCAGCACCTGTGATTCGGTTTCACGGTTGGGTAACTGCCGCACGATGGCCAAAAGCTGCTCGTAGCAAAAAATCGTCTGTGGATAGTTCGCCATCGCGTGATAGGCGTTACCCAGGTTACGGAGGATTTGGCCTTCGGTTGTCAAGTCTCGTTGGCTGCGGGCGATCAGTAAGGCGCGTTGATAGCAGTGAATCGCATGCAGATAATCTCCCATGACTTTGTACGTCATGCCCAAATTATTTAAAGCTGCCATTTCGCCGCGCTGATCGTTGATTTGCCGCGCTACTGCCAGACTTTGTTGGTTATATTCCACCGAACGATTGTGGTCTTCTAGATGCCGATAGGCATTGCCTAAATTCGCTAAAGTTTGCCGCTCAGTGACACGGTCGAGAACTTGACGAGCAATGGCTAAACCCTGATGTGAGCAAGCAATGGCTTCAGAATAGTTACCTAAAGCGTAGTAAGCGACGCCCAATCCTCCCAGCGCTCGCCCTTCGCTCTGTAAATCCTGGCTATTGCGATAAAGTTCAAGAGCTTTTTGAATGGTTTTGATTGCCGCCTGAAAATTGCGAATCTGATAGAGTTCGGCTCCTTTTTCGAGTAGGTAGTCCGCATCACAACGACGGGGATCGGCCGCCGTGGCACTGCCTCTCTCCGCATCCCATCCTCGCTCTGCTGGCGGGACAAATGTTCCAAATTTATCGTCAAATGGCTTCACCATAATTCAACCTTGATGGCCCCGAACTGAACGATAGCTGAACGATAGCCGTGCTTAAGAGTTCTAATTAAACTGATGCGCTGATACACATCAAGTGTCTATTTGGGATATTTAGAAGAAGCGAAAACGTGACCTAACAGAGAAATCTGAAAAAATGCTGTAAGAAATGCTACGAGGAAATATGCAGAGACTCTTTATTAGTTGTGCAACCAAATCTCCAATTGCCCCAATTGCTATTAGGAAAGGTAGATGCATTGAACCCAGTGTATTCAGGGTGCTTAGACCCAAATCTCAAGCAACTGCGTAGCCTAGCGTTTAACCATCCGAGGAATAAACTTCAACTGATGTTGAAATAGGATGGAGAGTGGTAATTATGCAGATCTACTCCGCATTCCTTAAACATGAGAAAGGACCTGACAGTCTCTTACTCTTCCATTAAATTTTGACGAAGCAAACTGCTAGTACCCACAGTAAATGCCCTGAACTTGTTTAAAAAAATTGATAATCACCTGCAGCGGTGGTTTGCGCAAAATTTCGGAATCCTTCCTGACACACCTCTGTAGAGATCGGTTCAGCAAATCTCTAATCTGCTTGCTGCTAAAGCCAGATGCTAGGCTGAAGAAGTGATCCAGTGATCCGCCGGTTCCTTCTACCTTCATCTCTCCTGTGACTGTCTTCTCTACTGAAACCCTGCTATTTACGCCCGTCACCCCCAGTGCTGATGCCGCTCCAGTGATCTTTGCCTTTCCCAACGAATACAGCGTTGGCATCACGAGTTTGGGCTACCAAGTGATTTGGGCCACATTGGCGATGCGCCCCGATTTGCAGGTCAGCCGTCTGTTTACGGATATTCACGAACCCTTGCCTGGTCACCCGGAGCTAGTTGGGTTTTCGTTCTCTTGGGAACTGGATTATGTCAATATCCTCAGCTTGTTAGAGTCGCTCAACCTGCCCCTGCGCAGCGCCGACCGTTCCGATGCCCACCCGCTGGTTTTTGGCGGAGGACCGGTGCTAACGGCCAATCCTGAACCTTTTGCCGATTTCTTTGATCTGGTGCTGCTGGGGGATGGTGAGGACTTGCTGGATGCCTTTATTGATGCCTATCAGCAAGTGCGTTTGGCCGATCGCCTTACTCAGTTGCGCCATTTAGCCCAAGTCCCTGGTGTGTATGTGCCCAGTTTGTATCAGGTGATTTACAAAGCCACAGATGGTGAGATCGAGCGAATTGACCCAGTTGATGAAGCCATTCCGGCCCAAGTGCAGAAGCAGACCTATCGGGGCAATACCTTGCTGGCCTCTACGGTTGTGACTGAAAAAGCAGCCTGGGAAAGCATTTACATGGTGGAGGTGGTGCGGAGCTGCCCAGAGATGTGTCGCTTTTGCTTAGCTAGCTACCTAACTTTGCCCTTCCGAACAGCTAGCTTAGAAGCCTCGTTGCTGCCTGCGATTGAGCGGGGACTCCAAGTGACGAATCGCTTGGGGTTGTTGGGGGCGTCGGTGACGCAACATCCAGAATTTGAATCCTTGCTGAACCATCTGGATCAGCCCCAGTATGACGATATTCGTCTCAGTATTGCTTCGGTCCGTACCAACACCGTAACCGAGAAACTGGCTCGTTTATTGGTGAAGCACGACACTCGCTCGATTACAATTGCGGTCGAAACGGGTAGCGATCGCTTGCGGCGTATGATCAATAAGAAGCTGGACAACGACGAGATTGTTACGGCAGCAATCAATGCTAAAGCAGGCGGGCTGAGTGCGATCAAACTCTATGGCATGGTAGGCATTCCGACCGAAACCCCTGCCGATCTAGACCAGACCGTAGTGATGCTGAAGGCGATCAAAAAAGCCGCGCCGGGTCTGCGTTTAACTTTGGGGTGCAGTACCTTTGTGCCGAAGGCTCATACGCCGTTTCAATGGTTGGGGGTTGATCCACAGGCCGAGAAACGGCTGAAGTTTTTGCAGAAGCAGCTAGGGGCACAGGGTATTGAGTTTCGGCCCGAAAGCTATAACTGGTCAGTGATCCAAGCCTTGATCTCGCGCGGGGATCGGCGCTTATCGTATTTGCTGGAGTTGGTGCGTCACTATGGCGATTCGCTGGGCAGCTATCGTCGAGCCTTTAAGGAACTGAGGGGGCAGCTACCTGACCTGGAGTTTTATGTCCATGCCAATTGGCCGATCTCACAGGTATTGCCCTGGCAGCATTTACAGGGTGCTCTGCCCCAAGCCACGCTCCTCAAGCATCTAGAAAGCGCGATTAGTGTGGCGGATGATGTACCAACAAGCTGGAGCGCTTGATTTCTTACTCAAGCGCCAGGTCATACTTGCGGTCATACTTAGCCGATCGTGGGTTTAGGCGTGCTAGAGTGCAGGCATCAGCTTGTTGGTGACCCACAGGAAGGTGACGGAGTTAGAGAGAAGTAATCTGGCACGATATTCTCAACGGTTTCTATGGCTTGAGTGAATCAAATCAAACCGAAGTAATGTCTACCATGCATCCAGGAACACCATCGAAGTGTACCTAACCTGGGTTGGGATGACTTCTCTAACTTTCAACAGCTTTTTCTTCTGCGGTTACGATTGCTTCTGCAGGAGTTGGTGCTGCGGCTTCAACGACTTTTTCAGCTGGTGCTTCAGCTTCATCCGGTTTTTCTTCTTCGTGGCTGCCTTCCTCTGGAGCGGCTGCAACCGGTTCTATGATTGGTGCTGCTGAAGCAATCTCTGCCGGAGCGGTTTCTGCGGCTTGCGGCTCGATGTCAGAGGTCGGTTCGGTCACAGTTTCTGTTGATGCAGCATCTGCCACCATGTCTTCAATAACCGCATCCGCAGGAGTAGTAGTTTCCTGTACAGGAGTGTCTGCTTCGGTGCTAATGGCTGCTTCCATATCCACGGCTTGATTGTCTCTGTCTCCAGCCTCTACAACGGTATCCGCAGTCTCGCCAGACTCAATCGACTTAGCAGGTGGTGCTTCTACAGGAGGCTCTTCGACCGGCGATTTAGCCTGAGACGGCTTAGGGCCACGCATTAGCGCTAAATTAACAGGTGGCTTTTCGGCTTCAAACCGTTCTCCTTTGCCCTTACCTTTGCCCTTGCCTCGTTTGCCGTCCCGATCGCGATTGCGACCTCCTTCTCGATTGTCTCGGCCACCGTCTCTGCTACCGTCCCTGTCGCGATTCCGAGGTGCGCGTTGGCTATCAGATGATTGAGATTCAGGCTTGCCCTCTGCCGCGTTGGTTTCAGCTTTCTGCTGTCGTTCGGATTTCTTGATTGGACGCTCTACCATGACTTTCCCCTCCTTACTTGGTTCAATCGTAACAATCCAGCGATAATCAGACGCTTGCTTCAGTGCGATTTTGAGAGAACGCGGCGCTCTCCTGATTGATGATCTCACAAAACTGTAAAGATTTTTGAATGAGAAGATTTGGACTGAGTTTCTCTAGAAGAACCGCTCAATCAAGATCAGCTAAGATCAGCGATTTGAGTTTCTCAAGTACTATAGATTATTGATTATTTGATTAAAAAAAGGCCGAAAATCGCACCACTCGTTCATAGCAGCTTTCGATTCGCGATTCCGTGAAGCAGATGCAGCGAATTAATCAACGCCCTAAGTCTGCTGGTCCCTACCTGACGGAGGAAGAGCTACAGGAAACTCTCCAGGATGCCTACGATTTGGCTCTAGAACGAGCAGGATTAGAAGCCTTTGAGGGCCGCTACGAGTCTGAAGAATTAGCGGCAATGGTCGATCAAGCAAGTATCATCGAGCTGTGGCTCCTGACTCCCCCTTCACCTATGCCAGATTTTTCCCTCAAACCTGGAACCTTCCTGAAACCCTTCCTGAATCGGTTAGGTACCTACTTGCTCCTAAGCGCAATTGCCTTTGTGATGCTGCTGCCGCTGCTGTGGTTGGTGAGCACTGCTTTTAAGGCTGCAACGGAGGATATTTTTCAGTTCCCGCCCCAGTTCATTCCGGCTCAGCCGACCCTGGAAAATTTTGTCAAAGTTTGGCAGACCAACCCGTTTGGGCGCTATTTGTTCAACAGTACGCTAGTCGCCCTTCTGACAGTGGGGTTGAATTTGCTGTTTTGTTCACTGGCGGCCTACCCGTTAGCACGACTCGACTTTCGGGGCAAAAGCGCCATTTTTACCCTAATTGTGGCTACGATTCTGATTCCGTTTCAGATTGTGATGATTCCGCTCTACATTCTGGCGGTGCAGTTGGGGTTACGCAATACCTACCTGGGGTTGATTTTTCCGGCGATTGCCTCGGCGTTTGGGATTTTTCTACTGCGGCAAGCGTTTCAGGGAGTGCCTAAAGAACTGGAAGAAGCGGCTCGCATGGATGGTTGCTCGGATCTGGAAATCTGGTGGCATGTAATGTTGCCTTCGATTCGTCCGGCTTTAGTGACGCTAGCGATTTTTGTTTTTATAGGTTCGTGGAGTGATTTTCTCTGGCCTTTGATTATTCTGGATCGCCCGGAGTATTATACGCTGCCGCTGGGAGTAGCCAAGCTGGCCGGAGCCTTCTCGCTTGACTGGCGTCTGATTGCTGCTGGTTCGGTGATTTCAATTGCACCAATTTTGCTGTTCTTTATTTTGATGCAGCGCTACATTGTGCCAACTGAGGCGGGCAGTGGGGTGAAGGGGTAGTGTCGTGGTGCTGAATTAAGACGCTACAGTAGAGCTATGAAACTGATTTTCATTGGCCTGATTCGCTGCTATCGCCTGTTTATTTCGCCTCTATTTTTGCCGACCTGCCGCTTTCAGCCAACCTGTTCCCAATACGCCATTGAAGCGATTGAGCGGTTTGGAGTAGTGAAGGGGAGTTGGCTGGCTCTGCGGCGAATTTTGCGCTGTCATCCCTTGCATCCGGGAGGGTACGATCCGGTGCCGCCCTTGACATCACCCTTAAAGCCTTTGGAAACTGCTGAGCCGCACTGCTGCCATCGGGAAAAATAGGGGCTTGAGCCAGTTTAGCCCATCGAATCGGCGGTATCTTCTTCGGTGAGCGAGTTGGGGCTAATCAGCGTCACTTCGTCAAACTCGTCAGGAGGTACGGTGGTCATTTTCTCCCGTTCCATCCGATAGTAGATCGCCTGAACCTGTGGCCCAAAAATAATCTTGTCCTGGTTTTTGAGGTCATGTGACTGAGCTCTGCGCCCATTGATTAGTAAGCCGTTGGCGCTGACTTTGCCCTTCAGATTACCATCCACAATCCGATAGCAATAGCCGCCTGCCTCATCGGTGGATCGAACCAAAGTAGCATGGTGGCGCGAAACAAAAAAGGAAGACAGGCGAATATCACAGCTTGGGTCACGTCCGATTGAATAAATCGGCTCTTCCAGGGTGTACTCTTCCTGCCCTTTTGAGTCCTCAATAATCAATTTGTGGGTTTGGTGATTTTCTGCATTCATCGGTAGAAGGAGTGTGAGGGACTGGAACCATATCCTATTGGTATGTCTACACGGGTCTGTGTTGGCATAGCCTGTACCAGAGTGCCCATTCTGGAGTGCCCATTCTTGGAGTGTAAGTATAGCAGCAGCCTTAGGCATCCTACCGATCTTGAAATCCAAGCTGTAAGTCCAACCTGAATTGCTCTAAAGTTGCCCCAAGTGCGCTGATCAAAGGTCAGCTCAGAGCCGATAAGAGAGGCCGATAGCCGCTTGAGCTAACCAGGCGAACTCAAGCTTGCCGCTGGCTGGAGTTGGGTTGGGTAGCCGTATCGTCCTCTGGGTCGCCAGTCATATTTGGGCTAATCAGCGTAATGTCGTACTCATCTGGAGGCACAGTAGTAATGGCATCGCGTCGCAGCAGATAGTAAACCGCATGGACCTGAGGACCAAAGACAATCTTGTCCTGATCATGCAGATCGTGAGCCTGTAATTTGCGTCCGTTGATCAACAGCCCGTTAGCGCTGGGTTTGCCCTTTAGGTTGCCATCTACAATTCGGTAATAGTAGCTACCATCTTCGTTAGGAAGCTGCACCAAAGTTGCATGACGACGAGAGACAAACTGAGAGACCAAGCGGATGTCGCATTTGGGATCTCGGCCAATTGAATACACGGGACTGTCTAGGGTATACTCTCGTCGCCCCTTGTCATCTTCAATTATCAGGAGGTGGCTCTGGTGTGCTGCGGAAGTCATCGGGCAAGAATCATTACGACTACTGGAAACCTATCCGGACCCCTGGAAGAACTGGATTAAAGGCTCCGACGAGTGCTCGGATAGATGGGCGGGGAAATAGCTGAGCAGGATTAGCTGCAAGAAAGCCGATTGCGTTTCTATAAAAGTACTAGCACTCCATCTTATCGTTCCCGCAGACTCTAGCAAAGTCCGAAGCCTGAGTGAACTGTCTAAGCAAAATCTAAGCCGAAAAGCCAGGTCAGTGCTTGCTCCTCTAGTCTAAACATTCTTCTCTGGTGCAGGTTTAAGATTCTTGAAGACCTGATTGGAAGACCTAGACGACTGGAGGTAAATCCAAATCGGCTGAAAGTTGATCGTAATCTCGCTGACTGGTGGCGTACACTGGAAGTCAATATTAGTTGATATTGGTTGATACTAATTGATATTGACTGATATCAATATTAAGCCCGTTAAGCCCAAGATAAGTCCAGGGTGCAGGGGTCGAACCTGCCTGAGGCGAATTATGAGTTCGCTGCCTAAACCGCTCGGCCAACCCTGGTAGAGAGGATCTATACTTAGGCACTCATTGTATCCTGTGGCAGTACAGATATGCAGCTATGAGAATGAATCCAACTGTTGTTTTAACCTTAATTTTGTTATCGCTGATGTTTGGGGCAGGACTAACCAGCGCCGTGTTTGGCTATCGGCTGGGTCGAGGTGCGCTCAAGGGCATCACCCAACCCGATGCTCGTCCAGTGAATAACCTTTCTGATGCGCAAGGACGACCAATTCGGCGAGAAGGGCTAACGTTTTTGAAAGAGAACGACATTTTAGCGAATGTCAAAGCTCGAATTGAAGGGGGCGCTTCCGAGGCTCCAGGTCCAGCAAACGAGGCACGTTCCACTAGCACCCAGTGAAAACCCCCACGCTAATGGTTTCTTCGGTTCTTGGTGAAGTGGTTTCGCCTCTGCCGCCGCTTGCTGCTTCGGACGTTTTGATGCGCATTCTGGCTGTATTGCTGCTAATTGCGATCAATGCGTTTTTTGTCACGGCTGAGTTTTCGATTGTTTCTGTGCGGCGCTCCCGCATCAATCAGCTGGCCTCGGCTGGTGACATTCAGGCCAAAACCGTGCAGGATTTGCAGCGGGGGTTGGATCGGTTGCTGTCTACCACCCAGTTTGGCATCACGCTGTCGAGTTTAGCGTTGGGCTGGATTGGGGAAAGCACGATGGCGGTGCTGCTGTCGGCCCTATTCATTCGGCTGCCGCTGCCTGAACAGACTCGGCAAGTGATGGCTCATTCGCTGGCAATTCCAGCGGCGTTTGTTCTGATTGCCTATCTGCAGATTGTCCTGGGAGAACTCTGTCCCAAGTCGGTGGCGCTGCTTTATCCAGAACAGCTCGCTCGGTTTCTCGGTCCGCCTAGTGTGGCGATTGCTCGCCTGTTTCATCCGTTTATTTGGATCTTGAACCAATCGACGCGCTGGTTGTTGCAGCTCGTGGGAGTGGAATATGCTGGGCAGGGCTGGTATCACCGGGTCACGCCAGAAGAATTACAGTTGATTATCACCACATCGACCGAATCACCCGGTTTAGAAGCTGAAGAACGGGAACTCCTGAGCAACGTATTTGCCTTTGCGGATGTCACCGCCGGAGAGGCAATGGTGCCCCGGACGAGTGTGGTCGCTATTGGCAGAGATGCTACATTGCAAGATCTGTTACAAGAAGTAGCTGATTCTGGCCATTCCCGCTATCCGGTCATGGGAGAATCGCTGGATGAAATTGTCGGACTGATTGAGTTTAAAGATCTAGCTGAGCCGCTGTCTGCCGGAGTCCTGAAGCTGGATCAATCGATTCAACCCTGGATTCGTCGGGCTGAGGCGGTCTCGGAAGAAATGCCGCTGAATGAACTGCTAGAGCTAATGCGGCAAAGCGGACAGACGATGGTGATCGTGGTCGATAATTTTGGCGGCACCGCCGGACTGGTAACAATTCAGGATGTGGTGGCTGAGATTATTGGCGAAACCCGCGAGCCAGAAAGCCCCGAAGAACCCGCTATTCAACAGATAGACGAGCAGACCTATCTGGTGCAGGCCCAAACAGACTTAGAAGAAGTCAACGAAATTATTGGGATGCAACTGCCGCTGTCAGAGGAATACCAAACCTTGGGGGGCTTTGTGATCTACCAGATGCAAAAAATCCCCAAAATTGATGAGTTTTTCCACTACGAAAACTGGGAAATCCGCGTGAAGTTGGCGGAAGGTCCGAGATTAGAGCGGATTCAGATCCGCCGAGATCTGCCTTCGGAAGAACCAACCGAGCTAGCAACAGATGACGAACCGACTCCCGATGCTTGGGACAACCATCCCTCAACGGATAATCTGCCCTCTTGGACTCACCGCAATAACGGAAACACTAGTCCTCCCTCGCCTGACGACACCCACTCGCCCCGCCGTATTTGGCCACCGGATGCTGATTCTCCTGACTCCTGACTCCTCTTTCCCAACCCCCTTAAGACTGCTATACAATAGCTCTGCACGCTTTGGGTCTTTTCAGGAATTGAGTACACTCAGCACTCGCTTACGGGGAACGAATCTTTATTTGATTGGCATGATGGGGGCTGGTAAATCGACAGTCGGGCAATTGCTGGCCAGGTCCCTCGGCTACCGCTTTTTTGATACCGATACGCTGATTGAACGGGTGGCGGGCCAGTCAATTAGCCAAATCTTTGCCAGCATGGGTGAAGCAGAATTTCGCCAGTTAGAAACCCAAGTACTGGCCCAGCTCTCTGCCTATACGCGCTCGGTGATCGCTACTGGCGGTGGGATTGTCTCGCAGCCGCAAAATTGGAGCTATTTGCAGCATGGGGTGGTGGTGTGGCTGAATGTGCCGATCGAGGTGCTCTACCAACGCATCAAACACGATACAACCCGCCCGCTGCTGCAAACGGACGATCCACTCGCTAAGCTGCAGCTTTTACTACAAGAACGCCGTCCCTTCTATGCCCAAGCCGATGTGGAAGTCACGGTTGGTGCGGGCGATTCTGCTGAGCAGGTGGCGGCCCGTATGATCGAGGCGATTCCGCTGGTATTAAGGCCGGAAACAAAGTAAAGGGCAAGCGGCAGAACAAGATGCAGAACAAGATGCAGAAATAGAAACATAGTTTTGTTTTGTAGCGCTTGCATCCTTTGCCGCGATCAACTCCTGCTAAACTAATCGACTGCCTGTTGTGTTGATCTGCATCGGATTGGCGTCAATATCTGGTTGAAAGAGAATATGGTGACTGATAGCGAATACATCCAAAAAGCCGAAGCGACCCGAGTTCGAGTTCTGAGTGAAGCGCTGCCCTATATTCAGCAGTTTGCCGGACGCACGATTGTCGTTAAGTACGGCGGCGCAGCCATGAAAGACGGTCGCCTCAAAGAAACGGTGATTCGCGATGTTGTGTTTTTGTCTTGTGTCGGGCTGCGTCCGGTGGTGGTGCATGGGGGTGGACCTGAGATCAACTCCTGGCTGGATAAGCTCGGCATTGAACCCCAGTTCAAAAATGGACTGCGCGTCACTGATGCTGCCACGATGGATGTGGTGGAAATGGTGCTGGTGGGGCGGGTGAATAAGGAACTTGTGTCGCTGATCAACCAGGCGGGTGGTATGGCCGTAGGACTATGCGGCAAAGACGGCAATTTGATTAAGGCCCGGCCCCAAGGAGATGAGGGAATTGGTTTTGTTGGGGAAGTTACCACCACCGATGTCAAGCTGCTGGAGTCGCTGGTTAAAAGTGGCTATATTCCTGTGGTTTCTAGCGTCGCAGCCGATGAAACCGGCCAAGCTTACAATATCAATGCAGACACGGTGGCTGGAGAACTGGCGGCAGCCCTGGGAGCAGAAAAGCTGATCCTGATGACCGATACGCCCGGTATTTTGCAAGACTACAAGGACCCCAGCACCCTGATCGCCAAAGTTGATATCCAGGAGGCGCGGCAACTAATTGAGACAGGCGTGGTCGGGGGCGGTATGATTCCCAAGGTGAATTGCTGCGTGCGCTCCCTGGCTCAGGGGGTGAGGGCAGCTCACATCATTGACGGTCGAATTCCCCATGCACTGCTGCTGGAAATCTTCACTGATGCCGGTATTGGTTCGATGATCGTGGCATCTGGCTACATGAAGTGAACTAACCGTCTCATGAACTTCTGCCTACTGGCAGGCTATGCGCAGTTCCCGGAAGGCCATACAGGCCGGATTGCTCTGAGCGGGTAGAGGCCGCTGAGTCCGGTAGCTGGGCTGCGGCGAGACGATAACTGGATTTACCAGGGTTGAATCTTCGATTGTGGAGTTGATGATCGTGGGTCGAATCAGGGTAGAGTCATCCACATTGCCCCGAATCACCGTTCTGGGAGAACGATAAACACGGCGGTAGATAGGGTAGTGCGGCTGGTAGATACCATAGCTGGGGCTGTAATCCTCACTGTAAACCGTGCGGCTGCGATAGATTACCGTTTGAGCCTGAATGGGTTGAGCGCCCAAAACCAGAATTGAAGCCAGTGGCAGGATCAACCAATGCCAGGAATTGAAACGAACCATAAATTCTTCTCCATGCTTCTCTAAAGGTATTTTTTTAGACCGTTCTCTTCGCTTCTTAGCAATACGGGCAGCCTGCGGCCAATAGCAGATCGGACTCAGCTTGCAGCGACCGACCCAGGCTAGACGACTCCGCTACAATCTGGAAAAGGGGTGCTGGAAAAGGGTGAACCACCTGTAGAGCCGCCTTTCTTGATCATAGCGATTGGATTACGGCGACTTAAATTACGGCGACTTAATCACAGCGACTAAGCTAAGGAACCCAGTTTCACCCACTCCTCCAATGTTTTGTCCTCATTTCATTCCTACCATTGTCTATTGTGAGTACCGAAAGTCTAGAGCTAGCCAAAACCCAGTACCAAGCAGGAAAGCAAGCCTTTGAACGAGGCAATTACCGGCAGTCGGTTGAGCTGTTGGAGAAAGCAATCGGTTTGGCCAATCCCAACAGCCAGTTGGGCGGCGAAATGCAAACCTGGTTAGTAACGGCCTATCAGGCAGCTGGACGAGGATCCGAAGCAATTGCCTTGTGTGAACAGCTCGGTAAGCATCCCGATTTGAAAACTCGCCAGCAGGGCAACCGTCTGCTCTATATCCTCAAAGCACCCCAGCTCAAGACCCGTCCCGAATGGTTGACCCAAATCCCCGACCTAACCAGCCTGAACGACGCCCAGGGTAACCCGCTTAGTCGCAAATACCAACCCGCTGCTCCTCGCCCACCCAAGCCCAAGCCGCAACCAGAACCAATCGATTGGAGCCAGGTCAATACCAAAGATAATCGGTTCGTTTGGGTAGCGCTGGCCGCAATTGCCCTGATGGCCGGTTTATTGGTTTGGCTCAGTCAATAGCCGACTTAACTGGAACCGATCGAACTCTGGAATTGGATAGAGTACGTTACCATCAATTCGTATACTTCATCGGCCCTGTCTTAATGGCCTGCTAACCGTGAGTGACGCCATCCTGGAAAAAATTTTACAGCTTGCTGCCCCCAGCACCGACGCGGCTGAGGTCTATTTTGTCTCTAGCCAAGACACCCCGATTGAATTTGAAAACAATCGGCTCAAGTCATTGCAAACCAAAGCTGTTCAAGGGATAGCGCTGCGGGTGATTCGCAATGGCAGATTAGGGTTTGCCAGCTCTACCGATCTGACCCGCCTCGATGATTTGATTGACGCCGCGGTGCAAACGGCAGAAATTGGTAGCTCTGCCGATTTTGATTTTGCCTCCAACTTTCATAGCTGGGATGGCTCGGTGCATTTCTCGGAACCGCAGCAACCCCACGCTGCACCTTCCGACCCACAGGAACTCGTCGAAATTGGTGAACACTTGATTCGCCGCATCCATGACTACAACTCTGAGATTCTTGTAGATGTCGGATTTCATGTGGTCTCAAGAACGGTCAGAATTGCCACCAGCCAGGATGTCTATGCTGAGCGCACGAGCCATACGACCAGTACAAGCCTATCGGGTAACTGGGTGCGGGGTGAAGACTTCTTGCAGGCTGGCAGCTCGGATGTGGCACGAGACCGTCAGCCCGATTATGACCAGATTCTCAATCGAGTGTTGCAAAAGTTTCGCTGGGCCGAGCAAAGTGCCACGATCAGCAGTGGTTCCTTTCCAGTATTGTTTACGCCTAGAGCTGCTGCCATCACTCTGGGCTGGCTGTTTTCGTCGGTGCTATCCGGGCAATCGGTTGTGCAAAAAGCCTCGCCGCTGGCTGAAAAAGTCGGAGAAACCTTGTTTGATACTCGTCTGACGCTGTTTGAAGACCCCAATCTGGGCGTGAACGCCTGTAGTTTTGATGACGAGGGTACGCCGACTAGCCGCAAGGCATTTATCGAGCATGGCACGGTAATGGGCTTCTACTGGGACCGGCGCTGGGCCGCACGAGCAGGGCTAGCTTCAACCGGCAACGGCTTTCGCGGTGGGTTATCCCGCCCCAGTCCGGGGACGGTGAATCTGTGTATGGCTCCCGGCAGTACTGCGACCGCAGCAATGATTTCTGGCATCAAAGAAGGACTGATTGTGGATCAGGTGCTGGGAGCCGGACAGTCGAACCAGCTGGCGGGCGAGTTTTCCGTCAATCTAGATCTGGGCTACAAGGTGGAAAACGGCGAAATTGTTGGGCGCGTCAAAAACACAATGGTGGCAGGCAGCATTTTTGAAGCCTTTCAGCATCTAGTCGATCTGGGTGATACGCCCGAATGGGTCGGTGGCCGCGCCTATCTGCCGAGTCTGTTGTTTGAACAGCTTGGGGTGGCATCGCGGCAAGGGTAGAGCGTAAAGTTTTGAGTTTTGAGTGATGTATTACGAACTACAAACTACGAATTGATCTTATGGGTACCGCGCGTTTACAGCGTTTACATCGGTCAGCTGCGAAACGAACAGCGACTCGCCCTAGTTTGCCGCGCATCGTGATTTACTGGCTGGTAAAACTGCGATTGCTCTGGCTTATTCTGGTGGCGTTTCTGTTTCTTTCGGGCTGTGTGCGCTATGACGTCGGCCTTAGCTTTGCTGATGCCAATCACGGTAGCTTGGTGCAGCAGGTGCATCTTAGCCAGCAGCTCACGGGGGTGAGTCGGGCAACGGCCAACCTCTGGCTCGACCGGCTCACCGAACAGGCGCAGCAGCTAGGCGGGACGGCAAAACGCTCGACTGAACAGGATCTGGCGATTACGATTCCGTTCTACAACGCTAAAGATCTAACCGCAAAGTTCGATCGGTTTTTTCAAGCTGTCACCTCAACTGAAGCCAATCCGCGTTCTTCCCCGACGGATTCTACATCAGGTTCGCCTACATCGCATTTGCAAATCCGCACCAACAATTTGATCCTGTGGCAGCGCCATCGCTTGGAGTATGACCTGGATTTACGCTCGCTGGTGGTGCTTCCCGACGCTGATAATGCTGCAGCCTTGCTGGTTAACCCTCAAAATCTGCTGGCGCTCAATTTTAGCCTGAACACTCCCTGGGGTGCGCAGACTCTGCCGGACTCTCTGGCGGCGCGTCAGCAGGGCAAACAGTTGATGTGGTCGTTGCAACCGGGCACGGTCAATCACATAGCGGCGGTGTTTTGGTTGCCTAGCCCCTTGGGCATTGGTGCAGCGGTCATTGTCACCTTGGTGGTTGGGGGCATGTTTGTCAAAGCTTGGCGCGATCCATCGAGCATAATTGATTCGCTGACTTACGATGCAAACCCTGATTGACCTGGAAACACAGGGCTGGCACGCCCTATCTACTGGTGGCGAAGCGAGCAAGCAATTCTACAGTTCTGTCTTGCAGGATGATGCGGTGATGCTCTTTCCTGGCGGGATTCGTTTAGACGGAAAAGAGAATATCCTGCAATCTCTTGCAGCTCAACCCTGGCAATCATTTCAAATTGAAGCACCGCAAGTCATTTCCTTGTCGGAAACTGTTGGAGTGCTCGTATACCAAGTGACCGCCCAGCGCGAAGGGAGCAACCCCTATGGGGCACTGATTACCAGCACCTATGTCTTGAGTGAATGGAATGTGGAAATTGGCGCTTCACCAACAGACATTGGTGTCATGTGGAGGGCAGGCTATTAGTCGGAATTTTAATTCCGGATGGACTTGAGAAGAGCACGTCATCAAATTTCTTGGTGAGCGTAGAAATTTTTAGAACAGTATCTTGGGCGATAATACTGGGCAATAACGCTGGACGATAACTATTTATGAACTTTGCAGAAAATTGTTTTTCTTTTCTCCAGAAATCATATACTTAAACGTCAATTTGCTGTTTTGGATGATTAGAGGCAATCCAGAATGACCGAAGAACATATCTATCGAGCAACAACGATTTGGACTGGTGCTAGCAAAGGAGCTACGACGTCCTATGAGTCCTACTCGCGTGAGTACATTGTCGCAATTGATGGCAAGCTTTGTATTGTTGGCTCTGCTGATGTAGCCTTTCGCGGTAACCCAGCTCTGCACAATCCAGAAGATTTGCTGGTTTCTTCCCTATCGGCTTGCCATATGCTGAGCTATCTGGCGCTATGTGCCCGGGCTGGCATTCGGGTGGTTTCCTATGTGGACGAAGTGATGGGACAGATGGCGTCGGAGCAGGGAAAAATCCGCTTTACCGAAGTGATGCTGCATCCTCGTGTCACGATTGAACCCGGAGATGATCTAGAAAAAGCGCGAACCCTTCATCAAGAAGCCCATGAGATTTGCTTTATTGCCAACTCGGTCGCGTTTCCGGTACGACATGAACCGCTAGTTACCCATGCTATTGATTCGGAGATTGATGAGGATATGGAGTTTGATATGATTCGAGAATTTGCTTGAGATATTCAGGATTAATTTTTCCTTGAGCATTGCGCGACAATGTATCAACTGCAATCCACTGTTTCGGATGTTTGAATGAACTGAGTCGGGGTGCTAGAGCAGCTTTCAGCTCAAACTGCGATACGGCTGCTGAACTAGGAACATACACTGCTGTTACAACCTCTCCCCACGTCTGATCGGGCATGCCAACTACGCACACATCGTTCACCAGACCCGTCGCTCGAATGGCGGCTTCTACCTCAGTCGCAAAAACATTTTCTCCACCTGTAATAATTTTTTGGCTGTTTCGCCCTACAACATGCAAAATTCCCTGCGTGTCTAAGTAGCCCAAGTCGTCGGTCCAGAATTGTTCGGGTCGAGTGGCGTCCGGGAAGTAACCCAGCATTAAAGATTTGGCTTGAATTGTAATCAGTCCTACGTCAGCAGCTGATGCGGCGTCTTTAATCTCAACTCGCGCATGGGGCAGAATTTGACCACAGCCAGTTGCTCCTTGTAGGAATTGATGTGGTTTCAGAGTGGCGATCTGAGCTGCTGTTTCCGTCATACCATAGGTTGGAGCAAGAGGAAGCTGCTGCTGCCGTGCGATAGTCAGTAACTCTGGCCATGCCGGTGCCCCTCCTACAAAGATAGTGGGAAACTGCTGCAACCAGTCTACGGCCATCGGATTCTGAAGCAAGCGCTGCAACTGGGTCGGGACTAGCGATAGAAAAAACGGTTCGGAATCAAACGGTTGAGTCAGGCCGGAAATCGATTGAAGTAGGATGGATGAATCAATAGCAGACTGAGTCAATGAATGTTCTAATTGCTTGAACGGCAAAATCGCCAACCGTCCCCCCGTTAGCAAGGAACGTAAAATCTGCATTAAACCACTGACATGATAGAGCGGCAAAACGCAAAACGCATGAATTTGCTCCACCTCAAAAAAAACTTGAAATCCCTGTGTTGCTTCAGCCAGTGTTTCTAGGGTGTGAATGACAAAGCGAATGTTGCCTGAGGAACCGCCGGTGGGGATCATAATCCAGCCGGGGGTAGGAGGAGGGAAGATGGGGAAGTTGGAGAAGGTGGGGGAGAGGGAAATTCCGTTCCCAAAAATCAGATCGGGGCGCACTAAGCTGAATACCTGCTGCCATTCGGCTTCAGCCCAGTTGGGATTGCCGAGAAACACAGGGCAGTCGGTGGAGCAGGCAGCGATAAATCCGGCTAGGAATTGGATGGGGTCAGCCTCAGCTAAAAGAATGGTCGGGTATTGGGCTATGGGGTGCTGGGTGATTTGCTCTAAACGTTGGGTTATCAGCGCTAGCAATGTGGCTGACTCGATGTTGATTAGCCAGTCTTGGGCACGCTGGTTTAGATAAGACAACAGGGGCATAAATTTCTCAATTGCTTGCTTCGCCAATTGTATACAGGTACAGCCTAGATCGAGGACGCAGTAAAGCATCAACTGCGAGTGGACCAAGTGTTGCTATCAAAATGCCGAACGCAAGCTGTATGGATGGTTCTGTTATGTTCCTTTCCATCAATACCACTCTGGCAGCAGTACTGAAGAACACATGCATAACATAAATAGTCATGCTCAGTTTGCCCAAATGCAGAATAAAGCGCCTGATGCTCACCAGAAGATTATACAAGCGATTTCGTGAACGATGAGCTGTGATTAGATGACTGAAAATGGCAATGCAATACATGCCCAGAAATCCAATTGCGCCGTTAATGGCTCTGGTGATATTAGGATAGGAAACGGGAGTATAAAAATAGATAGCCACCATGCCAACAAAAATCAACCCGGCTGCCGCTAATAGCCAGAGAGGAGAGAATCGCACGAGTGGCAGTGTTGTTCGATGGTTGATTCGCAAGCCAATCAAAATCCCACTAACGTAAAACCAGTTGAAATAGAAAAAGTCTGCTAGGCTACCCTTGAGCCAAAATGAAAGTCCAAACAGCAGAATGGATAGGGCAAAGTAGATGGAAGTCGGCAGTATTCTCAGAGCTAGGTAGGAAACAATTGAGACAAGAAACAATTGCCAGAACCAAAAAATCAAGTTAGGAGAAAAAATTGCAGTCAAGCTTTCTCGCCAAGACAACGGGCGGCCCGCCTCAAAGTACCAGAGCAGAGAGTGCAGAGGTGCCCAGCACAACAAAGGGATGAGCAAACGATTAGCGCGATTCTTGGCAAAGCTGAAAAAACTGCTGGTGCTGCTACTAAACAAGATAAAAGCAGCACCAGAGAGGATGAAGAAGATGGGGATGTGAAACGAGTAAATGAAGTCATGCAGATCTCGAAGCTGCCAAAGATCGGGTAAGTAGAGTTGGCGAATTCCTGCCGTTCTATCTCCAATCACATGGCCAACGACAACAGAAAATATTGCCAAACCTCTAATAAAAAATAGAGTTTCTGATAAGCTCTTGCGGGTATTGATAGCTCCAATTCCAGAGATAATTGGCTGGCTGCTAGTTGGCTTGGTCATAATCATGTGCCTCAGGGTTAGCAAAATTTGAGCAGGATGAAATATGAACCAAGACAAACATTGGATTAGCTATGCTAAATTCAGGAACTTTAAGCAGTAGCAAATAGATTGAACGACTGATCATTACTGATTGCAAGGGTTACGGCTATAAAAGTACCAGTTATTGCCATAAAAACCAATCATCTGTTGCAATTCTGCTGTTTTTTCAATAGCAATTTCTTCAATTTCAATTTAATTTTTTGCATTTTAATAGCCTGATCCAAAATCTACAGTGTTTTTCACTCATATGAGGTATAGGGAGTGCAGGGGCAGTGCACCCCGTTTTTCGTACTTCACTAGCCTGAAAAAGGCTGTAAGAAATTGCTTGAAAGGTGCTGAAGGCTACTTAAATCACACGCTAGTTCATCATTTTCTAGCCCTACAGGCATTCCTAAAAGAGGATAAATGCGGCATGTGCCAGTAGCCTTTAGAAGCGCCGATCTGTCTGCTTCACAAATAGCGATCGCTCAATTTGGTTGGAATTGTTAGGGAAGTGTAAAAGCCGGGAAAAATTGATACGGCTCTACTGAGTGAAACGTTGCCAAGACCTGATGGATTTACGGCTTGTCGTATTCCTGTTAAAGGGATACCCATGCATCGACCGTTAAGTTTTTTTAGAGTATTACGTAGTTTCTCGTAGGTGCTTCCTCTGATGCAATCAGATTTCAGCATTTACGCTGTCTTAGACAGATCTGAAAGTATCTACGCTACTAGAAATGCTTAACCTAATGATATCGATGTAATTCACTAGATTTGGCAACTTTTGTCCCCTCTCAACGTAACTTAAGGTGATTTAGCATGGCTGTTGAAAAAGTTAATTCCTCCTCTAGCTTGGCTGAAGTGGTTGATCGCATCCTTGATAAGGGCATCGTGGTTGATGCTTGGGTGCGGGTTTCGCTAGTTGGGATTGAGCTGCTGTCTGTGGAAGCGCGGGTCGTAATTGCTTCGGTAGAAACCTACCTGAAGTACGCCGAAGCGGTGGGCTTAACGGCTCAGGCGGCTGTTCCCGCTGCCTAGTGTTCTTGAGCGCTGGGTTCCTGAGCAGACTGCCATCAGGTCTCAGCGCTTTTTCCCAGCATTCTATTTCTCAGCATCCTATTCCTAAGGAGAATTCCTGTGGTTTCTTTTAAAGAGACTTGGCAACAGCAGCGACAGCAACGGCAGCAGGAAGTAGTGCAGCGTCAGCAGCAGGTCCAACAAACCCTCATTGAACTGCGACGCTCACGTCAGCAGCAGGCAATCCAGATGCGGCAAGACCTGCAAGCATTCCAGCAACAGTTGCATGCGCAAACTCAGAATTTTCTCTCGGTTTGTGCTGCCGATCGGGTTTTGTTGGCTCAGCAGTTGCGACAGGATCTGGACGATTTTAGGTTACAGCTCAGCGAGTCTGTAGCGGCTCTACGCCATACCCTGCAAACCCAAATTCATCAGCTTCAAACAGAAGTGCAGGTTCAGTTGCAGCAGCAGCAGCAGCGACGATTACAGTCTCAGCTAGAGTTGATGCAACAGTTAGCAGACTATGTGGAGCATTTGCGAACAGAAGTTCAGACTCAGTTAGCCGAGTTTGGTACGGTGCGACAAGCGCAAGCTTATCAGTTTCGGCAAATGCTGCGAGAAGACGGAGAGCGTCGTCAGGCCGAGGTGGCCGACCTGTTTCAAGAACTCTCAGAGTTTCGGGCTGAACTGCGGACTTATTGTGCTGAGTTACGTCGCTTAGTCTGGGGAGATGCAGCAGCGGTTGCTGCCGTGCCTTCGGTGTCTGCCTCGACTCCAACGGTTTTAGCACAGGGTTTAGCACAGACAGCCACTTCAGCTGTTGATACAGCCGTTAGCACAGTAGCTGCTGTTGATGCGGCGGCTATCTTAAATGCTCTAACTAATCTGGAAACGGATGCTCCTCCAACTCAAGATATTGAATTTGATCAAGGAGCCTCTCCCACGGTTCGGGTGATGCAACCTGCTGAGACAATCCAAGCTGCAACATCGCCATCCATCCCTGTGCTAGATTCTGCATTAGGCTCTGCATCAGGCTCTGCATCAGGCTCTGCATCAGAACTGCTTCAGCAACCCGTCTCGGTCGAAGAGCTGATTTACATCTACTTGAATGAATCGGGTGGAGCTAGCCTGACTGGAATTGAAACGGCGCTTGGCATCAACCGATTTCAAACGGTGGAAGCGTTGCGTAGCTTGATTCGCAAAGGATTGGTGACTCAGCGCGATCGGATGTATATGATTCAAGAGGACGTGAAGCTGTGACTACTGTTCTACGAGCTAGCCCCCGGCGATTTGTCAGTACACCGGCTATTGAACGCCTGGTAGCCAGGGCGTTTCGCTACTTACAATCAGGATTTTCGGTGCATTTACGCGGACCGGCAGGCACAGGAAAGACAACTCTGGCGCTCCATCTGGCCGATTTGCTGGCCCGTCCCATGATGTTGCTGTACGGCGATGATGACTTTAAAACATCTGACCTGATTGGCAATCAAAAGGGATATACTCGCAAACGCATGGTGGATAACTTTATCCATAGTGTGGTTAAGGTCGAAGATGAATTACGACACAACTGGGTTGATTCTCGTTTGACGTTGGCGTGCCGGGAAGGATTTACATTGATTTACGACGAGTTCAACCGGTCTCGGCCGGAAGTCAATAATGTATTGCTATCCGCTCTAGAAGAGAAGTTACTGGTTTTACCTCCTAACGGTGGTCGTAACGAGTATGTCCGGGTGAATCCTGATTTTCGCGCCATTCTCACGTCCAATCCAGAGGAATACTGCGGGGTCCATGCCACCCAGGATGCGCTGCTGGATCGGCTAATTACCATCAATATTCCGGAGCCGGACGAGCTAACGCAGCAGGAAATCGTCATGCAAAAAACCGGCATCGATCGCGAAAGTGCGGCCACGGTGGTGCAGGTGGTAAAAGGCTTTCGTATTCGCACTCAGGCTGAAAAATCATCTGGTTTGCGGTCCTGCCTGATTTTGGCTAAGGTTTGTCACGAGCATGAAATCTTAGCGATGCCGGAGAATCCAGAGTTCCGAGATATGTGTCAGGATGTGCTGCTGTCTCGTTCTAATCTGTCCCTAGCAGAGGCCACCCAGTCACTGTGGGATCTGTTCAACGAGCTGATCACGGCTCACGCGATGCAGCAAGAAGCCCAGAATTTTGCTCCTCTGTCTCGCGTGATTCCAGCTGCTGAACCAACCCCAAGCTCCACAGCGAGTCTGAATCTAACTGAAGGAGTAGACATCCTCAGTCGATGGCTGATCGAAGAACAAGCTGAGCCAGAAACCCAAGCGGCAGACCATTCCAACCCGGATCCGCAATCCTCAACCAATTCACCTTCTATCCTTGCCGATGCTGTCGGTGCTGTGTCTGCTGGCTCAACCAATGGTTCAGATGTATCAGAGACAGAGCCGTTTTGGGCTGAATTGGCCGTCCAAACCACCGTTCAAACCGCAGCAGATGCTGAACCCATTGATACCCCCATTACCGTTTTGCAAGCAGAACTAGACCAATGACCATTACAATGCCAACTTCCCCCAATCAACGCATTGCCACCGCTACCTCCGGTTCTTCTCTTGCCGATGTTTTAGAACGGGTTCTCGACAAAGGCATTGTGATTGCTGGCGACATTTCTGTTTCGGTCGGCTCCACTGAACTGCTGAGTATCCGGATCCGATTGCTCGTTTCCTCGGTGGATAAAGCCAAGGAGATGGGCATCAACTGGTGGGAAAACGACCCCTACCTGAGCAGCAAAGCCAGTCAACTCCTAGAAGCCAACCGACAGCTCCTAGAAGCCAACCAGCGAATGCAAGCCCAGATTAGCCACCTGGAGACCGAACTAAAAGCACTGCAAGCGTCCGCTAGAGTTTGAACCTAGAGGCTAAACCCATGTCCCCCGCCCTGCAAGTTATCCCGGCTGATCCGCTGCAATTGACTACAGAATCCCCTAACCCGTCGAACCACTCAATGGCTGGCTTGGCTCCACTCCTGCTGACTGTGATTCAGCTAATCCGTCAGTTAATGGAAGCTCAGGTAATTCGTCGCATGGAGGCCGGTCAACTGAGTGAGGTCGATCTTGACCGGGCCGCAGACAGCCTCCGCAAACTAGAAGAACAAATTCGCCAGCTCTGCCAACTGTTCGAGATTGACCCCGCCGATCTAAATCTGGATTTGGGCGAAATCGGCACTTTACTACCAAAGCCCGGCAGCTACTATCCGGGTGAAACCTCCACTAGTCCTTCCTTACTGGAACTGCTCGACCGCTTACTGCATACCGGCGTTGTACTCCAGGGCGATGTGGATCTGGGCCTAGCTCAGCTCAATCTGATCCACGCCAAATTACAGCTTGTGCTCACCTCCCAGCCTGTGCTTTGAGTTGATTTTTCTAACCCCATAGGGGCAGTGCACTCACGGCGAAGCCCACATACCCACACATCCACATACCCATGTCCAGTCTCTATCTCTACGGCATTCTCCCTGTATCGGCTGTGCAGTTGGCTGCGGAAGGTTTGGATCACCAGCCTGTACAGACCCACGAAATGCACGGATTTACCTTTCTCTACTCCCATGCCCAACAGGACCGCTACTTGGCGAGTCGGCGCAATTTGTTGGGGCATGAGCGAGTGCTGGAGCAGGCAATGGCACAAGGCTATCGAGCGCTGCTGCCGTTACAGTTTGGTATGACGATCAACGATTGGGCCACGGTGGAACAGCAGTTGATTTTACCGCAAGGTGAGAAATTAAAGCACCTGTTTGTCAAGCTTGAAGGCCGCCGCGAGGTAGGAGTCAAGGTGTTTTGGGACGCGCAACAGGAGTTGGCTGCTTTAATGGCCTCGGATGCTGAATTGCGAGCAAAACGCGATCAGCTCGTCGGAAAACCTTTGGGTATGGATCAGGTTGTGCAAATTGGACAGGCGATCGAACAAGCGATGCAGGAGCGGAAGCAGCAGGTCATTGTTACTTTCCAATCAGCATTGAACTCCTTGGCCGTCGAAGTAGTCGAAAACGAAGCTTTGACCGAATCCATGATTTACAACGCGGCCTATTTAATTGAGTGGGAGGCTGAAGCCCAATTTGGTCAACAGGTGGAAGCGCTGGATCAGCAATTTGAGGGCCGTCTCCGCATCCGCTACAACAATTTCACGGCTCCCTTTAATTTTGCGCAGTTGAATTAGGAAAGGAATAACCATGTTTCTCGATTTGCTGATGGCACCGCTGACGGCACCCGTAACTGGTCTGACTTGGATCGCTGAAAAGGTGCTGGATCAGGCTGGCGCGGAGCTGAATGTGAAAGAAAACCTGGGCAAACAGCTTCTGACCCTCCAGTTGGCGTTTGATATGGGCGAGATTTCGGAAGCTGAGTTTGAACGGCAAGAGGAAGAACTACTGCTGGCAATTCAGGCGCTAGAGGAGCAGGAGGCAGCTATGTCAGGATTTGATGACTAAAATGCTCGCCAGACTTGACAAGAATCCGAAAAACGGTAACGATAGATACAGAAAAGTAAATCGTTCATCTTCTAGGCACGTTTTATCGATTGAGTTAACTCGATCAAGAGCAGCAGCTAGAAGACGGAAGTAGGGAGTCATCCCGAAGGAACGCGCCTCAAATTCACTGCATTTCAAGAAGAGGCGAAGACCATGAAACTGACATATCGCGGAGTAGCTTACGACTACAATCCTCCTCAAGTTGAGTACGGCGATCCAACTCAAGTGGGCAAATACCGGGGCGTTGATATCCGGTTCCGGACGATCAAGAAAGAGCCAGTACAACAGCCCACGCTAGATTTGCTGTATCGCGGTGCTGCTTACACCACCAACTCCACTGATTCCACAACTAATGCAGATGCTTCAGTCGAAGCAGCTCCGGTAACTCCGGCTGTGCCGTCTGTGAAAGAACAGGCTCGCTGGTTGATGCTGAATCATCACAAGAACGTCAAGCGGCGTCAGCAGTCGATGTTGAGCCGTCTGGATGCTAAGGTTGGCCTGCCCGCTACTGAAGCGACCCGCTTCTGGAACCACATTCGCGGCGAAGCCCATCCTAGCTTTGAAGCATCCTATGACCGCAGCCATGCTGCTATGAGCTAGTAAAACACGCGCCAGACAGCTCGGCAGCTGAATTCAGAGTTTAATTGAAGTTTGTCTCAAGTTAGCTGGTTGGAGGCACCCCCGGTCCTAAGTGACAAAGGGGGTGTTTTCTTGTGAGAACTCTCAGCCCTCGGTTGGACGATCTACTGATGCAGGACCATAGTAAACAGCGGAATCAGAGACAGCAGTAGCCACAGCCACGGCAGCGAAGCGGATTCCGGCAAGGTTTGTTCAGATAGGAGCGCCTCGATCCGTTCTTCTAAACGGGTGAGGGAAGTGCCAGCGCTAATGGCAGCACAGGAATGCTCCAAGGTAGGCTCCAGCCCAATCAACGGTGCTTGGGCCATTTGCAAAAGGGCTTCAGCGACCAGCAGCGGATCAACCTGCTGAGCAGCCCAGCGATCGGCCCGGACTTCCCTTAGCAGCAGCAACTCTTGCCACAGGGCTTCTGTGTTAGGGAGCCAAGCAGTTAAGTGACGCAGCCAGCCCAGCCAGAAAAACCAAAACGTATCGCGGTAGTGGGTATGGGCCTGCTCGTGGGCAATCACGGCCTGAATTTGGTCTGCGGTGAGTTGAGTAAATAAGCCTTGGCTGACCACGAGCCTTGGTTGCCAAACGCCAATCTGGGCTGCAAAGGGAACGGTGGAATCAAGCAGATAGGCCGGAGTTTGCTCAATCTCAAGCACCGGATAGTGCCGGAGTTGCCGAGACGAGTGCCATGCCTGCCCAGCGCGCCAGACCAAACAGCCCAATGCCAGAGCTAGAAAGCCCAAGGCGCAGATATAGCCGATTTCACCAGCAGGTAAACCGAGCATTTGCCCCTGCCGTCCCATTCCTAGAACTGCCCCTGCCGTAATCAGCAGCAGCAGCGGTGGACCGAGAAACAGCCCCAGCGTATGCCGCCAGCGGGTAGACCAGCCCAAGCGAGGCCGGAATGCCACTAACCGCATACCGCAAGCAACGCCAATCGCTAGTAGGATCAGGCTGAAATGCATCTAGTCCTCCCTGGCTTGACGAGCCGCCTTTAAGCGTTGGGCAATCGCGTCTAACTTTTCTACGCTGGCTCCATCTAAGGCATCGGCAAACGCTGCTACCACATCGGGATTGCTGACGGCCAGAAAATGCTGCAACTGCTCGTGTGCTCGCAAAATCGAGGCTTCTTCTGGAGAGACAATCGGACGCCAGCGAAAGGCCCGGTCCTGTTTGTCGCAGGCTAGCCAGCCCTTTTGGGTCAGCCGTCGCAACACGGTAGTCACAGAAGCGTAGGCCAACTCCCGATCTGGGTCGGTCAAGATGCGGTCATGCACGTCTTTGACGGTGGCGGAACCGAGTTCCCAAAGAATCTGCAAAATCTCGGCTTCGAGGGGACCTAGAGATAAATGCCTAGGACGGGGATTGGGTAAAGGTGGCATAGCTATAAGGATGGCGGAAGTCAAAAAGAGCGTAATCACGGCTCGCGCATGACAGCACTGAGGTTTAGTGTAGCGGATTGGTGGCTTCACGATTCGTAATCTTTGACATCTTGTCTTTTGACATGGCTGTAACCGTTCTTCAGGATAGTGAGCAGGCAGGTGGATGACTCGCTAGGAGTCCTTCGTCTGCTGGTGTTGAGAGGGGAACAGATTGATGAAATTGACTAAAAAGCTAATCGCTGGTTTGATTTTTGGACTGACGTTGACTGTTTTCTGGTTTGGTCAACCTGTGTTTGCCTCGGACTTGGCGAATGGAGTCAAGGTGTTTAGCGCCAATTGCGCAGCTTGTCATACAGGAGGAGGCAACCTGGTGAATGCGGCCAAAACGCTCAAGAAAGAGGACTTGACTAAGTACGATATGGCCTCTCTCGATGCGATCAAAACCCAAGTGACAAACGGCAAAAACGCCATGCCCGCCTTTGGTGGTCGCCTGACGGCTGACCAGATCGACGATGTGGCGGCCTATGTTCTCGATCAATCCGAGAAGGGTTGGTAACGGCTGTCGGAATCAGGGTGTAGAGAACTAGGGATTGGGGGTTAGAGATTAATGGGGTTCATCGGTTTGTCAAGCTAGCTCCGCGCCAGTGTCCGAGATTTCAGTTAATTCATTCTCATCTGCTGCAACTGAAATAGGAAGTTTCCTGAATGACCCGAATCTCTAACCCCTTACCTCTAGTTCTGGTGCAGCTTTCCTGCTGCTGGGTGGGGCGATAAACACGATTGATAAACACGATTGATAAAGACGTAGGCTGAAGCTGATGCAGTGCATTAGCCATTAATTTCGCTTGTGAGGTTCCATTGAAAACCATGCTCTTTGGCTGCATTAGCAAGGTTGTTCTGATATGGCTGCTTTTTGCAGTCCTCTCTTTCGGTTGGCTTGCGCCAGCCTGGGCAGCTTCAACGATAGATGGACCAGGAAATGCAGATGGACCAGGAAATGCTAGGGAAATCTTGCGGGCAGGTGTTGCAGCATTTCAGGAGGGTGATTACCTGCTGGCAGTTGAACAGTTCAGCCAGGCAATTCAGATGCATCCCAACTATGAGGCAGCTTACGGCAATCGCTGTTTGGCTCAGATTTATTTAGCAGACTATGAGGCAGCAGTTGCCGATTGTACCCAGGCATTGCAAATCAGTTCAACCGACTCGGAAGCCTACCTGAATCGCGGTTTAGCCTACTACCGTGCTGGCAATCCGGTACAGGCGCTAGCCGATTACAACCAACTGCTTCAGCTCAAACCCCACGACTTTCGGGCCTACTACAATCGGGGATTGGCCCAGTCTCAGCTACAGGCGTATCGAGAAGCGATTGTAGACTTTGGGGAAGCGCTGCGTCAGGTTTCTCCCCTTGATCATGCCACCTTGGCTGAAATCTACAATGACCGGGGATTGGCCCAACTGGGGTTGGAACATTGGCCTCAGGCGGTCGCAGATTTTGCCCAGGCGATTCAGTTCAGCAAAAGTGACTTTCGGGCCTATTACAATCGCGGCTGTGCCCATCACCATCAAGGCAATCTGACGGCAGCGCTGAACGATTTTTCGCAAGTGCTTCGGATGACGCCTACCCATGCCCATGCCTACTTGAGTCGGGGGTTGATTCAACAGCAGCTCGGTAATCCAGAAGCAGCCCTAGCCGATTTACAGCATGCAGCTCAGTTCTTCCGCAACCAAGGCGCAACCGTTGCTTACCAGCAAACCCTAACTCTAATTGAAAAGCTACGCGGTTTCAGTTCGGCTATTGGATAACAGGCAAGTTGATATGCAAAGAGGATGCATTCTCCTATCTACTGTTTGTCTAACCCTATTGGGTTCAGCTGCTCAGTTGGGTGCGCTTTCCAAGACCAATCTCCAAACTCAGATAGCAGACCGTTCTGCGACACCGGGGCATCATCACTCGCCTGGGGCGTCTCATAGTTCTGGTTCGCCGAGCGATGACCACGAGCACGGCAGTCTGGAGGTTTCGGCTGATCAACCCATTCCAACGGTAAACCTGATTGTGCATCCCGATAGCCGTCGGGGCTGGAATCTGGAAGTGCAGGTGACAAACTTTCGGTTTGCACCAGAGCGGGTCAATCAGGCCAGCAGCAGTACCAACGAAGGCCATGCCCATCTCTACGTGAATGGAGTCAAGCAAACACGGCTGTATGGGAATTGGTACTATCTAGAAAGCTTGCCGCCCGGTAAACACCAAATCACAGTTAGTTTGAATGCTAACGGCCACGAAGCGTTGATGCACAACGGCCAGCCGATTCAAGCGACAGCAGCAATTGAAGTTCCAGTGGCGGTTGATTAGCTCTTTGACTGAATGATGTGCACTGAATGACGTTCGTCGGTTATGTCATGCTCGAATTCCTGCTGATATGCAGCCTGGGTTTTTTCGGTAGCTTTGGCCATTGTGCCGGGATGTGTGGTCCAATTACGGCTGCCTTTGCCCTCTCGGTGGGTCAAGCAGACGCGGCATCCAAATCGCGGGCGGTACTGTTTCATCTGCTGCTGAACCTGGGACGGGTGTTGAGCTATGTGCTGACGGGAGCGGCAATTGGTGCGTTAGGCTCGGTGTTGATGGCGGGCGGGCAGCTTGCTGGGGTGGGGAGTGGCTTACGGCAGGTCATGACTTTGGTTACCGGTAGTTTACTGATCTGGTTTGGGCTGACCCAAATTCGTCCTGGTTGGTTGCCCAAAGTGCCGCTGCTGCATCTACTGACCCAGCCGGAATTGCATCAACGCTTGAGCAAAACGATGGTGCAGATCTCCCTGACTCGCCACTGGGGCACGCCATTTTTGCTAGGAATGCTATGGGGGCTAATTCCCTGTGGCTTCTTGTACACAGCTCAGATTAAAGCGGCTGAAACCGGGCATCTTTGGCGAGGAGCCGCGACCATGCTGGCGTTTGGCTTGGGCACGGTCCCGACGATGGTAGGCGTAGGATTTTCTACGGCTCTGGTCAGTGCGGATCGCCGCAGCCAGTTGTTTCGCATTGGCGGTTGGGTCACGTTAACGATTGGCATCGTCACCTTGCTGCGTACTGGCGACATGATGGTGGATTACACCGGATACGGAGCCTTGATTAGTCTAATGCTGGCCTTAATAGCGCGTCCAATCAGCCGCCTCTGGGCTGCCCCGTTGCGCTATCGTCGTGCCTTAGGCGTGGGAGCCTTTGTGCTGGCGCTGCTGCATACGCTCCATATGGTTGAGCACTCCTGGCAGTGGAATCTAGAGGCTCTCTGGTTTATGCTGCCTCAGCATCAGTGGGGCATGGCGGCTGGGATGGCGACTCTGCTATTGATGACGCCGGCGGCCCTCACCAGTTTTGACCGAGCGCAACGCTGGTTGGGAGCTTACTGGCGCTATCTTCATTTGTTGGCGGTGCCTGGGTTAATTTTGGCTGCGGCTCACTGCATTTTGGTAGGCTCTCACTATTTGGGCGCTTGGCAGTTAAACCAATGGAATCAGATGGCTGTGGTGCTATTAAGCCTCACCGTGGCTGTGGTGCTGCTGATTCGCTGCCGCTGGGTCTGGTCACTGCTAGGTGTGGAAAAGCTGTATGGACCGCCCAACCCAAAGCATTCTAATTTCAAAAGTTCTAACTGAAAGCCCTAGGGCGACATATGGGGCGGCGACATGCGGGGATTTATCGGCGGCTGCCAGGGATTGGCCTGAGGTGGCGTGGGTTCGGCTGGCATATGGGCCGTGATCTGGACAAAATTGGGCGTAAATAGAAAAATATTTGGTCCGAGCTGCCGCTGGTGTCCGTCGATGGCAAACACCCCGCCTGCTACATAGTCTGCACAACGCTGAGCCTGGTCGGGTTCCATCATTGTCAAGTTCAGCACCACCGACTTCCGCTCCCGCAGGGCCGTCACCGCATGGGGCGCTTCCTCAAACGAGCGGGGCTGCATCAGCACAACCTCCATTGCCAAACCAGGTAGCCCAATCACATTGTTGGGCAAACGCCTGCCCGCGTTGAATTGGGCCGGAGGTGATGGCTCTAGCTCCTCATCCTCGTACTCGTCGTACTCATCGTATTCTTCAATCAACCCGAGTGCGTCACGCAGGCGTTGGAAGAGATTCATGGCAGCCATTCTAGCTAGTTCACTTGTTCTATTTTATCTCATCATCGCTAAAATGGAGTTAAAAAAGTGTGTAGTGACTAGACTTGGCGTATAGGCTGAGCTGCACACGCTAGATATGGGAACACCTCGGAGGATTAGACCCTCTCACTTGCCGGTTTAGACATGGGGATTTAGACATGGGGATTTAGACATGGGGGTTCAGACATGATTTAGGAGTTATTTACTGGAGCAGAGTCCCGGTCGCATTGGCCACCCAAACCATCGACAATAGTGCAGGTGTTTTCAACCAACATAGCCTGATAGGTTGGAGCCTCTGTTCCTTCGCCGCCTGGCCCTTCGACATAGAGGGGTTTGTCGGCTACCGTAATGTTGGCCTCCTTAGCCACGGTTTCCAACTGTTTGGGATTCGTTGTGGTTTCCACGAATATGGTCGGGACTTCGGCGGCCTTGAGTTGCTCCACTAGGCTAGTAATCCGGGCTGCAGAGGGTTTTTCCTCAGTGCTGAAGCCTTTAATTGCGCCTTCCAGTTCAAAGCCGTAGGCATCGGCGTAGTAACCTAGCGCTTCGTGGGTGGTCACCAGCTTGCGGTTAGTTTCTGGAATGGTGGCGACCTGAGCTTTGATCCAGCTGTCAATCTCGCTTAGCTGTTGCGAAATGGTCGTGGCATTTTGCTGATACAGTTCGGCCTGCTCAGGAACTAGCTTGGCTAAATTTTCCTGAACCGTTGCGACAATCTGTACTCCATTCTGGGCGTTATGCCAAACATGGGGATCAGGAGCTAACTCGGCGGATGCTTCCTCACCGTGGTCATGGCCGTGGTCGTGGCCAGCAGCTTCCTCACCGTGGTCGTGGTCGTGATCTTCTTCTGCGGCAACCCCAGTTGCTTCTGTCGCTTCAGTGGTGCCTTCCTCGTGGTGATGGTGTTCTCCCATTAGAGGCTGGGGAACGGCTGCTTCGTAAACGGCTACTTTGGGGGCGTTGGTTGTAGTTGCTTTGATGATCCTGATTAAGGTTGGCTCGTAGTCGTAGCCGCCATAGAGCACCAGATCGGCGTCTTCGATAGCTTTGCGGTCCGAAGGAGTGGGCGTGTAGACGTGGGGATCCTGATTGGGCGACATCAAACAAGTGACGTTTGCCGTCTCTTGGGCAATTTGCTTGGTGAGATCACACAGCACGGTAGAGGTTGCCACGACTTGTGGTAAATCGGCAGTAGGAACGGCTTCATTGGTTCCCTGATTCTGCTGGGTTGCGGTTTGGGTACAGCCCACAATGCCGAGGCTGATCGCTAAGGCGGCACCGTAGCAGGAAACTCGTTGAGAAAAAATCATCAGGAACCTCCTGGTTTGCTCAAAAAACCTTTTTAGTTAGAATGCCGTGGAGAAGATATGAAAACGATTATCATTTATAGCATGCCGAAGCGGTAAATTGAAAACGATTATCATTATAAAACTGCAACTCGTCGATGCTAGAAGTAGACCAGCTCTCGGTGGATTACCGAGGCATCTCAGCGCTGGACAATGTCAGTTTCACCGTCGCTCCCGGTGAGCTGGTGGGGCTAATTGGACCGAATGGCGCTGGCAAAAGTACCCTGATCAAGGCATTGTTGGGCCTGCTGCCGATGCACGGACAGGTCGCCCTGTATGGCATGCCCGTCCGGCGACAGCGGCATCGGATTGCCTATGTGCCGCAGCGTTCCCAGATTGATTGGGATTATCCAATTACGGCTTGGAATGTGGTGATGATGGCTCAAACGGCCAGAATTGGCTGGTTTCGTCGTCCTGATCGGCAGGCCAATCGCTATGTGGAGGAAGCACTGCAGCGCGTAGATTTGTTGGATCTGCGGCGACGGCAAATTGGGCAACTGTCGGGAGGGCAGCAGCAGCGGGTATTTCTGGCCCGTGCTTTGGCCCAGCAGGCCGATTTGTTTTTATTTGACGAACCTTTCACCGGCATTGATAAAAAAACTGAAGCGATCATGCTCGGCGTTTTTGCTGAACTGCGAGCCGCTGGCAAAACCCTGCTGATCTGCAGCCACGAGTGGGGAGAAGCTCTGGACCGCTATGACCGGCTGCTGTTGCTGAACCGCACTTTATTGGCTAACGATACGCCAAAAGCGGTGATGACTTTGGATAATATTCAGCGCGCCTATGGCGAAAATCTTCAGCTCAGCAATGGCCATCTCGAAACGCTGTTCTTTTGTTGATTTACAGCCTTTTACCAGGCTAATGAAGTACAAAAAATGGGGCGGTGGGGCGAGGCCCCCACGCAGGGGCACAGCCCCTGCACCCCTCGTACCTTACCAGAGTGGAAAGAGCTATAGCTTTTGTCAACTTCAGGCTGGCTGCAATGAACCGAGTCTTGGTTGAGGCAAAACGTTTCTCCGATTTTTCTCTGATTTTTAATTGACAACCCTAACTTTATGATCGATTGGCTTCTGCAACCGCTGGCCTATGAGTTCATGCGCAATGCCTTGATGGCGGGTGTGATCATCGGCATTCTTTGTCCGGTGGTGGGTACTTACTTGGTCGTGCAGCGAATGGCCCTGTTGGGTGATGTGATTGCTCATGCTGTCCTGCCCGGATTGGCGATCGCCAATTTTCTGGGTATCGAGATGCTGATTGGCGCGTTTCTGTTTGGCATGCTCAGCACTTTTGTGATTGCCTGGATTCGTGCCCAGTCGCGGGTCAAGATTGATGCGGCAATGGCCCTGACGTTTGCCAGTTTCTTTGCGCTAGGCATCACCCTGCTGACGCTGCTTGACAGTCGGCTAGATCTAGAAGAGCTTTTGTTTGGCGATATTCTCAGCGTTGCGGTGGGAGATGTGTGGCGAGCTGCAGGGGTGACAGTGCTTGCGCTTGGCTTAATTAAACTGTTTTACAAAGAGCTGCTGTTTTACACGTTTGACCGCACCGGAGCCGAGGCGGTAGGGCTGCCCGCTGACTGGCTCAACTTGGGGTTGATGGCCGGGATCACCCTAACGCTGATCGTGGGAATGAAGATTGTTGGCGTGATCCTAGTGGTTTCCCTGATGGTGGGGCCAGCGATTACGGCCTATCTGCTAGTGCAGGAATTGCATCAAATGATGATTGTGGGAGCCGCAGTGGGAGTGACAGCCAGTATTGTCGGTATGTATCTCAGCTATTACTTGGATCTGCCGTCTGGACCGGCGATTGCTCTAACTGTATTTAGCCTATTTTTCCTGGCGCTTTTATTTAGCCCCACTCAAGGAATTCTGACTCAGGCATGGTCGCGGCGGTTGGCTAAACGGAGTATTCCTCGCCGTGGGCAATAGCGGTTGAGTGGTTGGAAAGGTTAAGCGAATGGTTCATCGAATCGATTGATTGGAGAGCCGTAAAAAGCGCCATAATAGACAGTTGCGTCTACCCTGTTCCTTCGTTTGCTAGCACGAGTCATGCCATCTAATCCCACTCCCATTCTTGGTGGAACTGTTCGTGAGTTCTACTGGAACTGGAAGAAAAAGCCAGTCACGGTTGTCTACGAAGTGTTGGGCGAGGGCCAGCCCATTTTGCTACTGCCAGCCTTTAGCAGTGTATCCACGCGGGGTGAAATGCGGGGCTTGGCAGAACGGCTGGCTCAGCGGTTTCAGGTTTATGTCGTGGATTGGGTTGGGTTTGGGCAATCGTTGCGTCCGGGATTTCGCTATGGTCCGGCTCTCTACCACGCTTTTTTGAAGGACTTTGTTCGCGGTGTGTTTCATCAGCCTGTGGTGGTGATTGCGGCAGGTCATGCGGCGGGGTACGTGATGCAGTTGGCTCCATCTTCCGTCTGGTCGTGGATTGTCTTAGTTGCCCCAACTTGGCGGGGGCCGTTACCGACCGCAATGGGAGAACACCGCTGGTTCTACAACCTGTTGCGATTCCTGATTCGCCTGCCGCTGATCGGGCAATTGCTCTACTGGCTCAACACCACGCCTGCGTTTTTGGGCTGGATGTATCGGCGGCATGTCTTTGCGGATCCGGCCCATCTCACGAAAGCCTTGCTCGACGAGAAATGGCGGACGACGCAACAGCGGGGAGCACGGTTTGCCTCAGCCGCGTTTGTAACCGGAGGACTCGACCCGGTGCGCAACCGCAGCCAGTTTTTCGATTATTTTCAGCCGCCCCTACCGGCTCCGGTGATGATGGTGATTGGGGAACAGACGCCGGTAAAGTCTTTGGCAGAGATGGAAATTCTGGCCCATTTCTCTGGGGTTGGAATTCAAATTCTGCGGTTGCCGGGATCGCTGGGTTTACATGAAGAGTATGCTGACCAGCTTGCGGATGGGATTTTACCGTTTTTGAATAAATATTTGTCTTGAGTAACGAGTCATTTTAAAAATAAAACAACGCGAAGCTTAGCAGTCTCCGCGCCATCATGTAATAATTGTCACTAGGATATATCAGCGTATTAACAGTTTTAATTCGGGAAGCGTTCTTCGGGACGGTACGTTCTAATCCAGCATCTTTCTAAGTGCTCAAGCTGATAGCGTCGCCAGAATCGTTTCGGATTAAGAATTAACGGATTTTGGGGATTGAAAACAGGCTGGTTGAGGAATTTCCAGAGGGGAAACCGGATTTTCAGGTTGTTGTCGTTATCGGCCATGATCAGTGACAGTTAGAACTATAAGTGCGAGAAGCCAAATTGGAATAAGCTAGAGAGCACCCCTAGCCGCTGTAACCTTGACGCTTCTAAGTACCAGTCTTCCCAGATAGTTGGGCAATCTCCGCACTGGTAAGCCGAAGTTTGTCAAGATTTGTTGGTTTTGATAAGTTTCGGTAATGAAGCTAAACTTGCCTGGAACTGCTGAGGCTACACAACAAAAAACGGCGGTGACTGTCGCCAAAACGATTCCGCCGTTGAATTAATCGGTATACCGAGTTTTTAATAATACAGTCTGCTTGCTGTATAAAATGGCTAATTAGATCAGTACGGTTGCAGACAATTAGATTTGAGTGCTTTGGCGAGGGAATACAGCATATCGGTGGTGGTCGCAAAGTCTACGCAGCCATCGGTGATGCTTTGTCCATGGGTGAGCGGCTGGCTGCAATCTTTGGGAATGGGCTGCTTACCTGCAACCAGGTGACTTTCGATCATTACGCCCATAATGTGGCGCGAGCCATTCGTAATCTGCTCAGCAATGTTTTGTAGAACTAGGGGCTGCTGCCGATAGTCTTTGTTGGAGTTGTCGTGGCTGCAATCGATCATCACTCGCGGATTCAGATTGAGATTGGCTAACTGACCGGCGGCGTGCTGCACATGGCTAGCGTCGTAGTTGGGTCCCTGCTTACCGCCCCGTAGGACCAAATGGCCGTCCGGGTTGCCGGTGGTGGTGACAATGCTGGCTAAACCGTCTAGGTTAATGCCCAAAAAGCGATGGGGCTGACTGGCGGCGAGCATGGCGTTGGCAGCGGCGAGCAGGCTACCGTCGGTATTGTTTTTGAAGCCGATGGGCATCGATAGGCCAGACGCCATCTCCCGATGGGTTTGACTCTCGGTGGTGCGGGCACCAATGGCCGTCCAGGAGATCACATCCGCGATGTATTGAGGGATGATCGGATCGAGTAGTTCGGTGGCGGCGGGGAGACCCAGGTGGGCCAAGTCGAGCAGCAGCTTGCGAGCTAGCCGTAACCCCTTATTGATGTCGTAGCTACCGTTTAGGTTGGGATCGTTGATTAATCCCTTCCAGCCGATGGTGGTACGGGGTTTCTCGAAGTAAACGCGCATCACCACTTCTAACTCGTCCTCCAGCTCGCGCCGCAGCACTGCCAACTTTTCGCCATACTCATAGGCAGCATTGACATCGTGGATCGAGCAAGGGCCGACAATTACCAGCAGGCGACGGTCTTCGTTTTGCAGGATATTGCGAATCCGGTCTCGGGTAGAGGCGACCAGCGTAGCGGCAGTCTCGGTGATGGGTAGCTCGCCGTGGATGGTGGCTGGACTGCTAAGGGGACGGGTTTCAACGACGTGGAGGTCAGAGGTTTTCGGCATGGTTCGTTCAGGATAGAAGCGGTGGAGCTACGAACGGTTCTGAATCGCGAAGATGCGACAAACGGTTAATCCAGAACACTTTGGTAAAATTGTTAGCCCAGAACATTCTACCCAACTTAGGGGCGCATCCTCAGGCTAACTTCTGAAGAGAAATAAAATTTTCCGGTTTCCCTAATAGTTCCATTCACTCGACCTAGCCGTTTTTCCAGGTGAGCTGCTGCCCGTTTCTCCGATGTGGAAAGCTTCAGCCGTTTTGCATCCTAAAGGTAATGCAGCGGTGCAGTTCTGATTCCAGTTTTCTTTGCAGTTTTTTTTGCAGTTTTTTTTTGTCAGTTCCCTTGGAGTGACTTTTACCATGACTTCTGCTTCTCCCCAACCGGAAAATTTAGTTTCTGTACTTTCAACCCAACTCGCGGATGCCGTTGAACAGACTGGGCCAGCCATTGTGTCTGTGAATGCCAGCCGTCGCTGTGGCGCGAGTGGCCTCTACTGGCAGCCCGGAATTGTGGTGACGGTGGATCATGCGATTCGCCAAGAAGACGAAATCCCGATTGTCCTGGCGGACGGAACTAGTGTATCGGCTACCCTAGTAGGACGGGATAGCAGCACGGATCTGGCCGTATTGCGGCTCACCGAACTGGATTTGCCGACGCCTAGCTTGAGTGATTTGTCCCTGCGGGTAGGCCAGTTGGTGCTGGCGGTTGGACGAACCGGTGAAGGTAGCCTCAGCGCTAGCATAGGGATGATCGAGCGGCTGGGCGGCAGTTGGCGCAGTTGGCAAGGCGGCCAGATTGACCAGTTGATTCGTCCGTCATTGTTGGCCTCATGGGGGCTATCTGGCAGTGCGTTGTTAGATGCTCAGGGGCAAGTGATTGGCCTCAACACCAGCGGGCCGCGCCAGATGACGATCACGATTCCAGTCGCCACGATTCAGCGAGTGGTAGCCCAGCTTCTGCAAACCGGGCGGATTGCTCGCGGCTATTTGGGCGTAGGCATGCAGCCGGTTCCGATTCCCGACCGTTTGGTGGAAAGCCTCGGCCTCTCGTACTCCGAAGGCGTGATGATCCTAAGCGTTGAACCCGATAGTCCTGCTGATCAGGCTGGTTTGCTAATTGGCGATGTGCTGATTGCCCTCGATGCCCAACCGATTACAGATGTGAGTGATGTGCGGATGATGCTGACCGCCGATCGAGTGGGACAGAGCCTGACCGCTAGAGTGATTCGAGCCGGAGCCACGGTGGAACTAGCTGTAACCGTCGGTGAGCGCCAACCTGAGGACGGCGGCGAAGAACCAGGCTGGGAACGTCGCAGAGGTCGGGGCCGGGGCCGCAGACGCTAGGCCAACCATTGCCCGGATGTAACTATGATTCGAGTATTTATCGTGGCGGACTCTGCCATTGTCCAGGCTGGGTTAGCAGCAATTGTTCGCACCGAGCGGGTAGAGGTGGTGGGCTGTGCTGCTCAGGTGAACGAGTTGCAAATCGAGCAGCTCGCGGTGGAGGTGGTGCTAATTTCTACCGAACTGAGTGCAGAAACCCTGGATGCTACTTTACCCCTACTGGATGTAGAGCCACCGATTCTGGCCATTCTCTGGTTGGTCGATCCGTTGCAGGCTGTTTGGATTGCTGAGGCCGAACGGTTAGGAGTTGCCGGACTGTTACCCCAGGATGCCAGCGCTAGTGAAATTGTCGCGGCGATTGAAGCGGCAGCTGCAGGATTGGTGGTTTTGCATCCAGAGATTGCTTCCCAATTGCGTCATCCCACTCCGACGGTCGCCCTTACTCCATCCTTAACCCAACGCGAAATCGAAATTTTGCGGATGCTGGCGGAAGGCATGGCCAACAAAACCATTGCGCGTCAGCTCTATATTTCTGAACACACGGTTAAGTTTCACATCAGCTCTATTTTTGCTAAATTAGGCGTCTCCAGCCGCACTGAGGCTGTAACCATCGGCATTCGTCAGGGGTTAATTTTGCTATAGGGATTGGTATGGGAGCGACTTTGAGTTAATTGGAGAGCTAACGGACATTGAGGTGATTGCCGTTAATTTGCCGATCCGGGAGTTGCGGAGGCTAAAGGCCGATTTTGGTGGTCGTTGTTGGCGGAAACTCAAAGGGATCGGGCTAGTTCGATTCCCGAATAGGGAAGTTTGTCAAGCCAAGTTGCACTGGTATGAGGTGCATGGGGTGGGTCGGCGTAAAATGAACGTTAAGCGTGTCCTGGACTAGAACAGTGACTAGAACAGTGACTAGAACAGTGACTAGAACGATGTATACAACCGCATCGCATGTTCAATTCGCGATTTGTCTTTTACTGTAACTATCGATAACCGTTACACCGTTCGCAAAATCGGCTGCTTGGTGTCTGCCAACTGTTCCAATAACTCAACTGCTCGGTTTGGGGTATCAGAACGCCGGATCTCGGCTTGTATGGCTGCGGCGTTGGCCTTGTAGTGTGGCTCGTTCAGCAGTTTTTGGACAGCGGCTTTGATTTGTTCAGGGGTAGGCGTTTTTGTTTTTAAATCCAGCCCCACTCCCGACCAGGCTACGCGAGCACTGACTTCTGCTTTGTCCTCAGTTTTGCCCGCCGTTACTAGGGGAATGCCGTGAGCGAGGGCCATCTGCACGCCGTTGTAGCCGCCGTTGGTGATCATCACATCCACCTGGGGGAGCAGATGATAGTAGGGAATGAATGACTCAATACGGACATTGGCTGGGACTGGGTCCAATTTCAGCGCATCCGCCGGTTTGCCGCCGGTCGTTGCCACAACTAGAACTGGTTCTGACGCCAGAGCCTGTAGGGTTGGCACAATCAAATCCTCTGCCTCGGTCGCGACGGTGCCTTGGGTGACATGAACAACCGGCTGCTCGGTTTGCAGATCGGCCCACCAAATCGGGGGCGTAAACTCAGATGGCGGGTCGGGCAAAAAGGGACCAATGAAGTGGATTTGAGCAGGTAAATCATGGCGGGGGTATTCGAACGATGGCACTGTTCCCACCAAATATAAAAATGGCGATACGACATCGAAAAAACTTTGATCGGTCGGAGGTAGACCCAAACTGGTGCGGATGCTATTGGTGTAGGTCAACACATCTCGAAGCAATACCTGTTGAAACAGCCAATGCAAACTGGTGTTCCGCAGTTGACCGAGCCACGAAGCACTGGGCGGTAATCCTAACCCAAACGGTGCCGTGTCGCGGCTACTGATTGCCAACGCCGAAATGCCAAATTGCGCCCAAGGGAGGCCGGTTTGCTCATGCACCCAGGCTGCGCCTAGAAAGAAGGAATCCGAGATAAGAACATCGGCAGGAAACTCTGGCAATAGCGCCCTGTAGTCCTGGACATGCCCAGCCGCAGCATCGATGAAGAAATGCTTCAGATCAAACTTGAGCTGCGCCACGCCACGCCGCGAATTTCGCTGTTCGATCCAGGCAGTAGGTACATTGGCGGCAATCGAGTAGTCGAGGGCGTTGACCATCGGCACAAATTTAGCTCCGGTAGCCTCCACCGTCGGCTGAAACAATTGGCCGGTATACCACCAAACTTCGTGACCCCGTTCTACTAATCTACGAGCAATCGGCACGGCTGGACCGACATGCCCCACCACTGGGATAGTCCCAATCAGAAAGCGAGCCATAGGCGTGATCTAACGTTTTCACTAAACTATCACAGCCGTGAAATATCAGGCTTGATTTGTTTTGCTTGAGTGCGCAAGGCAGACGTTAGCAGCAGCAAGTTTACGGGCATTCTGCACAGAAAATAGCATCGAGTATGGAGTACTGAATATGCAATGGATCGATTTTCAGCAAACGCGAGAGCGGCGGCTGGGTCAAGCACAGCTAGATGAGGAGCAGAATCGGGCCAAGAATTTTGGCATTGTTGGTCATGCGTTGGTGCGGGGTGTGGCAGGAGCAGGGAAATCGTTAGTGTTGAGGAATCGGGTTGAGCAAATTGTTGAGCAAAAGCTGTCGTCGGTGCTGGTGCTTTCCTACAATCGCTTTATGCGCGGCTGGCTGCAAGCGAAGCTCTATGAGAAACAAATCAGCGTTGAATGTGATACGTTTCATGCTTGGGTGTGGCGTCATCTAGGTTATAGCTATGAGTATGATAAAGATATCGAAAAACGACAAAATCTGATTGATTTGGCAGAACAAAGTAAGCTGAAGTATGAAGCAATTTTGGTCGATGAAGCGCAAGATTTTTACGATGAATGGTTTCAAGTCTTGCTAAAGGTGTTGGATCAAACCACCAATTCTCTGTTTTTTGTTTATGACAATACGCAGTCGGTTTACGGTCAGGCGCACCGCAGAAAATCAGGCTGGAGCTGGCGTAACCTCGGCATTGATGTGGTGGGTCGTTCCCAGATCTTTGACTTAAACTACCGCAATGCCCCAGAAATCTTAGAAGTGGCCTGGAAATTTATTTATCCTGCGCTAGAAAAAGCAGGCATGAAAGTAGATAGGAAAGAGAACAGTCCGTCGATCGATAAGCTGATTGAGCCGAAGAAAAAGCCGTCCCGTAGTTCTGGTGTTCAGCCCTTGCTCCTGCAACTGCCCTATGCTGAGATGGCAATGGAAATCGCGAAGCAGGTGAAGCTAGCACTAGACAGCTATGCTGATTCCTCAATTGGAATTTTGCTGCATCCGACCGAGCCGAAGATGAAAGTGCTGAAGACTGCACTCAGTCAAGAGTTACGGCGTCTGGGTGTGCCTCACCATGCGCCAATGCAGTCAGGGGAACGGTTTGGCAATGTAGTGGACAGACCATTGGTGGTTGTCGATTCCTGGAATGCATTGAAGGGCGTTGAGTTTGACGCGGTAGTGATTGTTGGAATTGATGCGATTTCTGAACAAACTGAACAAACTGAACAAACTGAACAAACTGAACAAACTGAACAAACTGAGAAATCTAAATCTGGCGATGATCAGGATTTTGAAGCGAAAGCAGGTTTGTATACGGCGATGACCAGAGCTAGGGATCATCTCGTCATGCTGTATGAAACTAAAACTCCGGTGGTCGAGCAAGTGGAGATGACAATTCGTGCTCCGAATCAACTGATGAGTGGGGAGTAGTAATAGAGGCAGGAGACAGGAATCAGGAGTCAGGAGTCAGGAGTCAGTCGGGTTTGCAGAGAGGGGAATGGTATTAGTTTGCTAAACCTGCCCAGACAGAATGCAGGAAGGGAACCAGATGGGCAGCAACTCAAATTGAAATGTAACGAAAGCTCAAAAAAGTTAACGAATTGGGTATAGAAGATTACGCTTGCTCATCGTATTCTCATTACCAAAGACAGCAGTGATTTAGACAAGAAGCGTGTTTATGATTAGTCCTCATCTTGAAGCAGAGCGGGAAAACTTGCTGACTCGAATTGATGCCATCCGCAACGCGGGTCCGATTGCGCCGCCCAAGGTTTGCATTGCTCCCGATTTTATTAGTCCCAAGTGCTGGATTCTCAACTGTACCAATCTGCCCATGCGAGAGCGCCAGTTGGGGCAGGCAGGCAGTGCCAAATATATGGACTGGATGGCTCGCATCCAGCGCCGCGATCAGCTGCATGAACTCGAACAGCAGCTCGCCCTGGTGCAAACGCTAATTGAGCGGCAGGCAAAAGCCGATGATTTGTTTATCGACATTACGCCTGTGGTTGCTGTTGGTGATGCGGTTGAGTTTGGCGGAAAGCCCTATCGGGTGCATCAAATCGGCAGCAGCTATGTGCAGCTCAAAAGTAACGACGGGGATGGAGCAATCATTCGCTGTCAGCTAGACCAGATCCGGTTACTTGAAAAAGCGACGGTTTGACCTAGTGTGCAATCTCTGAAGCAGAATGGGCAAAAAGCTATCAACAAAAGATAAAAGCGGCCAGTCTAATATCAAGTCGGATGGAACAACCACACTATCGTAAGGGTGAAGCATTTGCGTCAGAAGCTCTGTAGCTATGCCTTGGATTCATTTCGCAAATGCTTCGCCTTTTTTAAGCTATTAGGCGAGAAGCCTCGCGCTGTACCTGAAAGGTCAGCGTCGGGAGTATGTCACAATCCCAGCATATTTTCTGGACGCACGAATTGATCAAATTCTTCGCCGGTTAAAAATTCTAACTCGATGCAGGCTTCCCGCAGGGTTTTGTTTTCAGTATGGGCTTTTTTGGCAACCTTGGCGGCGCGGTCGTAACCAATATGGGGATTTAGAGCCGTCACTAGCATCAATGAATTAGAGAGGAAATGCTGAATTTGAGACAGATTGGGCTGGATATCAATGACTAAGTACTGTGTGAACGCTGTGCAAGCATCAGCCAGTAAACGAATAGAATGGAGTAAGTTATGAATCATCACTGGCTTGAAGACATTTAGCTCAAAATTGCCTTGACTGGCGGCTATGCCAATTGCGGTATCGTTGCCCATCACCTGCACACATACCATTGTCATCGCTTCGCATTGGGTGGGATTCACCTTTCCTGGCATGATCGACGAACCCGGCTCATTTTCTGGCAGCAGCAGTTCACCTAGTCCGCAGCGCGGTCCCGATCCCATCCAGCGGATGTCATTGGCGATTTTCATCAGCGAAGCCGCCAGGGTTTTGAGGGTACCGCTAGTCATGCAGATGGCATCATGAGCCGCCAAGGCCGCGAATTTGTTGTCTGCCGAAACGAAAGGTAATCCGGTTGCCGCTGCGATTTCAGCCGCCACGCGCACGGCGAATTCCGGATGGGTGTTGAGGCCGGTTCCGACCGCAGTGCCACCAATCGCTAGCTCGTACAGATCGGGCAGAGTTGCCTGAATTCGGGCCAAGTCCTTGTCTAACTGCGAGACATAGCCGGAAAACTCCTGGCCCAACGTCAAAGGAACGGCATCCATCAAATGAGTGCGGCCAATTTTGATGATTTCCCCAAACGCAATGGCTTTGTCATTCAAGGAATCACGCAACGTCGTCAACGCAGGCAACAAGCGATGGATGATTTCCTCGACTGCTGCAATATGCATTGCGGTTGGGAATGTATCGTTTGAGGATTGGGACATATTGACGTGATCGTTGGGATGAATCGGCTCCTTGCTGCCCATTTCTCCACCCGCTAACTCAATGGCTCGGTTGGCGATCACCTCATTGGCGTTCATATTGGTCTGGGTACCGCTGCCGGTTTGCCAAATCCGTAGGGGAAAATGGTCGTTGAGTTGGCCTGCAATCACCTCGTCAGCGGCCTGGATAATCAATTCAGCCTCGGCGGCTGGCAGTTTGCCCAAATCGCGGTTTACGAGAGCGGCGGCTTTTTTGAGAATCCCGATCGCCCGGATCAATTCTGGCGGCATCTGGTCATTGCCAATCGCAAAATACTTGAGCGAACGTTGGGTTTGGGCACCCCAATAGCGGTCAGCCGGTACTTCGATTGCGCCCATGCTGTCGGTTTCAGTGCGGGTGGCTTCGATCCCTGTCGCCATGCTCTTGTCTCCAGTTTGTCTGCTGATAAATTCTCATCGTAAATTAACTTGTGGTTTTACCTTTCGTAAAGTACTTGCTTCAGGCAGAACCTTCAAGGCTAATAGACCCAGGGAATCAGCTTTTTCACCCGCTGCCGATACTCCGAGTAGTCTGGGTATTTCTGGCTCAGCCAGCTTTCTTCCTGATTGGCTTTGAAGTTGAAGAAAACAAACAGCAGCAGCATCGCCACAAAATGGGAGAGGCTGAGTTGCCCAATTGCATAGGCTTTAGCTGCTAAGGTGACACCACTGTATAACGGATGGCGAACAACACTGTAGATGCCGGTCTGAACGAGTTCTCCCTCTGGTTTAGGATAGGGCAACGGCGTTAGATTACTGCCCAAATCTACCAACCCCTTACCGATCAAAACCAGCGCCAATAGGAATAGGACACCGGCTAAGGCCCACACGCCATAGAGCAACGGCGGTTCAATTCTTAGCCAAGCGGGGCGGTACACTGGCAGCAGCACATAGCCAAGCATGAGGATGGCCTGTACCAGTACCCAATATTCCCCTCGCTCGCCCTTCCAGCTTGCAGAATGAAAGCCCCAATCTGATAGTTGTTTCATAGTTGTTTTATAGTTGTTTCATAGTGACCTATCTTTTTAATTGGCCTAACCGCTTGCCTTCAGCACTTGTTCAGCGGTCAAGGTTAGATCCGGAAACAGCGGGGAGATAATGCGCTCATTACCTTGATACCTGCCGATTTGCACATAAATGCCATTTTGAGCTGCTAGCACCGTGATGGCCTGTAGTGTTGGGTCAATTAGCTAGTATTCTAAAACACCTAATTTCTGGTACTGTTCGCGCTTGCGAGATCGGGAATGCAAGTTCTGGGGTCACCGTCCTGCAAAACGGGTACTTCCACCTCACAGCTATGGGGGCGAATTAACCGAGCCGCAACGAAGCCTGTGTTGACAAACAGTAGAAATAAACAATTGGCGATCCAATCATTAGATTCCGATTCTGGTGGCAAGGCTCGTAATTCTCCATTCACATACTCAAATCGCCCGTCTGGTAGACTGTCTGGTTCCAGGCTGAGGTAGTCCTCAAAGGTAATTTTTAGGGCTTGAGTCATAGCGTTGCACGAAGAACAAAGGCTAGGAAGGCTTCAACGTCATGCATCCAGTCTAATACCGATTTCTAGTCTGGAATCTGCGATTTGCAATCCCAACCGATCGGAGGATGCGACAGAATGACAAATTGTTCACAGTAAAGCCAATAGACTGGGTGTATTGTACTGACCGTTGGTCACAACAGCGGGAGTCGGCTTGTGAAACTGGGACGGTGGATTGGCTTGTTGGTGCTGCTCGTCGCCCTTTATTTGGTGTGGCGGATTCGGCAAGTGCTGCTGCTGATTTTTACCGCCATGATCCTGACGATTCCGTTGAACCGGCTAGTCAAGCGCTGGCAGCAGTTGGGAATGCGGCGGGGAATCGCTAACCTGCTGGCTTTCCTGACCTTGCTGACGTTCCTGCTATTGTTTGGCGGTTTGATTGTACCGCCGCTTGTAGAGCAGGGACAGCGCCTGATTCAACTCGTGGGTTTGGCGTTAGAGCGATTGCTGGTTTGGCTGCTTCAGCTCCAGTCCCAATTGCCAGAGGTGTGGCGTCCTGTGTCGGCCAACAGTTGGACTCAGCAAGCCCAGCTTCTGCTTGGCTGGATCGTGGATCATTTCTTTGCCTTGTTTTCCGATCTGCTGACGCTGCTGCTGCATGGACTGTTGGTGCTAGTGCTGACCGTGATGCTACTAGCCAATCCGGCAGCCTATCGGCGTGGTGCAATTCGTCTGGTTCCGGCATTTTATCGCGAGCGAGTGGATACCGTGCTGGCTGAATGTGAACGTAAGTTAGCCATCTGGATGCAGATCACGCTTTGGGAAATGCTGGCGGTAGGACTAGCAACGGCGGTGGTCCTGGGCTTGCTGCGGGTGCCTCTGGTGCTCACAAATGCAGCTATTGCTGGTTTCCTGGAAATCATTCCGCACTTGGGTGTATTCCTGAGTTTGATTCCTCCGGTCGCGGCGGCTTGGCTCAGTTCTCCGGAAAAGGCGATTGCCGTTGTGGTGCTCTATTTAGTGATCCAGATCGGCAAATATCAACTTCTGCATCCCTTCCTGCATCGTCAAGTTCTATCTAACAACGTCATTTCTCGTTCCGGGCATCGCAGCTTTCCTCCAGTCCCGCTAACAGCCCCGCTAACAGCCACTCGGGCAGCCACTCAGGAAGATAGCCTACGGCAGAAAACCATAGACCAAACTGCTCAGCCACCAGGGGCACTTCTCCCAGCCCTGCTGCTGCTGGCTCAACTCAGCCTTGCCTTTTTCTGCGGCTTGACGGGGCTGCTGCTGGCCGTACCGCTTGTGATTGTGGCTCAGGTTTGGGTGCGGGCAGTGCTGACGGATCACTCAAAGGGACGGCAAATGGACCGAGATCTAGCAGCCAGAGAGTGCACCACAAACGGGGACGAGTTCAACAGCCTAGCTGGCAGCAAATCCAAACAGATCTGAATCGGTCAAGCCTAGATTGTCGAATTGGCAGCAGATAGTAGAGGATAGAAATTAGAAAATTATTAAAAAAGATTAAGCGTGGTTGTAGAAATAAGGCAATAGGGATATGGCACTGGGTAAAGGCATCAAGCTTCGACAAGGATGGCTAGTAGCGGCAATGACTGGATTGATCGCGCTAGGTGTGACTGGCTTTGGGTTGGTCAGACTGCTAGGAGAGCGAACAGCTCAGGCTCCGGTAGAGGAAGCAGCCCCCGTACCGCAGCGGGTCGAGGTTGTGGCCTTAGGGCGATTGGAACCGCAGGGAGAGGTGATTCGCATTGGGGGGCCATTGAACGAGCGCATCCAGCGCTTGCTGGTGAAACAGGGCGATTTGGTCAAGGCCGGTGACGTGCTGGCCTATCTGGAGAGTCACGACGAACGCAAAGCCGAGCGAGACTACGCCGCCACCCAGGTTGCCGAAGCCGAGCAGCGACTGCGAGCCACTACCGCCTATGGGCAAACCCAAATCCAGGAAGCCCAAACCCGCGTCCAGCAGGCCCAACTGCCCGGTGCCGCCGAAATCGAGGCCCAGCAAGCCAGAATCCGCGAACTAGAAGCCACTTTAGACCTCGCCAATCAAGACCTAGCGCGACTCCAATCCCTCTACGACCAAGGAGCCATCTCCCGGCAGGAACTTGACCAGCAGCTCACCGAAGTGCGGCAAGCCCAAGAGCAGCTCAACAATGCCCAAGCCAGCCTCAGCCGCATCGAAGCCCGCTGGCGCACCGAAATCCAAAACGCTCAAGCCCAACTGCGCTCCGAGCAGGCAAACTTACCGCTGTCCCAAGCTCAAGTTGCCGTCGAATCGGCCCAGCGCAACCTCCAGCTCGCCCAGGCTAAACTCGACCGCACGATTATCCGTGCTCCCAGAGATGGCCGCGTCCTCAAAATCATCACGCAGGCCGGCGAAGCGATTGGCGAAACCGGCATCCTCGATTTAGGCGATACCCGTCAGATGTACGCCGTCGCCGAAGTTTACGAAACCGATGTCAACCTAGTCAAAGTCGGCCAACCCGCCACCATCACCAGCCGCAACGGTGCCTTCGACCAACCCCTGACTGGCACCGTCTCTGACATCGGCTGGCAGATCTTCAAAAACAACGTCCTAGACGATGACCCCGCCGCCAACGCCGATGCCCGCGTCGTCGAAGTCAAAATCCGCCTCGACAACAGCCAACCCGTCGAAGCCCTCACCAACCTACAAGTCGATGTCCGCATCAACGTCGAAAATTAACTCCTCCCCATCTCCCCCACCCCCCACCCCATGCGCTTCGCGCAGACTTCGCCAACCACCCCTCCCCCATGAAAACCCCCCTCGCCTGGCTCAACCTCGTTCACGAAAAAACGCGCCTGCTAGTAGCAATCGCGGGTGTGGCCTTTGCGGTGATTTTAGTTTTCATGAATTTGGGCTTTTTGGGATCGCTGGCTAAGGCTGCTTCGATGATCTATAGCCAGTTGAATGCGGAGGTGTATCTGGTTTCGCCCCAAACGTTGGAAATCAGTACCACGAAGGCATTTCCGATTGAACGGCTCTACCAAGCGGCTGGCATTGCCGGAGTCGAGCGGGTAATGCCGCTGTATACGGGCTATCTGCAATGGCGCAACCCCGAAACACGCACCAATCGGTCTATCTTTGTCTATGGCATCAACCCAAACGATCCGGTGTTTGTTTCTCCAGAAATCCAGTCGCCTGAGAATCAAGCAGCCCTGCGGCGTCCCGATACGGCCCTGATCGATCGATTGTCGCGTCCAGAGTTTGGCCCGCAAACGACCGGCACCGTCACTGAAGTCGATCGGCGTCAGCTCACGATTGGCGGCCAGTATACCTTGGGAGGCGGTTTCGCGGCAGACGGCACCCTGATCATGAGCGATCAAAACTTTCGTCGCTTTTTTGATCCATTTCCGCTGCGGTTGATCAGCCTCGGCTTGGTAAAACTACAACCCGGTGCCGATGTCGAACAGGTGGCTGCCGAACTGCGCCGAACTCTGCCCGAAGATGTGCTGGTGCTGACCCGCCCCCAAATCATTCAACGCGAACGCGATTACTGGATTGGTACTACTTCTACCGGCTTTATCTTTGGTATGGGCGTAATCGTATCCTGTATCGTTGGCGTTGTGATTGTCTATCAAATTCTCTACACCGATATTTCCGATCACATGAAACAATACGCGACGCTGAAGGCAATGGGCTACCGCAGTCAGTTTCTGTTTTGGACGGTGGTTCAAGAAGCAGTGATTTTAGCGGTGTTAGGCTATATTCCGGGTTTTGCCATTTCTCTGGGACTTTACGAACTCACCCTGCGGGCTACCAACGGCGGCTTACCAATCGGCATGGAATTAGGGCGAGCCGTGCATGTGCTGCTGTTGACAATTGGCATGTGCAGCCTGTCGGCTCTGGTCTCGGTGCGGAAAGTGATTGTAGCCGATCCAGCGGAGGTGTTTTGATGCGACGACGCACGCCTCTAGCCTGGGCGAATCTCACCTACGAGCGGCGACGGTTACTGACGGCAATTGCTGGCGTCTCGTTTGCGGTGCTGCTAATGTTCATGTTTCGTGGCTTTGAAAATGCTCTCTACGATAGTCAGGTGCAGTTACTGAAGCTGCTGAATGGCGATGTGGTCGTGATCAGCAAACTAAAGCTGAACATGTTTGTGCCCGAACAATTTGCCCGCCGCCGGCTGTACCAAGCTCAGGCCTATGACGGAGTGGAGCAAGCCTATCCGCTCTACACCACCACCGCCTACTGGAAAAATCCCGAAACCAAACGCATTCGTCCACTGCGGGTGCTGGCCTTTAATCCGCAAGACCCGGTACTGCCGCTGCCTGGAATCCTAGCCCACCAGGAGCAGTTGCATTTGCCCTGGACCGCCCTAATCGATGACCGCTCCCGTCCGGAAGTGGGTCCCACCGAGGCGGGCATTGTCACCGAACTGGCCGAACAGCAGGTGCGTCTGGTTGGCACCTTTAGCCTGGGTACCGATTTTGCCTCCGGTAACGGCAACATCGTAATGAGCGACCAAAACTTTTTGCGCTATTTTGGCGCACTGGGACCCGATGAAGACCGCCGCACGCTTAATACGGTCGATGTCGGCCTGCTCAAACTAGCGTCGGGTGCAAATGTAGAGGCGGTGGCTCAAGCCTTGCGGAATCAGCTTCCTAAGGATATAAAAGTCCTGACCAAGGCTGAATTTGTCCAGCAGGAGCGGGACTATTGGCGCAACAATACCAGCATTGGCTTTGTGTTTTCCCTCTTGGCGACGATGAGCTTTATTGTCGGGATTATTCTGGTGTACCAAATCCTCTACACTGACGTTGCCGAACATTGGGCAGAATACGCGACTCTCAAGGCGATGGGATACTCGAATTGGTACCTGTTGGGAATTGTGCTGCAAGAAGCAATTATTCTGGCTGTGATTGGATTTATTCCCGGCTTTTTGATCAGCTGGGCGCTCTATCAGCTAACGATGAATGCCACTGGCCTGCTAATGCAGATGACAATAGCGCGAGTGATAAACTTATTCATCGCTACTACAATCATGTGCTTAATCTCTGGCACAATTGCCGTGCGCAAAGTCCAAGCCACCGATCCGGCAGAAGTTTTTGGATCCTAAGGAGTGTCAGCATGAGCCAATCCATGAGTCAATCCATGAGTCAATCCATGAGTCAATCCATGAGCCAATTAGTTGGATCAACGACGCTGGAGACAAACTCTGATCCAAACGCCTATGCGGTGCAAATCCGTGGATTAAACTACTATTTCGGTCAAGGCGATTTACGCAAACAGGTCTTGTTTGATATTGATCTCGATCTGCTTAAGGGCCAGATTGTGATCATGACGGGTCCTTCCGGCTCTGGTAAAACCACCCTACTGACGCTAATCGGCGCGTTGCGCACCGTGCGGGAGGGCAGCCTCAAGGTATTGGGCCAGGAAATTGTCGGTCTCAGCAGAGCTGAACTCGTGAATGTGCGCCGCAATATTGGCTTTATTTTTCAGGCTCATAATTTGTTTGATTCGCTAACCGCAGCCCAAAATGTAGAAATGGCGGTAGAACTGCTTGATGAATGGGGTGATAAACGCCAAAAAGCCATCGAAATGCTGAGCCAGCTTGGTTTGGCCGACCGGGTAGACTACAAGCCCAGCGCCCTTTCTGGCGGCCAAAAGCAGCGAGTCGCAATTGCCCGTGCCCTCGTCAACCAGCCCGCCCTGATTCTGGCCGATGAACCCACCGCCGCCCTCGACAAAAAATCTGGCCGGGAAGTAGTGACGTTGATGCAACAACTTGCCAAACAAGAAGGCCGCACGATTCTAATGGTGACGCACGATAACCGAATTCTGGATGTAGCCGACCGCATCATCACCTTAGTCGATGGCCGCCTCGAAACCGACGATAACCTAGAAAACTTTGTCAACACCCATGATCCAAAGAGCCTGGATCGCCGCATGTTTATGATGTGATGCGGTACGAAGAGGTAGATGCAACGGCTCCCAATGCTTGCAGCGAAACTTTTTGGGCTGCGGTTAAACTTTTTGCTCCGGCAATAATCATGCCTTCGTAGGGGCGGGGGCAGCGCAGCGTGATTGGTTCAGCTTCAGGCTGCCAGACTTTAATGGTTTCATCCTGACTGCTGCTTAAAAGGATTTCATCATTCATGGTTTGAGCCAGTGACCAGACCCAGTGTTGATGTCCTTCTAGAACAGTTGTGCATTCGCCAGTGTGAACGTTCCAGATCCGAATGGTTTGATCGGCACTGCTGCTGATTAAACGATCGCCGCTGGCGCTAAACAAGAGGGATAGAACTTGGCTTTTGTGTCCCGTGAATGTATAAATGCATTCTCCAGCCGCGACATCCCACAATTTGACTGTATGATCATCTCCACCTGTGGCGAAATAGCGACTATCTGGACTGAAGACAACCGCCCAAACTCGATTCAGATGTGCTCTTAGGGTATTGAGGCACTGACCCGTTTGGGGATGCCACAGTTTAATCGTTTGCTCATAGCCACCGCTGACTAACCGCCTGCCGTCGGGGCTGAAGGCAACTGATAAAACAGAGCTAGTATGTTCTTTCAGCGTATAAACACAATCGCCGGTATTGACATCCCACAGTTTCACAGTATGGTCATAGCTGGCGCTAGCAAGTTGCTGGCTGTTGGGGTGAAAGGCAATCGCCCAGACCCAGCTCGTATGACCCTGCAACACCTTCAAGCACTGCCCCGTGTTGGGATTCCAGAGCCGGATCGTAGCATCTGGGCTGGCGCTGGCTAGGAGCTGCTGATTCGAGCTAAAGGTAACGGATAGGACTCGTCCCGTGTGCCCCCGTAGGGTGCGGAAGGGGTGAGGGGTGAGGGGTGAGGGGTGAGGGGTGAGGGGTGAGGGGTGGAGGGTTGAAATCCCAGAGTTTGATGGTTTGGTCTTCATGACCGCTGGCAAGTAGGTGCTGGGTTGGGCTGAGGGCAATGGTGTAGATGGAGTTGCTGTGGCCCTGCAAGGTTTTGGTGCATTGTCCGGTTGGCAGATCCCAGAGTCGCGCTGTGTAGTCTTCGCCGCCGCTAGCTAGGAGCGATTGGGTTGGATGAAACGCTACGGACCAGACAAAATTTGTGTGCTTTTGCAGCGTTTGCAGACATTGGTGCGATGTCGTACACCAGAGTTTGATGGTTTGGTCGTAGCTGCCGCTGGCTACGGTTTTACCATCGGTATGAAAGGCAACTGAGGTGATGGGTTTGTGATGTCCGGTGAATGTTGCTAGACAGATTCCGGTTGCTATATCCCACAGTTTAATGGTTTGATCATAACTACCGCTGACCAGATACTGACCATCCGGACTCAGCGCAATGGCTCTGACCCAATGCTGATGACCGCTCAGGGTTTGCACACACTGACCTGTTGCCACATCCCAGCGCCGAATCACATAATCTTCTCCAGCGCTGAACAAGGTTTTGCCATCTCGAGCAAACACGGCACTCCAAACACAAGCTGCGTGACCGCTCAGGGTTTGCATACACTGACCTGTTGCCACGTTCCAAAGCCGAATGGTTTGATCGCCGCTGGTGCTGGCCAGCAGTTGACCATCGGGACTAAAGATAACCGAGGTGGCGATGCCTGTGTGTTCCTCCAGTCGTTTAAGGCCCTGCCCGGTCTGACTGTCCCACAGCCGAACTTGATGATCTTGCCCACAGCTCGCCAAAATCGGCTGCGTCGGGCTATAGGCAACGCTCCACACCCAGCTATTATGTCCGGTGCAAAGCGCTAACTGCTTGCCATCGCTCGGATGCCAAATCTGGATACTGCCATTGGTGTCGCTGACTGCGAGCTGTTTGCCGTCTGGACTAAAGGCCACTGAAGTGACGCCTCCAAAGGTTGAGGCAAAGGCACAGTTGACAAACTCAGCTTCAGTAAAGTTCACTCGATGCAGATTCAGATCTTGCAAATAGGCTTGGCGAATCGTTAAACCAGAAAAATCATAGCCGGTCAGATCGATTTCTAGCTGCCGAAATAGATTGAGTAGATTGCCTGCTCCATAGCTAGATTGATTTAGACAATGTGTTCTTAGATATATCAGTAATCGATTCAATTTATGCTCTAGCTGTTTGGGAGAGCCAAGTTGCGCGAGCAAGCGATCGATTAAGGGTTGGAGAATGATCCGGATCTGGCTATCGCGGATGTAATCTTTGACTTGGGCTTTAATCAGCGCCTGACTGAGAAAAACCTGGGGCTGTTCTGCGAGAATTTCATCGGCGATTTGCTCAATCAAGGCTGCTGTCACCGACTCCATCACCACCGGCTGCTGGGTGAAACCCGTGGCGCTACTTTCGATCAAACTGCGCCAGCGCAACGATTCCAGCACCGCCATTAGCTGCGGCTTGGGTAGTTCTGTCACTAAATCTGCCTGAAGATCGCTCAGCGATACGGGTTCCCGATTAATCGCCAGCCAGTTCATCACCGTTTGCTCGACTGCCGAGAGGCGATTGCACTGCTGCTGAAGCAAATGGCCAATGCTGCTAAACGCCACGGTACCCTGTTGCAGAAATTGGGCTACATCTCCAGCAAACAAATCCTGAATCGAAGTGGCGGCCATTTTCAGAGCCAATGGATTGCCTCGGTAATGCGCAATCAACTGTTCGATATCCTCTGCGGCTCCCTGCAACCCTTTGGCATCAAGAATATGTTGAGCAGCGGCCAGATCTAACCCAGCCAGAGGCATCGTGCGAACCGGCAGCCGATCGCCCCCCATCATCCCGACTTCTTGCGGCTTTTCGCGACTGGTCAGCACCAAACAGCTCTGATGGGCAATTTCGCCGATTCGTCGCAGCAGTTCACCATACATCTCATAGCCATCGCGGTAGGTTCCGGCCCGTTTGCCGCCTTGCAAAATGGTCTCAAAATTATCCAAAACAATCAAACAGCGCGATTGCTTCAGCAGTTCAATCAGGCGCGAGAGTTTGCCGCCGACGCTAGTGGGCAATTCTGCGTCTTGCTGTTGGGAGAGCGCTTGGATCAGTGTGGGCAAAAGTTCGTCGATTGGCGGTGCATCGCGCAGCGAACGCCAGATCAAACCAGCAAATTCACCCTGAATTGCTTCGGCCAGTTTCACCGACAGTGAGGTTTTGCCCATGCCGCCCATGCTGAGCAGCGTTACCAAGCGGCAGCGGTCCTGCACAATCCAGGTTTGCAGCGTAGTCAGTTCTTGTGTGCGTCCGTAGAAGATCGAAACATCGATGGCTTCGCCCCAATCGGCTCGCGGTTTAACCCACGAATTGGACGGGGGATTGGCTGGCGTCTGATAGGCAACTTGCTTCAACACTCGCTGAAAATTAAGTTTGGTGATTTTGACCCCATACACTTCTGAAAGCCGCTGCCAAAGTTTGGAACCCGTATCTTTGATGTATCCCGGATCGTAACCAGCGGCAACAGCAATTTCTAGATACGATTTTCCTTGCCATGCCTCGCGTAGGACTAATGCTTGAACTTTGTTGAGCTGTCCTTGCTCAATCACATGCTCAACGAGCGCAATTGCTTCTTCAACGGTCATGAATGCTGCTCCCAGGGAAGACACACAAACTGCAATTTGAAATGTCGCCATGCTCGTATGAGAGTGACGCGGTAGAGACCCTGGTATTGACCGTAATAACACGGTTCTTCGGACTTGATTCTCTATTTGTAATACGAACTTTGTTTTGAATTGCGGAAATTACAGAGACTTCTTAATTTCTCTATCCGACCTTTATCCGACCTTCATCTGACTTTCTAGTGACTTTTACCGGCTGCCAATCACCCAGTACAGCGGTTAGCCTACAAACAACAGAACAGTCTAGCCCTCGGCTAACTCTCGGCAAGCTCGTGTGTTTCCCTGAATGTACTCCGCTGTTATCGATCTTACGTAACAACTCGACAAATTGAGGTGACATCAGAAAGTTGAGAGCGAAAGCAATGATTGCGCTCGAATTGCTCAGCAGAAGGATGTTTCTGAATTCTGACCTTTTCCAGACCTTTTACCGACCGCCAGAGTGGACAGCAGTTCGCTAGCTTTAAGCCATGTCAGGCAATGCTAAATTCAATCAACATTGAGGAGGCGACACATTTTTGTTCAACAGTAGCTAGTTCATACCAGAAGAACAAAAATTGCATTGTTGTGATGATCCGTAGTTGAGGAATTATGTTATGGCAACCTGGATTTTATTTGCACGAGAAGAAGATGGGGAACCAGTTGTTTCAGCAATGGATGCGAACAAGTTAGATAAAAGCCTCACGGACAACTCTAAAGATAATCTAATTGGCTTTCTAAAACTTTTCTCAGGCGCGGGTACGTTTTTAGTAGCTGGGGCTGATGAGGCTGACGAATCGATCGCATCGGTTGATAGGCTTCCCCAGGGTGACGGTAGTCGTTCTAAAAGTACAGAGGCAGATGCTACTTGGTTCCATTTCTTCCGGGGTGAAGATGGTCAACCTGTTGTGGTGGCAATGAATGGAGCACGAGGGGTTAATGCTTACAGAGGTAACGATAAACAGGTTTTGGTTGACTTTCTAAATTATCACTCGAATGCCAACACCTTTCAAGTAGCATCCTCCGTTACGCCAATTCCTCCTGGAATACCTGATTGGGAGCCGGTGACAATTGATCAACTAACGGGGCAACGGGTGTTGCTAGAGATTGGGCATGGTCCCGGTGTGCCGTTTGATCCAGGTGCTATCGCCTATGATGGACGCACAACTGAACATTCCCTCAACGTGATTGCAGCCAATACTGCACGCGAAGTTTTAGCGGCAGCAGGAATTGCTTGCACAGTGATTGATACTCCTCAAGGCAGTCTATACGACATAGGGTTAAAAGCATCCGGCTTCGATGTATTTTGCAGCATTCACCACAATGCCGCAAATAGTCGAGCGCAGGGAACAGAAGCCTTTTCTCATGCCACGAAAGGCAGCCAGCGTGACCGAAATCTTGCAGCTCTAATTTCTGCTGAACTTTCTCGAGAGTTAGGACTTACCGATCGGGGGGAAAAGCGAGCAAAGCTGGGTGTGCTTTCTGGTGCAGAGGACACAAATGCTCGTGCTGCGGTTTTGGCTGAAGTTTATTTCATTGATGATGCTGTTCGCAGACCGCCACTAACGGACTTTTCAACTCGTGGCGGGCAAGCAATTGGGCGAGCCATTTTGAAGTGGCTGAAGTCAAATCCCTAGCGCAATTCGGTAGAGCGCAGCAAAATTTGTCATGCATTAGTCAATACAAAATTATTGAGAATGAAAACCAATGTCCCTGTTAGATGATTTGGTAGGAAAATATGCGGCTATGGATCTAGAAGAGATCTTCAACGCTGTTGGGATCGCTGCTAACAAAATTCACCCAGCCAATCGACCTGCACTTAAAGAGGTGACGCTGGCGCAGTGGTTGTTAGAATCCGCAAGAGCAACGAGCAAGCTGGCAATGGAAGCGACTAATTTTGCAGGATTAAAATGGCGTAAGGAGATGGAAGACTTTGCAACGCCAATCTTGATCAAAGTTCCTTCTGAACCAGAGCCTGTCGAGTTTTGCAAATTTGCAACTGTCGAGAAGTTTTTAGTTGGGTACTGGAAGTTTCTGACTCGTCCAGTTTATAAAGGATTGGAAGACCACACCACAACGCCAGAAACATTCATCGGATTTCTGTTCCGTAAGAATTTTGCAGCAGATCCAGGCTACGTCAACAAGGTGATGAAACTGCTTCCAGAGGCTCAGCAACTTCTTGGAGATGCCAATCGGGTTGGCCGTTCGTCCCGGCCTGAACCAACGCTCCAAGTTACCCGTATTCCCCAGGAGGTTAGCGTTGGCCAGAGCTTTCGGGTGGAAGGAGTTGCTGCTCCTGCGGACAGTGGTAAAGTGCTGCTGATTGAAGTTGATGACCAGTTTAAGACTAAAGGTGCAACCATTGGGGCAGATGGTAAATGGCAATTTGATTTTGTTTTGAATCAAGTGGGCGATCGTAAAATCGAAGTCTTTACAGATCAAAAGACGATCAGCCTTAACGTTCGAGCTGTGCAACCGAATCCAGGAGCGAGCGGGATCAGTTTAATTGGCAGTGTGGGTCGGGGTGGTGCAAATAATTCTGAAGATGTTAGAAAGGTAAAGAGTCGCCTGCATGAGTTAGGATTTAACTGGATTGGTAGTTCCAACTCGGTTAATACAGGCACAATCCAAGCCATTCAGCTTTTCCAATCTATTATCGTAGGACGGAGCAATGTGCTTGGAGATGGGCGAGTTGATCCAGATGGACTCACGCTTGACTGGCTGCGAGCCAACAATGCTCCTCGTTGGCAACTGATGCCTAAAACCGACAAAGCAAATGGATTTCGTAACTTTGAGCTAGAAGACACCAGCGACAACCATGACTTTGGCACAGATTGGCTAGCCAAGACCATTTTGGCCGCAGCAAAAGATTACCAGCAGACTTTCCGCAATGCCAATCCTAATGCATCTCTGTTTGTAATTAACAACGTCAGCCTGCCCGTTGGCGGCGATACGCCAACCCACGCCGGACATGAAACAGGCTTGATGTGTGATGTGCTGCTGCCTCGCAAAGATGGTGACTTTGGCGGCATTACCTTCAGAGATGCGATCTACGATCAGCAGGCAATGCGGGCAATCCTTCAATCGATTCGACGGCAAAAATTGGTGCGAGCCGTCTTTTTTAACGATCCTAAACTGATTACTGAAGGATTGTGTGATTTTGTGGCTGGTCACGACAACCATGTTCACTTTGAAATCACTCCCCCAGCCAGAAATTAGGAGATTGAGATGCGCTAGATGAAAAGCTATTACAAACAAAGCCCGTTCAACGTAAAAGCAAACTCAATGCATTTCTCCAGTCTTCAGTACGCTTTAGCGTACTTTCCCCACTAGCCCGCAATTTATTCGCGGGTGGGACAACAGCTAATGCTGATTAGATTTCTCGGAACTATTGTCAGCCTCCCTCCTCAACGAGAGGCGACCACACAGCTATGCCATTGAGCAGAACAGGTGTTGCTTGTCTACCAAAACATGTTCATCTCTAAATGGAGCAACAAATGATTTCAACAGGAAAGAAGTGGTTGATTGGAGTGGCAGCCTTATCTGTACTGGGTGTCTGCGACGCTTCTCATGCAATCACATTGCACACCACTGACTTTATTCCAAATGTAACCCGAACTAATTTCAACGGTTTTGAAGGAATTCCTGCTACCTCCTCCTATAGTTCTAGCTATACCGAGGATGGAATCAAGGTTGAGCAGGTCAATGGAGAGCCTAATGACATTTGGACAACTTATCTTCCATCAGGATTTGAAGGAGAACGGTCTTGGTATGCCAGTGGTGGCGATTTTGGATTCACAAAAATCACGCGCCTAGATAACAGTGACTTCGTAAATCTTGGGCTTCTGCGTAGTAGTGGATGGGGAGATTATTCAAACATTCCAATCACCTATGTATATGAACTTCTGAAAAATGGGGTGACTGTCTTCTCTGGCAATCTCTTCAGTGAAACTCCTGGTTATCTCGGTTTCTCTGGTGGCGGATTCAATGAACTTCGACTGGGAGCATACTACTATGGAAGCAATCCTAGCCAAACCCTCAGTGGTTATCAAGCTTTGGCTATTGACAGCATTGAGCTATCTGGAAGCCTTGCCCAACCTGTTCCCACCCCCGCTCTCCTCCCTGGCTTGGTTGGTGTGAGTGCGGCACTGCTGCGGAAGCGGAAACAGAATCAAGGGCAAGAGGCGACAGAAATAGCGAAAGTCTAGAATCTTGATTGTGTTCGATCGCTCTGACTCGTCTTGAGAAGTTCGATCGCCCGTCATCGCCAAACGTTACACTATGATCACAGGTTGCTTGTCGCCCACAAGGTTTTGAGATGGTTGTTACCCTTACCCTTCAACCGGCTTTGGAATTAACCGATGAGCAGTTCGAGCAGATCTGCCAGCAAAACCGTGACCTGAAATTTGAACGCACTGCCCACGCAGGCTTAGTGGTGATGTCTCTGACGGGGGGCGAAACAGGCGAGCGTAATGCCGAACTGAATGGACAACTTTGGTTATGGAATCGTCAAGCTCGTCTGGGGCATTTATTACGACTCCTCGACTGACTTTCGACTACCCAATGGAGCCATTCGATCGCCTGATGCCGCTTGGATTTGCCAATCTCGCTGGGAAAGTCTGACGCCAGCACAACGGCAACGATGGGTGCCTCTCTGCCCTGATTTTGTGGTGGAGTTGAAATCCACCTCAGATGAAATCGAAGATCTGCGGTTAAAGATGCAGGAATACTTGGAAAACGGATTGCAATGGGGTTGGCTGATTGATCCCGAAACGCAAACGGTTGAGGTGTATCGGGCAAACTATCCTGTAGAGGTGTTGCTCCAACCGACGGAACTGGTGGCTCCAGAAGTGCTACCTGGATTTGTGCTAAATCTAGTTGGAATTTTGTTTGATTAACAAGACAATCGAGCAGGCGATTGCAGGCTTGCAAGAGGCAACGCGACTATACCTAGAGGAATTCCCTGTGCCAGAAACTTCTCCTAGATTTGTCACCAGTATTGAAGTCAACGATGCCGAAGCTACCCTAAATCTCTAGTAGAGAGTTTATCGAGAATTTGTAATCTTTCCGTTCTCGTATTGCCGCAATAAACTCCTCGCGTCGAGTCCACCATCACTCCATTCAAATGACTTAAAATGCAATGCCTTGTACGGCGAGGGTGGCTTTGCCGTCCCTCCAAACGAATCTGTGAAGTTCGCCATATCATCTTGCTGTAAGGCTCGTCCTGCAGCGCGGTCTACTGAGCAATTACATTAAAGTGCACTAAATCCTTACTCAGTCTGCTTCAGACTTGCTCGATTAGCCCGCAGTTTATTCGTGGGATTGTGGGCGGCAGAGCGAAACGAGTCAACTAAATTGACACAAAATTCTGTACAGCCTCACAACATTCTCACAAAATACTCAGTACCTCATCACTTAATTTATATAGATCAGGAACATCGATTATATGACAGCATCGTCTACTCAACCTCAAAGTCTCAACGACCAAATTCAAGCTTCCACAGCATCATCTACTCGACCTCAAAGTCTCACTGCTCAAATTCAAGCTGCCGTTGCTGAATACCGTCGCTTGAAGTACTTTAATCAAATTCTAGGCGGCACTCTTGCCCTGACAGGGATTCTGCTGGGTCTGATCTCTACTCTGCATGGCATTAATGATAAAGCTAAATTGGCTGCGGGATTTGCCGCAAGTTCAGCCACAGTTCAAGCCATTCTGTTTGCTTATCCTCTAGACCGCCGCTCCAGATTCTACCGGAGGCTCGTTGCTGACGGTCAAAACTTACTGCTCGATCTGAACGTCAACCAGTTCAAAGAAGAAGAGAAACAGCATTTGGAAAGCGTCAAAGCGCTGCGATTGAGGGCTGCAGCTGAAGAACCCGAAGGAACAATGCCGAACAATCTCGAAGAAATAGAAAAATCAATTGCCAGCATTGAAGAAATTTTAGCTGAATACAAGAAGCTCAAAGAGCAAGTCAGTAAGGATTCAGAATAGAAAAAATAATGCCGGTACTTAACCATTAAGCAATATGCCCAAAATCCCCGTTGGTGATCTGACGATCAACTACCAAATTCAAGGCAAAGGCGAACCCCTGCTGATGATTATGGGTTTCAGCTTTAGCCTGTTAGATTGGGGCACTCGACTCCCCGAACTCCTCGCGCAGCACTACAAAGTAATTTTGTTCGACAATCGCGATGCTGGAGAAACCAGTCGATCCACTAAACCCTATACCATAGAACAAATGGCCGCAGATGCCGCAGGTTTACTCGATGCATTGGGTGAATCCAGAGTGCATGTGTTTGGAATCAGCATGGGTGGTATGATTGCTCAATATTTTGCCCTTAATTATCCTGACAAATTGAATAAGCTGATTCTCGGCTGCACAATGGCGGGCGGAGCCTGTAGCCAACCAGGAGCGTTCAGCAACTTATCCAACGGCAATGTTCTAGAGTTGCTATTTACACCAGAGTTTATTCAACAACATCAAACTGAATTGGCAACATTCCTGCAAACGACGATGCCATTCCACAGCAAGGGAGAGGCACTAACCCGCCAGTTTTATGCAATGAGCAGCCATAATACCTGTGACTTGCTGGGGAAAATCACCGCTCCAACGCTGGTAATCACCGGCGACCGCGATCGCGTGATTCCTCCCCAAAACAGCGATATTCTCACCCAAAAAATGCTAGGAGCTAAGGAAGCAATTATCAAAGATGCTGCCCATGCTTTCTGTTTTAGTCATCCGGATTCTACCGCAACCACCATCATCAATTTTTTGGAGAATCAACCATGACCGACGAAACAGCTTTGATCCAAAAAACCTTTGAACAGTATACGGAGGCGTTTCAAGCGCTTGACCCTACTAAAGTTCTGCCGTTCTTTCACTTTCCAGCCATGCTGATTTCGCCTGAGCAAGCTGCGGTAATTGGAAATCCGGTTATTGGTTACTTGGGGTTCAAAAAAGCGATGAAAGAGCTGAAGCAGCGCTGTTTTACTCGAAGTTATGCCGAGTCGCTCAGCGTCCAGCAGCTTAGCGATAACATGGCAATTGTGACCGGACGAGTGATTCGCTTGAAACGATGCAAGCAAGAGAGCGACGAAACGATGCTGGAATGCTTTAACTTAAATTACACGATGCGGAAAGTGAAGGGAAGTTGGAAGATTATCGTCGGTGTGCTAACCGAAACTAGCTGCCCTTCGGTACCGGCTGCTCAAGTAACACAACCTCAATCGTTGCTCAACAGAGTTTAATCTTACGTTCTTATGACTGTTGAATTTAGCTCTCCTACCAATCTATCCAGTGACAGTAATCCAACCATTGTGATCACAGCCGATCTCAACAGAGACGGCAACCTGGATCTGGTGACGAATTTCTCCAATCCCACTGCTCCAGTCAATACGAGTGGCAAGTCAGGGGTTTCAGTGCTGCTCGGCAATGGCACTGGACAGTTTGCAGCAGCCCAAAATTATGCCTTAGAGCAAACTGCACCAAATCCGCTTTATCAATCGTTTCAGCAAACTATAGAGGAACAGACTCGGCAGTATCAACAATTAGTTGAAGAACAGTTCCGGCAGTATCAGCAGTTCATTCAGTCGTTACCTCCCGGCGTTGTCGTACCGCCTTTCAATCCGCCTCCTAAGCCTTCCGAATTCCCTAATCCTCATTCTCCAACCCAAATTAACCCCGTCACGGTACGAACCATTGCCAGCGCAGATGTGAATCGTGATGGCAAGCTCGATCTGATTACCGCAGGCACCATCAGCGTCACCGAATTGCAGGGGTCTTTCTCTAGCATTAGACAGCGTAGTGTTATTTCGGTGTTGCCAGGAGATGGTACAGGTGGTTTTGGATTAGCGTCCTACTTTTTGATCAACGGCGTGGGAGCAGCTACAGCCATTGCAGTCGCAGATTTTAACAGCGATGGCAATCTAGATGTAGCGACTGTCGGGAATTATTCTCCAGACGGTAATCCAGCCCTGAAGCAACAAGTTGCGATCTTGTCAGGTGATGGGAATGGTAACTTTGGCAATGAAAAAATTCTGCTAATTGGGCAAGACACAACCGACATTATTGCGGCTGACTTTAATGGCGACGGTCGATCCGACTTAGCCGTCAGCACGTTTGAGTCCTTCTATGGCTATGGCTCCAGCGCTAACGTCACGGTACTTTTGGCCAATGGAACAGGTGAATTTACTTCGGCAGGAAGCTTTCCATCAAACATAAACAGTAATATAACTGATCTGTTGGTTGCGGATTTCAATGGTGACGGTAAATTAGATGTTGCTGGCTCCGGTGGCTTTCTTCCAGGAGATGGCACTGGAAAATTTGGCTCTCCTGTTTATTCGATGACCAGTATTCCCGTGGTCGCTAGTGACTTTAATGGGGATGGCCGCCTCGATTTTGCCACCGGGGTTTCAGGCGGCTATGGACCTGGTGGAGTCTCAGTGCTGTTAGGCAACGGCGCAGGCAACTACAGCTATCCAGCACCAGTGATTTCCGGTGCAACACCAGGCATTATCGTCGTTGGTGATTTTAACAAAGATGGCAGACCAGACTTAGCGACGATTAACTATTCTGCTTTTGGTTCCGGCTCATCGACGCTTTCGGTGGCGCTGAACAGGACCACCAGTTCCAATGCGTTAGTGATTACAGCAGATGTAATTGATGCCTCAAGCGAAACCAGCGGCGGATTCAAGCTCGATTTGGCTAAGAAAACGCTACAGCTTGGAGCAATTAGCCAAACGTTAAACGGCAGCTATAGGTCAATTCGAGGCACCGTTCAGGCCGACCAGATCAGCGGCAGTAAAGGGAAGGAGACCATTGATGGGATCGCAGGCAATGATGTGATCGTGGGTTTAGATGGAAATGATAGATTGAATGGCGGATTGGGCAACGATACTCTGACTGGTGGTAAAGGCAAAGATACGTTTACCTTCATGAGCGATGGGTTTGATTATCAAATGGTACCCTTCAATCGCTCGTTTGGTGTGGACAAAATCACCGACTTTAAACCTGGTCAAGACAAGATCGAGCTATACCGAGACACATTTACGGCCCTAGGTAAGCGTCTCCAGTTTGCGGTGGTAGATACCAAACGCGCTGCCCAAACGAATCGAGCGCTGATCACCTACATCCCAAAAACAGGCCGACTCTACTACAACCAAAACGGCGCGAAAGCAGGCTTTGGCTCTGGTGGGCTGTTTGCTGACCTCACGAATGGTTTAGTGCTGACGGCCAAAAACTTCTCGGTCGAGAGCTTAGGCTGATTTGCAGACTGATTGGTCAGTGTCTTGACAGTGGGCAAGCCCGCTTTACTGACTTTTACTTACTACCTGCTTGGCTAGATTGCTCCTTGCGGCTGGTTCCGCTATGTTCAATCGTGCCAATTAGCAAAGCTACCGGGAACTGATTCAGGATGTCCTTGATCCAAAGCGTTTCGCCGCCTTCCAGCTGTTGACCGGAGATCATGTCTTGCCAGAGGGCCGAGGAACCGGGGGCTTGTAGGATGCGCGTCTCGTGCCAGACCTGTTCGCCTAGGGGGTATTCGCCTTCTTTGATCAAACCCGTCAAAAAGCGCGGCACAATTACAATCGCCTGGATGTCGCCCAGATCGCGCGTGAAGGCAACGATATGCGGCTTGAGGCTGCCCACGACCGCCAGTTTTTGATAGCTGCCTCGCTGGAACAGATCGGGATAGGCGCGGCGTGCTCTCAGAGCTTGATAGATCAAAAACAGCTTGATGCGGCCATCCTCTGGTGACTTCAGCAGTTCTTGCAGCAGGTGCGGCAAGTCTTTTTGGCTGCGGGTTTTGATCTCGTCCAAATAGGCCATCCGCTTTTCATAATCCACCGGACGGCGGTTGTCTGGATCTACTAAGCTGAGGTCCCACAGTTCTGCACCTTGGTAGAAGTCGGGTACGCCGGGGGAGATGATTTTTAGCAACGTTTGCGCTAGAGAGTTGATGATGCCGTAATGCTGGAGCTTGCGCTGGAAGGGCCGGAATTCCTGCAGAAACAGGTTGTCTGGCGAGTCTTTGAGAGCGCGTTCTATAAAGCGAATAAAGGCTTGTTCATATTCAATATCTGAACGCTGCCAGGATGTGTATACTTTGGCCTCCCGGCTGGCTTTGATGATGTATTCCTTAACCCGTTCAATAAATTGGGGATAGTCTACTTCGTCAAATGGGAATGCCCCTAAGAGGGTTTGGTACAGTAGATATTCGGCATTGCGATCGGGCACGTCCAAACCATCTACATTCTCCTTCAGCGGTTTATTCACGGCGTGCCAGTTGCGTAGATGATTGTCCCATTCTTCGGACAATTCCGATAAAACATTTAAGCGGGCACGCACATCTTCGCCACGTTTGGTGTCGTGGGTAGCGGTGGCGTTTATGGCGTGGGGCCATTGGGTGCAGCGGTTTTGGTTAAACGTATGAAAATCCTCAGCCGAAATGCCAAATTCACCTGGATTGGAACCCACCTCGTTGAGTGACAGCAAACGGTTGTAGACATACATGACTGTATCTTCTACGCCTTTGGCCATCAGGGGGCCGGTAAACTGCTGCAAGCGCATAATGAAATGCAGCCACTGGTCTTTGTCCTCTTCTGTGAGGCGGTCGTCAAATTCTAGCGACAGAAACTTCTCGATAAAACATAGCTCGTTAATGAAGTTGGGAATATTTTCTTTTGCTTCTTCAATCACCTGTCGAATTAGCTCCTGATCGGCTTTGCGGGCACCTTCCCGGCTGATGTAAGTGCGGTACACCGGAAATAGCGTCAGGATTTCTACTAGCGCTCGCTTCAAGCCATACATGGTAAAGTCACTAGCGTAGCGGTAACGGTCAGAAATTTGTTTTAGTAAGTGGGCTAGGTTGTCAATATCACCCGCCATATGTTTACCAATAATCAACCGTTTGTTCTCGTCGATTAGAGCTTCGCAGGGGGTAGAGTTGCCGATGAACTGATAGTAAACAGCGCTGAAGTCAAGTTGATTGGCTTGCTGACAGAATAGGCCGTTCACTTTGCTCATAAAATCATAGCCAGTCGTGCCTTGAATCGACCAGTTAAGGGGCAGCTCTTCGTGCGGTTCAAGAATTTTTTCTACGACCAGGTAAACATCCGGCGAATGTTCCCGGATACGGCTAATGTATTGCACTGGATTATACAAGCCGTCAATGTGATCAACCCGCAGGCCCGTAAATTTGCCTTGGTTCACCTGCTCTAAGATGAAGCGATGGGTCGCATCAAATACTTTTTCATCTTCTACTCGCAGTGAGATCAGTTCATTAACGGTAAAAAAGCGGCGATAGTTGAGTTCTTCGTTTCCCACTTTCCAGTAGGAGAGGCGAAAAAACTGTTCGGAGAGCAGACTATCTAACAGGTTAAAGCTCTCTGAGTTGCCTGGTTCACCGTTGAATACTTGAATGTTTTCTTCAATAAACTGTTTAACTTCAGGACTGTCATTCCACAGTTCCCACAGCATTCGCTTGATAAATAAAATTTGATCATAGCGCTCTCTGCCTTCTTCTCCAGAAGGAATATACTTCAGCATATATAAAGCGCCGAGCATCTTAACAAAATTGGGATGATTTCTGCCTAACTTCTCCCGCAAACGCGCCAGGTCATACATCAAAACATGGCTGTAGGACTCGATGCGGAGCGGAAAGCACAGATTGTAGTAGTTGATCGATAGCCCACTCTGAGTATATTTGAGCTGCAACTCCCCGCTTTCTAAGCAATCTCCGTAGAACTTACCCAGGAATGGGGCTAGTACTCGTCCTTTGATGCCACCGTAGTAATGATTCCAATCAATGTCAAAAAAATCACGATAATGGGAATCTGGACCGTTTTCCAGAACATCCACTAGCATGTAATTCTGACTATCGAATGCCATGTGGTTAGGGACAATATCCTGGAGCCAGCCAATGCGATGGTGCTTCAAATCTATTGACAGTGCCTCAAATCCTGCTGCTCCTCCCAACTCTGGATTAATTTCACTCGGATTGACCGAATCATAGCCGTGGGTACTGCCTGTTCTGGCCGTGAAAATGGGGGACGCATACAGGTCTGAAATTCCCAGTTCGGCTAGATAGGGCACGATGGCTTGAGCGGCTTGAAAATTGAATCCGGCGTTAAATTGGATTCGGTAGGTAGCTAGGGGAATTTGCATCATGGGTTTTGGGGCTGCAACAGCTAGGGTTCAACAATTGGGGATAAGTGACTTAACTTTTCAGGGATGAATTTCTTTGGGCTTACAAAGCTTACACTGAGCGGCAGCGCAAGCCATTTGCTCGCCACTAGTGTGCGATGCTATTAACCGCTGTTGATGTTGATCAATATTGATGTCCACTATTGATAAAAGTGAAATCTCTCAGCGACAACAGATTAGGAGTTAGCGTATAAGGAAGCATAGCGGGAAATCAACCCGTTGTCGTGGGGGAGGCTTCAGTGGCAAAGGTGAGTTTAATTACCATCTCCAAAGCCGCCTCCCAGCTTACCAGTGCTACACACTACCATAGATGACAACGCTTTCTGGACCAAGGATGAGCTGCTGTTCGGCAATCGTTTGATCGCGTTCAGTGGGAATCAGATCAGGCAAATCAGCCCCTGCACCACCCCATTGTGGATCAGCAGAACTCAGCAGTTTTTTCCAGGTTCCAGGCGGTAGGGCCATCTTAATCGAACTGGGTTGGGTATTGAAGTTCAGCAAGCACAAAACCTGGCTGTCGTGATGCCAGCGCCGCAGCTTCAGCACTTTCTCATCGGCCAGCACGGATACATCTAAGCTTTGCCGATCGGCATGATTTAGGGCTGGTACTTCCCGCCGCAGCCGCAGCAGCGTTTGATAAAACAGCCACAGCTTTTGATGCTGGCCTTTATGCCGCAGATCCCAGTGCAGTTTAGAGCGCTGAAACGTTTCTTCTGATTGAGGATCGGGCGCTTCTCCTTCGGCATGAAACGCCGCAAACTCTTCTTTTCGACCTTTGCGCACGGCTGCTACTAAATCGGGATCGCCGTGGCTGACAAAATATTGAAATGGAGCAGTTTCACCGTATTCCTCGCCCATAAAAATTAGCGGAATTGACGGAGAGATTAGGTAAACTGCTGCAGCTAGCTTCTGGGCCTCAAAGGAGACCAGGTGACACAGCCGATCACCCAGCATGCGATTACCAACTTGGTCATGATTCTGGCTAAACACGACAAACTGATTGGGTGAACAGTCGCAGGGATCAGAACCATGATATTTCTGGCGATTTTTAGAGAAATTCCACGTGTATACAAAGTTGTGCGTGTAGGCTTTGGCCATGTGATCTAAATCGCCAAAGTCTAGGTAATATCCGTTACGCTCTCCGGTTAACAAAGCATGCAGGGCATGGTGAAATTCATCGTTCCATTGAGCATCGAGACCAAAGCCACCCTTTTCTCGTGAACGCACCCAGCGTACATCATTCAGATCGCACTCGGCAGTTAGGTAGAATTTGCGTCCCTGCTGCTGCGAAAACTCCTCGGTCGCTTCCGCCAACTCCTGCAAAAAGTGTTTCGCGCCGTGATCCAAAATGTGATCGGTGGCGTCTAGGCGAAGGGCGTCAATGTGATATTCACGGAACCAATAGAGTGCATTTTGAATAAAGAAATTCCGCACGGCATGACTGTAGGAATCATCAAAATTGATCGCGCAGCCCCAAGGCGTTTTGTATTTGTTCGTGAAGTAGGGGCCGTAGCAGCTGATGTAGTTGCCTTCTGGGCCAAAATGATTGTAAACCGCATCGAGAAAAACAGCCATTCCCTGCTGGTGACAGGCATTGACGAGCTGTTTCAAACCATTGACGCCGCCGTAGGAATACTGCACGCCATACAGGTAGGTACCGTCGTAGCCCCAGTTGCGCTCGCCCGGAAACTGGGCAATCGGCATTAGCTCAATCGCATTGACGCCTAATTCTAATAACTCTGGAATTCGGGGAATAATCGCCTCAAACGTTCCTTCTGGCGTGAATGTACCGACATGCAGCTCGTATATCACCATTTTCTCTAATGGAATATTTTTCCATTGCTGGTCCATCCAGGTGAAGCTGCTGTGGTCTACAATCTGCGAAGGGCCATGGACCCCCTGCGGTTGGCAGTGGGAGGCGGGATCGGGGCGATCGGTTTCGCCATCGAGCTGATAGAAATACAGCGCACCGGGTTCAGCTTCTGCCTGTCCGTGCCAATAGCCCTGCTCGTCCTGCTGGAGCGGAATCAGCTTGTCTTCGGGAGCCACAAGATGAACTGCAACTTGCTTGAGCTGGGGTGCCCAAACCGTAAACGCGCACTGACGATTGCCAAGGTAGCGAGAACCGATTTGCATAGGTTTACCTACAATAAGCTGCTATTAGAATTAATTTAACTTTTATTACACTATCGCGGCTGCCATTGCATCTCCCTACAGAACTATACCGGCTGAAGCGGCGCAAGCGATCTAAGGTTAGATACTAAGGTCAAATACAATGCGGGCACCTTGCTCGTTGCCAGCCACTGACATGATCGGAGCTGAAAAATCACTAGGTTGAGCCACTTACTTTCAGGTTGAAGTATTGTTTATCTTTTGAGGGGATCGGGGAGCTATAAGTCCCGCACTGTACCTGAAAGGTCAGCGTCAGGATACATAGACTCTGCAATCAGCGCCAGGAGGATGTCGCTGCTCGGTAATTCTTCATCCTCTAAAATTGAAATTGTGGTGTTGAGGATAGGGTAATTTTACCAACGGGTGAGCAAGGAAAATCTTGTATCAGGGTTTGCCAAGTACCTGACAAATTTCTATCGTCCTATTGAGCTTGTACGGTTTGATCAGCGTAGAGGGATTGTATACATCTTTGCAAGCGAGGATTTACAATTCGTGATTTACCGCGATGGCAAAAGGAGGTTTAGATGAAACCAGACTTTGATACCATGAGCATTACTGAATTACGGGCTTATCTGCTTTCCCATCGAAACGATGATGACGCATTCTACAAATTGGTTGATCGACTTGAAGCAAGTTCTGATGATACTGATTTATATCCCGCGCCAGACACTCCCGAAAATATTGCTCTTATGGAAGCAGCAATTCGAAAACAGATTCAGAAGCTGCAAGAAAAGCGCCAGGATTGAGCAGTTGTGGTAGTTTAAGTCGGTCAACCCAATTAAACAGTAGATGGAGTGTGGGAATCTTGCCCATGTCAGCGAGAGGCTAGCACTACGGATCTGCAAATTGATGATGTTAATTTATCTAACCATTCGGTTGCATTTGTCTACTTTAATGTTATTCATTATGGATTCAATTACTTACCAAAGCGCCTTACAGTAAATACTCTCATTCACTCACCCACTCCCTTCAGCGAAGCTCACGAGCGTTTCTACATCTGCTCTAGTCCAAGGTAGAGGCGGATCGCTGCGATAATCAATGAAATAGTCATAACCCAGCTGATCGTAAAGTTGATTGACGATTTGCTGTAGGTCTACGATTAGCACAGGGTCGTCTGAACGCAATGGCAACGGAAAGGGCGGAATCGGATCGCTAAGATTAAACGGGTAGAGATCGGCGATGGGGCGTGCTTCGGCTCGACTAACCAGAATCCGGTAGTGGCTTGGGTAAGGATTGTCTAGCGGTAATGCTTCGCCTTGACGCAATAGATCAATCTCGACTAAATGGGTGGAACTGTCCAGGATTTGCTGCCGCTTAGCCTCATATTTTCTGCGGCCATCTCCGCGTTTATTTGCCGGAGACAGCACTTCAATTACCGTAATTACAGCCTGCGTTGCTGCATCTTTCACCTCGATGTAAGCCTGCTCGACCTCCTGCAATAACGGCACCCGCACTTTTATCGGCTGTACAGTGGACGAAACAGAAGCTACGGCAGTTGGGGCCATAGAAATTGAGCTGCGACTCTGCTGAACGCTGACATCAGGCTTACCGATTGCAATGGCGGCGGAATCAGTAATTTTATAAATCCATTTATCAGTGACAACACGATATTTCGGCACGAGTTGGGGAACCAGTGCTCTCGCTAATCCGGTCACAAGTTGATTATGAAAATCAGACCAATAATCTGGTTGTTCCAGATAAGGGTTCATTCCCGGAAATGGATTTGGCATGATTCCAAAGCATCAGTTCCATAGGTCGATCTAGTTTTATCCTACCGCTCGGCTAGCTGAACTGGCGTAGGCAGAATTGTTGCCTATTCGAGCTGCTGCAAAACGACCACAGAGCGAGCCTCGACTGTAATTGGTTTATCTTGGGTATAGCGCTGGCCCTGCCCAATAAAATAGGATTCGCAAGTGTCGATGACCACCATCCATTCCCAAGCTTGTAGCCCTTTGGGAATGAAGAAATCAATCGCTTCGTAGTGGGCATTGAAGAAGAGCAAAAAGCTATTGTCAACAATTCGCTCGCCGCGTGCGCCAGGAGTGGCAATTTCCTTACCATTCAAAAAAATGCCAACCGCTTTAGCAAAGTCAATGTCCCATTGGCGGTCGGTCATTTCCCCACCATCTGGGTTAAACCAAACAATGTCATTGACACCCGAACCGTGGATCGCTCGGCCCTGAAACCACTTGCGCCGACGGAATACCGGATGCTTGCGCCGAAAGTCAATCAACTGACGTGTGAAATCGAGTAAGGCGGTATTTTCAGCCTGAAGCTGCCAGTTGAGCCAGGAGATTTCGTTGTCTTGGCAGTAGGCATTGTTGTTGCCTTGTTGGGAACGCCCCACTTCATCGCCGCTGAGCAGCATTGGCACACCCTGAGACAACATCAACGTAACCAGAAAATTGCGCTGTTGCCGCTGGCGTAGCTGCAAAATCTCTGGATCGTCTGTTTCACCTTCTACGCCGCAATTCCAGGAGCGGTTATGGCTTTCTCCATCTTGGTTGTCTTCGCCGTTCGCTTCATTGTGTTTTTCGTTGTAGCTAACCAGATCGGCTAATGTAAATCCGTCATGGGCAGTAATGAAATTAATGCTGGCGCTGGGATTGCGACCATTGCTTTGGTAGAGATCGGAACTGCCGGTAAACCGATAGGCAAAATCAGCCAAACTGCGATCTTCTCCTCGCCAGAAGTCGCGTACCGTATCGCGGTATTTGCCGTTCCACTCGGACCACAGCAGCGGAAATTCACCCACCTGATAGCCGCCTTCGCCCACATCCCAGGGTTCGGCAATCAGTTTCACATCAGCCAGCACCGGATCTTGATGAATGATGTCAAAAAAGGCCGCCAAGCGATCTACCGCATACAGCTCGCGAGCCAGCGCCGAGGCCAGATCAAACCGGAAGCCGTCTACATGCATTTCGAGCACCCAGTAGCGCAGGCTGTCCATGATTAACTTCAACACTTGCGGATGGCGCACATTCAGCGAATTGCCGCAGCCGGTGAAGTCCATGTAGTAGCGCGGTTGGTCTTCTACGAGGCGATAATAGGCGGCGTTGTCGATGCCGCGCAGCGATAGGGTCGGCCCTAGGTGATTGCCCTCGCCAGTATGGTTGTAAACCACGTCTAGAATGACTTCAATCCCGGCTTTATGTAGATCTTTCACCATTTGCTTGAATTCAATCACCTGCTCGCCCAGGGTGCCGCTGGCACTGTAGCCGGAATAGGGCGCTAGATAGCAAACCGAATCGTAGCCCCAGTAGTTGCGCAGTCCCCGATCAACCAAATGGCCTGGATAGGCGAGAAAATGGTGCACGGGCATGAGTTCCACCGCTGTGACGCCCAAGGACTGGAGGTGAGCAATAGCGGCTGGGTGGGCCAGTCCGGCGTAGGTGCCGCGCAGATGGGGTGGAATATCGGGATGAAGTTGGGTAAAACCCTTCACATGCGTTTCGTAAATAATCGTTTCGTGGCGCGGGGTTTGCAGCAGGGTGTCGTCTTCCCAATCAAACCAATCATCAATCACAATCGCTTTGGGCACCAGTTCGGCATCATCCTGATCCGAGAATGACAGATCCTGATCGGGGTGGTCCCACCAGTAGCCAAAGATTTCTGCCCCAAATTTGATATCGCCTTCTACCGCTTTGGCATAGGGGTCGAGCAGCAGCTTGTGGGGATTAAACCGATGGCCAGCATGCGGCTCAAATGGGCCATGCACTCGAAATCCGTAGCGCTGCCCTGGACCAATCGAGGGCACATAGCCGTGCCAGACAAAGTTACTCACCTCGGTTAAAGGGAGCCGCGTTTCCTGCCCTGCTTGATCGAACAAGCAAAGTTCTACGGCAGTAGCATGTTCTGAGAACAAGGCGAAATTTGTACCCTTGCCATCCCAGGCGGCTCCTAGGGGATAGGGTTTGCCGGGCCAGATTGATAGGTACATAGCTGGGTTAGTACGAGTTTACTCACAACATTCCCGTGTTCCCATTGAGCCAAGGAGTTTGGCAATTAGGCAATCCCCCTGGATTATAGATCGCGAAACTGTTTTCCTATATTGTCTCTGTAGGTTGAGGGGGAGGGGGGATAGTTCGCTAGAGAGGTGAGGTATGCTCATAGCCAATGATCAAGCCAATGTTCGAGCGAAAATCTAGCCAATAACGACTGATGGCAGGCGATATGACCCATTTTCCTGATTCCTCCGGTGAATTTGCCGACCCCAATCCCTCCCAGCATCCATCTAAGCCACAGCTTCAAACTGCTCTATCCACCGGCCTAGCTGCTTTGAAACAACAGGACTATGCTACGGCCATTGCCTGTTTAGAATCCTGCCAAACTAGCCTCGATGCCACTACCCGCCTCAAGGCTCAAATGGGGCTAATCAAAGCCTATGTCCAATGCCATCGCGTCGATGCTGCCATTGCTCTCTGTCAACCGCTCTGTCAGCATTCGCATCCGCAAGTCCAGGCATGGGCCAACCAAACCCTCAGCGAATTAACCAACCGTTCTAGACCAGCTTCAAGAACCGACTTAAAGCCAGATTCATCCATCCACTCATCCCCACTTCCAGCCCCTCCATCTTCTGAAACCCAAATCTCTGACCCCACCGGCTTCACGCCCCTGCCTCCTGCCTCCTCTGCTCCGGTTCCATCTCTCGACTCCAGCAGCTTGGCTCCCCTTCCCTCTGCTCCACGCCCCACCCCTCCCCCATCTTCCCCATCTTCCCCCCCTTCCCCAGCCCAACTCACGCCCCGCTCATCTCCCTCGCCCTGGACCAATGCCGGTCGTGCTCAGAAATGGAATTTCCTGGGTAAAGTCGATGCTTCCGGTCTGTGGGTACTGGAGGCTGGTTCGCTGGTGCTGCTGTTTTGGCTGGTTAGAACGCTGTTGGAATGGGTGGTTAGCCTTTGGAATGGGGCTTGGATCCGCTTGAACTGGTTCACCGGCTTACCGCGTTTGACCTTGCCCACTGACCTGACCCTGCTGGTCCTGATTGGGTTGGGGCTTGTGATTGTGAGTTCTCCCTGGTTGTACGAGCGCCTGTTGCGCCACCGTCACGGGTTGCAATCCTTCAGCCTGACCGACCTGGAACGTCATAGCCCTGAAGCCAACCGGTTGATCAAACGCTGGAGTAACCAATATCGGCGGCCTGTTCCTAACTTGGCTCTGCTGCCAGTTACGGTCCCGCTTCTATTCACCTATGGCTACCTGCCCCGCAATGCTTGCATTGTTGTCAGTCAGGGATTGCTGAATCTGCCAGAGGATGAAGTGGCGACCCTGTTGGCAGCAGAGTTGGCCCACCTGTGCTACTGGGATTTCGGCGTGTTGTCGGTACTGGTGCTGGTGGCTCAGGCTCCTTATCAGGTGTATTGGCGAGTTGCCGCTTGGGGGGATCGCCAGCGGGATCGGGTGTTAAAGACGGTGGCTGTGATCATTTCGGCACTCGGCTATGGCCTATTTCGGCTGTTGCGTGGAACTGGGCTGTGGCTGTCGCGGGTGCGGCTCTACTACGGCGATCGACTCGCCACTGACCTGACGGGGAACCCCAATGGCCTGACTCGTGCCTTGCTCAAATCGGCGATTGGGATTGCGGACGACATCCAGCAGCAACGGCAGACCAGCGCCCTGTTAGAAAGCTTCGACCTGCTGATGCCAGTGGGCTATCGCACCGCCTTGGCTCCTGGCAGCCTGTACAATACCGATCAGGCCCTCGAGGCCAATCATTTCAATTGGGACTGGTTCAACCCCTATCGCCGCTGGTTGATTTTGAATAATTCCCATCCCACTCTGGGTGAGCGGATCCAGTTGCTGATGCAGTATGCCAATCACTGGCGACTCCAGCCAGAGATTGTGGGATGGCAAGGCAGCCGAAGCGCCCAGTCTAATGTTCGGTTCAGTTCGCAACGATTGCTGCTGCAAGGCGCTCCGTGGTTTGGCATTTTGTTCGGTCTAACGGTGGGGCTGCTGCTTTGGGCTGTAGGTTGGCTGACGCGGCAGTGGCGTTGGGTGGACTTGACCTGGTTAGCCGATGACGGGTCGATTTTGCTCGCCTGTGGGCTACTCGGCTTCAGTATTGGCCTGTTTCTGCGCATCAATGCCTTTTTTCCAGATATCAAGCCAGCGAACCTGCGGGTGGAACCGTCCCTGGCCAGCCTGCTGTCGGAACCCAACTCCTTGCCGCTAGATAGTGTGCCGGTACAGCTGACGGGTCAGCTAATCGGACGACGCGGTTTTCACAACTGGCTCTACCAAGATTTGCTGCTGCAAACGCCCACGGGAACGATTCGCCTGCACTACACCTCTAGCTTGGGCTGGATTGGCAATCTCTTTCCCAAGGCGCTGCGTCCACCAGCCTGGATTGAACGAACAGTGACGGTCAAAGGTTGGTTTCGGCGGGGAGCCACACCCTGGATCGATGTGGAAATGATGCAAGCCGATGGCTCTGGCCGTGGAACAGTATATGGCAGGACCTTGCGTAGCTATCACCCGATTTGGTCTACAGTGCTAGCTGGGGTTGGGGTGTTGCTGGCGGTGTACCTCATTCTTGGAGGCTAGGGTCGTTTACCCGACTATATGAGTTCTTTGTTGTCTCTGCTGCAATATTTGGTGCTGACGGTCAGCTATCTTGGGCTGGCTTTGGGTTACCTGCCGAGACTACGGATGAATCGGGCTACGATTGCGCTGGTAGGTTTGGCTTTGTTGGTGGGGTTAGGGTTGCTGACGCTAGAAGAAGCGTGGCAAGCGATTGACGCGACGACGATCGTGTTTTTGCTCAGCATGATGGTGGTGAATGCTAACCTGGCCTATTCCGGCTTTTTTGAGTTGGCGCTAGTGTTGTTACTACGATTATCGCGTAGTTCCTTTGGCATTTTGGTGGTGTTGACCTTTGGCAGTGGTTTACTTTCTACCTTTTTTCTGAATGACATAATTGCAATTGTATTCACACCCTTAACTCTAACGTTAGCTCAAACGTTGGGTGTAAATCCAATTCCCTATTTGCTAGCCCTAGCCGCTGCGACCAACATAGGTTCTACAGCTACTGTTAACGGTAATCCTCAAAATATTTTGATTGGTTCATTCTCGAATATCTCCTATCTCAGCTTTACTCAAGCGTTGGCTCCTGTGGCTCTGATCGGTTTGGCTGTACAGCTTGTATTATTGTGGTTGCTATATCCAGAGATTCGTTCCCTCAAACCCTCAAACAGCGCAATCCACTGGTTTTGACAAAGTGGCGATCACTAGAACGCACTGGGTCACGGTATATTCCCCGTGCTGCAATGCGGTTACCCCATCGTCGCTCAATTGTGTCATCGATGCCCATGACTAAAACTCCACTTGGAACAAACGCGTTGACGAACTGTTGCAGCAGGATTCGGCTAGCTTGGCGACTGGACCAAATTACCCGACTCAAGACGCGGTGGTAGTTTTGAAAGTGAGGCTCATCCTGCATTCCCATCACACGTAAAATGGCGCTGACGGTGCGCTTACCGGGGGCTACAATGGCACCCACGAGCAGTACGATCGCTGACTGCCAAGCGGGTTTAGAGAATAACGGGGCAAACGCTAGCGTCCAAGGTATTAACTCTTTTGGTAGCAAGTTCATCAGGAGAAATTGAATAACGCTTTCCTGATTTTGCTACCTTATCCTTCACCTAATCCTTCACCTAATAGTTCTCAATCTGAATTTCCTCGTTTTCAAGTTTCATTGGGAGGTGCAAGACAAGACAGATTGATAGCAATGAATATTGCTACTTGTCTAGAAAATGAAATTCAACAAAGTCAAGGCTTCTCGTTCTTGCAGCAATCTTACACGGTCTCGGCTTTGCTCCCGGTCATAGAAAGCGGTGTTTTGAGCGACTTAACAATACATCGTGGTTGGAAGATGAGATCCGAGAACGCCTTGGATACCAAAGCTTTCAACAACCCGATAAAATAGCTGATGCCATTAGGCTGATTTCAGACAAAAAACTGTGGGATGTAGTCGCTACGAAATTAGGTAGACCTGCGAAAGATGTGAAGCAACAACTCAGTGCCATAGTTGACCGGAGAAACAAAATTGCCCATGAAGCTGATATAGATCCTACATTTGGTATCGGCAGTCGTTGGTACATTGATGAGATTTTAGTCAGCGATGCAGTTAACTTTATTGAGCAGGTTGTTGAAAGCATTCACGAGATTTTTTAAGTAGCCGCTCATAGAAGAAGAGAAAGTGAAAAGAGTCGGATAATAATCCACCCTTTTACTCTCTCTCCTATCAATTAGTGGACCACTTTCAATTCTAGTCGCTCTGACCGGTCAGACCAGTCTGGCTGCTCGGATCGCAAAATGTTGCTCAAAATCGACTCTGGCCGCTGCTGGTGCTTCCAGGCAAAGGCATGACGGAAGGCGGCCTCCTGACAAGCCTGTAGCTCTCGGAACCCGATAATATCGTGGGTCAACAGTGTCTCATACTCGAACGGCAAGCGGACATTGTGCAAGCCGGCGTTGTCAGTACAGATGGCGATGTCTACTCCAGCTTCAAAACAGCGATCGAACACCACTTTAAGCTGATGCAGATTTTGCAGCGTGCCGGTTTTGAGATAGGTCGTCGGGCAAACTTCCAAACATTGGCCCTGCTTGGCCACCTGCGGTAACAGTTCGGGGTGCTTTAGCGGAATTTGAATGCCGTGACCAATGCGCATCAGGTAGGGCAGCAGTTCGGGATGGCAGCCATCCGGCGTTTCATACAAATGGCCGGTAGTGTTGATACCGAGCGAGCGAGCATAGCTGTACAGTTCGATGTATTCATCCATCCGCACACCATAGTGATTGTCGCCTCCAGCCAGATCAATGCCGCAGACATACTGGGGCATTTGGGCCGCCAGATCGACAATGGCCCGATTTACCTCATAAGGTAGGCGCGTATGCATACAGAGAATTTGGCTGGTGACAATTGGGTATTCTCCCACCTGACTGGCCTTACCTACCACTTCCACAATGCTCTGCATCAGCTCAATCCGCTCGGACTGGCTCAGATGCTCTGGGGTACGCAGATAAGGCGTATAGCGCAATTCCAAATAGGCCAAATTCTCGAACACATACGCGCCCCGCATCAGCCGGAAAATAAAATAGGGTAGTGTTTCGGTCGTCTGCACTTTTTCGACTAAGGTGTGCAGTTCTAAATACTCATCCAGCGTGTTGCGCGGACGGGTATAGAATTCTTCAAACGCCTCGTAGTCGGCAAAGCGTTGAACCAGATCAGACTCACTGCGTTGAAAATAGCGCCAAAGAACCCTGGGTACGACAGAACCCCCCAGGTGGCGGTGCAATTCAGCATATAATGCCACGGGAACCTCTTTTGTTTTAGATATGTGAACAGTTACAAATAAGTGCCCATCCGATTTCTCTGGCTGCAAGCCAGTAAACTCATTAGAGTTTTTGAACTTCAAACCCCCCACGGAGGGTTCAGACAGGCTGTAAGTACAGGAAGTACGAGTAGAGCAGGAGTTACTCTCGATCGGCCAAGAATCAGCTCAAACCTCAACTCAGCTCTGATTTGATTGAGAGACTTCTCCTTTTGCAGGGTTACAAGAGTTACAACAGATAGCTCATCCTGAAGTGACGACAGGATAAGCACTAGAGACAGGGCACCATCCGTAAGAAGGATGGCAGAATGAATAAAAGGGATTAAATTTATTTAATGTAACAATAGATAATGAAAATTGCCAGTGTTGCAAAAGACAAAGCTCAGCCATTGACCTCAACAATTGGTATCTCACTGTTAGCTGAGCGGCTAACTGAACGGCTAACTGAGCAGTAAATAAGCGAGGCTGAAATTACCTCTAACTTTTTCCATTGTAGTGAAGTGGAGTTTTTTGTGCTTTGTCATTAGTCATTTCTGAACCTCCAGTGACGAATGACCCTTGACGAATGACCAGATGACCAAAGCAGACTACCTATGACTGAGACAACTGAACCAAAGTCTTCTAGCTGGCTGAGTCGCCTACCGCGTTGGCTGGTAGTAGCCCTGGCGATTCCCCTGATCGGGCTAGATAGTTGGGTGATTTTGCAAGGGTTGAACTACTTCGATTCAATTATTTCAGCCCTGATCCTGGCGACAGTTTTAGCTTTTTTGTTGGATTTTCCGGTCCGGTTTTTGCAGCAGCGCGGTATTCAGCGTCCCTCTGCAGTTTTAATTATCTTTTTGCTGGCGTTGACTTTAATTGCCGCCTTAGCGATTACGCTGGTACCGCTGATTCTGACCCAGCTCGAAGAGTTAATCAAACATCTGCCCGACTGGCTCGATGCTGGTAGCCGCCAACTTCAAGCGTTTCAACGCTGGGCCGTGGTGCGGCGGTTACCAGTCAACCTGAGTGGCGTGATCCAGCGGTTAGAGGAATCCGCTCCTGAAGGAATCGAATCATTTTCGCTGCAGCTTCCCAATGTAGTAATTGGTGCAGCCGGTGGCTTAGTAGAAACCGTTTTGGTGGTGGCGCTGACACTCTATTTATTGCTGCATGGTAGCGCCTTTTGGCAAAGCATCTTTAGATGGTTTCCTCAGCCCTGGGGCAATCAGATCCAGCAATCGCTGCGGCAAAATTTTCAGAGTTACTTTGTAGGACAAGCAACGGTAGCGCTGATTCAAGGCACTACTCTCTCGCTGGCGTTTTTCCTGATTCACCTGCCGCTGTTTCTTCTGTTTGGCATCACGATTGGGCTGCTGAGTCTGGTTCCCTTTTTCGATATTGTTGGGGTTTTGTCGGTTAGTTTGTTGACGGCCCTGAATAATGTCTGGCTGGGGCTGGGGGTATTTTTCCTCTGTCTCGTGATTGATCAAATCATCGATAACGCTGTTAGCCCCCGGATTATGGGTAAGCTAGTCGGACTAAACCCGGTTTGGATTATTCTGTCGCTGTTGCTGGGTGCGCAAATTCTAGGCGTGATCGGCGTGATTTTGGCGATTCCTCTAGCTAGCACAATTCAAGACATTATCGAGCACGTTTACCCAATGGCTACCGGACCAGCAGCACCATCTGAACTTGAAGAAAAAGATGCTCCGCAAGCAGTAAATCTGGGAGTCGGCTCTGGGAGTTAGTATTCGCCCTCTTCTGTCACGGGATCTTCGGATGCTATAGGTTCTTCGGAAACAGCATTGTCTGACTCAGGTGCTTCAACGACCGGAGCTGGCTGATTGCGCCAATTGGCAATTGCTTCTTGGGCAGGGGCATAGGTGGGTGTATTGGGCGGAACCAGTTCCCCGATCTGAATGGCTAGATCTAATTCACCATTGGCGGCTCTGGTGTTAGCTAGGTCTAGGATCATTTGGCTCCAGAGCGCAATCGCCTGCTGAGCCTGATCGTAGACTTTCGCCTGATCCGATGGCACCAAGCGAGCTGCCGAAATCGCCATACTGTAATTATTGGCCGCATCAATCACCAAAGCTTCGTTAGAGCGAGCTGCTCGACCTTGTGCCATGTCTAAAATCACCCGGCTCCAGCGGTCAATCGCCTGCTGTGCTTCCTGGTGTAGGGGCTGGTCGGGCTTGATTAAACGCGCCATTTTGATCGCCTCAACGAGATCAGACACTTGATTTTCCTGGACAGGGTTGCGAGTGCGAATCAGCATAGTTTTGCCTTTGTTCAGCAGTTCTCGGTTGGTTTGCTCCAGCAGCTGATGATGTTCGGGCGTGCGCTGGTCTGCCGGAAGTTGGGCGAGCTGACGATTGGCATCCTCATATTGCTTGGCCTCGAATGCTGCCTGAGCCGATTGCAGCAGCAGAACTGGATCCACCGTAACGATCGGCGCATCAGTAGGCATGGGGTTGGCGGCGGGCGAATTGACTGCAGGGCTAGGGGGCTGCGTCGGTGGGGCTGCAGCCCGATTCGAAGGTTGATTTCCGGCATTGATCAATGCGCTACTGTTGCGCAAAATCACGCCAAACAGCAGAATTCCGGCAATCAGGCCACCCTGAACCAGCAGCCGTCGCCAGAAAAACTCATCGCTGAGGGCAAGTGCATCGGGTTCCGCTAGTTCCAGAGCTGGATTGGCGGCTACTAAACTCGGATTCGCTGTAGGGCCAACAGTGTTCGGCTGCTGGTTGGGACTGAGCCAGCCATTCACCGTTTGCATAAATTGATTGCTGCGACGCGACAAAGCCAATAGAGGTTTTGCCAATGGGGCTAGGGGTTGGCTTCCTGCTCCAAACCCAGGCTCAAGGTTGGCATCACCAAACCGATGAGCTGTCTGCGCGTGGCGGGTTGCTAGGTCGGGCACGATCAACTGGTAGCGTAGGTGGGCGGGCACAACGGCTAATACATCCTGTCGGGGTCGCCACAATTCTTCGCTCAGTCTGGGCATCTGCTGCTGTAGCGCTTCCACCAATGGCTCCACGGTGACACAGCCATTTTGCCAAGCCGAGATTAAGGCGGCGGTGAAAATGCCCTGCCGTAAGGTCAGCGGTTCATGGGAAAACTGGTCGGGCTGACAGGACAGCAGTGTGGCAATACCATAGGTCTGAGCCAGTTGAGCCGTCTGGTGACCAAACCCACCGCGCTCTAGCCCTAACTGACTGCGGTTGGCGTCTATCAGCAGCAGAATGTTATCGGTGGGCAAGGCTTTGAGTGCCTGGAACCAAGTTTCGACAGCGATGCCGGTGGTGGCTACCTGCTTCGGGTCGGCTTCAATGGGCAAAAGAAAGTCCTGTCCCTGAACCTGGAGGCCATAGCCGCTAAAGAAGCAGAGCAACACGTCTTTGGGTTGCAGGTTGTTCTGCAATTGGGCCAGCCGAGTCTGGATATGCTCAGCCGTTGGAAAGCGAGAATCTGAACTCACCACCGTAATGTGATCGGTGAGTAAGTGACAGTGTCGCGGCGAAAATCCACCCGCTTGAATCAAAAACTCGTGCAGTAGCTCAGCGTCTCGTTGGGCGTAGCTAAGGGGCGGTAGAAACCGATACTGATTGATGCCAATTCCCAAATACCAATAGTTCACCATGCGTTCACCATCCAACCAACTCTAGTGACCAAGTAACCAATTCTGCAATGAGGCTCTAACCCTTGAGGTTCGGCCCCGAAATTGCCCCTCACAATAACACAGCCCCCTGATCCGGAGAACAAAAACTTTTTCAAGAGAATTTTCGTTACTGAGGTCATGTGATCCGCCACGCTTCGTGGTATCACTGTGGTAGCGCTGAAAACTAGTCCCCATCCCCTAGCCCCTCACTAGAGCTAATCCTAAAGCTTAGCCCCATACAATTTTCATAAGACCTAGTTTTAGTAAGACCTCGTTTCAGACCTACATAAGACTTTGCCAGTGGGCGAGGTCGGCATCAGGATCATGATCCTGTCCTTCGGTCGTAGCTACCGGCTCTCTAAAGTCAACCGCAATCCGGATGAGTAGTGATGAAAAGCTCGCATCGATTAAGCCATGCCAACGTTAACGATAGAAATTTAGATCCCAGAGTGCAGGTGAGATCAAACCATAGGGTGCTGGATGTTAACCACGGGTTGCGTTGGTCGCAACTCGGTCGTTTTAGTAGTTGGCTGCTAGGGAGTTCGCTGGCGCTGCTGGTTGTTTTATCTGCGGCGGCTCAGGCTTATACGGTGGAAGAGGTACTCACCGTTTCGCGGGTGAACGGAGAAGACTATACGGCTCTGGCCCAACGGGCCGAAATAGCAGCCCGGTCCGCAGCCCAACAGCGGTTCGATAGCGATATTTTGCTGACCCGCGTAGTGATTACGATTCTGGGCCAAAATGGCGGGCAGACTGCTCCCATTCTGGTTTTGGATGTCAACCGCAACGATTGGCGCAATCGCCCCGATCCGCAACGCTGGGCCAAATACTATCGCAGTACTCCGGTGCTTCTAGAACTCGACGGCACAGTTCCTGCCCGTACTCCACTCGAAACGATTCCCCCCGTCCCCGCTCCTGCACCTGCTGTGCCTACTCCATCTCCATCTCCTACCCCTGCTCCATCTCCTAGACCGCCGCAGCCAACTTTGCCGAATCTGCCAAATCTATCTCCACCGTCTCAACAAAACCAAACTCAGCCGAACCGAACCGAGCAGCCCCTACCCTCTGGTGCCGCTAGCCCGCCCTCGATTAACCTGCCGGCGACGCCTCCTGGAGAGGTGGGTTTGCCCCGTTCGATCTTGCGTGATGATTGAGCCTCAAAACTCAGGCTTCTTGGCTGAGAATAGTGCCAAATTTGGAGGCAAAAGCTTAGTATAGAAAGGTTGTCAAATTTTTGAACGAGTCATGGCAGTTCCTAAGAAGAAAACCTCGAACTCTAAGCGCAATATGCGCAAGGCCACCTGGAAGCGTAAGGCTAGCTTAGCAGCCCAAAAGGCTCTTTCTCTCGGCAAGTCTGTACTCACGAACCGCTCCAGCAGTTTTGTCTATCCTCAGGCTGAAGAAGAAGAGGAAGAGTAGATTTAAGTTCTCAGTTTTAAGTGTTAAGTTTTGAGTAGGCAATCCTTTTGAGTTCTCAGCTTTGGTGGCGTAGCTTGTGCGTTCGCGATAGCCTGCCGTTAGGCATAGCACCTAGTTTTTAGGTTCTGAATGAACAAAACGTTGGATGAATAGTCAACTCAAAATTCAAAACTGAATCGGCAGAGTAGCTAACTCGAGACTCAAAACTTAAAATTCAAAACTAGTGAGCGGCAATTTTATGTTGGGCAAATTCTTCCAGAAGCCAGATCCAGAGCTGAGTGACCGCGTTCCACCGGGGCAACACTTGACGAAGGGCTTTCCGGTTTTGACCTATGGGCAAACGCCGCAGGTCAGCACAGAGACCTGGGAATTTAAAGTGTGGGGCTTAGCGACGTCTAAAACCTTCACTTGGGACGACTTTATGGCGATGCCCCAGAGCAATTTCACCGCTGATTTTCACTGCGTCACCACCTGGTCCAAGCTGGATGTGCAGTGGACTGGGGTTAAGGTCACAGATTTTATGCAGCATGTGGACGTGGATCCCAAAGCAGTGCATGTGATGCAGCATTGCTACGGCGGCTATACCACCAATATTGCGATGGAAGATTTCTATCGTGAAGAAAATTTCTTTGCCCACACCCTGTTTGGCGAACCGCTACCGGCTGAGCATGGTGGTCCGATGCGTCTGGTAGTACCCCATCTCTACGCCTGGAAGAGTGCCAAGTGGATCAACGGCCTGGAATTTCTCGACCACACGGAACTGGGGTTCTGGGAGCGGAATGGCTATCATCATCGCGGCGAACCCTTTGCTGAAGAGCGCTACAGCAGTCGCTTTTTCTAGACACATTGGATAAATAGAATTTTAAGGGCTTGGTGCCGGTTGGCATCAAGCTTTCTGCGTTTCAGTAGTGATAAATAGAACAACATAACTAAATTTCAGTAGTGATAAATAGAACAACATAACTAAATTTCAGTAGTGATAAATAGAACAACATAACTAAACATGAAACCCAAAGGAGGTGTTGTCGCCGCCCGAAGGGCGACAACACCCTGGTCTTGGTTTTAATTAAGTTGAATGACTTATTTGGTGATGATTGGGTTGAATATGGGCATTGACTTAGGCAAACTTTCCACCGAGCAGCGCAATCCCAATACGGCTGAAATTGACCGGGTTCCCACTCTGGACATGGTGCGGCTGATCAACGAAGAAGACAAAAAAGTGGCGCTTGCCGTTGAGCAGGTTTTGCCTGAAATTGCCCAAGCGGTTGATCTAATTGCAGCTCAGATTAAGCGAGGCGGCAGGTTGTTTTATATCGGCGCTGGCACCAGCGGCCGCCTGGGGATTTTGGATGCCTCGGAATGTCCGCCCACCTATGGCGTCGATTTTGGTCTGGTGGTGGGATTAATTGCGGGTGGGGATGGCGCGATTCGCAAAGCGGTTGAAGGGGCAGAAGATCGTCCTGAGTTAGGTGCATCTGACCTCAAAGCCCATAATTTCAATACCCAGGATGTGTTGGTGGGCCTAGCAGCCAGCGGGCGCACCCCCTATGTGATCGGCGGCTTAGCCTACGCTAACAGCCTCGGTGCCCATACCATCGCCATTGCCTGTACCCCCAATTCCGAGATTGGTCGCCTTGCCGAGATTGCGATTGAACCCCTGCCCGGTCCGGAAGTAGTGACTGGCTCGACTCGCATGAAGGCCGGAACCGCCCAAAAGCTGGTGCTGAATATGCTTTCAACCGGCGCAATGATCAAAATCGGCAAGGTCTACGGCAACCTAATGGTGGACGTACAGGCGTCAAATCAGAAACTAGTAGAACGCTGCAAACGCATTGTCTGTGAGGCCACAGGCATTGAGCGCTGCCGCGCCGAAGAACTGCTGACCCTAACAAACTACGATGTCAAGCTAGCCATCCTGATCCAAAAAACCGGTCTCACCATCGAAGCCGCAACCCAACTGCTGCAACAAGCCGAAGGCTATCTGCAACGAGCCATCGATCAAACTTAAACCCCCCTATCTGCATCCATGCCCTCCAACACCTGACCAGTTCAGCCAATCCCTTCGACCAAAATTTACCCATCTCCCCATCTCCCTATCCACCCTTATCCTCTTCATCTATTCTTCTTGCAAACTATTTGCAATTAATTCCACAATCGCCTATCTTGGAATTAACTACAAAACAATTGAATAAAGTTCTCAATAAGCTCTATGATGGCCAAGGGACCACAAACTGATTACGAAATAATAAGCTTTTTTAATCGTTTGCTGAAAAGGATTTTTACGCTCTGATGCTAGGTTTAGCCCCTGGCATTTTGGGTGTTGGTCTGGCAGCGGCAGGCTCTTAAATAAAGCGTTTGATTATCAGTTTGAACAGCATTGCTAATCATTTGCACCAGGTTTTTGATTCTTCAGGTTTAACGAAACATTAACCGGGAATTTCTTTCATTTATCCTATAGTCGATGCAGCAGCACAATTTTCAGGTTTCAAATCCTCAGGTTTCGAACGGGCAACAGATCGCCATTTCCCGCAGCGATCGATGGCAGGTGCACCAGCGGTTGGAAGAACTAGAAATTGCTTCGACCTGTCTCCGTGACGGTAGCCTCAAGGTTGAGATTCGTAGCCCCCTAACGGTAATTCAACTTCGGAGCGTTCTACAGCAATTCACGGCATCCCGTCAGCAGTTGGTGGATTGGTTAGAGCAATGCTGGCAGTCCTAAATTTGTAGATTTTTTAGGCTTGTAGATTTTTGGGTTTGTAGTTGGTTCGTAGAATTGTTTTGAAGGGGTAGAAGCTGAACAATGGGCAAGTATAGTCATTCGCAATTTGAGCTAGAAGGACGATTTCTTGGGTTTGCGGCTGAAGAGGGCTATAAGCTGAAGCTGTTGCGGCTATCCACTCTCTCAGGCGAATACCGAGTCAAGATCCCGAAAGAATTGCGCCCATTGCTCTACCGTACATTGGTTCCAGGTGAGTGGATCGAGGTTTCTGGCTATCAAAAGCTTGATTCCTTCAAGGGAACTGTTAAGCTCAAGGCCATTCGGGTGGTGCCGAGTACGCCCCATCGTTCGCTGCCCCAGCCCGCGTCTCAACCCGCTTCAGTGACGCCGGTGATGCCCTTCGGCAGGTCCGCCCTTCAGCCCATTGGTTCTGAGCCAACCGCCTGTGCAGCTACTACGCCAACGGCTACTCTATCGAAAGGGCGGGCGAAGACGGATACGATTTTGGTTTGCCAAAAATCGGACTGCTGTAAGCGTGGCGCTGGAGCCGTGATCAAAGCTTTGCAATCTGAATTAGAAGAGCGGGGGCTAACTGATGTAAAAATTCGCGGCACTGGCTGCATGAAGCAGTGTAAGGCTGGCCCAAATTTAGTGATGCCCGATAAGTCACGCTATTGCCGGATTCGCCCTGAGGAGGTCGCGGCTGTGGTTGACAAGCACTTCCCAGTTCCCAGTGAAGTTGCTAGCTAAGTAGTTGCTCTTACTCCAATGCATCAGAGCGAAGCAAGATCTGCTTCGCTTTTTTGATCTGTAAAAAACAAAAAACAAGGCGATGCAACAGCTAGCACCGCCCTAAATCTTAGATTGCGTTCAATCGCGAATGGCAATTACGCCTGACTAACAGCCTGCCCAATTGCCAACTGAACCGTCACAGAATCGGCTAGGCAGATAGAGATAGGCTGATCGAAACGGGTCAAATCTTGACTTATTTGCCCAAAACTTGCTCTCTTAGAGACGTGAATTCGTTGGCCAACTGCTCGCGAGTAGACGCTTTGAGCAGATAGCGCCAGATGAACCAAGCTGAGTATCCCATGCCGATTAGCTCAAACAGCGAAGAGAACAAGGGCAAATCATTGATGGCACCCAGAACAGCCAGAAGCAGTTTCACGGCAATCAGGGCACCGATGATCAAGCTAATCGTCAGGATAGGCCGCTTGTACTCCCCAAAAAAGTCAGACAGGTAAGCAGGCAGATCCGCCAGAAAGTCTGAAATTTTGGCTCCAATTTCCCGCCACTGCTCGTTACCAGCAGAATCAGAGGAGTCAATGGTCGTTATGCTTCCGGGAGTGTCAATTTTAACGGTGACATTCTCCGAGTTTAAGGTCTCGTTTTTCACTTCAGGCTCCATAGTCACACCTTGGAATAACCTAAACAACTGTTAGAGGACGTGAGAAGATACCCCAGTCTAGGATAGAACCAGCAAAATAATACTAAGATACTTATCAGTTTTAAAACCATCTTCCAGACTTGGCAAACATACTAGACACTAAAGCAGACTGACCGGAATTGCAAGGGATTTTTTGCAGATTTCAGCCTGGAGTTAGGCGCTGTCTAGATTCTGCTAGCTGCAACGGGGGCAGAAGCTGCAAGATGGCCGCCGCTGCTCGCTCACAGACGCCTGGTTCGCCCAGTTGTTGCCGCATTTGCTGGTAGCCCAATCGCATCTGGTCGCGTTTTTCTGGAGACTGGAGTAGCTCTAGCGCCGCCTGGGCAATTGCGTTTGGGGTAGCCTGATATTGCAGAAATTCGGGCACCAGCGGCTGCATTAGTACCAAATTCGGCGGTGAAACGAAGGGAGTGGAGAACTTCAACAGATGCTCGGCGAGCCAAGCGGTGAGGGGATTGAGCCGATACATCACGACTTGTGGCACGTCCAGGAGTGCAGTTTCCAGGTTAACCGTACCCGACTTGGCGATTACCAGATCGACGGCGGCAATCACGAGCTGAGATTGACCAGCTACTCCAGTTACTAAGGTAGCCTGTAGCCCAAAGCGGCGAATCGCCTGCTCTAATGGCTGCCGATAGCGCTCCAGCGACAGGGGAATCCAAAAGTGAATCTGGGGCAACTGGGTTTGTAACTGCTGCGCCGCGGCCAACATCACCGGCAGGATATATTTGATTTCCTGCTGCCGCGAGGCTGGAATCAAGGCGACAGCGAGCTGATCAGGTGCAATGCCGAGTGTTGCTCGCGCCATGGTGCGGTCGGGAGCCGTTTGGAGCCGGTCTATCAACGGATGCCCTACCCAGGTGACGTTGCCGCCCCGTTCCTGATAGTAGGCAGCCTCTGCCGGAAAAATGGCTAACAGCCGATCGGTAATTTCTAAAATCCGGCGGGTATTGCGTTGACTCACAGACCAGACCCACTCCTGCGGTGCAATATAGTAAACCGTTGGCACTTGGGGCAGATACTGCCGCACAAACTGTCCGACGCCCAAATTCGGCCCAAAGTAGTCGATCATCACCACCAGATCGGGTGGATGCTGGCGGAGATAGTGCTTGACTCGTTGTTGGATAGCCAGGGTCGAAACTATATAGGGCAACGATTCAAACAAGCCAATCGAGCCAATGGTGCTGGTGTCGGCCAGCAAGGTGGCTCCTGCCTCGGCCATCTGCGTTCCGCCCAGGGCCAGGATCTCTAGCTCCAAATGGAGTTGCTTGGCCTGCTGCCGTAGAGCTTTTACCAGTAGTGCTCCCTGGAGATCGCCGGAAACCTCGCCGGTGCTGATAAAAATTCGATACTTGCGCGGCTCCTGACTCGAATTACTCATCCTGTTTGGTTTTAGCTCGCTTGCCCGGAATCGACCCCCGGCGGCCTGGTGCATGGCTGAGGGTGAGGAACTGGCGCAAATGCTGGATCGGTTCCTGATCCGTAAGTAAATCTAGCTGCTCTAGCGCTTCATTTAGGGTCAACCCAGACCGATACAGGATCCGAAAGGCTTTTTTCAGTGCCTGCATGGTTCTACCCTCATCGGCACTGGCGAGACCGGCTCGTTGCAGCCCTACCTTGTTCAACGACCGCACCCTGGCTGGATTTCCCTCCACCAGCATATAAGGGGGTACATCGCGGCTAATCCGACTCATGCCGCCCACCATCGCCAGACGCCCCACATGTACAAACTGGTGAATGCCCAAGACGCCGCTGATCGTTGCCCGCGATTCGATGCGGATATGACCTGCCAATGCTGTGCCGTTGGAGATAATCACCCGGTCTTCAATCAGGCAATTGTGTCCCACATGCACGTAGGCCATCAGCAGGTTGTTGTTGCCGATGATGGTGGCTTCGCCTGCTCCCGTAGCCCGGTTGATCGTGACATATTCCCGAATCAAATTGTCATCCCCAATTTGCACCAAGCTAACGGCTCCGTCGTACTTCAAATCCTGGGGTTCAAGACCGATCGCCGCACCTGGAAAAATCTGATTGCGAGCACCGATTTCCGTCCAGCCGTCGATCACCGCATGGTGGCCAATTACTGTACCGGGACCCACCTTGACCCGTTCTCCAATCACCGCATAAGCGCCAACCTGCACGGTGGGATGCAGTTCTGCACGGGGATGAATCACAGCGGTGGGATGAATCAGAGTAGTCAAGGGAACGCTTAGGAGAAACTAAGGGGTAGAAGTCAGGAGCCAGGAGAAACTAAGGGGTAGGGTATATGAGGGGCTGGGATAGCGTCAATCAAAGCAAAGGTGCAGATCGTGCATTGCCTAACGATCGACCACTGAAAACATCAGTTCACCTTCAGCAGCGAGTTGACCGTCCACTTCAGCCCGCCCCTGCATTTTGCCAAAGCGACGCCGTTTGATCGAAAGTAACTCGACGGTCATAATCAACTGGTCGCCAGGAATCACCGGACGCCGAAACCGCACCTTATCGATGCCTGCGAACATGAACAGGCCATTCTCAGGAAACTCCGGCATTTGGGTCAGCACAATTCCGCCCACTTGCGCCATTGCCTCAACAATCAGCACGCCCGGCATAATTGGACGACCGGGGAAATGACCTTGAAAATGCGGCTCGTTGACTGTCACATTTTTGATACCCACCGCCAGCTTTTCTGGAATATATTTGATGATTCGATCCACCAGCGAAAACGGATAGCGGTGGGGCAACAGACGCTGAATATCTTCGATTAGCAATACCGATTCTGAGTCATGAGATTGGGACTCGGGTGCATCGGGTGCTTCTAAATCAGGGACGGCAGTGTGGGCATCAGTAGTCAAAATAGCCATGAGTAAACGATTGTTAGAGGTGCAACAACAAAGTAGAAAACATAAGTAGAAGCATTCAGCCAGTCAAAAACTGCGTCAACTGGTGCGCCAGCCGAGTGTGCAGGTGATGACTCGCCTTGTAAGCCAGAAAATGAGCCTGGGGAAAATACCCCAACAAACTTAAGTCTCCTACTAAATCTAAAAGTTTATGACGCGCTGGTTCATTTGAAAATCGCAACGGTGGATTTATCCAGCCCGATTCGCTGCAAACCAAGGCATTGTCCAGGCTGCCTCCTTTGATTAAGCCGCGCTGTTGGAGTTGCTCGATTTGATGAGCCAATCCAAAGGTGCGGGCTGGAGCCACCGCTGTCGCAAAACTTTCCTGGCTGATCTCCTGGCCAATTTCCTGACTTGGCGACCAACTATACCACTGATTGCCGATCGCCGGTAGGCTAAAGTCAATCCCGTAGGTGAAGCGCAGTTCCGCTGCTGGTAACGCTGCCACAAATGCATCACCCTCTTGAATCCAAACGGGTTGGGTTAACTGCCACCGAGGACGCATGGCCGACTGGGATACGATTCCAACCTGTCCAATTGCCTCAACCCAGCCCAGCGCCGAACCATCCAATAGCGGTACTTCTAAACCATCAATTTCGATGCGGGCGTTGTCAATGCCCATGCCGCTGAGGGCTGCCAGGAGGTGTTCTACCGTGCGTACCGTGGCTGCCCCATTGATTAATTCGGTAGACAAGACCGTTTGATGCACTTGGCCGATTTGAGCGACCACTTGGGGCTGGTCGGGCAAATCTATCCGGACAAAATAGCGGCCTGAGTTGGCTGGAGCCGGTAAAACCTTGACCTGAGTAGTGATCCCAGAATGCAGACCTACGCCGGATCGGGTGAACTCGCTGGCGAGGGTATGCTGTTGCGGAGCCAGTAGGCAGGACAAAGCTGAACAGTCAGAGGCCAACTCCACTGCCACCGCTTGATTGGTTTCCGGTTCCCGCGCACCCACACCCTTCATTCGTTGTCCTCTGCTCACACCTACTGCCCACTAGGATTTTTCTAGACCAAATCTGCCTCCTAGAATCGCTCACCAATGCCGAAGTGAATTCGGTTTTCGCCATCATCGTTGATGGCATAGTCTACGCGGATTTGGCCCAGCGGGGACTGCACCCGGATACCCACGCCATAACCAAATCCAGATCCCGGTTTGTCTCGAATTCCGGCTGGATCCCCCTGCACCTGATCGCCCGATCCTAAGTCGGTACCAGCATCTACAAATAGCGCACCGCTAACAATATTGAAAATTGGGAAGCGATATTCGATTGTGGCCTGGAGGTAGCTCTTGCCGCTGGCCAGATCACCCGCATCATAGCCGCGCACCGAGTCTGTACCGCCGAGGGAGAATGCCTCATAGGGGGGAAAGTCTCCCAGGATGGTGCCACCCTGCACATTCAAGGCGAGCGTTTGTGGACAATCGCTGGGGCTAGGATCTTCCTGCTGGCAGCCTTCGGTAAATTCAATCAGCCGCACGGGGATGTAGTAGCTGTAGCTGGCTCGCAGTCGGTTGTAGAAAATACTGTCAAGGCCAAGAGCCTGCTCTGTACTCAGGCGCAACACCGAGCCGCTGGTTGTCTGCACTGGGTCATTGCGTAGGTCTTGCGAGGCGGAAAACTGTACAGTTGCCAGGTTATCGGTGCCATCGCGGTTGTAGCTAAGCAGATTGCCAAACTCGTCGCGGGGCGTCACCCGACCATCAGAATCGCGAATTGAAATGTTTTGGTACTGCAAGCCTAACGAAGCGCGCCAGCCATTATCCAGCGGACGGGCAAAGCTAATGCCGCCGCCAAATCGCCGCACCCTGGGCCGATCGCCATTGGGCAAATCAACATCGCGCTCACCGCCATCAAACACGAGCGAAATCGATTCGCGCCCGAAGGCATTGACGGTGTAAGAGGTTCGATTGGGGTCGGTAGCGATCCACGGATCGGTGAAGCTGACATCAAACAGCAAGTCCCGCTGACCCACCTGCACCTCGGCGCTCAGCCGCTGGTTATTACCACCCAGGTTTTGCTCCTGCAGGCTGACAGCACCAAACAAACCGCTAGTTGAACTCACACCTACGCTGGCCGCCAGTGAACCGGTACGGCGCTCGGTCACATTTACAATCACATCGACTTGACGTGGATCTTGTCCCGGATTAAGCGAAATATTCAGATCTTCGAAGATGCCCAATCCAAAGGCGCGCTGCAAATCCTGCTGAATCTGGTTCTGGTTAAACACCTCTCCAGGTTGGGATTCAAACTCGCGGGTGATGATAAACGGACGGGTACGCCCACGAATTGGATTGCCCTCCTCATCTACAGCCGATCCTTCTCGGTCGAGGAACCGGATCTCGATGTCTTCGATTATGCCTTCTGCTACTTCTAGGGTGGCGACCCCATCTGGAGAAATTTCGGGTGCTGAAATGACCTGGGCTAGCACATAGCCATTGTCTTGATAGAGTTGGTTCAGTCGTTCAATACCGACTTGCAAGCCACGCAGATTGGCTGTTTGCCCATATTGCTCCCCAAAGATGCGATCGACGGCCTCCTGCACCGGCACTTCTTCACCTTCGTACTCGATCGTTTCCAGAACGCTACCTTCGAGCTGGACCGAGCGCAGGGGTGGGTTAGGCTGCACGGCAAAGGTAACTCTCACCCCCAGGGGCGTGTCTTCCGGAATTGCCTGCACGTTCGAGAAAAAGCCGGTGGCGAAAATGGCGTTGATATCTTCCTGGAGTTGGGAGCGCGTAGTGGTGCGTCCTGGTTGGGTCCGAATCACGCGGTAAACTTCATCCAGCAGCTCGCCTTCAGCACCAGAAACCACCACTTCGGAAACCAGTACTCTTGGTTCTGGCTGGGCCGTTTCTGTGGGAGCCGGCGCTTGGGTCGGACTTGGCTCGGCCGTAGGCGGAACCTCCGGACTGGCCGGTAAACTATCTGGTGCGGGTTCGCCAATCGATTCAGACGGTTGGGGTGCCTGGTCCACCTCCGTGGTTGGATCCGTGGCTGGAGCGGTTGCCGGATCGGTTACTGGGCTGGTACTTGGCTCAGATGGTGCTGGCTCTCCAAAGTCGAATTCCAACGTTTCAGGGGCCGCCTCAGCCGGGCCACTGGGTTCGGTCGGGGTGGGTTCTGGTGCGTCTTGGGCTAGTTCTAGTGCCTGCAAGTCCGATGGGTGTTCAACGGGCTGCTCAATCGATTGAGCAGCCGCAGTTTCCGGCGTCCCGATTTCTGATACCGAAGCCAGAGTAGCGTCATCGCCTTCAAAAGAGTCTGGCTTAAAATCAAGATTGAGGCTATCTGTAGACTCTGCAGATTCTGCGTACTCCGCGCTGTTGACAGCCCCAGGATTGGGTTCCACAGAGTCAGGCGACTGTGCTTTGACTGGGTTGGCAACGCCAAGCGCCGCAGAGGCAGTTAAGGCTGCCAGCACAAAAGGAGATACTTGCATACAGTTCAAATAATTTGGCACTTCCACACACCGAACGACCAAGTAAGAACAGGTCAGAATCGAACAATCTAAAGAAAACTGGAAATTGGGAAGATGTACAAATGTAACGGAGCAATTTTACAGCATTGCTTCACCTTACGGTTGAACCGGTTGTGCCAGAACTCGGTCTAGCACCTGTCGGTAGGCAGCCTCTACATTGCCTAAATCATGACGGAATCGATCTTTGTCGAGCACCCGCTGGCTTGGATCAGAGTCTGCCTGATTCCAGAGCCGACAGGTATCTGGACTAATTTCATCGGCCAACAGCAGCCTTTGATTCGCATCGAGGCCAAATTCCAGCTTGAAATCTACCAGCGTGATGCCACACTTCTGAAAAAAGTCAGTCAACACCTGATTGATTTGCAAGGCGGTGGAGCGCAGTTGCTCGACCTGTTCTGGAGTCGCCAACTCTAGCAACCGTAGGCGATCGGGCGTTAGCAGTGGATCGCCCAACGAGTCATTCTTGTAGTAAAACTCTACCAACGGCTCCTTTAGTACCGTTCCCAGAGGTATCCCTGTTTGTTGACAGAGGCTACCGGCAGCAATGTTCCTGACCACGACTTCTAAAGGCAAAATTTTTACGGCCCGGACCTGCATTTCGTTGGGAGTTGGTCGCCCTAACCAGTGGGTGGCAATGCCCTGCGCTTCCAAAAGCTGAAACAGATGGCTTGAAATTGCGCAATTCATCTCACCCTTGCCAGCAATACTGCCGCGCTTCTGGGCATTAAATGCCGTCGCGTCGTCCTTGAAATAGGTCAACAGAACGTTTGGATCATCCGTTGTGTAGAGGATTTTAGCTTTGCCTTCGTAAACGATGGAGTGGGCCGTCATTGCAGCAGGAGAAAGGAAAGTTTTAAGCGAACTTAATCATTCTACCGGGCAAGGACTCCCAAATAGTGGCCCAGTTTGTCAATAGGTTTAAATTCTCTCTGTTTTCTGGTCCAACATGTTTCATGCTTCCTAGCCACAGGACTAATCTAGGACGAAATTGGCTGGGCATTTTTCGCTGCAACCTGTTTTTGGATGAGAGGAAGAGTTTAACCTGACCCAGGAGCATCTCCCAAGTATCCCGAAGCTCCAAGGTTTGTGAAGTTATTTCACCCCTTGGGGTGTAGGCGATTTCACTCTATTGAGGTTAAGATCAGATTAAGAGCTGGTTAATCAGGTGATTAATTAAGAATGGTTAAGATTTCTACTTAAATTCTGATTAAGGAGGCGGCTGATGGTCGATCGCTACGATTTTCTCTATCCCCACAGTCATTATCGGGGTTCGGTACAGCCGGAAAATCTGGTTTTTAATGCCAACTTGCAGGAGTTTGCGCATCGGGTCAGCCTCATCTGCGGCCTGCAAACTAACGGTAAGCTTTCCCCGGAAGAGTCCTATCAGCAAATTCATGCCTTGTGGAAACAGCTCAAACGCAGCAAAAAAGAGCTGGGTATCGGCGAAAATCCGTTTCAGCCCTAGCTTGCACAGCTGTCTGCACAATCGAGGCTAGGGCAAAGCAGCAAAAGGCGCAGGCTATTTCTCTTCCATTGTCCAAACGCCCTCATCCCAGAGTGCATCGGTAGGTGGGTTGCTCAGCCAGTGCTCGCAGCGCTTTAGATGCATGTAGGCTGCCTTATCTTGATGATCAATATCTTCTAGGATCGTTGCGAAGGCACTCATAGCGCTGGCAAATTTGCGGTTGAGATAGTGCTGTCGTCCCTGATGGTAGAGATCAATGGCGCGCGCTTTTGTGTCGGGCAGCGGCTCGGAACGCAGGCCCACGAGTTCGTAGATATTGACTGGCTTACTCTTTCCCTTGACGCGAATGCAGTCCAGCTCTCTGGTCCAGATTCGATCCGCACAGGGCTGGTAGGTGTTCTCGCTGATCACAATGTCACAGCCGTAGTGCTTGCTGGCTCCTTCCAATCGCGAGCCGAGATTGACCCCATCTCCAATTGCGGTAAACTCCATGCGTTTGCTAGAGCCAATGTTGCCGCTGATCACACAGTCGGAGTTGATGCCAATGCCAATCCGAATTTTGCGATGTGCCGGACGGTTTGCGTTAAAGTGCGCCAGTCGAGTCCGCATTTCTAGTGCCGTTTGGGTCGCCATCCAGGCGTGATCGTCCAAGGGCAGCGGTGAACCGTAAACCGCCATAATCGCATCGCCGATGTACTTATCCAGCGTGCCTTTGTAGGCAAAGACAGCATCCACCATCGTCTCGAAGTATTCGTTCAGCATGGCGACCACCTCTTCGGCCTCCATGTTTTCGGTTAGGGTGGTGTAGCTGCGAATATCAGAGAACAGGACTGACACTTCTTTGCGATCACCGCCTAGTTTGGCATCGCCACTGCTAAGGAGCTGTTCGGCCAACTCTTGGGTCATGTAGCGGTACATGGTGCTCTTCAGCCGCTTTTCGTCGCTGATGTCGTCCATCACTACTAGCACGCCAGAGATTTGACGATAGTCGTTGGCGTCAGCAATCGTGTTGATCGATAGGTGGACGCTGTGCTGCTCCTGGCCTGCTATCGGCAATAGGGTCTGGTCTGGGTAATACTGCTGCCGACTCTTTTCATCTTCGGGAGCGAGAGCGGCTTGGAACCACTTGGGGAAATCGCCTTTTTCTAGCTGAATCAGATCGGCCACAAATTTGCCTTCTAGCAGGGCAGTTTCTGTGATGCCGAGGAGCTGGCGCGCACTTTCGTTGGCGGCAATAATTCGCCCTTCTCGGTCAGTAGAAATTACCCCGTTGGAGAGCGACCGCAGGATATCGCGCTGGAGCTGTTCCTGTTGCTTGACGGTAGCGAACAGTTTGGCATTTTGGAGGGCGACGCCTGCCTGAATATTGAAGGCTTTCATAAATTCCTGGTCGTTGCCGTTGAAGCTGGCCTTCCAGCATTCTGGCGCTTCCGGATAGTTCACCGGATCATAGGGCGGAAAGTCTCCCTGCCGCTTTTTGTTGATCAGCTGCGTCACAGCAATCAGTTCGCCATCAGCGTTGAACACCGGCATACAGAGCATGCTGCAAGTGCGGTAGCCGGTTTTCTTATCGGTTTCTTTGGCCGTATCGGCGTTGGGGTGGTCGTAGAGGTCAAACGGAATCAGTACCGGCTCTCCGGTCGTGGCTACGTGACCCGCAAATCCGGCTCCCATTGGGATACGAATTTCTTGCAGCTTGCCGTCGATGGGCAGTTTGGTCCAGAGTTGTTCCCGTTCTCGATCCAACAGCCACAGGGTACTGCGGTCTGCCTGCATCAGCTCCTTGGCTTCTTCCATCACCTTGCTGAGGGTTTCCTCCAAATCGAGGCTGCTCTGGCTCAGGGCTTTGGTGGCCTTCATCAGGGCTGAGGCGGCTCGCTGCTGCTGGGTAGCTCGATAAAACGAGCGGGAGGATTCCAAAATCAAGCGAATCGATGGAGCGAAATCGCGAAACACCGCTTCGTCCTGGACCGTAAAGCCAACCAAGTCAATCTTTTCTTCGAGCGGTGCTAATGGATCATGAACCAGCTTGAGCTTGTTAATCAACTGCACCACGGCCACTAAATTGCCCTGATCATCCAGCAGCGGCAGGGCCAGCATCGAATAGGTACGGTAGCTGTTCTTTTTGTCGAATTCCTGAGCGGCAACCGAGCGGGCATCTTGATAGAAATCGTAGGGAATATTCACCACCTGTTTGCGGGTGGCCACCTCTCCAGCAATGCCAATAGTTTTGGGAATTCTCAGCTCTAGATTATTGCCGGCCTCGTCCTTAGCCACAATTGACCACAGTTCGTCTCGTTCTTCATCGAGTAGAAAAATCGTGGTGCGGTCGGCGTTGAGCAACTCTCCAGTCTTGAGGGTAATCGAGCGCAGCATCTCGTTGAGGATGGCGTCAAACCCCTGCGAATCCAGCACATTGTCCAGAATTGAGAGGGTCTGGTTGACCACACGCAGTTTTTGCTCGACATCTGCGACCACCTGCTTGAAGGTGTCTTGGGTCAATGGGGCTAAGAAGGTGGAGAAGGAACCTTTTGACGTTGCCAAAGCGCTTTCCGAGCTAGCATGCTGCAGGCTGGACTCCTCAACCGTAACAGGTTGGACCTGAGAAAATTGCTCCCGGTTAACGACTGCTGTGGTTGCTTGGGTCGTATTGTTGGGACTGTGGGACATGATATCAATTACCCCACCGACTTCTCGGGCTGCAGAACAGGGGGTGGAAGCTGGCCGCCTAGGAGATTGGTGAGGTGTCTGAAGCGCCAGAAGGGTGGACGCTGCGCTTTCTGCTTCGATACTGAAACTTTCTCGTCGCTGACTGACGGGTGCATTGTTGTCAGCCAACTCCTGATGGGGCAGATGAGAGAATGAAGCTGTCATAGATGCTTAAGTGGCTGAGCTCCCAGGTCAAAAATAACCCAAACCCTAGAATTCCTCTACAGCGAGATCAACTACTGGTTGCAGCGTAGAAATCACTGCTTGTGCTGGCGCAAATGAGTTGCTGATTTCTGCGTGCGTTTGACCGCTAGTGGTCTGTTGTCGAGGCGCTTTCGGGTTTCAAATTCAGGGTTCCCACCGGCTTGACTAAACTAGCAGCTTGGTATCAATTCATTAAGCTTAGAAATTATGGCAACCACCAGGAAACCCAAAAGGGGTAAGCTGGTGCTGACAAATATGGCTCTGTAAATGGTTCTGTAAATGGTTCTGTATTGCTTCGTTGGCTGACCCGCCCGCAGATGAATCGCGGCCTAATGAAGCAAGTCCACTATACGCTTGTGTTCCCGCAGGGTAGTGCACTAAACCGCTTGCTTAGCTTGCTTAGTCTGCTACTCTGCGAGAAGGCTGCGCCTACAGCAGACTTCCCCGATTAGCCCGCAATGAATTCGTGGGTAGGAGAAGTGCTTCCCTGATTAGTCCGCAATGAATTCGCGGCTGGAAGCAGTACGAAGTCAAACGCTGGATTGACCCAAAACTCTGAACAGACCCAATATCGGTTATGTTATCTGTTGCGATTGGCGTATTAGCGGGTTCTGCAGTTGTGTAAGAGTTTCGTCGTAGTAACTTCCTAGGCCGCCAGTGAGACGCTGGCCACGTACTTGGACGATGTATTTCGCTGCATCACCAAGCCTTGGACCAAACTGTTCTACTAGGCTGCTGAGAGTAGTGACCGCTCCAGCACCGCATGGTAAAACCCTTGCAGTTGACGGGTTGCCGCTGCCCAGCCCCAGCGTTCGGCTTCCTGACGGGCATTTTGTTGCAAGGTATCGCGTTCTTGCGGATTGGCGAGCAATCGTTGGGTTGCAGTAATGGCTCCCTGCTCATCTGCCGGATCGAAGAGATAGCCGTTGACTCCGTCGGTGACGATATCGGGGATGCCACCGGCATTGGCTGCAATGACTGGGCATCCTGCCGCCATGGCTTCGAGCAGCACGAGGCCCAGAGTTTCGGTCCGCGATGGAAAAATAAACGCATCGGCTGAGGCAAAGGCGGCTGCCAGATCGCGGCCAGTGAGGTAGCCAACAAAATGGGTGGCCGTGCCAGCAAAGTGTTTTTCTAGATCCGCCCGGTAGGGACCATCGCCAACCAGCGCTAAGCGAGCGTCTGGAATGGCCTCTAGCACCGGCTTGATTCGGTCAATTTCTTTCTCGGCTGACAGCCGCCCCACATATAGCAAAATTGAACTGTCAGGATGGCCCTGCGACAGGTGACTTCGCACCTCGCGGTTAGCAAGGCTGGGATGGAACAGTTCGGTATCAACGCCCTTTTGCCACACTTCAACTCGTTCAATCCCGTGGGAGGTTAGAGCTTCCTGCATTGCGGTTGAGGTACAGAGGTTGAGCTGAGCCTGGTTATGCACGGCTTTGAGCAATTCCCACATCACGCCTTCCAGCATTCCTAGGCCATAGTGCTCCAGGTATTTGGGCAAATGAGTGTGATAGGAGGCAACCAGGGGCACGTCTAAGGATTTGGCATAGTACAAGCCACCCAGTCCCAGTACCGCCGGGTTGACGATATGGATCAAATCGGGCTGAAAGGCAGCTAGCTCTTGCCGAATCGCAGGGCGAGGCAGGGCCAGTTTCAGTTCAGGATACAGCGGCAGCGGAAAACCGGGAATGCCGTAGATTTTGGCTCCCCGATATTCATTCAACCCGCCATCGGGAGAAATCACCAGTACCTGATCGCCCATCCGCTGCAAATGATCAACCGTGTGGCTCAGACGAGTCACAATACCATCGACTTTGGGCAAGAAAGTTTCGGTGAAGAGGGCAATCCGCATAGGGGCATTTCAATTTAAAGACACAGAGTTGAGGAGAGGGTTAGGATCGGCGAGGCATAGTGCAGAGACCGTGAATCCCAATTGCCCAAACCACGCTTCCCAGCAAAACCCCCACTCCTTCGGCAAAACAGTTGATCCGGTGGCGGTTTTCAGCCGCAGCAGCAATCATCAAATCAGTTTGGGTTGGGTTTGCCGTTGCTACCTGCATATACCGTTGATGACTAGCCGTAAGGGCTGCCCAATCGCGCCACAGCCAATAAGTGCTTACTGCTGTGAAACCGAAACCGGGAAACACAACCAGCACCAACAGCGCTACAGCTCGCATTGGCTCAGCCTTTCCATTTCACCTTGGGCAGAATCTGCTTCTCGTCTACTCGGTTCTTGTACTTAATGCTGAAATTGAGCAGCGAGTCGAGCAGCGAGTCAGACAGGTAGTGGGGCTGCAAACCGAGATCAATCAGCTTTGTGTTTTTGGCGTTAAAGTAATGCTCTTCTTTTTCAATTCTGGGGTTTTCCAAATGGTTGATCTCAACATTCAGACCCATCGAGTTGCCCGCCTGCTTCACCATCAGGGCTAAATCACCGACACTAAACATTTCGGTGAACTGGTTGAAGACGCGAAACTCTCCGGCATCAGCTGGATTGTTGACGGCAATCTCAATGCAGCGCACCGTGTCGCGGATATCGAGGAAGCCACGAGTTTGGCCGCCTTTGCCATAGACAGTAAGCGGATGACCGATGGCGGCCTGAATACAGAAACGGTTGAGCGCTGTGCCGAAGATGCCGTCGTAATCGAGGCGGTTGATCAGCAGTTCGTCCATGCCGGTTTCTTCGGTCAGAACGCCGTAGACCACACCTTGGTTCAGATCGGTGGCGCGCAAGCCCCAGATGCGGCAGGCGAAGTGAATGTTGTGCGAGTCATGCACCTTACTGAGGTGGTAGAAGGAGCCAGGCTGTTTGGGATAGGGAAGGGTGTCTTTGCGCCCGTTGTGTTCAATCGTGATGTAGCCTTCTTCAATGTCGATGTTGGGCGTGCCGTATTCACCCATCGTGCCCAGCTTCACCAAGTGGCAGTTGGGGAAATGGTCATGCATAACATACAGCAGGTTGAGCGTGCCGACCACGTTGTTCACCTGAGTCAGAACCGCATGTTCCCGGTCAATCATCGAAAAGGGAGCCGACCGCTGCTCACCGAAATGCACGACCGCATCCGGCTCAAATTTCAGCATGGCCTGCTTGAGAAACTCATAGTTGTTAATATCGCCAATGAACAGTTCAATGGTTTTCCCAGTCAAATCTTTCCACCGCTGCAACCGGGTTTGAATGGGAGTAATCGGCGTTAAGGTCTCGATGCACAGCTCTGCATCCCAATGCCGACGAATCAAATTATCTAAAATGGCAACTTCGTGCCCTTTGTTGGACAGGTAGAGTGCAGTTGCCCAACCGCAATAGCCATCACCACCAATAACTAGAACTTTCATGCGCTGCTGAGTTGATCTTCTTACGGATACTCCGCTAAATCTACCAGAGATCGTCGCTCTCTAACCCACCATTCTGGAGGAATCAGCAAAAGGATTTTCGGCGCAATTGGGCATAGCGGGGCTAAATTAAAGAATGGAGAGGTAACAAACAAAACGCCGTCATGGATCAAGAACCGATTATTTTGCTGTCAAGCCGAGAAATTGAAAAAATGCGTCAAGCTGGGCGCATGGCTGCTGAGCTGTTGGACTATCTGGAACCGATGGTGCAACCAGGGGTTAGCACGCTGGAACTCAACGATGCGGCAGAGGCATGGACGCAGGCCCGTGGAGCCAAGAGTGCCCCCTTGGGCTATCCCAGCGGCAGCGATAATCCGTTTCCTAAGTCAATCTGTACCAGCGTTAATGAGGTGGTCTGTCACGGCATTCCCAACGCTAAGCAAACTCTGAAAGACGGCGATATTATTAATATCGATGTCACTCCTTTGGTAGATGGCTACCACGGTGATACCTCTCGCACGTTTTTTGTGGGTGAGCCATCGCCGCTGGCCCGCAGGCTGGTGGAAGTAACCGAAGAGTGTATGTGGCGTGGTATTCGAGCGGTAAAGCCGGGAGCCAGAATTGGGGATATTGGCGCGGCGATTCAGGAATATGCGGAGGCTAGTGGGTTCTCGGTGGTGCGCGATTTTGTTGGTCATGGGGTTGGGCGGATCTTTCACTCTGGCCCCCAAATCCCTCACTATGGCACTCGCGGCAAAGGTAAAAAACTCAGACCTGGTATGGTCTTCACGATTGAGCCGATGATCAACGAAGGCACCTGGGAAGTCGAAATTCTGGCCGATAAATGGACTGCCGTCACCAAAGACCGCAAGCTCTCAGCCCAATTTGAGCACACGATTGCCGTCACGCAAGACGGAGTTGAGGTTTTGACCTTGCTGCCAGAACGAGTTCCGGCTGTGGGAACGGTTTAGAATTTCGGCAGTTAAACCGCACCCATCGCGCCTATCTAGACAAAGCCCGTCTTGGTGAGCTATCTAGTCAAACTAGGTGATAAGGAATACTCTTGATCGCCAACTCAACACTCGGTTCGGCTGACTCACCGGAAGCCAAAATTCAACACTCAAAACTTTTCTCAAAATTGCTTCAGGAATCTCAGATCACTGGCATAGAGGCGGCGGATATCGTCGATTTGGTGCAGCACCATCGCAATTCGCTCAACCCCTAGCCCAGCCGCGAAGCCGGTGTACACTTCTGGGTCATAGCCAACCGCTTTGAGCACATTCGGGTCCACCATGCCGCAGCCCATCACCTCAAGCCAACGACCGCGCCACTGTACATCCACCTCGGCTGAAGGTTCGGTAAACGGAAAGAAGCTAGGCCGGAAGCGAATCGGGATCTCGCCAAACATGGCTTCTAGAAAAACTTTGATTGTGCCGCGCAGATCGGTGAAGGTCAGTCCTTCGTCTACGGCCAGAATTTCGAGCTGGTGAAACACGGCAGAGTGGGTGGCATCCACGGTGTCGCGACGGTAGCAGCGCCCCGGCATCACAATCCGCACCGGCGGATCGTTTTCCTCCATGTAGCGAATCTGCACCGACGAGGTGTGGGTTCTGAGGATATTGCCGTCTGGTAGGTAGAGCGTATCCTGCATGTCGCGGGCGGGATGGTCGGGCAGGAAGTTGAGCGCCTCGAAGTTGTAGTAATCGGTTTCCATTTCGGGTCCGGTTGCTACCGTGTAGCCCAGCCCCACAAAAATATCGATCATACGGTCGATCGTGCTGGTGAGCGGGTGGGCATGACCTTGCAGCCGATATACTCCCGGCATGGTCACATCCAGCGCTTCGGCTTCTAGCTGTGCTTCAATTTGAGCGGCTTGCAGGGTGGCCCGCTTTTGATCGAGGTTGGCTTGCAGGGCATCTTTGACTTCGTTGGCCAATGCGCCGATTCGAGGCCGTTCCTCAGCGCTGAGCTTGCCCATGCCGCCCAACACCTGAGACAGGCTGCCTTTTTTGCCCAGGTACTTGATCCGGAGCTGTTCCAGATCTTCGAGAGTGGAGCTGTTGGCGATGGCCTGCTGAGCTTCTTGGCGCAGTGCCGCTAATTGAGTTTCCAGATTGCTCATACCTGAACGTATTGAAGAGACGCTAAAGAACGAAAACGTGGACCCGATCTTTCTGACCGCCGGTCAGTGCGGCCTGTACCGCCGTTGATTCAGTCTACCTTACCAGTGTAAAAGGTCCGCTCGTGGATTTAGCGATGGGTTGCCCGAGAAACCGACAAAAAATAAGTAGAAGGCAAAACCCAGCCCGTCAGTTCTGCAGTCAATTCCAAATCCGCACCATTCGCCCTCTAAACTGGATTTGGATCGTCCACCCATCCAAACCCATTCAAAGTTAACCCTCCTATCTTCTCTTTGGCATTTCCATGAAGCTTTTGATTAGCAACGATGACGGTATTTTTGCCTTGGGAATCCGCACCCTGGCAAACACATTGGCGGCGGCTGGGCATGAAATTACAGTCGTCTGTCCGGATCGGGAACGGTCTGCCACCGGGCATGGTCTGACTTTGCATAAACCCATCCGGGCTGATCAGGTTGAGTCGGTGTTCCATCCGGCGATTCAGGCTTGGGCTTGTTCGGGAACTCCGTCGGACTGTGTCAAGCTGGCTTTGGGAGCACTGCTGGCGGAACCACCTGATATGGTGCTGTCTGGGATTAATCATGGCTCTAACCTAGGCACCGATGTGCTTTATTCCGGCACGGTGTCGGCGGCGATGGAAGGCGTGATCGAGGGCATTCCCAGCATTGCCTTCAGTCTGACTAGCTTCTCCGCCCAGGATTTTCAACCGGCGGCGAATTTCGCCAAAAGGCTGCTCGAGCAGCTCAGCCACGGTCCGCTGCCTCAAGCGACGCTGCTGAATGTCAATGTTCCCGCAGTGAGTGAGGCGGAAATCGCCGGTGTAGTGATTACTCGTCAAGGCGTGCGGCGCTATTTTGATCAGTTTGAAAAGCGAGTTGATCCGAGGGGCAAAACCTACTACTGGCTAGCTGGTGAAGTGATCGAAGACAGCGCCGACCCCGAGCTGGAATCGGTAGAAGCCTTTAAGCTCAAGGGAGTTAATCTGGATTTGGCCTGGTTTCAACAAATTCCCACCGATGTTCAAGCGATTCGGCAAAACTACATTACCGTGACCCCACTGCAATATGACCTCACCTGTGCCGTTGGTATTACGCAGTTACAAAATCGCCAGTTCTACCACGTTCATCCGTCCTGAAGCTCGCCCTACCGGCGGTTCTAGAGTTCTGTAAAGATTTTGTAGTCAAGCTTCAACTCTTGTCTGGAGTGGCCGTAGAAGTGCTAGTTTTCCTAATATGTATGGAGAGAGCAAATTTAGACTGTGGATACCCGTGCCAATAGCATGCCCTACAGCGAAATTTGACGATCGCATACTCGTTGACCCCAGCTAATTTTTCTGACCACCGGTCAGTACGATAGCAAGGAACGATAGCAACAAGCAGTTATTACGTTACTCAACCTGATCGGATAGAGTGCGAACATCGGCCCGTTGCTGGCGTCTCGTTACCACTCCCGAATCTGATTGATAAGTCTGATTGATAGAGCTGACCTATTGGTAGCGCTAGCAAGAACGAGTAATCCAAGACGTTTACAGGTCACTTGCAGTTTTTAGCCCGAGTGTAGGATGAGTGGGTTGGATTAGGCTTAATTTGGGCAAACTTAGTCTGGGCAAATCAATCTGAACAGGCCGATTGAGGCAATTTAGGATCAGGTCTGAGCAATCTTCAGACGCACTTGCGAATCAGGCGCACCTTCCGGACCGAGAATTAATGATTCTGAATTGACTTTAAATAATTCCAGACCGAGCGACTACTGAAAGCATTCACCTAAAGTATTTGAGACTGGAACCAGGCTAAAGTAGAGGCCAAGCACAATCTAAACACAACATTCACTCAGGCGTGGTGAAATCTGGCGAGAAACGCTCATGTCGAATAAGCAAGACCAATTCACGGTTCGTTTTTGGGGAGTGAGAGGCAGTATTGCTTGTCCGGGGCAGAGTACGGTGCGGTACGGCGGCAACACGTCCTGTATCGAAGTCCAGGTTGGCGGCCATCGCTTGATTTTTGATGGCGGCACCGGCTTGCGGGTCTTGGGTCAATCGCTGCTGTCGCAGATGCCAGTAGAAGCCCACCTGTTTTTTACCCATTCCCACTGGGACCATATTCAAGGATTTCCGTTTTTTGTGCCGGCGTTTGTCAAGGGCAACCAGTTTCACATCTATGGAGCTGTGGCTCCCAACGGCTCAACGATTGAGCAGCGGCTCAACGACCAGATGCTGCATCCCAACTTTCCGGTCCCGCTGCAAATTATGGGAGCAGACTTGAAGTTCTATGACCTGGAAATGGGCGAAACGGTGCGCGTGGGTGAGGTGCTGGTCGAAAATGCCCTGCTGAATCATCCCGGTGAAGCGGTTGGCTATCGAGTCAACTGGCGGGGGCACGCGCTGGCCTACATTACCGATACCGAGCACTATCCCGATCGCCTGGATGAAAATGTCCTCTGGCTGGCTCGCCATGCCGATGTGCTGATCTACGACGCCACCTACACCGACGAAGAGTACCACTGCGAACAATCGAGTAAAGTGGGCTGGGGCCATTCGACCTGGCAAGAAGCCGTCAAAGTAGCTCGGGCCGCTAATGTCAAAAAGCTAGTGATTTTCCACCACGATCCGCTGCACGATGATAATTTCATGGATCAGGTCAAAGCAGATACGGCACGGCAGTTTCCCAATAGCTTGGTGGCGTGGGAAGGCTTAGAAATCGATTTGTTGGCCGCTGTAAACACCGATTCCAACGCTGACAACTCCAAAGCAGAAAACGTCCGATCCGACTCCAAAGCAGTGGTTTAAGCTAAGCCTCTGCCCGTTCCAGGCTTTGTCCAAATTCAGCAGTGCCTGGCATCCTCTGTGGCCTCGGTCTCTGTAGTTCTCTTATCCTTGTCCTGTGCGAACTTACAAATTGGAACATGGCTTACGAAGTCAGCCGTTATGTGTCAAAATGTAAAGCGTGTGGATAACCTCTTCTCTAGACACGATTAAAACGCCGACGGTGATTGCCCTGGGAAACTTTGATGGCGTCCACCGAGGGCATCAGCGCGTGATTGAACCAGTAGCCGTGGCCGCGCAAGTCGGTTCGCCTGTTCTGGCTGGTGCAGCTTGTAGTACAGGTTCGGACACAGGACGTTTTGCGAGTGCAGCACCCATACCAACGGTTGTTACCTTTTACCCACACCCGCAAGAATTTTTTACAGGTCAGCGGCGTTTGCTGCTAACGCCAATCTCTGAGAAGGCGCAATATCTCCAGACCCTTGGCATTGAGCAACTGGTTTTGCTGCCTTTTGATTGGGCACTGGCCAATCTGACGCCTCAGGAGTTTGTGGAACAGATTTTAGTAGAGCGCCTCCAAGCTAGGTGGATTAGCGTTGGGCAGGATTTTCGGTTTGGCCGCAAGCGAGCCGGAACAATAGCGGATTTGCAGCAAATTGCGGCGCAGTACGGCATTCCGGTCGAGGTGGCAAGCTTGCATTTGCATCAGGGAGAACGGATTAGCAGTTCAGCGATTCGTCAAGCCCTCAGTCAAGGCGATTTGGATCGCGCCAACCAGCTCCTGGGTCGGCCCTACACCCTAGTTGGTGAAGTGGTAACCGGCAAACAGTTGGGCCGCACGATTGGTTTCCCAACAGCGAATTTGCAGCTACCCGATGACAAATTTTTGCCCTGCTGTGGCGTTTACAGCGTTTGGGTGAAGTCGGCAGAACTGGGTCAACAACCCGGCGTGATGAATATTGGCTATCGACCTACGGTAGACGGTCAGCAGATCAGCGTCGAGGTGCATTTGTTGGACTGGAGCGGCGATTTATACGGCCAAACCTTGACCGTGAGTTTGGAACAGTTTTTGCGGCCTGAGCAGAAGTTCGCCTCCCTGGATGACTTGAAGGCACAAATTCAGCGGGATGCCGAGCAAGCGCGATTAGGGTTGGCAGCTCAGCAGGTTTAGCTGGAATCCTAAATTGCTAAGGAGTTAGGAGTCAGGAGCCAGGAATCAGAAGATTGAGCGCAGTTGGCGACGAATGACGAATACCAGCCATCACCGGATTTCTGCCCCTCGGCTGGTCATAATTTGACAATCCGTGGGTATGACTAATGCTGAGAACCCAAAAGCGAGGATGGCATGAGAGCAACGGTCGAGCGGCTGATTGAACATCTAGGTCAAACCATTGTCGGTAAAAGTGAGGCGATTCGGCTGGTCTTGGTGGCTCTGTTTTCTGGCGGCCATGCGCTGCTCGAAGATGTGCCTGGTGTGGGCAAGACTCTGTTGGCGAAGTCGTTAGCTCGGTCGATTGACGGACAGTTCCAGCGGATTCAGTGTACGCCTGATTTGCTACCGGCGGATGTGACGGGCACCAATATCTGGAATCTCAGCAAGGGAGAATTCGAGTTTTTGCCGGGTCCGGTGTTTGCCAATGTGCTGCTGGCTGACGAAATTAACCGGGCAACGCCCCGTACCCAGTCTGCTTTGCTGGAAGTAATGGAAGAACAGCAGGTGACGATTGATGGGGTTTCGCGCCATGTGCCGCGGCCATTTTTTGTAATCGCCACCCAGAACCCGGTGGAATATCAGGGCACGTTCCCCCTCCCCGAAGCCCAGATGGATCGGTTTGCCCTTTCCTTTAGTTTGGGCTATCCCAGTGCCGAAGAGGAATTGCAGATGTTGCAGCGATTGCAGCAGGGCACTACTGTAGAGGAACTGACGCCCTGTATTTCGTTAGCCGATGTGCAAACCCTACGGCATCTCTGTGCCCAGGTGCGGGTAGAAACTCACTTGCAGCAGTACATGCTGGAACTGGTGCGGGCAACCCGTCAGGATGAAGAGGTGATTTTAGGCGTCAGCCCGCGCGGTACGGTTGCCCTACAGCGAGCGGTACAGGCCCAAGCCTTTCTGGACGGACGTGATTTTGCCATTCCCGACGATGTCAAGTTTCTAGCGCCCTATGTGTTGGCCCATCGCCTAATTACCACCGGCAACCAAAAAAGCAAACTGGTGATCGAACGCCTGCTGCATTCGGTGCCGATTCCGTAGTGAGATCTAGATGAGTAGCAGTAGCGGTTGGCTAGAGTTGCCATTGGGGTCTGTCAATGGTTCTGTGATGCTTCGTTGCCTGACCCACCCGCAGATGAATCGCGGGCTATTGAAGCAAGTGCACTATACGCTTGCGTTCCCACAGGGTAGTGCACAAAACCCCTCGTCTAGTCTGCTACTCTACGAGAAGGCTGTGCCTACAGCAGACTTCCCTGATTGGGCCGCAATTGATTCGTGGGTAGGAGAAGTACGCAGTCAAACGCTGTGACCCAAAACTTTGAACAGACCTTGCCATTGGTCGTTTTGGATAACCAATACCTCCTGACTCCTGACTCCTGACTCCTCCCCTATCTAACTTCTCCCAGCATCAAAAACTGCCCAGACGCATTAATATAGCGCCACTGGTCGCCTGTCTGTACCCAAGCCCAACCCTCCGAGAAGGAACCCACCTTGTCGAATTGAGGCGCAATTTGTAGCTTGCCGGTCGGGTCGATGAAGCCAACCTGGTTGTTGACTGTCACAGCGGCTAGCCCTTCCGAAAAATCAGCAGCAAAGTCAAATTGGGGCGGCACGGCGAGTTGGCCGGTTTTGTCGATGTAGCCCCATTGGTTGCCCACTAGAACAGCGGCTAGTCCTTCGGAGAAATCAGAGGCGAAGTCATAGCGAGGGGGAATCACGGTTTTGCCCTGCCGATCGATAAAGCCCCATTGGTTGCCCTGTCGGATTCGAGCTAGAGATTCTGAAAAGGCAAAGGCTCCATCGAATTGAGGGGAAATCGCCACGTTACCGGCTTGGTTAATGTAGCCCCACTGCTCTCCCTGTTTGATCACGGCCAGCGATTCGGTAAAACTCCAGGCATCCTCGAATTGAGGCTGAATCACCCAATCGCCCATCAGGTTGATGTAGCCGTACTGGTCGTTTAGCTTCACGGCAGCCATGCCTTCGGCGAAGTCGCTAGCCAGCGTGAATTCTGGTTCAATTGCAAGTGTGCCGGTGCGATCGATATAGCCGTAGCCGCGTCCGGTCCTGACCACCGCTAGTCCTTGCGAATATAAATTGGCTGCCGCAAACTGAGGATCAACCACAATTCGACCTGCCCGATCCATATAGCCATAGAAATCTGCTACCCGCACAACCGCTCGCTGTTCGGCAAAGGCCGATACGCCATCTAAGCTCGGATCAACCTTAATCACGGGGTTGCCGGTCTGGTCGATGTAGGCATACCGCTCTTTGATGCGGACGGCGGCTAGTCCCTCTGAAAAATCAGCGGCAAAGTCAAACTGCATGATGAGTGGCTCCGTTTTGGCAGAGGTTTTGGCAGAGGTTACTTTCCTGCGGTTAGAGGGTTCAGCAGAAGCTGGTTGAGGCTGGGTTGGCAGAGACTGGTCTTGGTTATTCACCTCGTCTTTTACCGAAGCTTGCACCAACGGGCTTGGATTGAGACTCAGAGGCTGACAGCCGCACTGCCCTGCGGCCAGAGAAATCAGCAAAAGCAATCCTATCCTAGAATGCCAACAGGTGGTGCGGAGCCACGGAACCAGCGAAAGCTGCCCTGTCAAAATCATGATGCTTGCCAATCAGGAGGTCTACCTTAGAGGATAATGGCTGAGACCTTGAATTGCAGTGTTCACTTCAGCGTACCTTGACTACTTTCCTCCGTTCCCCTCACTATGGCTTGGCAATCCACACGGCTAGTTCTGACCTGGGATTGGCAATTAGCAACTTTGCTGGTGACTGCCGCTGTCAAACCTGGGCATTGGGCCGCGAGGTCTCCAATTATCTGCATCTGTATCTGCAACGATTCATTCAGCCGCAGACTTGGACAGATTTAGCCTTGATTGCAGTGGCTAAAGGTCCAGGCGGCTTCACAGGTACCCGACTCGGCGTTGTTACTGCTCGGACGCTGGCGCAGCAGCTCAATCTACCCTTATTCGCCATTTCAACCCTGGCTGCTGTTGCCTGGAGCGAATCAGGCGAGGATTCTGCGGCTACCAACATTGCCGTTCAGATGGCCGCCCAGCGAGGCGAGGTGCATGGAGCAATGTATCAAATCAACCGCGAACCAGAGCAAATTGGAATTACCGCCCTCCTGCCAGATGCCGTCATGGGTCTAGAGCAATGGCAACAGATTTTAGCTAACTGGGATCGCCCTTACCGATTGGTGGAAGCCGAAGGCGGACTCGGAAAAACAGCGGCGGCAATTCTCGAACTCGCGTATTTAGACTGGCAGGCGGGCAAACGTCCGCATTGGTCAGAAGCGTTGCCGTTCTATGGACAGAGTCCGGTTTAGTAACTTACCGCTGCGTATTGCGCGGATCGAGGGCATCTCGTAGCCCATCGCCCAGTAGGTTAAAGGCCAGAATCGTTAGCACAATCAGAATCGCCGGGGACCAGACCAGCCAGGGTTGCAGCACCAGAATCGAGGCGTTGGTAGCGAGGGACAGCATGTTGCCCCAAGACGGGTCGGGCGGCTTAATCCCCAAGCCAATCAAGCTGAGGACGGCCTCGGCCACAATAAAGCTAGGAATCGCCAGCGTCGCAGAAATCACAATGTAGGAAGCCGTTTGGGGCAGCACATGCCGCAGGATGATATAGAGTGGCTGACCACCCATCACCTTGGCCGCCTGGACAAATTCGCGCTCTTTAATCGACAGCACCTGGCCCCGAATTACCCGTGCCAGTCCAGCCCAGCCGACAAACGAGGTGATCAGGGTAATCAGCAAAAACTCTTCAAAGCTGGACAGTGTGGGCGGGAAAACAGCTTTCAGCGCTACCAACAAGTAAATGCCGGGAATGGTCATCAGCACTTCGACTACCCGCATCAGCACCGCATCAATCAGGCCGCCAAAATAGCCGGAAATGCCGCCTATCAACATTCCTAGAGGAAAAGAAATCGCCACACCCACGATGCCAATAAACAAACTGATGCGTCCGCCATAGACTAGACGGCTAAACTGATCGCGAGCCTGCTCATCGGTTCCCAGCAGATTCAGCTTGCCTGGGCCGGTTGTGCCAAACAAATGCAGATCGCCCTTAAAGCCAGGAAAAAGCACCACCTCTTGAATGCCGGGATTGGTCAAAGAAAAGCGTGTGGGCAGCGGTAAACGAATGGTGAGAAAGCGGTATTCTTCACCGCGCACAAACAAGCGCACCGGAGACGGCTGAGAGCGATCGACACGCAATTCTCGCTCACCCGTTTCTAAGCTGACCGGCCCCTGCGTGGTGGGGTAGACATGGGGGCCAATCAACTCGCCTTCCTGATTGCGCCAGTAGATGGTGGTCGGCGGCAGCAGCGAGCCATCCGGCTGAGAGGTAAACGGACTGTAGGGGGCGACAAACTCAGCGAAAATTACCGTCAAATAGAAAATCAGCAGCACGATTGCGCCGAATCGAGCTAGATTATTCTGCTTTAGCTTTTGCCACCAGTTCATAGGCCAGCTCTGCCTCGGAAGGGACCATAGGAGTAATGACCATCATATCTGCTTTGTAGGGGGGGTAGGGGGTAGGGGGTAGGGGGTAGGGGGTAGGGGGTAGGGGGTAGGGGGTGGGAGGGTAGGGGGTAGGGGGTGGGAGGGTAGGGGGTAGGGGGTGGGAGGGTAGGGGGTAGGGGGTAGGGGGTGGAGGAGTAAGCTGCAGGAGTAACGACTGGCAAATTTGCTAAAAAAAACAGGGCAACAGGGCCCTGGTCGTGAAATTGATCTGAGCTTGAGTCAAGCCAAGAACTCAACACTCAAAACTTAGCGCTCAAAACTAACTTAAAGCGTGCCTGTGTTGGTGAGGCCTAAAATTACACCAGCCCCCAGGATATGGCCTAGGCTAGTAGCTCCTAGTAGAGCTGGTAAGCTGAGACCCGCAACATCTGATAAAACAGGAATCCCTGGCCCGACGTTGGGATATTTGACGGTCGCTCTGGCAATCAGGATCGCCACAACGTTGCAAGCTAGCATGATCAACCCGATGGAGGGGGTCCAATCTGGGGTTCTAGCGACTACCGCGAGTAAGGTTGACGTGAACAATGCTCCTCTCCTTAAAACGTGATCAGGAATGAAGTCCTTAAGCAGCATTTCTACCAAAAAATGGTGACCAAGCGGCGATTCTGGCAATAAAGTTAATCTTTCCTAAGATTTTGAACGGGTTGCAATCTGGCAAACTACATCCAACCAGCGGTTTCCGGCAAACTGAAAACAGGTGACGAAAGGAATCTTTGAGTGCCAGCGCAGTGGCAGCATCCTACCCCGTTAGAGACAAGCAAGTTATGAAGATTTTGGTGATGAATGCGGGATCGAGCAGCCAGAAGAGCTGCCTGTATCAGATCGATGGTGAGCAACTGCCGGATTTGCCGCCCGTTCCGCTCTGGGAGGCCCAAATTGATTGGACGCATCAACCGGGAATTGCTGAACTTAAGGTAAATACAGCGAATGGCGCAATCCACAAGGCAGAAATTCTGTTTCAGTCTCGTGGACCAGTGATGGCTCAGATGTTGGATACGTTGTGGAGCGGTGCCACGCAGGTGCTGGCCTCGGCCTCAGAAATTGACATGGTTGGGCATCGAGTCGTGCATGGCGGCCAGTATTACCGGGACAGCGTTCGAATTATGCCAGACGTGAAGACCAGGATTGCTGAGTTGGCTGACCTTGCCCCAGTTCATAACCCGGTCAATCTGGAAGGCATCGAAGCCATCGAAGCCATTCTGGGCGATCTGCCGCAGGTGGCCGTTTTCGATACTGCCTTTCATGCCCGCATGCCAGAACGCACGGCCCTCTATCCAGTTCCCTACGCTTGGGCTGAACAGGGCATTCGGCGCTATGGCTTCCACGGCACCAGTCATCGCTACTGCGCTCAGCGGGCGGCTCAGTTGCTGAATCGGGATTTGAAGGAGCTACGCATCGTTACCTGTCATTTGGGCAATGGCTGCTCGTTGGCGGCGATTCGAGACGGCTACAGTATCAACACCACAATGGGTTTCACGCCGCTGGATGGCCTGATGATGGGAAGTCGTTCTGGGGCTGTGGACCCCAGCATTTTGCTCTACCTGATCCGGGAGCAGGGTTATAGCGCCGAGCAGCTGGAAACGATCCTGAATCAAGAATCGGGGTTATTCGGGGTCTCTGGCGTTTCTAATGATCTGCGGCTAGTGATGCAGGCAATTGCCGATGGCGATGTTCGTGCCCAGCTTGCGCTTGATATGTACATTGAACGGCTAAAGCAATTCATTGGCGCGATGATTGCCAGCCTGGGTGGGCTGGATGTGCTGATATTTACCGCTGGTGTTGGTGAAAATGCGCCTCCTATTCGGGCCGAAGCCTGTGCCGCGTTTGCCTATATGGGATTGAAGCTAGATCTCGACAGGAATAGTGGCCGTCCTCGCGATCAGGTCATCTCTAGCGCCGATTCCAGCGTGATGGTGATGGTGATCCATACTCAGGAAGACTGGGCGATTGCTCGCGAATGCTGGCAGATCGCAATGGCTTAATCAAAAGACTCGAATCGGGTCAGCTAAGGCATGAAATCAGCAAATAAAATCAGCCAAACTCCTCAGAACTCCTAGAAACTCAGCCGAACTTCCAGAAAACAACCGTGGTCAATATCCTTACAGTGGTTGCATCCAAGTCAAGGATTCATCCAACTAACCAGTAACAACCGTGAAATCTAACTTCAATCTCAACCTAGCGTTTCTATTGGTTTTCTTCACCACCACTAGCTTTACGCTACTCTCCGGTGGGTGTTCGATTTGGCTTGCCACCAATGGCAATCTCTCTCAGCCTCAAACGCGCGTGTTTGAAAACTGTAATGCCACCTGGAACATGGGCATTGGCGCTATCTTTGGGCTGCTGGGCAGCAAAGCCACCGATCTCCTGCAATCAGATCAAGACTCCCAAGACTCCGAAGAGGAATAATGATTAAGTTTTGAGTTTTGAGTTTTGTAGCTTGCCTCTGCGGAGCCAGTGTTTTGAGTTAATGAAAGGAAGGCACTTGAGGTGACGTTGCTCTTTGCCAATCTGTTTCAAGCTCAAATTCAAGCTCAAAATCCATCACCCACCTCCTCTCAACACTCAAAACTAAGAACTGAAAACTAACCTATGGCCTCTCCCTCTATCGGCATTATTATGGGCAGCGACTCGGACCTGCCCACTATGCAAAAAGCCATCGCTGTTTGCGAAGAATTCGGTGTGTCCTATGAAGTAGCAATTGTCTCAGCTCACCGCACTCCCGAACGGATGGTGGGCTATGCCCAAACCGCTCATCGGCGCGGCCTCAAAGTCATCATTGCTGGGGCGGGCGGTGCGGCCCATCTTCCTGGCATGGTGGCTTCTCTGACGCCCCTACCTGTGATCGGTGTGCCCGTTCCTAGCCGTCATCTTCAGGGTGTAGACTCCCTCTATTCGATTGTGCAGATGCCAGCGGGCATTCCAGTGGCCACTGTCGCGATTGGCAATGCCCAAAATGCTGGTCTGTTAGCGGTGCAGATGCTTGCTAGCTACCAACCGGAACTGCTAGAGAAGGTGCAGCAATATCGCCGGAGTTTGCAGCAAATGGTAATGGATAAACAGGCCAAGCTTGATCAGGTTGGCTATCAGCAATATTTGCAAGGGATGGGTTGAGTCCCTCACAAGCGCTTTGTGGGTCGGCGTTTAGGCAGCTTGGGTAGTCTTCGCCCAGAGCCTAACCGACGAAAGCGCTCCCCCAGTCTAAGGCGTTCGGCAGGTCGGCGCAGCACTTCAAAGGGAGCCAGCGGTGCTTCAGGTGCTTTATCTGGAGCGCTGGGCTTCACCTCTACCTTGTCTGCTTTCCAGTTGGCAACCAGCCAACCGGATGCCAGCCCGCCAATTGCCCCCAAGGCAATACAAAGCTCAGCCCGGATGCCCACTAGCCAAAAGGCAATCATAAAGACAATCCAGAGGCGTAAACCGGCATTAATTCCTTCGTTGGAGTTGGGTTGGTACAAGGCTAGCTATCTTGGTGTTGCCTTTCCCTTATAGCGCGTTTGCTAGCTGTTGCTCAACCGATGTGCTGGTATCAATAGTTTTGACATAAACCTGTTCGCTGTCGTCGAATGGCTCTAGATACTGCTTGGCTAGCAGATCGACTGTAGCGTCGGCAATGTCTCCAGTTCGGTGTTGTAGCCGCTGTTGTAGTAGTTCTCTAGGGGCATCGCAGTGAATAATTTGCAGCGGCAGTTGAGCGGTGGTTGCTCGCTGGATTACTGCTTGCCGCAGAGCTTGCCGGTCGTACTTGGCGTCTAGAATCACGGTGTAACCCTGTTGCACTAGCGCACTGCCCAACTCCAGCAGTTTCTCATAGGTTTTTTGGGTCATTTCCGGGGTATACAGCTCGTTCCCACCCCGCTCATAGAGGGGAACGCCGCCCAGATGTTTGCGCACGGCATCGGAACGGACGTGAATCGCGCCCAGCTTATCGGCAACCTGTCGAGCAGTTGTGCTCTTCCCAGAACCGGACAAGCCGCACATCAGGATCAGGCGACCTTGCCGAGATTGGGAATACTGCCAAGCTAACCGATAGTAGAGAGCTGCGGTATCATGCGCCACTTGTTTTTCGTGGTCGGGTACACCTGGATCATTGAGCAAAAAGGAGGTGACTTTGGCTCGCACGTAGGTTTGGCGGCTGATGTAGATCGGCAATACCTGAAGTCCTTCCCAATCGCCAGTTTCTTCTGCATAGGTGTTGAGGAACAGCGTGCTGAGATCAGGCCGATTGCGGGCCTCTAAGTCCATCACAATGTAGGCAATGTCATACATCGTGTCCACAAAGCGAAATGGCTCGTTGAACTCGATGCAGTCAAATAGAAGCAGTTTGCCGTTCCAATAGCAGATGTTACGAAGATGCAAGTCGCCGTGGCACTCGCGAATCCGGTCAGCGGCAATTCGTTGCTTGAATAGGGGTTCCTGTTCGGCAAAAAAGCGATCGCAGTAGGCTTTGGTCTCGTCAAACTGCTGCTGGGTTTGGGGGCCGCCAATATACTGTGCGGTCTGCTCAAAGTTTTCGTCGAACGCCTGCCGCACCTGGGATACTTCACCAAAGCTGCGGATGTAATCGTTGGTGGTGGTTTTGCGGTGAAACTCGGCAATCACCCGCGCCAGTTGCTGAATTAAATCGGGCGTTAGCTCTCCCCGCTCGAACAAGTTAGTTAGCAGCGTATCTTGGGGAAACTGCCGCATCTTAACGGCATACTCGACTACGTCTCCCTCTCCGCCGAGCTGATAGCGGTCTCCGGTCTGGGTAATTGGCACAACTTCCAGGTAAATCTCTGCAGCCCCGCGCTGGTTCAATCGCAACTCCTCTTCAGAAAAATGCTTACGAGCCTCCAGGGTTGAATAATCTAGAAAGCCGAAGTTCAGGGGTTTCTTCACCTTGTAGGCAAATTCCCCGGTCAGCAGCACATAGGAGATGTGGGTTTGAATCAACTGAACGGCGGCAGCTGGTGGTGGATAAAATTCTTCGGGATATTCGATATTGGCGCTGGCGATTGGGGCCGGCTGGCTCGTCACCGGATGGGGATAAAAGTCCGGTTGCAGCATTTGCTGGATCAGCGGGGGCAGAGTTGCATCAGTCATAGCGGCTGTTGAAGTGCGTTACTTTGTTATCAATAAGGCAAATTGCTATCAAAAAGCCAGGGTAGTGACCCCGGCTTCAGCGAACTTTCAATCTGAACGGCAAATTAATTAAGATTCAGCTGCATCACTTGAGGTAGCTGCTGACTTAGAACCCAGCACGCTTACCACAACCCGATCGGCTTCTCCCACTACCGTAACTCCATCAGGCAGGGGCAGCTCGTTTACATGCAGTGCATCGCCCACATCCATTTCGGCTACATCGATTTCAATCGTTTCGGGCACGTTGTTGGGAGAACAAATGACTTCCAGCTCGGTCAATACCGTGTCCAAAGTGCCACCATTTTGCTTGACGCCAATGGCATCGCCCACAAAATGCAGCGGTACCGTTACCTGCACCGTTGCCTGGGAACCGACCGAGAAAAAGCTGAGATGGTAGAGGTCGCCCCGCCAAGGATGGACTTGCACTTCTCGCAGCAGCGCCTTTCCATTCCAAGGCATGTCTGAAACGTTGAGCTGAATCATCGTATTGTTCAATGACGCTTTCTTCACTAGAGCTTGAGCTGTACGGGTGTTGAGCGTCAGTTCGACCGACTCAGTGCCGTTGTGACCATAGAGCACAGCCGGAGTAAGCCCTTGACGACGCAGGGCATTGGGTTTGCTTCCAGCAGGACGCTTTTGACATTCGATCGTGAGTTCCATAGCGACTTTAACGTAAGTAATTTGAACTAAGTTGAACTAAACGAAGGCTGGGAATTGATCCAGTTTGGGGTTTTGCCAGATAGCTACCTTGGCTACCCAACTGCACCGATCTCCTCCCCTTTGATGCCCAATTCTGGACGCTCGGTGTCGTACAGTAAGGCACGTTTGGGGCCGTGAATTGGGTCTTCCACGATAATGGTTTGATCTCGGCTTGCCCCCAAGGAAACGATGGCAATGGGGACTTCCATCAGCTCAGCCAAAAATTTGAGATAATCCAGCGCCCGTGGCGGCAAATCATCGAGAGTCCGGCAATCGGCAGTGGACTGTTGCCATCCTGGCAGGGTCTTGTAAACCGGACGGCAGCGGGCAAACTGGCGGGCGCTAGTTGGCAGATCCAGACATTGTTCGCCATCTAGCTCGTAGGCTACACAGACTTTGATTTCATCGAGTTCATCGAGCACATCCAGTTTGGTAATCGCCAGACAATCCAAACCGTTAATCCGCACTGCATAGCGGCCAATCACGCCATCAAACCAACCGCAGCGACGCTTCCGACCTGTCGTGGTGCCAAACTCAGCGCCTCGATCACACAGTAATTCGCCGGTACAGTCCATTAGCTCAGTTGGAAATGGGCCTTCCCCAACTCGCGTGGTATAGGCCTTGGCCACTCCAATCACCCGATCGATCATAGTTGGCCCAACACCAGCTCCCACACAAGCGCCTCCAGCTACTGGGTTGGAAGAGGTGACATAGGGATAGGTACCGTGGTCCAGATCCAGCAGCGTTCCCTGTGCCCCTTCAAACAAAATATTGCGCCGCTGCCGTACCGCTTCCGAGATGCGTAGCGAGCTATCCACCACATGGGGACGCAGCCGTTCTGCGTAAGTGAGGTACTCCTCGATCACCGCATTTGGGTCGAGGGGAGGCAACTCATAGAGTTTCTCCAGAATGACGTTCTTGTATTCAACCGTCCAGCGCAACTGCTTCCGCACCCCGTCTGGATCCATCAAATCGTTAATCCGAATGCCAATCCGCTCAGATTTATCTGCATAGGTAGGGCCAATGCCACGCTTGGTGGTGCCGATTTTGTGAGTGCCGCGTCGCTCTTCAGAGGCTTGGTCAATCAGCCGGTGATAGGGCATGGTGACATGGGCTGTACCCGAAATCAGTAAATTTTCGGCAGAAATATCTAGCGCCTTGAGCTGATCCAGCTCTTCAATCAAAACCTTGGGATCAATCACCGTACCGGAGCCGATGATGCACTCGGTACTGGGATACAAAATCCCAGAGGGAATCAAGTGCAGCTTAAAAGTCTGACCCTGGACAACAACCGTATGGCCTGCGTTCACCCCACCTTGGTAGCGAACCACGACATCGGCTGACTTGCTCAGCAGATCAGTAATTTTCCCTTTTCCTTCATCGCCCCACTGGGCACCGATGACAACGACGTTAGCCAAGGTTTTCTCAGGTGCTAAAGTTCACACAAACTCCAATTATCGATAATGGATGATATAAGTGTCAACCTTGAACCGGAGATTCTAGTGAGTTAAGGCTCATTTTAGGTTACGAAAAGTACAACTCTACCGGTTGTATACCGTATTATTTCGGATATACTAAAATGAGATATGAATGAATAGATGTTCTCTTCTAGAGTGCAGGGCTTATGGTTCGTGCCTGCTGAAGTTGGTGATATCGTGCCAGGGGTTGTATAGAAACGTACGCAAAACTCAACAATATGGATCTCGAAGAGTTTGAGGCTCAAACTCGATCAACTATCGAGCAAACGCTCAACCAACTGCACACGGCCTCCTTGCTTGTCGGGCAGTTAGAAACTCAAATTGCTGAAACTGGGAAAACTGTACAGACCCTTAGCCAGCTAATTGAGAATTTCATTGCTCAACAAAGGCGACAATCCTCTCGCTGAGTCTCTAGCTTCTAAACCAGCTTCTAAACCAGTTGATAATTCAGCTCCTGCAAAATTGACTGTTTGAGTTGGGTTAAACTAACTGGCTTGACTAGATACTGGGAAGCACCCAACTTCAGCGCCCGCTGCTGATCAGCCTGAAAAGCAAACGCAGAAATTACAATCACTGGTATCTCTAACCAGTCTGCGTGCCACTGTCGCTGCTGTAACAGCGAATAGCCATCCACATCAGGTAGTTTGAGGTCAAGTAGCACGAGATGAGGACGAAATTGAGCCATTGCAGCGCCAAACTGAGCACCCTTCGCCAGCCCCATCACCTTATATCCGTAATACTCCAGATAGTCACTCATCAATTGGCGGCTTGCCTCGTTGTCTTCAACAAGCAGAATACGAGCGCCCGTCATTGGAGTTGATCCGAGGGTTTTAGACATGAATGATTCCATCTCGCAATATCTGACAGTTGACTCAACTCTCAAATTGCAAGTATTGGCCACTTAGCCCAGGCAGGCTTATGGACACAGCTAGCATGTGAGCTAAGAGCCTATCCGAACCGAGCAGAAGCAAGGCTTCAGCGGATCTACCTTGCTAATCTCAGGAAACACAAATTTAGAGAACACACAGGAACACAAACAGAAATACAAATGCAGAGAGTATTGAAGCGATCACGCCAACCCCATCAAGAGTTGACTTGGTTGAAAACAAAGCTTAGTGACGAACTGAATGCAGGAACTTGTCTCGATCTTAATCTTTAAACCAATTACACTCGTTCAATCATTGTAACGTTTCTGTAAAGATCATCGGTGAAACTTCGGACGAAGCACGAATATCCGTTGAGCTTGTTAGCATTCTAGGCCGTGAAGCAGCTCCAGGCAGCTCAGTAAAGATTTCCCGCTAGCCTAAGGGCGGCATTGGTCTCATGGTACGGTATTGAGGAGAATAAGCGGGTTCACGCTAGCTGATCGAACCCTGAAGTTGATTTCAAACTCAGGGTAGGCGGCGACTGAAGTCTAGCTTGATCGCGATCTACAGCAATGGATGTGGAGTTTCATGCATAAAATTCCTGTTACAGTAGTCACGGGTTTCTTGGGTGCTGGCAAAACCACCCTAGTCCGCCATTTACTGCAACAAAACGGTGGCAGGCGCATTGCGGTTTTAGTAAACGAGTTTGGGGAGGTTGGGATTGACGGAGAACTGCTGCGAGATTGCCAGATTTGTACCGAAGAATCCAAAGAAGTAGAAACCAACCAATCTGCTGGTCCGAGTGTTCCTCAGATTCTTGAGTTGGCAAACGGCTGCCTCTGTTGCACTGTACAGGAAGAATTTTTGCCAACCATGCAGGAGTTACTGAAACGGCGCGATCAAATTGATTGTATTTTGATTGAAACTTCAGGACTGGCGCTGCCAAAACCCCTAGTGCAAGCCTTTCGTTGGCCTGAAATCCGTACCCAAGCAACTGTTGATGGGGTAATTACAGTTGTAGACTGCGAGGCACTGGCCAAAGGTCAGTTAGTTGGTGACTTGGTGGCTTTGGAATCTCAGCGGCAGGCGGATCCCAATCTAGAGCACGAGACTCCAATCGAAGAGCTGTTTGAGGATCAGTTAGCTTGTGCCGATTTGGTGTTGCTGACTAAGGTGGATCGAGTGAATCCCCAAGAGCGCCATCGGGTTGAACAGTGGCTCAAGCAAGAACTTCCTGCTGGGGTCAAGGTTGTAGCCTGTCATCGCGGTGAGATTAATCCTGAACTGCTGTTGGGGTTTAATGCTGCCGTTGAAGACCACCTAGACCAGCGTCCCAGCCATCACGATCACGAGGCTGAGCACGACCACGATGACGAGATCCAGTCAGTTTGGCTAGGCATTGAGCGCGACTATGACCCAGCCCAATTGATTCGCCAGCTCCAAGCCCTAGTACAAGAGCAAGAAATCTATCGTATTAAGGGATTTGTAGCCGTGCCTAACAAGGCTATGCGCTTAGTTCTACAAGGCGTTGGCGAACGATTTGATTACTTCTACGACCGACCCTGGCGGCCTGATGAGCCTCGTCAAACTAAACTGGTACTGATTGGTCGCGCCCTGCAACCTGACCAAATCGAGGCGGTGATGCAGCAAGGCTAATATTTTGGTAAAGCAATTGGCAAACTCAGCGGTAGCCGCGAAATTACAACCGAGGCAAAATCTCTGGCAGCAGGTGGCTGGGAATTTGCGACAGAGCTTGATTCTGCCCAGCCAGGCCGAGCTGGTTATAGAATGCCCGCACGGTTTGCAACAGGCAAGATAAGGCTGTTTGGCGTAGATTCTCGTTCTGCTCCCAACCTTGTAGGGCTAATAAATGCTGCTGCAAAGCGGCAGTTAAATGATGAGTTTGCTCAGCAGCATCAGCAGCAAGAGTAGGGTTAGCATGACAATCCACGGCGATCTGATAATGCGCCAAACCCAAGTTGTTTTGCGTAGAGGACAGATCGAAATTGAGCGCGGTAGTAGCTTCGTGGCTCTGGATCTGGTCAGCGGCCTTGAGTGCTGCTTCGTAGGCGGTAATCGCTTGCTGTAGATAGGTGATCCGCTGACTGCCCAGGGAAGTCTGGTTCGCTAGATGCCAATAAGCTGTGCCGAGATTGTTTTGGGTAGCGGCAAAACCGGCGGGGGTGCTGTCGAGACTGCGGTACTGCAAAGCCGAGCGATAGGCCGCAATGGCCTGGTGCAGATAGTCTTGCGCCTGTTCGTATTGGGCCAGATTCCAGTAGGCGGTGCCGAGGTTGTTCTGGATCATGGCGTAGGTGAGTGGCTCTTGGTCTGGGTTGTAATGACAGAGCGCTTGTTCATAGGACTGAATTGCCTGCTTCAGGTTGAATTCAGGTTGCTGGTGCTGGGCTAAATTCCAGTAGGTGGTGCCCAGATTATTTTGAGTGGATGCATAGCGCCAGGGATCGACCTCGGCGGGGCGATAGAGTAAAGCCTGCTGGTAAGCTTCCACTGATAATTGAAGGTTTATTACCGCTTCCTGGTAGCGAGCCAGATCGGCATAGGCGGCTCCCAAATTATTCTGCACCATGGCATAGGTCTGGGAATGCGCCTGAGGTTGAAGCGGATTGAGCGCTAGCTGATAAATTTGGACCGTTTGTTCTAAATAAAGCCTGGTGGCCTCCGGGTTGGCCTGATTCTGGGCCATGATCCAATAGAGGCTACCCAAATCATTCAGCAACTCAGCCCGTTCAATGCCTGTTTCCGGCAGCAACTGCAATGCTTGCTCGTAGGCTTGAATTGCCACCGCTAGGTTTTCAGCCGAAGCATCTCCCTGCTCGATACAGTCGCGGTAAAAGTTGCCCAGCGTTTGATAGGCCGTTGCCAGCACAAGGGGCGTTCCTTCTCCCTGTTGCAGCAGGTCCAGTTGCTGCTGCAGGAGGCTAATGTGCTGGAGGAGCGGCGCGTGTTTTGGTAGGTCTTGAGTGAGCAAATCGGACAGGGCAGCTTCCAGCAGGCTAGGGTCAGAGCCAATTTCTCCGACCTTTTCTAGCGCCAGTGCCGAGGAGGATTGCTCTAGGTTGGACTGATCGGGTTGAGTTGCAACCAGTAGAGATTGGGCGTAGCGCGTCTCATGGGTTGGCTCAGTTGCTGCATCATACTGACTTGCAGTCAGAAAATTCGGATCGGCTTCAGATAGATGCTGCCCGAGGTTGTGACTCCAGGCGGCAATCCACTGCTGAAAATCGGGCGGCAATTCATCCGGTAATTTCCACAAACTGGTAGAATCGCCTGGCTCTTCTGGTTCATAAAGGGTGAGGTCTTCGGCGAGGGGAATCCAGGGATTCTCGGCGGGCTGGATTGATGTGGATTCAGAATTATTGGATTGATTATCAGAATCATCGCCTGAATTGACGTCTGGCTGCTCGTCGGGGCGAGGATCAGTGCGGTCAGTTCGGTCAAGAGGGGGCGAAGGCAATTCCCTGAAGCTAGCGGAGCCAGGATTAAACTGGATGCGTTCTGGCAAGGAGGCAGGTAGAGGCGTTGGGTCGCCAATGAATTCAAACACGCCAGTACGGCAATTCCAAAACTCTGGTGCAGCTTCTGGCAACATGCGAAACCAGGGCTGGGTCATCCACAGCAGCAAGCAAGAGTTTAGCGATGGAAGTTGCTGTTCAATATTTTGTAGATAGGACAGAAATACGTTTTGCAGAGCCGCTGATTGGCGAATTAACCGCTCGATGCCCAGTATTTGAAAGGCCGGAATAAACGCTTGGTGATTGGTGCGGATGGCTGGAAAATAGCTGAGCCACTCATTGACCTGCCCGATTGGATCAGGATTATGCAGATCGAGATCGAGGGTGACTAGTCGGGGAAAGGCGCGAGGTTCAACGGCAGGAAGCGATGAGGTGGTTAGCCCCGCGGGCGGAGTACTGGTGGAGATATGGGCCAGTTCGGACTGGAGCTGAACAGCGAATCGATCGCGCAAAGGCAGATCATCACAGACCGCGATAAAGATTTGGCGGCGCAGGTTGAGGCTCAAAGCAACCTTCAGGCGTTCATACGTCTGTTGGTTTAATCCTAGAATGTTGCGAAATGGATTCTCGGTCACGGAACTACCGCTAGAAGCAGAAGAGGAATCAACCTGGAGGGAACAAAGCACCATAAACTGACCAACGGTTTAGAAACTGTCTAACTTAACGAGTGAGCTGTGACGGAACTGACGAAACTCCCAGATTTACCATGAAATGCCAAGTTCTAGGGCTAAATTCAGAAATAGCGTCAACACGAGAACCGCTACTTCTACTGAGATAGGCTGTATTAAATGCAACCTAAAAATACCGCAGTTTTCTCATAGGGCTGCTGCACTCTAAGTAAACATCGAGAGGGTTGTGCCAGACGGTAGGTTTACTCCGTTCAGGTATACCTGCTTATTTCAATGCTTCTGATCCAGAGTCAGGATAAGACGAACTGCAATCTTGATTTTCGAAGACAGATTTTCCTGCAAATTTACCCGTGCTATCAGGCAAAACTACTCCCATAGCAAGACATCAATTGAATTTGTCTCTGTTACTGAAGAATTGCCCTGAGTTGGGTTCAGCAAAACATGCATGTAGGTATTTATCGTCACAGGCACTTTGAATAACCTGATAAAGCACTAAAAAGACCAGGTGCGCTGAGGCAATCCTGGTCTTTCCAAAATATTTATTTGTGAAAGTATTTATGCAGTCACCTGCTTTGATTAGAGCAACTCGCTCATTTCTGATCAAGCAAGTCTGGTAGAGTAATTGCTTAGCAATCGGGTTTTATGAAACTGCAACCGCCACAAAAATTAATCCAACGACTAAAATAAGTCCAGCAGTACCCAAAATCACATACTGGATCTGTTGCCTTTTGGTTGGAGGTTCAGCCTGGTAAACCTTTGGCTCTACGGCAAAATTATTGAGGCGACCGCCCTCTTCAGTCGTGTATGGCATAACTCTGACAATCCTTGCAAAAATATTTTATTGACTGTAACAGACAATTACAATCTTGTCACTGATTGTGACTTTAGGGAAAATCCTCACGTAAAAATGCTGGTTGAAGGTTGATTGAAGGTTGCAGATTTTTGCGGATTCTAGAGTGCTCAGGCGTGTTCTACTGTGACTTGATCATATTTTCCAATTGTTTTGTTTATCTTCAATCGGCTAAGTATCTACGCATGTTATCTATCACCAATCTGACCTATCACTGACCTATCACTGATCTGACATCGAGTTTGCATTGCTGTTACCTTAGGGGTTTAGACCACACTGCAGGAGCACCTTATAATACAGAGCACCTTATAAACAAGGAACCCCCAACCTCGGCAAAGGAGATGGGGGAAGTTGAATCAGGGTGCATCTACCAATTCACTGTTCTGGCTGCTGGCGGTTCTGTCCGGATAAATCTGAGGAAAGTAAAAAAAATGTTGCGGTGCTGAGCAGGCACGGTAGGCCAGGCAAGAGTAGACCAGACAAGAGTAGACCAAGCAAGAGTAGACCAAGCAAGAGTAGACAGGCAACAATAAAGCAGGTGAGTCTAAACGCCCTGTAGCAACGATTGAATCGAAAAACGATTGAAACCGTTCGGCATAGTTAGGCAAGTATGAGGGGAGCGCTAGCGCAGTGACTCAGGAGTTTGATCTCTCTGTAACTCCGGTTGGGAACAACCAATATTTGGTGCGCACCGAGCGGGTTCCATATGGTGCGCCCTTGGCGCAGGAACAGGTAACTTGGCCGGTTGATAAATGGTTGGCTCAAGCGCGCCAACTCATGAGTGATCCGCTGCAAGGTGTGCTGCAAGCTGACCCGGTCCGCTCGTCTCTGAGTTTGATTGAACTGGGGCAAGAACTGTATGCTTCGCTGTTTCAGGCGACTTTACGCGATAGCTGGGTGATTGCTCAAGGGGTTGCCCAAAATCGACGTGAGCCGTTGCGACTGCGGTTAGGACTGAAGGGGGCGGATCTGCTGCGTCTGCCCTGGGAAGTGATGTACGGAACCGATGTACCTGTGGAACGGTTGCGACAGCCTGGAAGTATCACCTCTGCCCCTCGACCCCTGGCGACCGGTACCCGAATCATTTTCTCGCGCTATCTGTTGGGAACACGCCTGGTGGAGGAAAGTTTAGCCATTCCTCCTCAACTCAACCAGCCCCTGCGAATTTTAATGGTGGTGTCAGCACCAACCGATCAAGAGCAGCTCAAGCTCTACCGAGAAGTGAAGCAGATGCAGCAAGAGCTGCAAACCCAGTCGCCCTCGCGTGCAGAAATTGGCCACCAGCCTGGACCAGAAATTCAGCTCAAAATCTTGAATCAGCCGGGACGGGAGCAACTGACTCAGGAATTGGAGCAGAATCACTATCAGGTATTGCACTATGCCGGACACAGCGATTTGAGTGCTGCTGGTGGCAGCCTCTACCTGGTCAATAATCGCACTGGCTTAACTGAAGTTTTGGCAGGGGATGATCTGTCGGGGCTGCTAGTCAATAACGGTATTCGACTGGCTGTTTTTAACTCCTGTCGAGGTGCTCACACTGCTGTAGCCGATCCCAGTCTTGGACAAGACCGAAACTTGGCCGAAGCATTGGTGAGTCGAGGCATTCCTGCCGTGTTGGCCATGGCAGAGCAAATTCCTGACAATGTGGCGCTAAACCTAACTGGTTTGTTCTACCGCAGTTTAAAGTTGGGAATTCCAATTGATTCGAGCCTGAATCGGGCGCGGCAAGGGTTGATTTCTGCCTATGGCTCCCATCAGTTTTATTGGGCGTTGCCGGTGCTTTACCTGCATCCCGAGTTTGATGGCTACTTAATGACACGGGACCGCAACCGCGATTCCTTACGTGACCCCTCAATCGATCGCTCTAGCCGCTTGCCCGCTAACTATGGCGTACCTCCCTTGCTGCAGCGAGACCTGGTCGAGCTACCCGAACGGCAGCCGCTTCGGAGTATGGAGGACCGCAATGTTACGCCGGCTCGCACTGGGTCTTCAACTGAAGATTTGGAGATAGTGGAGGCCGAAGCCCGCTCTGAAGAAGCAGACAAGTTGGTGATTGCAGAAATTTTCCAACAACTGTCACCGCCAGCCCAAGCCCACACCAACGGTGCTGCTCCAGCTGCGCCATCTCATCCACCCGATTCAAATTCCTCCATACCCCCCGATTCAGTATCAGATGTCCAGCCCCAGGAGCTGCCCTCAACGCCGCCCCAGCGATCTAAAAGTAGACGAGGAATGCATCGGTTCTGGGTTCTGCCGGTGTTGGGTGCAGCAGGAGTGGCGCTTGGCTATTTTGGCTTGAGGGCTTTGCCGCAACAAAGCTGGATGCCAGACTGGTTGGGCCACAGCGCTAGCCTTGAAACGCCGCAACCTTCTCCATCACTGCAAATTGATCTGTCTCAGGCGCTTGAAGACCTGGACCCGTCCCAGACCATTGAGGAACTAGGTGCTCTAGCCAAAGACTCCTTCCAAAATGGGCAAGTTGATGTAGGGATGGCTGCGGTGACAGTCCTGCTGGACCGAAATGCGCTTAACCAAGCCTCTAATGCACTAAAGGCGGTTCCAGCTGACCTTAAGGAACATCCGCAGATCAATTTTTTGCGAGGTCGGCTAGCTTGGCAGGGTATGAAGGCGGCAGATGGAGAACATACGGTGGCTCAGGCGCGGGACTTTTGGCAAAAAGCGGCAAAAGATGACCCGGAAAATTTGGACTATCAAGAAGCGCTAGGCTTTACCTACTACGTCGAGAACGATTTAGAGACGGCACTCAAGATCTGGGCTGGACCGAATGCTGATTTGATGAGTCGAGATCCTCGCGTCTTAAACTTCAGAGCTGCCATTGCCCTCGCCATGAAAAAAGATGCTGCCAACCGTCCGCCTAATCAGCAGAGGGAGTATATCTTGACAGCCATTCAAAACTACAAGGGAGTGGTCAGCCGGGATCCAAAAAACTACAGCCCTGAAGCCTTGCAGAACAACTGGTTGTGGACCGAGGCTGCTGTTAGAGACTGGAAAGCCCTAGCCGACATTGCCAATCAGCAGCCGAATCAGCCTGCCCCTAGCCCGTCACCTGCACCAGTGTCTCCCACTCCCAGCACTACCCCAACCGCACCTGCTGCACCAGCACCTTAAGGGCTATTGAGGCTCTTGCTTTCATTGAGTAAATCGATTAAATTCACTCAGCCTCCACTTTGTTTAGGGAGACACCGCGAATCGAGTAGTCCAGGAGCTGAATTGGGTGCATGACTGGCACCGACTGATTCTGAAGCTGAAGGTGCTTGAGGATCTGCAACGAGCAGCCTGGATTAGCAGACGCGATCAGGGTCGCGCCCGTATTCAGCAAGTTATTCACCTTCTGCTGCCCCAACTCTTCAGCAACTTCGGGTTGCAGCATGTTGTAAACCCCAGCACTGCCACAACACAAGGCCGCATCGATCGGCTCGCGTAGCGTAACGCCCGGAATTTGCCGCAGCAGTTGACGAGGCTGCAAGCTGATTTTTTGCCCATGCAGCAGATGGCAGGCGTCTTGGTAAACCAGCGTCAGTGGCTCTGATTGCAGCGGCGACAGTCTAGCCGTTAGGCCCACCGTCATCAGGAATTCCTGCACATCTTTGACTTTGCTAGAGAATTCTTCGCCCCGCTCGCGATAGATCGGATCGTCCTGTAACAGGTGGCCATATTCCTTCAAGGTATGACCGCAGCCTGCCGCATTAATAATAATGGTATCAACATCGGTTCCGGCAAAACTGTCGATCATCTGCCGAGCCAGTGCCTGGGCCTGCGCTTCCTGGCCTTGATGATGGGGCAGAGCGGCGCAGCACCTCTGGGTTTTCGGAATCACTACCTCACAGCCATTGGCACTCAGCACTCGCGCAGTTGCTTCATTCACGTCGCTAAAGAACAGGCGTTGCACACAGCCCAAAATCATGCCGACTCGGTAGCGTTTTTCGCCTTGAGCGGGCACAACCGTCGGCAAGTTGTCCTGAAACGACTTGGGAGTGACGGTCGGCAGCAGGGTTTCCATTGCCGCCAGTCGGGGCGAAAAACGATTCAACAAACCGGTGGCGCGCACCAGTTGAGGCAATCCTGACTTCTGGTAGAGCATCAGTGGTGCTAGCAGCACCCGCAGCCGTTCTGGGTAAGGAAAGAAAGAGAAAATCAGCTGTCGAAACAGGCGATCGCCTAAGGAGCGGGGATAGTTGCGTTCGATTTGGGGACGAGTTGCGGCAATCAGCTTGTCGTACTGCACGCCAGACGGACAGGTGGTGACGCAGGCCAAACAACCCAAACACGAGTCAAAATGCTGCACGGTTGCGGTTGAGAGGGGTGCTTCGCCTTCGTTGATCGCGTCCATCAAGTAAATCCGGCCCCTGGGCGAATCGGTTTCTTTGCCAATTACTCGATAGCTGGGACAGGTGGACAAACAAAAGCCACAGTGGACGCAGGCATCGATCAGTTTGGGGTCAGGAGGATGGTGAGCGTCAAAGGAAGAAGCGGCGAGGTTGAGGCCCTCAAAGGTTGTATGGGTTGGATGACTCGAATCCTGCGTCTGCATAATAGTGCTCTGATTAAATGCCACCGACAAATCGGTGCGGATTGAGGAGGTTCTTAGGATCAAATTGGGCTTTGAGGCGCTGCATTACCGCTAGGGCATTGCCAGGGTAGCCCCAAACATCAAGGGCTTGTTTGAGCAACAGCGGAGCCGCCTGGATACTGAGAAAGCCGCCCTGTGACTGACAGATCTGCCGCAGATTCAGCACCATTGCGCTCGTAGCCTCAGTGAGTTTGATTGTGCCCAACCCACTGCCCGCATGGATGATACCCAGCCCATCCGTCATTTGCTGGATCTGATCCAGGGTTGCTACCGCTTGATTTGGCTCTACTCCTATTTTGCAAGTAATTGCAGCCTCGCTGGGAGCCGAATCGATTTGTTCTCGCAATCGCTGCCATAGATCAGCTTCCTCAGCCGAGTGGATCGAGATGGCCTGGAGTCCTAACCGTTCGGCGAGTTGGGTAAGTTGCTCACTTTGCTGCGCCACACTCACCTCGATGCTTTGAAACCGCACCAATAGCCCCATCGCCCTACCCAGCTGCAAGGCTTCGACGGTGGCCGGAGTCAGGATAGCGATGGCAGTCGGCGTCAGGGCAGAAGCCAGTAACGCGGCGGTAGCCTGACTCATGGCGCTAGCCTCTCCGATCAAGAGCATCGTTTGCGAGGCTGGCGGGAGGGGATAGATGCGAAAGGTTACCTGCGTCAGGATACCTAGCGTGCCATAGGAGCCGGTAAACAATTTCATCAAATCGTATCCCGCCACATTCTTGACCACCTTGCCGCCCGCCTTAGCGAGTTTGCCATCACTGCGAACAAAGGAGATTCCGATCAGCATGTCTCGGATGCCGCCATAGCGCTGCCGCAGGGCACCTGTATCAGCTGTGGCAACAACGCCGCCCAAGCTAGCCTGATGGGGATAGGCTGGGTCCACCGCTAAAAACTGTCCGGTTGTGTTCAGGGTGGTTTGTAAATCTGCCAATCGTAGTCCTGCCTCTGCAGTCACGGTCATGTCGCTGCTGGCATGATCGAGCAACCGATTTAGTTTGGCAGTGCTGACTACGAGCTGCACGTCCTCTGCCACTCCGCCCCAGTGCAGCTTACTGCCACTGCCGCAGGGCAACATTTGCCAGCCATTTCGATCCGCACAGGTGACGACTTCTGCCAGTTCTTCTGGAGAGGAGGGATACACGGCACACTTGATGGTAGCCTTTGGTGCGGCCAAACTAATCTGGGCCTTGAGGTCAGGAGCGAGCGCTTCCCAAGGGACTACCGCACTGGGATCAAGAATGCTCTCTAGCTTTTGGGCAATTAAACTCATGCAGTTAGTTAGATCCGGTAGAGCGAAACTTTGTCAGGAGCTGCCCTTCACTCTAGCAGGAGTCTTGCCTGATTTCGTTATGCCAGGTTGATTTCTGGGTACCTTACAACTGACTTTTGGGCAAACCGGTCTGAGTCTTGTTCTATGAGTCTTGATCTAAAGGATTGGTAACTTCATCCTGGTTTGTCAAATGCCCTTTTGGATTTAACCAGCTAATGCAACCTGCTAAAAACAGACCAGTCAGATGCATACCCAATTAGATGCACCTCCGATGCACAAACTATTCAATCAGCCGCCGCCCAAACTAGCCACAGCCATTGGTCAGACCTTTATCCTTGCCTATCGGGAATCAACCCATGTTTTGGAACAAACGCTGACGGAAGCGGGGCTGTCCTGTGGGGTACTCCGACAAGCTGACCGACCCGAATACCAGGACTACGCCTCGATTTACCGCTGTTTGCTGAATCATCAGCAAGCCTGGATGCAAGCCGCCCATGCCCAGCAGCCCACCTTGATTGTGGAAGCTGATTTTGTTCCGGTAATTGGGTTTGGAGAGTTGCCTTTACCGTTCAACCTGAGCCAACCCGATGTGGGAATCTGCTGGCTTTACACCTGCGCACCCCAGCTCTACAGCGTCACTCAGGAAGGCTTTGGTGAAGGTTACTCGACCGGCCTCGTGGCCTATATTGTTACCCCCAAGGCGGCCCAACTGCTCTGCCAATTCGTCACCGAAATCACCCAAGCTCATGGAACCGGCTACTACAATTTCGACTCTTATATTGATTGCTATTTACGGCAGCACCAATTGAAAAACTACATTGCTTTCCGTAACTACGGTGAGCATGGAGGCAAGCCGAATCCAGAGCATCGCCGCAATGGCATGAGCGGGATTCACCGCGCCGATGTGTTGTATGGAGAACTGGCCTTTCTGCCTCCCTATGCTCAAGCCAGCAAGCACCCCCTGTTTTGTTTACTGCTAGCGAGGCTACGAGCGCGGTTAAAGGGGATTGGACGGCTGCTGCTGGGCAAGTTTCTGCGCCTTCAGGTGTTGCGACGTTCCACCGTACCGTGGCGACTCTTGGGGTTTGCGCTCCGCCGTCAGCTCTATATTTATAGGGAATTTTGATGTTCCACCTGAGTTGGACCTAAATATTTTGTCAGGTAAGGCGAAAACACTTCGTAGATCAGGGTTAGTGGGCGTCCGTGGTGCCAAAACAGGTAGTGCCGACCCCAGAATGGGCCGCGCTGCCCAAAAGCTAACTCCAGGGGTGCCGAATGGCCGTAGTGAATCCCTTGCACATCGCGATACAGTTCGGTTCGCAGACGCGCCAAGCTAGCCCAGATCGGCAACGAACGGTTTTGCAGATATTCATCGACATGACTTGCTTCCCACCAGGAGGTGGCGTAGGCCAAACGTTGTCCAGATGCGGTTCGTAGCCAAACTTGCCGCCGAATCCAGGGGCTGGGCACCATATGAATCGGAGTGGGTGCTCCTTCGGAATCGTCTCCAATCGGCGACATATCGATCACATCCACTTCGGTGGGTTCGCCAGTTAGGAGCTGCAAATGCCGCGTTGGAGAACCATCTCCTAGAAGCAGAAGCTGCCAGGCGGGAGCCAATTGAGCATGAGGCAGACCGCACTGCACGACTGTTTCATCACCTTCCCAAATCGGGTCGAGGACATACCAGGAGGTTGGTAAGGCTAAGCTTTTGGCTGGTTGATTAGGTGCGCGAAATGCTGGAGTCAAAATCAGTTACAAAAGTTAAACTTCTGTCAATCATGGTAACAGGATTCCGGCTTGGCCGGGTGTTGCCGAGGGTTGAGGTCAGCAGTGAGCTAGTTACAGGAGTTGATTGACTTAAATGATTGACTTAAAAAAGCAATGCCTACACAAAGAGCCGTCAGCAAACAGCTAGCGGCTAGTAAAGCAAGCTATTAACTAATGCGGATGGCGAGACTCGAACTCGCAAGGCAAAGCCACACGCCCCTCAAACGTGCGCGTATACCAATTCCGCCACATCCGCAGGTTGATCCTGAAGCATTTTAGCCAAGATTTAACTTAATTTGCTCCAGTATTTAAGCATACCGTTCAAAGAATCGATCTGACAACTCAAATTTCAGGTTTTGCCAATTGTCGGAAACGGTGGTTGTCAAATAACTGAGGGAAACCTAGAGGGCGGAGTTGTTTGAACTGAGTCACTAGGGTGCAGTCATGAATCGCAAGCTTGGGCTAGGGTGCCAACTTCTGGGCTATTCCTGCTGGCTAGACAAGAGATCTGCAAATCTGGCAAAAATCCAGCCCTCTGCTCCATCTACTTATCGAACAATTTGTCGAACAATTTGTCGAACAATTTGTCGAACTCGTCATCGAGCAATTCCAGCCGCAACAGCAGGACTAACGCTGCTAGAGATGCTGGTCGCAATTGTGATTGGGGGAATTTTAATGGCGATTTTGGCTCCTGCCTGGTTGGGATGGCATGCTGATAATCGGCTCGCCACAGCCCAAGACGAGGTATTTCAGGCGATGCGGCAGACGCAAAATCAGGCGTTGAACACGCGGCAAACCTGGCGGGTTGGGTTTCGTCAGGCTGCGGAGTATGTTGAATGGAGCATGTTTCCGGCGGTGTCTCCTGCGGATGCCCAATGGCAAACCCTCGTTGCTGGCGTGCAGATTGCCCCAGCAGAAACTACCTTGAGGCAAGGGACCGAGATGTATTTCGTTGAATTTAACCACAAGGGACATGTGACGCCTCCCTTTGGACGCATTAGTTTGTCCAGCCACTGGTCTGACCGCAAGCGGCGCTGTGTATTTGTTTCAACCTTGCTGGGGGTGTTGCGCAAAGCGGCGGATAGAGCCTGTTACCGATAACCCCATGCGCTACGATTGGCGCTACGAGCCTAAACAGATGTCCAGTCCCCTGGCGGTTTTAACCAGGGTGCCGTTTGGATCCACGGTGCTGTATTGGGCAATCGCCTCAGCGATAGGGACGCTCACCACCTGTCGATTCTGCCAGGTCACCATGTGGTCATACTTTTCTTCGGCAATTAAATCGACTGCTGCCACACCAAAGGCCGCCGCTGTGAGCCGATCCAAAGGAGAAGGGATGCCACCCCGCTGCACATGGCCCAGCACCGTGACGCGAGTTTCTGCTCCGCTACAGGCGGAGATGCGCTCGGCCAGATAGTGTCCGATGCCTTCAAACCGGCGGGTGCCATCCGCATCTTGGTGAGTCACAGGTTCTCCCGATTCGGTGCGGACTGCTTCTGCCACAACTATTAAACAGAAGTTTTGGCCCCGTTCCTGGCGAGAACGTAGCTTTTGGCAAATGCTTTCCACCGTGTAGGGAATTTCGGGAATCAGGATCACATCGGCTCCGCCGGCAATTCCGGCTGAGATGGCAATATGGCCTGCGTCCCGTCCCATGACTTCTAGAATCATGACGCGGCTATGGCTGGCGGCTGTGAAGTGGAGCCGATCCAGCGCCTCAGTGGCAATATTCACGGCGGTGTCAAAGCCAATTGCTCGCTCGGTGATGCCGATGTCATTGTCAATCGTTTTGGGAATGCCGACCAGATTGATGCCACCCTGTTGGGCCAATCGCCGCAAAATCGCCAGACTGCCATCTCCACCAATGCCAATCATGGCATCTAATCCCAGCAGGTGATAGCCTTCGATAATTTCATTGGAACGGTCGCTCAAGGAGCCATCACTCATCGGATAGGCGAAGGGATTTCCCTTGTTGGTGGTGCCCAAGATGGTGCCGCCCATTGTGAGCAATGTATCAACTTCAGTTGGCTCTAGGGGGACAACCTGGGGTGGACGGGCCATCAGTCCTTTTGTTGCTTGCTGGATGCCCCAAACATCCCAGTTGTAGGTGGAAGCGCGATGTACCACTGCTCGAATCACAGCATTGAGGCCGGCACAATCCCCACCGCTGGTTAAAATTCCGATCCGCTTGTATGCTCCCATCGCGTTCTCCTGCAGCGTAAAAGATGAGCAAGGAAGAGTCTTGCGTTAAACCCACATCGGAATTAATTATGCTGCTCCTCAACGAACGTCTTCTCATCTTTGTACGGAAACTTAAAGGAGCGGGAGCGATTTTTCTGGAGATCGCACTTAATCGCCACCGTTACGGCCTTGAGTAATCGCTTGAATTAGTTGCAAATTTAATCAACTAACAAAACTCAGCCCTTGCCAAGCTGACATTCATCTCTGTCTCAAGAGCCATTTCTATAGTTGATCTAAAGTTCAGCCCCGTTCTGAGAATGGATCTCTAAGATAGAAGGTGCAGGGCAGCCCGCCACGGCGTGAGGGGTTAAAACCCGCACCGCAGTAATGCCAATTCAACTAACGGCAAGGAAGAGTTATATGACTGAAATCGATCAACCGTTAGATCTAAATCACCAATATGCCCTCGACCGCGACTGTACCACCCTGTCCCGGCATGTGTTGCAGCAGCTCCAGAGCTTTTCGCCCGAAGCCCAGGATTTGAGTGCGCTGATGAATCGAATTGCCCTGGCCGCCAAACTGATTGCCCGTCGCCTCACCCGTGCTGGATTGGTGGAAGACGCGCTGGGGTTTACTGGCCGCACCAATGTGCAGGGCGAATCCGTCAAGAAAATGGACGTATTTGCCAATCAGGTGTTCATTTCGGCCTTTGAACAAAGCGGCTTGGTTTGTCGCTTGGCCTCCGAGGAGATGGACAATCCCTACTACATTCCTGACAACTGTTCAATCGGTCGCTACACGTTGCTCTATGACCCGATTGATGGTTCGTCTAATGTAGACATTAACCTGAATGTGGGATCGATTTTTGCGATTCGGCGGCAGGAAGGCGAGGAGCCGTATAGTTCAGAAGACTTGCTTCAGGATGGGCACAAACAAATCGCCGTTGGCTACATTCTCTACGGTCCGAGCACCATGCTGGTATATTCGATTGGGCATGGCGTTCATGCCTTTACGCTGGACCCCAGCCTAGGCGAGTTTATTCTGTCGTCTGAAAATATTCGTATTCCCGACCATGGCCCGGTCTACAGCGTCAACGAAGGCAACTTTTGGCAGTGGGAAGAGTCGATTCGCAACTATATTCGCTACGTCCATCGTCATGAAGGCTATACGGCCCGATACAGCGGCGCGCTCGTGGGAGACATTCACCGGATTTTGTTCCAGGGTGGCGTATTCCTCTATCCCGGCACGGTGAAGAAGCCAGAGGGCAAACTGCGGCTGCTTTATGAGTCGGCTCCCTTGGCCTTTTTGATCGAGCAGGCGGGTGGCAAAGCCAGTACAGGAACGCAATCGATTTTGGACGTGATGCCAGAAAAACTGCATGCCCGCACACCCTTGATCATTGGCAGCAAGGAAGATGTGGCTCTGGTCGAGTCGTTTATTCAAGAGCACAACCGCGAACAGCAAGAGCGGGAGATATTAACGTCCAAAGGCTGATCCAGAGCCGCTGAGTCGAGTTTTATGGTTGAAGCAAATCGGTTAAAGCAAATCTGGCGCAATGCATGAGGAATTGATGAGATGACAACGAACCACCTACTAGAAATTAAGCAATACGGTCAAAGTATCTGGATGGACAACCTCAGCCGCGATTTGATTGAATCGGGCGAACTGAAGCAGCTCGTTGAAACTTGCGGGATCGCTGGGATCACTTCTAATCCAGCCATTTTTCAGAAAGCGATTGCCGGAAACGCGATTTACGACAAATCGATCGAAGCGGGCATCCGTGCCAATCTGTCGGTACAGGAAATCTACGAATCGCTCGTGTTTGACGACATCCGCAACGCCTGCGATATCCTGATGCCGGTGTATCAGCAAACCGACGGTCTGGACGGCTATGTCAGTATTGAAGTGCCGCCTTCGATTGCCCATGACACCGAAAAGACGATCGAGGAAGCCAAACGCTACTACGCTCAGATTGGTCGTCCTAACGTCATGATCAAGATTCCGGGCACCTCGGCAGGACTACCGGCGGTCGAAGCCGTGATCGCGGCCGGGATCAACGTCAACGTAACGCTGCTGTTTTCGGTAGACAGCTACGTCAATTGCGCCGAGTCCTACATTCGCGGCCTCGAAGCACGGGTTGCCAAGGGTGAAGACATCAGCAAAATTACCTCGGTTGCCAGCTTTTTCCTCAGCCGCATCGACAGCAACATCGACGAGCGCATCGATCAGAAACTCAAGGGCATGGATCAAATCACTGCTCGCGAAAAGCTGCTAGCCATTAAAGGTAAGATTGCGATTGCCAACGCCAAACTGGCCTATCAGGAATACAAGAAAATCATCGGTACCGATCGCTGGAAAGCTCTAGCTGCAAAAGGGGCAAACGTGCAGCGGCTCCTCTGGGCCAGCACCAGCACCAAGAACCCCGACTACAGCGATGTGATGTATGTGGATGAGCTGATCGGTCCCGATACGGTCAACACCCTACCGCCGAACACAATCGATGCCTGTAGCGATCACTGCAATGTGGACAGCCGGATTGAGTCCAACGTCGATGAAGCCTATCACCTGATTGAAAGCCTCAAAGCTCCCGATGTTGACATTGATCTTGACCAGGTCATGGATGAACTCCTAACCGACGGCATCGAGAAATTTGTTCAACCCTTTGAGGCGCTGATGCAGTCTCTGCAGGAAAAAGTGAATCGACTCTCGCCCGTTGCTTAAGGAAATTTTAAGTTTTGAGTGTTGAGATTGGAGTGAATGACAACTGACAACTTTGAGCGTTTTGGTTACAGTGCTGATGCAAAGTGATGCATGACCTAAGCCTCAGATCCCACAACTCAAAACTTAAAACTCAACACTCAAAACTTCCATCCTCCAACCATACCCCCCTACTTCTACCGCCTATGGTGACCTTACTCGAAAACCCCCTGCGGGTTGGCCTGCAGCAAGATCGGATTCCGGAACCGCAAATTTTGGTGATTTTTGGAGCTTCCGGTGATTTAACCCAGCGAAAACTCGTCCCGGCGCTTTACCAAATGAAGCTGGAGCGCCGTCTACCGCCGGAAATAACGATTGTAGGCGTGGCCCGGCGAGACTGGAGTCACGATTACTTTCGTGAACAGATGCGGGAAGGTGTGGAAGAATTCGGCGGTGGACTACGGAAAGAATCGACCTGGGAAGAGTTTGCCAAAGGATTGTTCTACTTCTCTGCTGATATCGATAATCCGGAAGGCTATCAAAAGCTGAAAGTGTTTCTGGAGGAAATAGATGCCCAGCGTGGCACCAGAGGCAATCGGGTTTTCTATCTGTCCGTTGCTCCCCGATTCTTCGCTGAAGCGATTCAGCAATTGGGGGCCGCCAATATGCTGTCGGATCCGCGCAAGCAGCGGTTGGTGATTGAAAAGCCGTTTGGCAAGGACTTGAGTTCGGCTCAGATGTTGAACCGGGTCGTTTATAGCACCTGTGCTGAAGAGCAAATCTACCGCATCGACCACTACCTGGGTAAGGAGACGGTGCAGAATTTGCTGGTGTTCCGGTTCGCGAACGCCATTTTTGAGCCGCTCTGGAATCGGCAGTTTGTCGATCATGTCCAGATTACGGTGGCAGAGACTGTGGGTCTGGAAGGACGAGCCGGCTACTACGAAACAGCTGGGGCACTGCGAGACATGGTGCAAAACCACCTGATGCAGCTGTTTTCCCTGACAGCAATGGAGCCTCCCAACTCCCTTGATGCCGATAGCATTCGCAACGAAAAGGTGAAGGTGTTGCAGGCAACTCACATTGCTGACTCAGAGAACCTGGAACTCTCAGCAGTACGCGGTCAATATACCAGCGGCTGGATGAACGGCCAACCAGTGCCAGCCTATCGGGAAGAAGAGGGCGCGAGTCCTGAATCCACCACAGCCACCTATGCGGCCTTGAAGCTAGTGATCGATAATTGGCGCTGGAAGGGGGTGCCCTTTTATCTGCGCACCGGCAAACGTATGAGCAAAAAGGTCAGCGAAATTTCGATTCGTTTCCGGGAAGTACCGTTCTTGATGTTTCAATCTGCTGCCAAACAGGTGAATAGCAATGTGTTAGCTCTCCGGATTCAGCCAAATGAGGGGATTGCCCTGCGAATGGAGGTGAAAACGCCGGGTAGCTCGTTGCGAACTCGTTCGGTTGAGATGGATTTCAGCTACGAGAATGCTTTTGGTCAACCCAATACAGAAGCCTACAGTCGGCTACTTGTAGACTGCATGTTAGGCGATCAAACCCTATTCACTCGCGGTGACGAAGTGGAAGCCTCTTGGCGAATTCTAGCTCCGGTGTTGGAAGTCTGGGATGCCCCTGCTCCGCCGGACGTGATTCCCCTCTACGAAGCTGGCACTTGGGGACCGATCGAAGCCGAACTTTTGCTCAACCGCGAAGGCCGCCGCTGGCGCAGACTCTAATTGACGCAGAAATCGACGCAAAATTCATAACTCAACCGACTATGAGCACTTCCTTTGTTACTTTGCAAAAACCAAAAGATATCTCGATTGACGAGATCGAAGCTGAGTTGGGGCGAATCTGGCAAAGTCAGGTGGGTGATAATGTTACCCCTGTTGCAACTCGTGCTGCTACCTTCAGTATGGTGATCTATGAACCCGAAGAGTTTCAGCAGCTCCTGGCGATCTTAGGCTTTTACAAGGGCGATATTGAAGGCGTTAATGGCCCAATGATGAAAGACGCTGTAAAAGAGGCCCAAAAAGCATACGGCCTGACGATTACAGGACGAGTCGATCCGGCTACTTTAGCCAAACTGCGAGAAGAATATGCCAAACTGCCGCCCGAACAAGCCAAACTAACGAATACCGATCTGCGCGGATCTAGCGTTCCCGATGCGATTGCGGCTCAAAACCCCTGTCGGATTATTACCCTCTGTCCCACGTTTGGGGAAGACCGAGGGGTAACAGCCCAAGTGTCGGTTTATTGCCCGATTCTGAAGAAGACCAATAGCAACCTGATGTGCTGCGAGTACATTACGCTGCGTGGTACCAAGGCGGCGCTCAACCGAGTTGGAGATATGGCAGCTTCCTTAATGATCCCGGAACTGCCCAAATTTGTTTGGTGGAAGGCTACGCCCAATCCGGAGCAAGAGCTATTCAAGAAAATGGTGGAGTGCTGCCGCTGCATTATTCTCGATTCGTCTTACTACAGCGATCCAGAGTCGGAATTCCTCAAGATGGTAGACCTGATCGAGGCAGAAACCTATGTGGCGGATCTGAACTGGCATCGCTTCTCGGCCTGGCAAGAGCTGACGGCAGCCGCCTTCGATCCACCCGAGCGGCGTGATTCGCTCAAGGATATCGATCGCGTCACGATTGACTACGAAAAGGGCAACCCGGCTCAGGCGCTGATGTTTTTGGGCTGGCTGGCGAGCCGCTTGGAATGGCAGCCGGTTTCCTATACCGAAACCAAAGAACTCTACGACTTGATTTACATTGATCTGGTTGGTCCAAACCAGCAAACGATCAAGGCCGAGTTGGCAGGAGTGCCAGTTGGCGATCCCGGTGAGATTGTTGGCGATTTGATTGGCATCAGCCTCACCTCCAGCAATCCGAAAGCCGACTGCAACACGATTATTTGCTCGGAAACCACCGGCTGTATGCGGATGGAGGCCAAAGGCGGTGCCCAAATCGCCCGCACCGAACAGGTGACCGCCACCAGCGACCAAAAAGCCGAATTTCTGATGAGCCAACAGCTCCAGCGCTGGGGTCGCGATGTGCTCTATGAAGAAAGCATGGCGGTGGTAGCCCAAATGCTGCGGCTGCGGAAAGCTTGATTCGGTCAGCCTAAGACTTGCGCTCGATGCCAAGCTGTTTTTGCACCTGCCGCAGAGTTTGGTACATCTCCGGCAGGCGGTTAAATACAGCTGTGGCCTTGACAAACAACCGATGAGGAATCGCCGGAATTCCTGTCACAATTGCTCCTGCTTCTACATCGTTGTGAATCCCTGCCTTGGCTGAAGCGATTACGTTGTCACCAATTTTGACGTGATCCACAATTCCCACTTGGCCGGCCATAATCACGCGATTCCCCACTTCCACTGCTCCTGCCAATCCGACTTGACCGGCTAGGATGCAGTTCTCGCCCAACTGGCAGCCATGCGCCACATGCACCAGATTGTCGATTTTGGTGTTGCGTCCAATCCGAGTTATGCCCAAAGCCGGTCGGTCAATTGTGGAATTGCAGCCCACCTCTACGCCTTCTTCTAGCACCGTGTAGCCCGACTGCTCCATCTTCAGCCAGCCTTCTGGCACTGGGACAAAGCCAAATCCCTCGGCCCCAATCACCGCACCGCTGTGAATCATGCAGTCTGCGCCAATCTGAGCGCGTTCATGAATTGTGCAGTTGGCATGGAGCACCGTCCGATCGCCGATCTGGACATCGGGATAGATCACAACATTGGGATGAATGCAGACCCCATTGCCGATTTTCACACCAGCCTGAATCACCACATGCGCACCAATCGCCACCCCTTCGCCCAGTTCCACGGTTGGATCAATGACGCTGGTAGGGTGAATGCCGGGTGACAGGCGAAACGGCTGATAGAACAGAGCAATCGCTTGGGCGAACAGCTTACGCGGCTGGGCATCGGCCAGCCAGGCCAGACCACGTTCACTGGCTTCAGCCTGAAGTTTGGCATCGAGTGGCAGCACTAGCGCACTAGCGACAGTAGTGGACACATAGGCCGCGAGCTTACTGCCTTCGATGTAGCTCAAGGTCTGAGGCTGAGCAGTCTCGATTTCCGTCACTCCACTGATGTCTGGATCGCAGCCTAGATCAAACGTTGCCACGCCCAGCTTTTGCACCAAATCGCTAAGTTTCATCGTGTTTATTATCCTCATTCGTCAGTTGGGCAATTTGCTGCTGCAACTCCTCGACCTGCTGCTGAAGTCGCCGCAAGGACTGGTGCATGTCTGGCAAGCGGTTGTAGATCGCAGATGCCTTCAGAAAGGTGCGGTACGGACTGGCCGGACTGCCCATCATAATACTGCCTGGAGCAATCGCGCCATGCAACCCGGCCTTAGCTCCCGCCTGTACCCGATCCCCAATCGTGGCTTGGTTGGCTACACCAACTTGACCGCCCAAAATCACCCAGTTCCCGGTCTTACCACCGCCGGCCATTCCCACCTGAGCCGCCAAGATGCAGTTCTGCCCGATGCGACAGTTGTGCCCCACATGCACCAGATTATCGAGCTTGGAGTTATAGCCGATGCGGGTTTCGCCAACTGCCGGACGATCCACCGTTGAGTTACAACCCACCTCCACCCGGTCCTCCAGCACCGTGATGCCCGATTGTTCCAGCTTTACCCAACCCTCTGCCGCTGGTACAAACCCAAATCCTTCGGCCCCAATCACAGCACCACTGTGAATCACGCAGTTTGCACCGATTTGGGTGCGTTCGTGAATCACGCAGCCGGCATGAAGTACGGTCCGGTCGCCAATTTGCACATCGGGATAGACCACGACACTGGGATGAATGCAAACCCCGTTGCCGATTTTGACGTTGGCTTGGATCACGCTGTAGGCTCCGACCGACACCTCCTGCCCGATTTGAGCCGTTGGATGAATTACTGCCGTCGGATGAATGCCTGGTTCGGGCTGAAAGGGCTGGTAAAACAGCGGAACGGCTTTGGCAAACAGCAGCTTGGGTTCTGCGGTGCTGATCCAGGCGATCTGGCGTTGGCTGGCTTGCTGTTGCAGTTTGGCATCCTGGGGCAGAATCACGGCACTCGCCCCGGTGTGGTGGATCTGACTGGCAAACTTACTACCTTCGATGTAGCTGAGGCTTCCTGGCTGGGCTTCGTCAATCGCGGCCAACCCGATTAAAACCGGATCGTGAGCCGGATCCACCAAGAGGCTGTGCTGGTCGGTGATCTGTAATTGCTGAAGCAACTGGCTAAATTTCATCCCGGCACTGGCTGAAGTTGTTCGTAGTTAATTATCAACAAAATTAGGAATGCAGGTCGAACTACTAGGATTTGTCTGGCTGAGCGGAACGAGCCGCTTAAAACCGAGCGCTGGTTCTAGCACAATTAAAAGTGTCCCAACCATTGCAAAATCAATTGTGAAGCAGACTATCGGCTATCGGTTAGAGCAGTACACCCTGAAGCGTCCGCAGGAAGTGCTGATCGTGACAGCAGAAATTGACGGGGAACCGGATCAAATCACTATCTTCAAGGGGTTTTCCAGCTCGCTGATGCGGCCCACCGATTTTGATCCAGATGTACCCATGCTGCCAGCAGGAACGCAGATTATTGCCATCGATCGGTTGCAAAGCCCTTACAATCCACTTGCACCTCGCTACATTCAGCAGGGACTATCCCTATCTGACATGGAGGTGTTGCTGCAAGAGGTCGGGGTTTGACTGAGGTGCCGGCTGAACTAGCTGACGCTGTCCTGAAACTAATCAATTCACATTGCATATAGGTTCTATCTAGTTGAGCAGCAATTGTTCAACTAGATGGCTGTTGACATCTGATTTGATATCATGGGAGCAAATCGTTATTAATACTATTAATGATCTGTTAATTATGAGCCAGGCTGAATCGAAACCGGCTGCCTTTTGGCCTTATGTAATTGAAGGGATAGGGTGCTTGTTGGTTGCAGGTGTAGCGGCTTATGGGGTGTATACATTCCAGCAGCAGAAAATTAGCCGTCTAGAAGTAGAAAATCGCCGGTTACAGCAGGAAATTGCCAGTTTGCAATCTGCTAGCACACAACAGAAAGGCACAATTGCCAGATTGACTCAAGAGAACAGTGATTTGAAAACCAGTTTGCAAACCGTTTGCCGGGAAAGTCAGGCTGGCTTTTTCAATCGGTTGGAATATCAGATCGATCGGTTACTGGAAAAGGATGTTTTAGCCCAGTGGCGTCAGATTTGCCAAAATGTTCAGGCTAGGGCAAATTTACAGTCCTAACTTTAAGCTTTGCCATCTCATCCTAATTTTTTAAGGCTTTAATCTAGCTTTCCGGAATCGGAGTGGCCCAAATTGTAGTGTGAACAATTGCAAAAAAGAGTATCCATTAGTTAAATGTACCTAAAGTGGAGAGACGTGTTATCCTCCGCTGTGAGTGTGGTGTTAGGAGTAAAAACAAATATGGTTCTATCTGCTTCTGGCAATTCTTGGCGAGATTCTCATCCGGTTTCTTCGCTCGGTACAGGCTGGGGAAGCCTCAACCTACCGGCTTCGCAGCTATTTGGTACCGACGGTATTCGTGGTAAGGCAGGTGAGTTGCTAACGGCTCCACTGGCGCTTCAGGTGGGCTATTGGGCTGGGCAGGTTTTGCGGGGTCAAAGTCAGGCGAGCCGCACGATTATCTTGGGACAAGATTCGCGCAACTCTAGCCACATGCTGGCAATGGCCCTCTCGGCCGGCTTGACGGCGGCAGGATTGGAAGTTTGGAACCTGGGTCTGTGCCCAACGCCGACGGTGGCTTATCTTACCCACACGACCGAGGCGATTGGGGGCGTGATGATCTCTGCTAGCCATAATCCGCCGGAAGACAATGGCATCAAGTTTTTTGGAGCCGGTGGGGCAAAATTATCCGCCGATCTGCAAGTCGCAATCGAATCGGCTCTACGGGGAGAGAGCATTCCCACCATTGAGGCCAACAGCCGCTGGGGTCAGCACTACCACCGCCCAGAGCTGATCGAAACCTATGTGCAATCGCTGCATCGTCCGCTGCTGCCGGCTGTGAATTTGCAAGGCATGAAGATTGTGCTGGATCTGGCTTGGGGAGCGGCGACTCAGGTAGCGCCGATTGTATTCCAGCAGATGGGAGCTAAGGTGATCTGTCTGCACGACTATGCCGATGGCGATCGGATCAATGTCAACTGCGGCTCGACTCATCTGGAACCGCTCAAAGCTGGAGTGCGCAACCACTCAGCTGATTTGGGCTTTGCCTTTGACGGCGATGCGGACCGAGTCATGGCCGTAGATTCCCAAGGCCGAGTCGTGGATGGTGACTATATTCTTTATCTCTGGGGTCAAGCGCTGCGCCAGTCCAACCAACTGCCGGATAATTTGATCATTTCTACAGTGATGGCCAACCTGGGTTTCGAGCGGGCCTGGCAGCAGTTGGGTGGTTCCCTGATCCGGACGGCGGTGGGCGATCAGTATGTGCATGCAGAAATGCAAAAGCGGGGCGCGAAGCTGGGCGGCGAGCAGTCGGGCCATATTCTCTGTCCCCACTATGGCGTTTCCGGGGATGGCCTGCTGACGGCACTGCATCTGGCGTCTCTGGTGCGGCAATCGGGTACCTCCCTGGCAGACCTGATCAACCAGAGTTTCCAAACTTATCCCCAAATTCTCCGCAATGTCCGGGTGGAAGATCGGGAACGTCGCCTCAACTGGCAGCAAGATGCGCGATTGCAGCAGGTAATTACCCAGGCCGAGACCGCCATGGGTGATCAGGGCCGGATCTTGGTGCGAGCTTCCGGGACTGAACCCGTGATTCGCGTCATGGTGGAGGCTGCCACTGCTGAGCTGACCCACTATTGGACCGAAAATCTGGTGCTGGCGGTTCAGGAATATGCGGCTTGATCGGTCCTGAACTTAATCAGCCCTGGACGGTGAGTCAGTGAGTATTGGAACTGAAATTGGGGTTAAAGAATTAGCGAGCTTAAACCATGATGGCGTAAAAACTCGAATGGATCGAGTACAATGACCCATCAGACTCATTCGCCTGATCCCTGTTTTTGATCCCGCACTCCTACACACCAGGCATGAATCAATTCAATAACGCTCTAACTCTGTTTTTTAGCCTGCTGGTGGAAGCCATTCCCTTTCTGCTGATTGGGGTATTCTTCTCCAGCGCGCTTTTGCTGTTTGTGGATGAGCGCAAGTTGATTGCCGCCGTTCCCAAACAGCCGCTGTTGGCCGCCTTTGCTGGTAGCCTGATCGGGTTTCTATTTCCTGTCTGTGAATGCGGCAATGTGCCCGTGGCCCGACGGCTCATCGTCCAAGGGGCACCGGCAGCGATGGCAATTGGATTTTTGTTGGCAGCTCCGGTCGTGAATCCGGTCGTGTTTTGGGCTACTTGGATTGCCTTCCGCGATCAGCCAGAAATGGTGTTTTTACGGGTCGGCTTTTCGCTGCTGATCGCCACGATGATTGGTTGGGTGTTCAGTACCCAGGCCGACTTGCGCCCCTTGATGCAGCCGGCTGTCGCTCGTGCCATGCCGATTCCGAAGCGCGCTGCCAAGAAGACAAAGGCACCAAGAACAAAGGCACCTCAGGCTGAAGAGACCGCTTCACCCCTACTGCAATCGGGCACGTTTTTTCTGGGTCAATCCGATCAACCGCTACAAGTGGATGGTTTGGGACAAGCAGCACTGGCAGCTAATCCCACCCTGTCTCGACCGATTCCCGAACGGCTGCGGCTGATGCTCGACAATGTGATTCAGGAACTGCGCGAGCTAGGCGGGATTTTGATCATCGGTTCAGCCATTGCTGCCCTGGTTCAAGTTTCGGTGCCGCGCGACCTGATTTTGAGTTTGGGACAGGGGCCGGTTTCGTCGATCCTGGCGATGATGCTGTTGGCGGCGGTGGTGTCGATTTGCTCCACGGTGGATTCGTTTTTTGCCCTGTCGTTTGCCTCGACCTTTACGACTGGATCGCTGCTGGCATTCTTAGTGTTTGGTCCCATGATCGACCTGAAGAATTTTGCCCTGCTGTTGACGGTGTTTCGGGGTCGCGCCATCCTCTACTTGTTCGTGCTGGCGGGGCAGCTAACGTTTCTGTTGACCTTGTTGATCAATTTATATGTCAGCTAATTGTACGTGAGCTAGTGCATCGTTGAGGCCGCATGACTGTTCAAACGAATTACAAAACCACCCGCCGCTTTCACCCCCTCAAAAGCCTGTACCGCCTGCAAGGACTGCTGGATATTGCCGCCATTTCTGCCTGGGGCGTTTTGCTATTGCAGTATTGGTTAACTGGCAAAATCAACCTGTTGCTGCATCCAAATTATGTTTGGCTAGCCTATTCGGCGGGGTTTGTGCTGCTGGGCGTGGCAACCGTCAAAATCGCCCAGTTTATCTGGCGAGTTGTGCAGCTCAAAAAGCGAAAAGACCGAAATCAGGGAGACCTGCTTCAGCATTTGTCCCTGTTCCCACCGGGATGGAGCAGTGCTCTGCTGCTGGCGGTGGCGTTATTTGGACTTCAGTTTACGCCCCAGCCCTTTGCCAGTCAGATGGCGCTGGACCGGGGTGTGACCGAAACCCTGACCATGACGCGCTCCCAGCCGCAAGCCTTCCGCACCTCCACCAAACCAGAAAATCGTACCTTGATCGATTGGATTCGCACCCTAAACGTGTATCCCGAACCCGACGCCTACACTGGCCAAAAAGTAAACGTAGAAGGATTTGTGCTTCACCTGCCGCAAGTGCCGGACAATTATATTGGGATTGCTCGTTTTGTGATTACCTGTTGTGCTGCGGATGCCTACCCAGTGGGAATGCCGGTCAAGTTGCCTAGCGGGAACCGGTCTGCCTATCAACCAGACAAGTGGTATAGGGTGGCAGGGCAAATGATTACCGAAACGCTGGCCGATAAACGTCAACTCGTGATTCAAGCCAGCAAACTCACTGAAATTCCCACCCCTGCTAACCCCTATGCATCCTGATGTCTGGAAGGTATAGCTGAATCTGAAGGTGTTTCGTGAGCGAGCTTTTTCTGTGAAAAACCCAGACTATCGCGTCACTGCCTCATCTTCAAGCGCTAGATTTCGCTGGCCCGAAGTTTGGGGTGAAGCTCGGACACGGGTTTTAGTTTGGTATACGGTAATTCTGGCGCTGGCGTTTGGTCTGGCGATTCCGGCCTTTCGTCAACGGTTGTTTGATCGGGTCGAGGCACGGGTCCAGCAAGATATTTGGGGCGAGGTCAAAGACTTTCGAGAGCTGTTGTCAGGCAGAATCGATCTCGAAAGCCTGGAGAATAACCGCATGGAGCATTTCCACCCCAGCGATCCGGAGCCGGTTCGCCCTGTTCCACCGCCGCCGGCTGATGCTAGGGAAGCAGCGCTAATGCAGGATCTCCAGCTTCCAACCACTGCAGCTGAAGCAAGGCGATTTTTCTCAGCCTACCTGCAAGTCGAAATCCCAGAAGACAATATTTACTTGATCACCTTTGTGGATGGGCAGTTCTATCAATCGAGTCCGGTAGCCCTGCCACGAGATTTTAGACCGGATACGCCTTTGATGCGCCGTTGGGCCACCCAGACTGAACCAGAACAGGGTGAGCAGACGAGTCTGTACAACGAGAATGACCGCATCCTCTACGTTGTGGAGCCGGTGAAAGCGAACGGTAAACTATTAGGAACCTGGGTGGTCGCCCATAGCGTGATCGGAGAACGGGCAGAAGTCCTAGAAGCCGTGGGTGTAGTGATTCAGGTTTCGCTGGTAGTGCTAGCCATTTCCCTCCTGCTGGCTTGGTTTGCGGCGGGCCGAGTGCTGCAACCCCTGCGGGCATTGACGGCCACGATCCAATCCATTAGTGAAACCGATTTGACTCGGCGGATTCCGGTTCAAGGTCAGGGAGAACTGGCGAAACTGGCAACTACGTTCAATGACATGATGGATCGGCTAGAGAGTTCGTTCATCAGCCAGCGCAACTTTGTTAACGATGCAGGCCATGAGCTGCGTACCCCAATTACGATCATGCGCGGCCATCTGGAACTGATGAGTAGCCATCCCGACGAACAGCAGGACACTCTGGAAGTCGTCATGGATGAGCTAGACCGGATGAGCCGCTTTGTTGAGGATTTGGTTTTACTTGCCAAAGCAGAACGGCCCAATTTTCTCCAACTCGAAACGGTAGATGCTGAGGCGCTCACCCACGAACTATTTGTGAAAGCTCAGGTACTAGCACCTCGTAACTGGCAGTTGGAATCAGTAGCTAAGGGACGAATTGTTGTGGATCGCCAGCGGATTATTCAGGCTGTGATGAATTTGGCGCAGAACGCCACCCAGCACACCGAACCAGATGACACGATTACAATTGGATCCGCGATTAGAAAAGACAAGGTTCACTTTTGGGTACGAGATACTGGAGCAGGCATTCGGCTTGAAGATCAGCAGCGCATTTTTGAACGCTTTGCCAGAGCCTCTCACGGTCGCCGCCGTTCTGAAGGAGCGGGATTGGGGCTATCCATTGTCAAGGCGATTGCCGAAGCTCATGGTGGGCAGGTCTCCCTGCGGAGTCAACTTGGCAGTGGCTCAACCTTTGCTGTGATTCTGCCGCTAGAGCCTAATGTCTAACAAACAAAAAGCCTACCAAATCCGGCAGGCTTCATCGAAAATCTGATTTGATAATGGGTGACTAACCCAAGAATTAGCGAATGTATTCCTTCAAAACGCTGTTGCGGTTGGGGTGGCGCAACTTCCGCAGTGCTTTGGCTTCGATTTGCCGAATCCGCTCGCGAGTGACGTTGAAAATCTGGCCGATCTCTTCTAAGGTTTTCATCCGACCATCATCCAAGCCATAGCGCAGGCGTAATACATCGCGTTCGCGGGGGCTGAGCGTACCCAAAACGCTTTCCAGGTCTTCCCGGAGTAGATTTTTGGAAACCTGATCTTCGGGTGTTTCACCATCAGATTCAATGAAGTCTCCCAAGCGCGAGTCTTCTTCTTTGCCAATTGGTGTTTCTAAAGAGATGGGCAACTGAGCCGACTTAGCAATAAACCGCAGTTTCTCAATTGTCATCTCCATCCGAGTTGCGATCTCTTCTTCGGTGGGTTTGCGGCCCATTTCCTGAGACAGCAGTTTGGTGGTTTTCTTGATCCGAGAAATGGTCTCGTAGAGGTGAACCGGCAGTCGAATCGTGCGAGATTGATCGGCAATGGCGCGGGTAATTGCCTGACGAATCCACCAGGTGGCATAGGTCGAGAATTTATAGCCCTTTTCGTGGTCAAACTTCTCAGCCGCCCGAATCAGGCCCAAACTGCCTTCCTGAATCAAATCCTGGAACGACAAGCCACGGTTCATATACTTCTTGGCGATCGAAACCACCAATCGTAGGTTGGACTGCACCATTTTTTCTTTGGCTCGCCGGCCTTCGTGTAGACGTCGGCGGAATTTGGGCAGGGGTTGGTTCACCTCATTGGCCCAAACTTCGAGATTGCGCTCAAACTCCTGAGGCGTTTGGTCGAGGCGTTCGCATAATTTGTCCCGAATCCGCTCCAGTTCCAGCAAATCAGCGATCTTGCGAGCCAGTTCAATTTCTTCATCGGCCCTCAGCAGGCGAATCCGACCAATCTCCTGCAGGTAAAGCCGAATCGAATCTTCGGTGTAATGTTTTTTCTTCGCTTGTGCCCGACGACGAGCGCCTCCCTTCGCCGCCTTGCCATCCTCTTCATCCTCAGAATCGGGCTGGCTGTCGAACAAATCGTCTCGATCATCTCCTTCCTCAATCAAGAGTTCATCCAAATTACTCTCGGGCTGGTCAATGGTTTCGAGTACGTCATTAGCCTGGGTCATGCCGCGCTCCTCATGCTCCTTATATCAAAACGTTAAAGGTCAATCAAACCAAGGAATATCACGACCGAGTTATTAGCTGGTCTACGCTTAAGTGATTCTAGATAAATATAAGACCAGTTCGTCGTTGCCGGTAGCTATCCCAGAGGCACAATACTTCTCCTCAGTAATGATGAATACTGGGAATCAGCACCAAAACGGGAATCATTGCCTGCGGGTTTTGCTGAAACCTCTCCGATTGTAACTTTTCTCACAAAAGTTGCACGCTTTTTCATAATTTTCGCTGTAAAAAACTGGTATGCCAGAGTTTTAGTTTGCGCTTGCTGAAAGTTACAGAATGAGATCTTGCTGAAAGCAAAATTTCTCAAACCAATTAGCTCGGACCAATGAGGCAACGAACCTAACAATCAACACAGCAAGATTCTCTTTGCGGGAAAACAGAAACGGCGTGTTGAGAAATTGTTATGAATTCAGCATAACCGAACATTCCAGAACTGGAAGAGAAAACCTCTGGCAATTTGACGCGATTTCAGGTTTTTTGTCCTCAATTCTAGTTATTTTTTGTTACATAACTCGATAGAAGTCCCAATGGCACGCAAGCAAAAATTTCCTTACTTAGTTGGTTCCAAATGGACGGCCCAACAGACCACCTGGGGATGGCGACATTTCCAGGTGGTCAATCGCAAAAACGAAGGGCGTTGGGTGTTCGCTGAGATGGTGGCTGCCTGTGACCCAACCGTGCGGTTTTGGTTGAACGCTCAGCAGCTCAAAGACCATTCGCTTTGGCAAGCCGGATGGCAATCTCTACAGGAACAGAATCAGGAAGATAGTTTGGAAGATAGTTTTGAGTGTTGAGTTCTCAGTTTTGAGTTGAGTGACAGGCTGTAGGCAATGACATTCTGCCCATGAGTGGGTGAGATGCTCACACCATCGGCTCACCAAATTTATTTTTCAACTCCCCTGCTCTAACTCAACACTCAAAACTTAAAACAATGCTTTGTAGAAGCAAGCTACAAAACTCAATTAAGCGTCAAATACAACCGAGTGCCAGGCTTTCTTCTGTTCGCCCGTGATGTCTAGCATGACATGCTTGACGATGGTGTATTCTTCCAGCGCGTAGTAGGACATGTCTTTGCCGATGCCGCTTTGCTTGAAACCGCCGTGGGGCATTTCGCTGGCAATCGGTAAGTGATCATTCACCCAAACGGTGCCACACTCCATTGCTGCCGCCATTCGCATCGCTCGCTGCACATTCAAAGTCCAGACGCTGCCAGCTAATCCGTAGGGAATGTCGTTTGCCAACTTGATGGCTTCGGCTTCATCCGAGAAGCGATTCACTACTACTACCGGGCCAAAAATTTCCTCCTGCACGCAGCTTGCCGATTGGGCCGCCTCTACCAAGATCGTGGGCGGATAGTAAAACCCATCTCCCTCCGGCATAACGCCGCCAGTGGCTACCTTGACGCCCTGCTGCCGTGCTTCTTCGACAAAGCCGTGCACCTTGAGGCGTTGGGTTTCGCTGGCTAACGGACCGATATCGGTATCTTCAGCAAAGGGATCGCCAACGCGAATCGTTTGGGTGAGTTCGGTAAAGCGGCTAAGGAATTGATCAAACACCTCGTTTTGCACGTAGATTCGGGTGGCAGCCGTGCAATCCTGGCCACTGTTCATATAGGCGGCTGGAATTGCGCCGCGGGCGGCGGCTTCAATATCGGCATCGGTGAACACGACAAACGGAGCTTTGCCACCAAGTTCGAGCGTTACCCGTTTCACCATGGGGCTGGCTAACTCAGCGATACGTTTGCCGGTGCGGGTGCTGCCCGTAAAGCTGATCATCCGCACATCCGGATGGGTACAAATCGCTTCCCCTACTTCAGCTCCCCCAGTGACGACGTTGATTAAACCAGCCGGTAAGCCAGCTTCGAGGGCTGTTTTTGCCAGTTCGATGGTCGTAATCGGCGTATTGGGAGCGGGTTTGATCACGACTGCATTGCCAGCAGCCAGCGCCGGACCCAGTTTCCAAATCG
>KL662191.1:5370188-5447744 GCA_000733415.1 [Leptolyngbya] sp. JSC-1
CCCGTAAAGACTGATCATCCGCACATCCGGATGGGTACAAATCGCTTCCCCTACTTCAGCCTCCCCCAGTGACGACGTTGATTAAACCAGCCGGTAAGCCAGCTTCGAGGGCTGTTTTTGCCAGTTCGATGGTCGTAATCGGCGTATTGGGAGCGGGTTTGATCACGACTGCATTGCCAGCAGCCAGCGCCGGACCCAGTTTCCAAATCGCCATCATAAACGGATAGTTCCAGGGGGTAATGGCACCGATGACGCCAATTGGTTCGCGGCGAATCATGCTGGTGTAGCCGCCCACATATTCCCCCGCTGCCGAGCCTTCTTGCCGCCGCACGACGCTCGCAAAGTAGCGCAGGTTATCAATAGCAAAAGGAACATCGCCACCCACGGTCAGTTTCAAGGGTTTTCCGGCGTTTTGGCTTTCTAAGCGGGCCAGGGTTTCGCTTTTTGCTTCCAGCGCGTCGGCCAGCTTCATCAGGGCGGTACTGCGTTCTCCGTAGGAAAGGGCAGCCCAGTCTACTTGAGCGGCTTTTGCGGCAGCAACTGCCCTTTCTACATCGGCTTTGGTTCCGAGCGCCACTGTAGCAAATGGCTTACCCGATGCAGGCTCAATCAAATCTTCGCTGCCTGTTTCCACCAGTTCGCCGCCAATTACCATCGGATAATGCATTAGCTTGTTCATAAATGCCTCTTGAAGAGATGAATAGAGTATTAGCAATCACAGTAAGCATTAACAACAGCGTCCAGGAGCTGACCGGCGCTAAATTGTTGCAGGCGTAGCGACCAAACTACCCTTTCATGATGAAGACTGCCCCAGAGGGCTTCTGTTAAGCTTTACTTTATTTTCAGATTCTTCAGCCAAACTGTAGTCAAAGCAGCGCTGAGCAGCAGGAACAAATTGGGCTAAATTGCTATCCTGAACTCCTATTAGCTACCGCAGCCTCAGAACTTGTTGAAATTTTTGCCAAATCTTTGTCAAACTGAATGGTTGAATTGGGGTGTTAGCATCCATAATCAGAGACTATTATCAATTATCAGGTTGTCAGTAGTCTATGTGGCTGACTGAGAGGCAGTGCCTGAAATTCCAGCGTCTGTACTTGCCTGAATTGGCTATGCTTGAACTTTGTCACTCTGGTTGTCACTCTAAAAAACTTTCTGTGAGGAGACTAATTCAAACCCATTGGTTTAGTTGCTCAACTGTATCCTCTAGTTCTGTTTGATCCCCCACTCACAAAGCGAATGACTAAATCTCAACCGTGGTTGCCCTGGCTAGGCGCAGTGCTAATTGCTGCCGGTTGGACGGTTACTATCAAGTCCAGCTACGCCCAAGATGCTCCTCCGAACCCCTCTCTGGATGTGGGAGTGGTGCAGCGGTTTGGCTCAGAACCAAGCGACGAAATGGTGATCAAACCCAAATCGGGCGACAGCGTGACGTTAAAGTTCAAAGTAAACGAGCAGGCACAGGCGGTCACGACTACCGGTAACGTTACGGTAAAGGTAGAGATGCAGCCGTTGCCTAAGCCGAAGGTAACCGAACGGGTGGTGCTCAGTACGCACCGCAGTTTTGAGAGTGCCGAGGACAGTGCTACCCAGTGGAAATCTCAAGGTGTTGAGGTAGAAGTAGCGCAGCCGCGTCAGTGGCAGGTGTGGGCCAAGCGCGAAACCTACAAAACTCCCCTGTTGCGTCGGTTATTGATGCAAAATCTGCGGGCCAACGGCTCCAAAACAGCCTTCATTGACACTCAGGTGCAGCAGCAAGAGCCAAAGGCCACTATTGCCGTCAATGGCGCGCGCTATCAGCAGGATGAGATGGAGTTTGCCGCTTCAACGCAGCAGTTTGAGGTGACGTTTAATCGTAACGACCATGGCACTCGCCTCTATGCCGGAACCTTGAAGCTCCAGCCCAATGCTTACGGTACTTACACACTAGTCAATCAGGTACCGATCGAGACCTATCTGCGCGGTGTAGTGCCCCACGAAATTGGTTTAGGTGCTCCGCCAACCGCAATTGAAGCTCAAGCAGTTTTGGCGCGGACCTATGCTTTACGAAATCTGCGTCGCTTTGCGGTTGATAATTACCAGCTCTGTGCCGATACTCAGTGTCAGGTGTATTGGGGTTTGATGGGGGCTGCCCCTGAATCCGACCGAGCAATTGCGGCCACGCGAGGGATGGTATTGACCTACAATAACGAGCTAGTGGACGCACTCTATTCCTCCACAACGGGTGGTGTTACGGCTCCCTTTAGCAATGTTTGGAATGGGCCGGATCGCCCTTATTTACAAGCGGTAGTGGATTCGGTACAAAACTTGTGGGATCTGTCTCAGCGTAGCTTAGCCGATGAAGCCAACTTCCGCTCATTCATTAACCTGAAGCAAGGTTTTAATGAAGCGGGCTGGGATATGTTCCGCTGGCGAGTCGAAAGTCCGCTAACTGAGATTGCTCAAGATCTGCGCTCCTACTTACAAAGCAAGCAGCATCCCTTAGCAAACTTCACGCAAATCAAAGAACTGCAGGTAGTAGAACGCTCTCCGGCTGGGCGAGTTCAGCGCATGGAAGTCTCAACCGATCGCGGCTTGATCGAGTTAGAAAAGGATGAGATTCTGCGAGCACTCTATGCGCCCAACAGTACACTGTTCTATCTAGATCCTATCTACGAAACCCCTCGACCCCAGCCCAGCCCACAGGCTTCTGCCAATCCCCAACCATCTCCAAATGGGCAGCCCATCCCTGCAGCTTCGGTGCCTGCTGCTAGTCCTGCCGCCAAAGTATTGAAAGGCTATGCCTTTATTGGTGGAGGTTTAGGTCATGGAGTTGGCATGAGCCAAACGGGCGCCTATCGACTCGGTGAACTAGGCTGGTCCAGTGAACGCATTCTGCGCTTCTACTATCCAGGTACTCAGCTTCAACTGTTAAACCCCAGTATTGCCTTTTGGCGTGAACCGGAAGTTGTCAGCAGCCAGAAATAGGGTGCGCTCCTCTAGATATCCAGAAAGCGACAGACTCAAGATCGATACAACAAGGCAGAAGCACAAATCGCACTTCTGCCGGGAAAAGCTTTGCTAGTACCATTAGCCCTGAATAGCACTAAGTTGAAATAGTACTAAATAGCTGAATTAATCAGAAGGCGACGAATCGCCCTCTTGATTGTAAGTACCGTTTGTTTAGAGCCTATTCGAAAACCCCTTCAGGGTTTTGGAATTCAAAAGCTCTGACAAGTTTTCGGAAAGTAGTTAGTACAGCTCTTCTTCTTGGTGGGTGATGATGGTGCAATCAGAAGTCGGATAGGCCACACAAGTCAAGACATAACCTGCTTCAATTTGATCGTCATCCAGGAAGGATTGATCTGACTGGTCAACTGTACCGGCAGTAATTTTACCAGCACAAGTAGAGCAAGCACCGGCACGGCAGGAATAGGGCAGATCCAACCCTTGCTCTTCAGCAGCATCCAGGATGTACTCATCGTCGGGTACTTCGATCGTGGTATTCAACCCTTCAGCGTCGTTAATCAATGTAACTTTGTACGTAGCCATGTATATCCTCTCAGTGTTCGAAACGGCAGTCAAAGTTTACCTATCGCCCAGCTAGCAATGATTATCAAAGAATCAAAGCTCATTCTGGACAAACTCTAATTCTGATACTACGGGAAAACCTTATATCTGTAACCAAAATTCAGCTGACTTGATGAATGGGATTCGTAATGAAACCGGCTATGTTTAGCCTGAATTACTTATACTTTAGAATTATTTTAGGATCCCATAAGGTTAGCTTAAATACTGGCACAGAGCTAAAGTTTTGCTTAATCAACCGCCACTGCTAACATAATTAAGCTGAAGCTTTTTGCTGTTGGTAATTTGACCTTTGATCCCATAGGAAAGGCGTTTGTCAGCTGAGTAATATATAGCTTTCACTAGGGCTAAAAGCTGCAATGAATTAGCGGTAATTATTGTTTTAGTTATCATAATCATTCAATAGAATTTAATAGAGCATACTTATCGATTCGCCAAAATTGCTGCTTTTGAATTGCTGTCTGATTTGATTGCATAAGGGGTTGCATGAGTCAGATTTTTGAGTAGGTTCGTACATGATTTTGCAGATACTGAATTCAGCTCCAGGGTCTGTAAATTTATTTGAGTTTGTGGCATCGCCTACCCTTGCTGAAGCACAGGCTAATCCAGCAAGTCCACTCATACGCTTGCGTTCCCGCAGGGTAGTGGACTAGAACCCCTGTCTAGTCTGCATGAGCAGACTTCCCCCACTAGCCCGCTCCCTATTAACCTGTTATTGATGCGCGGGTGGGAGATGACGAAGCCAGACAATCGGATTGAAAATTCTGTACAGACTCTCAGTCGCCCTACTTAGACGTTGATAAACTGGGCGACAAAATCATCTGGTAGAGGGACCGGCGAAATTTTGTGTCTAGATATCTAAGTCGCGTCGCATCCCAGTCGGTCATCGCACTTGTCTGTTGCTGTTGAATTGCGTGGTTTAATTTCGGCATTTTATCTGCGAGCGCCGAATCCAAGACATCATCTGCCAGGATTCCCAGAAGCACATGGGTATCTTGGACAATGCCCAAATTTTCTTGAATTTGCTTCAGTTCATTCACCCATGCTTCAAACGACTTAGTGTAAACTTCGGTGAAAAACTCTGCCTGATAACGGGCATGCTTACAGGTTTTGCGGAGGTCATGCAGGGTTTCGCCACCGTCACCAGATTGGTCTGCAGCTGCGATCAGCCAAGCCGGGTGCAGCAGCAATTCAGACAATAGTGGACTCAGCAACTCGGGTAAAACAGCCTCTAGAGGCAGTTGGGCCAGCGGGGTATACTCTGGTTGATCGAGCCAGGTTTTGTAAGCTGCCTTGAGATCGCCATACCGTTCTTCTGTAAGAGCAGATTTCACCTCAGCAAAGGCATTGTTGCGCTGTTTGTGTAGGTGTTTAATTGCTTGTTCAATTAACTTCTGCTCCGCTGCAGGAACCTGAGGATGGTATTCGTTCTGCAACGCAGCGATCTGCACATCGAGGTCGCGCAGGGTTCCCAATACTTTCGTCAATGCCTGTACATGTTTGGCTTGGGCTGGCTTGGGCAGCTTAACAGCAACACCAACTACCTGCAAAGCGGTCCGTAGCCGTCGAGTTGCAACCCGCATTTGATGCAGATGTTCGGGATCCTTATCCTGCAATACACCTTCTTCTTGCTTCACCAAACGGTGATATTGCTTAGCAATTATTCTGTGAGCATACTCACCCAACGACAGAAATTCACCAGAGGCAGTCTTTTGTTTCGACTGCTTCGTCTGCTTAGCGGTTGCTTTTCGATCTACTTTCGTTGTCGCTTTTGCCATAAAACCAATCCCCACGAATGCCAACAGGCAATCCTGACCCCCTTCAGTGGTCGCAAAAGACTGCTGCATTCTTAATCAAGTACCAGCCTAAGCTGATTGTTGAGGTCACCCCCGGACTACCATCTTAAACAAAAACTTCTACCCTGGATGTCTTACCGATTAGCTAGATGTGGGCGTAAAGCAGAAATACAGCTTGCAGCGTAGCTGATATTTGGCCAATTGCTATCTTGCAGTTCAAATTGCCCAACCAACTCAGCCATGAGGTCCACCTGCATTAGTCAGCAACCAGTCATCAATTAGTTACCAAAAGGACTGGTCACCTCTGGAAATTCAACGGCAGGAATTGCTGTGGGCGGAATTTGGGTATCCTCTTCGGGGGCAGTGATGAACGTGAGGGTAGGTGCACTGAGGGTAGGTGAAGCTAGGTTGGGGGCCGCAAACGCGGGAGCATTGGACTGGGGTGAATTAAATTGCGGTGGATTTGCAGCCAAAGGATTAAAGGTTGGTCCGGTTAACCCAGGACCGCTCAGAGCAGGGGCACTTAAACTAGGGCCAACTAGTTGAGGAGCGTTGAATTGGGGCGCACTAAACGGAATTGGGCTGAGGGGTGGTGAATTTAGGGGTGAAGTTTCGACAACCGTATCAGGAAATTCAGTTACAGGCACTTCTGGAGTCGGAATTTCTGGGGTAATGATAGTCGTGACCTCAGGCAAGGCTGGTGGCGCTAGGGCTGGTGGGTTGGGAATGCTTGGAAACAGTTGCTCGGTTTCAACGGTTGGAACCGTGACTTGCGGAATTTCTTGAGCAATTGCGCTGGTAGAAAACCCAACCGAAATGGCTAGCACTAGAGAGAGGTGGATGCGGCTGATCATAGCTTGCTTGAGGAAAATTCTCTGATAGTAGTAATTATAGTGTCTCAAGCGAAATTGGTTGAGGCAGCACAAGCAAACAGCATAAGCAAACAGAACCAGTCGAGTTGAATTGCCGCATCGACTCAGCACTATCAACTCAGCAATTTGGCTGGAACGCGGCTCAAATAGACCTCAAGAGTGGCAGATCAAAACTCGACTGAGCTAAAGTGGGTCAAGAATTGTAAAGGAATGTTTACAAATGCCGATTCACGACTTTGATGCGGCTGGATAAGCTTGCGGCCTGAAAGCCAAATTTGCCTTCTTAGGGCTTACTTCTTCTTCATGTTTCGTGGTATCGCTTAAAGAATTTTAGGGATTTGGTCACAAATAAGTTTACTTAACTTAACAATAGGGTATCTTAGAAACAGGACTAATAAGTACAAATTCTCATTTGCCTGTTTCCCTGCTTGGTTCACTGATTGGTTCGTTTGACCTAATTGTTTGATTGACTAGTCGTCTTGGCGATTGCTTGGTCTGCTGAGAGAAGGTTATGGGAGAGGTGCAGGGTCACAGCTTCTTATTCCTAGGGTTAACAGCCTTGATTTGCGTTGCTCGCACCTTGTCTTCAAGTACGAGAGTACTCAGCATCTAGCTCCCACGGTTTAGATTCGATTGTTCTTTGCAGACTGAGCACAGGTTGCCCCAACGTCGCTTACTCAGCAACCTGAATACCCTCTCTCTCTACATTTATTTGGGTAGGCTCTCATCATGAGTACGCAATTTCCTTGGCTAACTGTTTTGACCCTGCTGCCGCTAGTGGCGGCCCTTCCGATCCCATTCCTGCCTGATAAAACTGGCAAGACGGTTCGCTCTTACGCGCTCGGTGTAGGGCTAATCGAATTTATGCTGCTGGTTTACGCTTTTTGGCAGCATTACGACCTCAGTGATCCCCAGTTTCAGCTAGTCGAAACCTACCCTTGGTTGCCTCAAATTGGCTTGAATTGGTCATTGGCGGTAGATGGCCTATCAATGCCGCTGGTGTTGCTATCGGGACTGGTGACAACTCTGGCGATTCTGGCCTCCTGGAAAATCACCCACAAGCCACGTCTGTTTTATTTTCTGATGCTGGTAATGTACAGCGCTCAGATTGGCGTTTTTGTGGCTCAGGATCTGTTGCTGTTCTTCCTAATGTGGGAACTGGAGCTAGTGCCGGTTTACCTGCTGATTGCGACTTGGGGCGGACAGCGACGGCTCTATGCCGCGACTAAGTTTATTCTCTATACCGCGATTGCCTCTATCTTCATCCTGGTAGCGGCCCTGGCAATGGCCTTCTACGGTGATACGGTGACGTTCGACATGCAGGCCCTGGGGCTGAAGCAGTACTCAGTTGGCTTTGAGATTGCCATGTATGCCGCGTTTTTGATTGCCTTTGGCGTCAAGCTGCCGATTTTCCCCCTCCACACCTGGTTGCCCGATGCTCACAGCGAAGCTCCGGCACCCGTTTCAATGATTTTGGCCGGCGTGCTTCTGAAGATGGCCGGTTATGCCCTGATCCGCGTCAATATCGAAATGCTGCCTAACGCGCATGCCTACTTTGCGCCAGTGCTAGCCGTGCTTGGTGCAGTCGGGATCATCTACGCCTCTCTGACTGCTTTTGCTCAGGTGAATCTGAAGCGACGGTTGGCCTATTCTTCGATTGCCCACATGGGCTTTGTGCTGATTGGGGTAGCCTCCTTCACAGATTTGGGCCTCAGCGGTGCCGTGCTGCAAATGGTGTCGCATGGCTTGATCGCCGCCAGCCTGTTCTTCTTGTCGGGTGTGGCCTATGAGCGAACCCATACGCTAATGATGAACCAAATGGGTGGAATGGCAAAACAAATGCCAACCTTATTTGCCTTGTTTACTGCCGGAGCAATGGCCTCGCTAGCTCTGCCAGGAATGAGTGGGTTTGTGGGTGAGCTGTCGGTTTTCCTCGGTTTTGCCACCAGCGATGCCTACAGTACACCCTTCAAAGTCGTGATTGTGACTCTGGCGGCAGTAGGTGTGATTCTGTCTCCGATTTATCTGCTGTCGATGTTGCGGACGGTGTTTTATGGGGCTGAGCAGGGAGAGCTAGTCAACGTTAGCCTCACGGATGCTAAGCCACGGGAAGCCTTCATTGCCCTTTGCTTACTCGTTCCCATCATTGGAATTGGCATTTACCCCAAGCTGGCGACCCAAACCTATGATGTGAAAACTGTTGAAGTGGCTCAGCAAGCCCGTCAAGTGTTGCCTCTGATTGCTGAGCAACCCGTACATCTGAGCAACCCGCTTAACCCTCACCTCAGTGCTCCGGCTATTCTGGGAGCCGAGGCCAAAGAGTTGGTGCAGGTGTTTAAGTAATGCTGAACCACTGTTGAATCATGCAACCCGCTTAGACCGCTCACTGCGGTCTTTTTGCTTTTTTGTTAGTGTTTGTTAGTGGGTTGAGAATGATGCTAGGAGACTGCTCGCAATCATTCTGGCTGTAGGGAACGCCTCACACTGGCATCTGCCAAAGCTTCACGGTTTTGTCCGAACTGCCGCTGATCAGAAATTTAGCATCAGGGCTGATAGCAATGGAGTTTACCGTGTCCGTATGGTCAGACCAGGTGGTTAATACTTTGCCCGATGGCAGATCCCAAAGCTTGATTGTGCTGTCGCTGCTGCCGCTGATCAGGAGCCTGCCGTTTGGAGTGATTGCCAGTGTGTTGACGTCGCGGATATGTTCGCTGAAGGTGCGGATCAGTTCACCGGTTTGCACATTCCACAGTCGGATGGTTTTGTCTTTGCTGCCGGTGATCAAGGTTTGACCATCGGGAGTAAATACAATCGCATGGACCGGGTTTAGATGACCAATGAAAGTTTGCAGGTATTCGCCAGTCCGTAAGCTCCAAAGCTTTACCTTGTTATCTAGCCCGCCGCTGGCTAGGAGCTTACCGTCCGGGCTGATAGCAATAGCTTTGATCATGCCGGCTACTTCGGCCAAGGTTTTTAGTAGTGCGCCGGTGTTGGTGCTCCAGAGGCGAATCGTTCGATCTTCACCTCCGCTGACGAGCAGCTTTCCATCGGGGCTAATGGCTACCGCATTCACATCCCGACTGTGACCAGTAAGTGCCCCTAGCAGCGCTCCATTTAGATAGCTCCAAACTCTTACTGTGTAGTCATCGCTGCCGCTGACAAGCGTGCGACCATCGGGACTAATGGCAATCGTATTGACACCCCGGTTATGCCCGGTCATGTTAAATAACAGTTCGCCTGTGTTGATGTTCCAGACTTTAATCGTGTCATCCAAACTGCTGCTGGCAAAAGTGGGTGTATTGGGGCTGGCAACTACGCAGGTTACCCAAGAAGAATGGGCGTTGAAGGTATAGAGGCAGCGCGAGCCACGAGACGCCGGAGGACGGATTGGATTGATTGGAGTGACGGCAGGGGGAACAGAGACATTGGCGGCGGGTGGGGCCGTAGGCGGCTTAGAAATGGGTGGAGTTGAAGTGGGCGGTTTAGAAGCCGGTGGTCTAGAGATCGGCGGCTGAGAAATCGGCGACTGGGAAATGGGAGGCCTAGATGTTATGGGTCTAGAAACGGGTTGACGGAGCGGTGGACTAGATGGTGTGGAGCCTCGCTGGGCTGTCGGTATCGCCGAGGGAGAAACCGGAGGAGGCGAGGCAGGCGTTGGTTTAGGGGTTGGCAGAAACGAATCAGCATTCAGGTCGCGCATCACTTCATCAGCAGACTGATAGCGCTCGTTAACCAGATCGCGGAGCATATTGTCCAGAATGTGGGCTAGCTGGTCACTGACAACTACACCTTTTTCGTGCTGCAAGTAATCGCGCCAAACCCAACGCCCATTTAGCGGATCGTAGAGGTTATCAGGGCGAGTTTCTGTCATCAAATGCAGGCAAGTGGCACCCAAACTATACAAATCGCTGGCTGGATATGCCTTACCGCCACGAAATTGTTCCATTGGCGCGTAGCCTTCTGTGCCAATTCGAGTTCCTACTTCCCCAGCCGCCTCTTCCCGAATTTGCTTAGCAACACCGAAATCGATTAGCATCAACCGATCATCCGTCTGACGGCGCAGAATGTTCATTGGCGTGATGTCTCGGTGGATCACCTGATGTCGATGTACAAACCTGAGAATTGGCAGCACATCGGCCAGCACATCGCGAATTTGACGTTCATTAAACGCGCCATGCTGTTTCATCTCTTGGAGCAGACTCTGGCCTTCAATGAATTGCTGCACTAGATAGAGGTAGCCATCCTGCTCAAAATAGGCCAATAGGGCTGGGATTTGGGCATGCTCTCCCAATTCATGCAGCCGCACCGCTTCCTGGTTAAACAGGCGCACTGCTTTTTCCAGTGACTTTGTGCCTTGGACCTGAGGTGAAAACTGCTTGATCACACAGCGAGATTTTAGCCGGTCTTCATCCAACGCCAAGTAGGTTCTGCCAAATCCCCCTTGCCCCAGCAACTGTACAGCCTGATAGCGGCCTCTCAACAGGCTCAAGGGTGTACCGCAGTTCTGGCAAACCTTTGTATTATCTGAATTGAGAGGTTTCTGGCATTGGGGATTGAGACAGCAGATCATAGCAGGTAGCGCACTATGGCATTAGATGAATGATTCACCCTGCGGCGGGTTTGTATCAGAGGGTAAGGCAATGAAACGAAGCCAAGCAAGCAAAATTGAGGGCTGAATCGCACAGTCAGTGGATGAAGTTTACTATATTGCAGGTTCAATGGAATGCATAAGGAGGACTATGACAATCTCCACTAGCTTGCCATCTTAGGCTGAAGCAGGCTCTGAAATCCGTCCCTGTAGGGTTGTCATTGTCCTTTCTGTGAGCTAGCACACCTCTGTGAGCCAGCACACCGATGAAGATGAATCTGCACTGTATGTTAGCCACACGCCTACCAATAAATTTCCCTAGTCAACTTCCAGACCCAACAGCCCATAATTCAAATCTTAATCGGGATTAGATGCAGGACAAAATTGAATTTTTGAGCTGTAGGAATCATCAATAGTGACTAAAAGTGATTAAAGTGATAAACAGTTTAATTGTGTTTCTAATTGTATGAGCAATGGCGGGAACAGAATTCATGGCATTGTTTCAGTTCCACGCTGTGAGTGGCAGCTATCTGAGTCACAGGGGTGGCAGGATATAAATCACTGTGAAAAGTGAGCGCTAATGGTGCTAGCACTTCAGATTTGGCAACGCAGAATCGCAGTTTTAGCAAGTTACAAACGGCTTTCCAGTAAAGAGTGATGGTTAGACGCTTGGCTTAAGTTGACAGACCATTGTTAAACCTGCAAGCAACGTTTTGCCTCTCAATTCAAGATGCTCAAGCTGCCTTGATCGCCATCCAACTCGACTGGAACACCGACCGGCAGAGCTGCATTGACGCCTTCATGGCCAAAGGGTAATTCGGCAACGACCGGTATTTCTAAATCCGAGAGGCGCTCGCGCAGCACCTCAGGGGTTGTAAAGCTAGGAATTCCAGGGGTAGGGTCACACTGACTGAACCGTCCTAGCGCAATTCCCTTAACGCCATCGAAAGCACCCATCATGCGCCACTGTGTCAACATTCGATCGATGCGGTAGGGGGCCTCGGAGACATCCTCAAACGCTAGAATCGCTCCGGTCAGATCCGGTTGAACCGAGGTGCCCAGCAGGTGAGTTGCAACGGTGAGGTTGGCGGGCAGCAGGATCCCACGAGCTTGTCCACCGCCCCAACCTTCTCCTTGCAGCGGAGCGATATCTCGCCCTTCAACCCAATCAAACAAGCGCTGCACCGACCAATCCGGCTCGACGTAGAGCGTGGTCAATAAAGGTGCATGCACACCGGCAACCCCTTCAAGCGCCAAACTCCACAGCAAGCTGGTAATATCCGAAAAGCCGATCAGCCACTTGGGTTCAGACAAATTCCACTGCCAGTTTTCCAGCAGTCTTGCGCCCCCATAGCCACCCCGCAGGCATAGCAAACCGCGACAGTCTGGATCCTGTAGCGCTTGACGCAGCTTATGGCGACGGTCCGCATCGGTTCCAGCTAAGTAACCCCAGCGGGCGTCATAGCCAGGGGCAAGCTTCAGTTGATAGCCGCGAGCCTCCCAGATCTGAATTCCTTTTTCAAATGAAGCTCGCTCTCGCAAAGCACCGCTGGGAGCAATTACATTCAGCCAATCACCTGGTTTGAGAGGTGGCGGCAGCCGACAAATCTGCATCCTACATCACCAATAACCGCTGACTACAGCACCTCAGCCCGCAATTTAGCCAGCGGCAAATATAGCAATTTGCGCCAGCCTGGAACATAAGCCCGCTTGCAAAACACATCGTACTGGTTTTGTTCAATCACATCTAGAATGCCGCGATAGAGCATCAGAGCTGCCCAAACCGGGAATCGGGCATCCGGACTCAGCAAACTAATGCCGCTTTCAGCCTCGCTAAAAAAACGACGAGCACGAGCGATCTGAAACTGCATTAAGGCCCGCCAGCGCTCATCAACTACGCCATTCAGCAACTCCTTCTCGCTGTACTTGAAACGCTCCAAGTCTTCAAGCGGAATATAAATGCGGCCACGGCGAGCGTCTTCTCCAACATCGCGCAGAATATTGGTGAGTTGATTGGCAATTCCTAGGGCAACGGCCTCTGGTTCAGGATTTCTAGCGGTTTGTGACTGGCTCCAGGGGGTTGAGCGGTGGCTATCATCTACTCCCATTACCGGAGTGGTCATCAGGCCAACGGTTCCGGCCACGCGGTAGCAGTAGAGCTTTAGCTCTTCAAAGGTTTCGTAACGACTGCGGTACAAATCCATGCGCTGCCCAGCAATCATGTCCCGAAAGGGTTGGATGTTGATTGGAAACCGTTGCAGTGTGTCTACCAGAGCAACGTCCACATCCTCGATTGGCTGTCCGGCAAAGACCGATTCCAAATGCTGTTCCCATTCGTCTAGGGTGGCATTGGTCGTCAGCTCGGAACGAGGGCCATCGACTAGCTCATCCGTGCGGCGACACCAGACGTAAATTGCCCAGATCGCTCGACGCTTTGCTTCGGGCATCAGGAGAGTGCCTAAATAAAACGTCTTGGAATACTCTGCCGTGATTTGGCGACAAAGTTCGTAGGCATCCTCCAGAGGAGCCAGAGTCGTTATACGGGGAGATTCAGGCAGTTGCAGCATTACATCGCAAGCTGAGGGTTGACGAAAGATTTTAGAGGTTGGACTTTTGAACTTGAAATGGATGGCATTGAGGCAATTCGTACATACTTTAACCTCTGGATGGACAGAAAAAACGTTCCAGCTAAAAGAGTCGTAGCAGCCCTCAATGAAACTCAATTCAAAATCAAAATCTCAAATCCAAAATCGATTGGCGGGCAAACTGACTTCGGTCAGAAAAATCGGCTATCAGCTATTCTCCTATGAAGGTGCAATCAAAAGCAGCAACTCAGGGTGATTTGCGCTGTCCAATTGCGAATTTACCCTCTTTAGGCCAACTCAGGACGCCGTTGCCAAGTCTTTGACCGTTGCGTGGCTGAGCTGCGTTTCCCGACTGTCAATCGCTGCTGCTGCCAGTTTTCCGGATAGCACGGCTCCTTCCATGCTGCCTAAATAGCGCTGCATCGTGTAACTCCCCGCTAGGAAGAAATTCGAGATGGGCGTCACTTGATCCGGACGATAGGCTTGGCTGCCGGGAGCGGCTGTATAAACCGACCGGGGTGTTTTCACCACCTTGTACTTGCGCAGCTGGGCTGGGTTTTCGGTCCCAAAGTGCTGCGGGAACAGTTTCTCGAGTTCCTTCATTGTGGCGGCAATAATTTCTTCGTCCGATTTGTCGATCCAGTCTTTTGCAGGAGCCAACACGAGTTCCAGCATCGAGCGCTCAGGATCGGCATACTCTTTGCAGGTGATGCTCATATCGGCATAGACGCTGAGCAGATCAGAGCGCGAGAACAGGAGCTGATCGACATCGGTCAGCTTACGGTCAAACCAGAGATGCAGATTAATCACCGGCACACCTTCTAGGCCATCCAGCTTCTGGAAAAACTCAATCGACCGCCATTCTGAAGGCAACAACGCTTTAACCACATCCACTGACATGGCCGAAACATACGCGTCGGCGGTAATCACCTCATCCGGGGCACCATCTAGGCCGCGAATCAAGAAACCGCGCACGCTGCCGTCTTCATTCAGCAAAATCTGCTTTAAGGGTTTCTTCAGGTGCACTTGGCCGCCACGTGCTTCGATGTACTCTACAATCGGCTGGCAGAGGCGCTCGGTAGGAGACCCATCTAAAAACGCGATTTTGGACCCGTATCGTTCCTGCAAAAAACGGTTCAGAGCCGTTAACGGTACCGTGGCCGAAACATCTTCGGGGTTGATGAACGTCAACGCTTTAGAAGCAGCAATAAAAATATCGCTGTTGACCCGCTCATCGATGCCCTGTCGTCTTAGCCACTCCAGCAAGCTGTACTGATCCATGTCCTCAACATACTTTTGTCCCCGCACAATAGCAGGTAGCAACCCAACCGCAAAGCGAATCTTCTGCTCCCAGGTCAGCATGTCGTTGTTGCGCAGAATCGACACGATCACATTCAAGGGAGAGGGAATATCGGGCACGTCAAACCGGGATAGAACGCCGGGTTTGTCGGGTTGATTAAAAATCAGGGTGTGCTGCTTCCACTGCAAGCGGTCCTCGATGCCTAGCTCTTTCAGCAGTTGCAACATGTTGGGATAGGCCCCAAAAAAAGCATGTAATCCCGTTTCGTACCAGTCTCCGTCTGCGTCTTTCCAAGCTGCCACCAAACCGCCCAAGACATCACGACTCTCTAAAACAATGGGGGTATGTCCGGCATCTGTAAGATATTTGGCACAAGCTAGACCCGCTAGTCCTGCTCCGGCGATTGCAACTCGCATGTATTGCTTTTACCTTCAGTGATGGGTGTCAGTGATTTGCGTCGTATTGACTCTCATATTATATGTTGCAAACTGTTACATTTCGACCCGATTCCCGTGAGAATCTAAAGGAAAGATAAAAAGGTAAAAGTGGATCCGGATGTAAGATACAAGATTTGAGGGCTATATGCATTGACTCCTAAGCTAGGTCCTATAGCGGTCCTATAGCTGGACCGCTGGATCAGAGCAATGAGTGGGTCAAGGCAATCAGCCGTGTTGTGCTGGGTGAATTCTATGGCGAAACCGCAATTTGTTCAGTTTTTCAAACGTTATCCTTGGCTGTTGCTGCTTCTACTAGCTGTGCTGCAATTAGCCGGAGTGCTGATCTTTCTAAATTTGCAGCGCCAATCCTCGTCTTCAGCCCCCAGCCTGTCTGGTTCACCTGCGTCAACACCTTCTCCAGTCTCGTCTTTAGCAGCCCCAGTCCAGCCAACTCCCACACCCGGTAAGCGAGCCACCAAAACCCAAGCTCCGCCATCGGCCACTGCCCCAGGGCCAGAACAATCAACACAACCGGCTTCTCCTCAGCCCAAACCCTCCTTGACCGCAGAGCAAAAGGCAATCAATGAGCGATACAAGCAATCTTTTGTCAGTCCGGCGACGGCAGTAGATACTTTGATTGAAATGCGGGTGGCGATTGCAGAAGGAGTGCCGGCCTTGTCGCTTGGCAGTTCCACCCCAGCCACATTGATGGACCAGAACCGTAAACCTCTATTAACTCTCTCTGCTGAGACTCGGTACACTGCTCAACCAAGTGGAAATGGTACTGCCCTAGATGGATCGCAACTCCCTGCGGTCGTGCTGGTGGAACCGAGTCAGAATGGCCTGCTCTATTTGGGCGATCGAGCCTATCGCGGGCGGTTGCTGTTGGTGAATGATGCGGGCAAACTTTGGGCGGTGAATTTGGTCAACTTGCGCAACTACTTGCACAGCGTGGTGGCGAGTGAAGTGTCACCCAGTTGGCATCCGGAAGCGCTGAAAGCTCAGGCAGTGGCGGCTCGCTCCTATGCGCTGACCTATTACTTCAAGCCCATGAGTTCGTTGTTCCACCTGGGTGCTACCGAATACTATCAAGTCTATAGCGGCATCAATCGGGAAGCACCCGAAACCAACCAAGCGGTAGATGCAACGTCAGGACAGTTTGTCAGCTACCGGGGTGGGATTGTCGAGTCTCTCTATGCGGCATCGGATGACATTGTGGCAGAAGCCTTTCAGGGTCACGGCATGAGTCAACTTGGGGCGCTGAGTTTAGCTGAAGAAGGGTACAACTATCAACAAATTCTAGCTAACTACTATCCCGGTACTGGACTCGGTCAGATTGTTCAGGATTATGAATGAGGCTACTCGATTAATCCGACTCCGAGGTCATTACCTCATCTATGTCCTGATAGAGGTGGCGCAGGGTTTGTTTTTCGGTGCGGCGGGAGGGGCGGCGATATTTTTTGGCTGCTAGCTTTGGTTCGCTGATGATTTGGCCTTCGCCTTTGGTTTTTAGCTTGGTGGTAGCTTCGGCATCACTGGAGCGATCGAGAGCCTGTTGATGGGCCATTACTTCGTCGAGAAACATCAGGTAATGGTCGTAGCGTTCCCAATCGCCGCGAACCGCACAGTTTGGCTCATCTCGGTGCAGACAGTCGCTGAACTGGCAGTTTGCTTTGGCTAACCGCTGACGGGCTTCAGGGAAATAATCGGCTAGCTCTGCCGGGGCGCAGGTGAGGTCGGGTTGGTTAAAGCCCGGTGTATCGGCCAGCAAGCCACCCGATGGCAGCTCAAACAATTCCACATGCCGAGTCGTATGACGACCGCGCCCCAGTTTGCCAGATACAGCTCCAGTGCGCAGCTCCACTTTGGGAATCAGGCGATTAATTAGACTCGACTTACCCACGCCCGAAGGACCAGAAATCACCGTGATTTTGTTCGCTAGGACTGTTTCTATAGCTGTTAACCCCTGGCGTTGACGCAGACTGATCAAGATTGGCTGGTAGCCCCACTGGTTGAGGCGATCAGTCCACTGCTGCTGGTCTTCCTGAGAAACTAAATCGCGCTTGTTGAGGCAGAGCGTAATTTCTAGGTCAGTGGATTCGGCTTTGACCAAAAAACGGCTGAGCTGGATCGGGTCTAGCGTCGGTTCGGAAAGGGCAAATACTAGCAGAATCTGATCCACATTGGCGATCGGTGGACGATCGAGTTCGGTTTGGCGGGGAAAGACCTGAGCGATGGCACCCCGTTGAGCTAGCCAATCAGGTTCTTCCACCTCGACTCGGTCTCCTACCATCACCTGCTGACCGATTTTTTTCAGGCGAGTGCGGCGTGTACAGAGCAGCAGATTCGACTGGGCTGCATCCGGTAAGGGAGGTGTTAATTGAACCCAGTAAAAGTTAGCCTGAGCAGCTACTACCGTTCCAATCAGAGAGTCAGCGACGGCTGGTTCCGACCATTGGTCAGTAGTTTCGGCCTCGCTCATACCGCAGTTTTCATCCTCTTACGCTCTGCTCGACTGGACGACGCACCTGCAAAGCGAAAAATTGCTGGCGGTCCTCGATCTGCTCGATGCCGTAGCCTTCCATCCGCAAGCTATCAGGCACCTGCTCAATCGGTTCACCCGGATCTAGCCACACTTCTAGCAACGAACCGGGTGGCATTCTTTCCAATCGCAATTTGGTACGCACAAAGTTGAGCGGACAGGGCGTGCCCCGCAGATCAAGCTGAGCATCGGGCTGTTGCAATCCGGTCATCCTCGGAATAGCCCTCCTAAGAAGCCTTCAATGCCGCCGCTTTTACTGAGTCGCTCACCGCGAATTTTTACCAGCTTATCTAGCAGTTCTCGCTCCTCTGGGCTAACTCGCGTGGGAATATCGACCAGAATAGTCAGCAGATGGTCGCCCCGGCTAGCGGAGTTACCCAAGCGCGGCACCCCTCGATGTTCTAGCGTCAGCACCGTATTGGGCTGGGTACCCGGATTGATCGTGACTTCTACCGGGCCGTCTACGGTTTCCACCTCGATGCGGTCGCCCAAAATCGCCTGGAGGTAGCTAATCTTGACCTCGGACAGAATGTTGATGCCGTCGCGGTGGAACTTGGGATCGTCATTCACAAACAGGTAGACATACAAATCTCCTGGCGGACCGCTTCGCTGACCGGCATCCCCTTCACCGGATACGCGCAGACGAGTGCCGTTATCCACGCCAGCCGGAATCGTAATCTTCAGCTTCTTCGCTTCTTGCTTTTGACCGCTGCCATTACAGGATTCGCACTTGTCTTCGATCACTTGGCCGTTGCCATTACAGGTTGGGCAGACCGAAACTTGCGTGAAGCTGCCAAAGGGGGTACGAGTGGCTCGACGCACCTGCCCTGCTCCACTACAGGTGGGACAAACGCGCGGTTGCGTTCCCGGCTTGGCTCCCGAACCCTTACAGACCGTACAGGTCTCCAAATGGCTGATACGAATTTCCTTTTCGCCGCCAAAAACGGCTTCTCGGAAGTCTAGCTTCAGGTCAAGACGCAGGTCATCGCCCCGCATTGGCCCGGCCCGACGTCGGGCTTGCTGACCCATGCCGGTTGAGAAACCGCTGAAAAAGCTTTCAAAAATATCGGCAAAGCCGCCCAAATCACTAAAGTCTTGGAAGCCAGCTCCAGCCGCTGACCCAACCCCTGCTTCTCCAAACCGGTCGTAGCGCGCCTTCATCTCCGGATCGGAGAGCACCTCATACGCTCGATTGATTTCCTTGAATCGTTCCTCAGCGCCTGCTTCTTTATTGACATCAGGATGGTATTTGCGGGCTAGCCGCCGATACGCACGCTTAATTTCCTCCTTGTCGGCATTGCGCGAAACACCGAGGATTTCGTAGTAATCACCTGCCATAGAGTGCTATTTCAGATAGGGGGAGTTGTGGGAGAAACGCAAAAGCGGAGTAGGCGAGGTAAGAATTGGCTCAGGGTTATCATACCTGATTGCCAAACTGCTCGACTCACTACTCCATCCTAAACCAATCATCCAAGATTCAATCGACTGCCTCGTAGTCTGCGGTAATCGTGGCATCATCAACAAACTCTTCGTAATCCTCAGCTGGTGGTTCGAGTGGCGTATGACCGTTAGCCCAAGGCGCGGTTTGGGTCGTGGCATCATAATCATAGAGTTCTTCGGATGCCTCGGCCTGAGCCTGCTGATACACGGCCTCACCGATCGTGAGTAAGGTTTGCTGCAGGGCGTCAATGCAAGAGCGCATCTCTTCCAGAGCAGTATTGCGGTCGGCAATTGCAGCTCGCAGTTCAGCAACTTTCTCGGTCGCCAAGGCTCTCAGGTCATCGGTGATGAAATCGGCATTGTCGCGTAGGGTTGTTTCATAGCTGTAGAGCAAGGTGTCTGCCTGGTTGCGGAGAGCCACCATTTGTCTACGCCGCTCATCGTCTTCGGCGTACACCTCGGCTTCTTTCCGCATCCGCTCGACTTCGGCCTCACTCAAGCCACCCGTGTTGCTGATTTGGATGCTCTGCTCTCGTCCAGTGCCTTTGTCGCGGGCTGAAACGCGCAGAATACCATTGGCGTCGATCTCAAACGAGACTTCGATTTGGGGTACGCCTCTAGGCGCAGGGGGAATGCCGGTGAGTTGGAACTTACCCAAGCTCTTGTTGTCTCGTACCATCGCCCGTTCGCCCTGCAGCACATGGATTTCAACAGACGTTTGGCCGTCGGTAGCAGTGGAGAAAACCTGGGATTTGCTGGTAGGAATGGTCGTATTGCGCTCGATAATTTTAGTGAAAACTTCGCCCAGGGTCTCAATCCCAAGCGACAGTGGCGTCACATCCAGCAGCAGCAAATCTTTAACCTCGCCTCCCAAAACGCCCGCCTGAATTGCCGCTCCCAGCGCCACGGCTTCGTCTGGGTTGACCGAGCGGTCGGGAGTTTTGCCGCTAAAGTAGTCTTGAATTGCTTCTTGCACGGCGGGAATTCGTGTTGACCCACCCACCAAAATAATTCGATCAATCTGATCGGGTGTGAGGTCGCAATCTTTGAGGGCATGGGTGACTGGCTCGATAGTGGCCTGGACCAGATAACCCACCAGCTCCTCAAATTTGGCGCGGGTTAACTCCATCTCCAGGTGTTTTGGACCTGTGGCATCTGCCGTAATAAAGGGTAGGTTGATGCTGGTGGTCAACATACTGGAAAGCTCAATCTTGGCTTTCTCTGCAGCTTCCCGCAGGCGTTGCAGCGCCATCTTATCAACAGATAGGTCAATGCCTTCCTGCTGCTGGAAGTTATCCATCATCCAGCGTACCAGGACATTGTCAAAATCATCACCGCCCAAGTGGTTGTTGCCGGAGGTGGCTTTCACCTCAAACACGCCATCACCCAATTGCAGCACCGACACGTCAAACGTACCGCCCCCTAGGTCAAACACCAGCACGCACTGATCCTGATCTTGCTTATCGAGACCATAAGACAGGGCAGCAGCAGTTGGCTCGTTAATGATCCGCAGGACTTCTAGACCGGCAATGGTGCCCGCATCTTTGGTAGCCTGCCGCTGGGCATCGGTAAAATAGGCGGGAACGGTAATCACTGCTTGCGTCACTGGCTCGCCCAGGTAGTTTTCAGCATCTTGCTTCAGCTTCTGCAAGATCATGGCTGAAACCTCTTGAGGTGTATAGGTCTTGCCGCGAATCTGGACATCGACGGTATCATCCTTGCCGCGCACACAGGCGTAGGGAACTCTGGTCCGCTCGTCTTCAGTATCGTTCCAGCGCCGGCCAATGAATCGCTTGATGCTAAAAACGGTGTTTTCGGCATTGGTGACAGCCTGCCGCTTTGCAAGCTGCCCAATCAGACGTTCTCCTGTTTTGCCAAACCCAACAATGCTAGGAGTGGTGCGCCCCCCTTCAGAGTTGGAAATCACAACCGGCTTGCCGCCTTCTAACACGGCTACACAGCTATTTGTTGTGCCCAGGTCGATGCCAATGACTTTTCCCATAACTAGCGGTTACGTACATTTTTTGAGTGATTGATTTCAACTTCTCACTTCTAGCTCAGTATTCCGCAATTCCTCGGCAATGTGATCAGTTGCACACAAAATGTTTGTGAGGATATCTGTATTCAACGCAAGCGATGCATCCTGGGGTAGCACCTGCGCCCTGTTTTGATTCCTGCACCCGTTAGTTGGAAGCCTCTTCGGATGAAGCTGCATCTGGTTCTGGTGCCGCAGCAACCTTTACCATCGCGTGACGCAACACCCGTTCTCCCAGCAGGTATCCCCGCACCAGTTCCTCTAAAACAGTCCCTTCAGGATGCTCAGTTGTGGACTCCCGCATCACGGCTTCATGCAGATTGGGGTCAAACGGCTTTCCTTCTGAGCGCATGGGGGAGACGCCGATGCGCTTCAGCGATTCTACGAGCTGTTTATAAACGCTTTGATAACTCTTGTGAATGTTCATCTCAGCGTCGGTTTGCGGCTTGATTTGAGAGCGAGCGCGTTCAAAGTTGTCTACCACCGGCAGCAATTCTTTTAGGGTGGTGCACTTGATCTGCTGCTCCTGCTCTTCCTTTTCCTTTTGAGTGCGTTTGCGGAAATTTTCAAAGTCTGCCGCAATCCGCATGTATTGATTGGTCCGGTCTTCCAGTTGGGCTTTGAGCGCTTCAATATCCTGCGTCAGAGCGCTTACCGTTGCTTGTAGGTCCACAGGTGTGTCGGCTGCGGTCTCTGCATCAGCAGGATTTTCGGGACTGAGGTCAAACGGTTCCACATCTGGAGCCAGGGTAAATTCTTCGGATTCTCCATTTACGTCCACGGTGGCATCAGTGACTTTGGCCTCCGGATCAGTTGGTAGATTGGTTTCAGCAGACATTGGCTCACTTTCCACTTGCTCAACTTCAAAAATGCCAGCTCCTGCCACTTGTATAGGCGTTGGCTGGTTCTTTGCATTCATAACTCACTATTCTGCCCTAAGTTCAGGCTATTCCAATCAAAATCGCCAGCTTTGTCAATGGCACCTAGATGACTGTCTGAAAGCTAACTGTGGTAAAAAAGGTAGCGGCAAACTGATTCTGCCTGGACCTCGGGTACATGAGTGGCGTATCAATGCCAATCACATAAACAACCTTGATTGTAGCTTTCCAAATCCGGTTAGTCAGGTAGGAAACAAATCATGCTAAGTACAGGAAACCGAACCTTACTGAAGGTGCTATTTATCTCTACTCCAGTGGGGCCAATCGGTTCAGGGCTGGGTGGTGGTGTTGAGCTAACCCTACGCAACATAGCTCAGGCAATGCAGCAGCGTGGTCATCAGGTTAGCGTTTTGGCTCCAGCTAGCTCGGTGCTAGAAGGCATTGAAGTCATTTCGGTTTCAGGGGTGCTTCAGCCCACAGCCCAAACCCAGGAGCGGCAATCACTGATTAGTTTTCCTGGTAATTCGGTGCTGGCAAACCTGTGGGACTATGCTCGCCAGATCCAGCATCGCTACGATCTGCTGCTCAATTTTGCCTATGATTGGCTGCCATTTTACTTGACTCCTTTTTTTGAGCGTCCGATTGCTCATTTAGTCAGTATGGGATCGCTTACCGATGCAATGGATCAAATGATTGCGCAAACCGTCGAGCGGTTTCCCGGCACGATTGGGGTTCATAGCCGAGCGCAGGCAGCTACCTTCTCCTTCGAGGAGCGCTGTCGCTGTTTGAGCAATGGCCTGGATTTATCGCTGTACCAATTTAAGGCGGAAGCAGAAAACTGCTTAGGTTGGGTTGGCCGGATTGCGCCAGAAAAAGGAATTGAGGATGCGATTTTGGCTGCTCAGCAGGCTGGAGTTGGCCTAAAAATTTGGGGAGCTATGCCGGATCAGCGTTATTGGCAAACCGTTTGTCAGCGTTACCCAGAGGCTGACTTCAGCTACGAAGGGTTTTGTCCTACCGAGCAACTTCAAGCTGGTTTGGGGCGTTGTCGCGCCCTATTGATGACACCCAAGTGGGTAGAAGCCTTTGGCAATGTGGCCATCGAAGCTCTGGCGTGCGGTGTGCCGGTGATTGCCTATCGACGCGGTGGCCCCGCCGAGATTGTGGAGCATGGCAAAACTGGCTGGCTGGTTGAACCCGACTGCATTGCTGAATTAGTAGAGGCGATTGCCCAGCTAGACCAAATCGATCGCCACACCTGTCGGCAACAAGCAGAAGCTCGGTTCTCCATGCAGGCAATGGGCGATCGGGTTGAAGCTTGGTTAGAGCAAATTTTGCGAATGTCCAGTGAATAGATTTCAGCGAATAGATTTTACGACTGCTTTACCAGTTGGATACTGACCAATGGCGGGTAGGAGCATGGAGGTAGGCAATCGTGTCCACTGCTACTTTGGCCAAACTGTAGCCTTGTTTCGCTAAAAACTGAAAACACGCTTGCTGGTCGGCAGGGCTGAGAAAACTGTGCTCAAAGTGAATAATTGCTGGCTTGATGTGGTCAAACGGCATCATCTTGAGAATCTCAAAATCAAATCCCATTGTGTCGAGGACCAGCAAATCCACCTGTGCGACCTGGTGTTTGGCCAGCAGCGATTGAATGGTTAGAGCTGGTAGGGGAGTTTCTTGAATCATCGAATCAAGGTCTTCTGGAATGGCGTCCAATTGCTTGACATTGCGCCAGTAGTAGAGAGCACCCCACACAGCATCTCTGCTCAAGCTGGCCGACTGAGACAGCCAAAATGGTAGGTCGGCTATGCCCTGTCGAATTGTGTAAAACGCTGCCGTACCATCGTGGTCGCTGATTACCGCATTTTCAAAAATTAGCTGCGGCTGGTCCTGATAATTGGCTTGCAGTGTTTTGAAGGTATAAGGCTGCGGTTCGACTAGAATGCCGCGCCAGTGGTACTTACGAATCAGTTGAGAAACAGGATCAGCGGAGGAGCCATCATGGGCACCAATTTGGACGACGAAAAGGTCGGGTTGGTGCTGGCGATAATCCTGCACAATCAGGTGCAGCAGGTCGATAAAGGGGAGTTCAATAGCAGGAAAACCAGGAGCCGAGGAGGACTGTTTAGTAATTTGGTAGCCCAACCGATGAGCAATCTCTGAGATGAATCGTAACGGCATGAGGAACGTTATGAAGGTAAAGGGGTAGGCGCGACGGATTTGATTAGCCGCAATGGTTTACCAGAGTGGAAACATTGAATTTGGCTAAATTGGCAACTCTAGATCGCAAGATTGCAAAATCTGATCGCAAAAGTGGGAGAGAGGCGCACGTCTCATCTCGCTCACCTTCTATAGCTATGATGCTTCCTTCCTAAAGAGGTTGGGTGAATTTTCAATAAAACAGTGCTGGTCATTGGTGATTATTAGGAAAACCTTAATTTCTTTCGTTTTATTCAGCTTTATGGAGACATTTCTCGCTTTATCTGTTTGAGGTATTCCAAATTTTGGTATTTGAACGACATACGAACAACATACAGGGTTCCCATCACAGTGCTAGTTCTCTATGGCAATGGGAAATCTGAGGGCAGTTGTTTTGAACTCCCTTGCTTCGAAATACAGCCATGCAGCAGTTGGATCAGAACCAGTGGCAACGAATTTGCGCTGAGCTACAGCGGATTTGGGGCTATGCGGCGTTTCGGCCTCCTCAGGGTGAAATTGTCCGTGCCCTACTTGCTAAACAGGATGCCCTAGTGGTGATGCCGACTGGAGGTGGCAAGTCGATTTGCTTTCAGCTGCCGGCTTTGCTAGAAACGGGCTTAACTCTCGTGGTTTCTCCCTTGGTGGCGCTGATGGAGAATCAAGTTCACGAATTACAAAAGCGCCATTTGCCGGCGGCCTTGCTGCACAGTGAATTGCCAACTCACCAGCGCCGTAAAATTCTGGGGTCGCTAGAACGGCAGCAACTGCGGCTTTTATACCTCTCTCCAGAAACCTTGTTGAGTTCACCGGTTTGGCAGCGCTTGAGTCAACCCGATTTAGCGATCAATGGGTTGATTCTGGATGAAGCGCATTGCTTAGTGCAGTGGGGGGACACGTTTCGGCCTGCCTATCGGCGCTTGGGAGCGGTCCGCTCTGCTCTCCTGCAAACCAAACCCACGGGTGCAAAAATGGCGCTTGCCGCGTTTACCGCCACTGCCGATCCGCAGGCTCAGCAAATTATTTGTAACGTGCTGGCACTACACCAGCCTCAAGTTTTTCTCAACAGCCCCTATCGGCCCAATCTCCACCTCTCAGTCCAAACCGTTTGGACTCCCAGAGGCCGACGGCAGCAGCTCAGGCAATTCATTCAGCAGGCGGGTGGGGCCGGATTGGTCTATGTGCGAACGCGGCGCGATAGTGAAACCCTGGCGGTCTGGTTGGCTCAACAGGGGTGGGCAACGGCAGCCTATCATGCTGGACTCAGTCCTGACCAGCGGCGGCAGATTGAAACGGCTTGGCTGAACGGTTCACTGACATTTGTGGTCTGTACGTCGGCATTTGGCATGGGCATTAACAAACCCGATGTGCGCTGGGTGGTGCACTTCCACGCGCCGCTGTTGCTTTCCGAGTATGTGCAAGAAGTAGGCCGCGCCGGTCGGGATGGTAAGCCAGCTAAGGCTCTGTCGCTTATTAGTGAACCCAGTGGTTGGTTCGATCCTACCGATCAACAGCGATTGCAATTTTTCCGCAACCAGGAACGCCAGCAGCAACAGATGGCCCGACAGTTAATCCAACGGCTGCCAGCCCAAGGAGAAGTTGAGGCGGTGACGCGCCAGTTTAGCAATGGAGCGATTGCGTTATCGTTGCTCCACAGTATGGGACAGCTCGAATGGTTGGACCCATTTCACTATGTCATTCGCCGCTCTACTGTTTCGCATGGCTTGCAGCAGAACAAAGGAGCAGAAGAGATGAGTCACTATCTCAGGACAACCCAATGCCGCTGGCGATTTATCTTGAGGGCTTTTGGGTTTGCTGAGCAGGCTGATGCGCTAAAGCAGTGTGGGCATTGCGATCGCTGCCAGTCGCGTAGTTTTCGTAAGTGATCGCAGTAAAGTGATCGCAATCGGACTTCTGGCCTATCCCTCAGCCATGTTGACCGAGTTTAAGCCAAAACCGTGGCCCCACTCAAATAGTCCTGAAGCTGGCGGTCGTGATCGTGCGAGAGTTCGCCCTGCGGAATCTCAGATAGGGAAAAGGCTCGGATGTTCATGATTTCTAAGGTGTCTTGCACCTGCATTTCTCCTTCAACCAAGGCTTCGATCACCACACAAATAGAATGAAAGCGCGGATCGCGGTTGGGATCGGAGTAGATACCGACGAGGCGGTTAATTTTGATTAGCTTGAGGCCCGTTTCTTCGGCTAGTTCGCGTTTAGCAGAGGTAGAAATATCTTCCCCCCATTCGACTAAGCCACCGGGTAAACTCCAGCGCCCGTTATCTCGCCGCTGCACTAGCACGATTCTTCCATCGGGCAGGACCGGAATAATGCTTGTGCCGGTAATCGGATGGCGAAAAATAACGCCTATTGCTGCCTGTAAAAGTCGCCAGAACTGAAGCATTGGATGCAGTTAACCTAAAGCACTAAAAAGCATGAACCCCTCGCCACTGATCCAAACGGTTGTATCGAATCGTGATCGCTGAACTAAGTTCCTGAAGCGGCTGAAGCCAAATCGTTCAGAATATCAGCGGCATGTTGATCGGGTTTGACCTTGAGATAAATTTTCTCGATTCTGCCATCCGGCCCAATCACAAAAGTATTGCGGCTGACTCCCATATACTCCTTGCCCATGAATTTTTTCAATCCGTAACTATCATAGGCGCTGGCTACCCGACCTTCTGCATCTGACAGCAGCGGAAAGGGAAGATTAAACTTTTGAATGAATTTTGTGTGAGCTTTAGCGTCGTCGGTACTGATGCCTAAGATGACTACATCTTGCGCTTGGTAGTCTGGATAGGCGTCTCGAAAGCCGCAGGCTTCTTTCGTGCATCCTGGTGTGTTATCACGCGGATAGAAATAGAGAATTACCCGCTTGCCGCGAAAGTCTGCGAGGTTGACAAGCTGCCCGTTTGCATCCGGCAAACTAAAGTCGGGCGCTAAATCGCCTGGTTTTAATGCCATTGCGCATTGCCTTTAACGAGTCAATCTTATTGATTCTAGGGTGGATTAGCCCATTTACCCAAGCTGGGTAGCGAAATGAAGTTCTATATAAAAGCGATTTTCTGGCAATCCGGTTTTGCTTCAGACGCGCTACACTTTAACCGCACAGGTTTCAGTATATGGGCATTCACACAGCGTATGAGCAGTGGGGTCGATTCTGATCAAGGGGCTAAGACTGATTCAGACGCCAATCCAGACGCCAATTCAGACGCCAATCCAGACACCAAATCAACTGCGCTAGCCGGTCGTCAGCCTGAGCACCAGCGCGCCAGTCAAAAAGCTCAGTTGCGGCGTTCGATTTTGAAAGCGCGCCAGTCGATGCCGCAGGAAATTTGGCAGCAGAAAAGCAATCGCCTCTGTGCCCATTTGCAGCAAACTGCTTGGTTCGCTGAGTCCCGAACGATTTTGGCCTATATCAGCTTTCGGCAGGAGCCGGACCTGAACGCTCTGTTTCTGAACCATTTGCATGATCGGCGCTGGGGATTGCCCCGCTGTGTTGGTAAATCCCTCGCTTGGCATCTTTGGTCGCCTGAGGCGCTGCCGCTGCAAACCGGAACCTACGGCATTCCCGAACCCCATCCTGATTCGCCGATGCTGAACGCCAGCGAAGTGGATCTGATTTTGGTGCCAGCCGTAGCTTGCGATGTGCGGGGCTATCGCTTGGGCTATGGCGGTGGGTTTTATGACCGGCTGCTCAGCGCTCCGGCTTGGCGACAGATTCCCACCATTGGGATTGTGTTTGAATTTGCTCGACTGCCGCGCCTGCCGATTGAACCCTGGGACCGTCCGCTACAGGCAATTTGCACTGAGGTGGGGCTGTTTGAGCCGCGATAAAGGCTGGACTAAATTCAAGAGTTATTAGTCTAGGTTTTGTTAGTCTAGGTTCCGTCCGGTCAGCTCAACAAAAATGTCTTCTAGGTTAGAAGGCCGCAGCATCATGCCGGTTTTGTCGGGCTGTTGTTCTAGGAAGGCTTTGGCATCCTGCATTGTCGGGAAGAAAGTGTAATCCCAGCGGTCGCCATTTTGTTTCATCACTAAGCCTTCGCCATGTTGCCGCCTCAGTTCTGCTAGTGTGCCCAAGGCGATCAGCTTGCCGCTGTCCATAATGCCGATGCGGTTGCACAAATATTCTACTTCTTCCATATAGTGAGTGGTGAGCAAAATCGTCATGCCTTGCTGGTTTAAGCCTTTGATGATTTCCCAGAGGCGGCGGCGCGTTTGCGGATCGAGTCCTACCGTGGGTTCGTCAAGAAACAAAATCTGCGGTTGGTGCAGCAGCGCTCTGGCGATTTGCAAACGCCGTTTCATGCCGCCCGACAGGGTTTTAACCAGGTCGTTACGACGGTCGAGCAGCTCCACATACTCTAGCCAACGGTCGATTTCTTTCTGCCGGCGCGAGTTAGTAATGTGATGCATCCGGCCATGAAATTCCATGTTCTCCCAAACGGTCAGATCCATATCGACACTGGTTTGCTGCAAGACAACGCCGATCTGTTGCTTGACGCCAAACGGCTGCCGCAGCACATCATATCCAGCCACAACAATGTCCCCCTGAGTGGGACGAGTCAGAGTTGTGACCATGCGAATCGTGGTGGATTTGCCAGCCCCGTTGGGTCCCAGCAAGCCAAAGATTTCGCCCGGTTCAATGGTTAACGACAAATCATCCACAACCGAGACGTTGTTGTAGACCTTGTGGACATTTTGGAGACAAACCGCAGCAGGCATAGAGGTTGGGAGGGTTGTAAGGGAGGGGTAGGGGGTAGGGGGTAGGGGGTAGGGGGTAGGGGGTAGGGGGTAGGGAGGTTCGTTGTTAAGCAACTGGCTCAATTAGTCTTACAGAGGTCAAGCAATATTCTGACTTCTGGCTCCTGTCTTCTGTATTTCTAGCTACTCATGACCCTAGATCTAACTTAACCCTAATGGGTACTGCCCCTAGAAAAATCGGCTTAGGCGGGTAGATTTTCGATCAGCAGCGGTTCGATGGCGTCTGCTAGCTGAAAGCCAAATACTCGCGCATAGAAATATAGTTCACCATCGAGGGCGCGTTTGATATTTTCGGCTTTACGGAAACCATGCTGTTCTCCGGTAAACAAGACATAGGCGACCGGCAATCCCTTCTGGCGCAGTATTTCGACCATCCTCTCGGCTTGATTAGGCGGCACAATTTTGTCTTCATCGCCTTGGAAGAAGATTAGCGGGCAGTTGAGTTGATCGGCATGGTGGATCGGTGAGCGCTGTTGGTAGATCTGGTGTTCTGCGGGATATTGACCAATCAGTCCGTCTAGATACCGGGATTCAAATTTGTGGGTATCCCGCGCCAGAGCTTCTAAATCACTAACGCCATAGTAGCTGGCGCCCGCTCGAAATACATCTCGGAACGTGAGCGCTGCTAATGTGGTGTATCCGCCTGCGCTGCCGCCATCAATGCAGAGCCGATTGCCGTCTACTAATCCTTGTTCTACCAGATACTTAGCGCCATTCACGCAATCATCAACGTCAACAATGCCCCATTGTTTCTTCAGACGTTCGCGATAGGCGCGTCCGTAACCCGTACTGCCGCCGTAGTTCACATCCAACACGGCAATGCCGCGACTGGTCCAGTACTGAATGCTGGGGCTGAAGTTGGCCGAAGTCGCTGCGGTGGGTCCACCGTGACTTTTGACGAGTAGGGGAGGGCGTTCGTCGGTGGGTGCGGTGTAGTCTTGGTTTTTAGGCGCGTAGTAGAAGCCGTAGGCTGTTAGGCCGTTTTCAGTCGGGAACTCGATGGGTTCGGGAACCGAGATGTAGCCGCTGTCAATTTCTAAGTGACTAGAGCGCCGCAACTCTTGCGTTTCTCCGGTCTGCAAATCAAAGCGAACAATGGCACTGGGGCGAGTTGTTGAACCGCCAATGAACACCGCATATCCAGGGGCAACCTTTAAGCCGCCAATGGCCGAATAGGGTGTTGCAATTTCGCTTAGTTGTAGCGTCTTGGTATGAAGCCGAGCCAAATGCTGGACGCCATTTTCGACATAGGTGCAGATCAAACTCTCTGCCGACTCAAAGCCGTAGGTGGTCATGTCGAACACCCACTGAGGTAAGCCAAACTCGGCTGCCTTGGGGCAAACTGGCTCAATTTCAGACTGGGATGGACTCCAGCGATACAGATTCCACCAGTCGGTGCGGTCGCTGACAAAGTACAGCACGCCATCGGGGGACCATTCTGGCTGAAAGACTGATTCAGTGGAGCCGCCAGCAATTTTGATGGCACTGCCCAAGGTGCCATTGGCCAGAATTGGAGCCACCCAAAGTTCGGTACCGTCCCAAGGCATGTTGGGGTGATTCCAGCTCAACCAGCAGAGGTGGCCTCCATCTGGACTGAGGCGAGGCGAGGCGTAAAAGTCGCTGCCCGAAACGAGAATTTGTCCCGCATCCAATTGGGAACCCAACCTGACTGCTACGACTGTATTGATTGGCTCATGGCTGCCTGCTGTATGGTCTTCCCGAATGCAGATCAGGCGCTGGCGCGGTTGATCGACAACAGCATCGGCATAGCGCAACTCGGCTTCCGGCGTCAGGGGGACCGGCTCGCTGCCAATTGGCTGACGATATAGGCGCTGATCGGCAAAGTTGCTGAAGTAGACGACGCGATCCGCGACTTGATAGGCTCCGCCGCCATACTCGTGCACGCGAGTCCGCACATTCAGGGGAGCAGGCGTCACGTCGATGGTTTGGCCCTGGTTGTGTTGCACCACTACACTGCGGCCCGATTCGGTCGGTCGGCCTTCGCTCCAGTAGATATCGGTCCCATCGAGACGGATCTCTCCCAAGCGAATGCTGCCGGCCACAATTAGGTCCGAAGTGATGGGAGATTTCCAGGAGCCGTAGGAAGTGACTTGGGGCATAGCGGTTTCTAGCTCAGCAATTCACCAGTCTACCGCAGACGCTTGGCCATCAAAATATCGGGTTTGCCCCAGCCATTCGCGTCGGGAATCACGCCCACAATTAGAAATCCCAGCTTCTGGTAAAACTCATAGGGATGGTGGCCCAGGTTTTGGATAGTGGCAATTTGCCGGTACAAATTCGGGTAGAGATCCACGCCAGCCAGACTCGTACGATGCTCCTCATCATCGGTACCGAGGTAAAGCGTTGTACCACCCCGCTGCCGCACCTGCGTCTCTAAATCCTTGACTAAGGCGCGACCAATCCCCTGCCCGCGCCAAGCGGCATGTACCACCAGCGGATGTAATTCCCAACTGTGGCCTCTGTACTGCTCGATGGCACCAACCCAGCCGACCACCTGCTGCGCGGCCTGTGCCGATGTGTGCACTGCGACACGACTAATTCGGTCTGCCCCAAACGATTCTTCGACTTTGGCGATGGCGTCGGCTAGAGTTTGCCAACCACTTTCCAGATGCCCGAAGGCATCCACAAGCAGAGCCGCTACCTGCTGAATCGCTGTTGAATCATCTGGGCATAGATCTCGAATATGCAGATCTGCAATTTGTTGGTGAGCCAAGGATCAAATTCCAACTCAAGCCGCTCTCAGTCTAGCGGATTGAATGCCATGCAGACGCGGGGGGGGAGCTGCCTGAGAAGTGGCATGGAATAAACGCGGAATTTCGAAGCTGTTGTAAACGCGGAATTCGCTTTCTACGGTGGCTTTGGCTGTGCGCACGGCTTGATTCAGCACCAGCGAGCCATTTGGATCGGATACCGATCGATGAAACGTGCCGGGAGGAATGCGTAAGATATCACCGTTGGCTTCTAAGCGCACGATATGAAACGGTGTTTCCCAGGAAAAATTAACCAGATAGAACGTGCGTCCGCCAGAAAGGGCCAGCAAATTGTCTTCCTGGTTGGGATGCAAATAGAACTGCCAGTAACCTTCTGAACTGTTGTTGGGGCTAACGGCAGGCCCATCGTGGAAGACGAGATCGCGGGCGTTAGAATCGGAGATTGTGATGTCGAAGAATCGGACGTTGGGCGTATCGCGGAATTTTTCGTAGGGTATCAGTTCAAACATGGTAGTTACGGTTGTCTAAAACTAGACAGTTTGGTTCGTAAAATTTTGCAAAACTTAATCGCTGTCTCTTTAGGCTAACGGCAGCAACTTGCCAGGATCAAAATCCATACCGACTCACATCTATGCAAAAACCGGATGGATCTATCAAATGAACATTGAGCATCTGCAAATTTTACGGATGGTAGTAGAGTGCGGCAGTTTTTCCACGGCTGCCTTGAAGCTGGATATTTCTCAATCGGCGGTGAGTCGTGCTATTGCCGCTTTGGAAGAGGAACTGGGTGTCTCGCTGCTGACAAGAGGCCGCTTTGGAGCGCACCCTACCCTGGTAGGAGAACGAGTACTGCATCACGCTCGTATCATGCTAGAAGCCCGAGAAAATATCGACTACGAGATCAATATCGCTAAAGGCTTGCAAGGCGGACGAGTGCGGGTGGCCTCGTTTCGCAGTGCCGCGACTCATCTGCTGCCGCCTCTGATTGCTCGCTTTTGTCAGCGCTTTCCGGCGATTGATGTGGCGATTACGGAAGATGATCCGATTGGGGTGGAGCAGGCGTTGCGCGAAGGCCGGGTTGATCTTGGTTTGGTGCCCCTACCGCGCTCATCCGAAGATTTTGATACCTGGGAAATTGCTAGAGATGAATTTGTGGTGCTGTTGCCGCGTTCTGCCCAACCCATCCCAGCCCAATTGACCTGGGCCGCCTTATCTCAGTACTCATTCATTCTCTACAACTATGCCGAATGCACCTCTGCCGTGCGCAACCACTGGGCCAAATGGGGCCAGTCGCCCAAAGTTGCCTACGAAGTCAAAGAGGATTCCACCATTGTCAGTATGGTAGCCCAGGGTTTGGGAGCTGCCGTTTTGCCCAGACTAGCTGCCCTGCCGATTCCTGCTGGGGTAGAGGTGCGTTCGCTGCCGGTGCCGCTAGAGCGCATCATTGGAGCTGCCACCGTTGCCAATATTTTGCAGCCCCCTGCCGTTTTTGCTTTTCTCGATCTGCTGCGAGGCACTGGGCTGTTTGCCGATACACATTAATCAGTAGTTTTAATCAGTAGTTCAGATAGCTCAGATAGCTCAGATAACTCAGTTTTTCAGTTGGTCGAAGTTGTTGAATTCGTGGATGGAGCAGAACCTGATGTTGGTGATTTAGCAGTAAATGTTTTTTCCGTTACATCGCCCAAGTCGCCCATTTTCTGGGCCGTTTCCCCATTGTGGGAGACGGAAACAGCGCCGGCATTGCCAGCCAGAATCACAATCTCGCGGTTGCCAGACCAACTCTGCTGCGTGCCTCTTGGAAGCACGGCTTCAGCTTTCACCTCGCCATCTACAATCACCTGTACCCAAGACTCATCTGTTAAATTCAACTTGACGTTGACTGGGGCATTGGTACTGCTGGAATTCGATGAGCTACCAGCCCTTGGGGAACTAGAAGTGGTAGGACTTGAGCTGTTGGGACCTGGTGAGGCTGTGGGCAAAGACTGCGCCTGTGGTGAGGTTGGGGCAGGCGAGACTGCTGTAGGTGAGGTGGGTGAAGGTGATGCTACTGGGGTCGGTGTCTCAGGTGAGGCGTTGACCGGTGGCTGGGATGGCAAAACAACAGCTGAGCGCGTTGGAGCATCGGGCTGGCGCGAAGAAATAGCCCGCACAACTGCCAAAGTGATACCGCCTAACCCTAACAGAACTGCCGCTGCAATGTAGGGCAAAAAGTTGGTTGAACGGGGTGAGCGGCGAGCCGAACGAACTGAGCGAAATTCATCCTCGCTCTGAGTATGACTATAGCTAGCTTCAGAGACGCTTTGTAGCTCTTGATTGGAGCTGACTGCAGTCACGACTGGTAAGGGCGTCACATGGACTGGAAATCGTTGCGATAGGTCCATTCCATCTAACCCTAGGGCATCGGCGTAGCGACGAATAAACCCTTGAATGAAGACGGGCTCTGGCAACGGCCTGTCTTGCCCTGCTTCTATTGCTTTCAGAAGTCGCAGAGGAATGTAGGTTTTAGCAGCGATGTCTTCGAGAGAGCGTTCTTGCTCCTGGCGAACTTGGCTCAAATAGCTGCCAATCGCCCGTAGCTGCTCCTGTTGTACAGTGTCTAAAGTACCCACCTGATTCTCCCTGTACTGCCTACGAAACTCGACGTGCCCTTTAAATTAACTGTTGGAGCGCTCCTTTTCAAGCTGTGTTTGTTGGGTTGCTTCCGCCAACTGTAGTAACTTATTCCTAAAGATTCTAGTAGCCTATCTTTAACTTTAGAAGCTGTTGATACTTTAGAAGCTGTTGACAAAGTATCGAAGTATCCCTCTCTGAAGTGCTCACCGGACTATACCCCCTTCAACAATCCGCTCAACGCTAGGGAATAAAGATTCTTTAGGTGTTGCGTGTAATTGCATTAAGTTAAATGAGTTCAGCCACCTGAAAGAAAAATGGCAGACTAGAATGGAAAGTCAAGTTAGATAGCACTTAACCCGATTGTCTAGCATTGACAGCGTAGGGTTAAATAATTAAATTATTATTAAATTCTCTCAACAATTCCCTGCAGACAGTCAATGGGTTAAGGGTTCTGATTAGTAGGTGAGTGAGAGATCTGGTTAGGCTGTTTTAAAGAGGTTTTGAATTTAAGTAATTTGGCTTAGTCCAGTTAAGCATCCTGGCTTAGATAGGTCAGGGTTAGGATGAATTTACTCCCTATCGATTTGGGTCCATAGTTGGTAATGATTTGAATTTGATTGGCGATTCACTTTTTCCTTACTGCTTCTGTTGAGGGAGTTCTACAGAACTAGTGAGCAGAAGGTTGAACGCTTCAAAGTTGATACGAGCCAATCTATTTCAGGCGTCATTGGCCGCCCGGAGAATGCCTCGTTTGATGAAGCCACGGAATTAGGTGTTCTAGTTTTTTGGAGTTTCGGCAATGACTACTCATCCGATGCCTTTGAGCAGCTCGGAAGAGCAATTGACTGCTAAGCGATCGCTGGTCCTAGCGGTTGATGACGATGACGACAATCTTTTTCTACTGAGCTATGCTCTAGAACTCCTAGATTGTGAGTTTGTTGGAAAAACGAGTGGACAAAGTGCTGTAGCTTTTGTGAAGGAGCGACAGCCTGACTTGATTTTACTAGATGTGATTCTGCCCGATATGCACGGCACTGAACTGCTCCAACTCCTGAAGCAAACTGCCCAGACTCGATCAATTCCTGTGATTGCGGTTACGGGATTGGCGTCCTGTGAAGACCGAACTGAGCTGCTCAATCAAGGATTTTCAGCTTATTTGAGTAAGCCCTATATGATTGAGGATCTAGAAGCCTTGGTGCGTCAGTATTTGTGAGTGATTCATTTCGAGCCACCTGCTCAACTGCTTGGCTCAGGCGCTTGGCTCAGGGTGGCTCAACCTGCTCCAAAGATTGGGCCAAGATAGCGCTAATGCTAACCAATCCGGTTTCGAGTTGGGTGGTCATCAAAACCTCTGCAACTCCAACTTTGCTGATCTGCTCAATCAAGCTTTGCAGCTTTGGCTGGAGAATTGCACTTAAACCCGCTCGGATTTGCTGCACCAGTTCGACTCGACCCGCCGTCAGCAGCAATTGCTCTGGATAAGTGAGGCCATCTTCTAGAAAAATGACCAGCTTATTAGCAAAAACCCGGCAGGTGACCTGACGAGGTTGCCGTTCCAGCTGAGCGGCATAGAATGCTTGGATTTGCTCTGCTAAAGAGAGTTCAAGCTGCTGATACCTCGCTCCTGTCATGAACCTTTACCCTGCACCTACAATAGACAACCTTTAACAAATTTGCCTAGGGCGTTGATGGAGTTGGTGAGAACTGGGCTGCCAATGGCAGAAGTTAAATCAGAGAGCCGGGATGGTCTTGCTCTTTACTCTGCTTTCTACTCTTCCTTCTCACTGAATTTTGGGTCATTCTGCCCCCCTTTCTTAGCAGCTTTTCGGCTCGTGGAGGGTCTAACCGGAGGAGGCTCTTCTAGTACGACAATCATGCCGGTTCGTCCTGTCTCCAGCGTGGCATCGCTGAGTAAATCCAGTACATTGACCTGTAAAACCGTTTCGATTAGAGATTTTAAGTGAGGGCGAATGGCGCTATCCAGGTCTTCCCGGACCTGCTCAGCTAGCTCGATGTTGCCATCTTCGGCGAGTAGTTGCTCTGGTTGTGTCACCGAATCTTCGATCACAATCGCTAATTTCTCGTCGAATAGTTGACAAGTGATTTTTCCAGGGCGGTGTCCTAACTGGTCACGGTAGAGGGCTTGAATCTGCTGTGTCAAAGCACGTTCGGCTTGTCCACGGGTGGCAATTTGAGTTGACATAGGCGTAGTAATCGGTGAAGGTAGATCTCTACCAACAAGCGAACTGCTCAGCCAATCAGTTTTGTGCTTTCCCTAAAGCTTGGGATATTTCTAAACAGAGTCAGTTCGTAGTACCAGCTTGCAGTCCTAATTTGCAATACTAGCGGCAACAAACGATCGCTCTGTGGATTCTGCTACTATAATTCTTTCAGCAACAGAAAACCTAAGAAATCAGCAGTATTCGGTTGTTGATAGAGATGTGAGTTCAACAGTAATAATGACGTAACTCGTTAAAAAATCAATCGCGATTTCTTCATCAAGATATCGATCACACAATAGTCGTGGCGGCCCTCTGGCGATGGATATTTCTTGGGTTTGAAATCTGTCTTCAGGCAGAATTTGATGGCTCGTTTAATGGCTCATTCCATCAAGTTAAAACCGTGAATTGAGTAATCATTGGATAATCATCCGGTGCAATCCTCTAATTGCCCATGTTGTTTGTTCGTGAACCTACGGATAAAGTCAACCTCTTTTTTAACTTCAGATGAACTTGTGAACTGATTAATTTGTCATCTGTTCATTGGTGATTTATTCACAGTTAGAAGGGGGAAGACTAAACCATGTCGGAAACCTATGGGGTAATACAGTTATGGCGAGAGCGGCAGGAGGCGACAGAGATAGCCGGCTAAATGGAGCCAGCGTCATTGATCTGAACACAGTCGTAAGCGGTCGATTTCCGCGCAAAGATCTAGACGATTTAGTTCGCTTGAATGTTAGCCAGCGCAGTAGTTTCAGCCTCACACTGACTGGCATTGCCAAGAAAAATAATGTAGATGTCGAGCTATATCGGTTGATTCGCCCAGTTGGCGATGTGCTAAAAAGTATTGGCAAAATCGATTTTCGGCGACTGAAGGCTAGAGAACGCAATGCGAATTTTCAGCTTGTTGCCGCTTCTAGAAGGGGTGGCAATCGTGCCGAAAGTATTACAACCGAGCTAGATGCCAGCGAGTATTTTATTCGGTTTCTCAAGCGGCAGGGCAACAACACTCGCTATGTTGCCACTCTGGCAGGCAGCCCAATTGCTGATCCGAACCCTGGCCCCAATCCGCCCCTTCCTGGTCCGAACCCCGGCCCGAATCCTGGTCCGAACCCCGGCCCGATTCCTGGCCCAATTCCTGGCCCAATTCCTGGCCCTGGCCCAATTCCTGGCCCTAGCCCAGTTCCGGTAATTCCGATTCCAGGCACCAGTACCAGCGGGCAGCTCAGCAGCAATGAATTTGAGAAGCGCTACTCGATCGATGCTGGGCGCGGCGATTACCAGTTCACCTTATCTGGCTTGAGCGGCGATGCTGATCTAGAAATCCTTTCGGCAGATGGAAAAACCAAGTTTAAGTCGTCGCTGAATCCGGGTACCGAAGCAGAGCGATTGATTCAACCGCTAGAGCAAGGAAAATACATTGCGCGTGTATTTCGTAAAACAACGGGTACAACGCCAATTAGCTTTAGACTGAACTACGCCAAGCAAACCGATACGGTTAAAAACACGGAAGCAACGGCCACTGACCTGGGCACCCTGGGTACAGCAAACACACCACCCAAAATTGATCGGCTGAATTATGTAGTTGCTAATGGCAAAGACTCGCCGGTGGACTACTTCAAGTTCAAAGTGCCTTCCCGAGGTACGCTTAGACTTGAACTGTCCGGAAAACCGATTGACGGGGGGCTGTTCGGCGATTTGGATGTCGATGTTTATGCCTCAGGAGAGCCGAATACTTCTGCCGATCGCGGCAAGAATCCGGGACGGGCGGCTGAGATATTCAATGGAACCTACGACCCCAACATCACGTACTTCATTCGCATTCAGCCCAAGGCAGGCACTACGAACGGCTCTACCTATAAACTGAATCTTTCGTTTACTCCCGGCAATGGCAATCCCACCCCTGTGCGGGATATTTTGGTAGGCAATGCCAGTTCTGGTGCGAACAACTTCACGGATGTTAACGGGTTAGCTTACTTCACAGCCGATTCCATTAATGCTCAAGGTCAGCGCAGAACCTCACTTTGGGCCTCGGCAGGAACCCTCACCCGCACCACCAAACTGTTTGACTTCCCGCAGAGAGCAGAATTGAGAGACTTCACGAGAGTAGGTGGTCTGCTCTACTTTGTGGCGAATGATGGCGTCAGCGGAACCGAACTATGGGTGAGCGATGGCACAGCCCAAGGCACCAAACGAGTCGCCGATTTGCAACCAGGAGCCGGTGGTTCGAACCCAAGCGATTTAACGGCGGTCGGCAACACACTGTATTTCTATACCAATGTTGTAGTTGGTGGTACAGGTAATAACCAACAGCGGCTGTATCGTCTCCAGGCTGGTTCCACTGCGCCTCAACAACTCTTTAATGCGGCACTCACCAATAATCCCGAATTTGGTAATTTAACGGCGGTTGATGGTGTGCTCTACTTCACGGCTAACTTTGATGTCGGGAGCGGTTTTGTGGAGAGCAACCTCTGGCGCGTTGGTAGCAACAATCAGCTCCAGCGGATGCGACTGCGGCAGGCCGACGGCGAAGGTGGCGCAAACCCAGATAACTTGAGCGCAGTTGGCAACAGACTCTTCCTTACGGCTGATGTTGAAATCAATCCCACTACCACCAACCGAGAGTTGGTCCGGATCAATACGTTTAGTAGCGGTGCTTTCAATTCAGCTAACTTCACGGTTTACAACCTGAATGGCACCAACGAGGGCAATCCGCAAAACTTGCTTTACAATGCTGGTACCAAAACGCTCTACTTCACGGCAGCTGACGCCGGTACAGGGATCGAGTTGCGCAAACTGCAATTTATTAATGGCCCTGCCGATAACGTTACGCCAACGTCAGTGAGAGACATTCGCTCCGGTAATGCCAGCTCGAACCCAGCTCAACTGCTTAATTTTGGCACCCAACTCATCTTCTCAGCTGATGATGGATCGGGAGCTAATTCAGGAGCTGGTAGCGCGCTGTGGATTACAGACGGTACAGAAGCCAATACCCGCAAACTCTCAGAATTGACCGGATTGAGTGGCCTCACTAACCTGACTAACCTGAAGCAATTCACGGTTATTAACAACAACCTCTTCTTTGTGGCAACAGCACCGGCATCGGGAGAGGAATTGTGGAAATTAACGCTGAACGGCAATCAGGGAACGTTGAAGCAATACGACATCAATCCGACGGGTAGCTCATCGCCCAACTCACTGGCAGCGGTTGGTGGGCAGCTCTTCTTTGTTGCCAACAACGGCACCGATGGTAACGAACCGTGGAGCATCCTGGCTTAAGTCCGTAGCACTGATGTTATTTTAGCTACCTAAGTCCAAATACTATAAACCTCTCGCTTCGGCTGGGAGGTTTTTTGTTTACCGATTTGCTGATGTGATTTGCTCACGCAAAAAACTCGCCTAAATTCTTAAATTTTCCTTTAATTACTTGGCTTATCTGCTTTGCCTGCTCCTGAAATCCGGCGATTTCCTACAGCCAGAGGAACAGCGAGGTAGCAATCCGTCTGGTAAATGTCGTAAGTAATATTACTTAAACTTTATAAAAACTTGTCTTGATTTAGACAGAGTTACTGAACAGTTTGAGGTGTGCTCAGGCCACACTAGCCCTGCTGAATTATCGAGCGGGAGATTGACCTATGCGTTCTGTAACTCACCTCCGATCGGCAACGACGATTAAGCCTCGATCTGGACTGGGTAACTACCGTGGCTTGGTTGGAGCCACAAATCCAACGCGCTACTACCGCCTTCAGTTAAACCAGCGCAGTAGTCTGAATCTTTCCTTGTCGGGTCTTCAAGCCAATGCTGATTTGGCTCTAGTGAATCAGCGTGGTAAGGTGATTGGCCGTTCAGCTGGGGCGGGTCAAAACAGCGAAACTATCAACCAAACCGTGTCTCCGGGCATCTATTATGTGCGTGTTAGGCGTCAACAGGGGACAACACGCTATCAGCTCACAATCAATGTCAATGCTGCTCAGCAGGCTGCAATTGCCTCTCAATCTAGCTCTTCGTCGGGCAACGTGCTCGTAGATCAGGTGGTGGCCTTGGTCAATGTCCAACGCCAGCAGATCGGACTAAAACCGTTACGGCTCAATCCTCTCCTGACAGCTTCAGCTCAAGCTCACAGCCAAGATATGGCGCTGAATGATTTCTTTGGTCACCAAGGTTCCAACGGTTCAACCGCAGATCAACGAATTTTGGCAGCGGGTTATAACTATGCCACGCTAGGAGAAAACATTGGGGCTGGATTTTCTACACCGGAAGGAGTGATGCGAGCTTGGATGGAAAGCCCTCCCCATCGTGGCAACATCCTTCATCCAGCCCTAGAAGAGATCGGGGTTGGCTTCTATTTCTTAGAAAACGATCCAGGCGATGCTAATTTCCGTTATTACTGGACTCAGAATTTTGGTAAACCGCTGCGCTAAGGCAAAGTGTGCCCTAATTGCTGGGGTCTGATTACTGAGATCTGATTACTGAGATCTGATTGCTGAATTTGATTGCCCAGATTCACTTAACTGCGAGGAAAGGAAGGCAGATCGACCATAGCTAGCGACTGGCGCTTTTTGCCAGGGCGCAGTGGATAAACCACTGGGGAGGGCCAACTGGAGCTAGCAAAAGCCGGAATTTGATCTGCTTCTGGTGGTGCTTCTGTTTCTACGGGTGGGCTGGCAGGAGGAGCCATGGTTCCGATCTGAGGGGGAGCCGTTTGCCCAATCCGGCGAATCAGGGGCGCTATAGCAGCAGCATCACCACCCAATTCAGGTGCAGTTGTTTCAGCAGCAGGTAATGGGTCAACTGCGTTAAGGGGTGCAGTTGCTTGATCAGCTTGGTGGGAAGGAGATTGGCGAGTAAACTCCAGGGATTCAAATGCTGCTAGATCGCCCGAAAGGCTGGCTTTAACAACATCTTCGGTTGAGACATCGATTAGGCGGGCCAAATCTTGCCAGAGAGCGTCTTCTGCATCGGCCATTGTGGCTGCCAATAGCTCATCTGCACTGGTAGGCTGTGCGCTAGGCTCAGCGGAAGGGAGAGGCGCAACGTGGGTAGGGCTGGTCTCTGGAAGATGGGATGCTGGAGCAGGAGATGACTCGGCTAACAAGGCTTCTGCCAACAGATCTGCCAAGGGCTGCACGACTTGATCAAGCTGCTGCTGCAAAGCCGGATCGTTGACCAACTGATGGACCTGTTCCTCCAAACTGTAGTCCTCTAAAGCGTGTTCTTCTCTATGCCCCATCGCTGGATTCATAGGAGCTTCAGGTGCCGGAACCGGCTGCTCTGGTAGCTGCTCGGGTAAGTGATCAGACGATTGATGGGCCGTAATATGCAGCAGCGGCAGGTCAAACGACGGCAGATTGAGGTGGGTAGTTTGAGTGGGGTTAGCCGAAGCTGAAGCTGGCGTTTCTGATGGAGGAGACTGCTCCTCCGATAAATCGAGCTGGTGCAGCTTCATCCAAGGAGTTTGAATCGACGTTTGAGCCGACCAGGGCTTAATTCGCTGGGCTTTGGGTAAGAAGGGTGCTTCGGTTACAGGCGCAGGAGGTTCCACACTGGCTGCTGGCTCATAGGGAGTTTCATAATGGGGTGTCGGCACCTCTAGGGATTTCTCTAAGGCAGCTTTGAATTGCAGCGTATAGCGCTGTTGCCGCTGCAGGCGGGACTGCAAATCCCGGCAGGTGCTTTCCGATTTTGTCAATAGCTGAGTTTGCTCGTTGTAGCGCTGCTGAATCAAAGCGGCTTCGCGTTCGAGTTGGGCCACGCGCTCTTGGCTAGTTTCGAGCTGCCCGGTGAGGGTTTCAATCAAAATTTGCTGCCGCTGGTTGGTTTGGTGGGCAAACTCTAGTTGGTTAAAGAGAGTTGTGACCTGCTCCTGCACAATTGCCCAGTCCTGAGCATTGTAGGAATGCACATCCTGAGTCCGTCCTACCTCGGCTTGCAGAGCACTCTGGCTATCTTCTAGTGCTTCTTCGAGCTGGGAGACCCGCTCCATCAACACGCTGTTGCATTGATTCAATTCCTGAATCAGGGAAATTAACTCAGACAAATTTGGCACTGCAGCTGGGTCGATCCCTTGCTGTGACCAACCTTCTTGTGACCAAGCTGCGATCGAAGACAAATTGGCTGCAACGGAAGCAGGCAAGGTCTGGCTCTGGGGCATCATGTCAGTCTCTTCAGCCGCCAGCATTTCTAGGTCTTGGTCTTCAAACGCAATGTTATCTAACTCACTGGCGTCAAAAATTGCATTTCCATCCAATAGCGCTGTTGATTGCTCAGATTGCTCAGCTGCTTGTTTATCTGCTTGATCAGCAGCATCTGCCCCTCTCACTGACTCCGGCATTGACTTTGGCAACCCGTGCTGGGTGACTGATGAGTCAGACAAATCAACTGATTCTGACTGACCTTGAGGGTTGAAAGGGGCATTGGGTTCACTCATAGCTCTAACTAACTCAAAGGCTACAAAAAGACAGAATGCACGATGCGGTTGGAACTTATTCGGAACTTGTAACGATAGGAACTGGAAACTTGAGACGGAAGCTTGGGGCTGACAGGATGGAACTTCTGACTGATGGGAACCTAGCTTAGAAAATTTCGCTTTTCCGGAACAGGCACCAACGCAATTGTTTTTGAGATGATACCACCGCCGCTACGGAATTTTCATTGCTGATTCTAAACAACGTCCTAATTAGCGATCGGGGACAGGACAAACTAGGGTCGGTTGCTGCTAGTGCACCGATCGAATGTCTGTCTATTGAACACCTAACTTAGTAACACAGAAAATCAAATTGGCATCAACTTTTTGCCTGATTCGCTTTTAAGATGCTTGAACAAATCTCCCTAAAAAGAATTTTATAACCTGTGGGCAAATTTGGCAGATGCAATCGGGTGATTAGTTGATTAGGTGATCAGCCTAAGACAGTGTACAGCAGCTCTTGATGCGTCTGGGCGCGATCAACGAGGGCCTGCACTTGCACATTGGAAAGGGAATCGCCATTGGCATATTGCTCCAACCAACGCTGGCAAAGTGAAGCAGAGTCCAGTGGCAAGTCTTCTAAGCTAACGCCAGGGAGATTCAACTCCTGCATCAGATAGGTGACTTTGGGATCGTAACTGAGGCCAAAACAGCGACACTCAGAGGCCGCCGCCATAATCAGGGCATGGAGCCGCATGGCGATGGTCATTTCCACCCCGTGAAAAATTCCTTTGAGCTGCTGGGGATCGGTGAGCTTAAGGATCTGACTAGGACCGGGAAGTTGGGCCTGAATTGTTTCGGCAATAGCCAGATCTTGAGCAGGCTGAAATGGAAGCAATAACATGCAGGTCTGGGTGGCGGTTTGAAAATTCACCAGAGCGGTTGTGAGGATATGCAAGCGTTCTGGCGTCAGATAGCGATGGGATCGCAGCGCTACAGCAATCCTCGGTGCCGGTAAGTCCCACAGGCCGGGAACGGATTTGGCTTGTAGTGCCCAGACCGGATCGGGGGCCAGCGTAAAGGGGATGCCCCATGCGGTAAGCTGCTTCGCCGAGGCAATATCTCGGACGCTTATAGCTGTACAGCGGGCAAATACCTGCCGAGTCAACCATTGCACCCAATTCCGTTGCAGCGGACCGATGCCCTGTGCCCAGGCAATTGTCTTTAGGCCCATCCGTTGCGCCAATCCCATCAACCCACCGTAGTAGAGCGGACTGATGGCACCCGTGATGTCTTGCATCAAACTACCGCCGCCCCAAATAAAAGCATCTGCATCGCGCAAAGCCTGGAGAATAGCTGGCAGTGACATGCGGTCGTAAGCTTCTACCCCATAGCGGCGCTCTGTTTCGGCTGGATTCCCCGACAGCACTATGGGTGTGACCTGAGATGGCAACATCTGTAATAAAGTTGCGAGTAAAGCCTCATCGCCGCCGTTACCTTTGCCGTAATAGCCACACAAAACTGCTCGCATCGCTCTTTCCTTGTTCCTTACCCTTAATCCTTCCCGGAGTCGATGTTGGCCTGCTGGATAGCCGTGTTTCAGCCAACGGTTTATGATGATCTAGCGATCATTCCAGTAATCATAGGGTGAGCGGTAGCTTTGCAGCGAGTTTGGACTAAACGAGTTTTTTATGCATGCCCTTTCAATTCCTACTTGGGTTATTCACATTTCCAGCGTGATTGAGTGGATCGTGGCCATTTGGCTAATTTGGATCTACAGCGAGGTCAAGGGCAATCCGGCTTGGCGCATGCTGTCACTGGCGATGCTGCCAGCTTTGATTAGCGCCATGTGTGCCTGTACTTGGCATTTGTTTGATAATGCGCCTGAGTTGGAGTGGCTAGTCACTCTACAGGCCGCGATGACGCTGGTGGGCAACATCACCCTCTGCGCAGCCGGTTGGTGGATCTGGCGCAGCACGCAAACGGCGCGACCTTAGACGTCTCTTCGTTCGCCTATGCAGCTCAAAGATCTGGCAGCGAGCAAGATGCCCGCACTCTACTAGCGTAATTGGATGACTCAAATCTAGATAACGATGATGAATCTCTTATCAGCAAACCTCTTGCTTCCTGGACTACTGCCTGCCCTCTCGAAAGAAAGTCTGTTTGCCTTGTCACTGTTTCCCTATCTGGGCTTTCTCTGGTTTCTGACCCGGTCGCGGCAAACCCCCAAACTGGCGTTGATTGGGTTTTATATGACGTTGCTATTTGTGGCGATCACCATTCCAGCCGGAATCTATGCCCAGCGAGTTTATGGCGAGGCATTGGCGAATGTGGATGCTCTGCATGGTGGGGCCGAGCTGTTTTTAACGCTAGCCAATATCCTCGTTGTATTGGGCTTTCGGCAAGCCGTGACGGAACGCTAGTTGGACTCAGAAGAGGGGGATTGGGCTTGTTCCGCTAACCGGCGCAGCGAAATCGAGGCAGCGGCTGAAACGTTGGGATGACTGTCTTTTTCCAGATATTGCAGCGCAGATACGCTTTTGGGGGTGGGAAGATGGCCCAGCGCTTCGGCTAGGCGTTGCCGTACCAGCCAATCCTCAGATTGGGCAAAGCGAAGAATATGATCTACGGATTCGAGATCTTTGATTTCGCCCAGAGCGGCAATTGCTGCCTGCTGCACCACAACTTCTTGACTGTCTAAGGCTTGAATCAATACATCGTGCGCTCGCGGGTCCTTCAGATTCCCTAGGGATACAGCAGCACTAAACCGCACCAGCCAATCGGTGTCTTCGTAGAAAGCGCGAGAAAGGGGTTCAAAGGCGCGGGGGTCTTCTAGATAGCCCAGCGCACCCGCCGCATCGGCCCGAATACCATAATCTGGATCGCTCTCCAAAAGCCGAACCAGAATTGGGTAGCAATCGGCAGTTGGTTTTACGCCCAAAGCAAAGATTGCCATCGAACGAATTTGGATATTGTCATCGTCCAGCACTTTTTTGATCAAAGGCACTGCTGCTTCGGGTGAAACATGGCGCAGAGCCGCTAGCGCCAGCATCCGATCCTTGGTGTTGTGGCTCTCTAGCTGTACGGAAATCTGCTCTAAACTTAGTTGACTCATAGTTCCACCCAGTTTACGAAGTGTAACATTAGGCTCATTATAGGACGTTTAGGTCGTGGGATTGGGCAGCGGGGATCAAGCTGAGGTTAGGGATTACCGAATATGGGCCACCGTAACACCCGTGCCACCATCGCTCTGTTCTGCAAACTCAAACCGTTCCACCTGCGGGTGCTGCTTGAGAAATTCATGCACGCCCTGCCGCAGTTTTCCAGTGCCGTGACCGTGGATGATCCAGATCGGTCCCGCATCGGCTTCGGCAATTCGGCGCTCTAGGGTGACTTCCGCATCGGCGACTCGGTTGCCGCGTAGGTCGATGGTGTTGCGGGAGGTGCGGACCGCGGGAGCGGGTAGGGGAGGTGGGGATGATGGGGGAGGTGGGGGAGTGGGTTTGGTTGGGAGGTCGGGTTTTTCGCCCTGGAGGGATTCGACATCGGCGAGGGAGACGGTCATTTTCATCAGGCCGAATCGAACGCTGAGTTCGCCGTCTTCATCCGGGTTGGTGAGGACTTCAGCGGTTTGACCGAGGCGGGGGATGCGGACCCGATCACCCACTTGGGGACGAAAGCCAGGTTTGGGTTTGGCGGGCTGGCGCGAGGGTAGGCGCTGTCCGGCAATTTGGTTCAGGGCGTCGGTGGCCTGTTGGGCAGCTTGAGCGGTGGGGGTGCCCTGCTGCAAACGGCGAATCACCTGGGCAATTTCGCCCTTCGCCTCGCTGATCGCCCGCTGGATGGCTTGTTCTTGCTGCTGCTGCAATTCTCGTTCCCGCTGTTTCAGGGATTCAGCTTTACGCGAAACCTCTTGATGCAAGCGTTCGGCCTGCTGCACAAGTTGGGCTGCCGCCGTGGCTTTTTCCTCCTGCTGACGGCGCTGAGCTTCTAGTCCGGCAATCACCTGATTCACATCTTGAGATTGGCTGACGCCCACCTGCTGCTGTGCCTGTTCGATGATCTCTGGCTTCAGTCCTAACCGCCGCGCAATCAGCAATGCATTCGAGCGTCCGGGGATCCCCCAGAGCAGACGATAGGTCGGCGATAGCGTCACATCATCGAACTCCACCGAGGCATTCTCGAACCGTTCGTCCTGGTACTTCAGGGCCTTCAATTCGCCAAAATGAGTTGTGGCAATCGTCAGAGCGGCATGATCGGCCAGATACTTCAGCAGCGCTGTTGCCAAGGCACTGCCTTCCGAGGGATCGGTCCCGGCTCCCACTTCATCCAGCAACACCAGCACATTCGCTTTGCCCCGATGCGCCGCTGCATCCATCGCCTCCAAAATCCGGCTGATGCGCCGAATATGGCCCGAAAAAGTGGAAAGACTTTGCTGCAACGACTGTTCATCGCCAATATCCGCCAGCACCTGATCAAACCAGCAGAGTTCAACTGGCTCCTTGGCCGGCACAAACAGCCCCACTTTCGCCATCAGCACCGCCAGACCCAGGGTTTTCAGCGTCACCGTCTTACCGCCCGTATTTGGTCCCGTAATTGCCACTACCCGAATCTGCGGCTGAATCACCAAATCAATCGGCACCACCGGCGTTCCCTGTTCATGCTGCTGCTGCCAAACCAACAACGGATGGCGCAACTGGCGCAGAACGATTGACTCAACAGAAGAAGGTTTGAGTTTTAAGGTTTGAGTTCTAACTTGTGGATTTAAGTTCGCTGCTTTATCTTCCCCATCTCCCCCATCTCCCTCATCTCCCTCATCTCCCCCATCTCCCTCGTCTCCCCCATCCTCATAAAACCGAATAAACCGGGGCGGATTCGCATTTAGCCAAAGAGAATAGCGGGCGCGGGCGGTCGCCAGATCCAGCGTCGTAGCAATCACCAGCAAACGTTCTAGGTCAGATTTGACAGCAGCAACCTGTTCGGTGAGTTGGCGGCGCACCTCTTCTTCTTCGCGTTGCTCTTGTCGCAGGAGTTGGCGGAGCTGGTTGCCGGAATTGACAATCGCGTGAGGTTCAATATAGAGAGTGACGCCGCTGGTAGAGGTGTCGTGCACAACTCCGGGAATTGCATCTTTGTGGGAAGCTTTCACCGGAATCACGAAACGGTCGCCGCGCTGGGTGATCAGCGGTTCTTGGACGGCGTTGCTGTGGCGTTGCATTAGCCGCTGAAGCTGCTCGTAAATCCGGTCCCGGACTTGGCGAATCTGCTCGCGGATGCCTTCCAGTTTGGGATTGGCTCGGTCGGTGACGCGGCCTCGGTCATCAATACAGCGGTGGATTTCTTGCTCTAGTTCGGGATAGGTGCGCAGATCGGCCACTAGCTCGTTGAGCACCGTCAGGTCAGGATGGTTGTCAATCACACGCCGCAATTGACGAGCGCCTGCTAGCGTAGTGGCAATTTCTAGTAGCTGATCGCCGCTGAGGATGCCCTGAAGTTCGGCCCGTTCCAATGCTTCGCCGATATCGTGAACCCCCTCAAACGACAAACCGCCCGCTAAGCGACTTTCGAGCTGATAGGCTTCTTGGGTTTGAGCTAGTAGATGCTGGCTGACTTCAATCGCGGTGGGAATTGGCAGTTGGCTAGCGGCAGTCTTTCCGAGCTTAGTAGCAGCAAACGTAGAGAGATGCTGACACAGACGGGACCATTCTAGAAGTTCGAGGGTTTCGGTTTGAATCAATGGTATCGAGGGCTTTACAAATCAATACAGCTTTTTTATTGTAGCGGCTGCAGATGGAGCAGGCGGGCCAGTTTGCTGCTCTGTCTTGCGATAGAAAATTTGCCTCACTGCACCCAAAGTGAACTTAGCTCTTAATCAGAACTTAATTCCTCTTAATTTGGGGATCACTAGGTGATTAAAGGCACTTAACGTGTTTATGCGATTTTGGTGGGGGTCAAGCATTAATCCTGGCCTGAAGCTCGTTCACCCAATTGTTTAGTCGATTAGGTATCCGTTATGCCCACCACCCTGCAACTCCTGCATGCCTCCGATTTCGAGGCTGGCATTCCTGCGCTTGAGGATGCGATTCGGTTTTCGGCGCTGGTTAATTTCTTCCGAGATCCGGCTACTGGCACCACTGGCCCCTACGGCACGACTCCAACCGCCGTTGCCAATACGCTGCTGCTATCGTCAGGAGACAATTACCTGCCCGGTCCCTTCTTCAATGCCTCTAGCGATCCGAGCCTGAATGGAGTGGGGGGCTTGTCATCGAGTTCAGCTCCTACAATTGGGCGAGCCGATATCGGGATTTTGAATGCGATTGGCATTCAGGCATCGGCTTTGGGCAATCACGAATTTGACTTGGGTACTCGCCAACTGCGGGATCTGATTCGTTCTGGTAGCGGCAATCCCGGCACCACCTTTCCCTATCTCAGCACCAATTTAGACTTTGCCCCCGATGAGAACCTAGCGAGTCTGGTGGCCACCGATCCGATCACCTCAGAAGCCAGCACGCTCAACAGCAAAATTGCCAAAAGTACGGTAATTACCTTGCCCGATGGCGAAAAGGTGGGAATTGTCGGCGCAACCACCCCGACACTGCGCACCATTTCTTCCCCCGGACAGGTAGGGATTTTACCAGCCAACCCAACCGACTATGCCGCCCTCGCTGCCGAGATTCAAAAAACCGTTGATGCCTTGAAGGCGGCTGGGATTAACAAGATTATTCTGCTGGCCCATATGCAGCAGCTCAATATCGAACGGGATGAATTAGCACCACGCCTCAGGGATGTGGACATTATCATTGCCGGGGGTTCCCATACGCCGCTGTTAGATGACAACGATGTGGCTCGTACCGATGGCGGTAATCCGGTGGTGCGGGGCTATCCAATCGTAAAAACTGACGCGACCGGTCAGCCAGTCCTGGTATTGAACACCGACGCCAACTATCGCTATTTAGGGCGGGTAGTGGTCGAGTTTAATGATCAGGGAATTTTGGACACCTCAAAGCTGAACGATGTGATTAACGGCGCATTTGCAGCAGATGAAGCAGGCGTGGATCGCGTCTATGGTAGTGATGTGAATCCTAGAGAGAGAGCAAACTCAAACGTAGTGGCAATCTCGGATGGATTAAGGCAGGTAATTGCCAGCAAAGACAATACAATCACCGGCAAAACCGAATTCTTCCTCAACGGTACTCGTGGTGATGTCCGCACTCAGGAGACCAATCTGGGCAACCTGACTGCCGATGCCAATATCGATTATGTCAGGCAAGTGGATCCGTCTGTGATCATCTCGCTCAAAAACGGCGGCGGCATTCGAGACAATATCGGCTCGATCTCAGCCTCTGGCGGTGGTACCAGTGCAGACGATTTCCAGACCTTGCCCCCCCAGCCCAACCCTTTGGCTCCCAATAAGCAGGCCGGCGATGTTTCCCAACTCGATATCGAAAACTCTCTCCGCTTCAATAACGGGCTGTCGCTAATTACCGTAACAGCTTCCCAACTCAAGGAGCTGCTGGAGCATGGCGTGGCGGGGGTCAGACCGGGTGCGACACCGGGAGCATTTCCTCAAGTCGGCGGGATGCGCTTTAGTTTTGATGCCACTCAAACGGCTCAAGTACTGGCCGAAGATGGCACAGTCACAACCCCCGGAGCGCGAATTCGGTCGCTGGTGATTGTGAATGATAAGGGCCAAATTCTTGATACAGTGGTGCAAAATGGTGCTTTGGTGGGTAATCCCAACCGCACCTTCCGCATGGTGACGCTGGACTTCTTGGCAGGCAGCACCACCGAGAGCGGCGATGGCTATCCGTTCTTCCGCTTCGTCCGCGAAAATCCGACGCTGGCGAATCGCATTGATTTAGTGGGAGAAGAACCGGATGCGGATGTGAACCGCAATGGTCGGATCGATGGTCCGGTGGCGCTACCAGCTGGCAAGTTCACTTTTGCCGACACTGGCACCGAGCAGGACGCCTTGGCGGAATATCTGGCAGAAATCGGCAGATTTAATCAGCAAGATGCGCCTCCGGAGCAGGATACACGTATCCAAAATCTGGCCGTGCGAACCGATACGGTAACACAAGGTGGACGTCAAATCGAAGGCACACGCGGTAGAGATACGATTACTGGTACTCTTGACGGAGATACATTACTAGGATTCGGTGGTGACGATAGCATCAGAGGCTTGGGCAGCGATGATGAGATTCACGGCGGTGTCGGTCGGGATACCCTCTCTGGCGGCAAGGGTGATGACCTGCTAGTGGGTGGCAAGGGCATCGATACGCTCAGGGGCTTCGAGAATAACGATGTCCTCATGAGCGGCACAGGCAGCGATATCGTCATCGGCGGCAAAGGTGAAGACCTGTTTGTCTTAGAAATCGGCAAGGGGGTTGATCAAATCCGTGACTTCCGTCAGGGTGAAGACAAACTGGGGTTAATGGAAGGCATGAGATTTAATCGCCTGACGATCGAGCAAGTCAATGGCGGCACGCGGATTAGCTTGGGCGATGATGCATTAGCCTTTTTGCGGGGCGTGAGCGTGAGCCTGCGTCAGCGCGACTTCACCACGGTTGACCCCACAATGCTCTGAATCCTTCAACCGTCTATTCAGCTATTCTGACTCACCTTCTCCATCTTCACGCTCAGGGGGCACGCTTAAGTGCCTCTTTTCTTATTGAGTGACCTTCCCCTGAAAAAATGGACATTCTCAAAGAGATGAAAATTAAGGAGAATGAATCCATGAGTACAAAACCCCACTGCCAGTTTACCCCCGAACAAAAAGCCTCTCTGCCCCTAGGTCAGTAGAAAACCTGCTCAACCTCTTATCTTCTGCTTAACTTCTCAAATTAGGCATTTACCTTTAGACTTGAATTCATCCACTATGTCAGGATTTGATCAGTGGATTTACGTCACATAAAAGCTGGTTTATTTCCTGCATCTGAAGTGGTTTTCACTTCAACCGTTACTCTCATTCTATTTCTAGCCATGCAGTTGTATCCGTATTACCTGTAATTATGTTTTATGTTCTAGTTTCGGATGGATTAACAATTGCTTACCTGACCTGGAATGTTGTAGTACAAGTTTGATGAAGCTATCATTTCTTCATCAAACACATTTCATGGCTCAATTCACTATTCCTACGAAACCGACCTCCGTTAATGTACCCAATCGTCCTCGTAAAGACATGGTGTGGATTCCGGGCGGCACATTTGTGATGGGTTCAGATCATCACTACTGCCAACGCTATCGTCCAGCGACGCGGATGGTACAACCGATCGATACCAGCACCTGTCACCTTGGCTTCCGTTTGATTGTGCGCGTGAAATACTCAAACTAACCAGTCGAGATTATTTCGCGAATCGTTTTCAGCCCCTAAATTCCCCTTCGCGTAGCGTGTCCGCAGGACGCATTACTAGGGGACTTCCACAATCAACCAATTGAATCACAAACACATAACTAAAAGAGAAGCATCATGTCAATCAGAGAATACAGATCTGGAACCGCTTTTCCCGGTGTAATTGGACGCATTGCGGATGTCTGAACTCGCCAAACTGTGCAATCGCCTAGCTGCCGATCGCACGCTCGCCAGTTGGATTCAAAATTCCTTAGGATGAATTGAATTTGGCGCAGGCTTCCAGAGCATCTTTGAGTCTGATTGCTGTTTGGTTTGTTCACACTTGAGGATAGGCAGCACCGAGTTGATAACCTATCTATCGTTGATACAGAGATTGCGATCATCATCACCCAACGTTTGAGTATTCTCTCTGAGATGATTCAGATAGTCGTTCATCAGAGTACATCCTCTAGTGAGTAATTCATCAAACCCGTCTAGTCGCCATAACTTCGTTGTACCATCATCTGCTGTCGTTGCCAGCAACTTACCATCGGGGCTAAACCTGACGCTGCGCACACTCGATTTGGGATGGGCGCTCCAGGCGGCAACCTGTTGCTGAATCAGCAAATTCCACAATTGCACATCGCCATTGTTGTCACCGCTGATGAGATAGGTACCATCTGGGCTAAAGGTCACGGAGTTAACCGCCGTATCATAGACCTGGAAGAGTTTCTGTTGGCGGTTCGTTTGCAAATCCCATAACCGGATAGTGCCATCCTGACCTGAACTGACCAGCGACCTGCCATCGGGACTGAAGCCAATGCTGTAAACAGGGCCTAGATGCCCTTCAAAAGATACTAGGAGCTGTCCCTGCAAGTCCCAAACCTGGACTGTTTCATTCTCTCCCGCACTTGCCAGCCGTTGCCCGTCGGAACTGAAGGCGACTTGCCAGACTCGCCGTTGATTCGCTCTCCAGGCTGCCAACGGTTGTCCCTGTAGATTCCACAGGCGCATCGCATCGTCATCCCCTGCACTCACCAGTTGCTGCCCATCCGGACTAAATTGGACACTTCTGACCAAGCCTTGATGTTCTGGAAATTCGAGCCAGCGCTGATTTAAACCCGTCCATAGACGAACTGTTTGCCCTTGAGCGCTAGCTAATTGCTGCCCGCTAGGGCTAAAGGCAATGGATTGGACGGCCAGATCTCCCACAAGCGTCGCCAGCGGTTGCCCTTGCAGATTCCACAGGCGAATTGTCGCATCCGCTCCAGCGGTCGCCAGTTGGGATCCAGCCTCTAGAGCCGCCGCCCCGCCGGTGGGGGTAAATTGAACTGCTGCGACGGCTCCTTGATGGCCGCTCAAGCTCGCCTGCTGTTGTCCCTGCATCGTCCACAAGCGCACCGTGCTGTCATCTCCACTGCTGACCAAGCGCTGCCCATCGGGACTAAAACTGACCTGCCGGACGGGTCCTTGATGGCCTCGCAAGACGGTGATCGGTTGACCGCCACTACTCCAGAGGCGAACGGTGCCATCCGAGGAGGCACTGGCTAGTCGAGTTCCGTCGGCGCTGAATACGACATTCCACACATGGCCTTGATGTCCTGGTAAGTCTGCTAACGGTTGCCCCTGCAAATCCCACAGTCGTAAGCGGCCATCCCTTCCTGCCGTGACCAGCCGTTGGCCATCGGGACTAAATTGCAAGGCGTGGAGTTCGGATTGCTCAGCTTTGAATGCCTGCAATGGGTTGCCCTGCAAACTCCAGAACCGAAACGTATCATCATCCGATGCACTAGCCAGCATTTGACCATCGGGGCTGAAGACCACCTGCCAAACATCCTTCTGATGGCCTGTGAGCACCCCTAGAGGCTGGCCCTGGAGATTCCACAAGCGCACGGTTAGATCTCGGCCTGACGTGGCGAGGAGCTGCCCATCAGGACTGAAGCTCAACCCTTTGACCATATCGGTATGTCCTGCGAAAAGGGCCAACGGTTGTCCCTGCAGGGACCACAGGCGCACAGTGTTGCCTCCGGCCACTGCGAGTTGTTGACTGTCGGGGCTGAAGCTGAGGTTAGCGATGCGGCCTTGTCCTGTATCCCATTCAGCCTGTTTCTGCCCCTGCCAGTTCCACACCGAAACCACACCATCTTCTCCGGCGCTGGCAATCCACTGTCCGTTGGGGCTAATTATGCTTCTGGCGATGCCCTGATGTCCACCCAGACGATTGCGCTCTGGAACGGAAAAGACGGCCTGTTGCAGTAACCCCTGGACCTGTTGTTCTAATTGCGGATCGGGTTGAAAGACTTGCAACAACGGCTGCTGGAGAGAATGGGCGGCCCGCAGGCTATCGAGAAATGCATTTAAGGTTTGGCCCGCCCGAAAGTTGGCGACCGCCGACTCTCTAGAAGCTTGCACCTGACCGATCAGAGCGTTGCGCTGACCGATCAGAGCCAGCGTGGTTAACCCGCTTAGGCCCGCAATCACTCCAATCACAATCCGCCAGCGCCAGCTCAAATTGCGGCGTTTTTGCAAGACGCTTTCCCGCACAAATTCGCCTTCGGTCTGGTTAAACCAATCGTCGTTGGCCTGGAGTTCTTGGTCTAACACGCTCAAATAGGGATGACTATCCCAGAGGAACTGGATCGGTTTTTCCCTGGTTTGGTTGGTCTGAGGGCGCGATCGGCGGAACCACCGCAGCACTTGAGTTGGAATTTGTATCGCTGCGGTTTCGACCCTGAACAGTTGCTGATCAACCCAATTCCCGACCGGAGCCGCTTTCTCTAGAAACCCTTTGGGCTGGTGATTGTGCTGCGTTCGGACCTCCTCCCACTCCACCGCCGCCGCAGTTAGCCGGCGTTGCAGGATCAGATTTTCTTCCTGCTCGGCTTTCCAGGTCAGCAGTTTTTCCCATCCCCGCACCAGCGCATCATGGGCCGGTTCAATGTAGGGAATATTGTCGGCATCCGTGCCCCGCACCAATAGGCGAGCCGTAGCAAACTGCTCAATCACAGTTTGGACTCTGGTATTCTCTGGCTCTGGATACTTCAGTTCAGACTCTGGCACTCGTCGCCTCGCCAGTTCCCCACCCACGGCCACCATCCGCAACATCACATGACGAATGGTGCGCTGATAGGCTGGATCGGTTTTGACTAGAGCATCGTAGACTTCATCGGCTCGGCGAGTCAGGGATTTGGTGACGCCTCCCAGGTCGTCATAATCGGCCCAGGTCATGGCTCGCTCTACCGTAGCACCCGTTGTTTCAGCCTCCCGGTAACGTCGGGCCAATTTGAGATACAGCTCACTCAACGTGAACGAGAGCAGCGGCAACGCTCCCGGCATACCGGCTACTTCCTCGATCAACTGATCGACCAGATATCCCCGCTGGGCAGACGACTCAAAATACACGACCTTTGCCGCAGCCGGTTCCTCAATCACTGCCTGCAATTCATCACGACTCATGGCAGGAATCACAAACCGCGCTGCTTGCCATAGCCGGTCGAGAGGCGTGCTGCTAAATTGGGGTTCAAAATCTGCTCGCAGCGTCGCCACCAACCGCAACACCTGGGGATGAGCTTCCAGCAACGTTGCCAGGAACTGCAAAAATTGCTGTCTCTCTGACTCCTGACGGCAGAGGGTAATTAGCTCTTCCAACTGATCCACGACCAGGAGTAATTTCACTTGCGGGTGGGTACGGCTCCAGGCGGTGAGGGCTGCGGTGAGGGCAGTTGAGTTCTGGAGTTCGTTCAATGCTCCGGCGATTCCCAATTCCTGCCAGAGCGGGTTCAAGCTAGTCAGCGGCGATTCTCCCGGACGAATGGGAGTCAGGATCTTCCAGGCTCGGTGATGGCATTGATGCGGATGCTCCTGGGGTTTGAGGCTGGGATAGTTCGACCGCTCTATCGGAGCAGAGCCATCGAGATGGGGCAGCAATCCCGCTTTGACTAAACTTGACTTGCCGGAACCAGACGCCCCCAAAACCACTGTAAACAGACGATCGCTGACGGCATCACAGAGCGTTTCAACCACAGCCCTTCTGCCGAAGAAGAGGGCGCTATCTTGAACATCGTAGGATTTTAAGCCGCGATAGGGGTTGTTGGCTTCTAACTCATCCAGGGAAGGGGCCGGCGGCAAATTGAGTGGGTGACCAGGAGGCAGAAAAATAAATTCCCCCTTATCGTGCTGCTTCAAACACCAGATCTGGGGTGTTTGGCGCTGATGGCGCGTATCGGTGGGAATCTCAACCGAGTCCCGCAGGTAGAGATAGAGTTCTGTTGCTGTGATCACTCCATCGCCAGCCGGTTTGCCTGCACGGGAGGGGGGATAGATATCTGCCGCACCCCGCAGGGCATCGATCAGGGCAACTGCAAAGGGAGAATGCTGGGTGTTGTGTTGGGAAATTCCTCGATCGCCACTGAGGTCCAGGTTATCCAGAGCATACTGATCAGACGCCGCCGAGGTAATCACCTGCCAAGCTGGATCTTGGATGAAGCGATCGTAGCGTTCTTTATAAATCACTTCGGTGATCGGAACCAGTTTGCGGGTGCTCGACCAGCGGAATGCACCCGCGAAACAGCAGTCCAGAATCACCAGACAGTGGCGACAGGCCAGTTTGCTCAGTGCAGCTTCAATCTGTTGCATCGGCAGGTAGGTCGATACGTCTCCCAATCTGGCATCTTGAGGGATCAGATAGCCTTGAGGGCCGTCATCTCCATTCAGGGCGATTCCATGACCTGCGAAGTAAAACAAAAGTCGGCTGGGAGTAACCGTTGCCACCGCTTTGGGTAAGTCGATTTCTAACCACTGCTGCAAATGCTGCCGGCTGGCCTCAGGCTCAGTCCCATCCGTGATCAGGGTAACTTCATACCGATATTCTGCCTTCAGGATTTGGGCAATCGCCTCTGCATCCTGTCTAGCGGTGCTCAACCGAGGGATACCGTTCTGATAATTATTAATGCCAATGACGACTGCAAGGTTGAGTCGGAATTCTGAAGTACCCATAGGCAACAGTCCTAGCCCGTTGATTGGTAGTTATAGGGTTTATACCAGATTCCTCCATGCTTGTAGTATGAGCCGAGAGGGGAATTGCTGGGGCAATGCAGTAGCTGAGTGCGATCGGCGTAATGTAAACGCATGGGCAGGCGATTAGGATAAAGACCTGCGGATTTACCCGACCTGAAGGTTGGAAGCAGCGTTGTAACGGGAATGTAACCTCAGTGTCGAGACGCTTGCTTGTGAAGCAAGTCATTAGCAGGGTTTAAGTCCCGCTAGACACCCTTTCTAGACACCCTTTATGGAAGTTGCGGTCGTTGGCGTAGCCTGTTGGCATAGCCGTCCCTGTGCCTATGGCTAGCCTAGCCCAACGAGCTACTGGTGGCATCGATATATTCCCGCCAGCGTTTAATCAAGTCTGCTTCAAAATCAACCACAATGGCATCATCAGCAACAGTCCGTTTTCCGCTAGCAATGTCTGTATCTTGCCACTGCCATTCCACCACGGCTTGACTGCCTTCGGTAATGATACGATGGATATCGATTTGCACATTGTTGTGAGTTTGAGAAAACTCGGCTGTGACGTCACGAATTGCATCCCGACCTCGATAGACGTGACCGGGCACAACAAATTCACCAGTTTCTGTAAATAAATCAGAAAATTCATCTGCATTACCGTTAACCCAAGCCTGTTGAGCAGTATAAATAGCCGCATAAATTGGATTCGATGGATTAGATTCTGGTTCAACCATAGGTTCTTGCGTGAGTGTGATTAGTGAATGATCCCGTGAATACAATGATGAATTAGAAGCTGGATATAGGGTAGGAATCAGGTTGGGTAGCAGGTTCAAAGCCAGTAGCGTCAGTGTCAGAATTGCCAGACTGATCACAAAAACTACTCCTGCTAGAGCAATGGTGCGTCCAAACCGAAATTGATCGGGTTGTTCTTCGGGCATAGTTTTTTCCTTATTTGTGAAATTGATTGACAGGGTAGGAGACAGGAGACAGGAGACAGGAGACAGGAGTCCGAAGATTCACTCCATTCTCTTCCCCATCTTCCCTCGTTCGGCGAGGCTCACGAGCCGCATCTCCCCCACCCGCTCCACTACCCCAACTGTTGCTTCAGCTCCGCCAACTTCTCCGGACTGAGGCTAACCTGTACCTCTAGCCGCTGCGCTTCATCTCGGATGGTTAACAGCGCCTGACCGCCGGTTTGAGTCACGCCCAACTGCGGCTGCTTGATTTTCACCTGCTGATACACCACCTGAGGCAACGCCACCCGAATCACGACGCCTCGCTGGGATTGGGGATAGATGAAAAGCTGCTGCTGAAGTGGATCTAGCTCTAGTTTGTAGGGCGTAGTGCTGCGTTCGTCTTGGAAATCGGGTTTGCGCCAGTAGAGCGTGATGCCGCGCACGTTGGGCGTGATGATTTGAAAGGTTTCATCGAAGCGTTTTGGCTCCCAGTCCAGGTCAGCAACGCTGCCGATTTCGGGTATCAACCGCTGCCGCCAGGTAATTTCTTTACCATTAAGGTTGCTCCACCACTGGCTGATCGTCGCGAAATCCTCGGCACGGCTGGGAGTGGGACTATCCTGCTGCCAGACTACGTTCATAGGGCTGATGTCCTTTTCTGTCGTGTGGGGCTATTCTCAATCGAGAGGCTGTTCTCAATCAATGAATTGAATGAACTGATAAGGCCAGCCTAGCGCACTTTATCCTAGGTAAAGATAGACTGAACAATTTCTTGAGAATTCTGCTGCGGATGGATTTGCCGATTGTGTATCACCCGAATTATGTCGCGCCCCTACCGCCAGGACACCGCTTTCCGATGGCAAAATTCAGCCGTTTATACGAAGTGCTGTTGGCCGATGGGGTAGCCCATCCTGCCCAGTTTCATCAGCCGGTCCTGCCACCACTCAACTGGATTGAGCTAGTGCATACGCCCGAATATGTGCGGGACTACTGCGAAGGCACATTAGATGCCAAGGCCCAGCGCCGGATTGGCCTACCTTGGAGTCCTCAGCTCGTCAATCGTACCTGCATTGCTGTAGGCGGTACGATTTTAACGGCACATCTGGCGTTAGAATACGGGCTGGCCTGCAACACGGCAGGAGGCACCCACCACGCCTTTCCCAGCTATGGTTCTGGCTTCTGTATCTTCAACGATCTGGCGATTGCGGCACGGGTGCTGCTAGAGCAAGGACTGGTTGAGAAGATTTTGATCGTGGATCTGGATGTGCACCAGGGAGACGGCACGGCCTTTATCTTTCAAGATGAACCGCGTGTGTTTACCTTTTCAATGCACTGCGAAGTCAACTTTCCCGGCACGAAGCAACACAGCGATCTCGACGTAGCTCTAACTGAAGGTATGGAAGATGACGACTACCTGCAAGTTTTAGGCAGCTATCTGCCCGATTTGTTAGCCGAAGTCAAACCCGACTTGGTTTTCTATGATGCTGGTGTCGATGTGCATTTGGGTGACCGGCTGGGCAAATTAGCCCTCAGCGATCGGGGATTGCTTTGCCGCGAAATGCAGGTATTGAGCACCTGTTTGAAACAGGGCTACCCAACGGCCTGTGTGATTGGCGGCGGCTACGCCGATGACTTTGAAGCGCTGGTGTATCGCCATTCGATTTTGCATCGAGTTGCTAGCGATGTGTATCGCCAATATCGTTAGGCGGGTAGGACAAACAAGTTATGCTGATAGCTGATGTCACGGATCAGGCTGAGGCTGAATCAACCTATGCGATTTAAACGGCAGCGACGCGGTTCGGACATTCCGACCGTCAATCTGGTACCGATGCTGGATGTGCTGATGGTGGTGCTGACGTTTTTCATTATTGTGTCGATGACGTTAACGTTACAGCAAGGGGTAGAGGTGCAGTTGCCCAGCCAGGACACACCGACTCCAGTGGAACCAGAACCCAAAATCGCGATTGTCGAACTCAATCCGGAAGGCGAGATTTTGTTTGACGACCAGCCTACAGAAAAAACGGCACTGACGGCAGCGGTGAAGGCCTTTCTGGAAGAAAATCCCAAAGGCATTGTGGTGCTGCAAGCGGCGGAGAAATTGCCCTATGAACAGGTCGTGACGCTGTTGGGAGAAATGAAAGCTGTAGGTGGCGAGCGAGTGTCGTTGGCGATTGAATAGCAATTCAATCAAGCTATTCGCTTCTGAATATTGAATCCGGATCCACACCCAATTCTCGTAGTTTGGCGGCTAGTTTTTCCTTCTGCTGTCGTTCGGTTTCGAGCTGGGACTGGGTTGTTCTCAGCATTTCTTCTGGAGTTGGCACGAGTTCGCCCGCTGGCGTAAAAAAGCGCAGTTTGCGGTCGTGGATGCCGAGAAATAGCTGAAGCTGCTGGCTCCACAACCAGCCCTGCTGATTTGGCTCTAGTTCCAGGTATTGCCCATCGACAAGGTGACAGCCTTTGAGCTCCAATGTTTCTGGATCAAACCAGAAGTAATCAGGCGTTCGGAATATATCTTGATAGATTTGCTTTTTAGTGGTGCGGTCTGTCTCAGCCGTAGAGGGAGACAGCAGCTCAATAATCACGTTTGGATATTTACCATCTTCTTCCCAAACCACCCAACTGCGTCGCGGTTTGCGTTCGGTGTCCAGTACTACAAAGAAATCAGGCCCACGCAAATCTTCGGATTTCTTCTGATTGGGGCTGAAATAGACCGTGAGGTTACCAAAGGCGTAGAAATCTTGCCGATCTTGCCACAGCCATTCAATCATCTGAATCAGCAGCAAAATTTGACGAAGATGCAGTTCTGCTTCCACAGGCGGTTCGTTGCTATAGAGATTTCCGGGCGGAAAGACAATTTCTTCGCTCGGCGGTTCCTGGGAAAGCTGAGCTAGCAAGGCGGCTGAGGCGTCGCTAAAATCGGCTAATTTGGGAGGAATTGTCATAACAAAAGCGCCCGATCGATGAGTACAGTTGCTCTGAGTGTAGCAGAACTAATTTAAAGATAAGCACTAAGGTTTTAGCGACTGAGGAGTTGTTTACGATTGCGATCGTAAATCTCATACAGCCGCTTACAAATTTTGATCGGAATGCCTAGTAGCGGAGCCATGATTTTGACAGCTTCTATACCAACAGTCGGTCCTTTGGTCAGGTTAGCCATTGCTGGAGCGATCAGCGAGATTTTTTTGCACGCTGGCGCGGATCGCGTCCCAATCAGCAGTGGTCATTGGGGTAGCAGGTTCCGATTGAAGTCCTTCTAGAACGAGAGTTTCCAGCTTAGCTTTGCGCTGTTGATCTTGCAGGATCAGGGCTTGAATATAATCGCTGGGAGTGTTGTAACCTCCGGCAGTGACTTGTTCATGGAGATAGGCGCTGAGGGTTTCTGATAAGAAAATGGTAATGGTCCCCATAGGTAAATGGTGAAAGGTGATTACTTGCGAGTGATTATATTGTATGGGCTAATTCTGTGGAGTTTTGAGTGAGTTTAGAAAGCGAATGAAATCTTACCTCTACTTGCCCGAGGTTTACTGCATGTCTTCAGAAATACCTTCTAAATAGCCGATTAGCGCTTTACCGAAGGGAGTTTCCTCTGCATAATGTTCACCCGCTTTCAGGAGTGCTGATCTCACGCCGTTCCATTGCCGCTTAAGATTTAAGAAGTTCTGCCATCGCCAGGGTTGAGACCGCTTCATTTCTGTAAATTCTGCATCAACCATCTGGATTGCTGTTTCGTCGGTAGCATTGGGGTATTTCTGCTGCAAATCGTTGAAGAATTGCTTGAAATCAGCCAGTATAACTTCAACGGTTTGTTTTGAAGTATTGATAATTTGATCGCCTTGCATCGTGCCGCCAAGATTAATAGCAGAATTGTTCGCGCTAAAGTTACCGATGTTGAAAGAATTGTTGTGCATGGCAGTGTGGAATAGGTTTCAAGGTTCTAGCACTTGGAAGCGAGCAATAATTTCTCGAATCTTATCGATTGCGATGTCGTTCTGATCAGACTTAGAATAAATAGTCACCAATAGGATAGAAACAGAATCTTTAAGTTGATAAATGACGCGATAGCCTGCACGCTTGCCTTTTTGAATGTCGCTGTTTTTGAGCCGGACTTTAAAAACGGTGTAGCCAGTTCCAGGAATTTGATTGCCGATTAAGTTGCCAGCTTGAAGCTGATCAATCAAGGGTTGCAGGTCAGAGCGAATGCGTCGATATCGTTTGGCTAGGGTTTGCAGCCGCTCCTTAAATTCGTCAGAGAAGAAGATTTGAAACTGAGCCATCAGACATCAATGCCGTTCCAAAGTTCAGATAGGGGGTGAACTTTGCCGTCGCGGATCTGTTGAAGTGAGGTGTGGAGGCTCTCTAGAATGAGTGTTTCGGGTTCGTCATCGGGATCGTTTGCGATCGTCTCAGAAACATCAATGTTACGGTTGGTTAGAAGTTGTTGGAATTCGCTCTGAGAGATTCCGACGAGTTGGGCAGCTTGATCAAGGGTGATATGTTGCTGTTGAAAGAGGGCGATTGCGATTTCCTGAATCAGAGTTGCCTGATCTAGTTGGGCAAAGTCGTCGGGTAGGTTGAGGGTAATCTGCATACTAATTGCTGTTTCTATAGTTCTATTTTAGGGTTCGGGCTTGTGAGGTGGATTAATGATTTGATCGCCTTGAACCGTGCCACCCAAATTGAGAGTCGAGTAGTTGGCATTGAAGGTTTCGATGGTGAAATAATTGCTGATTATCTGCCCTTGATTTTCGGTTCCTACTTCCCGTCTGAGTGGAGGCGCGGGAGACTGGACAATATCGTAGTTGTAGAACTGACAGTTTGCTTGGGTTGCTAAAATGACTTCCAATATTGGGTTTATATTACTTGCAGATCTTAATAATTTAGAAAGCTTAGGCAGTAGTTCAGGATCAGCGATTGATAGAAGAAACGTAGTAGAATTGATAGCCACACCTTCATATTGAAACAGGGTCGGACAGTCTACTTTAAGGGCTTCTAAAGCAGTATTAACAAAGTCTTTGTATGTGCCTGGTTGATATTTTTCAAATTCACTAATACGGTCTTTAGTAAAATCAAGAGTCCAAGGTCTTTGATATGAATTAGGTGACTGATAGGTAGTTTTATCTGGCTCTTCTATAGAAATTGTATCAGTGAAGTGTGAGAGCTTTAGCAGTAAAAGCCTAAGTTTCTGTGAAACTATACATTCAGTATATTCAGTGATTAAATCAGCAACTAAATTAAACTTCTTTTGTTCAAAGTCTAGCTGTATCTCCCCTGCCAATTTTGCTCCCAACATCAAATCCACATCTAGAGCCAGCTTTACTAACTGTATTGACTGCTCTTCTGTCACTTCAGGTAATCCAAGCATCAGACCGATCGCCTCTGTCCACTTCACATAATTCAGAAAACGGTATTTCAATTGTTCATCGCTAAGGGTAGGAAGTTTGAGCAACAGCCACTCAGCTGCATAGTATTCCTGAAACAGTTGATGATGAAATTCAATTTCTTCGGGATCGTTAGCAACCTGTAGCAGATGAAATTCCAAGAGGTCTTCTAGCCATTCCTTTGCAGCTTGGGCAGGGCCATTCACACGATCTGTAAGGAAGGTTTCTAAGATTTGCTCAGCCTTAGTCTTGGGAACGGTTAACCAGGAAGCAGTTGGTTTACAGGGATCAGAATGTGGATCTCCCTGAATCATAGTAAAAGCAAGATACTGAAGCAGTTCAGGCGCAAAACGGCGCGAGTCTTCAGAAATACGTCCTCGCAGCGGCTTGAATTCTTCGTAGCGTCGAGCAAATTCCTTGCGAAACAGTTCACCGCGATTCTTAGGAATTTGCCCCTTTTGAGCAAACACATCGCAAAGCATCTTCAGCAGAAGCGGGGTTTCTGCAAGTTCACGCAGGCGATCGTGGATTTGCCGCAATAGATCCTCTGCTTGTCCCGGTAGCCGCTTTTCAACAAACTGCCGCATTTGAGGCTCTGTCAGCGGCATCATTTCCAGTTTCCTTTTAATGCCCAAATCTGCTCCCACCCCTAGTTCTCTTGTAGAGAAAATCATGGGAGTATCTGTATAGTCACGTTGAAAGTCGCAGATCTTTCGCCACGCTTCAGCAGAGGGCAACTCGTTTAACCCATCAAACAACAGCAGTAGTCGCCCATCGAAAAGTAAATCGTCGATCTTCGCTTCATCGAGGCGTAACTTTCCCTGCCGCAAAGACCATTGAATCAACTGTAAGACTGAACCATGTTGAAAACTACGCAGTTCCAGAAAAACAGGGATTTGGCATGCTCTGCTATTCCTCTGTTTCGCTTCTTCCAGACCTCGGTGTGCTTCTTCCCACCGTAACCGCTTCAGCGAAGTAGACTTGCCAGAACCCGGTTTTCCCACCAACAGCACATGATCTGAAGCATACTTCCGCAATCCATCCAGTGCCTCCATTCTTTCCTGCTTCTCTTCACGTGCTTGAGACGAAGCTTGTGATGGCGGACATGTTTGCACTCGCAATGGTAGAAAAAATTCTTGCCAATCCTGGTGGTCACTTTCTTTTAAACCCGTCAGGATTGCCTGTAGGTAAGGTCGAAAATTGAGCGCGTCAACCATACAGTCCGAGCGGCAAGAAGTTGTCTCTATGCTAATCGATTACCCTCCAAGCTTCACTGGCTACCCTCAGAAGTCGATTCTAAAAACCTTTACCGAGATTACAGTTCCGCTCTAAACCCATCCGGGCGCAGATCGAGCTGTTGCTGAATCCGGGTAGCAAGTTCGCGGTCGTCTTGGTAGATGCGCAGGGCCGCCAGAGCAATTTGAGCATCAGGTTTGCTGCCGTTCTGAATTAAATCCAGCAGAAACTCGATCGCTGCATCGTTCCGCAGCATGGCGATGGCTAACAGTCCGGTTTGGCGCAAATCAGCGTCTTGTGTTTGTTTCCACCAGGTTTGCAGCAGCGGCAGGGCTTCTGGAATCCGAGATTCGCCTAAAGCCAAGGCCGCCATTTCGCTAATTTGGGGATTGGCCTGATTCAGGAAGCGAGCTACCAGCGGCAGAGAAGTGGGAGTTAAGCGCAGCAGCGCCGCAAAACATTCCGATAGAACGGTAGCCTCGTCTCCGAGCTGGACTTTGAGGCGCAGCAAAGGCACCGCCTGCGGATCAGAAGTGTAGGCCAAGGCACGCACCGCGCCAATCCGGGCTTCGGATTCCGGGTCGGCCAGCAGATCGGCCAGTTCCACCATCACATCGGGGTAATTCATCCGCACCAAGCCAAGCGCACAAGTAGCCCGCAGTCCGGGAGCCGTATCGACCTGTCCACCCCAAACAGGTTCCATTTGAACATGGTGAATGCCGCTGAGAAATAACGACTCCTCAGAGTACTCCAAGTGATACAGTGCTTCCGCAATTGCTTTTTTGCCGAGGCAGTTGGGGTCAGCAGTGGCCGGATTCTGCATCAGGCGATTAAAGGCCGTCACCAGATCGGGCATCAGTTCGCGCAGGTCGGCATCGCGGATGATCCGGGCGGCTTGGGCAATGGCGATGTTATGTTTGCTGACGAGAATTTGCCGCAGGACTGTGATCGCCTCGTCGGTAGTTGGTTCAGCCCGGATCTGGTTGAGCTGTGCCTGGAGTTCTTCGAGCTTGCGGGATTTTGGCATGAATCACCCAGGATTAACGGTGGGATTGAGGGCGGGATTAACGGCAAGATTAACTGCGGAGCGCGGCCTGGAATTTTTCCTCTAGCACTTCCCGCACTTTTTGATGTACGGGTTCGATGTCTTCGTCGGTGAGGGTGCGGTCGCTGGCCCGATAGACCAACCGAAACGCGAGACTACGCTGACCATCGGGGACATTCTTGCCGCGATATTCGTCGAACAGCTCTACCGAATCGAGCAGTTTACCACCCGCCTGTCGGATTGCTCGCTCAATGTCGGCCACCGAGAATTTGATCGGCGCAAAAAAGGCAATGTCGCGGTCGGAGTTGGGGTAGCTGGAATAGGGCTGGAAGACGGGAATTAGTTTATCTTCTTGCAGCATGTGATCCAGCAGCACATCTAGATCCAGCTCAAAGGCATAGACTTCGTCAGGGAGGCTGCGCTGTTGCCGTACTTGGGGATGGAGTTGCCCAAAGGTGCCGAGCCGATCACCATTTAGCCACAGCGAGGCGGTGCGTCCGGGATGGAGTAGGGGATTACGGCGATCCGGCTGGTATTCTACCTCTAGCCCCAGTTGGGTAAAGACGCTTTCCAGCATGCCCTTGGCTTCGTACCAGGTGAGCGGCTGCGGGCGGCCACTCGTGACCCAGCGGCCCCGAAACGGATCGCCTCCCATGATGCCAGCGACCTGATCGGCTTCGGTCAGCCCTTCTTCTTGTCGCCAAAATACTCGTCCGATCTCGAAGGCATTCAGCGGCCCGTTGCCCTGCTCCAGGTTGTACTGAAAGGCCTCGATTAGACCGGGAATCAGCTCCATTCGCAGCGCCGAATACTCGGTGAACAGAGGATTGGCCAGCACAATTTGCTGTTCGTTTTCTGGTTTACCCAGCGTGTAGTGAATGACTTCCGTCAGTCCCACAGCTCGCATCGCGGCATGAATGCGGCGAATCGCCGTCTGTTCTTCCGGCAAAAATCCGGCTTCGGTTTTGTCGGGCAGGGTGTCGCAGAAGTTGTTGTAGCCGTAGAGCCGCGCCACTTCTTCGATCAGGTCAATTTCCCGCTCTAGGTCGCGATAGCGGTAGGGCGGTACTGTCACCATCCAAACATCGGACATATCGGTAGAAGCCAGCTCACAGCCGAGGGCGGTCAGGATACGCTCGACATCTGCGGCTTTCAGTTCGCCCAGTTCATCAGAGGCTGACTCTCCATGGCGGGCGGAGCCATTGCTGCGGGAGCGCGAGTCGCCATTGCGATGCTCGGCATAGGCGCGTTCCGATTCCGGCAGCACCGGACCGAGGATCTGATTCACCCGTTCCAACCGCAGTTCAATCGTGCGCGTCGTGGTCTGATGGCGGACTTCCTGTATCGCCTGAGTGCCAATCGTGCCGCCCGCCATTTCGGTCATGAGTTGAATTGCCCGCCGACAGGCCAACATCAGCTCGGCCTGGTTAACACCCCGCTCAAATCGAGCCGACGCTTCAGTCCGCATCCCCTGAGAGCGAGCCGACCGCCGAATCGCTGCCGAATCGAAGACCGCCGCTTCTAGCATCACGTTTTGGGTGCCGGCATGCACCTCGGTGGATTCACCGCCCATCACACCCGCTAGAGCCACAGGCTGGTCATTGGCGGTGATCAACAGCGTTTGCTCTTGTAGGCTGCGTTCCTGGCTGTCGAGTGTGGTCAGGGTTTCGCCAGAGTGGGCATAGCGGACACCAATCGTCAAATTTTGACTGTTGGTGACGGTTTGCAGCCGGTCTAGATCAAAGGCGTGCAAGGGTTGGCCCCATTCCAGCATGATGTAGTTGGTGACATCAACGATATTGTTAATCGGGCGACTGCCGGCGGCGATGATGCGCTGTTGCAGCCATTCCGGTGAAGGTGCGGTTTTCAGTCCTTTAATTACGGTAGCGATATAGACCGGGCAGCCATCCTCGATTTTGACGCTGAGGTCACTTCCCTGCTGCACGGGTAGTTCTGGAATCGACGGCAGTTTCAGCGCGGCTCCGGTAATGGCAGCCACTTCGCGGGCAATTCCTACCATGCTAAGGGCATCGGCCCGGTTTGCCGTGGAGGTCAGGTCTAGAATCACATCGTCGAGGCCGAGATAGGGGCGGGCATCGCTGCCAACGGGGAGATCGGCTTGCGGAAAAATGTGAATTCCTTCCGATTCTTTGGTAAGGCCCAGTTCGGCCAGCGAGCAAATCATCCCTTCCGAGGGCACATCCCGCAGTTTGCGCGGCTTGATCTTCAAATCTATTTTCGGTAAATAGGTGCCCACCGTTGCCACCGCGACGTAAATGTCGGCTCGGACGTTGGCGGCTCCACAGACGATGGTAGAGGGTTGCTTCGCCCCAATATCGACCGTACAAACGCTGAGCTTATCGGCATTGGGATGCTTTTCGCGGCTCAACACCTTGCCAATCACCACGCCATCCGCCCAAGCCCGACGGTCTTCAATGTCCTCGACCTCAAACCCAGCCATGGTCAACGCATCGGCCAATTCTTCCGGGGTGAGGGTGATATCCACGAGTTCTCGCAGCCAGTTTAGAGAGATACGCATTGCGCCGCCTAATTTGCTTCAGTCGAGATGAATAATTTTGACCCACCTATTGTATCGCTTTGTATCGCTGAGTTGGCTGGATAGTTGTAGGGTGGATGGGCGTAAGGGAGGATGGGTGGCTTCTGCGTCGTGCGGCAGTCAGGCGCGACGGCTGTTGGGGATGATTTAGATAGGTTAGATTGACTGTCAGGTTTTGGCTAGGCAGCCGGAAGGAAATCGTGGTTGTCAATCAGTCGGAATTTTTTGGAGCTGCAAGGAATATAAGAATCGTAAATTAAGTGAAATTAACTGAAATGTTATAGGAGCCATTTTTAGAGAGAGAGGATAAGATGAACCCATACGTTAAAGGTTATATGTTTTGCTTGGGTAATACTCGGTTAGCCAGATCTCTCGTTTCAACTATCTTCTTATCTCAGTTCTAATTTGTTTTCGGCTACTGTAAGGAGCTATTAGATGTCGCAATTAACAGTCGTTCGGAATACGGTTTTTAAAAGAATGCCGACTCAGTCTTTTCTGTTGCCAGCTCGCGATAAAGCTAGTGTCAGTGCTGGCAGCACATTGGGAATTGAATATGCCTTCCGGGTTGGGCAGCATGGTTTCGTCAAGCTGAAGCAACCCATCGACCCAGTGGGCAGGTTTGGCTATTTTTTTCTGCCTCATGTTCAAGTACAGTTACAGGAACTGCGCGGTGCATGGTTGACGAATGTTGATAGCGATATCCTCTGGTCTCGTCACAATATTGAGGCTGGCCTGCAGCAATTAAAGGCACTGGGATTCACGACGATTTATCCGGTTGTATGGCAGCGAGGATTTACGCTCTATCCTAGTCCGGTTGCGGAGACATTTACGGGCGCTTGTGTCTCTCCCGATTCTCATTTTGCCAACCGCGATATGCTGGCTGAACTAATGGACGCTGCCAAAACCTGTGGATTGCGAGTTGTTCCCTGGTTTGAGTACGGCTTAGCCATTCCAGCTAACTCACCGCTGCACCATCGACAAGCCCACCTGCTGACGCTGGATCAACGCGGCGAACCGATTCGGATCAACCATATGACCGGGAAGCCCGATGTTCACGTCTGGCTCAATCCTTGCCGAGTAGAAGTGCAGCAATTCATGGTTGATTTAATTGCCGATGTGGCGGCTCGCTATGCGGTTGATGCCGTGCAGTTGGACGATCATTTTTGTTTCCCGGTGGAGCTAGGCTACGACTCGTTTACGCAGGAATTGTACAAAACAGAAACGGGTAGGGTCATGCCTCAGGATATGTCTAATTCACAGCGGCTAAGATGGTTGGCTGACAAGCTGACGCATCTGTTAACGCAGATTTATAGCGCCGTTAAATTCAAATCTGACTGTCGGATCTCCCTGTCGCCCAATCCGCTGGCGTTTTCCAAAGCTAACTATGCCCTAGACTGGCGGAGCTGGGAACGGCAGGGCTTAATCGAGGAACTGGTGCTGCAAGTATATCGCGATAACATGACCAGCTTTATTAGCGAAATCAGCAAAGCCGAGGTTATGGATGCCCAAAGTCATATTCCAACCGCCGTTGGGATCCTCACGGGTTTGAGAACTAGATCAGTCAGTACTGGCCTTGTAGAGCAGCAGCTGCAAGAAGTCCGCCGCCGCAATTTTGCCGGAGTCTCCTGCTTTTTCTACGAAACTCTATTCCACGAGCAACTCTCTCCAACGCCAGTAGCGCGGAGTATGACCGATTTGCAGCGATTGTTTGTGGCATAGTCAGGAGTCAGGGGTCAGGAGTCAGGAGTCAGGGGTCAGGGGTCAGGAGTCAGGAGAAAAAACAGCATACTTGCCCAGGAAAAATAGTTAATATGCGGACAAGCATCCGTCCAGATACTGATTGAGGTAGATAAGCGGAAAGCAATCAGCTTATATTGCTCTGGCAGCGATAGGGTTGAACAACGTCTGCTGCTTGACTGACGAAACTCTGAAAGCTGGCGGCAAAAGCCGCGCCTGTCAAAAATCCTCGTGCAGGTCAGAAGAATCGGCGTAGACTAATTTGTTTACATAGCAGCTACTCTCAGAGAAGGCAGAGAAGCCGCTCCGCGTCTACAACTTCAAAACAGAAAATTTGTCATTCAAGCAAGTTGCACTTCTATCAAATACTATCGCTACTCGTAACAGACTTGATGATCATTCTCAGATTTCTGGCAGCCAGCTCAGAGATCTCCCTACCAAATCCTACTTTTTAGTGGCTCTCGGCAAAAAGTAGGGTCGTTAGACAAAAAACTCCCTACCTGCAAAGCCAAAAGTCCATACTTTCTCAGGTCATCGGGTCTCTATTTTCTTTGTATGCTTGGTTAGATCAGTCTTTCTGATCGGAGAGCCAGCTATTTAAGCGGCACAGTCTGAATCGTTGGCTGGCTCTACAAAAAGGTCTTGCAGTCGTCTTTCAGGTGATCGGTTAGTCTAAAAGCATCCAGAAGATGGACGGAGAGAGTTAATGGCACCGCGACAGTTTATGTTGTTAAGCAATTTAGAGCTTTTCTTTGTCTTAACAAAATATACCTAGTACGCTAAGAGCTGACAGAAGTGGTTAGAAAAAAGAAGAGGGTGGATATGCCTCATTTGCACGCAAGTATCAAACTTAGCGATGGCTACTGCAACGGAATGAACTGAGCGTAAAGCTCCCCATTCCCTCCTTGATTCTCTGTTGAGAAGAATGATATGCCCCCTATCAAGCCCCTTATCCTACTGCCTGATCGCTTTCTAAAAAGAATTCCTCTGCGAACAACTTTGATTGTTCCCTTTGTACTGCAAATTCTGGCTGCTGTGGGGTTGGTTGGCTATCTCTCCTTTCGCAACGGGCAGCAAGCTGTCAATCAGCTAGCAGGACAACTTCGCAGCGAAATGAGTGCCCGCGTGGAAGGCGAGTTAAAAAGCTACCTGGACAGTCCGCATGGATTTAACCGGATTAATGCCGCCACCTTTGCTGAAGGGCAGTTTGATATGGAAAATGGCAGCAATGCCGTGCAGTTTTTGCGCCAGGTACAGGTTTCTGATTTTATCTATGCGTCCTACTGTGGCAATCAGCAGGGACAGTTTTTGGCAGCCTTCCGTTACATCGAGGGAGGTCAATCGCAGATTGTGATGGGGGTCAGCAATGCCGCATCCCGCTATAACCTTGAGTTCTACAGCATGGGGGCAACGGGAAATCAGGGTAGCTCAGTTAGGCGGTTCAGGCCCTATGATCCCCGTAAACGTCCCTGGTATAAAGCAGCAGTGGCGGCTAAGCGCCCGATCTGGAGCGAGGTCTACCTCGATTTTGCGACTGGGTTACCCACGATTACGGCCAGTGAACCTGTGTATGGGCAGAACAATGGTTTGCTGGGTGTCTGTGCAACAGATGTCGTGCTGCTCCAGGAGTTTCGTCAATTTCTCGCCAACCTCTCGATTGGCAACTCTGGGATTGCTTTTGTCATGGATCGCTCTGGGGCATTGCTGTCTAGTTCAACGGATGAACCGCTAACCCAGGGCGAAGGCGAAAGTATGACGCTGCTCCAAGCCGTAGACAGCAGCAAACCTTTGATTCGAGAAACGGCTAAGTACCTTCAGGCGCAATTTGGGGGTGATTTTTCGGCAATTCAGCAAGCCCAACAGCTCGATTTCAAATTAGATGGCGGTCGGCTGAGCAATGCTGGGGAACGTCAATTCGTCGAGGTGCTTCCCTTCAAAGACGAGCGGGGCTTGGATTGGCTGATTGTGATTGCGATTCCTGAATCAGATTTTATGTCGCAAATTTATGCCAACACCCGCAACACGATTCTGCTCTGTATTGCCGCACTAGCGATCGCTAGTGCCATCGGCATCCTCACAGCCCGCTGGGTGACAAAGCCGCTCCTGGAACTCAATCGTGCTGCCAAAGATATTGCTGAAGGAAACCTAGACCGAACGGTTAGAATCCAGCGCTCGGATGAAGTGGGAGAATTGGCGCGATCATTCAACAACATGACGGCTCAGTTGCGGGAATCCTTTGAAACCCTAGAAACTAAAAACGCTGAATTGCAGCATCTTGACAAGCTCAAGGACGAATTTTTAGCCAATACTTCCCACGAATTGCGTACCCCATTGAACGGCATGATTGGGATTGCCGAATCGATGATTGATGGGGCAACAGGCAAATTAACAGAACTCCAGGAACGCAACCTGTGGATGATTGCCCAAAGCGGACATCGGCTATCTAATTTGGTCAACGATATTCTTGACTTCTCCAAACTCAAGCATAAGAACATTGAGCTTCAGCTTAAACCCGTCAGCCTGCGCGAAGTGGTCGAGGTGGTTCTAACCCTGAGCCATCCGCTAGTGGGCAGTAAAAATTTACAGTTGATCAATGCCGTGCCGCCCGATTTGCCTGCCGCCGAAGCCGATGAAAATCGGTTACAGCAAATTTTGCATAACCTGATTGGCAACGCGGTAAAATTTACGCCCTCAGGAACCATTAAAGTCTCGGCAGAATTGATGCAGCAGGAAACAGAACCACAGTTAGCCATCACTGTTTCCGATACCGGCATTGGGATACCGGCAGACAAGCTCGATCGCATTTTTGAAGCCTTTGAGCAGGCAGAGGGATCAACCGCGCGCGAGTATGGCGGCACCGGGTTGGGTTTAGCCGTCACCAAGCAATTGGTGGAATTGCATCATGGCGAACTGCGGGTGAAGTCTACCGTGGGTGCAGGATCGCAGTTTACCTTTACCCTGCCCGTCTCGGAACAGGAAGTGAATCCTACCCCCGAAGTCAGCACTTTCCGGATCAGGCGGGCTGCCGCATTAGCCGAATCCTTGGAGCAGGTGTCATCTCCCACTGCCCTGCTCGATTCCTCAACTTCATCCCAAACGTCTGGTGCTGTTGTTTTGATCGTCGATGATGAACCTGTGAACCTCCAGGTTTTGGTCAACCATCTTTCGCTCTACGATTACTCGATTGTGCAGGCGAGCAATGGCGAAGAGGCCTTGGCGCTGATTGACCAAGGCTTACGCCCCGCCATCGTCCTGCTCGATGTGATGATGCCGAAAATGACGGGATATGAGGTGACGCAACGCTTGCGGAAACGCTATCCTGCCACCGATCTGCCGATTGTGTTGCTCACAGCAAAAACCCAGGTGTCTGATTTGGTGATTGGGTTGAATCTTGGCGCGAATGACTATTTAACCAAACCAATCTCGCGGGACGAGTTGCTGGCGCGCATTCGCACCCACCTGAATCTGAGCCAACTGCGGGAGGCCTTGCGAATCGAAGAATCCAAATACCGCATGATCTTTGAGAACGCGATCGAAGGCATTTTTCAGTCTTCCCCGGAAGGACGGTTTTTAAGTGTAAATCCAGCTTACGCTCTCTTGTTTGGGTATAGCTCCCCTGAAGAAATGCTGGCAGCCGTGCAGGAAATTTCGCAGCAAATTTATGTAGATGGGGAACGACGCAAAGAATTTAAGCGGCTGCTCGCAGAACAGGGAGAAATTCGAGACTTCGAGTATGAAGCCTACCGACGCGATCAATCCAAGATCTGGGTTTCCGTTTGGGCCAGGGTAGTGAAAGACTCACAGGGCAATGTGCTTTATTACGAAGGCAATTGCATCAACATTACCCAACGCAAACAAAAGGAGGAGTCCTTAAAGCAACAGTTGCGAGAATTACAGTTTGAGATTGACCATAGCCAGCGGGTGCGACAGGTCACTGCCATTTCCAAAACAAACTATTTTCAACAATTGCTGGCAGAGGCAGATAATCTGCGGTATTCAGACGACTCAGAGGACTAGGAATGGCAAAAATCGTGTTAGTTCACTCCTTTCGAGGAGGTACGGGCAAATCGAATACCACGGCAAATTTAGCAACAGCAATTGCCTGTACAGGACAACGGGTTGCCGTGATTGACACAGATATTCAGTCTCCTGGTATCCATGTGCTGTTTGGTATGGAACAGGAAAACCCGCTGAAACACACCTTGAACGATTATTTGTGGGGCGATTGCGCCATTGAAGATGCCGCCTACGAAGTGAGTCCCGCAGCTGTGAGGCAGAGCAATGGTAGCATCTTTCTCCTTCCTTCCAGTATTGAGGCGGAAGATATGACCCGTGTATTGCACGAAGGTTATGATGTACGCTTACTCAAAAACGGCTTTCGTAACCTGGTCAAAGCCCTCAATCTAGACTATATATTCGTCGATACTCATCCGGGTCTAAACGAAGAAACCTTGCTATCCATTGCCATCGCCAATATTCTCGTGGTGATTCTGCGACCCGATCGCCAGGATCTGCAAGGTACAGCCGTGATGGTTGATCTGGCTCGACAGCTAAAGGTGCCAAAAATTTTGATGATCGTCAATCGAGTACTGCAAGATCTCGACTCTGATGCTGTGCGCCAGCAGCTCGAAGCAAAATATGATGTCCCAGTGGTTGGAGTGTTACCCAACTGTGACGAGATGATGAGGCTGGCCAGTAGCGATCTGTTTTGTTTGCAATATCCTGATCATCCGCTGACCCAAGAGATCAAAACAGTTGCCCAATCGATCATGACTTAGCAGCCTGGAGAAAACCTGGAGAAACCGATGCAGCCCTTCGCTAGAACTCAGTTGAACTGCCAAACTCTGATTAGTTCGCTACAGCAAGAATTCCATCTGAGTCGCTTGATTCCTAGCTTAACGGCAGCACTGATTGCAGGAACAATCGAAGTCATTTACGCAATCTCCTTTGTTGCGCTGATTTTCACAGGGGATCTTGCCCCTTACATCTCAACGGGAATTGGGTTATCGCTATTCACGGCTATGGTAACTAGCCTGATCCTTGCCCTCGGCAGCTCTTCTCCAGGTGTTGTGGCAGGTACCCAAGATACACCGGCGGTAATTCTGGGCGTGATGGCAGCAGCGATTACAACTCAGTTTTCTGTCTCTACCGCAACAAGCTCAGTGCCGACAACAATTTTGCCGACCATTGTGGTGGCGCTTGCCCTCACCTCGGTTCTAACTGGTATCTGCTGTTTTCTGCTGGGGCAATTTAAGCTGGGTAATTTGATCCGATTTATTCCCTACCCAGTCGTTGGAGGATTCCTGGCAGGTACAGGTTGGCTGCTACTGTTAGGTTCACTCGGCTTTATGACCAATCTCTCCTTGTCTGGAGGGCAATTGTTTCAGCTATTTCAACAGCCGCCGCTGCAATGGTTGCCAGGATGTTGCTTTGGTGTGTTGCTGCTGATATTACTACGGCGCTATCAGCATTCCTTGCTAATGCCGGGGCTAGTGATAGGTGCTGTCGTTCTATTTTACATTGTCTTATTTGTGACTCGTACCTCTATCCCTGAAGCGCAAACATTGGGATTGTTGCTGCAAGCCTTTCCATCCAATAGTCTATGGCATCCCCTATCGTTTTCTGACCTGGTTCAAGCGGAGTGGTCGTTAATTCTGTCACAAACGGGTCAAATGGTTGCTGTCATGCTGATTACTGTGATATCTGTCTTGCTGAACTCAACGGGGATTGAATTGGCAATTGGGCAAGATATGGATTTGAACCGTGAATTACGGGCAACTGGAATCGCCAATTTCGCTTCTGGTTTGGGTGGAGGCATTGTTGGTTTCCATCTTTTAGGATTGTCAATCCTCAGCCATGGCAAATTGAGAGCGAAAAGTCGCATGGTCGGTATCTTGATTGCGATTGGGGTAGCAATCGTTTTATTTGCAGGCGCATCCTTGATTCCGCTTTTCCCAAAATCTGTGCTTGGTGGTGTGACGCTGTTTTTGGGTCTAGATCTGCTGTTGGAGTGGGTTTATGATGCTTGGTTCAAACTCTCCAAAACGGACTACTTCATCGTCATTCTCATTCTGACCGTCATTGGTACGGTTGGCTTTCTGCAGGGCGTCGGCGTGGGGCTGGTGGTTTCGATCGCGCTCTTCGTGATTAACTACAGTCGGGTCAACGTCACGAAACACATTCTCTCTGGTGCCACCCATCAAAGCAACACCGTTCGCAGCCTGCCGCAAGCCCGTCTCTTGCGAGAAGAAGGCGATCAGATTCACATTCTCGATTTGCAAGGATTTCTGTTCTTTGGTACAGCAAACACATTACTCAATCGCATTCAAGACCGATTACACCATCCAAATCTAGTCTCGCCAAAATTTGTCGTACTCAATTTTCAATCCGTGAATGGATTAGATTCCTCTGCCATTCTCAGTTTTGTCAAGCTGAAACAGCTATTGCAACCACACGACATTAAACTCATATTTACCCACCTCAGTTCCACGATTCATTCCCAACTGCAACGAGGTGGCTGTTTGCAGTCTGATGATCCTGTTTGTCAGGTTTTCCCTGACCTCGATCGCGGCCTAGAGTGGTGTGAGAATCAGATTCTGAATCAGGCTCCATTTCGACGAGGGCGCGCGCTCCCATTGGTGTTGCAATTAAACGACCTGTTTCCCAGTAGCGATCATGCTTCAGACTTTATGGATTACCTGGAGGAATGGGATGCAGAGGCAGAGACGATGGTCTTTCAGCAACATCAGCCCGTCGATGCACTCTACTTAATCGAGGTGGGGCAGGTCACGCTTTATTTCGAGCGGCAACCCGGACAAACGCACCGCATCCAAACGCTGGGAGCAGGCAATTTAGTAGGAGAATTAGATTTCTTTCGCAACGCTGCCCACCAAACTTCTGCGATTGTAGATGCACCCAGCACCCTCTACCGTCTCTCCACCGCCAGTTTCCAGCAGCTTCAACAGGAAAAACCAGACATTGCTGCTGCATTCCAGTCAGCCGTGATCCGGGTTTTGGGCGATCGCCTCACCTATGCCTACAAAGAAATTGCTGATTTACTCCGATCTTATTAACCCAAGCGCTTTATAGTCAACACCCCACACCCCACACCCCACACCCCACACCCCACACCCCACACCCCACACCCCACACCCCACACCCCACACCCCACACCCCACACCCCACACCCCACACCGAAACCCTATTCACCATTTACTGCTCTCCTTAGTAATATCCAACGCCTTCAGTTCTGAGTTGGCTAATACTACATCAGCCCAAACGATACAGATTGCCACCGCACAGCTTCGTTAGGGGGGCGTTTCGGGAGAAGCAGCTTTGG
>KL662191.1:5450812-5511514 GCA_000733415.1 [Leptolyngbya] sp. JSC-1
GCAAGCGTTTGTAATGGGAATCGGTTTGAGCCTTACCACTAAAGCCGGTCGCCAACTCGGCGAAGTTGACGGTTTTGACTCGCAAGAGGGCAACGAGAAACGCAGCGACAAAGCTTAATCTTGCTCCATGCCAAGCTAAATGGGGGCCCAAAGCATCTCGAAGTAGAGTAACCTGATTCATGAGGGTTTTATGGATGAATGTGGTAATTCTCATGAAACCCTCTCCTACTCACACTTTGCAAGCTTTTGTCCGGTACTTAGGATCAACACACAAGGGCAACTTTGGATTCCGCGTCGAACCGCCTATAAACGCATTTTTCCAAATGGACTCGATTTCAGTGTTGCAGGTCATGTAGAACACGGAGAAGGATACGACGAAGCATTTGGCCGTGAATTGCAAGAAGAGTTGAATTGGAAGATAACGGCAGTTTCCTACCGTCAGTTAGGCTACCTCAGTCCCTACAAAAACGATGTACCAGCCTTCATGACGGTATACGAAATTCAATCCGATGCAACACCTGCCTATAATCCCGATGATTTCTCTGAAGCGTTTTGGTTTACCCCAGCCGCGTTACTCAAACAGTTGATGAAAGAAATTCATCCCGCAAAACCCACTTTGGCGAAATTGGTGCAGCGGTTTTACCTTAGCAATGAACGCTGATAAGTAGGTCAACCGAATTTTTAAAATCCTATAGTTTGAATCCTATAGTGCGGCCATCTCGCCCGCTGCGAGCGGGACGCTCACACTCTGCTTATTGTTCAATTTGGTTGAATTACAGCGTTTTTTACTCATGTGAGGTACAGGGGGTGTGGGGGCGAAGCCCCACGCAGGGACACTGCCTCTGCACCCCGTTTTTCGTACTTCACTAGCCTGAAAAAGGCTGTACCTAGTAGTTAAGAAGCATCTTGAAAGAGAAAGAAGTTATGAATTGCCCCGTTCGGCTGATCTCACGTCGCTCGCGGAGCGTGTTCCACGAACGAAGCCCTAGCTCCCCAAGTCTGGGGGAAGATCTTTCAAAATCCCCCAGCATATAGCCCTAACGGGCATCCCAGAAAAGGGGGGCTACCAACGTTACAGCAACGTCATGATTCATACCTCTATTCAGCAACGCCTTTTTTAGGTAATATTCTTAAAATTATTTTTGATCAGTAAATTCTTTCATTGGTCTACAAATTTCTAGTCAGTCTATACGTTTCACTCTATAGATTAAAGTCTTCCGGATCAGCTTCACTATCTACCTTCGCTTGGGTAATCTGAATAATTTGCTCTAAGCGGAAGTGATGCACCAGTTCTCGCAGCGTATTAGCCATTTGCCCCTGAGCAGCTGGAATTTCTTCGATTAGCTGCAAAATCATTTCTTCATCGGCAATTTGAGCGGCTCGATGCAGTTGTTCGATCCAAGTAATAGGCATCTTGGATAGCTGGTCCGACATCGGCTCAAGTGCCACATCAGTGAGTGCAGTCGGCTTGTTCGGTAGATGGGTGATTGCACCAGAGGTAGGGTTGGCATAGATGTACTGCACGTTCAAATATTGGGCTATTTTTTCTAAGAGCATGCGTTCAGGTACGGGTTTACGCACAAAATCATCACAGCCAGCCCCAAGAATGGCTAGTCGGTCTTCCTCAAAAGCGCTTGCGGTGAGGGCAATAATTACCGTGCTGGGCTGAGGAGACGGTCGATTGGCAATCTCGGCTCGAATTCGTTGGGTTGCTTCATAACCATCTAGCAGCGGCATGCGGATATCCATCCAGATCAGATGCGGTAGCCAGGTCCGCCACATCTCAATTGCTTCCTGACCGTTTGTGGCAGTTTGCACCTCAAAGCCAATCAGCACCAGCAAATCAACTAGAAGCTGACGGTTAGCCCAGTTATCTTCTACCACCAGAATGCGATATTGCGGTTGACCAGGAGCTAAGCCAATTACACGCCGATCGGCTAATTCAAGCTGAGGTGTTGCCTCCTCTACCTGCTGAGTGGGAATATGAAAGCGAAAAATACTGCCTTTCCCCAGTTGACTTTGCACAGTTAATTCCCCGCCCATTAAGTGAACAAACTGGCGGCTGATCGGTAAACCCAATCCCGTACCTTCCTGTGAGCGGCGACCCGACTCGGTCTGCACAAAGGGTTCAAACAGGCGATCGAGTTCGGATGGATTGATGCCTGGACCTGTATCTTCCACTTCAAACCAAAGAGATGAGGTAAATGCAGCAAGTTCCGGTATCGATTGGAAATTATCAGCGTCAATATCTTCAGGCTGATTTCTTGATTGATTCGTTGATTGGGTTTGAGAATTCCAGAAGACTCGTAGTGTCACACAGCCAGATGACGTGAACTTAATCGCATTGCCCAGCAAGTTAATCAGAACTTGACGCAGTTTTCCTTCATCAGTGTAGATGAACTGGGGAACATCAATGGCCTGCTCAACTACCAGATTCAAGCCCTTAGAACTGGCTTTAAGGCGAAACATTTCTTCTACGCTATGGAGCAATCGATAGAGGTCGAGATTGTTCGGGTTTAGAACAGTCCGCCCTGCCTCGATCTTAGACATCTCTAAAATATCGTTGATCAGGGTGAGTAGATGTTCACCATTGCGGTTGATGATGCCAAGCTGCTGCTGCTGTTCCAGTGTGAGAGACGGATCCCTCGTCATCAATTGGCTGAAGCCCAGGATGGCATTAAGTGGCGTGCGCAACTCGTGACTCATGTTGGCTAGAAAGGTGCTTTTAGCAAGGCTGGCGGCTTCCGCGGCTTCTTTGGCCTGCCTCAGTTCAGCTGTGCGGGCTTCGACGCGGCTTTCTAGCTCCAGGTTGGCCTGTTGCAGTGCAGCTTCGGCGCGTTTACGGTCGCTAATATCTCGATGGGTGCCGAGCATGCGTAGCGGTTCTCCAGCAGGATTGCGGGCAACCACTTTACCGTGGGCTGAAATCCATTTCCATTCACCCGATTTGGTTCGGAGGCGAAATTCAGCCGAGTAGGAACTCGTATGACCAGACAAATGGCGATGGAGCTGTGGCATTACAGCCACTCGATCGTCTGGATGCATCAGCATCTTCCAAGTCTCTACGTGGGCTGGCCATTGATTGGCTTCGTAACCCAGCATTTCAAACCAGAGCGGGCTAAAATAGCTTTCTCCAGTAAGCACATTCCAATCCCAAAGCCCATCTCCCGATCCCTCTAACGCCAGCTGCAAGCGTTCTTCACTTTGACGGATTGCCAGCTCTGCCCGTTTACGATCGCCGATATCTCGCATAATTGTAGACAGATACTGGACTTCTCCATTGCCAGATGTATGGCGTAGGATGAGCTGGGATACAGGAATATCTTCACCATTGGGATTATGCAAGCAGGTTTCTCCTAGCCAAATTCCGTGTTGCGCCGCGTAGGGAATGCCTTGGTTGCAAATGATTTCTGTTGCCCAACCTGGATGAAAATCGACAATTTTGTACTGGGCGAACTGAGCAGGGCTAGCATCGGCAGGTAGGCCAACCAACTGTTTGAACTGGGCATTGAGCCACAAAACATCGCCTGTAGGGCTAGCGATACCGACGTAATCAGGTGAAGCTTCCAGAATGGCCAAGAGACGAGCCTGTTCTTGCTCTAGCTGTTTGCGATCGGTAATATCCTGCGCCGTTCCAATAATCTGGGTGACTTTTCCGGTTGCACTGCGTCGGAATACGGCGTCGCGGCTATAGAACCAACGCCAATCACCATTTGCATGGCGGATCCGATACTCAATCTCAAGGACGTCTCCATCCGTTGCAGCCACAAGGCGACGACCATGGATACGATGCGCTTCTAGATCATCTGGATGCAATAGATTCATTAACTGGTCAAGGTGCATTCCTTTGACTTCAGCAATTGTATATCCCAAACTATTGACTAACTCTCGATTGATATACACGTGACGATCTTGTGTGAGATCATAAATGTATAGGACATTGGGTATGTTATCTGCAATTCGCTGGGCAAACTGCTGGCTCTCCTGTAAGGCGGCTTCGGCCCATTTACGGTCGGTGATATCAAAGGCCGTGCCAACAATGCGATAGATCCTGCCTGTCTGATCGCGTAAGGGGTTGAGCGTGGTCAAATACCAGGATGACTGACCCTGAACATTCTGGTATTCCTCCTGGGAAATGGAGGTGCCCGCTTGCAGGCAGCGCGCGAAGAAGGCTTGCATTTCTTGTAATCTGGCCGGATCCGAAATGATTTCCTCTAATTTTTTGCCGTTGATTTCAGCGTTGGTTTGCCCGATTTCTCGTTCACAGGCTGGATTCCAACCCGTTTGCCGGAAGCTCCCATCTGCCAACACATCCAGCACAAAGATTGGATAATCTACCCCCTCGTAGATACTGCGAAGAAACTGCTCACTTTGCTGAAGCGCAGTTTGGATCTGAAGCAGTTCTTGGGTTCGCTGCACCACCCGCTGTTCCAACTCCTGATTGAGCTGGTGCAACGCCAACTCTGCCTGCTGGCGTTCTAGTTCCGCCGCTGCCCGCACGGCAAAGAGTTGAAGCAGGGTCAGATAGCGAGAAGGGTTTAACAGCGGCTTGCTGTCCAGAATGCACACGGTGCCGATGGCCTGTCCTTGGCTGTTGACTAAAGCAACTCCTAAATAGCTCTCGGCTTGCAGCATTTGAATCGCTTGGCAGCGGCCATGAAATAGGTCTTGGGCATTGCGTTCACAGCAGAAAACCCCCTGCTCTAGAGTCAATCGGCAAGCTTGGACAGAATCAGCTCTATAGATCCGATGCGGCTGCAACTGCCCCTTCGACCAGAAAGCAAGCGTATGGAAACAGTCGTTCTGATAGCGTGATACAGTCGCATGTTCCACATTCAGAGCCGCTGCCAATTGACTGACCAAGGCCGGGAAAAAGTCTTCACCCGTGACACTTGCTGTGCCCGCGACCAAGCTCTGTAATGACGCTTCAGTTTGTTTGCGGTCAGTAATGTCGCGAGCAATGCCCCGGTAGCCACAAAATTGGCCGACCGCGTTGAAAACCGGCACACCGCTGGTTTCTAGAAATACCAGATGGCCATCTTTGTGATAGTGCACCTTTTCTAGACAGTGAAACGGCTGATACCGAGCCGCAATGGCATTCAAGATTTCGGCTACCCGCTTCGCGTCTTCAGATGGCATCAGATCTAAGGCAGATCGGCCCAGAATCTCCTCTGGTTTATAGCCCAACATTTCCCAGCAGCGCGGGCTAGCATAGGTAAACACAAACTGTTGATCAACCTCCCATACCCAGTCGGTTGAGGTTTCCACCAAATTGCGAAATCGTTCCTCACTGCGCTGGAGGGCTACCTCTGCTTGTTGGCGTTCTGCTTCGGTGCGTTTACGCTGACTAATATCCCGGATAAAAATCAGCACCTCATCTGCAGAGAGTGGACTAATCCGAACTTCTTCATCCCGATATTCATCATCAGATTCATCATGATATTCGTCACGACTGGTAGGAAATTGGTGCTCATAAACTTGAATCTGCCCTGTGGTCAGAGCTTGGCGAATGTAGAAAAGCTGCTGTTCGAGCAAATCGGGCGGTAGCACTTCAGCAAGGTGGGACTGAATCGGTACAAACTTCTGAGTTCCGTGTTTGGGTGGAATCAGATCCAGACAAGTACCATCTTGCCGCACTCGCAGCATCAGATCGGGGATGGCGTTGATGATGGCTCGATTGTGGGCTTCACTTGTTTGTAGCTCGATTTCAGCTAGTTTGCGTTCGGTGATGTCTCGTCCTACACTTTGCAGTTCTAACAAATTGCCGTCAGCATCATAGAAAGCCTGATCTGTCCACTGCTGCCAGCAAATCCGTCCATCGGGTAAAACGACTTGATGTTCGCAGGTGATGACGCGATGGTCAGGTGTCAATCTAGCTAAGCTAGTTCGCACCGCTTGCCAGTCCATTTCCGGAATCAAGCTGAAGAAGGATTGGCCAATCAGCTCTTGCCGGGAGCGACCAAAATAGCGACAGTAGGCTTCGTTCACAAAGATGAGGGTGCCATCTGGTAAAAAGCGACAAATCAGGTCTGTCTGTTGCTCGACAATTTGCCAATAGCGCACCTCACTGGCTTGTAGGGCTAGCTCGACCTGTTTGCGGTCCGTAATATCACGAGCTTCGCCCAGGATTTGATAGACCCGACCCGTCCGGTCATACAAAGGCTTGCAGGAGGCATCCGTGATCCGGACTTCTCCAGTTTTGCCACGGAGGGCCAGCTCAAACCGGCAGATCTCTCCTTGCGCTGCCTGCTGAAACGCTTGTTGCAACTGACTTTGGGATGCCGGCAGCTGATCAAACCAAGGGGTATCCCAAACATAGCGGTCGATAATCTGCTCGCGGTTCAACCCAGCAAAGTCTAGAGCCGTGCAATTGGCATCTAGGAAGCGGCCCTCTGGGGTAAACACTCCCATGAACTGCACCGTTGAGTCAAACACTTCCCGAAATCGGGTTTGGCTTTGTTTGAGCGCCATCTCTGTCGTGCGTAGTGCCGTTAGGTCTGTGTTACACCCCACTAAGCGGACAGGTTTTCCCTCCGCGTTTCGTTTGACTACACCTTGCGAGCGAAACCATTTGTAGCGCCCATTGCGGCAGCGAATCCGATATTCGGCACTATAGCGAGGAGCAGCCCTAGTCAAGCAAACATCAATCAGCGCCACAACTCGCTCACGGTCATCCGGGTGAATTAACTCAATCCAAGCTGTATGAAACGGCGGCACTTCACCTGGGGTGTAACCCAATAACTCATACCAATGGGCAGAACGGTAACTCTTTCCTGTACTTAGATCCCAGTCCCACACCGCAGCATTGATGGCTTCAATCGCAAATTGCCAACGCTGCTGATCCAAACGCTCTAGGGCAATGACAGCTTGATTACAGAGAAATCGAATTAACTGAATCTCGTCTGCATCAACTGCGTCAACTCGCTGAACCGGGCTGAGGGCATCAATGGGATGAGCAGGATTAACCCCATCAGCAGTAGAGCAATTTTCTGGGTAATTTTCTGAGCAATTTTCTGAGCAATTTTCTAGATAATTTTCTTGATATTCTAGGTAAAAAATTCCAAGTAACGTTCCTTGCACTACTAACGGCAACCCTATCAACACAACGGATTGCTCTGTTGGGGATGGTTCAAATTGCTGCTTGAGCTGCGTGAGGTAGGGGTCATCCGCAAATGGACTCGGAATCGGTTCTGATAGAATCAGCTCAGTTTGAGTACAGTCTACATGCTGCAACACCGACAGTGGCACAATCCGGCTAGACACGCCTGCCGCAGCAGCCCAACCAGTGACCAAGCAGGGTGAGCGTTGTGCTGTTGCGGCTATTTGCCAATCGCAGTTTTGCTTCAGCAGCACGAGTCCCCGCTCGATATTGGTATAGTCCAGCACGAGACGCAGGAGCCGAACTAGCACTGCCTCCAAACAAGTTTCGTTTGCGATGGCTTGAGCAGCTTCTGTCAGTGTAGCAATGGTTAGCATCTTTAAGTCCTTAACGGCTGGTACTAACTGGCTGTGGTCTAATTGCTATGATGCTGTAGGGATTGGGAATTGCTGCTGGGATGTCAGTGGTTTAACTATTTTGCCGAGTCCTCTGGTCGCAACTCAAACCTTTGCTTTATCTTATAGAAGATGTTTTCGTAAACGGCATTTCTAATCATGTGGTTTAGCATCGGAGCTTGCTTTGGCACTTGGCTGGAAAGCAGTTGATTGGAAAAGTTGAAAACCTAAACAGTCAAACGTTGCACAATGTTGCACCCAATTGGGCTGGATGGGTAATATCTAACCTCGTCTCCACTCTGGGGGGGTGCCAGTCCTAGATTTCCCGTTTTGACCGAAATTTACAAATTGTATCAGGTAGGGCTGACCTTGAGGACAGTAACTGGGTGCTAGGATGCCACGCCGGGTTAGTTGTAGGAGTGACAGCACCACTCCGGTGTGCCTCTGGCGTTTGGTCACTAGAGTGTTGCTCTGTTGTCTAACGTTGTCTAACGAGAAGTTTATTCATTCCTCCTACTTTTCCAACTTCACCAACTTTAATTCTAGTCGGGTGCGGTTCCCTTGCAGGCTCAAAGCGTAAATAGATCATGGATAACAGAGAGAATATCTTAGTGGTTGATGACAAGCCAGACAATTTAAGATTACTGTCTAATATTTTGGTGAAAGAAGGATATAAAGTACGAAAAGTTCTAAATGGACGGTTGGCAATCGACGCAGCCCAGCTTGACCCGCCCGATCTAATTTTGCTCGACATTATGATGCCCGATCCCGATGGGTACCAAGTGTGCCAAGCCCTAAAGGGCAATCCCCAGACGCAAGAAATCCCAATTATTTTTTTGAGCGCTCTAGATACCGTCACCGACAAGGTGAAAGCTTTTACTGTTGGTGGTGTAGACTACATCACAAAACCGTTTCAGCAAGAAGAAGTGTTGGCTAGGGTCAAAACCCACCTGAATCTGCAGCGGTTAAATCGGGCACTTCAGCAACGGAATTCACTGCTTAAACAAGAAGTAAAACGGCGACGCAAAACTGAAGCCACGCTCAAACAAACCCTGCAAGAACTACAGGACACTCAAAAACAGATCATTCTCAAAGAAAAACTGGCATCGCTCGGTGCTTTAATGGCGGGAATTGCCCACGAGTTGCGCAACCCCCTCAATTTTGTCAACAACTATGCCGAAGGCTCCATCGAACTGGTTGATGATATGTTGGCAGATTTGGTCATCCAGCTTGCCCCTGACCAATCCGAGGCTTTACAAGCAGCCTTAGCAGAAGTGCGAGCCAATGCCGTCGCGATTCACCAACACGGACAGCGAGCCGAGCGGATTATTCAAACGATGATGCAACATACCCGCACGGAGCCAGGAGAGCGGCAACTCGTCAACCTTGCCAATCTACTAAAAGAAGCCACCGAATTGGCCTACCACAGTCGTCGTGCCCAGTTTCCCGACTTCAATGTCACCATTGAAACCGATCATGATGCAACCCTTGGGTTAGTTAACGTTGCTCCTAGCGATCTGAGCCGAGCCTTCATCAATTTGATTGATAACGCCTGCTATGCTGTCTACAAACAACAGCAACAAAACCCAGCCCATGCACCAAGGATTGCCATTACGACTCGCAAATTGGTTGATCAAATCGAAATCAAAATTTGGGACAACGGCATTGGTATCGAATCCGATGCGCTAACTAAGGTATTCGACCCGTTCTTTACGACCAAAGCCAATGAAGGAACGGGATTGGGGCTTTCAATTACTTACGATGTGATTGTTGGTCAGCATCGCGGCACGCTGAGTGTTAATTCTGAGCCGGGTAGTTTCACGGAATTCATCGTCACGCTACCCCTGTAATTCCGTAATTTTTCGAATGTTTATTGCTCAGAAGGACTGTATAGCTAAACACGATGGGGTGGTAGGTTTGCCCCCTCGCCTCTTCGTGATTTGATTGGATAGTAAGCGAGCTGGTATGACACCTGCAAAAATCCTAGTTGTTGACGATGAGGTGGAGTTGGAGCGTTTGATTCGACAGCGCTTTCGCAAAAAGATCCAGGCTCAGGAGTTCGACTTTTTGTTTGCTGCCGATGGTGTAGAGGCACTGAGATGGCTACAATCGGGTAGCCAAGTGGATATGGTGCTCACCGACATCAACATGCCCAAGATGGACGGCCTCACCCTATTGGGCCAGTTATCTGGCCTACGGCAACCTCTGCGGGCCGTCGTGATGTCGGCTTACAGCGATATGTCTAGTATTCGCAGGGCGATGAACCGGGGAGCCTTCGACTTCCTCACCAAACCCATCGACTTCCAAGACCTCGAACTCACGATTCAGAAGACCCTGCAGTCGGTTCAAGCAATCCGAGAGCAGCAGCAGCAACTGCAGCAAACGCAGCAAGCCCTGGTGCGTGTTGCCTACTACGACTCCCTGACTGGCTTGCCCAACCGCAGTTGGTTCATTCAGCGCTTGGCACAGCTCATCGAGCAGCCCCCTGCCAATCGCCTCTATGCGGTGCTGTTTATCGACCTCGACCGCTTCAAGCTGATCAATGATAGTTTCGGTCATGTAATTGGTGATGCATTGCTCACGCAGGTGGCGCAACGACTCCAACACTCCCTGCAATCATGCCCACAATCACCCGGTGTAGTCGCCCGTTTGGGGGGCGATGAGTTTGCGATTTTGCTAGAAGATGTAAAAAATATTGCAGAAGTTATCGTGATTGTGCAGCAGATTCAAACCCAACTAGAACGTCCCTTTCAGATCGAGGAGATGGAGATTTATTCCCAAGCTAGCATTGGGATTACGCTCAATTCTCTGGGTCTCAAACGCTATGACCGTCCAGAAGAGTTGCTGCGCGATGCCGATGTTGCTATGTACTGCGCTAAGGCTCAGGGCAAGGGCCGCTTTCAGGTCTTTGACCCCATCATGCAGATTCGAGCTAAAGAATACCTCGATCTGGAAAATGATTTGCGGCGAGCAATTAGCCGTCGTGAGCTGAGCTTGCACTATCAGCCAATTATCTCAACCGAGAGCGGCAAGCTAGACAGTTTTGAAACGCTAATTCGCTGGCAGCATCCGTCGCAAGGGCAGATCTCGCCTAGCAAGTTCATTCCACTGGCTGAGGAGACTCGCCTAGTTGTGCCGCTGGGCTGGTGGGTATTTGAGGCCGCCTGTCAGCAACTCCAGATGTGGCAGCAGCAGTTTCAGCAGCAGTCAATCAGACTCAACATTAACTGCTCCGCAATTCAGCTGCAGCAGAAAGATTTGGTGGAGCGGATTAGCAGAACGCTGCAATCCAGAAATTTACGAGGCGAACATTTGAAGTTGGAAATTACCGAGAGCTATCTCCTGGAAAATATTGCCTCCCAGACCGATACTCTGAATCAGTTGAAGGAGCTAGGCATCCAACTCTGTATCGACGATTTTGGCGTGGGTTATTCGTCTTTAAGTCGCTTACATGAGTTCCCAATCGATATTCTCAAAATCGACCGCTCCTTTATTCAACGGGTAGATATCAGTGCAGGCACCAACCTAGAAACGATTAAAATGATCATTACCTTAGCCCACAGCCTGGGAATGGATGTCGTTGCAGAAGGAGTAGAGACGCCAGAGCAGCTCGCCAAACTGCGAGAGTTGGGCTGTAATTTTGTTCAGGGATATCTGTTCTCTCACCCAGTAGATAGTCAGGCCGCTAGTCGGTTTTTAACTCAGGGCAGTTTTTTTGAATAGATGTTTCAGCCTTCACCAGTTGCGTTACCGTAGCAATCAATCGATCCGGCTCAATTGGTTTAGCCAAATGGGTTTGAAAGCCAGCTGATAGAGCTTGATGACAATCCTCATCCCTGGCATAGGCAGTCAAGGCAATAGCAGGAATCTGCCCACCTTGATCAGATGGAAGTTGCCGCACCTGATGCAGCAGCATATAGCCATCTTGGTTTGGCATGCCAATGTCGCTAATCAGCAGATCGGGTTTAGCCTGCCGCAGGGTTTCTAGCGCATCTGTTGCAGACATCGTAGCCAGCACTAGAGCACCCGATTGTTCTAGCAAAAAGGCAATATATTCCAACGCATCCTTGTCATCATCGACAACTAAAATTCTGATGCCCTGTAATGGAATGATCGGCATCGAGGCAGGAGAGATTGGTTCCAAATGCGACCGTTGTGATTGCAGTAGCGGCAATTGCACCGTAAAAGTAGCCCCCTGCCCTTCTCCAGCGCTAGCCGCCTTGATGGTGCCTCCATGCAGCTCAACTAAGTGCCGCACAATCGCCAACCCCAAGCCCAATCCACCAAAAACGCGCGTGGTGCTGCCATCGGCCTGACGGAAATAATCAAACACATAGGGCAAGAAGTCTGGGTTGATGCCTTGACCTGTATCGGTGACGATGATTTGAGCGTGAGGCGGGGAAGATTGCAAGCACACTTCAACCCGTCCACCTTGGGGAGTGAATTTGATCGCATTGGAGAGGAGATTCCAGACTACTTGCTGCAAACGGTTAACGTCTCCCAGTACCTGTAAGTTTAGATTTTGGCTTGCACTATGGGCCGCGACGCTGAAAAGTTTTGACTGACCCGATTGTTCCTCAGAATGGGTAGAAGGTGAGGCTTCTCCAACATCGTTCAGCTTCAAATCCAAAATCGTAAATCGTAAATCAATCGCTTTTGCTTCTGCTGCGAGCTGCACGGTTTCTAAAGCGGCTTGGACGGTTGCAATTAAGTCAACAGGAGCAATGTTCAAGCTGAGTTTGCCGCGTAGGATTCGGGAGACATCCAGCAGGTCTTCAATCAGTTGAGTTTGGGTTTTGGCATTGCGTTCGATGATTTCCAGGGCGCGAGCAGTGGTAATGGCATCGTATTGCTTAGTCCGCAGTAACTTGGCCCACCCCAGGATTGGGTTCAGCGGCGTGCGTAGTTCATGGGACAGAACTGCTAAAAATTCGTCTTTGATGCGGTTAGCTTGGCTCAACTGCTCGGTCTGTTGCTGCAAGGAATCAAGCAAACTGGCTCGCTCTAGGGCAACCGCTACCTGATCGGCAGTGACTTGCAGCAAATCTAATTCTTCTGGGGTGAAGGCAGTGCGGCTGCGGCTGCCGAAGGAAAGCGCTCCCAGCAACTGGCCTCTAGCAGATAGAGGATAGCCCGCATAGGCAGTAAGGCCCAAGGAGCGGATCAGGGCGGCTCTGGGCAGGGTAGAAGCCTGTACATCCGGTAATATAACCGGACGATTTTGGCTGATTGCCAGCCCACACATGGTGGATTCGAGGTCGAGTTGGTGCAGCGTCTGGGCTTCTATTGCCGGGATCCCGCTGTAGGCGGCTAACTTCAGCAAGGGTTTGTCATCCACTGACTCGACCAAAAAGCCGAGATAGCAATGCAGGTCAATGTGGCTAGAGAGTTTTTTGAACAGATCATCGAGTAGGGTGATCGGCTGACTGGTTGAAAGCAGGTCACTCGTAGTTTCGTAGAGCAGCTTCAGGCGGGCATTGCGTTCTTGCAGGGCTTTCTCCGATCGTTTGCGTTCGGTGATGTCTTGCCAAATTGCATGCAGATACTGCTGATTGCCAATCGTGATCGCCTGAACGGTGATCAGCACATCTCGCAATTCGCCTGACTTGGTGTAGTGCTGCGACTCAAACTGATCAAACCCCTGCTGCACAATTGCCTGACTGTGATCGGCAATCTGCTCTGGGGATTCTCTGGCTTCAATCTGGTAGAGCCGCAATTGAGCAAACTCGTTGTGGCTGTAACCCAACTGTCGATGGGCCTGGGAATTGAATTCCACAAAGGATTGATCATCCGGGCGAATGAGCAACACCCCAAACGGCGATTGCTCAAACAGCGAGCGATAGCGATCTTCAGTTGCTTGCAAAGCCAGTTCAGCCCGCTGCCGTTCTTGGCGCTCTTGGGTTTCTCGCAGGGCACGTTGCACTGCTGGTACCAGTCGGCCTAGACGCTGTTTCACCACATAATCAGTAGCGCCACGCTTGAGAGTTTCGATTGCTAACTCTTCTCCTAGCGTCGCTGAAACAAAAATAAACGGCACTTGCGGACAGTACTGCTGCGCCAATGCCAAAGCAGAAACTCCGTCAAAGTTGGGGAGGGAATAGTCAGATAGGATCAAATCAAACGAGTCGGATTGTAAAGCCGCCACAAAATCTGCACGGGTCTGAACTTGCCGCAGCTCGAACGCAATGCCTCCGTCTTGCAGGGTTGCTTGAATCAGCTCTGCGTCTAGCGTACTATCTTCGAGTAGCAGGAACTGGAGTGTTTTCATCAGCGCATGTCCTTACTCAGAAGGCATTGGGGCAGGCAGGTCTGGTGGCGGTTGATTGACCACGGCCCAAAATAGACCGACTTGCTTGATCACTTCAACAAACTCATGGAAATCAATGGGTTTGACGACATAGGCATTAGTGCCCAGCTCGTAGCAGTGAAGCAAATCGGGTTCTTCTTGGGATGAAGTTAACACGACCACTGGAATCAGCCGAAGCATGGGATCGGCTTTGAGGACAGAGAGCACTTCAATACCATCAATTTTAGGCAGTTTGAGGTCGAGTAGAATCACAATCGGGTTTCCCTCCAGCCGCAGCCGAAATACACCACGTCGGTATAGATAATCTAAGGCTTCTTCACCATCCCGTACCACTACTACTTCATTGGCTAATGCATTCTCTGATAAGGCTGTTAAAATCAATTCCACATCATAGACACTGTCCTCGATTAATAGAATACGTTTCAACTCGGTCATGTTCTGTTCTAGCTCTAATTTCAACTTTGAGGCTTCCTATTTACCGTTTGTTTTCTGTTCCATTGGCAGTTCTACTTTCTGAATAGCTGGTTGCTCTGTTGTTGATTCGATTGGCTCTGCTGTTGATTTTGCTGTTGATTTTTCTGTTGATTCCAGCTCTGTCATCTGGTTTGGCTTCACAGCCAGTTTAGGCAACGAGATATAGAAGGTGGCTCCGCCATCAACCATGCCTTCAGCCCAAGTCCGTCCTCCATGTCGATGAATAATGCGACGAACATTAGCTAAACCGATTCCCGTACCTTCGTAGTTGGGATCACTGTGCAACCTTTGAAAAATACCAAACAGCTTGTGAGCATATTGCATATTAAACCCAATTCCATTGTCTCGCACGAACAGCACATTTTCCTGATCCGCGCTGCTGCTGCCAATCTGAATCTCTGCCACAGCACGAGAGCGCGTATACTTGAGGGCGTTTTCTAGCAAATTGCGCATCACAAGCCGCAGCATCGCCGGATCGCCCTGCACGATGGGTAATGGTTCAATTTGCCACTGAATTTGTCGCTGAACTGTTTCTGGCTCTAGTTCGCGGCAAACTTCCTGCACGAGCTGGTTCATATCGACCTGGAGCCAGCGCATTTCGCTGCGTCCCATGCGGGAAAAGGCCAGCAGATCGTCAATTAAGGTTCCGGCTTGGTGAGTGGTGTCGGTAATAATCGTCAAATAGCGCTGACTTGTCGCATCTAGCGTATGGGGATCTAGCCGTTTCCGCAGCAGGTCTACGAATCCAGCAATGTGGCGCAGCGGCGCTCGCAAATCATGGGAGACGGAATAGGAGAAGGATTCCAGCTCTTTGTTGGCCGCTTCGAGCTGAGCCGTGCGCTCCTTTACCCGCAATTCTAAGATCTCGTTTAGCCGCTGCATGTCGGCCTCGGCTTGTTTGCGGTCGTGGATATCGACACAGGAGCCAATGTAGCCACAAAAGTCGCCTTCTAGGGTAAAACGCGGGACCCCAATATCCAGAATCCAGCGGTATGCGCCATCGAATCGGCGCAGGCGATACTCCATCTCAAATGGCTGGCTGGCGTCAAAGGCATTGACGTAGGTGTCTAAACAGCGCTGTAGATCCTCTGGATGGACCCCCTCGATCCAGCCATTCCCCATTTCTTGTTCTAGGCTGCGTCCGGTAAAGTTCAACCAACCGGCATTGAAGTAGTTGCAGAGCTTGTCGGTTCCCGACATCCAAACTAACAGTGGAGAGGTATCGGTTAAATGGCGAAAGCGAGCTTCACTTTCCCGCAAAGCCGCTTCAGCCTGTTTGCGCTCATGCACATCATTGATGGTGCCAACCCATTCTCGAATCGTGCCATCCGGGTTGAGGATCGGGACGGCGCGGGCTTCAAAATAGCGATATTGCTCAGAAGCGGCATGCCAAACTCGCCCCTCTACCTCATAGATCTGCCGTGAAACTAACGCCTGTTGCCAAGATTGCTGAATTCGTTCGCGATCATCTGGATGCAAAGCAGTGGCCCAACCCCAGTCGCGATATTCAGCAATGGTTTGCCCCGTGTAGGCTTCCCAGAGCGGTTGGTGGGTCACAAAGCGTCCGTCTCCATCGGTTGTCCACACCACAGAAGTGAGAGCCATCACCAGCGAGCGATAGCGTTCTTCACTGCGCTGCACTGCCATCTCAGCCTGCTTGCGAGCGCTCAGGTCTAAGACATAGCAGATGGCGGTATTGGTATCATCGGCCAAGAGGGCACCGCCCACTAACACTGGCACCCGCCGACCGTCTTTGCGAAAATATTCCTTCTCCCAAGCTGTAAAAATTCCTCGTTGCTGCAGATCAACCAGTGCCCGCTGATCTTGAGACCAATATTCTGGGGGCGTCATATCTCGCCAGCGGATTTCACCGGCCACCAGTTCGGCTCGCGTGTAGCCCACGAGATCTAAAAAGGCTCCGTTCGCGTGCGTGATGTTGCCCTGGAAGTCAGCAAAAACAATGCCGATTGTATTGGAATCAAACAACCGTCTAAACCGAGCTTCGCTTCGACGCAGCTTTTGTTCGAGCTGTTTGCGGCGGGTCACATCATGAGCCACAGCATAGATTAGCCCATCTTCCAGCACTGGCACGCTCACCCAATCCAACCAGCGATAAGTGCCATCTTTGCAGCGGTAGCGGTTTTCAAAATGAATAGCTTGCTCTCCCTGAGCCAACTGTTCTATTGCCGCCAGGGTTGCAGCCCGGTCCTCCGGGTGAACAAAGTCGATAAACGGCTGGTTGAGCAATTCGGTTTCGCTGTAACCCAGAATTCGTTCAAACGCTGGGTTGAGTCGCCTAAAGTGGCCGTTCAATTCAGCGATGCAGAGTAAATCCAGCGAAAGACTAAAGAACCGATCTCGTTCTAGTTCAACTTGTTTACGCTCAGTGATATCTTCAGCAACACCGCTGACGTAGCGCACAGTTTTCGATTCATCGTGAACCGGATAGCCGCGATCGCGAATCCAGCGAATGCTACCATCGGGACAAATAATCCGAAACTCTTCATCGTAGCCGCCGGTTGATCTGCATTCCAAAAACCGAGTTTCTACCCGCTGCCGATCCTCTGGATGAATAGCCTCTAGCCATTCGAGCCAGTTCGCTTTGATCGCTTCTAACGAACGGCCCCAGATCGATTCAAACTGAGGGCTAACATAAACGCATTGTGCGCTAGTCAGATCGGCCATCCAAAATACATCGTTACTGCTCTCTGTAATTTGGCGAACGCGCCATTCACTTTCACGTAATTCGGTCTCTACTTGACGCCGTGCTGCTTCGAGCCTGCGCCGCTTCAAGTCGTTACAGTTCAGAATACTAGCGCTGATCCCAACCAGAATTGCCTGCACAACGATCAACAGCAGGACCAGCAGCGACATAGCAAATCCAGAGTCGTAATAGTTGGCCCGATAGCCTTGCACAATCAGCCAGCCCAAAATCAGCGGCAGCAGGATCGCAGCCGGCAGCAATTGCCTCGCGACGATTCCGCCATCCAGGTCGGTCGTAAAGATGCGCATAATACCGTGAGCCGGATAGAGGGCTAGAATACCGCAACCCAAAATCATAAACGTAATGGCTGTGTGAAATGCAATTGAGGTAGTGCGGGTGCTGATCTGATACAAGACCGGTACATCATAGGCAAATCCAACTAGGACCTGTAGTGTCACCCCCAAGGCAATCAAGGCCAACAACTGCCCCCAGTCAATTCGCCTCAGATCAGATTTGTTGGCAGATAGGTTGAGAAAGCGTTGATTCAGCAATAGCAGCGCTGTTCCCATCAAGCTGAAGCCGAGGGCTGTATTCACTCCCATGCGTCCTGGATGACTAGTCGCGGCTGTGATCTGATCGGCAAACAGCAGTTGGTCAATGCCCCAGTTCCAGCCAAATGCATACTGACTCAGTGTTAAAACACCCAGCAAAACAGCGAGGAAGGAGCAGATTAAGCTGATAGTAGACAGCCGCTGCCTGTATTTCTGCCTTCCTTGCGAGTTACTGATTGCCAACAGTTTGAGTGCACTTCCCGTCAGGACAAAGCCCAGCGCCGTATTCGCTTTCATGGTTGCCAGACCGCCAGGAAGCCCAGTTTTCAGTAAAGCAATATCAAATTGCCAACCGATTAAACCCAGTACCCCTATTCCCAGCACGAGCCAACCGGCTATGTTCGAAATACGTGCTGCTCGCTGCAACTGGGCCATTATGTTCCAACTCCTCGATTAGCAAGGCTGATCCACAAATGCAACTGCCCTCCCACACCAGAGGCGAGGAGGATGCTTGATGACCGCTTCAATTTTAGTGCAGCTAACATTCTCTGATGCGGAAACAATTACTCGTAAGACATCACCCGTTAGACGTGGATTGTTTCCTATCATCCAATGTTTTGAACCCCTTGTCTGTCTATCTCAAGATAGAGGCGACTTACTGACAATAGCCCGCTTCGACTGTGAGCTGTCGTTCTTGCAGACCTCGTTCAAAGAGTGGTGTGGGTAACGCCTGCTCAATGCTCCATACGCCCGGATTGCTTAACTCGCCTGTGATCAGAAACTGGGCCACCATTCCGGTTCCTTGACCGGCAGCAGTGGCTGTATGGGGATGGGCAAAGGTGGCAGAGTAACAGGCAGGTTGGCCTTGTTTTTGGCCGCGTACTTCTGCCCGCATTGCTACTCCAATTCCTGTGACGCGATCGGTTACAGACGTCATCTGGTGACTTACCTTCGCCAAAAATTCAATCATCCTGGGTTGGTGCATGAGCTGCGCCGGAAAGCGAGCCGCCATCCAGGTTAGATGATTGTAGAGATCGGGAATCGAGCCAAACTTGGTGATCACCGTCTGCACCGGAAAGGCTTCCGGCAGGGTAAAGGCTTCTGGCATGTCGAACCAGTAAACTGCAGCCTGACCATAGGGCTGGGGAAATTCGACCCTCTCACGCGCTGTATAGGGTTTGACGATCTGCCATTGACCGTTAATCCAAACCGGAAATGGATGCTGCAGTCCTAAAAACGTGGTGCGCATCACGGTGACACCTGCTCCGCCCGATCCGACGACCACATAGCTGAGGTGAATTCGTTCAGCGACATCTAGCTGTTCCACCCCCAACCGCACCATGCTATTGGAAATGCCCGGAAACACTCCTGTATTGATCACGGCTGTGATGCCTGCGGCTTGGGCTGCCGCTCGCAGTTGTAGCGCCTTTTGGGTAAAAGAGCGATCATCGCTGACATCTACGTAATTAACGCCATGATCAATGCAGTGTTTCAAAACTCGCGTATCTCGATAGCGGAATGGTCCCGCACAATGGATCACCAGTTGGCTAGCGGCTATTTGTTCTACCAGAGCCTGTTCATCAGCCAAGTCCAACGGCTGATAGTGAATCCGCGCATCATTGGGCAGGTTCGTTTGGGGAGAAAGCTGTGGAGTGCGGCGGGTGAGAATGAGTTCGGCTTGAGTATGGGCCAACAAGTCAGCCGCCACACTCTGACCAATTCTACCCTGTCCTCCCAAAATCAAGACTTGTGACAACGCTTCCTCCTAACTCTTGACGGCAAGAGAATCATCAAACAAAAGTGAGGCGTAGAGGTACACCTGCAGAGATCGATTCATTAACACCTATTGCTATGAATTGATCTTACCGGTTCCACTCCGCGCCTCACTCCTAATTAAGGTAGAAACCACTATCTTTTAAAGACAGATTCTACCGTGGAGAGAACTGAATCACGTACCTCTTTGATTTTCTGCGCGACAGGCTCCTGAGTATGCAGAAATACACGAGCGCAGTTACGACCCGGCATGCCAGAAATTGAACCACCAGGGTGGGTGCCAGCTCCCGTCAGGTATAGCCCTTCGATTGGCGTTTTGTAATTGGCCAGTTCTGGCAACGGACGGAAGAACACCATTTGCTCTAGCGTCATATCGATATGATAGTAGTTGCCTTTGTAAGCTCCCAAGCGTTCGCCCAGCTCTGCTGGGCTTTCGACATGGCGAGCAATAATCGACTGCTTCAGGTTAGGAGCGTACTCGGCCAGCTTATCAATCACCCGATCGGCGACCTTATGCTTCAGATCATCGGTCCAACCCGTGCCTTTCAAACCTGGATTTTGCGGATCGATTTGCTCTGGCTCAATTTGGTAAGGCGCAAAGAATTCGATCCAAAGCGTGTGCTGGCCCGCAGGAGCCATTGACGGATCGAGCATGGTAGGGACAACCGCATAGAACGAGGGATCGGCGTCGGGAATTCGACCAATGCTGGGTTCACTATGGGCCAACTCCACCTGTTTGAACGAATCAGCAATCAAAACCGAACCGATCAGGTAATCATCCTGGTGCTGATGATGTTCAAATCGAGGTGCTTCAGACAGGGCACAATCAATTTTCAAGATCGTTTCGTTGTTATTCACAATGCGTCGCTCCAACCGTTCCCGTAGCTCTGGATCGGCCTGATCCAGTTCGGACTTATCCATGAGCTGCAAAAACACTCGCTTAGCATCAATGTTGGAAATCACGCCTTTGGTAGCTCGATATTCCTGCCCGCCAGCAACCCGCACACCCACAGCCCGACCGTTATCGATCAGAATTTTTTCTACAGTTTGGTCGGTAAGGATTTGTCCTCCTAAGCTTTTCACCAAGTTCAACAGCGCCTGAGTCAGAGCACCTGTGCCGCCACGAGGTCTGGCCATGCCCGGATTGTGCCGCATTGCCATCATGATCGCCCCAATCGCCAAGTTCTTTTGGCTGGGTTGTGCCCCCATCTCGGAAGCCAAACGAGCCAAAGGTGCTTTGAGAAATTCCGAGTCAAAATACTCGTTGAGCATATCCTCGGCGCTAGTCAAGACGGTGCGAATCAAATCCAGCGTTTTGTTGGGTGCACCCAGGACCGAAAACAGATCCCTAATTTTCTCAAAATCGTAATTGCCTAGAATATCAACAATCGATTTGGGCGGCGCATTAAAAATTGGGATCATACCCTTGAGTAACCGCTGCCAAAAGTCAATAAATTCAGCATATTTCTCAGCATCTCGTGTGTTGAACCGAGCGATTTCAGCACAAGTTTTTTCTACCGACTGGTGAGCCAGAAAATACTTGCCGTCGGGATGAGGGCAAAATACCACCGGATCGCAGAAAAGATACTCCAAGCCATACTTGCCCAACTCCAGTTCTTCCACAACCGGCCCCAAATGGATAAATTCGTGGTCAATGGCACAGCGGTTAAACCTGAAACCAGGAGCTTCGTTGGGCAACAGTTCTTCCGTAGTTGCACCACCTCCGGGAACGGATCGTTTCTCTAGCAGCAGCACACTGTAGCCTGCCTTGAGCAAATACGCGGCACAGGTCAATCCATTGTGACCTGCCCCAATCATGACAACATCAAATGCTTGCATAGGTTACTCCAGTTGACGTGAAAAGAAGTGAGAGAGAGGTATTAATCTCTATGAATTCGAATAGGAACTACAAAGTTACAGAAAAGTTACAGATTAATCTCCATCACCCTCAGCATCAGAAAAGTAGAAATTGCCAGCATAGCCAATCGACCATTCCACAGCTCTGCCTGCGGCGTGAATCCGAATACGAATGCATTCCGACTCGGTTGATCAGGCCGCTCAAGCTCCTTCGAACAATCAGCTTGCAAACGGTCAGCTTCAAAACGGCCAGACCCCGAACAATCACCTTGAACAGACCTGCCAGAAGCGGAAGTGCTAGAAGGCGCAGCAGAAAAATATTCAGATAACTCCGAGTCAGACACGGTGATAGAATCGATAGAATCAGAAGCAGAATTGAATACTAGCGAATTAACTGGTGAATTTTCTGAGGAAAGACTCTCCATATAGAGAAACCAGGGTACTCTGCACTTTTACACAGTAATAACAATTTGTAACCTCAGTACTCTCTCTTTAGACAGAAGTCAGCAAAAGCAACGGTTGTTTAGTGCTCTACCTTTAGACAGCCTCTGTAGCCATATCCGCCCCACGAGAGATGAGTTGGGGAATTTGACTATGGCACCGTAGAAGCAGTTGTGCATAAAGTGTGCATAGAGCAACAATCTTTTGAAGGGGAACTAGCAATGGTAACAAGTTTAGATGACGCCAAGCGGACAGCTATCGCTTCAAAATTAGCAGATATGAAAGAGATTCAAACGCTGCTAATAGAGAATGAGCAAACGTTGATGTCAGCATGCAATGACGAAGAAATTCGTCAGCGTTTGCAAGACATGCTAGAGGATGACCGGAAGAATATGGGTATTCTCGAAACAGTGATCGTTCAGTATGGCGTTAAAGGTGAACCCAAGTCTACGACCCAGGAAATGGTCAAGAGCGTCAAGCGGTTGATGCAGGGTTCGGAGTTGTCGCTGTATGAAAAGTTCGCCCAACATGAACTGCTCAAGCATGGCCAGACCATGAGCGGCTTGCTGATCCACAAAGCCGCCCAAGTTGTTGGGGCCGATGTAGAAGCTGCTATTACGCCGCTGAATACGGTCAACTTTGAGAACCGCGCTCACCAAGAACAACTGAAAGGAGTGCTAGAAATTATTGGCGTGCGTGAACTCACCGGTAAAGAAGCCGAGCAAGGGCTGTGGGCACGAGTTCAGGATGCCGTAGCCGCTCTGTCTGGTGTGGCCGGTAGTGTGGTTAGCCGCACGGATGATGAAATGAACATTCAAGATGTCATCCGCATGGATCACCAGAAAGTAAATATGCTGTTTGCGCAGATCGAAAGCAGCGATAACCCCCAGAAGATCCAGGAATACTTCGGTCAAATCTACAAAGATCTAACGGTGCATGCTGAGGCCGAAGAACAGGTAGTGTATCCAGCCGTTCGTTCCTTCTATGGCGAAAGCGATACTCAGGAGCTGTATGACGAGCAAGCCGAAATGAAGTTGATGCTGGATTCGATCAAAGCAATGAGTCCATCGTCTCCCGAGTTCAAGCAGCAGGTCAAGCGCCTGAAGGATGCAGTGATGGATCACGTGCGTCAGGAAGAAAGCACTATGTTTGCTGCCATCCGCAACAACTGTAGCGATGAGCAGAAAGAGCGGCTCGCAACCGAGTTCAAAGCGGCCAAGGCTAAGCTACAAGAGCGTTTAGCAGCAATGATGAAATAGGTTAGCGTTTCGCACTAAAGCGGGTTATCTCAAGTCTGGTTAATTAGCCATAGTCAGGGCAAAGCATTTGCGAAATGAATCCAAGGCATAGCTACAGAGCTTCTGACGCAAATGCTTCGCCCTTACGATAGTGTGGTTGTTCCATCCGACTTGATATTATACCTGTCCATCTAGGCAATAGGGTTCCAGCGTAGATATGAAAGGGGTTAGATTTTGCAATCTAGCCCTTATTTTGTGGTTAGCATGTAAACTCCATCCCAATCTTCGCCAGGGGGAGTTATTAAGCAATCATTAGCTCGCTGGAGCTGAAGTTGGACTGCGCGATCCTGTGGCCGTAGCTTTTGAGCGGCAATAAAGTATTGAATGGCCTGACGAAAATTGCGATTGCTGTAAGTTTGACGACCCGCTTCATAAAGGCTGATAAATTCTGCGGTTTTGTCATCTAGTGGTGCTTGACGTTCACCGATCAATTCGTAAATGCGGATGGGTTTGGTCTTGCCTTTAACACAGATGCGGTCAAGTTCTCGTACCCAAACTTTATGGTGACAAAGCCGGTATGTATACTCACTGAGAATAATGTCGCAGCCGTACTCTTTGGTAATTCCTTCTAGGCGAGCGCTGATATCTACGCCGTCCCCAATTACCGTGTAATCCATCCGCTTTTGGGAGCCGATATTGCCCGATACTACTTCGCCAGAACTGAGCCCAATGCCAATGCTGATGGGAGGTTGAGAAGGGTGATGCCGCTGGTTAAATTCGGCTAAGCGCCGCCGCATATCTAGAGCCGATTGCACCGCCATCCAGGCGTGATTTTCCAGCGGCAGCGGTGCCCCAAAGACGGCCATCAAGGCATCGCCCATGAACTTATCGAGGGTGCCTTCAAAGTTGAATACAGCCTCCACCATGGTTTCAAAATAGTTGTTGAGCAGGGCAACCACCTCTGCGGCCTCCATTTTTTCGGTGAGGGAGGTGTAGCCGCGAATGTCGGAAAACAGAATCGAAACTTCTCTGCGTTCCCCAATCATCAGCGCATCGTCTCCCAGCGCCATCACCTGCTCGGCCACATGGGGGGTCATGTAGCGGTAGAGCGTGGTTTTCATGCGCTTTTCCCGGCTGATATCTTCTAATACAACCAAACCACCTCGTACCCTACCTTGTGGGTTCGTCAAAGGCGTAACGGTCAAGTTCATGCTGCGTTCAATGGTGTGGTCACCGCTGGATAAATTTAAGGTCTGTTCGGGCAGGTAATGGCGGGCCGCGTGGGTGAGGCTGTCTTCTAGACGCATTTGCAGGTTTTCGATCGGCACTACCTCCCAAACCGGACGCCCCACAACCGGCAGTATCATGTCCTTGCTTTGCAGCGCTTCTGTTTCGGTCGATGCCCAACCCAAAAGCAATAGTGCTGCATGGTTAATGGTGACAATGTTGCCCTGCATATCGGTGGAAATGACTGCGTCCGAGAGGCTCTGCAGCATGTCTTTTTGGTACTGCTGCTCCAACAGCACCCGTTCAAACAACTGAGCATTTTCGAGGGCAATCCCCGCCTGAATATTGAAGGCCCGCATAAATTCTTCATCCGAAGCGTTGAAGCAGCCCTGATGTTTGTTGATCAGCTGGGTGACGCCGATCAGTGTTTTGTTCGAGTTGAAGACCGGCATACAGAGAATCGTTCGGGTCCGATAGCCCGTGCGCTGATCCACCGAGGGATCAAAGCGGGGATCTTCATAGGCATTGGAGATATTCAGCGTTTGTCCGGTCGAGGCGACGTAGCCAGCAATACCCCGATCGGCAGGAATGCGAATTTCCATTGGTTGACCATCAGTTGTGGCGACCTTCGACCATAGTTCGCCCTTCTCGCGATCCAGCAAAAACAGGGTGCTGCGGTCGGCCTGCATCAGATCGCGAGCTTCATCCATTACTGCCTGTAGCGTGATGTTCAGGTTCAAACTCTGACCCAGACAGGCTGTTGCCTTCAGCAGCGCTGCCACACCCCGCTGATTGCGAGCCGCGATATAAAATGAATTGCAGCTTTCGAGAATGATCCCCATCGAGCCAGCAAATTCCCGAAATAGCTGCTCATCTTGCTCGTCAAACGGCTGCTCTCCAGCTTTGTTGAGCAATTGCACCACAGCTACTACCTGCTGCTTGGTGTCAAAAATTGGCATACAGAGAATATTGCGGGTCCGGTAGCCGGTCTGCTGGTCGATTTCGCGATTAAACAAAGGATGGCCATAGGCATCGGCAATGTTGAGGTATTGGCCCGTTTTAGCCACATGACCAGCAATCCCAGAGCGCATCGGCACTCGGATCTCTAGCATCTCTCCGGCTTTAGCTTGGGCGATCTTAGACCAGAGCTGCTCTTTCTCTTCATCAACTAAAAAAATAGTGGTGCGATCGGCCTGCAAGATCTGCCCGATCTTCAGCGTCAGGGCTTCCAGAATTTGCTCTAACAGCGACTCTAGGGCATTGTTGTTGATCAGGTCAATGGCGCGAAGAAAATGACCAAACTCACCGGTGATTTGGTCCAAAAATTGACGAAACTGGTCGATAGGTAGATCTCGCACCCGGTCGGTCAAATCACCCTTACGGTTCACAAGCGAAAAAGCAGCCAACATACCATCGGGAGAGCGTGTAGGGGGCATAACTCAGACAGGGAACAGAGTACGGACGGGAAGCTCTGCCAAAACGAACCAGTCAGATAAGCGAACCGAAGCCAAGTAAACTGAAGCCAAGCAAACTAAACGTCGAGCAAGCTGAAAAATCAGGACCATAGACTCTATGGTCAGACTCTCAGAACGAATTCAAACACCTGGGTGGTCCCGGTGGGGATTCGGTAGTACCGATATCCCACAATCCTAGACGAATCCAATGAAGCTCAGCGAATCACAGAACCGGTGGTCAGAACTTGATGACTAGAACTTGCAATTAGAACTGGCTAGACGCTGCTCCTTTCTGAGGCAAAACAGCGCTACCCCCGTTATAGGCGATCTGCCGCCGAATAGACAGTACCCATGCGGGGAAAATTGATTTAGATGCAGCGACTAACAGGGAACTACGAACTGGCTGAGCTAGCACCGACTCCATGCCGTAATTTGTCGTAATTTGTCGTAATAATGTTGTGCAATTCAGGTTCCAGTTCAACGTCGGTACTCATCACCACAATCGCCGATCAGTTGATACAGATCGCGTGAACGATTCAGGACTGTTTCGAGCAGAGTTCGATCTTCATTATCTAATGAAAAATTGAATACTTGGGCATTGTCTGCCAAATGTTCAGCTACGCCCAACCGTGCGCCCACAATCACCCCGCCCACTGCCGGCTGTTCCAGCACGTACCGCACAGCCACATTGGCAATGCTGACTCCATGTTTTTGGGCAATGGTTTGCAGCATAGACAGCAAGGTTTGAAACAGGGACCAGTCGCCCCAAGCGTCGATCATATTTTTGTACTTGCGCAGCGAAGCCGTATCCAGATCCCAGCGGCCCGGTTCGGGTTGACCCAGATACTGCTCAGATAGCAAACCACCGCAGAGACTGCCATAGGCAAAGAGCTGGATGCCGTGTTGCTGACATAGGTTCGCCATAGCCACCTGAGGCCGCCGATCGATTAGCGAATACTGTACCTGGTTGGAAACAATTGGAATGCCGTGGTCGAGAATAATCTGCAAATGCTCGGTATCAAAATTAGTCAGCGCCAGATGCTTGATCTTGCCGGCGGCCTGTAGCTCGGCCATATATTTGAGCGCATCCAGGTAGCCGGAATCGCGGTATTCCCACCAGTGGAATTGCAGCAAATCCAAACTAGCTACATCCATCCGCCGCAGTGAAATCTGGATGTTTTCTTCCACGATGGCGTGAGTCATTCGCCCCGGACGCGGCACCCACTTAGTAAAAGCTTGAATTTGATTCAGGGCTGCTTCACCGCGTTGCGCCTTGAGCTGACGACGAAATTCACCGATAAAGTCTTCCGCAGGACCATAGTGATCGGCCAAGTCCCAGGTAGTGAATCCAGCATCCAGGTAATCAAACATGGCGGGCAAGGCTTTTTTCGGATCGATGGATCCATGTGCTCCCGACACCTGCCACATCCCGTTCAGAATCCGGCAGATGTTCAAATCGGGCGTAAACTGAAGCCTGGAGGAGTCTGGTAGCTTCATACTGAACATTCCATACTAGGCGTTTTAACATTACTTAACTTTACTAACGATATCCTGATTCTGCTGTTTGGGTTCTGCTCGCCAGGAATAGCCACGGCCTAGCTGTAACGAATTTATTTGATTGACCGGATTTGGCCAGATTTGACCAAACTTAACAAACTGACCGGTACACTGGTTTGGATCCTCAAGTATTCTGGATGTTTAATTAAATTTCTAAGAAGAAAATTAAGAGTGGGTGGTTCAGCTTTGCTAGATAGCTCGTGCTTTCCTACCCGGTAGCTTGCTAAGATGTTGGCTGGTTTGCCTTCATCTGTACTGAACTTGAGAAAACGGTTGACTGAATGAGCAGACAAAGAAATATAGACGAAGGTCGCCTATTCCCGCGAACGCTTGCCAATTGAAATTCAATCAATTGAAATTCAACCTAATCAGCAGACCCAAAAGTCAGTGAAGTTCATTTCCTAAGGCTTTTAATGGAACGGTATGATGCGAAAAGACAGTATGAGACGTTTCGGTAAGGTGGCGCTCTGGGCAGCAATTGGCCTCTGTTGTATCGCCGCTATTGAAACCGGCCAGGAAATGGTGAAGGCAACCGATACAAACCCTGCTCCTCAAGTGGCTGTCAGTTCCTCTTCTACACCCGCTGTCCCCAATTTGCCTGCCCCAACGGCATCCCAGCCCGACTCAGTCAAGCCCAGTACAGAGGTAGATCGATCTGCCTCTAGCGGTGCGACTCAAACGAACCCAGCGGTTACGCATCGATCGGCTCAGACTCAACCGGCTCAGGCTCAACCGACTCAGGCTCAACCGACTCAGGCTCAACCGGCCCAGACTCAACTGGCTCAGGCTCAACGGCCTGCCCAATCTCAGAAGTTAGCCATTAGCACCGGAACGGCTGATGATCCGGCTCAGCGAATTGCTCAAATCAATCCAACCCAAGTGGCCGCTCGGACATGGGAGGGAGCTTCGTTTCCGGTGGAAGGATTCCAAGCCTATACCTCTCCCTTTGGCTACCGCGCTTCCCCCTATGGCGGCTACACGCAAGAGTTCCACTATGGTCTTGACATGGCGGCTCCCGAAGGTAGCTATATCCGCAACTGGTGGAGCGGCAAGGTGGTAGAAGTCTCAGACGACAGCAATTGCGGTACTTCAGTAGTCGTGGAATCCGGCCCCTGGCTGCATATCTACTGCCATATGCAGGGTCATGTGGAAAAAGAAAACGGCAAGCTGTACATGATTGACCGGGAAGGCGGTATCCAAATCTGGGAAGGACAGCAGATTCAGGCGGGTGCTCGTTTGGGCCGGGTGGGAATGACCGGACGCACCACAGGCCCTCACCTGCATTGGGGCTTAAAATACGACGACAACTGGGTGGATCCGGCTCTGGTGCTGCGGGCAATGTACCAGAATCAACAGCAGACGGCGGTGAATTCGCAGGAGCGGGTGCAGTAGAAAATGGAAGAAATAATGATTAGCATCAGAACTTATTGCTGTAGTTGGTTGTAGTGGGGTCGGTTGAGATGGTAGGTAATTAAACAGTCCTGCCTTTCTTGAGGTTCCATGAGCTTTAACGACGAGTTTGAGCTTCTTCTGCGCGCTCGCTATCCTCTGATCTACATTCCAACCCGGGAAGAGGAACGGGTAGAAGCGGCTATTGCCTACTCTGCCAAACAGCAGGGAAATCGCGGTGTCTATGTTTGGGACTTTGTTGACGGCTATCAGGGCAATCCCACTGATGCGGGGTTCGGCAAACGCAACCCGCTGCAAGCGCTAGAGCTGGTGGAGAAAATTCCGGCTACAGTTCCGGCTATTTTTATTCTGCGAGACTATCATCGGTTTCTGGATGATGTGGCGATTGCTCGCAAGTTGCGGAATCTGGCCCGGTCTTTGAAATCTCAGCCCAAGAATGTGGTGATTGTCTCACCCCAACTGACTATCCCCGAAGATTTGAGCGAAGTGCTGACAGTACTGGAATTTCCGCTGCCGACGCTGAGCGAAATTCGCTCGGAGCTAGAGCGGCTGTTGGTGGCTACCAGTCAGGTGAGCGATGCCAAGCTAGTGGATGAGGTGGCGCGCTCCTGTCAGGGGCTGTCGATGGAGCGAATTCGCCGCGTGCTCGCCAAGGCAATTGCCATCCACGGCTCGCTTCAACCCGAAGATGTCGAGCTGATTCTGGAAGAAAAGCGACAAACGATTCGGCAGACCCAGATTCTCGATTTTTACCCAGCCACGGAGCGAATTTCCGATATCGGCGGGTTGGATAACCTGAAGGATTGGTTGTTGCGGCGGGGCGGTGCTTTCTCAGAACGGGCGCGGCAGTATGGCTTGCCCCATCCAAGAGGGCTGCTGCTGGTCGGGATTCAGGGTACTGGCAAGTCGCTGACGGCAAAGGCGATTGCCCACCACTGGCACCTGCCCCTGCTGCGGTTGGATGTGGGTCGCCTGTTTGCTGGATTGGTAGGTGAATCAGAATCGCGGACTCGCCAGATGATTCAGTTGGCCGAAGCCTTGGCTCCCTGTGTGCTGTGGATCGATGAAATCGACAAAGCCTTTGCTGGAGCGGATAGCCGTGGCGATGCGGGCACCACCAGCCGCGTGTTTGGCACCTTCATCACCTGGCTGGCCGAAAAAACATCGCCGGTATTTGTGGTAGCAACGGCCAATAACATTCAAGCTCTGCCGCCGGAAATGCTGCGTCGCGGACGATTCGATGAGATTTTCTTTGTTGGGTTGCCTAACCAGGAAGAGCGTCGCGCCATTTTTGCTGTGCATTTGTCTCGCTTGCGGCCCCATAATCTGCAAAGTTACGACCTGGATCGGTTGGCCTATGAAACGCCCGACTTTTCTGGGGCAGAAATTGAACAAATGCTGATCGAGGCGATGCATATTGGCTTCAGCCAAAATCGCGATTTCACCACCCAGGATATTTTGGAGGCAGCCAGTCAAATTATTCCGCTGGCCCGCACCGCTCAAGACCAGATCCAACTTTTGCAAGATTGGGCCACTAATGGCAGAGTCAGGCTAGCCTCGCGTCAGACCAGTTTGGGTAGCAGAATTTCGTAGCAATCTCTAAAATGAGGAGTCCTGATCGTAACCAAGGCGATATGGCGATATGACAATCAGTTTGGCTGGAGTCTTTCGAGTCATTTTGGGAGTTGTTTTAGCGATTGCGCTGTTATTTTTGGCAGGAGCCGGAATGACGCGCTATTTGCTAGCTCGTTTGGCTACTCCACCGCCGCGACCCACATTCACCAACGATCCGTCTCCAAGCGTGGCGGCCAGTCCTGCAGCCAATCCGGAGGCCAGCCCCGCAGCAAGTCCGCAAGCTAGTCCTGCAGCTGAGGCCAGCCCTTCGCCTAGTCCTTCACCATTACCGCAGGGCTATCCGGCGCGAGTGACGCAGCCAATTGGCTTGATTATTCGGCAAGAGCCAAGCGTGAATGCCGTTCGACTCGGTGGGGTAGAGTTCAATCGGGAAGTAACGGTTTTAGAAGACACTCCGGATGGGGCATGGCAAAAGGTCCGCCTCGGTAATCTCGAAGGCTGGGTCAAAGGTGGTAACACTGAGCGCATTAATTAAGCCTATTAATTAACGGGCACTGAATGGTCGTCGTCGCCCATCGGGCAGCAATCGGGATGGTACTAGCATGATCTTGAAGCTCAATCCGACTGGACTGCGTGGATTTGTCTGGGGATTTTGCCTCGCGGTGTTGGGGCTATTTTTTCTGACCACGTTCCTGGTAAATGCGTTGCTGAAGACGCTCGTAGGGACTTCTAATTCGGTTACTTCAGTTAGTCCGGCTGCGCCTGCTAGTCCAGCTAGTCCTGCGGTCAGCCCAGATCCCAATGCCAGCCCAAATTCTAATTCCACCCCTAACCCAGCGATAGAATCTCCTCCAAGTCCTAGTGAATCTCCCAGTCCTGAGGTTCCGCTGGTACCCCAGAGCTATCAAACTAGATTTACCCGGCTAAATCCTGAACCAATTCGTCAAACTCCTAGCGCCGATGGTGCTGAACTTGGTCAGGTTGAGTTTAACCAAGAAATTACTGTGCTGGAAGAAAGCCCTGATGGCCTATGGCGGAAGATTCGGGCAGGCAACGTTGAAGGCTGGGTGAGAACTGACCGACTGCAGTAGAGCTGCGATTTAGAGCGGATGAACAGCCGAGATGGATGGATTTGTGACTGCTAGAGGGCCGCTAGAAGCGCGCGCTTTACATTTCTTCTGATTTGCCGCATTTCTATTAAGAAACTTGAGTAAACCTAAATCTTGGTTACAAGATGAGTGGCTGAAATTAAGCCGGAACGGCTTCGATGGTAGGTTGATGTCTAACGCAATTTTTTAAAGTGACGACTTCTTGTTACATCAACCTTACTATCTGCTCATGTACGACAAAAATACTAAAAAAGACTGGCTAACTGCCTCGGTAACGGCTGGGGTCGGTGCTGGCATTCCTGCCTATATCGCCGTAACTCAAGGGCAAAATCCACTGCTGGCCTTGGGCATTACCGGATTTGCAGTCGTTATTGCCTTAATCATTGACCATTACTGGTGATTCAGGTAGTGCTTCAAGCGATTTACCAGTCAATAGTTTTGTTAATCTCTGCAAAGGCTACTACCGTCGCAAACTAAAACAGCCAAAAATCGCGAATAGCGTAGATTGTCTTACCTCCACCTCTAACTTCCACTGCCTAACAAGCTAGTAAGCTTGGGACATTTCCACTCAACCAGTTTTCCGTAGGGAAGACTGGTTTTTTGTTGGGTTTTATCACAAAACGCTAACGAATCTTCGCAACTTCACGGATTTGATTTGCCAAAAATGCCTTAAGATTTATCGCTAGTCAGTCGGAATCCAAAGCCAAATTATTGGAGATACGCTACATATAGAGTGACAAAATCAAGTTCCCCTTCTCTAAACTCTATTTACAGCAACTCCGTTAGATTCAATCCCTGGGAGTTGCCCGATGAATCTTTCAAGGAGGCATTGCAGTTATCTATGACTACACCGATTCAATCTTTATCTACCTCACCTTCGACCAACCCAAGACAAGTGATTTGGTTCTCCTGGTGGTGGCTGCTTGCTGTGGTGGCTGTTCTTGGTGTGATCAGTCCGGCTCAAGCCCAGACCTATCCCCAAGCTGCCTATCCTGATGCTGGCGGCGTTCTACAGCCCAACGACCAAGGAGGTGCCGTGGCTGACCTGCAGCAGCGGCTAGCTGACTTAGGCTATTACAGTGGTCCGGTGACTGGATATTTCGATACATCAACCCAAGAAGCCGTATCTCGTTTTCAGCAGGCGCATGGTCTTGCTGCCGATGGCATTGTTGGGACCGCAACGAATCAAGCGCTGGGGCAAGTGGGCTACGGTGGGGTTGGCACTGCTGCAACTGACTCAGGAGTGAGTCCAGCGAGCGGCTACATCCAGTTCAACGATAGCGGCAATCAGGTGACTCAACTCCAGCAGCAGCTAATCCAGCTTGGCTACTACAACGGTACGGCTACGGGCGTTTTTGATTCGCAAACCCAGGCTGCCGTCATGAGCTTTCAGCGGGATCGGGGATTGGCCGTGGATGGGGTGGTGGGCAGCATGACCGAAGCGGCTCTCTATCAAGCGCCGACCCAACCTGTTGCGGCTGTTGCGGCTGAAACGGGCACTGCTGCCTATACTCCTGTTTCCACACCGAATGACGGTTTGCTGCAATTGGGCGATGTGGGCGCAGAGGTGAGCGATTTGCAAACCCGCCTCCAGGCGTTGGGGTATTACGATGGGCCAATCAGCGGTAGCTTTGGCTCCCAGACCCAGTCGGCTTTGATTGCCTTTCAGCAAGCCCAGGGGCTGACTGCCGATGGCATTGCTGGCCCTAGGGTGAATGCTGCTCTCGGTGGGGGAACTTCCTCAGTTGCCGCTACCTCAACTGTAACGACACCGGCAGTTACACCCGCAGTGACGCCAGCTGTTACACCTACAGTTACACCTACAGTCACAGCTCCAGTTGTCCCCGCATCGCCTCAGCCGCTCCAGCCTGGCGTGGCAGACCCAACCGGCACCGCATCCGTTGCTCAACCCAGCACGATTCAAACCGTTCCTATCGGCCAGCCGCAGCCAACCGGCACGGTGCAGGTGCCAGCCTTACCGGATCCAACGGCTTCCAACTCTCCGTTTCAGACTACACAAGCTGAACCGAGTACCAATCGGCAACAGATGCAGCGCAGCGTGGCAGGCAGCCGATTTAGCGTCATGGAACTCCAGCGACGCTTACAGCTTCGCGGGTTTGATCCGGGCGATGCTAATGGCGTGTATGATTCTGCCACCCAAAATGCGATCAATCAGGCTCAGGAAGCCTATGGTCTGAGCCAGAGCGATTTGTTTGAGTAGATTTCGCTGATAGCTTTGCTACAGCACCTTCTCCAGGAACTGGCAGGCCCGCTCGCTTCTGGGGTTGGTGAAGAAAATATCCGGGGGTGCATCTTCGGCTAGGCGACCCCCCTCCAGAAACAAAATTCGGTTTGCCACTTCCCGCGCAAAGCCCATTTCATGGGTAACGATTGCCATCGTGATGCCAGTACGGGCCAAGTCCTTCATCACATCCAGCACCTCCTTCACCATTTCCGGGTCAAGGGCAGACGTTGGCTCGTCGAATAACATAATTTCTGGCTGCATCGCTAGCGCTCGGGCAATGGCAACCCGTTGCTTCTGCCCTCCAGAGAGGCGCGAAGGATAGGCATTGGCCTTTTCGGCTAATCCAACTTTTGCTAACAGATCCAGCCCTAGTTTTTCAGCTTCGGCTTTGGGCAAGTGCTTTACCTTCAAAGGCCCGTAGGTGACATTCTCCAGCACTGTTTTGTGGGGAAACAGGTTGAAGTGTTGAAACACCATGCCCATGTTTTGGCGAATTTTCTTGATATCCACCTTGCCGGTGGTAATATCTACGCCATCGATATAGACTCGGCCTCGCGTCGGTACTTCTAGCAAATTCAGGCAGCGCAAAAAGGTCGATTTACCGCCTCCTGATGGGCCAATAATTGCTACAACTTCGCCTTTTTTGATTTCAGTGGAAATGTCTTTAAGAACATCGAGCTTACCAAACGATTTACATAAAAATTCAGTTCTAATCACTTTTTCGCATCCTCCTTTCAAAACGCTGAGCCACCCAGGTCAGACTCATCACCATCACGTAATAAATTAATGCAACAAACAGTAAGGGTTCAAAGTAGATAAATTTTTCCGAAGCCACAATTGTCCCTCGTCGCAACAAGTCGAGTGCCCCAACGGTAGAAACTAGCGAAGAATCCTTCAAGAGGGCAATACTTTCGTTGACCAGAGCCGGTAGGATATTTTTGAACGCTTGTGGCAGAATGATGTCCCACATCATCAAGGGATAGGTAACACCAAGTGTCATAGCGGCTTCACGCTGACCCTTATCGACTGCTAAAATACCACCGCGAATGGTTTCTGAACTGTAGGCAGCAGAGTTGAGCGCAAAGGTGATTACGCCTGCTTGAAACGCAGGAATAGCGTAGCCAGTCAACTGGGGAGTTGCAAAATAAATCAGGGACAGTTGCACAAGCAGCGGCGTTCCCCGGAAGATCGAGGTATAGAAATCAGCGAACCACTTTAGCGGTTTGATATTAGAAATCTTAAAAATTGAGAGAACTGTTCCCCAAGCAAAGCCAATCAGGGCCGAGACGATGGTAAACGATAGCGTGACCGCAATCCCTTGCAGGATGAAGGGAATGCTGGGCACAATTTTAGAAAAGTCCAAATTTAGCCCGGTTTGGCCCAGCAGATAGAGTTGATTAAGGTTAAACGAATCCAACCGATGAAACATCATGCGTCAGTTTTTCCTCACCCGTTCTGCGCTGTATAAATGCTGTATCAATAATTTAGACATACTTTAGATGTGATTTAGATGTGCTCTACAGATGAACCGCACCTAGGAGATAGCATCATTAAAAAAGCTTAGAATACTTCGGTTGCTCCAGTCTGGTCTAGCTGTAGGTGACAAAAGTTTACTACGGGCAAACCGCTAGAACGGTAGCAAAAACAGCAGGGCCTTGCGTCTAGGCTCAAAGCTACCGGATACTTACCCGAATACTTATTCTGAATACTTGTATAGAGCCGAACTCCCCTGGACGCTTGAAAAGGTAGGCAAAATTAATTAGACGTAGAGCAGGTATCCTACCTGCTAGCAGACAAGCTGTCCGCTCTACGGGTTTTGCAAATAATTCGGTTGATTGGCTGGTCCTCAAGCACGCTTGTGGCTCAAGTGCGAGCTAATAAAATGGAACGAGCTAATGGAAAAAGTAATGGAAACAGGACATTACAAATGCGGCCTTCCGGTAGTGTAGCCCTCTGGCAGCTAACCCTAAACTCTCTACAGACTCTTGTGATAGATAGTCAATGCTCTGTGGCACCTAGCCGCTAATTGGCTATTCGGCTAGCTGGACAATTCCAATTACAGAACTGCCCAGTTTACGCCGCAAGTTTATGCCCCAACAGTTAGCTGGCTTTAGATGCAGGGGACTCTTCCCCAAACCACTTATTCACTAGCTCCTCCATTTTGCCGCTGCTTTTCATTTCAGCCAGAATTGGGTTGAACTTATCAACTAGCTCTGACCCTTTTGGAAAAGCAATAGCTGAGCCAGCTTCCCCTTCGTTAGGAAGGGTGTTGAAAACTAGATCCGGATTGTTGGCAACGAAGCCTTTGGCAACCGTGTCTTCCATAATCAGGGCATCAACTCGGCCTGCCTTCAGTTCTTGCACCATTTCACTGATCCGGTTCAAGGGTCTCACATTAGCACCCTGAATTTTTTTGGCAACGCCTTCTTGGATCGAGCCAAGCTGTACCCCGACCTGCTTACCGTTGAGGCTGGCAGCAGTAGTCAGGTTGCTGTCCTTCTTCGAAACAATTGTGTTCTTGGCTTCAAAGTAAATATCGGAGAAATCAACGTTCTGCTTGCGCTGTTCAGTCGGCGTCATCCCGGCCATAACAAAATCAGCCCGTTTGGATTGCAAGGCTGGAATTAAACCATTGAAGTCGATGTTATTAATCGTCAATCCATAGCCCAATTGCTCAGTGATGTACTTGGCAATGTCTACATCAAAGCCAATGATTTCTTGGCTGCCGCTGGACGAATCAACAAACTCGTAGGGCGGATAGTCCGCCGAGGTTGCCATTATCAGGGTTTGCGTACCGCTACTTGTGTTGTTTCCTCCCCCTGGATTGCAAGCTGTAACAGCAAAAATGGTCAGCAATGCGCTCAAAAATGCAGTCAGCAAAAAACGAATGTGTTTCATAGCAATTTAGCCTGATCAAAAATGTCAAAACGAAAGCCTGCTCAAGATGCAGAACAATTCTTGTATCAGATAAAGTGACTAGAAAGGACCACCGGTGGAGTGGGTTACAAGGGGGGCGCAAAGGGAATTTCAGAAAAATTAGACGAGCTACCACCTTGCCATAACTCTAGTGAAAATCACCATTTCTCAAGAATTTTTTCAAGGACGGTATATCCCTTCACCTCCCTTGTTCGGGGATCAATGGTTTTCTATATAATTCCAGCCTAAAGATATCACTCCTTTTCAGCCTCAAGGATGACTCTCAAGATACAAAAATTATAGAAAAGGCAGGAAAAGGGCTAGCTTTAAGCCGTTAAATTCATAGCCCCAAATCGACCGCAACCCGATGGGCACAGGCAAAACCAGAGAAAGCCACAGCATTTAGCCCCTGACCTGGAAAGGTACTGTCTCCCACGCAATAGAGGCCAGGAATCGCGGTACGGTTGAAGGGCATACCCAATAGACCCAGCAGTTTACGGCTCGGAATCGGGCCATAGGTACCGTCCATCCGGCCCAGAAAGCGCCGGTGCGTGCGTGGTGTTCCAGCTTCTTGATAATCCAAACCAGCTGCTAATCCTGGAAACAAAACTTCTAGGCGGTTGACGATCTGAGCGGCAATCTCTTCTTTCTTAGCGGTATAGTCTGCGGAGGACAGATGTTGCCAATCTTCAATCCAGCAGGGAGTAAAGGTATGGATGATGTGGTAGCCCGCCGGAGCTAAGCTGGGATCGAGCAGGGTGGGAATGGAAACGAAAATTGTGCCGTAGGCGGCTTCCATCTGCGACCACTCTTCCAACAGGATATGGTGACACTCGGTTCCGGCTGGTAGGACTTCGGCTTTTACTCCCAAGTGCAGACTAAAAAAGCTAGGCGATTTTTGATAGCGCTGTTGCCACTTCTGCTCAGAGCGGGGCATCTTTTCTGAGGGCAGCAGCTTCTCGAACGTGTCCCAGCGGGTGGCGTTCGAAACAATTCGTCTGGCCCGATATACTTCTCCTGTAGCCAAGCGCACGCCTGTGGCCCGCCCATTTTCACAGATAATTTCGACGGCTCTCGCCTTGTAGCGAATCTGGCCGCCTGCTTTCTCCAGTCCTTCGACCAGCTTTTGAGCAATTTGGCCGACGCCGCCCTTGGGATAATTAATGCCGCCATAGTGCCGATCGCTGAATACCATGCCCGCATTGATCATGGGCGTCCGGTCCGCCGGCACCACCGACCAGCAGTAGCATTCTATATCGATAAATTTCAGCAGTTCTGGATCTTGAATGTAGCGATGGGCAATGTCTCCTACGTTTTGAGGCAAATACTTCACTAACCCCAAACAGGCCAAGGGATGCTGGAAAAACACTCGGGTTAGGTAGCGGGGTTCCTCCAGCGACAGCAATTCCATCGCATTCAGGCAGTTGAACACCCGCCAGCACTCATCATAAAACTGGCGAATGCCTTGCTGCTCGTGGGGAAAGCGGGCCGAGAGTTCTTGCAAAAATTTCTCATAATCCCGGTGGACTTTTAGATCCAGACCGTTCGGCAGATGGTAGTGAATCTGTACCGGATCGGGGATGGTCTCTAGGCTGACGTTCACCGCTTTCAAGGCGCGAGTCAGCAAATTAGTGGTGCCCTGCTCTCCGAAACCAAAAATCATCGAAGCACCCACATCAAAGCGATAGCCCGCTCGTTCAAAATAGCCCGCACTGCCTCCTGGAATTAAATAGCGCTCTAGCACCAGCACGTTGGCTCCCTTGGCTGCGAGCTGAGTTGCTGTAACTAAGCCACCAATTCCCGAGCCGATCACAATCACATCGAATTCTTGGCTGGTCTCGCTGGGTTGGCGAGATTCGGCACTCTCAACTGCACGACTGGGGGATGCTGACAATTCGGTAGAGACGCCAAAATCAGAGGGTTGAGAAGCGATAGGCATAGAAACAGGCAGGCAAACTCATTTGACTTACTTCATCAGTGTATCGATCTATGGACCTCCTATGGACCTCGGATTTCCTGCTGATTGGGACCAGCGCTAAAAAAAATGGGGGATCAGTCTGCCGACTAACCCCACCTGCCGATCCTTTGAGAGGAGAACACTATAAATCGATAGTAGAGTTGTTGAGAATAAATGTCAATAGCAAATAGAAGCTATTGAGAATAGCTTTTTGTGCTGTAGGCAGCGGGACAGCTCCTGGCTGTGCAGTAGTGGTGAAGTAACCCGTGGAGTAAGCCGTAGAGGAAACCATTGCAGCCTATGATCGAGTGCGTGTTGCTTGCCAATTGCTAAGTTCAAAGCTCAGCGTCTACCCAAACCACTGTCCATGAATCCGTTGAAATCGACCGTCAGTAAACCAGCCTTAGCGGCTGAGATCAGGGCCTGCCTCTCACTGGCTGCCCCCTTGGCAGGTGCACAGTTAGCTCAGGCGGGCACTACCTTTTTCGATACGGTGATGATGGGGCTGTTAGGCAGTCCGATCTTGGCCGCCGGCGGCTTGGGAGCAGCGGTATTTCAGTCACTAGTGCTGGTGAGTACGGGGGTAATTTCGGCGGTTAGCCCTTTAGTGGCAACGGCCTTCGGAGCCAATCAACCTGCGGTTGCCGGTAAAGTGGTCCGGCAGGGCTGGTGGTTGGTGGTCGGCTTAGCGGTGCCAATTGGACTGTTGGTTTGGTTTGCTAATGTTTGGCTGATGCAGCTCGGTCAGGATGGGGCTACGGTAAATCTGGCCCGCCCTTATCTACACTCAATTGTTTGGGGCGTACTGCCTGCTCTGGGCTTTGCTTGGCTACGCAGTTTTGTGACGGCGCTCTCTCAGCCGCGTCCGGTGATTGTGATTATGATTGCCGGAACGCTATTCAACGTTGGAGCTAACTATGTGCTGATGTTCGGTAAGCTGGGGCTGCCGGCGTTGGGGCTGGCTGGCATCGGTTGGGCGAGTACGATTTCGTTGTGGGGCATGTTCTTGGCGCTGCTGCTCCACATTCGATTTCAGCCGCGCTATCGAGCCTATCAACTGTTTCGTGGACTGCCCCACCTCGACCGCCGCATCTTTTTTGATTTGATGCAGATTGGCATCCCGATTGGCGTGCTGTCGGCTGTGGAAACCGGCATGTTCACAATCACGACTTTCTTGATGGGGCAGTTGGGCACGGCCATGCTAGCAGCTCATCAGGTAGCACTACAAACGGCAGTGATTACCTTCATGGTGCCGCTGGGGATTTCGTTGGCAACGACAGTGCGGGTAGGACAGCAGATCGGGCAACAGGATACACGGGGTGCGCGACTGGCGGGTCAGGTCGGCATCGGCATGGCGGCGCTATTTATGAGCCTGATGGGGCTGCTGTTCTGGCTGTTTCCTGAACGCATCGTGGCGTTGTATGTGGATGTCACCAATCCGGCCAATGCGGAAGTCGTCGCTCTCGCTAAGCAGTTTTTGCGGGTTGCGGCCCTCTTTCAAATTGTGGACGGAATTCAGGTCAGTGCTGCCGGAGCCTTGCGTGGCCTAAAAGATACTCGCATTCCGATGCTGATTGGCATTATCGCCTACTGGGGCATCGGCCTCACGAGCGGATACTTCTTAGGAATTCAGCTACAGCTTGGCGGTGTTGGTCTCTGGTGTGGTTTAGCACTCGGCCTTGCCATTGCAGCTGCGATTCTCACCTGGCGGTTTTGTACCAAGACTTGCGCCCGAACCATTGCAGAGCTTTAGGATTTTGCTCCCCGGTAGCGAATCTGCCGTTTCTCGAACAGGCGGGTAAACTGCGGAATGTCACCTCGGTGGCCCAGCACAATTACTACATCTTTGGCTGAGAGCGGCATGTTGTGATCCGGATGAGTGATGATTTCGCCACTGAATTTGCGTAGCGCTACCACAATGAAGGTGCCTTTGCCTCGGATTTCCAAGTCGCCAATTGTGCCGCCTACGAGTGGTGAACCGGGTGGAATGGTGAGTTCGTCAACCTGGACATCTATTTGGGCCAGGAGTTCATTGAGGCGGGTGCGCTCTTCGCTTTGATCCAAAAACTCAATGGTGTTGGGATGGGTAATCAAATTGGCCATCCGCATGCCGCTGATGCTGGCTGGAGAAACGACGTGATCGGCTCCGGCTAGACGCAATTTCTTTTCTGTACTGGGCATTTCACCCCGAGCCACAATTGTCAGATTAGGATTGAGGCCGCGTGCGGTTAGGGTGATGAATACATTTGAGGCATCGTCCGGCAAGACGGTCGCCAACACTTTGGCTCGCTCAATTCCGGCTGCTAGTAGGGCTTGTTCGTTAGTGGCATTGCCTTGATAAACTCGATAGCCGTTTTCTTCGGCGTTGGCGAGTCGTTCTGGGTCATTGTCTACAATCACAAAGTTTTGTTTGGCTTCGGTGAGTTTGCGGGATAGCACCTGCCCAATTCGCCCATAGCCGCAAATAATCGTGTGCTGTTCCAAATTTGCCAAATCCTTGGTTTTTCTGCGATGCTCCAGGGCGGCTTTGATTTCGCCTTCTGTGATCATTTGGATAAATCCTCCCACGGTGTAGGCTGCGGATGAATAACCAGAGACAATCACCAAAATGGTAAGCATGCGCTGCAGCGGTGAAATCGGACAAAACTCTCCGTAGCCAATCCCAAATACAGTGATCACCACCATATAAACCGCATCCGAGACCGGGCAGCCAAACAGGACATACCCAGCTACAGAGCCGATTAAGGTAATGCCAAAGAAAACGGCACCTGTGATGACCCGCCGCATTGGCGATCGCATGGGTTAGTCCTCGCGCTGAAAACGTTGGATTTGCTCTGGTTCACTGACTCAGGTGTCGCAACTCGGTCAAGCCGCAAACTCAATAACGCAAACTCAATACAGCGGTTTTCACTCATGTGAGGTATGGGGGGTGGGGGCAGTGCCCCTGCACCCCGTTTTTCGTACTTCACTAGCCTGAAAAAGGCTGTAAGAGTTGATGAATCAACTGGGACAACGCTCGATAGATGGGCACGAACAGTTGGTAAATGTCATGATCAGGCTCGAATCAGCAGCAGCTTAAGCTCATCATGTCCTCCAGAATGTAGCTGAAGCTACTCTAATCCCAGCTTTATGGCTTTAGCCCAACCTACTTGCTTGGTTCCGCTGCGATGGAACTAAACCATCGATAGCAGGACCTCAAAAATCGCTTCAAGAGATTAAGATATGTAAAATAATGTGAATCTCTCCTAGGATAGAAGCGCTGGATGCAATTTTTCAACTCCGCAGAACCAATTTTTCGTCATAAACAGCACACGCTCGATATTCAAGACCGTTTGGGTCTACTGCAAATTCACTGGCAGATGGGGAATTGGACCCTGTTCTCTCGCTTCTATACCCGAATTGATCAGATTTTTGTGGTTTGGGGATTGATTACAGCCCTAATTTTTGTGGTGGCGCAGTTCAGCCCAATCAGCTGGACTCAGCAAGCCCTTCTGTGGACAAGTCTAACCTTGCTGGGTGTGGTAGCAATGGCTGTTTTAGCCTGGTTTTGGGTTACGGTAGAACGTCTGCGCTGGCTAATTTATAGCTGGGCGGGCCTGATGGGGCTAGGCATTCTTTATACCGATCTAGGCATCCTCTGCGGCTATTGGCAGTTTCTGCTGTACCTCTGCCCAGTCTGGCTGGGTTTGAGTGCCGTCGGCTACTTGATCACGGGATTCGGTATGGGATCCCGCACCTTTGTGTTAACCGGCATAGTGCACCTGCTAGTGATTCCACTATTGCCCTATGCTACCGGGTGGCAGTTTTTGGTGACGGGCTTGGTTATGGCCGGTAGCTTGCTGTTTTTATCGGAAGTGCAGTGGGACATGCGCTTGCCGATTGAGTATGAGCTGCTGACCCCCGAACAACGAGAATTTAACCAGGAGCAGCATCGGTTAAGGCGACTAGGTTCCTTGAGCCGAGTAGGCGAACGGCTGTGAGCGATTCAGCCTTAGCGGTTGGCTAATTTACTGAGCGGCAATCAGCTTTTGGTAAAGAAGTTTTTGGTAAAGAAGTGCTGTTCGACAGCATTACTTTGACTCGATCAGCCAATCGAATAGCTAGCGCAACGATGGGCGTGAAGCCTCCCCACGCTTTATAGGGATGTGATATCATAGGCGACTGGGCTTATATAAGTAGGAAATTAATTAGTTTCATGGCACTGCTGCAAGAGCGTAAACAAGAAATTATCTCGGAGTACCAAGTTCACGAGACGGACACCGGATCGGCAGATGTTCAGGTGGCAATTTTGACTGAGCGCATCAACCGGCTCAGCGCTCACCTCAAAGAAAACAAGAAGGACCATGCCTCTCGGCGCGGTTTGCTGAAGATGATTGGTCAACGCAAACGGCTATTGGCTTACATCCTCAAGCAAGACCAAGAACGCTATCGGGCACTGATTAGCCGCCTAGGAATCCGGGGATAAAGCGGAGATAAGCCAATGTCTGCGAAGCCAAAGCCAGATGCCTCTAAGGGTTCGAGCGATGCCTCGAAGCGCAAAGCGATGCCGTTTGAACCTAGAAGCACTCAGACTGAGAAGCAGAATGAGAAGAAGTCTGGTAAGTCTGCTGGGCAAACCGCTTCTGCTACTAAGAGCAACCGCACATCCAAGTCCAAGCCTAAAGTACGGACAGAGGGCATTCCTGAGGTGGTGAGTCGCCGCATGGTGAAGCGGGTTGCCCTGTTTTGCGGCATTCCCACGGCTTTGGGAATGTCCACCTTTATCGTCAGCTACTTGGTCGTTAGCAACGATTGGTTGCAGTTGCCGACCTATGCGGTGCTACTGGTCAGCCTGCTTTGGTTTGGCTTGGGAGTGGTGGGCGTCAGCTATGGAGTTTTGTCGGCATCCTGGGATGAAGATACGGCGGGCAGCTGGCTGGGCTTCTCAGAATTCAGAACCAACTGGGGTCGCATGACGGAAGCATGGCGAGCCAATAAAAAGCAGGAGTAATACGAGTAGGAGTAGCACCAAGCTCGATTTAATCTCTAGGGCAGACCTATTCAGGCCCTACTCCCGGACCTACGAATCGGTTGTATCAACTCCCAGTTCGTCAAGCTGATGTTCGATATGATGCAGCACTTGACTCAGCTTGGGCAGCATTTCAAACTTGGGTTCTAGCAAAGCAGGCTGGGAGTAGGCGCGGGCGCGAATTTCATTCAGCTTATTTTGGAGCTGTTTGGCAATCGTTATGGCGTCATGTTCCAGCTTGTTCAACTGCTGCTGCTGATAAAACTTGAGGGCAGCTCCCCGCAGAACCTGGACCGTTGCTTCTTCGCCATATTGACCCGGCATAAATCGAAATCGCAGCAGAACGCCACTGCGGTCATACAAGTACTCTAGTTCGGCCTGTTGGGGTTGGGTGACGGGCAACCGAGCAATGCAGGCCATAGTCTTTAGCTCCTGAATCACGGCTTGAAACACCGGCAGTGCCACCGGATCAAGCACAGATTGCAGGACACCATTTTGGCTCCACATCACTCGCCCATGCTGCGCATAGCACTCAAAATACAAGCGCCCAATCCCACCAAGCAGCACGCGCGCCAGCAGTTCCTGCACCAGTTCCTGAGGGGGTAAGGTGGTTAGTGTCTCGATTGGGCTGGTGATGTGCTTGGTTTGGAGCTGGAGCATGGCTAGAGGCTTAACGGGTGCTGTGGCTGCCGGTTGGGCCTCTGGTGACGGGGCTGGAGCGGGTGAGTTCAACAGCGGATGGGCATCTGACTGTGGCAGTTCGCCTGGCTGGGATGGTTCAGGACTAGCCACTGGCTCAGTGACTTCAGCCTGTTCTGGTGGAACCGCCACCTCGGAACTAACTGAAGGCTGGGTTGCAGGTTGATCTGACCGATTCTCAGCTGTTTGTTCCGTTAGGTTTCCTGCTGCTGCGGTGGGGCTAGGTGATGCTGTAATGGGACTCGCCGTTACCTCAGCTTCGTCCATCTCGCCATACAGGTCATCTGGGCTATCTACGACTAGCGTCAGGCGTTCGTTGGGATTGCTGGCTCGGTCACTTTTGCGAGTAGTGTGGCGGTAATGACCGTAGTTGAAGGCTTCGCGGCTAGTTTGCTGACTGCCAACATGGTTGAGATAGGCCGTTAACGCCACTCGCAGAGCTTCAGAAGAAACGGCATGGTAAGTCAGGGAATAGTTCAAATAGGAAACAATGCGGCGCACATAGTCACTGGCAGCCATATCATCAGGGCTGACCATACCTAGATGCAGTTGATTGCCCTCTAGAAACAGTGGTAAAACTTGATAGTACAGACAGGCTTCAAACGGTAAAACGCCGTCAATCAAGACAAACATCTGATCGACATTCAAACGGGTCGCCCAATCGTCTTGAAACTGGGAGAGAATGCGTTGATGAACCGAGTGCCTGAGATTCGACGCCCGTTGGTTGTCTAAAGGCGACGCCATAGCTGTTACCCAACCCTTAAGTTAGAGTGCCCAATTCAGGGCTAAGAGCACTCTTCTGCCGTCTTAACCCTTCGTGTAATTTGCCTGTCCAACAAGAACACCCGATACATTAGCCATTCAGCCGGTTCATGCCGAGCCGGTCAAAATAAGGCTGCTCATGCCTGACTCATGCCTGATGGTTGTGATAGCTGTTGTGATAAATTACTACAGGATGGTTACTGCAAATGGCTCCTACAGACCTTTACAGTCCGTAACTCCAGCCTTTAGTCAAGAATTTAGTATATATTGCGAAATTTCTGAGCCGCTAGATAGATCTTACTCCATTCACCTGTGACCTGATTCACTTTCAAATTCAGCTCTTTAGCAATGGTATCCAGGCCACATTGGGCTTTTAACCGTTCAATGATTTCCCTCTGCACTGGTGTGAGACTATCCCAAAGCGTTTGCCATTGTTCTGGGGTGAGTCCTAAATTGTGCTCGGCCAAGGATGTACCGAGCCATGCGCCGACTAGCTCTGACTGATGCTTAAACCCAAACACGCGAATCGCATGGTAGCTGATTTTCTCTCGTAGCCGATAAACCTGATTTACCGTTAGGTTCAGCGTTTGAGCAATCACCTCTTGGGATTGGCCTTGCAGATGAAGTTTGAGCCACTCGGCCGCGGCAGGTTCTACCTCTTGTTCCAAATAAGTCAGGAATTCTTGCAGCACTTTGGAGCGCATTGCCTGCTGTTCTTCCCAAGCTTGGGATTCCTGGTACTGAGAAATTGCCTGAGCGTCGAGCAAACTGACCGGGTTATCGGCATCATCGGGCGTAATTTCTTCAGACACCAAGCGAATCAGCTCTCCGGTTGGCACTTGAGTCATACCTCCTCGCTGAGACCGCCGCAGATAGTTGACAAAGCGATACACCAGCAGCGGCTGACTGCGAATCGGACGCAGGCAATACTCTTCAATGCTGGTCAGCATCAGAGCATTACGCAAGCGGGGATTGTTGGTACAGCGCCCAATCCAGCTAATTTGTTGCCGAATATACTTGTCGCTTTGAATTAGCTCCTGGATCACCTCTTGCAGGACATCCATGACTGTGCGGCGACGGTCCCGAGACAGCGCTACCCAGGTGCGAATTCGGCTACGAATCAAAAACAAACTGCTGAGCCGTTGCAATAGCTGATTGTAGGCTCGTTCAGGATGAACCCCCAAGTAGCGCTGCTGCAAAATTCGCAGCCGGTAGTCCATCGCCTGCTGAGCAACCGCAAGTTGGGCCGACGGTAATTCCTCGAACCGCTCCATATCTTCGCCCAGCAGCCAGCTAATCACACTCTCCTGGTCGGCAGATGATAGTGTTATTTCGCTTGCCTGAAGTTTTGCTCGCCAGTTTTGTCTGAGTTCCTCAGCCAGTGACATTAGAATTGCAGTTCCTCACTTGGTAGTTTTCTAGTTTATATCCCTCTCCAACGTTTGTCTCATCGTCTGTCTCATCGTCTGTCTTGTCGTCGTCGATCCTGGGCAGTTTTTAGGATAGTTTATTGAGTCAGTGGTCAGTTCGCGGGCTTGATAGTTGCTAATCTGCGCTAACCTGCTGGCCGGTCAGTTTCTTCGACCGCTGCGACTAGACGCTGCAACGTGTCAGTTAATTGGCCCAAGCGCTCCAGTGCACTATCATGATTTTCTGCCAGGGTTTGGACCGCATCGCTCAGCGCAAAAATTTGATATCCCTGCTGTTGCACTTGAGCAGCCAGCGCATCGACCTGAGTGGCCAATCGATCCACGGCTTCGGTCGTTGCCAACACAGCTTCTCCAATCTGGAGGACTACAGACTCTAATTGATTTGGTTGAACGTTCACTCCTCAATCACCTTCGGTGCGTAACCTCACTCCGTAGCTTAATCTGGATTCTAAATCCGATCAAAACGGCATAACTAAGCCTACTGTATTTGCATAATTAAGCCTACTGTATTCTGGAGTGATTGCGCTAAAGAACTGTTGACATCAGCAAAAATTGTGAGAGTGTGAGCGAAAAGAGCTGGAAATAGAGATGATTGGGGTCGAAGCAGGGCAAAAGCGATTTTTTATAGCATTGCTGCCTCCGGTTGAGGTACAGCAAGATGCAGCCACAATTATTGAGGAGCTAGGCCAGCGCTACCGCACCTCTACCGCCAAGGCACCACCCCACATCACTCTACAACCGCCCTTTCTGTGGGCCGAGGTGAGCACGCTAGAGACCCATCTAGCTGCATTTGCCAGCCACCAGTCGGTGATCCCGATCCATCTGTCAGGGTTCGGTGCCTTCGCGCCACGGGTGCTCTATATCAATGTCTTACCAACGCCTGAGCTGTTGACCGTGCAGACTGCCCTTAGCCGCAAGCTAGAAACTGAATTGGGCATCGTGGATCCGATGGCTAAACGACGACCCTTTGCACCCCATCTGGCGGTCGCTTCCCGCAACGTGACTCGCGAGACCTTTCGGCAAGCTTGGGCTGAATTGCGGTCGCGCCAAGCCGAGTGGCAGTTTGTGGTAGAACGACTAACCCTACTGATCCATGATGGCCACCGCTGGCAAATTCAGGCCGAATTTCCATTCGTTCACCGTTTTCCGGCCCTATGACTATCGTTAAGGAATTTTGCGGATCGGGCATACTTGAAGCTGAATCTAAAGCAAGGCAGTGCTAGTGGCAAGAGTTGAGATATGGATTCCAGCGTGCAAATTATCCAAGTGTCCGGTATTTTAGATGGAATGAATGGGGGGCAGCTACGTCGTACCATTGATGAGATGCTCAAGGCCGGAACCCGTGTGATTTTGATAGATTGCACTGCGGTGGAGTTTATGGATAGTTCTGGTTTAGGTGCTCTAGTCATGGCGCTGAAACAGACCAAGCTGCTCGGTGGACAGCTCTCGCTCTGCGGCATCAACGATCAGGTCAAAATGCTGTTAGATCTGACGAATATGAGCAAGGTGTTTAAAATATTTCCGAGCTGTGAAGCGTTTAAGCAATCGGTGTAGCTTATGCTAGTACCGGCTCTTGGTGTAGGCATCTATTCAAACAGCAGCTATCCAACTATCAACTATCTGATCCAACATTGAACCGTAATAACCGTAACTCTGTGCAAAGCCTAGCTGAGTGTTTTAGTCTGTAGCGTTTTCTGAATTAGTGGCTTAACGGATAGTTAACTAGTAGCTTAACTGGTGGCTTAACTTTAGGTAGCTTTACTTGAACTGTGACTCAATCGTATCGGTTGCAAGTTAATACGAATTTAGAAGAACTAGCCCAGATTTTGGATTGGTTTAATAGCCATTATCAGGAAAAGTTGACGCGGAGTGTTTTGATCAAGTCGCAAACCATTTTGGCCGAAGCTTTCACCAATGCGGTGCGCCATGCCCACCGCGACAAACGCACAGAAACACCGATTGAGATTGTTGTCTACCTCCATCCAGATCAGATTGAACTTCAAGTTTGGGACTTTGGGCCTGAATTCGATTGGGAGCAGCAGCTCAAACAAGTTCAAGAGGCTGATCCAGTTAATGCTGAGGCCAGCGGCGGTCGTGGCATTTACCTGATTGCCCGCCTCGCCGATCGGTTTCGATACTATCGCACGCCTGATGAGCGCAATTGTTTGCAGATGATAAATGACTTTAGGACTGAGCCAGTGAGTGGGCAGGAGTCAGGAATCAGGAGCCAGGAGTCAGGAGTCAGGAGTCAGCACTAGGGCTAGTTACACCGTGTTTTGTTAAAAAAGCATCGAGTTCGGCTCTGGTGGGCAGAGACGGTTGGGCACCCGCTTTGGTGACGGAAAGGGCAGCGACTGCGGCGGCTTGTTGAGTGGCTTCTCGGAGCGGCATACCAGCGGCCAACCCAGCAGCTAATCCACCATTAAAGGCATCGCCTGCGGCAACGGTATCCACGGCTTGAACAGGAAAGGCTGGAATTTCAAACGTTTCGGTTAGCGTCATGCACAGGGCACCCTGTTTGCCCAGCTTGGTGATCACAGTACCAACTCCCCGCTGCTGTAGAACCGTAGCCGCTTTACGGGCTGTTTCTAAATCGGTTACGGGGAACCCCGCAAGCTGACTCGTTTCTACCTGATTGGGTGTGACAATATCAAGCAGAGGGTAGAGCGCGGTTGGCAAATCGGTGCGAGCCGGAGCCGGATCTAAAATCACGGTGACTCCTGACTGTTTGGCAACTTTAGCTGCGGCCACGACAGCCTCCAGCGGTACTTCCAACTGCAATAGCAGCACTTTGGCCTGGGCTAGCAGGGGCTGCAATCGCTCCACATCGGTTGTATCAACTAAACCATTTGCGCCCGGAATAATCACGATATTGTTTTCACTCGCATCATCCACGGTAATCATCGCTACACCGGAATGGGTAGTTGCCTCGGTTAAGACTGCATTACAATTTACACTGCTGGCCTGTAGACCTTGCAGCAATGCTTGTCCAAAGGCATCATTCCCAATTCGGCCAACCATTTGAGTGGGTATCCCTAGGCGAGCAACTGCAACGGCCTGATTGGCGCCTTTGCCCCCTGGAACCGTCTCAAATCGGTGCCCAGTTAAAGTTTCTCCCGGCGCTGGAATTCGGGGCGTTCGTGCCACCAAATCCATATTGATGCTGCCAAATACGATCACGCTCATAGCAATTTGATGCTCTGCTTAATCCCCTGAGTCATGCGCTCAGTATATGCTAGGGGCTTCCACTGCTTGCTTGCCAGTGTCCTAAATCTTCAAGAAACTTAGGCAAACTCTATAGCGCTCCTAAAAGTCTCTCTAGAAATTTCAAAGCCATCCTAGCTCCCTGAGTGACTGACAAAACTCTAGTCGCTGGCGGCTCGAAGCCGCGCCTACACAGACTAGACCTGCGCGGGTTACTTAACCAACGAATAGTCGGCAACCAACGAATAGTCGGCCTGCGCCGGCTTGGCTTCGACTTGGCTTGCATGGCAGCGGTTTTAACCACCATGAGAAAGTGACCATGAGTAAAGTGATTGGTCAGTCAATCAGCCCTAGCTCCTCAACATTAAACAATACAAATTGTTGCAATTGGTTAGGTTGATTTGCTCAGGAATGCGATAGAAATAACTGCAATTCTGTCGTGCTTTTGGACAATTTTCCAAACTTGAGAATCGGGAGTGCGCATGGAGCGGTTCATTTCATTGATTGGTATCTTCGTTTTCTTTGGGCTGGCCTATTTGCTATCAGTTGATCGGCGTGCGATTCGATGGCGTCCAGTAATTTGGGGATTTGCGATCCAATTTCTATTTGGCCTATTTGTGTTGCTGTTGCCCGTTGGCTTTGCTATTTTCAGCACCATTGGTAATCTTGTTACCACGTTTCTCAATTTTTCCGATGTTGGGGCTGAGTTTGTCTACGGTGAAAACTTTGCAGAACATTTCTTTGCCTTCAAGGTGATGTCTACCGTTATCTTTTTCTCTGGCGTGATCAGCCTGCTGTATTACTTTGGGATTTTGCAAAAGGTGGTAGCGGCCATCGCTTCGGTAATGCGGCGAACGATGAAAACCTCCGGCCCTGAAACCACCTCTTGTTCGGCCAATATCTTTGTCGGTCAAACCGAAGCACCCCTGTTGATTCGTCCGTTTGTGGGTAGGGTAACGTTATCTGAGCTGCATGCGATCATGACAGGTGGATTTGCCACCGTTGCTGGTGGGGTGCTAGCAGCATTCATTGGATTTGGTATTCCGGCAGAACAGTTGATTGCCGCCTCGGTGATGAATGCCCCTGGGGCGTTAGCTATGTCAAAGCTGATGTTTCCCCAAACCGATCATTTTTCCTACAATCCAGAGTTAGATGAGGAACTGCGGGCCGTCAAAGCCAAAGCCGAAGCCGAAGGAGTCGATGAACTGGCTTTGCCTAAAGAAGCCTTTTCTACGGCTAGTGACCCAATTGCCGCCCTCGCCGAAGGGGCGATTCAAGGGGTTCAGCTCGTGCTGTCCATTATCGCAATTTTAATTGTATTCCTTTCACTGATCGCCCTAATCAACGCGATTTTAGGCTGGGCAGGTGGCCTGTTCGGGTTTCCGCAGCTTTCATTAGAGTTAATTTTGTCCTATCTCTTGTTTCCGTTGGCTTGGGTTATGGGTGTTCCTTTGGCCGACTGTAGTGCCGTGGCCGTATTTCTGGGCAAGAAGATTATTTTGAATGAATTCATTGCTTACTCAGCCTTGGCCGAGTCAATCAAAGCCAATCAAATTTCGGCTCGAGCTGCCGCAATTGCTACGTTTGCCCTCTGCGGTTTCGCTAATATTTCTTCTATCGGTCAACAGATTGGGGCGATTGGCGGCATGGTTCCCTCCCGTCGCAACGATGTGGCTCGATTAGGACCACGGGCAATGATTGCAGGTTCTCTCACCAACTTTGTGAGTGCCTGCATTGCCGGATTGCTGTTGGGGAGTGAACTTTGAAATCATGCGCATCTATCTTGCTGGGCCAGATGTGTTTTTGCCGGAACCATTGAAAATTGCTCGCGCCAAACAGGAAATTTGTCAAGCCTACGGATTTGTGGGTTTGTTCCCATTTGATGCCAACCTGGATCTGTCTAATCTATCGCCCTTTGAAATGGGTATTGCGATCTATACCAGCAACATTGAACTGATGGATAGCTGTGATTTGATCATTGCTAACATGACTCCATTTCGGGGTCCCAGTATGGATGTGGGTACCGCTTTCGAGATGGGCTATATGGCAGCCCAGGGCAAGCCAGTGTTTGGGTACACCAATGATGAACGGCTTTACACCCAGCGAGTCACAGTTAGTACTCCCGGATGGGATGCGAATGGCATGTCAATTGAATCGTTTGAGATGGCAGATAATCTCATGTTGGAAGGAGCAATTTTCACAAGCGGCGGTGTACTGATGCGTGAACAAATCAGCTCCGAGTTCTATTACACTGAGCTGAAAGTTTTTGAGACAACAGTACAATCGGCGGCAGAGCGTTTGTTGTATTGATGAGTTGTGTTGATTGATAGGTTTCATGGTTACTCCGAAGGTCAAAATTGTTCTCGATACTGATCCAGGCGGCGACGATTCGTTTGCGTTTCTGTGGTTACAAAGTTTGGCTAAGCAGGGATTGGCCGAAATTATGGCAGTCACGGCAGTAGATGGCAACGTTCACGCTAACTATACATTTGCGGCTGCCTGCAAATTACTGCAACTCGGTGGATTTCCAGCAGTAGAGGTGGGACGCGGCGTTATTGGTGGCTCCGCTAAAGACGATGTGGAAGATGCAGGTGCAATTCATGGCGCAGATGGGATGGGTAATTTATCGAATACATTGCCAGCGCCTCATCAGGACTATGAAACGGCCCGCTATTCTGACGATGTGTTAATTGAGCAATTGCATGCAGCTCCAGGAGAAATTACCCTTGTAGCGATTGGCCCGCTCACCAATTTGGCCGCAGCGGAGCGAAAATCTCCAGGGGTTCTCAACCTTGCTAAAGAAATTGTGATTATGGGCGGTGCATTCTTGCATCCTGGCAACATTACACCGGAAGCCGAATTCAATATTGCCTACGACCCAGAAGCGGCTCAGCTTGTGTTTAAATCCTCTACGCGACTGGTAGTGATTCCACTCGATGTAACTCGGCGGCTGATCTTCACGCCCGAAATGGCTCAGCAAATTAGCGCCGTGAATCCTAATAGTTCAATCGCCAAATTTATCGTGGCACTCTGTCAATTTATGGTGGGAACGGCTATGGCATTTCGTGAGACTGGTGGTAGGCCAGGATTCTTAGTACACGATGCGGCAACGCTGGCCTATCTGTTTCATCCAGAGACGCTGTTGTTTCGACGAGCACAAGTTGAAATCGAAACCAGCGGTGAATGGACCCGCGGCAAAACCGTAATCGATCGCCGCCACTCTGCTAAACCCGACGCTAACGCTTGGGTTGCCCTGGATGTAGATGAGGTGAACCTGCTGGCGGTGATGGTGGAGGATTTGAAGCGGTTAGTGCAGGACGGTTGAGGTCAATAGGTGAGGTGAATAGGTGAGGTGAATAGGTGAGGTGAATAGGTGAGGTAAACAATGGCTTGATAATCTTTTCAGTAGCCTGTTGTGACTTTACGGATAGCTCGTGTGGCTTTAGTAAAGTTAGGGCAACCCGTAGGAATAATTTCTTGAACTTTTAGTGAAGTTGAAAAAAAGTATTCTGGATTTGAAACGAAGTTTGCTACTTTACACGAAGTAACACTATGAACTTCCTCTGAGGCATAGTACGAGTTTTCGCTCTAACGTAGGTATTGCTATTTATTTAATGTTCAGTTTGAGATAAACCGAACGCAGGTGCATCTATCTTTGCGATTGCCTTTCGTATAGCCTGGAAAGGCAGCTTGAAAGGTGTACAATGAGCTTTCGACCATCAGAATTCGACCACCAGAATATGCACTCTTACACGTTCTAGTTCCTAGTTCGAACTGTTTCTAGAGCCGTGTGACTCCTGTTTCTTGACGCGATATGTTGACGAAATTAGGTACCCAGCATTAACAGAGACAAAGCAGGTATTAATTATGCGAATTCTAGGTATTTTGCGGTTGTTTACAACTACCTTATTCAGTTGCCTTGGCATCGCTGATGTTGTCCAAGCGGGAACAGAATGCGGAATTGCCGCCTATTATGATCAGGGTGATCTGACTGCCAATGGCGAAGATTTTGACCCCAGTCAACTAACTGCGGCTCACCCCTGGTTGCCGTTTAACTCCTGGGTTACTGTAGTAGATCAACACACAGGTATTTCGGTAAAAGTACGGATTAACGACCGGGGGCCTTGGGACGGGGAACGAATTTTAGATATGACTCCAGCTACTATCAACGTGATCGATCCTCATCGGACCTCCGATCTGCGCCATGTTTGTATCCACTGGTGAGGTCGTTGAGGTTGTGCTCTCTTCCCAATCAACTCCCTACACAACAGCAGTTTCTGTGGTATCTAGAGGCTGATGCAGTTGCTGTAACTCATCCACAACTCTAGCTTTGCTAGCGAGTAAGTGGCTCTGGATGGCTTCTACTGCTGCTGCCGAGTGTCGTTGGGCGATAGCTTGATAGATCTGCCGGTGTTCAATGCGAATTTCTAGCACCTTAGGATTATGGCGAGTGGTCTGCACCCGCAGCAGCATCATTTTGTCAAATACCTGATCGAGCAGCGTCACCAGCCAGCGGTTTCCCGAACTTTCGGCAATCAAGCGATGAAACCCATAGTCGATGTCGAGTAGATCCATCACCTTCAGGGCTGGGGTTTGTTCTTGGACCAGTTGCTCAGCCTGCAAAACGTAGCCTTCGAGCTGCTGTAATTGCACCGAGTCGGCGTGTAGACACGCTTCGGCCACAGCCAGTTCTTCTAATGCTAATCGACAATCATAAAGCTGGGCGGCATCGACGGCAGAAATGGTAGTGACTTGCAATCCTCCCAACCCGTCGGCAGTGACCAAGCCGTCTTTTTGCAACTGCCGAATTGCTTCTCGGATCGGAGTGCGGCTAACCTGCAAGCGCTGGGCCAACTGAGTTTCGACTAAACGTTCCCCTGGGGGTAGCTCACCGGATAGAATGCTAGCCCGCAATGCCTGATACGTTTGCTCATGCAGTGATTTGCTCCGCTGAATTGGCACTATCCCTGGGGTCATGCTTCTCCTCACTTAGCCGACATAGCGACATTCTAGAAGTTTTGCGGCGTTTTGCGGCTAGGGGGCAGCCGTCTCCTACTAATCAGTCTCCTACTAATCATAAGTTGTACAGGAATGGCCTGGATGAGGCTGATGTTTCCCCGCTCACGGTAATTTAACATTTATTACGAACTGGGAAAACTTGGGTAAAAGGCGTCAGGTAGGCGATGATTGACTGGAAAGCTACCTTTAATTCATTAGCTTGAAATTGATTGGTGTGAAAGAATTGGTGTGAAATTAGCAGATTTAATTACACCCGAAATGCCGGCTGGGACGGCGCTGTTTCTTCAGTGGGATGGGTATCACGTTTTTTCGATTCCCCAACGTGAGTTGGTGCGTGCGGATGATCGGGTCCGCTTTTTTGGGGTGGGCGGTAAGCGACAGGCCCAAGAATCGCTGATCGAGTGTGCCTTGCGAGAGAGCACCGAAGAAATTGGTGCAGTGGTTTCCCATCTAGAAAGCGCGACCCAAACCTACTTCCTGGCTGCCGATGGTAGCCTCAAAACCATTGATCTGGCCGATGAGATCCGACCTCGCTTGATTCTGGAAAAGCGGCAGCACTCTTCCCAGAGCAGCATGGTTCAGGATGCCCCCTACTATCTGGTGGCATTTAATGCGCGCTTGTCAGGCAAACCCGTGCCGAGTAACGAAATTGCTGGGATTCTCTACCTCACTGATGTCCACCTTTCGCTGATTCGCCGCTGGAGCGGCCTGACGATGGCTGATATGCTGAGCCAAGGTGCCCAGATTGATGTTCAACCTCATCAGGCCATCCACCAGTCCAGGATTCTAATTCCCCACGGCACGGCCAAATTTTTGATTCAGCAACTGCCAGCCTAGTTCATCCCACTTCTTCGTTCAGCCAGATTTCATTGCTGCCGTGATGGACGGTTTTCACCCACTTCAAGCGCTTGGGACGAACAGCCATTCGAGCCGTGGTGCTAGCCATCACAGGCAGCCAGTGCAGCATATACACCGTGCCAAAGACGCTATTTGACAGGCCAGATGACCAGCTAGAAACGCGCAGCAGCCGTCGTTTTGTCGGTTTGTGGCTTTGGGCCTCTGTGGTTCGCCGCATGCCTCGGATCATGCCAACGAAGGCAAACGCTGTTGCCAGGCTAGTTACCGGCATCAGCATCGGCGGACAGTTGCGCACCATCGCCATCAGAAAATCAGGTACCGCCGCCGTAGGCAGCACATACTGCGTGATCAAGAACATGAACAGATCGACTGTCTTGGCCGTACCCAGACGATTTTGGGCAATTAGCCGCCAGTAGTCGAGGTAGCGCTGGTAGCCGCCCTCGGCCCAGCGATTGCGTTGATGCCAAAGGCCAATCGCGTTGGTGACTCCCTCCTCGCCCACGGCAGGCAGCATCAGAAAATCAATGTCCCAGCGGTCGAGGTGCAGCCGCAGCGTCAGGTCAAGGTCGTCAGTAATGGTTTCCTCATTCCAGCCACCGCAGCGTTCTAGAGCCGTTCGCCGTACAAACTGACCGTTTCCCCGCAGTTCACCAATGCCACCAATCGCAATCCGCTGTTGCTGCACATAGCTGTCGAAGGCCATCTCGATCGCTTGTCCTTTGGTCCAAGCGTTGCTGAGAGCGTTAGAAATCGCCTTGCGCACCTGTACTGCGCCCACCTGATCGCGCTCAAACAGGGGTAGCACCCGCCGCAGCAGATCGTGGGGGACCTTGGCATCAGCATCGAATACGGCAATAATATCGGCCTTGGTGCGCGACCAGACCTGATTCAGCGCCCCAGACTTACCGCCTCCCGCATTGGGCAGCCGCCGTACGACATGCAGATTGTCATATTCGCAGGCTAGCTTGTCCAGAACGAGCGGAGTACGGTCAGTGCTGTTGTCGTCGATTACCCAGAGATCATAGCGATTGCTTGGATAGTCGAGGCTGCAGAGGTCCCGGACTAGGGAACCAATCACCGCTTCTTCGTTCTTGGCGGCCACCAGAATTGACACATAGGGATAATCGGCCAGATTATCGCTAGTGAGCGGTGCCGGCACAGGGATCGGACGAGCCAGCAGCACCCGTAGGGCGTGAATGCCCATCATGGTCGTCAAAACAATGACCAGCCACGATCCGTAGGTAGATAGGTGGAGTGCAATCGTGCCACTCCAGATCATGGTTAACGCAACGGCAGCCTTGCGGCGGCGTCCGGCAAAACCAAAGCTGAATCGGTCTTTGTCGATTTCAGAATCTAACTCGGGCGTGGCCAGGTCAGACAGATCAGACAAATCAGACAGGAGTGAGCTGATTGGCTCGCCGTAGGAATCGTTTTCTTGCCAGGAATTCCCCTGCATAGGTCATTTGATTGAGGAACCAGTACTTGTCTACACCTTTGAAGAAACTGGGGATGAGGTAACACCACACCGTACAGCCTTCACACACTGAAAGTTTGCCCTGCGATTGGCGATAAGCCTCCACCTGCTCGGATTCACGATAGAGTTCGTACAACCGACCCTCGATCGGAATGCCAGCTTGGGCGAAGTGATAACAGGGCAATAGCAGTTCATCGTGGGGCGAAATGGCGATCACCGCATCCACTGCCTTACAGCGAGGATTGTTGGTGTCATTTCCCCCCGCTGCGATAAACGCTAGGGCAGCCCTATTGTAACCAACATTGTCATATTGCTTGGCGGTCGCTTCGATAGCGGCGGCAATCTCGGGTGTGGGGTTCTTCTTGCTGTTGTAGTTGCTGTGGGCCGTAAAGGCTGGATTCAGCCAAACCCGCACGCCCAACCGTGCTCCCAGAGCTGCGACTTCGCTAATCCGCTCGTAGTTTTGGGCCGTTACCGTATGGTTGAGTACCGGAAACTCGCCCAGCGATAGGGCCAGCTTCACCGAGTCCACCAGCGTATCGAAAATTTTGACGCCACGAGACTGGTCGTGAGTATCAGCATCGGGGCCATCCAACGAAAAATTGAGGAAATCCACCAACCCTTGGATTTCTTTGGCCTTTTTGGGGTAGAGAATCGTGTTGGTTGTCATGCTGGTGACGAAGCCCTGCTGCTTTGCTTCAGCATAGATTTCGGCTACATCTGCACGCAGCAGTGGCTCTCCGCCAGTAAAGTCTACATACTTGACCCCCAGCCGTCTCAAATCGCGTAGGTTGTGTTGAATGGTTGCAAAGCTAGCCTCCTGCTTTGGCTCCAAGGCCCAGATATCGCAGAAGTGGCAGCGGGCATTACAGCGGTAGGTCAGATAGTAATTGGCAACGAGGGGCGGCATAGTCCTCCAGGTCTCCCAGGTAGATTAAGAACGAGACAATGAAAACCTCTCTGTAGGTGCGCAAATGTGCGCTTCGGGAAAAGGGCGGTGATGTGAAATCTCCTTCAAGGAGGTTGCAATTAGTTTACCAATGGAAATGGTACTTTATGAAGCAAATCTAAAGAAGCAGATCGAAAAACTGGCTCAGCTCTCTTTAGAAAGGGCGATGTCTAGCCTAGCTGGATATTGCAGACTATGGACAGGCTATAACCAAAACCGATGGCTCTGGGCGATTCCACCGTAGGGTGTAGAGCCGAGAGCTGCCGAATTCAAGCGCAATCCAGGTTTCGGGCGCAAGGATTGCAGATTATTGAATTAAAAAATATCGAAGATAAGTTTCCCTCTATGGCGGCTCGTGTTTCGATTGTGATCCCAACCTTGAATGAAGCGTCTGTTTTAGAGCGAACGCTGCGCTGTTTACATTCTCTCACACCACCTGCTTGGGAGATTTTGGTGGTGGACGGCGGCAGTCAGGACGAGACCGTTACGATTGCTAAGGCTGCCGATGTAGTTATTATTACCAGCCCAACCGGCCGAGCTGTTCAAATGAATCGGGGGGCGGAGGCTGCAACTGGGGATATTCTCTGCTTTGTACATGCCGATACGCTAGTGCCAGACGATTTGGTCACAGTCATCAAACAAACGCTGACCGATCCGAAGATCATCTGCGGTGGCTTTATCTCCCTAATGACCGGCGACCAAACCACGCGCTGGGGCATTTCGCTGCACAACTTTCTCAAAACCTACTACGCTCCCCTCTTATTTCGCCCCCATCGGTTTTTCCGGGGCCTGCGGCTATTGTTTGGCGACCAGGTGATGTTTTGTCGGCGGCAGGATTTTTGGCGTTGCGGCGGTTTTGATCCTGCTATACCGATTATGGAAGAGGCGGATCTATGCCTGAAGCTGAGTCGCTACGGTCAGATTCGGCAGGTAAATCGGGTTGTGCAATCTTCGGACCGGCGGGTGGCGAAATGGGGTGCTTGGAAAGCCACCGGCATCTACACGGCAATTGGCGTGCTTTGGGGAATTGGAGTTCCCGCCCCTATCCTAAAGCGGTTTTATGAAGAGGTGCGTTGATTGAGCGCCCAGTCGTAGCTTAAATAGCGAATCGGCGTGGTAGCACTAAGCTGAACCGAGGATGCTAAATATTTTTGAACATACTGTGGAATTGAGTGGGAATGCTGAATAAAATCCTGCTGATACCACTGAAAGATCTTGCTGCAATACAGGACTGGTGGCTGATAGCATACCTTTTGGGGGTTGTTGATGAATCGCTGGGCATCATCCTCTAGCTGGGCCTGCACTTGATCGGGCTGGTAAGCTTGATTCCGCAATAGCGGGCATCCTACTGCTGCACACACCAGGGCAAAATGAATGCGCGGGTCACGAAACTCAGGCCGAATGATCTGATGCTCGATCTGGTTCAACGTGTAGGAATGCCCACCCATTTGGTAAACCGGCTGTTGAAAAAATTGCAGAAAAGCAACCCAATTGGGAATGCCGAGAAATGTGGGCCGAATCGAACGGATGGGATACATCTCCAGGATCTGATCGATCACTAGCGCATTGTAGAGGTTTAACCAAAGCGCCAAGCGCAGATTTGGATCGGATGCGTGGTTTAATTCCAGTTGGGCTATCTGATGCAGCCAATCTTTGAGCAACTGAGCTGAGGACTGCCAAGTTTGATAGTCAACTCGGCCCTGAGCATCGACGTACTGATGCAGCATCTGGTCCCACGGTGCAAATTCAAGCATTGGTATTTCCCCCATACTCCATCAAAAACCGTTCAGTTGTTTGCTCGTGCACTACAAACCCCTGCCGTCGATAAAACTGATAGGCCGGATTTACGGCTAGTACTCGCAACCGTAGGGGTAACTGACGCTGCTTTGCTTCTGCGATCAACTGCTGCACAAGAAATGTGCCAATTCCCTGACGCTGAAACTGAGGTAATAAGTAGAGCTTTGTTAATTGTAGATGAGTGGGATGACGTTCTATCGCTAAACAGCCAATATCTTGACCATCAAGTTGAATGATCTGGTGAGTGGATGGATCGATGGAGTCGTAGATAATTGTCCGCTGATGATTGTCATCCCAACATCCCCAAGTCAACTCTACATAGGCTTCCATTGTTATTTTTGTTACGGTATAAATGAATTCAAAATCAGCTTCCAAAATGGAGCGAAGAGTAATATTCATTTTAAAGTTGTATGTTTTGAAATTGCATATACTGAAGCATGTTTAGCTCTCATCAGCAAGGCAGGAGCAGAGAGCAATCTCCACTCCTGTCGGCCTTTCAATCGATTAGTGCCTCAATTGGCGGAGCGATTAGCGTTCTAACACCGTCATGAATTTGCCTTTGGCAAAAGGGGCAGGAACAATTGGCGTGAACCGGACTCGGTCGGTGGCAATTCGCTTGACGTAGAACTCGTTGATCTGGTGCAGCACTTGGTCTCTAGTGCCAATAATCCAGATTTGCGATTTCTCGTCATCGAACAGGTTCAGTTCTTCGTTTAGTTCAGTAGTCATCGTTGGATAGCCTCGCTTGTTGGATTTCGAGAAGAAATCGCTCAAGGAATTGATGCCCTGACTACGGTTTGCATCAAGCGAAGCTATGACTAATTGCACTGGGCTACAGTACAATCAACACAGCCTTGCTCTCTGGCCACAACAGAGAGTCAGGTGAGCTGGTCCTTGAGTGCTGGTAACACCTTGGATCAGCGCCCCGGTTAGCCTTGAGCGGGCAGCCTAGCCTTCTTCCGGAGCTGAGAAGCGCTAGTATCGCAAAGCATAAACCAATCCCTACAGAAACACAAGCGTGAGATTGTAATTGTTAACAATAAGTGAACGTTGTTTGCTGTAAACCTCCTCGCTCAGCTCAACCCACCGCTGCACCGCTGCCAGCTACAACCTCAACCCACTGCTTTGCTACAAAACGCTACGCGAACACAGAAGCAAGCTACCAAACTCCCCCACCCCTCCACCCCCCACCCCTCCACCCCCCACCCCTCCA
>KL662191.1:5512167-5550612 GCA_000733415.1 [Leptolyngbya] sp. JSC-1
TCGCTCAGCTCAACCCACCGCTGCACCGCTGCCAGCTACAACCTCAACCCACTGCTTTGCTACAAAACGCTACGCGAACACAGAAGCAAGCTACCAAACTCCCCCACCCCTCCACCCCCCACCCCTCCACCCCCCACCCCCTCCACCCCCCCTCGATTGAGCACATGGGTGTAAATCATCGTCGTCTTCACATCCTTGTGCCCCAGCAACTCCTGCACGGTGCGCATGTCATAGCCGTCTTCGAGCAGGGGTGTCGCGAAACGATGACGAAAGGGGTGACAGCCGATGCGCTTATCAATTCCTGCTCTACGAACCGCCTGTTTGAGCGCGCGTTGCACCCCGGTTTCATGCAAATGATGACGACGCACGACCCCACTACGCGGATCACGAGAGTACCCCGGGGAGGGAAATACAAACTGCCAAATCCAGGCACGGTTAGCATGAGGATATTTTCGTTCCAGCGCAAAGGGCAAATAGACTGAACCATAACCGCGATCTAAATCTCGCTGGTGCAACTGCCTCACTGCTTGCAGATGGGTTTGGAGCGGATCAACTAAACTGCTGGGTAGCATCGTGACTCGACTTTCACTCCCTTTTGCGTCGCGAACCACAATTTGGCGATGAGCAAAATCAAGATCTTTAATCCGCAGGTGTAAGCCTTCGTTGAGTCGTAAGCCACTGCCGTATAGAATCTTGAGCACCAGCCCATGCACACCAGAGACCCATTGGAGTACTGAGCAAACTTCATCTTTGGTAAGAACCGTTGGCAAATACCGTGACCGCTTTGCCCGAACTGCCTCTAGTGGACACTCTAATTCTTGATGCAAAACATAGCGGTACAAAAATAAGAGAGCACTGAGCGCTTGGTTTTGGGTGGAAGCTGCGACATGTTCCTCAACTGCTAAGTGAGTGAGAAATGCCTCGACTTCTGCGCCCCCCATCTCTTTCGGATGCGTCTTGTTGTGGAAGAGGATGTAACGACGAATCCAACCCACGTAGGTTTGCTCAGTTCGATAGGAATAATGTTTGAGGCGGATAGCATCTCGCACCTGATCAAGGAGTTTCTTCGGTTGGGGTTCCATAAGAGTGTGGAGAGGCACGTATAGAACGAATGTGCTAAATGCTGCACGTTATCAGCCCGTAACAACCATGAAGATTTGCTGAAGTATTCTGGATAACACTCAATAAGAGGGATATTATACAGACCAAGATCGGGCTAACTCCCCTATTTGAAGTCGTTATTCAGTGTTTACTCTGCATAGCCCTCTCTGTGGAGGAGATAGACAGATCTAGATCCGCATAGCATCCGATTTTAGGTAGTTATACAGAATCAATTGCAGCCTAACATCCTCGCTAAGGGGAGATATGCAACTGTAGATCTGGCTAATTACTTCATTTGGGTGTGTTATGCAGATCAAGGAGGGAGAAAGCAGTATAAACAATAGTTAGCTGGCTTCAAGTTATCTGTAGGGCGGTAGCCGAAACCACTAGTTGAGAATAAAATTTTCAAGCCATCCCTGTCTCAAGGACATTAGTTCGTGTATACTTCTTGTCCAGAGTCAACGTTGGAAAGACAAATGGGCAAGGTAATTGCATTTGGGTGGTATGGTGGAAAATTTAATCACCTAAACTGGCTGCTCCCTTTATTGCCCCAAACGACCCATTACTGTGAGCCGTTTGCAGGCTCTGCTGCTGTACTACTCAATCGGGAACCTTCTCCAGTTGAAACCTACAACGACATAGATGGAGAAGTTGTCAACTTCTTTCGAGTTCTGCGCGACCAGCAAGAAGACCTGATTCGAGCAATCGGGCTAACGCCGTTTTCTAGAGAAGAACTGAGAATTGCAGTTGAAGAACCCATTGATGATCTTTCAGAATTGGAAAGAGCGCGTCGTTTCTTTGTTCGTGCCCGTCAAGTGAGAACTGGTCTTGCACAGACAGCCAGTGCTGGAAGATGGGCACACTGCAAGCTGACTAGTCGAGCGGGGATGGCAGGAGCAGTTTCTCGTTGGCTTGGAAGTGTTGAAGGACTATCTGAAATTGTGCAAAGGTTGTTGCGGGTTCAGATAGAAAACGCGACTGCGATCGAAGTTATTCAGCGATACGATAGTGAGGAAACTTTGTTTTATTGTGATCCTCCCTATCCTCATGATTCACGGGGCGATATTCATGCCTATGGGTATGAAATGACTGACAACGATCACCGAGAACTTGCCGAAGTTCTGACTAACCTTAAAGGTAAGGTTGCTTTGTCCGGCTATCGTTGTGAATTACTAGATAAACTCTACAAAGACTGGAACTGTATTGAATCTCCGTCGAAACAATGTCTATCAGTCAAACAACCTCGAACGGAGATACTTTGGACTAACTATGATGTTCCAGAGGATGTGAGTGAATGGCAGAACCAACTGAAATCCTCAATGCCGCTCTTCGACGCGCTAATGCAAACCTAGAACAGTCACTCGTTGCTGATCCGCAGATTAGAGAATGTGCCGACTATGTTGCCCGTAACCTCAAGAATCGGGCAGGAGTGCGTCTTTTGCTGGCTTGTTTGCTTGCAAAACTTCATCGTCCTGATGTCGATATTAGGAAGCCGTACACGGAAATTGGAGATACTGACGCTTTTTCAGGCAGAACTTATGATGAGCGTTACATTACAACTTTTATTAATGAACATAATTTGCCGTGCAATAGCACAACTGCTTTTCTCACACCCGCGCTACGGAACCGAAATACGACGCTAACTAAAGATGTGAATCTCGTCGGTAAACCACCGCAATTGTATCAGGCGGTTCTCAATCTGCTTGATGATGTTTACGGTGGTCGCGTGACTGCTGATACTCTGATTGCCGAGATAGTCAGATTGCTTTTAATCGATAGAAATGAACGGCAGCAACGCATTGAGGCGTTAGTTGCAACGCTGAGTACCACCAAAGATGCTGTGCCTTTGTCTTCTGAGAATATTGTCAACTTGATTGAAAAGCACATGAGCCTCAAAGGAACGAGCCGTCTTTCTGTCCTTGTTGTGGCTGCTGCTTATCAATCCGCTGAAGAGTTTCTTGGAGAAAGAGTTCTAACACTGCAAGCACACAATGCCGCTGACATACAGACAGGTGCTTTAGGGGATGTTGAAATTACTCTGATTGCAGACGATGAAGTCATAACCAGTTATGAGATGAAAAATAAGCGAGTTAGTCGTGAAGACATAGATCGCGCCCTACAGAAATTGCTTTTAAGCGACAGGCGAGTCAACAATTATATTTTCATCACAACTGAGCCAGTGGACGAGGAAGTTCAAGACTACGCACGATCCTTGTATCATGAAACCGGAGGTATTGAGTTTGTCATTTTAGACTGTATTGGTTTCATCCGGCATTTTCTACATCTGTTTCATAGGTTGAGGACTAGATTTCTTGAGACTTATCAAGCACTGATTTTGTCAGAACCTCAAAGTGCTGTGAGCCAGCCAGTCAAAGAAGCTTTTTTAGCAATGAGACAAGCAGCAGAGACGGGGATAGAGGAAGAATAGACCTAAGTTTTAGTAAGCGACAGCCAGCTAACAAGTCGTTGGAGCCGACCGCCTAGAGGTTGTCTGTCCGAAATTCGAGGTTATCTGCGGCGGCTCAACTTGGTCGTTAGGCAGCCTTTATCCTTGGTCAAAGGAGAGTTTGATTTTGGTAGGCTATGATCGAAGCAAAATCTTTACGTGTAGGCTATGCAAACCCTTACTGATATTGGTACGTTGATTGTCCAAACGCCCGAAGTCTGCGGCGGTCGTCCACGTATTGCTGGTCATCGAATCACAGTTCAAAATATTGCGATCGACTTCAATGCAGGGATGAAGCCAGAAGATATTATCTCCGAAAAACCATATTTAACATTGGCGGAAGTATATGCAGCATTGGCATACTACTATGCAAATCAGGAGGTGATTGATGCCGACATTATGGCAGAGGATGCGGAGTTCGATCGCTTGGAAGCTGAATACAAGGCACAGAGGCAGTGAACCAGATTCGTTTATATATTGATGAAGATAGTTTTGACAAATCCCTAGTTGCAGCTTTCCGCAGCGCAGCTCTTGATGTGATCACTGTCGCTGATACCAACAAGCAAAGCTGTTCTGATGAAGATCAGCTTATTTGGGCAGCAGAGCAAGGGCGTGTTATCTACAGCTACAATCGACGAGATTTTTGCCGCTTACACATTGAGTTCCTATCAACAGAACGAAACCATGCAGGAATCATCGTATTGCGACAACAGCGTTATTCAGTTGGACAACAGTTGCAAGGGATGCTGACATTAATCGCTGCCCAAACAGCAGAAGATATGGTAAATCAATTGGTGTTTCTGAGTGCTTATATTAGTAGTAATTAAAAGTTCCTAATTTTCTCTCCAAACTTTTTATGTCTTTGGATTTTTCGGGTCAAAATCTACGCGGACGCAGCTTTGAGGGGCAAAATCTCACTGGAGCGAATTTCAGCGGAGCGGATATTCGAGGAGCTAATTTTAGCAACGGAAATTTGGAAGGAGCTAATTTCACTGAAGCAAAAGCAGGACTTCAGAAACGGTGGGCGATCGTTCTACTAATTTTTTTATTGATACTGTCAATAGCTATTGGTTACTTTTCAGCGATCAACGCATTGTCCCCTCTTTTATATCTCTTTCCCGAAAATGGCGTTCCTGGCTTTAAATCTAACTCTATTACTGGCATCAGTATATTCTTGATATATGCCGTCTTTTTTTACATTACCATTCGTTATGGAATAACAGCAGTTGCATGGTTTTTCCTTGTCTCCGTTTCTGTCACTGCTTTTCTTGGTTCAATTTTTGGTACTACTGCTGGAAACGTTGCTGGTAGTGGCACCATTATTGCTGGTAATTCCATTGCAATTATTTTTACTGTGAGTACTGCTGGAGTCGTCGCCAAAGACATAACTGGAAAAATCGCCTCTGTAGTTATCTTTCTTGCTTCTATTGTTTTTATTTATCAGTTTACTATTCCCTTTATTGATATTCCTATTGGCAAAATTGCTGTTTTTTTGATTACTAGTGCTGTTGCTTTTATTGTCATTTCATTAAACAGCTATATTGCTTTTCAAGCATTAAAAGGAAATGAGAAATTTGCTCTGATTCGTTCAGTTGCTGTTGTATTTGGAACAATCAAAGCTACCTCATTTCGAGGTGCCGATTTAACTGATGCTAACTTCACACAAGCAACACTTGCAAACTCAAACTTAAGGAATGCTAAACTCACCCACACTCGATGGGTAAAGTCAAGGCATCTCGATCGCGCTCGTCTAGGAAACTCCTATCTTGCAGATCCTAAAATTCGCCAATTAGTCATCACACTCAATGGACAAGACCAAAACTATAATGGCTTGAATCTGGAAGGTGTAAATCTGCAAGGAATCAATTTGCAGGATGCCAAGTTTGTTGGCTCAAATCTCAACCACGCCACCTTACAAGATGCAAACTTATCCAGAGCAGTCTTGAAACAAACTCAACTTGATGGGACAAATTTGACTGGAGCAATTCTCACTGGAGCATACATTGAGGATTGGGGCATTACAGGCACAACCGATCTAACTGATGTGCAATGTGAGTACATCTTCATGCGTGTTCCTACCAAAGAAGACCCTAATCCATTGCGGAAGCCAGATAACTTGCGAGAATCGTTTGCAGAGGGGGAGTTTGCCGATTTTATTCAGCCATTTAAAGACACTCTTGATTTGTATCATAGACAAGATGTTGATCCACGCGCCATTTCGATTGCCCTTAAAAACCTGTCACAGAACCATCCAAATGCAAATCTAGAAATCGTGGCAATGGAGAAGCGAGGACAGAACAGCCTAAATCTAAAAATGCGAACCGCACCGACAGCCGACAAGTCAGAACTGAGTGCAGAATACTTTGCAGACTACAATCAGATCAAAGCATTGTCACCAGAAGCAAGACTACTATTAGTAGATAAGGATGCCCAAATTCGCAGATTCGAGCAGATGTTTCAAACTGCACTTAATCAACCAACCTTCAATGTTCAAGGAGATTTCATGCCGGAACAGAGTGGAATTAACATCAATGCGGGTAAAAGTATTGGCAACATCAGCGGGTTGGTTGGTGGTGATGTCAGCGGTGTTGTGAATCTCGGTACAGTTGGCCGCAACTTAACCACTGCAATTAATCAATTGCCAAATGAACTTGAATCGAATCAGCCTAGCCTCAGAAACCTTTTAACTCATCTCCAGAAAATAATTGAAGATGCAACAGAGCTATCTGCTGGGGAAAAGATAGTTTTGCTGGAGCAAGTGAATGCACTGACAGAAGCAAAGCAAGTAACAGAACCTGAGAAAAAGCGAACTCTAGTCCAGAAAGCACAGGGGATGTTTGAAGGGATTTTGAAGAGTTTGCCAGAGACAGCAAAGATTGCAGAGTCGGTCAACAAATTATTACCAATGATTTTGAAAGCGTTAGGAATTCCTACTTAGCTTACGTGGTGCTTTACAAATGACAAAACGGATAGACTGCACCGGCTGCCTAACACTGCGTTGGAGCCGACCATATGGAGGTTGTCTGTGAGTGTCAAAGGTGATCTGCGGCGGCTCAACTTTGCCGTTAGCTGGCTCCGCAGATTTGGCTGGATTGTTACTTGAAGCTTTGATGTGGTAGCTGAAAGTTAGTGAATTTGTAGCCCGATGTGGGAAATACTGTAAGAAAGTACGCTGATCTTCGGGTTGTTTTGAGCGATCTCTAGAGGTTAGGCAATGACGGTTGCAGAAGATTTTGATTTTGAGGCTGCGGTAAAGGACGCTCTGCGCGAAGCTCTAAGGGAACGTGGTCATGTCAATGTCCTAATTGCTGGGCGTACGGGAGTAGGTAAGAGTACCCTCATCAATTCGGTCTTTCAAGGAAACTTCGCTACTACTGGTCAGGGGCGTCCTGTCACGCAGAATACGAGAGAAATCAAGAAAGAAGGAATTCCACTTTCTATTTCAATACTCGTGGTCTTGAAATGGCAGACTTCTCCCAGACATTAGATGCTTTGAAGTCTCTGATTAATGAGCGTTCAAGAAATACAGACTCGAATCAACATATCCACGTTGCCTGGATTTGTATCACTGAAGATTCCCGACGCGTTGAGCGAGCGGAAGAAGAACTTGTAAAAATGCTGGTAGACCGCAACATACCTATTATTGCTGTAATTACAAAAGCGAGATCTGATCAAGGATTTCGTGCCGAAGTTCTGAAAATACTACCACTTGTAAGTAATGCCGTTAGAGTTCGAGCAATCTAAGAGGAAGATGATGAAGGTAACATTCTCAAACCTAAAGGGCTGGATGACTTAGTAAAAGCAACAATGGAAGTTGTTCCAGAAGGGTTGAAAAGGGCATTCACGGCAGCCCAAAAAGTAGATATTGAGCTAAAAAAAACACAATCCCACGCGATTGTTGCGGGAGCAGCGGCTAGCGCAGCAGGAATTGCAGCAGTACCAATCCCATTTTCTGATGCAGTCGGTATTGTACCAATTCAAGTTGGTATGCTGGCTGGTATTTCAGCAACGTTTGGTTTGTCGATCGATAAAAGTTTTCTCAGCACCATAGTTGGAAGCATCGCGGCTGGAGCAGGTGGAACCCTTGCAGGACGCTATATTGTGTCTGGTCTACTCAAAATGATTCCAGGTGCAGGTTCTGTGATTGGTGGAACAATTGTAGCAGCCACAGCGGCAGCAATTACAACTGCTTTTGGTGAGGCATATATTGCTGCATTGGATATGTTATTTATTCAGAACGATGGTGAACCACCCACATCTGAAGAAGTTGCAGAGGCGTTCAAAACAAAGTATCTCCAACTCACCGGCGGCAAATGAGTTAGAGAAGTTTAGGGCGCAGGTTAAAATTTAAAAGATACAGACTTGACGATGCCATCTATACAGTAAGTTTTATGAAAGTCACCCTTAACCTTGACGAAGCCCTGATTAATGAGGCTCTCCAACTGACCAAGCTTACTACTCAGGAAGAGCTACTGAATTTAGCGTTGAGAGAACTTGTGCAATCGCGCCGCAAAAAGAATCTTCTCGATCTCGCAGGTCAAATTCAATTTACTGAGGATTTTGACCACAAGGCGTTGCGCGAGACTCGTCATGCTGCTGATTGATATGTCTGTTTGGATCAGTGTCTTTCGCGATCGAACAAGTCAAGTCCGATTAAAACTGGAAGCCCTGATCAATGACCGTAAAGTTTTGCTCACTCGCTTCACCCAGCTTGAACTTCTGCAAGGGAGCTTGAATGAGAAAGAGTGGACGCTTCTCTCCACGTACCTTGAAACTCAGGATTACGTCGAACTTGCAAGTGAGTCTTGGCAAGCGGCTGCGCGAATTTACTATGACTTGCGTCGTCAAGGGTTAACAGTTCGCAGTCCGATTGATTGCTGTATTGCTCAAGCTGCTTTAGAACATGACTTGCTTCTGATTCATAATGATTGTGATTTTGAAACCATTGCTCAAGTGCGATCGCTCCAACATTTTCGGTTTCAACCTTGAGATTTTTCAGTGCATTAAGAGGATATCGGTAGTTGCAGGGTATTGCGATCGTAGTTTAAAATCTCGCGTGAGGTCAGCCAGCTAACAAGTCGATGAAGCGGCGATTTAGAAGGCTTTTCGCTTCGTTCTAGCTCATTCGTCGCCGCTTATCTTCGTTAGACTGCGTAAGAAAGCGCTAGACTTTGACTTATTTGATAAGCAATGTGGAACCATAATATTCACTACCATAGCTATCTACTACATCAAATTCCAGTCAAAGTCGAGCGGGCGCTAGATGTAGGTTGTGGGCTAGGTCTTTTTGCCCGGAAACTCGCGGAGCGATCCGAGTTTGTAGATGCACTTGATGTTGACAGCGCAATCCTAACGGAAGCATCAAATCATAATTCTGCTCCCAATATTACTTACCGACAGGCCGATTTCCTTAAATCTGACTTACAAGAAGCAGCTTACGACGTGATTGTGTCGATTGCTGCATTACATCACATGGACACGGAGGCAGCTTTGAAGAAGATGAAGGTGCTGCTGCGCCCTTCTGGAAAATTGCTGATTCTTGGACTTTATCAAGAGGCGACTTTAGCAGATTATGTTTACAGCGCTATCTCAGTTCCACTTAATCTCGTGTATTTAACCTGGTATCGAACATCAACGACGCTGCCAACTCCCGCTGCACCAACTTGCCCTGCTCAGTTGTCCTTTAAGCAAATTAAATCAGTTGCAAACGCTGTCGTTCCTGGTTTCCACCTCCGAAGGCATCTGTTCTGGCGCTATTCACTCATTTGGCAAAAACCTTAGCTTGGTAATTATATTCTCTGAGCGGTGCCAATTCTTTGCACACCCTACGAACTTCTTGGAGGTTGATTATGTTCCATGACGAGATTGTCGAAGAGATTCACAGAATCCGTGAGGAATACTCTCGATCCTTCAATCATGATTTGAAAGCTATCTTTGCTGATTTGCAGAAGCAGCAAGCTGAAAGTGGTAGAGAGGTTGTGAGCTTGCCGCCAAAACGCGGTCTAACATAAGCCCTGAGGCTGACAGCGGTCAAGAAACTGTCTAGAGGGCGAGTTGTGCAACCAAAGGTGACCCCTTCTTTTTGAGCGCTAGTAAGTACTTTGCCTCATCATAGGGCTTTTTATCCTGCCAGCAACGCCAGACAATGCGTATCCACTTAAACGCCAGTGCCCGAATTGCCTCTTGGTGCGTCTTGCCTTTGCGCTTTTGTGCGTCATAGAACGCCTTTGCCCAAAACGAATGTTGCCGTGATTGCTCTGCCCACTCCACAAAGCTCTGCCTCAAGAACTTGGGACAGGACCAGCGCCAGTGCACCCAATCCTTCTTGCCACTACGCTCTGTCACCGGAGCAATGCCTGCATACTGCAATAGGTCTTGGGCACTGGTAAAACGAGAACGCTCTTGACCAAAGGCTAACAGCAAGCGAGGAGCAAGATGCTCTCCTGCTCCAGGTAGTGCGGCAAACAAATCAGCATCGGGCATTTGCCTAAACAACTGTTCAATCGTTTGATTCAACTGTTCAATACTTAATAGTAGTGTCCGTAACTGTAGTGCCAACGCTTTGCCAATCATCTGCGATGGTTCAATGATTCCTTTGTCGTTCGTCAGCGGTGTTGATGATTTAATCCTTTCTATTCGTTTAGAATTCGTTTTTGTGTATCTACAGCGATGCGAAACGAAGAACTGACTCAGTGTTTCTGGCGTTGCTTGCTACGCTGCTTCTAGCGTAGGATATTGAGTGAGAAAATCGCAAAATACCAGGGTGTTCTTGTTCCTAAACCATTCCAATACTTGTGGATAGTAGCCCTTGAGTACATCAATAATGCGGTTGGTCAAACGCACTCCATCATCGACAAACTTGCGCCGCCACTCCACGAGTTTTTGTAGTTCTCAAATCTGCAAACTACCAGGTTGCCAGGCTGTGAGTTTGTCTCGGTGTTTAAGTAGCAATTCCAACAAAATGTACGCATCGGTTGGGTCATCTTGAGCACGAGAGGGCGTGAAAGCCCGACGTTCGCGTAGCGGCTGCTTTGCAGCTTATTTTGCCACGGTTTGCGGATTGACGGGAAACAAAACGATAAAGTCATATTGACAAAGCGCATAAATTAAAGCCCCCTGCTTCTGTTCAGTACACAGGGCAACCTTCTGACTTTCAAAACGTTGCCTCAGTTGGGCAACCCAAGCATGAATAGTTTCTGGAGTATGAGCCACTCCACTCATCTCAACCTCATCGCTGTCGGCTGCTTGCAGAGCAACCGATAGTGCTTTTTGTCTGACCAATCGACTCCCATGAAGGCGGCGAAGTTTTCGGTAGGCATCGTCGTATCCCTCCTCTTCAAGCTGTGTCAGAATCAGACTCTGTTCAACTTGAAGTCGAGCGAAGCCATTATGGAGGACATGAGCCGTCACTTCCTGAGAATTCGTCGATTGACTTCAAGCAATTAAGGTGGGTGCGGCGTTATGTTACTAGGCATCGAACTGCCACCCGTTGGAGAGTCGTCACCCACTTCTCCATCATCTCTGTTCTTGAGTCCATTACTCATCTAACAGTTCTGTCACCCCATGATTCGCTTGGAGCGGACGAGCAAAAGGTCTTGGTGGGGATGCTGTCTAGCTTACTGTAACTCGGCTAGTTCTAACCAGCGTTCAGTACTGGATTCAATTGTATGTTCCAATTCAGCCAACTTTTCAGTCAACGCTTGCATTGCTGTGAAGTCAGTTGGCGGGTTGCTATAAAGGGTTTTCTCCAGTTCTGTTTTCTCGGCTTCTAGCTGCGGAATCTGGATTTCTAGCTGATCCAATTCACGTTTTTCTTTGTAAGAGAGGCGACGCGGTTTGGTGGTGTCTGGACTCTTGGCGGCAGGTGCGGCAAAGGCAGATTTCTGCTCAGACTTTGACTCAGCTTTCAACTGAGATTTTGGTTCTAAAGCTTTTGTACTCTCCTCATCGGCCTCAGCGCAGTAGTCCAAGTAAACCGAATAGTTACCTGGATACTGCCGAATTAGGCCATCGGTTTCGATGGCAAAAATTGTGTCTACGGTGCGGTCCAGAAAATAGCGGTCGTGCGACACCACAATCACACAGCCGTTGAAGTCTTCGAGATATTCTTCTAAAACTGCGAGGGTTTGTACATCTAGATCATTCGTGGGTTCGTCTAGAATCAGGACATTGGGTGCACTCATCAACACCCGCAGTAAAAATAACCGTCGCCTTTCTCCACCAGAAAGTTTATTAATCGGCGCATACTGCTGGCTGGGCGGAAACAGGAATCGCTCCAGCATTTGGGACGCGGTAATAATCGAGCCATCCGCCGTTTTGACTAGCTCGGCCACATCTTTGAGGTATTCGATTACTCGTTGATTTGGGTTGAGCAACAAATCTTCGGAATGCTGATCAAAGTAGCCAATATGAATCGTGCTGCCAATTTCTACGGTACCAGCATCTGGCTCTACTCGACCTGTGATGATATTCATCAACGTGGATTTCCCTGTACCGTTGCCACCAATCACTCCAACTCGGTCTTCTGGGTTAAACGCATAGGTAAAATCTTTGATTAGCACTCGATCTCCATAGGCTTTACCAATGCTATTCAGTTCAACCACCTTTTTGCCAATCCGCCGACCGGCAGTTGAAATATCCACCTTACCCTGGGTCTGCTTAAATTCTCGGACCTGCATATCGTGGATGCGGTCGATTCTGGCTTTTTGCTTCGTGCTACGGGCTTTGGGACCCCGCTTCAGCCATTCCAACTCTCGTCGTAAGACACCTCGATGTTTGCGTTGGGAATTAATTTCGACTTCCTCAGCCTCAGCTTTTTTCTCTAAATAGTAGGAGTAGTTGCCGTCGTAGGTGTACAGCTCGCCTCGGTCGATTTCTAGAATCCGGTTGGTGACGCGATCGAGAAAATAGCGGTCGTGGGTGATCAACAGCAGCGCCCCCCGATAGCGATTTAGGTAGCTTTGCAGCCATTCTACCGATAGCGCATCTAGATGGTTGGTTGGTTCGTCCATCAGCAGCACATCGGGTTCCGAGAGCAGTGCCGTTGCCAGGGCAATTCGTTTGCGGTAGCCGCCTGATAGCTGGCCGACCTTGGTGCTAAAATCCTCAATGCCCAGTTTAGAAAGAATTATTTTGGCCTGGGTTTCCAGTTCCCATGCGCCGGTGGCATCCATGCGATGCGTGATGCTAGACAGCCTTGCCATCAGCTGATCCGCATTGCCCTCTCCTCGTGCCAGCCGATCGGAAATTTCTTCATATTCGCGCACTAGCCGCATGCGTTCGCCACTGTCGGCAAAGACCTGCTCTAGCACCGTGCAAGCTTCATCCACTTCAGGTTGCTGCGGTAGGTAGACAATCCGCACACCAGAGTTGACCAAAATTTGACCGCTGTCTACTGGCTCTAGCCCAGCAATCATTTTCAGCAGGGTCGATTTACCAGAGCCATTGGTGCCAATTAGGCCAACTTTATCCGTTGCACCCAGGCTGAAGTTAGCCTCCTTGAGGATTTCCTTAATCCCAAAGTCTTTGCGAACGGATTGTAAGGTGAAGATACTCATCACTTCATCATCTGCTACAAGCTCACGCTTAGCACCTTAGCATTTACGGCTGCTTTAGTGTTGCTGCTGCCCTATTCTCTACCGCACAAAATTGCCATTGCCAATGCACCGGCCACCAATCCCCAAAAGGCCGAGCCAATTCCAAGCAGGGTAATGCCAGAGGCAGTGACCAAAAAGGTAATCAAGGCTGGTTCACGTTCCTTTTCATGCAGCAAAGCGGTAGCTAATCCGTTGCCGATCGTGCCCAATAGCGCCAATCCCGCGATTGCTAACACCAGTTCTTTGGGGAAAGCGGCAAACACCGCCCCAACCGTGGCACCAAACAGACCAATCAAGATATAGAATCCTCCAGCCACCACGGCAGCTACATAGCGTTTAGTCGGATCCTCGTGGGCTTCTCGACCCATACAGATGGCAGCAGTGATGGCAGCCAAATTCAGGGCAAAGGCTCCGAAGGGTGCTAATACTAGCGTTGCGGTTCCAGTCCAGCCAATCAGGGGTGAAATGGGCACCAAATAGCCTGAGGCGCGCATCACGGCTACACCGGGTACGTTTTGGGAGGCCATTGTTACGACGAACAGGGGCAAAGCCACACCGATGATGGAGTCGAGTGAAAACTGCGGCGTGGTCCACACCGGCTGGGCGAGCTGTAACCGAATTGTGTCAACCTGGAGCAATCCTTGGAGCGCGGCAATCAGAATCCCCAACGCTAAGGCGGCCACTACAGCATAGCGCGGTAAGAAACGTCGCATGATTAAGTAGACGCAAAACATAGCAAACGTCATCACGAACTGCGTTTTCATCGCCATGAATACATCCAGGCCGAAGCGCAGCAGCACACCCGCCAGCATCCCAGAGGCGATGGAAAGAGGAATGCGATTAATCATGCGCTCAAACCAGCCGCTAAATCCAGAAAGTGTGATCAGGACGGCTGAGACCAAGAAAGCCCCAATTGCTTCTGGCATCGGCACGCCAGCTGCGGTGGTGATCAACATCGCAGCACCGGGCGTAGACCAAGCCGCAACGACCGGCACCCGATACCGCAACGATAAGAGAATGCAGGTCAAGCCCATTCCTAGGCCCAGCGCCAACATCCAGGAGCCAATCTCAACCGGTGAAGCATTCAGCGCCTGTGCCGCCTGAAACACAATTGCTGCTGAGCTGGTAAACCCAACCAATACCGTGACAAAACCGGCGATTACTGTCGAGGTAGAGATGTCACGAGAAAAACCCTTGAAGGATAACATGGACATAGGGCAAAAAAGCTAAAGCAACAGTGTTTGAGCTGCCCTGGAATCAGGAGCGATTCCAAGCATAGGCTAGACGAATGGCTCTGTCTTGTACATTTTTGCAGTGGATTTTCCAGCCCTACTTAGTCCTACTGAAATCAACTCCTTAAGTTGGATACTGCATTGAAACAAAATTTCTGTTTGCCTTCAGACATGCATTATCGATACTAATTGAATTTATACACTGGTTTTTCATAATCGCGTTGCAGATATTTGTGGCTTAGCTGTTCCTTGAGTTACTTATAGTTCAAGGCTGCTACAGCCAAGCATCCCCAGCCAATCAAAAAGGCCGCTCCACCCAAGGGCGCAACCGCTCCTAGAATTTTAATTCCCGACAAACTCAGCCCATACAGACTGCCGCAGAACAGCACCACTCCGGTAATAAACGCAAAACCCGCTGCCGTTAGCAGCGATTGGGCCGCTTCCGCCCGGCTTAGCAACAGTGCCACCACCAGCAGGGCCAGCGCGTGATACATTTGATAGCGAGCGCCCGTCTCAAAAATTTCCAGTGCCCGCTCTGCTAAACGCTCCTGTAGAGCATGGGAGGCAAAGGCTCCGCCTGCGACGGATAGGCCACCGAGAATTGCTGCAGTCAGCAGAAAGATCTGTGTCATGGTTAGTCTCCAGTTTTGGTATCTGTTTGAATTTTAGAGTGCTGGTGCGTGGGTGCGTGGGTGTGTGGGTGCATGGGTGCATGGGTGTGCTTTGGTGTTCAGATTGGGATGCAGATTCTTGCAGATCAAGCTATCGTGGCAACTGAAACCCACCCCCTACTCCCTACCCCCTACCCCCTACTCCCCACCCCCTACCCCTTATGTCCTTAGAAACGACCTCGCCGACGCTAAGCGCTATTTATATCTATCCGATCAAGTCCTGTCGCGGTTTTGCGGTCAATTCAGCCGAATTAGATAACTGGGGCTTCCGGTTTGACCGCAACTGGATGCTGGTCACGCCAAACGGACGGTTTATCACGCAGCGAGATGTGCCTCAGATGGCGCTGATCGAAACAGCAATTGAGGCAGAAGCTCTGCACCTGAAGGCACCCGGTCAATCAGGGCTGGAATTACCACTTTCACCTGTTGGCGGGACTGGGATGGAGGTTGAGGTTTGGGGAGATCGCTGTCTGGCTATCGATCAAGGCGATGGGGTGGCAGCCTGGTTCAGTCAGTTTTTGGGCATTGAGTGCCGATTGGTACGGTTAGGGGAGGCATACAACCGTCCAGTCAAGCGGATAACCACGGCTCAGGTCAGTTTCGCCGATGGTTATCCCCTGCTGCTGATCTCAGAAGCCTCGCTGGCCGATCTGAATCAGCGGTTGCCAGAGCCAATTCCGATGAATCGCTTTCGCCCCAATTTAGTCGTTTCGGGTTGCGACGCCTATGCAGAAGATACTTGGCAGCAGATTCGCATCGGACTGGTGACGTTTGATCTGGTGAAGCCTTGCGAACGCTGTGTGATTACCACCACCGATCAGGCGACTGGCCGACGCGAGAGCAAAGAGCCGTTGAAGACCTTGGCAACCTATCGGCGCAACAAGGGCGGTGTGATTTTTGGGCAGAACGTGATCCACCGCCAGCAGGAAGAAGTGCAGATAGGCAGCAGGGTAGAGGTATTAGCAATCGCCCCAACTTCAAGCATTAGCGTCTCCAGCGTCTGAAGCCAGCCACACCCAAACCACTGAGCAGCACACCAGCCACCACCATCTGCTTAACAAATGGGTTAGCAGCTACGTGGGGTGCATCGTAGGGCGATTGGCTGATTGCATCCAGGTCTACGCCCTGCTCGCTTACGGGCACAGACAAAATATCACCGTGGTCGCCTGTGCCAATCTTGACGGACCATTCACCTGCTAGCCTGCGGTCAGGCTGGAACAGGAAGGTGCCGTTTTGATCGGTTTTGCCCTGAAGCCAGGGTCGGGTCGAATCGTTGGGGGCATAGATTACTACTTCAGCACCTTCAAAAACTTCGCCGGTGGAAAAGCTGGACTGGATTTCTAGCGTATCCTCTACGAGTCGATAATCAGTCAAAACGCTGTGGGCGAAGGCGGGCAGCGGACCAAGGGTTAGACTCAAGGTTAGGCTGAAACTGACTAGCAGCACCAGTAATCCGTTTACCGTCTTTTTCATTCTGAGCATGAACATTCCTCCAGTTCATTAAGCTGATTTTACCGAGTCTATGGTTGTTCGGATTGGCTTTTAGGCAGATTCGGCTCGTGCTGCGATTGCGGCTAATTCTTGCCAACTGCTGATTTGAATCAAGCCGCCGCGTTTATAGGTGACGACAGGCTGCAACAGTTTGAACAGCCGCACACATTCTTCGTAGGTGATGCCAACGCTGCGAGCAAGCTGATAGTAGGAAAGCTTCACGTTTAGCTGCTCCACCTGATTCAAGCGAGTCGTGCCAAACTGCATAGCGTAGTAGCGAATCAAGCGAATTAGCCGCACCAAGGCTCGTTCAGACACCAGATCATGCACCGTATTGTGCAATTGCTGCAATCGCTGATTGTAAATCTCCAGAATTCGCAGGGCAACTTCCGGTCGGCGGCTGATTGCTTGCAGCAAGGCGTCCCGCTCGATTGTCAGCACCTCTGCTGCCCCAGTTGCAATTACCGTGGCCGGAGCAATTCCGTCACCCACTAGGGCCGGAGCCGCAAAAATTTCGCCAGCAGGCAGCACCCGAAACACCGTTTCCTTACCAGTTTGAGATACCCGCGTGATTTGCAAAACACCACTGAGCACAACATAGAGCCGAGGTGGCAGTGGATCGCCTGCCTGCATCACCACTTCTCCAGGCTGATAGAAAGACAAAGCCGTTGCAACTCGCAACTGCTCTAAGTCGGTATTCCCTAGATCCCGCAAAACCGAAATCTGCTGGAGTTGGGCAACTGAGGCTTGCATGGGTGGATGGGCTTCGCCGTGAGCGGCTCAGCCGAACGGTGGATGGGTGGATGCGGTACTCCTGACTCCTGGCTCCTTCAATTTTACACCTCCTTGAGATCCACTACAAAGCATGCTGTTTCAACTGATCCAGCGATACATACTCTAGTGTTCTGATATGGGTGGCGGACAAATCTACCGGCGGTGCCACTCCTGCATCGAAGGCTTCTTTCCAGCGGCTGGCGCAGAGACACCATTTGTCTCCTGGTTTGAGGCCAGGAAACCCAAACATTGGGGCTGGTGTACTTAGATCATTTCCTTGGGATTTGGTGAAGGTCAAAAATGCTTCTGTCATTTGAGCACAAACAACATGTACCCCGCGATCATCTGCGCCCGTTTCGCAGTAGCCATTGCGATAAAATCCGGTTATGGGAGAGGTGCAGCAGGACGCTAATTCACCCCCTAAAACATTCATCGGTTTAGCCATTGGATCTCCTCATGGTGTTCTAAATAACAGAACCATATCTAGCCGGCCTAGCGCCTCAGATTCAGTCATTCCAGTTAAAGTCATTCCAATTAAATAGTAGATGGAGTGTGGGCATCTGGCTCGTTGGTGATTCAGCATTTGACATTGGTTAACGCAGACAAAGGATGAATGAGGGTGCAATCAACCATACTTTTCTGAGGTGGCACCATACTTCACGGCGCTCCCTTTGCATACTCCAATTCCATACTTTTCTGTAAAGACAACGCCAAATGCTTCGCTTAATCTAGTAAGTGTCAAGGCAAATAGGCTAAAGCAAGACAGCCCCGCCAGACAAACCGAGCGCAGAATCCAGGCTACGAACAATCTTTGATTTGCACCTACTTCAAAGGATTGACAGCCAGTTCTAGCTTCTATTCCCCAAGTTGTTCCAATTTGGTTCAGGAGCAGTGGCTCCGGCAAAGTAGCAAGCAGATTCAATCGAATCGAGCGGTAGCTTTGCTGTGGCCTGATTCAAGTCCCCCCTACTTAGGAGTTACTACCATGAAATTCTCATCGGCTAAGCAAGTTGATTTTGTACTTTGGGATGGTGAGCAGGCGATGGCCTCTGTTCCCTCTTCCCGGCGTCCACTCAAATTTCCAGCCTGGCTAGAAGCAGTTGTAACGGCTCTGGTTAGCAATGTATTTCAACCTAAGGATCCCATAATTCGTTATGCCCTAGATGGGAATCAGGAAATTTGGCGGGTTTATGATCCCCAGACGCAGAGGGAAGCCGTCTTCTCTAACGAAACCGAAGTTCGGATTTGGCTTGAGCAACGCTACTATCACTAGGTTTCGCTGGTTGTAATCGTTATCCACTTGTTCGCTATTACTTTCACGGCCCATTCATTTAGTTCAATATCCACTCTAACTACCCTTTATCTAACAAGGAGAAAACCCATGAAACGTCTAATCTTTGCAGCTCTGTCTACTGTTGCTCTGATGAATACCTATAATGCACCTGCCGCAGCATTGAATGAGCGATTTGAAGCTTCTCGCGAACAGGTGATGAATAAAACCGAGCAGCGGTATGATAAGTCGCGGCAAGAAACAATTGATAAGCTAAACGAACGCTTTCAAGAATCACGCGAACAAGTGATGAATAAGCTTAATCCAAGATTTGAGAAAGAGCGGGAAGCAACTTTGAACAAGCTGAATCAGCGGTTCGAGGAGTCGCGTCAGGAAGTTCTGAATAAATAGAACTAAGACCAATGGGGGCATGGCCCCCCTGTGTTCCAAAACCTTGGCCCTCAAATCCTGGGGGCTTTGTCTGCCTGCGCTCAAATTGCAGCCATTTGCAGTTACATCCAAAAAAACTAATCGCTTTTCGATGACAGAGGAACTGATCATGACTTCTAGTATGCAAAGCACTGAAGCTCAAACAACCCAAATCTTCCAAGCTGCTCAACAGCAGCTTATATTTGCCCAGCAAAAGCTGCTTGATCCCAATATTCCCCATCGAATCAAAGTACTTTCCTACATCCGAATCTGCTGCACCATTATCGTTATTTTTCGGCAGCTTGGATTATGTGTTGTACCAACCTTGAACTTTAAAACCCCTTACATCTCCTTACTCAGCGCGCTCTACCAACGTGATATAGAATGGTGGAATCAATGCAGCGTTACTGAAACTGGTTATCTCACCTCAAACGATCCGGTGATTCGCGATCTATTGCAGCCGCTAAATGACCTTGTTGCTAGACAGGTGGAAGAGAGAGCTGCCTAGAGGTGGGAGGTCCTGCGTTTTGCCAACCTAGACCAGCAAAGTTCTCATGAAAGCTACAGTCAGACGAGCCGAAATAACGGACGCTACCGCAATCTGTACTTTATTACAATCCCTGGGGTGGTTTCCGCACCTGAACTCCGATGCTTCAGTTGCAACCGAGCAAGTTGCCTACCATCTCAATTCCTGTTTAGCTGATAATAGCCATTCTGTGTATGTCGCAGAACAGATTGTGGAACAACAAGGTGCGGAGATCATTGGTTACGCGGCGGTCCATTGGCTGCCTTATTTGTTTCTGTCTGCTCCAGAAGGATTTGTATCTGAATTATTCGTGGATCAGGCTCATCGAGGGCAGGGAATTGGCTCACTGCTGTTGGACACGGTTCAAACCGAAGCCAGAGTACGCGGATGCAGTCGGTTAATGCTGGTGAATAGTCGGGAACGGGAGTCCTATCAGCGTCAGTTTTACCAGAAACAGGGGTGGATAGAGCGAGAGAATATTGCTAACTTTATCTATAAACTCTAATTTGCCTATCGAAGCTGAATCCCACACCATTGCTTCAGAACCACTCACTTCCACCCGACCACCCCCTCTACCCCGATGCCCTGCGGCAATTTCGCGCAGATCCACTTCCGCTTAGCACCATCGGCAACCTGCAACTGCTACAGCGGCCAAAACTAGCCTTTTTCTGCTCAAGTGAATGTCCAGATGATGTATGGTCCCAAACTCGCAGCCTTATGGCAGCCCTGCCAGCAGAGATAGCGGTAATCAGTGGCTTTCACTCGCCTGTAGAAAAGCAAGCGCTGTCGCTATTGCTCCAGCGCACTCAAGCGGTGATTTGTTGTCCAGCTCGCAGTCTCGACAGTATGAAGCTCACAGCCGAATGGCAAACGGGAGTAGCTGAACATCGCCTGTTGCTGCTCTCGATATTCTCAGCTAAACAGTCGCGAGCTACCGCTAAACTGGCCCAAAGCCGCAATCAGCTTGTTGCCACCCTAGCCGATGTGATTTTGATCGCCCATGCCACTCCCGACGGTAAAATTGCTGCCCTCGCGCACCAGTGGCAGGAGCAGGGCAAATCCCTATTCGTTTTGGATACTCCGACCAATCAAGCATTGCTAAAGCAGGGCGCTAAGCCAATCACATCTGTACACACGCTCTGCGACCAATTTCTGCCTTCCAGTCAGGGAGGCTAGGGAAAATCTCCAATCCCCACAGGACATACGCAGAAGCAAGCCCCGATCATTCATAGTTATTGTGCCTCCTGCCTCCTGGCTCCTGCCCCCTGCCTCCTGCCTCCCCCAACTTTCCCAACTCCTTCCCCTCCCAGTACCCCGTCTCTCAAAATCAGCCTAAGATCAGAGAAGAGTAACGTTTTGTGACTTGAAGCATGAAGCGCATTGTCTTGATCGCAGGATTTGAGTCTTTTAATGCCGACCTCTACCGAGATGCGGCCAAACTGGCGCAGCAGCGGTGTCCAGAGTTGGAGATTTGTGTCTTCAGCGACCGCGATCTGGCGGCCCAGCCTGAAGCAGTCGAGGCCGCCTTGCAGGGCGCTCATGTGTTCTTTGCCAGCTTGATTTTCGATTACGACCAAGTGCAGTGGTTACGGCAACGAGTTCAGCAGATTCCGATTCGGCTGGTGTTTGAGTCGGCGCTGGAGCTAATTAGTCTGACGCAGATCGGTAAGTTTGCGATTGGAGATAAGCCGCAGGGCATGCCCAAACCCGTCAAGTTTATTTTGGACAAATTCAGCAGCGGACGCGAAGAAGACAAACTCGCTGGCTATCTCAGCTTTTTAAAAACCGGACCCAAACTGCTGAAATTTGTGCCGATTGGCAAAGTGCAGGATCTGCGCAACTGGTTGATCATCTACGGCTACTGGAATGCGGGCGGCAGTGAAAATGTGGCGGCCATGTTCTGGTTCTTGGCTGAGAAGTATCTGGATCTGGCCGTGGGCGAAATTCCCGCTGCGATTGAAACTCCCAATATGGGTCTGCTGCATCCCGATTATGCTGGATATTTTGAGTCACCCAAAGCTTACTTAGCCTGGTACAGCCAAAGAAAGCGGGTTGGCTCCAATGGACAAAAGCTATCAGAGGATACCACTTCGTTACCTGTAGTAGGTATTTTACTGTATCGAAAACATGTAATTACAAAACAACGCTATATCCCTCAGTTAATTTATGCATTTGAGCAGGCAGGCTTGGTGCCCTTGCCCATTTTTATTAACGGTGTAGAAGGGCATGTGGCCGTGCGCGATTGGCTCACTACAGCCTATGAACAGCAACAGCGACGCCAGGGTAAGGTAGAAATTCTGTCTCTGTCGAGTGATGCCGTAAAAGTGAATGCAATTGTTTCCACGATTGGGTTTCCGCTCGTGGGCGGTCCGGCAGGATCGATGGAAGCCGGACGACAGGTGGATGTGGCGAAGCGAATTTTGAGTGCCAAAAATGTGCCTTATTTTGTGGCAGCTCCCCTGCTGATTCAGGATATTTACTCCTGGACGCGGCAGGGCGTTGGTGGCCTCCAGAGTGTGGTGCTGTATGCGCTGCCCGAACTCGATGGTGCCATCGATACGGTGCCGTTGGGCGGTTTGGTGGGCGATCAAATTTACTTGATTCCCGAACGGGTGAAGCGCCTGACCGAACGGGTGAAAAACTGGATTAGCCTGCGACGAAAGCCACCTTCAGAACGCAAGCTGGCGATTATTTTGTATGGATTTCCGCCCGGATATGGCGCGACTGGAACCGCAGCCTTGCTGAATGTGCCCAAATCCTTGGTTGGGTTGCTGCAAGCCTTGCAGCAACAGGGCTATAACGTTGGGGACTTTCCCGAAGATGGCGAGGTATTGATCCAGCAGGTGAAAGCTGCCGATAATGCCAATGCACCAGATCTAGAAACTACAACAATGGTGACGGTAAAAACGTTAGAGCGATGGTTGGGATATTTGTTTACCTCGCGAATTGAAAAGCAGTGGCAATCCTTGGATAAAACCGGCATCCGGACGCTAGAGAACGGCGATCAACCGGAGGCATCGCAGTATTTGTTGGGGGGAGTGACGCTGGGCAATGTTTGGATTGGGGTGCAGCCACCGTTGGGTTTGGCAGGCGATCCGATGCGGTTGATGTTTGAGCGCGATTTAACGCCCCACCCTCAGTACGCCGCCTTCTACAAATGGCTGCAAAACGAATTTGGGGCCGATGCGGTGATTCACTTCGGCATGCATGGTACGGTGGAATGGCTGCCGGGTTCACCTCTGGGCAATACGGGCTATTCCTGGTCAGATATTTTGCTGGGCAACGTGCCGAATTTATATCTCTATGCCGCCAACAATCCATCCGAATCGATCTTGGCGAAGCGACGTGGTTACGGTACGCTAATTTCCTACAATGTGCCGCCCTATGGTCGGGCTGGGCTGTATAAAGAGCTGGTGTCGTTGCGGGAATTGATCGGCGAATATCGCGAAGACCCAGAAAAGAATTATCTGCTGAAAGAAGCGATTTGCAAAAAAATCCTCGATACCGGCCTCGAAGCAGACTGTCCCTTTGCTGAAGCCAAACAATTGGGCATCGAATTCACCCCCGAAAATGCAAGGCTTTTCAGTAACCAAGCATTTCAAAATTATCTGGTGCAGCTCTACGACTACTTGCAGGTCTTAGAAAATCGCCTCTTCTCTGCCGGACTGCATGTTTTAGGCGAACCGCCTGATAGTGAATCTCTACAGCAGTATTTGCAGGCTTATTTGGGTGATACGCTACCCGAAACGGTGATTACCGATATCATCAACGGAGCTGATTCGCCTACCGCATTAGCTCACTATCATGCTCAGGCGTTGCCCACCGAACCGAGCCGACAGATTGATCCAGAACTATCAGACCGCATCAATGAGGCCATTCTAATTCGTACCTTGCTCCAGCAAACTACCGATGAACTGACCAATTTGCTGCGTGGTTTAAACGGCGAGTATATTCCGCCCGCACCAGGAGGCGATCTGCTGCGCGACGGTCCAGGCGTTTTGCCAACCGGACGCAACATTCATGCCCTAGATCCCTACCGAATGCCTTCTGCGGCAGCCTATGAACGGGGGCGCGAGATCGCCCGTAAAATTATCGACCAGCATTTGCGCGAGCAGGGCACCTTTCCAGAAACGGTCGCCGTGATGTTATGGGGGTTAGATGCAATTAAAACCAAAGGTGAATCCCTGGGAATCCTGCTGGAATTAGTTGGTGCAGAACCTGTCAAAGAAGGAACAGGGCGAATCGTGCGCTATGAGTTAAAGCCCTTGGCCGAGATCGATCATCCACGTATTGATGTAATTGCGAATCTGTCGGGAATTTTTAGAGATAGTTTTGGTAACATTATTGAGTTATTAGATGATTTATTCCAACGGGCCGCAACCGCCGATGAAGCAGAGGATTTGAACTTTATTCGCAAACATGCGTTGGCGCTTCAGGCTCAGGGAGTTGAGAATGCCTCAGCCCGCCTGTTTTCTAATCCGGCAGGCGACTTTGGCTCGCTAGTGAACGATCGAGTTGTGGATGCTAATTGGGAATCAGGTGATGAACTGGGCCAAACCTGGCAGGGCCGCAATACCTTTAGCTATGGCAGAAAGGACAAGGGACAGGCGCGTCCAGAGGTTCTAAATACTTTGCTCAAAACGACCGAACGCATCGTGCAGCAAATTGATTCGGTAGAATATGGCTTGACCGATATTCAGGAATACTACGCCAACACCGGCGGTCTAAAAAAAGCGGCAGAGATGCAGCGCGGCAAAAAGGTGATGGCCAGCTTTGTCGAAAGTTTTTCCAACGACACCACTCCCCGCAAACTCGAAGATCTGCTGCGGATGGAATACCGCACTAAACTACTCAATCCCAAATGGGCTGAAGCAATGGCAGCTCAAGGATCGGGAGGAGCTTATGAGATCTCACAGCGAATGACGACGATGATTGGCTGGGCTGGTACAACAGACTTTAAAGATAACTGGGTCTACGACCAAGCCGCAGATACCTATGCTCTCGATCCAGCGATGGTCGAGAAACTGCGCAAAGCGAACCCAGAAGCATTTCGGAATATTGTTGGCAGAATGTTAGAGGCTCATGGGCGCGGATTCTGGCATCCCGATCAGGAGAAACTAGAGCGATTACGGCAGTTGTACGAAATAGCAGATGAAGAATTGGAAGGTGTGGCAATGTAGATTAAAGCTAGATTAGCAGTTTTAGATCGGTTCATGGAGAATTGCAATGTGTTTGCCAAAGCATATAGTCAACTCCCAATAGCCATCGCGTGCTATAAGTCAGATCAGTCACATTTCCCTCAACTAGGAAACCGCTGTCTCAATTGTCGTATTGCCTGACTGCTGCTTTGCTCGTAAGCAATCTGTCGATATTGATCTACGATGGCCTGAAGCTGAAGGGTTGGGAAATAGCGGCTGGCTTGTGTAAGGCGATAGGCGTTACCGTCGAGTATATAAATGTTGAGCCTGTTGTCCTTAAACATCCACACCTCTGGCACTTGATAAGGCAAATAATCATTCACGTTACTGTAGTTGGTGACGTCAATTTCTAAAACTAAATCAGGAGGTGGATCAACCTGCCAATCGATTCGTTTTTTGCCTCTGACTTGATCCAAACTTTGAATGTAGAAACAGTAGTCCGGTTCAATGCCGCCTGATTCTGGCAACGTCATGGTAATCGGTGTAAAGGAGTCATACTCCAGCCCTTGAGCATCTAACAAAACTTTGGTTAGGTCAGCAATCAAACTAGCATCCTTGCCATGCTCTGGTAACGGCACCATCAGAAATAACTCTCCATTCCAGTACTTCATGCGAGGAATTGATCCATCCCCACGCTGGTCAGCGAGCGTCTGATACTCTTGCCAGGTTGCCGGAACCCGAATGACAGTGCCCGCAGGGAGATCAAGTTGTGTGGGTGTGATCAGGATTTGCATGAGATTTAGCTTGAAGCAGTGGATGAAAGCAGCTTTGCTCTATTGTACTGTTTGCAATACCTATCGCATTGCGTTGCTGTTTCGTTAAAGGCATGAATCAGATTGGATGAAGCGAGAGCAGCAGGTGGTATAGGGCAGCAGGTGGTATAGGAATGATAGATTATGAATGTAATTTTGATCGCCGCTTGAGATAATCACATGACGATTTGGTTGATTGGCGGCACGCAAGAAAGCGCAGAATTAGCTGAAGCAATGATGGCATTGCATCTGCCCTGTATGGTAACGGTTGTCAGTGAATCGGCCCGTTCGCTTTATCCAGCATCTCTGCCCATCTGGGTGGGCCAGCTTTCGATCGAGCAAATTCCAGACTTTTTGCAGCAATACCAGATTGACCGGATCCTGGATGCGTCCCATCCCTTTGCAGTAGTCATTTCCCAGCTTGCCATTACTGTTTCTGAACGCTATCAAATTCCCTACTTGCGCTACGAGCGTCCGCCAGTGAATGCTGCTACGGATTCAGCGATTAAACCAAGCATCGAGTATTTCGACAGCGTTGCAGCGTTGCTGAGTACAGACCGACTGGTGAATCAGCGAGTGTTGCTGACTGTGGGCTACCGATCACTGCCCTTATTCGCATCCTGGCAACAGCAAGCCTGTTTGTTTGCCCGCATCCTGCCGTCTCCGGTTGCCCTAGAGACTGCACTAGCAGCCGGATTCACACCCGACCGCATCATTGCCCTACGTCCGCCCATTTCAGTCGCGTTGGAAACCGCCCTCTGGCAGCAGTGGCAAATCTCTACTGTGGTCACAAAGGCATCCGGAACAGCGGGGGGTGAAGCCGTCAAACAACAGGTGGCAGCCGCCTTAGGCGTCAAACTGATCGTGATTGAGCGGCCTGCTATTGCCTATCCCCAGCAGACTAGCGACCCAGATATGGCGCTCAGTTTCTGTAAACTTGTGGATTTTGAATTTTAGGGCGTTGCTGGAACTGTGATGAACTAAGCTGGCAGAGGAGCTGTTCGGTACTTCAATAGGGAGAAGGATGGGAACGATACATCAGGTGGTTGGCAACTCGGTGCAGGTGGCTTGTAACGCTTCAAATGTGCCTTGTGCGATGACTTGACCGTTGCTAAGAACCAGGATTTGATCGGCTCGCTCTAGCACCATGCGGCGGTGGGAGACGACAAGACAAGTGGGAGTGGTGGGAAAGATCTGGGACCAGAGTTGTTGTTCAGTTTCTACATCAAGCGCACTGGAAAGGTCGTCAAAGACTAGCAACTCCGGTTGCCGCACCAACATGCGGGTCGCCCCAGCCCGCTGAAGCTGTCCCCCAGACAGACGAGCACCTCTAGGACCAACTAGGGTCTCTAGTCCCTCTGGCATGAAGGCTAAAGTAAGTGGCGGCAACGGCTAAGCCCTGAGCCGCCAATGCGACGATCATAAATAGAAAAGCTGCTCCAAACAAAGCTGACTGGGAACCTCTGGCAGTCGCGGTGTCAACAAAGTAACCGAGAATTTGGGGGCTGAGGACTTGCAACCCAATGCTGCCGAGCAAGGTGATGGCGAGCCAAGCAACGCGACCTTTCTGGGGTTTGAGATAATTTGCTAGCAGATAGCCATACTGTTGGAAAGGGATATTCATGGCTGAGATAATATGCCAAATTGGAACAGGGCTACGTTTGCAGCAGGATTTTCAAACGAATAGAATTTGTTTTAAGATTTCAGTTCTTCTAATTGCAGGATGTAGAATAAAAGCCGATAACTCTTTGAATCGCTCAACGCTTATGGCACCTCAGGTTTTAGCGCATCCCTTACCGTCAGAACAGCGTGTGGTCTTGGAAGGCGTAAGCTGGCAGCAATACGAGATTCTGCTGGCAACCTTGGGCAATGACTTTCCTAATCTGCGCCTAAGTTATTTGGAAGGAGTGTTGGAAATTATGGCAACATCTCCAGAACATGAGGAGATTAAGACAACGATCGGATTGCTGATAGAAGCCTATTTTCAAGAGACTCGTACTCGGTTTCATGGCATGGGTTCCGCAACGTTTCGTAAGGCTGCTAAGCAACGAGGGTTGGAACCGGATGAATGTTATTGTCTGGAGCATAAAAAAGAGTTTCCTGATATTGCGATCGAAGTTGTTCTGAGTAGCGGCACAGTTGACAAGCTGGAGATTTATCGTGGCTTGCAGGTTGTTGAAGTATGGTTCTGGGAAAATGGAGCCTTTCAGATTTATCATTTACGTGCTGACCATTATGAACAAGTTGCAAGTAGTGAGTTGTTACCAAAACTAGATATGGAATTGTTTGCCAGCTATGTTCGACCTGAGCAGCAGTTTGATGCAGTGATGGAGTTCCGCAATGTGATTCGTCAACAGCAGGAAAATAGGTAAGCTGGATAAGCCAAATTGGAATCGTCTTCACTTTTTCTCGCTTAATCGACCGGTGGAATTTTGGCAACCTCTTCGGATTGCAGCACTTCAGGAAACTGTTTCCAAAGGATATCACCGTCATTGCTATCGAGATAGTGTTCACAAAGTTCGAGCAACGCTGGTGCAGTTTCTGAAGGTGATAAATCCGTAAAGACCATGTAGGTAAATTTGTTATTAGCACTGGATAGGGCAATCGTGCAGGGGTGGCTGCAAGTCCACAAACAACTGACCGATTGTACTTCTAGTTCAGATTTTCTAGACCAGTCTTGGTGTAGTGCGAGTAACTCCTCGAATAAAAGGGAACCTTCTGTAGGTTCACCTTTTTGAATCGATGCTGATCTACAGGATTTACAAACGAATAAAATATGGTTTGACATGATAACTAATTGACTTGCAGTCTTAGGTTTACGGTGGTTGAGAAAGCAAGTTTTTCCAGCGAAACTCACAAAAAACACTTTGCTATACCAGTCTCTTATGGTGTATTTACCAAGTACTTGAATAAATCATCAATCACGGCATTGGCAGCTAAAGGACCGCAGCATAGCCAGTAATCTCCAACCTCGAAAACCCGATCGTTCTGAACAACATTGAGTTTTGCCCAAAGGGGATCAGTTCTGAGCTGTTGAAGCGTTTTCTGACTATCGGCATCCGTAAGATTGTTAATTAGAAACAGTGCATCTCCATCCAAATCACCAAGACGCTCTTTTGAGATACTAGATCTTCCTTGCTGAATTTGAGATGGAGGACGTGATAGTCCTGCATTCTCCAAAATAGAGCCAGGGAAGGAATTCCTACTGTACGCTCCAATATCCCCTTGATAAAGGGCAGCGACTGAGACTCTTATTTCTTCACGACGATCGCCCCTTTTCTGTTTGAATTCCTCCAAACGTGTATGGTAGTTAGCTATAACTTGTGCTGCTATCTCGGTTTTATCCAACCCTTCAGCGATGTGCATGAAGGTTTCCTCCCAATTAAAATTGCTTTGATGGGGTTCTTCTGCTAGAAAAGTCGGCGCAATTTGGGATAGCAAATTGTAGATGGATTGCTGGTATGCGCTGCCGATAATGAAATCGGGATTTAAGGCTGCAACTTTTTCTAGATTGACATGGGGAATCCATCCTACATCTTGCACATTGTCAACCTTACCCTGTAGATAGGGTTGATTCCAGTCCCAGTGCGATCCTCCAATGGGCTTAGTTCCGAGGGCAAGGGCCGCTTCCAGTGTGACAGGATTGATAGTCACGATTCGCTGTGGATTTAGTGGCACCTCAACCTCTCCCAACGCATGTTTGATGATACGGGTTTGTTGGTTTGTTCGAGGAGGTTCATCGTAATGTGTTGAGGCAGAACGAATTGTACCGTTACAAGCTGCTATCAAGACGCAACTTATGATGAACAGCAAAAAAAACGTCAATAGTCTAGAACGTAGTGCCATAGGAAGAAAGGCGCGATGTTTGATCTGCATCTAAAAGGTGACACGGTAACCAAGGCGAATCGCTCTTCCTGGTTGTAGAACGTTAAATTGCTCATCAAAACCTCCAGCGACTTGACTATTTACTACCTGGTATTGACGATTAAACAAATTCTGGATGCCCAGTTCCAAGATTCCAGGACCTACTTGAAGACTACTGATCAAATCTACAACAAAGTATCCTTGCACGGGCACTGGATCGAGACCGTCTTCAAAGGCTTGATTGCGGTCGCCTACATACAAAAATTGCAGCCGATTGCTCCAGCCAGGAAGGGTTTCGTTTTCAACGTAGGCTGTCAATTTCAAAGGTGGAACACTGAAACTAATGAGATCTACATATTCTCCATTGTTCTCTTGATCGATTTCACCGATAACGTAGCCAATACTACTCCCCAATCGCCAAACACTGTTAGGTTGCCAATCCACAGATGCTTCAAAGCTGTAGTTCCGTTGGGGCGATCGCACAATCTCAAAAGCATTCTCATTATTAATCAAATTTGATCCCAATGCGGAGTATGTATAGAATCCGGCTAAAGACACTTGAACCTGATTCCAATTTGCCCTGATTCCAAGCTCGTAATTGTCAACCTTTTGAGCCTCTAATGCTTGAAGATCAGTTCCAAGCGAAAATCCAGGTGGTGGAAAACCCAGTGCAGCAAACCCAACGCTAGGAACTAGGAAGCCTTGGGCAAAGTTGGCATATACATTGACTTCTGGAGTAATTCTATAAACGGCTCCAACATTGAAGACTGTATCATTGAAGTTCAGTTGTCCACCTTCAACAGGAGGTCCATCATAGCGAGCAAAACTGCTATCAAAGAGCGGTGTATACTCATCAACACTCAACTCAAACCGCTCGTGACGAATGCCGCCGCTTAAAATGAGGCGATCGCTGACATCCCACTGGAGCTGAGCAAATAGACCCAAGCTATTGAGGTCATAAGCTGGCACATAGGTTGCTTCATCAACTTTTTGAGCAATTTCTCCTCCACTGGCATCAAAAATATCTTCATCGAAAAACTCAACTAAAGTAGTACCATTGCGCTGATCCTCATAGTCTGCACCCCAGAGTAAATTAAGGCGATTAATAATTGGAGTATCAAATTGCAGTCGTCCTCCAAATACTTCATCCGACTGACGAACCCGAATAATCCCATTAAAAAAGCCATCATTACGTGAATCAAACGCCCCTCGTTCTTGATATTCAGAGTTTCGATAATAGGCAACAAATTGAGCTTGACTATTGAAGAACAGGTTGTCATGGGTATAACTGAGATTGATATTAGTGCTGCGATCACCGGGTTCCTCAGTTCCTCTAAACTCCACATTGCGCTCAATGCCTCTAGCAAATTGACGACCTGGAATTTCAACTATTTCGGGGTTGGTGATCGCACTTCTGGGAAATGAATTGCGAGTATGGTTAAAGCTCAATTGCAGACGCTGCTGATCACTAAAATCTGCTCCAACTTTGCCAAACAGGTTGAGGGTTTCAAGATCATCAAATCCTAAGTTGCCGTTGGGGATGATCTCACCATCTGGATCAAAAAAGTTGCCAACATCGTTGCGGGAAACATTGGCAACCAAATCAAAAATCCCTTCATTGACAGAAAAGCCATATTCCAAATAGTTGCCAAAACTTGCTCCAGTTAAAAAAGCATCACCCGCCGCTGAAGCGCTAGTTCCGACTTCGATCGTATGCTGAAGTCGATCCTCACTGGCTTGCCGGGTAATGATGTTGATAATTCCTCCAGTTGCACCTTGCCCATACACAGCACTCGGTCCAGGGACAACCTCAATTCGCTCGATTGAATCTGGCGCAATAAATCCGAGTACAGGACTAAACGAGTTATTACTAGTCTGCGGTACACCATCAATTAAAATGGCAGGCGGGCGACCCCGTAAATTTTGACCATCAGAACGTCTTCCGGCATTAGGCGGTCCTACACTGGGCACCAGAGTACCAAGAATAACGGTCAAGTTTCGGCTCAGAGCGGTCTGTTGTTCAATCTCTTCGCGAGTGACCACTGTGACTGATCGCGGCACATTCTGCACTTCCTCTTCCGTGCGGGTGGCTGTCACCACCACCTGAATTGCATCTTCTTCGGTTTCTGCTGGCTCTGCTCCGGGCGTAACCGCCAACACTAGCCCAGATGCTTCTATGCTGACATTAGCAGTTGGCGGTGCATCTACTCCTGTAATCGCTACCCGCACCCGATTATTGAGTAAACCCGTCACACTCACTAACGCAATCCCCTCGATTGGATTTGCCTGCTGCAACTCCTCCCCTTCTGGCAACGCCAACACCGCATTGGGAATATCTGCAATCAGCGCATTGCCGATTGTTTGAGTCGTTGGGGTTGCGAGTTCCCCCTCAGCCGTTTCCAGCACCACCTGCAAACCAGTTTCAGTCGCTTCAATTCGCATCCCAGTAATCTGCACGAGTGCTGCTTCTATTTGGGCGACCCACTCAGCCACCGTGGTGGCGGGTTGTTCCATATCGTTGAGGTCGAGAACTGAGTTTGGGGTCATTGGTTCTGGGTCATTCGTCCTTGGGGTTTCGAGTTGCTCTAATGACCCATGACCTCCGATCGATGCCTCCTCCTCGCTGTTCGATGCTTCATTTCCCACCTCCGCTGCTGCTGGAACATGGGGAACAATCAGCAGTGACAAAATACTCGATAAAATTGCAAGCGGCACACAACACTTCACCATAACTCCACACACCGATAACAAGATTGGGGAAGCACCCTATGGGTCACTAACTCCCTAACTGATAAGAATCTTTCTCAAGATTATCGAAGCGTGAAACCAGGTAGGTGACTGCGATGTCTCCTAGACGGAATATTTTTGTGAACTAGACGGAATTTCTGCTTGAGCCGAGGCTGAAATGCCTTACCTCCTGACTTCTGCGGTAGACTCCAGGTGTGCAACCAAACTTCTGACAGAACGCCCTTGTGAAGTAGTTGCGGGCAAACCCAATGGACTGAGCCACCTGAGCAACGGTCATTTCTCCAGTGATGAGAAGCTGTTTTGCGTACTCCAGGCGATAGTGATGCAGATAACCAAATGCCGTGGTACCAAATACCTGCCGAAATCCTCGCTTCAGGGTACACTCATTCAACCCCACCTGTCGGGCAAGTTGCGCCAACGACGGTGGACTTTTCAAATTCTGTAATAGGATGTCTTTCGCATGGTGAATTCGATCGATATCGTCCGGTTTCAGATCAATAAACAGTTGTTTGCTGGAATGAAGTCCTGCCTCCTGTTCCAGTAGGAGTGACATCAATTCCAACACCTTACTTTCTAGAAACATCCGCTGGGTGAAACCTTGATAAGGACAGTGCAAAATCTGCTGCAAAGCGATGCACATAGCTGGCGTAGACTGCCCAGGGCGAACGTAGTATTCCCGATTTGGCTCGCCGATTAGGTGCTGGAGTGCCTCAGGTACGTCTCCATCGGGATTGCCTGCAAACGAGCAAAACACCTCTGGTTCAAGATGCACATTCACCCAACGGATTCGCTGCTTGGCAGATATTTGACCCCGCTCACCGGGAGCAGTGCCGCTACCAAAGAGACGGTAAGGAATTGCAAGAGTTAGGCTTGAAGTCCTGTCCGGAAGATAAAAGGTGTACTCTAGCGGGTGTTCACGGTCGGCCGAATGCATGAAGATATCTTCGTGGCATTGGTAGTCTGAGATCGTCAACTCTAACCCGCCGCGCAAACCGATCGTGCGAACAGAGCCGTGCCCTAGCTGTGAGGGATAGGAAGAGATCGTATCGAACCAACCTGCCGCAGACTCGGTGTATTCATCGACCATGCTCTCATAAACTAATGCCCAGTAGTCATCCTGGGAAAGGGCGATCGCCATTGCTTCTAGCTCATTTAGATATCATCAGATTCTAAATTTTGCTATTTTTGAGAATTTATGTCAATAATTAAAGATCTGATCAGCACGATGGCTTCAATAATGCTCGCGTTCTCTGCTTAAATCGCTCCTGGTATTTTATTGATTTTCAATTGACTTTCAATTGACTTTCAGTAGATCGCAAATTTATGGTGAGTCCCTCCTAGCCACCCTTATGAAAGCTACCGTGTACACAAATCTCGATGGTGCTCCGCACCGCCCGGAGGGCGATCGCGACTGATTCCCCCCGTTGGGTAAGGGGGGGTAGGGGGATCTTCGACTTGTGTGGACACCGTAGGCAAGGGGTTAGGGAGATTATAGCCCTGTGAGCATCTCAGATAAGGGAGATTGTGCTGTGCACACACTGCGCGAACGAACCCAAGTCTAGTCATTAAAACGATTCATTTTTGATCGACTGACTCTCATAAAATCAAGTAAAAAAGCCAATGCTACAGTTGACCGCTGCTGATTGCGCCATCAGGCTCTAAGATCTAAAGCAACTTGATTTATCAACCTAAAGCAGCCCTATGACCAACCTATCCCCTATCTTTCTAGCCGGAGCAAGCCGTGGCGTTGGGCGGGAGATTGCCCACTGTCTGGTCCAGCAGTCTTTGGCTGTTACCGCTCTGCTGCGAAATGAAGCGACCCGTCCAGAACTAGAGGCAATGGGAATTCAGGTGGTCATGGGCGATGCGCTCGATCCCGCTGCTATGGCTAGAGCGATGGCGGCCAATCCACCTCAGGCACTGATCAGCACGATTGGAGGACTACCCAAAGATGGTCAACGAGCCGATTACTTAGGGAATAAACATTTAATTGACGCTGCTGTACAAGCTGGCGTGCAGAAATTTATTCTAGTTTCGTCGATCGGGAGTGGCAATAGCGCTGTAGCCCTGCCGCCTCAAGCGCTGGAAACATTACGTTCAGTATTGATTGAGAAAGAGCAGGCGGAAAATTATTTGATCGCCAGTGGTTTAACCTACGTAATCATTCGTCCGGGTGGTTTGAAATCGGAACCTGCGACCGGCAATGGTATCCTGACTCCCGATCCGACGGTGGCTGGCACGATTCACCGCGCTGATGTGGCTCAGTTGGTCTGTCAATGTCTGCTATCTGATAAGGCAAATCATCGGGTGCTGTCTGCCGTTGATCGCAACATGACCTATGGTCAAACCGATTTTGAGATCTTGAGCTTCGCCTAAGCCGCAGACCTACCCATTTGGGGCAGGCCATTGTTCCAGATTCTTGGTAGAGTGAAAACGTCACCTAGCCCTCCGTTTTCTCTACACCCCTCAGGAGGTGGACCATGACTTCCCAACTGCTCCGCGCTGCCCCAACTCCTCCCGGACCGAAAGGCCATCCCCTCGTCGGGGTTTTACCCGAATATAGCCGCGATCCGCTTGGTTTCCTGACTCAGTGGGCCAGGGAATATGGCGACGCGGTGACGCTGTACGGGTTTCGTAAAGCCTATTTGTTCAGCCATCCAGATGCGATTGAGGAGATTTTAGTGACTCAACAGAGCCACATGCGCAAAGATCGACTGCTGGGCATTGTGGGGAAAGTTTTGGGGAATGGTTTAGTAGTCAGTGAAGGTGATTTTTGGCGGAAACAGCGACACCTAATGCAGCCCGCATTTCACCGAGAGCGAATCACAGCCTATGGCAATTTGATGATTGAGCAAACCCAAACGCTGACCGCATCCTGGCAAAATGGCGAAATTCGCAACCTGGGTCAAGACATGATGGCACTGACGCTAAAAGTGGCAACTCAGGCTTTTTTCGGTACAGATGTGCCAATGGCGATGCACGAAATCGAGCAGGCAATGCTGCGGGTGCAGCAACAATTTGACCTCCGCACGCGGCATATGCTGCTTTATCTGTTGCCCGATCCCATTCCGACGCCCAATAATTTGCGCTACCGACGGGCCGTGCAAGAGCTAGATCAACTGGTTTATCGCTTGATTGAACAGCGACGTAATGACCCGGTGGAACGCGGTGATCTCCTGTCCATTCTCCTAACGTTGCGCGATGAAGCCGGTGAAGGCATGAGTAACCAGCAGTTGCGCGATGAGGTGATGACCTTTCTGCTGGCCGGCCATGAGACTACCGCCCTCGCCTTAACCTGGGCCTTGACACTGTTGAGTCAGCATCCAGACGTTGAAACAACCTTGCTGAGCGAACTGAAAACCGTTTTAGGTGAACGGCCTCCCACGCCTGCCGATTTGCCGCAGTTGCAGTACACCGATTGGGTAATCCGAGAAGCGATGCGGCTCTATCCTCCCATCTGGGCGATGGGACGCTATGTCGCCTCTGACTGTGAGATTGGCGGCTATCCAATTGCCGCCGGCAGCAATGTAGTGATCAGTCAGTACATTGTGCATCGAGACCCGCGTTGGTTTGACGAGCCAACTCTGTTCAAACCAGAGCGCTGGGCCAACGATTTAGCCAAGCACCTGCCGCCCTTTGCCTATTTTCCGTTTGGTGGCGGCTCCAGAGTTTGTATCGGCAAAGCCTTCGCCATGATGGAAGCGGTTCTGGTGTTGGCAACGCTGATGCAGCAATTCCATCTGGAACTCCTACCCGGCCAAGAAATTGTGCCGTGGGCCGCCTTCACACTCCGACCTAAACAGGAGATCAAAGTACGATTACAGCGCCGATTTATGGGATGTCGCTCTGCCTAGTTCGGCTGTGAATTGCTGGCCAATTAACTCATTCAATCTATTTGGGGTTAGATTCCCCGATCCTTGGGGCGTTCGTATTCGGGCATGTGAACCGAAATCCCCCGCCGCTTGCGGCGGGGTGAGTTTATTCAATCCAATTACATTCAATCCAATTAAACGATCCAGGGAGTGTGGACATCTTGCCCGCCAGAAGCAAGACGCTTGCACTACATACGTTCCTGCTGCAACCCATAGGATGCCTGCACTACTTATCTCCGCATTACTTATCTCCAATAAACGGAGTACTCCAAAACTGCCAGTTTTCTTTATTAAACGGCGAGCGCCACTTATGAATCAGGGCCGATTCCAGCTTTTGGCGCGGACGAGTTTGCACTGGAGCCTGTGACCAAAAGGCAATTCCCAACATGGATTGAAGTTGATACTGATAGTGCGCCTGTCGATAGTTGAGCAAATAGCGCTTGCAGTCGTGCTCTCCTTTCCAGCGCTGGTTCGACTTCACCGTTTCACCCACGTACAGTAAAATCGGCCATTCGTAATCGATCACAAAATAGAGGGCTGCCACACCCGCGTCCTCGGCCTTCCAGCGCCAAAACTCGGTATTTTGCTGCGGTAAGCCAAACGGATCGAGGCTATCCGGATCGGTTACATCAGGCGCAGGATTGGAGGTCAGTTGATCAGACCAGTCAAACAAACTGCCCTGCTGCATCGGCAACTGCTGTTTCACCTGCTGCTGATATTCGAAAATTCGCTGCTTCCAAGCCGATAGAGCCGAGCGACTGATTTCCAACTCGGTTTTGGGAGTGACGGTATAGCAACCGCTCAACTCCGCCGCAGAGAATAGGGAAGGCTGGTGCTCTGTCAACCGTCAAACTCCTTACGCAGATTCATCTAGCCAGTTTGGCATAGGTTGCTGAAATTGAAGCAGGAAGCTGACAGCTAGCTGGCAACAGACTTGAACAAACAATGCCAATCACCGACCGCACATTTGCCTTCAGCGGCTGTCACAAATAGGCTGAGATTGCGGGCAGCCGAATCGTCTAACGCCGCCAGACAGAGAGCTGCCACATCAATAGCGCTGATTTGGCCCTGAAGCGGTTGACGAGCAACTTGCAGGGATTGACCTCCGGGAATCTCGTCAACCTGGCTGGGGCAAATCATTGTATAGGGAATGCCGCTGTTTTGGAGCAGTCGCTCGGTTTCCTCCGTTGCGCCCACTAGCACCATCCGGGATGGGCGATGGCGATATACAGCAATGGATTGGATTTGCAGTTGGAAGAAACCTGGCTCAAAGTGTGGGTTTAGGGCACCGTCATACTCAAATTTGCTCAGCATCAGTTGCCAAGCATAGACGTGGCTGGGATCCAGCGAGCTATTGGCGACTGTCCGGGCGCGAAACACCGGCACCAGGGCCGAAAACGGAATCCGTACCGTGATCCATTCGTTGGCTACGGTATCGAAGGAATAGCAATAGGCCACCCCATCCCAGCGGGTTTCGCTGCGAAGCATGAATTTATAGCGCTTGCCATCGCCTTTGACGCGCAGTTCCACCCCTTCGTAGGCAGAGAGGTCCAGCGGCGGCTCCAGATTGCGAGTCCGCACCGAGGCAAAGCCACCCGAATTGGCCGTAGACACAACTCCAGCAAAATAGGCCACTCCATCGCCCAAGCGAATGCTGCTCTGACTCACGCCCCCCATCACCACATCATCCAGTGCTCCCCAAATTTCTTGCAGATCGGTCGAAGGCTGAGCAAAATCGAAAATCGGCTGCCGCACCACCGAGTTTTCTACCTGACGAAGCAAAGCAGCATCGCGGCTCTGAGATGCCTCAGTACAGCAGATCACAGCATCGCAGATCACAGCATCTCCATTTGGCCCATCGGTTAGCTCAGACAACTCATCAACCTCGATTGTTCTAAACCGATAGTTTTGGGCAGTCAACTGCTGTACCAGCTGCTGTCCGACCGCACTTGTCGATCCGATCACCAGAATCTGCTGCGTTGACTGGGGCTCGGTATCGACCGCACCAGATGACTGAACTGGTACCAATCGACGACTATCCACCTTCGGATCTGGACGACTGCCAAACCACTGCTGAAACCAATCCCAATTACTTAAAAATGGAACCACTCCAAAATAGGACAGGGTTTTGACAAACCGCCCCACATCCCACCGATTGGCGGCAGACGAGCTGGGTGAACCAGAATTTTGTGACATAACCTCCTCTCCTGAAGCAGCAAAGAGCGCTACTTACTAGTGCAGCACATCAGCCCCAGATCGGTATCTAAGCAGAGAAAGAAATTGCATATCAACACCTCCATCTCCCCCACAACGGTATACACACAAGTCGAAGATCCCCCTACCCCCCTTACCAAAGGGGGAACCGTAGGCGCAGCCCATACCAACCAGGGCTATAATCCCCCTTATCAAGGGGGATTATAGCCCTGCGGGCATCTCAGAAAAGGGGGATCAAACCCTTGCATTGAGTCGCGATCG
>KL662191.1:5551158-5597721 GCA_000733415.1 [Leptolyngbya] sp. JSC-1
AACGGTATACACACAAGTCGAAGATCCCCCTACCCCCCTTACCAAAGGGGGAACCGTAGGCGCAGCCCATACCAACCAGGGCTATAATCCCCCTTATCAAGGGGGATTATAGCCCTGCGGGCATCTCAGAAAAGGGGGATCAAACCCTTGCATTGAGTCGCGATCGCCCTCCGGGCGGTGCGGAGCACCATCGAGAGCTGTGTACACGGTAGCATCTCCCCCATCTCCCCTCGTTCGGCGAGGCTCACGAGCCGCATCTCCCTCATCTCCCTCACCTCCCTCACCTCCCTCTCTGCCACACATTCCGACTCAACTCTCTCAAGCGCTCCTCTGCTACTGGCCAACTCGGAAATTCAGCCGGTTCCTGCTGCCAATGGGCTGAGGCTGACTGATCGCACCACCGACGCAATTTGGGCATAGCTTGCAGATGGACACCAGAGTCGCGGTACATCTTCATAGCGGTTTCGTCTTGCCATAAGGTTAACGTCCAGAACACCAACCCACCTGTGACGCGAGTCTGGCTACCCAAATTGCCAGAAGCTTGTTTGGCTTGCCGTGCTGCTGGTACGGCATACCACAAAAATGGCAGCAGATAGCGCAGCGAACGGAGCCTCAAGCGAGTCACAGAAACGAGTACCATAACGGCCTCCTTGACCTATGTAGACATTGTCAACATTTATTGAACTCGAAAAAATTGACATTGTCAACATGCGGAAAAACAATGGAGGAAACTGTAGTCACGCAATGGAGATCGGGCGTTGGCATCTACTTCAGACCATTCAAAAGAGCATTCAAATCGAAGCTCAATTAAAAAACCGAAATATCATCACGGAGATTTGCGTCGGGCATTGATTCAGGCCGCCCTGCAGCTCATTGCAGAGCGAGGCGTCGAAGCATTGACACTTCGAGAAGTGGCACAGCAGGTTGGCGTTTCGCGCATGGCTCCCTATCGACACTTTGCAGATAAAGCGGCCTTGCTAGCAGCCGTTGCTGAAGAGGGATTTCGTGCTCTCAAAGCTCAGTTGCTTCAGGCTGCCGGTCATTTGGAACCCGTCGAGCGCCTCCAGGCGATTGGGGTAGCCTACGTGGACTATGCCGTTACCCATGCGGCCCATTATCGGGTGATGTTTGGAACCGGCAGGGCTGATCCACAGTCTTTTCCAGCATTGTTTCAGGTTGCTGCAGAAACGTTCGATGTGTTGGTGCAAACGCTGGTTGCCGGTCAGCAGAACGGCACCATTCGGGCAACTGAGCCAAAACAACAGGCTCAAATGGCCTGGTCCTTGGTGCATGGTTTGTCGATGCTGGCGATTGATGGCCACCTGACGGCAGTTGGCTGTGGCTCAGCAGCAGAACTAGCAGTCGAGGCGACGCGGTCTCTGGCTGAAGGATTGCGAAGACAGGATGGAACTTGAGGCTGGCAGCTGAAGGGGGTGAGGAGTCAGGCTTCGTTCGTGGAACGCGCTCCGCGAGCGATGGTGAGACTTCGGCGTGAGCACTGCCCCTAGGGGGCCAGAAAAATCCGTCGAACGCTCAGCCGAACCGGAGTCAGGAGTCAGGAGTCAGAACTGGAACTCAGTAAGGCAGGTGGGAGGTGGACTGGTTTTAGAACAACTTTTAGGACTCGCTTCACAGAAATAACAAAAATCAGTTTGCTTGAATTGGAGCAATAGTTTATACCTGCATATTTGAGCAGTTTTCTAGAAAAAGCCCCTTGTTTTTCGCGAAATTTGGGACTGGCAGAGGGGTTGGAAAGTAGAGTAGGATGGATTTGGCGCAAAGTGTTCCTGATTGAATCAGGGGAATCACTGGATCCTTGCCCTGTCCTGTCACAGCCACCCAAATCAAATCAGCTTCAGCGTTCGACAGGATTAAAACAAATTTACTTGAAGCCTGTTCTGTATGCTTGAGCGTCCGATGCAGAAGGCAGTAGTCTGGGAAACATGTAGAAGAATGATGATTGCAGAACGGTTTAGGTCCAGTGGGGCAGGCTACCAATCGTTGCTGATCCAGTTTTGGAATCGGCACATAAGGGTCGGCGAAGACGATAGGCAAAAAACCTCTTTTGGGGACAACGATCCTTTTAGCAACCGTCCAGGTTTAAAAGTGGGACGCAACAAACATTGTCTGGGCTGACTCGGCTCTAAGTTCAACATAGGACAGTGAATCAAGGGATAAAGCGGTGAAGATTCGGAGATTGTTAGTTTCAAGTTTTGTTGCCATCACAGCCGTATTGGGTACAAGTTATGCTGCCTTTGAGTATTGGGTGACGCTCAAGGCCAACAACCTACCCAAAGCCGTGACTGAAGGAAAACTGACAGAAGTGACCGCCGTAGATGTCGAGCAAATTGACGGCTTGGCAGACCTGCTGGCCCAGTCTCCGCTGCCCTGGCACCAACAGCAAGCCCATCGCTTCAATGACTTGCTAGAAGTGGTAGATGCAGCCCATCAAGCACTGAGCAGCCAGCAGGTCAATCAGCTCCGTGTCGGTCAGTTGCTGACGCTGCAGCAGGAAATGGAGGACTATGTCCAACGCTACCCTGATCAGCCCTACAGTTCGGAGTTGCAGCAAGAGTTGCCTGCCGTTCGTTCGCTAGTCACCTTTTTCCCAATTATCAAAGCTTCGGCGGGTGAGCGCTCGGTTGATTCCGCTCTGCGGGCTTCGCGTCGGGGCGCTACGCTGGCTGCTCTGGTGATCCGGAAAGTGCCAGCAGAGGTGATGGTAGCCGACAGTACTCCAGCCGTACCAGAAGTGGCCTGGACTAAGGCTGAAAATGATGTCCTGTACGATTATTCTCAGGCATTGCAAGCTGCCGAACGGGAACGGCTGGACAATACGGCTCGCCTCAAGATTGGCCGGCAGGTGTGCAATTGGCTAGAAGCCGGACAAGGCTACTGGAGTGTCCGCTCGCTGTTTGACCTGCGCTACAAAAACCAGGTAGCAGGCGACTATTACCATAACCGCGATGCCTACATTCGCTTTGGCACGGAACGGCTCTGTCCACAGCACATGGCTAGCCTCACACCGCCTCCTGCCAAAACCGATGTGCAGATTGCCAAGACTCCGGCAACCAACCCAACGGCAAAGGCAGCCAACAACTGGAATGCAGCAACTACCCCCTATTGGACCACCGAGGTGCCTGCGCCGCCCTATGGACAGGGTGTACCCGCACCGTTTGTGGCGGTTCCACCTGGTCAGGGAGTGGTTATGCCCCCACCTGGATTCCCTGGTAGCTTGCGCTAAATCAGCCATTTAGGTCCAGAGGGTGGTATAATCAACAGCTAAGCTAGGGGTGCCTGATTTTTCTGGCCACAAGGCAGGGCGATTCAGGCTGAGATTACACCCTTAGAACCTGAGTCTGGGTAATGCCAGCGGAGGGAAGCGTTGATTCGTATCATCTCCAAAGCGCTACGCTACGGTTGAGCCAATGGCAGCATGCAATGGCTTGGCCGGTTTTGTAGCAGCAGACTAGCATCGGTTTTGGTCAAGCAGGGGTTAGATCGTTCCTCTGCTGGCTTGTGCACCGTTGTTTCGGGTGTGCCTGGTGTGATCCGTTCACCTCTAGCGGACCATAATTTTCTAGAGGAAGGACATCGCATTATGTCTACTGGAGCCGTTGCGCTGTTAGTGACGCTCGTGACTGCGGGTGTATTTGCCTCGCTGGGGCTACTACACGCCAGTAAACGCACGATTAGCCTAGACGACTTTATGGTCAGCCGGAACCGCTTTGGTTGGGGTATGGCCTTTGCCACGATTGTTTCGTCGGCTATGGGAGTTTGGATCTTGTTTAGCCCACCCCAGGTGGGAGCCACTAGCGGCATCGCTGGCATTTTCGGCTATTGTCTTGGATCGGCTGCACCAATGCTGCTGTTTACCCAGTTAGGACCACGTATTCGCCGCCTCATGCCCAGCGGTCACTCGCTGAATCAGTTTGTCTTACATCGATTCGGCAATGTCATGTATGGGTTGACGCTGGCCGTGATTGTGTTTTATATGTTCATTTATCTGACGGCAGAGTTGACCGCGATTGCCAAAGCCGTACAGATTCTAGCTGATGTGCCCCTAGGTTGGACCGCGCTGGTAGTGATTACTGCCACATTTATCTACACGATCTACGGCGGGCTAGACGCCACCATCTTCACCGATGCCATTCAGTTTGTGGTGATTGTGCCGCTGCTGCTAGTCAGTTTTGTGGTGGCTGTAGTAGCCCTGGGCGGCTGGCAGGCTGCCCTCGAACCGGTTCAACTCAATGCGCCCCAACTCTTATCTGTGGCGAATGGTAGCGGCATCAAAATGGGAGCCAGTTTAATTATTGCGATTGTGGCCGCCGAGTTATTTAACCAAAGCAACTGGCAGCGGGTCTATGCCTGCCGCACCGATAGCACCGTGAAACGCGCCTTTGCCAACTCGACGCTGGCGATCATGCCGATGATCCTGATTGCCGGACTGCTGGGCGTATTGGCGATGCATTTTGGCTTCAACGATGATCGTGCTTTCTTTTCCCTGATGCAGCAACTGTCGCTACCGCTGTGGGTAATACTGGGGGTGTTGGTTCTGGCTCTGGCTCTGGTGATGAGTACCCTCTCGTCGCTGTTGAATGGCATTGCTAGCGTCTTCACTGTGGACCTGATGCGGCTATTTCCCCAGATGCGTTCAAGCGGACTGCTGCGGGCCTCGCGGATTCTGACGGTAGCCGTGGGGATTCCAGCAATCGGGATTGCGGCGCAGGGGTATGACGTGCTTTATTTGTTTCTGTTGGCCGATCTGGTTTGTGCTGGAGCATTTTTTCCAGTTGTGTACGGTTTCTATTCTCGGCGCTTAACTGGCAGCATTGCGTTTTGGAGTACGGTAATCGGGATTGTGGCAGGAGCAATGTTCTTTCCCAAACCCGATTTCACGCCCTGGCTGACTATTCCATTTGGGGGCGATCTGCTGGCTAGCTTCACGGCATCTGTGTTGGTCTCAGCAGTTGTCGGCTTCGTGGGTAGTTCGCTACACGGTGACAGGGCGCTGTTTGATTTCAGCCAGATTCAAAGCCAGATTCGCGATTATAGCGACTATGAGGTGGAGCCGGTGGATGTTGGCAGAGGATAAACTTTTGGCTATACACCATGTTTGGCTATACAGCCAAACATGGTGTATAGCCAAACATTGAAGATGGCCGCAGAAACAGAGAGGAGATTGAGAACTTCTCTTTACTCTTCTGCGTTTCTGCGGTCAGCCATAAAAGGATTTGCGACTTAAGGACAGGGCTGTCCAGCCATGCCTCCTTGGGCAAACGGCGGCATCATCGGCCTACCACCGGGCATGATGGCCCTAGGCGGCATTCCACCCGCGCTAAATTGGTCAAAACCAGGGTTCATGTTGGGACTCATACCCGGCTCCATTCCCGTAGGCGGCAGGGGTGGACGAGCAGGACCTTCAGCGGTCATCACCCCGGATTTCATAGCGGCTAAGTTTTGCTTCACCAGGGCGGTTGAAATTGCAACGGTAGTGGCGTTATCGGGTAAGTTTGGATTGACGGCGGTGTTGATTCCAATGACTTCGCCACTTTGATTCAGCAAAGGGCCACCAGAATTTCCCGGATGCACTTCAGCGCTCGTGAGAATAATTCCGTCGGGAGTCAACCGTTTGAGTACACCACGAGTCACCACTTCGGGGCGAGCATAGGGAGCGCCAATGGCCCATACGGCTTCACCTTCCTGAGGCTGCGCCGTCGCCAGTTTGGCCACCGGCAAATTCGTGACTCCATTGACTTGCACCAGCGCCAGATCGCGAAAAATATCGCCTTGCCCCGGACCCGGATTGATCACCGTTGCGGTTAACTCCTGCGCATCGGATAAGCGGACTTTCCATTGTCCCCCGCTACCCTGCACCACATGGCTGTTGGTCAAAATCAGACCATCGGGCGACAGAATAATCCCTGAACCGACAGCGCCAGCACTCTTGAGCATCACCACCGAACGGTTGGCAGCGGCAATTGGCTCTGGCGTATCGTGGGGCAGGTCAGGGTCGGGGCGAATCAGTTGGTTGGCTAGATCGGGTAATTTGGCAAACGGGTTGGCCTGAATACCGGGTTGGGTCACTGCTTCTGGCTGTTGGGCTTCATAGACCCAGGCTTCTGAACTAGCTTCTGAGCCAAGTTCTTGCCGAGCCAGCATTTTGCCGCCAGCCGCTAACAGCAGAGCCAGGGCAGCCCAGCGCAGCAGTTCTGACGCCAGCCGTTGTCGCTGTGCTTTCTGCTTGCGGCGTCTTGGTCGGGCAGAATGATTAGAGGAATAAGCGGGAGGATAGGTTGGTGAATCAGCAGGATAAGTGGGGGGAAAAGTTGGAAGTTGAGGTTGCACCATAGGTCACACTCGTTGCTGTTATGCAAGGGATTATGCAAGGGCCTGAAACGCCAGCTTTGACTGCGCGCGTGATTCCTCCAGACGTGATTGATCGCCTGCCCGACGGTTGCTATTGAATTGCGAATGAAGCTTACAAACGCATACAAAGTACAAACATATGCAAAAACTGAACGGAACGGGTCTGGATGGCAGCATCCAACCGCATGTCAAAGCTGATTAACAGCATTGTAGAACAAATGTATTAGTTTGGGAAGAGAATTTCTTGTTTTGGTCTACAGCACTATCACTCTGCGGTTTTGATCAAACGATGCCTTGCCTCACAGCAATATCAACGCCAAGATAGGCGAACCGCCTGCTTCGGTACAACGCCAACCGACGAAGCGAGATACACAGTTTACTTGCTAAACCTGACATATTTAGGGAGCAGCTTGGTACCCCCTTCAACAGAAAGTAGGTTATGAATCTTTAATCAACCTTTGTCCCAGTGTTGGCAATCGCTCAATGGAAATCCAAGATTCTGCAATTCGTGAACAGATTAACCGCATTGTTCAGAATCTTTTAGGAGATGTGTAATGGCAGTAAATTTGGATATTCTCAAGGCTCAGTATCTGCAACACGACACTTCAACTCAGATTGAGCGGTTAGCTGCAAATCTGGCTCAAATTAAAGCCTTAGCTCAAACAGGTATGGAAGAGCAGCTTGCCCAAGAGCTGATTCGAGAAAGCCAATTTTTGATTGAGTGGGCAGTGTCTAGCCTCAACCTGGAAACAAAATTAGAGTTGGCGACTGAATTAGTTGAATTGCAACGCCAGCTTAGTCGATGGAAACTCCACTGGTCAACGCTGTGGTCAAATTCAAACGATCGCTTACAAATTGCTAACTACTCTAAAGAATGGAGCGATCGACTGCTTAATTTTTCTGGATTGCGAGCAAGCTAATCAAGCCTCATTGAAATAAGCGTTTGTTAATGCGCTAATGAACAAAGCGATTGAAGACTATTTAAACACTCAATTGTCTTGCAGTTTTGGGATTAGAGTGCATACTTAGGTACTGCGATCAAGAACTACGAGAATTTAATATCTGCTTGTTTTTCAATGGCTTTCAATGTATCAATCGGAATTACCTTACTGCTATGAATCGGTACAATCGCTGTCCGTCGAGTTTCAGAGTTGAATAGTTTGAGATGAGATCCGGTTTGCGAAACTTCTAAAAATCCCGCTGCTTTGAGTTGTCTAATGACTTCCTTGGCAGTTAATCTTGGAGCTTTAGATGATATGGCAGTTTCACTAAAGCGCCAATTCAACAATTTCCTTAGAGCCGCTTGTTTCCAATAACTCATCAGGAATTGGCTCTAGCATCAGATAAATCGCATCTTTTAAGTTGGCAATCGCTTCTTCTCGGCTCTCCCCAAAAGAAGACACAAAGTTAAGCTCTGGACAGGTTGCTGAGTAAGCCTGTGCTTCATTATCCCATTCCAAAATTGCTCGAATCAGCATAGCTCTATCTCCTGACACATCATCCAAACCACCCCTCGTTTATCTTACGATGCGCTTTTGATCAATGCATGTAGATTCAAGCCAATCTTCATTACTTGCGGCTTTCCACGCTGCAAACTCTTCGGCCAGCTCAGCGGAATTTTGAACGAATGAAGCAAGCAGCAGGGCAACAATCTCACCACTAACGGACTGTCCGTTGTATCTGTGCCCGTTGAGCAATTGCTTGATATAGCTCGACCGGTAAGGCGATTTGAGTATTAATTGTTTCAGCAGTATTCATAACCTGATCAGGACGATTAGTCACATTACGGTGCGAGATTGTCCGACAGCCCCACGCTTCACAAGCTCTAATCAGCTATTAAGATTCTAGTGGGGTTTTCCGATGAACTCCTCGCGCCAACGAACAAACGACCGAAAACCGAGGCGGATACCTTTCACATTCGTAGCAGCTAACCTAAATTTCTCAGTTCTCTGACAATCTCTTGGGCTAGATTCTTGGACCACAACGAATCGAACGGACAGAGGATTTGCCGATTCTCTGGAGATAGCCATAGCAAGGCGTCTTCTACGTCGGCGAGTCGGTAGGTTTCGTTCAGCAGAATGGAGGTGAGCAAGCGATGCACCACAATCGCCTGTTCGTCGGTGAGCACAATCATTCAATTTCCTCCTCTGTCGTTTTTGGACAGAATTACTAACGCTTTGTCGATGTCGCGAACCTTGATCGCCCGGAGAGCAGTCAGCAGCGATCGGAGCAGGACAACTTCGTCATCGGAGAGGGTAATCATAGATTCATCTCGCTAACACTGATGCTTAATGATGTATTTTACATCATTTTGAACTACCTTAAAATACCTCACTTTCCCTACCATTGTCTAGATGGTGTCTGTAAAGCTCTATGACTACTGACAAGGAGAGAGTAACGGTCTATTTACCTTCAGACATAAAAGCCCGTTTAGAAGAAATTTCTAAGCAGGACAGACGCTCGTTGACAGCTACGATTGAGGTGCTGCTGATTGAAGCTTTAGAGACTAGGGATAAGAGAAGAAAGTAGCAATCCGGTGTGGGATTATGAGTGAAACCGAGATAGTCGTTCCATTGTCGAGATCATCTCTTTGTGCCTTTGTGCCTTTGTGGTAAAAAATTTTAAAGCTCGCTTCGCTTGCTCAAGAGAAAAGTGAAGAAGGGCAAAGGGCAAAAGGGCAACAGAGCAAAAGGCTAGGCAGTTCTGGGGGGGACGCAGACAACCCGAAAACCGAGGTCGCTGAGGCGGTTGACGGGAATGTCGCTGAGGCGACACGCAGAACGGCAATCCCTAGGCTCGCTGCTCCAGGAGCCGCCGCGCCGCAGACGAAAAGCATTTTTATCTTCAGCCAACCAAGCACTACCATCATTTGGTGCACCCTGGTAATTAGCATGCCAATGATCTTGGCACCATTCCCAAACATTGCCGTGCATGTCATACAAGCCAAAGGCGTTCGGTGGAAATTGACCGACTTTGGTTGTTTGCCTTCGATATTCACCTTCAGGTTCCGAGCGATAACCTGTCCGTACGTCGTAATTTGCCAATGTACTCGTGATCGTTTCCCCAAAATGGAACGGAGTTATCGTTCCAGCTCGACAGGCATATTCCCACTCGGCTTCACTCGGCAAACGATAGGTGCGTCCAGTGCGTTGACTCAACTTGACGCAAAATTCTACCGCATCATTCCATCTAATGGTCTCAACAGGATGATTTTCACCTTTGAAGCGAGCAGGATTATTGCCCATAATGACCTGATATTGCGCTTGGGTGACGGCAAATTTGCCCATGAAGAAGGACGGTACATTGACTGTATGTTGCGGTGATTCATTTCCATATCGCCCCTTCTCTGTTTCTGGAGAACCCATCTTGAAGGAACCGCCCGGAATTTGCACCATTTCCAAAATTACACCGTTGCCCAAATCTTCCTTAAAAAAGGTTGCCTGTTTAGCAAAGCGCTTCTTCACACGCCCTCGTTTATCTACAGTCACAGTCTCAAAATCAACTTTCCATAAGGGCAAACCATTGGCAATTTTCTCATTAAGCTGGGTGTATTTGGGAGCGGCAACAGAAACATCTAGAGGGTCAGTAGTCTTGAAAATCTCGTGACCAACTACTGCCGTAACCAAGCCTGCACTACCCAAGCCTGCCCATTTAAGAAATAGCTGTCGTGTCCACTGCTGCGGTGTAGCAGTTTGAACAACAGAAGTTTGATTAACCGACGGAATGCGTCTTGCACTCCTTGCCACTGCACTCCGATTTGCATACTGTTGTGCTCCGGCAGGGGTAGGAGCGGGAGTGGGTTGTGGAACTGGAGCAGGCGAAGGTTGGGCTGGTTGCGATGAGATGGCTGGGCTTGGTGAAACGGCTGGGCTGAAATCTTGTTTCGATCCAGTTAGAGGCGCAGGTTGAGGTGATTGAAGCGGTTGAGGTGGCTGAGGTGGTTTAGCTGGCTCAGAAACAGAACGAGCACCACTTGATCGAGCTATTTTCCGGTCAATGCGATCGATTGCAGTCCGGGCTTCTTGGATACGCTCGCCAGACTGAGCCACTTCAATCACTTCCCACCAGATTTGCTTGGCAGTCTCAAAGTCTTCCTCCAGTTCCGCTTTGGTCGCCTGACTAACAAGAACGGTGATATCCGCTGTGGTCACCGCATTCGGAAGCAATGGCTGCAACGCTTTAGCCGCAGGTTCAACCCGAATCCGAGGCACCTGATCACGACGTTGATTCAACTCCGCCACTCTGCGCCGCAAATACTGCTCTAGCTGGTCGGGCAGGGTGTGCTGCTTCAAACCTTCTACCAGCGCATAGGTAAACGCGCCATGCTGCACAGTCTCCAACTCATAGGAATACTGGCCATAGTCACAGGAGAAAATGGTGGTAATGCCTCGGCTATGGGCTAGCTCCACCGTTTGTTTACCCACCTCACCTGCACTCAACTTGCGGCTGCCCTGAAGCTGACGGCAGTTGTCCAGCACCAGCACAATATCGGCGGTCTGGTGTGTTCGCAGTGAGGCAATCACCTCATCAATCGGCAAGGCAATCTTCAACTCGATGTCTTCGATCAAGCTATCAGCCGTCAAGAGATAGTCGCGTCCGTTCTGGCTGACGCCATGTCCGCCAAAGAAAAACCAGAGCCGATCAATCTGACCGATGCGGCTGGGATGCAAGTCCCGGTTCAACAGCCTGAGTAAGGTGGCGTAGGTCGGATAATTGGGACGAGTTTTGTATTGCTCATCTCCTAAGCAAAGCAGAATCTGATCTGGGTCAAAGCCAGCCTGAGGCGAGAGAAACTCGTAGATCAGCTGAGCATCGGGAACCGCATACTTGAGCTGTCGCTCTGGGTGGTGCTCATAGTGGTTGATGCCGATAATAATCGCCCAATTGTTCGCCATCTATCGCTGTTGCGGCCAAACGATTAGCCCAATCATAGCCGCTGGCAAAGCGTTTAACCAATCCTCCAATCAGCAATCCTCTAAAACCGATAATTCCGCTGCTTCACCCAGAGGCTAATCGGCACCGCATTCCCACTCCCATCTACCTTTACATCCACCACAAACGCCTGCCGATCCTGGGTTTGGCTGATGTCGCGATTCAGTGCGTTGCGCTGGGCTTCTGGCATGTAGTAGGTTTCGAGGCCGTAGCTGATTTGTCCATAGCGGTTCGTGCGGCCTTGAATTGCCACCTGATTCGCGGCCAGATCGGTAGGACGAGTGGCGCTGATCCGGATTGGCTGCCAGGGTTTGGGTGGAGTGGTTTCGGTTGCTGTTTCGGTTGCAGGCGCTTCCAGCACTAGATAAAACCGGCCTGCCTTAAACTGATGCTGCTCAAACCACTCGCCTCCCGGCAGCGCGCGCAGCTCATCCGATCGGGAAATCTCGTAGCCCAGCGTTTGGTAATGACCCCGCAACAAATCATAGGGATCTACCGGAGCCGTTTGCAGCGTAATTTGTCGTCCTGCTACGTAGGTGTAAGCATCTTGAGCCGGAACCGCCAAAATCAGCCCAGTTTGGAACAGTAGGGGCAACCAGAGTCGCCAACTCGGCAAGCGGCGCGGCAGATTTGCGACCGGCGGCGAGGGTTGGAGCTGCGGTAAAGGCGGGATTTGCTCTGGCAGCCGATCTTGAGGTCGAGGATCTGGGGAAGGAGGATGGAATGTCATAGGGGCTCCTGAGACGCAGAGGGTAAAGATCGAGCAGGATGGGGTTTAACACGGCGTTCAAACCAGAGTCCCGCCGCAATGATGCCTGCCCCACACAGTGCAAACACAATCGATTTCAGCAATAGCCCTGTGTTGTATTCCAACATACGGCTGATAATGCCCAGCACCAGCAGCACCATGCCGCCCCAAAACGTGCCGCGTTCGCCTAGCGCTAAGCCATCGCGAATCAGCCCCACGGCCAGCAAAAACAACAGCAGGTTAAACACGATCACGCCAACCACAGGCGGACTCCCAGCCGAGCCGGTGCCAAAATTCCAGATCAGCGTCACGGCACCTACCAGCAGCAGCAGTGCCACCATACCCGAATGCAGTGCCCGTTCCTGCAGCCAACTCCGCTGCCAGTCATACCGTAACTGCATCCAGCCCAGGACCGTCAGACCCGCCAAAATTACCACATCGATCAGCGCCTGAGTAGTCCAGGGATTCTCTCCCACACTCATGATGGGAATCCTCCAAACGACGCGAATCGCAAACAAAAAGTAAGTAACGCCCATATACCAAAGGGCCAGACTGCGGGCCACCGACTGAAACGGATCGACGGTGCCGGAAGAGCGCCAGATGCGGCTACTATGGCTCCAGAGCAGAGCCGGCGGCAGGGTTACGGCAACCGCAACCAGCCAGTTTGGCGGTAACACGCTACTATTCCACAGCGAGATGCAGTTAAAGCAAAACGATACCGCTACGCCAATTCCAGCGAGACCAAACAGCACCTGCGACCGACAGCGATAGGCCAAGGGTACAAATAACCCAGCCATTACCAGCGGCATATGCAGCACCATTAACAGCCAGATCGAGGTGTCCAGACTGCTGAACTGAGCCACCCAGCCGCTCCAGTAGCCAATCACGATCAAAATCCAGGCCAGCACGCCCAAGGACACCAACCGCAGGCTGTAGGCCATCGCGATTACGCCAATTCCCCAGACCAAAAACAGCTCATAGGCATTGCCGCTCTGGTGAAACATCTGAGACAGTAAGGCGAGATTAGCACCTAACAACAGAGCACCCAGCAGCAGTAACCCATGCCCCAACCGCTGTTGACCCGTGAGAGCGCGGGGCCGTCGCCACAGATAGAACCCAGCCGCATTCACGCCCAAAAACAAACTCAGCAACAGCAATACCTTCACCGGACGAGACCAAACCTGCCAGTTGGCGGCCACAAAGGTAATGGCGGCTAATCCCAACAGCACACTCCCCAAGCCCATCAAAATCGCAATAAAGCGGTGGCTCGCATCCCGTTCCAACTCCTGAAGCTGATAGCGCTCTGCCAACTGTTGATAGAGGCGAGCATCGATCAAGCCCTCGGTCCACCATTTCTCGGCTTCCTGCCGCAACTGCCGACGAAACTTCTCGGTCACCATGCTGGTCTCTCCTAGTGGAGCATGATTAGAATCCTAAATTACTCAGTAAATCGCTGCATCACCCAAACCAGGAGGACAGTCTCTGAGCTGGCAGTGAGGAAATGTTTTAAGTTTTGAGGTTTGAGGTTTGAGGTTTGAGGTTTGAGATGATCAGTAGATCGAAAATGAATTGGTTTTGCTTACTAGGCTTGGGTTTGATCCTTATGAAAGGGGACTTCAATCCCTGATTGGTAGGTGCTGCACCCAGGCTTCGCCTTCGGTTCCCCCTTGATTTAAGGGGGGTTAGGGGGATCTCAACAGGATTTGCGATCTACTGATGATTGCGGGTGGCAGGGAGGGTTTCAAGTCTGGGGGGTGATGGGAGTTGGCAGCGTGTGTTGAGCTTGGAAATTTGTTCTTTTATAAGGAGTTGCATCCGCATAATGGCAGGAGCCATGCAAACTCAAACCTTAAACCTCAAAACTTAAACCTCAAAACTTAAACCTTAAAACTCCCTACTCCCTTGCTAAATTGCGGTTTGCTATCGTGTAGTCACAAGGGCGAATGGTTGAACTCCTTATCTACCCTAAACTAAATGCCATGAATCACTCCAACTTCAAAGCCCTGCTGGTTTATTGGCGCTATTGGCTGCATCATCGCTTTGCCATATTGTTCCTGTTGCTCTGCATTGCTGGCTCTGTGCCCGCTCTGGCTTCATCGGGGCTGGCTCAGGAATTTGAACCCCCGGATCGCGGTTTACCCGGTCGGCGAGAAGGAGGCGGAACGCGGGGGGAATGTTTGGTGCAACAACCGGTTCTGACGGCGCTGATGCCCAATACCAACCTGGGGCTGACGGTAGCTGAGTATCCGTCCTTTTTCTGGTACATCCCACAGAATGGAGCGGCGGCAGGGGAATTTGTGCTGCTGGATCAAACCAATACTGAAGTCTACAAAATCATTGTGCCAGTCTCCCAAGCGGGTGTGGTGAGCGTTAGTTTGCCAACCGATGGCAGTGTTCCAGCCCTTGAAGTGGGCCAATCCTACCGCTGGTATTTTTCCCTGATCTGCGACCCACTCGACCGTTCGGCAGATGTGTTTACGAGTGGCTGGATCAAACGGGTAGAACCCAGCCCCAGCCTCACCCAGAAGTTAGCTGCCGCCACCGCAGAAGAGCAGCCCAAAATCTACGCTGAAGCAGGCATCTGGTACGAAGCGCTCTCCACACTGGTCAAACTTCGCCAAGCTCAACCCCAAAATCCAGCACTGGTCAGTCAGTGGCAAACGCTGCTTGCGTCGGTGGGGCTGGAGCAAATTGCCGATCAACCGTTGCAGTAGAGATGCAGTAAGATTCAAATTCGCCAACAGTGTGGGGCGCAGCAATGCTTGTGATTGCCGGAAACAAGTATTGGACATCGAGCAGTTCATCGTTTTGGTGCACGCAGCCTCAAAAGTTGTGAATACGAACTGTGAAGCAACGATCCAGCTTGTCATCGGCAATGAAAATAGACAGCGACAAGCAATTAAACCATCTCTGTGCCAGAAGTGCAGCTAATCTGACCTATTCAGCTTTTTTTAACTTCCAGAGCGATATGCTGGGATTTCAGAACCTACGAATGAACTCCCACTTTGATTAACCAACCGCTTCCAATTGATTCAGCAGAGCCGCAGCCTGCTTCAACTCAGCGAGCATGGCGAGGTAGCTTATCGCTTCAGTTTGAACGCCGCGATAGCAAAACCATTCTCAGCCGCAGTCGGGTTCAGGCTCCGCTCAAGGTGCAGCGACCGTTTTACCCAGAAGGAGACTCAATCTGCCATAGCGTCATGCTGCATACGGCAGGTGGAATGGTAGGCGGAGACCAGCTTACTGTGCAGGTGCAGGTAGAGCCGCAGGCCCACGCTTTACTCACGACGGCTGCCGCCACTAAGGTCTATCGCAGTAACGGTCTAGAAGCCCAGCAGACCACCCAAATCCGCGTTGCCCCCGGTGCCTGTCTAGAATGGTTGCCGCAGGAAACGATTGTGTTTGATGGTGCCCGGTATCGCCAGCAGTTGCGAATAGACTTGGCCGATGGAGCCACGTGGCTGGGTTGGGAGATTACTCGCTTGGGGCGTAGTGCGCGGGGTGAACGGTTTGCGACGGGTGAATGGCGTTCCCGCACCGAGGTTTGGCAGAATCAGCGGCTGATTTGGATCGATCCGCAGTGGATTCAGGGCGGTGGTGAGATGCTAGAGAGTCTGCATGGGTTAGCAGGTCATGCCGTGATCGGCAGTTTGGCCTTCGTGGGAGCAAGCATGGGGGCAAAAATCAGCGACCCGTTACTAGAGAAATTGCGCTCCGGGATTGCTGCTCCGACCCAGATGGGAGTGACTCGCTTATCAACTGGTGTATTGTGTCGCTATCGAGGAGATTCCACGGCTGAAGCCCGCTATTGGTTTGGAGCGATCTGGAATCTGCTGCGGCAAGACTATCTAGAGCGACCAAGCTGCGTTCCGCGAGTCTGGCAAGTTTGAAGCCTTCAGCAAACTCCGATTGCACAGACCGATCTTTCAACTCGCTTCGGTCAATTATAGTAAAAACTACCATAATAGAAGAGTAGGATGAGTCATCCAATGCAATTCGCTGCGTTTTGGCTCGACATCGTTGCCCTGCTGTGAAATTGACAACAAACAAGTGCTTGGGAGAACCATCCATGAGCGTAACCACCCAATTGCCAATTCCGGCTCATTTCGATCGTTCCAGCGTCGCTGAGGTTTGGCGGGTTCCTTACCAAGTTCGAGCTGCCGAAGCCCAAGCTTGGGCCAAGCAACACCAGATTCGGCCTGCCGCTGAGGATAAGCGCCGCATTTGTCTGCTGGCTATTGATGTGCAAAATACTTTCTGCATTCCGGGCTACGAGCTGTTTGTAGGCGGACGCTCCGGCATGGGAGCGGTGGAGGACAATATCCGCCTCTGTGAATTCATCTACCGCAACCTGGGGCAAATCAGCGAAATCGCCCTGACGATGGACACCCATACTGCCGCCCAGATTTTCCATTCCCTATTTTGGATCGACCAAGCAGGCAACCATCCGCCTGCTATGACGATGATTTCGTTAGAAGATGTGGAGCAGGGCTGCTGGCAGGTGAATCCCGCCGTTGCCGTTAATCTGGGGAAGGACTACGACGAGCTACAGACCTATGCCCGCCACTATGTGCGTCAGCTCAGCCAAGCCAACAAGTATCTACTCACGATCTGGCCCTACCATTCGATGCTGGGGGGCATTGGGCACGCGATTGTTGCTGCGGTGGAAGAAGCCTGCTTTTTTCACAATTTGGCTCGCGGCAGCCAAACTCGCTTTGAGATCAAGGGCGGCAATCCCCTGACGGAAAACTACTCGGCCCTGAAGCCAGAAGTATTAGTGGACCAAAACCAGCAGACGATTGCCCAGGAAAATCGCGCCTTTTTGCAGCGGCTGCTCAGCTTTGATGCGGTTGTGATTGCCGGTCAAGCCAAGAGTCACTGCGTTGCCTGGACAATTGCCGATTTGCTCAGCGAAATTGAGGCCACCGATCCGAAGCTAGCCCAAAAGGTGTACCTGCTCGAAGACTGCACCTCGGCAGTGGTGGTACCCGATGGGGTGGACTTCACCGAACAGGCCGATGCCGCCTATCAGCGCTTTGTCGAGGCTGGGATGCATCTAGTTAAATCTATCGAGCCGATGGAAGCTTGGATCGGCTTGTAAAAGCCTACTGGGATAGCTGCGCCCACTCCTCCGGCAACAGATTGGCGACCAAGTCAAACCCACCTTGCCCATTTGGTTTGACGACATAGGCGACGCCCTGCGGTTCGGGGTAAATTCCGGTGGCGGCTTCAAACACATCATCATGACCGACAATTACCGTATTGGTGCCGCTAGCAGGTAGGGCGGTCAGCATCGGCATGACGGCAGCTCGCATCTGCTGCACCTGCTCCTCGGTGTACTCCTCTGCCGGAGGGAAGTTGAGGGCGGCTCGTTTTTCATAGCGGCCAAAGGCTAGATCGGCAGTCTGCCAAGCGCGGCAGTATTCGCTGGAGTAGACCTGACCGACGGGAATTTGCAGTTCCTGGAAGGCTTTGCCAATCGTCCTCGCCTGCTGCCAGCCCACTTCACTCAGCATCCGCTGGGTTGAGCAATCGCCCATTGTGGCGGAAACTTGATCGGCGTAGTCTTTTTCGGTTTGAGCATGGCGGAAGTAAATCACATAGCCACCCTGCCGCAATGCATTCACCAAATCAGCGCCGGTCAAGCGATCTTGAAAGGTTGGTGTCGCCCCTTCACCGCCTTCGCCGCCTTCGCCGCCTTGGGCTAATCGTTGCTCTACCAGAATCTCAGCCTGGGGTGGCTGCGCATGTCCTGACGGACTGTCTGATGATGCAACTGCCGCAGGGACTGCTCCCAGCAAGGAATAAACGCCCACACCCACCCAAATTTTGATCTTATTGCTTCCCATGACCGTTTTTTGGCACCTTATTTTTGGCATTAGAGTTAGCTGCAACAAGGCAATAGCTGACTAGTTTCCTGGCCGCAGCACAAGCGTTTGAGCTAGAAACTGTTTTTTCAGCCGCTCACCTTGTTAAGAATAATTTGCGTTAATCATACGGCCAATTTGACTTTTTTTGAAGCGCTTGCTGAGGAGAATAATAAAGCTCTATTACGTCATTTCACTGAATTGTGCGGTTTGTGACGTAATCTAGTTTGCCGTCACCCAAGGTGATATAGTCAGGAAACTCGATTGGTTCTAGCGGGGAGCAGTCGCTAGACGCAAGGGGGAAAGTGCAGTGTCAGTCTGCCGCTGTCCCGCAGCTGTGAGAAAATTTTTAGTTTTGAATTTTAAGTTTTGAGTTGGTGATTCAAATACTTAAAACTCAAAACTTAAAACGTTTTAAGCCAGAACACCCGCCAATCGTGGCATGTTCATTTCATCTGCGAGGTACGGATGGTGCGTAGTTCAATGCGTCGTTCAATGGGTTCTCAACTTAAACAGCGGAGCAGGCTCAGTCAGCTATCGCTGCCGCTGGTTAGCAGTGCAGGTCTTTTGCTGACGGCAACGCCGGTTCTGGCGCATCATGCGATGGGAGGCCGCTTGCCGGCTAATTTTGCCGAAGGGTTCTTGTCAGGGTTGGCGCATCCGGTGATTGGGCTAGATCACCTGGCTTTTGTAGTCGCGGTGGGGCTGTTGGCTGCCACCGAACCAAGGGGCATCGTGATTCCCATCGCCTTTATTCTGACCGCCATGCTGGGCACTGGTTTACATCTGATCTCGGTACCGTTACCGGCGGTGGAGCTGCTAGTTTCGGGGTCAATTCTGCTGTTTGGCAGTTTACTGGTGCGGCAAACCAAACTGAGTCTGCCGATAGTCACTGGGTTAGCTGCCTTGGCGGGGCTATTCCACGGCTATGCCTACGGAGAGGCCATCTTTGGGGCTGAGATGACGCCGTTGCTTTCGTATTTGATTGGATTTACGGCAATTCAGCTTCTGATTGCCCTGAGTGCCTTTTGGGTAGGTCGTCGGCTGCTGCGGCAACCGGGCCGCGAATCGGCGAATTTGCGCTCGGCGGGTCTGGTGATTTGCGGGATTGGGATTGCCTTTTTCGCATCTCAGGTTGTAGCCACGGTTTTGCCAGTTTAGGTTGGCTCAGACTAGGCATCAATTAATCCCGTTCCCTTGAACGATATACTTCACGGTTGTCAAGGATTCCAGACTAATCAACCCACGGCGGTGCCCTTTCTGATTCGACATGCCTAGCGCGATCGGGGTGCCGCGTTTGGGGTTGCGGTGAAAGCGAGGAGAGGCGTTGATATAGGCAATGGCGCTGTTGATGCTGGTGGCAAATTGGCGGCTTTCTTGGTAGGACTCGGTGGCTAGACAGTCCGCATGGCCGCTACTGTGCTGATTGATCCAGTCAATCGCGTTTTCCAAGCTGTCCACTACCTTGAAGGCAATGGTATTGCTGAGATAGGCCCGGTTCCATTCCGCCGCGTCGGCCATCGCTGAAAAGATATCGGGAAATTCGCTGGCCAGTTCCGCATCGCCACGCAGATGAAAGCCCTTATCCTTCAAGCTGTTCCAGAGCATGTTCAGGGCGGTGGAGCTGTGTTGCCGGTGAATCAGCACCTTTTCAATCGCATTTACCGGGTCCGGTTCGGTCTGATGGCTGTCTAAAATCATCCAGCGGGCGATATCGAGACTGCCCGTAGGCGACCAGTAGAGATAGCAGTTGCCAATCGCGGTCCGCAATACGGGAGCCGTTGCTTGTCGGATCACCTGCTGCACCAAGCTAGAGCGTCCGTAGGGAACCACCAGATTAATGTACCGATCTAGCGTCACCAGTTCCCGAATCACATCGCCCTGTTCGGCGGGCAAAAACTGCAAACAATCCCCCGGCAGCCCCGCATCTTCTATCGCCAGTCTCAGCGTTTCGGCAATGATTTGATTAGAATGGCTGGCTTCAGCCCCGCCCCGTAGGATTAGACTATTGGCTGAGCGCAGACACATACCGGCGGCAATGGCTCCCAATTCCGGCAGCGCTTCGTAGATCAGGGCAATTACCCCCAGCGGCATCAACTGGCAGTAGGTCTGGCACTGATCGACCTGGTAGGACGGCGTGTTGAGAATCGGCTGAATCGGGTCCGACAGCTCGGATAATCGCTGTAGGATTTGCCCCGCGGTTTGCAGGCGCTCTGGGGTTAGCTTGAGCCATTCCAGTACCAGCTCCGGAATCGCCATCTCGCGGCTGGCTTCCAGATCTAGCGTGTTGGCCTCCAAAATGTCATTCTGGCGGTCTAGCAACGCTTCGGCCATGAACTGTAGGGCACGGCTCCGGTCCATGCCCCGCAAGGCGGATAGCGCCAAAGAAGACTGTTGAGCCTGTTGAGCAATCGTGGTGAGATCAGGTGATGATGCGTTCAAGGAACTACTGCCTTGGTCTAACGTCTGCAAGCTAGCCATAGCATCAAGACTAGCATCATCGACAGTACCAATGCTGCAATTACCCGAAACGTAACGCTGGAGCTGAATGGAGCGTTTAGGGTGGTCAGTAGTAACAGAAATAGCAGGCCAAAAATGATCGCCAACGTTAGGGGAAAGTAGCCGCTCGCTAGGGAGGAATGGGCGATGTTCCACTGATGCCCGGTCCAGCGCCAGGCCCGCTTGTAGGGGTAGGTCGTAGACAACTGCTCGATCACATAGCCATTCTCTTGGACCACAAAAATTTGCTGACAGCGATTGCAGCCGAACGCCTCGGTCAGGGTGATTGGCACCAGACGGCCTCGACGACGGCAGGGACAGGGATAGTCGTTGTTTAAGTCAATTTTTTGAACTTTTTGGGAATGCACAGGCGCAACGCAAAATGAGGTTTGTTAAGGCGTGATCGAACTCTTACTCTTAAATCTAGCTCAAACCGCATCGGCGGCAATGATTGTTAATACTCTCTTCAAAGTGAGATGGGGAGATGGGGGAGAGGGACAAGCCAAGTGGCGTTGAAGTCGGTAGAGTGGAAACAGTTGTTCAGGCGGTTTTGTTATGTCTCCAGTTGAGAAGCCTCAGGCTCAAACAGCACTCTCCTATCCGAAGAGCCGTAAGCTCGATGTCACGGAAACCTATCATGGTACGGCGGTGGCGGATCCCTATTGCTGGTTGGAGGATCCCCATGCGGAGGAGACGCAGGCTTGGATCGAGGCGCAAAATCAGGTGACGTTTGGCTTTTTGAACCAGATTCCGATTCGGGAAACGCTGCGGCAACGTCTAACTCAACTGTGGGACTACGAAAAGTTTGGCACGCCGTTTAAGCAGGCGGATCGCTATTTTTATTTCAAGAATGATGGACTTCAGAACCAGAGCGTTCTCTATACCCTGTCGGATCTGGAGGGCGAGCCGCGGGTTTTGATCGATCCCAATACTCTGTCGGACGATGGCACGGTGGCGCTGTCGGGGTTGTCGATTAGCGAAGACGGCAAACTGATGGCCTATGGGCTGTCTACGGCGGGGTCAGATTGGCAGGAGTGGAAGGTGCTTGATGTGGACAGCGGTGAGGATTTGCCGGATCTGCTCAAGTGGGTGAAATTCTCTGGGGCGAGCTGGACGCACGATCAGCAGGGCTTTTTCTATTCGCGCTACGATGAGCCGAACGAAACCACCAAACTAGAAGAGGTCAATTATTATCAGAAGCTCTATTACCATCGGCTGGGCACACCCCAGTCTGAGGATCCCCTGATCTACGAACGCTCGGACCAGAAGGAGTGGGGCTTTAGTGGCTTTGTCACCGAAGATGGCCGCTACCTGATCATCTCGGTTTGGATGGGTACCGATCCGAAAAACCTGGTGTTCTATAAAGACTTGACGACCGATGGCCCAGTGGTGGAGTTGATCAATCAGTTTGAGGCTAGCTACAGCCTGATCGATAACGATGGCACTACTTTCTGGTTCCAGACCGACCTAGAGGCACCGCGTGGGCGCGTGATTGCGATCGACATCACCAATCCTGATAAGCAGCACTGGCAGGAAATCATTCCCCAAGCTGCCGAAACGCTGGAAGGGGTTGGTCTGCTCAACAATCAGTTTGTCGCTTCCTACCTCAAGGATGCGCGGACTCAGATCAAGATTTTTCACCTGGATGGCCGCTTTGCCCGCGAAGTCGAATTGCCGGGAGTGGGATCAGCCGGTGGCTTTGGCGGTAAGCGCTACGACACGGAAACCTTCTACAGTTTCACCAGCTTCACCACCCCGACCACGATCTACCGCTACGATATGGTGACCGGCGAAAGCACAATTTTCCGGCAGCCGCAGGTGGATTTTAATCCGGCTGACTATGAGACTAAGCAGGTCTTCTACACCAGTCGGGATGGCACCCAGGTGCCGATGTTCATCACCCACAAGCAGGGGTTGGCGCTGGATGGCAACAATCCGACGCTGCTGTATGGCTATGGCGGTTTCAACGTGTCGCTGACGCCGTCGTTTTCGCCTAGCAATGTGGTTTGGATGGATTTGGGCGGAGTCTATGCTGTTCCCAATCTGCGGGGCGGCGGCGAGTATGGCGAAGATTGGCATCAGGCGGGCATGAAGCAAAACAAACAGAATGTGTTTGATGACTTTATTGCCGCAGCGGAGTGGCTGATTGCCAATGGCTACACCTCCTCGAAAAAATTGGCGATTTCTGGCGGCAGCAATGGCGGGTTGCTGGTGGGAGCCTGCATGACCCAACGGCCCGAGTTGTTTGCGGCAGCCCTACCGGCAGTGGGGGTAATGGATATGCTGCGCTTCCATAAATTCACCATCGGCTGGGCTTGGTGCTCAGAATATGGCTCTGCTGAAAATCCCGACGAGTTTCCCACCCTCTATGCCTATTCGCCGCTGCATAATCTCAAACCCGGAATCGCCTATCCGGCCACGCTGATCACCACCGCCGACCATGACGATCGGGTAGTGCCAGCCCATAGCTTTAAGTTTGCGGCAGCCCTCCAGGAGGCTCATGCCGGAGATGCACCAGTGCTAATCCGAATTGAAACCAAAGCGGGGCATGGAGCCGGTAAACCCACGGCCAAAATCATCGAAGAGGTGGCGGATCGGTTTGCTTTTTTGGTGAAGCTGCTGGATATCCAGGTCTAACAAATCCCTTGGGCGAAATCGACAACTTCGGTGTACTCTAAGGATCGCAAATCGCACCAATTACGCACCAATTACAAACCAATCGCATCGGAAGACCCATCGCATGGCGAAAGATCCAGGCCAAACCCTGCGGACGGCTAGCTTATTTCGACTCAGGGCAACACCCAAAACCGTCCGCCAAACCTTGAGTGCAGCAGATCAAGTTGACCTCTGGAAGCTGACTCCCAAGGTCAGAAGCAGTCTCAACCTCCGGCTCAGCGGTCTAGCAAAACGGGCCAATGCCGATGTGACGCTGCTGAATGCTGCCGGTCGGGTGCTGGCCTCTTCTCGCAAACCAGGCAACAAAGCCGAAACCCTCAGCAACATTTTGCTGACCCCTGGCACCTTCTATGTGCGCGTCAATCTGCGCCGGGGCAGTGCCGATACCCGCTATGCCCTCACCCTCAGCGCCACTCCCACCTCGGATCAGTTTGGCAATTCGTTTGAGACCGCCACATCTCTCCGAACCGCCACCGGCAGCGGCAGTGATTTTGTCGGCAACAGCGATCCTGATGATTTCATCCGGTTCAGTCCCCTGGTCGCCGGACGGTTTGACTTTACCCTTACCGGACTCACCGACGATGCCAACCTGGAACTCTACGACAGCAATCGCAATCTGATCTTGACCTCCACCAACAGCGGCACCACCGATGAACAGATCAACCAGCGTTTGACTGGAATTGCCGGGTCCACCTACTACCTGCGCATCCTGCCAGCCGCGGGCAAAGAGACAAACTACACCTTCAACTATGTCTTTGTGCCTGATACTCCGACTCGAACCGCTTCTGGACTGCAATATATTGACCTGGCAACTGGCAATGGCCCCACCCCCACCTCTGGTCAGACTGTGACTGTACAGTACACCGGCATTTTATTAGACGGTACCAAATTCGACAGTTCCCGCGACCGCAATCAGCCCTTCTCGTTTGCAATTGGCACTGGCCAAGTGATTCCCGGTTGGGACGAGGGCTTCAGCAGCATGAGTGTGGGCAGCCGACGACAGTTGATTATTCCGCCCAATTTGGCCTATGGGTCTAGAGGCGTTCCTGGCACCATTCCGCCCAACGCCACCTTGATCTTTGATGTGGAAATTATTGGAATCAGTTAGATGAAATTGTAGAGAACAAGCTGGGACGCATGTTAAGTATCTCACTAGCATATAGACTAACTGTGCCCCACCCATCCACCGCTCGGCTGAGCCACTCACGGCGAAGCCCATCCACTCCTTACGTACTATCATCTTGCTAGCAACGACCTAGATCTCCATGCGCGACTCTACCCCAACCCAAGCTGAATCTGGTTCAACGGCAGCTTTGATTGTGGGAGCCAGTCAGGGAATTGGGTTGGAATTTGTTCGCCAACTGCTGCCTCACGTCGCTCGGCTCTACGCCACCTACCGGGATCCCCAGGCTGAACTGTTGACCATTCAGGATCCGCGATTGCGCTGCTTGCCGCTCGATATCACCGATGAAAGCCAGATTGCTGCCGCGATTGCCGAAATTCAGGCAGAAACCATCGCCCTGCATACGGTGATCAACTGCGTCGGGGTGCTGCACGAAGGAGCTATCCAACCAGAGAAAAGCCTGCGCCAGCTCAATGCCGAGCAATTGCTGCGCTATTTCCAGATCAACAGCATTGGGGCTGTTCTACTGGCGAAACATGTCCAGCCCTTGCTCAGACACACTCACCGCAGTATCTTCGCAACCATTTCCGCCAAAATTGGCAGCATTGGCGATAATCAGTTGGGCGGATGGTACGGCTACCGGGCTTCTAAAGCGGCGTTGAACATGCTGATGCGCACAGCAGCGATTGAGTACAAACGCACCTGCCCGAGAACAATTGTGGTGATGCTCCATCCAGGAACGACTGATACGCGCCTATCCCGCCCGTTTCAGCGCAACGTGCCGCCAGAAAAGCTGTTTAGTGTCGAGCGGACTGTGGGGCAGCTCATCACTATTTTGGATGGGCTAGAGGAAAGCGATAGCGGCGAATTCTTCTCTTGGGATGGCAGCCGTTTGCCGTGGTAGAATTCAGCTCGCTGACCAGCCTCTTGGCTCCCAAAGACGAATGGCGGTAGCGAAACCGACTGGTTTTCTGTCATACTCTGAGAAACCGCTCAGAGGCATCCGTATGAAACAGCCAGCTTCGGATTCTTCCTTTCACGAGCAACGTAGAGATTCAAGATTGTGGCAGTTGGGTAGCCTGAAGAACTTGGGCATTTTGCTTCTGGGAGCCAGTTTAGGCGCGATTGGTACAACTTGGTTGACCGCTAAGACTGACTCGGCCACAGAATCACTCACGGCTGAACCGATTCTGGTGCCACCCCATTCCGCTCCCCCCGATCAGGCCAATTCCCGCTCCAACCCTCTGTTCAATCTCTTCTCAGCTCACAATCGCGCAGATACTGTGGTTGAGGCAACCGTTTGCGTCAAGACCCGCATGGGATGGAACGAACAAGCCTGTGCCTCTGGAGTTTCGATTGACCCACAGCTAGCAGGCGTTGGCCAAAGGCGAGGTGCCGTGGTGTTAACGAACTATCATGTGATTGCCGACATGGGCAACCGTCCGCCGCTCCAGCTTGGAGGCAAAGGCGAGGTCTACAATGCAGAAATTCTGCGGCAATCGCCGGAGTTTGATCTGGCGCTGCTGTTTGTCCCGGACGCGGACTTTCCGATTGCGCCTTTGGCTGATGTCTCTCCTAGTCAGGGAACCGCGGTACGGGCGATTGGTTTTCCGAACAATCAACCCTTGACCGTTAAAAATTCATCGCTGCTGGGCACCACGCGAGAGTGTCTGGCCGTAGCTCCCTGTCTAGCCATCCAGCAAGGCACGATCACGTTCGGCAATTCTGGTGGGCCGCTAGAAGCGGATGGCAAAGTCATTGGGATTACGCAGGGAGAAATTGTTGATGAAGTGGCAATTCCTGTCGAGCAAATTCGTCAGTTTCTAGCAGGAGAAATTCCACCGGCCACCCGTTCTCCCCAACGCCCTCCCCGATTTGAACCCGATCTGCCGCCCATGCGGGAGCCACCGCCCTATGCTCCCTATCCGATGGAGATGCCGCCGCCGTATCCGGTTTGGTAATTTAGGAGTGAATGGATAGATGGGTAGATGAGTGAAATCACTCCGAACTTTTCTTGGCGCAATCAGGAATGGTAAAAAGAGAAGCTGGAAATGTCAGATCTAGAGACACGCATGGCCATCGCTCCCTGAATAATTGGATGTTGGGCAAGATGTGAGCTAATTTGCAGGGATGGTAATGTCATAGATGTCTCGAAATTGCCGCTCATCGCTCCGATTCAACCAGGCTCAGCTGCCCTCGATAGCCCGTGACAATCCGACTCCCATCTTTGAGAATGTGAATTTCGATTTGATCACTCGCCCAGGTGAGCTGATCCTGCAATGCCGGATTAAACAGATGCACCCGTTGATTACTGGAAGAGACTAGAGAATCCGGGGAATGAATTGCCAAAGACTGTACATAAGCCCCATCGATTAAAATGTCGAGCTGCTCCAGTAAACCCTGCACTCCTGCGGGAGCCTGCGGCGATCGCAGTTGCTCTAATGTGAAGCCAGTAAATGACATGACATTTAGACCAGCGGCTTTGACTTGGCGAGCTAAATTGATCAGAGCGGGCGCTTGCCAGAAGGGTTCTCCACCAGAAAAGGTGACACCTTGATTGCGCGGGTTACTGAGAATCTTTTCAACCAGAGTATCAACGGCAATGAGCTGGTTGATCTCAAATGACCAGGAAGCCGGATTAAAGCAGCCGGGACATTCTCGCGAACAGCCCTGCAGCCAGATCACAGCTCGACAACCTGGACCGTTCACCTCCGATTCATCGACATATCCCATGATGTTGAGATAACCTGGCGGAATCTCTAATAGCTGAAGATAGGGATTCACTTTCAAATTCATTGCTTTGCCTCCGTTGGGTTGAGTGAGGGATAACGCACTGAAATGCCCAGTTCTCGTTCAAATCGAGCCGCAAATCCTTACGTCAAAAGAGCAAGTAGACACAGCTTCAATCGGGTCAATTCCCAGAGAATGACAAAATTCTCAATCGCAACATGCTAATCGGGCGATCGCCAATGCGTCTTTAGCGAACAGTCGCTCTAGTCGCTTCAGCATCGATTGGGGGCAGCAAGTAGAGACGCAACATCTGCCACAGGATCACGACGATCCAGGGCAGCTTCTGCAAAAACCCAATTACTTTGGGACGCTGACTATTGGCAATCTCAACCAGTTTTTGATTGGCAGTTGCACAACGCTCTAATCGCCTAAAAAATTCTGGACGGTTGGTATCTAAAATACTGGGAAAGGCTCGCTCGGCTGTAGTGTTAGTACGTTGAATCACCTGCTGATTATATTCATATGGATTAATGCCAATTGATTCGTAAAACGTTGCTCGCTCTAGTACCGTCAGCGTATGCGTGACAAATACCGTCAGCAGAAAGAAACGTGCCCAAAGTCTAGCTTTCCAGTTGTTCCATAGCTTGGGCTGCGAGCGCAGCAACACCTTAAAGAAATCGCCATGTCGATTTTCATCCTGACACCAGTTCTCGAAATAGCGAAACAGCGGATAAAACCGATTTTCTGGATGCTGCTCCAGATGACGATACACCAGAATATAGCGCCAGTAACCAATCTTCTCAGACAAGTAAACGGTATAAATGATCCATTCCGGTGGGAAGAAGGTGTAGGTGCGATGCTTCGTTAAATAACCCAGATCTAAAGATAGACCAAAATCTGCCATCGCCTTGTTTAAAAAACCAGCATGGCGGGCTTCATCTCTGGCGAGCAAGCCAAACGCCTCTGCCAACGTAGGGTTGCGATCCTTCAGCTTGCGCGACAGTTCTTTAAATAGCAGAAAACCAGAAAACTCAGAGGTGCAGGAACGTTCCAGAAAGTCGATAAAGGCACGGCGGGTTTCGCCATCGATCTGATCCCAGCATTGCTCGAACTCCTGATCGCGGACAAAATGATAGCGATTATAGTCAGCTCGCAGTTCTGCCAGCACAGCAGCCATTTCATCAGCCTGCCCAGACAAATCCATCTGAGCCATCGCCTCAAAATCAGTGGTATAAAAACGCGGTGTTAGTAAGGTTTCTTGAACGGGTGTTTTAATACCGAGACGGAAACGATCCGTCTTAGACGTGGGAATTGAACTAACCATAAGATTGTTGATTCTGCTTGTGGCTGAGCATCATCTTTCCTCGAATTGGCGATGCAGCACAAGTCAGTTACCCATTTTGTCGCCTAGTTACTCGCAGTAAAGCATTGGCCGTTTATCTCGTTTTCAGATGATCCTAAAGAAATAATATGTTTTGTTATGAGTGACCAGCAGTAGACAGCAAAACGCCTAGAATGCACAGATAGAAGAGACTTGCCGGAACACTCTGACGCTATGCTGGAACCTAGTCCCTGTCTGGATGTGCAATGCCCGATTCAATTTGTTCTAGACTTGTTGGGCAGTAAGTGGTCGATTCTAGTGCTGCGGGAGCTGTTTGGTGGTGATCGTCGGACCCATCAACTCCTTGCAGCCCTGCCTGGTATCAGCACTAAAACCCTGACACAGCGCCTGCGAGAGTTGGAGGCTCAAGGGCTGATCGAGCGACGCATCTATGCTGAAATTCCGCCTCGCGTCGAATATTCTCTCACCGCCAAAGGCCGTCAACTCCAGCCTGTGATGGCGGCTCTGCATCAGGTTGGCTCACAGTGGTTAGCGCAAGACCCTTGTATGTGCCCATTGAACTCAGATTAGGTGTTGAAGTCAAGAAAGAAAAAAGGGCACAGCCAGCGCTGCTACCCTTTCTGCTGCTACCCCTTCACTGTTGTGTTGGGGCCTATCCTAGTTGCCTCTAGGTGCAATCTCAGCGTTAATCCACATCATGAGCAAAGCGGTTATAGAGGAAGTCGAGTGCGTGGTTGCGCAGCTTGTAGTATTCTGGCGTGTCCATAATTCGGGTGCGGTCGCGGGGGCGGCTAAACGGAATTTCCATAATTTCGCCAATGTTGGCAGCGGGTCCGTTAGTCATCATCACTAACCGATCGGCCAGGAATAGGGCTTCGTCGATGTCGTGGGTGATCATCAGCACCGTACAGCGATTATGGTTCCAGATCTTCAGCAGTTCTTCTTGTAGTTCCTCTTTGGTGATGGCGTCCAAGGCACCGAAGGGTTCGTCCAGAATCAATACTTCGGGTCGAATTGCGAGGGCACGGGCAATGGCAACCCGCTGTTTCATCCCGCCCGAGATCTCCGGTGGTTTTTTCTCGACAGCATCGGCCAAACCCACCATCGCCAGGTGCTCTTTTACAATCTGGCTTTTCTCGGCTTTGGATTTTTCTGGGTACACGGCGTTGACACCCAAGTATACATTGTCAAATACGGTCATCCAGGGCAGTAACGCATAGCCTTGAAACACCACCATTCGGTCGGGACCGGGGCTTTGGATCGGTTGACCCTGTAGACGCACCTCGCCAATTGTCGGTCTGGAAAAACCGCTGACCATATTCAGCAATGTGGTTTTACCACAACCAGAGTGACCGATGACGCAGATGAACTCACCTTTCTGAACGGTCAAGTTGACGTTTTGCAGAACGGTATATTGATCGCCTTTCGGTAAGTCATAGATCTTGGAAACGTTGTCAACGACTAAAAAAGGTTGCTGACTAGTAGACTTTGGATACGTTTGAGTTTGAGTTGCAGTAGTCATTAAGGATTGCATAGTTAGAACAGAATGAGGAATGGAAGCTAAGTTTTGAGTTTTGAGTTAGGAATAGTGTCGCTGTAGGGTCAAGGGACAGAGGTGAAGATGAGTTGGAAGCAGACAAGAGTCCCGCACCCGATCGCCCCTTGAATAACTGAGAAACTCAAAACTCAGCACTCAAAACTTAAAACTTTTTACTTTAAGCAGAACGGGCAATGGGCGTACTTAGAGGCACTTCGGCCATGTAAATGTCGTGCTTGATCGCCAGACTATTGAGGTAGGCAATCGGATCATCGGCTGTGAAGGTGACTCCATCGAACAAATGGATCGGACCGCGACTGTAGGACAGTTCAGCCAATCCCAATTCACGAGCCGCGATGCTAAAGACGCTGACTTTACAAACCCGCTCCAGCACTTCTACCCAGTTGCGCGGGAAGGGCACCTCTCCCCAGCGGGCCAGTTGGGTCATGATCCACAGGTTTTCGGTTCGACTGGGACGGTTGACTCCGGCACCGAAGAACTGATGGTGGGCATACTCGCGAGGAGAGGGATGGATATCACAGACGCGATGGCTGGGATCGCCTAAGTAGATGTACTCCAGCTCAGTGGCTAAGTACTCGGGACGAGAGAGAATTTCTCGTACCTCATCATGGTTCTTTTCGTCAGTGCAGTAACGGCAGGCTTCTAGCAGAGCCTTGACCAGCGCCACGTGGGTATTGGGATAGGCCAGCGCCCAATCTTCCCGCACGCCCAGCACCTTACCCGGATGGCCGTCCCAGATTTCCAAATCGGTAGCAATCGTGTAGCCAATATCCTCAACGGCGGCTCGCACATTCCAGGGTTCGCCGATGCAGTAGCCATCGATGTTGCCTGCCTCCAATTGCGCCACCATCTGGGCTGGTGGAATCGTGGTGACTGAGACATCGTGATTCGGATCGATGCCGCCCGCCGCCAACCAATAGCGCAGCAGCAGGCTATGCATCGAGGCCGGATGCACTGCTGCAAAGGTATGCCGTTTGTCAGGCGTTTCCAGCAGCATCCGCTTTAGATCGTTCAGGGTCAGGATGCCTTGCTTATAGAAGCGCTTGTCGAGAGTAATCGCGTTACCGTTGCGCGTCATGGTTAGCGCGGTAACAACCGGTAACGGCTGATCATTCATTCCGCCTACTGTTAGCCATACCGGCATCCCTGAAGGCATTTGCGCTGCATCGAGATAACCACCCGCGATGCCATCTTGAATCCCGCGCCAGCTCGACTCGCGTACCAGATGCACTTCATCCAAACCGTGGTGGGTAAAGAAGCCCTTTTCTTTGGCAACAGCCAAGGGGGCACAGGCGGTCAGGGGCACAAAGCCGATTTCCAGATTTACCTTTTCCAACCCGTGACGAGCAATCGCGGTAGTTTTGCGCGCCCGCAGCTTTTTGATTTGCTTCTGTTGATTCAGAAAATAGATAATTTCGCTGCGGTAGCTGTAGTAGTTGGGGTGGTTCACTACTTCCATGCGCTTGCGTGGGCGGGGAATATCCACGTCCAGAATCTGGCCAATCTTGGATTCGGGGCCATTGGTTAACATCACCACCCGATCCGAAAGCAGGATCGCTTCGTCTACATCGTGAGTCACCATCACGGCGGTAACGTGGTTTTCTTCGCAGATCTGCATTAACTGCTCTTGCAAATTGCCGCGCGTCAAGGCGTCCAGCGCTCCAAACGGTTCATCGAGCAGCAGTAGCTTGGGTCGAATCGCGAGAGCACGGGCAATCGCCACCCGCTGCTTCATACCGCCAGAGAGTTGATCGGGTGGTTTGTCAGCGGCGTGACGTAACCCCACCATGTCAATGTGCTGTTCAATAACCTGCTCCCGCTCTGTGCTCGGCAAATGTCCCAACACATTATTGACTGCTAGGGCAATATTTTGCCGCACGGTCATCCAGGGCAGCAACGAATAGTTTTGAAATACCACCATCCGATCAGGACCAGGGCGGAGAATCTGCTCACCTTGCAGTAAGACAATTCCTTCGGTGGGCTGATCCAACCCGGCAATCATGTTCAATAGCGTTGATTTACCGCACCCAGAGTGACCAATTAGGGAAATGAATTCACCTTGTTGAATCGTTAGATCAATACCTTTGAGCGCGATATATTGATTGCCGTTGGCAAGAGGAAAGGATTTTTTGATGTTGTCAACAGTAACAAAGGCCATAGGAAGACTCAAGAGTGATGGATGAAGAGTGACATTGGGGAAACGCTAATAGATATAGAGCGAAGAAAGACGAAGGGCAACGGAGAACATGTACCGTTGGAGAACAGAGAAACGATGCTACAGCCATTACCCCTCATCCGACCGCTACGCAGAATTTAGCTACGCAGCAAACTTTGTATCGCTCAATCCTTTGCTTCTACTGGCGCTGGCTCTGAGGCAGAATCAAGTTCTGCAGATAGGCCATCACCTTATCCAGCAGCCAACCCACTAAACCGATGTAGATGAGCGCTAGGATAATTTCGCTGACCTGCCCGTTCTGATAAGCATTCCAGATAAAGAAGCCAATTCCCACAATCCCTGACATCACAATCTCTGCGGCGATAATCGCCAGCCAAGCCAAACCAATCGCAATCCGCAATCCGGTGAAAATATAGGGCAGAGCAGCCGGAAACAGAATCTTGAAGAAATATTCCGTGCGCGGCAATTGCAGCACTTGGGCCACGTTGTTGTAATCCTGCGGAATTTGCTTTACACCCACAGATGTATTGATCAAGATTGGCCAGACTGCTGTAATGAAAATCACGAATAAGGCTGCAGGCTGGTTTTGCTGAAGAGCGGCCAGCGCAATCGGTACCCAGGCCAAGGGAGGAACGGTACGCAGGATTTGAAACACTGGGTCTAACCCTTTAGAAACACGCTTGTTCATCCCAACTAGAATGCCCAAGCTGATGCCAACCACGGCAGCGATGCTATAGCCAATGGCAACCCGCTGCAAGCTAGCAAAAACCTGCCAAAACAAACCCTTGTCGGTACCACCCCGATCATAAAAAGGATAGAGAATCAGAATCCAGGTATCTTGTACCACCTGAATTGGTCCTGGCAATTCAGCACCTGGTAGGGAAGACAGCAGTTGCCAAATCACCAACAGAATCAAGATGGTAACCAAGGGTGTCAGGATGTCATCCAGACGCTCTCTAACCTTTGGATTACGTAGCCAAGAACTCGCGGTATTTGACGGTCGTTTCTGAGCAATGGTCACGATTGTTCTCCTTGATGCATAGCGGTCGTTATGAACAAAATATCGTCATTAGTCATTGATGATTAGCTGATTGGTAAAACAACGAATGACAAATGACACATTACGAACAGCGAGTCACGAAAGCCTATCGATTTATCTAAACTCGCTTGATCTTCAAGCTGTTCAAATAGGCTTCGGGATTTTCAGGGTCAAACCTGATGCCGTCGAAGAATTGCTCAACGCCCCGAGATGTGCTGCTAGGGATATCTGCCGCTGGCACTCCCATTTCTTGGGCGGCTTCTTTCCAAAGGTCTTCGCGGTTAACTTGATCGATCAACGTCTTGGCGTTGGTTAGATAGCTTTTCTCCAAGAAGCCCCAACGAACGCTTTCGGTCAGGAACCATAGGTCATGACTCTTGTAGGGGTAGGAAACACTACCCTTTTCATCTTTCCAGTACAGCACGGCCATCGAGCGATCATCGATCGTGCGGCCATCGCCCATGTTGTACTTACCCATCAACGGGTTGATCAGAATGTCTTCGGCTAAACCAAAGTATTCGCGCTGGGCTAGAATTGCAGCCAACTCTTGGCGGTTATTAAAATCATCGCACCACTGCTGAGCTTCCATCAGCCCCTTCAAAATGGCCTTAGTAGCCTTGGGATACTGATCCACCCAATCTTGCCGCATCGCGAGATATTCCTCTGGATGATTCTTCCAAATCTCGGCGGTTAAAGCAGCCATGAAGCCCACATTGTCTGACACAATCCGGTAAGGCCAGGGGTCGCCCGTACTGAAGGCATCCATTGCACCCCGCTTCATGTCAGCAAACGTTTGGGCAGCTGGTACCGTCAGCATTTCCATATCTTCATCTGGATCCAGTCCACCGGCTGCGACCCAATAGCGAATCCAGAAATCTTGGTTCGCTTTTGGAAATGTATTGGCAGCCTTGAACCGAGTACCGGCAGATTTGAGCTGAGAGAAGAATGCCTTTTGTCCTTCTAGTTTCAGCCCAATGTTCTTACCCTTGTGCTCTCCAGCAATCGCAATTCCATTCCCGTGGGTGTTTAACTGAGCTAGCACATACATCGGAACCTTAGTGCCATCAGTGATTAGCCCTTCGGTGATCAGATAAGGCATCGGCATCTGCCACTGTCCGCCATCGATACCGCCTCCCTTGGAACCAATCTTGACGTTATCCCGCGCGGCTCCCCAGTTGGCCTGTTTCTCCACCTGTACATCGGGCATGCCATATTTGGCAAAAAAGCCCTTTTCCTTGGCAATGATCAAGGGAGCCGATTCTACGATGGGAATGTAACCCAACTTAGCCGTGGTTACTTCTGGTTCAGTACCAGGAGCAAGCGTCACCGGGGATGCTGCTGGCGAGCTTTGGCCCCCTGTAGTGGTATCTGGTGGATTGCCCATACAGCCTTTCAGCAAAATGGTTGCCGCCGTAGATGCACCAGCGGTAAACAAGAACCTGCGTCGGGAGAATTGGCTGGGAAATTGCGTCATAATACCTCCATTTAGAACGTTATAGAACTAATGCGACCAACACAAATGCGATTTACAAAATCGCGGCACAGCAAGGTAGAAAAGATTGCAATACAACCTTTCCACCCCAGATCTGCGTCGCAGATGAGGAAAATTAGGTTCAGCTACCCTCTAGGGAAAACAAACCTTCCCTAAAAGCGGCTGGACTATTCTCACTAGAGAAAAGTTTTTAGAGAACAACTCACCGAGATAGACGAGATGGGTCTAGATCAGCAATCAGCGTTGCCACGGCTGACTGGGTGCTTGCTCCATCAACTTATGTCTATGAATCTACTGTTTTTGATAGACAAAGTCTAGGGGTTAAACCGGCGATTATTAAAGAAATCTTATATCACCCCTATAAGTAAAAATTTGAATCTTTTCTTTTGGAACTTGAATTTAGGATTGCCTGCTATCTAATTAATAGTTTGCATAATTTTATTTATGTAGTTTTAGCGGTCCGCTTTGTGTTTCAAAAGTGGCTGAAATTGCCGATAAACCAATGTGTTTGAGTTTTATGACTTGTGATTTGCCACGCTCATGTTTTTCAACAGAGCACATCCTCTTTCTGCAATTAATAAAGGTCAATTAATCAATAGAATTGAAGGTTTCACTGATAGAGTCCAGTTGATAGGATGAATCCAAAAACTAATTCATAGAAGTAACTCGATGCTAACCCTGGCGGATACCACGATATTGCTCCGGTGGCGATCCTTTTTAGCTGAGCGCACCTATGTTTTTCTCAAGTTTTTACTGGAACAGCAGCCATCGGCCTAGGCTTGATTAGCATTTGTTTAGGTTAGCTCCCGAATCGCGCGGGCCAGATCGTCAGAAGTGCCCACATCTAGATAGCTGCCCTCTGGAAAGACTTCCGCTTCTACCTGCAATCCTGCCTCAATTCCAGCTTGAATTACATTACCAATCGGCAGTTCAGCTGTAGGAGTGTGGCTGCTCAGAAACTGGTGCAAAAACCTGGTAAAGCTTGGCCTCCACATCGCAATTGCCCACATGTAGCGCAAGTCGGTCTGGGACGGTTTCTCGATGATTTGCTGAACCCGGCCCGACGCATCAAAGGCCACCATACCAGCTTTCCAGTACTGTTCGGTGGGAAATAAACCTAACACCACATCGGCGGCACCGGACTGTAAGCGCTCTAGAACTCGCGCATAGGCATCTTCAGGCTGAAACAAGATATCCGGAAAGCCCAAGGCCACAATTGCCTGTTGCACAAACGGATAGGCTTGGTCCAACGTGTAGGGCACCCCATAGGGTACATGCACCGTCAGATAGGCCAAATGCATATCCACCATTGCCCCATCGCCAAAATAGGCCGGAATATCCCACTTGCCCGGACGCAGAACAAAAAATGCTTTCTGAATCCCAGCTCGCCGCATCTTCTCTAATAAATAGTGCGCCACTACTTTGGGCTTGGGTTTGCCCTCTGCATCAACGCGAAAGCCAAGCGGATACAGTTCCTTGCTGAGAGGCAACGGTGAGAGCCGCGTTGCCTGTCCACCTGCCGGCAACAACCCAATGATATCAACCTGCTGGTTCATAAGACCTACACTCACAACTTAGAACTCCCATCAGATCCGACTAAACACCCTAATTTAGACACTGTATTGTACAGGCGTTTTGCAAAACGCCTCTACGCGAATTCTGGCTGATTCACCGGATTTGATATCAAAACTCCCATCAGATCCGACTAAACACCCTAATTTAGACACTGTATTGTACAGGCGTTTTGCAAAACGCCTGTACGCGCCCCCTTCCCACCCTACGTTACTCCACCCCCACGGTCGGGAATAACTAACAAGGACAAACCGCAAACGTTGTAGAGCTGCACCTATTCATAGTGCTAGTCAGTAGACCCCAGATCCAACCGCCTCCCACTCAAGCCGACTCGCCTGGTCAGGGCGAATTGAGCTTGAAGGAAAAGCTAGCACAAAAGCGCAAAGCCGCCCGACTTCGCAAAGAGGTCACCAATTTCACGATTTTCTCGTTCCTATTTGCCCTGTTTGTCAGCGCACCGTTGGGGTTAATTGGTGGCCCTAAGGTCGCTGTGGCGGTTGTGGTAGCCATCTTGTGCCTGTCGCTTTCGTTTAAATATCCGCGTTTGGCGCTGTGGGCATTTTTAATCTACATGCCGTTTGGCGGCACCATTACCTATTTGATCGGCAACAGTCCCCTCTTGCAGCTCGCCAAGGATGGGTTCTATCTACCGGCCCTAGTTGGTATCTATCAACATTGCCGCCGCGAACGATTGCCGATTCTGATTCCCAAGCAGTTAGTGACGCCCTTGATCATTCTGCTGGTCTGCTGTACGTTCACGATGCTAGCTAGCAACACGTATCAGCAGTTCTTTGGCAAAGGCGGTGAGCAGCCGATTGCGATGGGAATTTTGGGCCTCAAGGTTTTGATTGGCTATGTGCCTCTGATTCCTTGCGCCTACTACCTGATCCGCAACAAGAAAGAAATGCTGTTTTTGATGCGCCTATCCAGCATTTTGATCTTGATTTGCTGCGGTTTAGCCTTCATTCAGTACCTGATGCTGTTAACAGGGAAATGTGCAGGCACGCGCTTTGCCGAAGGAGCCGATCTGTTCAAGGCATCGCTGGAAGCGCGCTGTTTTGTCGGCGGATCGTTGCTCTACAGCCCGCAACAGGGAGTAATTCGGCTACCCGGTACGTTTGTGGCACCGTGGCAGTGGGGTTGGTTTCTGATTTCCAGTACGTTTTTTGCCTTTGCCTCGGCTTTCAGCGATCCCAAGTTCTATGGCCGTGTACTGGGATTGAGCGCCTTGGGAATGACCTTTGTGCTGGCTGTGGTGTCTGGGCAACGGATTGCTCTAGCGCTAGTGCCTACCGTCGCAGGGCTATTGTTGATCCTCACCGGACAGGTAGCCAATCTGAAGCGATTTATTCCAATCGCCATTGGGTTAGGTATCGTGCTGAGTGTGGCAGCAGTGCAAAATGCAGCTACAGTGCAGGAGCGGATTAACAGTTTTATCGTGCGCTGGGCGGCTTCTCCTCCCGATGCGTTTATTCGTGCCCAATTTTTCTGGTCGTTAAAAGAAGGCGGCCTACTGGGTGCCGGATTGGGACGGGCGACCAATTCAGCCCGTGCGCTGGGCAAAACCGAGCTAGTGGAAACCTACTATCCCAAGCTGATCTACGAAATTGGACCGTTTGGCACACTGGCGTTTCTAGCCGTGGTAACGGTCCTGACGATGGTGACATTCAAAGCCTATCGCTTGGTGCGTAATCGCAATATTCGCAGCTATGGGGCCACGCTCTGGGTGTTTGTTCTATTTATCAGCTACAACACCTACTACTACCCACTCGATGTCGATCCGGTTGCGGTCTACTACTGGTTTTTTGCGGGTGTGATTCTCAAATTGCCGGAAATTGAGCGTTTAGCCAAATTAGAGCCAGACGAAGAGGAAGAACAGGAAAGTAATCCGAAGGGCAAGAAGAAAAAAAAGAAGAAGAAAAAGAAAAAGCAGCGACGAAGGTGATAGCGGGAACAGTAAGAACGGAAGTCTGAGCAAATTAAAGCAAATTTAAGCAAGTTTCAACAGGAGGTATAGGTCATGGTGCCCTCGGTTTCGGTGATTATTCCCACCTATGGACGCGAGCAGGTGCTGCGGGAAACACTGGCGAATGTGCTGCAACAAGATTATCCCAATTATGAGCTGCTGATCGTCGATCAAACTGCCCAACATGAACCGGAAACGCAAGCATACCTGGAGCAACTAGCCGCCGAGCAAAAAATCCGCTGGTTTCGGGTTAACTGGGCTAGTCTGCCAGGTGCCCGTAATTATGGCGTGCGTCGCTCGCGGGGCGAAATCATTGTTTTTTTGGATGACGATGTGCTGCTGCCGCCCAACTTCTTGCAGATGCATGTGCGCAACTTTGTAGAGCGCCCGGATGTTGGTGCCGTGGCCGGACGGGTGTTGGACCGCATGAAGCTAGCCGAAGCCGATCCGAATTTAATTATTGAAGATTTGCCACCCGAAGCAATGGATCCGGGTACCGCTTGGTACAGCCTAAATCTGGTGCATACCATCAAACCACAGCAGGTACTAACAGCAAGGGGCTGCAATATGTCGTTTCGGCGTGCTCTGTTTGAACAGCACAGTCTTTGGTTTGACGAACGCTTTCAAGGCAGCGCAGTCCGCGAAGAATCTGACTTTTGCTTGCGCATCCGCAAAACCGGTTACAAAATCTGGTACGACCCAACAGCCCATCTGGTTCATTTGGGCGAAGAATCAGGAGGTTGCCACGATATTAGTACGCGCTCCTTCAAATACCAAATCACGTTCTATCACAACAACTTTTTGATGGGTTTAAAAAATTTGACCCCTATTCAATTTTTGCGTTTATCCACTGACTTATTCGATTGCCAGGTTTTGGGGCATCCACCTTGCTGTAAAAGCGGCTCGCCGCTTAGTATCATTAGTCGCGCTATCTTCTATATTCTAGGTTGTTTGGCAGCCGTCAAAACCTTGCTGAGTTCGCTATGGAATGACGGCCAGCGCTATACTCAACTCGACCAAATGGTCGGCGATATGTAAGGGGTGCTAGTGTCAGTTCAGGTTAGTACTGCATTTGCGCATTGTATGCTGGCAGTTGCTCAGCCTGCTCTTTGCTTAGCCCCGTAGCATATACGCGACGCTGGTCTTGGTCGATTCGTGCCCGGTCCGCCGAAAGCAGAACTTCTCTGCCTGAAGGATTGGTTCCTAGATCAACCACAATGTACTGAATTTGACCCATGTCATCCACCAACGCATTGGCTACAGTACCAATCTTTTCTTCGGTTTTGCTAGCCAACATACCGGCTACCAAGTCAGAATACACGCCAAATCCGCTAATTCTGTAGCTACCCGGCTGACGATTTGAATTCAGATCATATTCATCAATTGTTCTCAAAGCCATAACATGTACCTCAAAATATCTTCAATGTGATTGTCAGACAGCAGATCTAATTTCGATAGGCTCTACTCCATGCCTAGTCCAGTGCAGTCCAGTGCAGTAATGTTGCACTTTACTAAAAACTTACCCCGCTTATGTCTCAAAATCATCACTCAAAAGGTCGGAGAGCTGCTACTCCTTTGGCAGTAGTTAGCTTGGTAACACCTTACATATTTGGGCTGAACGTATTTAGGCTGAACGTATTTGGGCTGCATGTATTCAGATTGAGCCATGATCCTTGGCTGTTTCTCGTGACCTTCTCGTGACCTTATCTTACCTTTATTGATTTAACTTCATCTATGAAATCATTGCGAGTTCTGCAAATTGTTCCATCTCTATCTTTGGTCTACGGTGGTCCTAGCCAAATGGTATTGGGGCTATCAAAAAGTCTGGCAGCGCAAGCCATTGATGTGACTATTCTGACCACTGATGCCAACGGCGATACGGGCCAGACTCCACTCGATGTGCCGCTTGATCGAGCGGTACTCCAAGATGGGTATCAGATTCGTTATTTTCATTGTTCACCATTTCGCCGCTATAAGTTTTCGTCGCTTCTATTAAACTGGCTTGTCGATCATGCTCACGAGTATGATATCGCTCATATTCATGCCTTATTCTCACCGGTTAGTAGTGCAGCAGCGGCAATCGCTCGTTGGAAGAAATTGCCCTACATTCTGCGACCCTTAGGCACCCTTGATCCAGCCGACTTACAAAAGAAAAAACAGCTCAAACGACTTTATGCTGCCCTGATAGAACGCCCCAATCTAGCAGGAGCAGCGGCAGTGCATTTTACTAGCGATCAGGAAGCAAAGATATCTGAACGATTCGGCACCGTAACCCGTGACGTTGTGCTGCCTTTGGGTGTCGAGCCGCCAAATATAGCCGAACCCATCCAGAAGCACCAGATCCGCTCACAGTTGGGTCTGCCCCTAGATCAGCCACTAGTTTTGTTCATGTCGCGCATTGATCCGAAGAAGGGGTTAGATCTGTTGCTACCAGCATTGGAGCAACTATTGGCAGAAGGAGTGGAGTTTCATTTCGTATTAGCAGGGGCCAATCCACAGGATCCAAACTATGAGAATCAGATTCGTGCCCAGGTTCAGGCTTCACCTTTAGCACACTGTACTACTATGACTGGCTTTGTGACTGGATCTGCTAAGGCTCAGCTCTTGCAGGCAGCCGATTTGTTTGTGTTGCCATCCTATTACGAAAATTTTGGCATTGCAGTAGCAGAGGCAATGGCCGTAGGAGTGCCTGTGATTGTTTCCGATCAGGTTCATATTTGGCAGGAAATTGCGCAGGCTGAAGCGGGCTGGATCTGTACCTGTGAGGTTGATTTCTTAGTCCAGCAGTTGAGATTTGCTCTCGCTGATCCAGCTAATCGGATCGAGCGGGGAATCAAGGCCCAAACCCATGCCCTGACGCACTATAGCTGGCAGGCGATCGGGCAACAGATGATTCAAGTTTACAAGTCTGTTTTGGATCGTTCTCAGTGCCCCCGCTAGCGTGGCAGGGTGAACCAAAAGCGCGAGCCGTGGCCCACTTCGCTTTCTATGCCAATCTTGCCGCCATGAGCCGTGATGATTTGTTGACAGAGGCAGAGACCAACGCCGATACCCGTCAACTGCCGATCTGGTCCTGCGCCCAGTTTGAGATCAAACAGCCGTTCCCGCTGCGATTGACTAATCCCTTTGCCATTGTCTGCCACAATAAAACGCAGCCACTGCGGTTCTGGTTTGACCTCAACTGTAATGTGCACTCCGGGCAGATTGTGCTTCACCGCATTGAGCAAGAGTTGCTGGAACACTCGTCTAAGCTGTTCCCCATCCGCCATCACTGGAGGCAATTTGTCTACTGCTAGCTCCAGTGTGGCTTGGTTTCGCTCCAGTAACGGTTTGAGGTCGGTCGCAACCGTTTGCAGCAGTTCCTGTACTTGCATCGGCTCTGGCTGGAGTACCACTCCTTCGGTACGATTTGTGTAAGCTTCGAGCAGGGCATTCAACTTACAGAGCTGGGTTTCGCCCGATTGGGTCATTCGCTCTAGTAGGGAACGGGGAATCGAAATTTCATCACCTGGATGTTGCTGGAAATTTTTCAAAACCATCAGCGTTCCCATAATCGTTGTCCGTAAATCATGGGCAATCGCATGTAGAAAAACATCCTGTAATTCATTCATGTCTTCTAGCTTCTCCAGGTTCTTTTGCAATTGCAGCGTCCGTTCTGCCACCTGTTGTTCTAAATTACTATTCAGCTGCTGCACTTGTTGGTAGAGCTGGCCCTGTTGAATGGCAATCGTGATTTGAGTCGCTAGTTGCTCCATCAGCTCGATCTCTAGCGGCTGCCACTCGCGTGGGTGAGAACATTGATGCACGATCAGTAGCCCAAATAAACGGCAATGTTCTACTGCTTCTGGATCGGAGGTAATCGCTACGCCCATCCCCGCCTTGACCTGATAGCGGTCATGATATTGCCGAATGAAAGGGGTACGTTCCTGCTGGGACGTATCGTTGACGATGCAGAGATGCCGCTCGGCAAAAATGGCTTGAATTTCAGGATAGACGCTAGCATCTGAAGTCATGGATAAGGCCGAGTTCCATTCAGGCAACACCGATTCCGCCACAACCCAGCCGTTGCCTTCAGCGTCGAACCGACAGATGAATACCCGATCGGCCTGCAAGACTTGCCGGACTTCCTGCACAATCGTATTCAGAATCTGGTCGAGGTCAAGTGACTGACGAATCCGCAATGCCATTTCGCTCAACAACCGATTGCGCTCAGCATTCAAGCGCAGCTTGGCTTCAGTTAGTTTACGCTCGGTGATGTCAAGCACGGTTCCGGTGGCTGTATGGGGTCCAATTACCACCTGTTCCTCGATAATGCGTTCAGTGTGATCAGGCAGTTGCAGGCGGTAATCCATGCGGTAAGGAATCCGCTGTTCCAAGGCGCGAGTAATAGCTTGCTCTACCCGGGGTCGGTCTTCTGGATGAACGGCGGCCAGAAACGCCTGCTGGCTCGGCACCACACTGGCAATAGTAAATCCCAAGAGCCGATAGAGTTCATCAGACCAAGTCCACCGCTGTTGCTGAAAATCAAAATCCCAGTTTCCCAGCCGAGCTAAATGTTGGGCCTTGGCTAAGCTCGCCTGACTGTGCCTGAGCAAGCGTTCAACTCGCTGACGTTCGGTGGTCACGGCAGCCAACAGCAAGCCAGTTGTTGTGATTACGCCCAAAAACGTCTGGAGCAGTAGCACCATCTGATGATTGGCCTCGGTTCGGCTCAGCAGGTTTGCTCGCACTAACAATGTATTGGCCATCGTCACAAACGGACCGTTACCGGCAATGGTGCCACTGATAGCAATCACAGCCAACAGAAAGCTAGCCATAATCCCTGTCGGTTGCCCCAGGCGTAGTGCCGCCCAAATTACGAAGGGAAACGGAAGATACTCGATTGGGTAGTTAACCAGAATCTCAGGCAGGCGTGAGTGAAACACCAGCCAGCTCGTTCCAGCCAAGAGACTCAAGCAGAGCAGGCGCTCCAGCCATTGAGCCGAAAAACGCAGAGCAAATAATTCAGGTTTCCGAAATCGCAGTTGCTGAGGTTGTAGAACTAATAAGAAAGGAGTGAACACCAGAATACTAGTGCTGTCGCTTAACCAATAGGTCCACCAAGTCGGAATTGCAAGTTGCTGGCTGAGGTGGCCAAAGGAGACAGCAGTACCCGTACTGATCGTGGCATTCAAAATGGGCGGAATCAGCACTGCTAGAACCAGAAAACTCAATACATCTCGCAAGCGCTCCAGCGAGTCGCAAAATCCGTTCCACCGCAGTAGGGTGGTGCCCAAAACCGCTTCAATCGTTGCGCCAATCGCTGACCCTAGTGCCAACCATCCGGAAACCCCCAGCCACGATCCCACCAGCAACACGCCCAGCGCCACACCCGGCCACACCCAGCGCCCTTGCTGTAGCAACACAAACAACGCAATGCCTGCCGGAGGCCAGACCGGAGATGGTTCAATACCCAACTGCAAACTGGAAAACACAAGCTTTGCTACTAGAAAGTAGAGTAAAGCTGTGATTCCAACCGAAATACAGTATCCCTTGCTCATATGCCGCATCCAAGCCAGCCTAGACAATTGAGGCAAAGGTTTCAGAAATCGGAATCGAGCTGGATTCAATCATTTCACCTCCTTGGTGCTGGGTCAGGGTTGGGCAATTCACGATACCCTATTGATTAAGGGTGGCTTAAAAGTGAAGAGAGCCACTTCCCCCAGACGGATGACTAGAGGGAAAACCGAATCAAATTGCCTTGGCAGCTCTGGTAATTGATGATACTTCGGCTAGCTGGGGTTAGGGCTGGAAAAGCTACAATCCTACAATCACTGCATTCCTACTGAATTTTTCAAAATAGCCACAACGATGACCTACGATACTCAGTCATACGATACTCAGTCCAATCGAGAATGGTGGGCACAGCGCTGGGTTGATGTTTTGGAGTCGTTTGGCTGGGTGCGCCGCTTGGCCCGTGCCCGCAACTATGCCCGCGAAGGCAATGTGCTCAAAATTGAGTTTCAGGGTGCTAAAGTGCAGGCGTTAGTTCAGGGAACGGCACCAGAACCCTATCGGGTCTCGCTATCGCTGGATCCGTTTGATGATGAGCAATGGCAGTATGTGATCGAGTCGCTGTCGGAACGCGCCATTTTTTCGGCTAAGCTGCTGGCGGGTGAAATGCCCCAGAACATTGAGGAAGTGTTTACAGCAAATGGGCTGAGCTTGTTTCCGCTGACCAAGTTTGATATCCACAGCAAATGCAGTTGTCCGGACCCAGCCAATCCCTGTAAGCATATCGGGGCAGTTTATTACGTGCTTGGCGACCGCTTCAGCGAAGATCCGTTTGTGCTATTCCAATTGCGGGGTCGCACCAAAGAGCAGATCATCACAGCCCTGCGACAAATGCGCAGTACTCAGGCGGAGTCGGTTTCCGAAATCTCAGAGGCTACCTCTGAACCTCAAATTGACCTGCAATCGTTTTGGCAATACAACGAGCAACTCGAACCCTCGCTAGTCGTGATCACGCCACCGCCGAGCAGCGAAACGGTTCTAGACTTGCTAGGCCCGATTCCGCTCAAGTCCGATATTTCGACTAGCCACAGTTCTGCTGCCGCCCAGTTGGTGCTCGAACATTTGAAAGGAATTTATGCTCAGGTCAGCCAGCAGGCTGTGATGACTGCTATGACCGCCGGCAACCAGGAAATCTAGCCTAGGCTGTTCGATTTTTGCCATCTTGTTAGACCACCAAAGGCAATTGAATAATTCACCTATATAAAAAGGCTCCCGCTAAAGCAGGAGCCAAACACAAGTTAAGGAGAATTAGCCTAACTTAGTCAATATCAGGCATCGAGAGTACGGGTTCTGACTCGCGGTCAATTCCCTTCTCGAAACCAGCCGCAGCCGCACGAGCACGGCCCGCGTGCCACAGGTGGCCCACCAAGAAGAAGAAACCAAGTACAAAGTGAGAGGTTGCCAACCAAGCGCGCGGAGACACGAAGTTGACTGAGTTGATTTCAGTCGCCACACCACCAACCGAGTTCAGCGAACCCAGTGGTGCATGCGTCATGTACTCAGCCGCACGACGCGCCTGCCAAGGCTGAATGTCGTTCTTAATCTTATCGAGGTCTAGACCGTTGGGTCCACGCAGCGGCTCCAGCCAAGGACCTTGGAAGTCCCAGAAGCGCATGGTTTCACCACCGAAAATGATCTCGCCGGTCGGAGAACGCATCAGGTATTTACCCAGACCAGTCGGACCTTGAGCGGAACCAACGTTAGCACCTAGGCGCTGGTCACGAATCAAGAATGTCAAGGCTTGAGCCTGAGACGCTTCCGGACCCGTGGGGCCATAGAACTCACTGGGGTAAGCGGTATTGTTATACCACACCATTGTGGAAGCAATAAAGCCCATCAGCGACAGCGCACCAAGGCTGTAGGACAGATAAGCTTCACCCGACCAGATGAAGGTGCGACGCACCCAACCAAACGGCTTGGTCAGGATGTGCCAGATACCGCCCGCGATGCAGATAAAACCAACCCAGATGTGACCGCCAATGATGTCTTCCATGTTGTTGACGCTGACGATCCAGCCTTCGCCACCAAACGGAGACTTGAGCAGGTAGCCAAAGATCACGGCTGGGTTGAGGGTGGGGTTGGTAATGACGCGCACGTCACCACCGCCCGGTGCCCAAGTATCATAAACGCCGCCAAAGAACATGGCTTTCAATACTAACAAGAAGGCACCACAGCCCAACAGAATCAGGTGAATCCCGATGATGGTGGTCATCTTGTTCTTATCTCGCCAGTCGTAGCCGAAGAAGGAAGAGTATTCTTCCAGCACTTCTGGACCACGAATCGCGTGATAGATGCCGCCCAAACCGAGCACGGCAGACGAAATTAGGTGCAGAACCCCAACCACAAAGTAGGGGAAGGTGTTGATGACTTCACCGCCAGGACCGACACCCCAACCCAAGGTGGCGAGGTGAGGCAGCAGGATCAGTCCTTGCTCGTACATGGGCTTTTCCGGAATGAAGTGAGCCACTTCAAACAAAGTCATGGCTCCAGCCCAGAAGACAATCAGACCAGCATGGGCCACATGAGCGCCCAGCAGCTTACCAGACAGGTTAATTAGACGGGCGTTACCGGCCCACCAGGCGAATCCGGTGGAATCTTGGTCACGACCGCTCATCATAATTGAATTATTAGAGAGCGTTACCACGGGGCAATACCTCTTCGGGGAATACAAAACGTTCATGAGGCTGATCTTGAGGAGCCATCCACGCCCGGATGCCCTCGTTCAGCAAGATGTTCTTCGTGTAGAAGGTCTCAAACTCCGGGTCCTCCGCTGCACGAATCTCCTGCGACACAAAGTCATACGCTCGCAGGTTCAGCGCTAACCCCACAATCCCAATGCTCGCCATCCACAAGCCCGTCACCGGCACAAACAACATGAAGAAGTGCAGCCACCGCTTGTTGGAAAAGGCAATCCCAAAGAT
>KL662191.1:5599949-5618163 GCA_000733415.1 [Leptolyngbya] sp. JSC-1
ACTGGGCTCGGTCCCACNGAACAGCAGCGAGTGGCGAGTGAGTTAGCGGGAGTCGAGACGGCGGCGGTCAGGAAGTTGCAGCCTTCCAAGTAGGAGGACGCGATGCCGTGGGTGTACCAGGAGGTGACAAAGGTGGTGCCGGTCAGCCAGCCGCCGAGCGCGAGGTAGGCGCAGGGAAACAGCAGGATGCCGGACCAGCCGACGAAGACGAAACGGTCGCGCTTGAGCCAGTCGTCGAGGACGTCGAACCATCCTCGCTCTGCTCGCGCTCTCCCCATTGCTATGGTCATTTCATATCCTCTTAATATGACAATGCATCCTCAGTTACCGAACGTCTTTAAGAAACTCGTTCAGCTAAGAGGGAAACCAACCTTGAAGTTGACGCTAATCGGAATATGGAGCAATCAACCGATATTAAAACCGGTACCTGTCCATATCTCCCCTCTAAGCACCCGGAATAAATACCTATCAAGGTTTGCTGAGAGAGGAGTTAACGTTTCTATATGATAGGGAGATATGAAAATTTTTACAATCTGACATGTACTGTTCTTATCAAATGCTTGCCCATTGCAGTTTCTAATCATTCCAGATGCTGCAAACCCGCGTTTGGCTCTCCTGGAGGGCAAACCCTAAAATTAGAATCTGTGGCGTTTACGCTTGTGTGCTTTTGTAAATTTTGTAAACTGGTCGTTTTCATCTATGGCTGTACCGCTCGCCTCGAAACCGGATAATAAGCCGGATAATAAATTAGTTTTGCGTCAATCCGTCTTGGGGGCACGTCGTCCTAGTAACTATTTTTGGGCGGCGGCCACGACGCTTGGAGGAGTTGGCTTTCTGCTGTCGAGTCTTTCCAGCTATTTCAAAGTCAATTTACTGCCGTTCTCGGACCCTACCCAGTTGGTCTTTATTCCGCAAGGTGTAGCCATGGGGTTCTATGGTATAGCAGGAACCCTACTGGCGCTGTACCTGTGGCTAATCATTGCCTGGGATGTGGGCGGTGGCTATAACGAGTTCAACCGCGAGACCGGCCAACTCACAATTTTTCGCTGGGGGTTTCCGGGCAAGAATCGCAAGATCGAAGTGACGCATCCACTAACTGACGTGCAGTCGATTCGGGTAGAAATTCGAGAAGGGCTAAATCCACGGCGAGCACTGTACCTGCGCATCAAAGGCAAAGGCGATATTCCCCTGACGCGCGTCGGGCAGCCGATTGCCCTTTCAGAATTAGAAAATCAGGGCGCAGAATTAGCCCGGTTTCTAGCCGTTCCCTTAGAAGGGTTGTAGAGGAGTTAAACATGCGAATCAGAATGGGCTATTGGATCACTTCCTGTCTGTTAGCTAGCTTGCTAATTCTGTCGGGTTGCACGGGCAACACCGCTCAAGATACGGCAACTCCCGCTAGTCCTACGGTCCCAGAGAGTCCTACAGCAGCAGTCTCACCTACCGCATCACCGACTGTGGCCTCGCCCAGCGCCGTTGTCCAGGTGGATCCTCAGTTCAACAATCTGCCCCAGCTGTTAGGCGAAGCTACCGTGGAGTTGGTCGTCAAGGGTTCGCCAATCGTGATTCGAGTTGATGGAGCCGATGCGCCAATCACGGCAGGGAATTTTGTTGACCTCGTGAATCGAGGAGTCTACAACGGATTGGCTTTTCACCGCGTGGTGCGTGAGCCTCAGCCCTTTGTCGTGCAGGGTGGCGATCCGCAGGGCAAAGATCCCAGCTTCCCAATTGACCGACTGGGGACCGGCAGTTTTATCGATCCAGCAACGGCTCAACCGCGCTACATTCCGCTAGAAATTAGACCCACAGATGCCGATCAGCCGATTTACAGCAAAACCTTTGATACGGCGGGCATTACGGAAGCCCCAAAGCTGAGACATACACGTGGCGCAGTGGCAATGGCCCGTTCTAACCCACCCGATTCGGCATCATCCCAGTTCTACATTGCCCTCGCCGATCTGGACTTCCTGGATGGCAAATATGCTGTCTTTGGCTATGTCACGAGCGGCATGGAAGTAGTGGATCAAATTCAACCAGGCGACCGGATCACCTCAGCTCGCGTTGTTTCCGGGCTGGAAAACATGAAGTTACCAGGCGGCTGATCGGTTACCAGTTGTCGGTTACCAGTTGTCAGTTACCACTTGGGTGATTGGGCAATCAACGCCGCTACTGCAGCAGCATGCAGGGGTGGGGAGAAAAAAAATCCCTGCCCTTGTTCGCAACGAAGCGCCTTTAGTCGAGCAAATTGTTCCGCGACCTCAATGCCCTCGGCCACAACGTCCATATCCAGGTTATGGGCTAGCGAAATAATCGCATGCACAATCTCAGCGTTTTCGCTGGTTTCATGCATCTGGCTCACAAAAGAGCGGTCAATCTTCAAGGTGTCGATCGGAAATTGCTGCAACCGGCTCAACGACGAATAGCCCGTGCCAAAGTCATCAATGCAAAGCTGGAGTTGTAGCGCCTTGAGTTGACTCAGTAGCGCTGTTGGTTCGGCAGTTTGGATAATTCCACTTTCCGTAATTTCCAGTTTTAGCAGGGCTGGATTGAGCTGAGTAGTTTGCAGCACTTGAGCCACCTGCTCCACCAAATCGGGCTGTAAGAGCTGTCTGGCAGAAAGATTGACGCTAATCGTTAAAGCATTGGCTTGCGGAAACTGATCTTGCCAGCGACAGAGTTGTTGGCAGGCTTCCTGCAAAACCCAGTGCCCAATGGGTAGGATCAGCCCCATCTCTTCGGCTAGGGGAATAAACTCTGCTGGGGAGATCAAGCCGCGTTCGGGATGGTGCCACCGCACCAACGCTTCAAAGCCGACAATGGCTCCGGTCTTCAGGCAAACAATTGGCTGATAGTAGATACAGAGCTGCCGCTGCTCAATCGCCCAGCGTAAATCAGTTTCAAGCTGCAACAGTGCCACCGCTTGGTTATACATAGCGGTATTGAAAACGGCGTGGGACATCTTGCTGTGCCCTTTGGCTTGATAGAGCGCAATGTCAGCATCTCGGAGGACTTGCTCTGGTGAGTCATATCCATCGACACTGAGGGCAATGCCGATGCTGGCGCTGGCAAAGATTTTTTCCCCGTTTAAGGTAAAGGGTAACTGGAGTGCTTGGTGAATTCGCTCGGCCAAATGAGTGGCTTCCTGCACCTGCTCCATGCCATCGAGTAAAACAGTAAACTCATCGCCTCCCAGCCGTGCAATCGTTTCGTTAGGACGCAGGCAGTTGGCTAACCGATGGGCAATTGCCACCAAGAGCTGATCGCCAACCAGATGTCCCAGACTGTCATTCACGAGTTTGAAGCGATCCAGATCGAGAAACAGCACCGCAAACAAATGGTCAGCGGATTTTTTTGAGTGCGCAATCGCTTGAGCTAGCTGCTTCATAAACAGCACTCGATTGGGTAGCCCAGTAAGATTGTCATGACAAGCATCGTGAATCAGCTGTTCCTGCATGCGCTTGCGTTCTGTGATGTCTGTAGCTATACCATCCAGCGAGAAGGGTGCTCCCTGGGCATCGTAGGTGACATGATAGCGATCGCAAAGCCAGCGCACTTCTCCATTGGCGTGCAAAATTCGATATTCGATTTCACCGCTGCCAGTTTGGTACAGCCGTAGTAAGGATTGCTGAACCTGAGACTGGTCGTCTGGGTGAATCACCTTAAACCAGAGATTTGGATCCTGCAGAAAGTCATTGACTGGACGACCGTATACTTTCTCGGTGGCTGGATTGACGTAGCGCAATCGATTTTCGGTGAGGGAGTAGGACCAGACCACATCTTCTAAAGATTTGAGGATGCTGTTTAACTTTTGTTCACTCGCCTTCAGCGCGTCCTCGGCTCGAATGCGGTCGGTGATATCGGTTTGCACGCCGACAAAGTGGGTCAAATAGCCATCGGTATCATAAACCGGAGCTACCCGCAGCTCATTCCAAAACAGAGCGCCATCCTTACGATAATTGCGCACTACGACATGACATTCGCGTACTTCTTGCAGAGCGGCGCGGAGGACTTCTAGACCCGGTTGTTTCCGATCGTCCTGCTGCAGTAAGCGACAGTTTTTGCCCAATATTTCGCTGGCACTGTAGCCGGTCATGGCTTCAAACGCAGGATTCACATATACAACCGGGTTATCTGGCTGTTGAACATCGGTGAGAATGATGCCATTACTGCTGGCCGCAATCGCCCGTTCCATCAGCCGCAAGCGTGCCTCAAATTTCTTGCGAGCAACCGTTGCTGCTAGAACGTTTGCAACTGCTTGCAGAAAATGAATATCATCCTGAGTAAATGTCCAGAATTTTGTGGTGTAGACACCTAAAATACCAAAGGGCTGATCTTGACCTGAAATCACCAAATTGATCCCGCTTTTGATCCGGTGGCTATACAACAGAGCGGGACAGCCAAAGCGTGTTTCAATTAGCAGATCCCGAATCACAACCGGCTGTCGCTGAGCCAGAGTGTAGCCAAACAGCCAGTTGGACTGGGTCCCCATCTGTGTCCCCACCAGACCTGGTTGCCAGCCAGTTCCAGCCTGAAGCATCAACGTGCTGCCATTGGGTAGGAGTTCAAAGATGGCGCAATATTGTATTTTGAGAACTTGAGCAACGGTAGTGACCGCTTCGTGCATGAGCTTAGGCAAGTCGATGTTCAGCAGTGCCCGTTGTCCTAGATGGGCTACCGCTGCCTGCTGGCGAGCGTGGCGTCGCAAAACGGCCTCAGTTTGCTGCCAATGGCTGTTGCATAGAGGGCTGCATGCCGGTTGAAACCGATTTAATCTTTCTACTACTGGCTCTAATGATGCATGGATGGGCTGGTAGTTGGCAGGCTGATAAGAGGCGGTATCAAATGGCTGCTCGTTTTGAGGATGCTGGTTAGCAGGAAGCATTGTCAGAGTCCTAAAAGATTTTTAAAAAAGCGGGCAGAACAGAGCCATAACCCAGCAGACTTGCCTCCAGGGTTCTTGACTCAAATAGAAAATAGATATAAAGAAACAAATTTTCGAGTGAAATCGGCTTGACTTTGGTTAGTCAACAATTGGGGAGACTAAGCAGAAATTCGTTTTTTCAATGTTCCCTATTTAATCAGACAAATGTTGAAAAATATTCAAATTTATTGAATTCTTAAAATGTTAGATAATAAATTTTGAGGGCGCGAACCATGGCATCAAAAGTTTGGCCCAGAAAGCCACAGGCTTTTGTTAAAGATTCTTTGTTAAACTTACAACTGTGCAGTTCGTCCCCATTTTTGACTGACGAGATTGAGTCAAATCAAGGTTGCGTTAGATTGAGCCTTCAAAGCAGTTTATAGGTGACCATTCTCTAAACGGCCTAAACTTCGTAGATTAGGCCGTCGGGCATGGTGGTACCAATCAGAATAGCGTCCTCAAAATTGGCAGCACTAATTTCTGCTTTGGTCAGAATGGCATCGGTCAGGTCAGCCTGGCTCAGATCAGCTCGTGCTAAAAACGCATCAGTTAAATTGGTAGCTCGGAGAATCGCTTGGTAAAGATTGGCGCGACTCAGATCGGCCCGGAGCAATCGAGCAAAGGACAGATCGGCTTGGAATAGGCAGGCTTGAGTTAATTTGGCATCGGCCAACAAAGCCGATTGAAGCTGAGTATTGGTTAGATCGGTGTTGGTTAAGCTGGCCCGCTCTAAATTGGCGTTACTCAGATTGGCTTTGCGTAGATTGGCCTGAGCCAAGTTGGCTTCGGTGAGCAAGCTTTCCTGCAAGTTGGCATAAGTTAAATTAGCGCCACTGCAATCTACCTTGCGCAGAGTCGCCTTTTGCAGATTCGCTTTGCGCAGATTCGCTTTGGATAAATCAACCCCTGTCAAGTCAACGCTCCGTAGATCGGCCTTACGCAGATTCGCGCCCCGCAGATTGGCGCTTGTATGCCGTCGTTCTTGACGGAAGTTAGCGCCCCTGAGGCAGGCTCCCGTTAGATTGGCTCCTTCTAGACTGGCATTGCGCAGATCGGCATCCATCAGGTTCACATCCTGGAGATTCGCCAGGGTCAAATTAGCGCTGCGCAAATCGGCTCCTTGTAAGTTAGCACCGTGGAGGATGGCATCCTGAAGATTGGCTGCTTGCAACGATGCCTGACTCAGATTCACACCACTCAAATCGGCAGCCACCAAATTAGCGTGATTTAACTGAGCGCGGTTCAAAAAAGCCAGCATCAGCGATGCCCGCCGCAAATCAGCCCGACTTAAATTCACCCCAATCAAATCTGCCTGTACCAGGTTTAATCCAGCTAAGTTGATGCCCACAAATTCGGTTCGCCCCGATTGATACTGTTCCAGAAAGGTGGTGACTGCGGCTCCAACAGATCCCATAGTGGTGGCTTTCCAGGTGCAATGGTTAAATTCCAGATGTATTGACTTAAGTATCTTTAAGGTGTCCAATGACCTAAGTATAGAAGCGGCGGCTTCGCTGTTTCTCAGGCTCAGGACTTCAGTTTGGTTTGAGGTGATTGCTGAACGAGCGGAGCAGGCGATTCCTGGTACAGTGGTTTCACAGCTCGCAAAATGGCTGCGGCAGTCTGGCTATATTCGACTGGGTTATCTAATCGTCGCGCGGTTTTTTTCAGTTGAACTGTGAGCACAGCTAACTGATCATAGGTTTGCAGCATCCGCGCTAACAGTTTATCGAGTTCGTAGCCTTTAAGCAGAAATGCCTGCTCAACTCGGTCAGAGCGGTAGCGGTGATGCAACAGCGAGAACAGCAGAATTTTGGCCCGCAGGGGGTTTGTATTACGCATGACAGTCTGGCGCAAGTCAAATAAATTAGTCGGGCGCAAAGGAGCGGGGTTCGGAGCTGGTGCCTCTAAACTCCCTGCGACCGCCTCCGATGCAGCCTTAGAAGCAGGGGAATCCTCAGCCCAATCCCAGATTCGCTCACTCGAAGCCAACGCACCGGACGGAAGGGCGCGACTGCGGCGGAAAATAGCACGAAGCGTTTTCAATTGCTCGTCTGAAAATTCTTTCCACATAATTATTAATTGAGTTCGCTGAAACGAGCCGTACCCCACTGGACTAATATCCGCCAACAACTATCACAAGCTTTGTTTAAGTTTACTTATCAATTGGCTTGGCTTTCTCAATTGTGCCTGGGCTTTTCTTTGCAAAGGGCTTAGGTTAATATGACTTCATATAGACTTTAGTCTATATGATTAGATTTAACTGATAGACTTAAGTCTATAATGCTTCAAGCTTCTTAACTGATTCAATTTCCTCGTTCTATTTATCTTATCGGCTCAGCTCGTTGTCGCTTGGCGGCTCGACTTTCCTATCGCAAGAACAGTTCAACCTGATGCACCAAGGATGGTATCGATGTTTCAGTGGCTTGCTCAAACCGCTTGGTTAATTCCCTGCTATCCGCTGGTTGGGATGTTGCTGTCTACTCTCTGGTTTCCAGCAATTACCCGCCGCACCGGACCCCGACCCGCAGGCTATATTAACGCGATCACAACCTTTATTGCCTTTGTCCATGCTGTCCTAGCATTACCAGCCTTATTAAATCAACCTCCACTGTATTTATCTGCGGCTTGGCTGCAAGTGGCGGGGTTAGATTTAACCGTTCCGCTAGAGATTTCGGCCCTAACGGTAGGTGCCATCGTATTAATTACCGGGTTAAACCTGCTGGCCCAGATCTATGCTGTCGGTTATCTGGAAATGGACTGGGGTTGGGCACGTTTCTATGCACTGCTGGCTCTGTTTGAAGCCGGGATGTGCGCTTTAGTTTTGTGCAACTCCCTGTTCTTCGGCTACATGATTCTGGAAATCCTGACGCTAGGAACCTATTTGCTGATCGGCATTTGGTTTAACCAATCGCTGGTGGTGACGGGTGCTCGCGATGCCTTCCTGACCAAGCGGATCGGAGACTTGTTTTTGCTGATGGGCGTGCTGGCGATCTATCCGCTGGCTCACACCTGGAACTACGATGAACTGGCTCAGTGGGCACAAACAGCTACGGTGGATCCTAAGTTGATCACGTTAGTTGGTTTGGCATTGTTGGCTGGTCCGATGGGTAAGTGCGCTCAGTTTCCGCTGCATCTGTGGCTAGACGAGGCCATGGAGGGACCGATTCCCAGTACAATCCTGCGGAACTCGGTCGTGGTCGCTACTGGAGCCTGGGTGTTAGTCAAATTAGAACCCGTGCTGGCTATGTCACCCTTCGTTCTGAATGCGGCGATTGCGATCGGTGCAGTCACGGCAATTGGTGGAACCTTGATTGCGATTGCCCAAATCGACACGAAGCGGTCTTTGTCTTACCTGGTCAGTGCCTATATGGGCGTCATCTTCATCGCTGTTGGAGCACAGCAAACTGACGCCGCTCTGCTGCTGGTTCTTACCCATGCAGTGGCTATGGCAACCCTAGTTGCGAGCTGCGGTTCAATTATTCTCAACAACATCACGCAAGATCTAACTCAGCTAGGCGGACTGTGGAGCCGTCGCCCGATCACTGGCTTATCTTTTGTGGTGGGAGCGCTAGGGTTAATCGCACTGCCTCCCCTGGGTGGGTTCTGGGCCATGCTGGAATTGGCTGATGAACTGTGGACGACTCGTCCGGGTGTGGTCGGACTACTCCTGCTGATTAATGCGCTTTCGGCCTTCAGCGTCACCCGTACCTTTGGTCTCATCTTTGCTGGTGATGTCAAGCCCATGACGGTACGTTCGCCAGAAAACCTCTGGGCCATAACGTTACCGATGACGATTTTGGCTGGCTTTGTGCTGCATGTGCCGATGATTCTCAACAGTCTGTCGCTGCTGCCAGCCTGGGCAACTCTCAACAAAGACGTGGCTCTCCTGCTGACCTGGTCCAGTATCTTTGGCGTCAGCCTCAGTGCCGTGCTCTATGTGGGCAACTTCGTGAAAAAGCCGGTTCAGCTTCCCTGGAAACCCCTGCAAGATCTGTTTGCCTACGATTTCTACACGCCTAGAATCTACCGTTCGAGTGTAGTGGGTAGCGTTGACATTATTTCCCGCATTACCGACTGGGTCGATCGCTACATCGTCGATGGTTTGGTAAACCTGGTAGGACTGTCGTCTATCTTCGGCGGGGAAGCACTCAAGTACGGCAACTCTGGTCAGACTCAGTTCTATGCTCTGACGATCGCCGTTGGTGTGGTTTTGACCGCGCTGTGGGTGAGCTGGTCCTACATTGCCCATCTGTCGATTACGACTCAGATCGTGTCGCTGCTGACCGGGAATTAATTCTAAGTTTTGAGTTTTGAGTTTTGAATTTTCAAGTTCATGACTTAAAACTCGTAACTTAAAACTCATCACTTAAAACTCATCACTTTTGTAAGTCTATGCTCAGTGTACTGATTTGGCTGCCGATGGTCGGTGCCGCTGTGATTGGATTTTTACCGCAATCGGTTCCTACAAAGCAAGTTCGCAATGCGGCTTTGGCTGTTTCCGGTGTTGTTCTGCTCTGGACCATCTGGCTGTTCACGCAGTTCGATCTGGCGGATGCTGGCTTACAGTTCCGCGAGTATTTGCCCTGGATCGAAACCCTGGGAATGAACTATGAGCTGGCAATGGATGGCTTAGCTTTGGTCCTGGTGGGATTAAATAGCATCCTCACGTTCATTGCTCTATTAAGCAGTAGCGAAAAAACCGAGCGTCCCCGCTTGTTCTACTCGATGATATTGCTAGTTTGCGGTGGCGTAGCCGGAGCGTTTTTGGCCCAGAATCTGCTGCTGTTCTTCTTGTTCTATGAGTTGGAATTAGTGCCTTTCTACCTGCTGATCTCGATCTGGGGTGGAGCCAAGCGCGGCTATGCGGCAGTTAAGTTTTTGATCTACACGGCGATCTCGGGAGCGCTGATTCTGGCTGGCTTCCTGGGCTTGGTTTGGTTGACGGGCAATTCTGACTTTAGCTATGAAGCGGCGTTGGGACAAAAACTGCCAATCGAGCTACAGGTCGTGCTGCTGGGCGTCTTGCTGGTTGGGTTTGGCATCAAGATTCCGCTGGTGCCCTTCCACACCTGGCTGCCCGATACCTATGTCGAAGCGTCGGCACCGATTGCGATTTTGCTCGGCGGTGTACTGGCTAAGCTGGGAGCCTATGGTGTGATTCGTTTTGGCTTGGGTCTGTTCCCCGATGCTTGGTCGAAACTGGCTCCGCTGCTAGCAACCTGGGCGGCCATCAGTATCCTCTATGGTGCGATGGCGGCGATTGCTCAAAAGGACATCAAGCGGATGGTGGCCTACAGCTCGATTGGACATATGGGTTATATTCTGCTGGGAGCAGCGGCTCTGACTCCGTTGGCGCTGGTGGGTTCGGTGTCCCAGATGGTAGCGCATGGATTGATTTTGGCGATTTTGTTCCATTTGGTGGGCGTGATCGAGCAGAAGGTGGGCAGCCGCGAACTGGATGTGCTGAATGGTTTGCTGAACCCGATTCGGGGCTTGTCGTCGATTAGTTCCCTGCTGATTTTAGGCGCAATGGCGAGCGCGGGTATTCCCGGATTAGCTGGATTTGTGGCAGAATTTCTGATTTTCCAGGGCAGCTACAGCACCTTCCCGATTCAAACGCTGGTCGGTGTGGTCGGTACAGGTTTAACGGCAGTTTATTTTGTGATTTTGCTCAACCGTACCTGCTTCGGTCGCTTGGATAACGCGACGGCCTACTATCCCAGAGTGCTATTTGAAGACCGCTTGCCCGCATTGATTTTAGCCGGACTGATTATTTTCCTGGGCGTGCAGCCAAACTGGTTGGTGCGCTGGAGTGAAGCAAGCTCTACGGCAATGGTAGCCGCGGCTCCGGCGATTGAACAGGTTGAACAAGTAGCCGTACAGGCAACTGCAAATCCCGAATTGCCAACGTTAGACTAATTCACTCTTACCTCCAGACCTAAACCTATGACTGCAACTCTGATTCCTCCTTCCACAACTAAGTTACCGCCTTCAACCCACGAGTTTGCTGAAATTGTGCATCGGTTAGAAGCGGGTGGGGCCATGTTACCCGACACGCCCGAAAACCTGATGCAGATCATCGGGCTGTATAAGGCGTATGCGGTGCCAATGGACTTCTACTGGCGCGATCTGCTTTACATTGCTGAGCAGGTATTTCTGAATCCGTTGCCGTTTTTCAAGTACTTTATCTCCGACGAATACCTGCGGCGGCAAAACCACTATGCAGGCGACAATGCTGACCTCCGCATCTGGCGCGGTACCGGCAGCGCCCATCCAGAACTGCTGGAATTCATGGAAAAAGGCGAGCTGAAGCAAAAGCTACCCAAGCTGCTACACCACTGGTACCACGACCGCATCAACATGGAGTTTGCTGAAGAATGTATGCGGGCAATGCTGTGGCATGGTCGGGATATGGGCATGGGTAAGTTCGATGCCTATTTGGATAGCGAAGAATATCAGCAAAATGCTGACCGCGCCATCAAAGCCTACTTCAAAGGAAATCCGCTGATGCTGGGCTTATACAAGGCATTTCCCGATATGTTCCTAGAGCAAGTGCGGCAGATGTCCTACTATGCCAATTTAGGACTGTTCTGGGAAGTGATGGCCCCCGTATTCTTCGAGATGTCCGACTTGTATGACGAAGGCAAGATCGCCAGCGTCCCCGATGCCATGAATTTCTTGGTTAACGGCATTTTCGCGATCGCGGGTCGTCCGATCTACCATCACGTTTACATTAACGGCGAGTGCTACGAGATCATTCCCAAATCAAAGGGCTTTATGTGGCTCTATGAAGCCGCTCTGCCCTATGTCGAAGCCGTGTTCTACCGCACCTCCCCGTTCCGGGGCACCAAATCCTACAATGCCCAAGCCGGTCAGGTCCCAGCCGAGCAGAAGGACTTCCACTATGGCGTGCTTTACGCTGATAAGTTCCCAGTCGGAACCGCTGGAATTCCGCCCACACTGCTGGCTCAAGACATGCTGCACTTTTTGCCGCCCTATTTGGTGGAATACTACAAACAGCACTGCCGGGGCGAAGATGATATGCTGATTCAGCTAGCAATCAGCTTCCAGCGCTCGATGTACTGCGTCACCTCTGCCGTCATCCAAGCGTTGCGCACGGCGTTGCTGTACCCGCTCGATGATCCCAATCCTGAGCACCTGATGGCAAACCGCAGGTTTTTTGAAGCCCAGTTGGATCGGTTCAAGCGTCCAGAAGCACGGCTGCGGAATATTCAATCGCCAGATTATCGATAGAAAGCCATACCTCGGTAGAGGGAATGTAAACCACGTCTATTGAGCTGGGATAAAGGGCAATTGTCTGCATACTTGATCAATTTCACACCTGATCAAGGCGGACGATTGCCCTAAAATATTTGTGCAGTTCACTGCATGGTTCTGTTCAGAATACTCATGAATTTACCGGGACAGTTGGGCACTGGCAGCAGTCTACTCCACGCTCCGGCTTCGGTGACACCCAGGTTGTGCTATTGGTGAATATGGGTTCTAATATGCTCCTCTGTACCGATCAGGAGAATGGTGAAGATGCGCGGATCACTGTTGTCGAAACTATCGAGATTGAGCAATGAGGAATTGATTAGGGCAGTCTAAAACTCCACTGAGCTTAGGGATATTGAAAGTCCCAAAACCGAAGCCACCCCGCTTTTTGTCTGCATAGCAAAGCTAAGGTGGCTAGTGGAGTGTTAAACTTCCTCCTAGCCCACCAGACTGCGCTCACAGTTTGATGGTTAGTTCCTTGAGGGTGTTCCCGCACTCTCTTGGAACGCTTCCAGTTGAGAAATTTTCAGTTGTGATTACTACAAAATTCCTGAAGCTGTTCAAAAACAAGTACGACATCAGGCAAACCATTGATGTGAATATTGCCATGCATCTGAGCAATGGCAGTACGTGAAATTCACGGTTGATCATGTTTTGCCCTTATCTCTTAGGTGGAACAGATAGTCTGGACAACTTAGCTCTGGCCTGTTTTCATTGCAACCGTCGGAAGACTAATCGCGTTACTGCAAGCGATCCTGAATCGGGAGGAACTGTGCCGTTATTCAATCCCCGTCAGAACAGCTGGAGAGAGCACTTCGTCTGGTCTGCTGATAAACTTCGAGTGATAGGTCTGACTGCAACTAGACGAGCCACAATTGCCACTTTAGATTTCAATCGAGAAAGAATTATTCATATCAGAGCGGCTGACCTAGAAATCGGTCGGCATCCTCCAGCCGATGAGCCAATTGCCGAATAGAGTTCTCAATGTCTTTGCCATGCAGGTATTCATCCCCATCAGGGCACACTGAGTAGCGGGTATTAGGAGGCAACATGAACCACTGGTTGATAGCCGGACTGCTGGCATCTGGGCTTTTGCTGGAATTAGGCTTGCGAATTCTTGGCTTTGGTAATCCGTTAATCTATATTGCCGATCCGCAAATCGGCTACCTGCTTGCCCCAAATCAGCAAACGCGTCGCTTCGGTAAACACATTGCGATTAACCAGTACTCGATGCGCAGTCCCAACATCACGGCAACCCGTCCTCAAGAAACCCTGCGGGTACTGCTGCTAGGCGACTCGATTGTCAACGGCGGCTGGTGGACCGATCAATCCCAAACCATTTCTGCCCTGCTTCAGCAACAGCTTCAGTCCCAATCGCTTCCCTATCGCCAGATTGAAGTTTTGAATGCCTCGGCCAGCTCCTGGGCACCGCGCAATCAGCTCGCCTATCTCCAGCGATTCGGCAGTTTTGAGGCTCAGATGATTGTGTTGGTGATCAATACCGATGATTTGTTTGCGGCGGCTCCGACTTCAGTCGTGGTGGGACGCGATCGGAATTATCCAGAGCGTAAACCAGTGCTGGGCTTAATCGAAGTGCTACAGCGCTACCTGCTCAAACCCAAACCGATTCCGGAACTAGCCGCTGTTCAGGCCGAAGCAGGCGATCGGGTGGGGGCGAACCTGGCCGCTATTCAGCAGATCCAGCAGTTTACTGAAAAACAGAACGCTAAATTTACGCTACTGATGACGCCTCTTTTACGCGAAGTTGAACCTCTAGGCTCACGGGATTATGAACAGAAAGCGAGACAGCGCCTACAGGCGTTTGCACAGACTAATCGAATTCCGCTTATTGACTGTCTACCCCTATTCAACAGCCTCAAACAGCCCGAAACCATCTATCGAGACCATATCCACCTCAACCCAATCGGAAATCAGCGAGTCAGCACCTTGCTCCTGCAACAAATCCTGGCTCTGCTGCATCAGGAATAACCAGAAGCTAAGCAGTCTTGCAGCGCCTGTTCCAAAATAGCTAGACCTTGATCAATCTCATCAACCGTAATAGTCAACGGTGGTGCAATCCGCAATACGCTTCCCATGCCAGCAATCCCTTTGACAATATTCACATTTAATCCCAACTCCAGACAGCGCTGAGTCACTTGAATGCCCAACTGCTCATCCGGCAAACGACTCTCCCGATCGTTGACAAATTCCACCCCAATCAATAAACCGCGCCCACGCACATCACCAATCATTTCATAGTTTTTCTGCAACTCCTGTAAGCCCTGCTGCAAGTACTGACCCAACTCAGCCGCTCGCTGACCCAACTGCTCTGCTTGCAAAAGCTGCAACACCGCCAAACCCACCCGTGCCGGTAGCGGATCGGAGACATGGGACGTGTAGAAAATAAACCCTTTCCCATAACAGTCGGCTTCGATCTCAGCGCTGGTGATTGTTGCTGCCAAGGGTAAGCCTCCGCCCAGTGTTTTCGAGACGGTGAGAATATCGGGCACCACGCCAATTTGTTCAAAGGCAAAATTGCTACCCAAGCGGCCAAAGGCCGTCTGCGCTTCGTCGAAAATCAGCAGCATGCCCCGCGCTTCACAGAGTTGCTTCAAGCGTTGGAAATAGCCATCCGGCGGCACGATCATTCCACCCGCACTCAGAATCGGTTCGGCAATCACGGCAGCATAGGCTCCTACGGATTGACTATCGACTAGCTCAAACCCGACTTCTAGACAGGTGAGGTCACAGGAATCGCGGCAGTGTTGAATCGGGCAGCGGTAGCAGTTGGGCGTGGGCAGCGTCATCGTACCCGGCATGGTAGGCCCATAACCGCGGCGAGCGGCGGCATAGGTACTGGCATTGGCCCAGCCGGTCATGCCATGCCAAGAGGTACTTAAGCCAATTACTTCAAAGCCGCCAGTCTTCAGTTTGGCGATGCGTAAGGCCGCTTCGTTCGATTCGCCGCCGGTATTCAGAAATATCACCTTTTGCAGTTGGGGCGGCAACAGTTCGGCTAGGGCTTGGGCCAGATGCACCACTGCCGGAGACAGCATGCCGCTAAACAAATGAATTGCCTCACGACAGGCTTGCTCAATCGCCGCCACAATCGCCGGATGGTTGTGCCCCAAGGTAGAACACATCTGCCCGGACGTAAAATCCAAAATCGCTCGACCCGTGTGGTCGTAAACATAAGCGCCCTCTGCCCGTTCAATAATCAGAGGCGCAAAGCCGCCAGCATAGCGAATCAAATGGGCATCGACGAGCTGCCAGAATTCCTGCGCGGTTTCCTGCTGGGGATTTGGGGGTGCATCCATGCTGCCTCCTAGGATTGGGCTAACTTAGCGAGAGTGGCCAAATCGGGAACCTGCAAGTCTGGTTTGCCCTCAGCAGCCTTAGCGGCACCAGAGCTACCATCTTTCCTGCGGTCTACGAATACAGTTGATAATCCCAGAGAACTGGCCGGAATAACGTCGTGATAGATACTAGCACCAACATGCAGAATTTTTTCGCTCGGCAACCCAAGCCGCTGCATCATAGTTTTGAAGTTATTCAGCGAGGGTTTGTAGCTCTGCACCTGCTGGGCTGTGATCACCTGATCAAACGGAACCTGTAAGTGTTTAGCGGTGTCGGCAAATAAGTCATCGTCTACATTGGAGAGAATCACCAGCTTATACTTCTGCTTCAAGGTTTTTAAGGCATCAACCGTATCCGAAAACGGCAGCCACTGCTTGATCGAATCGGGCAACGCGCTTCTTTCGGCCTCCGAGGGCGAGAAGCCAAACCGCTCACCAAATTTTTGTACTACCTGTTCCAATACGTGACGGTAGGGTTTGTACTCTCCTTGCTCCAACCCTGCCTCAAATTCAGCAAACAGATCTAAAATTGCATCATCGTCTAATTCAACTCCATGCTGGGAAAGCAGTGGCTTCAATGCCCCTAACATTCCAGTTTCCCAATCTACCAGCGTGCCATAGCAATCGAACGTCAGAGCTTCGTAACGTTCAAAGTCGAGCATTTTTTTCTCCTTTAGTTGTGATTTACTGAGGCGACGAACCTATTCCAGAATTATTAACTTAACTTGATCTTTGACTTTCCATTTTTTGTAGATACTCAATTAACAGCGGACCATCAATACTATGTTCTTTTGCAATTTGCTCGGCTAAATTCGCATCACCTGAGGTAATGGCTTGAACGAGCCATTGATGTTCCTCAGCAATCTCATCCAGATTCAGATGCAGCGCATTAGAAGAGATGATGTACAGGCGAATCTGCTGTTCCACAAACTTATATTGCTGTTGCAGCCGCCGATGTCCAGAGCACTGAATAATCGTTTGGTGCAGCGCAAAATCTGCGTCGGCCACTTCGCTCCAGCTTCCTTGTTTAGCTGACTGCATGATTTGCTGCAAGGCCGCTTCCAACAGTTCCATCTGAGTGGGCGTGATTGCCTCTGCGGCCAATCGAGCTGCCAAACTTTCTAGCGCTTGCCGCAGCGTATACAGCTCCCAAGCATCCTGCGAACTCAAGCCACAAACCGTGCAGCCGCGATAGGGATACTGCACGACCAATCCCTCATAGGTCAACTGTTGCAGCGCCGAACGAATCGTGCCTCGACTCAAATTGAGCTGCTCTGATAGCTCAATCTCCAGCAAGCGCGAGCCAGGAGGTAAACTGCCAGACAGAATTTGCTCCCGCAATACATCGGCAGCTTGGACATCTAAACTGCGGGGATTAATCGGGCTAGAAGCTGGTTTTCTCATGAATCAATCACAAACATTTGCGGCCTAATCATTTCACGACGGAGTCACGACAGAATTATTCCCGATAGGACGGATCTTCACGGTCGAGCATTCGCAACAAAGCATTCCACTGAAGCTCGCCGAGATTGTCGAACTCTTGCTGAGCAGCCGATTTCTCACAGACATCAGCCGGTGGGTAAATCAGTTTGCTGCCTGTTGATTGGGCCAAGATCTGAGTTTCACAGGCTTTTTCCATGTAGTAGGCGCGGTAAAACGCTTCAGCAACGGTACGTCCTACGGTTAATAACCCATGATTGCGCAGCAGCATCACTTTTCGATTACCTAAATCACGCTTAAGGCGTTCCCGCTCCTCTAACTCGAACGATACTCCTTCATAGTCGTGATAGGCTACGCGATCATAAAACTGAAGCGCCATCTGGGAAATGGGTAGCAGTCCGCATTCTAGTGTTGAGACAGCCATCGCATAGCGAGAATGGGTATGCAGCACACAGACCGCATCGGCTTGAGCCGCATACACCGCACTGTGAATCACAAATCCGGCAAGGTTCACCTGCTGACTACCTGGTTCAACCCGATTTCCTTGCATATCGATTTTCACCAGACTAGAGGCCGTAATCTCGTGAAACAGCAGGCCATAGGGATTGAGCAAAAAATGCCCTTCGGCTCCAGGCAAACGCACTGAAATGTGAGTATCCACCAGATCAGACATGCCGAATTTATCGATCAACCGATAGGCAGCGGCTAGCTGAACCCGCAGAGGTTGTTCATTGGACGGTGGATCTGTCGGCAAAGACGGTAAAGCTAATTCTAGTTTCTGGCTCATAACTGCCACCTGTTCTCTACTGCTAAAACTCTATGGGCAATTTTGTAGATTGTCAACAATCGACAGGCTTTACCTGTCATGTACCTGTCATGCACATTGTTATGGTGAACAACTTTGTGGATCACACCAGCAGCCTGCCAGTGGCAACGAGCGATCACCTTATTGCTATCGCTCAAGCATATTCCAAGCGGGGGTAGTGTTCTAGACGTGTGGAGTAATAGCTAGACGGGCAATCCAAACTCATACCGATTGATGAATAGTCCGATGACTACATCGTGTAACCAGATAGACTTGGAAAAGCAAATCGTTTTGCGAGCCAATCGCTTAATCCTAGTACGTAAGATCAGATGCTTGCGCTCAATCGTTTGAGTATTCGTTTTACCCATGGTGTGAAACGCAGGATGCAGCAATCGTTGATAAGTCCCCCAATCGTCG
>KL662191.1:5618267-5694724 GCA_000733415.1 [Leptolyngbya] sp. JSC-1
CTGCACAACCGTACAATCGTCTGAGTGGCTGCAATCTCGGCTAAACGGGCTTGATTGACTGCCTTAAGATGACGATCTTTTTTTTAACGACTCAATGACGGTGGTTGGGCTAATGTTGAGCACTCTTGCTGTATCACGGATACCACTGCCATTGAGTGCCATCTCCGTAACCTGCTGTTTGACTTCCGGTAGGTAGGCACGATAAGTATAATCCCGAATAAAGGTGCTGCGATGACAGTCGGGATTGCGACAGTTGTAGCAAGGTTTTCCGGCACTGGAGCAACCATGCCTGCCAATATCATCACTGCCGCAGTCCGGTCAAAGAACGGGTTCTAACACCATGCTGCCATTTCAGGAAAAACACCTCATCTCATTCTCCCTCATTTCCACACGTCTAGAACACCACCGACCAACTCACCCTGGGTCTGCGCACCATGTGGAAGCAGCCTAATCTAAGGGCATTACTCGGTATCACTGTGCTGTTTTGGTTTTTCCACGATTTAGGGAGTGCCATTGATGATCCCATGATTCTGGCTCGTTCGGGGGGCAGTGCTCAGGACTTAGCCAGCATTGCAACTGCGGCAGGTATTGGTGGGGTAACCGGGGCAATTTTTCTTAGCTTCTGGGGTGGGCCAAAGCGGCGGGTCAATGGAATGCTGGCAGGGTTTATCGGAGCAGGCGTGAGTAAAACGGTGTTTGGCCTGGAGCGATCACCCCACATCTGGTTGCCATCTCAGGTTTACTCTTCACTGAACTTTCCACTGCTGGGCGGTTCGGAAACGGCGATCTGGATGGAGAAAATTGCTCCTGAAATTCAAGGGCGGGTATTTGCCGCCAATGCGCTGGTACTACAGGGCGTAAGTGCAATCGCTACCCTAGTGGCAGGTCCACTCGCCGATCAGATCTTTGAACCGTTGCTGAAGTCAGAATCAGATAATATACCGGTCCGTGTACTGAGTTCTGCTTTTGGAACTAGTTCTGGTGCAGGCATGGCGTTACTCTATGTTCTCTGCTCACTCTTCATGGTGATCATTGGAAGCATCGGTTTTTTTGTCGATAGGCTTAAGGCAGTTGAGGGCTAGGCGATCGCTTGAAGCAATTTGAAGCAATATACAGCGTTTTTCACCCACGTAAGGTATAGGGGGTGTTTACCGAAGGAATCGCGGAGCCAAACATCAACAGTGCTCTAATGTTGATGGACGTCAGTTCATCTGAATTTGCTAAATAGTCTAAAGCGCAATCAGACCGAATCTATCTGCAAATGCTAAGTGGCAAACACATCTGTACGGACGCCACTACATTAGTGTGTTCATTCAGTCAGTGTGTTCATTCAGTCGAGTGATATCAAATTGCAGGTTGCTGTGGCACAACCACCGTTTCAGGTGCAGCCGGGCTAGACAAGGGACTGGGAATAGGCGGCGGTGGCGGTACCGTCACACTCGGCAGAGGAGTGCTAGGCACAACACTGGCAGGAGCGCTAGAGGCGATGCAAGCTTCCAGACTGGGCGTTTGCGTTTCAATCGTAAACTGGCTGTATCCGGCAGTAGTTAAAAGCTGACTCACGGCTAGTTTGGCTCGCTCATTTGCCGATTGCAGCACCCCATCCGTGCAGGCTGCTGCCACAATTTTGCTCAAGGTTTCTCGCTGGGCCAGCTCTTGTAGTTCCGGTGCCACATCAGGTCCTAGTCCTAGAAAGCCACGGTCATAGTCATACACCTGGGAGCGGTTAACGTCAATTTTGCTGTCGAGAATTTTCGGCGGCGGCAGACGTAGCAAAATTGCATTGTCACTGACTTGCACATCGTTGGGCTGAAGGGCAGCCAGATCAACCCCAGCCCTGACTTCCCCGTGAGCAATGTAAAGCAACGTAGTTTTACCAATCACATAGCCGCCAATCGTGCGTTCGCGACTTGTTGGCACCACCGACTCCATGCTGTAAACCGCCGTGGTTAATTCGCTGGCTCCCCGCACTTGCTGCACGACCGTAGACCGCACATCGACTTTGGCAGGCGGCTCAGCTACCGTGAACCAAGACCGCAAATTGTTGAGAAATTGACTGCCCGTATGCCATATCCCTAGCAGGCTAAGGAAGCCTAACATCAACGCTCCACCCGTCGCCATGAGGGATAAATTTTTGAACAAAAAGCCAAGCCATTGACCAGATTTTTTGTGCTCTGCTGCAATCGACAAATCCTTCGTTCGATCCACTGCCCAATCCAGGTTGCTGCGCTTCTGTTGAGTTTGGTTGATACCCATGCGAATCTTTCCTGTTGCACCCGTGGAATTAACCGATAGTCAATGAGCAAATCAATCAATGAGCAAATAACCCGTGCGAACCCATCCAGAATTCCCTGATTCTGGTTCTGGATAACCCAACCGTTTACCACCCTTTAAGATTCTACAGAGTTGTTATTTTCCTATAGTAGGGAAAAATTAATAGAATCGGCAGTTCCATAAAGTGTTGATAAAACTTTGATCGCCTGATTCAAAAGCCCGGTCAACCAGACATGGTTATCAACATGGCAGCAACAAAGCTGTTAATAGAACCTATAAGAAAGATGTAAGGGCCGCAGCTAAAACCTGGAAAACCTTCGTACTGCGCTTGATTAAAGCCATAGCTAAACCAGATCGATTGAGACCAACTGCAGTGATTGCTGTTCAGGGTTCAAAGATACTTGTAAGATAACTTTAAGAAACTCGATTCCTTCCAGGCTCAACCCCAATTCAAACTTCAGTTAAACCGTTTACAACGAATTACAACGAAACTGACACCCTATGCTGCTCAAGTCCACAACCCGCCATATTCGGATCTTTACTGCCGAAATTCAGAATGACGAGCTGGTTCCCAGTGAAAATAAGCTGACGCTCGATGTCGATCCGGATAACGAACTGCTGTGGAATGATGATGCCCTGCAGCAGGTATATCGTAAGTTCGACGAATTGGTGGCAGCCTACGACGGAGCAGACCTCACTGATTACAACCTGCGCCGGATTGGTTCGGATCTGGAGCACTTTGTGCGCTCTCTGCTCAATGCCGGTCAAGTCTCTTACAACCTGAATAGCCGTGTCCGCAATTATAGCCTGGGCTTACCACGCTTGGCCGACGACGGCAGTTCGAGCGATCACCTAGCGATCAAGAGCGAGTAAGAGCTGCTCGGAAGACTGGTTAAGGTTTTGAAATTCAAAACTCCTTGCTTGAATAGCCAGGAAGCAGGTGGTCAAGGCAAGTAAAGGCAGGCAACCCGTAAGTTATGTTGCAAGTTATGTTGCACAAATTTGGCTGGGAAGAGCATGATCCAGCTATGGGCGTCTAAGATATCCTGGTAAGACTGTCGTATTCCTGGCTTCATGCAAAACGCTGCGGCAATGCTCTACTGCCCCAACCCAACCTGTCAAGCAGCCAACTCAGAAGATCAAAAGTTTTGCCAGAAGTGTTCCACGCCATTGCCCCACCGCTATTTGTGGGCATTGGGGGAAAGTGCTTCTGCCTATCGGGCTGGCGATCTAGTGGCCGAGCGCTATCTGTGCAAGCAGCCTTCTGTATTTCTCGATACCAAGCCAGGTTTGCTGTCCGGCACCTATCAGGAACTGCCCGAATTCCTTTTGCCCTATCTGCGGCTAACCTCCTATCCGCTTCATATTCCCCAAATTTATGATTGGTTGCCAATCGGCACGACTGTTGGCATGACCCTGCTGGACCATGTGCCGCTTTGCCCAACCGATACTTGGATGGAGCGCCAGCTGCCTGGATTGCCTTCCGCGTCCGATCCAATTCAGCTTTTACCGGCTCTAACCGCCCAATGGCCACAAGCTTCGCCTCTGCGTCAACTCAACTGGCTCTGGCAAATTGCCAACCTCTGGCAGCCCCTCAGCAGTGAGAATGCAGCAACCACCCTATTTACTCCAGACTTGTTGCGGGTAGAGTCCGGTTTATTGCGGCTCCTAGAGCTAAAATTTCAAACCAACCAGCCCACCCTGGCCGATCTGGGACAGCTCTGGCTGCAATGGGCCAAAACTGCCCAGCCGGAAGTCGCCGATTTCCTAGTCAAACTCTGTCAAGGATTAATTCAAGGTCAGATCCACAATGCCGAGCTGTTGATGGGCTATCTGGATCAAGGGCTAGCCCAACTGAGTCAGGCGCAAACACGGCAGGTTCAGATTGCTACCTTGAGCGACCAGGGACCCACTCGCCAGCGCAACGAAGATGCCTGCTATCCGGCTAGCGGCACCAAAACGCCCATCCTTGCAGATCAAGCACTGCTAATTGTCTGCGACGGTATTGGCGGGCATCAGGGTGGTGATGTGGCCTCCCATCTAGCAATTACCACCCTAGAGCAGCGGGTGAAAGGGTTGGATATCAGCCAGCTAGACTCGACTAGTCTGGCAATTGAGCTAGAAAAAGCTATCTGTGCTGCAAATGACCAGATCAGCCAGCGTAATGACAGCGAGCATCGGTTTGATCGGCAGCGGATGGGCACCACCGTCGTGATGGCCCTGGTCCGTGGACATGAACTATATATCACCCATGTAGGAGACAGCCGCGCCTACTGGATTACGCACTGGGGCTGCCATCAGCTCACGTTAGATGACGATGTGGCCTCGCGAGAAGTGCGGTTGGGCTACAGCTTCTATCGGCAGGCGCTGCATCAGCCGAGTGGGGGTTCTCTGGTGCAAGCATTGGGAATGGGTCCCTCATCAACCCTCTACCCAACGGTGCAGCGGTTAATTCCCGACGAAGACGGTATTTTCCTGCTTTGTTCGGATGGCTTGAGCGATAACGATCGGGTGGAAGCGTTTTGGGAAAGCGAAATCTTACCGCTGCTCAGTCGGAAAGGCGATCTGCTGAGGGTGGCCCAACGCTTGGTTGAAATTGGCAATACTCACAACGGCTATGATAATGTCACCGTGGGGCTAGTTCACTACCAAACTGCCATCACTCACCCCATCCCAACCTTGGCAGAACTGGGATCACTGCAGCTTCCCATCACAACCCAACCAACCGAATCAGGGATACGGGAGTCGCAATTGACCGAGTTAGTGTCTCCGGCGGCTAGTTCTACCTCCTATCCCACAACTTCCACAACAACTGAACAAACGGCTGAAAAATCTAATCTACTGCCGCTATTGATTGGCATTGGGCTGTTGCTTGGCCTAGGCGGACTGTTGGCAGTTCTGTTGCCCACGCTGCAATCAGATCCAGGTACAACCCCATTCGGCGATTTGCCTGCTCCTACCCCCTCACCGACGTTAAGCAGCTCATCTCCTTCAGATCCAACCCCAACGTCCTTAGAAGTCGGCAGTAAGCTCCAGCTTGTGCGCTCACCAGAGACGAGCAGTTCCGCTAGTGGCTCCACCAATCCCCCAGTTTTGATTAGTCGCCCGCCCCAGGATGGAGCCAATTCCCCAGCTGCTCCGGCGCTATCAACTCCGTCTCCTACAGTCCAAACCATCGGTTTAATTCCAATCGGTACGGTTCTGGAGGTGCTCCGCAAGCAAAGTCTCAGCCAGCAGGAAAACTGGGTTGAGCTGCGAGTTTGTTCAACTAGCGTTGGCGATAGTCCCGAAGCACCAGCCTCCCCGCCTTCTAGCCCTAGCCCGCCTGCTCCCTCCCCAATAGCCTCTCCGGAAGCTACATCCAGTACGCCAACACCCACTACGCCTCTGCTACAGCCCGGACAAACTGGCTGGATTCAGGAAGCAGAAATTTTGCCGCTGGTTACCCTCAAAACCGATTTGACTCCAGAGCAGCAGCAAGCGTGCCAGTAGAGGCCAGGAGAATCAATCGGGCTTAACTAAAGTTGCTTGGAAATTTAAATCAACCTCTTGTGTTGACCGATTCAGGTTGCTAAGAGTAGAGTCGGTTCTGAGATGGAGCTAGGTCTAGGATAAAAGAGAGTATTCTCGTGCTTACTCGCGCAGCAGACCAGATAGACTGATAAAGGTGTACGTCTAATGGACTAGACCTGCATCATCTGCCGAGCTGGTGCGAGATGTTTTTATCATTGGCATCAGAGAGGTTATCTCAACCGGTCTTGTTCTCCACAGTCCTTGCTTTAGCCTGATTTCTGTCTAATGACTTCTCTTCCTTGCCTGAGATTGGCAATTCACCGATTAGAGGGTTTAGAGCCACGGCACTATGCCATCTGGGTGCTAAATGCCCCCTACCCAGGTGGATATGTTCACCATAATCGTGTGTGGACTGACTCATTGACCAAAACCTGGCAGGCTTGGCAAAGCTTTTTCCCGTTGCGGGGCGTCCCCTCCGTCCCGTTTGTGTCGTCAGCCTACACCCCCTCTATCCCGGAATTTAATCCAGATACGGCTACTCCTGCTGGAGGCCAACCCACAAGCCAAACCGCCCGGTTGATGCAACAGCTTGGCGTCAGCCTGTGGCAATGGTTATTCGACGGTCCGATCCAGAGCAGTCTCAATCAAAGCCAGGGGATTGCCATGGGACAGGGGCGGCCTCTGCGGTTACGTTTGGAAGTCCGCGATCCAGAGCTGATCACCTTGCCCTGGGAAATCATGCAACCCCAGCCCGGCCGACCTGCCATATCCCTCAGCAATCAACAGGTGCTGTTCAGCCGCACAACCAGCGATGTCGATTCGTTGCCACCCCAGCGCTCAGAGCAAGTTTTGCGGATTCTGCTCGTCCTGGGTCACAATCCAGAGCTGCAATCCCTCCAATCAGGTCGGGGTGCAAGACGCTACCTGAATCTAGAACAAGAAGCAGCTTCTCTGGCGCGGCTGTTGGAAAGTGCTGGCGAAGTCGATGGCTACAGCAATGCGGTAAATCCAGTAGCTTGTCTGGTAAAGACGCTGATTGAACCCACGCCTGGGGAGTTGATCAACAACTTAGAAACCGGAGCCTACAACGTTTTATTTTATTCAGGCCACGGGGAGCCTGCTCCCGATGGTGGTCTGCTGTTTTTGCGGCCCGATGCGGAAATCAACGGCACGGAACTGGCTCAAGTGCTGGTGCGCCATCAGGTGAAGTTAGCCGTGTTTAACGCCTGTTGGGGTGCCCAGCCCGATCAGCGCAATGGGCAGGCGATCCCTCGTAGCAGTTTGGCCGAAGTGCTGATTCACCACGGGGTGCCTGCTGTTCTGGGGATGCGCGATTCCATCACCGACGAGGAGGCACTCAGCTTTATCCAGGTGTTTGCCCAGCAGTTGGCGCGTCGGTCACCTATCGATGAAGCGGTTGCCATTGCGCGGCAAAACTTGCTGACTCTCTACCGTTTCAACCAAGCAGCCTGGACCTTGCCAGTGCTGTATATGCATCCAGAGTTTGATGGCGAGCTGATCAAGCCCTACACCGAGGGGGTCACTGAGATTCCAGATCAGTCGATTAGCTGGCTGAATCGGCACATGACGCAAGCGTATCTACGCTCCCTCTCGGTTCCACCCAAGATCTGGTCGTTGCGCGGTGGCATTATGCGGGTGGGGCGAGGTGAAAGCAATGATGTGGTGTTGCAGCAGCCAGAAGTTTCGCGGGAACATGCTGAGATCCTCTATCGTGATTCGTCATCGATTGACGACAGTGAGCCAATCTACCTCCTGCGGGATCGCTCTCGTTGGGGTACCTGGATCTCCAGTCCCTCTAATCCGGGTGGCTGGACCTTTGTGCATCATCGCGAAGTGCCACTGCCATCTAGAACTCAGCTAAAATTTGGTAACCCTAGCAGCCAGGCGCTGGAATTTGTAATTGGTGCGCCCCCTGGCTAAGGAGATTCTGGTTAAAAAGATTCTGGATTTGAATCATCGCTAACGGCCAAATCTCAGCTAATTGGACTAAGCTATTTGGATTAAAAATCAAATCGATCCCTAAACCCATTCGGAACCGGTCTTTTTGCCAGTGTAGTGACTCCATGTCAACCAATTCACAGGATTTGAATCCTTCAGACAGTTTTAGGAGTAAATCATGACCCACAATCCCAGCCGCCCTTCCATGTTTCCCTTCCAAGCGCAGGCTGAGCTTGAACTGCTACAGCTGATGTTGCAGGGAGAGCCGATTCAATATCCTTGTGAGCCTGAAGAGTCCTATCTCTACCCTTGGAATCCGAGTGCACCAGAGGCTGACGCCTACTTTGATGCACTCGAGGAGGAAATTGTTAAGGCTGGTTGGTCGGTGGAAGAGTTGGCTGAACAGGGACAGCGGTTGTCGAACTATTTGGAACAGGTGTGGTCAGCTCCTGAGTTTGGCTTTGCCCCAGCTACGCAAACTACGGCAGATACAGCTTGCGTTCACCTCCTGCAACAGTTTGCCGCTCAGGTGCCTCAGCAATTGCTGGAGACGATTGCCCGTCGTGCTCGCCAGGTAATGACCTCGAACCTATCGTTGGCCGATCAAATGGTGCAGTGTGTGCAGGAGTGTTTACCCAACTGGGCCGAGGAAGACTTGCAGGTTTTGGCTCGTCCGTTTGCCTATGCGATGCGGGGTACGGATACGGAAATGCTAGAAGCGGCTTTGCGCTCCGTTCGCTGTGCCGCCTGGACCGAACTCTCCGGAATTGAACAAGCTCGTCTCAGTTTGGCGATTGCCCGCTACGCAATTGCTCAAATGCCTGCTGATGCCGAATAGATGCACCCATACTGGTAATTCATCAGAACCAAGCTGGTGACTATACCGCTTCCTAGTCAGCTCCTTCTTTCGACCAGTCAACCGACCAGTCATACTGACCCGCCCAGACGCTCATCTACCGTTTTTTACCTGTTGCTTTCTCTCAGCGTAGGTGCGTGAACCTTGTAGCAAAATTTTGTGACCTTGTGGGTGATAAAGCTCTCGCTTTCAAAATTGCTGCCGTCAAAAACGCATAGGAAACCACGCCAACCACAGCCAGCACCAGCAGGTTCACCAGCCCCATCGTATTCCAGAGTGCGTGCAGAGCGGCTGCCGTTAAGTATCCAACCCCCAAGATGCGCCAACGCTTGGCCGGTTTCAGTACGCTGAGGCCAATAAAATATCCCAGATAGCCGCTGTAGGCCATATGTCCTGAAATTGAGCCGAGAATCCGAGGAATCAAGAGCTGTAGGCCCAATAGTTCTCGATAATTGGCTCCCGCCTGAAACGTCACATCATTTACTACTCCAGGTACATAATGTCCCAGGGTTTCCAGCAGGGTGAATCCCACCGCTGAAGCGGCTCCCAACAAAATTCCGTCCAACGGCTCCCATACGCCAACCTGTTCTCGATAGGGCGACCGCAGTTTTGTTCCCAGCCAGTAGGCCAGCAGAATGGGCACTGCCTTCAGTAGCTCTTCCATCAGACCGGCTCCAAAAAACATCTGCACCAAGGTGGGCAGAAATCCAGCTGAGTTATCGCTGGGAATGGCTCCCGGCAGGACGCCCCGAAAAACAAACAGAAACAGGTTCAGCACCGGGCTGGTGAGCAGCAGGATTGTTACAAGTCCAGCTCCGACCAGCAACCACCATGGTTTCTGTTTGCCGCATAGTTGGTAGACGAAATAGTAGGCAATGCCTGCAATGTAAGCGGCTAATAGCCCATTAAAGAAATTGGGCTTGCCAATCGAGACAAACATCAGCACCACAAATGAAATGGTGACGATGCCGGGAATCAGATAGGCTTTGCGAGTCAAATCGCGCCCAGTCGATAAAATCGGGAACAGTTGACTGAGGGTAACCGCATCCGGTGCGGGGGCTGCTTCTTTAGCGAATGGCACAGGGCGGGAGATGCTCGGCTCTGGTTCAGTCGGCGCAGGCAATTTGGAAGCAGAGGCAGACAGGGGAACCGCATTACGCAGCTCAAAAATAAACTGAGGTCCGGTTTGCGACAACGAAATCCGGTCGCCCGCTCTCAAGTAGCGACAACCTTGCAGCCGCTGGCCATTCACAAATGTGCCGTTAGCACTCTCTAAATCGCAAATCTGCCAGCCCGATGGCGAGGCAGGCGATGGACTAATGCGGGCATGCTGCCGCGAAACAGCTCCGTATAGCTGAGAGTCGAGCACAATTTGGCAGCGGGGATCGCGCCCAATCACCACTGAAGCTGGAGCCACCAGCGGATAGGAAGCTAGAGACGACTCTTGATGCTGAGAGGCCAGTCGTCTTAAAAACGCGCAGCACAGAGGGCCGGTCATCGTCGGGGATGCCGCAATGGACAGGACAGGAAATCACTGATTAGCCCTAGCGTCCTGAACCGCTGCATAAAACAGAATTCCAGTTAAAGGAATGGCAAGGGCTAAAATCACGCTTGTCACCACGCTTCCCAACTGCGGTTGCCCTGAGGAAAGCTCAAAAATTGAACCGACTGCCGCAATTGCAGCAATACAGGAGCCAGCTAAAAATACACCACTTTTTGGAGTCACCAGTGATCCTACCCTGTAGAAACGAGCTAAAGGTCTTTATAGCTATCGAACCATAAAAGCTCCAGTCCCGCTAGAGCAGTCCCACCCAATCAGGCTGGTCATGCCGAAAAAGCAGCTACTAGGAACTACACCACTAGGCTTCTAAACTGGTTTAACTGCAGAAACTGCAAAACCGTGCTTCGTCAACTCCTGGTTGCGAGACAGGGTGTTCTCAACCCGATCCACGAACATGACGCCATTCAGGTGGTCAATCTCATGCTGAATCACCCGTGCCAGTAAGCCATCTGCTTTGATCTTCTGGGGTCGGCCTTGCTCATCTTTGAAGGAAACTTCGATTTCCTCAGGGCGGGTCACGTCCAAGAACACCTGCGGCACACTCAAGCAGCCTTCCTGGATCACACAAGTTTGCTGGCTAGTCTTTGTAATCACCGGATTAATCAGAACCAGGGCCGGTACTTCCGGCTTGTCCAGTTCACAGTCCACAACAATGATCTGCTTATTAACACCAACCTGGGGCGCAGCTAGGCCAATGCCATCTTCGCTGTACATGGTTTGCAGCATCTGACGAGCTAAACGTCGGATTTCGTCATCAATTTTAGTGACTCGCTTAGCAGGCTGACGCAGCACTCGATCCCCTAGATAGTGCAGTTGTAAAGGGGGGTTGGCCAACTTTTTCTTTTCCACCAGAACTTGAGCAGTCATGACCTTAGTGACTCGCCGATAATTGTAGATTTCTGTTGAATTTTGTATCCTTCTCCATCATAGTGAATCATACCCGTTCCATCCAAAAAACTGCTGAAACACCAAAAGGCAGGAGTTAGATTCAGTTGATCCAAGTCCTGCCTAAGCTAGTGTCTAGTGTTCAGATTTGTGGTTTGTCGCTTAGCGCCTAAGATTTAGGATTGCTTCAGGTTTCATGATTGCTTGAGGTTTACAGCTGCCTATAGCTCTCTGCCTTCTTTAAGCTTGGGTCGCTTGGCGGCGGCGGCTACTTGCAGCTAGCAAACCAACTGTCACCAATCCTGCCATCAGCGACGGTTCGGGAACATCTTTTAATTCACCGGCTAGCACCATGCCATCATTGCCGCACTCTGCAAACAGACTGGCCATGAATTTGCCATTGGGCAACAGCTTTTTATCGACGCTAAACCCAAAGGTGTAGGTGCCCTTGGCGTTAAACTGGGCGAAATTTAATCCCAATTTGCTGAAATCAGCAATTTTCTCGATTGCGCCTAGGAAACTACCCGATGCCATTGAGGTAAAGGCAGCCTTGCTGCTGTCAAAATACTGAGTGTCAGCGGCTAGATCACCATAGGACGCATGGCCTTTAAGCTGTTTGTTGACCGTGTTGGTGTGCTGCTGAAGGCTACTATAGCCGACATTGCGAGTTGTGACACTGGTTGCAGTAACTGATTCATAGAGGCCCTGCTTTGGGTCTTCTACTTTTTTCTTTTTACCACTGCCGCTGACAAAGCGGGTATCGTTCGTCTGATCAAACCGGATGCCGTACAGCTTGCCGTTAGCTTTATCAAAACTGGTTGTATCAGCAAAATTTAAGAACAAATCGCCATAGCTGATTTTGCCGTTCAATGCATTTTTGTACTGATAGCCATCGAGCGACAAGTTAGAGTTGAATGCGAAGTAAAGCTTATCGCGCGTCTGCTTGTAGGCCATGCCATAAAACTCAAACTGGCTCTTGTCTCCAATTACCGACGCTTCTGTTCCGTCCCTAAAAGAGTCGATGGAGTATTTCCAACTAGCGGCTTGAGCTTGTTGTCCAGTGGTTAACAAACAAAGGGTAGAGAAAGCAGTAGTGCTGAGGAGCGTTTTCCAGGTGAGACCGAGCTGCATAATCAAGAACTCCAGATTTGTAAAGTTAAATTTAAGTAGTTGGTTCGCTGCTACTTTCTATGCTGCTCAAGGTGGCTTAAAAACCTCCTCGGTGGTTCAACTCAAAAAATGATGAATTTTGTATGAGCTGGTCAGCCTACATTGATAAAGGAATGATTGGAAAACGCTGAACGCTACCTAATCAGCCAATGGAAGCGACTCAAATAGGTCCGCAATTTACCGGGGAAGCAAATAGGCTGAAAATTTTCCGCTGGGTGAGACTTGGCAGCAATTGAGCCATTTGGTTGAGCCAGTTTTTCCAACGATTTGCCCGAACAAGATTATAATTCCAGGCAGATTGACTGCCGGCATTCTGGTTGAGTGTCGATGTTTCGATTCGTGTGTCGCTAAGAGCTGAGGAGTTGCAGGCGTGCTGCAAGTTTTAACCAAATCGGACTATCTTCTCCGCGAAACCCTGATTGGGCTAAAACGAGGCGGATGGATGAACTGGGCGGCGGTAAGTACCGTAACGGTTTTGCTGTTTTTGTTCGGCATTAGCTTGCAGACATCTTGGCAATTGGAAGGTCTGCTGACGCAGTTTGGCAGTCAACTAGAAGTGTCAGTTTACCTGGATACGGGCATTCAGGCCGCAGATTTGGGATCTAGTGTAGAAGCCATGCCGGAAGTAGCCTCCGTCACAACTGTTACTAAAGAAGCCGCTTGGTCAGCCCTGTTACGAGACATGGGGCTAGCAGATATTCAAGGCGCTACCGAGCAGTTAAACGGAAATCCGCTTGTCGATGAATTAAAAGTAAAGGCCAAGGATGCAGAAGCCGTTCCAGCTCTAGCGCAGAAACTCCAAGCAATGCAGGGGGTTGACCAAGTACTGTATGTCGATGAGGCAGTGCAGCGGATCAGTCAACTGAATCAAGGCTTGAATTGGCTCAGCTTCGGAATGATTGTCGTTCTGTCGCTGACTGCGATTGCCGTTATTACCACCACGATTCGCCTGATTGTGATGGCTCGGCGGCACGAGATTGAGGTAATGCAGCTTGTGGGGGCTACGACAACCTGGATCTACCTGCCGTTTATTTTGCAGGGCTTGGTTTTGGGAATTGTCGGTGCATTTATTGCCTGGGGGCTGATCACTGGCGTGCAGCAGTTTATTGCTAGCCTGTTGGCTCAGCAGTCAGAATTCATCCAGTTTCTCAAAATCACTATGCGCCTCAGTTCTCAGCAGAGTTGGCTCCTGCCGCTGTCACTCCTGGGGTTAGGTTGTTCGGTCGGGCTGCTGGGCAGCTTGTTTGCTGTGCGTAAGTTTGCGGTTCGGTAAAAGATAGGCCGCTTTCTACAAAAACGAACAGTTGCATTGTAGAGCTTGCCGGAGCAATCGCTGATAGTCTCGTTGGGAGATGATGAAAGCGCCAAACCGTTCCAGGTGAGGGTTAGTCATTTGGGCATCAAACAAAATAAACTGACGCGCCCGCAGCCGTTCCACCAGTTTCACCATTGCCACCTTCGATCCATCTGGGATCCGGTAAAACATAGATTCGCCAATAAACGCTCCGCCGATCACGATTCCCAAAATGCCACCTGCCAATTCGTCGCCCTGCCAAACTTCAAAGCTATGTGCCCAACCTGCTTGATGCAGGCTCCAGTAGATTGCTTTGAGTTCATCAGAAATCCAGGTCGTTTCACGGTTGGCACAGCCTTCTACAACAGCACAAAAATCGCGGCTGATCGCAGTTGTAAACCGCTCTTGGTTCAGCACGCGCTGCAACGACCGGGGATAGCGAAACCGATTGTCCAGCGGAATGAGCGCTCGCTCTCGGCTGGAATACCAGGCTAGACCTGCACCCGGTTCATTCGCCATTAAGAAGTAGCCCTGGGCATAGCCGCGAATAATTTCCTCAATGTCGTATTGATTTCTAGTCACAAACTTCTAGTCACGAATGGCTGTGCTCTGTTTTATGCTGATTACCATAGCAATAACGGCTGACGCTATCTCGCTAAGTTGCTGTGATTTCTACTCGTGGCAGGGCTGACCTGCATCTTCAGCCCTTTGAACTCGATTCTGATATTTTTCTGACGGAGTGTCGTCTATGGCAGAACCGATTCAATCAATTACTTTACCGGCGGCTCAAAATCCCCAACAGGAAGGAGAGTGGTTGCAGGCAGCTTTGCATCAGTGGCTAGACCAGGAATTTATTCCAGAAGCGATTAATCAAACCATTGCTGCTAGAGCTGCCCAAGTCTTCGTTCGGCAACGCATGGAGGGAGAAAATGACCTTGGATCCCTTGTGATTGCTATCGTCACCGAAATGCAGGCATTTGATTTTTCTAAAAGCTTTTTTAGCGAGTTCGCCGTTGCCAATGCCGTCAGTGATTTATTGCTCAATAGCTTGGGTGTAGATCGCTGTTGTGGCCAGTAGTTACCAGTTAGTTAGCGCACAATCAGCCAGTCAGTTCAGGTTTAGTCCAAACCAGCAGACTGCGCTAATAACTGAACGAATGGCGGGGTTAATTGTGTAGACTAGTTGTATCGTTAACAACAGTTAAAAAAGCTGGCTTAATGTTCTTTTCAAGCAGCAGGTATTCCCTGTTCTGCTACTATGAGCTAGAAGCGCTGAAACACAGGAGCTGTATGCCACTTGCAATCACGCCAGAAGCAACTCGATTTCCACAGGAGGTTAAGCTAGGGCGAGTTTTAATTGTTGAGGATGAAGAGCTAATTCGAGAAACAATTGCGCTGGCACTAGCTGAAGAAGGCTACGAAGTGTTTACGGCTGAGGATGGCCGCAAAGGGCTGGAATTCATTTCAAAAATTGGTGAACCAAGCCAGGCGGAAGCTATTACGTTTGATCTAGTTATATTAGACCTGATGCTGCCCTATGTCAATGGGTTGGATCTGTGTCGCCTAGTCCGCCATGAAGGCAGCAATGTTCCCATCCTGATGCTAAGCGCCAAGGGGACTGAAACGGATCGGGTAGTGGGGCTAGAGGTAGGGGCGGATGATTACTTGACCAAACCTTTTGGCATGCGGGAATTGATTGCTCGCTGTCGGGCGTTGCTACGGCGGCATCGGCGTTCTCAGGTTCAGGTTCAGGAGGCAGCATTGCGGTTTCACGAGATTGTACTGTATCCGCAGGAGTGTCGTGTCACGATTCGCGGCGAAGAAGTCAACCTATCACCCAAAGAGTTTCGGATTCTAGAGCTGTTTATGTCCCATCCACGTCGGGTTTGGTCGCGAGAACAGTTAATTGAACGAATTTGGGGACCCGACTTTATGGGCGACAGCAAAACGGTTGATGTGCATATCCGCTGGCTGCGCGAAAAATTGGAACTCGACCCGAGTCGTCCAGAATATTTACTGACTGTAAGGGGCTTTGGCTACCGATTCGGTTAAGACATCCTAGGATTCAGCTAAGGTGGTAAGTGTACTGCTTCTCTTCAAGGGCTTTTGCTCACCTAGGCTAACCTTATCCGAGCGCAAATGACATTGTGGCAGTCCTAGACTTTCTCCTTGGATTACTGGTCGGACTACTGCTGCTGGGGTGGCAGCAAATCCGCTCGAATGTCCGCCTCAGGAAAGTGTTGCGTAAGCTACAGTCCAGCGCTGACCATTCACCGTTTCCGCTGACATCTCAGCTTTCCCTCGCGGTTTCCCAGCACCGCAAAGAGCAACTCCAACTCCAGCAACAGCTCGAGGTGTTGCAGCAAATCCTTCAAGTTGCGCCCATTGGCTATCTCCAAGTCGATGATGAAAATCGCTTGCTCTGGTGTAACCTGCAGGCCCGCAACATTTTGGGAATTTCGCCAGAGGCCAGTTGGCCAAAGCCGCGTTTACTTCTGGAACTGGTGCGCTCCTATGAGCTAGATGATTTGATCGAGCAAGCGCGGAATGCGGGCCAACCTTGCCATAGTAATTGGACGTTTTATCCAACCAGTGCCGATCCATCCGATCTATCGCGGCAACCTGCCATCACCCTGCAAGGCTACGGTCTGCCATTACCCGATAACCAGGTCGGTGTTTTTCTGGAAAACCGTCAGGAAGTGATGGCTTTGATGCGACAGCGGGACCAATGGGCTTCGGACCTAGCCCACGAGCTGAAAACTCCGCTAACTTCAATTCGTCTTGTGGCAGAGACACTACAAATTCGCCTGGATCCGAGTCTGAGAACTTGGGTGGACCGGCTGATCAACGAAACGATCCGCCTCAGCAATCTCGTCCAAGACCTGCTGGACCTGAACCAGATGCAGCGCGCTTCTCTGCAACTGTCCCAACTTAAAACAATCGATCTGGTCGGTTTGATTCATGCGGTTTGGAGCAGTCTGGAGCCGCTCGCTCGGCGAAAGCAATTGCGGCTGGACTATTCTGGCCCTGAACGTTTGATGATGCAGCTGGATGAACCCCGCATCCACCGGTTGTTGATTAACCTGCTTGACAATAGCATCAAGTACAGCCCTGTCGAGCATTTGATTCAAGTCAAAGTCAGTGTTGACACCACTCAAACCAACACCTTTGCCGGAGTCCCCTTGGTTTGTTTGGAGGTGATTGATTCTGGCCCTGGGTTTCCTGAAAAAGCACTGCCTTATGTATTTGAACGGTTCTACCGCGCCGATCCATCTCGCTCACGGGTGCTGCCTGCGGATAGCTCCGAGCTGGATCGAGAGAGTTCACTCAGAGCTGGCATGACCAACGGTACAGTCCAAATGCAATATGATGGACATCTACAAGGCGGCAGTGGACTGGGACTCGCCATCGTGCGGCAGATTGTGGAAGCCCATCAAGGATCGGTCAGCGCCAGCAATCATCCGGAAACCGGCGGGGCTTGGCTTCAGGTGCGGCTTCCATGGCACTCTCCGAACGGCTGATCCCATCAGCATTCCAATCAACGCCGTTTAATCAACCGCTCTAATTAAAAAAGCCAGATCCAACCTGGACCAGAAACTAAAGGACCAGAAACTAAATCTGCACTCCAATTCAGTAGGCTAGAAAAGGGCATCCTGAAGACCACCATTGCTTGTAATATTTGTACATAAATCTTTTTTTGACCTATTTATTTTGTCAGAGCTAGTCTCAATTTTTGGAGTTGTAACCGGGTGGTTTGTTGCAAGGGAGCATACGCTGAAAATTGTTGAGGAACCGCAACTTCTGTTTTTGCTTCTGGTCCAATATGACTGAACGATTGCAGAAAATTTTGTCGCAGTGGGGAATTGCTTCTCGCCGTCAGGCCGAGCAGATGATTCTGGATGGACGTGTACGCTTAAACGGAGCGGTAGGGCAGCTAGGTCAAAAAGCGGATCCGCAGGTTGACTCCATCGAAGTGGATGGGAAACTAATTCAGCTCAACGCTCGTCCCCAAACCACGTACCTACTGCTACATAAACCGGCGGGAGTTGTTTCTACCTGTCATGATCCCCAAGGTCGTCCCACCGTGCTGAATCTACTGCCTGCGGCCATGCGGCAATTAGGATTACACCCAGTTGGGCGATTGGATGCGGCTTCTACTGGAGCACTGCTTCTAACCAATGATGGAGAAGTAACGGCTTGCTTCACCCATCCTCGCCACTCGATTGCCAAAATCTATCGAGTTCGGGTCCAGGGCCATCCTTCAGAGGCGGTGTTACGACAGTGGCGGCAGGGAGTTCTCCTGGAAGGCCGTTTGACCCGACCAGCCGAGGTGCGAGTGTTGCAAACAAACCACCAGGCAACCCTGCTAGAAATTCGGCTAAAAGAAGGCAGAAATCGCCAAATTCGTCGGGTGGCAGAGCAACTTGGGTTTCCTGTGATGCAGCTCCATCGAGTGGCGATTGGTACGATCCAGCTTGGCAAGTTAGCAAGCGGCCAATATCGGGCACTGTATCCAGATGAGGTAGCGTTTTTGCAAAGCGAAGTCCAACAGGCTAAGCAGCAGGGCTTGTCCGCAAAAGAGGTTGCCAAACAAAAAGAGGTTACCAAACAAAGGGTTGCACCGATGTAAGCCGCTAGGTCAAAGTAAATCCTGATGCTATTCCAGTCAAAATCTAATTTCGTGTTCTGCGTTTTGATCTGTTGTTGAATTGTCGGATGTTGAATTATTGGATTGTTTAATTTTTGCCCTTTAATGACTTGGTGAGTGAGTGATATGAAGACTATGGCCAGAGATGTTTCCCACCTCCAGCAAGAGCAGGTTGAGCGGCTGATGCAGATTGGTGCTTATCTCCGGCATGTCCGAGAAGAGGGTGGGCTATCTCTGGAAGATGTGGCAGCCCGCACGCTGATTCAGCCCCGGCTGCTAAAAGCTATTGAAGAGGGCAAATTGCACCAATTACCCGAACCGGTTTATGTGCAGGGCTTTATTCGCCGCTATGCCGAGGCTATGGGCCTAGATGGAGTAGAATTCGCTGAAGCTTTTCCAGCCGAAAAGAGCTTGCAGATTGCTTCATCTTCCTGGAAAGATTCCCCTGCGGCTCAGTTGCGACCCTTGCATTTGTATATTGCCTACATTGTGCTGATCATGGCCTCTGTCAGCCTCTTGTCTTACATTGTGGGACGTTCGGCCACTGCTCCCAGTTCAGTCAATGTCCGCCCGGGAAATAGCCCTTCTACCCAGGCCATTGTTCCCACCACGTCTCCAGCGACTAATCCATCGAATCCGCAAGGCGCTGCTACAGGAAGCCCCACGCCTCGCAGCACGGCAAATCGCACCCAGAATGCTGCTTCTGATAAACCCGTCCGCGTCGATGTCAAACTGACCGCGCAGTCATGGCTGGAAGTTGAAACCGATGGGGAGGTGAAACTGGCAGAGGTGTTACCTGAAGGCACCGAACGGACCTGGACCGCCGATAAACAAGTCCGCATCCGAGCGGGCAATGCAGGCGGTGTGACGATAGCCCACAATGGTGGCAAAGCTGAGCAGATGGGAGCACCCGGTGCAGTCGAGGAGAAAACATTTGCTTCGACGCAAACCAGCTCTAGTGCTTCCTTAACCGAAAGTACAGCAGAGAGCCAGTCAACTGAGCAAAATTAAGCAGAAAGAAGGCAGAAAGTCAAAAGGGGGAAGCCTTCCCCCCAACTGTTGTTATTGTTGTGCCTATTGCTAGCCCTTTGATCTGGACTCCTCCGGCGTAATGGTGACCTGAAGCTTCTCGGTGCCGCGAATCACGATTAGGGTTGAGCGTAGCCCCAGTCGTTCTCCAGTCAGGCGACGGTGCAGATCATCGATGCTGGCAATCGGTTCGTCATCTAATCCGACAATTACATCTCCTTGGATCAAACCAGCCTGGTTAGCTGGGCTTCCCAGTTCCGTAGACAGAACCAACACGCCCGTTTCTACCGGCAGATCATGGTAGCGCACCAAACGACGATGAAGCGGTACATTTTGACCGCTGACGCCAATATACCCCCGCCGGATCCGGCCCTCCATAATCAGTGCTGCTGTGACAAACTTGGCTGTGTTGATCGCAGTTGCGAAGCAGATCCCTTGAGCCGGTAGGATAATTGCCGTGTTCACTCCAATTACTTCACCGTTGGACGCTACCAGCGGCCCACCAGAGTTACCAGGGTTCAGTGCCGCGTCGGTTTGAATCACGTCATTGATCAGCCGACCCGAACGGGCACGCAAGGATCGGCCTAAGGCACTCACAACCCCCGCCGTCACAGTGGCCTGAAAGCCGTAGGGATTACCGATTGCTACCACCAACTGCCCCACCCGGATCGCTTGCGAATCACCGAGCTTAGCTGGAACCAAATTGGCAGCATGAATTCGAATCACTGCTAAATCGGTATCTGGATCGTCTCCAATTAACTCAGCCGTGCCTTTGCGTCCATCGGCCAGGGTAACTTCGATCCGGCTAGCACCATGCACGACATGGCTGTTGGTCAGGATGTAGCCATCGGGCGTAATGAGGAAGCCAGACCCATTCCCCTGCGCTTCTGAGGCGACTGCATGGCGACGGCGCTGAGGCTGATACACCTCAATATTCACCACCGACGGACCCACCTGTTCCGCCACGCGAATCACAGCCTGAGAATAGGCATCTAGGAGCGCATCATCGCTAACGGAGTGAGGCACAGAAGCCGCTGTCGTTTCAAAGTTTTCATTTGAGATCAGTGTGAGGTGCGACATGGATGTGGCTCCCTGTTTGCGTTTACAGATTCATAGAGTTGTTCATCCATTTTCCAGGCTGGATTCGATTTTGTGGTCCAGCAGTACGGAGATCGCGGTAGTAGGGGGGGCTATCACGACATCAGGCCATCTCAGACAGTTTAGGCAGTTCAGGCAAAAGGGCAGCAAAAAACAAGAGAGAATGGAAAGACTCTGTATCTACTGCTGCATTGCAAATCTATGCCAATTGTTCACGAGATTTTGGAGCTAAAAACAGAACCTGGCATCGGCATCTACAACGTCACACCTCGAATCCAAGATTTTCTCAGCCAAACCGGTATCCAAAATGGGCAAATCCTGGTGTTTTCGCGCCATACGACAACTGCATTAGCGATCAATGAATATGAACCACGCCTGCTCGAAGACACAAAAGCCTATCTGAAGAAACTGGCTCCCACTTCAGAACCGTACTTACACAATGATCTACACCTGCGAGACAACATTCCTGAGGATGAGCCGATGAACGCGCATTCCCACTTAATGGCAATGACCCTGAGCACGAATGAAACTATTCCAGTGATCCAGGGTAAGCTGGCGCTGGGAACCTATCAGGCGGTGCTGTTTTTTGAGCTAGATGGCCCGCGGCAACGCACGCTTTTGATCCAGATTTCAGGTGTGTAAGCTAGCTGTGTTGCAAATGGTCGTTCAGCTCTTTAGCAAATCATTTGCCTGTTTTACAAATGGCTGATTTGACGCATTAAAAAAACCGGTCCAAAACCGGGCCTTTGCTGGGTTCATCTTACAAAACTAGTCTTCCAAGACGCGATTAATGCGGCGTTCTAGTTGGTCTAGATCCAATCCACCCTCATCGCGACTGATCCGACGCACGGTCGAATTCACCTTCGACAGGTCTTCCAGTAAATCTTGCAAAATTTCTTGCTGCTGACGGGCTTGCGTTACTTCACGCGGCTCTTGCACCAGATCCCGAACGATTGTCTCTTCAGTACGAGATGCCACTAAGGGATTAGCTTGCCCCTGCACATAGACAAACGTGCGTCGTCCTGGTCCTCGCTCCTCTTCCACTGGAATTAAGGCGGTCACTTGGTCAGAGCGAACATATTTGCCGAACCCCAAATGGACCAACATGGACGATTGAATTTTCATTGATATGGGTCTTGCTCTATACACTCAACTTCTAGTTTAAATTGAGCAAGAATCTCTGAACGCTATAAATAGAGCGGATCTCACGCCACTATCAGTACGGATATACCCTTCCTCATCTCCCCCATCTTCCATCCCCTTGCACCTCCTTATAGACTAGATAAGGACGTTTAGTTTCTTTACAACCGTGTCTAATAGCCCCTCTTCTGGCGCAACCGATAGTGCAATTGATCGTGCAATCAATCATACAACCGATGCTGCTACCCTGCATGCGCTGCAACGCCTGATCAACGTGGTGGCGCAACTGCGTTCTCCAGAGGGCGGTTGTCCCTGGGATTTGGAGCAAACGCCACAGACGCTAATTCCCTATGTGCTGGAAGAAGCCTACGAAGTGGTGGACGCGATTCGGCAGGGCCATCCAGACGCGATTGCCGATGAATTGGGCGATCTGTTGCTGCAAGTAGTGCTACAGGCCCAAATTGCCAAAGAATATCAGCAGTTTGACCTGGCTGCAGTGGCTAACAATATTACTGAGAAGCTGATTCGCCGCCACCCGCATGTGTTTGGAGACATACAGGTGCAAGACAGCGAAGAAGTGCACCGCAATTGGGAGCAAATTAAAGCCCAAGAAGAGCAAGCCAAAACCGATGCCCGACTGACACCCCGCCTCAGCCGCTACGCTCGCTCGCTGCCACCCTTGACTGCTGCTATGAAGATCTCCCGCAAAGCTGCTGGTGTGGGCTTCGAGTGGGATAACGTGGAGGGCGTTTGGGAAAAATTCCACGAAGAGTTGGGCGAATTTGAACAGGCGCTAAAGGCAGAGACCAAGGTTGAACAGGAAGCTGAACTCGGCGATTTGCTGTTTACCATCGTCAATTTGGCTCGCTGGTATGATCTTGACCCAGAAGCTGCCCTGCAGGGCACCAATCAGCGGTTCATCGACCGATTTGCTCAGGTAGAGCAAGCTTTGGGCGGGCGTTCAATCGCAGAATTCTCAATCGAAGAGTTGGAGCAATTCTGGCAACAGGCAAAGGCGAAATTGAAGCAAGACAGCTAACAATCGCGATTCTCCACTGTTTCATCCGGCATTCGGGTTTTGCAAAGTTTGGCAGAGCTGAGATCGATACCGCTGAGGTTAGCTCCACTCAAGTCGGCGCGGCGCAGATTGACACCGCTAAAGTTAGCTCCACTTAAATCGGCATGACTTAGGTTGGCCTTAGCTAGATTGGTGCCAAACATGGTTGTGCCGCTGAGATTGGCGTGGCTGAGGTTGGCTTCTCCCAGGTAGGCATTGCTCAGATTGGCGCTCGACAAATCTGCGTGGCTGAGGTCGGCATTGCTGAGGTTGGCGTCCTGCAAATCGGTTTTCTGCAACTTGGCACGATTCAGGTTAGCCCTGGGTAAATTGGCCCGAAACAGGTTGGCTTCGGTGAGGGTGACGCTATCCAAATCGGCTCCACCTAAGTGAGCGCGGCGCAGATCGGCCGAGGGGAGGTGAGCGCGGCTGAGATTGGTGTCTCCCAGGTCGGTATCCCGCAAATTGGCATCGCTGAGATCGGCTCTGGCCAGGTTGGTTTCACTCAAATCCGCGCCAATCAGGTTTGCCTGCCGTAAGCTAGAATCGCCCAAATAGGCTCGACTCAGATTGGCGCCACTCAAGTTGGCTTCGTCCAGATTCACTTGATTCAAAATTGCTTCGTCTAGGTTGGCATCACTTAGGTTTGCTCGCTTGAGGTGGGCCTCGCTCAGAATAGCCCGCAGCAAATTAGCCGATTGCAGGTTCGCATTTTCCAAGCGGGTTTGGCGCAGAGTGACATCTTCTAGCTCCGCTTGCTCCAAATCCGCCTTGTCCAGGTCGGTTCCATCCAGGTCACAGTTCGAGCAGACTTTCGTTTCCAGTAAGCGATTGACGCGATCGGCTTTGGCCATGTGTCCTGAAACGATCCAGCCCGCAAAGCTGGCTAGAAAGCCAAAAAACAGCGCCAGAATGCTAAAGGCTCTGATATCTCGTCGGTCGAGTTTGTACCCGCTCAGGAACGCCATGATTGCCTTGGTGAAAGGATGAGGAAATGGTGAAATGGCTGGGCTGACACCACCCTTAGTTCAAAGTTCTAGTCTAGCGTTCCGTTAGCCGCCCCAAACCGTTTGCAACACCTGTTCTGGTGAAATATCGGCAAGTTTGCCGGTCGCGGATTGCAGGCCAAGAAATTTGTCGGCTTTAGGCAGTGCTTTTGCTGGATCGGTGGAGCCAAACAGCACCAGGGTATAAACTTGCAGCGCCACGGCCAGATGCATCGGTACGCCTTCGGTGCAAAGCATCAGGTTGGCTCCGGCAATCATCGCTGCCAATTTGCCCAGATCGCCCGGTTTGGTGACTTTTAGCCCTGGGCAGGTTTGAGACAAGCCTATCACGACATCTTGATTCTCTTCAGTCTGAACCACCACAACCGGCAGATCCGGCTGCTTTTGCTGAAAATCTTGAATAATTTGCCGCCAGTTTTCTAACGAGTACCCCGTTGGGCTATCAGGGCAAATCAACACATAACCATTGATGCCCAAACGTTTACGCTCGGCTTCGGCCCAGTCTTGATCAGCCTTGGGAATCCGCAATGACAGATCCGGACAGGGGCCAGTAATTGCCAATCCTTGCAGCAGATCGTGATAGACATAGGGCAGATATTGATCCGACTTGAAGGGCACCGCATTGGTCAAAAACAGTTTGCTCGTGCCGCTAGCATAGCCGACCCGCGTCGGAATACCCGTCAGCCATAGTAGAAGATTCGTACCGCTGCTGCGATCTGCCGAGAGAACAGCTTCATAGTCTCGGTCGCGCAACACCCCCAGCAGGTTGGCCCAATCCGCTGGACTATTACGATCCTGAAAGTCAAACAGCAACACGTCATTGACCGACTTGGAAACTCGATAGGCCGCCTTAGCTCGTGGCTCTACCACCACGTCAATCTCAGAGTTGGGATAGCGCTGTTTCAGGTGATCCAACGTAGGAAAAAATAGGATTTGTTCACCAATTCCGCCAGGGACAAGAGCTACTACTTGCATAAGACTAGGCTGAAGGATCCAACAGGTGGTTAAGGGAAATGTTTCTTTTTATCAAAGGCCATTGCCTCGATTAACTTAGCAGGTCAGCGATTCTCATTCAACTATCCTGGGCACAGTCTTGATGGAGAAATGGGTGGATAGATGGGATGAGTGGATGAGGGAGACTGGGGGAGATGGGGGATGTGGGGAGATGGGGGATGTGGGGAGACTGGGGGAGATGGGGAAGGTGGAGAAGTAGTTTGATCTTCCTTCATTGCCCAGTCCCCAGGGGCACGCTACATGTTGGCATTCGCGAACCAAGTGCAACCCACTTAGCCAATCCGTTGACGCAGTTAGTCCAAAGGACTTAGCACTTACACCTTCCCCATCTTCCCCATCTCCCCCGTTTTCCCTCCCTTCCCTATTCATCCATTCACCCATCCACCCACCTCCCCCTCAGGCGGTATGATCGAAAGCTGAACCAACTGAGATCACCCCCATGCTGGAGAATACTGCCCGCCATGACTGGACGACTGCTGAAATTGTTGAAATTTTGCAACAGCCGCTGCTGGATTTGATCTATCGGGCGCAGACGGTACATCGGCAGCATAACCCTGGCAATGAGATTCAGTTGGCAACGCTGCTCAGTGTCAAAACAGGAGGGTGTGCGGAGGATTGTGCCTATTGCCCTCAGTCGGCTCATTACCAAACGAACGTACAGCCGCAGCCGGTGATGGATGTGGAAGCGGTGTTGACGTCGGCGCAGCGGGCGAAGGAGTTGGGCGCGACTCGATTTTGTATGGGCTGGGCTTGGCGGGAGATCCGCGAAGGCAAGGCATTTGAAGAGATGCTGGCAATGGTGCGGGGGGTGCGCTCTTTGGGGCTGGAAGCCTGTGTGACGGCAGGCATGCTGAACGATGCGCAGGCACAGCGCTTAGCCGAGGCAGGACTCACAGCCTATAACCATAATCTTGACACCAGCCCGGAATATTACGACCAGATTATTACCACCCGCACCTATGGAGACCGCCTGAAGACGCTGGATTGTGTGCGCCGATCTGGAATTACCGTGTGCTGTGGCGGCATCATTGGTCTGGGCGAAACCGTCATTGACCGTGCCCGCATGCTGGAGATTTTGGCAACCATGCAGCCCCATCCCGAAAGTGTGCCAATTAACGCTCTGACCGCCGTTGAAGGAACGCCATTGCAAAACCAGCAGCCCGTTGATTCATTCGATTTGGTGCGGATGTGCGCCACCGCTCGGATTTTGATGCCCAGGGCCAAGATTCGCCTCAGCGCCGGACGTAGTCGTCTCAGTCGGGAAGCTCAGGTGCTTTGCTTCATGGCTGGAGTCAATTCAATTTTCTACGGCGAAACGCTGCTAACCACCAGTAACCCAGAGCGAGATGCAGACAATCAGCTATTAGAGACAATTGGAGTCGTTGCCCTCCAGCCGTTTGCTGAGGCACATTAGTTGTTGAGGCAAATTCGCATTCCCGAGTTTCTTTCAATCGGCTGCCTGCACTAGGCTGCCTGCATCATCGGACTGGTGTGCCGGTGCACCAAGAACCAGTTGCCGTCTTCGTATTCAAAAATGTTGGTCACCATCGTCTGCACTTCCATCCGCCGCTCCGGCACCACCTGCACCAGGTTTTCCACTAGCACCACATAGGCGACATTGCCAATCACTTCGGTGGCGATCACATCTGCGGCTACTTCGAGCTGCTTGGTGTTTCTAAAGATTTGATCCCAGGAGAAGCGAATCTGCTCCCATCCGCGTAGAGCCGACCGTCCGGGGTGAATGCAGGTGACCTTAGGAGCCTTCGACCAAACTAGGCTCAAGGCATCAATGTCTAGTCGCTCAAAGGCTTGATAAAAGGCTTGATTGGTTGCCAATACATCTTGAGCAGTGGTCATAGAGAACCTCCGAGTTTAGCGGTCTAGATTGTAGCGCTTCAATTTAAGTTTTGAGGTTTAAGTTTTAAGCTGAAAGCCCAACTCAAAACTCAAAACTTTCTACTTCGCCTCCATCCAGTTCTGCCCAGTTCGCACTTCTACCAACAGCGGCACTGTGAGATCTACCGCAGATTCCATTGTGGTTTTGATCTGCGGCTGTAGTTCTTGCCATTCGTCGGGGTGGACTTCAAACACAAGTTCATCGTGGACTTGCAGCAACAGGTGAGCGCGGCGACCTTTGAGAATCTCGTGCAGCTTCACCATGGCGATCTTGATAATGTCAGCACTGGAGCCTTGAATCGGGGCGTTGGCAGCGGCGCGCAAAAGCTGGGCGTCGTATTGGTCGCGCAATTTCAGTTTGGCTAGCTCAATATGGCTGGGATCGGTGCCGCGCAATCGCTTCAGGCTATCGCTGGCAAAGTTGAAGTAGCGCCTGCGGCCCTTGATGGTAGTGACATAGCCACGGGCAATCGCTTCTTGCTGCATCTGCTGCAAATAGGCAAACACACGGGAATATTCGCGGTTAAATCGCTCGATGAAGACTTTGGCATCGGCGGTTTTGAACCCCGACTCGCGGGCAAAGCGCTGCGCTCCCATGCCGTAGATGACGCCAAAGTTGATCACCTTTGCTAACCGGCGTTCCTCGGGACTAATCTCGTCTTTTTGAAACAGCAAGCGAGCCGTCAGGGTGTGAATATCTTGGTTATTTTGGTAGGTTTCCAGCAGGACCGGCTCCTGACTCAGATGGGCCAGAATCCGCAGTTCAATTTGGGAATAATCGGCGGCCACCATCAGCCAGCCGGGTTCGGGGATAAAGGCAGCGCGGATTTGACGACTAAAAGCAGTCCGAATTGGAATATTTTGTAAATTGGGATTCGAGGACGATAAACGTCCGGTTGAGGTAATTGCTTGGTTGAAGTCAGTGTGAACTCGCTTAGTATCTAAACGGACTAGAGCAGGTAACGCATCCACATAGGTTGACTTTAATTTTGCTAGAGTGCGATATTCTACAATTGCGTCTACAACAGGATGATCGCCTTGCAGTTTTTCCAGCGTGGCGGCGTCGGTAGAATAGCCAGTTTTGGTTTTGCGCGATTTTTTGCGGTCCAGGCCCAGCTTATTAAATAGCAATTCGCTGAGCTGTTTGGGAGAACCGAGGCTAAAGGTTTCACCTGCTGCGGCGTAGGCTCGCTGCTCGATGTTAACCAAATCTTGCTCTAGCTTCTGCGAGAACTGGCGTAGATACTCCTGGTCAATGCGAATACCGTGGTATTCCATTTCGGCTAGCACAGGTTCCAGCGGCTGCTCCACCTCCAACAGCAACCGATGCAGCTGAGGGAATTGCTCTAGCTCGGCTCGCAGTTTGGGCACGAGCTGAAACACTAGATAGGCATCCATGCCGCAGTATTCTGCAACCGAGGGGATATCTAAATCAGCGATACTTTTGCCCTTTGCCACTAAATCGGTGTAGCTCTGAGAGAGCAAATCCAGATAGCGCAAGCCCAAATCACTTAGGTTATGGCTGGTTTCAGGATTGAGCACATAGCTGGCTAGCATCGTATCAAACACGACGCCCTTCAGCTCAATGCCTTGCCGCCGCAGCACCAGCCGGTCATATTTGGCGTTTTGCAGCGCCTTGGGATACTGGGCGCTTTCCCAAATGGGCCGCAGCGAGTCCAGCACTAGAGCTTTGTCAAGATTGCCGCCAGCCTGGTGCCCGACTGGAATATAGGCCATATCAGCCAAACCGGCTCCCCAACAGCAGCCAATTCCAACCAGCTCAGCGTCGAGCGGATCCAGCGAAGTGGTTTCGGTGTCCCAGGCGACGGGAGTAGCAGCATCGGTATAGGCGAGGAGGCGATCCACCAGCTGTTGCAGCTTTGCTGCCGTGTCGATGATGTGGGGCTGAATCGCGGCCTGACTGACGCGCTGACTGGTTTCGGTTTCTTCGGCGCTAAAGAACCAGAGGTCATCGGATTCGGCTAGGTCCTGCTTGGCTTGGGGTTTGCTACCCGATTTGCCCTTGCTAGAAGCTGCAGATTCCGATGCGGGAACGGCTGGAATTTCTCCGCCTAGCGTTTGCTGAATTTGGTTGATTTTACTTAAAAACGAGCGGAACTCTAGTTTTTCTAGCAGCGGCACCAGTTTCTCATCGTCAAATCCTTGCAGTTTGCATTCCTCTAAGCTGATATCCAGCGGCACATCTAGATGAATCTGGGCCATATATTGGGACCGACAGGCATCGGCTTTGCCAGCTTCCAGCTTTTGCCGCACGGCTCCTTTCATCTCGTCCAGCGAGGCATACACCTTTTCTAGCGAACCGTAGGTGTTGAGCAAGGTGACAGCCGTTTTGTCACCAATCCCCTTGACGCCAGGAATGTTATCGGACGAGTCGCCGCAGAGGGCTTTATAGTCCACCACCTGGGAGGGCAAAATGCCCATTTTGTCTTTGACTTGCTCTACGCCGAACTCTTTGGGGGGCGGGGTGCCCCTGCCAAAGGTGGTACTGAGGTAGAGGACGGTTGTCTGCGCCTCTGGATCAATCAGCTGAAACAAATCCCGATCGCCGGAAAGAATCTTCACTCGCCAGCCCGCGCCATTGGCTCGTCGCGCCAGGGTACCAATAATGTCATCGGCTTCATAGCCCGCTGCCGTCACTACCGGCAGATTCATTGCTACCAACAGTTCCTGAAGGTTCTGGATATCGGGGATAAAGTCTTCTGGAGTTTCGGGTCTGCCCGCCTTGTAGGTTTCGTCGGCCTCATGGCGAAAGGTCGGTTCGCCCATGTCAAAGGCCACGACCAGATACTGAGGTTTCTCGGCCTCTAGGGTATCCAGCAGCGCTTTAAGAAACCCATAGGAGACACTCGTGGGAATGCCGGTAGAGGTCCGTAGGCCGCCATCTCGTCCTTTGGCATAGGCAAAATAGGCCCGAAAGGCGAGCGAGTGACCGTCGATCAAGAGCAGTTTGGGTTGATCAGCAGGCATAGGCATGGCAGGCGCGAAACCATTCGAGTGAGTATACAGCAGTTTAAGCTGGCCGATTGAACAAGGACTCTATACTAGAACATCTGTCCTACTTCTGGTATAGCGGCAAGTCTACTGCTTCAACAATCGTCAGTATAGTCCGGCCTCAGCAATTGATGGCCTGTACCTGCTGGTCGAATGATATGCTATGCCTCGATAATCACCCGCAGGTTGCCTCGCTTGCGCGTGACCCGACAAGCCGTTGTGCTACCCGAACGCTCAAAGTCCAGATCTAACACGGTTTCGCCGATCCGCAGGTTATGCAGCGACAACTGGCTGACGGATGGCGGTAGGGTTGGATCTACGACTCGCAGGCAGTTGCTGGGTGCATCTGGTTTCAGGTTGACCATGATTTGCAGAAACTGAAAGATGGCTCCCGTTGCCCAAGCCTGAGGCGAACAGGCCACCGGATAGCGGACGGGGCTGCTGTCGGGCATGCGCTCGAAGCCGCAGAACAGTTCGGGCGGACGCTGGTAGGGCTGCTGGAGGGTCATATCAATAATGCCCTGGGCGACTTCCAACGCCTGATCCACCAGGTCCAACGAGCGGAGGCCAGCCGCAATCATGGCGTTATCGTGGGGCCAGACCGAACCAATGTGGTAGCCCATTGGGTTGTAGGCGGGCGATAGGCTGCTCAAGGTGCGAATCCCCCAGCCATTGAACATGTCGGGTGCCCGCAAGCGCTCAGCCACACTGCGGGCTTTCTCCGGATAGAGAATGCCCAGTTCCAAACAATGACCCGGATTGGAGCCAATCCCATCCACCGGTCTGCCGTCGCCATCCAGCGCTATGGCGCAGTAGCCCTGATCTTCCACCCAAAAGTCGCGGTTAAAGCGAACCTGCAAATCTTTGGCTTCTTCTTGCCAGCGATCCGCTAAATCGAGCCGTTTCTTGAGGCGGGCAATTTCGCTGAGGCGCATCTTAGCGGCATAGACATAGCCCTGCACTTCGCTGAGGGCAATCGCTCCTTCAGCTAGCTCACCTTTGCGGTTGACAATACAGTCCTCCGAATCCTTCCAGCCCTGATTGCGCAGTCCTTTGCTGGATTTGCGGTAGTAGGTGAGATAACCGGTTTGGCGGCAGTTGCGGTCGATCCAGTCCATCGCAGCCAAGGCATTGTCCCAGAGGTGTTCCAGGGTTTCGCGGTCGTGGGTCCAGGCATAGTAGTCGGCGTAAAGCATAATCCACAGCGCCGTGGCATCTACCGTGCCGTAGTAGGGGGTATGGGGTACCTCGCCGCAGCGAGCCATTTCGCCTAGGCGCAGCTCATGCAGAATTTTACCGGGTTGTTCTTCGCGCCATTCGTCATCGACTTTACCCTGGTAGTGAGCCAAACTCACCAAGGTTTGCCGAGCAATCCGCGGATCAAGAATCAGGGTTTGGGCTGCAGAAATAATTGAGTCACGTCCAAACAGGGTAGAAAACCAGGGAATGCCAGCTGCCAGAACTTTATCTTTACTGTCTCTGCTAAAGGTCTGCCGCAGCAGATAAATATCTTGCTCGGCCCGTTCGATCACTTCATTGAAGGCGCGGTTGTCAGAGCGGATTTGCGTTACTGAAGCACACCAGTCCTGCTTCTCCATCGACTCAGCCGCAATGGCTTGCCGCAAGGTCATAGGGGCACTCACCATTGAGGCAGGGCGACTGTTGATCATCGGCTGTAAGCGATAGCCCAACTGCTGAGTTTCGTGGGACTCTAGCTCCAGCTCCCAAATGGCTGTAAATCCATCAAAACGGTCGGGCTGCCGATAGGAAAACTGAATCCGCGATTCGACCAGCGCTCCATCTAAGCCTTGATAGGCCAGCGATAGCTCTCCGGTTTGCAGCACTAGTTCTTGCATCGAGCTGTTCATATCTTCACCGGGTTTGATCTGCCGCATCAAGCGGCCCTGGTGTTCGCGGGTAAAGCCGCGAATCTGAAACAAATCGGCAAAGTCTGCCGCAAACGATAGGCTAATTTCAAACTTGACTGGCTCGCGGCTGTAGTTGGTGATGGTCAGCTCCTCAAATAGGCCACCGTTGAGGACCACTTCGCGCTGCACCCCAATCACCTCGGCCAACAGCCGATTTTCAATATAGGGATTGGCGCAAAGTACCGAAAGGGCGAATCCTTTTTGGGCTGTGCTGCTCAACAGAACCGGAGTGCGCTTTTCAATTTGCAAATCGAGCAAACTCAGGAAACGGGTGTCACGACAGAAAAGCCCCAAACTGCTGTTGCTGTCTTCCTCAAGACAGCCATTGATGTTCCCCAAGGTATCGGTGATCAAAAACAGATCATCATCCTTTAAAGTGAGGGTAGGTTGGAACCGTCCGGGAGTAGTACAGGCTTGTGGTAGGCTCAACTGCTCAGCCGGAACGAAGGTGCGTCCATCTAGTTCGACAATATCAGGCATAATTTAGAACCAGCACGTCAATAGGGCAACATAAATCTAAAACAGGGCAGGGGGAACGCAAAACTCTGTATTTGCAAGATTTACGAACGGTTTAGGAGGTTTGCACAACAATTCCCCTACCCAAAAGCGTGGTAAGGCTAGATGATTGACAGAAATCGCTCTTTAAAATTTTACTTGCTCTATTTGGGCTGCTAAGTAATTCTCCAAATTAATCAAAATATTTTGAGCTACTTAAATTGTTTGTTAATTTAATCTACGCTCAATCAAAAAATTAGGTCAGGTTGCAGATCAACAGACGAAATTCCCAGGCGAAATTTCTAGACACTTCAAAGCGTGCAGAAGCTGTGCCACTGCAAACCAATCTCGCCTATGCAGATACTCATCCAACTGTATTCAAGCCAGAGGGGCGGGCAACAGTTCGCCCCTCCAGATCACGGTTAGATTACGGCTTGGTTTAGATTACGGGTTCAGAGGTTGGCTTCGAGCGTTGCAGTTTGCCGTTCTGGGCAAACCGTTTTTCCATCAATTGGTAATAAACCGCCTCGTAGCCTTCTGCCATGCGGATGTGGCTAAAGTTTTGTTCCACATGCTCACGGCAGGCTTTCCGGTCGATGTCTCCAATTCGGTCTAGAGCGGCTATACATTCATCCATCGAGTGGCACAAAAAGCCGGTTTTGCCATGGGCAATTAGCTCAGGGGCAGAGCCGCGAGCCATAGCAATCACGGGCGTACCGCAAACCATTGACTCAGGCATGACCAGCCCAAACGGTTCCTCCCAGGTCAGCAAGCACAGGGTTGCTACAGCCCGCCCCATAATCTCGCTCTTTTGGGCATGGTTGGCTTCACCGACATAGACGATTTGCTCGCCGTCAATCAACGGCTTGACTTTGCTTTCATAGAAGGCTTGATCGGCTCGATCTACCTTACCTGCCATGATTAAGCGCCAGCCGGTGCGTTTTGCCAGCTCAATCGCCAAATGGGGACCCTTTTCCGGCGAAATTCGCCCAAAGAAAGCCAGATAAGGAGGCTCATCTGGCTGCGGATGAAATTCATAAGTGGCTGGATCAATTCCGTTATAGACCGTAGCAACATAATTCAGTCCCAGATCGTTTCGTCGCTGCGAATCAGAGATACTCACAAAGTTTTGGTGTCGGTTCTGGGCAAACAGCTCTGCTGCTGTCGGGGTAAGGATGCCGTGGATGGTATGCACCACCGGGGTTTTGAGAAGATTGCCGTAGGGCAAAGCGGAAGCATCAACATGGAAGTGAATCACATCAAACTGATCAGCCTGCTGCACTACGCGCGTTAGCTGCATCAAATCATAGAGCTGATATTCAACCGGGGTGACGCCTGCAAGACGCATCGGTTGGGGTGCGCCGGGTTCTAGTTTTGCTAGCGTTTTTGAATCGGCTGTAGCAAATAGGGTAACGTCATGACCACGACGAGTTAATTCATTTGCTAAATGAGCGACCACGAGTTCAGTTCCTCCGTAGGCCGGAGGAGGTACTCGCTCCCATAAGGGGGCAACTTGAGCAATTCGCATAACAAATCTCCTAAATTGCTAATTGTTAAGCGTGCGTTCAATTAACTAATGGATTCTGCCAGCTAGAAGGCTTGGCAATCGAACGAATCCACACAGCTCAGCTCGCATGTCAAGTATTGACATGAAGTTTAACTAATTTTCACAATATGTCAATTCCGCTTGCATCCTTCCCAGGTACTGATTCCCTCACCTCTTGCAGTAGATGCTGAGCTGGGCTGAACTAACTGGAGCTGACACGCTTCATTTCTTCTTTATGCTCCTTGTTGATTCTCCATTGCCGATAGCTAGGCGGTTTACTGGTCGGATCACCACAACGTCTGGTGAAATTCTTTCGATTGCGAGAAAATAGCAATATGGTGCCCAGGAGAATGCGATGAACGTGAAGTCTGGACGATTCAAGCTAAGCAGTGTGACGCCTTCTCTGAGCCTGCTGGTAGTCTCGGTATTGTTGCTACTGATGGCACCCCGCTTTAGCAGTTGGGTGATGCAACGGCTAGGGAAATCGGCTCAGCCTGCCGATCCCAAGTTTGAATTGGTGTATGAAACCATTCGCAAACTGGGAACCACAGCTCCAGGCTATGGGGGTTTGGGTGGGTTTAATAGCTATGGCATCACGCAACTGGAGTATGACCGCTGGCGACAACTCAACGGCAAACCGATTCGGGATCTGGTTGAGATCAAAGATGAGGAAGTCAAGGCCATCTACCAAATGCGCTGGCAGGACGGAGATTGTAGTCGCTACCTATCGCCTTTGGATATTACCTGTTTGGATAGTGCGGTTAGTTTCGGTGTACCTCAGACCAAGCAACTATTGGCGAATTTACCGACTGATCCTACAGAGGCAGCCCTAGAGGTAGTGAGCCGGCGAGAGCTATTGCGGCGTAGTCAGCTCCAGCCTCCGCTGACGCCAGGGAAACAGTTGGCGCTTCGGGACGGCTTGAGGCGGGACCGGATACTAGCTGATTTGGTAGCTGATCTACCAACGAAAGTTGTTCCATCGCCAGTGCCTGAGGCAGTTGCACCGCTTCCCACAGCCGCCCTTTCGGCAAATCAGATTTACAGCAAAATCAAACCCATGACGGTCGAAGTATGGAATAACAGCCACCAAGGGGTTGCTTCAACCGCAGCCGGGATCATCCTATCGCCAGATGGATTGATTCTGACTAACCATCACGTGGTGGAGCGAGATCCATCTCCAAGCGTTAAGTTAGCCGATGGCCGTAAATTTCGAGGCACTGTGACTTCATTTGATCCGGATCTGGATCTGGCCCTGATTCAACTCAAGCGAGTCAACGGGTTACCCGTAACACCGTTTGCAGCCAGTACAGCTCACCTAAAAGTGGGTGATCGGGTTTATGCAATTGGTTCGCCACGGGGAGAGAGTTGGAAAATGAGTACTTCCCACGTAATTGAATTAAACAGCACCTGTGCTAATGGCACATCTCCACTGCGCTGCATTCGCACACCAGACGGCTTTCTACAACCGGGCAATAGTGGCGGTCCGCTGATCGATGGATCGGGTCAAGTAATTGGTGTGAATCGAGCGGTGCAGCAATCAACCGGCGAAGGCGTTAGTATTCCAATTGAAACCATTCAAGATTTTCTAGCCCAGCGCATGGGACAGCCCCATTTGATTGACCCACTGCCAAGGCGGTCACGACGCTGGTTTTAAGAAACAACATTTTATCCTTTTGTTGTCATCTTACGTTTCTGATGTCATACCAGGAATATTTCTAATTTTGCTATAGCAATCATTCTCTTAGACTAAGTCGGATGATTGGTCAATGCAGGTTCTACCAAAATAAAGGCCCCCAGAGATTGGAGGCACTTTATCAACGTTATCTAGCTGCTCAATTTGTCCAGTCAGCGACTGCTAGAGCTTGGTTCCGCACTCTGGGCAAAACTTGTTGCCAGGTTCATTCTCAGTACCGCAGTTGCTGCATAGAATCGGACCGGCACTTTCCTCCCGCTCAGGTGGTTTGGGCAAACCTACCATTTGGGCATTGCTCTTACCAGGAGCGACCATCGGGTAACAGTTTTCATCGCGCTTCACCCGTACATCGAGGAGAACCGGACCGTCGTGAGCCAGCATCTCTGCGATCGCATCCTGCAACTGATTGCGGTGCTCAATGATCATTCCCTTCAAGCCAAACGCCTGGGCCAGTAGCTCAAAGTTGGGCATTCCGGGCTGCATATCTGAAGAGGAGTAACGCTCTCCGTAGAAAGCCTGCTGCCACTGCCGCACCATACCCTGCCAGCCGTTGTTAATGATCACAGTTTTAACATTAATCCCGTACTGGGCCAGGGTTCCCAACTCCTGGCAGTTCATTTGGAAACTAGCATCACCGCTGATACAAATTACCTCCTGATCGGGAAGGGCTACCTTCGCACCCATCGCGGCAGGCATCCCGTAGCCCATCGTACCCAGACCCGCACTAGAGATCCAACGCCGCGGCCCCATCTTGAGGAACTGGGCGGCCCACATTTGGTGCTGGCCCACATCAGTGGTATAGAAGGCATGGGGAGCTTGACGACCAATCTCCACAATCACTTCTTGGGGCGAAATTTCGTCAGCATAAGTCGGCACGGTCAGCGGATAATCATTTCGCCAGCGCTCGATCCGGTGCAGCCATTCCTGAGTCTGTTTCAGATTGGCGGGTTTGCCGTCTTCAGTATCGCGCTGCAGTAAGTCCAACAGCACCTGCCGCACATCGCCCACAATTGGCACTTCTGGTACCCGGTTTTTACCAACCTCAGCGGGATCGATGTCAATGTGGATCACCTTGGCCCGTGAAGCAAATTCGTCCAGCTTGCCTGTCACCCGATCGTCAAACCGAGCGCCAACCGCAATCAGCAGATCGCACTCCGTCACGGCAAAATTAGCATAGGCAGTGCCATGCATTCCCAGCATGCCAACCGAGAGAGGATGGTGTTCATCAAACACTCCTAATCCCATCAGCGTAGTCGTCACAGGAATGTTATACCGTTTGGCTAGCTCGTGAATTTCGGCATGAGCACCCGATGCAATTGCGCCGCCGCCGACGTAGAGCAAGGGACGCTGCGCTTCTCGAATCAACTTCAGAGCTTGGATGATTTGGCGAGGGTTGCCCTTCACGGTGGGGCGATATCCAGGCAACTTAACACTGCCGGGTTCTACCGGAACATACTCAAACTCTTCCAGCCCCACATCCTTAGGAATATCGATCAGCACTGGGCCAGGGCGTCCCGTGGCGGCAATGTGAAATGCTTCTGCCACAATTCGCGCCATATCGCGGGGATCACGCACAACATAGGAATGCTTCACAATCGGCAGGGTGATCCCGTAGATGTCGGTTTCCTGAAAGGCATCGCTGCCAATCGCGGCGCGACCCACCTGCCCCGTGATCACCACGAGCGGAATCGAGTCCATCTGGGCAGTAGCGATCCCAGTTACCAAATTGGTGGCACCCGGACCGGATGTACCGAAGCAAACCCCGACCTTACCCGTGGCGCGAGCATAACCATCAGCAGCATGGGCAGCGCCTTGTTCATGCCGGACTAGAATATGCTGTAAGTGTCCAGCAGCTTCACTGCGGTAAAGTTCGTCATAGATCGGCAAGATAGCGCCGCCTGGGTAGCCAAAAATGTGCTTGACTCCATGGCGTCTAAGGCTATCCATCAGAGCAAAGGCACCAGTGGCCCGCACAGGAACAGTAGCTTGGTGAGAAATCGCTTGAGTAATTGCGGAAATCTGGGGAGGCGCGGGGAGGACTTTACGCATATTTAATTCTGTATCTGCTGATGCACAAAGCTAGGAATAATGTCTTAGTCTAGTGCTGAAATGGTAAACCTGTCGAGGCTTTGATCGAAATCGCCACCCTATGACAAAGCGAGCTGAATCGACCACAGCAACGATTCTATCAGTCTGCCCGCTAGAAAATGGTAGCTCTTAAAAAAGCACTATAAAGTCAGCGTTTTTTGACGAAATCTTGTACTCAAATCGCGGCTTGGGCGGTTCGGTGTTTAAATTGCCAACTCTGCCACTCTTCTTAGGCTCCCTTTAGATTCCTCCAGATTGTCCTCAGCGAAACCGAAATTTTTCTGATTTCATGTGCATCTCGCCCATCTGAGCTTGTAGCATGAATATAAATTGTGCCGACATCGATGAGTGATCTCGATAGCTACTATAAAGTTCTTGGCCTGGAACCTGGCGCATCTCTCGAAGAGGTGAACCAGGCCTATCGCGATTTAGCGTTTGTTTGGCACCCGGATCGCCTGCCAAAGGACAATCCGCGCCTGCAAGAAATCGCCCATCAAAAGTTGAAGGAACTGAACCAAGCCCGCGATCGGTTGCGTTCTCATCGGGCCAATCAGTCGTCCAAATCTACTCAAGGCAAGTCGCCTGCGGACCAGCCCCGTCCACCCCGTCCTGAACCACGAACGGCTCCACCTCGTTACCATACTTACCAGACACCGCCACGCCACTACAGCTACTACCAGCCTGCTGCTGGCCAATCTGCCGGTAAGAGCAACACCGCCAATGGTAACCCAAACCACTCAAACGCTAAGGGCAACCGCTCAGACAGCAGCAATAGTCGCTCGGACAGTAGCAATAGCAGTACTAGTAGCAGTACTAGTAGCAGTACTAGTAGCAGTACTGGTAACAGCAGTGGTACCAGTAGCCACAGCACGAACAGCCACAGCACGAACAGCCACAGCACGAACAGCCACAGCACGAACAGCCACAGCCATCATGGCTCACCTAAATGGCGCGACTGGTATCAACCGTCCTCATCGTCGCCGCCCCCGCCCCCGCCTCGTCCCCAACCACCCGACTTAAGTGGTACCGATTGGAGTGGGGCTGATCTGCGCGAGAAGGATCTGTCTGGCCGCAATCTTAGCCGGGCCAATCTACGCAATGCCAATCTTAGCGATGCCTTCCTGCACCGAATTAACTTCTCTGAGGCCGATCTCAGCGGAGCCAACCTGTTCCGAGCCAACTTGCTGGAAGCGAACTTGAGTAACGCGAACCTTCAAGATGCAAACTTGATTGGGGCCGATTTGAGTGGCGCAGACCTACGGGGGGCCAACTTGACTGGAGCACGAATTGGCGTTTCGGATCGCCTGATGGTGAAGCTGACCGGAGCCAAATTGACTGGAATGGTGATGCCAGATGGCTCAATTCATGCCTAGTCCTGCTTAGGACCGTTGATCTGCTTACGTACTGAAATCAAGCCTAAAATCAATCAGATCTCTGCGGAAATTACCGGAAAATCAAGAATTGATGTAAAAATTTTAACAATAGATACTTGCTTGTTACCCCCGTGATTCGCTAAGCTCAAGGGTAGTTTAGCCCTAAGAAAATCGCTCGACAGAGTGTCAATCCAGCATTTGAGCGAACACCCGAAGGGGAACAGCTTGATTCTCTTCTAGCCCCATCTGCAAGCTGTTTCCGTATCACAAAGCTCTTTGTAGTATCAGTAACAGTTTTTCACCTTTGATTTTTGTGATAGGGTAATGTATATTTTCACAATTACCTCATAAAACCTCATCGATTCTTTAGGTGTTTCCCCGCACGCCCCAGTTGGTTGAAGTGCCTTCAATGCTGCCAATCTCGGTTGCAATTCAGTATTGCTCCATCGAGTTTTCAGCAGTAATTCAGCAGGCAAAAGGTTTGAATCAGGGTATTTGAATCAGGGTAAAAGTCAGCAGGCAAATGAACGTGGGTTTCCAGCAAATGGTGTCAAAGGCGGAGCACAAAGCCAATTCTGCATTCGGTGATCTAACGATGGAGCGTAATCTGTTAATCAGGCAATCTACCACATCTTCTTTGTTTCAGACGATTCCTCCTGAGCGGGTAGGGTTACAGGGTGAATATGACCATCATGGTCTAGCGAAACGGGTTTCGTTAGCGTTCAGGCAAAACTTCTCATCTGATGAGATCAGTAATTTGCGCGTCACTCAACGGGGAGCTGTTGTACTGTTGGTCGGCAAAATTCCCAATCAACGCCTGTTCATTCGTTTGGTGAATGTGGCGATGGCTACAGCTGGCACTGCAGATGTTGAAGTCAATGGAATCAGCGTTGGCTACAGCTTGAAAAACTACTTGGAGGTGAAGCCGTCCCAGGATACGCTAGCAAGGTTGCAAAAGCTAGTTAGTTCCTGACTTGTGCTCGACCATCTCCTCATGCGGTTAGACAATCTCAAACTCTAACCCATAGGTTTCTGACAAGCTGCATGTTTGATGGTCAGTAATATTGGTATCGGCCAATTCTAAATTATAAAAATCCACTGATTCCTGTTCAAACAAAGGACCTGCGTGCCAGGTACCCACTTCTAACTTGATGAAGCAGTTTCCCGGAATCCGGAAGGCCGCGATTGTCACCGGGTCAGGGCAGTCTGCCTCGCCGGGGGGCGCAACTGCAATTAGCCACTCTTGTCCAGCAAGAGCGCCAAGGCATTGCGTGCAGCGTTGATGGCGTGTAATCCGCGAAAAGGACCGACCTCGATAGTGGAGTCGCATGATATAGAAGCGGGGTGTTCCTTCGCTTAAATAAAGCTGGGCGTCTTCCTGATCAAAGCCCTTGCCATCCGGCGCAGCGAAAATCACCTGCCCATAGGGACGAAAGTTTTCGGGCGTGATGGCTTGAGCAGGCAACTGGCGAATCGTGATAGGTTGATGCATCGCAACTCCACGGGCTAGGCTTACAGTCAAAACCGTTTAACTGTTGTCTGACTGTTTAAGATCAAACTGTTTAAGATCAAACAGCCATTTTTTGATTCTATCCCTGATTGCGAGTTGCTCAGTTTCTAACCCCACACTCTAACCCCACACTCTGATCCCACTGCACTTTTGCCATTGCTAGTCGTTAGCCCGACAGGCGGATTGAGCGCTTATTCTGTCGCTGCTATGATCAACCCCACTATCAATTCTAGGATCAGTTCTGTGACTCATTCTTCCGTAATTCAGCTGCTTATTTGACAAAATGGAGAAACTGATCAGGTCGGTCAAGCCAAGATAGTAGGGGCAATAGATTTAGAAGTAAATCATAAATTAAAAATTTAAAGGTGAATATAGATAGAACATCAAAGATAGATTCAGACAAATTCAGCAGTAGAGCAACAAGAGCATACCAAACTAGCTAAAGTGGCTATGCTCCCTTTACCCATCACTTCACCCATTAGCCGATTATTTCCTCAATATACGCCCCCTATTAGCTGCTAACAGGGTTTAGCGAACAGCAACTTGATCGAGCATTGCGGCGGCGGCTGGTGGATCAAGGGGATGGGAGAAGAAAAAACCCTGTCCTAACTCGCATTTCAGCAATTTTAACTGTGCCATCTGCCGATCGGTTTCAACGCCTTCAGCCACCACGTTCATGCCTAGATTCCAAGCCAGTGAGATTACAGTCCGAGTAATTTCTAGTTTTTCTAGATCCTGATCGGCGCTGTGGATGAACGACTGATCGATCTTGAGCGTGTCGATGGGAAACCGATGCAAATAGCTGAGACAAGAATAACCAGTACCAAAATCATCCATCGCTAACTGCACCCCGACTGCCTTTAACTCCTGCATCATGGCGGCGGCAGCATCCGCGTTCGTCATGATCACACTTTCGGTAATTTCCAACTTGAGCCGATTTGGTTCCAGCCCGGTCTCCTGCAAAATGGCTTTGACCTGTTCGACCAGGTTGGGCTGAGAAAACTGTTTGCCAGAGAGATTCACACTCATCGTCATGTGATTGTCTAAGTTAAACTGCTTTTGCCAGCGACACATCTGCCGACAGGCTTCGCGCAACACCCACCAGCCAATCGAAATAATCAACCCAGTTTCTTCAGCAACTGAGAGAAACTCCATCGGCAGCAGCAGTCCCCGTTGCGGATGTTGCCAGCGCAGTAGAGCCTCAAAGCCCATGAGTCGCTGATTGTGCAAGGCCAAAATCGGCTGATAGAACAACCGTAGCTCCTGACGCTCGATCGCTCGGCGCAGATCGGCTTCTAGATGCAGTAGGGTGACGGCCTGTTCGTGCATATGGGGCGTAAAAATGGTGTAGCAACCCCGACCTGCCGCCTTCGAGCGGTACATCGCCGTATCGGCATCGCGCAGCAGTTCTTCTTTGGTGCGATAGCGATCGGTGTCGAGCACGACTCCAATACTGCTATTGACAAACACTTCTTGATCAGCCAACAGAAAGGGTGCTTTGAACTCTTCGCGAATCCGTTCCACCAGCGTGATGGCATCCTGGCTCTCCTGAATATCTTCCAGCAGAATTGCAAATTCATCACCACCGAGCCGAGCGCAAGTATCGCTGGCCCGCAAACAGCGCTTCAGACGCTCTGCCGCTGCTACCAAAAGCTGATCGCCCACCAAATGCCCCAGACTATCGTTGATGACCTTAAACCGATCCAGATCGAGAAACAGCACGGAAAACGAAGCACGACGGCAACGGCTCGCCCGAGCAATGGCGCGATCCAAGCGATCGGTAAACAGAGCGCGATTGGCTAAGCCGGTCAGCTCATCGTGGAGCGTGTTGTGGAGGAGCTGCTCTTCGGCCAGCTTGCGAGCCGTGACGTCAGTTTGGGAACCGGCGATGCGGTAGACATTTCCGGCACTATCGCGCACGGCTAAACCGCGACTGAGGATCCAGCAATAGGCGCCATTCTTCTGGCGCAGGCGAAATTCACTCTCAAAATGGGCGGTCAAGCCTTCGCGGTGATGGCGAATTTCTAGCTGGACGCGCTCGTAGTCGTCAGGGTGAATGCGGTCAAACCATTCGTTGGGATTAGAACCAATCTCGGTATCGGCATAGTCCAGCATCGATTTCCAGCGGCTGGAAAAGTAAATTTCATTGGTGCGCAGATCCCAGTCCCACAGACCGTCATTGGCACCGCTAGCAGCCAGAGCATAGCGTTCCTCGCTTTCGCGCAGAGCCGCCTCAATCCGCTGCCGTTCTATAATTTCTTTTTCCAATGCCTGTTTTGCCGTTTCGGCGGCTTCTGCTCGCGCCAAGGCAGCTTCAGCCTGAGCCATCACCGCTTCTACCCGGTGCCGATCAATCGCAGCAGTTAACAGACTGGCTACCGCCTTGAGAAACACCACATCATCGTTCGAGAAGGCTCGCTGAGTCTTACTGTGGGCACTAATCATGCCAAATGGCTGCTCAAAGTTGGCCACTAAAACGCTGATGCTGCTGATTACGCCATGCTGTTGCAGAAACTTTAAACCGCGAAAGCGCTGCTCAGTGGAAAGATTATGGATCACCACAGGCTCGTTGGTGCGTAGGGTGTAGTCGATAGGCGAGTCGGTTGTGACGGGGGTGATTTTCTGAGGCAACGATTGCGGCTCCCAACCAGCGCTGGCCCGAACCTGGAAGCCACTACAGTCTGGTAATAGCTCTGAAATATCGACGTAATCTACTTGCAGCGTGCGGGCCACCAGTTGGGCGACTTTATCCAGCAGTTCGGCCAGGTCAATTTCCTCTAGAGCCTGCTGTCCCAATTCCGCCAAGGCTTCCTGCTGTTGGGAGCGGCGTTGGACTGCCTCTAGCATGCGGTTAAATTCCCGCGCCACTCTGAGAATTTCATCTCGCCCAGGCTCCAGATTGGCTTTGGGTACGCGAACCGTGGTATCTCCTTCAGCAACTTGCAAAGCGGCATGGCTCAAGTGTTTGATTCGGCGCAGCACTGCCCAATACAAGATCAGCATCAACGCGCCACTCTGAGCCGAAATTCCCAATGCGGACGTGAGTACAATCGTGCGAGTTGCGGCATTGATGGCATCGTCGCGGGGTTGTAACGAGCTGTAGATCACGATGCTAGCCAGAACCTGGCCGTTGGCTCGTAGCGGCACAATCGTTTCTAGTTCGGCGTTAGCAGTTTCAGTCATTTGGGCCGAGCCGTCTATTAGAATCGGCAGAATTGCTTTAGTTTGAATCGACGAGTGAAGGAGTTCTTGCCGATCGGAGGAGGCCCACAGCAGCGGCTGCTCGTCTACGATTCGGTAGATGTGAATGTCGAGAATGGTTGAATCTTGGTGCTTCAGCTCCTGCAGAAATTGGCTGGTGGTGGTTCGGTCCTCTAGATTGCGCCTATAGCGGGCACTAAACTCGGCTTGAATCACATTGGCGAGCTGTCGAGCTTGGGTTCTATAGCTGCGGTCAATTTGCTTACGGCTAGAGGCAATCGTGTTAGCACTGAGTACTGTTGCTGTCAGTATGGTTATGGCAACTAACGGAATGCCAATTTTGTCTGCCAGCGGAAGTTGACGTTCCACCCAAGACAGCATCTGATTCAGTACACGCAATCTTCTCATTCCGATATCTGTAAATCCCTGACGGCCACCTAGTGATCCCTGCCCCATGCCACCCAAACCATTGAGCGCGTGGCGGATTCAGCACGGTCAATGTGCTCAAACATTGTCAAGAGTTCCCAGATTTAGCTGCCAGCGTTGATTAATGGCCCTAGCAGCAGAAAAATAGCCTAGAGAATTTACGGTTGATCGAGTTTCTAGGTTTACTCGTATTCCACTCACACCGCAAGTGACATCACTAGACTCCCTGAACCTTTTGTGAGCATTCGATGAAATCTGTTCCGATTGCCAAAGCTTGCGGTATACAGGTGAGCGTGCAGAAATTTCGTCGATAAAGTTTATTGATGTAAGGAGTATGAACTACGCTGAAATAGCCGCTTGGTCCAAACCCGCAGCCCAGCTGAGCGCCCACGTTACTACAGCTCTAGCTGCGACCTTGACTACTACCTTGATTCTGGCCCCAAAAGTTGCCTTAGCCGTACCGTTAGCCAGCGAAGCCCAACTCAATGCCTGTACTAATGCTGTGATCTTTCGGTTGAACGGTGTGCCGCGCTCGGCGATCACAACCACGGCTGGCTCTTTAGCAGCAGATGGCACTGGGCGTGTCAACTGGTCAACTACGAATGGTGGATCAGGAGTCTGCTGGGTTGATTCAGCCAATCAGGTGCTCGAGGTTGAAGTCGCAGTCCATGCCGGCATTACCCAAACGCCAAGACCAATCACGCGCCCGATTATGACAAGCGTCACGGCTGGGACATCCCTACAGGTGGCAACGAATGGCGGCAATCTGAATGTCCGCAGTGGTCCGGGTGGCGAGATTGTGGGCAGCGTAGCCGATGGGTCCACCGTCGTCTTAACCGGCAAAACGAGTGACGAATGGGTAGAAATCGAAGGTGGCGGCTGGGTTTCCCAACATCATTTGGTTAGCGGGAATGCTAGTGCGGCTACACCCTCCAATTCCGAAGCGGCTGCACCCACAGTCAGTCCTGGAACAGCAGCACGCAAGGCCGAAGTTATGGCTAGCGGTGGAGTCAATATTCGTAATAGCCCCGATGGTGAGATTATTGCCTCAATTCCTCAAGGGACTACCGTCGTTCTAACTGGACAGGTCGAAAGGGGTTGGGTAGAGCTTGTGGACGGAGGTTGGGTGGCACAGGAATATCTTCAGTACAGGTAGATGGGAGTAAGGAGTGAGGAGTAAGGAGTAAGGAGTAAGGAGTAAGGAGTAAGGAGTAAGGAGTAAGGAGTAAGGAGTAAGGAGTAAGGAGTAAGGAGTAAGGAGTAAGGAGTAAGGAGTAAGGAGTAAGGAGTAAGAATGTCTCTTGGTTCAAGTACAGTTTTCTTAAGTACGGTCAGGTTTATCGGCAATGCGCTGCTGACCGTTCCCTTACCGAAAAACCTGCTCCTATCTCTACTCCTTACTTCTCTGCTCCTGGCTTCTGACTCCTTAATCAATCTCATCACTCATCTAGGAATGCTCTATAGTTTAGTTTCTACACAGTTTCTACACAGTTTCTAAACTGATTGGTCAAGGAAACTTCAACCGCAAAACTGATAGTAAATCGTCTGAAATTTCAATAAGTTTCTAATAGCATCAATTCTGACTGATTCAAATATTAAAAAAACTCTATAGAGAACTCTATACCAAACAAATTAAAGCAAATAGAAACATTGCTCAAGCCTAACTGGGCTTGAGTTGACCCTGCAATTTTTAGCCAAAACGGAATTCCCAAATCCAAAATTGGATTCAGGAAAATGGAGCTTCTTATATAAGCTGAGCAGACACTCTCATAAATGTCAAGAAATGTAAACAAACATCTCTGATTTTTTATCAATTTGTGTCAGATAGACGGTTTCGTTCGCAGGTGATCCTGATTTTCTGGTAAAAACGCTTATGTAACGTTTTGCGTTCAGCCAGCAGCAAGACGGGGAGTGGAGCTACAAGACCCTGCGATTTTTGTGCTGAATTTGGCTGCTGGGAGCAACTTGGCTGCTGAGAGTAATTAAGACAATCAGCCTGAGCGCGACCGCTTTTGAGAAGGAGCCTAACCGCATGTTCACTCACGTCAAGCCCACGATCAGGCATATCGTGCCCGACGATCTCCGGGGCCGATCGCTGATCAAGGTGGTCTATGTCGTGCTAGAGCCGCAATATCAAAGTTCACTGTCGGCGGCAGTTCGTTCAATCAACCAAAATAATCCCAATTTAGCGATCGAAATTAGCGGCTATCTGCTAGAGGAGTTGCGCAGTCCTGAGAACTATGAAGCCTTTCAGCAGGATGTAGCCGAGGCCAATGTCTTCATTGCTTCGCTGATCTTTATCGAGGAGCTGGCCGAAAAAGTGGTTGCCGCTGTTGCCCCCCATCGCGAGCGGTTGGATGTGGCTGTGGTGTTCCCCTCGATGCCAGAGGTGATGCGCCTCAACAAAATGGGCAGCTTCTCGATGGCGCAGCTCGGTCAGTCCAAGAGTGCGATTGCCCAGTTCATGCGCAAACGCAAGGAGAAATCTGGGTCTTCGTTCCAAGATGGCATGCTGAAGCTGCTGCAAACTCTGCCCAAGGTGCTGAAGTATCTGCCTATCGACAAGGCGCAAGATGCCCGCAACTTCATGCTCAGCTTCCAGTATTGGCTGGGGGGTTCGGCAGAAAACCTGGAAAACTTTTTGCTGATGCTGGCGGACAAGTATGTCTGCAAAGGCGACAAGGTTAAGAGCGATGCGCCGCTGCAATACCGCGATCCGGTCACATACCCCGATATCGGCATCTGGCACCCACTGGCCCCACAGATGTTTGAGGACCTGAAGGAGTATCTCAACTGGTTCAACTCACGCCAGGATGTGCCCAACGATGTCAAGGATATGCTGGCTCCCTGCGTTGGTCTGGTACTACAGCGAACCCACCTAGTCACCGGCGACGATGCCCACTATGTGGCGATGGTGCAAGAGCTTGAGTCGATGGGAGCTAAGGTGATTCCGGTATTTGCCGGCGGGTTAGATTTCTCTAAGCCTGTAGATGCCTTCTTCTATGACCCGATCACGAAGCACGCAATTGTGGATGTAGTGGTTTCGCTGACCGGGTTTGCGCTGGTGGGCGGTCCGGCGCGGCAGGATCATCCCAAAGCCGTAGATGCCCTGAAGCGACTGAATCGACCCTACATGGTGGCGCTGCCGCTCGTGTTCCAAACCACGGAAGAATGGCAAGACAGCGACCTGGGGCTGCATCCGATCCAGGTGGCGCTGCAGATTGCCATCCCCGAACTAGACGGTGCGATTGAGCCAATTATTTTATCGGGACGGGACGGCACCACAGGTAAGGCCATCGCTCTGCAAGACCGGATCGAAGCGATTGCTCAGCGGGCCATGAAGTGGGCCAACCTGCGCCGTAAGCCGAAGCTGCACAAGAAAGTGGCGATCACCGTATTTAGCTTCCCGCCGGATAAGGGCAATGTTGGGACGGCGGCTTATCTGGATGTGTTCGGCTCGATCTATGAAGTCGTCAAGGCGTTGCAGTATAACGGCTACGACGTTCAGGGCTTGCCGGATTCGCCCGAAGCGCTGATGCAGGAAGTGATCCACGATGCCCAGGCTCAGTACAGCAGTCCGGAGCTGAATATTGCCTACCGCATGTCGGTACCAGAATACGAGCAGCTCACGCCCTATCACCATCGCCTAGAGGAATCCTGGGGTCCGGCTCCCGGCCACCTCAACACCGATGGCCAAAACCTGCTGGTGTTTGGCAAAGAGTTCGGCAATGTGTTTATTGGTGTGCAGCCTACCTTTGGCTACGAAGGCGACCCAATGCGGCTGCTGTTCTCCCGTTCGGCCAGTCCCCATCATGGCTTTGCTGCCTACTACACCTATCTGGAGCATATTTGGCAGGCGGATGCGGTGCTGCACTTTGGCACCCACGGCTCGCTGGAGTTTATGCCTGGTAAGCAAATGGGCATGTCCGGCGATTGCTATCCTGATAGCTTGATTGGTACGATTCCCAACCTGTACTACTACGCTGCCAACAACCCCTCGGAAGCGACGATTGCCAAACGCCGCAGCTATGCCGAAACGATTAGCTATTTGACGCCTCCCGCCGAAAATGCCGGACTCTACAAGGGCTTGAAAGAGCTAAGCGAACTGATCGCCTCTTATCAAACCCTGAAGGACTCCGGACGAGCTGTGCCGATTGTCAACGCGATCATCGACAAGTGCCGCTTGGTCAACCTAGACAAGGACATTGCTCTGCCGGAAGGTGACGATGCCTCCAACCTCACCGCTGAGGAGCGGGATACGCTGGTTGGCAAGGTTTACATCAAGCTGATGGAGATCGAATCGCGGCTGTTGCCCTGTGGGCTGCATGTGATCGGTAAAGCTCCCACCGCAGAAGAGGCGATCGCCACGCTGGTGAATATTGCTGGTATTGATCGCCCCGAAGATGAGATCCAAAGCTTGCCGCGCATCATTGCCAACAGCCTGGGACGCGACATTGACGAGATCTACCGCAACAGTGACCGGGGTGTGCTGGCGGACGTGCAGTTGCTCTACGAGATCAACCAGGCGTCTCGCGCAGCCATTACAGCGATGGTGAAAGAGCAAACCGATGCCGATGGTCGTGTCTCGAAAGTCACCAAGCTCAATTTCTTTAATCTGGGTCGCAAAGAACCCTGGATCGAAGCCTTGATCGAGGCGGGCTATCCAAAAGTCGATCCGGAGGCGATCAAGCCCTTGTTCGAGTATCTGGAGTTCTGCCTCAAGCAGGTGACGGCCGACAACGAGCTGGGAGCCTTGGTGAAAGCCCTGGAAGGCGAATACATCCTGCCTGGACCCGGCGGTGACCCGATTCGCAACCCGGATGTACTGCCAACCGGGAAAAACATCCATGCCCTCGATCCTCAATCGATCCCGACTAGCGCGGCGGTACAGGCGGCTCAGATTGTGGTGGATCGCTTGCTGGCTCGTGAGCGTAGCGAAAATGGTGGCCACTATCCAGAAACGATTTCCTTTGTGCTCTGGGGCACCGACAACATCAAAACCTATGGCGAGTCGCTGGCCCAGGTGATGCTGCTGGTGGGCGTGCGCCCAGTTCCGGATGCGTTGGGTCGGGTCAACAAGCTGGAGCTGATTCCGCTGAACGAACTGGGTCGTCCTCGCATCGATGTAGTGGTCAACTGTTCCGGCGTGTTCCGCGATTTGTTTGTGAATCAGATGAACCTGCTCGACCGGGCGATCAAAATGGCTGCCGAAGCCGACGAACCGCTAGAGCTGAACTTTGTTCGCAAACATGCCCTCAAGCAAGCTGAGGAAATGGGCATCAATCTGCGGCAGGCGGCGACCCGCGTGTTCTCGAATGCGTCTGGTTCCTATGCCGCTAACGTCAACCTGGCGGTGGAGAACAGCACCTGGGAAAGCGAAACCGAGCTTCAGGAAATGTATCTGACGCGCAAGTCCTTTGCCTTCAATTCAGACAATCCCGGCATGATGGATCAGGCGCGTGGCGTCTTTGAGGCTGCTCTGAAGACGGTCGATGTGACGTTTCAGAATCTGGATTCGTCGGAAATCTCGCTGACGGATGTGTCCCACTACTTTGATTCGGATCCAACCAAGGTGGTGGCTACCCTGCGCGGTGATGGCAAACAGCCTGCCTCCTACATTGCCGATACCACCACGGCCAATGCTCAGGTGCGTACCTTGTCGGAAACCGTGCGGCTCGATGCCCGCACCAAGCTGCTGAATCCCAAATGGTATGAGGGCATGCTGTCCCACGGCTACGAAGGCGTGCGGGAACTGTCCAAGCGGCTGGTCAATACAATGGGCTGGTCGGCCACAGCCGGTGCGGTAGACAACTGGATCTACGAAGACACCAATGCCACCTTCATCCAGGATGAAGCGATGCGCAATCGCCTGATGAACCTGAACCCTCACTCGTTCCGCAAGGTGGTGAGTACGCTGCTGGAAGTGAATGGGCGCGGCTATTGGGAAACTAGCGAAGAGAACCTGGATCTGCTGCGTCAGCTTTACCAGGAAGTGGAAGACCGGATCGAAGGCATCGAATAGTCAACTCCGCTAGAAACCTAGATTTCAGAAGCAGCCAGGAGCTATTTGTTAACTCTTGGCTGTTTTTGTAACCTAGAGCTAGCCCAACCTGACGAATGCGAACAGGAGACAGTCATCGTGCGAAGTGAACGTGAGAAAATGCTGGCGGGGGAGTTGTACAACCCACTCGATTCGGAACTAGTTCGTGCCCGCAACCGAGCGCGAGACCTATGCCAGGATCTAAACGCCACCCGTGAGCAACAACAGGAGGAGCGGCGGCGCATTTTGCGGGAGCTTTTTGGTGCTGGAGGGGCGGACGTGTGGATGCAGCCACCGTTTTTCTGTGATTACGGAACCAATATCTTTCTGGGGAAGAGGTGCTTCTTCAACTTCAATTGTGTTGTACTTGATGTCTGCCGAGTCACCATTGGGGACTACACGCTCTTCGGTCCGGCGGTGCAGATCTACACGGCCACCCACCCGTTTGAGGCAGAGCTGCGCCGTAGTCAGGAGTTTGCAAAGCCGATCGAGATCGGGTCTGATGTCTGGGTCGGGGGTGGGGCTATTATTTGTCCGGGGGTGAGAATCGGCTCCCGCTCGGTGATTGGGGCCGGGAGCGTAGTGACGCGAGACATCCCAGATGATGTGTTTGCGGCCGGCAACCCCTGTCGAGTAATCCGCCCTATCAGCGAGGAGGATTAGCCTCGAACAAGCACAGGAGGGCCGGCATCAACTATCGCGTAGGTGAGTGTTAGTAGGTGACTTTGACATCATCTTCCCGCTCAACCACATACTGCACGCTGGAGAAAACGGTTGCTGGTGTTCTGCGTTTACTATGTTGCGAAAATCACATTCTTTAATTAGCAAACAAAAACAGCTTTTATAGCTAAATTCAGCATTTTTTCGGCTATGTTGCGGTGTTGATGAATTCAATTTCTAGGTAGATTAAGGTAGAAAGAGTAGCAAAAGCAACAATCTTTCGAGCTTTGTCCTGCATCTACAGAACGAACTAGAACCATGAATTTAGTTGATTTCCACTACGGTTGGTTAATCGAAATTGTGCCTACGGCGGCAGGATATCAAGCAATTTGTTACTCGCCTTGCCGTCAGCGCTTCGTCTCAAACCCGCAAGCTTCTGAGATCGATGCATTCTACGCCGCCAAGCAGGAAATTGCCTATCAATTAGCTTGCCGTTCCCTCACTCAAGCCTTACAAGCACTTTATAAAGCAGGTTGTCTTCATCTAGACGACTGGAAACGCCTGCAACAATCCCTCACCCGCACTGTTAAGACCGAATCAAGACCGAATAGACCAAGACCGAATAGACAGGAAACTACTGAAGAATGGTTTTAGACACAATCCGGGTCTTTTTGCGGTCGGCCTCTGACAGCTCTTCGCCTTCTTGCAGACGGGTGGCGTTGTCTTGTAAGACGGTGGCCGCATTGTAGTCTCCCATCTGGAGTGCCGTTTTTGCAGCGGATTGCAGCATTGTAGCTGCTCCACTCCGGTCGCCCTGAATTAGCTTCATTTCGGCGATTTGAGTTTGGCGGTATTTGGCAAGCGCTAAAACATGCTGCTGCACCTGCGGATTGGCGGCGGGCTGATACAGTGATAGCACATGGGCAAAGGCTTGAACTGACTCCGACAGCAGGTTTGCGCTACCAATCACCGGATCGTCATAACGAACCTGTAGCGTGGCAATTGGCTGCTCTCCTTCGGACAGTTGGCTGATATAGAGGTTGGCTAGCACCACCCGCGGCACTTCGGTCATCAGATCGCCTAGGCGCACCACATACTGGTTTCCTTCCTCTACGGCTGCCAACTCCACAGTTTCCGGCACCACTTGAGCAATCGGCTTCAGTTCGGCCAAGCGTACTTGAGGCGAGAGGGTGAGCAGCAGATGGGCATTGGTCAGACCTACGGACTGAATGCGGTTGAACAAACGGCTGAACTCGCTCACTGCTTCTTCTGGATGCTGGATATAGGAGAGGGTGCCGCCTGCTGCATCGGCAATTTGCTCCAACACATCCTGATTCCAGTGGTTGCCAAAGCCGAGGGTGCTGAGGGTGAGGTTATAGCCAGCCGCCAACTGGGCCAGCTTCAGACAGCGCTCGTTGCTACCATGCTCGTTTTCGCCATCCGTGAGCAGAAACGCCTGCGAAATCGTGTCCTTCTTGCCTTTAGCTAATTCTTCAATCCCTAGCCGCATCCCTTCATCGATCGCGGTGCCGCCGCTGGCCTTCAGCTTATTGATTTCAACCTTGACCTCTGCCGGATTCTCGATCACCTGATTTGGCACTAACACTTTGGCTTTGTGGTCGAATACCACAATCGACAGGCGGTCTCCCGGCGACAAACTATCCACGATGCGGTGAGCTGCTTGCTTCACAGTTTCGAGCGGACGCCCATTCATGGAGCCACTGTGATCCAAAATCAGGCATAAGTTTAGAGGAGCAGTGCGACCATTTGGCTCTGCCAGGGCCGAAAGCGAAATTGCCAACTGCCGCTGACTCATGGTTTGGGCAGCATCTAAATTGACATCACTGAGGGCAGCTTCTAGACCAACTTTCATGGCATCTTCTGGGGAAAAGGGTGGGAGGGAAGCGAGGTTTGAGTTTTGGTAGCGTAGTCTACGCAGAACGCAGGTTTTAAGTTCTGAATTCTGAGTTTTAAGTTTTGGAGGGCGGTGATGTAGCCTTTGTACAGCCCACTGGTTTGGATGTTAAGTCTGCAGACGGCGCTATCGACAGATCAACAACTTCAAACAGTCTTGTTCCGATTACGGAAGATTCGGATATCCCTACTTCTATCAGAACCAATCATAATTTGAGCTATTAAATCGCAAAACTGCGGAAATGTTTGACTTTCGTGGAGTAAAGCGCAGGTTTTTTCTGGTGATTCTGCCAGCCCAGCAACGGTGCAGTAGAAATGCCTTTTGGCTTAGTATGTAAGAAATATTGCCGTCCGGGCGCTGTACGTTATGGAAATTAAAGCGATGCAAAGTGCATACTATGGCGATGCTTACTATCGGACACCCCCTCCCGATTTGGCATCCTTGCTATTAAAAGAACGCATTGTTTACCTGGGAGGTCCGCTGCACTCCCTCGATGAATACCGCAGAGATCCAAGACAGGATTTTACGCGGCTGATCATCGCTCAATTGTTGTATCTGCAATTTGATGACCCGGAGAAGCCAATCTATTTCTATATCAATTCCACGGGTACGTCCTGGGGCGGTCAAACAATTGGCTTTGAAACCGAAGCCTTTGCCGTTTGCGACACGCTGAGCTACATCAAGCCGCCGGTACATACGATTTGTATCGGTCAGGCGATTGGAGCTGCCGCCATGATTCTTTCGGCAGGAACGAAGGGCTTCCGGGCCAGTTTGCCCCACGCCACGATCGTGTTGAATCAACCGCGTTCCGGCGCAAGAGGCCAAGCCACCGATATCCAAATTCGTGCCAAAGAGGTGTTGGCAAACCGCACGGCGATCTTAGACATTCTCTCCAAAAATACTGGGCAACCAATCGACAAAATCGCTAAAGATACTGACCGCACCTTCTACATGACTCCGGAAGAAGCAAAAGGGTATGGACTAATCGACCGGATTTTGGAAAGCACCAAACAGCTTCCGAAACAAATCCCTGCCCTGACCTAACTCGTCTTGACAAACTTGTCTTGACCTCCGCTATTCGCTCTATCCCAAGCAGAATTTATGCAAGTTCCGTATCGCTTTCCCGGTAGTCAGTATGTGCAGTGGGTTGATATCTACACCCGCATGGCCTATGAGCGGATTATCTTCCTAGACGAAGCAATCGATGACAGTACTGCCAATTCGGTTGTTGCCCTATTGCTGTATCTCGATTCTGACGACCAAACCAAGCCCATCTACTTTTACATCAACTCGCCTGGTGAGTTTGTTTCGGAAGGGATGCAGTCCACCTCAATGGCGGCAACGATGGCGATCTATGACACGATGCAGCACATCAGGTCACCGGTCCACACCATCTGTTTAGGGCTAGCCTATGGCACGGCGGCCTTGTTGCTGTCGTCTGGTACTAAGGGATTTCGGGCTAGTTTGCCCAATGCAGAAATTGTGTTGGCTCCCCAATACGGTCGCACCGGCGGACAGGCTACCGATGTGCAAATCGACGCTCGCAAAATTGTCGCGGATCGCAAGCTATTGGTGGATACCTTAGCAGCAAATACGGGCCGCTCACCGGAGCAGATCACCACCGATATTGACCGCCGGTTTTATCTCACTGCCGAGCAAGCCAAAGACTATGGCCTGATCGACCGGGTGCTGGAGGGGAGTAAATCCCTGCCTAAGCCAGTGGCTGCCTCCTAGCCCTTCAATGGGTTTTTTGATTGTTGACTTCAACGATTGGCTTCGGCCCTCGTGGCAAATGCCAAGTCTCTTAACCTTCATTTTTAGGATTGACCTATGCCTATTGGTGTTCCAAAAGTTCCCTATCGCCTTCCAGGCAGTTCCTATGAGCAGTGGATCGATATCTATCAGCGTCTGAGCCTGGAGCGCATTATTTTTCTGAGTCAAGAGGTGGATGACGGCATTGCTAACGCCATCGTGGCCTCAATGCTCTATCTGGACTCGGAAGATGCTACCAAACCTATCTATTTGTACATCAACTCTCCGGGTGGTTCCGTTACGGCGGGCATGGCAATTTATGACACCATGCAGCACATCAAGTCAGAAGTGGTAACGATTTGCGTTGGGCTAGCCGCTTCGATGGGCGCGTTCCTGCTCGCGGCTGGCACCCCTGGTAAGCGATTGGCCCTACCCCATGCCCGCATCATGATTCACCAACCCCTAGGTGGCACCGGACGCCAACAGGCTACTGATATTGAAATTGAGGCCAGACAAATTCTGCGGGTGCGGCAAAAGCTGAATGAGCTGATGGCCTTCCACACCGGCAAAACGATTGAGCAAATTCAGAAAGATACCGACCGTGACTACTTTATGTCAGCGGAAGAAGCCAAGGAATATGGCCTAATTGACCGGGTAATTGTCGATCAAGGTAGTCAAAATTAGGGACAAAATTAGCGTTAAACCGGCTTTTTGTTGCTATTTTGCACCTGAGTCCTTTCAATTTATAGGAGCAAGTGGCAGAATTTGTGTAACTCTGCCATTTTTATTGCAATGGATCTTGCGGGTTATTATCGACTGTTGGGCTTGAGAACGGGGGCTTCCTACGAGGATATCAAAGCCGCTTATCGGCGTTTGGCGCGGCAGTATCATCCAGATTCCAATCCCGCCAATCAACAGCAAGCCCAAGAAAAATTTATTCGGCTCACAGAAGCCTACAAAGCGCTGATTAGTGTGGTGCGCCCTGCACCAGAAAGCGCAGCACCGGCCAAAGCCGAACCCAACCGCACTCAGCCAACCTACAGTCGCGATCGGGTATCCTCCAAATCCTCGCAAGTCCAACCCCCAGTTAAGCCACAAGTCAAAGTTACTAAGAAATCGCCCCCGATTCAAACTGAGAATTTGTCTCAGACCGATCAGAAGCTGAAGTCTCAGTCCTATGAACAACTTCAGCAGCTCTTGAAGCAACAGCGGTTTCCCCGCGCCATTGCTCTAATCGAAGGGTTGGCTCAGCGCCTACCGAACGATGTAGAGGTGCGCCAGTGGCAGGCTATTACCTATCAGCGGTTTGGTCGCTATTTGGTGAATACGCACCAATCGGAGAAAGCCAGAGTTTATCTAAAAAAGGCACTCCGCACCGATCCGCACAATAAATCCCTCTGGTATGAGGTAGAGCGAGAGTTTCGTCGGATTGAGCAAATTGAGATCTATTGAAAGTGCAGAAGAAGCAATATGCAAGAAAAACCCCCAGCTTGCGACCGGGGGTATGAATCAGGGTGCATCTACCATTCACTTAATCTGGGGAAAAATTACGTTTCAGGAATTACTCGCAGTTTTCGTATCATCCTTTACTAATACTTCAGATAGAGGCACTTTGCTTCACGAAATTGTTGCAAATGTTGCTAAAAACTATTCAAATTCTAGTGGAAATTACTGATTAGCCTAGACTGTTAGCCTAGACTGATTGATTGGGAAGCAACCAGTTAATGACAGATCAACGTTGAAACAGTAGATGATTGGAGTGTGGCGGATGCCCGCTTCAGATTTTGCCTCAGATAAGAGGCATGTACTACAGCTATGCTACTTAGACTCTATCCGAAAACCCAGGAGGGGTTTTGAAATTCAAAAACTCTGACGAGTTTACTGACTTGTAGTCAGGGAAATCGGATAGGTAGTTAAGGACTCCCCTCACTCACTGTTGAGGCACATAGCCCGACAGGGTTGGTGCATAGGTGCCAAGCTTAGCCCCATTCGAGTTGTACAGTTCAATCGGGACCTGAGTGGCATCGCTAATGTTTGCTAGAGCACGCAGCAGACCGTTGACCTGATTCACGGTGGCGGGTGGAAATTCAGGGTTGCCCTGCTGCCGAGCGCTGTTGATCAAACCTTCTACTGTCCGATCGTAGGCTGAGGTAAACTGGATGCGCACAGCTTCGGGAGACAGGGTATAGGTGCAAATTTGAGGATTACCTGCACAGGCCTGGTCAAAATTGGGTTTAGCGGTTTGAATCACCGATGAACGCCGAGAGTTGCCTTGGGCCTGCTGCAAGGTTTGCGTATAGGTATCGATCAGGGGTTGTGCCTGACCATAGTACACCGAGTCAGACGGAACCTGACGGGCATAATCGAGGGCATCCTGCCAGTAAGTCACCGCTTGAGACCACTGGTTTTGCTGCTCTAATCTCCGGGCCTGTTCTGCATAGCTAATTGCCTGTGTATAGGCATCGGCGGCTGTTTGTTCTTGAGTTTGGCGGGTCGTGGCTTCAGTGAGTCTGGGTTGATAAATGGCTAGCAGTTGGATAGCCTCATTGTAAGCACTGGTACCTTCAGGAATTTGTTTTAATTGGTCAATGGCAGTTGTCCAAGTTGCCACCGTTTCTTGCCAGTTCTCAGCAGATTTGGCTGCTTCTGCTCGGGCTGATGCCATTTCCCCAGCTTGACGAGCGGCAGCAATTCGATCTTGGGCCTGTTGTTCAATTCCAACCCGCTGGTTAACATTTGCCAGGTTGGCTCGATACTCCTCTAGCTTCCGTTGGACTAACGAATAGAGGGGATTATCCGGTGAAATTTCCTCCAATTGCTCAATCACCTCTCGCCACAGCCACTGAATTTCTCGCCATTCCTGTAAAGGATGGGGGGGATTTTGACTTCTTTGAGCTGCTGTATTGGCTTTTTCTAAAGCTTCCACCACTTGCCCCAACAAAACCGATTGCTCCTCATAGCGCTTGAGTAAGCCCTGCGCAGATTGGTAATGAGGCGACCACATGGGGATTGTGCCTAGTAGATAGCTGGCTTCATTTAGCTTCTTGTGGGCTTCTACCACCTCTAGGGCAGATTCGGTTGTTTGCGCCGTCTCTACGGCTTCTTGACTGAGTTGCTGTGCCCGTTGGAGCTGCTCACAACTGCCGACCACACAGGGTCGGCTCAACCCATATACACCGCCCACTAACAGAAATGAGCCAATCGCACTCCCCAGCACAATATTCGAAGCCGACCATTGAAACCGCTGTTTTTCTTCAGCACTATCGGCCGTAGTGGCGACCGAGGCACTGTAGGCATTGGTATCTGTAAGTGTGTCTGCAACCAGAGTTGGAGAGGCAGCCGCAGCACTCGTTGGGTTGATAGAGCTAATCGGGGCAATGGCGTAAGTGTCAGTAGCGTCAACAGTATTGACAGTATTAACAGGACTAACAGGACTAACAGCATCAACAGTCTGGACAGCGTCCACACTGTTAACTGTGTTAACTGTGTCAACTGTGTCCACACTGTCAACTGTGTCAATCGTATTAATGTCATCTAACTCAAAGTCATCATCAGGCAGCAGGTCTGATTCGGTTAAAATCGCATTGTCTGACAGCGCGTCAATGGCATCAATTTCAGCAGCATCAATTTCAGCAGCATCGATTTCAGCAGTATCAATTTCAGCAGTACTAATTTCAGCAGCATCGACTTCAACGATGGTTTCTGCAACAGGATCTGCAACAACACTTTCGCTAACCCTATTGTCGGGACTGAGCGCCAGATCGGGATCGGGTAATAGGGCAGGCCCTGTTAAAGGTTGATCGGCTACAGGCGCAGCAATTGAATCTGCGATTGGAGATGCAACAGAGTCTGGTGCTTCAACTGATTCAAGCACACTATGCAATGCGGCATCGGCTGCATCAACGTCAAGATTTAGTGATTCAGCCTGCTCTAATGATTGTGTATCCTCAAGTAGATTGGTGAACGCTGTCGCTGCTAACCCTTCATCTTTTTTTTTATCCCCTGTATCGGTTGAAGTATCCAATTCTGGAGTTAAATCTGCCACAGCAGACTCTTGCCAAGACAAATTACCAGCTTCGTTTGCTTCAGTTAGATCAGTTGCCGTGGAAGTTACACCAATTGATTCAGCAGATTCTACTGGGGTAATACCGATTTTCCGCAGAATTTCATCTAGCTCATCATCAGCTAATAGCGATTCAATGTTTTTTGGTGTATCTAAATCTAGTTCAGATAAGTTTCCACTTGTCTCAACAGGCTTGTTCTCTGCTGTGGAAACAGGGATATTGCCAAGAATATTAATAATCCTATCTGAAAGTGATTTGACAACCAGATCAAGATCAGTTAACGAATTGCTGTCTTGCGGCTCGGCAACCAGTTCACTAGGTTCACTAGATCCACTAACTTCTGGATGCACTGGGTCAGGCTCTGAGTCTTCTCTGAGCAATGTTGCATCATTTGGAAAGTCTGATGATTCGGTTACTGTACCAAGCCCTAACTCTGGACTAACGTTGGCTGGGATTGTGTTGTCTATAGCAGCAGGTGAAGTAGTATCAGGCAAGCTAACATCAAGGGAGTCACTATCAGGCGAAACCGTCCTAGTCTCATCTTCTGGCTCTGTTCTCTCTCGGTCTATTGCTGGCTCGGCATTTGGTGGCTCGGCACTAGTGAGGACAACTGGTTCTGATAGGTCCATTGCTGAACTGAGCCAGGGATCGGGAATTGTAAATTCGGCAGGCGCAGAGGGTGCTGCGGCAGTCGGAGCATCGATAGATACGTCTGAATCTTCTAGCGGAGGCGTCAAGTCGATCGTAGTGATTGGTTCTGCAATATTCTCGATGCTTGCAGAACTTGGTAGATCAGGAGCAGCCCTATCTAGCAACGCGGCGTCCGGAATTTCATCCAAGCCAGCCGTTTCGCTTTCTGATTCTTCTGATTCTTCTGATTCTGCAGCAAGGATTGGTGGCTCAGCTTGCGGCATTTCAATTGCGGCTGACTCAAGTTGGCTCAGTTCAATCGAAGGTTCGGTTTGGGGGTTGCTAATCAGCGTTGGTGTGACGTTTGGCTCATCGATTGGTGCCAGTTCAATTGGTGCTAGTTCAATTGGTGCCGGTTCAATTGGTGCTGCTTCAGCCTGTAGTTCGGTCTGCGGCTCAATCGGGGACACATCGACTGAAAGTGCATCCACCGTCGGCTCAATTAACGGCTCGATGATTTCAGGCGGCTCGACAGTGAATTCAGTTAATTCGTCTTGTGATGCTGCTGTGATCGAGTCATTCGCCGGAGCTTCAATGAACTGAGATTCAACAGATTGAGATTCGTTGGACGGAGCATCGACCGGCGGAAATTCGATGAAAGCCGATCGATTAAGGGGCAAGTCAGTCAGGTTTGGTTCAGTTAAGAACGGTTCAAAAATGGGTGGTTCGCTACTGAGTGGTTCAATGACTAGTGGCTCATCGCTAGCAACCTGCTCAGGATTGACGGCCTCTATCGATACGTCGATTAATTCGCCGCTTGGCTCGACACTTGGTTCAAGACTTAGTTCAAGGCTTGGTTCAACACTCGGCTCGACTGGAACTGCGGCTACATTTATGGCATTGGCTGCGTCCACTGGCTCCTCATCCAGCAGCGCTGCGGATTCCTCTGCGGGAGTGGCTTCCAGATTCGCTGTATCGGCTGCATCCACAGCTAGCCTTTCATGCTCTCCAATCAATGAATCCGTCAGCAAAACCGGAGCAGCTGCCTGAGAAACAGATTGAGAAACCACTGTCTCTAAAACGGTCTCAGGAGGCTCTACTGGGGTTTCCTCTGGGATTTCTGCTGGGTTTTCTTCAGCGACTTCTTCAGCGACTTCTTCAGCGACTTCTTCAGCGACTGCCAGTTCAGCCTCAACTATTTCGAGCCGACCTGCTTCTACCGAAGCTGGTTGATCAACTAGCCCATGGGCTGGTTCATTGATCGGATCCTCGGATGGATCAGGTGGGACGATAACTATTTCTGGAACCGGCTGGATGATCGGTTCCGTAGCTACAGGTTCGATGATTGGTTCTACGACGCTTTCCGTAGCCAACGACTCGCTGGAGAACAAAGTAGACGCTGGCTCAACCACTGGGCTGCTCGGTGCTTCAAACGTTCCTCTGATAATTCGCGGTGCTGCTGCCTCAGGTTCGCTCAGCTCAAAGCGGAATTTGCGCGATGCATACGGCTGCTGATAGCCAGCAATTCGTAGAAATAGTTGTACCGATAACTGCTTAGAACCCTGCAAATCCGATTCAGTGCGCAGCAAATCTGGCAGCAGTGCCTTAACTGCTAGTTCCAAATCGCGCAACGTCTGCTCTGGCTCTGGTTCAATATGGAGCAAATGTTCTGCCAGCACCAGCAAAGCTTTATCGCGTGTCGCACAGCGGATTTGTAGCGGTCGAGCTTGTAGTCGCTGCTGCAACGCCTGCTGCAAGTTCTGAGTCAAAGACGACCATTCCCGTTGCTGCGTAACAGATTTTCTTAACCCCATGCGCTGATTCCGATCTGAAGAACGCTGTTTAACCATACGGTCGTGATACAGGTTGATCCGGTCAGTCAAGCCCCTGAAGAACTGGATTGATTGGTTCCATACCAGTATGGCTCGCGGTCGTTGCTTTTTGGCAGAAGCTGATGAATTTTGGGTTAAGTTTTGATTTTGAGTTAGCGCATTTACCCAATTTTGCCTAGGCAAGATTTCACACCGTCAAGATTTCACAACAGCCCTTGCGATTCACCTACGGCAACTCGTTACAATGGGGAAGGTTCTACTGCGACGTTGGTGACTGCCAATAATGTTTTATGATCTATGCCTTTTAAGTAAGGGAACCTAATTATCCTGGTGGCAGTAGACCGGGCTTGTACCCGGAAACTTTAAACCAGTGGTTAAGGTACCCACCTGGAGTTTTCCAGGTCAAAAACTGAGGTAAGACGGCGTTGTGGGGGACCCTCATCATGTCATTGCGAGTGTTCTATTCCCTTGTCTAGGTCAGGCGAGGGAGTTTTTGTTTGAGAGTTTTGAGTTCTTCTTAAAACTCACGAAGCTTCCTCTTTGCAAATCTCAACAATTTTAGATACAATTGACTGCAATAAGCGTAGTCGTTATGAGTTTACTTAGACCTATGACAAACCCAGCGGTAGAAAATCTGGTCATCATTGGTTCTGGTCCGGCGGGTTACACGGCTGCAATCTATGCGGCCAGAGCAAATTTGAAGCCTTTTGTGTTTGAAGGGTTCCAGGCAGGTGGCCTACCGGGTGGGCAGTTGATGACCACAACTGAGGTGGAAAATTTCCCCGGTTTTCCAGATGGAATTATGGGACCTGAGTTGATGGATCGGATGAAGGCTCAGGCATTGCGCTGGGGGGCTGAACTAGTAACCGAAGATGTCACCTCGGTAGATTTCAGTCAGCGTCCGTTTGTGATTCGCTCGGAGGAACGGGAGGTGCGGGCGCATAGCGTGATTATTGCCACCGGCGCAACGGCAAAGCGGCTTGGTTTACCTTGCGAAAACCAGTTTTGGAGTCGCGGTATTTCGGCCTGTGCGATTTGTGATGGCGCTACGCCCATTTTCCGCGGTGCCGAGATTGTGGTGATTGGCGGCGGTGATTCGGCGGCTGAAGAAGCAATGTACCTAACCAAATACGGCGATCACGTCCACCTGCTGGTGCGGGGTGACAAAATGCGGGCCAGTAAAGCCATGCAGGACCGGGTGTTGAAGAATCCTAGAATCACCGTGCACTGGGACACAGAAGCGCTGGATGTGTACGGCGAAGATGGCTGGATGCAGGGCGTCAAGGTCCGCAACAATAAAACTCAGGAAGAAAGCCAAATTCCGGCAAAGGGCTTGTTCTATGCAATTGGCCATACGCCAAATACAAGCCTATTTAAGGGCCAGATCGAGCTAGATGATGTGGGCTATATCGTTACCCGCAACGGTGTAGAAACTAATATTGAAGGGGTCTATGCCGCCGGGGATGTGCAGGATCACGAGTTTCGCCAGGGTATCACGGCAGCTGGATCGGGCTGTATGGCGGCAATGCTGGCTGAGCGGTGGTTGGCGATCAACGAACTCGCGCAAGAGTTTCATCAAACCAACTCTGAAAAACCAGCAGCTGAACCAACTCCCCACAAAACCGAAGCGGAAGAAGCGGCAGAGTTTGATATTGCCCGTACTCGTCATGTTGGTGGCTACGCGCTGCGCAAGCTCTACCACGAAAGCGATCGTCTGATCATGGTGAAGTACGCCTCGCCTACCTGCGGCCCTTGCCATACGCTGAAGCCAATTCTCAGCAAGATTGTGGATGAGTTTGACAGCCAAATCCACTACGTGGAAATCGACATTGAACAGGATCCCGATATCGCTGAATCGGCAGGCGTGGTTGGCACTCCCACGATACAGTTCTTTAAAGACAAAGGGCTGGTGGGCGAAATGAAGGGCGTTAAGCCGAAGAGCCAATATCGCGAAATGATCGAGCAGCATCTGACGGCTGTTGTGGTCTAGATTGAATGATTTAATTTTGCTATCAACTTTTCGCTGACTAATCAGAAACTAGGGGCATGGCAAACCATGTCCTTTTTTTGTCAAGGCTTGTTCTATTGATTTGGTCTTCCATCCAACATCTCAAGCGCGGCAATGGTTTTGTCGCTGGACACACTTGAACTAACATCTCAGTCGAGTAGAAGCGCAGTAACCATGCAACAGCCTATCAACGCCATCATCGCGGTGCTATTTCTCTCATCCAACCCAACTGTATTGCTCCAAATTGCTCCAAATTGCTCCAAACTGTAAATCCTTGGCAGGTAACTGCTGATCAAACCAGGTGGATCCAGGCACAAGCATCTATTTTGGCTGGAGAGCCGATTGAAGAAGAGTACACGACTCGTTTGCTTGACCTATCGGGTCGGGAAGTCGCTCGGTTTGCAGGAAAGTTTGACCGATTTAGTCACGACTGATTCTGAGGCCAGTTATCTTTATGATGCAGCGGGCAATCAGCTAGCTCAATTGCCAGGAGTTTTCCAGAAATTCAGTCCCAATGGGCAGTATTTTGTGACTACGATTGACGATACGATCTATTTGTTTGTTGTTTGATCGCTCAGGCCCTAAACGCTTGGAAATTGAAGGAGAATTCAGAAGTTTTAGTCCCGATGGTCAACATTTGGTGATTACGACCCAAAATTCTGTTCATTGAACGCGGTTGATTTGGGCATAGAGCGGGTCTTTTCGAGCAGAGCGCTAATGCAATACTCCGTCTTCATAAAGCAGCAACGATTTCAGCTCAGTTTGGTTGCAACGTTACTCAGCAGCACTGTTCTCAGCAGCATGGCTCCAGTTTTGGCCTTGCCGCCGCCGCAGGATCAGCCTGAAGAGGTGTTGCGGACCGAAATTATTCTAGAAGCCCGCTCACCAATTGATGGGGAACCAATGACGGCTGCCGAATATGCTGAGCTACAGGCCCAGCTCGAAGCCGAAGCCCGCCAAGTGGGTGTGGTGCCGCCCCGGTTTCGGGAAATTGTTACCCTATTGCGGATTCGCAAAGTGCTGCGGACTATTCTGCCATTTCTGCCTTAGCCGACTCCAAGTCTGGTTTGGCGGACTCTAAGGGATGGGGCAGTAAGGGATCGGGCAGAGTGTCGGTTAAAAACTGATCGGAACGAGACGACATGCCAAATTCAGACAGTTGAATTTTCACAGACGGCATTCCATCCGGATACGGCAAAGACTCCAGCGCTGCCAACTGAGCCTCTGTGAGATGACGCTGCACCATGTCGCGGGTTCTGGCAATGCTCTCTGCTAAGGCAATGCCTTCTTGGGTCAAGAGTCCAATCACCTGCTGAGGCTGATCGCGCCGCACAACCGGCACCTGCTGCAAGCCACGAGTCGTCATGCGGTTGACGGCTTCACTCAATAGCTCATCCGGATAGGCATGAACCAGCTTGGTAGTGCAGAGGGTCTTAATTGGCTGCTGAAGCAGCGCCTGCGCTTCTGAATCAGACTTGGCTCGCCGGAGAGTTCGGTTCACATCTTGCAGGGTCAGAATCCCAATCAACTGCCCAGTTTCATCGAGGACTAAAGCGCCGTGAACGCGGTGCACCATCAGGTATTGGCTCGCAGTCAGCAGCGCCAAATTGCCTACTAAGGTTAGAGGAACGGTCTGCATTGCTTCGGCTACGATCACGGTTGATGTCGGCACTTCCTCGGTGCTGATTGCTTCCACTTCCGGCTGGGGCGAATTGTCGATCACAATTTGCGGATGCAGGTATTCCACTAACCAGATGCTCAACCCCACTGCCGCCATCAGGGGCAAAACGATGCGGTAGTCGTGGGTCAGCTCAAACAGCAGCAAAATGGCCGTCAAGGGCGCACGCACACTTCCGGCTAGGACAGCAGCCATTCCTACCATCGCGTAGGCGGGCGGAGATGCCATGTAGTTGTGCAGCATCGGCAGCGCCAGCGCCAGTACCTTGCCATAGACCGAACCCAGTGAAGCGCCCAGAAACAATGCTGGAGCAAACACCCCGCCCACAAAGCCACTGCCAAAGCTAATTGCCGTCATGATCAGCTTGACCACCAGCAGCGCAATCACGAGCTGGAGCGGAAACTGCACATCTTGCAGCATTGACTCCACTGTTTCGTAGCCTACCCCCAAAATTTGAGGCAACTTCAGCGCCACCAGGCCCAGACAAACCCCACCAATCACCGGATGGAACGGCTGCGGGATTTGGCCTAACCACTGCAAACCGGCTACCTTGCCCTGAAAGCAGAGCTGGGACAACCGTAAGGCTCGCACGTACAGCAGTGATACCAGACTAGCCAGCAGGCCCAAACCCACATATAGCGGCAGTTCCATCAGGCTCCGTACTTCATAAGCAGGCAGTGCAAACGCCGGTTGAGACCCCAAGCCAATTTGGGCAATCCAGGCCGATACCACAGCCGCTAACAGCACCACGCTTGCCGTAGAAGCCACGAAGGTAGTGCCCAAAATCACTTCCAGCGCAAAAAACACGCCCGCAATCGGAGCATTGAACCCCGCTGCCAATCCTGCTGCCGCTCCCGCACTCAGCAATAACTTGCGCCGCTCTTGCGATACCTTAAGCACCTGCCCCAGCAATAGACTAAAATAGGCGCCAATTTCCACACTTGGCCCTTCGGGGCCTAGCGACGCCCCACTGCCCAACGAGATCGATGCCGTCACCATCTTGGTTACCGGATTGAGCAGTAGCACGTCCCGACTGCCCTGCACCACTTCAATTAAAGTTGTTAATCCGGGTCCAAAGTCCTTGATCCACCATCGCAACAGTCCAATGACCAGTCCCCCCAGTAGCGGAATCAGCGCTAGCGTCCAATGGCCCCAAGTGGAAAAAAAGCTCGAAACCTCGCCAAACATTAACCCATGTATCAGGTGAATCAGCGAGCGAAACAGCACCACCCCTACCCCCGCGCCCACTCCCACCAGCACGGCCAGCAACAGCACTAGGGTTTCCGGTGTTGGCTGTACCTGGGTTAAAAACGCATTCAGACGGGTCGGTAAATTGTCCGACGTTACCCCTGACGGTGCCCCTGACATTGATGCTGCTGACGGTTCAGCGTAGGTACTTCCCTGATGGTGCGAGGGCGGTTGCATGGTGGATAGAAGGCAGTGGAATTAAGTTTTAAGCAGCAAGGGGAGAATGACGCTACAAGACAGGACACGCCCTCAAGCAACGGCTAACCACAGCCAAAGTGACAATGGCTAGATGGCTGCCTTCAGCCCATCTTGTCAGAATCTACCCAATTCTATTGTGCGGGATACAGCCCTGAATGAGCCGAGAAATTAAGAGGTTTGGCAGAAATTCTCTCAGCAGCAATCCCTGAGTTGCTCCTGTAGGCTGGGGCGTTTCTGTGTTACCCTAGGAGGGTTGTCAAAATCTCCGCACATCCAGGATTTCGGGTGCTTTCAAATAGTTTTAAGCGTTAGTTTTGATCTTTGAGTTAGGGCAGACCAAAGCGATTTAATTCAAAACTCAAAACTGAGAACTCAAGACTAATAGCAAAGTACGCCTGGGTGGAGGATTAACCCGAAAGGAGCTTAAAAGCATATGCCAGTTGTTTCGTTGGCTCAATTGTTAGAGTCGGGCGTCCATTTTGGGCACCAGACGCGCCGTTGGAATCCCAAAATGGCCCCATACATTTATACGGCCCGCAACGGGGTTCACATTATTGACCTGGTGCAGACGGCCCAGCTGATGGAAGAAGCCTATGCCTATCTGCGCAATGCGTCCGAGCAGGGCAAGCGCGTTTTGTTTGTGGGCACCAAGCGGCAGGCTGCAGGCATTATCGCTCAAGAGGCCCAGCGCTGCGGTTCGTTCTATGTCAACCAGCGTTGGCTAGGCGGCATGCTGACCAACTGGGCGACGATCAAAACTCGTGTGGACCGGCTGAAGGAGTTGGAGCGACGCCAGGAGACCGGAGCGCTGGATCTGCTGCCCAAGAAAGAAGCGGCGATGCTGCGGCGGGAGTTAGAGAAGCTGCAAAAGTACCTGGGCGGTATTCGCGGCATGCGCAAGGTGCCTGACATTGTGATCATCGTCGATCAGCGGCGGGAGTACAACGCGGTGCAAGAATGCCAGAAGCTGAATATCCCGATCGTCTCTTTGCTGGACACCAACTGTGATCCTGATACGGTTGATATTCCAATTCCGGCCAACGATGATGCGATCCGCTCGATTAAACTAATTGTGGGACGGTTGGCAGATGCGATCTACGAAGGTCGCCACGGCCAGCTCGACGCGGAAGATGACTATGAAGAGTACGAAGAGGTGGCCGAAGAAGAATTCGAGTACGACGAAAGCGAATTTACCGAAGATGACGAAGAGACGGAAGAATAGGCTTAATAAGTTTTGAGTATTGGGTTTTGAGTTAGCTGAAATGGATTTCCTGATTCATCAATTCAACACTCAGTACTCAGTACTCAAAACTTGAAATGCCTTCCGCGTCCTCAAGTTTGAATCTTTCACCCTCCAACTCAACACTCAAAACTTAGAACTTGGAACTATGGCGGATATACCAGCGAAGCTAGTGAAGGAACTGCGGGACAAAACCAACGCAGGATTTGCCGATTGTAAGAAAGCGCTTGAAGCAACCGACGGAGACATTGAGAAAGCTGTTGAATGGCTACGCCAAAAGGGAATTACCTCCGCCGAGAAAAAAGCTGGAAAAATTACGGCTGAAGGCTTGGTGGGTAGCTATATCCACACGGGCGGACGGGTCGGTGTTCTGGTAGAAGTCAACTGCCAGACTGACTTTGTGGCACGCAACGAAGCTTTCCAAGCGCTCGTCAAAGACATCGCTATGCAGATTGCAGCCTGCCCGAATGTGGAATATGTCACAGTAGATGATATTCCACCAGATGTGGTTGAAAAAGAGAAAGCGATCGAAATGGGCCGAGATGACTTAGGCAACAAGCCCGACAATGTCCGGGAGAAAATTGTCGCAGGTCGGATTGAAAAGCGCCTGAAGGAGCTTTCGCTGCTAGAGCAACCCTACATCAAAGACCAAAGCATCACCGTCGCCGATCTGGTGAAGCAACGGATTGCCAGCCTGGGTGAAAATATTCGGGTACGCCGCTTTGTCCGCTTTGTCATGGGTGAGGGCATTGAGAAGGAAGAGAGCGATTTTGCTGCTGAGGTGACGGCCCAAATGGGTGTAGCGGAAGCGCCTGCCGCCGCAGCTGCACCGACCGAAGCTGCTGCTCCAGCTGAAGCACCGGCATCAGAAGCTGAGCCGGCAGCTGAGCCAGCCCCAGTCCAGGATGAAGCTCCAGCCCCCCTGGCTCCGAAAGAAACTGCGGCCAAAGGTAAATCTGACAAGAAAAAGAAAAAGAAATAGAAATAGCCGCGCTTCGCTCAACTAGGCTCAGTAGATCGCAAATCATGTTGAGATCCCCCTTCGCCCCTACCCCCTACCCTGCGGGAAGGCTACGCCTAACAAAAGGGGGACCAAGCAACGGTTTGAAGTTCCCCCTATTCTACGCCGAAGGCGCATCCCCGCTGGGGTTTAGGGGGATTGTGCTATACACACGCTGCGCGAACAAACCCAAGGCTAGTGATCCAAACGAATTCATTTTCGATTGACTGAAGCTAATGGGTTCGTAATGGGTAATAGATGATTGGCAGGCAACCTCTGACCGATGATCTATTACCCATTCTTACTATCGCCAGGTTCGTACAATAGATCCGAAGATAGGAAAAGGTTGATATGGTCCGAGCAGTAGAACAAATTGAGCGGGAACTTGCTGCTTTAGATCAAACAGTAGCGGCAATAGCCCAGGCGTTTCATACTACCTATCAGCAGTATCTGGCGGCCCTTGGCAAAGCCACGCGGCGACAGTTAGTTTTGGCTGGCTATCACATTTGCACCCATGCCTATCCAGACCAGTTCCTAGAACTTTCGCTTAATCAACGGCAGGAGTTACAGCAGACGCTGCAACAGCTAGCCAAGCAGGGGCAAACCGAATTGCTGGAGTGCTTGAAACCGATTACCGCAGGCGCAATCTCAGAGGGCATCTCAGAGGCATCAGATGTGGACAATGCCCTTGTAGAAACTATTTTTGAGGAAAGCGAGGGAACTATTAGTCAGCTCAGTATAGGGTCTGATAGTTTGCAGCTAGAGATAACAGAAACCGCTGAATCAGAAACCGCCGAATCAGAACCAACCGAGGCTCCATCGCCATCCTCAGAATTTCAGACTCAAGCTGACCATTGGCCTCAAAACGAAGCGAACTCAATTGCTTCAGCAGATGCTCTACCCGATGTTGAGATCGAAGAACCAATCGACAAACCAATCGAAAGACCAATCGAAGGTCCAGTAGACGCACAAAGCGACGCCAGCCTGGTAGACCCTGATGTTGGTATGGATGCAGGTGCAGGTGCCAACAATGCTACTACGACGGACCAGGTCACTGATAGCGCAATTGATAGACCAATCGATGGACCAACTGATGATTCAAGCGACCGTTCAAGCGACCATCCAACCCCAGACCAACGTGACCGCCTGCTGCATCCCAAAGATATTGCCCGTTGGCAGACGCGGATTGAAGACCAAATTACTGAAATCTTGCAAAATCTATCCCACACAACTAATCGGGTGTTACAGCAGGCTGACATTCTGCCAAATCGCTTGCCAGAACCCGTTCTGGAAGTCGCAGCCAAGGCTGACTTATCGTCCGAAACGGCCAACAGCCCCCCCAATTTGCTCAATCTGCTAATTGAGGCCAGTAGTGAGGATGAAGACAAACCTGTAATGACACCAATTGTGGCGATTCGGCTGCGGCTGTCTGAAATTGAATTCAGCGATGCCGCAACGGCAGCTGTGCGCTCAAAGCTGCGTCAGCTAATGGGCCAACTGGTCAAACTAGAACGTGACTATCAGCGTAAGCAAAAGGAGCGGGCCGTGGCTCAAGCCGAATCTGCTTGGCGAGCGAGCTGGTTTGAAGCGGAACCATAGCGGCACACTATAGCGGCACACTATAACCGTTTTTGCCAATCTTCGTTAGGATCTTGCTTACCCTGAGGCATGGCTCGGTGCTCTCTGGTTTTTCCTGATCTCTACTGTGATCTCTCGTGATCTCTGATTTCTAGTCATGCTCGACTGGTTGCGACTTCAAAAAGCACTTTCCGTAGAGGCAGAACGTGGCTTCAATGATCTGATAGGCAGCCAGTACCGATTCAGTGAATTCCTCAACCTTAGCCTGAATCAGCCGCTGCCAACCCTACCGCGAGCCGAGCGCCAACGCCTGAAGCAGATGGCCGACGAATTTTCTCGCTATGCCGACCTCAGCTTTGCCCAACGACAGCATCTGGTAGCTGAAACGCGCCGAGTCCTCTACAGCACACGCCGTTTGCTAGAAGAGCAGGCGGTTGGTCAGCAAGGGGGAGCAAAGGAGCAGGAGGATGGTAAAAACGAGGGCCAATCCTCTGCGCTGGAGAAGCGGCTGCGACCCAAAGTGACGCCTAAAACCACCGCTTTGATAGAAAAAAACAACCGAGTCGCGGTCAAACTCGATCAGGCCGTCACCTATTTGCCGGGCATTGGAGCCAAAAATAGCGAAAAGCTGGCGAAGCTGGGCCTATACACCGTCCGGGATCTGCTCTACTACTATCCGCGCGACCATATCGATTATGCTCGTCAGGTGACGATTCGAGATCTGGTAGCTGGAGCCACCGTGACGATTGTGGCCAAGGTGAAACGCTGCACCTGCTTTACCAGTTCCCGCAACAGCAAACTGACGATTTTTGAACTGTTAGTGCGAGACCACACCGGGCAAATTAAGCTGAGCCGGTTCTTTGCTGGCACTCGCTATCAAAATCGCGGTTGGCAAGAGCAACAGAAAAAGCTCTACCCAGTCGGAGCCGTGGTTGCCGCCTCTGGGTTAGTGAAGCAAGACAAGTATGGTGTCACCTTAGAAGAGGCACAGATCGAAGTTATTGACCACTCGGATGCCTCGATTGATTCGCTGAAGGTGGGGCGAGTTGTGCCGGTGTACACCCTCACTGAAGGCGTGGGAGCCGATCTTGTCCGCAAGGCTGTGGTGGCGGCTCTACCAGCCGTGCAGCAAATCCAGGAGCCATTGCCAGAACCACTGCGGCAAAAATATACCCTTACCAACCTGCAAGACGCGATCGCCCATATCCACTTTCCGCCCGATTCAGCAGCGCTGGATGCGGCTCGGCGGCGGCTCGTGTTCGATGAGTTTTTCTATTTGCAGCTCGGTTTACTGAAGCGACGAATGGCCCAGCGGCAGGCCCAAACTAGCGCCACCTTAGCTCCCACCGGCGAGTTGATCGACCAGTTTTATCAAGTGTTGCCCTTCCAGCTTACAGATGCCCAGCAGCGCGTAGTCAATGATATTCTGCACGACTTGCAGCAGCCAGTGCCGATGAATCGACTAGTGCAGGGTGATGTGGGGTCAGGTAAAACCGTGGTAGCAGTAATTGCAATTCTGGCTGCGATTCAGTCGGGTTATCAGGCGGCGCTGATGGCTCCTACAGAAGTACTGGCCGAACAGCACTATCGCAAGCTGGTGAGCTGGTTTAATCTGCTGCATCTGCCGGTGGAGTTGCTGACTGGCTCGACTCGGATGGCCAAACGGCGGCAAATTTTGGGTCAGCTTCAAACCGGAGAACTGCCGCTGCTCGTGGGTACCCATGCTCTGATCGAAGATCCGGTTCAGTTCCAGAAGCTCGGTTTGGTGGTGATCGACGAACAGCATCGGTTTGGCGTGCAGCAGCGGGCGCGATTACAGCAGAAAGGCGACTATCCCCATGTGCTGACCATGACCGCAACGCCAATTCCCCGCACACTGGCCCTAACCCTGCATGGTGATTTGGATGTTAGCCAAATCGATGAACTGCCTCCCGGACGCCAGCCAATCCAAACCACGATGCTGACCGGACGCGACCGTTCCCATGCCTACGACCTGATCCGGCGCGAGGTCGCCCAAGGCCGGCAGGTGTATGTAGTGCTGCCGTTAGTGGAAGAGTCGGAAAAGCTAGACCTGAAATCGGCCATCGATGAATACCAGCATCTGCAAACGGACATTTTTCCTGACTTCCAAGTTGGATTACTGCATGGCCGCATGACCTCGGCGGAAAAAGATGACGCGATTACCCGATTTCGCGACAATGAAACCCAAATTCTGGTCTCTACTACCGTGGTGGAGGTGGGGGTGGATGTTCCCAACGCGACGGTGATGCTAATTGAGCACGCGGAACGGTTTGGCTTATCGCAGTTGCACCAGTTGCGGGGCCGAGTGGGGCGGGGTACTGCCCAATCATTCTGTTTGCTCATGAATCACTCAAAAGCTGAAACAGCCAAGCAGCGACTGAAGGTACTCGAGCAATCGCAGGATGGTTTCTTTATTGCCGAAATGGATTTGCGCTTTCGTGGACCCGGTGAGGTGTTGGGCACGCGCCAGTCTGGTTTGCCCGATTTTGCCCTCGCCAGCCTCGTGGAGGATCAGGAGGTGCTGACCCTGGCTAGAGAAGCAGCCGAACGAGTCATCGAGCTGGATCCGACCCTCAGCAAATGGGTTCTAATGCAAAAAGAATTGGAGTACCGCTATCAAAAGCTAATGGGCGGCACCATTCTGACCTGACCCCAGCAATACCGATTACGAATCAATAGCTGGCTTCTGATTTCTGGATTCTGGTTTCCGCTTCACCTTGCCCAATCAGTCTTGCCAGAGTGCAATTCCCCCCAGCAAGCCAGTGACGTTAGGTGTAATTTTGACGTTGGGGGCCAGCACAAAATCAATTCGCTTGGTGTTACCCCCGCCCAGGTAAAGATGGTCGTAGTTAAAAATGCGCTCCAACAGATCAACTGCCCTTTCTAAACGGCGATTCCAGCGCTTTTTGCCAACCGCATCCAGTGCAGCTCGCCCCAACTGCTGTTCGTAGGTTTCGCCTTTGCGGAAGGGATGGTGGCCCAACTCCAGATTCGGAATCAGCTTTCCATTCAGGAACATGGCTGAGCCAATGCCTGTGCCCAGCGTCAAAACCAGCTCAATCCCATCGCCAGCAATTGCACCCAGACCCTGAATATCGGCATCATTGGCCACCCGCACCGGCTTTCCGAGCTGCTGTTCCAGAATGGCTCCCAAATCAAACCCCACCCAGTCGGGGTGAAGATTAACTGCCGTTTCGGTAATGCCTTTACGCACTACACCAGGGAATCCTACCGAAACTCGGTCAAAGGTCTTTCCGGTGGTTAAACCTTGAATCGCGTGGAGTACGGCATCTGGAGTTGGAATAGCTGGTGTCTCGACGCGGTCTCGTTCGGTGAGGGGATTGCCCTGTTCGTCAAGCACCATAACTTTGATGCCGCTCCCGCCAATGTCTACTGCTAACGTGTGCAACGGTTTGATTTCTCCCATGATCGAAGTGTGATTCAGATACAGACGGTCCATCCTGCGGGCATGCGGTCAGTCATTCTGGAGAACCAGTTTGATCCAGCATTTCAGCAAATGGATTCCATCATATCGGATGCTGTTGGGAGAAGCGGCAAAATTTAAGCTGAATTAAGTAATCCTGCGCTAAAAATCTTTACGCAGGGTTTCTCCAGCTAAGCTCTGGTTTGCAGCCCTTCTTAGCAAACGCTGATAAATACTCACACCTCGCCGATTGGGAAAACAACCGCTTGCTAGGAAGCAGTAGCACCAACTAGTGTGGGAGTTGACGCTATGGGTTTGAGCTGCCCAATTGTCACCTGATCAACATCTACATCCTTGACGCCTGCAACCTGCTTTACTACTTCAACCACCTGCTGCAGTTGAGCTGCACTGATAACTTTACCCAGCAGCGTGATCCGATTGCCATGCTGAATTATGCAAAGAGTTTTGATGTTTTGTACCTGCGGATTCTGATCAAGCGCCTGAGCCACCCGTTTGGCTAATCCCTGAGGATCATATTCTCCATTCAACCCCACATACTCTAACGGATATGCCGGTTGAGATTCTTTGGGTTGTGGTAGCCAATCGGTTGGGTTGCTGACTGAATTTAGACTAAGGGCATAGCTGCTAACTGCGGCTTCGGGCTGAAAGCTGCTTTGATGCATTAAAGAAAAAACGCGCTGTAACCAACTCATGAAAGATTACCTCCTAATGCTCTCTCGATGAACGGTAGACAACTGAATTGTTAATCTTCGAGATTGTTAATTTGAGTGTTAATTTGAGGCAGATGCTAAATTCTTACTCTAATCCAAACATCGCCTCAGCCATACCGTGAGTCTTTTGCTCTAGACGTTAATTTGCTGTAAAAGTTTCAACAAATTTGCTGGGGAACTGATCCAAGAGCGAACAGATAAGCCTGGTGAACCAAAGACGATGAAGTAATTACTCATGTCAGTAGTCAAATCAGTGATTAAATTATGGCGGAAGTATTGATTATGGATCCAATCATAATTTGAACAATCAGATTTGAACTATGAGTCGAAGGGGATAAATTGCAATTCAAACAATTCGAACAATTCAAACTATGATGAATTGATAAGGGCTGTAGCATAAAAACTCTATAACATATCTATTAATCCCTTTTAATACCCTATTTTGCAGCGAGAGTTGGTGATTATCGTTACGAAATTGTTACTAACCAGTAGATTTTGATTCGACAGTTTAACAAGATAGTTCAACAAGCTCAAAAAAGCCTGGTCGCTTGTATTTGGTCTGTTACCAGGTTACGGTTTCAGCTAACTGCGTCTAATCGAACTATCCAATCTGACTGCTTTATTGTGGCGGCTTTGCTGAGAGCTAGCCTCCCACTAAAGCGAGAAATACTATACAGAAAAACCGAAATAAAAAAAGAGGGAACGCCAAAACAGCATCCCCCCGTATTGATCCCCTAAAGCTAAAGACTAATCTTTATAGATTCTGTTCAGCATTGTAACGACAAACCCACATGTTCACGACTCCAACTCAAGGTAGATCTTCGCAGATTTGGTTGGTCAAGTCTGTTCCTGTGGTTATTGTAGACAAGCAGAACAGAGGGCAGAAATTTGAGGTTTAGCGAGCCTCGGTGCCCTGGTTTGGATCACCCTCAACGCGAGGATTATCAGTTCCGGGTGCATCGGGTGCTGACGATCTCACCTCTTCTGAAGCTCCCTGACCTGTGCGACGCAGAGCCGGATCGAGGGGGGTTTGCTTGCCACCAGAAGCCGTTGGAGTCGTTTTTCCAGCTTTGGCAGAGGGCGGCGCAACTTCTTCCAGTTCGCTCATCGCAAAGTTGTTGGTGTTAATGCCCGAATAGCTGACTTTGTTGAAGCGGACCACAACAGGATACTTGATGCCACTTTGGTCTACAGAAGCAACAACTCCCGTATCTTGGTACCAGTAGGACTCTTTCCGCAGAACTTTTACTGTAGAGCCGCGCTGAATCATAAATGCCTTCCTCTGTTTCTGGAAATGGTTTAGTGGAAATAATCTTATATTCTAGAACTACTCTGGTCCGGCACAGTATAAATCCTTCTTTAGGCGTATTTATATCTACAGACGTATTCTGAAAAACTTATCATAGCGAAATTCATTGTTGCATTGAGCGCTACAGCATTGCTTAGTAGATTGAATCAAGCGTTACAGATCTCTCACCTGAGCTAGAGGAACCAAAGGTCAGGACCCGTTAATCTGAGGATGCATTCACAGCGCATTCTTTAACCGCTAGCGATTTTGCGAAGAAATTCTTGATTGGGCCACAATTTTGGCGAGATTAACGTTGAAATAGATTTGATGGAGTATCTATATGAGTCATTCAGTTTTTGATCGAATCAGTAATTTGAAGCGTGTTCGATTGGGTCGTGTTGCTGTCGCTATCGCTGCTAGCTTCATCCTAATGTTGGGTACGGCATGTAATCCCAGTTCACCCAGTGTTTCTGGTACAGGTTCTTACCAGGAAGGCAGACAGCCTCAGACTGAGCTTTATCGCACCATTCAACCCAATGAAGGTGGCATGAACACCTACAGCGATACAGACCCGAGATACAATACTAAAGGACTGAAATCCGAAATAAAGGCGCGAGTCGATCAGGCTGATCGCAATATTCAGAAAGTCAACAGCCCAGAAGAATTTGCTGAAGATTATCGCAAGGGTACGCCGCTAGGTGAGAGAGTTCGCAACATTACCGATAACGTTGGTCAAGCTGCTAAAGAAACCAGCGAAGATTTTGCTGAGGGAACTCAACGTGGAATGCGTAATCTGAAGCAAAACGTTAATAAGGCCGCTCAAGGTACCCAGGATACGATTGATGAGGCCCGCAGCAATGCCGCAGATTTTGGTAAGGACGCTTCCCGGACCACGCAACGCACTGCTAATCAGCTCAAGGGCAACTTTGACAACGCTCGGCAAGATGTTGAGCAAAACGTAAATCAAATGAAGCGAGACATGTCGTATGATGCTCGTCAAGCTGGCGATCGGATGAGCAGCAGCGTAGACGTTTCGGAAGGTAAACAGTCTACTCCTCGCCTCAACGCTGGTGATCTAATCGAGCGAGCTAAGGAAACCTTCAGCACTGCAACTCAAAATGTAGCTGACTAGTAGCTGACTAGTAGTCAACCAGTTGAGTTGATTAACATGAATTGAAGCTAGAAAAGGTGGGTTATGGACGACCCGCCTTATTTGTTTAAGCCCTAAGTACCGGACAAAAGCTTGCAAAGTGTGAGTAGGAGAGGGTTTCATGAGAATTACCACATTCATCCATAAAACCCTCATGAATCAGGTTACTCTACTTCGAGATGCTTTGCGCCCCCATTTAGCTTGGCATGGAGCAAGATTAAGCTTTGTCGCTGCGTTTCTCGTTGCCCTCTTGCGAGTCAAAACCGTCAACTTCGCCGAGTTGGCGACCGGCTTTAGTGGTAAGGCTCAAACCGATTCCCATTACAA
>KL662191.1:5696139-5763835 GCA_000733415.1 [Leptolyngbya] sp. JSC-1
GAGCAAGCTCCTTGCACTACTCTCATTAGCCCTGTGCTGGGTTATCCTCACTGGAGCCTGGCTTCATCAGATTAAGCCATTGACGATTAAAAAGCATGGACGCAGAGCCAAGAGTATTTTCCGTTATGGCTTTGACCATCTCCGCCACATTGTTCTCAACTTGGAGCAGAAAATGAATGATTTTCGGGATGTTCTACAATTTTTGTCCTGTACTTAGGTTTAAGCCACATGCTTGAAGCTGAAGTCCTTGAGGTGGTACGAGGGCGACTACATGGGGAACAGGACGCGGCTCGTAGCTCATTTGCGATTTACCTTGAAAAACCAGCGAAGCGCTAGCTCCAGAATCCAACATCACCGCCTCGCGCAATCCGGCTTGACTAAGCGCCATTCCCAGACTGACCGAATCCACATAATCGCCAGATACTCCTATAACCGGACGTCCTGCCTGATCAATGCCCCAGAAGGCGCGGTCGCGAGCGGCATCAAAATCAAATAAATTGCCGAAGCTTGCGGCTGACTGCGGTTCCCCATCTTTGACTAACCAGGCCGCTGCCACAAAGGCATCGGTCAATCCAGGCAGCTCGGCTTTTACGCCTGCTAGGGTATTATGCCGATTTGGGTCGAAGGGAATGTACTTTACCTGAGTTGGGTTAATCAGCACTAGAGGCCGGTTAGCAATGCGGCGAATTTCTTTGCTCTGTCCCGGTACAAACCGGCCTGTGTTTTGGCTGAAGACAGGACCCACCATCACGTTAGAATTGAGCGCTTCGAGCGAGAAAAAACCGCCATCAACGGCGGCCAGGGCATTTGTCTTAGCGATAATTTCACCGACTTGGTAGCGACTGTCGGCATGAAGGGTCACAGGTCTACCTCCGGTTGCTAAAATCAGCGGCACCTGATCGATTGTGACTCGGTTCAGTTGAACAGCCGCATCAAAGCGGAAGGCATTTTCCGGCAGGGGCATCAGACCACCATCTGCTTGCTCGATTACGGCTTCTAGCCTGCTCTGACCAATCCGTTCAATGCTCAGTAAAGAATCTGATGCGCCCGCAAACTGATCGATTTCGTCGTTCATCGTCAGAGCCGCTTCATAGCCGGCCAATCCGGCCCATTGCTGAACCCGTTTGTCATATTTGCCTTCTGGATAGACAAAATAGTTGATCGGAATCCCCAACTCGGTTTCCAGAATTCGCTTGGACTCGACGATTTCCCAGCGCAGTTCCTGGTCCGATAGTTTCCGCAGGTCAGACGGATGGCTGACGCTGTGAGAGGCAATCGTCACTAGCGGATCTGCCGCCATTTGCCGTAGCTGCGACCAAGTCAAGCTAGAGCGTCCAATTTTTTTCCCAACTTTGTTGGTGTAGATACCAAACACAGCAGGATAATTATATTGTTTCAACAGCGTATAAACGTAAGTGTAATGTCCCTCATAGCCATCATCAAAACTCAGTAGAATCGGCTTAGGGGGAAGCGGCAGCCCGGTCTGTAGATGTGTGACTAACTGGTCGAGGCTAATCGGCGTTAAGCCATTTTTTTGAATCAACTGCAGGTCCGCTTCCAACTCTGGAGGCGTCACATCAAAGAACACCTGCTTAGTTGGCAAAATATCGTGATACATAATCACGGGAACTCTGGCTAATCTAGCCGCTGCATGAATACCAGGAAAGGCCGGAGCGGATGCCTGAACCGCAAGCACGGTTGCTAAGTCCGTTAGGGTCATGCCCGTTTGGATCGGGGGTTGACTTGGATCAGTTGAGCCAGTCGAATTAGCCAAACTTGTCGGGTCGGAGGCAGTTGACGGGCGCGAATTGGGAATTGGGCCAGAATTGGAGCGAGTGGAGCGGTTGATTGAACGACTAGTTCTAGTATCGGGGCTACGACAAACGGCAGGCTTTGAATTGTTTGCATGATGGCCAGCGGTCGGCGGCTTTGCTTGCTGTTCTGCCAGTTTTTCTACGGGCCTGACTGGCTTTTCGACTGACTTTTCTATTTCGGCCTCCTCGATGGCTGATTCAGCAGCCAATGGCCTAGCTTCAGATGAGTTGAGTCGCAACTGCTGGGTTAGACTCCTGGCTAAGTTATGGTTCTGGGGCAGGTTCTGCGATACCAGAGGAATAAGAGACTTCAACCAGGGCACAGCGGGTGCCGCTAGAACCGTGACAAGCAGACTGAAACGAATCAAACGATAGGAGTTTGACCTAGGATAATCGAATTTTCCGAGCTTCCCACACCACGTCAACCGGAACCACTTCATGTTCGTTAGCTGGTTTAGCAGCAAAAACTTCCGCTGCTAGATTTAGCGGATTTTGAAGCACTTGTCAGGTGCTACAAACTACATTCCAGCTAATATTTTTGAAAATAGGCCAATTCAGCAAATCGGGGGCTAAGAACGCTCGCCCCCTGTATAAAAAATTGGTTGCTGATCTTGTCCTACTCGTACTGATTTTGTAATACGTGGTCCTGTAACACTATGGGATGATCGTAGTTACAGTCTACGCCTACTTACTCTTCATCGGGCTTGTTCACCTCTTTTGCCATTTCCCGGAAGGCGTTTGGATCGCCAGCTGAGGTGCTAGATTCCGACGAAACTTCTGCGGCAGCTTGGCTTCCTGCTTCGGTGCGGTCAATGTCAGCTACGTCGAACTGCTTTGAGCGTTCATAGTCAGCAGAAACATCCACATTGGGTGCCTGTTCTTCCCCTTCCTTAATCTCTTCAACAAGCTGTTGAGCATCGTAGTTAGCGGTGGTTACATCGCCGGTGGTATTTACGTCTGACATCATGGCCTCCTATCGCCTGTCGGCTACATCGATAAGTTGTAATCGACACAATCTTATGCGGCCCGTTCCGCTTCTTCTATCGACCCCAAGAGAGATTCCCGCTCAATAAACAGTTGGAGTTTTTAGGTGTCAAACGCTAAAGAAACTCTGCCCCTGGAATGGTTTTCTGCAAAAAACAATTTGATTAACTGTGAAGGCAAACGGTGATTAGTTAGGAGAATTAGCGATGACTTTAGCAGATGATTCTACTTCAGAATTACTCACAGGCGATACTCAAAAGTTATTCGAGTCTTACAACAAGCTAGGTACTGACGACAAACTAGCGTTACTTTATCTGCTGTATGAGGCAATGGGAGACGAGATTACCCCTGCTGCACCCACTGCCGCCGATCCAAATTTGGCCCCCGTGCTGCTAGGTGATTTCTATTCCCTTGCTCAAGATGAGCAGCTTGCTGTGATGCGTCAAATCGTAAATGGGGAAGACACCGAGTATTCCCGCGCTTATGGTGCCCTGACGCCCAATAACCAGCTTCTTGTTTGGTATGCCTGGGCACAGGGAATGGGTGATACGGTCGTAGATATGCCGTCTGATTATCAAACTCCGCAGGCTATCAATAATGTTCTGAATCAGATTGAGCAGCTAGAGTTTCAACAGCAAATTTCGATTCTGCGGGAAGTTGCTAATCAGATGGGTTATAGCGATGTCCAACCCATTCCATCCCAAGCCGAAACTGGTAAAACAGCTAGCTTGTAGAAATCCTGCTATCCGAATAAAATTCACCACAAACTCTCAAAGACGTTCCACTACAGTAGCTGGACTATAGTGGTCGGCCTCTAGTTGGAGCGTCTTTTGAATTGGGATCTTTAGTCTGATCTTTAGTCGCAAGTTGAAAGTGCGAATTGAACGATTAAACGATTAAACGATTGATTCACGCTGATTTCACAGTATCGTGCTCACGACTTAGCCTTGCAACAAGGACTGCCCACCATCGATCCAGATTTCGGTTCCGGTAATATGGCTGGCTGCATCTGACGCTAAAAACGCCACAAGCTGAGCCACCTGATCCGGGCTGCCCATTTGCCCCTCCGAAAGGGGAATCGCGCCTTCCGGAAACTCAACACGCGGGCGGATCTCGTCTAGATCATACTTGCGGGTTGTTTCAATAATGTTGGTGGCAATCGCGCCAGGACAAATCACATTGATACGGACATGATATTTCGCTAACTCTAGCGCTACCATTTTGGTAAACGCAACTTGGGCTGCTTTAGAGCAGGCATAGGCAGTAGCCCCAGTGTTGCTAAACATACGGGTACCATTCACCGAAGACGTGACGATAATTGAACCACCTTGTTGCTTCAAATAGGGAACTGCGTATTTTACAGTTAGGAAGGTGCCTGTTAGATTAACATTCAAAACTGCATTCCAATCATCTAACTCTAGTTCTTCTACAGGTGCCCACACCCCATTAATTCCAGCATTTGCAAACACAATATCAAGCTTGCCCCATTTGTCTACAATATGATTGACGGCTTGCTGCATGGCACCAGCTTCGGATACATCAGCTGCAATGGGAATTGCTCTGCTCCACTGTTGCAGTTGGCTGGCAGCTTGTTCTAATCCTTCTGCATCGAGGTCAATGAGGCCCACATTGGCTCCCTGCTGCGTAAACAGCTTTGCGGTTGCAAAACCAATACCAGAGTTGCCACCTGTGATTAGCGCTACTTTTCCGGCTAGCTGCATAATTCCACGTTGCCTCTAGTCACTCCAATTCCATTTAAAGAGAAGCAACATTGGTGCAGAATCGCTCGCAGGAGAGAGGCAACCAGTTTAGGAAGGCATTCTCTGGATAGAGATTGCAACTGCCAGCAGGGCTGGTATGGTAAAGCCAGGATAACGCCAGATATTTCGTCTAGAGCTAGTAGGGGAAATCTAATGCCAGAGTTTTTGGGACAAATGCCGACCATCGCACCCGCGTGGACATCGATCAGCCGAATTCAGGACGTTGCGGTTGATCAACAGGTAATTCATCTAACCGTTGTTAGCTCAGAGACTAGCTCAGATGGAAAAATAGACACAATATCAGCTCGGATGCAGCTCAGTTTGCTAGCTCCTAACCTGATTCGCGTCCGATTTAGCCCCACCGGAACCTTCTTGCCGCGCCGCTCTTGGGCTGTAACGACTGACGATGGCCACTGGGCGGCTTTTCCCTACGAGCTTCAAGACAGCCCAGAAAAGCTAGAAATTACCACTGAAAAGATGCGCCTCCGTCTAGACAAATCGACGGCAAAGCTCACCTGTTTTGATCAACAGCAGCGCCCGTTTGCCCAGGATATAGACTTGGGAATTGCCTGGCGACAGGAAACGATTGCCTGCTGGAAGCAAATTGAATCCGATGAACATTTTTACGGCTTTGGGGAACGGACTGGCCTGCTGGATAAACTCGGCCAACGCCTGACCAATTGGACCACCGATTCGCTCGATTACCATGCCCTCACCGATGAAATGTATCAGGCGATTCCCTTTTTTATGGCGCTGCGGCCCCAGCTCGGCTACGGCATCTTTTTCAACACCACTTTCTGGAGTTGCTTTGACATGGGCGCAGAGCAATCGGGCATCTGGCGCATGGAAACCCACAGCAGCGAACTCGATTACTACATTATCTATGGTCCCGAGCCTGCGGCAATTCTCGAAACCTACACTGCCCTAACCGGACGCATGCCACTACCGCCTCAATGGGCGATTGGCTATCATCAATGTCGCTGGAGCTATCGTTCCGAGCAAGAAGTCAGAGCATTAGCGGCTGAATTCCGCCAACGTTCCATTCCTTGTGATGTGATTCATCTTGATATCGATTACATGCATGGATTTCGAGTATTCACCTGGAATCCAGAACGCTTTCCCGATCCAGCTCAATTGCTTCATGACCTTAAGCAGGAGGGGTTCAGGATTGTAACCATTGTTGATCCGGGCGTCAAGTTTGAACCGGATACTAACTATGCTGTGCTGGAAACCGGGCTACAGCAAAATTACTTTGTGCAGCATCGCGACGGCAAAATTTTTCATGGCTATGTCTGGCCAGATCGTGCCGTATTCCCCGACTTTATGCGGGCTGACGTGCGGCAGTGGTGGAGCGAATCCCATCGTGCCTTAACCGATGCGGGGGTCGCCGGAGTCTGGAACGATATGAACGAACCAGCCCTCAACGATCGGCCCTTTGGCGATCCGGGGGTAAAAATTCCGTTGCCGCTGGATGCGCCGCAAGGAACCGGAGCCGACCAAACCACCCATGCAGAAACACATAACCTATACGGCATGATGATGGCCCGCGCCGCTGCCGAAGCGCTAGACCAACAGCGACCAAACCAACGCTCGTTTGTGTTGACCCGTTCGGGTTATGCCGGAATTCAACGCTGGTCAGCCGTGTGGACCGGAGACAATCACTCGCGCTGGGAATATCTGGAAATGTCGCTGCCAATGCTGTGCAATCTAGGGCTATCGGGTGTGGCCTTTGTGGGAGCCGATATTGGCGGTTTTGCTGGCAATGCTACTGCAGAGTTGTTTGCTCGTTGGATGCAGGTTGGGATGCTCTATCCGCTGATGCGTGCCCATTCGATTATCAACAGTATGCAGCATGAGCCGTGGGTGTTCGGCGAACAGGTCGAGCAAATTTGCCGCCAATATATCGAACTGCGTTACCAGCTTTTACCCTATTTCTATACCCTGTTCTGGCAAGCTGCATCGACAGGAGCACCCATTTTGCGTCCCTTACTCTATGAGTTTCCTAATGATCTCCAAACCAGCCAAATGTATGACCAAGTGATGTTAGGCAGCTCGCTGATGGCAGCTCCAGTACTGCGTCCAGGCGTCACCCACCGAGCGGTTTACTTACCAGAAGGCACCTGGTTTGACTGGTGGACAGGCGAAGAATTGCCGGGGAGAACGTCCATTTTGGCTGAGGCTCCCTTAGAGAAAATGCCGCTTTATGTCAAAGCTGGAGCTATTATTCCGCTAGCGCCGGTGCAGCAGCATGTCCAAGCCGCGCCAGTTAGTCAGTTGCGCATCAAGATCTGGCCAGGAACGGGGGCATGGACGCTATACGAAGACGATGGCGAAAGTTTTGACTATCGAACTGGTGCCTGGGCTACTACGACCTATAGAGTTCGCACTGAGGATGCCCAAACAATTGTTGAAATTGATCCGCGAATCGGACAGTGGCAACCAGGTGAACGCACCGTCACTGTAGAGGTGGTTGGTATGGAAGAACAGCAGTTTAAGGATAGCGGTACAGCCCAGACACTAGTATTTGATGGCTTACTGAATAGCTGATTTGGCGTTCATCAACTGTAGGAACAGGAGTCAGAAGTTAGCATATCTCCTGACTTCTAACTTCTCGCTCCTTACCTCACTAACACAGTCATGTATTTGCCTTCCAAGGGGGCAGGAATCAGAGGTGTAAATCGGGTACGGTCACTGGCAATCTGCTTGACGGTAAACTCGTTCATCTGGTGAATCACCTGGTCCCGTGTGCTGATAATCCAGATCTGCACTCGCTCGTCACAAGGAGTCTTCAACAGTGCGTTGAACTCAGTGGTCATTGTTATAACCTCGCTGATGAAGTTGGAAGAAATGGCTTAAGGCAGTTTGCCCTAACTACTGGGGGACATCAGCGAGGCTGCTAATTGATCTTGTACAATCAACACAGCCTCACCTCCTGCCTGCTACAGGAAGTTAGGTTAGCTGGTCCACGGGTGCTGCTAATACTCTGGATCAACGCCCTGAGCCTTAGGTTCTAGTACCATCTTCAGCAGGCGAGTCGAAACCCCTTATTTTGTCCTCCATCGCTTCCACAGGTTTAGAACCCTACCTGATTCACAACTACCTACTTAGCGTTAGCGGGGCAGCGCCGGAGGTGCCGAAGGCAGAGGGGTCGTTCCTGCAAATCAACCAGAGTTGGATAGCTGATTGTCCAACTCGGTCAATTGAAATGGCAGCCCAACTGACTTGGCCGCAAGAGCACCTCAATAAAACAACAAAATGTCGCTGGCTTACGGCACAATCAGCACCGGACAGGGCGACAGGTTGATCACCCGATTCGTGACGCTTTCTGCCACACCTTCATCGGTGAGGCCCAGACCCCGGCAGCCCATGATGATCAGGTCGGCGTTCAGTTCGTCGGCCACATCGCAGATGATAAAGGCGGGTTTGCCTTCCCGTTCCACAATTTCGGCCTCAATCCCTTGCTCGCGGAAGAGAGCTTTGGCATCGGCCAGTAGTTCGGCAATGGCGTCCGGCGAAGTCATCGTGCGCTCGGCAGCGGAGGTGGGTGGCGTTTCCTGCGGTGATTCCACCACCGATAGAATGATCAATTTGCTCTGATAGGTTTTGACCACATTGGCAACCGTATCAACCGCCTCACGCGATTCTCGGCTCTGGTCGATTGGAAACAGCACAGTCTTAAACATGGCATGCCTCACCAACAAACAAGGCTAGAAACATCGAGTTTTACCCACAAATGAAGCTGAACAAATCAGTCCTGTTAATACCTTATCGTTGATTTTTGCCCCTCATGCCTGATCCTTCATGCTTTCTTAGCGTGCTGGGCTACAGATTTTTCTGAAAATCTCTGTAAGGAATAGCCGCAGCCGATTCCAAGAATGATCCCTCTTCCCATACAATAACCAATAGGTAAAAAGACTCATCCAGGGGGTTCTTGTGGCAAAAAAATCTGTAGCAAATTTGTCGGCAGCCGATCTATCCGGTAAGCGAGTCCTCGTGCGCGTAGACTTCAACGTACCGCTAGACGAGCAGGGCAACATTACGGATGACACGCGCATCCGGGCTGCCTTACCGACGATTCAGGATCTCACCTCTAAGGGCGCTAAGGTGATTTTGACCAGTCACTTTGGTCGTCCCAAAGGCAAGGTGGTAGACAGCATGCGGCTGACGCCCGTCGCTAACCGTTTGTCGGAACTGTTGGGCCAGCCGGTAATCAAAACCGATGACTGCATTGGCGATGAGGTCGCGAGTGCAGTGGCGGGAATGCAAAACGGTCAGGTAGCGCTGCTGGAAAACGTGCGCTTCTATGCCGAAGAAGAAGCCAATGACCCTGAATTTGCTAAAAAGCTGGCGTCCGTGGCCGATCTCTATGTCAACGATGCGTTTGGTACGGCTCACCGCGCCCATGCTTCTACAGAAGGCGTCACCCACTACCTGAAGCCCTCCGTAGCGGGTTACCTGATTGAAAAAGAACTGCAGTATTTGCAGAGTGCGATTGAAAATCCCCAGCGTCCGTTGGCGGCGATTATTGGCGGCTCGAAAGTCTCCAGCAAAATTACTGTGATTGAAACGCTGCTAGAAAAAGTAGACAAGCTGCTGATCGGCGGCGGCATGATCTTTACCTTCTACAAGGCACGAGGTCTGAGCGTCGGCAACTCGCTGGTGGAAGATGAATTCCTCGATCTGGCTAAGTCGCTGGAAATTAAGGCGAAGGAAAAAGGCGTGGACCTGCTGCTGCCTACCGATGTGGTGCTGGCCGATAAGTTCGACAAAGACGCCAATACCCAAACCGTCAGCGTGGAGGCAATTCCCGATGGCTGGATGGGACTGGATATCGGTCCCGATTCGGTGAAGGTGTTCCAAAACGCGCTGGCCGACTGCAAAACCGTAATCTGGAACGGTCCGATGGGCGTGTTCGAGTTCGACAAATTCGCCAAAGGCACCGAAGCCATTGCCCGCACCCTGGCTGACCTGACCAAGACCGGCACCACTACGATCATCGGTGGCGGTGATTCGGTGGCAGCTGTAGAGAAGGTGGGCGTTGCCGACCAGATGAGCCACATCTCGACCGGCGGTGGAGCTAGCCTGGAACTGCTAGAAGGCAAAGTGCTGCCCGGTATTGCGGCTTTGGACGAGGCTTAGGGTGGTTCTGTAGGAGTATCAGTATCACAAGTTGATGTTCCCCTCTAGCCCCCCTTAGCAAGGGGGGAACCGAACCGAAAGTGCTTGAAGACTCTCTTTAAATCATTTAGAAGTCCCCCTTTTTAAGGGGGCTTTGGGGGGATCGGCCCTGCCATCCTGATAGCGAATGCTTTATCCTAGTCAGAATCTGGGAGTTTAAGAGAAGTTTGCCTCATGGTATTTATCCGACTCAATGAACACCTCACAGTGAACACGGAATATATTGTCAAGGTGAAGTGGAAAGTCAGCGGCGAAGATGATGAACTGTCGGCGTCGGTATTCCTGACGGGCAACGACAAAAACGAAGTGGTAGCTGTCAAAGGAGAGCCGGCCTACAAGCTGTGGGACATCTTCCATGCCAACGAGGAATATCCCCACGGTCAGCTCCACGATAAGCGCGATGTGCTGCCTTCATCGGTAACGCGACGGCTGCGACGAGAATGGTAGCTTGTTTTTGAGGCCAATCTAGATAAAACAACAATCTAGATAAAGCAAAAGGACTGAGCCGCGTTGCCCAGTCCGCTTTTTTGTGTAATTCCTGTTTGCTAGACAAACCCCTCCTTCCGGCAGCTCTCCTTAGCAAGGGAGGATGGGTGGGGTCAGATCTAAGCCACCGGAGCCGGTGTAGGCAATTCCGACAGCGTGCTGACATTCACCAACGCTAGCGTCGGGCAGGTGCGCTTAATAATGCCGGTCAATACCTTGCCGGGTCCAACTTCAACGACTCGCTCGATGCCCGCCTCAGGCATTTGCAAGCTAATCTCGCGCCAACGAACCGAACCTGTCATTTGGCGATTGAGGCGGTCCTTCAGCACTTCGGCATCAGTGGCTGGCGTTGGATCTACGTTCGAGAGCACGGGTACGCGGGCTGAACGAAACTCGACCTGATCCAGCACTTCTTGAAAGTCAGCGGCAGCTCCGGCCATCAGAGGCGAATGAAAGGCACCGCTGACATTGAGCTTCACGGCTCGCTTGGCTTTGACATTGGCGAGAATCGCATCTACGGCTTCGATAGAGCCAGAGATCACTACCTGACCGGCGTTGTTGTCATTAGCTAGCACCACATCCGGGGTTTGGGCAATTTGCTGCTCCAACTGCTCACGGTCGAATCCTAGCAAAGCAGCCATGACGCCTTCCGAAGCGGCATCCATCAGCTCGGCCCGTCGCTTGACTAGGCGCAATCCCGACTCGAAGTCAAATACACCGGCCACGTAAAGGGCTACATATTCGCCCAGGCTATGGCCTGCCACCAAATCCGGCTGCTCGCCGTGGTCCCGCATCAAGTCGGCCAAAATGCATTCGATCACATAGAGGCAGGGCTGGGTGTAAAGCGTTCTCGATACTTTATCGTCCAGGTTTTGACAGATTTCCGGCACCGACCAGCCCAAAATTTGCTCGGCTTGCTGGAACTTGGCTTGCGCAGCGGCAAGATTGTACAAATCCGCTCCCATCCCAATCGCCTGCGAACCTTGTCCTGGAAAAACCCATGCTGTTTTTGTCATGAATCCATTCACTCCTAACGTTTCACCCTGTGTGTTGATCTTGCGTCTGTGTTGATTTTGCGTCTGTTATCGGTTGAAGGCATCAGCCTTTCGGTCCTATCTAGAACACTCGTCAAAGCTTTGGAGTTCCAAAACCAAGCAGTTTCCGCATAGGTAACTAGCGCCTAGCCCCACTTAAAAATGGCTGCGCCCCAGGTCAAACCCGCACCGAAACCGGCTGCCGCAATCACATCACCGGGTTTTACGTGACCTGCACGCACCACCTCATCCAGCGCCAAGGGAATCGACGCTGCTGAGGTATTTCCATATTTTCCCATGTTACTGATCACTTTATGAGCAGGAATACCTAGTCTTTCTGCCACGGCATCCAAAATTCGTTGATTCGCCTGATGCAGCAGCAGCCAGTCTATCTGCTCAACCGTAAGCTGGGAGCGAAATAGCGCCTTTTCAATCACCTCTGGAACTTTCTTCACGGCAAACCGATACACCTCCTGCCCGTTCATCTGAATCGGTTGGAATGTACCTTGACCGACGTGGATGTCATTCACCAGTTCCCGTGGCTGAGGCTGAAAGGCGAGCGTCAGACATTCATTGCGGCTGCCGTCGCTGCGAATCTCAAAGCCCAAAAACCGATCCGACTCAGCCGCCTGCATCACCATCGCGCCAGCCCCATCGCCAAACAGCACACAAGTGCGGCGATCGGTCCAGTCTACCCAGCGGGACAGCACATCTGCGCCAATCAAGAGGATGTTTTGGTAGGTGCCGGTCCGGATAAACTGGGAGGCCGTCACCATGGCAAAGATGAAGCCGGAACAGGCGGCGGTCAAATCAAAGGCGGCGGCTTTCGTGGCACCCAGTTCGGCTTGGATCTGGCTAGCGCTGCCAAACAAATCATCGGCAGTTGAGGTCGCCAGGATGATCAAATCCAGATCGGTGGCGGCCAGTCCGGCCATATCGAGGGCATTTTGGGCGGCCTGGGTGGCGAGGGTGCGTAGTGATTCGGTGGGGGCAGCCAAGCGCCGCTGACGAATGCCGGTACGGGAGGCGATCCACTCATCCGAGGTTTCAACGAGTTGGCTCATGCCGGTGTTGTCTAACCAAGCAGCGGGAACAGCAGAGCCGCACCCGGTCATGGCGATGCCGATTCCTGATTCCTGTAACATTATTCTCCGTCGCTGGCGGTGGCTTCGATTTTTTGATATTGGGCTTGAATTCGGTCAGACACGCGATTGTCAACCGCATCTTTCGCCAGCCGCACCGCATTGAAGATGGTGGGAGCCTGCGAACTACCATGTCCAACAATGCAAATGCCATTCACGCCCAGCAGCAATCCACCGCCGTGTTCGGCATGATCCACCCGTTGCTTGATCCGTCTCAGGTTGGGTTTCAACAGCAGCGTGCCCAGGCGACCACGCCAGCCTTGCGGCAACTCTTCCCGCAGAATGTTGAGCAGCACCTCGCCCACTGCTTCGGCAAACTTGAGCAGCACATTCCCGGCAAAGCCGTCACAGACCACGACATCAAACTTACCCGACAGCACATCTCGCCCTTCTGCGTTGCCAATAAACGAGATGCGCGGATTCTCTTCTAAAAGCTGGTAGGTGCGTAGCGCTAGCTCATTTCCCTTCGAGGATTCTTCACCGATGTTGAGCAGCCCAACTTTGGGATTTTCTGTACCCAGCACATACTGGGAGTAGATCGCGCCCATCACCGCAAACTGGTCTAAAAACTTAGGACGGCAATCGACATTCGCGCCCACATCCAGAATCAGCACGGGTTTCGCCATGATAGTGGGCAACACGGCTCCAATCGCCGGACGGTCAATTCCAGGAATCCGCCCTAACCGTAACAGTGCTGCCGCCATTGCCGCGCCTGAATGCCCTGCCGACACCACCGCATCGGCCCGACCCTGCTTAACCAAATCCATCGCGACGTTAATCGAAGCTTTTGGCTTACGACGTAAGGCACTCAACGGCTCCTCATGCATTTCCACCAAGCCTTCGGCGGGCACAATTTCCAGCCGGTGCAGCGCATTGTGCTGTTTCAGAATGGCTTCGATGGGCTGGGGGTCGCCGACCAGAAGGACCTGCACCCCAAGTTCTGCCTGTGCTCTTATCGCGCCAACAACAATTTCAGCGGGAGCGTAATCTCCCCCCATTGCATCAATTGCAATCCGTGCCTGAGTCGATCCCATTGATCAAAGTGATAGAAACCTCACAAATTTTATCAGATGGATTCTACCCATAGACGGAGAGAATTGACCGGAAACCCGAATTATTCTGTTTCACCAGGAGGCACAATCCGCTGAAACAGATAGCCAGTGCCGCGTGCCGTCAAGATCAGCTCTGGATTGCTGGGGTCATCTTCGAGTTTGGCCCGCAGGCGAGAAATATGGACATCCACCACCCGCGTGTCCACATGGCGCTCAGGCGTGTAGCCCCACACCTCTTGCAAAATTTCGGAACGGGAGAAGGGTTCGCCGGACCGACCCACCAGCAGCTCTAGCAGGCTAAATTCCATGCCGGTCAACCGAATCCGCTCGTCGCCCTTGTAGACTTGGCGTTTGTTCGTATCGATGCGAATGTTGTTGATGTGGATGACGCCCGAACTGGGGATGCCAGAGGTGCCCACCTTCTCCACCCGGCGCAATACTGAACGAATCCGCGCTTCCAGTTCCTTGGGCGAAAACGGCTTCACCACATAGTCATCCGCGCCCAGCTCCAAACCCGTAATCCGGTCGGCCACATCGCCCAGCGCCGTTAGCATAATAATCGGCACATCGGATTCTTTGCGGAGTTCCTGGCAGACCCCATAGCCGTCCAACTTCGGCATCATTACATCCAGCACCACCAGATCGGGGTTGGCATTGCGGAAGGTTTCCAGGGCCTCTTCCCCATCGGCAGCCGTGACGACATCGTACCCAATCATGGAAAGGCGCGTTTCCAGAATGCGGCGAATACTGGCTTCATCGTCAACGACCAGAATCTTTTCTTTGTGATTTTCCAATTTAGTTTACACTCCTTAAACTTGATATTTCTTAGTTAATTTTCGTCACTTTATCATTAAAGATATTAGCTCACCTGAATCAAATTAGAACGCTGAACTCCCTATTATAGCTACATTTCAATGTTTCTTAAGATTCCTCCGGCGGAATGGATTTCACATAAATCTAAAGCAATCTCTTAATCTAGCGGAAACAATTGTCACATGCCCAAACAACGCTCGCTCTATGTTTGCAATCAATGCGGAGCAGAATCGCCGCAGTTTTTTGGCAAATGCCCATCCTGTGGCGCTTGGAATTCGATGGTGGAACAGATCGTCACGGCGACCCCTGCCGGTCGGGTCACTCCCCTAGCCGCCGCTCGGTCTGCCAGTTCGTCCCGCACCCCCAAACCCGCCCCTCAGCCCATTGCTGCCCTCACCCTCAACCAAATCTCCGACCATCCCCAAACCCGCCTCACCTCTGGCTACACCGAACTCGACCGCGTCCTTGGCGGTGGCATCGTCCCCGGTTCCTTGGTCCTGATCGGCGGCGATCCAGGCATTGGTAAATCCACCTTGCTGCTCCAAGTCGCCAACCAACTCGCCACCCGCTACCGCATCCTCTATGTTTGCGCCGAAGAGTCAGGCCAGCAGGTGAAGTTGCGCTCGCAGCGGCTGGGGATTGGAAGCGGGGGAGCCAGGGAGATTGAGGAGAGTAAGCGAAGCAAGGTGAGTCAGAGAAGCAAAATGCAATCAGCCGCTGTTCTCTCCACTTCTCCACCTTCCCCACCCCCCACCCCTCCCACCCCCCACCCTAACGCCTCCGACGCTACGCGAACCACCCCTCCACCCGACCTCTACCTCCTACCCGAAACCGATCTAGAAACCATCCTGCGCGAGTTGGAGGCGCTGCGTCCGCAGGTGGCGGTAATCGACAGTATCCAGGCGCTTTACTTTGCGGCGTTGAATTCGGCTCCGGGGTCGGTGGCGCAGGTGCGGGAATGTACGTCGGCGCTGATGCAGGTAGCTAAGCGGGAGCACATTACCTTATTCATCGTCGGGCATGTGACCAAAGAGGGAGCGATTGCGGGACCGAAGGTGCTAGAGCATTTGGTGGATACGGTGCTCTACTTTGAGGGCGATCGGTTTGCCAGCCACCGACTGCTGCGGTCGGTGAAGAATCGGTTTGGGGCCACCCATGAACTGGGCGTGTTTGAGATGGCGGATGGTGGCTTGGAGGAGGTGCGCAATCCCTCGGAGTTGTTTTTGGGCAATCGGGATGAGGAAACTCCGGGTACGGCAACGATTGTGGCCTGTGAGGGGACGCGCCCGCTGGTGGTGGAGCTGCAAGCTTTGGTTAGCCCCACGAGTTACCCGTCACCTCGACGGTCTACAACTGGGATCGAATACAACCGGCTGCTGCAAATTTTGGCGGTGCTGGAGAAACGGGTCGGGATTCCGCTATCGAAGCTGGATGCCTATGTGGCGGCGTCGGGTGGTTTGAATGTGGCGGAACCAGCGGCAGATTTGGGTGTGGCCTTAGCAGTGGCGGCGAGTTTCCGCGATCGGGTGGTGGATCCGTCGATGGTGCTGATCGGCGAAGTGGGGTTGGGGGGACAGGTGCGCCCGGTGTCGCAAATGGAACTGCGGTTAAAGGAAGCGGCAAAACTTGGCTTTAAACGAGCGATTGTCCCCGCCAGTCAGGCAATTACCAGTTCTGAGCTGGAAATTATTCCAGTGGCACGAGTAATGGATGCAATTGCGATTGGATTGGTGGGTGGACGCACGAATAATCATGAACCCTAAGGCACGAACCCGAAGGAGAATCTGCCAGAAACTATCACCAACTATCACCAATGGTTAGTTGACAGTTAGCTTCTGCACAAATGCTGCATAGTCTGAGGATTGAATACCCTGCTGTAGAACTGCCAATACTGCTCGCATATCGCCTTCTAGTAATTTTTTAACCGCTAAGCAAAGTCCTGAAAATACACGACTCCGGTTGATGCGGATAGCATCAACCGGCAGATCAAAATGTTCACCGTTTTCCAGATAGAACCAGCTTAGTGTTTGATCAAGCACTTGCCAGACAATACACTCCTGCACATTATTGCGTCGATAGGCTTGTTTCTTAGCATGGAGGTCAATAGCGGCGCTACTAGCTGCAATTTCGACAATTAGTTCGGGTGCTCCTTCGAGATAGTCATCATCACTTAGTCGTGACTGACCACCTGCTGCTTCGCTGATCAAGAGAACCGCATCGGGCTGAGGGGCGTTATCGTGATCCAACCGTATAGTTGGTTCAATTGCTAAATCTACATTGGGAGTCATCGCTTCATAAGTGCCTAAATTTGGGATCGACTGAACTCGCTTCCAAACCGGTCACACTCATCCAGCAGTCGATTCAGTTCCGCTGCAACCGTCCAGGGATTGCGGCCTTTAAACGCGGCAGCAATCACAGCTTCATAGGGATTTCTGCGAGTTTGTTTAACGGCGGCAATTGCATCTTGTTTGGAGAATCCCCGTCCAGCCACCAACCAAGCAGCTAAAACATGTCCCGTGCGTCCAATGCCGCCAGAGCAGTGAACTACAACCTTCTCGTGCTTCTGATTGGCAGCGAATAGAAACGGTAGGATTTGCTGAATCAGAATGTTTGAGTTTGCAAGCTGGAAATCTTCGATTGGCGTCCAACAAACTTGGTCGCAGCCAAAGGTCTGTCGGTAAACGTCCAGCAGATTGGCATAGGGAGCCAGTTGCGATTCAGGCAGTAAACAGCAAATTCGCTTGATGCCTTGATGCTGCATAAATTCAACCCATTCGTTAACTTGCTCGCTGCGATATCCCGGCCGAGCTGCGCCAAACACAATCGGTTCGTCCTCTGAAGCTGGAGCAAATTTGTACATAGCACATCGAGTTTAGTAGCTAATTTTAATGCTGCCGTTCTAATCTCGGTTTCGTTTAGTGTCGAAATTTGAACTAAGGGTTTGGATCAAGCTTAAGATCTCCCTGATCCTAAAATCATTAGTTCGTGTATACTACTTGTCCAGTATCAGAATAGACAGACAGATGGGCAAGGTCATTGCGTTTGGTTGGTATGGTGGAAAGTTTAATCACTTGAATTGGCTTCTGCCTTTACTGCCAGATGCGACTCATTACTGTGAACCCTTTGGCGGCTCTGCGGCGGTTTTGTTAAACAGAAAGCCTGCTCCGGTAGAGACTTATGACTTATAACGATCTTGATGGAGAAGTTGTCAATTTTTTTCGGGTTCTGCGAGATAGTCAAGAAGAATTGATTAGAGCGATTGGTTTAACTCCTTTTGCTAGAGAAGAACTCAGGATTGCAGCAGAAGAACCCATTGAGGGGCTTACAGAGCTAGAGCGAGCGCGGCGTTTTTTTGTTCGAGCGCGACAGGTCAGAACGGGTTTAGCCCAGACTGCTAGTGCGGGACGCTGGGCGCATTGCAAGCTGACGAGCCGAGCCGGAATGGCGGGGGCAGTTTCTCGTTGGCTGGGGAGTGTGGAAGGATTATCTGAGATTGTCCAACGACTGTTGCGAGTTCAAATCGAAAACACTCCGGCAATTGAAGTGATTCGACGGTATGACAGTGAGGAAACCTTGTTTTATTGTGATCCTCCCTACCCCCATGATTCTCGTGGTGATGCAAATGCCTATGGATATGAAATGACGGATGATGAGCATCGGCAACTAGCTGAAGTACTGAAAAATGTTAAAGGCAAAGTTGCTTTATCCGGCTATCACTGTGATTTGTTGGATCAGCTTTATCAGGATTGGGATTACATAGAGGCCCCTGCTAAGCAGTGTCTTTCAGTTAAACAGCCTCGAACGGAAGTACTTTGGATTAATTATGATGTTCCGAAGGATACAATTCAATGGCTGAACCAGCAGAAATCCTCGCTGCCGCTTTTCGACGCGCTTCCAGCAACCTGGGACAATCATTAGTTGAGGATGAAGTTAGAGAGCGGGTTGAATATGTTGCTCGTAATTTAAAGAACCGAGCTGGGGTGCGGTTATTAATGGCGTGGAAATGGAGGCTGATTGAGCAGAAGGTATCAAGGCGAATCAGTATGTAATAACCGCTTGACTCGGATTGCCCGATTTGGGTATTGTGATTGACTAAGGTTGCAGATTTTGCCTAGCAGCCCGGATTCCCAAAAATCTAGCGTCGCCCATTGCTGTTTGCCCCAGCGAACAGGCGACTGACCCCCTCGACTGTCGAACCCAGTCTGGGCGGCTAACGGAGTATTTTAACACTCTCTCCGGCCACCCTGCTTGGCGCTGCATTTTGAAGGGGTGGCTAGATTTTTGGGTTTTCTTCCCAACTCATATACAGGAGTGTTGCTTATGGCAGATGAGTTTCTGTCTGATTTTTCGTTCGATCCTAATTATCCTGAGTCTCCACCGAACTACGTATCTGGGGAACGAGAACGTCTGAAGCTGATTCTGATTGGTTCGGCTGAAGGCATTCGCGAAATGATTCACAAAATGCATCAGCGCGATTTAGCAGAGGTAGGTTCCTGGAGTCGGCTGTTGCCGGTTCCTAATTCAGACGAAGTGATGAGTGTATTGATGCTTTACCGTAGGCGCGGTGAATAGAAGCTAGAACAAGTAGGGGAATGGTGCGATCATTCCTCTATCTCTGGCACCAATTGACTGCCATAGCAAGCCACTTTGTTACACAGTAATTACACAACAGAGATAACTATTTGTAACAAAAACGACAATTTACTACTGATCTGCTCAGATCTGATATAAGATTGTGGATGCAAAATATGGATCGATGGCGATTGTAAGCTTCATTCTCCGTTCACCTCACAAGAGAGGGAAGTATGGCCATATCTTCCATAAAAGTTCGTAGAATGATTGCTTGACAGTTTTTTGAATAGTTTAGTTAACAAATATCTCAAGATTCTGCGAGATGGTCTTTCCAACGTAGGAAATACATAGGGAGGTTATCGTCGTTGCTTCTAGAACTGGATAACAGATGTGAATATAGGGATTGAATTGAGATTATCAGGACTATCAAAGCTCTGATGCTTTCAATTTGGATGTTCTAATGCTTTTTGGAGGTATTTATGAAACGGTTGATTTTGATTACTCTGGCGATGATTGCCTTGTCTACGCTGATACCAAGCTTGACTCCGTCGGCTGATGCGCTTAACAAGCGGTTTAGGGAGGCTCACGAACGGGTGATGAACCGATAAGCAGGCGTTGCTGAATCGCAGGGTAGTTGAGCGGGAGTTGAGCCTTAGTTCTAGCCTTGATTTTGCACGAAACTTCAGCTCTTCAAGCTCCGATTCAGCAATGTCTTCCTAGTTTGTAAAAGCGGCCTCAAATCAAAGAAAAAGCGAGACTTGCGGTGAAGTTTGCTGTAGGCTAGTAGAATCATCGGGCGCGAATTCGTGCGCGCATTGTGGAGGACATCGGATGAGACGACAGCAACTGACCCCCAAGCAACAATCCAGCGTCGCTCGCCAGCCCCAACGCGCTATTGCTCCCGCTCAATTGGCTACGCATCTCCAGCTTCAAGCTGAGCTGGGCCACCAGCCTGTCAACCAATCGCTGCACCCCCAGCAATCGTCTGATTTGCCAAAGCCGCTGTTTCGCGGCCTGTCTCAGGAGTTGGGGGCTGAACGTTCCTCGTCGGGCAGTGTGATTCAAACCAAGTTGACTGTTGGGCAACCGGATGATCGGTACGAGCAGGAAGCGGACCAGGTGGCAAAGCAGGTGATGCGGCAAATTCATACGCCTGTTGGCTCATCCGCTGAGGGAGGCCAATTACCGCAGGCCCAGGCAGAAAATCACTCGGTGCAGCGCCAGTCAGATATCAGTGGGGCCACCGTTGCTCCTAATATAGAAGCCTCGATTCAGCAAGCCCGAGGCGGAGGGCGATCGTTACCGCGATCGTTGCGAGACAAGTTTGAGCCAGCGATGGGGGCCGATTTTAGCCAGGTGAGAGTGCATACAGATAGCGGCTCGCATCAACTGAATACGAGGTTGCAGGCACGGGCGTTTACTACCGGGCAGGATGTCTTCTTTCGGCAGGGCGCTTACGATCCGGGCAGCCATCAGGGACAAGAATTAATCGCCCATGAGTTGACCCATGTGGTGCAGCAGAACCAGGCTGGGCAAAATTCTCTGAAGCGCCAGAATGGGGAAAAAACAAGCCCTGTATCAAAATACTTGTTATCTCGTTTGATTCAGCCTGATGGTCGGATTCAGCGAGTAACTGATCCTGTTCTTGAAAAGATAAAAGCTAGGAAAGAGGAAGAAAGAAAAGCTCGAGAGGAAGCTAAAGAAAGCTCAATTAAACAGTCAATTGAACAAAGGTATGAGGAGATCGAAAGCCAAAAACCAAAAACCTTTAAAGACCTTGATGATATTGCCCAAAAGTCAAAATACAAGCATCTCAGAAAAATAGGTGGCGATGATGCTGATGCTGAGTATGAAACTGAATATAAAAAAGCGCATCCTAAAACGAAAGGTACGTTGAGTCCACGGGTGACTAAGATTCAAGAATATCGAAAAACCCTGGAAACGCTTCAGGCAGAAGTAGCTTCGCTCAAAAAGCCTACTAATATTGGGCGATTAACAGTGCGAGAGCGTCAAAGTATAGCAAAACAGATTGCAGCAAAAGAGCAGGAAATAAACGATTTGAAGACGGAAATTGCGCTCGAAGAACAATTCCTGCGAGCGCAAAAGGCACCTATCCAAGATTGGGAAGCACCTGAATTGGATGAGGCAGAACTTGAGAAGCGAAAAGTCGATTATTTAACTCCGCCAGAGCGAAAGAACTTTGCGCTTCATATTGAAAGCGGAATCATGAAGCAGAAGCCAGGAGAGAAAGAGCATCTGTATGATACCCAAAAATCTTATACAGCGATAAAGGGTAAGGGATGGGGAGTTTATGTCATGGATCCAAATGGGCAGTTCTATGCTGGTCCCCATGTAATTGGTCAATTTCACCATTCCAGCTTCTTATCTGGTGGTGCAATTGCGGGAGCTGGAGAATTGAAAGTAGGATCAGGAAGATTGAAAGAGATAAATAACAAGAGCGGGCACTACAAACCTGGTCTCTACCAAATTGTTCAAACCTTAATGCAGCTAGACAAAGACGGAGTGGATCTTAGTACAGTCGATCTTACTACTGCAAATATAACTCCAGCCGGAAATGGTAAGGCATCTCAGTTTCTTGCAAAGAATAGAGGCATCCTTGATGCAAATGAAGCAAATTCTGAAGACAAAGTTTCTGTAAATACAAAGAATAACGAACTTAAAGCTTTAGGACTGTATTCGATGAACGGGGCGTGGTATACACTAAACCACAAGCTATCAGAGGAGGATTTAAAGATCTACGAAGAAATAATAGCGAATGGTGGAAGTGAAAAGCTTCTTGAAGAGGGGTTTGTTTTAGAACAGGGAGAGTGGAAAAACTCTGAAGGGAAAAGCCAAAGCGCACAGCGGTTACGGGATGCTCTAATTGGAGAAGTTGAGGAAGTGGATGAAGACGAAAGATATGAAAGCATCGTAGATGATTTAGTGGAGGAGATTGGAAGAGAGGAAATCATTGAGCTTTTGAAGGACAAGATGGAAGGATTGAAATGGGATGGTTTACAGTGGTTACAGGGAGATGAAGAGATTGAAAAAGCGGATGTGGGCAGAGCGATCGAAGAGGTAAAAAACGCTGAAGCTGAATAAGGCAACATGCAAATAGATAAAGTTTGAGTGCGCTACCCTGTGGGAAGACAAACGCCTGAGAGTATACTTGGTCTGTTAACCTGCTATTGATTTAGTAACTAAGCGACACGAAAAAATTTACAGACTTCCTCTTTGTGTTACCACCACACCAGTAGTTAAAATTCTGAATCGAGCTACAAAGTCACTTGCCCAACTTTGTGCTCCCCCACTTCTCGATCAGGTCGATCAGGGCGCGATTGATAGTGCACGCCCATCGTGACCGGATAGCCATAGGCTTCTGGGTTGAGCAGTTGGCCCTTTTCAAAATTACCGCTGCCTTTTTCGGCTTCTACGGGTTGGCGTAATTGTTGCATCACCGGATCGTCGCGGTCGGCCATGACTAGATAGGCAACGTCCCCATTCGCTGCTCCAAACACGGTGAAGGCGGTGCAGGTTTCGTTCCACTCGTAGCTGGTGAGGAATGAGATTCTGCCGATTGGGGTGAGGCTGATGGTGGCGGCTTGTTCGTGAGTGAGAGCAGCAAAATAGGCAGGCAGTTCGACAATCGCCATGCCTTCCGCATCTAGTTTGACCTTACCGCGGTAGAGGCAGAGCGCCTCTGGTGATTCGACAAAACTATGGCGCAGGGTTTTGTTTAGCGGATCAAGCGGATGGTCGATCAGGAAACTGCCGCCTGCTTTCGTCAGGGTTCCCTCGATATGGACATTGCCTTGAAAATAGCCAGCGTAAGAGTTACTGCCCGGAGCGCCGAAAGCTACCGCGTAAATTCCATAACAGTTTTGTGTACTGTTGGTTGCCTCTGCATAAATACCATAGACATCTGTCGTTCTGGGCGAACCTTCTGCCGCCGTGTATACACCATAGGAACGCAGTGACTGAGCATAGGGGCGCAGTGACTGATCATTTCCTGTGACTTCAAAGCGTCCACCAGTGGCACTGGTGGTTGCTGTTCCTCCACTTGCCACTCCAACCACCCCGTAGGTGTCATCACCATCGATCGCCAGTCCACAAACACCATATTGTCTTCCAATTCCCCCCTTGCCACTGATTACCCCTACCATTCCGCAGGGAGTACTCCCAATCTGCCTGCGGATATCAACTTCATTGCCCGTTGCACCGACTACACCGTAGGATTGAGGGAGCAAACTACTTGTCTGGAAGAAACCGCCGTACCGTCTATCTCCCCCATCCGCTCGACTCCATATCCCAAAGCGATCCCCTGTGCCACCTGCTTGTGCAAACGCTAAAACGCCAGCTCGCATACCGTTACCATCACTGCCTGATACTCGGCCTACTACCCCAAAGCGATCCCCTGTGCCACCCGCCTCTGCAAACGCTTCAATGCCAGTTCGTGTGCCGTTGCCATCACCGGTTGCTACAGTATAAATGCCATAGTATTCGCTGTTTGCGGCATCCGAAGCTTTTGCATGAGCGATGAAGTAGCCTCCGGCATTAAAGATTCCATCTTCAGCGATTCCCTGCACGCCATAGTGGCTCCCTGCTGTTCCGCCGCTGACCCGACCGGACACTCCAAATTTTTTGTCAGCATTGCTACTGTCATTGACCATCCCTAATACGCCAAACGGAATCGTTGCCGGGTTGTTTGGATCAGGTGAAGCAAAGGGCGCAAAGGAAATCCGAGTCGGATCAAATTCGCCTACGGTGCCCACAACCCCACAGGATAACTGGCGTTCGACCTTGGCGATTTGGAATAGTCCGCCCAAGCGGTTGGCCCCGTCGCTGGCTGTACTAACGATGCCATAGCGCGTTCCGTCGGTGCCACCTCTGACGTTAACAGAAAGGGCGGTGGGACTATTGTGAGCGGTATGGGTCAGGTCAAGGTCGAGGCTAAGCGCCTCCTGAACCAAGGCTCCGGCAGAGCGGCTGCGGACGCTGTAGTCGATACTGGCCTCTGGATTGGTTTCGCTCAGATTGATGCGAGCCAGAACAATAACTGAACCATCATCTGGCTGCACAGTAGCAGTATCTGCGATGGTGGGTCGTTCGGTGGTGCGAGTAAACTTATCGCCGGTGACACCCTGTCCGCTGTAGCGATCGATATCCTCATAGACTTGATTAAAGGCGAGGGTGAGATAAACCGCAGTGGCCTGCAATTGGGTCAAGGTGTAAGGCGTGTTCTCTGTTAGCACCAGTTCGTGACCGTCGTTGTCCAGTGCGACTCCGGCACTGACCGTGACCTGATTGCCAGCACGACTTACTTGTAAGCCGTTTCCCACAATTCCCCAGGAATGCAGCTCGCGATTGTGTAAGTAGCGCATCTGGCGGTGATACTGCTGCTCATCCTGAAAGTCTTGCTCAACTAGAAACTGATTGGTGAAGTAGTTAGGACGTTTAATATCTGTCATTGACTTAACTCCTGGCACGGCAGTTATACGGGAAGAAGAATATGTGAAGAACGATCAAAATAAAAACTTGAATTTTAATCAAATCATTGCTGAACTAGCCAGAGGATTGCGGTACAAAACCAAGCAGCGTATCGACACCAACCGTAGAATAAACGCCGATTTGCATACTCGGAAAAATAATATCTAGACTGTAATCAGTATGGGCCGGTTTTTCCAGATCGATAATATTCTTAGCAATGTCGCGTTGACGCGCCAACTGTCGTCCTTGAGAATCGATCTGTTCTCGTGATAGGGCAATTGTGACGCGAAAATGGTGCGGTGTGCTGCCGCGCAACTGCATCTCTCTGCTGCCAATCAGCGAATTGACGCCAATCTGGAGAATCGGTGGCTCAAACTCAACAATCGTAGGTGTGCCAATTGTAAAGGTTTGCAGCAGGCTCTGAAGGTTGGCTTTGGTACCGCGAAACTGATAGCGTGAGATCGCATTAGCAATAAACTGGCGCTGTTGTTCTAGCTTCAAGTCGGCGCGCAGGCTGAGGGCAACCCAATCGGCTAACCAGGACAGAAATTCCGGAGGTGTGGTTTTGGCATCAAACAGGCGATGGAGTTGGGCAATCGACTCTTCCAAACCCTGGTTGGTTCGCTCAGGCAGTGGGTTAGTCTCGGCGTTGGGGTTGGGAAAGGGAACACCATCTGGTCGCCCCAGCAAAATCTTTTCAAACGCTAGCAGAAACTGGCCCACCAGCGGATCGGTGCGGTAAAGCGTGGGCAAATAGTCAAGCAGTTGGTTTGGCAGATTCGGCAGATCAGACGGCATGGCTAACCCTGGGGAAACAACGGTTGAATTGGCGATTGCACAGTAATTGTGTGCAGATCAATGTTGGGGGCGTTGATCAATTCTTCGGGAAAGAGGGTGACGGCAATGAGCTGGCGGGGAGTGGTAGAGGAATAAACTAGGCGCTGCGCATCTGCAACGATTAACTCATCCTGCTGGTTCGTCGGAGTGACATAATCCACACCGAGTACTTGATCGAGCAGGGCATAAATCTCGGAGACATAGACACTGCGCCCAAACGGCCAGCCGGTTTTCTGGGAGCCGCCAGTGAGAGGGTCGAAGAAAGCTTGCAATGCCTGAACAGCCCGTTGGCGCGTCTCGTCTTCCTGGGCATCCCGTTGCAGCACCAGGGTCAGCTGGACTCCGACATCCAGATAGTAGGGATTCACCACATGAACTTGCGTCGTCAGTAAGCGCCGGGATTCTAGCGTCTGCCAAACCGTCTGATTCAGGTCGGAATTGGGCTGATAGGGAGTATGACGGGGAACCACAATCACACTGACATGGCCGGGTTGATCGACGGCACGAGTGGCCGGATTGGCGAGTTCTAGGTTGCGGCGCGGTAAACAATGGGCGCGGGCAATCGCGTCTGGTGCAGCGGCAATCGATAGGGCTTCAAAGTCCTGGTTTGTCACGACTCGATAGGGCGAGCGTAATCTCTGTACCGCTTGTTGTACTGCTTGCTGAAGTATGTCTGGTTGCTTCACCCAGTCAATACCATACTGCGTTACCTGTGTTGTTGCCCATTCCGGCCCATTGATCAGCTTCAAGAAGGTACCCATCAATTCTGGGGTAATTTGATTTTGTCGATACAGCAGCATTTCTGTGAGGTGGGCAAACAATTCGATCAGCGTGATGCCGGGATCGGAAGGATTGCGATCGGTCCAGTTTGGGGCATAGGTCGGAATCTGGCTGAAGGCTTCTGCCACCAGATCGTCGTAGGTGCGATCGTCGAGATTGGGGAGATGGAGGGGCATGGGTGGTAGGGGGTGGAGGGGTAGGGGGTGGAGGGGTAGGGGGTGAGGGGTAGGGGGTGGGGTGTGGGGGGTGGGAGATGGAGGGGTGATTGTTGGGTGGGTTTGGGTTGAATTAAGAGCTGAATATTACTAACCTGAGCGCTTTATAGTCAACCCCCCACTCCCCACTCCCCACTCCCCACTCCCCACCCCCCACCCCCCACACCCCACACCCCTTACCGAAACACTATTCACCATTTACAGCTCTCCTTAGTAAGTTGAGGGTGTGGTGACCGGAGTAGACGAGGAAGCGATCGGTTTGTTTGGCTCCGGGGGAATCGTCTAGGAGGGTCATTTGCAGGGAGCGGATATGATCGACGCCGGGGATGGATTCGAGTAGGGCGTACAGGTCAGAGGGGTGGGGTTTGCGGCCAAAGTTCCAGCCTCGGCCGTCGCTGCCGCCGATGAGCGGGTGCAGAAATTGCGTCAGAGCCTGATCGAGGGCTTGTTCGACGGTGCTGGCTTGGTCCAGGGACATTAAACTAATATCGGCTGTCACATTCACTCCAAGGTAGAGCGGTCCGACGACAATAACCTCTGCGGTGGTGATGGCATGGTTCTGGAGATAGGTTTGCACCCGATTAATTAGCTCTAGACTGGGAATCGGTTTAGCCTCAGTTGATCGGGGCACAATAATCACGCTGACGGTTCCGGGGAGGGCAGTACCGCGCCCTAGGGGGTCGAGCGCCAAATTGTGCAGAGGGACACAGCGGCTGCGGGCAACGGCAGGAGAAGCGAGTCTGGCTAAATCTTCGTAATCTTCTAGCGTGACGGCTCGGTTGCGGTGACGCAGTGTGCAGGGCATCCGCTCTAGGAGGGACTCTAGGGATTCGGCGTTGGCTCCTCCGATCGCAGGAACCGGATTGACGGCTTTGTCTACGGAAGGGATGCTGGTTTGCAGTTGCGTAATCACGCCAGCGGGTTGATTTCCCATCGTGCCGCCGCCAGTTTGGTAGCGGGCCATGCGCAGATTGCCAACCCCAATCGGCGGAATCAATCCATTGATGCCATTGCCAAACCGGATTTCGCCAGTCAGGTGGTCGAGCACATAATGCCGATCGCGGGGACCAGACCCGTAAAAGTCGGACACTTCATGCCAGCGCACCCAAATGGGTTCTGGGGTGACGGGAATCGTTGGGACAGTGGGAATGACATCGTTGCCTTCTGTGGCGATTAGTTGCTCTCGCTCTAGTACCGACGGCAATTCTGGTTCTTGTACCTCTAGTTGTTGCCCCAGCAATATGGGCGTTTGGGTCGTGCGAAAAATTTGATCCTTACTGCCGTCACTGGAGCCAAGGATTTCCTGCCGAATCGTGACGGTTTGTGTTGCCATAGTAGTGTTGAGCAACAGACGCTGCAAGCGTGGTTCAAACAGATAGTCGCCGCTATCCCAAATCACACGCAATCGATATTCTGCCGAAATACCTTCAGCGGCCATGTCAGCTGGAGGTAGAAATTCAACCAGACCAGAGCGGGTGAATGCCTGAGTGTCATCTCGAACAATCAGCTTGGTCCACTCGTTGCGATTACTCCAGTATTGCCACACTAACTGAGGAGGAGATGACCAGGAAGGATGATCCGGCGGCTGTCCGTACTGAACTTCAGTCAGTTGAAAATATAAACTAATGGGTTGATTCGGGAACCGCTCAACAGAACTCCCGAAGCTCAAATAAAATACAGGTTTGGCAATACTGTGAATCTGAAATGGCGCAAATGAGGCAATGGATTGATTCGCTTCAGTGGTGACGGTCTGATACGTCAAGTCTGCGTAGGTGATGATAGCTTCTGGCTGGGCAGTATGGGTAACTTGATAGCTGACCTGGATAGAGCGGATCAGCGGTGGTGCATAGGTTGCGAGTTTGAAGATTAATCTATCGCCCGAGTGTTCAAAGCTAATGTCCTCACCATAGTTACCAGAAGCAATTCGGACGCGAATCCAGAAGTTCACAATTCCATTCACGGTCGTGGCTGTCACCGTCGATGGCAGTGTCAATATTACTTTGCCGGCTGTGTGATCTGCCACCCGATCGGTGAATGCCTGCGTTGTGTCGCTGAAGTCCTGACTGAGAGATTCCCAATTCTTTCCATTCCAGCATTCCCATGCTAGTCTCAATGCTGGATCGGTGGAAGCGGTGGCGCGAGAGCGAAGCGATGAACTAAAGCTGGCGGTATGGGGGTTGCTAATATCAATCTCTAGTGTAATTTTGGCTCCGGGCTGAGAAAATGCCGTCTGGCTAGCCAGGTAAAGCGTATCGCCCAACTGCGGTCGTTCGCCAAAGGGAAAAAAATCCTGACTTAGATCCAGCGGGATTTGATTGGTAAAAGCTGCATCGAGCGGGAGATGCGTTTCTGCTAATTCCACCTGCATTGTCACGTCTTGAATCACCGGCAGTTGGCTATCGCGGACCCGATCCGATCGCGCCTGAGGTGTGGTGGTAATCGGAGTGAGCAAGCGACAGCGCAACCAGCGATTTTCGATCGCATCAACTGGAGTAATGGGTACAGCCGTTAGATTAGTAAATTGCAGCATATGGCTGCCGGTTTCGGTCAGGCTACGGGTTTCATCCTTGTTCGCAGACAGGCTGATGCCATTCGCACCATCCCAAAATTGCCAGTCCAATTGGGGTTGTCGGCGTAGCCGCTCTGAAGCATCGCCAAACCCCCGCTCCAAGTTCAGTGTCAAGGTCAGGGTTTTAATAGCTGGAAAGCTCAATAGCTGATGATGCCCAAGATAAAAACTGCGTTCGATCGGCTGATTGCCCTGAAACAGCGGCACATGGCTGGCTGGCTGCAATTCTGCTTGTGATGCTGGCAAATGCTGATAGGACCCCTGCTCCAGATTAAACACGAGCAGCGAGCGCAACTGAACTGGGGACAGGATTAAATCGCGCTCTGTCTCAAAAACGACTGGCTCTGCTTGTGCGGCTGTCGGCGGTGCTGCTACCTGAGTTCCCGCCGGAACGATTGCACTCACGGTTGTACCAGTTGCTAACGAAAAGGTAATCGGAACACGGGCCGGTTGGGGAGGTAGACGCGATGCGCCCAGCAAATCCCAAAAGGCGAGAAGGGCGCGATCGGGCACCTGATTCAGCCGTTGAATAGTCAGTTCGGCAAATCGGGCAAAAATCTGCACCAGCGCTGCATTGATACTCGAAGGCGGAACATCTGCCTGAGCGATTGCGATCGGATCGAGAATTTGACTGGAAGCGTAATCAGGAACATATTCAGTCATCAGTAACTGAATCTGCCGTACAATGTCCTGTGCATTTCGTGGATCAATCTTGGCAGCCGGTTTGACCATTAGAATGCACTCCGTTCCAAGTAGAAGGGATAAACTAGGTTAAAGACATTGTTGGTGGCGCGCACCTCGTAATCAATTCGGATCAGTAACAGCCCGGTTGCTGGATCTGAGCCTGCATCGATCTGCACTTCCAGCACATCAATTCGGGGTTCAAATTGCAGTAAAGCTTCCTGTACCGCGAGAGAAATTTTGCCCAACGTTGAGTCCGCGTAGGGTTCAAACACTAGGTCGTAAATCCCACAGCCAAACTCTGGCCGCATGACGCGCTCGCCTTTAGCGGTGCTGAGAATCACCCAAATCGACTGATGCACGCTCTCTTCATAGTAGGCTTGCTGAAAATTCCCTGCTTCGTCCCATTGCAGAGGAAACTTCAACCCAACGCCTAAAAACGGCTTCGCCATATCGCGCTCCCAAGAAAAACGTAAAGACACAGAGGTCAACTCATTCAAAACTCAAAACTAAGAACTGCTATTGAGCTTTCACCCTGAGTTGCGTGACCAACACATTCAGCGGTGTCCCTGTAGGCAGACAAATTGCTGGACTCGTTTGCAACAACACCGGCTGCCCCATCACCTTGACGCGAACCGATCCGGTCAGCCAGTTAGCGGTAACGCACGGCCCTAGATTGGTGGGAGGATTACTACAGCCTGCGATTGTGTAGGGAATGGGTTGGGTCACAACCGGCTGCCCCATGACTTTAACGCGGGGATTGGGAGCGGTGGGTTGTCCCTGTCCCCCATGTACGCAAGCCACCGTTGCTCCTAAGTGCAAAACATACGCCGGCATCAGGTTACCTCCAGCGCACCATCATTGATTTTGACGCCAGCCAAACACTTGATGCCCAGCCCAGCATTCGCTTCGAGATTCAGGTTGGTGGCTGCTTTAATCTGACATTTTTGCTGCGCTTCAACTGAGAAGTTTTGGCAGGTAATTGCAACATCACCCTTGCTTGTTTCAATTTCAATCTTCCCTTTAGCTTCGATTTTTATACCCTGATCGACTTGAATGGTCATTGTGTTCTTGGCGGAATCAATCACAATCTGATTCTTCTTCGTCTTATCGCAAATTGTAATTTTCTCTTGGTCAGGAGTGTCATCTAAAGTAATCGTATGGCCGCTACGCGATTTAATCATGCGAATGTTATTTTTTCCATCTTCGTTTGTCACAGGTGGACGGTCGGTTTTGCTCCATAGCGCGCCCAAAATATACGGATCGTGGACATTCCCTTGATTAAACGCAACTAATACCTCATCACCCACCTCTGGCAGAAAATGCAAACCCCGATCTTTGCCGGCCATGGGCATTACAATGCGCGTCCAGGTGCTCTCATCGATGTCACTCAGCCAGGGAAACTTGAGCTTGACTCGACCTAAGCCATCCGGATCGGTGTTATTCGTCACAACACCGATCACCACGCCATAGATGCGACCAACCATCGCCTCACGGGCCTCTGGATCGCTGACCAAATCAAAAAAATTCATAGGGCATTCCTCTGTACAGTGAAATGAGTTTGGTATCCCGTCTGGGCATGACAACGATGCGTAGCGGCTGTCACGTAGTACGAACCGCTAAAGAGTTTGCCGACTCCCCCAATATCAATCACGGCTCCAGCCCGCACATCGGGGTTTCCCAGACAAATGCCTTCGGCTTCGATCAGCGACAGGGTCAGGCGGTTGTAGGTAGCGGCAGCAACTTGAGCAGCGACAGCGCTAGTGCTAATGGCTCGATCGTTCTGGCATTCAACGGCGGTTTCAAATTTATCTCCTAATGCTCTTTCTATGACTGTATGGCTCGTTCTATTGCCTGTGGCCTCGACAACGGGTAATTTTTGATTGCTATTCCAGCCTTTCACCAGAACCTGATCGACCTGCCGAGTTGCCGAGAGCCGGGGATGAAACTCGGATAAATCGGTTGGCCAGACTAATTTCACAGTTGCGGGTGCAGCATTGGCAACTGGACGAAAAATCAGGGTTTTATGCTCCACCAATACTTCATAATGAATCTGTTTAGCGCGTTCCTGCAAAAATTCCAAGTCGGTTTGGTTGGCTTGCAGCACATATTCATGTTCAACTTTGGTATCTGTTACGTCAGCGTTTAGCTTGGCTGCGGTGGCAATCTGGGTGGCAATGGCGCTGTCTGTCTGGTTCAGGAAGGTGCGGATTTGTTTGGCCCGTTGCAGCCGATGGCGACGGTCATAGCCTCGAATTAGCAGACTGGGGGTGTGATTCCAAACAAACTCTGGCTCGAAGCCGGTAATTTCTCCTTGAATTAAAGGGGCAACGGATGGAGTACTGGCATACCTCAGCCAAATCTCAACTTCGTCTCCAATCGCAAGCGGGGAATCGTGATTATGCCAGGAAGAGGACCTACGCTCTATCCAGGGAAGGACGCTGCCATCTTCTCCCATCCCAGCCAACTCTAGGGTAAACATACTCGGAATCTGAGTCGTTTGATCCACGCTAAGGCTGATCAGGTCAAGCTTGTCCTGATCGGACATCTCTCTGCCGTTGATTCTGATTTGAACTTCTGGAGGCGAGGCTGACTGGAATAGGGGTTCTTCGGGCATAGGCTGTTTCCTCAACTATCGTTCAATATATTTCTCTTGTGTCATCTTCAACGTAATTTAGGAATTGTTAATCGCTTTCCTATCTCTAGCTGCCGCGGATTGATGATTTGATTAGCGACGGCAATCACACGCCATTGTTTCGGATCCCGATAGAACTCAGCCGCAATGCTGCTGAGGCTATCTTTTTGCTTGATCTGATAGGTGGTGAGTTCGGGGTCGGTTTTGCGTTTATCTTGCTCTGGATCAAGAAATTCTAAAAACGTCACCGTTAGCGTGGCCCGAACTGGCTTGCCGTTGGGTTTGAATAGCGTGAAGGTTTGCGCCAAGCTGCTGATGACACCCAAAAACGGAAAATCCGAGTTGGTCGGGGCCTGTCCCCAGGAAACCTGACAAACTGGCGGCTGCCCCTGATCCCGCTCAATTTGAGTCAGGGCAACGACTTTGTCGGTCTCTTGTCGCACATCGGCCACCCGCGAATTCTGGGTCACATCAAAGAACAGTTCTAACGTGAGCTGACGACTGCCGCCTCCCCCGAACGTTAACGGCGGGGCATTGAGCTGGCGATCGGTGGCGACTTTGCCGCTGGTAGACGTGATCGGCGGACTCCAGGTGACAGACTTAGAAATCGAGTAGGAATCCGGGTTAAATAGCACCGTAATCTCTGCCAACTTGGAGGGCGGTCGGGGCTTAATTCGCAGTTTTTCTAAGCTCATCGTCCAATCCCCCGACGTTCACGTTCAACGGCAAGCTGACGGGCTAAAATGCGGCTCACCTGTTCTGCTAGTTCAGCGATATTAATCACCGGCGCATTGCTCTCTGATGGGTTGAATATGGATACTCCATGAGGCACAGCTCGATTAGCAGACCGAGCTGAACTGAGAGGAGCCTCGATCTCATCCTCCTCATCCAAACGAGCAATTTGTCCGGGATTGGACTGGGGCGTAATCGCCAGCGGCAGGGGTAGGGGGGTAGCAGGGGATGCCATTGGTTGTGATTGAGGGAAATCGCTCGAATCTAACGAATCCCAAAGTTGGATGTGATTCCGATGCGCGGGCAATGGGGTTGCCTCTTCTGGCTGAGTTTGAATCCATTCGATTGAAGAGGGTACTGACGGAATAATCTGCGGCGAAACAGTCTGCAACTGAATAATCTGTGACGGAATAATCTGTGACGGAATAATCTGCGATTGAACCATTTGCGGTGGTGGGGAAGGATGAACCGCTTGTCGCTGTATCTTAGCAGCCTCCAGCGTAGCCCGATGATTAATCCGCAACACTGGAGGAGTGTTTGTTGCTGGTTGCGCGGCATCTGAAACAGTGGCGGAATCAGAAAAGGAACTCATTATGGAATCAGATTCGGAACGAGATCTCGAACCAGTTTGGGAAGGAGTTACAGTTCTCCCAGATCCAGTCGAAAGCATTACATTCGGTGGACTTGCTGATTCGATTGAACTGGAACGTGATACTCTAAGCGGTGTATGCAACATCGATGGCAAGGATCGAGTAGGCGAAGATGACGACGGAGAGACTTGAGTGTATGCGGATGGAGACAAAGAGGGTAGAGTAGAGGTTTGAATCTGAGCATCAGCGTCAGCCGATCGCTGTACTCTAGCGCTGCCAATGCTATTACCTTTAACATTACCTTCTATCGAAGGATTAATGGTAAAATCACCTCTGGCATTATCTTTGGGGTCGCCTTTAATCGAACGAGCGACGTTATCAGGAGCAGCGATTGAGCGAACGCTTTGAATGTTAGAGTGGCTCCTTTGTAGCTGATGGGATGAAGAATGACTCAGAGTTGGCGATGTAGCAGGAGTAGCAGGAAGAGTCCTATCGTTTTGTTTATGTTTAAATTCTGTCGTTTCTATTTGGTTTTCTATTTGATTTTCTACTTGATTTTCTGTTACAGGTCGCAAACGATAATGCTTGTTATTCGTTCGGCTGACAATTTCTGCATCTTCATGACTTGCATACCTCATCACCAGATCAGATGCAGATTCGGTGCGTTGGCGTTGAAATCGAGCAGTACTGGCGGGTACCATTCCAGAACTATAGCGCGACCGTATTTGTCCAGGTAATTCTAATCGCTGTATCAACCGGGATACGGTGGCCTGGGTGGCAGGATAGTGGGAATGGGGCAAGTCAGTACGAATTACCCCAGGTGAGCTATGCAATCGGAGCTGTAATCGTCTGACCAAAGCAGTTGGAGGCGGCTCCGGAGTGGGGGAGTCTGCGGATGGGGCAGCAGATGGGGCAATTGGGGATTCCATGAATAGTTTTAACTTCAGTGCTGTTCAGCTTGTTTGAGTGTTCAATCGCTGATTGATTTTGGCGATCTCTTCAACCCAGCGGCGGCGTTCCCGATGTTCCATCTGCAAAATGGATTCATAGCTCCAATGCAAGTGATATCCAAGATAGGCTACCTCCTCATGCAGACGATCAAGGGGGTAGCCTAAAATTCCCCCGCCAGATCCAGCTCCACGGCAAAGCTTTGTTGACAGTGGGGACAGGTAACGGGTAACGAGCGAATGCCATTGCCGTTGATGCGATTGTAGAGGTCTTGCAAATAAGCCAGATCTGAGGCGAACAAGCCTTCAATCACTTTGGGATTAATCGCTTCTACTGTTCCCAAACGCACAATTACCCGCGACAGCAAAATCACAATTAAATAGGCAGAATTAGACTGGACTCGCGGATCTTTTAACGGCAGAATTTCATCGGCGGTGGTGGCCAACCGCATTGTGCCTTCTCGATGCAAGGTGCCGGCCGCATCGATATAGCCAGTCGGTAAGGTAAATTCGTACTCGGTTTGGATCATGACGTTGATCATGGCTTATACTCGCTCGATCCGCTCACAGCTCACCGTGAGACTATCAATGGACACATCATTCCCTTTAGCACTCAAATCAGGGGCATCATACTTGCTAGGCCAGGCGTTGAAAAAATTCCAGCGCACTTTTTCCTGTCCCAAATCATCGAGCAAAATGATGGAACCATTTTTACGTTGAATTTGTCCGTTGACGGCAGCGAGATGCCAGTCGTACAGTTCTCGCGAATCCGTTACGCCCCATTTCAGCATGATATCGGGATAGCTGACTTTACCCGGCAGTTTGCGTACTGTGGTCGGGTCACCTCCTTCTCGATATTCCACCACTTCAATGCTGGAACCAAACCCACTGCACTCTGAAAAACCCGCCTGCACAATCCCATCAATTTCTACCAGAAACCGATGATTGCGATAGGGATCAACCCGTTTTCCTGTTGCCATAGCGATCTCCCTGGATTAAGTGTTGAAAGTATTGTCGAACGTCTGATATCTGTCTCAACTGTTATTTTTGATATTCTCAGTAGATCGAAGATGAATTCGTTTGGATCACCAGACTTGGGTTTGTTCGCGCAGTGTGTGCATGGCACAATCCCCCTAAACCCCCCTAAACCCCTACGGGAATGCACTTCGGCGTAGAATAAGAGGGACTTCAAACCACGTTGGTGGGTGCTACAGTTCCGCTGAGGCTCCGCCTACGGTCCCCCCCTTTTATAAGAGGGCTAGGGGGGATCTCAACATGATTTGCGATCTACTACTTGAACACCATTCCTGAATATTATTCTTGAACGCTGGGGCCACCTGGTTGTTGAATGATGCGGAATACAATGAATTCGGCTGGAGTGACCGGATAAACGATGACTTCGATCACGAGTTGTCCTAGGGCACGCAAATCTGGAGGGTTGAGTTCCTCATCGACTCGCACCTGAAAGGCTTGCTTTGCGGTTGCACCAAACAATGCGCCATCAGTCCAGACTCGTGTCAAAAAGTCTGTCACCTGTCGTTTCACCTTTTGCCACAGTTCCAGTCCGTTCGGCTCAAATACGGCAAACTGCGTGCCTTCTTGAATCGATTCCTCAATGAACAGCATTAGCCGTCGGACATTGATATAGCGCCACTGCGGCTTTTGGGAAAGCGTGCGGGCACCCCACACCACCACGCCCCGGCCAGCTACCGATTTCAAGACATTGATTCCCTGTTCATTCAACGGACCCTGTTCATCGTCAGTGAGGCGCTGTTCTAGGGCAAGCGCACCCCGAATCGTTTCATTAGCAGGCGCTTTGAACACACCCCGACTGCCGTCTGTGCGAGCATACACTCCAGCTAGATGACCGGAAGGCGGAACCGTGAGCCGTCCTGCCCCCAGCGGATTCGTAATCTCAATCCAGGGGTAGTAAAGCGCCGCATAGCCTCCATCCGAGCCGATGCCGCTGCGCTGTCTGCCAATGCCAGACGATGCCGTTGCATCAGGAATCAAACCATAGCTTGGATCGAGAATCGCGAAACGATCTTGCATTTTTTCACAATGGGCAATCATCGCTTTTTGCACATCCTGATCGGTGCGGTCAGGAATACAGAGGATATTCACATCATCAATCCGTTCCAGCGTGCGGATCGCGGCAATATAGTCGGCTGATGTGAGCTGGCTCAGATCATCGGATTGACCGGCAGGTGCATTCAGTTTGGTCTTGGCTTGCACAGCAGGACGATTTTGCGGTGGCGCAGCGGCGTTTGGTGGATCGACCAGGGTGACATCGACCAGCTTTGACTGGACTAGATTGGCAAAATAGCGAGAGTGATTGCTATCCATTGAGAGGTTCTCAAAGATGGTCTCAGCTCCATCCACAGCCGTTACCACCAGCGTAAACCCCAAGGTTCTCACATGCACCGGGTTTTCTGCTGGAGAGGTGTAATCTTGCTGTAGTCCGGTGGTCAGGGTAATTGATTTCTCGGTTGCATTTACAGACTGTACTTTTCGTGTTTCGGAATTATTTCCCTGGCTAATCTGCACGATTGTATTAGATTCAATCCCCGTTACGCTTTGAACTGGAATCGTTGTTGTTCTTGCGGTCAAGGAATTTCCGGTCACGGTTGTATCTGAGAGGATAGCATCTTTGACTTCAACTTGAATGTCCGTCGCCTGTGCTCCCTCCTGTTTCGCCGTCACAACCAATATAGGTTTGGCATTGGTAGCTCGGTCATTGAGAGTCAGGGAGGCTCTGACGGCCTTACTGACTCGAACAAAGTAGAAGCTAGCCCCGCCGTTGTCTAAAAAGCCGCGAATCGCATGGGTGACATAGACGGGTGGAGCCATGATATACCCGCCGAACATAGTTTGAAACTGGGTCCAATTTGTTAGGAACACCGGAGTGTTAATCGGCCCTTGTTCGGCTGGTCCAATAAAGGCAGCGGTACTGGTGCCAACCCCCGCAATCGGTCCCGGAACATCAATTTCCTGGATATACACACCGGGCGCTTTGTTGGTTGCATCAAAGGGGGCCATAACAGTTTGCTCCTTAATTTGAGGAAGATAGCTAGTGAACCGAGTCTTTTACATGAGACCGAACTTAGTTGGAATTTTGCTTGCTTAACGTGATTTGATACAGTTGCGATCGTCCAGGAATATCGATTGTTTCAGTTTTTGACTCAAACCCAACGGCAACAATACGCAGCGTATGCGATCCGGGCGGAACGCGCAAAAACGAATAGTATCCTTCCGAGTTAGTATAGGTCCGCAGCCCAGCATCAACCAAATCAACTACAGCATTCTCAATGCCATGATCTGCTACATCCATCACCTGCCCACCGATTTGGACTAGAGTTTCTATTTCTGCTGCCATGTTCGTACCGAATCTAGTCGAGCGTGTCGTGACCATTGGAGCCGTGATCTGACCAAACACAGGCGGAACGCTGATGGTTGCCATGACTGTAATCGAGGGGCGCAATTTGTTTCCTAGTGCAGTCCAAAATTCGGCAGGATTTTGCATGCCTTCTAATTGGGCCGAGATCAGCGGCAGCGGTGGCACCTGACCTTCTAGGGGGGTGTCTCGCAGCAAAGTGGCTGGAATCGTAGAATATCCGCTCAGAACTTGTAAGACCTGACTGAGTAATCGTTGTTCAATTAAAGCCGCTTCATCTCCGGTATCGCTACCAGCCCAGGCCGTGATCAGATAGGAACAATTGACGCGCAGAGCCGGACGATGAATGACTGCCTGTCCATTCTGACGGGCAATTGTTGGTTCGTTGCTGCGTAGCTCTACATTTTCATGAACCGCATAGAGAAACAAATTAACTGTTGTTTGACTGGGCGTGAAGGTTTCACTGGGGCGAACAAAAGAAAAATGAGCTTCCATCAACTCGCTAGGGGGATATGCTGCTGGAAATTCTGTAGACCAATGGTGTGAATCTTCCAGAATTCTCCTAAGAACTTCGCTGAGGGCACGGATCATAACTTGGTCTTGGTAATTTAGATCACGTATCTAGTGATTTCCATAACAATCTTTATCTCCTACATAGCTATTGTGTACACATGTGTACACACAAGTTCTCTCAACCCCTTAACTCCCGCATAAATGGAGGCTTTCGCACCTAATTTGGTCCGAATCATGGGAAAATTTGTCAACGTTTACTCAAAGTCCCCCAGAATAGGGATTATAGCCCTGCGGGCATCCCAGAAGAGGCTGAACCGACTCGACTTGTGTGTACACCGTAGCCTACATAGGGAGTATCATCATCGATTTGTTTGATTTAGCGAATGCAGATACAGCTCGAACTCAGGTCAATCCAAACTTGAGCATAAGAATAAACCTTTGAGCAGGATGGACAACTGAATATCGATGACATACTAATACACAGATACTTATATAGAGCATGATTCTTATTCCCTGTGTTTAACTTAAGCTAAGACAAAAGGAATACTTCCTTTCATCGCATTATCGCTCTGAACATACACAGTGAAAATAGCTTTAACATAAAAATCAACTAAATGTTGTAAATCGTCTTGATCTAGATTCAGTAGATCGAAAATGAATTCGTTTGGATCACTAGACTTGGGTTTGTTCGCGCAATGTGTTTTACTTAATTCGAGTCTGGAAGTTAAGTCATCTTCCATTCCGTCTCCGACAAACTCTTACCCATTTTTTGGTATTCTCGGCGAGATGCATGGAAGAGGTGCTGCATTGTAACAGCACTGTTGGCCTCGGCGGCCAAAAACGCGGCGGCTAGCGCAATATTTTTGATGTTGCCTCCGTTTAACTTAAGCTGACGAGCTAGAAAGTCTAAATCTACCTCTGGAGCGAGGGGCACTTGAGCGGCCCAAACCGTTCGCCAAATGCAACGACGGCTACTTTCATCGGGAGCCGGGAAATGCACAATAAACGATAGACGGCGGGTAAACGCTTCATCTAAATTCTGCCGCAGATTGGTGGTTAAAATCGCAATTCCTTCATATGCTTCCATTTTTTGCAGTAGATAGCTGACTTCAATATTGGCAAAGCGATCGTGGGCATCTCGAATTTCGGACCGTTTCCCAAATAAAGCATCGGCTTCGTCAAACAGCAAGATCGCATTGGCCGCTTCCGCTGCTCGAAAGATCCGATCCAGGTTCTTCTCAGTTTCACCAATGTATTTACTCACCACCTGCGACAGATCAATTCTGTAAAGCTCCAACTGTAATTCGTTGGCGATTACGCCTGCGGCCATGGTTTTACCCGTTCCGGGCGGGCCAGAAAATAACACGTTAATTCCCTGACCTGCGAATGATTTCTGGTCAAATCCCCAGTCTCGATAAACTCGATAGCGATACTTGAATTGATTACAGATCTCTTGCAATTGGCTGAGAGCATCAATTGGCAAAACAATATCGGCCCAGTTGGCCCGCGCTCCTACTTTTTGTGCCAAAGCCGACAGGTGGTGATGCAACTGTGAATGCACTGCGGTTAACACATCCTGAAGCGTCGGCTGTACATGAATTGATGAATCGGGATTCAATGCAGCATTCCATTCCACCTGATGGCAAGCAATAGCCACTGCATCGGCAATTTGGGTGGGACCAAGCTGAAACCGATTGCTCAAAAGCTTCACATCCGCATCGTTCAGATTCACCCCAACCGCTGTCAGTGCTGCCTGCCAGTAAACTCGACGCTCCAATGGCTCAGGGCAAGCAAATGACACAGTCAAAACGCCCCTAGCCGTTTCCTGTAGGCTGCCCCAGGGTTTGGTACCCGATAGAATCACAATGCCTTTTGCCTCCGTAAGCGCTGCTAAAAAGCGGTGATAGCTGAACTCTAAGTCAGGGCTTTGCAGTCCATCTAGTTTTTCGATATAAAGCAAGGCATCTTGCAGCCAAACTGCTTGCAGCAGAATCGATAAACGAGATTCAAAACTGTCTCTTGGCTCCAGCATCCCTGCAATATTGGCTAGGAGCAAGGGTTGCTTGAGGTTCTGAGCAATGGCAATTGCCATCTGTTGTTTTTCTGGCTCCTGCGTGCCTTCAAAGTAGAAACAGAGGTATTGATTCGTTTGCCGTGCAGCAATTTGTCTTAAGCAAGACTCTATGATAGTTCTTCTAACTAGCGGCATTTCTTTAGCTGGATTTGGCTCAATCCACTCACAGAACGAGCCGAGCCGCGAGTCTAATCCAGTTTGGCCCGACAGAAACTGCACGATTTGATCATCGAGCTTGAGAAAATGTGATAACAGCGAAGGTTCAACCTGGTAGGGATCGGGCAATACTCGTACTATACCCGATCGCACTAATGGCGCATTCGCTGCAAAATACTGCCGGCGTTCTAATTTCAAGGTAGCTGAGGCACAGAGTAGATTCAGCGCCAGATCGACACAAGGCCGGCGATATCGTCCGTCGTTTTGTAAATAGGCATAAATTTGCTCATAGCGACGATCCAGTTCAGGAGCCAGCGCCAGCACGATCACATCTAGCTCGAACCCAGTTAAGCCCAGTTGCTGTTGCAGCCAGTGCCAGCGGGGGTATTGTTGAGCGATCTGAAGGGCGGCCTCAGGTTGTTCTTGATCAATTGCCAGCAGAGGTATTTCTGATTCATGCTGTAACCATTGCTCTACCTGTTCAATAGGTAATTCTTGGTAAAAATTAGCTGCTGTATTAGTTACTGTATTAGTTGCTGTGTTGGATGAAGCGATCGTTTCGGCTGTGGCTATAGCCTGTTCAAGCAATTGATCTAAACGCTGTAGCATTGGCAATAGACCATTGAACCATGAATCACTGATGTTTACTGGCATGGGCTAACCTCATTGTTCATAGCTATTTCCCTAAAGTTAAATATAAATTTCAATCTATTTGGGGTTAGATTCCCCGATCCTTGGGGCATTCGTATTCGGGCATGTGAACCGAAATACCCCGCCGCTTGCGGCGGGGTGAGTTTATTTACTGATCAATTATTGTCCAATATTTGTTTGTTATCAATCAGATTTGTGACTAAAGCTCTTTTCCAAATTGTTCCAATAAGCAACTTGAATCTGCTGCAACTGCTGTTGCTGTTCTCGCAATAATCGCATCACTTCACCCATCTCTTTTTTTCGCGGCTTGCTGATTTTATCGTGCAGTAACTCAATTTCCTCTGTTTCTATCTTTTTCTATCTTTGTTTATGCCTCTGTAGCTTTATGTCCCTGTGGTTCCGCAACATGCCCCTTGCTGCTAAAGAACCGCTACGAACTAATAGAACAATCAACTCAATCAAGCCTTACAAACCTACCAGTAAACTTATCAATGATTCGGCAAGACTGCTGCCTATGCTTCGGCAGATTAGCGATCAATTCAGATTCAACTAAATGCGATTAGAGAAGTTATAGCGGCGAAATATAGCAAATTTTGGACCAAAATATCAATTGTAAAGAAATACAAATTCAGGCGATCAATCGCCCTATTTTCAGTTGGAATGGGCAACTTTTCTCGATATGATGAGTAACCGCAGGGCACATTCACATAGCCATATTAATGATGACAAGTGCATAGCGAATGTGAACTGCAAATGGGTATAGAGCCAACAAAAATCAATCCGTCAATAATTCAGTCAACAGCAAACCGCGTTTTAAGAAAATGGAACAGAATCAGAAAACCGTCGTAATTACGGGTGCTTCATCTGGCGTGGGTCTATACGCCGCGAAAGCACTGACTAAACGAGGCTGGCATGTGGTCATGGCCTGTCGAAATTTGGAAAAAGCAGAAAAGGCTGCTCAGTCAGTGGGAATGCCTGCGGGCAGCTATACGATCATGCACATCGATCTAGGTTCCCTGGCCAGTGTGCGGCAGTTTGTCAATACCTTTCGGGCTAGCGGAAAATCGCTCGATGCATTAGTCTGCAATGCCGCCGTGTACATGCCGTTACTGAAAGAGCCGTTGCGCAGTCCCGAAGGTTATGAGCTGAGCGTGGCTACCAATCACTTCGGCCATTTTCTGCTGTGCAACCTGCTGCTGGAAGATTTGCAAAAATCACCCGCACCGGACAAACGACTGGTAATTTTAGGCACGGTAACAGCCAATTCTAAAGAACTGGGCGGCAAGATTCCAATTCCGGCCCCAGCCGATCTGGGTGATTTGAAGGGGCTAGAGGCTGGGTTCAAAGCGCCGATCTCGATGATCGATGGCAAGAAGTTTAAACCCGGTAAAGCCTATAAAGACAGCAAGCTCTGCAATATGATTACGGTGCGGGAACTGCATCGCCGCTATCACGATTCCACTGGGATTGTGTTTAGCTCGATCTATCCGGGATGTGTGGCCGATACGCCTCTATTCCGCAACAGCTATCCCCTGTTCCAGAAAATTTTTCCCTGGTTCCAAAAGAATATTACCGGCGGCTATGTTTCGCAGGAGTTGGCCGGTGAACGAGTGGCTCAGGTGGTGGCCGATCCGCAATTTAAAGAGTCGGGTGTGCACTGGAGCTGGGGCAACCGGCAGAAGCAGGGACGGCAATCCTTTGTGCAGGAGCTATCGGAAAAAGCCACCGACGACAAAAAAGCCGAGCGCATGTGGGAACTCAGCGCCAAGCTGGTGGGAATCGCCTAAATCAGCATCTACCGCATATTTTGCTTGCGTTCAGCTTTCGGATCTCGACTGCCAGCGGCGGCCAGTTCAGCATCAAGCAGGGTTTGCCCAGTCGCTGCTAGATACACGTCATCTAAACTAGGACGGGATTGGGAGATTCCGAAGGTGGGCAGTCCGGCGGCCTTGAGGGCTTCCTGAATTGAAATCAGCGCTTCACTTTGGGGCGTCACGACTAAATTCAGTGAATTGCCCTGGGCCGAGTTGATAATCACTTCCTGCACAAACGGCATTGCTTGCAGCATCGCTTTGGCGCTTTCGGCTTCCTCGACGGGCGTAAACTCGCGGATCCGCAGCGTCACCCGATCGCCACCCACCCGGTCCTTTAGTTCCGAAGGAGTGCCGGACGCAATTACCACGCCTTTGTCAATAATCGCGACTTGATCCGCCAGGGCGTCGATTTCTTCTAGGTAATGGCTGGTGAGTAGTACGGTTGTGCCGCTCGCTCGCAACTGCCGCAGAAAGTCCCAGACGATCCGACGGCTTTCGATGTCGAGTCCCACGGTGGGTTCATCTAGCACGAGCACGTCAGGTCGATGTAACAAACCCGCTGCCAAATCCAGCCGCTTTCTGAGCCCGCCCGAATAGGTGCCGGTGCGTTGGTCGGCCCAATCTTGCAACCCTAACAGAGCAATGGTGCGTTCGATCTCGGCTCTGGCCGTGGCAGCCGGTAGGTGATAGATCGCCGCTTGCAGTTGCAGTAGCTCGCGTCCGGTCAGGACTTTATCCAGCGCCACCTCCTGCGCTACGTAACCCAGCTTTTGCCGCACCAGTTTGGGATAGTCGAGCACCGAAATGCCAGAGACTTCGATGCGACCGGCATCAGGAGTAGCCAGCGTACAAAGGCAGCGGAGTGTCGTGGTTTTACCGGCCCCATTGGGTCCCAGTAGACCAAAAATTTCGCCCGGTTCCACCTGAAGCGAAACATCCTTGACTGCTTCTACCGCACCGTAGCGTTTTTGGAGCTTTTCAATCAAAACCGCAGGAGTCATAGCTGCACTCACCTTGACCGTTGAACTAGCAATCGTTACATTTCTCAATTTTCATTGTAAGTTTGACTGGCCGGTTTGAGCGCTGCCCGAGTGCTAAGTAGAGCCAACTGCTTAATCAGAATCGCTAGAAATCAGGGAGCCAGCAAAAGCCGCCGCCAGACTACCTTTAGGGCTTCTTGTTCAGCGGTACTCAAGGGTGGCAAGTCATTCTGCCATTCCAAGAAAAAGTTTTCGTCCGCGGTTCGTCGCAGCCCTAGCCTAGTTTCAGCCTCACTAAGGCTTTGTATCGCATCTGTGGCTGCAACTATTTTGGCCATTATTTGGCCATTATTTTGCTGTTGGCTTAACCCACGGCTTGCTCGATATTTGAATTCATTATAGAAGGTCGCTCTTTGACAAAAACCGCCGTGCCGCTCATGGTCTGGCAAATGATCGTCTAGTGCAGGTTCGGCTGATCGGTATCCAGTCTGTAGTCAACCATTTTGGCGAAATCTGCTGCCAAGTCGGAGTGCTGATCGCCAGATCTAAGCCAAATTGGGGCAAACGACAACCGAAAGACAGCTCAGATCGGCTGAACCTGCTCTAGCTGATTAACTAATCGCTTAACTGATCGGCAAATGACTCAGCACGATGGTCAAATTATCGCTGAGGCTGTCAATCAGTTGCCGCGTCATGGGTAGGCTGTCAATCACCATCCCTGCCGATAGCAGCATCATATACAGGATGGAATACTTGAACAGCGAGCGGGCCACCTGTTGATCCGACGGGGTTTGCAGCAGTGCCCAGGCTTTTGCAATAAATACGGCTCCCAGTCCTAAAGCAATCACCGCATAAACGGCTCCCAGCTCGTGTAGCGGGTATACCATCAGCAGCGTCACCGGAATCAGCAGCAGCGTATAGAGCCAAATCTGCTTCGCGGTCGGTTCATCACCAGCAATCACCGGCAGCATCGGCACCCCAACCTTGGCGTAGTCCTGTTGGATCATCATTGCCAGTGCCCAGAAGTGGGGCGGCGTCCAGAGAAAGATAATCAAGAAATACAGCCAAGCGGCCCAGTTGAGTTCGCCCGTCACGGCGGCCCAGCCCACAAGGGGAGGAATCGCGCCTGCCGCACCGCCAATCACGATATTTTGGGTGCTGTGGCGTTTCAGCCAGTGGGTGTAGACCAGCACATAGGTGACAATCCCCGACATGGCTAGCATTGCACTGAGCAGATTGGCAAACACCGTCAGCAGCGTAAAGGAAAGCACCGCCAGGGCAATGGCAAAGAGCAGCGCGTCGCGGGGTTGAATCCGACCAGAGGGCAGAGGGCGATGGCGCGTCCGCTCCATTTCGTAATCGATATCGCGGTCATAGAGGCAGTTAATGGTATTGGCTGATGCGGCGGCCAGCGCACCGCTAGTCAAGGTGACTAACAACAGCAGTGGATCAACCTGACCTTTTGCGGCAATCCACATGCTGCCTGCCGTCGTTACCAGCAGCAGAATAATAATCCGCGGCTTGGTGAGCTGCCAGTAGCTTTGGAGCACTTGCCAAACGGTTTGGTGGTGGCGGGGGGCGTCAGTCCAAATTGTTTCGTGCATTCGAGTCTCTTCCTAATTTGTTGCTAGAGAGGCGCAGTTGGGCGCTAGACGAGAAAACGGAAATCGGGTATTGCTTTGCTTTAGGGCTTTGGCTTCAGGGCTTTGGCCTCAAGGAGCGGTGGCCTGTGGCGCAGGATCTGCGACTGGAGTGTGGCTGCTCATCCAGCGATCGCGCAGAGACAAGACCGTAAAGCAAACTAGCGTCCCCAACAGGGCGGCTCCGATGGCTTGGTGACTCACGGTCAGCAGTTCAACCTGTAGATGAAGTCGGAATGTCGCCAAACCTAGCAGCACTTGCAGCAGCAGCAGGCCACCAATCAGGTGAGCGAGTTGACGCAGTTGCGGTTGCAGGGCTGGGGTCCGCCGCGCCAGAATCACTACTGCCAGGGTGGCAACGCTAGCCGGAACCACGCCGATCAGGTGGGTATTCATGACGCTACAGAGCTGGGAAACCAGCAGACATTGGTGTAGCGCCCACCGTGAACCAACCAACCCGCCCGAAAGACTTTGCAGGTAAATTAAACCAGCGGCGGTGAGGCTGACCCAGGGCAAGCGGCCTGCGGTGCCAGTCGGACGGTAGGGCAGCAGCAGTGTGCCCATCACCAAAAGGGTTGCAAAAAAGAGCAGGGCCGTACCCAAGTGAGCGGTGACGATGTCAAACCGCAGCAGTTCAGTAACGGTGAGGCCGCCCAGCACGCCTTGAAACAGGATTAGTCCCAATGCCAATAGCGCCATCCAGGGAGTCCAAGCCGGTAAGACGCGACGATGCCACCAGGTCAAACCGACTAGCCCAATGGTGGTGATGCCAATCAGGGCCGCATCGAGGCGATGGAACCACTCCAGGAATACCTGTAGGTTCATCTGCTGTCCTGGAAACAGGGTGCCATAGCAGAGCGGCCAGTCGGGGCAAGCCAAGCCAGCATTCATCACTCGCGTGGCGCTGCCAATCGCCATCAATAGAAACGTAGCAATGGCAATTTTCCAGATTAGCCGCCGGACCTGCGTTTGGGGCGGTGTTTTGGATTCAATATTGGTATTGGACTCAATATCAGATCGATCATCCAACTGTTGCTTAATTGGTAAATCTAAATTCAAACCTACGTCTGAATGCACACTCGAATTCGTCATTCCTGTCTCCTCATCGCATCCGGATCAGTAGCACATGATGCAAAACGCTGTTCAAATTTGTTTGAATCAGAGCAGTCAATCTGCCCTAGGCAGAGGAGATGATTTCAGTCACTAATGATGATTGTTCTAATCAGCCGAAATGATCTCTTGCCACTACTCTAGTGACGCTCTTCCAAAAATCGAAAAGCTTTTGGGATTTCTTTGGATTGTTCGTGTTTCAGCGAGTACTCTCGATCTCAATGAACGTAAAATCTCTATCTTTTTGCTTATGCTCTGTAGCGATAGCTACATAAGCTTTTTGCGATCCCAAAGAAAACCTTAAAGATGTTTGTAGTTGCCTAACTTTTCCCGTCCAACTGTTCTAGTCTAACGCTGTAACTCAAAAGGGTGATCTAACGTAGTGATAGACCACTGCTACCAGACTATGGAGTTTATAGATTGCTGCCGGTATAAATCGGTCCTTACCCTTAACGTCCCCTCGCCCAGGGTAGAGAACTCAATCCTGATGAAGTTCGGTTCAAAGCTCGCCCCAACCTGTAAGAAGCGGTTTGCAAAGGATTTTGTCTTCTGAATCCGCCCCCCTTTTCTGGGATGCCCGCAGGGCTATAATCTCCCACCAGTGGGGGACTTTGAACAGCGATGGTTCGGGGAAATCCCCCAGAATAGGAATTTGGGGGCTTGTTAAACGGATTCTAAGAATCAAGCTGTAAGGATAAAACTTCTTACATCTTTGTGAAGTTTGGGTTTGCTTGCCGAATTATTCCTTCACCATAAGGGAGATAGTGAACTTGCAAAAATTTGCTCTTCCCAACTGCTCTTCCCAGTTTCTCGTTCTTCTGAGTCAACCTTCTGAGTCAATCAAGAGTCAATCCATTAGTAGCCGTATTAGCCGTGAATATTCCAAATAGTATTTTGACGATGCTGGCAGGAATTGCCCTCACCCTAGTCAGCCTTTGGTACGGGCAAAATCATGGTTTAGCTCCCGTGCAGGCGTCCGCCGATGCTGTCTTGGTCGATGATTTGTTCAACACCATGATGACCGTCGGCATGGGCATCTTTTTGCTGGTAGAAGGCGTGCTGATTATTTGCATGTTCAAATTTCGGCGTAAACCGGGCGACGATACCGATGGTCCTCCAATTGCTGGCAACATCCCGCTCGAAATTTTGTGGACTGCGATCCCAGTCGTGATTGTGCTGGTGATCGGAGTGTACAGCTTTGAAATTTACCGCATTGAGGGTGGCTTTGACCCAGAAGCGGCTGAACAGTCGCCGGTCCAAGTGTCGCCAGTCCAAGTGGCCATGCTGCCGGATACTGAAATGAGTGCCCCCCTTCTACCGCCAGCCAGCCAGCCAGTCAGCCACAAACCGATGCACAATCACATGGCGCTTGGGGTAGGCGGTATGCCGGATCAGATGAAAGACCCCGATCTGACCGTGAACGTGATGGGTCTGCAATACGCTTGGATTTTTACCTATCAGGATACGGGCGTTACCGCTGGCGAACTGCACTTACCTGCCGATAAGGATGTGAAGCTGGTGATCAAGGCGCAGGATGTGCTGCACGCCTTCTGGCTGCCCCAGTTCCGGCTGAAGCAGGATGCGATTCCTGGTCAAGATGCCGAGCTTCGCTTTACCCCCACCCGCGTCGGTGAGTACCCAATTATCTGCGCCGAACTCTGCGGTCCCTATCACGGCGCAATGGCCAGCAAGCTGTATGTGCAGCCAGCCGATGAATTTGATCAGTGGTTGCAGCAGCAAATCGCCAGCCAGCCCAATTCGGATCAAACCGTTGCTGCCAAGCCAGCCGCAGACCGCACGGATGCTGACTATCTGGCTACCTTTGCTGCTCACAATCCAGTGGATGCGGCAGCCTTAGAGCAACTGCATCCCCATTCCATGCAGCACTCAATGTCTGAGCAAGCGGCCCAATCCCTCCAGCCAACGGCTTGATGCTCCGTTCCTCGAACCCTGACGATGCTGCCCTATCTGGTAGCGGAACCATTCCACCGTCTGTTGCAATTCGTTATGACTCAAACAGAAGCGCCCACAACCAAGCTACCCTCCGGCCACCATCCTGCGCAGGAACGCAAGTGGCAGGACTATTTCACCTTCAACACCGATCACAAAGTGATTGGGATTCAGTACCTCGTTACTTCCTTTGTCTTCTTTGCAATTGGGGGCCTGATGGCGGATGTGATCCGCACCGAGCTGCGAACTCCTGCCTCGGATGTGGTCAGCCCCGAACTGTATAACCAACTGCTCACCCTGCACGGCACGATCATGATCTTTCTCTGGATCATTCCGGCGGGGGCAGGGCTGGCCAATTACCTGATTCCCCTGATGATTGGGGCGCGGGACATGGCCTTTCCCAAAATGAATGCCTTGGCCTTTTGGATGCTGCCGCCAGCCGGGGTGTTACTCGCTCTCAGCATTCTGGTAGATGCACCCCAAGCTGGTTGGACTTCCTATCCACCCCTCAGCCTGATGACGGGCAAAGTCGGTGAAGGCATCTGGATTTTTTCGTTGCTGGTGCTCGGAACTTCCTCGATTCTGGGGGCAATCAATTTCTTTACCACCATCATCAAGATGCGCGTCCCCAGCATGGACCTCAACAGCATGCCGTTGTTTTGCTGGTCGATGCTAGCCACCTCGGCTCTGATTTTGATTGGGACGCCGGTGTTGGCCGGTGCGCTAATTCTGCTGGCCTTTGATTTGCTGGTGGGAACGGCCTTTTTCAATCCCACGGGAGGCGGCGATCCGGTGGTGTATCAGCATATGTTCTGGTTCTATTCCCATCCGGCGGTATACATCATGATTCTGCCGCTGTTTGGGGCAATTTCCGAAATTATTCCGGTGCATGCGCGCAAACCAATCTTTGGCTATTTGGCAATTGCCTACTCCAGTCTGGCGATTTCGTTCTTGGGTCTAATTGTCTGGGCGCACCACATGTTTACCAGCGGCACCCCAGCTTGGCTGCGGATGTTCTTTATGATTACCACGATGGTGATTGCCGTACCGACGGGCATCAAGGTATTTAGCTGGTTGGCGACTATGTGGGGCGGCAAAATTGCCCTCAATAGTGCCATGCTGTTTGCCATGGGTTTTGTCGGTGAATTTGTGATCGGCGGCATTAGCGGCGTCATGGTGGCGTCTGTACCGTTTGATATTCACGTTCACGACACCTACTTTATTGTGGCTCACCTGCACTATGTCTTGTTTGGTGGCAGTGTGTTTGGCATCTACGCCGCCATATACCACTGGTTCCCCAAAATGACCGGACGAATGATGAATGAGCCGTTGGGTATCGTTCACTTTATCCTCACCTTGATTGGCATGAACCTCACCTTTATGCCGATGCACGCGCTGGGAATGCAGGGCATGAATCGTCGCGTCGCCCTCTACGATCCGCAGTTTCAGCCGCTGAACGAACTCTGCACAATTGGAGCCTATATTCTGGCCGTTTCGACGGTGCCTTTCTTGATCAACGCCGTTTGGAGCTGGATCAAGGGAGCCAAAGCCGGTGACAATCCCTGGAATGCCCTCACCCTAGAATGGCAGACTACTTCCCCGCCGGAGATCGAAAACTTCGAGACCCTGCCGGTTCTGGCCTGGGGTCCTTACGACTACGGCGTCGAGCGCATTCCTGAGGACATCGAGCCGCCGCTGACCTCGCCCGAACTTCAGCCCGATACCTCGGCGCTTTCTTAAAAAGTCAGGACGAAGCATTTTCTGATTAATTTGTCTGATTGCGCTCTAGACTATTGGGCAAATGCTTCGCCCCTACCCTTCTCATTGTTGTTACTATCCAAAGGCTTATGCAAGGTTCCACTGTCGATTCTGCCAAGGCTGCGTTGAACTATCACGGTACGGTTGCAGGCGCAGAGCACGAAGCCCATCCCGACCATCGCATTTTCGGTGTGATTGTGTTCCTGGCCGCGGAGAGCATGATTTTTCTGGGGCTGTTCATGGCCTACCTGACGTTTCGCGCCGTCTACCCGACTTGGCCGCCTGAAGGCACCCCCGAACGCGAGCTGCTGCTGCCCGGAATTAACACCTTGATTCTGATCGGCAGTAGTTTTGTCATCCACCAGGCCGATACGGCAATCAAGCAGAACGATGTGGGTGGCCTGCGCAAGTGGTTTGGGATCACCGCTGCCATGGGAGCCATCTTCCTGGTCGGCCAGATCTATGAGTATCACAATCTAGAATTTGGCCTCACCACCAACCTCTATGCCAGCACCTTCTACGTCCTGACGGGCTTCCACGGTCTGCACGTGTTTTTGGGACTATGCCTGATTCTGGCGGTGCTGTGGAGAGCGCGTCGCAAAGACCACTACTCCAGCGAGCACCATTTTGGCGTCGAAGCGGCCGAACTCTACTGGCACTTTGTCGATGTGGTGTGGATCATCCTGTTTATTCTGCTGTATCTGCTCTGAGATAACTATCTGACCTAAAGCGGCTGGGGTGAAGGCTCTGGCCCTTTGGAGTCAGATCACAGCAATTCGATTCGCCTTTAATTCAGTCTTTAATCATTAATTCTTAAAAACAATTAGCAGCCTAGTGGGAGCCGCTCAAATGGGAACTTCAGTCGATGTCAACAGCGAAAACTTTATGGCCGAGGTGGCAGAAAAATCGTTTGAGAAGCCGGTTTTGGTAGATTTCTTTGCCCAGTGGTGCGGCCCCTGTCAGCTCTTGAAGCCAATGTTAGAAAAGCTGGTACAGGAACATGATGTGGTGCTAGCCAAGGTTGACATCGACCGCAGCCCCGATCTAGCCAACACCTATCGAGTGGAAGGCGTGCCGGATGTGCGGGTAGTGATGCAGGGCAAGATGTACAGCGGCTTCGTCGGCGTTTTACCCGAACCGCAACTGAAGGATTTTGTCACCCAGCTCAGCGCTTTCTATGCCCAGTTGGGTAGCAAGTCGGAACTCGAACTTAGTCTCGAATCCGTACAGCAGCAGATTGCCGAGGGCAACATTCCCGCCGCCAAGGAGCAACTGGCCCAACTGCGCCAGCAGTATCCTGACAATGCGGCTATCGCCGTTTTTAGCGCCAGTTTTTTGATCAGTCTGGATGAACTGGGTGAGGCAGAACGAGTGCTAGCTCCCATCTCGGACGGCATGGAGGGGTTTCCTCAGGCAGAAGCCCTACGCAACCTGATCTACCTGAAGCTGGACAGTGCTAAGCCCTACACTCATGAACTAGACGAGCCGTTCTTTCAGGCGGTACAAGCCACGCTAGCCGCCAATTATGAAACCGCTCTGCAAGGCTTTCTGCAAATTCTCAACCAAGACCGCAAGTATCGCGAGGATGGTGCCCGCAAGGCGATGCTAATGATTTTTGACCTGCTGGGCGATGAGCATCCGTTCACCAAGGAGTACCGCAGAAAGCTGACCTCTGCTTTGTACTAAGGTTCTAACTAAGGTCCTAACAGATCAATCTAATCAATCAGAAATTAGTCAGAAACTCTGTAACATCAATGTTGTTAGCCTACAATCTTAGTTTCTGAGTTGGGCTGAGAATGCAGCTTGCAGTAAGGTTAGCAATATGAGTTTTGATTTCTCTACTGCCTCAGATGCAATCACGAACCCGTTAAGCTACTTTTCTGATCAAGGCAAAGATTACGAAAAGTATCGCCCGATTTATCCATCTGCCGCGATCGACACAATTTTGTTGGGTTTAGGTTCTCCGATTCAGGTTGTGGCTGCTGATGTTGGAGCCGGAACAGGGATTGGAGCAAGGTTGTTGGCAGATCGAGGTGTTCAGGTTGTGGCGATCGAACCCAACGAAGAAATGAGAACGGCATCGACTCCCCATGAAAGAGTAGAGTTTCTGGCTGGAACTGCTGAGCAGATTCCGCTGAAGAATGCATCGGTCGATTTAGTCACCTCGTTTCAAGCCTTCCATTGGTTCGACCTTGACAAAAGTCTGCAAGAGTTTCGCCGTATTCTCAAACCTGGTGGGCGCTTGACATTAATATGGAGCCTTTGGGATCAAGAGGATCTTGTTTCCAAAGAATACACTCGCTTAATTTTTGAGTCATCCAAAGATGGAGAGCATCAACCCCAATCTCGGATGCGCCTGCAAACATGGTTCAAGAGCATACGCTATCAACTGTTTTGGCAAGGGTTATGGCTGCCTTACTTTACAAGCTTACAGCGACATGAGTTTGAGTTTAGTCAATATCTAGATTTTCTGGCATTGGTAGGTTTAGCTCGAAGTCAGGGATTTACCCCATCTGGAGGAAAAGGCTTGGAAAAACTGATGTCAAACTTAGCCCTATTCCATCAACGCTTCTGCGATCATCAGGGTTCGGTAAAGTTAATTTATCGCACGCGCTTGTACACTGCAATTTCTAGTCATTTTTAAAGTGCGACCAATTATGAATAAAAAATCCCTGCAAAAAAAGGCTAAATGGGTAAACGACTAAAGCAACTTGCTCAAGATGGACATAACATCTATCGTACAGAAGTGGAATGTTTAATGTTTTGCCGCAGTGGCCCGCTTGCCGTTGTCTACCCTGAAGGAACTTGTATTGTGAAGTGACTCCAGAAGTCTGTGAACGTATCATTCAAGAGCATTTGTTGAAAGGCAAACCCGTTGAAGAATTGATATTTGCTTGTAACCCATTGAACGATTTGTAAGCACACCCTATACAGGCTAACAACCGTTGCACTGGAACTGACCAATTAGGACTTGCCAGTATGGTCAGTCGAGAGGCAAAGGATCTGCATCCGGTAAGCGCGACCGTTAGCAGCGGGCAAAATGCCTGCACTTTTGTCTACTTTGGGTGAATACCTCACCTCGAACTTAGGTACCCCGACCCTAGGAAAGCACCCGCAACACGCTGGGAATACTGGCAATCGTTTCAAAGGTGCGAATTTCGTCAAGCGCCTGCCGGAAATTGCCTTCTCGCACATCATGGGTAATCACCACGATTTCTGCCAGCTCATCCCGCATGCCGATCTGCACCACCGACTCGATGCTGACGTTGTAGTTGCCAAAGCAGGTGCCCAACTTGCCAATCACGCCCGGACTGTCTTTGGCCAGAAACCGTACATAGAAGCGCGTCACCAGTTCAGCCATCGGCGCAATCGCACAATAGTCTTGATGGGAACAGGCCAACAGTGGGTCCAGCAATGGTGTGCCATCGGCTCGCATCACTGCTTCTCGCCCCACTTTTAAGATCGCCGCAATATTGAGAATGTCGGCTACGACCGCACTAGCCGTTGGACCCGAACCCGCTCCCGGCCCGAAGAACATCACCTGCCCAACCGGGTCGCCCTCGATCAGAATCGCGTTAAACACGCCATTGACGCTAGCTAGCGGATGGGTTTTAGGGACGAACGTTGGGTGAACGCGCACCTGAAGCGCATCGGAATCGGGTGCCTCGTCGCGTTTGGCGGTGGCTAACAGCTTGATCACAAATCCTAGCCGGTCGGCGTAGGTGATATCGGCAGCGCTGATTTTGCGAATTCCTTCACAGTGCACTTCTGGCAGCTTGATGCGTCCCCCAAACGCTAGCGACGCCAGGATGGCAATTTTATCCGCCGCATCGAGGCCATCGACATCAGCAGTCGGGTCGGCTTCGGCATAACCCAGGCGCTGGGCATCGGCCAGAACGGCGTCGAAATCGCTGCCCTCGGTCTGCATCCGCGTGAGGATGTAGTTGGTTGTGCCGTTGACGATACCCGTTAGAGCACGAATCCGATTGGCGCAGAGCGATTGTTTTAACGGCTCGATTACCGGAATCCCACCGGCGACAGCAGCTTCCAGCAGCACATACACTCCGGCCTGATTCGCGGCAGTAAAAATCTCGTCGCCATAGCGGGCGATCGCAGCCTTGTTGGCCGTAACCACATGTTTGCCATGCTCAATTGCCTTCAGCATCAGCGAGCGAGCTGGTTCCAACCCACCGATTACCTCAACCACGATATCGACCGCTGGATCGGTGACAATCGATTCCAGATCCGTTGTGATCAGCTCAGGTGGCAGGGTGACGCTGCGGGGTTTATCGAGCGAGCGCACGCCAACCCGATGGATCTCAATCTCCTGCAGCAACGGGTGGCGTTGGGTTGGATTCAGAAGAATTTCTACCGTTCCGGTGCCAACTGTACCTAGTCCCAGCAGACCAATCTTAAAAGCCACAGTTCCAACTCACTCTTCGATGGTTCTTCCCAATTGTAGGTGGGCAGGGCAGCTTGGTGAACCTCCGGCTGGATTTGATGGCTAACTAGGGACAAACGATGCTTCAGCAAAGCCCCTGAACCGGAACAGGACTTTACAAATTGTTTATGAAGGTGCTTGAAAATGAAGTAATCTTTACCTGTACTTCAAAATCTCTTGATGGTTCTACGGGCCGAGTATCGGCTTAATGCCATAGAATGTGACTATCGCTGTGACAGCACCTAGACTGCTAACTACGCAGTTTCTCCTTTAATTTCTCTACCAAGCCCCCACTCATCCCCTCAAACATAGGCTTTTTAATCGAAGCTTTAATGGGGTAGGCAGTCGCCAACGAGTCTGAGTTGATACCTGCGAGTTAACACTGAGTGTCTATATTGTATTTTCACTGTGTATGCCTGGAGTACTCCCTGCAAGACTTGAGTTAGTTGCCCTGAAGACCACCAGGCAGTCCAGGAGTTAAGTTGAGATGGATAGCGAAAAGCAGCAGTGCTACCAGGTTGCCCTCCCTGAAGCTTCTCACCCCATCGACTCAGTCAAGGTAACGGCTGCCCAGACGGAGCCGCTGCACTCGCTGATGTCATCCACAGAACCGATAAATACTGCCTCTGGGGATGCTGAAGCCAATTTACCAGCCGTGATTGAGAGTGGGGAACCCGAAGACCTTCTAGAGTACATCCGTGGCGGCCAGGTTTGGCTGGTCAACAGCCGGCAGCGGAATGGCGTCATTCTTTGTAAACCGTTTCATACCGAGTTTGCTGGCCCTGGAGCTGCGGTGGGTGGCTACCTCGACCTCGACTGTCAGCGGGTGATTCCAATGGGCAGACTGTCGTTGGTGCGTCCTACCTCCCATCAGGAGCGCCAAAACGCCTATCTGATTCGCCGCCAGTGGATTAAGCTAACCCAGCAAGTCACGGACAAGTCAGCTCCCCTACAGCGGGCACAGATGATTTTGAACCAGTTTGAAACCTACTTTGACAAAGAGACGATCGCCCGCATTCCCGATGAAGCCTTTGCCTTGATGGTCGGTGTGCTGCCCTACACGATTCGTATGGCCCGTCGCCCACCCGGTAAACTCACAGTCCGAGTCAGGGGCTGATTTTAGGTTTTGAGTTTTAAGTTTTGAGTTTTAAGTTTTGGGTTACTAGCCAGCGCGCCACAGGTAACCAATACTCTGCGTCCAATCCGCCCCTACCCCCTACCCCCTACCCCCTACCCCCCACCCCCTACCCCCTACCCCCCACCCCCTACCCCCTACCCCCTACTAAAAATCCAGATCTGCTCGCTTAGGCAACTATCTCTTCTAGACTGATAAGGGAGTCTGCTTTGCTAACTTTGCTCCTTTCAGGAAGATTTTGTCATGACCAATAGTAGCTTTCCGATTGACCTTGGTGCCTATCAACCGCTCAAGCTCGATCCCACCAATCCCACCCTCAGCGATCAGCAGCGGGCAGCCTTAAAAGCCAATATCCAGCTTTGCCGGGATGCCATTGTGTTCTTTACGGCGACCGGGGCAGCTAGGGGTGTGGGTGGTCACACCGGCGGCCCCTACGACACGGTTCCCGAAGTGGTAATTCTGGATGCCTTGTTCCGCAACGCGCCGGATCAGTTTGTGCCGATCTTTTTTGATGAAGCCGGACACCGAGTCGGAACGCAGTACCTGATGGCAGCTTTAGCGGGCGATTTGCCTGCTGAACAGTTGATGCACTATCGCATGGCCGACTCAAAACTGCCCGGACACCCGGAACTGGGACTCACTCCCGGCGTCAAGTTCAGCTCCGGTCGATTGGGACATATGTGGCCCTATGTCAACGGAGTCGCGATGGCCAATCCTGGCAAAACCGTGTTCTGTCTCGGCTCAGATGGCTCGCAGCAAGAAGGCAACGATGCCGAAGCGGCTCGCCTCGCGGTGGCCCAGCACCTGAATGTCAAGCTGATCATCGATGACAACGATGTGACGATTGCCGGTCATCCCTCCAAATACCTGCCTGGTTTTAGCGTCGCCAAGACGTTGGAAGGTCACGGCCTCAAGGTGCTCACCGGCGATGGGGAAGATATTGACGGCCTTTATGCTCGCATCTGCGAAGCTGTGACTACGCCCGGACCAATTGCGGTGATCAACAAGCGTCCCATGTGCCCCGGCATCGAAGGATTGGAAGGCTCGAACCACGGTCATGACGTGATTTCGGTGAAGCTGGCGCTGCAATATCTGGAGAAACGCGGCCACACGGCAGCCGTCGAGTATCTCAACCAGATCGAAAAGCCCAAGCAGACCTACACTTTCATTGGCTCCGGCGATCAGTGGGACTCCAACCGCAACGTATTCGGGGATGCCGTTGTCGCCATCCTTGGCAGAATGAGCGAGGCAGAGCGCAAAGCCAACATCATGGTGATCGACAGTGATTTAGAAGGTTCCTGTGGCCTGAAGAAAATTCATGACGCCCATCCCGAAGTGTTCATCCCCTCTGGAATTATGGAGCGGGGCAATTTGTCGGCAGCCGCAGGTTTTGGCATGGAGCAAGGCAAACAAGGCATTTTCGCTACCTTCGCCGCCTTTTTGGAGATGTGTATCTCTGAAATTACAATGGCGCGGTTGAACTACTCCAACCTGCTCTGCCATTTCTCCCATTCCGGCATTGACGACATGGCTGACAACACCTGTCACTTTGGCCTCAACAACTTCTTTGCCGACAATGGCCTCGACGATGGCTACGAAACCCGCCTCTACTTCCCGGCTGATGCTGGCCAAATGAAAGCCTGTGTCGAAGCGGTGTTTAACGATCCAGGCCTGCGGTTTATTTTCTCGACCCGTTCCAAAACGCCAAATATTCTGGACGCGAATGGCAATAGCCTCTACGGCGAAGGCTACACCTTCACACCGGGCAAAGACGAGGTGATCCGAGAAGGCAGTGCAGGCTACATTGTTGCTTTTGGCGATGCCCTCTATCGTGCCCTCGACGCCGTAGAACGCCTGAAGCAACAAGGCATGGATGTCGGCCTGATCAACAAACCGACCTTGAATGTGGTGGACGAAGAAATGATGGCCAAGATTGGCAAGTCGCCCTTTGTCCTGACCGTAGAAGCCTTTAACCGCAAGACGGGTCTGGGTAGCCGCTTTGGGTCCTGGTTACTGGAGCGGGGCTATACACCCAAGTTTGCTTATCTGGGAACTCACGAAGAAGGCTGTGGCGGTCTCTGGGAACAGTACCCGCATCAGGGACTGGATCCAGACGGCATCATTGCTAAAGTGAAACAGCTAGCAGGCTAAGTTTCGCTGAGATTGACCGTTGAGATTGGTTTAGAGGCTCTGCTTACGGGTAGGGCCTTTTGTTTGATTCAGCCATTCATCCTCTACAATTGCTGTGCATCATCTGCTGTGCATCATCTAAAATCGCATAAAATCGCAGCCCAATATCGATGAAATGGATAGGACAACTTTGAGATTGCTGAACTGTGCAAGAACTTGGGGGTTTGGATGGCTCCAAACCATTTGGCGTATCATTTGGCGTACCGACACATAATACAATTGAACTACAGTCAGCTAATTAAACTACAATCAACTACAACAACTTCAAACTGAGGTGTGACATGGACTTTGAGGCAACAGTTTTCGGGACGGGATTGGGACTCGGTCTGCTAGTGGCTTTAGGCATTTGGCTCAACAAGTGGCGAGTGAATTCCTCACTGCGTAAAGAATTAGACAATATGAAAAAGCATCTCCAGACTCAGCTCAGCATCAACGCCAAAGGCTATGAAGAGATGCAGCAAGAGCTGAAGCGACTGAAGCAAGAAAACGAGAATTTGCGCATCACAGTGGCTACCCTCTCCAACAAACCGGGCAGAACCGAACTTAGAACCCTGCAAACCTGGGATAAGGCCGTGCGGATCATGACCGTCAACTCACCCGGATTTGCGCCCGCTTGGGAGATGGCGCTTGCCGAAGCCAGTAAGGAAGTCCAGGAAATTGACACCGGTGTTAAAGCTCTGGTACGGCGAGTTTTTCCAATGTTGCCTCAAGAGTTGAGCAGTGCCCATTCCGACGAAGTCAACAGCAATAATTAAGCAAAATTAGGGAAATTAGGCAACATTAAGCACAAAATCCCAGCCTTCGTTGCCCAACCCTTCTCGCTCAGCAGGGCTTCTATCTCGCAGCTAAATGGCCAGCTGTCAGGAAACTCGATGGCTGAATAGTCTTGTCGAGCGTCAGTCAGATGTTGGATTTTTTGCAGTCGTGGTCTGCGTCATGATTGCTGTGCCTTGAGTTGGGCAACGGTTGCTTCGCACCAGGCCACAAAATCCTGATCGTATAAGCTGAGGTCAGGCATCGTTTGAACCATTTTCAGTTCTGCCAGAGCTACTTCCAACGCTATCACACCCAGTTAGAAGCATTAAAATTGCAATCAATGAAGAAAATCATTGCCCTGGTTTTAGGACTGGTTCTGGCATTCAGCCTGCCTTTACCTGCCGCAGCCGTCTTCTGCCGCACGCTCGGAGAGCAGACCGTTTGCATTCTAGATGTTAAGCGCAGTGCTAAAAACTATTGGGAATACCGTGCTGCTGTGAAAGTGAACGATGAGGAGCGCCCAATCGAAATCTACAACTGCCGCGATCGGATCCGCGTCAGACAGGATGGTATAACCGTACCGTTTCAGTCCAATGGAGCTGGCGAGCTGATTTGTCGAATGCTCAATCGTGCCCGCCAGTCATAAACGGATGGCTTTATTGCTTCGCAAGCTGGCTGAGTAGCGCTAGCGCCTCTTGTGTTTGCTGCTGGTTTTGCTCTTCCTGCTGACGAGCTTCAGCCTCGGCTCTCTGGGCTTCTTCTTCCAGTAACTCCTTCACCAGGTCTACAGGCGGCAACATGGTTGAGTAGTGCTCGCGCAGCCAATAGTGAGCAGCAGATAGCACCGTTGTCAGCTTAGCACCACGCTCTAACCGGACTCGTTTCTTTTTGACCACCTGACACAGCTCTAGATACAAATGCTTGATCAGGCCCGGTTCGGTTCTCAGCTCTCGGCTGTTGGGGATATTCGAGCTAGCGAGCATCGCCTCCAAACGAGCATTGGCACTGCGGGTCCATTGCTTGATGATTTCGATTTCCAGCTCGGTTTCGTCAATCATCTTGCGCTTGGCCTTGAACATGCGGCTGCGGTGGGGCAATTCCCTCATTTCTTGCTTCAGGCGTGCCCGCACCAGATATAAGTCATGAATTCTGCGGTTTGCTTCTTTCAGGGATTTTGGCAAAACCACGTCGATTTCGACGCCACGAATGTTGAATAACATAGGTTTGATTGAGGTTTGTAGAGATTAAACGAATCCCAAAACCTAGCCTCTCTTTGGTCGAAGCAAAAACAGGGGGCTATGCAGTGATGTAAAATCCACCTTAGCCTCCCATGCTGCTGAACTCAGCCGAGGGGGTCAGCCGCCTTGGAGCTGCCGGATACAGCCTGGGGCGGCGCTAGATTTTGGACGAACTAGACCCAATGAATCAGATCAATGAATTAGATCAACAACTGAACGAACTGAATTTACTGAACTTAATAAAGGTTGCTTCGGATTTTTGAAACAACTTAAACAGAGAGATTACTCGCATCATGTCTCTTTAGTCAACTATTTTGCAGAAACTGTAGCGTTTCAACAAATTTGTGGAACAGGAGACAGGAGACAGGAGCATGAATGCCCAGTGCATGGAATTTGCGGCTAGACAGACAAAGTCCGCCTACGCAGACTTGTGAAGATCGGGATGTCGGTCTACGAAGACACGCTTTGTCTAGTTGTCTATGTAGCTGCTTGTCTATGTAGCTGCTTGTTTATGTAGCTGCGAATTCCATTCGCCAAACGGTTTGGGAAAACACCCATTGGCTCATGCCCGTACAGGAATTAAAAAAACCATTCTGACTCCTGACTCCTGACTCCTACCTTCCTACCCCAACTGCGACGGCAAAACAAAATATTTCTGCCAAGTCTCAACCGTTTCATCGGGCAGCCTGGAGTAGGACCATTCGATATGGGCACAGAGTCCTTCCAGGTCGGGGAATAGTGTCGAGGCGTTAACGCCCAATCGGTCGAGTTCAAACCGGAGCTGGGCGAAGCAGGCGGGAGGGATCGCTATTTTGGTCAAACGAGGCAGGTGAGCCGGAGAGCTATTTAGACCTAAAAATTGCGCTTGGGCCGGATCAAACGGATGAATTGTGAACCAACCAAGCTGTGCTCCAATTCGAGCACTGACGATCTTCGGCTTGATCAACAAAATTCGGTCAATTTGAAACGGACTAGTTTGCTGGGAAACCGTGGCATAATCCTCACGATCGGGTTGGTAAAGCCAAATCACACCGGCTTGATCTGAGGCAGGTCTGTTGACGGCAAACCACAGAGCCGCCAGTGGGTTGACGCTCCAGTCGAGCAAACGGGTTGCTAGGCCATGATGCTGCATCACCGCCAGCCATTCCCAGTCGTTTTCGGGTAGTTGTTCTAGACAGGGAATGCTCCGCAGTTTGAAGTCCTCCAGCATCGCCTGCTCGGCTTCTAGAATCGGCAAGTAGGTCAGCAGCCGCGCAATTTTAGGCAGCAGTGGCAAGTCTCTTCTTTGGCCGCGATATAGAGACCGTTTTCCCCGGTTGATTGCTCCAATCGTAGTGATCAATTCGGCAGTCGTGTTGATAGTAACTTCTTGCATAGACGGGCTGGCATAGACTTGAAAGTGGGCAAAACAAGGGGTAGCTCAGCTCATTATTTCTAGTGGTCAGAGCCTACAAGCCCAACGAAACGGTGGCGGCAAGATGCCCGCACTCTATTAATAATTTATTAATAAGTTGAATTCCTTCTATAGATGAACGACTGATTACGACCGAGATTCTCGTCTAAAGCTCCGCTATTAGTGAGACTATTAATGGGACTATAGATCATTGTTGCCTTAGGTTATAAACTAAAAAAAGGGCAATAGGTATAGTTACTTACTTTTTTGGTCGGTAAGTTATTGTACGACGCTCAATCTTCTGTCCATCCAAGCGTTAGCCGTTGTTGAGTAGAGAAAGTCATGGCTGTTGCGACAACCCAATCCCTCGAAGAACTTTGTATTAATTCCATCCGATTCCTGGCGATCGATGCCGTTGAGAAAGCCAAGTCCGGACATCCAGGACTGCCGATGGGTGCTGCTCCAATGGCGTTTGTGCTCTGGGATCAATTCATGCGGTTTAATCCCAAAAATCCCTATTGGTTCAACCGCGATCGGTTTGTGCTGTCGGCAGGTCACGGCTGTATGTTGCAGTATGCCCTGATGTATTTGACGGGTTACGACAGTGTGACGATCGACGAAATCAAAAACTTCCGCCAATGGGGGTCCAAAACGCCCGGACACCCGGAAAACTTTGAAACGCCCGGTGTGGAAGTCACGACTGGACCGCTGGGTCAGGGCATTGCCAATGCAGTCGGCTTAGCAATTGCAGAAGCTCATTTGGCCGCTAAATTTAATAAACCAGACCTCACCCTGGTTGATCACTACACCTACGTGATTTTGGGCGATGGTTGCAACATGGAAGGCATTTCCGGCGAAGCCTGCTCGCTGGCCGGTCACTTGGGATTGGGTAAGCTGATTGCCCTCTACGACGACAACCATATTTCGATCGACGGTTCTACCGATATTGCCTTCACCGAAGATGTGTCGAAGCGGTTCGAGGCTTACGGCTGGCATGTGCTGCATGTGGAAAACGGCAACACCGATCTGGCTGCCATTGCCAAGGCGATCGCAGAAGCCAAGTCCGTCATCGACAAGCCAACCATGATCAAGGTGACAACCACGATTGGCTACGGTTCACCCAATAAGCAAAACACGGCAGGTGTCCACGGTGCGGCCCTCGGTGGCGATGAAGTCAAACTCACCCGCGAAAACCTGGGCTGGAATTACGAGCCGTTTGTGGTGCCCGATGATGCCCTTAGCCACATGCGGCAAGCAATTGAGCGGGGTGCCAGTGCCGAAGCCGAATGGAACGAAATCTGGGCGCAGTACAAGACCAAATATGCCGAAGATGCCACCTTGTTCGAGCGGATGATCAGCGGCAAGCTGCCCGACGGCTGGGATAAGGTGCTGCCTACCTACAAGCCCGAAGACAAAGCGCTGGCAAGCCGTAAGCATTCGGAAATCTGCCTCAACAAGATTGCGGAAGTATTGCCGGAACTGATTGGCGGTTCGGCTGACCTGACCCACTCCAACCTGACCGAACTGGAATGCTCTGGCAGCTTCCAAAAAGGCGGCTACGAAAACCGTAATCTTCACTTTGGCGTGCGCGAACATGGCATGGGTGCGATCTGCAACGGCATTGCCCTGCATAGCTCTGGGCTGATTCCCTACGGCGCTACCTTCCTGATCTTTACTGACTACATGCGGAACGCGATTCGCTTGTCGGCCCTGTCCCATGCGGGCGTGATCTGGGTGATGACCCACGACTCGGTAGCCCTAGGCGAAGATGGCCCAACCCACCAGCCGGTAGAAACAATTGCGTCGCTGCGGGCTATTCCTCAGCTAACTGTGATTCGTCCGGCAGACGGAACCGAAACTTCTGGAGCCTACAAAGTGGCGATCGAAAACGCCAAGCGAAACCGACCGACGCTGCTGGCCCTCTCGCGGCAGAACCTGCCCAACCTGGCCGGTAGCTCGATTGCTGGCGTAGAAAAGGGAGCCTACACGGTGGTGGATTGCGACGGTACGCCGGAGCTGATTCTGATCGGCACGGGGTCCGAGGTGAATCTCTGCGTCCAGACGGCTGAAAAACTGACGGCGGAAGGTCGCAAGGTGCGGGTGGTCTCCATGCCCTCTTGGGAACTGTTTGAGACCCAAGATGCGGCTTACAAAGAGTCGGTGCTGCCCAAAGCAGTGAAAAAGCGGCTGTCGGTCGAGGCTGGCATTAGCATGGGCTGGTGCAAGTATGTCGGCAGCGAAGGCGACTCGATCAGCATCGATCGCTTTGGCGCGTCGGCTCCGGGCGGTACCTGCATGGAGAAGTTTGGCTTTACGGTTGATAACGTGTTGAGCAAAGCCAAGACACTCCTTGGGTAAGGGCGGCCTAACGCCTTCTCAGTTGACTCAGTTTTACTGAATCTTAATCTTTAGCTCTCCAATCGGAGGGCTTTTTTACTGCTTTTTGTTCAAGGATTGTGCCTGCTTGTGCTATAAATCACACGAATTGCAGCCAATTATCACCTTCTACCCTGCTCGAATCAGCGATATTATCTGACATAAGCCACCCTCGTGAACTGTGTACATGTCAATTCAGATTTGCCTGCTAGACTCTGCCCTTTCAGAACTGTTTGCCCAAGCAACAGAATCCGGGCATCTGACATTGGCAGACCGCTATGGGCTATTGGCCGCCCTGCTTCAGGCCGAGTCCCTGACCGACGAGGAACGCTCGGTGATTGATCGGATGCTTTATGCAATTGTGCGGGGGCGGCTGCGAGTTGTGGATGATATTTCAGTCGTGCAGCCTCAACCTTCGCTATCAACAAAAAATTAGCAAACTCACAGAAGTACTCATAGAGGGAATGCAAAAGTAACTCATAAAATAGAGTTACAAATTACCAAAGTTCGATGACTGAACTTGTTATGCTCGAGCTTCCAAAGGCATTAGCACAGCAGGCTAAGGGTATTGCAGCGCTGACCTACCGAAGCTTAGAAGATGTTTAATCGAGTGGATCGACCGCGCTGTTGCAGAGCTGCCGGTCGAATCTTTACCGGACAAAGTTGGGCTTTTACCACTAATCACCCGCAATATGGACAAATAACTCCCGCAAATGACTGTGATCGCGGTGCTCCCAAACATAGATGCCTTGCCAGGTGCCTAATACCAACCGCCCGTTGGCGATGGGGATTTGCTCAGAAGTATGGGTTAATACCGTGCGGATATGAGCGGGCATATCGTCTGGTCCCTCGGTGCTGTGGATGTAGTGATAGCCATCGGGAACCAGCTTCGCCAAGAAATTGCTCAGATCAGCCAATACATCCGGGTCGGCGTTTTCCTGGATGATCAAGCTAGCCGAGGTGTGGCGCAAAAACAGGTGACAAAGCCCGGTTTGGATGCCCGACTCTGCTACCACTGCCGCCACTTTAGACGTGACCTTGTGCAATTTTTTGCCTTGAGTTTGGACTTTGATAATTTGCTGGTATTGAGCCATTGATTAATCGTCAGTCGGTTCTTCAGCCGGAGTCTGGTCTTCAACCAGTTTATCGTCTGACTCCAGCCAAGGAGAGTCGTAATGATTCCACGGCAGAATTGGGATATTGGGCAGCTTGCGCGTCAGGACCGTGATATTCCGCAAGTCCGGCTTGGGAAGTTTGATCCGCAGATTAGTTTCAGAAAAACGAGCTGAGCTAAGACTCATAGATTAAACCTAGAAATTGGATTGAGAGCCAACTCAAAACTTAACACTCAAAACTCAGACCTCTTTAGTAAATCCTGCCAACAGACTGCTCAGAATATGTAGCAACACAATCACAACCACCGTCCAAAGCGCATAGCTAGCTAATAGTAAGGCTTGGGTAATATCATCCAACCGCTGCTTATTAGCATTATAGACCTCGATTAAATTGGTCAACATTTGCAGCCGGTATTGATCGGGTGGTAGAGCCAGATAGCGCTCCAGCGTTTCCCGGTCGTCTAGGTTGGGTGTAATCAAGGTCTGGCGCGGCAACAGGGCATAGATCAGCAAGCTAAAGCTGAGCAAAAAACCGCTTAGCTCGATTAGGCTGAACCAACTCCAGGTGAAAATTAGGCGTGAAATCGCCAAGATGGTCAAGAGGGCCGTGTTGACCACAAACAGAATATTGAGCTGGGTTAAGGAAAATTGCCGCAACTGCTGCTGTTGCTCCAGGACGGCACGGGCATCCCGAATCGCTAGATCCAATGTGGCTATGTCCGGGAATTTTGCTTCATTATTGGCCATTGCGCCATTGAGAGATGCAACAGTTCGGTCTTAACTTCCAATTCAATCACTCAACCAACTCCAACTCAACTGTGAAAATAGTCAACCACAGCACGGGCGATCGTTTCATTGCCGTCTTTGGCAACGGGGTTATCGGTGCGAGGTGGTTGCACTGGCTCATGCAGAAACTGCCAGTTGCCGTGAAAGAATTCGTCTGGGGTGAGAATCTGGTGTGGATTGTGATCTTGCATCCCGTTCAGCAGAATCGGCGCTTCGGCAAAACCAGCGCGAGTTACGGAAACGATTGGCACATCTAAACGACAGGCTTCGGCAAAGGTACTAAATCCCGGTTTGGACATCACCCGACCACAGAGCGGCATAAAGTCTACCGGACGGTAGGCATGGTCCTGAATTTTGCACAGATTTGGCAAATTCGGCGCGTTGCGGTCAAAGGTAATGAACTGCCAATCCGGGAACTTGGCCAGATTGTGATAGGGAATTTGGTCTAGCCCCAACCCGCCAAAGGTCATCAAAACCGTGCGTTCCGGGGGTGCAGTGAGGTTGAACATAGTGCGTAGATCCGCGAGGGGAAAGTGGGGCGAGCCGCCAGTCAAGCCCACATCGGTGATTTGAGGAAAGGCACTCATGGGTTCGTGGAAGGGCAGCCGGAAGAGCTGATCGCACTGACCAAAGTGGGTCGCAATCCAGTCCGCGATCTCGATAAACTCACCGCCCCAAGCTCGGTAGATAAAATCCCAGCCAAAATTGCTGATCATCCAGCAGGGCACCCCAGCTGCATGGGCAATTGCCGTGGCAATTGGAGGAATATCGGCCAGCACCAAACTCATACGATTCTGGCGAATGAAATTTGCTTCCCCAGCCACGACCTGCCTTTCTTGGGCTTGCAGTTGCTTCAGTTTGTCCAGCGTAGCGGCTTGGTCCATTGCCAAACTGTCGCTTTGGATCACCCCGATGTCTAACACCGCGTGGCGATGAATAAAATCTGTGCGCAAATAGGACTCTAGCAGCCAACGGGGGGACGTAGTCACTAGCGCAATTAATACATCGGGACAGAGGCGCTTCACGTCTGCCACAACCGAGGCCATCCGGGTAGCATGACCGAAACCATGATTGGTAATTGCAACGTACAGAAAAGGTTGAGGCATAGAAGCATGAAAGGAGAGCCAATACTAAAAAACCCCAGGCATAATGCTGGGGGCAAAATAATCAGGGTGCATCTACCCCTCCTTTATACCAAGTTTTACCGAGCAAAATTAGGGCATCTTGGTACTCCTCACCGGAACTTGATGCGAGCGTTAAAAGTTGTTATGGTCCTGCGGATCGCCACTTGCGGGAAACGACCAGTTGATCAACTCCTTATCGGGACACTCGACGCCCTCTTCCACCCCATAGGGATGCATGGCGCAAACCAGGAAATTCCCACCATACTGCTGACCGTGATAATTGCGACAGCCGATACAAGCCGGATGCTGGTTCAGCCAAGGTTCAACTGTGTGGGTTACAGGTTCCACGGCCCGGTCAATCGTTGCCTCGATACCCCAAATCGCTTGCACGACTGGATCAAGCCACTGTCCGATCTGCTCATCGAGCTGCTCTAGCTTCGGAGCCAATACTTCATCAATTTGATTAAGGGTGTCCTCTACGTCGTCTGCGACCTCTTCCGACAGGTCAAGCAGCGCATCGGTAGCTTCTGCCAAGTCGCGCCCTACTGCTTCAAACAGCTGACCCACTTCCGCCGCAATGGTTTCAAAGGCTTTAAACCAGTCTTGTTGCCAGTTTTCCATAGTTCATATTAAGTGTTAAGTTTTGAGTTTTAAGTTGACTTGTTACCGATTTTCCACGGTGGTTTTACTAGGGAGAGCAGTAAATGGTGAAGAGTGTTTCGGTGAGGGGTGAGGGGTGAGGGGTGTGGGGTGAGGGTGAGGGGTGAGGGGTGAGGGGTGAGGGGTGTGGGGTG
>KL662191.1:5764317-5796838 GCA_000733415.1 [Leptolyngbya] sp. JSC-1
TGAGGGGTGAGGGGTGAGGGGTGTGGGGTGTGGGGTGTGGGGTGAGGGGTGTGGGGTGTGGGGTGAGGGGTGTGGGGTGTGGGTGTTGACTATAAAGCGCTCGGGTTAGTAAATGAGTGGTTTTAAGTGTAGGCAGCGTAGCACGTAATTCAAGCATGTAGTCTAAGTTTGAGATGAAGGCGGAGCAGAACGGGAAAGCGTAACTCTCAGCTTTGAGTCTGTACACAGACTCAACTCAAAGCTTAAAACACTGCTATGCAGAAGCAAGCTACAAAACTAAAAACTACTTTTTTAGTCCTGCTTCAGCCGTTTTAGTCCTGCTTCAGCCGTCGCAGTTCTTCTTGTAACTTGGCAACTTGCTGCCGCAGATCATCTACCTGCGATTGAGGAGCTTCAGAGCGAGGAGTGGAGGCCGACTCGTCCTCGACATCTTCTACCAAAATTTCGATTCTACGAGGTTCAGAAGGCTGGTCGGTTTCAGATGAGGGCGGCACCTGCTGTGCTCGGCTCACCATCTCATCCACCATGCGTTTTGCTTCTTCTGTGGTCATTTCGCCACGAGCCACCATTTCATCAGCGATCTTCTGGGCTTGCACCTTTAGCTCTGACAAGGTGACGCCTGCCCTCTCTGCTGCATAGGAGGCAGCCCCTACACCTAAATAAAATGCCTTTTGTACGATATCTCCAAAACCAGGCATCGCGTTTCTCACTCCTTTATGCCATCAGACCCTTTTAATATGGAGCCATGTCTCTAGGATAGGAGGAAACTATAAAAAGTGACCCGGAGATCACGCCTGTCACAAGCATCCCGTATTGCTGCTACCTTCCGGTCCTGACAAGGTTTGGGCGTTGTGACCGCATGAGTCCGAGTCTTCTTAAGCATAACATCATTCGTTGTCATTCATAGAAGGCCGAAGGCTGAACTAGAGGCTGGGCAGGTTAACAATTGAACGTTGGTGCTTCACATGCCGGCTGTTTGATATCGACTCGTTACATACCAGTAAATTCCTGTAAGTGCTGGCTCTCACGCAATGGCTGTGCTTTCGCTTCTCTTGCTTATCTTGGGACGTAGAGTTCTAGACGACGAAGTACAAATATTAAAAAAAATGAAAATTTCTCACCCATGGGGTAGAGCCTAGGATCAAATAAAAAACCGCCATTTTGTTCCTCAGGATGCATTCGTTAATCAGATTCAACCAGTATTCTAGAGCTACGTTTGGGAAATCAACGAACCCACGGTAAGCTTCAAAACATGTGACAGCTTCATGAACAAATGTTACAATTTTGAGAAAATCATCAATCCGCGGGTGATTAAACTGAGTTTCAGCTTAACGGAAGTTTGGCTGACGGCAGCCGAGCGATGCACCAATTAACTGTAAAGTCTCGCTGTCGCTGTTGGCTTAGCAGTATAAAGTGTGACATTTTAGTCGGTAATACTCTTTGTTGGAGTGGGGTTTACACACCATAGGCGGAGCTGAGCGAGTCTCAGTTTACAGAACTAGAAAGTCCAGTGATCAGGTTTAAACGCTTGTTGTATTTATTACTAAGTTCAATAACGTTTTTAGTTCTGACTTGATTTTGATTCCTGGACTTGGTGCCTGGAAACATGGGTTGCCACTTCTCAAAATAGTACAAATGTTCTAAACTTCTCTTCTATACTTTGGATTTGGCGCTATGAATACGACTTCAACTTCCCCTGATATGGTGCGCGCTTATCTAAGAGAAATCGGACGAGTGCCGTTACTGAGCCATGAGCAGGAAATTCTCTTTGGTAAGCAGGTGCAGCGCCTTGCAGCCCTCAATGAGCTTAAGGAAGAGTTCATTGCCAAGGTTGGGCGGGAACCAGATTTAGAGGAATGGTCTCAACAAGCCAAGATTTCGGTAGCAGAATTGCAGCAGATTGTGGCTGAAGGTGAATTCGCTAAGCGCAAGATGGTTGAAGCCAATTTGCGTTTAGTAGTTTCGGTGGCGAAAAAGTATATCAAGCGCAATGTTGATCTGTTGGATCTGATCCAGGAAGGCACGATTGGCATGCAGAGAGGCGTGGAGAAATTTGATCCAACCAAGGGCTATCGGTTTTCAACCTACGCCTACTGGTGGATTCGACAAGCCATTACCCGTGCCATTGCTGAGAAAGGACGCACGATTCGTCTGCCGATCCACATCACCGAGAAGTTGAACAAGATTAAGAAAGCGCAGCGGCAGTTAGCACAAAAGTTAGGACGGGCGGCTACGGCATCTGAGCTGGCAGCAGAATTAGATCTAACAACTAAACAGGTGCGGGAATACTTGGAGCGAGCACGCCAACCTCTGTCCCTGGATCTGCGAGTAGGAGATAATCAAGACACCGAACTGGGCGAGCTACTGGAAGATACAGGTCCTTCGCCAGAAGACTTTGCTTCTCAGTCAGCCCTTAGAGGTGAGTTGGAGCAGCTCTTAGCCGATTTAACTCCTCAGCAGCGGGAAGTGTTGTCGCTTCGGTTTGGACTAGAAGATGGTCAGTCGTTGACCTTGGCCAAAATTGGTGATCGGCTCAATATCAGCCGGGAGCGTGTACGCCAAATTGAGCGGGAGGCGCTGACTAAACTGCGCAAGCGGCGGGCTGATATTCGCGAGTATCTAGCAAGCTGAATTCGACCGTTGGGCCTGAACGCAACGCAAAATCATATAGCTATCGTTTCTTAGCCGCCTTCCAAGTGCCCCCATAGACATAATGGGGGTTATTTTCTTTTAAGACAGGCAAACAGACGGAGCAGAGAAAAATCCACTGGTTTGATGCATCAACTCGGGCGCGAAACAGCTTAGCTGCCGCTATCTGACAGTGGGCACAAAGTTTGGTGCGAGTAGGTCGCATTGGTGCTGAAGCTCAAATCAAGCTACACGATCAAGCTACAACTGAGGCTTCGGGACGGGCGAAAATCATGCGTCCAGCTGAAGTTTGCAGCGCGCCAGTCACCACAACCGAAACTTCGTCACCGATATACTGCCCGCCTTCTTCGACAACTACCATCGTGCCGTCATCCAGATAGCCCACACCTTGGGCGGGTTCCTTGCCCTGCTTCAGAATTTTGAGATCAATTAAGTCACCTGGCAAATAGGCTGGTCGTAGCGCTTGGGCTAAGTCATTCACATTGAGCACGATGACCTTTTGCAGGCTGGCGACCTTATTCAGGTTGTAGTCATTGGTCAGCAGCGTGGCGTTGATCTCTTGGGCCAGCTTCACCAGCTTGGCATCGACAGTGGCAATGTCGTCATAATCAGCCGGGTGGATGGTGATTCGTTCGGGAAATGCCTCTTGGATTTGATTCAAAATATCTAAACCGCGCCGCCCGCGAGCACGCTTTTGGTCGTTTGAGGCGTCAGCAATGCGCTGGAGTTCTTGCAGCACAAACTGGGGCACGAGAATTTGGCCTTCCAGAAACCCGGTGCGCAGCAGGTCTTCGATTCGCCCATCAATAATACAGCTGGTATCGAGAATTTTAGTGGCTGCGGGTTTGAGCATCCCTTCAGCCAACAGCATGGTTTCCACGCTATTTGGGTTGATCAGCCGCAGTAGTGCCCGTCCGTGCGTATCGGCTAAATTGACGCCCGAAAAGGCAAACATGACACTGCCCAACACCGCCGCCAAGGGCTTAATAAAAGCAAACTCTCGCGGAATCGGCAGCAAAAAGATGGGGGCCAGCATCAGGTTGGCAACCAGCAAACCCAGGACTAGACCTACAGAGCGGCTCAGCAGCATATCGACCGGCATTTCTCGCACGCGCCGTTCAAGCCGATGGTAGGTGGTTTGGGCAACCAACCCCAGCACCAAGCCAATCAACGCGCCGAAGCCACCCGTGACGGAACTCAATCCCTCAAGATTGGTGACTTGGTCCAGCACATCAGCAGGCAGTAAATCCACGCTGTAAAAGCCAATTCCTGCCCCTGCTATGATGAATGAAAAGATAATAATGGCATCAAGCATGATTCGAACCCACGTTGAAGGGGCAATTAATTCTGGCTCAAGTTCTCTAGTGAGAGTTAAACCAGCTAATCGAGGTGAGACATTCAATTGAGTGCCGAGCCAGACTCTACCCCGTGGGAATAAGGCAATGGGAATAAGGCAATCAGTAGCCTATAGTTCAAAGCTTATAGATAAGGATAAAAACGGTATAACCGAGGCATAAAGCCTAACTCAGCAGCTTGATCAGCTCAGCCTCATTATATCGCTCCCTTACCGGATGCGGTTTGTCTGATTTGGTTCGGCAAACCGGGCGGGAGATAGGGCAATCTTTCCTATGGTTTCTACACAGATTAATTCAGCGGCGGTTTCCAGCCCCATGCCTACGGCAGCCTACCTTCATATTCCTTTTTGTCGGCGGCGCTGCTACTACTGTGACTTTCCAATTTCGGTGGTAGGTGATCGCCCACCCTTGGCAAAGCAATCAAGCTCAGCCGATGGCTTTGGCACAATCGCCGAATATGTAGAGATTCTTTGTCAGGAAATTCGCGCCACGGCTGCTCTGGGACCACCGCTGCAAACAATATTTTTGGGAGGCGGCACTCCGTCTCTGCTCACCGTACCTCAGCTAGAGCAGGTGGTAGATACCTTACAGCAGCAGTTTGGCATCGCCACGCATGCCGAAATTTCGATGGAAATCGATCCAGATACTGTGGATCAACCTCGATTGCAGGGATATCAAGCGGCAGGGATCAGTCGGATCAGCTTAGGGGTGCAGGCGTTTCAGTCAGAGTTGCTGGCGGCTTGCGGGCGGACTCATACCCCGGCTGATATTGAGGCAGCTGTTGAGCTAATTGATCAGATAGGTCTGATCAATTTCAGCTTCGATCTGATCTCTGGATTACCGCACCAAACCCTGGAGCATTGGCAGCAGTCCCTAGAGGCCGCCATTGCCCTACAGCCCCAGCACATCTCGGTTTATGACTTAACCGTTGAAGCGGGTACGGCCTTTGATCGCTGGTATCAACCCGGAGTCCAGCCCCTACCAACCGAGAAAATGACCGCTCAGATGTATCGCATAGCGCAGCAGACGCTGACCAAAGCTGGCTATCAGCACTACGAAGTATCGAACTATGCCAAACCAGGCTTTCAGTGCCGCCACAATCGCGTCTATTGGGAGAACCGGCCCTACTACGGCTTTGGGATGGGAGCAGCTAGCTATACCCAAGGTCAGCGCTTTACCCGTCCCCGCAAACGCCGCGAGTACTACCAATGGGTGCAGGGTTACAAGACTCAGGGCAGGATTGACGCCCCAGTGACTCCGCCTCAGGAAGCCCTCCTTGATACGCTGATGTTGGGGTTGCGCTTAGCAGAAGGCTTGAGTTTGAAAACCTTGGCGCTCCAATTCGGTGAGCAGGTCGTAGAGCAGATTTTAATGACCGTAGTGCCCTACATCCAATCGGGTTGGGTTGAACTGGTAGATGCACAAGGCTTATCCAGTTCGGATTTATCAATAGTCACCATTAGAGTTGGGGATTTGCGCATGCGGCTCACCGATCCAGAAGGGTTTCTGTTCTCCAATCGAGTACTGGCCGAGTTATTTAACCGCCTAGCTGAACCTGTGAGCAGTAAGTAACTTTGGATACAGAAAGTTAACGGTATCCTCACATCTTTTTTCAGTTCTCAAAACACTTCTGACGCAGATTTGGTAGTCTAACTTTAATAAGTCTTAAGAAATAGGGTAAAGCAGCGTGGACATTCAAATTGGCAGGGGTAAGTCTGCTCGTAGAGCATATGGAATCGACGAAATTGCGCTGGTTCCAGGACCACGCACGTTAGATCCAAGTTTGGCCGATACTCGCTGGCAAATTGGCAACATTGAGCGAGAAATTCCAATTATTGCCAGTGCAATGGACGGGGTAGTTGATGTCAAGATGGCAGTTGCTCTTGCTCAGTTGGGCGCTCTCGGCGTCCTCAACCTGGAGGGTATTCAAACTCGCTACGAAGACCCCAATCCAATTCTGGATCGGATCGCAGCAGTAGACAAAACCGAATTTGTGCCGCTGATGCAGGAACTCTATGCCACTCCGATCAAACCGGAACTGGTTGAGCGGCGGATTCAAGAAATCAAACAGCAAGGCGGTATTGCAGCCGTCAGCGCTACCCCAGCCGGAGCTGCCAAATATGGTGCAGCGGTTGCCAAGGCCGGAGCTGACCTGTTCTTTATTCAGGCCACGGTGGTTTCTACCGCCCACCTTTCGCCCGATTCTGTCACGCCGCTTGACCTGGCCGAATTTTGTCAGGAAATGCCGATGCCAGTTGTGTTGGGGAATTGTGTTACCTATGAAGTAGCGCTTAACCTGATGAAAGCTGGAGCGGCTGCCGTGCTGGTGGGCATTGGTCCGGGAGCTGCCTGTACGTCGCGTGGTGTGCTTGGTGTCGGAGTGCCTCAGGCGACTGCCGTAGCCGATTGTGCTGCTGCTAGAGAAGATTTTTATCGCGAGACTGGAAAGTATGTGCCCGTAATCGCCGACGGCGGGCTGATCACTGGCGGCGATATCTGTAAATGTATTGCCTGCGGTGCCGATGGCGTGATGATTGGTTCGCCCTTTGCTAGAGCTGCTGAAGCGCCAGGACGGGGTTTCCACTGGGGCATGGCGACGCCGAGTCCAGTCCTGCCACGCGGCACCCGAATTCGAGTCGGTACGACCGGTTCGCTCGAGCAGATTTTGCGCGGCCCAGCTCAGCTTGATGATGGCACCCACAATCTGTTAGGTGCGCTCAAGACCAGTATGGGGACGCTAGGCGCAAAGAATATCCAAGAGATGCAGCAAGTCGAGGTGGTAATTGCTCCGTCTCTGTTGACCGAAGGCAAGGTGTACCAAAAGGCTCAGCAGCTCGGTATGGGTAAGTAGATGGGCAAGTGAGCCTCTCTGTCAAGTTGCGTCATAGAAGTTTATCTGGCCAGGATCCTGAAGACCTCCTAAAAAACTAGATCTGTCGCTTACAATGGAAGTAGCGGAGACGCATGTTTCCGTTCACTCCTCACACCACACTCCGCCTGGACTTAATTTGTTCAGGCGGTTCCTCTTTTGGGGCTGGATTGTAGAAATTTCTAAGGCCTAATGCTTTCGTTCACGTTCTTTTGTTCACGGCTTGAACCCAGATCACAAAAAACTGTTTCCACAAAATATGTCCGATTGTATAGAACTGCTAGCCGGAACAGCCTCTTTTCGCTATGGTAAGATTTTGAAACATAACATAGGCTTTAAGGGTTTTGAGGCATGTCAGCAGCCGCAGTTACAGATGAAACCTTTGAACAAGAGGTAATTGAAAGCTCTGTTCCAGTTCTAGTTGATTTTTGGGCACCCTGGTGTGGCCCTTGCCGGATGGTTGCTCCTGTAGTCGATGAGATTGCTGAGCAGTACGCCGGAAAAGTCAAAGTGGTGAAGGTTAATACCGACGACAATCCGAGCGTGGCCAGCAAGTATGGCATTCGCAGCATTCCGACGCTGATGATCTTTAAGGGAGGGCAGCGTGTCGATATGGTAGTTGGTGCAGTCCCTAAAACCACACTAGCAAGCACGTTAGAGAAGTACATCTAGCTTTTGCTCCACAGCTTGAACCTCCTGATAAGAGCGTTTGAAACTGGCTTCTGCAGCTTTGAACCTCTTACAGGAGGTTTTTGCTGACTATTTGCTGATTGACGGAGGTTGACTTGTCAGGTTGACTTGTCAGGCTGACTTCAGGCCCTCTCAACTGGCCCCAAATCTCGATAGAATATACTACTGCCCATCGATAGAAAATTCATGACCCTATTCCCTTCCTCCTCTTCCTTGTCATCTCTTCAGGCAGAGATTAGCGAGTTGTTGAGTCAGTTGCCCACGATGAAACATGGAGCGCTGATCCAACAGGCATTAACAACTCTGGTTCGTATGGCCGAGGTAGAGGGGGATCGACTTGACTGGAAGATTCTAGCCTCTTCCTTGCAGGATATGGAGCGGGCCTTTCGGGTTTTCTATCCCTACCGGCACGTCCGCAAAATTGCGATTTTTGGCTCAGCCCGGATTCGGCGCGACACAGCGGAATATCAGATGGCCGTGGACTTTGCCAAATGTGTCACCGCCCAAGGGTTTATGGTGATTACGGGGGGTGGTCCTGGCATTATGCAGGCTGGAAACGAAGGAGCTGGAATCGAAAAATCCTTTGGCTTAAACATTCGGTTACCGTTTGAGCAAGGCTCCAACCCATTCATTGAAGGTGATCCCAAGCTGATCAATTTCAAATATTTCTTTACCCGCAAGCTGTTTTTCTTACGAGAGAGCGATGCGCTGGCTCTATTTCCCGGTGGCTTTGGTACTCAGGATGAGGCGTTTGAGTGCTTGACGCTGATGCAAACTGGCAAATCCGACCTGCTGCCCCTAGTATTAATCGATCCGCCCGGTACCAGCTATTGGCAAGGCTGGGAATCCCATGTACGGGAACATTTGCTCAAGCCCGGTCTGATCAGCGCTGATGATCTACACCTCTATACGATTACTGACCGGGTGGATGTTGCCTGTGAAGCCATCGCTGGCTTCTATCGTGTGTTTCACTCTAGTCGCTATGTCGGCAATCGCTTGGTGATTCGCCTCAACTTAGAACTGTCCGATGCCGATGTCGAGTATTTAAATCAAAACTTTAGCGACATTTTGATCCAGGGCCGGATTGAAAAAACCACTGCTCTGCCCCAGGAAGTTGGTAGCGAAACCGAACACCTGCCCCGTCTTGTCATGTATTTTAACCAGCGCGACCTAGGCCGACTCTATCAAATGCTGCGCGTGATCAATCAATTCGGTTTGGATGCCCCCGAAAGCAAGCATCCGGAACAGAAGTAACCCTAAGCAAGAGGTTAAAGACACAACAAGTGAGATATGTAGGGTGTGTGTTGATATTGAGTCCGGTTGGTCAGCCATCGCTTTGTAGGGGCGATTTGCAAACCGCCTTTGTAGTGTGAATGATTTTAATGCAGGGCATTTAGTTGGGTTTGATATTTCCCCATGTCTATCATCACGGTCGAAAACCTCAGCAAAATCTATCCTGTGGCGGTGAAAGAGCCAGGTTTAGCAGGAACCCTGCTGCATTTTTTTAAGCGTACTTACCGTGCGGTGCCGGCAGTGCAGTCGGTTTCGTTTCAAATTGAAGCGGGAGAAGTGGTCGGCTTCCTAGGACCGAATGGGGCAGGCAAAACTACAACGCTGAAAATGCTGACGGGATTGATCCATCCCTCAACGGGTCAGGTGCAGGTGGCGGGGCATGTACCATTTCGACGAGAGGCGGCCTTTCTGCGTAAGATCACGCTGGTGATGGGGCAAAAGCAGCAGTTGCTCTGGGATTTGCCGGCACTCGATTCTCTGCGGATCAATGCCGCTGTGTATGACATTTCCGACAACGAGTTTCGCCAGCGGGTTGGGGAGTTGAGCGACATGCTGGCCCTCAGCGATAAATTAAATCAGCCGGTGCGCAAGCTGTCGTTGGGAGAACGGATGAAGGCGGAACTGCTGGCGGCGCTGATTCACCGTCCTAGCGTGCTGTTTTTAGACGAGCCGACGCTAGGCTTGGATGTCAACGCTCAGGTAAGCGTGCGGGAATTTCTGAGGCAGTATAACCAGATCTATGGCGCTACAGTTTTGTTGACGAGTCACTACATGGCGGACATTACGGCTCTCTGTAAGCGGGTTTTGGTCATCTATGCCGGTCAACTGATCTACGATGGCAGCCTGGACGGGCTGTTAGAGCGCTTTGCTCCCTGCCGCGAAATCACCGTTGAGCTAGCCGAAGACCAACCCACTGCCGATCTGCAAATCTTTGGAGAAGTGAAAGAAGCCGCTGGGCGGATGGTGCGTTTTATTGTCCCTCAGGAGGACTTAACCCAGACCATTGCGCGGCTGCTGGCAAAGTTAGAAATTGTTGACCTGACGGTGACTGATCCACCAATCGAAGAGGTGATTGGTCAGGTGTTCCGGTCTGGTACAGCCCTAAACACCTCTGAATTCGGTGGAGGTACACATTGAGACAGAAGATTTTCGGAAAAAACATCTATCTTAAGATGGTGTTCATAATCTTTTTAAAGTTTTCCGGTTAGAGGCCGATCCAGCGTGTAAAGTTGAAAGACAGTTGGCCATGTCACTAACTGATCAAACCGATAGCAAAAATCGACGGCAAAGGACTTGAGCAATGCAAACGAATTTCGTTTCTTTCTATTTGCTGACAGCCGGGCTGTTCTTCGGAATTCTGCTCGCCGCCTTTTGGCTAGATGGTTCGACATCAAAGCGACACAAACTGTCGTGGATGATTGTTTTAGTGGGTGCCCTTTTCTGGGGAGTTGTTTTACCGTTAGCTGTGCTTGAGCGTTCCCGCAAGCTGTTTAGACATCGAGTCGTAGCGGCAAGACCAAGCCAGTTGGGTCGCCTCAGTTAAAAGCTTCTAAAGTTCTCACAATAAAAAATAGCAGGAAAAATAGCAGACAGAAGGGAGTTCTCACAATAAAAAATAGCAGGAAAAATAGCAGACAGAAGGGGGGTGTGAACAGGCAGCCCCTTTCTTGTTGAAAGCTATGGCGATAACCAGAAAGCATGAATCCGCGAAACTACGGCAGGGTTTCTACCTATCTTCATCGGAACTTTATATCGCTCCCAGAAGTCCCTTGATATAGTTTCCAGTAATCTAAAGCTAGGAGAAATACCCAATTAAGGAGGCTTCGATGAAATCCCAGCTTACTGACGCTCTAGCACCCCAGCCCTACTCGGATGAAATGCCCGCTTGGGTGAGCGAAATGGGTTTGGAGTGGCTGTATGAACTGCTGTCTTCCTTCAGCCGCAACAAAACGGCCCGTCTGATTTAGCTGGTTCTGTGTAGGAATGGCAGTGGAATGGCCGTGATGGAGCCGTGCTCTACTGGTTTCAGCCATGTTTGCAGCCATGCTTTGTAACCAGTCCGTATTTTGCTTGTATAAAGTTATTTTTGCGATTATCCTTCTAATCTCCTAACTATGCTGCGCTTGACTATTGCATTCAAGTGCCTGCCTATTAAAGACTATGTGCTTAGATCCTACCTAATTGATTGACTGATTGATTAATTGCTGAATCTGGTTTAAATCAAGCTGCTCTACATTATTCAGGACTATTTTTGCTTCTACTCGCTTTAGGTTCGCGGCATAGGTCTGGGCATAGCCTTCCGACTGCTGAGCATGGGGAGGGAGAATACCAACGCCAATCCAAGTCCGCTCTGGCTGTAGGTCCCTAGCTCGCTGTACCGTTTGTAAATCCGCAACCGTGTCTCCGGCATAGATCACTGGAACTGCTGCTTCAAGCTGGTTTTGCTTTTCTATTTGTTCTACAGTCATAAAAAGCCCGGTTGGATCCGGCTTGCCGGGTGCGTCTTCCATTGCTACTAGAATCGGCTCCTGTAGGCCCAAACGACGCTGCAAGATGTAGGCAGCCGATCCCTTTGTTGCGCCGCTGAAGAAACCCCAGCGAATATTAGCCTGAGTCAATTGCTCTAGGTAAGAGGACTGGATCAGCAGCGGCTCATGGCAAATATAGCCAGTCCAGTGGTCTGGATTATCGGGGTCAGGGCCACGGTAGCGGCTCTGAAAAAACGCCACAATTGCGTTGTAGTCGAGGGCGAGTTGGGAGCGAGTTTGGCCTTGCGCTTCAAAGTAGCGATAGATTAGCTCTTGAGAGGCTTCCCAATCGTTGTTCCACACTCCTTCTGTCTTGAGGGCATCGATCTCGGCTTGAGAGGGGCGATAGGCTCCGCCAGTAAAGCGTTCTACCGTATCTGCTAAAGCTAGACGGTAGGAGTTGCTCACATCCCGAATTACGCCATCGATATCAAAAATTACAATTGCTAGGGCTGTTGAGGCAGTTTTCTGAGCCATCCTGAGGTTCTGTAGACTAACATAGAGGATTGTACAAGTAAAAAGATTGGGAACAGCTTGACTGTTCGGGAGGTGTTTTTGTCCAAGTTCATTTTGAAGGTTCTCTGGCTAGAACAAAACGTTGCCCTGGCGGTTGACCAGGTTGTAGGAAAAGGGACGAGTCCTCTAACGTCCTACTTTTTCTGGCCCCGAAATGACGCCTGGGAGCAGTTAAAAGCTGAGCTGGAAGCAAAGCACTGGATTTCTGAAGCCGATCGAATTGAGTTGCTCAATAAAGCAACCGAAGTGATTAACTACTGGCAAGAAGAAGGCAAGCGGCAGCCTATGGCGGAAGCGCAAGCTAAGTTTCCAGAGGTGACGTTCACCGGTAGCGCTTGAGTCTCTGCTAATAGAGCGCTAACGGTAATCATGGGGTTAGACGGGAGGCATAGCGCTTGCCCCTATTTTTGTCTACCCCTGTTTTTAGTTGCTCGTAGTTCGTGGCTCAGAACTACGAATCACCAACTCCACTCGGATTGCTACAAATCTTCTACCGCTTTTTGGGACTCTACAACTTCCCGCACGCGGTAGATGGGTCGATTCTGGGATTCGTGGTAGGTGCGCATCGACAGCTCAGCCAGTAAACCAAAGCTGAATAGATGAACTCCAGTCAGAAACAGCACCACGGCTAAAATCAACAGCGGTCGGTCGCCAATGGCTTCACCCAGGCCAAATTTGAGGATGGTCAGGTAAACGCCAAGCAAAATTCCCAACAGCATAGCTACCAGGCCAAACAGACCAAATACATGCATCGGGCGGGTCAGAAATTTTTTCATGAAGAAAATAGTGGCGAGGTCCATCAGCACCCGGAAGGTTCTGCCCAAGCCGTACTTGCTTTGCCCATAGCGCCGAGCATGATGGCGGACCGGCATCTCAGCAATTCTCGCCCCCTCAATAAAGGCTAAGGCTGGCAAGAAGCGATGTAGCTCGCCATACAGATTCATATCGCGCACCAGCTCAGAGCGATAGGCTTTCAGAGAACAACCGTAGTCGTGGATCTGGACCTCGGTGACTTTGCGAATTAGCCAGTTAGCAATCCGGGATGGAATCAGGCGAGTCACCATGGCATCCTGCCGGTCTTTACGCCAGCCGCTTACTAGGTCATAGCCTTCGTCTAGCTTGGCCAGCAGCAACGGAATGTCGGCTGGGTCGTTCTGCAAATCACCATCTAACGTGATGATTACCTGCCCTCTAGCATGGTTGAAGCCAGCAGCCATCGCGGCGGTTTGACCATAATTGCGGCGCAGCAGTACAGCCCTGAGGTCGGAGCGGGTGTGGGCTAGTTGGCGCAGCAGGTTGGTGGAACCGTCTTTCGAGCCATCATCGACGCAAATAATTTCGTAGGAAATCTGGTTTTCCTGAAACACCCGGGCAATGGTTTCAACCAAAATGGGAATACTCTCTACCTCGTTGTAGATCGGCACAACTGCTGAAACCCTGACTGGAACTGAAGTGATTGCTAAGGCAGATGATTCAGACAAATTGGATAATTCATTCGATAAACCAGACAGAATCGATCGGTTCATAGCTCGGCTCAACTCACTCCTCACCTGACATTACCAGAGATTAATCCGGACATTAGTAAAGTATGAAGATGATTGTCACGGGTATTGACGCTGGGAGCAAGCATCTAATCCAAAAACTTGCGAATCTATCAGTTTGGGTTGAAATTTCTGGAGTTGAAATTTCTGGAGTTGGAATTTCTGGAGTTGCAACTTTAGCTCACTGCTAGGCTTCGGCCCGGTCAATCCAGTAGGCCAACCCAGCTCCAATCAGTTCGGCCAGGGTGCTGATTAGGCGATAGAGAGCGACGCTGCCCAGAATCACGCTGGTTGGTAGGTGGGAATTCAATAGGGCAATGGTAGTGGCCTCAAAGACGCCAATGCCGCCGGGTGCACCCGGAATCACCAACCCCAGCAGCCAAGCAATACTGAAGGCACTGAATACAATCGGAAATTGCATCAGTGGAATCGGTTGCAGTGCCTGTAGCGTGAGTAAAAACCCAATTCCCCGCAGGGTAACAAATCCAATTTCGCCCAACAGGGGCAGCCAAGGATAGCGGCTGATTTGGGTTGGCACCTGGGAGCGATCTTCAGCCTTACCTTTGAGGCGACTGGCTAGTTGCACCAGGCCATTCAACACACTGGGATGCACAGCCATCAGCACAACCGCCAGACAAAGCAACTGGATCCCCCAATTTTGGCTGACGTTGAGCAGGGCGATAATCAGAGCTGCGGCCGCCATCAGCAAAGGCTCTAACAGCACGCTCAGGGTCGCAGCGCTCGTTGGTATGCCAGCCTGTTTGGCAGCCAGAACCCGGCCATAGAAATGCCAGATGTTGCCGGGTAAGTATTTGGTGATGTTGGTTTTTAAGTAGACTAAAACACTCCAACGAGCGGAAGCAGGCTGCCCCAATGCCCGCAAAATCCAACCCCAGACCCAGCCGGTCCAAATGTGGGCCAGCAGCGTTACACCCAGAGAAATCCCCAACCACTGCCAGTTATCGATCCGCAGTGCTTTGACTTCATCCCAATGCCGATGCATCACTGTGGCAATGAAGAACAGCGTTGCACCCAGAATCAGCCAGCGGAAGTAGGGCTTGAATCGAGCTAAACCCTGCTTGATACCAGAAATCAACTGCTGTGGAGATGGATGCATGAAATTGCCTTAGTAGTTAGCAGCCAGCAGATGCTGAAATGCCTCGGTGGAGCGCAGAGCATCAAAGTCTGGATCGGTTCTGGCGCTTTCTCGTAGGTCTGGGCGTCGGGCAATTGCGGCTTGCAGAGTGGTGATTGCTTCGTCTATCTGACCTTGAGCAGCATAGCCGTAAGCCTTCCAGTAGAGAGCACTGGGAGACTGGGGCTTAATGTAGAGTGCCTTGTCGAAACAGTCCATTGCTTCTGGGTAGCGGTGCAGCTTTGTTAGGACATAGCCTTTGTTTTTCCAGAAGGTGCTGCGGTTGGGTTCTAACTGAGTGGCCTTGTCGTAGGCGTTGAGGGCGGCTTCGTACTGCTGCATATCAGACAAACTGTAGCCTTTGCCAAACCACCCCCAGGGGTTATGGGGCTGGCGCTGAATAATTTCGTCGTTGGCGGCTACGGCGTCTGCATAGCGCCCCATCCGGCGGAGGGTTTTGGCTAGGCCGAGCCAGGCGTCAATCAGGTCCGGATTAATCGCGAGGGCCGATTGATAGGAAGCAACAGCATCGTCATAGCTGCGGCCCAAATAAAAGGCCTCGCCTTCCTTCAGATAATCAGTTGCAGAGAACTCAACATGGTGACTGCCCGCTTTAATCGATTCCAACTGGTCGGTGAGTTGGCGCAGGCGGCGTTCAATCGGCGGGGGAGCGGTATCTTCCTGACCTACCGAGGCAAGGAGTTGCTCTAGCTCCAGCACAATCTGAGTCTTGTTGGCTTCGGCATCGCGGTAGAGGTGATCAAGGCGCTGTTCAAACTCGGCCCTGAGCTGCTTTAGTTCCAATTCCGAGGCTTCGATTTGCTGTTGTAGCCTTGCCGTCACCTCTTGCTCTAGCTGCTGTTTGATCAACTGCTCGGCTTCCTGCTGAAACTGCTTGCGGATATCGCTGACCAGCCGGTCAATTACGCTCTGGCGCAGCCACCAGAGGACAAAGCCGGTACCAATGGGAATGGCAATCAGTACAGCAATCAAGAGATTGAGCAAATCGATCGTCCAACCAAATGTGTCATGCACCTTTTCATCGATGCGGTTGGAAATGGCTTGGCTGCTGTCAATTTCTTTGTCTACCAACTGCCGGATCGTTTCTTCCTGAGCGGGAAGCAGAGGCGGTGGTTCGGGCGAGGGTAGGGGCGTAGCCTGAATTTCAGGTGGGGGCAGCGGCTCGGTCTGGGCGGAAACTACTTCTGGCTCAAGCAGGAACACAGCCAGGATCGGAAAGATATAGAGCAGACCATAGGGCGTTGTTCTCATAACTCCTGCTGGCAATTTTATTAAAGTTTATAACGCCATGCTGCTTCTATTGTGTTTTGGGGTCGATGCTAAACCTCGCGTTCGACCAGAATCACGTTTTCCGTGACCTGTTCAAAGGTGTCATCGTGGCTGATCACAAACAACTGCCGGAAGGTTTTGATATTGGCAATTGCTTCGGCCAGGCTTTGGCGACGGGGCCGATCCATGTTGGTGGTGGGTTCATCAAAAAAGGCAATATCTACATCGGCCAACACTCGCAACAGAGCCAGCCGTACCGCCAGGGCTGCACACATTTGCTCACCGCCTGACAGGTTGACGAGGCGGCGTGTATGAGCACCTTCCTGCACCAGAATATCGTACTCACGGGTCCACTCCAGCGCCAGATTAGGCCGATTGAGCAATTCCCGAAACAGCCGATCTGCCTCTCGTGAAATGGTTTGCACATAGCGTTCGGTGATGCGTGGCCCTGCTTCTTTGTAAACCTTGCGGGCAAAGGTGATGAATCGACGCACTTTCTCGGACTGTTTCAGTTCCAGTTGCGCCCGGTCGCGCTTTTGAGCCGTGGTTTGCAGCATCTCAAGCTGACTGTCTAGCTCTAGGAGCAGTTTGCGCTGCTGCGGCAATCCGCCAGCAATCTGATCGGCTTGACTGCAAGTTTCTCGATAAACGGCCTCAATTTGCTGCGCCCGATCAAGATCGTAGGTTTGGCTGCACTGCTCATACTCAGTTTGAACGGCAAGGCGTTGAGCTTCGAGTTGGCGCAGTTGGGCGGTGGCGGTTTGTAGTTCGGCTTCTACCCCAGCCAGCTGATTCGCATCGTTTTGGTGCTGCACGTAGGTGAGATAACCCGACTGGTGGGTTTGGCGCAGCTGCTGTTGCTGCTCAAGCGCAGTTTCTACTTCGGCAAACTGGGTTAACTGAGCATCGAGGTCGGTGATTTGCTGCTGGAGTGCCGTGTATTCTGCCAAGCGGGAATTGTATTGAGCGTGCAGGGCACTATGCTGTTGCAGATTGCGTTCCAAAAGTTGACTGCGGCCCTTGGGGTTATCCAGCTGGTTGAGTTTGCTGATCAAATCGGCTCGCTGCTGCTGCCAGGTCGGTTCAGCGGCTAGAGCTTGCTGCACTTGGGCCAAACGGGTTTGCAACTGGTGCATCTCTGCCTGCACATAGGCCGACTGCGTTTGGCGGCTGTCTAGCGTGACTAGCTCGGCGCGATACTGGTAGGTCTGCTCTAGCTGCTGCTTCACGTGCAGAAGCTGGTGGTGCAGTTTGGTTGGAGAGGTTTGTTCAGACAGGTCTGCCAAAATTCGCCAGAGGGCATTCAACAGATCGGTATTCAACTGAACTCCGGCTTGCAGGGCGTGCAGTGTGGCTTCAAACGAGGAGTTGGCCATCAGCGGCAAACTTTGCTGCATCTGGTGCAAAACCGCCAACACCTGTTCCGCTTGGCTCTGGTGCTGATCGCGGCGAGATTCGCCTAGCGTCACCAACTGCCGCAATTCGGCCTCAAACTGTTTGGCGGCTTCGACGCGGCTGAGCTGCTCCTGTAGCCGCTCGCGCTTTTGCTCCCAGGCAGGAATCTGGTCAACCTCGGCTTGGTGAGCTTGAATTTGACCGATTTCCTGCTCCAGCCTGGTCTGATCGCTTTGCAGTTTGTTGAGCTGCCGTGTCAGGTTCTGCTGCTCTAGTTTGAATGCCTGAAGCTGATTGAGCTGGTCCACAATGGTGCTCTGCTGCTGCTCCCACTCAATTTGTTGAGCGACTAGGGGTTGGAGGGCTTCGAGTTGGCTGGCGGCTTCGGTCAACGCTTCGAGTTGGAGGCTAAGCCGGGTGAGCTGATTGTGCTGTTCGACTAACTGCTGCTGTCGTGCTTCCCGCTGTTTCCAGAGGATTTGGCGCTGTTTGAGCTGCTGTTCGAGCTGTTGGAGCGTGGCTTCGATTTGGCGATAGGCTTGGTAGCTGGCCCGATGAGTCGTGCAGATCTCAACTGCCTGCTGCGAGCGCTGGACTGCCTGCTGCAATAGGCTAACCGTCTGCTGGCGACCTTCGACCTGAGCCGTGAGCTGCTGGAGTTGGGCGGTAAGCTGCTGCATCTGTTGAGCTTGCTGGGCGAGTTTATCCTTTTCGGCTTGCAGAACCGTCAATTCGGCTTGCAGTTTGAGTAGGGTGGCCTCGTTGTTGGCAATTTCATCGCTCAAGGTTTGCCGACGCGCTTGCAGCAGTTCCCAGTCCTTGAGTAATTCTTCGCATTGAGCTATGGCCCGTTCGCAGGTTGCGACTTCTGCTCTACCGTACTTCTCAACCGCTAGCAGGTCTTGATTGGTCTGGCGATATTCTTCAACTTTCAAAATCGAGTCAAAGATTTGTTTGCGGCGGTCGGGCGGCTGCAAAAAATCGGCGGTAAAGGTGCCCTGCGGCACACCAATCGTGTTGGCAAACAGACGAGCCAAATCCGTTCCGGGTGCCACGCCCAGATGCTGCCGTAACCAGGGAATGATCTCATCTTCGATATGGCGGTAATCCAGCTTGACGCCGAGCTGCGGGTCAAAAATGGTATAGCCTTTGCTGGTGCAGCGCTGTACCTCATAGGTGCGTCCATCTCGGTTGGAAATAAACGACACCGTCACCTGGGCGCTGCCCGACCCATTGCGGATCAAATCCTCGTTTTTATAAATGCCACGATGGTTGAATAGCACCCAGGCAATTGCTTCTAGAATACTGGTCTTACCGGCACCATTTTCTCCACAGATGGCGTTGGTTCCGGGTTGGAAACTAAAGCGACGATCGCCATGCGATTTAAAGTTTTTTAGCGTAACCGCGAGGATCTCCATATACCTGCCTTATCCAACCCTCAACTAGACCTGGGTACCCAACCGCTAGGGACGGGAATTTTACTTCAGCCACTTTAACGAGTTTTTCGTTTGCCGCTTAGAACGGTTGTACCACATTGACTGGCCAATAGTGTACTCTTCCGGACTAAAAGCCGATTATCCAACTAGATGTAGAGCAACTAGATATGGAGGCGACTAGACAGTCAACCCTAGACGCCAACTTTCACAAGTGAGTAATGAACAGGATCTATGGCGTTTCCACGTATAGGCTCCACATTCCTATCCCGTTCATATATCTCTTGTTCATAATCCTGTAAGGGACGGCGATCCCGCCGTCCTTTATTTGCTGAATCGCCGCAGTATTTCTCCGTTGGAGGTAATAAGCATTAGCGCTCCTGCCAAGTTGCTCAGCGATCGCATCAAAAATTGACTGATGTATTAAGTGCTACTCAGATGCATGGTTTATCAATACAAATACATTTCTGTCATTAGGGTTGTGCTTAGTTTTGACTTAGACGAGAGTTTACTGCAATGGCAAATGAAAAATCACTACCTCTGGTGACTAGAGTCAGCACGTGGACAGTCGGGGGTCTGCTCGGAGGGTTGGTTGGCTCCCTGACTGCGGTGATGCTGACTCAGGCGATTAAGCAAATCCTTGATTTCGTCTCTGGACTAGGTACCCTCTGGTTGTTGCTGCTGCCCCTGCTCGGCGTCACGTTAGCGGTGCTGGTACTGTTTGGACTGGGTAAGGGCACACCCGTACAAACCTTAGCTCCCCAAAATGGCAGTGGTGGACAGCGGCTTAAGCAGACCTGGTACTCTTTCCCGCATGACGTTGCTCGAGCCGATCTGACGGGTGACGTGGTGAACACCGCCGGAGCAGAGGAGGAGTTCCCCTGGAAACGGGCACCGTTGCGTGCTCTTGCGATCCTATCTACGGTTGGGTTGGGCGCACCCATGGGAACTGAGTCCCCAGCGGCCCATATCGGCGTTGCGACAGGAGTCTGGCTGAGTAGCAGAGATCCAGCCCTGCACCGACTGGTGCGTCCCGCCGCGATCGGGGGGGGTGCTGCAGGGGTGTCAGCCTTGATGGGGATCCCGCTGGTGGGTAGCTTCTTCATGTTCGAGTTGAGTCAGCGCCGCCAAATTCCACTGACCCCGGAACGGGCGGCAGCTATGTTAGCAGGGGGAGTGGTGGGTTGGGGGGTCAACTTCATCTTCAAGCTCAGTCTGATCCGGCTGGTCGTGCCCACCGTTCCCCCCGCTGATTTGTGGGACGCTGCTGCCGCGGCATTGTTCATCGGAGCGATCGCGGGTGTGATTACCTCGCTGTCATCCGAGGCAATTTACTGGGCCAGAGGCTTACAGACCCGTCCAGCTACACGGCTGCTGTTTGGGAGTCTGGCCATGCTGGTGCTGGCGATCGTGACATCACAAGTCGCATCTCCAGCAGCAGCGTTAGGTCCAGGTGGAGGAGCTATCGTCTGGGCTGAATCCGTCGAAACGACCCCTTACCATCTGCTGGCCGTATCCTTGCTCCGAGCCGCATCCACCACGGCTGCGGTGGTGGCAGGGGGGTGTGGTGGAGTGTTTGTGCCGTTCCTGGCGATCGGTGACCTGGGTGGCCGGGTATTTGCAGCCGCCTTCGGGGTGCCATCGGATCTGGCGGGGGCGGCGGGGGCGGCGGCTGGTATTGCGGGTGGTTATCGGCTACCGCTGACGGCCATGGCGATGGTGCTGGGGGTTGGTGGCCCCGCCGCCGCCACGCTAACTTGCCTCGCCACCGTTGGGGTCGCCTCCCTTTCTGGCCTGATAGCCTTACGGGTCACCTATCAACTTTCCAGCTCTGTACGCAGGAGGTTGAGTCAAAGAACATCATCATCAGACTGAGATTCGGACAATTTCCCTTGCTGCGCTTCGTCGAGTGCGATCGCCAAGAGACTGGCGCTCGAATAGCGCTATTGATGATGATTCTGCTCACGAACTTGAAATGAAGGGGGAGTGTAGTCTTCCGGAAGATACTGACCAGGAATCGTCGAATGATTTCCGTCACGAAGCGCCGCATAAGCGGGAGATAGAATTTCGATGCCTGCTTGATTGCAGTAGTCCTGAAGGTTTTGATGGAGTTCTGAATAGATTTGGGGCATCAGTTCAGGACGGTCTATATAGACTTGTAACTCATAGCTCACATTAAAATCATTCAATCCAGTTTGGAGCACAAAAGGCGGCGGGTTGGAAATAACGCCCGGAGTTGCTTCTGCAGCTTGAATCAGAACTACATGGATCGTGCGCCAGGGGACATCGTATCCCAACGTAATGGTGGTGTGAAGCAGGAGATATTCTTTGAGTTCGAGAGACTCTGTGCTGTCTTCGCGAATCCTAGACGCGATTTTAGGAACTCCAGGGATGCGGGAAATTGCATTGAAGTTGATCAGGTTGCTCTTTAGAACCGATGAGTTGGGAATCGTAATGACTTCCCGCCTAAACGTTAGGATCCGGGTGACAAATACGGATTTTTCAACCACCTCACCTTTGATCTCGCCAATCTGGACGATATCACCAATACGGAATGCCCGTGTGTAGATCAGAATGATGCCTGCGATCGCGTCTGCCACTGCAGAAGAAGACCCCAGCGTGAACAGCGCACCCAAAAATAGACCAATTCCCTGAAAGGCAGGTGAGTTGAATCCAGGCATATAGGGAGTTGCCAGAATGCAGCCAATGACCGCCAAAAGGACAGTCGCTAGTCGGTTTGTTGGCTGTACCCATTCTGGATAAAACCAGGAATAGGCATCATCTCGCCCTAATTCGGTGATGATGAGTTTGACAAACTGAATGAGGTAGTAGGTGAGAACTGCGATCAGGACAATAATCACCAGGTTCGGCAGGTACTCCACAAGCGCGGCAAGGGCCTGATTCATGCGATCGACAATCTTGCTCAAAAGAGAGTTGCCGAGCGCTCGCGTTGCCGGAAACCGACTGAGTATGAAGGAAATATAGAGATAAAAGGCGGCGAGAACCAGGATCAGACGCAGAAGTCCACCCAGTGCTATCAGCAAATAACCCATTGCTTCCGAGCCAAGGAGCTGAAGATTCTGAACTCTGAAACTGAGTGCCCTAGATTTTTGAGCCGCTTTAATTCTGCGAATCAGGCGCGAAACTAACCACTGAACCAGCGCTAAAAATCCGATCAGGGCGATCGTGCTAATCAGGGTGGATGTCATCCCGTACACAAGCTGTTGGGCACTGCGATCGTGTCGGAATTGAGTCACCGCAGACTGCACTGCCTGAACACTCTTGGCTGCGGTTGCCTGCCGGGACAGATCGCCGTCGCGATCGACCTCCCGCACTGTATACAAAACGGTGTCATCCGCCAGAATCACAGAACCACTTTCCTGTTCATCAACGCGGATTGTTTCCAGTGAAATCGATTCGTCATTTGCGATTTGAACTAAGCGAGTATTGACAATGTTCGCCCGCTCCTGGGCAGACGCGACACCGGAGATTCCCTGCCTGACGCGGAATAATTCCGTTCCATCCAGAACAACTGGATACCCATCGACCGAGTTTCCGGCTGAAATCTCCGATTGGGCAACCACTGGATTGAGGGAAATCGTCAAAAGTGCAACTGTAAGACTGAGAATCAACCAAATCTGTAATCGCTGATAAAGCCGGTGAGATTGCTGAAGAAGGGCTTGCATCTCCTTTTCCTGGTTTGGTTTTGAAGCAACACAGCGAGTGTTACAGAATGCACATCCGGCTAGGATCTACCAAACTCGCTGAAGGATTTGAGACTTTAAGTCAATATGGTGACAGTCTAATGAAAAAAGACATGAAACTAGTAGGAAGGAATATCTCTATAGCATCTCCACACTGCCAGAGGGGTATGCCTATCCTTGCAGTCAGGTCTACTATCAGCCGAAGCCACCGCCTGATGAATCTGAGCTCAAAGCCGCGATACGGACCTTTCTGTTCATCTGCGGACTGTAAGGCGGCAAGAAAAACAGCAGCAATCCCTGGTTTTGCTAGCGCTCGGTTGCAGCAATCGTCAACTGGCTCTTGTTTGCAGGATTCATCTTCATGTAGTCAGTAGATCACCAAATCCCCCAACCGTTAGATGCGCCCCTAGACGCCTGGATTCAATTCCCAGCAAAAATGCACTCGCCGTTCAGAGGCAGAGTGCAAAAAGTGATCTGAAATTATCTACCTAATAATTTAGTAGCTACTAAGTAGGTGGCCGCAATGATTGAGAAGACGAATTTCGGCTCTGCTCAATGGGCAACGTTCCGGGCAACAGAGGGGTGAGCGGAGCCGTTGGCATAGCCTGCCCGCAGGGCATCACCCGGCAGTTTGGAGTGCAGGTTAATTTAGCTTGCCTACTCGTACCCTACTCGTACCCTACTGGCACAGCTCTCCGGTCCACTCTTGGGAACCGCGATTGGCCTGACATTTGTTTTGCTCGGTAACTTGGACTAGCTGCCATTGTTTGGTGCCCTCGGTCGCGCTATCAGAGGGGGTAAATTCGTAGCGCGTGCGGGTGGCTGCTACTGAATCGTCCTGCAATCCGGTTTTCGTGACGGTCACAACAGCTTTATCGGGGCTGGGATAATTGACTTTGATTTGCTCGGAGCCTACAGGCTCAGGGCTAGGCTGGCGGGTTGCCAAGACTATCGTCATCGGATCGGCCCCCGGCTGGAGCTGGACATTTTCTACCACGCGGAAGGGTTCGCCACCCTCACCTGACTTGGTGTTGGGTTCTGCGGGTTGAGATGCGGTTTGAGCAGTTTCTTCAGACGAAGTTTCAGCCGCAGAGTTAGACGGGCTGGGGCTGCTGCATCCAGCCAACGCGGAGAAAACGGCAGCCGTTAAACCAATTGTGAGCCACTGTGCTGTTCTAGCCATAAGTTTTGCTAAACCTCCTCACTGCAAATATAGAAAGTTTTTAGTTTACACGGAATCGATCCAATCTGCGGTGAAATGCTGCTGTCTACACTTTTGTCAACACTTCAGCCAACTTGTCAGCCAACTTGTCAGCCAACTTGTCAGCCTCGCTCGAGCTTTGGTCTAGCTCTGGTCAAGCTCTGGTCAACATTGCTCATGCCGTTGTCCATGCCGTTGTCCATGCTGTTGATCCATGCCATTGATCCATACTGCCTATCGGCTGATGCTGACGTGATTGACTCTAGCGTTTTGACACTGTTTGACATTAGATTTTAGACAACAAATAAGCTCCTCGGGTTCCCTACCCGATTTCAGATTTTGACATCGTCCTTCGCAGCGAATGGCAAAAAAAGCCCGCCTGATTAGACGGGCCGTTCCGCCTTAGAAGCATTTCCCTATACCAGCCCTAAGCCTGGATACAGGTGGTTTACTGCTGGCCGGCAGACTCTTCAACCAGCTTGACCTTCTGGGCCAGCCCCAGACGCTGCAATAGCTGAATCATCATCCAGGTCATATCGATTTCCCACCATTTCATGCCGTGACGGGCTGAGTATTGATGGGCATGGTGATTGTTATGCCAGCCTTCGCCATAGGCCAGTAGAGCTACCCACCAGCAGTTAGTTGAGCGATCGTTTGATTCAAACGTGCGATAGCCAAATTTATGCGTGGCGCTGTTGACTAGCCAAGTGGTGTGATAAACCAAAACCAGCCGGACAAACACGCCCCAAAACAAAAAGGGTAATCCACCAATCAAAAACAATAGGGCTGCAAAGGCAACCTGAATTTGTAGGAAGTATTTATCAAGGAACTGATAAACCGGATCACCTGCAATGTCTTTGGTGAAACGAGGGATTTCCTGCTCAGCCGGTACGTCGTGCAGCATCCATCCCATGTGGCTCCACCAGAAGCCTTTGCAGGAATCATGATGATCCACGTCTTGGTCAGAATAGAGGTGATGATGGCGATGCAAACCAACCCACCAAATGGGGCCTCCCTGCATCGCCAGCGTGCCACAAAAGACCAACACATACTCTAACCATTTGGGGGTTTGAAAGCTGCGGTGACTGACCAAACGGTGCCAGCCCAGCGTGATTCCAATCCCGCCAGTCAGCCAGTGCAGAAAAATAGCTAGCCCAACTGCAGTCCAGCTAAAGTTGCTTGGCAAAAAGGCCAAAATTGCCGCAATGTGGATAATTGCCATGAAGATAATCACAGCCCAATCACGGGGGAGTTGATTCGATGTTGCGATAGTCATGCAAAAGTCTCAATGTGAACAGTGCAGCCCGATCTGCGCGACAATAGATCCCGCAAAACAGCCAATTTCAGATTTTAGTTCGTAATCTTGATAGCGACTTAGCTAAGAGTGTGACTGAAATTAAATTGATGGTCAGCTTTCCTTAGAGATAGGTCTTTAGGAGGCCAAGACACTGAAATCTAATATCCGAATTGGCTTGAAATTGCGGTAGTTTCTCTCCAAATTCAGGAGATCAGGTGAAAATTAGCAGCGTTGAGCAGCTTCAGCAGGCAGAACAGGCACTATTTCAGATTTTTTCTGGTATTGACGCTCAGGTCAAGCGAAATCTCCAACGAGTGCTGGCCGCCTTTCGGCAACATCAAGTCGGAGTCCACCATTTTGCTGGCGTTACAGGCTATGGGCATAACGATCTGGGGCGGGAAGTGTTGGATCGGGTGTTTGCTCAAATTGTGGGAGCCGAAGCAGCCGCAGTGCGAGTGCAATTTGTTTCGGGAACTCATGCAATTGCCAGTGCCCTCTATGGCGTGCTGCGTCCGGGGGACGAGATGCTGGCGGTGGCGGGTGCTCCCTACGACACGCTGGAAGAAGTGATTGGGTTACGCGGTGAGGGACAAGGCTCATTGAGGGAATTTGGCGTCTCCTATCGCCAGCTCGAACTAACGGAGACTGGAGAAGTGGATTGGCAAACTCTATCGCAGGCAGTGCGTCCCGAAACTAAACTGGCCCTGATCCAGCGCTCCTGTGGCTACTCCTGGCGCTCTAGCCTCTCGATGGCCGATATCGAGAAAATTGTTTACCTAGTGAAACAGCAAAATCCCGATACGGTTTGCTTCGTCGATAACTGCTATGGCGAGTTCGTGGCCGATCAGGAACCTCCTGCGGTGGGAGCCGATCTGATCGCCGGTTCGCTGATCAAAAATCCGGGCGGCACGATTGTTGCAGCCGGTGGCTATGTCGCCGGACGGGCCGATTTGGTCGAAGCTGCCACCTGTCGGTTAACCGCTCCTGGGATTGGCAGTGCCGGCGGAGCCACGTTTGACCAAAATCGGCTGCTGTTTCAGGGGCTGTTTCTCGCGCCGCAGATGGTGGGGGAAGCGATGAAAGGCAATCATCTGACGGCCTATGTGTTTGACCAATTGGGCTACCCGGTGAATCCGCTGCCGCTAGCACCACGTCGAGATGTGATTCAGGCGATTAAGCTTGGCTCTGCCGAAAAAGTGATCGCTTTTTGCCATGCAATTCAGCAGCATTCGCCGATTGGCTCCTACCTCAGCCCCGTTCCTGCCGAAATGCCAGGATACGAAAGCGAACTGGTCATGGCGGGCGGTACCTTTATTGATGGCAGTACGTCTGAGTTCTCGGCAGATGGTCCGCTGCGAGAACCCTATGTCGTGTTTTGTCAAGGCGGCACCCACTGGACTCATGCGGCGATTGCCCTAGAGGCTGCCATTGAAGCAATTGGGCCAGCAAAGCTAAGAGCGTGAAGCGGGCGTGAAGCCACAACTTGTGGAAGCCGTAAAGCAAAGTGCCCCAATTCCAGCAAACCTTTAAAGATACGTTGAAGCCCCGTCTTTGCAACCGCTTTCTACCGCAATTTTCCAAACTTTGCGAGTAAGATTTCATTAAAGCGGCTGGGCCGGGTGGAAGCTGGGAACACTGGAGATGAATCAGCTCTGCTCCTACCAGTGCGCCGTTGTGATAGAAGCCAAATCTTGCTCCTCAGCGCGTTTTACATCCATCCCCAGCTTGAACTTCTTGCTTCGACGGGGACTTCCTGATCTTGCTGGCTTTTGGCCAGTGCATCCAATCCTGTATATGGGAATCGACTCCAGGCTCAAGCTGACTATGAGTCAAAATCAAGAATTAAGAACCTGGTACGACCAAGGCAACGCTTTGTTTAAACTAGGCCGCTACGAAGGGGCAGTTGCTCGATTTGACAAGCTTTTGGACCAGCAGCCAGATCACTACGAAGCCTGGGGCCAGCGCGGCTGTGCCCTCTACGAACTTGGCTCCCATGAAGAGGCGATTGCTAGCTTTGAGAAGGCACTCCGAATCAAACCCAAATTTACGCTGGCTTGGCACGGTAAGGGAATTGCGCTAGCCAAGCTGGGTCGCTATGACGAAGCGATTGTCAGCTTTGCCAAAGCCCTTAAGTTTGACCCGGAAAATGCCAAAGTTTGGTACAACCAGGGCCACACCTTTGCCTGTCTCTATCGCTACAAAGAAGCGATTGCCAGCTTTGACAAAGCGATCGAGTACAAACCCGACAACTATCGGGCCTGGTACAGTCGAGCCGTGTCGTTGGCGGCGCTGCGGCGCTACGAGGATGCTTTGACCAGCCTGGATACGGCCTTAGCCCTCAAACGGAGCTGCTACTACGCCTGGAACTATCGCGGCCTGGTGTTGACCAAGCTGGACCGTCACGATGAGGCGATTGTGAGCTTCGATAAGTCGTTGCGTTATAAAAACGATAATCCTAACGCCTGGTATGGCAAAGCTTGCTCCTATGCGCTGCGTGAAGATGTGGAGATGGCTGTCAAAAATCTACACCGGGCCATTGTGCTGAGTCCCAATCTGTATCGGGTGATGGCCCAGACGGACGTGAATTTCGACGCCATCCGCAACACAGAGGCATTCCGAGATTTGATACAGCGGCGCTAATGTCTGACTGTGTTTGCCCCGCTAGTCCTTCTGTGTCGTCATCCGAATCACATAGGGATGAAAGCCAGTTTCGTCGTAGGAGCCGACCCAGATCTCGTAGGTGCCAGACAGCCACTGACCCGCCAGTCCAGGATTTTTGCCGGAGTAGTCATCGTTGCACCAGGTGCCGCCCGGTCCACGAATCACGAGCGTTGTGTCTTCTGAGCTTTGCACTTGCAGCCTCAGGTAGTTAAAAAACTGTGTCAAGGTGAGGGTGTGGTCGGGTTGGGCATCCACAAAGCCATTGCAAGGTCCGGTGACAGTTTCAGCCCGCCCTGCTATCTCACTTGCTGCTTGGGGACCGCCACTGATGCCCCGTACCGTGGTTGGATCCGGACTAAAGCCAGGAGCCAGGGTGACGTTTTCAAAAATCGTGGGAGAGGCAGGGGGTGGAGAAGTGGGAGCTGGAGAGGCAGGGGATGGAGAGGCAGGGGATGGAGAGGCAGATCCAGGACTCTGCCCTAGACCCGGTTGAGCAATCGCGACAAACGTACCAACCCCAATCAAAATCGCAGCAGCAGATTTTGCAATCGAGCAGTCACCCAGATTTCCGATACAAGTTTTCATTAGATTCAATTGTCGTTGGTTGTCACGGCTTGATCATCATGGCTTGATCATCATGGCTTGATCATCACAGCTTGATTGTCGTGGCTACGAACTGGATTCTGCCACAGCTAAGGCTTGACGCAAACGCGGCTGATCGAGTTGGTGCTGATTCAACAGCAACCAGGATGGCACCAGTTCCGGTCCTTGCAGATCGCCCGTCAAGGCCGCCCGCAGCGATTTCATGACTACACCCTTCTTCACCTTGGCGGCTTCAACGCCTTGCTGGATCAAGCTCTGGGCCGTATCTGGGGTCAGTTCCGTCGTTTTGAGGCCTGTAAGGATGCTTTGCAGGGCTGTGCCTACTCCCGGCAGTTTGAGCTGATTGGCAGCAGCGTCAGTAAAGCCGACATCGGCTACAAACAAATAGCGCGTCATGGCGACAGCATCCTCCAACCGCACCAGGCTGGGAGCAATCAGAGCAGATAACTGCTCTAACCAGGCCCGGTCGCCCACTGGATCGAGTTCATAGCCAGCAGACTGCCAGTAGGGAATCAGCAGATCGGTGAGTTGCTCGACCGGCAGGTGGTGCAGGTATTGACTGTTGATCCAGTTGAGCTTATCCCAGTCGAACTTGGCTCCAGCTTTATTGACGCGCTCAAAGCTGAAGTGTTGCGCTGCTTCCTCTAGACTAAAAATTTCATTCATCCCTTCCGGGGGCGACCAGCCCAGCAGCGTCATGTAGTTGGCAAGCGCCTCAGCCGTGTAGCCCATCTTCTGAAAGTCGGAAATCGAGGTGACGCCATCCCGCTTTGAGAGTTTGGCTCCGGCCTGGTTGAGAATCAGCGGTGTGTGGCCGAACTGGGGAACGGTTGCGCCCAGAGCTTCGTAGAGCAAGATCTGTTTGGGCGTGTTGCCGATGTGGTCTTCGCCGCGAATCACATGGCTGATCTGCATGTCAATGTCATCCACCACCACGACAAAGTTGTAGAGGGGCTGACCGATGTCGTCGGCATCTGCCGCGCGGGCAATCACCATATCGCCACCCAAGTCGCGGCCTTTCCAGGTAACGGTACCGCGCACCAAGTCTTGCCAAGCAATTTCCCGCTCATCGTCGATCTTGAACCGTATCACCGGCTTGCGGCCTTCTGCAATGTAAGCCGCTTCCTGCTCTGGCGTTAAATCGCGATGGCGATTGTCGTACCGGGGAGCCTGCCCCTTGGCTTTTTGGGCTTCCCGGATCGCGTCTAGTTCTTCGGGGGTGTCGTAGGCGCGGTAAGCCAAACCCTGATTCAGCAATTGCTGCACCTTCTGGCGATACAGATCCATCCGCTTGGTCTGGAACGTGGGTCCTTCATCCCAGGTGAGGCCGAGCCAGGTTAGCCCATCCAGAATGTTTTGGGTATATTCAGGCCGCGACCGCTCCAGATCGGTGTCTTCGATCCGCAGGACAAAGGTGCCGCCTTGATGCCGCGCAAACAGCCAGTTAAAAACTGCCGTGCGAGCGGTGCCAATGTGCAGGTTTCCGGTTGGGCTGGGAGCAATACGAACGCGAACAGACATAGAGATTAAGCTTAGGACGACGCATTCCCCATTCTAACGGCAGATGGACTGCCGGGATTTGCATTTGGCGTTTGCGCTTCGAGTTGGCTGCGGTGTCACTACTCTCCCCAAAACCGATCGATCCGTTCTACGTAGTCCAAATCGGCAAGTTGGTGCAGAATTTCGCGCCAGCGGGGCTGATGAGTATGGCCAATACAAAGAATCTGGTCGTCACCACAGCCAATCCGACCTCTGGAATGGGGGAAATATTGTACAGACGGATCAATCGCCTGGACTTCAATGCGGTGAGTTTCGCTGGCTGGAATGCAAAATTCGTAGCTGACGGACTGTAGGCTGGTTGCCCCGCCAATCAAACCAGCCGGTGAGATAGCAGTCAGATCGAACGTAATTTTTTCTACGCTGCTCTGTGAGAAGGATTCAGCTCTGCCGGATAGTGGTAGCACCAGCAGAGGAGCAATCAGCAGCGACAGCAAGCAGAATCTGAGCATGACTAGAAATTGAATCAGAGCTATGGAGATGGCTCGTCGAAGGGACAGCTAAGTTTTGGCAAGCTGGCAAAACGCCTGAGTCGCCTGCCAGAGTGTGTCCTCCACATCCACTAAGGCATGATCGCTTTCCAGTTCCAGGAGTTGGACATGGGCACGATCGGCAGCAAAATCGCGGCTGGCCTGAATGGGAATCACGTCATCTTGTGTTCCGTGCAAAATCAGCGTCGGGACCGAGCGGTGCAGTGTGGTTTCATCGTATTGGGCTAGGTCGGTGATGAACGAATAGCGAAGAGGGAGCTGTTGTTGAGCACCATAATGGTAGACCAGCAGCGAGCCGGTTTGTTGCCATTGCTGCATCGACTCTGCGCCTAATCTGGGTTGCCAGTGGGCTAGGAACTGAAATGCTGGAGCCAGCAAAACCAAGCGCTCGATCTGCAGGAACCGTTCTCCCAGCCAAGCTGCCGTCAGCCCTCCAAAGCTGGAGCCAATCAGAACCACCGGATCGTTGACGGGCAAGAGCGTCTCGATTTGCTGCAATTGGCGAGTCAGGGTGAGGGAGGAAAAGTCAGGCTGATTCAGATCGGGAATCTGCAGTGGAATACCCAGCGAAGCAAACTGGTTGCGAAAGTACTGGGCCTTGGCGGATTGGGGGCTGGAGGCAAAACCGTGGAGGTAGATGAAGGTAGTCAAGGGTGGAGTTTTGAGTTTTGGGTTTTGGGTTTTGAGTTTTGGGTTTTGGGTTTTGGGTTTTAAAAATATTAGGCCGGTTGCTGAGCTAGGGATCCTGTGAGGACGGTTCCGTGGGAGTAGCCTTTCCGTGTGCATCAGGCAGGTTCCATATCACTCCTTTGCAGAAGCAAGCTACAAGACTCAAAACTTAAAACTCACACCTCACAAACTAAGGCTGCCGAAGTTGATGCTGAAGGCAACATTGAGATTTTCCAGCGAATCGATCAGCCAGGTGACGCTGTCGCGGGTGCAGGTTTCGTAGTGCTTAAACAGAATCGCGAACTGCTTTTCGAGATAGGGCTTGACCTTGCGGCAGATCAGAACGATTTTTAGCAGCAGGCCAATCGTGGCGGTGATGCCCAAATTGCCGGTGAGGTCAACAAAAATAGCGTGATTCGGGCACTGCGAATTTTCGACCACCAGGAAATTGAGCAGCTTGCGGCAGGTACCAATCAGCAGCACATCGTTGAGTTGGTGCTCGTCGTGCTCTGGCAGAATGGTTTGCAGGTGGCTATAGAGGCGCTGGTTGAATTGCCGGTTGCCGTACTTAGCATCTACCGAATCGGTCAGGTATTCGTAGAGATCGGTTTTGAAACCCTGATAGGAACAGGCGTGGCTGCTGTAGGTGAGGAAGCGCTGCGCCAAGTCGTGGTAGGTATTGGAGCCGTCAATTTTGCCGCCAAATTGCTGGAGCGCGCGATCCAAGCGTCGATCGCTGAGGAGGGTTGGATTTTTGGATGAGCGCAGGTCTTTGGGTTGCTCAGATGGGATGTCGCCTTGCAACAGTTTGAAGGTGGCATATTGGGCCAGATCTCGCTCAAACTGGCGCTGCACATGGCGTTTAATTTGGCGAACGCGGCGGCGCTGCTCATCGGTACTGTCGGTCGTGAGCAGATTGTAATTGTAGAGGCAGGGGTAGCGGCGAATCAGGGTGCCCAGCGTGCTGCCTCCGTTGGCAGTCCCCTCGGGAGTTTGGCTCACTACTTGGGCCATGCGCTTCAGCGCCATGTACTGGTCGGTCGTGCGAAACTGCCGCACCAAGTCTCGTAGGCGTTGGGTGGTGCGAGAGCGGCCTAGACCGGATGGGTTGGCGTCAAACAGGGCCACGAGTTCGGGGATAGCGCTGTGCAATCGCGGCTGCATCAGCCAGTGGTTAATGAAAATGTAGGAGCTGCGGTTGAGGATAAACTTAAAGTCTTTCTCAACAAAGGGCGAGTCCACAATTTTCTTCAAGGCTTGCCAAACCGCGTGATCGGCATAGCCGCCGGCCTCGATAAACAGCATGCGAAACCGGGCCAGCAGTTCCTCCGGGGCCTCAGTTCGGACACAGTCCAACAGATGGCCATAGAGCTGCTCTTCCTCCAGATAGGTAGTCTGGTGGTGCGTGATACGGCGGTTGTAGTAATCTGACCATGAATCCATGAGGATCGTATCTTATGCTACTATCGCTCGCTCGCTTACCGAACAGATTTCAGTGCAGATTCCAGTGCAAATCTCAGTACAGATAATAATTCAATTGCCAGTAGGGTGCAATTGTTTAACTCGCTGTTTCAAATCCTAAAAATCGAGCGTTGTTTCCGTATCTCTATCTAATTAGATGTGATTTAAGCTACATCAAGCTAA
>KL662191.1:5801039-5819493 GCA_000733415.1 [Leptolyngbya] sp. JSC-1
CTCCCAGACTGGTGTGTTCAGTCGAAGGGGTTAGTCGCCCTGGTGCTGCGCTCACAGCTAGGGGCGACGGCTAAATTTTTGGGTAGCCGGATTGTGCCCACAGAAGCAACAATCTTAATCTGATACATTACCGAGATTGCGCCGCAAATGCAACCGCATTCAGGAAAATAGTTGGGAAATAGCAGCTTTTGCCAGTCTGGCGTTGGGCTACGGTTGCTTTGGGTTCTGAGGCTTGGCGTTAGTTTGGGTTTTATTGTTGCTCTGAGGTGATGGCGATGCAGCCGGGGGCTGGATCTGATAGCTATTGACGATGGTTTCTGCGTCGGTGTTGTAGTTTTGGTAAGGCTTGTTGATGCCAAACAGATTCAGCACAAAAATGTAATTGCCCCGCTGTTCCACAATGCTGACCGCATCGAGGGCATTGCCGCTCTTGTCTTTGCCGGTCCAGTCGATACGCAGACTGCCATCGGGCTGCACCTGAGAAGTTTGCCAGTTGACTTCTTCGAGGCGGTTGGTAAATTCGGTTTTCAACGATGCTTCTAGCTGTTGGGTATTGAGCTGCTTGCCTTCAGCCGAGCCAAAATCGACCGCTCCGGCGAAGTTCTGATCTGCCGAAACGAAGGCAATACCGCTGCCGGTGGTTTTGTGGGAGTAGCCTTTGGGAAACGAGATTTGAAACAGACCGCTCTTTTCGCGGTAGGTTTGCTGCTGAGGCGTGGGGCTGGCAGAGGGAGTGGGTGAGACCGTGGGCGAAGGAGCAGGCAGAACCACCGTGGGTGAAGGCGCAACCTCGGCAGTGGGTTCTGGTTTTTGGGTGCAGCCAATCAGCAGCAGCACCGCTCCCGCTAGCGGCAGCAATCTTCGCCTGGGTTGGTTCGTGGTTCTCAGAGGCTTCAACGTGCTACTCTCCCGATGACACTTCTGGTTTTAAGAGCGGGAAGGCGATCACATCGCGAATGCTGGCACAATCGCATAGCAACATCACTAACCGATCGATTCCCATACCCATTCCTACCGTAGGGGGCAGGCCATATTCCAGAGCGGTAACAAAATCTTCATCAATATCATGCGCTTCTAAATCTCCGGCGGCCTTACGAGCGGCCTGGGCCTCGAACCGCTGACGTTGGTCGATTGGATCGGTCAGCTCCGAGAAGCCGTTGGCCGTTTCGCGTCCGACAATGAACAGCTCAAACCGCTCCACCAAACCAGGCTTACTGCGGTGCGGCTTGGCGAGCGGTGAAATTTCCACCGGATAGTCAGTAATGAACGTGGGTTGAATCAAGGTCGCTTCCACCGTTTGTTCAAACGCTTCGTTCAGCAATCGACCGATCGAGTCGCAGTCCTCAATCTCTTTGAGACCAGCCGCTTTGGCAGCCTGTTTTGCCTCCGCTAGCGATGTGAACTGACCGAAATCAATCCCGGTTTGTTCCTGGACCGCCTCATGCATGGTAATTCTGCGCCACGGTGGAGACAGGTCGATCGTTTGGTCCTGGTAGTTGACCTGAAGCGTTCCCAGCACGGTTTGGGCCACGGTGGTGATCAACTCCTCCACGGTCGTCATCATGTCGTGATAGTCGCCGTAGGCTTGATAGACCTCAATCGAGGTAAATTCCGGATTGTGGCGAGTCGAAATCCCTTCGTTGCGGAAGATCCGCCCCATCTCATACACCCGCTCAAAACCACCCACAACTAAGCGCTTTAGATGCAGCTCGGTGGCAATCCGCAGATACAGATCCATCTCCAGCGTGTTGTGGTGGGTAATAAACGGACGGGCATCGGCTCCACCGGCCTCGGTTTGCAAAACAGGCGTTTCGATTTCCAAAAAGCCGCGCTCGTCAAAGAAGCGACGGATGGCAGCGGTGATCAGGGCACGCTGGCGAAAGGTATGCCGCACTTCTGGATTGACAATCAAATCCACATAGCGCTGGCGGTAGCGTTTTTCCACATCCGTCAGGCCATGCCACTTGTCCGGCAACGGCAACAGCGATTTGGTCAGAATTTCAAAATAGCGGACATACACCGACAGCTCACCCTTCTCGGTTCGCTTGATTGTGCCGCGTGCTCCTAAAATATCGCCCACATCAGTGAGTTGCTTCAACCGCTCGAAGGCAGCCACATCGTCGCTCATCGAGGCTTCGATCGTCTTTTTATCTAGATAGAGCTGAATTGGCCCGGTTTCGTCCTGCAAGGTGAAGAAAGCCAGCTTGCCAAACACGCGCCGCGCCATAACCCGACCTGCTACCGACACGTCCACCTCCACCTCTTCACCGGCAGGCAGATCAGCGTATTTGGCCTGCAAATCTGCGGTGTGGTGGCTGACTTCCCAGCGGTAAGCATAGGGCGTCAACCCCTGCTGGCGGAGCTGATTGGCTTTTTCGAGGCGAGTGGCACGGAGATCGTCAGAAGACATGGAAGGATTAATCCTGCTGGTGAGCAAATTGATAGGCCCCGATCGCGGCCAAAATTATGGCGATGATCAGGAGAACTGGGATACTGTACCAAGGAAATTCGCTGATCGGCAAGTAGGCAGCGGCGCGCAGGCCCGTACTGGTGTAGGTGAGGGGCAGCAGATAGACAATCACTTTCATCACCAGTGGCAAACTGCGGGGGTCAAAAAAGGTAGCCCCCAGAAACGACATCGGCACGATCAAAAAGTTATTCAGCAAGCCGACGCCTTCCAGCGATTTGACATTCAAACCCACAATCACGCCCAGCCCTGCAAAAACGGCGCAGTTGAGCACAAGCAGCAGCAGAAACAGCGGGCTAAGGAAGGTGAGTTTACCGGTAAATAGCACCGCAATCAGAATCACCGAAGCGGATGTCATTAGCCCCCGCACCACACCCGCCAGCATTTTGCCCAGGAACAGCGCCATCGGATGCACCGGCAACAGCAGGATTTCCTCAAAGGTTTTGGAATAGAGCCGCTCGCCGCAGATCGAGAAGGTGGTCCCGCCAAAGCTGATCGTCATCGACGAGAGGGCCACCATCCCCGGCAAAATAAATTGCAGGTAGCTGTCCCCCACTGGAGGCTGGAGCGCCATCGCATTCCCCAAGCCCAAACCAAACGCCAGAATGTAAATCAAAGGCGAAACCAAGCCAGAGGCCACCACTTGCGTGATCCGTACCCTGAGGTCGAGCCAGTCACCCCAGAAGACGGTGAGACTATCGGCAAAAATGTCTCTCCACAAGGAGCCTTTGAGCCAATGCCGAAGGGAAAACGAGGGCTGAGCAATCACAGGTTTTGCACCGTTAAGAAAAATGAATTTTGTCTTCCTTTTATTCTGTCACTGATTGCTGCATTTAGTTCTGGGTTGGGTGGAACTGGCACAGGTTGCTAGAGGAACCTTGGTTAACCCAACAGTCAGGCTAGCGATTGTCTATCATAATTTGGGCAGTAAGCGTCAACAATTACACTCATTGCCGTCGCTGCTGTTTGTAAGCCTATGTTCTGTAACTGGGCTACGGCTCAATTACTGCCTTGGCGTTCAATCTTAAGCTCCCAAGGCAGTAATGGCTAAGCATGCGCTACGGCTCAATTGTAGCGTTGCTGTCTTGCCTGCCCTGCTAACCTGCTAACATTGCGTCAGCTCATAAATCCAATTGCGATTACTCGGATTTCCATACACCATCCCAGGGGCCACCTCCTGTCTCTAAGCCACAAAGGTCGCTGGTCGCAGTCAGAATTAGCTTAGAAGTAGCCCGCTGCCGCAGCTGTAGATGAATTTGGCCCCGCATGGTATCGCGACAGCAAAACACCAACCCTTGCTGAGTCGGTGCACGTAAGGGAGTTCCCGGTAAATTGGTAGTGGCTGTTAGCTCGGCTTCATACTGGGAATTTTGTGCTCGCATTCGCCAATCACCCCAGGGCTGAATTTCCCAGGTGACTTGGCTATTCCAGGGCACGAACTCGTAGAATTTGCCCTTGTAGTGAATGCCTACCATCGCTACCGATTCCATCCACCACAGCACACCTCGTCTACCGCCGCCTGCCGTTAGTGCTAGATCTGGTTCGTTGGCAAAACAATTGCAGTTGATCCAAAACCACTTCTGCGGAAATGCTCCACCCCAGTTCTTTTCACCGTAAGCAGGAGCATTCACAAACTCATAGCGTTTATGATTCCATTCAATCCAACCAGTTGCCAACCCATGCGCCATCAAAATCTGCCAGCCTGGTTCAAAAATCTGCCACTGGGATAACCATCCTGCCGTAGATTGCTGTGATTCATTTACATCACCCCAACCGTAAACAGGTTCAATTGCATACTGCCAGTGAGCAGTAAATCCGGACCCCGGATCGCGCAAAATGCCCTGATGCCAGGTGGCGGTAGCCTGGTAGCCTTCGTGGATCTGGTGATCGAATTGGGCGGAGGGGAGGTGGTGGGGAGATGCGGCTCGTGAGCCTCGCCGAACAAGGGGAGATGGGGGAGATGATTCTGTCACTTTGCTGCTTTTATTGGTTGCGTTAAGTCGTCGCCAGTGTCCTAAACCGAGGGCATGACGCCAGGCCCAGAAGGATTGAACGTCGGGGAAGGTGCGGCAGAGGTATTCGTCGTTGGGTCCGAGGATTTGGGCTGCTCCGCCACTGTGGACTTGGCCGCCGGTCGGATCTTCAATTGAATACATGAAGGCAAAGGTTTGACGAGCTTCGGGCAGGGTGACTCGGTAATACCATCCTTCAAAGAAGCGGCGATCTGAGCCGTCCCAGTGATAGCCACTGTGGGGGGTTTGCAGGGGGTGCATAGGCGAAGCAGCTTGGGGTGAGCTTTAGAGGTGAGGGCGTAGACGCCTGCTGCGAGAATTGGCACTACGAGTTGGGTAGGGCCGACATCAGCGTCTGCCAACTGCTGAAACCAATCCCCAGAGCTAAGCGCCCCATCCAGATTGTAACGACGCTACCTAGCAGGAGTGCCGTTGCCTTCAGATCTTGCTTAAAGCAGCCCATGCCTTCTCGATGCAGCCCAAAATTGACGCAGGCGTAGTACATCAAATCGTTCAGCGCTACGGCCACCACCGCTCCAACCGGACCTGCCAAGTTGAAGCCCAACAAAATCCCCCCTACGGTTGATAGCAGTCTAAAAAAGTTGCCGATTGCCGTGTAATGAACTTCACCCAGCGCAATCAAGGAAGAATCAATCGTGGAGCAGAGCAAGCGCGGCCAAATCCCCAGCGCTAGGATCGGCAGCATCCAGGCCGCATCGGCGTACCGCTCATCGTAGAGGGTCAGGATCAGCAGATCGCCCGCACTGATCAACAGCGCCATGCCCGCGATCGTAACCAGCAGCAACCGCTTGCGGTAGGGCAGGATTTTGGCTCGCAGTTCAGGCCGAGGCAGATCCGTTAGCTTGGAGGTTGCTGGCAACACAACCCGGATACTCAAAGCCCCAACAACCTGGCGTGGCACATCACTAAGCATCAGGGCAATGCCGTAGACGCCCAGTAGCTCCAGCGAAAACAGCTTGCCTAGCAGCAACCGATCGGCTTGCTCGGCTAGAAAGGTGAGGGCAGTAGAGACAAAAATCCAGCGACCGAGGTTGAAAATCTCTCGTACTGCGCTACTTTCCCACTGAAAGCGGTTACTGTATCCCGGTATCAATCGATAGCTCCAGATCAGCTTAACGGTGCTGTAGGTTAGGCCCCCAACTACCATAGCCCAGAGCGTTGGACTCATCGCCGCCCAAATCGTCATAACAGTAATTTGAACCGCTTGGGCCGCTAGCTCTAGTAGTGTCAGCCTTTTGATCGCCATGTGGCGCTCTAGCGTATAAACAGTGGTAGAAGTAAAACCGTCGATAACCGAAGTCAACCCCACCACGGGAATTAACCACTGCAACTGTGGCTCTTCGTACAGAGAAGCTAGGGGAGTGGCTAGTAACAAACAGGCAATCCAGATACCCAATCCACGGATGATTTTCAGAGTCCAGGCTGTGTTGAGGAATGTGGGTTCATCGCCTCGGCGGTTTTGAATAATACTCAAACCAATTCCCACATCCGAGAACAAGTTCAGCCCAATGATGAAAATATTCACCAGGGCCATCAGCCCGAAAAACTCTGGAAATAAGAGTCGGGTGAGTAGCAAATTGCCACCAAAGCGGAGGATCTGACTCGCTCCATAGCCCGCAACCGTCCAAAAAGCGCCGCGGATTACTACTTTTTTCAATGCATTCATGCTTTCGTCAACGGTAGCGCGTTTCCTAAACCAGGCTCCCTAACCAGTCATGCCAAGCCAACTGTTAGTCAATTGTGATGTATGCCCATCTGATGTATGCCATCTATGTATAACGTTCTTGTAATAGTTACTTATGATACAATTGGCTGCGATTCGCAAGTGATGCACGAACCTATATTTTAAGCATTTACTTTGAGCGTTTACTTTGAGCGTTTGTTGTTCAACAAATTTGATGTGAGGAATTGTATAAGATTCTACATGATCTTGCTGATATGACAATAGCGCGAAGAGACAGAATTGTAAGTTTTTCATGAATTGTTCGCCCTCTGCCTCAGGTTGTAGGAAAGCAGCTGACCAAATTAGCCTCTAGGTAGAAGCCGCGAGAAACAAAGACAAGTTATCTATATAACATCGACTACTGCGGATCGCAAAACTGTAATTGAACTGTGATCGATTAAACCACTAGCAAACCTTCGATGGCAGCAGGATGACAGCAAGTAGTCTGACTAATTTGCAAACCAAGTGAATTTCTGGAGGATAAGGTAATGAGCATTGAAAATAGAATTGAAGCAACTGCTAAGAACGTCGAAGGAAAGCTTCAAGAAGCTGTTGGTGATATTACCGGTGATCCAAAAGCCAAAGCTGAGGGGCAAGCCAAACAGGCTGAGGCTCGGGTGCGTCATTCGGTTGAAAATGTGAAAGATGAAGTAAAGAAAGCCATTGAATTAAAAACCGATCAGCCTGACACCTAAATGCTGATAAATGCCGAATAAAGTAGTATTTTGGAGGTAGTTGATACCTCCCTTTTTATTGGGAAATTTACTTCGATGCTATCTGCGCTTTTCTAGGTCCGCTTTATGTTTCAGGCGACTCGTCGGCGATTGGCGCTTTGGTATACCGGGGTCACTGCTGTACTGCTGTTGCTTTTTGCCACCGGATTTTATCTATATGTCCGCAGTACCCTGGTCGAGCGCATCGACGATACCCTGAACCATGTGGTGGAAGTTGTACAGCGCTCGCTTGTAGTTGAGCCAGTAGTTGAGCCAGTAGAACTACGCTCCCAGTCCGGTGGTCAGCCTAGTGGTCAGCCTAGTGGACAGTCTAGTGGACAGTTTGATGGTCAGTCTGGCAGGCAGTTTGCTTGGCGGGTGAACCTAGATGCCAGCTTTCCTAGCAATGCTGCCGCCGTCGAAGATGACCACATTGACCTGGAATGGTTCAATGCTGCTGGAAATCTGCTCTGGTCTACCTTTTCTGCCCCGCTCAATATTCCGCTGCACCCCAACAGCGATGGGGAAACGGTCTATGGTCGCTTCACCCCCACGGGAGATGAACCAGATCCATTACTGCTTCCCTATCCATCGACCTTTGCCCTACGACAGGTGACTCAACAGGTGCAAATTGGCGACCAAGTGTTGGGCTATTTGCGGGTCAGCCATCCCTGGTTTGAAGTCACTAAACCCAGCCGTCAATTAATCCGTGACCTAAGTTTGGGTGTGCTGTTGGTGATTGGGGCAGTGGCGGCGATTGGTTGGTTGCTCTCGGGCTTGGCGATTGCGCCGGTGCGAGACTCCTATCAGCGATTGAAACAATTCACCGCCGATGCCTCCCATGAACTGCGTAACCCGATAGCCGTGATTCAAACCAATGTGCAGGTGGCGCTGGCTGACCCGGATCCGTCACTGCAACAGGATCAACTGCGGGTTGTAGAGCGATTGACTCGCCGGTTGGGTCGGTTAGTGGATGATCTGCTGTTTCTAGCCCGACAGGACAGCGGCATTACCGGCTTACAGGTCAATGGGATTGCCTTGGATCGGCTGTTGCAAGATGTAGTAGAAGAGCAGCAAGCCCTAGCAGCGGACAAAGGTGTGACCCTACTATTTCAGCCTGCGGATGCGAGGCTAGATGGTTCTGACAAAGCTCTTGACAAGCTTCTCCCTTCGCCCTACACCATCGCTGCCGATGCCGATCAGTTAATGCGCCTGTTCACCAACTTAATCAGCAACGGCATTCAGTACACGGCCAGCTCTGGCAAGGTTATTGTGAGTCTTCAGCGCACCAAATTGGCTGGCGGCTCCTATCTGCAGGTGCAGGTACAAGATACGGGCGTGGGGATTGCAGCAGAGGCATTGCCCCACATTTTTGATCGGTTCTATCGGGCTGATCCGGCTCGCACTTCTCCGGCTACCCAACATTCTGAACGCCCGGTAGGATCTGGCTTGGGGTTAGCAATTGCCAAAGTGATTGTGGAGAACCACCACGGCCAGATTCAGGTGGCCAGTACGCTGAACCAAGGAACGACCTTTACGGTGTGGCTGCCTTGCCAGAAAAATGTTGCTTTAGCACATCCCAACGGGAGCAGTGCCAGTAATCTACATGGGAAATAATCTGCTCCTCATGATCGAGCTGTAGCTCGCTCCAACCGGAAATCACGATCCGAGGCCGCCAAGGCAATGGCGTTGTCCAACTCAGGGTCCAGTCAGTGCGAATCTGGTTGTCCGTGCGCTGAATCTGGTGCAACTCCAGATTGGGATCGAGAAACCAGGTGTTGATGAACTGGATCATCTGCTGATAGCGCCCTCGCCCCCTAAATTCGTTCAGGGGGTCTTTGAAATAGACATCCTCAGCATAGATACGGTAAGTCTGATTTCGCGGAAAATTGCGATAATCTGCTTTCAGAATCTCCAAAATCTCCATTGTGACCTCTATTTCTAGCCAACTGCGCCGGTAGTTGCTGAAATTCGCCTATTCACCCTTGGCGGAATTGCAAACTTTCGTTACATTCGTTTCATGAAGTTCTATAGTATCTCTAAGTTGTTGGCACCAAGTCCTTGGCATCAAGTTGTTGGCATCAAGTTGTTGGGACCAAGTTGTTGGGACCAAGTTGTTGGGACCAAGTTGTTGGGACCAAGTTACAGAGGTCACTCAGGCCATCACTTGAGTCAGCCCTTGGGTCATCACTAGGTCAAAGATTGGGTGAGGTTTTGAATACAACCCGCTCTATGCTCCAGCTCTGTCCCTTTTCGATTTAGGTTGCCCAGCATGGTTACTCGTTCTAGTTCACAGATTAGCTTGGCTTCTAGCTCGTCGCAATCGCTCACCTCGCCTATGGAACCTACGCCGATCTTTTCGCAAAAATTGGTGGATCGCTGCCACATCCTGCTGCCCGATACCCCCAAACCCACCAGCGCCATTTACTATGAGGGGCAGTACTATGCCTACGTCAAGTTCTTCCCGACGGTAGAGACCGCTCGGCAAAAGGCAGCTCTCCTAACTCAGCGAGGCAACTCGGTGCTGCTAACGCGGGTTCCCAAGGGACTAGTGCTATGGGTGTATGAGCCAGATGCTCAGCCTGTTTCTGGTTCGGTCTCTAAGTAGCGTCTTTGAAGTAACGGACTCTAGGTAAACTACCGTCATAAGCTCAGCCTGCGGAGAGTAGGCAAGGCCAAACACCGCCCGAAATAATTCTTATTTAGTATAGATTCTCGGTTGACTGGATCTGAGGTTTAGTCTGAGAGAAGTGGTTAAGTGACTCGATCTAGATAGCTCTAGTGCTCCATACCCGTCCATCTAGCTAATTCACCTAGCCAACTGTAACTGTTACCCTCAAAGCTGCTTATGAGCAAGCGTCTGCCTCAAACCACAGCCTATGTCCGCATCACGCACCAGTCTTGGCAGCAAGGCAAGATCGAAGGAGAAGTGCGTGCCAGCGAGTTTGAGTGGCAGTTTCAGTGGCGGTTCAGGCGCGGCGAACTGTCGGTTGAACCGTCTTTAGGCCGTGCCTTGATTAAAGAGCCTCTGACTCGCTTTCTCGAAAAGTGCGACTACCAGTTAGAGCCGGGCGGCGATTATTCTTTTACGATCCGAGCCGACCTCTAGCTCATCTAGATCAGCTTTAGGTTGCTCTCTCCACCTCGCGGGCTTCAAATCCTAGCCCGTCACAGCCGAAAACATCCCACCAAAAAGCGCCAGAATTTACCTAATTCCAGCGCCTAATTGGTTATTTAAGGAGTAGATTCGATCAAGAGGGCAACAGCCGGTAGCTTACCAGAGGCCGCGCACGGGTTGAGCTGCACCGGTGTCGTCATCATTGTCATCATCTACAGCAGCCGGAGCGGGTGCGGGTCGGGTCTGCTGCACCGTGGTTTCTCGACGAATCACCGTTGAGGATGAAGAGCTAGAAGATTCACTAGAACCAGCAGCTCCAGAAGTGACGCTGTCAGACGTTGTGGTTTCGGAGGCAGGTCTAATCGCTATAACTGAATCATCTCGCACGGTCAATACAATTTCCGAACCCACTTCGAGGCGATTGCGCTGCTGTTCAGCCTGGGAGATGGTGTAGGTGCGCGTTTCGCCGCTGGAAAGTCGCATTTCGACCTGATCACCGTTGATGCGCGTAACTTGTCCCTGCACTTCGTTTTCCAACAGTTGCGGCACGCCTTCCCTAACGGGACGGTTGGACTGGCTAAGCAAATCAGCGGTTGATGGGCTGACCGGACGAGCCATACCAGGAAGTACAGCTGCTAAAGCAGCCACAATTATTGCTGCACCCGTTACTACTTGAAGATTTCGAAAAGCCATTGTTGATTGCTCCTTGCTTTGAATTCGTGCTGTCAAAATTCTCAGAAGTTCGAAACAGAACTGGTTAAAATCAGGTTCAAATCGCTAGCTTTGAACAACCTTAAACCTCTAGCAATGGGCGGAAAATTTAGAACCGTCTGTTCGTATTTGTCACATCAACAAGGTACACCTTTAGAAGCCTTTCAAAACATATATCCAAAGCAGTAAATTGGTGCAAGATTTATAAGGAAACCAAATTATTTGCTCGACAAACTTATTTATCCAATTAGGTATCGCGCCATCACAAATTTTCAGCGAACATGGCTAATTTTTATAAGAAAAAGCAGAGTATGCTCTAGGAGTTAGCGCACCAAATTTCCAACGAAACGAATTCTCAGAAGCTGTTTGAAACGGATCTCGCCGTCTGGAGCCGCTCCCTTTCCGGGATGCCTACAGGACTATGATCCCGCACCAGTGAGGGATTTTGAACAGCGACGGTTTGGGAAAGCCTCCCAGAATACGTAGGGGATGTAGGGGATGTAGGGGCTTTGCAAACGGCTTCTCAGCCTATACAGATTCACTGTAACCTGCTGAACAAATAGAGCTTATTAATAATTTCGGCTAGCAATTAGTTTCTTTAATACTTCAAGCAAGCATCAGCCAATCTCGAACTACGATTTGGATTTCAAATAGCTTTAATATGCCTCAGTCTGAGTGTCTGGAGCTAATGGCGCACTGAGAGCATTCTATGTACTAGAGATGTACCCCAAGAATGCTTCCTAAAATCGCCCTAACCGCTGTTAATCTCAACTGTTTCAATTCGATATGTGCAGGAAAAACTGGAGCAAATCATCTGAATAAATTGCCCCTCTCATTGACGTTTACTGAATGACAGATCGAGCCAATTAAGTCGTTTTTGCTTTTCGTTTAACTTGGTTCGACTCGGCGATTTACTGGCCGATACTGACTGATGCCGATGCTGACTGATATAGAATCAGCAGCCCTTTTCTATGGACGATTAAAGACGATTAAACAGGAACCCAGCTTGCACTTATGACTGATATGACTGAAAATTCCTGCCCAAGGTTCCGCAAAAACTACCATTCCAAACGCAGCCCCTGTCGGCGCAGGTGGCTTTGGAGCTGGGGAACCAGTTGCTGTTGGCTAATATCTACCGGCAAACGTCCGGGTTGCTGCGCCACAAGCCAGCCTGCTGTTGCTCCGGCTGCTCCGCCAATCACCCATTCGCCATAGTGGACGCGAGTAGAGCCGTTGACGATGTGGCTAGCCGCAATACTTTTACCACCAATTAGCAAATTGTCCACCCCTTGAGGAATCAACGCTTCCAGCGGAATGTAGATCGGTTTAATCAAACTTTCGTCCCGTACTGGCGCACTGCTGGCTTCCCAGGACTCTTGCCAATTGCGGTAGCGGCAACCATGCATGTCAATGCTGTAATGGGTTAGGGCAACAACCGTGGGAGTAAAGTCACGGCTACCCCGCATATCACGCCGCAAATCGGCTTCCCGCATCATGAACTCGTGCTGTCCGTAGGCACTACGTCCGATGATTCGCCGCCCCTCCCGAATGTAGGGCATCATGCTCAGACCAGAATTGGTGGCCATTGGCATGTATTTGCCCGACAGGTAGGCTAGGGGTAACTGCGGACTGGACTGGGTTTCCATCAGCCATTCGGCAAACAGCAAGGCATGTTCTTCGGCATGGCGCAATGCACTCAGCGATAATCCACCCATCCAGTTGGCGTGCTGACCAGAGGCGGTAATTTGCTTTTCGTTCAGCACCAGCGGTGGATTCATTACCGTCCAGTCGTTGCCGCGATTCCAGTTAATCATAGTAATGTCGCCAAAGGCTGGAGTATCTTCGCGGGGATCGCTAGATTTAGTGCTAACAATGCGACGGTAATTGAAAACACTAGCGCCCTTGAACATCGGGAATCCTTGCAGGTCATAATCCTGGCGATGCTCAGCGCGGGAGTAGTCTGGCTGGAGTTGTTTTAAGTCGGCCAAGCTGCTGCCCTGGTCATCCAGAATGGCCATCGCAAACGGGTAGGTGAAAGCCTGCGTACAGTCTGGATTATCTTGTTTGGAGGCAAACGATTCGCTGGTGGTAGTGCGCGCTTCGGAACCGAGTCGGTAGGGAATCCCAGCCCAACCAATCAACTCGCCGGTATCGGTGGCATCAATCACTAGCATGGATTTGCCCGGCGGCGCTTGCAGGCGAATCGGCACTTTCTCGAACTGATCATCGCTAGACCAGGAATACCAACTCGGAAACTCCTGGGAAGGTCGCCCCAGGGGCACATAGTCGGTTTGCCGGGGAATGCGCTGCACGGCATAAACAGCGGTAATCTGCCGTCCAGTTGGGTCAAATTCGGCTCCCTTAAAGGCCGTAGAAGCCTGCCAACGGCTGTTGGGGGAACGCTGGGCAGACATTTCTAGAAGCTGCTCTGATGCGGTTGCACCTGCTTCTGGCAAAAAACAGAGCGCACCCACCCAGCAGCTATTCAGGCTACTTACCGATTGCGAACTCTGGATGCCGGTCCAAGCGGGTAGGGTGACTTTCTGATCTCGAATTAGTTGTTTAAAGTCTTTCCAAGTCTGGCCGAAGTTTTGTGCTGCCTGCATCGCTGCAGATTCATCAATCGCGGACACGCCTTGGGAGCTGATCTGCCCCCCCAACCAAGGAGCGAGTTCAATTAGACAAGTTTGTGCTCCAGCCTGCATCGCTTGCGAAGCCGCTGAAATGCCGCCCAGGGTACCTCCGACCACCACTACTTCGCACTGCCAATCTTCCTTGGGTTGGGGTAAAGGCGAAAGCTGGGGTCTGCCGCTCATCCGGTTTACCAGGCTGTCAATAGCCTGCATATCTAGCGTCTTTGCACCCTCGCTCAACAGGGTGGCCGACATGGGCGTCACGGCCCCACCCCAGGAGTAGTACTGCAAGGCTCCCAACAGGCCAGTGGCGCTGACAGGTAAGAGGAGGCTGAGAATGGCTAACTGAATAGACTGACGCTCGGATGAAGGTTGGCTCACAGCAGGAAACTGAATCCAATGAAAGGACAAGGAATAGCGTCTACCGAACTTGTGTTCGCAGACTCACCGCTATATTTAGGGGCTATTACGATATATATCGTAATTTGTGAATTTTGAACGAAATTTGCGGTGGGCTTATATAAATTTTTACCAGTAAATGAAAATTGGGAGTTTCTGCTATTGGGTGGGGAGTGGGGAGTGGGGAGTGGGGAGTGGGGAGTGGGGAGTGGGGAGTGGGGAGTGGGGAGTGGGGAGTGGGGAGTGGGGAGTCACGCAACTACCAATGACCAGAGCTTGTTGTTGCAAAGCAGTTAACAGCTGACCCTGTTATTCAGCTGGCTGAATGGAAATTGCTAAAATTCTGTTTAGATAGAAGGAGCAGAGGGAATAGTCCTTTTCTGCTCCTCTTTTGCCTGTTAACGGTCTGCTAACGGTCTCTTATCGCTCTAGCACGGTCATGAATTTGCCTTTGGCGAAGGGAGCCGGAATGATTGGTGTAAACCGGACTCGGTCGGTGGCGATCCGCTTGACGTAGAATTCGTTGATCTGATGCAGCACTTGATCTCGAGTGCCGATAATCCAGATTTGCGATTTCTCGTCATCGAAGATATTCAGCTCTTCGTTAAACTCGGTAGTCATTGTAATGTAGCCTCGTTTGATTAGATTTCGGTCAAGAAATCGCTCAAGACACTATGCCTGACCTCAGGTGCATCAAACGAGGCTATGCAGGTTGCACTTCTACAGTACAATCAACACAGCCTTGCTCTCTGCCCTATTCAGAGAGTCAGGTGAGCTGGTCCTTCAGTGTTGGTCGCACTTTTGGATCAGCGCCCGAATCGCCTGCCTTGAGCGGCCTACTAGCCCTCTTCGGGTCCGAGAAAAACTAGTATCGCAAAGCATAAACTAAAGCAGGAGAAATACAAGCGTATAGCAGCAGTTGTTAACAGTGAGTGAACATTGCCTCAACAGCACCCTTCGCTCAGCTCACCCGACTGTCTTGCAGACACAGCCCATATCTCAATGCTATGAAGCAAGATAAAGCAGCGGGTAGTGCCCTTTAGTAAAGGGTAGAGAAAATTAGGACTAGCTATCATCGTTAAGTCTTTGCATTTCCTGCTTTCCCGTGCCTACCATGAAGCCTTATCTCTTCTGCCCTAACTGCGGCTCAAACGACATCATGAAAAATGGCACCACTCGTCGTGTGTGGACTGCGTTAACTAGGATTCACTCCGGCACGGTTTCCGACCTGATCGGAATTGTTGTGGGCAAGCTGTTGATCAAAGGCAGCTTTGAGGTTGCTACGCAACAACCTTTGGACATACAGGTGCTTACCAGGTTTCACTCGGGTTACGGTTCGAATCACCAAATTATTAGCATCAAAGCTTTCAAGCCCTTCAATTTGAGTCGCTTCCAGGACATCTGAACATTCACTTTGAAGTTGTTCGCCGACCCTGGTGATCAGTTGATAAACCTGCTCTAATTCTAGTCCCGGAAGAACCGGAACATCGACCTTGGCATAGGCATATTGCTTAGAGTAGTTCACGATGGAGCCAATTTCACCATTGCGGATAATCTGCAACTGTCCATCGGGATGACGAATGTGAGTGGTTCGGAGTTCGATGGCCTCGACTGTCCCTTCTACGACTCGTTCTTCTTCTTTACCCGCCTCGATGTAGTCTCCTACTAGATAGTAGTTTTCAAACAGGATAAAGAATCCACAAACGATGTCGTTAATTAAGTTTTGCGCCCCAAATCCTACCGCCAGACCCACAATACCAGCCCCAGCTAGAATCGGAGCCGGATTAATGCCAACCAGATTGAGCACAATAATTCCACCCACAAAATAGGTCACGTATTTTAAGACGCTTTTGAACAGGGGAATAACGGTCAGGCGCCGCTGTCGCTGTAAATCTGTAAGATGATCGGTTTTCAGGACTAAATCTTCAAGGATAATATTGGAGATTTCGATGAACACACCACACAAAAAATAGAGACCAATAATTTGAACAATTTCATCAGAGTAGGTTGTAATCCAGGCGATAGAGTCGATATCCTGAATTACCAGGGTGGCGATCGCAACATACAAAATATATTCCAGCGCCTTTTTCAAGGCTGGCACTAAGTGACGAAAGCGCTCATAGTAACGCAACACATTTTCAGAACTGGAAAATCGCAGACTTAAGGCATCTAGAGTATCGATCATTACCGACAGCAGTTTGATAATCAACCGCCCTAGGGAAATCGCTAGATAAGCTTTGAGGCCAACTCTGAGATATTTAATGACAATATCGGGTACGTGTAGAAAATCACCGCAAAAAATCAATGCCAGCAGCCAGGTTCCATTTGCTGAAACCTTCTTAAGGGTGCTGAAAAACACCTGAACGCTTTCGTCGTTAGCGGTGATTTGGTCTGAATTTTGAGCCAGTACACAGGCCCGATCAAGCGCTTTAAGCAGATAGGGCAGGCTGAGCTTGACTAGTAGCAACAAGCTAATGCACTTGAAGAGTGCGATTGCAAGCTGAATCCAAAACTGGCGGGGAATGCTGCCTAGCAAATTCAGATAAAAAGTCGAGACACTTTTACCCTGAAAAATCAGTACCCCGTTTACCCCAGCCACCAACACACACAGGATAATGCAGGCAACCAACAACACCACAGTGGCATTTTGCCGAACATTGGTAATCTTCGAGGCGTGATTCCGGAACCAAGTCGCGGCCAGAACCTTGGTGCTGAACTGAATCAAGCCATTCAGCAATACAAAGCTGGCAATAATTCCGGCAATCCCCACAAGGGTAAGAGCAATGTCCACAGCAATAAATTCACAATTTCCAAAAACTCAGCTTTCCCTCGATCTACAGCCTTTTTCAGGCTAGTGAAGTACGAAAAACGAGGTGCAGGGACACTGCCCCTGCGTGGGAGCGAAGCCCCCACGCCCCCCGTACTTCACATGAGTGAAAAACGCTGTAAAAGAAGAGAGGACATTAAATTTTAGCAGAAGAGGTTTTTTTGATTTGCTTGCAAGTAGCAGAAATGGCCTTTGTGGGTATTAGGTGATCAGCAGGATTTATGCCCAGTCTGGCAAGGGTTTTAGCTTTTAGAAAAGGGCATTTTGTGATTTGCTATACGGTTCAATCATAAACCCAGAAGAGCCGCAGAAATTGCTTGCTAACGATAGCGCGGCATAACATCCCCAACGCACACCGACTGTATAAAGCTGGGCATCTGGACGCACACTTGGAAATATTGCTGTTTTCTCTAAATCCATACTTGGAAATTTTCCTGCACAGGCGAGTGATGATGCGCTCTTACCTTACGATTTCGTTCACGCTGGAAAGTTTCGGCACGGTGCTGATCGTTGGTGGTGTCAAACTCACCAAACCCATTGGGAACTAAAGCTGGTCAAGAATCATATAAGCGATCGGAAGTGATGCGTTGTGCTAACCACTCGCAACCAATGAACTATACTCTGGCTCCATTGGAAATTAATGTGGCTGATTATGCTGAGGTGGGCATCTGGTGCTCACTTCCAACAGGGCTGTCTACCAAATCAATCGAGTCTCGTGCTCCTAAGATTCATGTTCATTTGCGTCCCAAAGCACAAGGTAAGAAGTTAAGGTAAGAAGTTAATAGATACTGACTTTGAAGCTATTTCGTTGCTCTACCACGAAGATTTGGGATTGTTTGTCAACGCCGAAATTACCTGTGTTAACATCACACCGCCTGCTGCATTTGAGTTTGTGTGTGCTGTAGAAGAAAATCGAGAGATGACCTGCATCAACTGCTCACAGTGTGGCTATCCACATTTGAATCTGGGCGATTTTGCCCGGAAGCCCCATCGAAAACATTTCTGTTCCAGCAATCGTGTGGTCAGCAGATTGCCCGCAGGAAAGGGGAATTCACGTTCACGTTAATAATGGCGCGAAACGGATTGTTGATGATACGTTTAGTGCTGTCATCCTCGATGGTAAAACCCTTGAACGCAAGGATGTGCTTCAAGCAATATTTGAGCGCACAATTACATGAGATAAAACTATAGGTCTGCAATCGTGCAACTAGTAGTTTGACTACATAAAGCAAGAGAGCATGGCGAACTGTTCATAAAATTTATATTGAGGCAATTTATGTTGAATGTCACTGTTGATGAAATACAACGCGATCCTCTAAAGTATCTTCATCAGGTAGAGGCAGGTGAAACGCTTGTTATTATTCGATCTGACAAGCCGATTGCTGAACTTAGACCTATTGCTAGTAGTAAGCAGTTGCGACCATTTGGTTTATGTGCAGGCGAGTTCACCGTTCCAGATGATTTCGACGCTCCTTTGCCGGAAGATCTACTCAACGCATTCGAGGGCAAATGAGGATTTTGCTAGATACGCATATTTTTTATGTGTGTGATCTATAGAGATGGTTGCAATTTTCCTTGCTTCATATCTACATCATCATTCTGTTCTCTTATCCGTTCTTTTGAACTATCGTATGTTTGTTCTATTTCTTTCCATGTTGCTGTCTCACTCGCTAAACCCATCCATTTCTCCCACGACGTTCTTCCATTCAGTGTCTATGGGTACAGCTTGGACGCAATCTTGCATCCATCCATCTGGACGCGCTCCCCAGCAATCGCACGCCCATAGCGCGTGATACGCTTGCAGAGGGTGCGAGTGGTATGAAGTGGAGG
>KL662191.1:5820494-5879101 GCA_000733415.1 [Leptolyngbya] sp. JSC-1
TTTGGCGCAAGTTCACTATCCACCATTCCTGCTGCGGAGTAACTTTGCGATTAGGAGAGTGGTGAGGACGGTTGCTCTGACTTTGTAGCCCTGCAACACCCTGTTGTTGGTAGCGACGCCACCATTTTCTCAGGGTTGGTCTAGAGATGCCACAGTTGCGACAAACAACACCTGCATCGCCTAATTGCTCGTCGCGTTTGACCCAGCCAAGACGTTGCTTAACCTCATGGTTCATCCCGCTAGAGCCATCCCTTACCTCACAGCCTTAACCTGACGCTCGCTGATGAGTGCCAATATTGGGCCGATCTGCTGGTCGAGGGAACAGCGCTTGAAAGACAGCATCGCGTCGGCCCAGGGATTCGTAAAAGAAAAACGAGACGCCTGCAAACCGTCGCGCCCGAGTTAACCGCACTTGGTCCTCGATATCGCGGGTGCTGACACTGCGGGTGCTGAGTCCGGTGAGAATGCCAATGCCAACCGGAATGCGGCTGCTCGCGCTGCGCAACTCTGGCCGGTCAATTTCGCCTAAGAAATGGCTGCGATTGGTGCGATAAACCTGGACGATCAGCTCGTCAATCAGGTTTTGCTGTTGCCAGTTGTACCAGTCTTGCAAATAGTTCTGATAGGCAAAGTCTTTTGGATTGGGCGATAGGGAAATGAGACAGTCAGGCTTGCGGGTTTTGACAGCCGTGTGGAGGCGCAGCATGAGTTCGCTGAGTTTACTAGCTCGCCAGCGCATCCAGCCCGAATCGCGTGGATTGTCAGGCGGGCGACGGCCACCATGCTCTCGTTGATAGAGCTGCACTGTGTAGTCGTCGTAGCCGACTTCGACTGGCATCCCTAAGTGGTCATCAAACTGGATGCCTTCAATGTCGTACTCTTCCACCACTTCGGTGACTAAATCCACCAAGAATTGCTGCACGCCAGGATGGGCTGGACTCAACCAAACCGACCGATCTTCGCCGTGCACATTAAACACCTTGCTGCCATCGCGCCGATTGGTGACCCACTCTGGATGACGGCGCACTAGCTCAGAATCTGCCGGAGCCATCAGACCGAATTCGAACCAGGGAATCACCGCCAATCCGCGACTGTGGGATAGGCTGATCGCCTCTTTTAGCATGTCTCGGTCTTCTAGCCCTGGCTCTGGATCGATCTCCTGCCCAAATGCTTCTTCGGCTACCTTACTGGGATAGAGCGTATAGCCACCGTTCCAGACTGTGGGATACACCGTGTTGAAGTTGAGCCGATCAAGGCGGCGGATCGCTTCTCGCAGGTTGTCCTTCGAGAACAACACATCGCTATCTACGTTAGTCAGCCACACGCCTCGAATCTCGGTCGGTTGGGGAGCCGAGTCAGCTACGGTGGCACTCGTTTGGGCACTGGCGGCGAAGGGAATTCGCAGCATCAGGGCTAAGGCTAATCCCAAACTCAGCAGAAACGTCAGCCGTAAGCTGCGCTGTAAGCTGCAAAAAACTCTCCAAATTTCATTCCCTAAGCCTCGAAAGCTGCACCTTTGCTGCTGCTGCCGATCCCACAAACGCAAACCAAATTTGGCACTCCTCATACTCCAGTAGCTGCAATTTGTTGCAGACGCAATAGCGATATCGGGTTACAAAGTTATCGTTCAATGGCCACGAATGCAAGCGCCCTTGTCAAAATCCCCCGAGCAGCCAACCATTTGCCGCTGGATTAAGCTAAGATCATTACGGCTTCTTTACACAAGTCTTCCATTTTTCCAAGGAATGCTTGATCTGTAAAGATGGAACGCTGCATTTGGCGACTGGGGTTTTGGTTTCGCCTTTGCCTGAAATAGCTTGGGTTACGGGTTTTAAGGCTTTGATTCAGGTTGTTAAACGCTCTGAGCGCCGCTAGTGCAGGCTTTACGTTGCTCAATGTTTTGTATTCAAAGTTACTAACTGGAATTTTCGTATGACGCTGCCAATTCGCAATGTTGCCATCATTGCTCACGTTGATCATGGCAAAACCACTTTAGTCGATGCGCTGTTGAAGCAGTCTGGCACATTTCGCGAAGGAGAGGACGTTCCGGATTGCGTCATGGATTCGAACGATCTGGAGCGGGAACGCGGCATCACCATTCTGGCGAAGAATACGGCGGTCCGATACAAGAATACCCTGATCAATATTGTAGACACCCCCGGCCACGCTGATTTTGGCGGCGAGGTGGAGCGGGTGCTGGGCATGGTGGATGGCTGCATCCTGATCGTGGATGCCAACGAAGGGCCAATGCCCCAAACTCGCTTTGTGCTGAAGAAAGCCCTAGAAAAAGGGCTGCGTCCGATTGTGGTGGTGAACAAAATTGACCGGCCCCAAGCCGATCCGTTTGGCGCGATTGATAAGGTGCTAGATCTGTTCCTGGAGCTAGGTGCGGATGACGACCAGTGCGAGTTTCCCTATTTGTTTGCCTCTGGATTGGCGGGCTATGCCAAGAATGAGCTGGATGACGAAGGGCTAGACATGCAGCCTCTTTTTGAGGCAATTCTCCGCCATGTGCCACCGCCGGTTGGTGACCTCACGAAGCCACTGCAACTTCAAGTCACCACGCTGGATTATTCGGAGTACTTGGGCCGGATTGTGATTGGCCGCATCCACAACGGCAAGATCCAGATGGGGCAGCAAGCTGCTTTAGTAAAGGAAGATGGCTCAGTCGTTAAAGCCAAAATCACCAAGCTGCTTGGATTTGAGGGGCTGAAGCGAATTGATTTGCCCGAAGCGACCGCTGGAAATATCGTCGCTGTGGCTGGCTTTGCTGATGCCAACATCGGTGAAACCATCACCGACCCCAACGAACCGCAGGCTTTGCCGCTGATCAAAGTCGATGAACCGACCTTGCAAATGACCTTCTCGGTCAATGACTCACCGTTTGCTGGCCAAGAAGGGCAATTTGTTACCTCCAGGCAATTGCGCGACCGACTGATGCGCGAACTGGAAACCAACGTGGCTCTGCGGGTTGATGAAACCGATTCGCCCGATAAGTTTCTGGTGTCGGGTCGGGGTGAACTCCACCTTGGCATTTTGATCGAAACGATGCGGCGCGAAGGCTACGAGTTTCAGGTTTCCCAGCCACAGGTGATCTACCGCGAGGTGAATGGCCAACCCTGTGAACCATTTGAACAATTGGTGTTGGATGTGCCTGAAGAAGCGGTGGGCGGCTGTATTGAGCGCTTGGGTCAGCGTCGAGGTGAAATGCAGGATATGCAGGTGGGCGGCAATGGCCGTACCCAGTTGGAATTCGTGATTCCGGCTCGTGGCTTGATCGGGTTCCGAGGCGAGTTTATGCGCCTAACTCGAGGGGATGGCATTATGAACCACAGCTTCCTCGACTATCGGGCCATTATTGGCGATGTAGAAACCCGCCGTAATGGAGTGCTGATTGCTTTTGAAGAGGGGACAGCAACTTTCTACGCTATGAAGAACGCGGAAGACCGAGGCGTTTTCTTTATCACACCGGGCACTAAGGTCTATAAAGGCATGATTGTGGGTGAGCACAACCGCCCTCAGGATCTGGAGCTGAACGTCTGCAAAACCAAGCAGTTGACCAATCATCGGGCCTCTAGCGGCGAGGAATTGGTACAGTTGCAGGCTCCAGTCGATATGAGCTTGGAGCGAGCGCTAGAGTACATTGGTTCGGATGAATTGCTGGAAGTTACTCCGGCCTCTATTCGCCTGCGCAAGCTGGTGAAGAAACTGGCGAAGCGCTAAGAAATCTGCTTTACAGGCTATTCCATAGCCCATAAATTGAGAGGCTAAGGACTATTCCCTGGCCTCTTGGTGTTGTGGGTTAAGTGCTTTGACTACGCTCCTGTGGCTGTTTAGCTCCTGCTACGTGTTTGCATAGCATGCGCTTGGGTAGCATGTGCGCAAGTTTACATCTGTGGCGTGGTCTGAGTGGCCTTTTTGTAGACCGACAGGTAGTGGGCCAGCAGCTTTTTAGCCTCTAATTCTGACGGCAGCCGGTGACGGGTCATAAACAGAAAAGGCTTGACCCGCACATCGCTCTTAGGAGCTGGTTCCCAGATGCTCAAAAGCACACCTCCCTCAATACAAGTGATGTTGTACTTGAGATGGGGGGGTGCCACACAGCGCATCGAAAGATTGGCTGGCGCAGGGGGGTACTCACTTCTGCCTGGCTCTCCAGAGGGTCGATTGATGGCTGGACGAAGGCCCTGTTCGGTTCTAACTGCAATCATGAAATGTATTCTGCCTAGCTAAACTGCACTGAAAACGGTCAAAAGCCGACCTGATGGATACCGTTGTTGCAGTACTGCATGTCTCGAATCACTCCCTCAGCCACCTCTGTTAGCCGCCAAGAGTATGAATGCTCCAAAGGGACAGTCAAACCTTTGACGGTCGAAACGTTATAAATTAAACCGTTAAATCAGCTCCAATTAAACCGTTGAACTACAGTCCCTTAGCCGCCTGCTGCAAACACACCCATAACCAGAATCGACAGCAGCAAGCCAGGGGTGAGCATCAAAATTAGCGTTAACAGCTCATTTAATTCCATAAATCTCTCCGTTTCAGTAGGATCGCTTAGAAAAGCTTGCGTTAGGAATTCAACCTTATTTTCAGTCCGACTGATAATTTGCGCAAGTCAATCGTGAGCAAAAAGGATGGGTAAAAAGAAAAGGTAATTCGATTCGAGTGACAATCATCTCCGTAGAATCAACTAATTACTAATATAACCTGTAACAATGCTCGACTGGAAGCAACTTCCAAGCCGGGTTTGCCAGGTTAAGGCAGGCATAGAGCAAGATAATTCAGCCTCAAACCCACTGAATACGATAAGCTATTCACTGGCTTCCTGCTCAACTGAAACTTCGCTGAAATCCTGCCGAATCCGCCAATCAAAGCTAATGTTAGATTTTATACTAAGAAAATGGCAGCTGAACCAACAGCAACTTATTCCCTACTTGTTTTTGCTGCCAGCTTTGTTAATGCTGGGATTAACTGTATTCTACCCGGCGCTGCAAGCTTTCTTCTTGAGCTTCACCCGTTACGAATACGACATCACCCAGCCGCCGATTTGGGTTGGCTTAGAAAATTTTCAGCGGCTTTTAGGCGATACCGTATTCTGGAAGACTTTGCGAAATACGGTAATTTACCTAGTAGGGGTAGTGCCGATTCTGGTCATTTTACCGCTAGGATTAGCGATTCTCGTGAACCAGACGTTGCGGGGCATCAGTTGGTTTCGGGCTGCCTACTATGTGCCGGTTGTCATCTCCATGGTAGTAGCTGGAATTGCCTGGCGCTGGCTCTACGCTGAGAACGGCCTGTTCAATCAAATTCTGCGAGCGCTCCACCTGTCCAATGAAGGTATTCCCTGGTTGACCAGTCCCCAGTTCGCTTTGTTCAGTGTCATGCTAGTGACCATTTGGAAAGGCTTGGGCTACTACATGGTGATCTACTTGGCCGGGTTGCAGTCGATTCCTGCCGATCTCTATGAGGCCGCTGCCATCGATGGTTCAGTTGGTTGGCGCAAGCATTGGGATATCACCGTACCCCTGATGCGCCCGTACCTGTTTCTGGTAGCCGTCATTTCAGCCATTTCAGCTACCAAAGTGTTTGAAGAAGTCTACATCATGACCCAGGGTGGACCGCGCAGCAGTTCTAAAACGCTGGTCTACTACGTGTATGAACGCGCCTTTCAGGATTTGGAAATCAGCTATGCCTGTACCATTGGCCTAGTTACGTTTCTCATCATTCTCACCCTCTCTATTCTGCGCCTGTCCCTAACTCGCCAGCCCACAACCGATCTAAGCTTCTAGGGACAATAACCCAAAGGCAGCCGCTGAAGTATTCAGCCGCACTGCTCGATGTTCAGATTATTCAATTCCTACCAGCCAAGCCTCAACAAATGTTTTTAACCTGCTGTCACGGATGTAAGTAGGCACCAAGGCGGCCTAGTAGTTTCACTAGCGTTGTCATCGGTCATCCACAATTCCATAATTTCACGGTTTCTTTTGCGCTTTTAATTCTCATCTATCAGCTCCTGTCTCCTGATTTCTGACTTCTGGCTCCCTTACCACCCCCCCCACCATGACCGACTGGCTCTTCCCTTATCCCCCTTTGTTTGCTGGCACTCTAATCAAACGCTACAAACGGTTTTTTGCCGATATTTTGCTCGATTCGGGTGAAGCAATCGTGGCCCATTGCCCCAATACGGGGCCAATGACCGGTGTTTACCACCCTGGCTGTCCAGTGATGGTCTCTCGCAGTGCCAGCCCAACCCGCAAATTGCCCTACACCTGGGAAATGATTCAGGTGCCACCGCTGCCAACTTGGGTGGGAGCAAATACAGCCATGCCGAATCAGGTGATTAAAGCAGCTCTGGCATTCCACCTGTTTCCTGAACTGGGTGCCTACACAGAAATTAGAACTGAGGTGCCCTACGGAAAGGACAAAAAGAGCCGGATCGATTTTCTGCTCAGCTCCGACGACGGCTCGCGTCCAGTTTATGTGGAAGTGAAAAACACCACTTGGTGTCAGGGGCCAGTTGCTCTCTTCCCTGATACGGTGACAACGCGGGGCCAAAAACACCTGTTAGAACTAACTCAGCTTCTGCCTCAGGCTCGTGCTGTCATGCTGTATTTCATTAATCGTGGGGATTGTCCCTACTTCGCTCCAGGCGACAGTGCCGATCCGCTCTATGGCCAACTTTTGCGCGAGGCCATTGCCTTAGGATTGGAAGTATTGCCCTGTCGATTTGACCCATCGCCCAGCGGAATTCGCTATCTCGGCTTGGCTGAATTGAAGCTATAGAAACTGACCAGCTAGATATTACGTTGTTTAAAGTTTTTCGGGCTTTTACTGAACTGGGTAAAAGCGCTGCTGTACACTGGATTTCGATTAGAGAAACGTCACAACCCGGTCGTTTGTAAGAGTTTGCCGATTGGCGCTTTAGCGAACACCGTTAATATCTTGTCGTTTGGAGCCACTATATCAATGTCTCACGCAGTTAAAATCTACGACACCTGCATCGGATGCACCCAGTGTGTCCGGGCTTGTCCTACAGACGTTTTAGAGATGGTTCCCTGGGATGGCTGTAAAGCCGGTCAGATCGCCTCTTCTCCCCGCACGGAAGACTGTGTGGGCTGCAAGCGGTGTGAAACGGCTTGTCCTACAGATTTTCTCAGCATCCGGGTGTATTTAGGCGCAGAAACAACCCGCAGCATGGGTCTGGCTTACTAAATGCTTGCATTTGCCTCTACCGGCGTTTCTAAATACATCTAAGTCTAGTCTCTTTGGGGGAAAGACCCCCTTTTTTCATGACCAATTGCGGTTCTATTCGGTTCTATATTGTGGTTCTATCAAGACTGGTGGCAATTGGTTCTGTTGCAAACGGTCCTATCGAGGTAGGCTACATGAGTTGTACTACGGTGCTGCTACAGCAGTAGTGTTAAGCTTCAAACCCTCATGAGTCTTGTTTTTTGGACAAAAACCAGTGGAACCTGGATCAACGTTGCTACCGTTTTGCTGGGAACCGGACTGGGATTAGTACTGCGGGGACGCCTGCCCCTGAAGATGCAGCAGATTATTACCCAAGGCTTGGGGCTGATCACGCTATTTGTGGGCCTGAGTATGGCCGGTAGCGTCAACAAGGTTGAAAGCCACATTGATGGGGTAATTCTGGCGCTGCTGGCAATTGTTTTGGGTGGGCTGTTGGGCGAATGGTGGCGTTTGGAAGAACGCTTAGAAGCGCTAGGTAATTGGCTGAAACGTCGATTTAAGGGCAAGGGCAGTTTTACCGAAGGCTTTATGGCTGCCAGCCTACTGTTTTGCGTCGGGCCGATGACTTTGATTGGCAGCCTCAACAACGGCTTAACTGGCGATAACACGCTGCTGTTGCTGAAAGCTGTGATGGATGGATTGGCTGCGATTGCACTCACGAGTAGTTTCGGGATTGGGGTCGGTTTCTCGGTTTTAGTAGTGCTGCTGTATCAGGGCGGAGTTTCCTTGGCGGCAGGACTGCTAGCCCAAAATCTGGCGGATCCGGCATCTTCACCGGCTGTTCTATTGATCACTGGCGTGGGTGGGTTGATGATTCTAGGATTGGGCCTGAACCTGCTGGAAGTAGCGCGAGTGCGAGTCGCCTCCTTTCTACCCGCCCTGCTCCTTGCTCCACTCTTTGCTTGGCTGACGAGCCACATCGGTTAAATCCTTAAGACTTTCTGCAAACCGCGTTAACCCAAGATTCGAGCCAGATCACAGACGATTTAATCCCATAGGAACAGGTACAATTTCATAGCGAAGCAAACCAGCGCTAGAAGGAGCCAGCTTGATGTCTATGTCTTCTGCTGCCCCGATCCGGGTGTTGATTGTTGAAGATGACCCGATGATGCAGCTCGGCCTAGAGCAGTCCCTGTCGAGCGCACCAGATATTACCGTAATTGGACAAGCAGATGATGGCTACACTGCCGTAGAGGCAGCCCAAACGCTGAGGCCCGACGTAATTGTCATGGACATTGGCCTACCCCGTCAGGATGGAATTGCGGCCACTCAGCAAATTAAGGCCAACCAACCGGATGTGCGCGTCGTAGTGCTGACGTCCCATACGACCGAGAATGAAGTGATTGGTGCCCTCTCCAGCGGTGCCGATGCTTACTGTGTCAAAGGAACCAGTGTGGATCGCCTACTGACGGCTATTCATGCGGCCTACGAAGGAGCTAGCTATCTGGATCCACAGGTAGCTCGACAGGTGATGGACCACCTTAAACCTACAGCCACTGCTGAGGCAAACGTGGTTGGTCAACTTTCGCAGCGAGAATTAGAGGTCTTGAAACTGATGGTGGAAGGGTTAAGCAATCCCGAGATTGCGGCGGCACTCTACCTCAGTCCCAACACAGTCAAAACCCATGTGCGCGGCATCATGAACAAACTAGCTGTGGATGATCGGGTGCAGGCAGCGGTAGTGGCACTGCGAGCCGGCTTGGTGTAACGCGCTTTAGCTAATTCTCCGACCTGTTAACCATTAAGTTTTATGAAACGGTGCTTATCTCTGCAAATAGCAATTTCTTGCAGCTTTTGCTAGCGTCAACGCTATCGGTAGAGGTTGTCTTTTCTTCTTAGAGAGAAAGTGACCGGTCTGTAGAGGTCAATAATGCTAGTTTTGACAATATTTCGGCAGATTTAGTTGCTCAACTAAACAGACAAACCCCCTGCCAACTGACTACAATTTATTATTATCTGGCAGCAAGCAATCTGCTCTAGATTCAGGTGTCGCTTAGCTTGTTTCAATGAATTCGCGTTATCGGCTTCATCGCTGCTGAGCTGTTTCCCTGCTTAGGCTAGAGCAGACAATTCCACTAGGCTAAGGTTATTGATCGAGGTGGCCTACTGACCAGATCCAGTCCTTTTGCAAGTTGCCTTGCCTCGATCCATGCTGGTGCATCGCTCTAGTTTCCTAGACGCGCATCAGGGGCAAAAGCCCTTTGCAGCCCGACTCGTTTGAGTACTCGCCTACATAGCGGATGGGATCCTAGCAATCTCATGCCCTTTCAAGGCTCGGAGTAACGTAGATTACGGTATTAGAGGTGAGTGACCCTAGTTGTCGGGTCTATAGAAGAGAAGTGATATCAGGAAAACTGCCAGTGTTGATCTATATACTGGGTTAGATGAGCGATTATGACTACTTTTGACGATATTTATCAGTTTTTTCGCAATCCGCCCCCGTTTTACCTAAATAAGGAATTGGCAGTTTGCTATGTCCTTGCCGTGCTGTTGCGTAAAGATTCCTACGGTACAGAGTTAATTAACTTATTAGAGCAAGAGTACCCCAACTACCGCTTATCGGATACGGTTCTCTACAGTGCTCTCAAATTTTTGGAAGACGCAAACGCGATCACGGGCTACTGGAAGAAAGTCGAGGGCCGGGGGCGGCCACGTCGAATGTATCAAATCTGCCCAGATTGGCATCAGCAAGCTGAAGAATTGGCGCAGTTGTGGCAGGGATATGTGGGTCGCCCAGTGCCAGCAACCCATCCCTGAGAGCCATCCCTGAGAGCAATCTCTGAGAGCAATCTCTGAGAGCAAGTTTCGAGCGATGAGGTCAGTTGTCGCTAGGATGGAAGTAGAAGACCTCTAGCCTGCCTTGCCCGATGCAAACGTCTGTTTTGATTTCTACTGCTCTGTTGACAGCGCTTCTGTCAGTAGGTTTGTTTTTCTTTATTCGTGCCTCTGCCAAGGACCGGACTGAGGTGGCCAAACTGTTGGCTGAACAGCAAGGAGAACCGTTACTAGAGCGGCTGCAGCAATACTTTTCCGGGCGGGCGTACCGGCTAATTTCGGTGGATGCTACAACTAATCAGGTCGTGTATGAGGGAACGGTGCGTCCCAGTCTATTCCTAGCCATATTCTTGAGCCTGTTGGCAGCGGTTGGTATCCTTTGTCTGGCCCTCGTGCTGTCGCTGTTGTTTCCCTCGGCGAGCCGGTTCCTACCCCTGCTGCTCCTGCTGGCTCCAGCGGCGGGCGTGTTTTATTGGCGCAGAGCGGGCCGTCCGGAAAAGGTGGCGCTGCAGGTTGAATTTCTCAGCGAACAACCGTCTCCCCAGAGTCTTTTAACAGTCACAGCTCACCGAGATGAAGTGGCCGAACTGCGGCAGTCATTGGGGTTGAAGTTGATGGAAGCTGATTAGGGAAGAGTAGTTAGAATTCATATTTCGTCCTTTCTGCTTGTGTAAAGCTGAGGCGCTGCTCCAAGGCCACCCAGTTGTTTTGTTCAATCTCTTGAATAATTTGGTCGAGCTGCTGCCGATAGCTAGACAAGGCATTGAGCAAAGCAGCCTGGTTGTAGCGGGCCATCATAATACCCAATTCGGGGGTGCCGCCACCAACGCGACTGGTATCACGAAAGCCGGAACTGGCTAGCTTTTGAGCCAAGGTAAGGACGGTTGGATCCGGCTCTTGGGCACAAGCTGTAATCAAGCTAGCGCTGACCATAACGGGTAAATGCGAGATCCAGGCCACGGCACGGTCATGGGCTTCTGGCTGACAATAATAGACGCGACATTGCAACGACTGAGCCAAAGCAGCTACCGTTTCCACCGCAGCGGCTGGTGTAGTTTCAATCGGCGTTAGAACATAGGCTCGATCCACAAATAAACCAGCTTCTGCTACATCAAGGCCACTTTCAGCCTTACCCGCCATCGGGTGCCCACCCACAAAGTTAGGCCAGCGGGGTGCGATCCAGTCAACCACCGAGGCTTTTACCGAACCCACGTCGGTGAGGATCGTAGCAGGAGATAGATGGGGCAGCAGTTGATCCACAGTTGTCGTCATCGCTGCCAACGGCGTACAAACAAAAACCACCTGAGCTGTTGCCATTAGCCCCAAGTCAGTACTGGCTTCATCCACAATCCCCTGAGCAATGGCCTGCTGACAGGTTTCTGCTCGCCGGCTCACCCCCAACACCCGATGCCCCTGTCGCCGCAAATCGATGGCTAGCGAACCACCAATCAGCCCCAATCCTACAATCCCGATGTACATAACTCCCCTATGCTGGTCTGCTAGACTTTAGACTTTGGAATTCTGATAGTAATGCTTTCTTGAGGAAATGTAAGATTTGAGGTTTGATCGCAAATTCGATTGATGCAGCTCCAGGAACAGTTCGCAATGGTGCAGCCTTCAGGCTTTCATCCCTGCTCCTAGCGCCTTCGTGGGGAAAATTTTCAGGCTTGAGTGAGTGAACCAGACTTAGAAACCAAACCTTAAAATCTCAAACTCAAAACTTAAAACTCAAAATTACGCACTCCACGCAGGCTTTGCCAACAAAACTCAAAACTTTCCCTTCCCAACTCTCTCCAAAGTTTGTGTCAAAATGAAGTTCATCTAGGATGCAGTAACGCTTGTGATTGAGGTAGAAGTTCATCAACAACTCCGCGCTTTTCTGCGAGAGCAAGGAGAACCCTACTGGCCCCATCATCTAACGATGGCTCGGCTGGTGGCTCGCGCTTTGCGACTGGGGCGGAGTGCATTGATTCAAGCGGGTGCTCCTTCGGGCTATCACGGACGCTATCGGTTAAGCTACCTGATGCCGCTACTGCTGTGGCACGAGCCGGCTATTTTAGTGGCTTCCGAAGCTGTACAGCAACGTCTGCTGATGGTGGAAATTCCGCGTTTGCGGCAGTGGATCGTTGCTAAAAAGTCAATTCAAACGGGTGATTGCTGGCCGGATCCAGAATTTCAGGGCCTCTTGCTCACCACTCCCCAAGCCTGGTTAAGCGACCGGCTACATCAAGAAGGACGCTTCCCAGTCGGAATTCTAACGGTGATCGACGGGGTAGATGATCTAGAGGACTGGACCCGTAGTCTACTCACCACTCGTTTAGGCTCCCAGGACTGGAATGACTTGATGCAGTGTTATCCCGGTCAAGCAGACGAGATTCGAGATGCCCGTGTCCAGTTGACCTGCTCGATATTTCAGCATCCGGTCAATCCCTACGACCGCTATTTGCTGGAAATGCCCGAACAGGCCGTTTTAGGGGATCTGTATCAAACCTTGCTAGAGGACCGAGCTGCCGAGAGCGGTCAGCAAGATGCAAATCGGCAAGAGGAAAATCGAGAAGTAGATACGTTGCCTCACAACTGGCAGGCGCTTCAGGAACAGCTCGCCAGTCGGGATCAACTGCTTTGGACCGAGGTGGCTCGTCCTCAGGGGCAGTTTTCATTGCATTCTGCTCCGGCGGAGGTGGCTTCAGTATTAGAACCAGTTTGGGCCCAGCAGCCGGTTGTCCTAATTGGAGGTGCGTTAGATCTAGAAACTGATGCCCCCACCTTTCGGCAGCGATTGGGGTTGGGAGATCTAACCTGTGTGAAGTTTTCTCCAGACCGTCAGCATGAGTTGATCCAGCTCTACTTGCCCGATGGCCTCCCTATGCCCAATACGCCCCAATTTCAGCCAATTTTGATGCAAGAGGTCCGGGCACTCCTAAATGCGACAAACACTGCTAAGCAAGGGCTGACCGTTCTGTTGGTGGGTGATATGCCGCTCAAAGCTCAGGTTGGCTCAATGCTGGCCGCAGAATTTGGCTCGCGTGTTCAAGTCGAGAAAACTTGCTTGGATGAAAATGGCATTCTGATCAGCGGCTGGGAGTTTTGGCGTCAGCATCAGGCCGTGCTGCCCGCACCGCATTTGTTGGTGATCACAACGCTGCCGCTACCTTCGTTGGAAGATCCGCTCGTGGCGGGTCGAGTTGCTCACTATAAACGAGCGCGGCAGGACTGGTTCCGTCTCTATCTGCTCCCCGAAGCTTTGACTGAATTGCAGCGGGCTATTGCGCCGGTACGTGAATCCCAAGGTGTAGTGGCGCTACTGGATAACCGCGTCAATCACCGTACCTACGGGCAGCAGGTTCTAACGGCTATGAGTCCTCTCGCTCGGATCAACTATGTGGATGCCAGCCTGTTTACCCAGTTTGAGGGACTGGGAGCACGCGATTGAGACGCCTGCCTGATCCTGCTCTATAAGGCGATTGAGAAGCGCTAATATCAAAATCAGAGCAAGTTTTAGGAAGAAAGAAGATGGGAGACTCAAAACGTCGGAAGGAAGCCTTGGGGGAAAAGTACGGGCAAGAAGCCAACATTTTTCCGTGGCTGCCAGTCAAGAAAAGCCAAGCCCAGCAATTTGTGAGCTGGACGACTCGTGGTGCTTGGATTGGGATTGGCCTGTTGGTGCTCTACTGGGTAACTGTCCGGTTTATTGGTCCGGCACTGGGGCTGTGGCAGGTTAACTAAGGCTTGATAACAGGTTAGTAGCCAACCCATACACCAGCTTGCTACTCTTAGTAACCTAGGTAAACCCACGGAAATATAGATGTTGCAAAGCCTAACGTTTTCGCTTGATTCCCTCAAAAGGCGTTAGGCTGAAGTAACTACGGCTCATTGGTAGATCTGTATGATCGACCGATAGTTTATAACCAGTTATAACCCAGTTATAACCAGCAGTTTAATAAGCAGTCTGATAATCAGCTACTCGCTGCAATGGGGTATACCGAGTCGGCGACTACAGGACTACAGTTGACTGTCATGCCCGATACTTTATTGATAGAAACCATCAGTTAGGCTGTGGTAATTAATCGGGAACTTCATAAATAGCAGCGATCTATAAAAGCTGCTTAAACAAAGCTGCCAAAGCCCTTCTTTGTACGGAATCCCCGCTTTCTGACTTGTATTCTGGGACAAGAAGAACAGTCAACTCTTGCCGAATGTTTAAGAAAACATAAAAGGTTCTAGAATGATGTGATAAGTGTGGTGAAAGGAGGCCTTAAACCATGTTCCTCAGACTTGCAGAACAACACCGCCAATTTGTGCAGGATCTTGTCATGAACCTGCAAGCTTTAGCGATTGTGCTGGAGCAGCGGGGATACCTAGCCTCTTGCTATACCTGTGGAGGGCAAATGAACAGTGCCTCCTTTATGGTTAGTTTGGGCGAAAATCACCTGATTCGCTTTTTGGTGTCTGACTACGGCATCACCTGGACAGAGATGCGAGATGACCGTGAATTGATGAAGCTGGAAGGAGCTGAAGCCATCAGTCAGCTTCAAGAATTGGCAAACCTGGTGAAATACCAAATCAAACCGTCCGAATATCGCCCAACTGTTGCTCAACTTTCCTAATTCCTCTCCTAATTCCTCTGCTCTAACAGGTTAGTTTGACCGGTAGCTTGCTAATTTTTGACCTTGGCCTATTCCGGCTTTAATTATTCTGAACCGTCTGATAAGGTATGTTAATCATCTAGACGGAGCTTGTCAAGATCAGCGGGGATCAAATTATAGGCTGTCGGGATCATAGACTTGGTTGCGGTCCAAAGGTCAGGATAGATTGCGTGGGATCAGCAGGCTTTTAGAGTTGTTACGAGTTCCACAATTGCATCGATAGCAGTCTGAATCTCAGCTAAAGGCAGTTCGACTTGGTTGATCAGGATACTAAACACCAGTGGAGAGGAATCCATTGGTTGCAGATAGCCAGATAGGGCTGCGATGCCGCTCAATGCACCAGTTTTTCCCTCTAGCCGACTTTGCACAGGCGTTTCTTGAAATCGGCTGCGAAGTGTACCGCGTACACCAGCCACTGCAAGTGAATGGCGGTAGATAGCAGCGTAGGGCGATTGAGCCATTGCCTGTAAAGTGGCAACCAGTGCTGCCGGACTGAGCAGATTTTGTCGAGCCAATCCAGAACCGTCAACGAGACGATAGCTACTAGAATCAACCCCCAACCATGACAGTTCATTTTCTAGGGCGCTGATGCCGGCGGCTAAGGTTGGCGTCGTATCAAGCGTGGAAGTATCAAGCGTGGAAGAGTCGATAGATTGCCGCCCCAGAATTCGCAGTAGGGCCTCTGCATAAAGATTGTTGCTTTGCTGATTGGTTTCTTGCAGCAGTTCGGCTAGAGGTGCTGATTCAATTACAGTGATGAGTTGAGCCGCAGCCGGTAATGGCTCTGATGCGATTCTAGTTTGGTTAACACGAATTTGCTCTACTGCCAGCGCCTGCTGTAAGCGCTCGAGAAAATGCTGGGTGGGTTGGGGGATCGAGACAGCTACCGGTTCAGCCGCTGACCCAACCCGCAATTGACCATCAACGTAAAGAATGGGCTGGCTCAGATCTCGTCCTACCTGCACATATTCCGCCGCCGTGGTTGCTACCGTTCGGGAGCGATTCACGACTTGCCAACTGGCGGCTGTGCTGGGATCCTCCCATTGCACCTTTAGAGGCTGCCCCAGCGCCTGAGGGACCAGCGTTAGGCCAACCGCATTTTGGTTCAAAATCAAGCTGTTGACCGCGGTGCCATAGCCTGCCTGGATGTCTTCCCATTCCCAGTTGGGATGGATGGTCTCGCCTCGAAAGAATTGATCATCGGCAATGAGCTGATCAATTTGACGGATACCGCGCTGGCGCAGCTGTCCCGCCAATACCTGCAATTGGGTATTGCTAAAGCTGGGATCACCCTGTCCCACTACTCGCAGCCTGACCGTTCCGTCGCTACTGGGGATCTGATAAACCGAAGTGCGAATACGAAACTCTGGCCCTAATTGATTTAAAACAGCAGCGGTCGTCAGGAGCTTGACATTAGAAGCCGGAATAAAAAATTTGTCGGCATCGTGGCTGTAGAGGGTTTGAGGCGTGGCTTCTAGCGTCTGAACCAAAATGCCCCAACGAGCGTGCCGGAACTCAGGGCGGTTAGTAATCGCTTCGATACCAGGAGCAAGGTCGGCTCGACAAAGGGATGGTGCCGTCTGTGCTGCCGCTTGAGGAATTAGGCTAACGAAGCAGCCTACCGTCACCGCAAGCTGTGTGGCTTGTCTCCACCAACTCCTCCATCCATCCTGCTCTGAGGCACTTTCTGATACGCACGAGACCATAGACGGCATGAAGCAACTAGGAGCAAAGAAACTGAGCGATCCGCTCAACCGCTGTTTCTAAAATGGCCGGCTCATGTACGAGCGCGAACCGAATATAGCCTTCGCCAGATTTACCAAATCCAGCGCCCGGTGAGACCGCTACGCCCGTTTGTTCTACCAGTTCGGTGCAAAACCGAATTGAATCCGTTGCCCAGACTTCGGGGAGCTTGGCCCAGATATACATAGTGGCGGTCGGTACAGGAACTTGCCAACCAATCCGGTGCAGTGCTTCTACAAAGGCGTCCCGGCGTTGCTGAAAGGTTGTAACAGCTGCCTTGACGGTGTCCTGAGGTCCGGTAAGAGCAGCAATTGCCCCGTTTAGGATGCCGCGATACTGGTTAAAGTCTACGGCAGCTTTGATTTGACGCAGTGCTCGAATCAGTTCGGCGTTGCCAATGGCATACCCAACTCGGAATCCGCCCATGTTGTAGGACTTGGACATGGTAAAGAACTCAATCGAGACAGTCTTGTCTGGGTCGGCCTGGAGCACAGAAGGCAGAGCATCGCCTTCGAAGTACAGATCGGCATAGGGGAAATCATGTACCAGGACCAGATCATGCTGCTGACAGAAGTCAACCGCTGACTGGAAAAAGGCCAATGGCGCAACGGCAGTAGTGGGATTGTGGGGGTAGCTCAAAACCATCATCCGAGCCTGAGCCAGCACCGGAACCGGAATATCCTCAAACACTGGCAAAAATTGGTGTTCTGGCAGCATCGGCATCGGGTAGATTTGGCCGCCTGCTAGGTAAACGCCCCCAGCATGGGATGGGTAGCCCGGATCGAGCAAGAGGGCAAAGTCACCTGGGTTGAGCACGGCGAGTGGCAGATGGGCCGTTCCCTCCTGAGAGCCAATTAACGGCAGCACTTCGGTTTCCGGATCGACTGGGATCCCAAACTTTTGGGTATACCATTGAGCCGCCGCCTGTCGAAAAGCTTGGGTGCCGTGAAAGAGTAAGTAACCATGGGTGCTCGTATCCGACAAGGACTGGGCAATAGCCTCCAGCACATGGGGTGGAGTGGGCAAATCCGATGACCCTAGCGACAGATCAATAATCGGCTGACCAGCAGCTCTGGCTTTAGCCTTGGCCCGATCCATGTCGGCAAACACATTCGCCTGTAATGGCTGTAAACGATTGGCGAGAAGCATAGCTAATAAAGTTTTAAAGTTTTGAGGTGTAAGTTCTGAGTTTTGAGTTAGGGCATTCAACTAGATAGTAGATAGAGTACGGGCCTCTTGCCCGCCGCAGATAAAAGATCTAGACACTGTTTAGGAGCCGAGAAGCAATTAGGTCAACCATTTAGAGGCCTTTCAATTCAAAACTTAAAACTACGTGCTGCGCACAGGCTGCGCCAACAAAACTCAAAACTTATCTATAAGTGTGGACTCAAGAAGCTTTCTAGCTTTTGTTGGTTCATGGCTCCTTCGGTGGCATCAATGACTTTGCCTTGCTGAAACAGGCGCAGTGCTGGTACCCCTTCGACCTGACATTGAGCAACCGCTTCTGGATTCGGATCCACTTCCATTTTGACGACTTTGAGCCGATCGTTGTACTGCGTCGCAACTGCCTCGATTGCTGGCGACATTAAGCGACAGGGGCCACACCACGATGCCCAGAAATAAACCAACACGGGTTGGGATGCATCGATCACTTCCGAGGTGAACTGGGGATCAGAGATGACGATAACACTATTGCTCATGTCAAATAGTCATAAAAGTTTAGATTTCCTCTTTCTAGCTTACTGGGCTAGTAGCGCTTATCCCAGTCCTGATCAATTCAATGCAATCACTGGAATAGCTAGACAAAACCCTATCGAAGGTAAGCGAACAGGCGCACACACCATGAAAAAAGGTGGAGGATATTTCATGCATCACTCCACCGCTGACTAAATGGCTAATTCAATTAGATACAGCGTTTTTCACTCATGTGAGGTATAGAGGGCGTGGGGGATTCGCCCCGCACAGGGACACTGCCCCTGCCCCTCGTTTTTCGTACTTTGCTAGCCTGAAAAAGGCTGTAGGTTGGCAAAAGTAGATCGATTCAGCAGTTTTGGGCTTGGCTTAGAGCTGATCAAGCTGTTGCTTGAGGGCTTCTAGTTCCGCATCGACTGCTGCATCCTGGGGCGGAGCGCTGGTAGTTGAAGTGCTGGGAAGCTGGGCCTGATTGGGTGCCGCACCTCCTAAAAGCTGAGCCTTCATAGCGGCCAATTCCTCATCGACATCGCTGCCGGATTCCAACTGGGCAAATTGACTTTCTAGATCGGCTCCAGCCAGTTCGGCGGCAGCTTGGGAACGGGCTTCCATTTGCATCACCTTCTCTTCCATCCGCTCAAAGGCTGACATGGCAGTGCTAGTTCCCAAATTGCCCACGGTTTTTTGGAGCTGCTCATTGGCTTTGGCGGCACTGGCTCTGGCCTTGAGCATGTCTTTCTTGGTTTTAGCTTCCGAAATCTTGCCTTCTAGGGCAATCAGATTGCGCTTAAGGGTTTCAACCGTACCGCTTTGCTGATCAAGCTGGGTTTTGAGGGCTGTGGCCGTCTCGACCTGGACTTTCTTACGGCTGAGGGCTTCGCGGGCCAGGGTTTCATCACCCTTTTGCAGGGCTAGCTGGGCACGACGTTGCCAATTGTCCGCTTCTGATTGAGCCTGAGCATACTGTTGCTGAGTTCGCTTTTGGCTAGCAATCGCGGTGGCAACCGCCTGACGCAACTGCACCAGGTCTTCCTGCATATCGATGATGGCCTGTTCCAGAATTTTTTCTGGGTCTTCTGCTTTACTGATAGCGTCGTTAATATTGGCTCGCAGCAAGCGGCTTACACGGTCGAATAGTCCCATGACTCTATCTTTCCTTTCGGTATACGAGGTCAGCGGCTATGAACTTAGCGAAAATCTACCTTCTAGCCTATCGAATTCACTGCGAGTTGTGCAGCCTGAAGCCAAACAATTGCCGGTCAGCCAGCTGGTTTGAAAGACTCAGATCCGCAGACTCAGCCGCAGCATCGACCTAGCTTCGTGAGGGTGCTTCTGTCATAGCATATTTCTAGAAGTTCTCAATGAAACAAGAGGTTAAGCCTTGCCCCATCGGTGCTTGAACCAGCGCAGGAACAGCGGTGCCTGCTTTGATGCAACCGGAACTTACCGCTATTCGTTATGGCGGGTCTGGAACTGGACTAGCCCTCGACTGGCCTTTATTATGCTGAATCCCAGCACCGCCGATACCCAGTGCGACGATGCCACGATTCGCCGCTGCATTGGTTTTGCTCAGAGCTGGGGCTATGGTTCGCTGGAGGTAGTCAACCTGTTTAGTCTCAGAACGCCCTATCCCCAAACCCTACGGCAGGTTGCCGATCCGGTTGGTGTAGACTGCGATGCCCATCTTTTGGCGGCGGTTGAGCGAGCCGAACAGGTGATTGTGGCTTGGGGCAATTGGGGCTGCTTGTACAGTCGGGATCGGGTAGTTCTGGATCTGCTGGCCGCTCCGCGACTCCATACCAAACTCCATTGCTTAGGCATGAATCAATCGGGGCAACCCTGTCATCCGCTTTACCTCAAACGCGACGTTCAACCCTTGCCGTTTGGCTGTAGCGACAGCATCCAGTCTCGAATCAAGGCATTCACCTGATCGGGCACTTCATCGTGGGGACAGTGTCCGGCTTGGAGATAGTATTCCGTTAACTGTGGATAGTGCTGTCGAAATCTAGCGCCTCTAGACCGGGCATTGATCCAGGGATCGCCTTCACCCCACAGCATGAGCAGCGGACAGGTCATTTGGCTCAGCAGCACGTCATTTTTTTCGCCCTCTGGCGCTTTGAATACTGCCGCAAACACGGCAGCCGCACCTGGATCACAAGATGGACGGTAGATGTCCTCTATGAGTTGCTCGGTGACGGCAGATTGATCGAGATACACCTTTGAGAGGGTTTTGCGAATCATCGACTTTTGCCGCACATATTGAAACAGCATATAGCTCGGTAAGGGCATTAGCAGAACCGCTCGGGTCAGCTTGAAGAAAATCTCCCGAAACGGGTCGGGCTTGGTGACGGTTTGAGTTTCGGTAAACGGACCTGCCGGGTTGAGCAAAATTAGGCCAGCAACCGACTCAGGCCGTTGTGCCGCCACGCATAGAGAGGTATAGCCGCCGATCGAATTACCCGCCAGCACCGCTGGTTGACCGATCACTTCTGTAATAAAGTCATGCAACTGATCGCGCCATAGGGTAGCACTGTACTGTACATTGGCCTTCTCGGAACGCCCAAACCCCAACAGGTCGATTGCCCAAACCTGAAAGTCCTGGCTCAGTCCGGCCAGGTTTTTGCGCCAGTGATCGGTTGAGGCCCCGAAGCCATGTACCAGCAACAGAGGCGGACGATGGGGCTGCGGTTCACCTGCTTTGACGTAATAAATCGAATGGCCGCGCCACTGCCAGTAGGCTCCTGTCGCTGCGGCAACTGCGGTTTGCATATTTGCATCTAAATGTAAAGTTGTGTGAATGATCTTAGCGTAAGCATTAGGGCCGAGATTCTCCCAGAAGCCAGATTCCACAGCATTGAGTTGGGCTAGGGCATTGAGCTAGAGGCAGGAAAGCTCTTGATAGCACCGATGAACGGGATAGGCAAATGACTAGAATCAATCCAGGCTGTTAGGTAACTCATAAGTGACTCAACCGGATTTTTATCAGCTCCCAATTCCTGAGAATATCCTGCTCGTGATGGGAAAGCTGCCTGCTTTGTTGAGGTTGAATGACTTATGGAATGACTTAGCAGTGTCCTGATTCCGTTCGTTTGATTACTTCTATTTATTATGATGTGGCGACGAGAGATCCATCCTAGTGCTCGCAAACAGTTTAAAGGGTTATGGTTTGAACGAGCGATGGCCCTCCTCGCGTTGGCAAATCTGGGCTTGGTTTTGTTTGATTTGAGCTATATTCCCTGGCGAGATTTCTACCTGAGACGCCTGCCACAGCTCACTGAATGGTATGGCCGGCAATTCAAGGGAATTGAGCCACACCGGATGACCACCGCCTACCTAGACGCCGTGCAGCAGCTAGAGGAACAGGTGGCGCTGACCGGACTGCAGTCGCCTGAAGTGAATCAGCAGTTGCTGAACCTGCAACGACTGAGCGTGGAGATGGTGGATGAAAATCCGTTTGATGGGGCCAACAAAACCGGCACTCTAGAGCGAATTAAAAACCGGATGCGCGATCAGGTGAGGGCCGACTCCTCGAAACAGGCGTTTACCACCTTTTGGAGCCAGAACTACTTGATTCAAGCGGGTTGGAATCCTTCGCTCCAGTTCTTTCAGCAGGAAATTCAGCCCCTGCTTGCCACCAACTACTACCGTCATATTGGCGAAAACGGCGAACCGATTGATTGGTTCTGGAAAATTGATATTTGGTTTATCGGCATCTTTGCGGCTGAGTTCCTGGCACGGACCTTTTATTTGAGTCGGCGCTATAAGCGAGTGGGCTGGATTGATGCGGTGATCTGGCGCTGTTATGATTTACTGCTGCTGCTGCCCTTTTGGCGCTGGCTGCGGGTGATCCCAGTCGTGATTCGGCTCGATCAGGCCAAGCTGATCAACCTGAAACCCATCAATAATCGGGTAGTGCGCATCCTGATTTCGAGCGTGGTGGTGGAGTTGACTGAGATGGTGGTGGTGCAGGTGATCGATCAAACCCAAGACATCATTCGGCGAGGCGATGCAACCCGCTGGCTGCTCCGAACTAACCGCTATATCGACCTAAATGGTGTGAATGAGGTCGAGGTTATCGCTAAACACCTGACCAATGTAATGGTGTACAACGTGCTGCCACAACTTCGACCAGAAGTGGAGGCATTGCTGAGCCACAGCGTCAGCCAAATTTTGCAGACATCGCCTGCCTATGCAAGTTTGCAAAAACTGCCAGGAGTCAGTCATGTGTCGCAGCAAATTACCCAGCAGATCGTCGCTGACATTTCCCAAACCACCTATCAAGCCATCCGTACAGCTCTGGAAGACGACCGTGGAACAGCCCTGACGCAGCAACTCATCCACCGGCTAGGGGAGATCTTTACCCAAGAGCTGAAGCAACACGATGCCTTGGCAGAAATCGAAGCCTTGACGGTTGCCCTGCTGGACGAGGTCAAGGTGAACTACGTGAAGCGCCTAGAAGCGGAAGACTACGAAAAGCTACTCCAGCAGAAGACGCGGATTTACGAAATCACTCAAAGTGCCCGATTAGACTAGTTCCAACAAAATTCCTTGCCTTATCCCTTGCGTAGATTGCTTAAATTGAGAATTGCTTGAATTGCAGATTGCGATCAAACAGCACATATGCGTAGCTGGTACACCAATTTTGGATCAATACGCTAAACTTGTGCTTAGTAGGAGACGAGTTCATCTTCTACCGGTGTTATGACATTTCATTTCACTGGAAGTGGGTCGGTGCCCACTTTTTTTAATTCCTAGGCATAGTAGGAGACAAACAGCGATTTCGGTTGGCAGCGATGACTCACCCACTGATTCCTCAAGTTATTGAGCTAGCAACTCCAGTTGCCAACGCACTGGGGCTAGATGTAGTGGGAGCCGTGTTTCATACCAATCAGCATCCACCTGTGTTGCGGGTTGACATTCGCAACTTAGAGCAAGACACAAGTTTGGATGACTGCGAACGGATGAGCCGTGCCCTAGAAGCTGCTCTGGATGCAGCCGATGTAATTCCAGACGCCTATGTTTTGGAGATTTCCAGCCCTGGAATTTCTCGTTCCCTCACCACCGATCGCGAGTTTATTTCCTTCAAGGGATTTCCTGTGGTTGTGATGACGAGTGCACCCCACGACGGCCAAACGACTTGGACAGGTCAACTCCTACGGCGAGACGAAACGGCGCTTTATCTCAGCCAAAAAGGGCGCTCGATTGCCATTCCTCGCCAGTTAATCACTAAGGTTCAGTTGGTAGAGCGGGCTTAATCAAAAGTTTTGAGTGCTTAGTTTTAAGTTTTGGATTGGGCGGTGATCCTGCTCGTTTGAGACCTTCAAACTTGAAGTAAATCTAAGCAACGCATTGATCAAAACTGATTCTTCAACTCACCTTCAGCATTGAACCCACGGAATTCTGTGCCTCACTCAGCACTCAAAACTAACAACTGAAAACTGAAAACTGAAAACTGAAAATTTGGAGGCTCCTCCGATGTCAATGGTTACTCTTCCTGGGCTGCAAGACATGATCGATAGCATCAGCCGCGAACGCAATCTTCCCAAGCATGCGGTTCAGGCTGCGCTGCGTGAAGCCCTACTCAAAGGCTACGAACGCTATCGTCGCACCCATCGCCCTGATTCAGCCAGCTTTGATGATGAGTATTTCAACAATTTTGAAGTTGAGCTAGATGTGGAAGACGAAGGCTTTCGCGTACTGGCGACCAAAACAATTGTGGAAACTGTCACCAATCCTGACCATCAAATTGCGCTGACCGAAGTACAGGAAGTGGCTGCCGAAGCCCAGCTTGGTGACACCGTGGTGCTGGATGTGACGCCCGACCAAGGCGAGTTTGGCCGCATGGCTGCCATTCAAACCAAGCAGGTGCTGGCCCAGAAACTACGCGACCAGCAGCGCAAGCTGATTCAGGAGGAATTTCAGGAACTAGAAGGCACGGTTCTACAGGCGAGAGTGCTACGGTTTGAGCGCCAGTCGGTGGTGATGGCCGTTAGCAGTGGCTTTGGTCAGCCGGAAGTGGAAGCCGAACTGCCAAAGCGGGACCAGCTTCCCAATGATAACTATCGGGCCAATGCTACTTTTAAGGTCTACCTGAAGAAAGTGCTGGAAGGCTCCCATCGCGGACCGCAGCTTTTGGTATCGCGGGCTGATGCCGGTTTGGTCGTAGACCTGTTTGCAACCGAAGTTCCCGAAATCGAGGATGAAATCGTCCGGATTGTGGCTGTGGCACGAGAAGCCAACCCGCCCTCGCGGGCCGTAGGACCCCGCACCAAAATCGCCGTGGATACGCTAGAGCGGGATGTCGATCCGGTGGGGGCCTGCATTGGAGCACGGGGTTCCCGGATTCAGGTCGTGGTTAATGAACTGCGCGGCGAAAAAATTGACGTGATTCGCTGGTCGCCCGACCCAGCTACCTACATTGCCAACGCCCTCAGCCCTGCTCGCGTGCAGGAAGTGCGGCTGATCAACCCCGATGAACGCCAAGCCCATGTGCTGGTTCCAGACGACCAATTGAGCCTAGCTATCGGCAAGGAAGGCCAAAATGTGCGGCTGGCTGCTCGCCTCACGGGCTGGAAGATCGACATCAAAGATGCGGCGAAATACGACTATGAGGCAGAAACGCGTAAGATGGAAGCGTTGGTCGAAGAACGGCGTTTGGCGCGAGAAGCGGCTCTAGCGGAAGAGGAATACGAAGATGAAGACGAACTGCTGCCAGAGGACGAGCTAGAGGACGAAGCTGAAGAAGAATTAGAAGCGGATGAATCCGAGCTGGATGACGCCCTAGAAGCTGATGCAGCGGGGGCTGATGGGTTCGGTATAGCCGCCAACGAGGCACTTCAACGACCCCAGTAAACGACCCAGAAACCACTCCAGCAGGCCCACTGCCGCTCTACCTCTGGCCGATTCTTGCTCTAGAAGTCCTATCTGATGTTAGAAAAGCTAAATTAGTCGAATCTCATGCCTCCCCATTACCGTCGTTGCATTAGCTGTCGCCGAATTGCTCACAAATCTGCTTTTTGGCGAGTGGTGCGAGTATTTCCTTCTCACCAGGTACAATTGGATCAGGGAATGGGGCGATCGGTTTACCTCTGTCGACAAGCGAGCTGCTTACAAGCAGCTCAGAAAAAGGACCGATTAGGGCGATCGCTGAAGGCATCTGTTCCAGAGCAAATCTATCAAACTCTATGGCAACGGTTAGTGGTTGAGGTAGATCGGCCACAGTTAGACCCAGATTCCGATGAAATCGTTAGAATCACTGCGAAGGATTCGACAGAGAAGGATTCGGCAGAAGGTTGACTGAAACGATAAGATCGGAAAGGTGAGTAGGGTAAAAACGCGAAATCTAGCTGGAACTGCACCAAAAGGTGGCTTCAATTTTCTAAAAATTCGTGCAAGATGGTAGAGGGTGTGCACCCTGACTCGGTAGTGCAGCCTTTCGGTTGGAGAAATTTGGGAAGATCTTTAAGGAACACAGCTCAGAAAGCAAAGCGGCTGCAGATCGCCCAGTACCTAAGATTTAGGTTTTGAGCGACTGAATCATGCCCTGATCAGAACCGTAGTTTAGTGTAGGTACAGATGTAGTTTCACAAAAGCAGTAGGTCAATATGTGACAATCGATTGGGACGCAGAGGGGATAGTGGATGAACAACGGCAAAGTGAGAATATACGAGTTATCAAAGGAATTGAATTTGGATAACAGAGAAATTTTGGCAGTTTGCGACCAGCTTAATATTTCAGTTAAAAGCCATAGCAGTACAATAACGGAGGCCGAAGCTGCACGCATTCGTAGCGCTGCCGAAAAGGTTGTCAGCAGTCACCCCCCTTCTAAAGCAGTGTCGTCCCACGCGACTAGCTCTGGTTCTAAGAAAGCGAATTCACAACCGCCTGTGAAAAAGCAACAGATTCTTGAAATTCGTAAAAATCGGCCTCTATCCGAGCCTCCAAGACGCCCAGAGGCCGAAACCTCTGTTAATGCTGCTGCTAACGTTGCCCCTGCCAAGCCTGCTGTTGCTCAGCCGGCTCAGCCGCCAAGTCCGCCGAATCGTCCAGTGCGATCTGAAGTGGTCGAAGCTGAACAGCTAGCTGAGGAAGGCATTGATCTTGACCTGGAGGCAGAGACTGAGTTGGTGGAAACGACGGCTCCTGAATTGGTAGAGGAAGTGACAGCTCCAGAGCCTGAAGAAGAACTGCCTGATGAACCAGTGGCAGAATTGGTGCAGCCGCCGGTTCGTCCAGTTGCAGCACCGAAACCCGAAGTGAGTCAATCGACTGGGGCATCGCCTAGCCGTCCCTCCAGCCAGGCACCGGGTTCAGTTAACCGTCCTATCCTGAAGCGACCCAAGACAGACGCAGCTCAGCCCGCAGCCCGCACCAATGGCCAGTCGGCAGATGCGGCTCCTGCTAGGCAACCTCGTCGCTCGGAAACCGCAGAAGAGCCAGCTCTTAAAGCGCGGCCCGTTCTAGAATTGCGACGCAAGCCCGTGCGACCGGGCGAAACAGCCAGCGAAACTGAGACTGCTGCTAAATCTCCCGGCAAGCCTGCAGGTAAGCCTGGGGATGTTTTGCCAGAGCTACAGCGCCCGACCCTACCTCGGCCGCCGAAGCGAGGCAAGGCATGGGAAGAAGAGGAAGAGGTTGAAGAAGAAGTTCAAAAGGCAGGTGGCAAAGCTGCTACCAAATCGAAGCGTCGCACGCCGGTCATTGATGATGACGAGGATATCGACATTATTGATTTGGATGAGGTGCTCGACGACGAGGAGGAAGGCGAAGATGAGGATGCAACCGTCCAAGTCAGCCTTTCGCTAGCGCGTCCACCGAAGCCGAAGAATCGGGCTGGCCAATCGAAGCCATCGGTATCGGCTCCGGCTCCTCCTAGAGCCAAACGGTCCTCTGAGTCTTCTCGCAGTACTCGACGTGAGCGGCGGCAAGAAGAAGTGCGGCAGCGGCCTGAGCAAATTGTGCTGAGAGGCGGCATTACGGTGCATGACCTAGCCGAGGAGTTGGTTGTGCCCGAAACTGAATTGATTCGGCTGCTGTTCATGAAGGGCATCGCTGCCAATATCAACCAGATTTTGGATATTCCCACCGCCATCATGGTGGCTGAAGAATTTGGGGTCGAGGTAGAAACGGCTGAAGCCGAAGCCGAAGCCCGTAAGGTGACAGAGATGCTGGATGCAGCCGACCTGGAAAACCTCCAGCGTCGTCCTCCGGTGGTTACGATTATGGGCCACGTTGACCACGGTAAGACCACGTTGCTCGACTCGATTCGCAAAACCAAAGTGGCTCAAGGTGAGGCAGGCGGGATTACCCAGCATATCGGGGCTTACCACGTCGATGTGGAACAGAACGGTCAGGTGCAGCAGGTCGTCTTCCTAGATACGCCAGGTCACGAAGCCTTTACCGCGATGCGAGCGCGGGGTGCTCGTGTCACTGATATCGCTGTTCTGGTAGTGGCTGCTGACGACGGCGTGCGCCCTCAAACCGTGGAAGCAATTAGCCACGCTAAGGCCGCTGGTGTGCCGATCGTGGTAGCGATTAACAAGATCGATAAAGAAGAAGCCCAGCCCGACCGGGTGAAGCAGGAGCTAACCGAATATGGTCTGGTAGCTGAAGAATGGGGCGGCGACACGATTATGGTGCCTGTGAGCGCCATTCAGGGAGAAAACCTTGACGCGCTGTTGGAAATGATTCTACTGGTGGCCGAGGTCGAAGACCTTTATGCCAACCCGGATCGTCCGGCTAAGGGAACCGTGATTGAGGCCCATCTCGATAAGGCCAAGGGTCCGGTAGCGTCGCTGATTGTTCAAAACGGGACGTTGCGTGTTGGCGATGTGCTGGTGGCGGGATCGGTCTTCGGCAAGGTGCGGGCGATGGTAGACGACCGGTTCAAGCGGGTCGATGCGGCGGGACCATCCTTTGCCGTCGAGGTGCTGGGCTTGAGTGATGTGCCAGCAGCCGGTGACGAATTTGAAGTCTACCTGGATGAGAAAGAAGCGCGGGCTATTGCGTCCAGCCGTTCCGATCAACAGCGGCAATCGCGCCTGCAGCAGGCAATGGCTTCTCGTCGAGTCAGCCTGAATACACTCTCGGCTCAGGCTCAGGAAGGCGAGCTGAAGGAACTCAACCTGATTCTGAAGGCGGACGTGCAAGGTTCGGTCGAAGCAATTCTGGGCGCACTGCAACAACTTCCCCAAAAAGAAGTGCAGGTCCGGGTGTTGCTGGCTGCTCCAGGCGAGATCACCGAAACCGATGTGGACTTGGCTGCCGCCAGTAGTGCCGTAATCGTGGGTTTTAATACCACCTTGGCAAGCGGTGCTCGTCAGGCCGCCGATGAGGCCGGAGTTGATGTGCGGGATTACAACATCATCTATAAGCTGCTCGAAGACATTCAGGGCGCGATGGAAGGTCTGCTAGAACCCGAAATGGTCGAAGAGCCGCTGGGTGAGGCAGAAGTGCGGGCTGTCTTCCCAGTGGGTCGCGGAGCGGTGGCTGGTTGCTATATCCTGTCAGGTAAGGCGATTCGGAACAGCCGAGTTCGCGTCCGGCGTGGCGGTGAGGTAGTTTATGAAGGCAACCTCGACTCGCTGAAGCGGATGAAAGAGGATGTGCGTGAAGTCAACGCTGGCTATGAGTGCGGTATCGGCATCGACAGCTTCAAAGACTGGGCGCTAGGCGATATTATCCAGGTCTTCCGACTGGTCTCGAAGCGTCGTACTCTCTCGGCCTAAGCTACTGCTGTGATTTTAATAACAAGGTTCAACCAGCCCTGTTATTCCAGCACAAATTTCTAGAATATACTTTTCACGGCTCTCTACAGCTTCTGCTTAGAGGGCTTTTATTATCTCACTAACTTCTCTAGCAACTGATAAGTAGAACAACATAATTAAATATGAAACCCGAAGGGCGGCGACAACACCCTGATCTTAGTTTTAATTAAGTTGAAGGACTTATTGCAACGGACAAACAGTTAGGAGTAGGTATTAGATTAATCTATTTATACCTACCAACCATCAAACAGAATTACAGTCGCCGGATGCTGAGACACCTGACGGTTGGTTTCGCTCTCTTACTGGTAATGGTCATTTTAAATACATTAGGCAATAGAAAGGAAATTCCTGTTTCATCTGGCGTGTTGCCTACATTCACTAACGTCACATTAAGACGATCGCTGCATATCATCGAAGAAGCGTTCAAGCTGTTTTCGCAGGCATTTTTTATTGGAGGATTCTGTGCTGCTATGCAGGAGGCATGGTTTGCTCGCAAAGTGCTTCAGAAACATTAAATAAAGCAACCACAGAGCCATAGAGGACATTGAGCTTGGTTTTTTCCTGCGGCTGGGGTTTTTGGCAGTTTTCCTGACGACATAGGCAGACTTCGTAAAAAGAGAATATGCCCCCGGAATGGACCCAACCTTGCCTGAATTAAAACGTATATCACAAGCTGTTGTCTCAACATGAAGAAGTACTCGTGGCTCAATGCCCTGGAGAACGTGTCGCTCGTTGGCCTAGGGGCTGGCTCAGTGGCATCTCTCCTGCTCAATCAGGTGTTCTACACAACGACGCCCCTGTCTTTGCTGGTGGTGTTGGGATTATTGAATCGTCGTCGCTTGGCACAAATGAGCGAGCAGCGCGACACCACTCTGACCGAAACCGATCAGTATCTAGCGCTGCAAATTGATCGAGTACATCAACAGGTGGCCTCGCTGCCCAAACCAGAAACGATCAATCGCCTCAATCGGTCGCTGCTGTTCAAAAATCAGGAAGTTTCCGAAAAGCTGCACAATGAAATCTCAACACTGAGACAAAGCATGCACCAGCGATTGGCTGCCATTGAGCAACAGGGGTTGGGGGCTGTGCGCCAGGAAGTTCGTCAGGTGGTCGAACGCTGCAACTATCTGATGGAAACCGTCAACCAGATGGAAACCGATCTGGGTGGGTTATCGAGTCAGGTGCAAGCTGACGGAATTCAAAAAACAGTCGATCAGTTAAAACAGGATGTCGCCACGCTTCAGGTTAATCTAGACAGCTTTAGCTACCAAACCAAGCCAAACCTGACGATTTTGCAAGAGCACATCACGCGGCTAGATCGTCAGTTCAGCAAACTACCGCCTCCGGTTGATGTCAGCTCATTGAAGCAAGAAGTAGCCGAACTGATCAAAATTGTGGCCGATCTGGTCCCCCGGCGCGACTTGAGCAGCTTAGTGAGTGAAGTAGAAGCGCTCCACGCTCAGCAGGAAGCCCTAAAACAATCGGTCTTAGCTATCGAGACCGCAGCCTTGAGCTTTAGACGCACGTTTCATGATTTGCCAAAACCCGAAGATGGCGCAGTTGAGAGCAATGGTCGCATCCACAGCCAACCCGGAGAAACCGAACTAGCTGAACACCATACGGCTCTAACAACATTGGGATCGGCCTCCTCCAGCATTTACCCCGAATTACAAGAGCTAGCTGCTAATTACCTAGGCAACCTGCGAGACCAGCTCAACACAATTCATGACTTTACCACTAGCCTAGCCCGCCAGCAGAAGCAGCTGCGGGAGCAGCTCAGCCAACTACCGCAAACCCTAGACGTGATTGCGCTACAACGTCAGCTCAGTGAACTTTCTCAGCGGATTCCGGTTTCCGACGGCGCAATCGAGTCGTTTAAGCTGCGGGTGCAAGACGTGCTGCATCAAGAGCTGCAATACATCAATCAGCAGTTGCAGATGGTGGCCGCCACCCCGCATTCCGAGCTGATTTTCGATTTTTATCCAGCAGATGCGGCCCCTACAGAGATGTCCACCCCCAGCAGTCGAGCTGTGCTGGAACAGGCTCTAGAGGAAACCCAGCAGCGCTTGATTGTGATTTGGCCTTGGTCTGAGCAGTGTGAATTTGACGAACTGTTATTCCGCCAATTTGAAACTTTCTTGAGTCAGGGGAAGCAGCTCGATGTGGGCTGGTGCTATTTAGCCGATCGGGATGAGGACCGCTGGCTGAGTAAAATGCAGCGAGGCTGGATGACCGACCTGACCCACCGCAGTTTGCTGCAAGAAACCCTGCACAAACTATTGCAGCTGAAGCGCATGTACCCCGACCAATTCCAGTTCAAAATCCTGGGTACCAGCGAAAACTTTTTGGTCGCAGATGACAGCTTTGCCGTTTTGGGCATTGCCAATGTGTTAAAAACCAAGACTGCTTTCCCCGAACTCCAGCTCAAGCTCAAAACCACTGATCCCGGCGTGATCGAGCGATTAATTCAGCGGTTTGACGATCCAACCCTACCAGCCGATGACTTGCTGGCCTACTGGAATCGTGCCGTTACCCGCTATGATTTGGGCGACAAAGTAGGAGCGATTGCTGACTATATCCATATGCTCAGCATTAATCCCGAAGACGATATTACCTATAATTACCGGGGCTTGGCCCATTATGATCTGGGCGACATAGCCAGTGCCATTGCCGACTTCACTGAAGCGATCCGGCTGGCCCCACACCAAGGAGCCGCCTACTGTAATCGAGGCTTCATTCGATCCGAGCAGGGCGAACACTGGGACGCCATCGACGACTACACGCTGGCCTTGCAAATGCGTCCCGACTACCCAATTGCCTACTTTTATCGCGGCATGACGCGGCAAAAGTTAGAAAACTATACCGAGGCTATTGCTGACTACAATGAGGCGATCCGACTCGCTCCCGATTCAGCCGTGGCCTACTACTATCGCGCTGTAGCTCAGCAAAAGCTCGAAAACATCTCAGAAGCAATTGCCGATTTTGAATTGGCGGCTCAGTTCTTCTGGGTGCGCGGCAGCAAAACAAACGCCCAAAAAGCGCTGAAACAGGTCGCCAAGTTGCGGCAAGAGATGGCTTTGACCCTGCATCAGACCGATCCAGAACGAGCATCGGAAGCGCTGTATCATTCATAAACTAAAATTATCAACTGAAATCACCAACTGAAATCACCAACTGAAATCATCAGTCCTTCCTCCCAGCGATATCTCTATCTTCGCTACAAAGGAAAAGCAAGTTGATATAAGCTATTGCAAAGGCTGAATCGCTGATTCCGTTGGGCGATTGGCTAGGCAACTTGTGAGGAGTGAAAGCGTTGGCACGTGAAGTTTTGCTTGAACCACTGCTGCGGTGGTTTCGGTTTCGTAAGGTAATGCCCCATATTCCGTCAGGGGCACGGGTGCTGGATGTGGGCTGTGGCCGTTCGGCGGCATTTCTCCGGACCATTGCGCCTCGGATTGACTATGGTGTGGGTGTGGACTTCAAAGTCAAAGAAATGCAGTTGGAAAATATTCAAACTGTTCAGCTCAAACTGGCCCATAAACTGCCCTTTGCCGATGCCGGCTTTGATGTCGTCACGATGCTAGCCGTGCTAGAACACATCGAGCACGAAAAGCCGATCTTACAGGAAATCTATCGGGTACTAAAGCCGGACGGCAAGCTGGTGCTGACCGTACCCTCGGTGTGGGCGCAGCCGGTTCTAGAGTTTCTTTCCTATCGACTCAAAATTGTCGATGAGGCCGAAATCCGCGATCACAAACGCTATTACAACCGCACCAAGTTACAGCAGGTACTGGTGAAAGAGACCGGATTCAGAAACTTCAAGCATCACTATTTTCAACTGGGGATGAATAATTTTTGTACGGTTGTGAAGTAATCTGAATTGTTAGCCTCTATTCCGGTTTCAGCATCATGCCTTCAGAAGATACCTACTGGCTCAGCGTCAAAGATTTTATTAAAACCCACCTCAAACCGGAAGAGAAAATCCTAGCACCTGCTTCGTTCAAGCAGAGTTTGCCGAATGTTGCCACCTATCAATGCACAGCTCAGCGCTCGGTGCAGAAATTTCAGTGGGTGCTGGTGCACAAAGGCTCTGTCGATAAGATTCATCCGGCCTTCTTGAAGCAGACAATCGAGTCGATGCAGCCGGTGTTTGCCAATGAAGTATTTGTGCTGTTTAGCAACCGCACCGATCTGGTGCCGATTGTGAATCAAACCCATCTGCAACCGCTTCTCAAGCAAGCTGGGCTGCTGCCTGCAACCGGTTGGAAACAGCGGCTGAGATCTGTATTGGGTTCTGCCCAATTTCCACTCATCGACCTGCGGCTGAATCAAATCGCACAGCAAATCAACTGGGTGTTGAGCCGGTTGCAATCGCTAGAGCAGCGGTTCGAGCAACTGGATCAAAACCACCAGCGAGCACAGCACGAGATTCAGCAAGCGCAGCGGGAACTGAAGCAGCAAAGAATTCCAGTACTGCGCTATGGCATCACAGCTACCTCTCTGGAGGAAATTCGCTACCTGAGCCGCACCGCTTGTCAGATTGCCTACTTGGGCGAGCAGCAAATTCTTTGTCGGATCTTGGGTACCTATCTGCTGTTTGCCGATGCCACTGACATCAATGTCGCTCCCCACTTGTACATGAATGGCTACTGGGAAGATTGGCTCACCTTCGTGATGTTGACTACACTTCAGCCCGGTTGGGCCTGCATCGATGTGGGTGCCAACCACGGTTACTATACCCTACTAGCCGCGGGTGCAGTTGGGGCGTCTGGCCGGGTGCTGGCTCTAGAACCAAATGCCAGATTGGCTCAGTTAGTGAATCAATCGCTGACTATCAACGGCTTTAGCAGCTATGCCACGGCGATGCCGGTTGCGGCTTCGGATCAGGCCGGTGAAACCGTGAAATTGATTGTGCCCAAGGGCAATACGGGCGGCGCGTCGATTTATCACTCGATCAACGACACCGTTGACGTAATTGAGGCAGAAACCGTCACGATTGACCGATTGACGAGGGATTGGCCGCAGGTTGACTTTATCAAGATTGACATCGAGGGGGCAGAACAGCTAGTTTGGCGCGGCATGCAGGAAACGATTCGCCGCAATCCAGATATTCAGATTGTCCTGGAGTTTGGGCCTTGCCGCTATGCCGATGCGCGAGGCTTCTTAGAAGATATTGTGGCCCAGGGGTTTATTTTGCGCTATGTGCGCTACGACGGCCAAATCGAAGCGTTGTCGATTGAGCAGTGTTTGACCGAACGACCCCAGAGCCACTGGGATCTATTCCTTAGCCGCAAATAGGCTAGCTGCTCTAAAGCATTTATTCCTTGTTCAGCATTTATATTGGCCCTTGACGAGTTTCACCATTCAGGTAAGCTAATCGAATATTCGATGTGGTGTACTAGAGCAGGGTAGCTAATGAAATTCTGCAAGCTGGCTGATGTGGCCGACTGGCAAGATCCGGAGTTCCAGGAAATTGCCTCCTTGCTGATGGAGGGAGATCGCAACCGCAAAGCCTGGGAGTTTGTTCAGGTCTATCAAGCCCTCCAGCATCTGGGGCTGCTGAATGGTGAATCAAAGGCAATTGGATTAGGGGTAGGGCATGAAAATTTGATCTATGCCTTTACGAATGTCTGCGGTTATGTTGTCGCAACCGATCTGTATGAATCTCAAGATTGGTCAACCGCAGCGATGGCCGTGCAGGACATCTATGAGCGCAGCCCCTTTCCCTATCAACGCGATCGGCTGTTAGTTCAGCATATGGACATGCGGCAAATCGAATTTCCGGACCAAAGTTTCGATTTTGTCTGGAGCTGTTGTGCAATCGAGCATGTCAACAACTTTCACGATTTGCATCAGGTCTATCGCGAAATTCATCGCGTCCTCAAACCGGGTGGTATCGCGGCTTTAACCACCGAGTTCAACACCACTAACGATCCCAGGTATGAACCCAACATGTTGTTTACTGATCGCGCTTGGGTTGATGCCTGGTTAACAGGTGCCGATCCCTTAGTGCAGGGGTTCGACCTGATCGATCTGCCGGATTTTTCCCTCAGCGAGCGCCCTGAAAATCAGCCAGTTCCCCGCAGCCAAACCCTGGGAGCGATACAAGTCTACTGTGGCGGTATTGTCCTCAACAGCATTGCCTTTTTCCTGCGTAAATCGGGCGAGTTTAGCCGTAGCTATGATGAACAGTGGCTACCGCCGTTTTGGCGACTTTACTTAGCGGCTTGCGATGCCTATCGCGACTATGACTATGCCGCTGCTGAAGCCCTACTGAAGCAAACCCTAGAAATCGAAGCGCTGGAATCCAGACTAAAAATCCGTGCCCTGCGGCGGTTAATCGAAGCCCTTTATGCTCAGAATAAAGTGGAAGAAGTCCAGCAGATCTGTGCAGCTATGTTGCCCGCATGCTTGAGTTGCCAAGATGAAGATCAGCTGGTGTCCTTTGCAATTCATAGCTGGCAGTGTGGTCTAGAAGCAGAAGCAAACCAGCTCTATGCCAAACTCGAAACTCTGCCCAGCGCCAACGTAGACGTGATCATCCAAAGCCGACTTCAGCAAGCCAGATATTATGAAAAACAGGAAAATTGGGAAAAAGCGCTAGAGCTGATGGGCAAAGCCGAGCAAGAAATTATTCCCGGAACCCATACCGAAGTCTACAAACCCAAAATCTACTTCCGTACTGGCCATATCTACGAAAAACTCGGCAAGCTTGCTTCAGCGATTCGGTTCTATCGGATGGCTATTAGAATCTCACCGTCTGATTCAGAACTACAGCTCGCTTGCTACCGACGCCTGACGGTTTGTTTGCAAGCAGAATTAGACCAGGAACGAGAACGAGCCGCTCAACTAGAAGCCACCAATCGCTGGATGCAAACCAGCAAATTCTGGAAGCTGCGCTCGGTCGTGGTGGGGGTAAAAGCCAAGTTGCAGGGCCGTGATCCATCTCCCTCTCTTTAGGCAGTCACAATTCTAGAAGTGCCTGTTAGGATGCTTGTTAGGATGACCAGATATTAGAGCAAACATTAACGGTAACAGGAGTACCTGCAATGGGATTGTTTGAAGACCTCAGCTCTTTTCTAGAGATGCGATTGGAAGAATTTCTCAGGAACAACCCGCATCTGGAATTGCAGGCACTCGAAGAGAATTTGCGTGAGCAAGAAGAGGAAACGATTCAGCTCCTGGGCGATCTGCGGCTGCGGGAAAAGCGGCTGCAAGATGAGATTTTGGCTACGGCGCAAGAAATTCAACGCTGGCATGTCCGGATCGAAAAGGCTAAGAATGCCCAGCGCTTTGATCTGGTCAAACCCGCCGAAGAACGGGAAGCAGCTCTGTTGCGCCAGGGCAATCAGATTTGGGGCCAAATGGAAGTCCTGAAGCAGCGGATTCAGCAAACTATCGAGTTGCAGAAACAAATTCAGACACGCCGGCAGGAGGTGCGGACTAAAGTGGCGGAGGCTCAGGCGAACCGCTTTAGCTACCAAGCAGCTTCAAATCCGGTAGAGCAACAGTGGCAGACGAGCGGCTGGAACCAGACCTTTAGAGCCTCTAGTGCGGCAGACCCGCTGGAGCAAGCCTTTAGAAAATGGGAAACCGATGAAGAACTGGAAGAATTGAAGCGGCAAATGAACCGCTAACTTGAACTAGGCGGAGTGCTGTGGCTATTCCCAAAACATACCCAGGACAATAACTTGAGCTTGAATAATTCCCTGGTTCGAGCTACGATGACGGCACAATTCCAATCTGGGGTAGAAAAACTCATGCAGTTTTACCCGATCCGGTGATTCGAGTTAAACGTGATCAGAGATTAACAGAGTTCTCCACAGATTTGCCCTAGTTTTCCACAGGGTAAGGGGGGTTTTCCACAGATTCTCGGCTAGTTTTCCACAGGTAGAGATAACCTGGGGAAAGTTGAGGAAAACTGTGCAGAGATTTATCCCCTTGCCGATTAGGGCAGTGATTTGGATGTTTGCCCGTTAGGCTTGGAGATGAGGTTACCGTAAGTTGCCATAAAGTATTAACGAGATGAGTCAATTTTGAGTTCATCACCGATGCGAATTGTTTTTCCTGCTTCGGTAACAGGCAGTCGTGTGTTGATTGCCAAGCGGTAGAAGTGATTAAACCGCGATCGCTCTGCCCATTCGGGTAAAGTTATCCGGCGTTGGGCTACAAAAGTTTTTTGAAAGTTTGGGTAAGCTGCTCCGGTTTTGGAATCACGGGTAATCACGACACAGCGCTGACAGGGGTTGATGCCCATAAACTGTACATCTCCAATCTGAAAATTAACCGTTCCCTCTGCTTTTGTAAAAAGCTGATCTTCCCAAAAGGCAGGAACACCTGAAATTTCAATGTTGGCGCGAAACCGTAAGCGGACTTCTTCAACATCAAGTCCGGGATACCATGAGGCGATGGCTTCTAGGGTTGCTGTACTAATGATGGTTGGACCAGGAGACACAGTATCATCTGGAAAACCCGTATCGAGGTTTTGCTTCACTTCTACTGGAAATTCAAAGAATTCACTCAGCCAGCATTCAAGTGCTTCACGCTCTTTCTCAACCTGAAATGTTTGCACCCGATCGGTTCCCTGCACCTGCAACGAGACCATATTGGTTTCGATATCAAATGCAGAGCGTATGGCATGAATCCGATCATTCCGCTTACCATTCACGAAATTACCTGATCGATCAAAAATGGCGAACTCACGATCTCGCTTCAGCGCCCCACTTCTGAGAACGGTTATATTCTCAATGCCAACTCTGTCCAACGATTTGATTGGATAGATAAATAGCCTCGAAACATAGGGAATTACATTAGTCATAAGTAGCTCCTGAGCACACCTTGATTCACTGAGTCACAACAACAGAGACCGGATAGGGACGGCGCAATTGCTGCTTGTATTCAGGCAACTCGCCTAGCCCATGCAGTGTAGGTGTCAGCACCATTTGATAAGCTCCCGGCTCAGTCGGGAACCGAATTGGACCAACGGCATGAGTTGTTTCTTGCGGTTCAGGTCTACCTGAGACGTAAAGCACATTATCAGACCCGATTGCCACAACCGTACCCGTATTATCCAAGAATTGAACCTGAATCCGAGCCTCGCCTCGTCCTAGGGCCGTTTCGTACCCGTACCATTGGGTTTTGCCGGTATTTTTAATCTGGGCAGTCAAGACTATTTCTTGTCCAGGCGTAGCCATGAGTGGATCTGGGATCGGCTGTTGGTTAGCATCTTGAACCGTCTGAACAATGCCGTCACTGCGGCGCAGGTACTGTCGCGGCTTCTCGATCGGTCGGTGCAGTTGGTAAAACAATCGGTTGGCGTGGCGCTGAATCTGGGTATCTTGCAGGGACCAATTTTGGTAGGGCACATTGGTGCCGGGAATTGCATCCCAACTCGTAAAGCCAAATGTCCCTACTACCTGAACCCCAACGGAAAACACCAGCAGGCTGAAAAAAACAATCGCCGCTCCGATCATCGAGTAGCGATGTTGCTGGAATTGCGCTAGCCCGTCCCGCAGGCAGTAACCGAGCAAAAGGCAAACCACCGGTAGAATATCGGTTAGAAACCGGGGACCGTAGCACCACCCCCCCCACCAGATGCCAAAAAAGCAGTACTGAATAAAGATCAAAACGGCGGCAATTGTCAAACAGCCCAACAGTTGCTCATCTTTCTTCCCGCGCAGTTGCCAGACGCGGTAGACTCCAGGCAGGGCAAACAGCAGCACAGGCGAGTAGACAAACAAACCCCGATTCGGATTCAGCAGCAGGCCAGTAAAGCCCTGGATAAATTGCTGGGGTGTGAATTGGTAGAACGAACTGGTAAAGGAGGTGTTGGAGAAGCGCGAATAGCCAGCTACCAGCAGATTCTTGGGACTAGCGCCAAAGTAATAAAAATTCCAGCTACTACTGAGCAGAAACGACGGTAAACCAAGCAGAAAGAAGCGCACCTCTCGCCCATAGGCAAAGCAGCAGTAGACCGTAATCGCGATAGCAAACAAAACGCTGGTGGGACGGCATCCGGGAATCAGGCCACAAAAGAATCCGGCGACCAGTAACAACTTGCCCCGATTCGCGATGGTGCGGTTGGCCTTTAACAAACAGAGCATGACGCAGAGCAGGGCAAAGTTGGCACCGGTGTGCTGCCAAAGAGCCTGGGAGCTAGTGACCCAGGTGTTGGTGGCAAAACCGAAAATAAAAGTTGTGAGTAGGGCAATGCCAGGGTGAAATTTCAGCGCGGCGCAAAAGTAAAACACCACTACAGAGCTGGCTGTGAGAATAGCGGCAGCCAACATTTCGTAGCGTTGTCGGTAAATCTCAAATCCTGGTTCTGTAACGGGCGGAATCAGCACTGGCACATCGGTCAGCCAGCTTTGGACGATGCTGTTCAGCTTCAAGGTAATGGCAAACAACGCATAGAGCGGAAATGTAACGATAGCGGTGCCGATCGGATAGGTGGAGGTGAGGTGACCGTTCGGAGCTTCGACCAAGTAGTAGGGTGTTCCATCCGCTCCGGCACAGGTAGCACAGAGCTGACTTTTGTTGAACATATAGCCATCGCGAAAGGCATCAAAATTGAGGCTATGTTCAAACAGCCAATTAAAGGCCAAGAGCGAGGTGGGAACATTATCCCCAGAACTGAGCGGGCGTCCGTTGGCCAAGTAGATAAACAAACTGGCTGCAAAAATCAGCAGACCAATCCACATGTGTGGTTTGCGGCTGAGTTGCTCCCGCGCATTCACCAGAACTTTTTTCATGGTTCGCAGCAATTGGCTCCCTGTCGCTTACTTCTGCATGGCACTATTCTCTGGCTGTAGGCTAGGCTCGCAGCAACGGTTGTGGGTGGGGGTGAGGGTGTGGACGGATAAAGTGAGCTGTGAGCGTAACGAGTGAGGACGCAAAGCAGGGTCAATCCTGGATAAGTTACCACAAAAAAACGAAGATACAAATCTCAATCTTGAATCGAGTCTCTGTATCTTCGTAAATGGCTAATTTAGCAATTGCTCACTGCTAAGCAGCTATTTCCATTCAATCTATTCCCACTCGATAGTTCCCGGCGGCTTCGAGGTGACATCGTACACCACCCGATTGACGCCCCGCACTTCGTTGACAATCCGGTTAGAAATCGTTTCCAACAGATCGTAGGGCACCCTGGCCCAATCGGCGGTCATGCCATCTTCGCTGGTGACAAAGCGCAGCACCACCGGATAGGCATAGGTGCGCTGGTCGCCCATCACGCCAACGCTGCGGATCGGCAGCAGCACAGCAAACGCCTGCCACAGTTCGTGATAATAGCCACAGCGGTTGATTTCCTGCCGCACAATCAGGTCGGCATCCCGCAGAATATCGAGCCGCTCTTCGGTGACTTCGCCCAAAATCCGAATGGCCAAGCCCGGACCCGGAAATGGATGACGCTGCACGATCTCTTCGGGTAGGCCAATCGAGCGGCCAACCTTGCGCACTTCATCCTTGAATAGCTTGCGTAGCGGCTCCACCAGCTTGAACTGGAGATCTTTCGGCAAGCCGCCGACATTGTGATGACTCTTAATCTTAACGGCTACTCGTTCGCCGGTCTGGGGATCCACATTCGTATCGGCAGATTCGATTACATCTGGATAGAGCGTGCCCTGAGCTAGGTAGTCAAACGGACCCAGCCGCTTCGACTCTTCCTCGAAGACACGAATAAACTCATGGCCGACACGCTTGCGCTTTTCTTCCGGATCGGTGATGCCTTCTAACCGGTTCAGAAAGCGCTCGCGGGCGTTGACATACTCAACCGGAATGTGGAACTGCTCTTGGAACAGCTTCAGTAGGCGCTCAGGTTCGCCCTTGCGCATAAAGCCTTGGTCGATGAACATGCAGGTGAGCTGATCGCCAATTGCCCGATGCAGCAGAAAGGCCAGCGTTGAGGAATCCACTCCGCCCGAAAGGGCGAGCAACACGCGCTTATCGCCTACTTTGGCACGAATTTCCCGCACTGCTTCTTCCACAAAAGCCGCCGTGGTCCAGGTGGGTTCGCAGGCGCAGATGTGATAGACGAAATTGCGAATCAGCGCTTGGCCGCCAATCGAATGCACCACTTCTGGGTGAAACTGGACGCCGTAGAGTTTGGCCTCGTGATGGGCAATCGCGGCGCAGGGTGTATTGTCGGTATGGGCCAGCAGTTCAAATCCTTCTGGCAAACGAGTCACCGAATCGCCGTGGCTCATCCACATGGTGGTGCCGTCTTCCACATTGGTGAACAAATCGGTCGGGTCATCAATATAGAGCGAGGCTTTGCCATATTCACCCCGGTCGGCCCGTTCGACGCCGCCACCCAACTGCTGCACCATCAACTGCATGCCGTAGCAGACGCCCAAAATCGGAATACCCAGTGTCCAGACGGCTGGATCGCAATGCGGCGCACCTTGGTCGTAAACCGAACTGGGGCCGCCCGAAAGGATAATGCCCTTGGGATTGAGCTGACGCAATTGCTCAGCAGTGGTGCGGTAGGAGAGCACTTCTGAATAAACCTGGGTTTCGCGAATCCGGCGAGCAATTAGCTCAGAATATTGGGAACCAAAATCCAAAATCACGATCATCTGGCGGTCGAGTCGGTTAGCCGATGAGCGTGCTGGCGGTTGTTCAGTTTGGAGAGTCACTGTTGCGTCCTGATACAAATTCTAGAGGGAGAAATAGAGCTGACAAACTGTTGGCACAAAACTATTGGCACAAACTAACTATAGGAATCACTTTGAATTAGCGGAAATTAAACCAGTCAATTAAATGTAATGAATTTTGAATATTTTAACTAGATTAACAAACCTGCGACAAAAGTGAATCCCCTTTTCGGCTTTGCACGATGATCTGGCGATCGCGGTCAAATAAAATCGAACCGACCTGCACGTGCTGCTCGCTGTGGGTGTAGATATAAGCCTCCGCCCGCTGATCAATCTGATCGGCAATCGAACCATACACTTGTTCCACCCAAGTTGTGCCGCTGCTAGCATCCAATTCACGCAAATACTTGAGACCAGCCTCGGTGGTACTGCTGGCCAGGACTTGCTGAATCTCTGCGGTTGGCAGTCCAACTTTGGCGCAGTGGGCCGCTAAGATTTCTTGCCGCGCGTCGGCCACATGGTGATGGGTATGAAAAATGCCGCCCGCCAGCTTGATTAATTTACCGTGATAGCCAAACAGCAAAATCGACTGCACTTTTTGGGCCCCGGCCTCTACCAACATTGAACCTAACCAATTGGCGGTTTTCAGCAATCGCTCTGGTTTAATCCCCAATGATTGGGCCAGATCCAGCCCATTTTCACCGATGCAAAACACTAAATTCTCCAAACTTGCTTTCTGCTGCAATGCCTGCCGAAATGTCTCAAGCTGACCGGGAGCACTCAAGGGTTGAGCGATGCCCGATGTTCCCAACAGCGATAACCCCTCCACCACGCCAAACGCAGCATTAGAAGTTCGCTCGGCCAACAACCGCCCCTCTGGCAAAATCACCGTTACCCGCATCGTTTGCCCCGACCTCGACCATTGCCGCAAATTGGTTTCCAACAGTCGCCGTGCATAGGTGTAAATGGCAGGTTGGTCAGCAGCCAGAATCCGCCCCACTCCCTCGCCACCCTGCAACTCAATTGCAACTTCTCCTCTGCTTTCCTGCTCCTCCGCTCTCGCTTCGTCCACCTCCACTACTGCCCACACCGGCGTATGGCGCGTCAGGTCTAAATTGTCTCCCGGATCGCTGCGGGTAATCGCTAGGGCCGAGGTTGAGCTGAGTCGTGCCACCTGTTCAATCGCAATCTCAACTGTTTCGGCAGGTTCGATCAAATCAATACTCACCGATGGCAAAGCAGCCAAATCGTCTTGCAGCCAGCGCAGAGCCGCCACAGCTGAGGCACAGGCAAAAACCGGCAGGGTATAGCCAGAACGGGGAAGATTCACGGAGTTAAGAGAATTAAAAATGATTAAAAACCTGCGATTTTTCTTGGTTAAACCTTCTCTGGTTAAACCTCGGGAAGCTGATCCTCGGCAATTCCCAAAGAGCACAGGTAGGCAGCCAATCGTTCTGCTCGCTGGCGCTCCTGCTCTAGAGCCGATTCAGCACTAGCGGCGCGTTGTTCAGCTTCGTGAGCGCGTTGCTCTAATTCGATGGAGCTGAGCAACTTGCGTCCATCTGGGTAATAGAGCGTCAGTTCCGGTAAACCGGGATGAAAGCGAATTTGCAGGCGAGGGCTGATCCAATCATTGCTTGGATCAGCGAGGTCGGGAATAGGAACCAGCCTACTTTGTTGCCGCAGCCAACCGTTGCACTGGTTTGTCTCTGAGTCATACAGGTAATACTCTTCGACGCCATAGGTTTCGTAGAATTCTTGCTTGCGCGTCAGAGCCGTGTCGGTATTGCTGCGGGAAGGAATTTCAAACACCACTTGGGGCGGAATATTGTCTTCTTGCCACTGGCGGTATGAACCCCGTCTGCCTTTCGGTCTGCCAAACACCACCATCACATCAGGAGCGGTAGGATCAACCAGGGTGGAACGCAGTGGGTACCAGAGTAGATCGCCGGCTACAAAAACTAGCAGATCATCAGCAAACAGGATCTTTAGGTTTTCTTTGATTAACACAATCCAGCGAAATTGTTCGGTATCATCTGCCATTGGCTTGCCGTCGCTATCGGGAAACAGACGGTCGTCATCGAGGTCGAGGGGCGAAAAAGTTGTCATGGGCATCACCTCGGCTTGCGCTCAGGATGTTCTCTATTTTAAGGGCATTAGTTCAAGAGTATTGATGCAAAAAATGAATTCAAAAGAAGCACATCGAGTCAGGGTCGCTAGAGGAGCCAGTATAGTTTGCAGTGTTGATTGGAATAGAGTTGAGAGAACAGAATCTGTTCGTTGCGTAGATTATCGGAGAAGGCGCTAATTTAAATGTATTATTTATATCCTGGTTGGCTCTGCAACGCTTATGGCGCGAACGCGACTGAAAACGGTTCTGATCGTCTCTCTGACTGCCTTGGTGACGGCCTGTTCGCCAGCTCGCTACAAAACCTACTACATCCCCACAGAATCGATGCTGCCCACGCTAGAGGTGAATGACCGAATTGTGAGTGATCAAGCGGCCTATCGCGCCACTGCTCCCAACCGAGGTGATATTGTCATCTTTCGTCCTCCGGCCCAATTGACAAAGATGATGCAGGGTATCATGACTATCGATCAGGACACAGTCTTTGTGAAACGGATTGTCGGGTTGCCTGGAGAACGACTAGAGGTGAAGCAAGGCAAAGTGTTTATCAATAATCACCCCTTGTCCGAACAATATCTTGAGGCTGCACCTGACTATACTTGGGGACCAATCACCATTCCAGCCAATGCCTTTGTCGTGTTTGGCGATAACCGCAACAATGCATTTGATAGCCATTTTTGGGGAGTGGTGCCCCGCGACCATTTGCTAGGAAAAGTCGTTTGGCGCTATTGGCCTCCAGAACGATTCGGAGAATTGCCGTCAGGTAGGCCGGATCGAGAATAATCTCAGTACAATCAATCCAAAGCTGTCCTAACTGGATGCGTGAAACGCTAGCGCACTGCGATTATGACCACGGAAAAACTCACAAAACTGCCGCCTTTGGAAAGTGGTGACCGACTCAGCCGCAGCGAATTTGAGCGTCGCTATGCCGCTATGCCTGCCCTGAAAAAAGCCGAGTTAATTGAAGGCGTGGTTTACGTGGCGTCTCCCTTACGTGCCAAAGCACATGGTAAACCCCATGGTGACATTATGGGTTGGTTGTGGACCTATAAGGCAGCGACACCAGGTGTTGAACTCTATGACAATCCCACGGTTCGTCTCGATGCAGACAATGAACTCCAACCCGATGCGGTGTTGCGTCTAGAGCAAGGTGGGAGGTCCTGGATTAGCGACGATGATTATATCGAAGGCGCACCAGAGCTAACTGTAGAAATTGCTGCCAGCAGCGCCTCTTATGATTTGCATGATAAGTTGAGAGTCTACCGACGTAACGGAGTGCAAGAGTACATTGTCTGGCGCACCTACAGTCAGCAGATCGATTGGTTTTACTTAGAAGCTGAGGAATACCAACCGCTGGCCGCTGGTTCGGATAAGGTAATGCGCAGTCGCCAATTTCCTGGGTTATGGTTGGCCGCTGAAGCGCTGTTAGCAGGCAATCTGGCCGAGGTGCTAAATCAGTTTCAGCAGGGAATTGCCAGCTCAGAGCACTGGAAATTTCTCGATTCCTTACCAGTCGATTAGTCAATATTGTCAAATATTGCCAAACTCAATACAGACAATCAATTCTTCAATCGGTTTTGCTTGAGGTCAATCAGCAGGATTCTGGCGTTGGTTCGTTAAGATCGTCGTTAAGAATGATGCAAATACTTTGTTATCTACTGCTTCACTATCTATGGGTCGCCTACTGTGAATCCTGTCGTTGACTATCTGCGGATAAGCTTGATTGACCGCTGTAACTTCCGCTGTTTGTACTGTATGCCCGAAGCGGCAGAGCTGGAGTATTTGCAGCGGCCAGAGTTGCTGACCAGTGCCGAATTGCTGACGCTGTTGCGGGATGTTTTAATTCCCTGCGGCTTCACCCGCTTTCGCTTGACCGGAGGCGAACCGCTCGTGCGCTCGGATGTGGTGGAGATTGTACGTGCGATTGCTGCCTTTCCCGAAACTCAAGATCTGTCGATGACTACGAACGGGTTTCGCCTAGCTGAGATGGCCCAGGATTTATACACTGCCGGATTGCGACGAATTAATATCAGCCTCGATTCACTAGAACCAGAGACCTTTGATCAAATTATCGGTAATCGAGGTCGCTCTCGCTGGCAGCAGGTTTGGACCGGGATTCAGGCCGCTCATGCGGTTGGTTTCACACCCTTGAAGTTAAATGTAGTTGTGATTCCCGGCGTCAATGATCACGAAGTCTTGGATCTGGCTGCCCTCAGCATCGAGCGAGAATGGCATGTCCGCTTTATTGAATTCATGCCAATTGGCAATCATGACCTGTTTGGGCAAAAAGGCTGGATCGATTCGGAAACGCTACGGCAGCAGATTCGTGAACGTTGGGGCTTGACCGAAGCGCAGGTAAAAGGAAACGGTCCAGCGGATGTATTTCGGATTCCACATGCGAAGGGAACGCTGGGCTTTATTAGCCAGATGTCAGAATGCTTTTGTGATCGCTGCAACCGGATGCGCCTCTCGGCAGATGGCTGGTTACGCCCCTGCTTACTCAACGAAACCGGCCAACTCGATCTGAAAACGGCCCTGCGCTCAGGCATGCCGTTGATCGATCTGCGCGCCAAGGTGCAAGCCCTGCTGGATGCTAAGCCAGAGATTAACTTCAAAATGCGCGATTCTGGCACAACGGGGGCTTATAGTCGGACTATGTCCCAGATTGGTGGCTAATTTTTGCAGCATTATCAGTATTGGGAGGTGTGGGGAAGGTGAGGGAGATGGGGGAGATAGGGTAGATAGGAAAGCGGATCTTCCTTACCTTCACGGGCACTCTATGCAAACACCTTCCCCACCTTCCCCACACCTCCCAAATAACAAAAACTCTCTGACTGACGGAATCAGAGAGTCTGAGGAAATTGAGAGACTAGATGGCGCACCGCAGCCGCGCAGATGCGACCAAAATCAATAAAAAGTTCGTAACAACGAATTAAGCCTGACGTGAGTAGTATTCAACCACCAGCAGTTCATTGATGGAAAGCGCCACCCATTCGCGTTCAACCACGCCATTCACCTTACCTTCCATCTTGTTCTTATCGAACTCTAGATGGCTAGGCAGGTGGGCTAGGCCAGGGAATTGCAGGTTGGCTTCCACCAATTTGCGCGAGCGATCGCTGTCCCGCACACCAATCACATCACCAGGTCTGCACTGATAGCTGGGAATGTCTACAACGCGGCCATTCACGGTAACGTGACCGTGATTCACCAACTGGCGTGCCCCTGGAATAGTAGGAGCCATCCCCATGCGGAACACCGTATTGTCTAAACGCATTTCCAAGAGTTGGAGCAGCACCTGCCCAGTAGAACCGGCAGCTCGACGGGCTTTCCGCACATAGCGGAGCAATTGACGCTCAGAGACTCCGTAGTTAAAGCGTAGCTTCTGCTTCTCCTCTAGACGGATAGCATATTCCGAGCGCTTTTTACGGGCTTGGCCATGTTGACCTGGGGGATATGCCCGTCTGGCACTTTTGCGCGTCAAACCCGGTAGTTCACCGAGGCGGCGCGTAATTCGCAGGCGGGGACCTCGATATCGCGACATCTAGCTTCCTCTTTTTGACAGTGAAATAAGTTTTACCCAAAGTTCTGATTATAGCGCTAGAAGTCTACGAATGAAAACCCGCCTCTCTTGTCAGCACATATAGTCAGCGCTGATTAAACAGCGACCAATGATTAGCACAAACAATGGGAAATTGAAAAAATCGGCATTTCGGCTGGTTAGAAATTCGTTGTGCTAGCATAAAATCATTGAGTAATGAACTCCGAATACAAGTGCAGTCAAAAGCTTCGTATTGACTGGCGCTGCATCAAGTTTGGAGTGTCTGTCTAGTCGAGCATTTGTAAAACTCAATTCTTTGATTTTATGTCTGAAGGTGTTATGACCCAGCAGATCGGTCACCCGATGGAAAAATTTCAGCGTCAGGTGCGTTCGCTTGTTCAATCCAAGGCCGTGAAACCAGCGGACAGCCTCTGGAAAATTGCCCTCCTATATGGCGACGAGTGGGCGTTTTGGAAACGCGAACTAGAAGATTTCGGCTTCACGATGCAGGATCCAATTGATGACCTGCTGGCCGTTGAGACCTGGGAGGAAGATGTCTAAATTTCTCCAACCAATACTCTAATCAAACTCATCGACATCAAAGGCTGTTAACTCTTCGTTATCTTCAATCTCGCTGACCGCTAGAGCAGGCTGTGGAGCGAACTGGATCTCTGGTTCAACCGCAGTTTCTAGCTGTTGCCAGACGCATTGTAGCATCGGTTCCAAGCCTAGTTTGGCGACTGCCGAGATCAGAAAGACAGGGTTAGTAGTCCTTTGTTGGAGCTGTTCAGCTAGTCCCTGGGCGATAGGGCTATCGGGCGGTAGGGCATCGATTTTGTTTAGCCCAATCACCTGGGGACGGCTGGATAACCCATGGTTGTATGCTTGCAGTTCGGCCTGAATGGTTTCGTAGGCGGCGATTGGATCGTCCTGCGTTGCGTCGATCAAGTGCAGCAGTACGCGAGTGCGTTCAATGTGCCGCAAAAACTCATAGCCCAAACCAGCACCGAGATGGGCACCTTCAATCAATCCTGGAATATCCGCAAATACGGTGCCATCGCCAGTTGGTTTGCGCACCACGCCCAAGTTGGGGACCAGCGTTGTGAATGGGTAATCGGCGATTTTGGGCCGCGCCGCTGAGAGAGCCGCAATTAGCGTTGATTTGCCAGCATTCGGTAAGCCAATAATTCCCACCTCGGCCAGCAACTTTAGCTCTAGCCGCAGCTGCCGCTGTTCTCCCGGTAGACCCGGTAAGGCTCGTTCTGGTGCGCGATTATTGTTGCTCAAAAAATGGCGATTGCCCAGTCCACCCTTGCCGCCCTTAGCCACGCAGAGTTCTTGACCGGGCTGCACCAGATCGCCCAGCATTTCGCCGGTTTCCGCATCATAAACGACCGTGCCGCAGGGGACTTCGATGCGTAAATCCTCTGCCGATGCCCCTGTCATATTTTTGGGGCCGCCGCGTTTACCGTCCTCGGCTTTGAAGCAGTGGGCGTATCTGAAGTCCAGCAGGGTTTGCAGATGCTCAACCGCAACGAGCACCACTGAGCCGCCGTGGCCCCCATTACCGCCTGCTGGACCGCCCGCCGGCACATATTTCTCGCGACGAAACGCCACTAGGCCATCGCCGCCTTTGCCTGCCTGCACTTCAATTTTGGCCTGATCAATAAATTGCATTCTCTTCCCACCTCCATCTTTAGATGGTAGGCGATTCCCTTCCCAACTGCATTGGCTCAAACACGGGTGAGAAAGAGCGCTCGTTCCTCGTTGCGGCGGCGAACCAACCCTGGCAGAACCTGACCACCGCCGTAAACCCAGCGAGAAAACTGATTGGCCGCGCCTTGATAGTCTCTCCGGTTCAGCAGCGAAAGCATGGTGGATTGGGCGAACGCCCCAGACCCTACGTTAAAGGTAAAAGAGACCAGCGCCGAAAACTGATTTGAGTTGAGCGGCACCTTGACTAGATTGCGGACTGCTTTTTCAAAGCGCATCAAATCTTTTTTGAGCAATGCTTCTGCTTCGGCCTTGGTGATTACGTCTCCTGGCCCCACCTCTGGTCCTGTGTGCCCATAGCCGATCGTCCAAATGCCAACCGGATCTCGATAGGCTTTCAGCACTAATCCTTCAAATTTTTTCACCAATTCCAGTCCCTTTTGATTGATCCGGCCCAGTTCCGAGGAGCCACCGGGATTCGGAGTCGTGACATTATCGGCCCGGAAGGCAGCAGCCCAAGTTGCAGGGCCAACCATGCCATCCACCTGCAATCCCTTTTCGCGCTGAAACTGGCGGCAAATTTTGTCGCTCTGCGGCCCGTAGAAGCCATCCACCTGAATCGACCAGCCCCGTTCTTGCATCCGTTCTTGCCATTGTTTAGCGGCTGTATCGAACTTGAGGGGTGCGCCGGGCACATACTTTAGCACTCGACCTGGATAGGGCAAGCCTATGGCTCTTTGACGAGTAGCAGGACCCAAGGGGCCAGTCTTCTGACCATCTACTGCAACTAAGGCATTGCCCTGCTTCACACCAGTTAATGGATCCTTCTCAGCATCTTTGTCTGAAGCAGCACCACTGCGTCTTCTCGGTTTAGCCGCGTCTGTTTCCTCGGATGGAAGCAATGGAGCACGGTCTGGGCTGAAAGAATCCGCAGAAAGTGGACTGGACCTTTGACCAACTGGCTTACGAGCATGAAGTTGGGCGACATCCGAAAGGTCAGTGGCGTCGAGGCGGAGTGATTGGCTTGAGCGGTGGAGCGGAGAAGGCGGCTCAGCAAAGGGCGATTTCTCCAACGCATGGGATGGGTTGGGTTGGGGTAAGCCGGTCCCTGGGTTGCCCAATAGACCATCCAGTAGGCCATAATGGGCCGTAGAGTCAGGGCCTGTGAGAATCAGAGTTGTGCTAGTTGGAAATTTGACCATCTTCAGACACTCCTTGAAGCAGCATCAAGGAATACTTACGGTCTCGGAATGGTTAAACCGCAAGATTCATTTCCTGGCTGCAATTACGTTTTAAGAACCGTTGTAGAGTGCCCAGTCAATTGGGTTTGGTCTCAGGGTTGTACAAAACTTCAAATCAGAGCACGTTAACCAAGCAAGCCCTGTAGAACTAGAGGTGTAGGTCATTTCTTGGTTATACTGCTGACTGATTGAAAGAAGGCGATAACGTCAAACTATGATGAAAGAGCGTAATGTTTACGGTCTTTAGATAATTGTTTCAGTAATATTACCCAATACCCGATTCATGATTCGGGAGTTGTGCGGCTTGAATTTTAGGGAACTCTACAAAGTAAAGTTCTGCTAATTCAATCCATGCAGAGATATACCTAGATGATAGAGGTAGTCCTATTCCTATATGATCTGCTCTTTAAATCTAGGTAAGGTTTTTTCACCCATGTGATTTACGGGATATACAAGCATGACATCATCGAAACGCGCACTGATTACCGGGATTACCGGTCAAGACGGTTCCTACCTGAGCGAACTGCTGCTGGAAAAGGGCTACGAAGTGCATGGCATTATCCGCCGAACTTCAACCTTCAATACGGATCGGATCGACCATATCTATGAAGATCCGCATGAAGAACAGGCTCGTCTATTCTTACACTACGGTGATTTAACGGATGGAACCACCCTGCGGCGAATTCTAGAAGAAGTGCAGCCAACCGAGATCTACAACTTGGGTGCCCAGTCTCATGTGCGGGTCAGCTTCGATTCGCCAGAATATACTGTAGATTCCGTCGGCATGGGAACGCTGCGGTTGCTAGAAGCAATTCGGGATTACCAGCAACGAACCGGCAACGAAGTGCGTTTCTATCAGGCGGGTTCGTCGGAAATGTTTGGTAAAGTGCAAGAAGTACCTCAGAAAGAAACCACGCCCTTTTATCCCCGTAGTCCCTATGCCTGTGCCAAGGTCTACGCCCACTGGCAAACCGTGAACTACCGCGAATCCTATGGACTGTTCGCCTGCAATGGCATTTTGTTTAACCATGAGTCTCCCCGGCGGGGCGAAACCTTCGTGACTCGTAAAATTACCCGTGCCGTTGCTCGCATCGTTGCTGGCAAACAGAAAAAACTGTTCATGGGTAACCTCGACTCGAAGCGCGACTGGGGCTACGCCAAAGATTATGTCCGCGCTATGTGGCTGATGCTGCAACAAGAGCAGCCAGATGACTATGTGGTTGCCACGGGTGAAACCTACTCAGTGCGCGAATTTCTGGATATTGCCTTTGGCTATGTCAACCTCAACTGGCAGGATTATGTCGAGTTTGATGAGCGCTATTTGCGTCCGGCAGAAGTAGATCTGCTAATCGGCGATCCGACCAAGGCGAAGCAAAAGCTAGGTTGGGAACCTTCGGTTACATTCGAGCAACTGGTGCAACTCATGGTAGAAGCCGACCTGAAGGCATTGGGATTGGTCCCGTTGAATGGCCATGTTTTGCAGCCGGTCTCAGATCAGGCGACCGTGCGTCAAGTGGTTGGCAGCAGCATGAGTTAGGCTGGACCAACTCCGATTGGGGAGAGCAGGGGACAATAGTTGGCTTACAATCAGCTTGACGTGAACATCCATAGCTCGATGTAACAGTGCTTGAACACGCTCAGTCTTCTGCTTCTCATCCATCCTTTTGGTCTGCTTAAGCCCTGTGTCGCTGGTTTTGAGCCTCTAGTTTTGAGCCTCTAGTTTTGAGCGTTTAGTTTCGAGCGTTTAGTTTCGAGCATTATTATTACCTTCATCTCTCTCAGTCATGACTTCAACTCCCTTAGATCTGACCAATCAGCGCATTCTGGTAACGGGTGGAGCCGGATTCTTGGGTCGGCAGGTGGTCGATCAGCTCTGTAAGGCTGGAGCCGATCGCCAGAAAATCTCTACGCCCCGCTCCCGTGAGTTGGACTTGCGCCAAATGGCAGCTTGTCAGCGGGCGGTCGATCAGCAGGATATAGTGATCCATCTAGCCGCGCATGTAGGTGGAATTGGTCTGAATCGCGAAAAGCCCGCCGAGTTGTTCTATGACAACCTGATGATGGGTACCCAGTTGATTCACGCTGCCTATACGGCCGGGGTGAAAAAGTTTGTCTGTGTAGGCACGATCTGCGCCTATCCCAAATTCACACCCGTACCGTTCAAAGAAGAGAACCTCTGGAGTGGCTATCCAGAAGAGACAAACGCTCCCTACGGCGTTGCCAAAAAAGCATTGCTAGTCCAGCTTCAAGCCTATCGGCAGCAATATGGCTTTGATGGCATCTACCTGCTGCCCGTGAATCTATACGGCCCTGAAGACAACTTTGATCCGCGCAGTTCGCACGTAATTCCCGCCCTGATTCGCAAAGTCCACGAAGCCCAGCAGCGTGGCGACAAACAGATTCCAGTCTGGGGAGATGGCAGCCCTACCCGCGAGTTTCTCTATTCTACGGATGCAGCCAGAGGCATTGTTATGGGCACCCGCCTGTACTCTGAATCAGAGCCGATCAACCTGGGGACGGGTTACGAAATCTCGATCAAGGATTTAATTACGCTCATCTGTGAACTAATGGGCTATGAGGGGGAAATCGTTTGGGAAACCGACAAACCGAACGGCCAACCTCGCCGCTGTCTGGACACGCAACGCGCCAAAGAAAAATTTGGATTCATCGCAGAAATGGAATTCAAACAAGGACTGAAGAACACAATCGACTGGTATCGACAGCACGCGATGTAAAACCATCAGCAATTTAATCAGTAAACCTTTGGCGAGGGGAGAGGAGATCGTTTCCGCTCCCTTTTTTTCATGCTTATAACCTTGAAACAACTGGGACAACTGGGACAACTGGGACAACTGGGATAGCTGAGATAGCTGAGGCAACTGAGAAAAAGGTGATAACAATACTGAGAAAACTACTCTTTGAGCTTTAGACATACTAGAACTAAAGCTTATGAAACATATGAGGTTATTCTCCATGCAATCTACTTCAACCGTCTCTCGTCCCTTAGCAGTCCTCCGTTCTGGTAGTACAGGTAACGATGTTCGCTTACTTCAGCAGCGCTTGAATATCATCCGCACCATTCCTGGGCTAACCGGGTTAGCCGCATTAACCGTAGATGGAAACTTTGGCCCTCGAACCGCAGCAGGCGTGCGACGATTTCAAACTCTATTTAATCTCACGGTCGATGGAATTGTTGGCCCTCGAACTTGGTCCGTTCTATTTCGGGAATCGCTGCCAGGTGCGTTCTCAGAAACCGCAAACTTTAGACCCTTTCGAGTTGAGTTTGCCCCCGGTGCCACTTCCGGTATCGTTGAAACTAGTTCAGTGCGAGGCGATTTTGAAGTTTATGTCGTCAATGCCAAAGCTGGACAAATTGTGCGGCTCAATATCACATCTCCAGAAGACAACGCTGTTATAGATTCAATCGTTACTGCTAATAATCAGGAATTGATTCCAGGAATCGATGACATCTTGAGATTTCCGCTGACTGGTGATCATCTGATCGTAGTGGGTAAAACGCGCGGAAACGCCACTTATCAACTTGAAATTTTGATCCGCTAGTTTTGCTTCTATTCACGGCTGCATTTGGCGGCGCATGATTTTAGAGGATGCCGCCACGCTGCTCATCAAGTCTATTGGCCAGATCTACTTCTGTTTCAGTAGCATTTAGTGGCGGCTCTTCTTTGGTGATATAGCCTTTTTCGGGCTAGTGAAGTACGAAAAACGGGGTGTAGGGGGGGCCGTGCACTCTGGGTGGGGGCGAAGCCCCACACTTCCTATACTTCACATGAGTGAAAAACCTGTATCCCTCTTTGGTCACTTTAGGGAGAGGAAATTAGAATAGAAATGTAGAGTTCCCGGGTGTTCAGTTACCGGTGCCTGCTTCGAGAGACGCTCGACCGACGATTAGATTTGTCGATGAATACTGCCAATTATTTGCGGACTTGTTTCATCCAACCGTTGATTTGCTTCAATTGGCTCAAGCGTTGGTTAACGGTCTTTCCCATCATTCCACTGCAAACTGGGTTTGAGCAGTTGACGCATGAAATGAATGGGTTCATCTGCCCACTGGTACATCAGTTGAACTTACAACGCATCTTTTCATCTGCTTAGAGTGACCAAAGAGGGGTAGTCAAGCGTTCACCTTTATGGGACTCAATGCTGATTCCATGCCTCTTTGACGGCATGGAACCTGGCAAAATATCAGGAGCAATTCCGTCAGCCTCAACCCGATGCAGCAGTGCCTTCAGTCCCCTTTTCGATGGCAAGCGACAAGCGCTTTGCCTTCAATGACCATCTGCTTGAACGATTTATTTGCCAGTTAGAGTTAGACCCAACTTTGATTAAATCCCCCCCAACTATGAAAACCTCCGTTCCTACGGCATCATAGCCCTCTAGTTCTGACTGGACTATTGTTAGAACAATGCATGAAATAACTTAACCCTGCGACAGAGTCTTGCTCCCCGGTTTCATTTCTATACTCAAAGAGCAGAACTCTATCGGTTCTGCCATGATGTTCATGATCATGACTCCGTTGCCCCCTACTACTTTTTTAACGGTAGGGGGTGCTTTTCAATGGCCGTATTTCAATACCTATCCAATTCAAAAGAGCCTCTATAACAGAGGCTCCTTCACAAAATCAGCAGGTAACTGACGGTCGCGTTTAACTTCTTATCTGATAAGTGGCTATGGCATCAATGGCAGCAAAGAAGGCAACAAACAGCCGTCAGCTCCATTAGATAGCACTACGACGTGCCAACGCATAGTAGATGAACAGGGCAATAATTGCACCGATGATAGCAACCACAATACCACCAATACTCAGACCTGTTGCCGTTAGAGCAAGGGTCCCAGTCGTCAACAGGTTGTAAAGGCTACCGCCCACAAACGCACCGATCACGCCCAAAATCAGAGTGCCGAGAATGCCACCGCCCTGATGGCCAGGATAGATGGCTTTGGCAATAGCACCGGCAATAAGTCCCAAAACAATCCAAGCTAAGATGTTCATGACGATTCTCCGTATATCGTTGATGATTCTAGAGTATCGATCATCCTGTTCAGAAGCACCCTTCTAGAGCATGAGCCTGTATCCTACTAAGGTTGTAGTTTTGGCAAAGTGTTTGGCAAAGTGTTTGGCAAAAATGCGGGAGTAGGGCGGGATTAAACGCGATTAAGGATTGGCCGCAGCAGTGTGGAGGGACTGCAACAGATTGACTTCGATCTGGTTAACTGCCGCCATTACGCCTGTTTCCGAATCGGTCAATAGCGATCGTTTCATATCTTGCAGGTAATCCAACAGGTTGGTTTGCAGGACCGGGCGATCGGTAGCAACCGTGTGGTTGTAGTCCCACAAATCCCAGAGCAAAATCCCCACCCCAACTAGTGGATCAATCAGCGAGGTGCCAAACTCAGCTGCGACGGTAGCTCCGGTTTTGGCCGCCATTTTGGCTGCTGCCTTACTTGCTAATGTGGACGTGATCTTGCTGCCAATTTTGCCGACCGATACGGCCACCAGCGGTTTGGCCAACAGATAGCCGCCTCCGCCCACGAGCAGCTTCAACGATAAATTAGAAATATTGCCTTCAGTGTCGTTGATCGTGGTGGAAATATCGCTAAGGTAACGATCCCATTGTCCCTGCGGCACTCGATATGCGTTGCGCACCCCCTCGATGTTTTTCCCCAATTCGGTCAAGTAGAGATTGACCGTTTCGTTGGTTAGCAGCTCTAGCCGCAGTTGGGCATTGCGGGGTACCAATACCCGTTTGGCAAATTCTCGCTGAAATTCGGTTGTAAAGCTCTCGGCCACTGCTGCTTGCGGACCAGGACTATTGGGTTGCAGGGCATGGTAGATGGCAGATTTTGCCAAGGTGAAGGGAGCCGTGAACTCCAGTCTTTTTTGATTGAAAAAATCAAAATACCAGTCAAGAAAGTTTTCAACTCGCGGTTCTAGTTCAGCTTGCCAGCGATCGAGTTCGGCGGCGGCATAAGCTCTGGCGGTATCATGGGCTGCTCGAACGGCGGCAGCTACAGCTTGGTCCAACTGACTCAGATCCGGTGCAGGTTCCACCCTGACCACCGCAGGTTTATCACCCTGAGCTGGACCCGCAGCGATCCGGGGGGCAATGGCCTGACCCAGGACAAACTTACCAATTAGCGGAATGACTACCACAATGACCACCACAGTCCAAATCATGGGTTTGAGGGCATCGATCAATTGGCTAACTGCCCGAATCCGTTCGGTTTTCTCGGCATAGGTGCCCTGGTTGGCTGGAGGCGGTGTTGCGGTGGGGGAAGCAGCGCTGCGCTGGGTGGCTGTAGGATTTTGGGGTGGCGGAGCAGGGGCAGTTGGCTCGGTTAGAGCGCTGGATTCGGATGTTGTGGCATTTTGGCCAATTGAATCTTGAATAGAATCTTGAATAATTGGCTGCTGGCTGATCGAATTCTGACTGATCGAATTCTGACTGATCGAATTCTGGCCAATCGAACGTTGACCAACGGCATCGGCGTTCACTGGGGGCAAGGGGGCTGAGGCGTCTTCGGCTGGTATCATAATCTGAGTATTGCTCTGAATACTAATGTGAATATCTGTAAATATTGGGATATTTAGGACGTTTACAGCATCTCAAGGGCTGTGGGACGAGAAGGCGGTGGAAAAGCGGCATCGAGGGACTTCAGTTCGGCCGCAGTTAGATGCAGGTCCAGGGCCGCGTAATTCTGGTTTACATGCTCAATTCGGCTGGATTTGGGAATCACAATTACGTTGTCTTGCTGCAACAGCCAAGCAATCGCAATCTGGGCCGGTGTGACATTTCGCTGTTGGGCAATTGAGCGCAATTGAGGATGGTTGAGCAGCCGACCTTGCTCGACTGGCGAATAGGCCATGATTGGAATTCCCTGCTGCCGGCACCAGGGCAGGAGATCCCACTCGATGCCGCGTCGCCTCAGGTTATACAGAACTTGATTGGTGGCAATGGCTGACCCGCCTGCGAGCTGCACGGCTTCTTGCATATCGGCTACATCGAAGTTGCTGACGCCATAATCGCGAATTTTGCCAGCCTGCTGGAGTTGCTGGAAGGCGGCCAGTGTTTCGGCTAGCGGCACCGAACCGCGCCAATGCAGCAAGTAGAGATCGAGATAATCGGTTTTGAGCCGATGCAGGCTACGCTCGCAGGCGGCAATCGTTCCCTGGCGGCTGGCATTGTGGGGATACACCTTGCTGACCAGAAACACCTCGTGCCGTCGGTTGGCAATTACTTCGGCAATCACTTCCTCTGCACCGCCCTCCCCGTACATTTCTGCCGTATCGATCAGAGTGAGACCCAGATCTAAGCCATGCCGCAAGGCTGCTATCTCTGCTTGGCGCTGTTGAGCCGTTTCGCCCATCTGCCAAGTGCCAAGGCCAAGAGCTGGAATTGAATGACCGGAGGGTAAACGAAAGGTTTTCACGCAGGTTAAACCTCCAAACGAAAGGGAGTAAGCGTTTTGTTTTCGTATCACAGCCAGCCGTCGAGCCAGCCAAAACGAAATAGGCCATGCTCTACACTAGCTCTATGATCCAGATTAGATCAGCTTAACCTGCGAATGCAGTAGGCTGCATCTTCATGCCAGAATCGCCGTTCATAGCTGCGTGGGCGATAGTTTGCCGTTAGGGATAGTAGTTTCTCGAAGGCCGCCTACGCAAATCAAACCTGCCTTGGTAGTTATAGACTTTGCCACGACAGATAGGACATTGTCGTGGCGACGGCTATAGCTCAGCTAAACAGCCGGTCAGGCTAGCTTTGGTTCGTAGCGCAGCAGTTACTCAAACAGAAACCGCTATGCCTATTGGCAGGCTATCGCCTACGCATCTAGAACCGCTATCGTCAAATGCTTGAGCAGTCAGGTGTGCTGGTGCTTTAGCGAATTAGCATTGTCATATACTTGTCTCGCCCAAAGGGAGCGGGAATCAGGGGCGTGAAGCGGCTGCGGTCGGTGGCAATCCGCCTGACGTAGAACTCGTTGATCTGGTGAATCACCTGGTCTCTCGTGCCAATAATCCAGATTTGCACGCCAGCATGATCGCTTGCGTCTAGCAGTTCGTTAAACTCAGTATTCATTTTAGCTTAGCCTCGTTTGTTTGATTTCGCTAAAGAAATCGCTCAAGGCACCATGCCTGACTACAGGACGCATCAAACGAGGCTGCCTAGACGGTACCGCTGCACAGTACAATCAACACAGCCTTGCTCTCTGCTCCGAACAGAGAGTCAGGTGAGCTGGTCCTTAAGTGCTGGACACACTTTTGGATCAGCGCCCGAATCGCCTGCCTTGAGCGGCCACTAGCCCTCTTCGGGTCCGAGAAAAACTAGTATCGCAAAGCATAAACCAAAGCGTAGTAAAACACAAGTGTGTAGCCGTAATTGTTAACAATAAGTGAACGTTGTTTGCTGTAAACCTCCTCGCTCAGCTCAACCCACCGCTGCACCGCTGCCAGCTACAACCTCAACCCACTGCTTTGCTACAAAACGCTACGCGAACACAGAAG
>KL662191.1:5881355-5888679 GCA_000733415.1 [Leptolyngbya] sp. JSC-1
CAATCTGTGCGAATGGCTCTGTAGGGTGTGGTATGAAGACTTGGTTCTTGATAACCCCCTTCTCAGGGTGTGGTATGAAGACTTGCATCTGCCTAATCTGGTCTTTGGAGGTTTAGACGGACCGCAAATCTGCATGACATACCATGGAGCGCCATTCGCACAGACGTGAGTCCGCCCAATCCCCTCCTATGGGGAAATAGGCGGATTGAGAAGGGCTAATTCAGTCCAATCAATAGTTATGCAAAAGCTACACAAGCTTACTAGGAATTAATCGCATTAATTTAGTCTGTTAATGGTATATTTCATAGTAAAACTTATCATCAAATAAGGGAAATCATGAAAATTGGTGTGAGATACGTAATAGCAGCAGTGTTGACGCTGGTACTTTTGTTCACAGGGCATTTAGCTGCTCAGCCCAACACTTATAACGCTCAAGTAAATGCTGGAGTAGCCTATTTTCGCAATCGTGCTAATGAACAGCTTCTCTTGGCTGAAAATCTGCTGTCAGCACTGAAGAGTGGGGATTTGAGTAGAGCAAAGTCTGCTTACGTTAACTCTCGTCCTCCTTATGAAGAAATTGAAGTATTGGCAGCTAGCTTTGAACAGGAAGATACAGATATCGATGCTCGTCCCTATGCTATTGATGGAGGCGAAACCTCGCCTGCGTTCAAGGGCTTTCATCGGATTGAAGCACTCATTTATCGAGATGGTGACCTTGGTGCGGCAGTACCTTATGGAGAGCAACTAGTTGAGAGCGTGAAATCTTTGATTGCAGAACTCAGTAAGCCTGAGAACTTCAGCGCGCCTTTGAATTTCAGAGGAATGATCAACTTGGCAACGGAAGTTCCTGCTAAGAAAATCTCTAGCGAAGAAGAAACTTGGTCGGATCAAAGTTTGCTCATCTTCAAACATAATTGGATTGGTATCCACAGTCAGTTTAAACCGTACAAAGCTATTCTTGATCAAGCCATTGCTGATGAAGTAGAGTCTGCTTACACAGATTGTTTGGAAACGGTAGAGTCTTTCTTCCGCACTGGACAGGTGGCTGCTACACCATACAGTTCGGTGACCGCTGAACAACGTGGAGCTATTGTCAGAGCCAGTTATCGTTATCGAGATGCCCTCCTGAAGGCTAAAGCTGCCCTGAATATCTCTGATCCTGCATAACAACTGCGCTGCACCGGAACGAACAGGTAAGCTAGTTGGGACGTAAAGGTTATCTGCGTCCGGTGAGCGCGACCGTTGTGCCGCTTTGGTTACAGGGGGTGACAGTCCTTGAAAGGTTGTCTGCTGTGACGTGACGAGAGTTTGCGTAAAACACTCAAGCTCATCTGTTGAATTGAATAACGCCTATTGAAGAATGCCTTATGCAACATGACTACTACAGAGTGCTAGGGGTTGCTCCGAACGCAGAAATTTCGGTCATAGCGAAAGCCTACCGACAGCGTGCGATGGAGTGCCATCCTGACCGAGGCGGATCACACGAGCAAATGGTACTGGTCAACGAAGCATGGGAAATTTTATCTAATCCAGAACTACGACAACGGTATGATGAAGCACGTGCTGAACCAGCTAACCTAAGTGTCCAAACAGCAGCGGCAAAAGATGCTCGGCAGGCGCGTCAGCAAGCAGAACAGTATCCTCGACGCTGGGCGGATTTCGAGGCGTGGCTCAATGGTGTAGCGCAAGATTTCACTAGGGCAGAGTTCAAGCCAGTTGGAGGGTTTGGTCCTGCATCCGCCTTCCCAAAAGCAGGAAAAAGCGTGTCAGGCTGGTTATTTATTCTGATTGGAACTGCTTTGGGTTTCGTATTTTTTGTATTTGCGGCTGAATTCTTCAAAGTTGCTTCAGAGGGATCGATTACATACAACAGATTTAAAGAGGGCTTGGGATATCGCCTTGTACATCCACGTCTCTTTAATTCTCTAGGCGGGGTATCAATGATTGGAGGAGCATGGGTAGGTGCAGCAGTGCATCAAATGATTGGTGGTAAAATCAAGCAATCCTCGAATCAGACTTCTCGCCATACACCAGAGCAGCGAGATACTCGTCAGAATGATAGCCAGAATTCTGAAGCCGGATATCCGAATGAGTCAAAAATCATTGTTTGTGGCAATTGTGGACAAAAATTGCGAGTTCCGATTCGGAGTTCCAGATTGCTTGTGAAATGCAAAAAATGTCAACATGAGTTTTATCACTAGACGGAGCAAAATGAGTTAGTATCAAATGGCACTTTTTCGGGTTGCTCTGGCGTGGACTTTGAGATCATTGGCGATATCTCTGACATTGAGTTAATTGCCACAGGAACAGGAATTCGCGATCGAGCACGACTACAGAAGCAGTATGGTCGAGGCAAGTGGAGAAAGTTGAAGGGCATTGCCCAGGTTCAGCTTCCAAACGGTATGATACGGTTAGCTGAAATTCACTGGTACGAAGCTCATGGAATCGGCAAAAAAGAGTTCAAGCTCAAACTACCATTTCTAGACTGACTATGAAAGCCGAGCAAGCCCAATCAAATCAGTTTGCGGTGTGCCTGAACAATGAAGGCTATCAAGCATCATTGGAGGTCGGCAAAATATACCGAGTGATTGTTGATGATGAAGCAAGGGCAGCCGGGCTAATTCGAGTCATCGATGAGAGTGGTGAAGATTACGCTTTTTCTGCAAATCGGTTCTACCCGATCGAAGTACCAAAGCCTGTAGAAGAGGTGTTGTTGTCGGTGGGTTAGTAGCGACAGCAGCACAACACTGCGTTGGAGCCGACCGCATCAAGGCTATTGATAAGTTCTCAAGGATATCTGCGGCGGCTCAACTGTGCCGTTAGCTGGAAAAATTCAGTGCTGCATCATGGATGTATACCTCTATCCAAGACGCAAAAATCCATGACAGATAGAAATCAATACCTGTTGGAATTGGCAAAACGCAATGTTAAAGTCTATGTTGCCAATCCGAAAACCAAGGCTGCAATGGTCGCAGGCTCAGTCGCTGAGGGTCTGTGCGATGAATACTCGGATTGTGATATGAGCATTTATTACGACGAGTTGCCTTCAGAAGAAGAATTACAGCTTGCACGTCAGCAGAATCAGGGTTCAGAGCGGCTCTGGATTTTGGGTGATCGAAACGAGGGTGGGTTCGCCGAGAGTTACCTAGTCAACGGTGTTGAGTGTCAGTTTGGTCATGTGACGATCGCACAGTGGGAGAAGGATATTTCAAATATTTTGGAAGGGTATGATATTCAATCTCCGCTGGTGAAAGCGATGTCTGGAACATTAGTTGGAATCCCACTATACGGCGAGACACTGATTCAGCAGTGGAAAGCCAAGGTAGCGAATTATCCAGATGGACTCGCACAGAAGATGGTTGAGTCTTATCTCAAATTCTTTGCGATTTGGGGAATGCAGGAACGGTTCGCCAAGCGAGATACCACACTCTGGTATTACCAAATCTTGGTTGAGTCAGCCCAAAACTTGCTTGGTGTGTTGTCCGGGTTAAACCGTCTGTATTATTCCATATTCCAATTCAAGCGGATGAGCAGGTTTATTGAGCAAATGGAGATTGCGCCTGAAAATCTTGCGGCTCGCCTCGAAAACTTGTTTCACCAGGAACCACCTATCGCAGTCAATCAGCTTGAAGCATTAGTTCGAGAAACTGTAGAGCTTGTGGAGATTCATATGCCTCAAGTGGATGTTTCATCAGCGAAACGGAGATTAGGGTGGAGACAGCAACCCTGGGAACTCGATGAGTCGGATCGGTGAGGAGTTCCAGCTAACAATCCGCTTGCACACCGACCGTACAAAGTTTCTTCGTTGAGTTCGAGAGGTTGCTAGCGGCGGGTGAACGGGGTCGTTGGACTGCTTTATATCCTGGTGGGGACGTAGCTTGGGGCGATCTGTTTACAGGTATGGTTTCATTGACTTGTATCATTTTTTGCTTGTCACGGAAATGCTCGATGAGATAAGTCCCAAGTATCGTCTGGCGTGGCTGTAAAGTTTGAACGAAAATTGCGATCGGAAAACTGACGTAGAATTTCACCAGCAATGAATTGGGTATTCATCAAGAAGCTACCAAGATCTAATCGGGAGAAGTCTTTGGCTTCATAGCGACTTTCAACATAGTCTGGTAGCTGTTTAACTAAGAGTAATACAGTTTCTCGGTCAAAATCCGGCAATTTTTCAGCGGTTTTATCTACCAAATTTTCTAAATTGTGTCCGTAGCCGTGTTTCTTGCTTGCCAGAGTCTTCTCGTCAACTCCTTTAGCCATAAGAGCACCTTTGAGCAATAGTTCTGTCGAGATGCAGCAATTCTGAATTACGGCATATTTGTTGAATGAACCCAACACTGTTGCTGCTGCTGCCTCAAGTTGCTGTTTTGCCAGATACCACCACTCCACTCTTTTATCTGGTAATTGCCCTAATTTTTCAAGATCATCAAGCCCATACACAAAATCCATCAGGTCAATAACCTGATCAAAAAAAGCCAAGCCGGTTTGTTGTTCAGTAAACAGCCATCGTTTTTGTATCTCAGGTACATCAACTAGAAAATCGACTGGGTTGATTGCGGGTGAGCCAAAAATCACTGGAATCCGTAGAGGGAAGAACACATCCCGAAACATGAATGCTCCGACGTGCATGGGTGGCATGAAAAGGTCTGCTGGGCGATATAGTTCGCTGTAGATTTGATCAACGGCTTGGAAGAGCGGATCGTCATGCGGGAGGATAGCATTTAGGCGTTCGGCAATCATCCGACACGCATGAAAAGGGTGTTGAAAAGGCTCAACTCCTTGTTGAATAAGTTCATAATCTACTTCAAGGACAAGCTTTGTTAAATTAATTTCTTCCACTACTTCTACACTCAGACCAAAATCTACAGTAATATGCTACATCATGCTACATATTGCTCAATACCTCCTAATCCATTACCACAGTCCTGGTAATCTTCAGGAGCAGATAACAGAGAAGGTTTTGCATGGAATTTGAGTGGAACCCGGGCAAAGCAGCATTAAACCTTGAGAAGCATGGTGTTTCCTTTCAAGAAGCTGCAACTGTATTTAATGACCCGTTGTCTGTCACCTTTCCTGATCCTGATCATTCTGTCGGAGAAAACCGCTACGTTATCATTGGTGTATCTCGGTTTGGGCAACTTTTAGTTGTTGCACATACTGACCGAGGAGAAAAAGTACGAATCATAAGTGCCCGAAAAGTAACCCGACAAGAAAGGAGGTTCTATGAAGAAGGAAGTTGAAAATGAAATGGAAGACGAATTGCGTCCTGAGTATGACTTCGCTCAAATGAAGGAAGGAGTTAGGGGCAAGTATGTCGAGCGATATCGCTCAGGGACAAATTTAGTGCTTCTAGATCCTGATGTTGCTCAAGCCTTTCCTAATGATGCAGCAGTAAATGAAGCATTACGTCTCTTAATGCAGGTTGCCCAGCGTCAGCAGCCCAACACTGCGGTGCAACGGACGGAATAAAAGTTATTGGTAGGATTTAAAGTTACTAGCCGCCGCTGACCTTTGCCGTTATGCCGCTTAGTCCTCGGCGGGGTGTCCATAATTTTGCTGGCTAAGGTATAAAAGTTACGTCGTTGTCCGTGTTCTGTTAGCTAGCATTTTTAGGTTGATGGTAAGGAAAACCGTATCTAGATATGTAGGCGTTGTATAAAAAGTACGAGTATACTAGCGATCAATCTTTGAAAGCGCTAAAAAGCTGATCATGCCAAATTGCCCATACTGTGATGTTCTAATCGACGAGGCTTATAATTTCTGCGTTAGCTGTGAGCAGCAGGTTAAGTGTTTGGTATGTAGCAGTTACCTAATGAAGGATAAGAGCAAGTGCCTTAAGTGTGGTACTTCTCTAAGCGTGTCGCAAACTACTGCGACTCCTATGAATAATTTTTCATTGGAGGAAGAGCAAACAGAAAGTAACTACTCAAGAAAGCTAAATCTATCGTTCACAGATACGGCGATCGATAAAGTTGCATCTGTTTTGGGAGGATACGTTCCGTTTAATCCACCTAAAAGCCCAAAGCCAATTGCACGTCCCCAACAACTTGCCTTGCCTTTTTCGTCAGCCTCAACAGATAATAACCAATTTGATCAATCAGAAGAACTGATCGAAGAATCGATAGAAACTACATCGGAAAGTGTTTTAGACGGCAACTCGCCTTCAAGCTACTTTGAAAGAGATGAGCAAGGCTTTCTTGTTTCGGTTACTCCTGACTACAAAGGGAAAAACAAAAAACTTCAGCAGCAGAGGTTTAGCCTGTTGTATGTTTGGGCTTATAACTTTATTTGTGGAGAGGCTGTACCTACTAAAGAGCACTTGAACCAAGCTGCGAGAATCAATGGGGTTTACGACAAGAATTACTCAAAACATCTGACTGATGTAGCTAATCGCTTTTTTATTAAATCTGATGGAACCTTCAAGCTCAATCCAGGGGGGCGCTCTGAAGTAAATAAAATTCTGATTGAAATGCAAGATGCAGATTTAAGCGGTCTTGAATACTGAAACTCAACTCGAAAGAATTCAAATCGAGGAGCTCGCATAACAAAGGAAGATACTCAGAGAGTTGATCAGTGGCTTCACCTTCCGTCTAGGTTTGATCATTTTGATGTAAGAACTTTAGGTACTACTTATAAATATGCCTTACTCGCTTTATATGACATTACTAAAGAATTGAAGGCACAAGAGGCTGTAAAGCCAGGAACAGCATATGAATATCTTGTTAAAAGATATAAAACCATCTCGGTTAGTAAAGATAATTTTTCAAAAGCTTTAACCAATGCCAAAGATTACGGTAAATATTTTAGTCGAACATCTGAAGGATTATATTACCTCTCTCCTGAAGCTGAAACTTTAGTGGCAGGATGGCTCAGCCAAAATAGTGAGCAGAATCATTAAGAATTATGAGCATTCAAAGATCTCAGATTGAGACAGCCTTATCTACAAAACTTCCGCAGGAAATAATTTCTGCCTTACTTGATGAGTATCAACATATTAAGCAACAGTTTTTTCTGAGAAAATTTCAGCCAGCAGAGCTAAATGCTGCTCGATTTAGTGAATGTGTTTTAGAGGATGTCTGAGAAGTCTTCTTGACTCCATCATTCCTTTGCGAGATCCCCCTCAATCCCCCTTAACAAGGGGGACTTCAATCCAGTTTTGCTCGGGGTTCCCCCCTTTTGGAAGGGGTTTAGGGGGGATCAAGGGCAAGCGTTTTAACTTCTCAGACATCCTCTTACGTCTAATCGAATTCTTAGACACAGGCAGCTATACTCTTTGTGGGAGGCAGTTGAATACACAAAGTATCATAAATCGTGTTTCTAATAA
>KL662191.1:5890699-5901709 GCA_000733415.1 [Leptolyngbya] sp. JSC-1
TTCCTCGGTCGTTAAAGCAGCATTGGGTACTGCTGCCTGGTCAATCTGGGCTTGTTTGACCCAATGTCGCAAAGCACTTTCAGTCAGTCCCATTTCCTTGGCAATCTGGCTGATGGGTTTGCCTGATTGAGTCACGATCCTGACAGCTACTGACCGTAGGTCAGAGAAACGGCTTTTTGTTCTGGGGTAAATTGACGACGGGGTTTTGTACGCATGGATTCATTCTCCTGGATTTTCAACTCTTCGAGAATGTCCAGTTTTTCAGGGTAAGGTCATCCGGTTGCAAAGTCGTCACCCACCTCTGCCGAGTTCTAAAGTTGAGTATACTCCTCAATTTCAGCCTCGTACCCCCATAACGCTGTTGCAACGGATTGCTGGGTTTGGCTCGTGGAGTAACAAAGTTTGGTCTGCAACCGCTGAACAGCACCGTTAGACCGCTAAGTCGTCTGCAAAGGCGCAGTGAGAAGTTATCTCTGAGTTATGTGTTCAAGTAGTCGTGAGTTCTTGGTGGAGACGTAGTTAAGAATTTTTGAGTGGTCTGATCTGTAGCGATGACGTTCTATAGAGAGATGTTTCAAAAGTGATTGGTAAAGTACACCATGAAAACTAGAAGATCCTTGAAGGTTACATTCCTTCTCTTGATGAGTCTATTACTAACATTTGGTTTCTCACGTCAATTCTCAAACATTTTTTTGATAAGCCCTGAACCTATTCTTGGAGAAAAAGTCGCACTAGCCCAAACAGTAGAATTTAAGGAGCAAGAAATGGAAGATAAAGCAAAAATTAATGAAAAGACCATCGCTCAATTTATACTTCGCGATTCTAGAAGGACAGATGAAACTCCTTTGTTCGATGTTAAAGATATTCCTTTCAACAATCTTCCATTTCCCTTTAACAGTTCTGATGTACTAGCTCTAATAGTTCTTTATTTTTTTATATCTAGTATTACCCTTGAATTAGCCCTTAAAGTTTTGGCTTGCACCCTAAGTCCTCTTATTGAATTAGCCCTTAGAGTTTTGGCTTTTACCCTAAGTCCTCTTACATGGGTCTTTGGAGACTACCAAAAGAGATACATAGCCAAAAGTAAAGAAGACATATATTCAGAAATTAAAAAACAAATATATCCAGAAGATCCAGCGATTCTTAGAGTTGATTATGCCGACAGAATAGTATTATTTAATTTGGTATTTAATTTGGCTCGAATAGAACAATACTACTAACTCAATATTAAGCCAGGCAATTCAGAGCTTTCGCTGCAGCATCTTCCTGATTCTTATAGGAACTTATAGGAACAGGAATTATAGCCATTACAGTACTTCTTGCGATAACCAAACCGGATTTAAAGGCCAGTGCTACTATAATTCCTGGTATATCTGGCATTATTCTTGATATTATAGGCAGTTCGGCTCTTCTACTCTATGGCAAAACTACTGCACAAGTAAATCGCTTCTTTTCTGCGTTACTAAGAGATCAAGATACGATGCTTGCAATTGATTTATGTCAGAAACTGAAAGAGCTAAAGGAGAGCGAATACATCCATGTAACAAAGCAAATGATTAGTTGTTTGGCTGACAGAAGTTCTTCATTAAATCTTTCACTCTCTAATCTAGATAATAGTCTCGCTGATTCTACAAATGAGAAGAACAATCCTTTAAAGAAGCAAGAGCAAAAAGATTCGGAATGACAAGACTGCATAAAAATCCAGGACTTCTCTTTGGTGTGTAAAATCGTGAGTAAAGCGGCATCTAACATAAGCTCTAAGGTAATCTTTCATCTGATACGATCAAGATAGCGAAGTTGGAAGTATTTATGACACTAGCAATTGTGGCTGAAGCTGCTCCTCTGCAAGCGAATGAAGATGGTGTAATTCTTGTCGGAAAAACTCGTGTAACGTTAGATACTGTGGTTGCTGTCTTCAATCAAGGTGCAACGGCCGAGGAAATTGCTTATCGGTATCCGTCGTTGAAGCTAGCTGACATCTACGCCACAATTGCCTTCTATCTCAAGCATCAGCAGGAAGTTGAGGCTTATTTACGACAGCGACGGCAGCGATCACAAGAGATTCGAGAAATGAATGAGGCAAGATTTGACCCGCAGGGGTTACGCGATCGCCTCCTCGCCCGCAAAGCTGAGTCGGAAGCATGTTAAAGTTTTTGGCTGACGAGAACTTCGACAATACAATCGTTCGAGGATTGTTCCGCCGTAACCCGACAGTTGACATCGTTCGTACTCAAGACGTTGGGCTGTCAGGCAAAGATGATCCAACCGTTTTAGAGTGGGCAGCACAAGAAGGATGTGTCCTGCTTACTCACGATGTTGCTACGATCACTCGCTATGCCTACGATCGGGTAAGGGAGGGTCAGCCGATGCCGGGGGTAATCGAAATCAGCACAGATGCACCAATCGGGCGAGTCATCGAAGACGTTCTTGTATTGGTAGAGTGCAGTCAGGCCGGAGAGTTGGAAGGACAAATTCAGTATCTCCCGTGGTGAAGCGGTCTAACACAAGCCCTGAGGCTGACAGCAGTCAAGAGACTGTCTGGAGGGCGAGTTGCGCTACCAATGGTGACCTCTTCTGCTTGAGTGCCAGTAAGTACTTCGCCTGATCATAGGTCTTCCCATCCTGCCAGCAACGCCAGATGATCCTGATCCACTTAAACGCCAATGCTCGAATTGCCTCTTGGTGGGTCTTGCCTTTGCGCTTTTGAGCCTCATAAAACGCCTTTGCCCAAAACGAATGTTGCCGTGACTGCTCTGCCCACTCGACAAAGCTCTGCCTCAAAAACTTAGGACAAGACCATCGCCAATGCACCCAGTCTTTTTCGCCACTACGCTTTGTTACTGAAGCAATGCCTGCATACTGCATCAGGTCTTGAGCACTGCTAAAGCGAGTGCGTTCTTCGCCAAACGCCAGGAGTAGTCGAGGAGCAAGATGTTCTCCTGCTCCAGGTAATGCTGCAAACAAATCGGCACCTGGCAGTTGTGCAAACAACTGCTCAATCTTGTGATTAAGTTGTTCAATGCTTAATAGTAGTGTTCGTAACTGTAATGCTAATGCTTTGCCAATCATCTGCGATGGCTCAATGACACCTCGATCGTTCGTCAACGGTGTTGCTGCTTTTATCTTCTCTATTTGTCTAGAATTCGTTTTTGTGGACCTACAGCGATGCGTGAGGATAGTAGCCCTTGATCACATCAGTAATGGTCAAACGCACACCATCATCAACAAACTTGCGCCGCCATTCTACCAATTTCTGCAACTCTCTAAGCTGAGAGCTACCCGGTGTCCAGGCTGTGAGTTTGTCTCGGTGCTTGAGCAGCAACTTCAGCAAAATGCAGGCATCCGTTGGGCCATCTTTGGCACGAGAAGAAGTAAAAGCCCGACGTTCGCGTAGCGGCTGCTTTGCAGCTTATTTTGCTACAGTTTGCGGATTGACCGGAAACAAAACAATGCAGTCGTATTGACAGAGGGCATAAATCAGAGCACCTTGCTTCTGTTCTGTGCAGAGGGCAACCATCTTTCCCTCACATCGCTGCCTGAGTTGGGCGACCCAGGCATGAATTGATTCAGGCGTGTGAACCACAATGCTCAACTCCACCTTATTACAATCGGCTGCTTGCAGAGCAACCGATAGTACTTTTTGTCTGACCAATCGACTCCCATGAAGGCGGCGAAGTTTTCGGTAGGCATCGTCGTATCCCTCCTCTTCAAGCTGTGTCAGAATCAAACTATGTCAGCTTGAAGCCGAGCGAAGCCATTATGGAGGACATGAGCCGTCACTCCCTGAGAATTCGTCGATTGACTTCAAGCAATTAAGGTGGGTGCGGCGTTATGTTATTAGGCATGTCAATCCATAACCCGTTGGATAGCACACTGGGTGACTTCTTGGGCAGTCGTCAGGAGGGTCCCGGTATGAAGACCCTTTGGCGAGGCATGAGTAAGTTACATCATCTGATGGAAGGAGCGCAACTGGCTACGAAAACCTAAGCCTTGTGCCTATTCCATCTCCTTTTGCGTAATGGATAGAATTGATTCGCGGGCTATTGAAGCAAGTACGCTATAAGTGCACTAAACCTCTTGCTTAATCTGCTATTCTGCGAGAAGGCTGCGCCTACAGCAGACTTCCCTGATTAGCCCGCAATTGATTCGCGTTCGGGATAGACCAAACACCTCGGCAGGTTTTGCCTGTGCAGATGCGGTTTCAACCGCTAGCTAATTCATATTTCATTAGGCAATCTTATGCCCTGCGGCGGTGATTAGCTGCTTAAAGGTTTCTTCCGACGCTTTGCCCTCGATCGTCACCATCTTTGCATCCGCATCAACCTCGACTCGTGCATCCGGTTCAGTTGTTAGAATCGTTTCTTTCAGCGCTTTGGCGGCTTCGGGGCCGTCGAGAGTTGGAACCGATAGTTTTAAGGCCATAGTCTGCTTATAGCTTGTCTAAAGATCAGATTTAGCCCTATTCTCTCGGTCTCGCCTCAAATCAGGCACTCTACCTGGGGTAGATTCTGGCGACTGGGCAGATTTCTTTGTAAAAGGTTAAAAAAATCACCAGACCCAAAGCAGATTCAGGGCATCCAAGATAGAGTTGGGGTAGGCAATCTTCGAGTTGTCCATCTGCAAATTGGATTGAGCTAACTATTCAGCGAAACAGGAACACTGACTTATGAGCGCCTACGAACTTGAGCTTGAAACAACTGAGGCCGGAACGTCAGAAGATGCAAGCTTCACCGTCAACTATGTGGAAGTGATCGAAACCGTGATTTCCAGCCTGCAACAAGACCAAAGCGCGATGGTCAGCCATACCGAGGAAGGCCACCTGTGGAAGTTTAAGTACGGCAGTGTGGAAGTGTTTGTTCAACTTCCAGGCACCAGCGATGAAGACACGCTGACCGTTTGGTCGTCGGTGTTGAAGCTGCCGGTGCAAAACGAAACTCAGCTTATGCGCAAGCTGCTGGAAATGAACTGGACTAGCACCTTTGAAGCTCGCTTTGCGATTGTGGGCGATCAGGTCGTGGTTTCGGCTCAGCGCACTCTGGCTGAACTGTCTCCGGCGGAGGTATCACGCAATATCACCATCGTCGCCACTATTGCCGATGACAACGATGAGGCGCTACAGGCCGAGTTTCCAGCTCAATAGGTTCAGTAGGGAATGACCCTTTTGACCAAATGGCGGCTGATCCCTTGGCTACAAGCCTCTGGTGCTGTTCAGATGGCGATCGACACTTGGCTGCTAGAACAACATCGGTTGGGGTTGCATCCGCCGACACTGCGCTTCTATTCCTGGAAGCCGGTTGCGATTTCGCTGGGTTATCATCAGCGCCACTACCCCGACTTCTGGCGGGATTTAACCTGGAACGATCAGCCGATTGAGCTGGTATGGCGTCCTAGCGGGGGTCGCGCGGTTCTGCACCAAGGCGACTTGACCTATGCAGTGATTGTCTCAGGGCTGGCGGGTACTCGTATGCAAACCTACCAGAGAATTTGTGAATTCCTGATTCAGGGCTGGCGCAGCCTGGGCGTTGAGCTGGAGTACGGCGCGGCGGGGCGCGGCTATATCCATAATCCCAACTGCTTTGGCACGGCGACCAGAGCCGATTTAGTCACCTCTGATGGTGTGAAGCTGACTGGCAGTGCCCAACTTCGACGCCAACAGACGATTTTGCAGCACGGCTCTATGCGTCTCACCACGGACCCCGACCTGTTTCGGCATGTGTTTGGCGCAGATCTGGCGCCCTTGGCGTTACCTCTACCCTCTGAGCCGATCCCGCCCGTGATCGAGGCTCTGACTGCCGCTGCCCAAGCTTGCTTTCAAGTCGAGCTGTTGCCGCAACCCCTCAGTGAGAGCGAATGGCAATCTGTCCTCGGCTTATGAGCTTGTCTCCGACTCCAATGAGTACAATTGAAAGGATGCAATAGTCCGTCGCTCAATTTGAGCAAATTTCGAGAACTCTTCAGGAACTCTGAGCGATCGGAGTGTATTGTTTGTTCGACAAAACTCCTGCGCCGCAATGACATCACCGCCGCCTAATCAACCGCCCAAGCCACCCGCACCCCAACTGCCCCCGTCGCAACCGCCCAAAACGCTGCTGGGAGCGATCACGCAGGCTGTGCGTACCGTCCAAGCGAAGGTGGATTTCTCGAAGCTCCAGCTCAAGCCCAATGCCAGAGTGCCTGAACTGTGGGTACAGGATGCCGATGCCCCAAAGGCCGATATCTATCCGTTGTTGGGCGAACGCTACCTGCTGGGGCGCAGTTCCAAGTCTTGCGATATTGTGGTGCGCAATCCGGTGGTGAGTCAGGTGCACATGTCGCTGACGCGAGACCAACGCCAGCGGAATGCCCCGTTTGTGCTGCGCGACGAAAATTCCACCAACGGCATCTATCGCGGCAAGCGGCGTTTAACTAAATTGACCTTGCGGCATGGCGATGTGCTCACCCTAGGGCCGCCGGAATTGGCTGCCGCCGTGCGGATTCAGTATCATAATCCCCCCCCCTGGTATGTGCAGACGGCTCGCTATGGGCTGTACGGGTTTACCGGACTGACAGCCCTGACGGCGCTGTGGATTGGGATCGAATGGCAGCGGTTTGCTGTACGTCCGTTACCGGCTTCGGTGCAGGGTCCGGTAGTGGTGTATGCCCGCGATGAAGAGACGCCATTGAGAGCCATCGAAACCCGTGCCCATCTGGAGCTAAAGCGGCTATCCGACTTCTCGCCCTATCTGCCGAATGCGGTGATTGCCTCCGAAGATTCCCGCTTCAACTGGCATTTGGGCGTAGATCCGATTGGCATCTCTCGGGCGCTAGTCACCAACGTGCGGGGTGGCGAGATCCGCGAGGGCGGCAGTACGGTAACGCAACAGTTGGCTCGCAGCATCTTCCGGGATTACGTCGGCACCGCCGATTCGGCTGGGCGCAAACTGCGGGAAGCGGTGGTGGCCTTAAAGCTGGAGACCTTCTACAGCAAGGATTTCCTCATGCTCACCTACCTGAACCGCGTCTACTTGGGCAACGGCAACTATGGCTTTGAAGATGCAGCCCAGTTCTATTTTGGCAAATCAGCCAAGGATCTAACCCTGTCAGAAGCGGCCACCTTGGTGGGAATTTTGCCAGCCCCCAATGCCTTTAACCCGGTGCGGGACTACGAAACTGCTGTAGAATTGCGCGATCGCGTTCTCAACCGCATGGTGGTGCTGGGCATGGTGAGTCAGGAGGACGCTCAGCGGGCACGCCGCTCTCGGATTGAAATCAACCCCAAGGCGATTAAGGAACTGGAAAGTACGATTGCACCCTACTTCTACAGCGAAGTGTTTGCCGAGTTGGAAACGCTGCTGGGGGAGCAGCTAGCTCAGGAGGGTAATTTCATTGTCGAAAGCAGTCTGGATCTGCAAATTCAGGCCGAGGCCGAGGCTTCCCTGCAAAATGCAGTGGCTACGACCGGAGCTGCCAGAGGCTTTTCCCAGGGGGCGTTAGTGACCATGGATGCGGGAACGGGCGAAGTGCTGGCTATGGTGGGCGGTGTCGATTTTCGCCAAAGTCAGTTTAATCGCGCTACGCAAGCCTATCGCCAACCCGGATCGACGTTCAAAGTCTTTGCCTACACGGCGGCGCTGGAACAAGGCATTTCTCCCGGTACGCTCTATTCCTGTGCCCCGCTCAACTGGCAAGGGCAATATTTTGAAGGCTGTCGGTCGGGCGAGGGCAGTCAGGATATGTACACCGGCTTGGCCCGCTCTGAAAACGTGGTAGCCTTGCGAATTGCCCAAGACGTTGGGCTGAATACAGTGGTGAGAACCGCCCAGCGCCTGGGGATCACTGCTAACCTAGAGGCCGTACCCGGTATGGTGCTGGGGCAAAACGAGGTGACGCTGCTAGAATTAACCGGAGCTTACGGAGTTCTGGCCAATCAGGGGGTACGAAACCGACCCCACACGATCAATCGCATCCTCGACAGCAGCGACTGCGAAGATTTCAACGACCATCGCACCTGCCGTGTCATCTACGACTACAAGCAAAACGCTGAAACAAATTTGCCTGTTTTGCAGCCCGACATCGCCAATACGATGACTTCTCTTCTCCAAGGAGTGGTGCAGGCCGGAACGGGGCGGGGTGCCTTCCTCGGTTTAGGAGAAGCGGGTAAGACCGGCACAACGAACGATTATGTCGATTTGTGGTTTGTCGGCTATATTCCAAATCAGGGCTTGACTACCGGCATTTGGTTTGGAAATGATGACAATACGCCGACCTCGGCGAGCAGTGGAGATGCAGCTCAACTCTGGGGAGACTATATGCGGCGAGTCGCGCAGTAGACGATTGATCACATTGCAGATCTCCACCAAATATCCACTTTTTAGCGCCATAGTTGAGCGCAGCAGTCACAGCTCAGATCGCTACAACCTTTGGCCCCGGCTAGTTTCCATCGCTACAAATGCAAATTTCTGCGAATTTAACTTTGTAGACATCTTAAAAAAAGATGTCTTTCATTTTGCTGTCATTGACTTTGAGATCGGATATGATCACGAGCAAAGCAGTTCTCGGCTGTAGGCTTATAAGGGGTTAGGTTAACCGTTCCTTAAGTTCTCTCCGGACTGCCCCCTGTATCGAATGGTTTGGAGAGGATCGTGACTATTTACATTGGCAACCTGTCTTTTCAGGCTACTGAGGAAGATTTGCGGGAAGTCTTTGCTGAATATGGTAAGGTCAGCCGCATTAGTTTACCCACCGATCGGGAAACTGGCAGGAAGCGTGGGTTCGCGTTTGTCGAAATGGAGGATGAAGCTCAGGAAGATCAGGCAATTTCAGAATTAGATGGCGCTGAGTGGCTGGGTCGGGAGATTCGCGTCAACAAGGCAAAACCGCGAGAAGGCGGTGGTGGACGTAGAAATGGTAATGACTTCCGAGGCTAGTGGGAAGCAAGTTCCGATTTCAGCGTCGCTTAGAATTGAAAAGTAGATCATAGCGCATAGTGGCTGACTGCGGCAGTTGTTAACTCCGCGCTACTATGCTGTTTCAGTTGGGACCAATATTGCCCATGCGTCGGGTCCGCTTGATCACCATTGCAGCAAGTGTTCTAATCACCCTGGCCTTGGCTGCGTGGTTATTTGATTCGTTGCAGCGGCTTTACTGGAGTCTTGCTGTGGTTTCTCCAGTCTTAGCCAGTTTGCTGCTAGCCCTATTGGTGGCAGCACTGATTGCAGCGATTGCAGCATTGATCTACTACCTCTACCTGTTCGGACGCCCCAAACCACCTGCGCGCCCCCTGCCTCCCCTACCAGAAGACAAAACTATCGTTGCCCAAGAAACCCTGAATGCATTGCAGCAGCAGATCGCTCAAATTCAGGATGAAGTAGCCCGGCAGGCGCTGCAAGAACGGTCCAGGGCGATCCAGCAGGACTTGGTACAGCGGGATTTGCAGGTCGTGGTGTTTGGGACCGGCTCGGCAGGCAAAACCTCTTTGATCAATGCCATATTCGGCGAGATTGTCGGTGAGGTGGGAGCGGCCATGGGAACCACGACACTGGGCGAAACCTACCGACTGCATCTGCAAGGACTGGAACGGGAAATTGTTTTGGTCGATACGCCCGGTATTCTGGAAGCCGGAGGGCTAGGCAGCGAACGCGAGCAGCTAGCGCGGCAAATTGCTACGGATGCCGATTTACTGCTGTTTGTGCTCGACAACGATCTGCGTCAGTCCGAATACCAGATCTTGCAAATGCTGGCAGAGATCGGCAAACGACTGCTCGTGGTCTTCAACAAAACCGATCTGTATCCGGCAGCGGACCACCAGCAAATTCTCGACCGGCTACACCAGCGGCTTCAAGGTTTGATTTTGCCGCAGGATCTAGTCGCGGTGGCGGCCAATCCCCAAGCGGTGCGGCTACCTGATGGTACGCTGGTTCAACCCGCGCCGGATATCTCATCCCTATTGCAGCGGATGGCTCAGGTGCTGTGGGCCGAAGGAGAAGACCTGATTGCTGACAATATTTTGCTGCAATCCCAGCGCTTAGGCGAAGAGGCACGGCGATTAATCGATGTCGAACGACAGCGGCAGGCAGAAAAGATTGTCGATCGGTTCCAGTGGATTGGGGCCGGTGTGGTAGCAGCTACTCCCCTGCCGGTGGTGGATCTGTTGGCTACGGCGGCGATCAATGCCCAGATGGTGGTGGAACTGGGCCGGGTGTATGGCTGCGAGATGAATCTGGATCGGGGCCGAGAGTTGGCCTTGTCGCTGGCTAAGACACTGGTGAGTTTGGGGGTGGTCCGAGGCGCAATCGAGATCTTTTCGGTCGTGCTGCAAACCAATGTGGCGACGTTTCTCGTGGGTCGGGCCATCCAGGGCGTGACGGCAGCCTATCTGACGCGAATTGCTGGAAAAAGCTTCATTGAATACTTTCGTCAGAACCAGCAATGGGGCGATGGTGGCATGACCGAAGTGGTGCAGGAACAGTTTCGCCTGAATCGCCGCGACGAGTTTGTCAAAGCTTTTTTGCAAGAAGCGGTGGCTCGCGTTGTGAACCCCCTAGCTAGGGCTGAACAGCCGATCGACCCTCTGCCATAAACTATGTTGGAGGTTGAAAATGTCAGATTTAGAGTATCTCACCAATAGTGAAGGGCAACCCATAGCAGTCGTGATTCCAATTGAGCTATGGCGCAAACTGATACCAACAGAGGAACCTTCTCTCGAAGCACTCAAGGATGCAATTGAAGATTACTGCCTTAATAAAGCAATGGATGAAGGTAAGCAAACTCCTTTATACGATTTGTCCGCGGCTCTTGCCGAACTGGAGGAATAACTCCTTGAATGTTCAATATCGTCAAGCTTTTCTCAAAGACCTCAAAAAGTTGAAAGGATTGGATGCTTACAACTGTATCTATGCCATTGCATTCGATGACTTGCCAGCAGCAGCGAGTCTGCAAGATGTTTCTAATATCAGAGCAATGCAGGGACATAACAATCGTTATCGGATTCGAGTTGGCAACTACCGCATTGGGATAGAAACCACTGAAGAT
>KL662191.1:5903037-5966429 GCA_000733415.1 [Leptolyngbya] sp. JSC-1
CGTTTTACACCGCAAAGAGTTTTACCGATTCTTTCCATGAGTTATTTCCATCCGCTAAAAGAAGCGCCTGCTCAACAGCAGCTAAGCTGTTGGGCCGTCGGCTAGATTTGCCGCTTAACCTCGATGGTATAGTAGGCCAAACCTCAGAAGAATAGGATAGAAATTGTGCAGAGCCTGCGTGTCATATGTTTGGGGGAAATTCTCTGGGATTGTTTGGCGGATCAAATCACTGCATCAACGGCTCAGGTGCATTCATGGACACGCTATCCGGGAGGAGCACCCGCTAATGTTGCCTCGGCTTTGGTAAAGCTGGGAACTCCTGCTGGATTTATTGGTTGTGTTGGTACTGACGAACTGGGTCAAAAGCTGGTGGATATTTTGCAGATGCTGGGGGTAAATATGATTGGCATTCAGCATCATCCCACCGCACCGACGCGACAGGTAGAAGTGTTGCGTTTACCAGGAGGCGAACGGCAGTTTGCTGGATTTCATGGACGTGCCACCACCGAGTTTGCCGATACCCAATTACAAGCCGATTTGCTGCCCGTGGAGCTGTTCGAGGCTGCTGAGTTTTTGATTTTGGGAACGCTGGAGTTGTCCTATCCCGATACTCGTGCCGCGATTGAACGGGCGCTGGACTTGGCCGAGCAACACTATCTCAAGATTTTGGTAGATGTAAACTGGCGGCTCATGTTTTGGACCGAGCCGAGTTTGGCCAAGCTCTGGATTCATCAGCTTGTCAGCCAAATTGATTTCCTGAAGCTGACGGTAGAAGAAGCCGAGTGGTTGTTTGGTACCGCTGATCCCAGCGCCATTGCCGAGCAGACCGGAAATCTAGAAGGCGTTTTGGTGACGAATGGGGCCAGAGGCTGCACCTACTTTTTGAGTGACCATCAGGGTGCTGTGCCTGCGTTTCCGGTCGAAGTAGAAGACACAACCGGAGCTGGAGACAGCTTTGTAGCCGGATTCATTCACCAGCTTTGCCGTCAAGGAATTCGTGCTCTCAGCGATCCCAGCTTGGCCCGTACCATCGTCACTTACGCCAATGCTGTGGCTGCCCTCACAACCACTAGAGCCGGAGCCATTTCAGCTCAGCCCACCGCAGCGGAAGTAGAAGCCTTTTTGTATCTGCATCGCGGCAGAAGTTAACCCTACTGCTCAGGCGGATTGGGTACACGTCCATAGATTTCGGTCATGAATTTGAGTTTGTCCCGAATCTCAGGCGTGAGGGCACCGCTCCAGTAGCGCCAGCCCCAGTTGCCCGACTCTTGGCTGGGGGAGTTCATGCGGGCGTCGGTGTCCAGTCCTAGCAAGTCCTGAAGTTGGATAATCGCCAGATCGCTGACCGAACTCATGGCCAAGCGAATCAAATCCCAGTGGATGCCATCTCCACTCGTGCAGCCCAAATACTGGCGCACCCGTTCCTGCTCCTCTGGCGAACGTTTGTTGAACCAGCCAACGGTGGTGTCGTTGTCGTGGGTGCCGGTATAGGTGACGCTGTTGCGGAGATAGTTGAACGGCAGATAGGGATTGTCTGGTCCGGAGTCGAAAGCAAAGTGCAGGATCTTCATGCCAGGAAAGCCAAAGTCATCGCGCAGGTCTTCCACCTCTGGCGTAATTAGACCCAGATCTTCGGCTACGATCGGCAATTCTCCCAGAACCTTGTTGAGATGCCGAAAGAAAGTGCGGCCCGGAGCCTGCAACCACTCGCCATGCACGGCAGTGGTTTCTCCTTGGGGTACGGCCCAATAGGCTTCAAAGCCACGAAAATGATCGATTCGAATTAAATCAACACACTCCAGCATGGCTTGGAACCGCTGCACCCACCAGCCAAAGTCTTGCTCCTGCAGCCGCTGCCAGTCATAGATCGGATTGCCCCAGAGCTGGCCCGTCTCACTGAAATAATCGGGCGGAACGCCAGCCATCAGTTCGGGTAGGCCGGTTTCTTCATCCAGCCGGAAAATTTCGGGATGCGCCCACACCTCAGCGCTATCGTGGGCCACGTAAATGGGTAGGTCGCCCAAAATTTGAATTTGCCGCTCGTTGGCATAGGCTTTTAGCGCTGTCCACTGCTGAAAGAACTGGAACTGGAGAAACTGATGGAAAAAGATTTTCTGGGCCAGGGTTTGCCGAGCCGACTCTAGGGCATCGGGCTTCCGCAGCCGCAGTTCTGGTTCCCAGGTATGCCAACTCGCACCATTGTGGGCATCCTTGAGGGCCATAAATAGGGCATAGTCATCCAGCCACTCGGCTTTAGTCTGACAGAATTCGGCAAACGCATCTTGCCGCTCAGCCGAAGCATGGGTGCGAAAGCCAGCGCAAGCTTTTTGTAGCAGCGGCAGTTTCAAATACAGCGCCCAACCAAAGTCGATTTTTAGCGGCAGTTCCGGCAGATTGCTCAAGTCTTCATCCGTCAACAGCCCATCGGCTCGAAGCTGGTCTGGGCTGATCAGCAGAGGATTGCCAGCAATTGCGGAGAAACACTGGTAGGGCGAATCGCCGTATCCAGTTGGGCCGAGGGGTAAAATCTGCCAAATCTGCTGTTTGCTTTCGGCAAGAAAATCAACGAACTGATAGGCTTCTGAACCAAGATCGCCCACACCATAAGGACTCGGAAAAGACGTAGGATGCAGCAGAATACCGCTTGCTCTGGAAAAGGGCATAGACAACCACAGCAAAAACTAGACAGCAAGAATTCGACAGTAAAACCTAGGAGGTGAACAAACAGCTAGCAATAGTTAACAGGCAATCGTTCACTAGTGCCAAACTACCGAGACGATTATCTCGATTGCTTATAGCAGGCTACGCTACCACAGCTCAGTTTGACATCTACCCATCGGGCCACTAAACTCCTCGACTCTATCACGCAGCGACCGGAATCGGTAGACTTGGGCTAGACTCCTGTCTTTATCGAGTCGCTCCGGCATCGTCGAGAGACTGCGCATGAATTGGCTGAAGTAGGTCAATCAAAATATCTAAACGCAGTTCTTCTACCCAAGTTCGGAGAGCCGTTGCCAGGAAAGCATAGCTGTCGGGTAGCTGGCTGACCAGTTGCAGAATGCGCTGATCGTCAAGTTCGGTTGTAGCTTGGTAAAGCTGGGCCAGCCAAGTAGAGGACAGTAGGGTTAGCATTTCGCGGTAGCGCTCCAATTCTAGTGGGCTGATGTAGGGTAAATCAGTGTCTACGCTGCTATGTTCATAAACATATTGCAGCTGCAAGGATTGGGCCATCTTAGCGAACAGCACCTCCTCCCGAAACGGTTTGGTGATAAAGTCATCGCAGCCCACAGCCATCACTGTTTCCCGATCCTTCTCAAACGCATGGGCCGTCAAGGCAATAATCACGGTGCGGGGTCGTTGGGGTGCGTCGCCGGAACGCAGTTGGGCTTGTTCGCGCTGTCGAATCAGCGAAGTTGCTGTGTAACCGTCTTGGACTGGCATCTGCATATCCATCCAGATCAGGTGCGGCTCCCAGTTTTCCCAGAGGGCAACGGCTTCGAGGCCGTTAGTGGCGGCTTGCACGACAAAACCGATGCGGGTTAGTAGCTTTACCAAAAGCTGGCGATTTTCCCACTTGTCTTCGACGACCAGAATGCGATAGGTGGGCTGATTTGCAGCCAAGCCGATCACCCGCTGGAGCGGTTGAGCCATAGGGACAATCGCAGATCCTCCTCCTTCCCGGATCGGAATTGCAAACCGAAAGATAGCCCCCTGACCCAGCGTACTGTTAACGGTAATATCGCCTTCCATCAAGCGAACGAACTGGCGGCTAATCGGTAAACCCAGCCCAGTGCCCTCCTGGGATTTGCGGCCCGACTCGGCCTGCACAAACGCCTCAAATAGGTGCTCTAGCTCAGATGGGGCAATCCCAACACCGGTGTCAATGACTGTAAACTCAAGTAGATAGGCTGACCGGTCAGTTGAATAAGTCGTTACTGGGGTTTCCCGTTGCACCTGAAGTATGACGCTACCGGCCTGAGTAAATTTAATCGCGTTTCCCAACAGGTTAATCAACACCTGGCGCAGCTTACTTTCGTCGGTGTAGATGTACTGAGGTACGTCAGCAGCCAGATCAAACACCAAACGCAGCCCTTTGGAACGAGCCTTGAGCTGCAACATTTCTTCCAGATTTTCCAGCAGGCTAAACAAATCAAAATGGGTTTCATTCAACATCACCTGACCAGCTTCGATTTTTGACATCTCTAGCACATCGTTAATCAAAGTCAGCAGATGTTCGCCGCTCTTGTTGATGATATCGAGATGGGTCCGCTGTTCTGAGTCAAGCGATGCATCGCGAATCAGCAGTTGGGTGAAGCCAAGAATTGCATTCAATGGCGTCCGCAGTTCGTGGCTAATTTTGGCTAAAAATTCGCTTTTGGCTTGATTGGCCGCATCGGCAGCTTCCTTGGCCAACTGCAGTTCAGCAGATTGTCGTTGGGCCTGAGACAGTAGCTCGGCCTGTTGCAAGGCAATGCCTAAATGCACGGCAATCTGTCCCACAAATTCGATCTCTGAACCTTGCCATTGCCGGGGTCCAGAACATTGATGGATACAGAATAACCCCCACAGTTTACCCTGTTGGAGTAGGGGTACAACTAGATTTGCGACGACTTGAAATTGCGTCAGAATTGCTAAATGGCAAGCAGCCAACTCGGCCTCATAGATATTGCTGGCGGCCCAAGCCCGCCCTTTCTGGTAGGCGGCATAATTCTTGCCAAAGCAACGATCCTGGACTTTGGCTGCAAGAGCCGAGCGAAAACCGGGCAGCACATCTTCGGAAACAAACTCGCCGCTGTTGTAAGCCGAGGTTGGATCAAAGCAAAAAATCGCAACGCGATCAACGTTTAAGAGCTGACGCACTTCGGTAACGGTGGCGCGGAAAATCGCATTTAGATTCAGCGACTCGTGAATTTTAGTGATCACGCTAAATAGTGTTTTCTGCCGAGCTAACTGAACCGACTCGATGGCCGCCTGCTCTAGGATCAGTAAACGGCGTTTGATGTGGTCTAGCTCCTGCTGAACCGACTCGAATTCTACTGAAGGAATAACAGGGTTCTGATTGTTCTGCTGCCCTTGCATTATCAACCTAGACGATGGGTGGATGAATTCTACTTAGCGCTCTGCTGCTTAAAGTTTTGTCGACTGCCTGCTGCGCATAAAACTTTTGCAGTCTTTGTAAGAAGAAGTTTTATACAAAATTTTCTGCTTAGAAAACTAAATTCACCTAGCGGATTACAACCAGCTTGTAAACAAGTATTTAGCTGCTATTTGATTCTCTCAGAAAAAGGAACGACGGTCGTTTCATTGATAATTGATTGAAGCTAATTGATTGAAGCAGAAGAAATCTCAACTACCTCTCGATAGGGGGATGAAATTAAAACTGACTTAAGCTAACGCAAAACTCAAAATCTTCAAAGTTATTTACAAAAATAGTTAAGAAATTTTTGGTAAAACGCTCTTGTGCTCTGGTAGGAGCATTCTGGTTCATGGATTTCTTAACAGTAGTGGGTTGTACCAACCACCGAATCCGATCTTTAGCCGAATTATGGCTTTTATTGTTTGCTAGGGCTGAATTCTTATTTCAAGGAGACCCAACCGATGATGCCTCAGTATTGCAGTCGCGGCCACCTCAACCCCCCAGAAAACAAATTTTGCTCTAGCTGTGGGGAGAAGCTAACGGTCGCGGCGCAACCAGGGCTGCTCTTAGGTGGGCGATATCAGATTGTCCGGGAATTAGGTCATGGCGGGTTTGGCCGTACCTATTTGGCGGAGGATGTTCACCGCTTTCAGGAAACTTGTGTTTTGAAGGAATTTGCTCCCCAAGTGCAAGGTAGCTATGCGCTAGCAAAGGCCGAAGAACTGTTTGCCAGAGAAGCGGGTGTGCTCTACCGGCTCAACCATCCCCAAATTCCGCGCTTTCGCGAACTGTTTCGGGCCGCCGTCGAGGGCCACGATCGGCTGTTTTTGGTGCAGGATTATGTCGAAGGCCGCACCTATCGTCAGCTGTTGGAGGCCCGCAGTCAGCAAGGCATCTATTTTTCAGAGCTTGAAATTCGGCAATTACTGGCTCAACTGTTGCCAGTCTTGCAATACCTGCATAGCGCGGGGGTCATTCATCGCGATATTGCTCCAGACAACCTGATTTTACGGACTATCGATCGGTTGCCGGTGCTAATCGACTTTGGTGGCGTAAAGCAAATTGCTGCTGCCGCGACCTCGGCTTATGTGAACTCTAGCGTTGCCGAAACAGCCGCTCCTTTGACTCGACTGGGCAAAGTGGGCTACGCGCCGCCAGAGCAGATTCATCAAGGCCAAGTTTCACCCGAAAGCGATCTGTATGCCGTAGCCGTTACTGCCTTGGTGCTGCTGAGTGGTAAAGAGCCAGCCGAACTTCTCGATCCGAGTGGGCGTAGTCAACCCTGGCAGTCGCTCGTTTCCCTCAGTCCAGACCTGACCGAGATTTTGACGCGCATGCTGTCCCTGCATCCGGAGGAGCGGGTTGCTTCGGCTGAAGCTGTCCTGCGAGCGTTGGTTCCATCAACTGACCCTGCGGTTCCAATCCTGTCCATTCCCGAATCCACTCCGGCTTCTAGTCCTGATTCCGTACCCAACTCCACCAGTGCGCCTACGACCAAGGTGACTCAAGCTGCGCCTACGCCTGCCAATCTTGCTCCTCGCTCCAAATCGGGCGGCTGGCTGATGCTGCTGTGGCTGGTGCCGTTGGTTTCCCTAATTGGAGCAGGCTGGTGGTGGCGCGAGGACTTATTGGCCCTACTGCCTCAACGTCCCGATTCGCCCCCTGTACAACTAGAGCCGCAGAATCCCCAGAATTCCCTGGAGCGTCGGGCTGAGGCGGCTGGAGTTGACTATGGGTTTTTGATCGCTCTCACCGATGCCACCTTCTACGAACGCCATCCTGAGCGAGCCGGACAGCCCCTATCTGATCGAGACGAAGATGCTAAATGGCGCAGCATTTGGGCCACCATTGCCGATGAGTGGCTCACCCAGTTGCCCCAGATCCTTAGCCCAGAAGCTCGCCAAAAATTAGGCCGCTACAGCGACGCCGACCGCGAGCAATGGAAGCAGCAGATCAATCCGCTCTATGTCGGTAGCCGTTCGCTCTACGATTTAACCGATGCTCAATTTTTCCATTTGTTTCCGGAGCAGCGCGGCAAGGAGTTTATCGATCAGCCGATCGGTCAGGTATGGCAGGCGATGGCGACCGATCAGATTCAAGCTTTACAGGATGGCAAAACGCTAGCGCGCATTCAATTTGAGCCGGGAGCCTTTAGTCAACAGCAGCAGGATAGTTTGGAAGTCGGCAGTGGCCGGGTTTACATTGCCAATTTGTCTGCTGGACAAATCATGCGTCTGAATGTGCAGGCTCCTGCCCAGAGCAGTGCCCTCTCTATCTACCTGCCGCGCCCCACTGCCGATTTACCAATGCTGCTGGAAGACTCGGCTGATCTGACCTGGACCGGCACCCTACCCCAGTCTGGCTATTACGAGATTGTGGTAGTTAACACAGCGACTCAACCCATCCAGTACCAGCTCAACCTGGCGGTTGATAATGTGTTTTCAAGTCCGATTGCGCCTGAACAGGGTGAAGCTCCAGAGGCGAAAGATTAGCAGAGAATCTCTTATAGCCGTTCCTGACAAAGCTGCCGAAAGTGATCGCCCCGCTGTTCGAAGTTGGCGTATTGGTCGAAGCTGGCACAGGCTGGGGAAAGCAAAACGACTTTTGCCTGCAGTTCCTTGGCAAGTTCGGCAGCGCGAATCACTGCCCGCTCCATCGTTTCCACAATTTCATAAGCGCTGTAGCCAATTTGGTTCAACCGTTGGGCAAAGCTGGGAGCCGCATCCCCGATCAGCAGGACAGTAGCCGCGTTAGTTTGGATTGTTTGCAGCCAGGCGCTGTCATCGCCTGCTTTCGCTTCTCCACCGGCAATCAAAATGGCTGGGGCTGCCACTGCTGATAGGCCCACTTGAGCTGCATCGTAGTTGGTGGCTTTGCTGTCGTTGATGAAATCAATCCCGTTCCAGGTCAGGATATGCTCTAACCGATGGGCAACGCCTGGAAAAGCTTGAATTGCCTCGACAATCGCTGCTTGGTCAATCCCAGCCAAACGAGCAGCTAACACAGCCATCAGCAAATTCTGCTGGTTGTGATGGCCCACCATCCGCAGTGACGCGACCGGAACAATCGGTTCTCCCTGAACGATAGCCCAACCGTCTTCTAGATACGCTCCCCGCTCGGCTGGAGCTAGTAGTTCGGTTTTGCCAGTAACGCTGGTCCAGTAGGCATTCGGCCAATCTTTTGACCCAACTTGCCGTAAATAGGGATCATCTCCATTAAAAATCTGATACTCCGACTGGCGCAGTAAGCTAGCTTTGATACTGTAGTAGTTTTCGAGCGTGTAGTGGCGGCTGAGATGATCGGGTGTAAAGGTTGTCCAGACGCCGATCCGGGGTGCCACAGAAGGCGAAGATTCGATTTGATAACTGCTTAGCTCGGCAATCACCCAATCTGGGCTGGGGGATTCCTCTGAAACCGCCTGTAGCGCAACCTCACAGATGGCATAGCCAATATTGCCGCAGGCTGGGGCTTGCAATCCAGCAGTTTGAAAGATGGCGGCAATTAGCGCCGTGGTTGTGGTTTTGCCGTTGGTGCCGGTAATGCCCACCCAAGGCGTGTTAGCCAACGTTTGCCAGGCCAGTTCCACTTCGCCAAGAGTTTTAATTCCCAAGGCTCGTGCTTCGTTCAAAGCAGGTAAATCCCAGGGAACCCCAGGGCTGACGATCACCTGCTGCATCAGGGCTGGGTCGGGCCTAAAGCGCTCTCCGAGCTGCACAGCAATCGCTTCGGCTGCTAAGTCCTGCTGAATTTGCCGCAGTGCCTCAGAATCACCAGAATCGCTAACGGTCACCTGCCAGCCATGCCGCTTCAACAACCGGGCCGCAGCAATTCCCGAACGTCCGAGTCCAATCACGTAGGCGCTAGGCATAGAGCTTCAATCCTATCAACTTTTTACAATCGCCCCAAAGTCAGCCAGCACCCGGGCGTGGTTGCGCAACAGTCCCAGCAAATTGAGCCGATTACGCCGAATTTTGAGGTTCTCATCCATCACCAACACGCTCTGCTCGCCGTCAAAAAAGTTGCTGACGACTGGGGCAATTTTAGCTAAGGCATCGACCAGCTTTTGATAGTTGCGCTCGGCTTGGGCGGATTGGGTTTGCGGCACGAGCTGAACCAGCGCTTCATAAAATGCCTGTTCCGAGGGCTGCTGAAACAGTTTGGGGTCAATCAAGGATTTGGGATCGAGCTGGCGGGTATCGAGTTCGCCTTGGGCGGCCAGTCTCGATGCCCGATTCACCGTTTCGTAAATACTATCCAGCTTTTTGCTTTGCCGAATTGACTGGAGGAACTGAGACCGATCCCGCACATCAAGCAGATCTTGCAGCGCCCGATCGGTGTATTCGGCATCGTTTTCGCCCAGAACGGCGTTTACCAGGTCGTAGTCGGTCTGCCGGTCCTCCTGTAGCAGAGTGCGAATCCGCTGGAGGAAGAACTCTTTGAGTTGGTTGATCAGGGTAGCAGCATCGACCTTGGCCTTGGCATGACTGCTGACAAACTCGGTGACGATGGCTTGCAGCAGCTGATCCAGATTCAGAGCTAGATTGGCATCCCAGGCAATATTGATAATCGCAGTAGCCGCCCGCCGCAACGCAAACGGATCAGAGGAGCCGCTAGGAATCATGCCGAGACTAAAAATGCTCACCAGCGTATCGAGCCGATCGGCAATCCCCACCACCTGACCGGCCAAGCTCTGGGGCAACTGATCGCCTGCGCCTCGCGGCAAGTAGTGTTCAAAAATGGCGTTGGCTACATCAGCAGACTCGCCGGAACTGAGGGCATACTTCTGCCCCATCACGCCCTGCAGCTCTGGGAACTCTCCTACCATTTGGGTGACGAGGTCAGCCTTACAGAGTAGCGCTGCTCGCTGAATAGTTGTGCGCTCTGATGGCTTGACCTGCAACTGATCGGCAATTCGGGCTGCAATCGCTCCGATCCGATCCACCTTGGCCCGCACCGATCCCAGATCTTCCTGAAACGTCACGGTTTCTAAGCGAGGCAGGTAGCTCTCTAGCGGCTGCTTGCGATCCAGGTCAAAGAAATACTTACCATCTGATAACCGCGCTCGAATCACTCGTTCGTTACCGGCAGCAATCAGGTCAGACTTGGCCGGATCGCCATTGGAAATCGTCACGAAGTAGGGCAATAGCTCTGATGAACCGGCGGCTTTGAGCACCGGAAAGTAACGCTGGTGGCTTTCCATTTCGGTGATGATGACTTCCGCCGGCAAGGCCAAGAATTCAGCATCAAACTTACCAACCACTGCTGTGGGAAATTCTACTAAATCTCGCACTTCTGCCAGCAGGTCGGGATTGATTGAAGCGATGCCTCCCACCGACTGGGCTGCCGTTTGAGTTTGGCTGACAATCTGGCGCTGGCGTTCTGCCGGGTCAACCTCCACCGAAGCGGCCCGCAAACAAGCGGCATACTCATAGGCGGTTGGAATGATCACAGGCTGGGGATGCAGCACCCGATGGCCTTGAGAGACCCGATCGCTGCTACAGCTTTCGGAGCCATTCATCAGCGTGATTGGCAGCACGGCTTGATCGAGTAGCGCTACCAGCCAGCGAATGGGGCGGGGAAACCGCAGGTCACCATCCCCCCAGCGCATAAACCGCTTGCCTTCTAGGCCAAAAATCCAGTCGGGAACCAGCTCGGTCAAAATCTCGGCTATAGGCCGCCCCGGAATCTGCTGCCGCACAAACACAAAATCGCCCTTATCGGTAGAGCGAATTTCTAGCGCCGTTACCTCCACCCCCCGCGAGCGAGCGAAGCCTTCTGCTGCTTTGGTGGGTTTGCCGTCTTTGAAGGCCGCCTGAGCCGACGGGCCTTTCACCTCTTCTTCCCGGTCGGGCTGCTGATTGGGTAGTCCTTGAATCAAGAGGGCCAAGCGCCTGGGTGTGCCGTAATACTCAATCGCCGTTGGAGTCAAAAACGCTGCGGATAGGCTGGCAGGAATGCGAGAACGCCATTGCTCTAGGGCGCTGCTAACAAAGCTCGCAGGCAGTTCTTCAGTACCAACTTCCAACAAAAAAGTAACCATACCAGCTTCAGAGTGAAATTTTAATCAAGTTAATCAAGGAGGAAAAGGGTAGCTTCCTGGACAGCTCAAACAGGTTCGGCCAATCTAGTGAACCGAGTCATAAACTGAGAGGCGCACCAGCCAATCTCAACAGTTTACCTTAACCCGCGAAGCCGAGTTTTGTCTGTGTACACGCGGTTTCTAACCACTAGCATTTCTGACGCCATCGAATTCAGCCTCAAAAATCGGGAACAATGAAAGCATCCCTTGGAGAGGCTGTAATCTACCTCTATAATTCAATGATTTATTGTCTACTTAATTACAGCCTTTTTCAGGCTAGTGAAGGGCTAGTGAAGTACGAAAAACGGGGTGCAGGGGCAGTGCCCCTGCGTGGGGGCGAAGCCTCCACACCCCCCATACCTCACATGAGTGAAAAACGCTGTATCTATCGCAATCGAATTTCTCGGATCCAAGGAAGCCTGTGATGAGCAAAGTTGGAGTGTGGTCAAGTTTGTCCGTCGGTATTGTTCTGCTGTTGAGCAGTCCGGTTAAAGCCTTACCGGGCCAGACGGTGACGGAGGTTGCTACCTGGATGCAAACCAATCCGACGATTCAACCAGCCCCCGGCGAAACCCTGCTAGTCCGCAGAACGGACAGTCCTTCTCGGCGATTTATCTTTAAAGCGTCGATTACTTCTCCAGGTCGAGCTGTATCCGGCGATCGCAGAGACATTATCCGCAGTGAAAGCATCACCTTATTTGACATAGTGTATGGCGTCAGTCAGCCGCGTCTGGAGGAAGCGTTGGGCATTATCTACGGCGATGGGGTGTATCAGGATTACCAACAAGCTGAGGTGGTGTATCAATACCCAACCACTGAAATGCTGAGCCGAGCCGAAAGTCAGAATGCGCCGTTGCTGCGGTTTATTCAGGGAGAAGTACGACAGGGAGAACGCTACGGCTACTGGGTTGAAACGGTGCAAACACCAGAAGGCAAGCCCCACAACGGTCAAATGACCGTTTTTCTGCTGGAGGATCTGCCCAAGCTAACGAGTGAACTCGAAAGCCGTTAGGGGGGCTTTAGGTAGCTCTACCGCGGAAACGTAACAATCGCATCTCACAAACAGGTCTAGCAACGTTGAACCAGCCTACGGATTGCAATCAGTAGATTGCAATCAGCACAGTATCCCCGAGCGTATCAAAAATTACGGCAATTACCAGCAAAATTACGACAAAACCGCCACCTACTCTAGCGCCTGACGTCAGGTTGAGTAGGTACTTTTCAGTAGGTTGATGAACTCATCTCTTATATGGTTTTGCTCAGATCTTGGCTAGACCAAACGCTGTGTCGATTTTCACAAAGACTTTACTATTATCGAGTATTAAAAATTACAAATAATTCGGCATAACTAAAGTAAGCCTCCCTTCAATGCCTGCCACAATGCAGCCTGGGATAACGAACCAACGTCCAGCCAAATAGTTCCGCAGTTAGGCAAATTCTTCTCAAGCTTTACTCTCCGTCGCGTTAATGTTTTCGCCATGCACCATTCCACTATTCCATTCGTTGATCTCACTGCTCAGCATCAGCCGATTCAAGCCAAGCTGGAGCAAGCCGTTCAGGATGTGATTCGTCAGGGAGACTATGTCTTAGGGCAAGCCTTGAGCGAGTTTGAAACTGCCTTTGCCCTTGCTTGTGGCGCAACCTACGGGGTTGGGGTCGCCTCTGGAACCGATGCCATTGCTCTGGGACTGCAAGCATGCGGCATTGGCGAAGGCGATGAGGTAATTCTACCGGCCAATACCTTCGTCGCGACGCTGATTGGTGTACTGCGCTCTGGAGCCACACCTGTGTTTGTAGACTGCGATCCTAAAACAGCCTTGATCGATTTGATGGCTGCTGAAAAAGCAATTACAACCCGCACCAGGGCAATTATTCCGGTCCACCTCTATGGCCAGATGGTATCACCGCGAAGGTTGCTGGATCTGGCAAGCACCTACGATGTGCTGATTTTCGAAGATGCAGCTCAAGCCCACCTAGCCGAACGGGAAGGATATCGAGCTGGCTCCATTGGCATCGCTGCTGCATTTAGCTTCTACCCCAGCAAAAATTTGGGCGGTTTTGGGGATGGCGGTATGCTGGTGACACGAGAAGAAATCATTGCCCAAACCATGCGCTCTCTGCGTAATTACGGCGCAACTCGCAAATATTTTCATACTGACTTTGGTACTAACAGCCGTCTCGATACTCTTCAGGCCGCTGTCCTCAAAACCAAATTACCCTACCTCTATGACTGGAACTGTGACCGCAACCGGATTGCTCGCCAATATGACGCTTTGCTAAAACCATTAGCTGAATACGGCATTGTTCCGATTGAAAATCACTGTGATGCGGGTCATGTCTATCACCTCTATGTGATTCGGGTTACTGAAGCTAGCCCCCTCGAGCGGACGACACTGCAAACAGCTCTGGCCGAAATAGGAATTCAAACCGGTATTCACTATCCAATTGCCTGTCATTTACAGCCGGCCTTCCATTGCTTGGGTTACCGAGCAGGTGATTTTCCCCATGCCGAAGCGTTAAGTCAAGACATCCTTTCTTTACCGATGTATCCAGGCTTAACAGACGAGCAAATTCATCGAGTGGTATCCGCTATTGGCTCGCTTGTTGAAGCTGAATTCAGCCACACGCGCCTACCCGATAGTTCCAGCGTTGAACCTTCGTTGATTTCCAACTGACTACCCCAACACCCTCCTCCAGCTTGTTGCTCAATCGCATTTCTAGGGCATTCTAAGGAAGCTGCAATCAAGCCAAATGCTTCCGAACAATCATGCAGATTACCCGCAAGCTGGTGTTTATTTTTGAGCGCTTTCAGCGTCATTATCCTGAAACAGCAATCGGGGTAGTATTGGTGCTGCTCTATGTTCCATTGCTACTGCACTGGGTTGATGGCTGGCTCAACAAAAGCATCAGCACCGAGCATGAATATTTCAGCCACGGGTTGATTGGTTTGCCATTTGCGACCTATCTAGCCTGGCAAAACCGACAGCAATGGCAGCAGTTACCGAATCAAACTCACATGGCCGGATTAGGGCTATTGGTGGTTGGGGTTGGCTGCTACCTGAGTAATTTGACTGACTTGGTGAATCTATCGCTGGTTGTCATCCTGGCTGGTCTCTGTCTGTGGTTCAAGGGTGGGCCGGGTCTGCGGCTTCAAGCGTTTTCGCTGTTGTTGGTTCTGTTAGCAACGCCGAATCAAATTCCCTACCTGATAGCACCCTACACGCTGCCGCTGCAACAGTTCATTGCTGGAATGGCTGGGTTTATTTTGTTCCAGATTGGTATGGAAGTGCGGGTAGATCAGATCTACCTGTTTGTGAATGACCGGATTGTTGAGGTAGCACCCTACTGCGCTGGCCTCAAGATGTTGTTCACTAGCCTATATGTCGGCCTGATCTTGCTCTACTGGACTGGAGCCTGGAATTCTCGCACCAAGGTGATCTGGTTCTACAGCGGTGTGATTGCTCTGAGCGTAACAGCCAACATTATTCGCAATACGCTATTAACCTTCTTTCACGGCACTGGACAGGCGCAGGCATTTGATTGGCTACACGATGGTTGGGGCGGCGATCTTTATTCCACCGCCATGTTAGGGCTTTTACTTCTTCTTTTGCAAGGAATCAATCGTTGGATTGTCACAGATGAATTAATTCCTGCATTGGAAACGGAATCAGGTGATGCATTAGAGTCAGAGGCTTAAATTATTAGCGAAACAAATCATGCTGCCAACTCAACTTGATTCCTTCTATCGATCAACTTTGATCAAACAACTCGTCGTTTTAATGATTTTGGCAATTGCTTTAGCGGGTGCAGTTCCCAGCTACTTGACGAGTCAATGGCCTTGGCAAAAAGTACCAGAAATCAGCCAACTCAAGCAACTCAAGGACATGCAAAAAAACGGTCTGTCGTTGCCGGGTTGGCAAACTCTCAGCCAAAGAACCGTCGAAATTGGCGGCCACAAATGGTCGGCGCAGGAAATTGTTCCAGCCACAGTAGATTCACAAGTAGATTCACAAGTGGATTTACAGATGGATTTACAAGTGGATTTACAGATGGATTCACAGCCCGTTTGGCTATTGTTACGGCCCCAGACCTGGGCACGAGATTTGCCGCAGGTGGATTGGATGGATATCAATGGAGTGCGACAGTGGACGGCTGATTCACGCAAGGCACTCGAATTTACGTTGCCCGCCGCTGGTAGTCAATCTCAGCCCAACCGAACCTACTCCGTAAAGGCTCGATTCTTTCGCGGCTGGACCCAGCGACGAACCGATGCGGTGATGCAATGGTACGCTTGGCCAGATGGAGGTCATCCTGCTCCCAGTCACTGGTTCTGGGCCGATCAACTTCAGCAATTGCGTCATCGCCAGCATTTACCTTGGGTAGCGGTGAGCATCCAGATACCAATTAAGCCGCTGGGGGACATCGAGACGGCAGAAGCGGAAGCCAAAGCTTTGGCTCAGTTGGTGCAAACAACGCTGATGAAATCGCTGCGAAAAAACGACACAGTTGGGCAGGCAGACAGTTTTACCTCGATTTTCATGTCTACATCTGTATATTGATCTATCTATCTTTAGTTCACTGATTAATTGATTTTAGTTTTCCAATTCGATCAGGGCTATTTCGATTTTAATTTTTACAACTCCGTCAAACTTCTAATTTGTTGACCTTCCCCCTATGGTTACCCTGTTACGTCCCGCTGTATCTCGATTCAGTCTCTGTGCCCTATCCTCGCTATACAGCGTTGTAGCTGCTTTGCCGAGCATCCTGCTTGGGATGATGTGGCACGCTCCTGTCGCTGCTCAAGCGATGCCTGCGATCGCCCAACCTGCCTCAACTCGTGAGCTATTAGAAGATGCCAGACGGCGTTTATTAGAGAATACACCTGATGCGGAACTCGGTGAAAATTCTGGTCAAGATGCCTTTGCTGCCTACCGGCTCGGTCCGGGTGACACGCTGTTTGTGAATGTGCTGCGCTTTCCCGACCTGTCGTTTCAAAACACGATTGATCTGGAAGGAAGCATGCTAATTCCCCTAGTGGGAGCCATGACGCTAGAAGGATTAACGGTCGCCGCAGCGCGGGAGCAAATTCGCATTGCCCTGGATCAGTTCATTGTTGATCCGCAGGTGGATGTGATTTTGATTGCTCAACGTCCCGTGCAGGTGACATTGTTGGGTGAGGTGGTTCGCCCTGGTTTGTATCCGTTGGCGGCTCCCCAACTTTCGGTAGCGCTGGTGTCAGCAGGAGGCGCCACCACAAGAGCCGATTTGCGGACGGTGCGAGTGCGTCGCCAGCTTATAGATGGGTCGATTGTCGAGAAAGACGTGGATCTGTTTACGCCGCTGCAAACGGCCTCACCGATTCCTGACCTGCAATTGGCCGATGGCGATACGATTGTCGTCCCAACCTTAACTGCCAACGCTGACTACGACCGCAACCTGATTGCCCGTTCAACCCTGGCCCAACCCCAGATCAACGTGCGCGTCCTCAATTACGCAACTGGAGCACGGGGCGGCGGCTCGATTGGCAGCGTCCAGCTACCGAATGGCAGTAGTTTCGTCGATGCCATATCAACGCTTTCCCTCGATCTTGGCAGTGCTGACCTGCGCAACATTGCCTTAGTCCGGTTCGATGTGCAACAAGGAAAGGCTGTGAGCCAGGAGCTGGATGGCAAAAAGGCTCTGATGGGCGATCAGTCGCAGAATCCGATGCTAGAGCACAATGACGTGATTGTCGTGGGACGCAATTTCGTAGCCCGTGTCACCTACGCGCTGAATAACTTTACCCAACCCTTCCGAGACATCTTGGGTTTCGTTCTATTTTTCCAATCGCTTGTGGATAGTGCATCTAACCTGTTTGCCCCTGCGGGAAGTTCATCCAAAGATTGAGTAAAAGCCATGATTCCCCCTTTTGTTAAACGATATGTGATTGCGCTAGAGCGGCACAAGTGGGCCGGTTTAGCGGGTTTTGTGTTAGTCAGCGGCATTTCGGGTGTAGTTGCAGCGATGCAATCGCCTCCGGCAGAGAGCTACCAAGCGCGCGGCATGCTAACCTACAGTGCTCCACCTGACACCTTCTCGGCCACGGGGGCCGCCCTCCAGCAGCAAGGGCAGGCTGTGACCAAGGAGATTTTGCTGTCGGAAAACGTCCTGACAATGACGACCCAACGCTTACAAACCCAGCAAATCCCGGTACAACCAGAGGAAATTCTGGTAAAGGCCCGTGTAGTGATCGATGGTCCTATGACTGAAGGCACGACGCCACCCGCCAAAGAAAAAACTTCGTCAGGGCAGGGGCTGCGGGTTTTAGTGTCCTATCAGGACGGCAGGCGAGAGCGAGCGGTTGGCGTCACCAATGCGTTGATGGAGGCAATGGTCGAACAGAGTCGCCAGTTCAATACGCAGCAGCTCGACCGGATTATCCAGAACCTGAATCAAATTCTGCCGAAGGTGGACCGGGAACTGCGACAGGCCGAGCAGAATCTGCAGCGCTATGTGCAGCGAGAAGGAACCGCCATTCAATCGGCAGAAAGCGGTAATCTCCTGCAAGCCTTGACTAGCAGCCAGCAACAGCAGCGCCAGTTGCGTCTAGAAATTGCCGGGATTGACGCCCAACTCCGCAGTTTGCAATCACGCCTCGGGATGTCTCCCGACGAAGCCTATGCTGCCTCGGCCCTCAGTGCTGATCCCATCCTTGCCGATCTGCGGGTCAAAATCTACCAGGCTGAGCAGCAGCAGCAGCTTCTCGCCAAAACCCTCCGCCCCAACCACCCGACAATGGTGGAGTTGCAAAATCAGCTTGATTCCTATGAAACCCTACTACAACAGCGCGTCACTGAGGTGATTGGCGGTGGCAGGGTAGCAGCTCCCCTACGAGCCAGCGAAGCGATTCGGCAAGCCAGCAGCCTGGATCCAGCCCGGCAAACCCTAGCCACGAACCTGATCAACCTGAAAACCCAGCGAGATGCCCTGCAACAAAAGCTCGCTAATTTGACCCGCTCTGAACAAGAGCTGCGGCAAGAGTATTCCAGCATTCCCAACAAGCAGCTTGAGCAACAGCGGTTGCAGCAGCAAGTGGCGCTGAAACAAACTTTCTTCGATCAGATTCAGGCACGCCTTGCCGATGCCCGGTTGGCTCAGGAAGAGGCAGTCGGTAGTTTGGTGGTGGTGCAACCAGCCCAAGCCGAACTGATTCCCCAAACCGGGCTGAGTAGCCTGGTGATTTTGCTGGTGGGTAGCGGTGTTGGCGTACTGGTTGGGGCCGGATTGGTGCTGCTGTTGGGCGCGCTCGATTCTACTTTCTACACCGTGGAAGATGTGCAGGGTGCACTTAAACAAGAAGAAGTCCCTGTACTGGGCATTCTACCCCTCTTGCCGGACGAAACCGATTGGGTGCCTGTGGTGGCTGAACCGGGATCGCCCTATCTAGAAGCCTACGAACGGCTGCGCAGTACGGTACGGCGGATCGGCGGCGGCAAAGCGCTGAAGGTAATGCTGTTGACCAGCACCATCGGCGGAGAAGGTAAGACGGTAACGGCCTACAATCTAGCGATTGCCTCAGCCAGGGCTGGAAAACGGACGCTGTTGATTGAAGCCAATCTGCGAGCCGCCTCCCAAGTTCAGGCATTCAAATTGGCCGTCGATCCCGAGAGCTTGGTCGAACCCCTGCGCTATTACGGCAACCTAAGCGACTGTGTTCGGTTAGTGCCAGAGATTGAGAACCTCTATGTAGTGCCCAGTGCCGGCCCCCAGCGCCATGCCGCAGCCATTCTAGAGTCGAGCGAGATGCGGCGATTGCTAGAGGATGCGCGCGGACGCTTCGATCTGGTGATTCTTGATACGCCTGCCCTTAACCGCTGCAATGATGCCTTGTTGCTAGAACCCTATACAGACGGTATTGCCCTAGTCACCCGTCCCGGCTACACCGAAGATGGACTGTTGAATGAAACAGTGCGGGAATTCGTCGAATCCGACCAAATTCGCTTTTTAGGGGCCATTATCAACGCTGCCGAAATCCCGCTTCAGGAGCCGCTGCTGCCTGCAGACGAGGAAGAAGACCCAGAGGATTTGCCGGATCAGGAGCGGGAAAGAGTGCCAATTGCTTCATGATGCTATTCTCTATAGCTGCAGAATTAGTCTTCATTCCAGCCAAATAGCAAGACGGCGAGGCTGAAAGCGGCGATTGTAAAAATTGTCATGTAAACGGCAGTAGTCACCTGTATCTCTCCTAATTGTTGTCATCAAGAAGAATGAGCAATAGAATGCTCTTGGCTGCCATTGTCTACATACAATTGTGAAATTATCGTGTAAGCAAGCCTGAAATTTCGCTGCGTCTACTGTTCTACAATCCACTCAGAAGCGCGTTCGCCTAGGTCAATAGGAATATTGACAGCTTTGCCTAAGCGGGGACGTTCTCGAGTTCGCGTTACAAAATTTTGCACTTGCGCGGTGCAGCCCCAGGCATTGATGTAGGTTGCTACTTCCTCTAGATGAGCCAGGTATTCTGCCTCTGTCATCGGAAAAGACGCCTGCTCCAAATACTTCCACATGATTTGCAGAAACACCTTGCCCTGGGTACGTCGCAATTGCACATCAAACGAACGGCCCCATTTACTTAGCAATAGCTGGTGCAACTCTTCTCCGGTCATAGTTTTCCTTCTCAATCCGCGCCCGCAAACCTGTGCCCTCTAAACGTTAGCTCAACGCATTATGTTTGAGAAGTACATTTAGGAGGAAGTAGACAGCATCAAGCAACAGGACTAGCTTTCCTACACAGGCGAAATCTTTTCACAGGTGACAATTTTACGTTGTACAAAAAAACGGGATTTTTTCAGCATCGAATGGCAACGACTCCGGTAGGATAAAAAAACATCTGGTTCGGATTGACGGGCATGGAAATTCGAGAACAGCTAAACCGGCAGCGCGTGAAGTACATCGTCAATAGCTATCAGCTTGGCGGCAATGAGGATAATCGATTTGATCTGTACCTAGAAGAGTTGCTGCAAATTTATCCTCATGCGTTGATTGAGTTGGCATTGGTGGAAACCTTGATCGATCAATGGTTGATGGTGCCCCTAACCCGAGGCGTGGAGTTCTTGATCCGCACCCACAGTAGGTTGAAGGATTGGGAAAACCAGCCAATTGTCAGTACGATCACGCCAGAGCAGTTTCAGCAGATTGCTGGACTCGACCCAGCCCCTATCTTCGGCACCACAAAATTAGCTTCCACTAGTTCGATTGCTCACCCCCTCTAAGCCTCTGTCCTGATAGACGATAGCGCCCTAGCCACGACCACAATGCCGTAGACCGAAATCTGATGGCGTCGCAATGTGTAGGCCGCCGCTCTCGCCGTTGCTCCAGTCGTGTAGATGTCATCAAGCAGTAGCACAGCCTGTGGCGGTTTTGTCTTGAACGGTTCACCCAGCTCAAAGGCTCCGGCCAAATTGTGCTCGCGGGCAGTGGCAGACAACCCAAACTGAGCCTCGGTGCTGCGACTGCGGATGAGGCCGTGGGATTGTAGCGGTAAGCCCGTGTGTTGACAGAATGCCTTTGCGATTAACTCTGCCTGATTAAACCCACGCTGCTGCTGTTTAGCGGCATGCAGCGGAATTGGTACTACCATCAGCGATTTTTTCTTCGACGCGGCAAAATTTAGCCAGAGCTGAGCCAGTTCATGCCCCAGAGGTTGGGCCAACCGGGTTTGCTGCTCGTATTTCAAGGCGGCAATCGCTCGTTTCAGAGCGCCACCATAGACTCCCCAAGCTAAAACTGGTAGCGGCGGCTGCCAACCTTGCTCAGACGCAGCCAAATGCAGGCAGTAAAGCCGCTGTTGACAGTCACAACAGAGCACTCGTGCCGTAGATCGCTGGCACAGCGGGCAAACTGACTCTAAACACAGTTCTGCTAGTCCAACCAGGTTTCTCACCCATCGCATCCTTACTCCACCCTTCCCCTTATCTCCCTAACTGAACGACATCTCCCACCCCTCACTCCCCTACCTCCCCCATCTCCCCTCGTTTGGCGAGGCCCACGAGCCGCATCTCCCCCACCCATCTTGGCCGCCAAACCTTAAATCATTCCCCGAAGCTAGACAGGAAGCCAGGCAACGTGGCTAGAATAACAGCATGTAACAAATCTATAGTTCCACTTCTAGCGGTGGGGCTTAACATGTTTGTTATCTACTTCAACCTTAGTAACGTTCAGCAATTTGTAATTACGAACTGCAACGCAATTCTTAACTGAAACAGAACAGCAAAAATATCAACTGCCCATGGCTCTGACCAAACCAAATCGAGACTTACCAACGATCAACGAACGGATTCGCTTTCCCAAGATTCGCGTGATTGACAGTGATGGGAGCCAGTTGGGGATCATGGCTCCTCGCGAAGCCCTCAGGATCGCAGAGGAAAAAGAGCTGGATTTAGTGCTCGTGAGTGACAAGGCTGATCCGCCCGTGTGTCGGATCATGGACTACGGTAAATTTAAGTTTGAACAAGAGAAAAAGGCGAGAGAAGCTCGCAAGAAGCAGCATACTTCCGATGTCAAGGAAGTAAAAATGCGCTATAAGATTGAGGATCATGACTATCAGGTACTGGTGAAGCGGGCCTCCGGCTTTCTGGGTGACGGCGATAAGGTCAAAGCGACTGTCATGTTCCGGGGTCGGGAGAGTCAGCACAGCGACCTGGCTGAAAGTTTGCTGATGCGCATGGCGAATGACTTGCAAAATGTGGCGGAGATCCAGCAGGCTCCCAAGCGCGAAGGCAAGAACATGATCATGATGCTCTCTCCTAAAAAGTAAATTACAGCAGTAAGTTACAAAAATAAGCTGCAAACTGGCGCTTTGCTCAATTTGTAAGTTCTGCCTCATGCTACTTCGCACGCTGGGGCAGAATTTTTTATTGCGGCTCAATCTTGAGAAATCGAGTTGGAAAATTTAGGGGCAATCTATTACCAAACCCAACGGCGCGGTTAGAATAGCGGTTTTTGATTAGACAATAGATCAGGGTGCTGGGGGTGTACCCTTATACCGGCATCTGATTTACTGGGGATGATGTACTGAAGTGCTTTAGAGATGCAAGAAGGAAACGGAGCTGCATGAAGCGAGAACGGACGCCCGTTCCACAGCAGAAGAGTCGAAGATCTGGGGGAAGATGGTTGAGTTGGTTGAATCTTCGCCCTGAGGAAAGTGAGCGCACCTTTTTGATGTTCGCTTTCTATACCCTCAGCTCAGTCGGAATTCTCTGGTTAGAGGTCAGCGTGGCAGCGCTATTTTTGGGTGAATATGGGGCTGAGTCCTTGCCTTGGATCTACATTGCCAGCGCTGGGATCGGCACAGGCTTTGGGTTTCTCTACGCTTGGCTGCAAAAGTGGCTCCCCCTGCGGCAGGTGATTGTGATTACCGCTGGGTTGATGGCCGTGCCGCTGTTTTTGTTTCGCTTGGAGCTGCATCCTGCCCTGTTGGGAGGGTATACGATTTTTTTGATGCGGCTGTGGCTGGAAGCAATTTATGTGATTAACGAAATCAACACCTCGATTACGGCCAATCAGCTCTTTACAATCCGAGAAATTAAGCGCACCTACCCGTTGATTAGCAGCGGTATTCTAGCAGCGGATGTTTTGAGTGGTCTCTCCCTGCCCCTACTGCGCAGCCTGATTGGCTTAGGAAATGTGATTTGGTTAGCAGGAGCCATGCTGTGCGGTGGAGCCGCCATTTTGCTGTATCTCACACAGATCTACCGACAGTTTTTTCCAGATGGATCCCGACGGCGCACCACTGACAAACCGCCCGACTTTACCAACCGGCAAGTGCAGGGGCCATTGCGTCGCTACATCATTTGGGTGATTGTATTTTTTGTTGCTGCTGCAAATCCTGTCGCTGCTGCTCGATTTTCAGTACCTAAGTCAGCTCGAACAAAACGTCAGCGTCGAAACAATCGCTGATTTTCTTGCCTTGTTTAGCGCCTGCTTGGGAATTTTGGAGCTGATTACTCAATGGTTTGTCTCGGGGCGGATGATCGAGCGGTTTGGTATTTTCCGGGTGGCTCAGTTTCCGCCGCTGCTGATTTTGCTGCTGAGTGGCCTATCGCTGACTCGCTTGCTGCCGTTGTTTGTGGGTGTCATCCTGCTGAAGTTTGTAGATGAACTGTTGCGCTATACCCTCGTCGCCAGTACAAGCCCAGTGCTGTTTCAGCCGTTGCCAGAGGTGCAGCGGGGCCGAGTGCAGTCTCAAGTCAGGGGAATCGCCGAACCACTTGCTACCGGCTTGACTGGGGTTAGCATGCTGTTTGTGATTTGGCTGTTTCAAGGTCGGCTTTCCTGGTCAACTGCTGTAGCTCAACAGTGGCAAAGTGGCCTGTTTCTGGGCTGTACGGCTCTGCTGGCAGGATTGTGGTGGTTGACGGTACATAAAATGCGGGCGAAATATCTGGAAGTGCTGGTACTCAGCGCCGATTGGGGCAAATTGAGCCTGTCTCAGGTCGATGCCCAGCGGTTGAAGCGGGAGCTGAGGGAAGTGCTGAATCGTCCCGATAGCCAATTCGACAAGGATGCCTATATTGATTTGCTGATTCGCACCGATCCCAAAACTGCTAGCACGATTCTGGCTCCTCAACTGCTGAATCTATCGCCGGAACTCCAGCGACGCAGCCTGGAAGTGATGTTGAAGTATCCCGATCCAGCCTATGCTGGGGTGATCCAATCACTGATGGAACAGGCGTCTCGCCCCGACGTGTTGGCTGCCGCAATGCGCTACTTCTGGCTTACTAACCCAGTTCCGAATCTGGAACGGTTGCGGCCCTACTGCCAGCTCGATGTTGATCCAGTAGTTCGCAGCACGGCAACGGCGCTGATGTTGCGCCTCGGCAATCCCCAGCAAAAGGCCGAAGCCACCGATATTCTGCGTCGCATGTTGACCCACAAGCAAGAGCAAGAGCGGCGGATGGGCTGCTTGGCGCTGGCCGATGCCCTTTATCTTCAGTCGTTGCGCTTATATATTAAACCTCTGCTGCAAGATGAATCGCTGCCGGTGCGCTGTGCGGTTTTAGAAGCGATTGCTGCCACCCATGCCGAGGATTATTATCCGGCCCTGCTGCGGGGACTGTACTACCAGCCGACCCGGGAAGCAGCTCAGCAGGCCCTCGTCCGTTTAGAAAATGATGCGATCCCGCTACTGCAACGGTTAGCAGACAATGTCTATCAACCGACTGTGATCCGGAATCAAGCTTGGAGCACAATTGGGCAGATCGGGACGCCAGAGGCCATCCATATTCTCGTGACGTGCCTGATGACGAGCTGGGGACCAACCCGGAAAATGCTGCTGCAAGTATTGCTGCGACTGCCGCAAGAACAAGGGATTGATGCGGTGGCCGATGAACTGGGCCGCAGTGGGATTGAGACCCTGATGATCCAGGAATTGCAGTTCTTGGCTCACATCTATGCCGCCCGTCTCGACCTAGCTACCAAATCGACCGCGAAAGAAATTGAGCTGTTGCACCGTGCTCTGCGTGGCTGCAAAATTGATGCGATTGAGCGCTTATTTTTGCTGATGCAGTTTTTATACGACTCTGACAAAATTCGAGCAGCAGCCTTCAACCTGCAATCTGACTCTCGCGACGACCGGGCACGCGGGTTAGAAATTTTAGACAACACGCTAGATATTCCCAAAAAGCAAACCGTACTGCATATCTTGGACAGCGTGTCAAAACAGGAGAAACTGCGCTATCTGGCAGAATTCATTTCCTATCGGCCCATGAAGCCACAGCAGCGATTGCGGTATCTCCTGGACCTGCGCCATTTCCTATCTGACTGGGTGATTGCCTGCTGCTTTCATCTGGCTCGTCGCGCCCACTGGAAATTGACAGGCGAACAGACTCTAGCCTGTTTGCGATCGCCCACGGGCTTTGTTCGAGAGGCAGTGCTAGCCTACCTGAGGGCAGCCTCGCCCAAGGCGCTGGGTCAAGTTCTGCCGGCCCTATACAACGATCCAGACCCGCTTGTATTCGCTCAAGTTAGCCAAATGATGGCAGAATTGGGACTTGAACCACCTCCTAACCCAAAGCCTCGCCCTCAGGCAACAGAACGAATCCTTGCCAATTTCGATTCTGACTTAGAGCTGATTTAAAGTCTTCTATGCTCACTAGCGTTCAGCGGCTATTGTTGATTCAGAAAGTACCCATCTTCAAAGAACTGCGCGACGACTTTTTAGTGCGCTTGGCTGCCACCATGGAAGAGCTATCGTTTCCAGCAAAACACACGATTGTGAAACAGGGAGACGAAGGCCGCTCGCTCTATATTCTGGCCTCGGGACAGGTCCGGGTTCACATCGGCGACCGAGAGCTGGTAAAACTTAAAAAAGAAGATTGTTTTGGCGAAATGGCTGTTTTGGATGCCGAGCCCCGTTCTGCTTCCGTAACAACCCTAGAACCCTGTGAATGCTTGATACTGACCCAACAGCAGCTCTATGAGGCAATAGAAGAAACTCCTGGTGTCGCTGTCAACATTATTCGGTTGCTGTCACGGCGGATTCGAGAGCTGAACCAGCAAATTAATGCGCTAGAGTCGAGTGGTCAGGGGCGATCGCTGATCTGACGGAAGCAGTGAATAGGCATAGGAGTGAGTGGGTAGATGGGTAGATGGGTAGCTTTTTACTTTCTAATGTGAAAGTGCTTTGGTTGAACTGCCCTGGTTAGTAAAAGTCGGTTGTAAAGCAAGGAGTATGCTGTGCGCGAACGAATTACCCCTGGCCCTGGACAGGAATCGGTATGGGATTATCCGCGTCCGCCTCGGTTAGAGGATTCCTCGAAACATATTCAGGTGATATTCAACGATGTGATGATCGCCGATACACAGCGAGCCAAACGAGTGCTGGAAACGAGCCATCCGCCGTCGTACTACATCCCACCGGAAGATCTTCGCCTGGAGTATTTTCATCGCACTACCCGCTCGACGTTTTGTGAATGGAAGGGGCAGGCTGCCTACTACACCATTCAGGTTGGCGATCAGCAGGCCGAAAATGCCGCTTGGTTTTATCCCAATCCCACCCCAGACTTTATTGGGATCAGAAACTACGTTGCCTTCTACCCCAGTCGGATGCAGTCCTGCTATGTGGATGGGGAACTCGTGCAGTCCCAACCGGGAGATTTTTATGGTGGTTGGATTACCAGCAACATTGTGGGACCGTTCAAGGGAGGTGCTGGAACCTGGGGATGGTGATGGCAAAAGTGAGTGGAGCAATTGATATCAAATTGATTGAAGCAGTTCGCGTAGCCAATCTAGATTCGATTTCGCTCTAAATTCAGAGCGGCGTCAAGGGGATGTATACGGATATAGTTGCTATATCAGATGCAGTTGTTATATCGGTACTTTCATGCAACTTATAATCAACTTTGATTATTTCGAGAAAACTGCCAGCGCAATTTTACGGTTTTTGCATCTTGTATGTTCGCAACGATTCACAAAAAACAAGTATTATTAGAACGTTTACGCATTTAGCCGCTTGCCACTCGATAGAAGTAATGCTAGGCAAGGCTCTAGAAGCATATCGCAAAGACAATTTACAAAAAAAATTGACAGCGCTAATTTTTTTCCGGACCACTCAGCAGCCGGATGGAACTATAAGTTGGTGGCTGTCGATACATTTCCGGCTGCATATACCAAAATCAAAAATCACCTCATAACTGGCTACCCAGCGAGTACGATTCTTTGGCCAAGTGTTGTCGATTCATCCTTGATTCGAGAATCACTCCAGATGTTTTTGAGGCAATTCGCTCGTTACATCTTTGTAGATGTAGAACCACTTATCCTGAACATTAGCAGGTAGATAAAGGAGAAACTTTTATGACTACAGGCAGAACTATCATTGGTACAATTGGCAATGATACCTTGATAGGCACCCAGTTTGATGACGTAATCATTGGCAATGGGGGAAATGATGTTATTCGTGATCTGACGGGCGGGAACAACTCGATTGAAGCAGGAGATGGCAACGACTCGATTTCAACTGGCCTAGGCAACGACACGATTCGCGCTGGTGCAGGAAATGATGTCATTAACGACCAAGGTGGTAACAACAACATCGACGGTGGCGATGGCAACGATCGGATCACGACTGGTGCTGGTAACGATGTGATCAATGGTGGTCTTGGAGATGACATTATCAATGCCGGTAATGGCCTCAACGACATTAGTGGCGGCGACGGCAACGACCGGATTACGACGGGCAATGGCAACGACCTGATTCGCGGTGGTTTAGGCGATGACGGAATTGCCAGTGGTGCTGGTAACGACCGGGTGTTCGGTGGTGATGGCCAAGATACCGTCAATGCTGGAACTGGTGCTGACACAGTCTACGGTCAATTAGGAGATGATTTCCTATTTGGCGAAGATGGTGGCGACTTCCTGTTTGGTGATGATGGCGCTGACCAGATCACAGGTGGATTCGGTGACGACTTCATGTCTGGTGGAGCAGGTGACGACACGATCAACACCCATAGCGACGCCGTTGTTTCTTCGGTTCCTGAGAAGGATACGCTGTTTGGTGGAGTCGGTGCCGATGTCTTTAACCTCCAGTCTAACTACACGGCTGGCAAACAGCTCCCGACCTCCACTGGTGACCAGTCCTATGCAATCCTGCAAGACTTTAACCTGGGAGAAGGTGACACGCTGAATCTGATCGATCCCGTTGGCTCTTACACCTTCCTGCAGGGCGACTTCGATGGAGATGGCGTTGTCAGCGACACATTCATCACTCAATTCTTTACAAATGGGTCGATATTAACCCAGAACTTGGTTGCGATTGTGAGGAATGTAACTCCTCTCGATTTAACAACGTCAGGAGCAGTGAATCAGATTGTCTAATGATTGGAGTCATCCATTAGAGCGATTGATTTTACCGGTTTCGCACTTTTGCCAGTAGTTGAGACCATGCTCTAAAAATAGCTACTAGACAGGGGGCCTATGTCCCCTGTTTGTCCTGCTTAGCTGAATATTGAATTGAACAGGCGAGAGAAACATTGGCTGACAAAACGGTGTAGCCATGCAAGGCAAGTTAGCCAGCGGGGGCGCGGTTTCTTTCAGCGATGGCGAATGAAGTCGTAGATTTTCAGGTAATCTTCGCCGGGATGGTTCCAGGAATAGTCGTATTCCATGCCCTGTTTAACAAGCTGACGAAATTCCTTCGGATAGTGGTACCATAGCCCAATTGCCCGGTCCATTGCCGATTCTAGCGCTTGCTGGTCGGTTTGGTAGAACACATAGCCATTGCGCTCTTCCGGTTTGTGGAACTGGTCATGGTCGCGGTCGAATACGGTATTGACCAAGCCCCCGACACCGCGCACGATGGGTACCGTACCGTATTTGAGACCGATCATCTGCGTCAAGCCGCACGGCTCGAAGTTGCTGGGTACCACGATCATATCGGCACCGGCATAGATCAGATGGGACAGCTCTTCGTTGAAGCCAAGCTCCAAATGCACATCGGGATTATTGTTTAAGAAGTTTTTCTCATGCCAGAACCAATTGTTGATACCCGGTTCCGTAGCCGACCCCAACAGCACAAACTGAGCGTTGCGGTGCATGGCATAGTAGATGGCATGGTGGACCAAATGCACACCCTTTTGATCATCTAAGCGACCGATATAGCAAATTAATGGCTTATTGTCCTGGGCCAACCACAGCCGTTCGCGCAGTGCCTTTTTGTTTTTCAGCTTTTCGTCAATGTTGGCTTGACCGTACTGATAGGGAATGTAGCGGTCGATCTCTGGATTCCAAACATCGTAGTCAATCCCATTGAGAATGCCGCCAAATTTATGCTGATGGACATGTAACGTATGCCCTAAGCCATAGCCAAACTCACCGTAATGAGCTTCCCAGGCATGGTGGGGCGAAACAGTAGTGACAAAGTTAGAGTAGACAATTCCGCCCTTCATAAAGTTGAGGGCAAAGGGATTGAAGTTATCCTGCAAACGATCGTACTGGAAATAGTAGGCTTCATTATTTAGCCCAGTAGCCCAGAGCACATTGGTGCCTGCGATACCTTGATGCTTGAAGTTGTGGATGGTGTAGCAGACGCGCTGGTACTCCATGCCGTGATATTTGTAGATCTCAAACAGCAGTACCGGCACCAATCCGGTTTGCCAGTCGTGGCAGTGGATCACATCCGGCTTTTTGTGGCTGCGCTGCAAAAATTCCAGAGCGGCTTTACTGAAAAAGGCAAAGCGCAGGTGGTCGTCAAGCGCACCGTAGTAGCAGCCGCGATTGAAGAAATTATCTTGCGAGTGAGGTTCAATAAAGAAACAGAGCCGTCCATGCACCCAGCCGCAGTAAACCGTGCAGTGAACCACGCCATCATACCAAGGCACAAACAAATCTTGATAGGCTTCGTGCAGTCCCCAGATATGGTCATAGCGCATGCAGTCATACTTGGGCAGAATAATTTCAACCGTATGGCCGCGCAGTTCTAATTCCCGACTCAACCCATACACCACATCGCCTAAGCCTCCAGCCTTGATCACGGGAGCACATTCAGAGGCAATCTGCACGATGTACATCTTCACTCCTCACTCAGAGAAAATGACAGTTAATCTTTACAAAACTATACAGGGAAAGTATACAGGCAATTGAGTCACGGTGCAGTAGTCGAAAGGGAGAGGCCAAGCAGGACTGGAGTATTCTCGTGAGAGAAGCTAGTTAGGCTGTTGGCCCCAACACCCTACCCATGTAAAAAAGCAACTAGCTCTTCGAGTTTTTGCCAAGCCGCTCCACTCGCCAGGATCTCTTTCGCTAACGACACGCCCTGACGATAAACAGCGGTCGGATTGTCTGCATCAGCCGTGACTACACCCGCTACTTTCAGCGCTAGGGCAGCATTAACCGCAACCACATCCTGCTGAGCGGCTGTGCCTTTGCCCTGCAGAACGGCCTGCAAAATAGCAGCATTATCTGCCACTTCCCCACCGCGCAGTTGATCTAACGATGCTGTCCCCAGCCCCAGAGCCTGCGGATCAAGCGCCATCGAGTGGATTTGTCCCTGCGACAGAACCGCCAGATCAGTGGCATCCGCCAACCCAACTTCATCCAGCTTTTCGCGCCCGTGCAGCACAATCGCTTCTTGACGGCCCAATTGCTGCAAGGCTTCAGCGACGATTGGCACCACGGCAGCATCAAACACTCCCATCACCTGACCGGTAATCGGCAGTGGGTTGACCAGAGGTCCCAGCAAGTTAAAGATGGTTCGCACCTTCAGGGTTTTGCGCAATGGGGCCACCGACTTGAGGGCCGGATGCCAACCAGGAGCAAACAAAAACGTAATTCCCACTTCCTGAACGGCAGCGGCGATCCGTTCGGGAGCGGCAGCCAGATTGACACCCAGCGCTTCCAACACATCAGCCGATCCCACTTTGCTAGAGGCGGCTCGGTTGCCATGCTTTGCTACCGCCACACCAGCTGCTGCGGCCACAAAGGCTGTTGCCGTAGAGATATTAAAGGTAGAGGCTCGATCGCCACCCGTACCACAGGTATCGATCAGGGGGTTGGGCAGCCCAGCGATGGGCAAATCTTTCGAGCGCGACTGGGATTGCAGCACCTGCGCCATCCCTGCCAACTCCGAGGCCGCCACTCCCTTCATTTGCAGCGCCGCCAAAATCGCTCCTGACAAAATCGATGGGATGGTCTCATCCAGCCAGCCTTGCATCAGGGTGGCAGCCTGAGTAGTGGTCAACGACTGTCGATCTAAAAGCTGCTGTAACAGCAAAGACCAGTCTTGGTCAGGGGGAGCATCGGCAGAAATCGAAGCTGGAGCCATGAAAGTATCAGTCATAGGGTCTGTTAGCTCACCAACTCAGGACGACGATCTTCTGGTGTTTCATCCTTCGGCGGCTGGGTTGAGGTCGAGGCCGCTGTGGCAGCAGGCTCTTCTTCGGAGATGCCGAGGATGCAGCGGTAGGCAGTGATATATTCTTTGGCGGAGTTCTCCCAGCTAAAGTCCTGAGCCATGCCGCGCTTTTGCAGTTCTCGCCACTGGTCTTTGAACTGGAACCCTTCCCAAGCTCGTACCATGCAGGTGTACAAATCTAACGGCTCATAGCGGTCGAAACAGTAGCCGGTGCCAGTACCTTTGGCGGGCTGATGGTGCTCGACCGTATCTACCAAGCCTCCTGTGCGCCGCACGATTGGGACACAGCCATAGCGCAGAGCCAGCATTTGGCTGATGCCGCAGGGTTCAAACCGAGAGGGCATCAAAAAGGCATCGGAGCCGGCATAGATGCGGCGAGCCAGCGTGTCGTTGTGCAGCAAATAGGCTGAAACCCGTCCGGGATAGCGGGAGGCGATTTGCCAAAGCTGGGTTTCGTAATAGCGGTCTCCGGTGCCGAGCACGATAAACTGCGCGTCTGTATAGGCAATGAACCGATCCAGCATTTGCAGCACCAGATCCAAGCCTTTTTGCTCCACCAGTCGAGACACCATGCCGACCAAAAACGCCCCAGAATTGACTTCTAGCCCTAACTCGTCCTGCAAAGACACTTTGTTAGCCGCTCGCTGATTGAGCGTATCTGCCGTAAAAGTCTGGGTGATTACCCGGTCAGTGGCCGGATTGTAGAGGTCGCGGTCGATGCCGTTGAGAATGCCCAGGGTTTTGCCGCTGATGTAGGACAACAGGCCGTCCAGTGCTTCGCCATAGGCTGGGGTTTTGATCTGCTCGGCGTAGGTGGGCGATACGGTGGTAACAATATCGGCAAACTGCACTGCTGCAGCCATCACATTATGGCCTTCCATGTACCACGGGCACCAGGTAATCTGCTCTAAGCGCCAGCGCCAGGGACCCTGGTAGGCCAGATTATGAATCGTGAAAATGGTTTTAATGTCGGGCGTTTCGTGCAGCCAAACCGGGATCATGCCCGCATGCCAGTCGTGGCAGTGCACTACCTCAGGCCGCCATTCGTAGTTCCAGCAAAACTCAGTCGCGCCGTTAGCAAATAGCGTAAACCGCCAATCTTCGTCTTCGCCAAAGTAGATGCGCCGGGGCGTGAAGGAAGGGTGACCGAATAAATAAAGCGGTACATCCGTTCCGGGCAGCACCGATTCGTAAACGTAAAACTCCTGAAACATTGCCGTTCCCTTCCAAACCGGCTTCTCAGGAATTTTCATCTTGTCGGGCAGGAACCCATAGTAGGGCATGAAGATTCGGACATCATGGCCCATTTTCCGCAAAACTTTGGGCAGCGCCCCTACCACATCTCCCATGCCGCCAACCTTAGCAATGGGAGCCGCCTCTGCTGCAACAAACAGAATCCGCATATTAATTCTTGTATCCCCTGAGAGTGGAGCCTGGATTGCGAACCTTGCTACGGATGGAAACCGGGTTCGTTGCCAGTCCCTATCAAGTTTACAAGAATCTATAACATTCCTTCGCCAAAATTTCTGGCAAATTGATTGCGGCGAGTTTGCGGGAGAGAGGGAAAGTAGAAGTCGGGAGTTGGGAGTTGGGAGTCAGGGGACAGGAGGTGGTGCTACGGGTTTATCGCATTATTTGATTGACCGAAGCTTGACTGACTTGATAGCCGCATCTGATGCTTCAACTGAAGCTGTTCTGTCTGGCAGCGCGATAGCGGATCGAAGAGCGATTGGCTACCGTTGAATCCACGATTTATTAAAATTTTACCAAGGAGAACAGATACAGTACTGCCGCCCTCTATGCTTAAGTTAAGCGAAGGATTAGGGGAGTCAACGATTAGGCACAACTTCTCAAAAATGTTGATCAGAATCTCTGAGGTAAATGGGCATGGGGATTTATAAGAATGTGATGGAGTTGTTAGTTGAAGAAGAAGTTGTGCGTCAGTTCAACTCGCTTTCTCCCCGTGTAGCGGCTTATGTGAATCAGATTGAGTGGGTTGCTCATGCTCTGAACCAACTGCCGCCCCTCTACGCCACCAGCGAGAAAGGATTACACTACCAAATTCAGTGCGGTCGGTTAAAACACGGAGCCGCAATCAAACAGGCGGTGCAACGAGCGCTGGCCGCTATTCGGCGCGATCCACTCCGCAGTTCGACCCCATTAGAATCGCCCAACGTGCCGCTGCCTGAAATCCTGACGCAATTGCGGTTTCTGCTGCACAATGACTATCTGGAGTGGGAAGCTTTGCCCTATGCGGTTGAGCAAGCCCTAGAGCAAGCCAGTCAGGGCCAATTAACACCTCCGCCATCGTTTCGCTCTCCCTCGGTCTACTCGCCACTGCGAAGTTCATCGCCGTTTCCCGATTACCAATCTAATCGCCCAACCAATCCGTCAGAAAGATCGGCGTCTCCGCCCCTAAACCCATCACACCTGCGGCAATCCCAAACGGAGCCTGACCAGCGATCTAGCCATCAGCATGAGGTGTATGGCTGGGATGACCCACTTTACAATTCGCGATAAGTTAACTAGCCGGCGGTGTGGATATCAGGTTGGTTCAAGGTAAGGGAACCTCTTCGGTTGTGCGGAGAATCGGGGTTTCGGTCGGCGGGGCAGTAAAGATTGCATTGAGAGCACCATTCAGGGTTTCGGCCATCGCAATGCGGCTGCCATAGGCGACAATCACTCGCACCAGAGTGGGCAATTGGGTTTGTTCCGCCACCAGGTAGATCGGCTCCACATAAAGCAACGAGCGTTCAATCGGAATCACCAGCAAATTGCCCTGCACCACTCGCGAGCCTTGCCGGTTCCAGAGGGAAATGCGCTCTGAAATCACCGGATCCTGGTTGATGCGAGCTTCAATCTGTTCTAGTCCAAACACCAGCTCCTGTTTTGGAAACACATACAGCAGAGTTTTGCCATACTGCTCGCGGTCGGAACGGGCAGCCAACCAGGCAATCAAATTATTGCGCTGAGCCGGAGTAAAAGGCCGCAGCAAAATGAATTCCTCATTGTCACCGATGGGCAGTTTCATGATCAGGTAATAGGGTTCGACCAACTGCTGCTCGTTGCCGTAGATCTCATTCGGTGCCCGCCACTGGTCTTCCCGGTTATAAAACACAATCGGATCGGTCATATGGTAGGTCATCAACTGGTTCGACTGCACCTGATAGAAGTCCTGCGGATAGCGAATGTGGCGGAGCAGGCCGGTGGGCATGGCATCAAGGGGCTGAAATATGCCAGGAAATGCCTGGCTCCAGGCTTGAATAATTGGGTCTTGCGGATCGGCAATATAAAAGTTAACCGAGCCATGATAGGCGTCGATCACCACTTTGACTGAATTGCGAATGTAGTTGAAATCGTTCCCTAACGGATCCGAGTAGGGATAGCGATTGCTGGTGGTATAGGCATCGATAATCCAATAGAGGTGGCTCTCATCCACGATTCCGGGCTGGGGCCGATAGCTGTGTTGCCACTGCTTACTGCCCGTATCGATCACCACGAGGTAAGGATCGCTATCAAAGCGTAAAAACGGCGCAATCGCTTTAACCCGCTCGCTGATGTTGCGGCGAAACAGCAGTTTAGTTTGAGGCGTGAAGTTATCGGTGAACATCATGCGCCAGTCCCGCAGGTGCTTGGCATAGAGGAGTCGCTGTGCCACATTGCCAATGCTGACGCCGCCCCAGCCATCGTAAGTGTTATAAACGTTGTCACTGCCGCTGGCATAGTCTAGCTCCAGCACCTGCGTCTGGGTCATGACATAGGTGTTGGTGAGTTCACCGTAGTAAATGCGGGGTCTACCCACCGGGATACTATTGCGAAGGCGTGGATCGGAGGCAGCCGATTCGATGCCGCTGATCAGGTAATCGGGCAAGCCGCCTTCGCCCACCGAATTGACCGCACTCAGGGTAAACCCATAGCCGTGGGTGTAGATCAAGTGCTGGTTGATCCAGGTTTGAGCGGCAGTGGGAACAGCATTGTAATCGAGTTCACGGGCGGCAATCAGGACCTGCTGCTGAACGGCACGACCATCATCGGTGGGCAGCTCATAGCGGTCGTAATCAGCGTCAGGAAATTCGTAGTAGAGTCGGATGCGCTGGAGCTGACGGTTAGTTTCCAGCAACGGGCGCTTATCCCACAGGCGAATGTTGTCTACGGTTAAATTATTTTCTTGCAGGGTGGCTAGGCTGAGACTATTGTCCGGAGCAAAGGTTTGCACGTCCATCTGGTCGAGCATGAAGCTCTGCCGCGTCAGGGCCAGAGTACGGCGAATATAGGGCATCTCCAATTGCAATTCGTTGGGCTGCACCACCATTTGCTGCACCGCTACCGGCAAAATCCCACTCAGCAGCAGCAGCAGCAACAGATAAAATCCAATCACTAGCACAACCCGACGCAGCGAGGGCGGATAGGAGATACGTTCTGGTAGGCGCAGATAGCGTCGTTTCAAAGACGGGCTGACTAGATTGTGATGCGGTGGAGCATCTGGACCAGCGTTGTCTAGGGTGTACTTGGCTTGAACTGAGGCTTGGACCGAGCTGTTATCCTTCCGCCAGTTCGGCCAACGGCGCTTGAGACTAGAATCAACGCTAGAAGGTGCCCCAGCCGCAGAATAGCTACGGCCATCGCCAAGTCGATTGCCAACGGGATGTCGATGCTGTTCGATAATGCGCCCACCCAAGCCAAATCCTTGAGCCAATAGCCAGAGCGCAATCGGTAGCGCCAGCAAACTCAAAGCCGTGTAAGCCGGTAGGCTAATCGTCACACTGGTGTAGCCCGCACCGTAGGTTGCGCCTTGGGGCGAATAGAGCAGCAGATAGCGATTGATCCAATAGCTGATGCTAACCACCAGCATCAGCCCACCCCCCAAACGGCAGAGATGCCGAAACTGGGGAATCGAAAACCCTGGGAAGTAGCCTTGGTTGAAGCTATCCCCCGATAGCAAATACACCAACCCAACCGATAGCGAAGTTAGAACCGCTAATCCAACCAGCCAAAACGCCAGTAACTCCCAAACCGGCAAGCTAAAGATAAAGAAGCCAATGTCCGTTTGGAAGATCGGATCGGTTTGCTGCCAGGGAAGTCGATGCAGGCCCAGCAGCACTTTGTCCCAATGTTCTGACAACACCAGGGCAAAGCTGAGGCTGACCAAAACGGCAATTGCCCGCAGCATCAGTTGGGGACTGATCAGCAGCAGCACCATGAGGGCCGCCACCCCAATCAGCTGCCAGGGCTGGGCTTGCCAACTGCGCAGCAGCTCCCACACCACCTGATGGTCAAACTTGAGCGGTACGGGTAGATTGGCTGTACGCAAACCGAGCTGGGGCCGCCAATGGCTAATTGCCACCTGCCCGTAATAGGCCAAACTGGCTGCTACCATAAAGCTGCCGAGTAAAACCAACGGCAACAGTTGCCTCACTTCCATATGGCCGGGAAAGGTGAGTCGGCTCCTGGATTCAGCATCAATGGCTGCCACTTGCTCGGCTGTTGGTTTGCCCCAAGCCCAGCGTTGAGCCAGGGTTAGGTTCCACCACAACACGCCCAAGCTGACTGCAAACACAACGAGGCCAATGCAGCCCTGCGTGAAGAGGCGGGTGGAAAACACCTGGACATAATTCACTTCTTGAAACCAGAAGCCTTCTGCCAGCAAAAACGTCAGCAAATCCAGCAGAACGGCCACCCCAATCGCGCCTCCAACCCAGCGGAGAATGGTTTTGTTGCTGCGCCCCAGTTGTTTGAACTTCATGGCATTACTCTAGCCCTGCTTCATCCAGCATAAATGGCTCCATCGCGACGGTGATCGCCCGCACCAGAAAATTCGCCAGATAGGTTACGGGTGACGGCATGCACCCCGCCAAAAAACATGTTTTGCTGCTGCCACAGCTCAAGCTGACCATTGAAGGGAAACCGGCTCCGATTCAGGCTGAGCTGCTGATTTGCCTGACTATCGGTCGGTAAACCGGGTTCTAAGTTGAAGACGCCACCTTCCCAATGGACTCGCGGGCTGCTGACCGCCTGCTCGACGTTCATGCCAAAGTCCAGCAGATTGGAAATAACCTGCAAAATGGCGGTACGAATCCGGTTAGATCCCCCAGAACCGAGCACAATTTCCGGTTTACCCTGCCGCAGAATCATCGTTGGAGCCATCATCGATGAGATCCGGACATCAGGCTGCCAGCCATGAAACCCCTGCGGATGCAAGTCGGCTTCTCCCAGCATGTTGTTGGTCATGATGCCGGTGCCGGGAATGACATAGGAAGAGCCTTCGCCATTCGAAGTGGTGACGCTGGCGGCATTGCCTTCGCTATCGATCACACTCAAGTGGGTAGTGCTGCCCCATTTGTTGAGACTCGATATCGGCCAATCCCATTGCTGCAAGAGCTGCTGGCGATATTGGGCTAGATGATCGGGAGCCAAAAACGTTGCGGCCACTTCAGCCTCGTAAAGATTGGCATCAAAGCCATCCCGGCGTGCCAAATTAGTCAACTGCATAACGCGGGCCAACAGGCTGAGATGTTCAGAGGAGCCGAATGACAGGTGGGAGAGGTCAATTGCTTCTAGGAGGGCTAACGCAAAGCCAATCAGGGCACCACCCGAACTCGGCGGTGGGTTGGTCAGAAAGGTGCGACTCCGATAGGTAGTGGCTAATGGCTGACGCTCGATTACCTGGTAGCGCTGAAGGTCCGATCGAGTAATATAACCGCCCTGCTCCTGACAGTCTTTTGCTAGTTGCTGGCCGATGTCCCCTTCATAGAAACCACGCACCCCTTCTTTAGCAAAGTAATGCAAGGTTTCGGCCAAGTCGGGTAGGGTAAAGCGGTCGCCGGGCTGGGGCAACCTGCCTTGGGGCGCGAACAGCCGCTGTGATGCGGGTGTGTTCAGCAAAATTGGGGCCAGAATCTTGAAACAATAGGATTGAAAGGCGCTAATTTCCACCCCAGTTTTGGCACAGTGGATCGCCGGTTCCACCACCACCGAGAGCGGCAATTGGCCCAAGCGCCGATGCACATGCAGCAAACCACCAATCGTTCCCGGCACAGCAATTGAGCCTAGCCCGATGTGAAATTCTTGCGTGACGCTGCCAAAGTTAACCTCGACGGGATAGAAATCAACCGTGGCCAGTTCCCGTTTGTGCTGCGGCGTTTGGGTAAAAAAATCGAACAGAATGTTGTCTCCGGTTTGGGTATGGGCCAACAGAAAGCCACCGCCTGCCGGTGAGGTAAGCGTGGGTTCCGCTACAAAGGCCGCCATCACGGCAGCCACGGCTGCATCAAAGGCATTGCCGCCCAAGCGAAACATTTCCATCCCGGCTTCCACGGTTTTGCTGTGTCCAGCAGCAATTGCCCCATGAATTTTTGAGCGCATACGGAGATCAACTGAAGTTATTAACTCAAAACTGTAGCGCTAATCGGTCCAACTGCTAGCGACCAACCGGAAAGATCTGGCTTGCTGCTAGCTCGTCAGGTTAGACATGCCGCAGGTGCAATTATCAAATCAAATTACAGGCTGCAAAACTGCTCCACCTGATACTTGCCCTCAACACCCGATCAGCCGAAGGTCGCCTGCAAGCAGAAACCACCCAGGTGAATTCAGCAAAACGGGTTGCCTCATTGCTCCAAATCTTTGCTATTATGAGAGACTAACACTGGCGGATGTGGCGGAATTGGTAGACGCGCTAGATTTAGGTTCTAGTTCCTCACGGAGTGAAGGTTCAAGTCCTTTCATCCGCATTGCCCAAAAGACGACATAGAAGACATCAATTTTTTGGTTTTTCAGCAGCTTTAGTAAGGCTGAGTTGTAAGCATGCCTTATGAGAGACCGACAGTGTCCTCTCGCAAAGGACAAAGTAAAAATAGCCTAAAACTCTGGAAAACTCTTGAAACCCTCGTCGGGTGCTGGCTGCGCTATGCTTGTTGCTAGCCGAAACCTGAATAGAAACAAACGATGGTTCAAACAATTCCAGCCGATCGGGTAACGCTATATCAACTGGAGGCAGAGTTCGGTCTGCGGCAGATTGAGTCTGCGTCTGCGTTTCTAGAATGGCAGCAGGAATTGCCAGCCCTGACGCCATCAGAGCAGCAGCGGCTAGACCGAGTTAGAGCAGCCTTTGCTAACTTAACCCAGCGATCGGTTTTGGAAAACACGGTCAAACTGGCTGTAGTGGCTCCTCTACTAGATCTGGCTGGTTTGTTTTTGCCGCCGTTCTATGTCAGCACGGAAGATGAGGTGGAACTGACGGTCCAAGAAGGGGAATTAACAATTCGGGGTCGGATGGATGTGCTGGTGCTAAAAGAACAGTTTTGGCTCCTGGTGATTGAGTCTAAACGGGCAGAATTCTCACTGAAGGTAGGAATCCCCCAAGTCTTATCCTATATGCTGACAACACCAGACCACGATCGCCCGCTCTATGGACTAGTGACGAATGGCAGCAACTTTGTTTTTTTGAAGCTAGTCTGGCAAGCGAATCCTCGCTATGCTCGCTCTCAGGAGTTTGTGCTGGAAAATCCAGGAGATTTGGAACGGGTGCTTCAGGTGTTGAAACGACTCGCAGCAGTGGTAGGACAGTAATTTATGACGAAGCGCCTAATTGAGCCGTAATTGAAGAGTGGTTGCCAATTGCCGATTTGAGCGAAGAAAGTATGCGCAAGCACCGCTCAATGACAGCTTGACCTCCCTTTACTACCTGCATGTCTAGTGGACAAGGCGGCCTTTAGTGGCTTCACGGGAAGCGGTTCTGGCCTTATTGCATCCGAAGGACAAACCTACACCGTCCCTCGGGACTTTCTCTACAATCTCTCAGATTCAGATACATTTGACACTTTTAAAACATCTCCCTTTGGTAGGATTTTGCTAAATTAGACTGACACTACCGACTATTGCATGAGCATTTGGGTAAACAGGTATAGGAACTTAACCTCACAGCAATTAGAGCATCACGGTATGAATTAGAATTGTCTGTCTAAATGCATTCGCCACCTAGCCTCATCTGCCGCATTGATACTGCCATCACTCAGAAAATAGATATTCTTTAAGATGAGATTAAGGAGACGATGAGAAAGGTCTCATAAACATTGAACATAAAATTAGTGGAGACTAAGCTAAGGAAGTAGGGACAACAAGCAAATGTTTGAAGCAAATGCTTGAAGCAAATGCTTAAACAAATGTTTGCATAACTGTCCTTAAGTTGTTGATTGAAAGGAAGGGGGTTTTAGCAATGGCTAACAACTTATCCGAGCTGCAACCAATCGGTTCATCTCTACTATTTGGGTCAGAGAGTTTTTTAAGCGCTCTCTCTGAAGAAGATGAGTCGGTAATTACTGGAGGTAGAGGTTCTAATAGTAGTCGTTCGCGTCGTCGTCGCCCACGTCGTCGCCGTCGTCGTCGCCCTGCTCGGAGTGTGAGCCGGACTTAGAGCCTGAGTCAATCCATTCAATTTAGTAATTGAATTGGCTCAAGCACAGCCAAAAAACGTTAAGTCAATTCGGTTGACTGTCAAGAAGCAGAGGGCAGAAATGGGGTTAAAAAAGCTTTAGATTCTGTGTCTCTGCTTCTGAAAAATTGGATAAAAACGTTGCAAGTTAACCGTCAAATTCTGCTGTTTTGTTGGGTCTATTGCTTAAATTGAAAAACTAGAATTTTGCTTAGGAAAATGGTGTTCTTACTCAGTAGCCAAAACGTATTTGAATATTTGACAGTACGAGGAATTTGTGATGGAGAATCACAATCGGATAGTCAAATAGAATCGAAAAGCTGTAAGAACTTTAATTTACTAGTTCATTTAGCTGATAAGCGCCATTTTTTAATTAAACAAGAGCCACTTGATCAGAACGGAAGCACCCATAAAGACCTACTGCATGAGTGGCAAATACATCAACTTATGAAGCAATCAGACTTGCAGTCTATTCGTCCGCTGCTCTCCAGGATGATTGATTTCAACCTAGAGGATTCGATTGCTATTTTTGACTACCTAACCGAGTACTCTGATCTGGACGATTTTTATCACCGGCGGCAGAGGTTTCCAGTTATGGCAGCGGCAGCTTTAGGAGCGACGGTGGCAGCCGTGCATCAAGCTACTTTGGATCGGGAGGACTATCAGCGCTGTTTAGAGCCAACGGTCACGAATTCTGACGGCGAAGCAAACGAGCAGGTTCCGGATTTGCTGTACGGATTAGAATACTTAACCTATCAACAGTTTGCCGCTGCTTCGACCGATGCGCTCAAATTCTATGAATTAGTGCAGCGCTACGAAAGTTTGATTCAGGCAATTGCTGAGCTAAACGACGCCTACGAGCCGTGCTGTCTGATCCACAATGACCTGAAGCTGAATAACGTTTTGCTGTTGCATGACTGGGAAACGGCGGCTCCGGCTACTACCCTGCCGCTGTCGCTCAACCTGAGTCAGCCCTTAATTCGCTTGATTGATTGGGAAAAGTCGGTTTGGGGCGATCCTGCCGCTGATCTGGGTGCATTGATTGCTAGCTACCTCAAACTGTGGCTAAAGAGTCTGACCGTCAAGGCAGGCATCGATTTGGATTTGGCTCTCCGTTTGGCAACTACTCCGCTAGAAAAACTGCATCGTTCCCTATCAGCCCTTACCCAAGCCTATCTAGCGCAATTTCCTCAGGTGCTGGAGCGATTTCCCGATTTCTTGGCGCGAGTGATGCGGTTCGCAGGATTTGAGCTAATTGAGGCGATCCAGGCTAAACTGCACTATCACGAACCGTTTGGCAATATTGAAATTTGCATGCTTCAGGTTGCTAAAACATTGTTATGTACGCCAACCGAGTCGATTCCAACCGTGTTTGGTCGCACTGCCGTCGAGCTACTGGCAATCGATCAGGTTGATCTATCAGAGGCAGGTGCTTCAACCAATGAACGTATACTAGCTTCTGTTAAAACCCTCGTGCCCATTTCATCAATTGAGTCGATCGCTTTTAATCCACCTTTATCGTTCGAGCAATCCTCTATTCTGGATGATCTGGTGAATCATATTCGAATTTACCCGAATGGCTGGATAGTTCATGCCAATTACGGAAATTCAGAGTTATTTGAATCGTCGGTTTGTCTTAATCAGCTTCCCGTTAACCTACAGCATCAGTATTTAAGAATGCAACTGCGCGATTACCTGTACGATCTCTACTTTAGTGGCGAACAGGTTGCTGTTTCTATTTCAGATAGCTTCACCAAACTAGAGAACAATACACTGCGAGGGCTGCATTTGCCGTTTTATCAGCAGCTAGAGGCCAGCAATCATGGCGAAGGCTATTTTGATCCAGCATGGCAAGTACTAAGGCAGAAAGCAGATGGCGGTCGGGTGTTGCAGAAAGCAGGGCTAACCATTCACCTCCAGCCGGAGGACTGCGCTCATGTGCTGTCAGAATTACAGGATGCGGTAGCGCTGCGGCTGCCTGCGGGGCGGATTGAGGCCGAATTTTACATTGCAGTAGGCAATGGCGGCTGGGTGACGGAACCTGCTCTAGATCTCTACTTCAACGTGACGCCAACCGGAGCAATTCAACTGCTGGATTGCTTCACCGAGCAACTCAATCACCTCGCCATTCCATTTAGCTTCAAAGTGTTGGCCGATCCAGATGCCTATAATCGGCTCGATGCGGCAGTTTTACAGATTGCGCAACATCAGTATGGGATGGTGTATCCGGTGCTGCAAGCGATCTATCCAAGCGTGCGCTCTCAGCTTCAGCCCGCGGTCCCGCTGTTCACTAAACCGCTAGCAGCGGGATTGGGATTGGCCGAGGAACCGGAAAGCGAACCTGCCGAGTTTGGCCTGAATCGGTTGCAGTGGGTGGCCGAGGCGCTGTTGTCTGCTTGGCGAGGAGGGGATGAGTTGCCAGCAAACCGACTGCGGGCGATCCAGCATCAATTTGCTCAACACGGTATCGACTGGCAGCGGCCCTATCTCAACCCGCAGCGGCAGGATCACTACACTGCGTTAGATGGACAGGAAGCAAAAACCTGATTTACTCATTATTTCTGGAGTTAGGCCTTACGGAAGTTGAGAGTACGCCAAGGAGATGAACTATTCGCTTGTTTTGCAGCATAGCCAAGCCGATTGTGGAGCCGCCTGTTTAGCTTCAATTGCCAAACACTACGGACGCACTTTTACCCTGAACCGGACGCGAGAAGCGGTGGGCACTGGCCAGTTGGGCACAACCTTGCTGGGGCTGCGGCGCGGTTCAGAAGCGTTGGGATTCATGGCGCGGTCGGCAGTGGCTTCAAAAGAAATTTTGCATCACTTGAGTCAGATGCCGCTACCGGCGATCATTCACTGGCAGGGCAATCATTGGGTAGTGCTGTACGGCAAGCGGAAAGCCAAATACGTGATCGCCGATCCAGCTAGTGGTGTGCGGTATTTATCAGAAGATGAACTGCTGGCCGGCTGGGTGGATTGGGTGATTCTGTTGGTGCAGCCCGATCCGAATCGCTTTTATGCTCAGGTCGATGATCCGATAGGCGGAATTGAGCAAGTGTGGCGGCGGGTTTGGCCCTATCGAGTCATGTTACTAGAAGCGGTGCTCTGCGTCACTCTAATTGGTTTACTGTCGTTAGCATCGCCGTTCTTTATTCAGGTTCTAACTGATAATGTGTTGATCCAGGGAGATACTCGTCTCCTCACCGGTATCGTCATCGCCATTATCATTTTGTATGTAATTCGCAGTGGTCTCTCGCTCGTAGCCGATCACCTGATTGCCCATTTTGCTCAGCGCCTTGAACTGGGGCTAGTTCTGGAATTTGGACAGCGAATTTTGCAATTGCCCCTGACCTATTACGAAACCCGGCGCAGTGGAGAAGTGGTGAGTCGGTTGCGCGACATTGAAGAAATCAACCGGCTAGTTTCCCAAGTGATTGTTAGCTTGCCTAGTTCGGTGTTGATTGCGATTGCCTCCTTAGGACTAATGCTGTTTTATAGCTGGAAATTGGCGTTAGTGGCGATGCTGGTGGCGCTGATAATGGTGCTGTCAACGGTAGTGTTTCAGCCGATGTTACAACAAAAAACACGGCGAGCGATGGTGCTAGAAACGGAAAATCAGGGTGTGTTGGTAGAGGCATTCAAAGGTGCCCTGACACTGAAAACCACCACAGCCGCGCCTCAGTTTTGGGATGAACTGCAAAGCCGCTTTGGTCGTCTGGCTCATTTACTGTTTAGCACGACCCAAATTGGTATTATCAACAGCAGCTTCAGCCGATTAGTCTCCGATATTGGCAGTACGATTCTCTTGGGGCTGGGTGCCCTGCTAGTCATCAATCAAGAGCTGAGTATCGGCCAGCTTCTGGCCTTCACAACTCTCAACCGCAACGTAGTCGGCCTCATGGATGAACTGGTGGATTTAGTTGATGATTGGGTACGAGTGCGCACCGCCAACGCTCGCCTGCAAGAGGTCATTACAGCCCCAACCGAAGCATTGGATGACCAAAAGCCCTGGGTGACGCTGCCGGATGATGCGGATCTGAGCTGCACCGACTTGTGTTTCCACTATCCAGGCCGGGTGGAGTTGCTGAAGGACTTCTCGATTCAAATTCCAGGTGGGCAGGTGATTGCTGTGATTGGCAAATCAGGCTGCGGTAAAAGCACGCTGGCAAAGGTACTGGCCGGACTCTACTCGCCCCAATCGGGAAATGTACGGATCGGCAGCTACAACTTGGCCGATCTGGCGCTGGATTGTCTGCGGCAACAGGTGGTGCTGGTTCCCCAGTCGGCCCACTTCTGGAGCCGCTCGATTCTGGAGAACTTCCGGATGGGCAATCCGCAGCTTCAGTTCGAGCAGATTGTGCAAGCCTGTCAGATCACCGGAGCCGACGAGTTTATCAGCCGCTTACCCGAAAAATATCAAACCATTCTGGGGGAGTTTGGCTCCAATATTTCTGGTGGGCAGCAACAGCGCTTGGCAATTGCCCGTGCTCTGGTGAATGAGCCGCCAATTTTAATTCTGGATGAATCGACAGCAGGGTTAGATCCGGTGAGTGAAGCCGAACTGCTCGACAAACTGCTATGGCACCGGCAGGGGAAAACCACGATTTTGATCAGCCACCGCCCGCAGGTGATTACCCAAGCAGCCTGGATCGTGTTTTTGGCAGACGGCAAGCTAAACCTGCAGGGCACATTGACCGATTTGGCGGCTATCGCTGGCGATCATCTAGATTTCATCGCGGCTTGAACCATGCTGCTGTAGTGATTGCAGCGCTAGTTTGTAGAAGTTTGTAGAAGTTTGTAGAAGTTTGTAGAAGTTTGTAGATGCAAAGTTTACAGGTGCAGAAGTTCGCAGAAGCTCGCAGAAAATCGTTATCTGTTCATAAATTCATAAGTTTGTTTGTCACCTTATATGTTTAGTCCTTCATGCTTTCATTTAATCCAGTGTTTTTAAACCGAGGCAGAACAAACCCATGCAGAACACCATCCCGCCCAGCCCACAAACCACAAGCCGGACTTCTCGGTCTTCGCCCTATCTGCGTCCGGTAAAAGCCGATGAATTTCTGCCGCCGGTTAGCCGCTGGATGACCTTGGGTGGTGCGGTGCTAATTGGCTCGCTTGGGCTAGGCTTGCTGTTGGCAGCCCTATTGCGATACAACGTCACCGTCAAAGCTCCGGCAGTCGTTCGTCCTGATGGGGAAGTGCGATTGGTCCAGGCTGGGCAAGCTGGCCGGATTAGCAGCATTGAGGTTGCTCCAAATCAGACGGTACAGCGGGGAGATGTGCTGGCTCGCCTCGACCCCACAGAATTAGCAACGCGAAAACAACAGCTTCAGGGCAATATACAGCAGCGACAGGTGCAGATCAGTCAAATTGATGCCCAGATTCGGCTGCTGCAAACCCAAATCGTCGCCGAGTCAAGTGCAATCGACCGCGAAGTAGCGGTGGCCCAATCAGAACGGGAGCAGAATCAGCAGGTTTATCGTCAGCAGCAGGCGACCACCCAAGCCGATTTAGCCGCAGCCAGAGCCGCGCTCGAATTTGCCCGAAACGAACAGCGCCGCTATCAACAGTTGGTTAAGTCGGGTGCCGTTTCCCAACTCCAGCTGGAGGAAAAACAGGCCGCCGTTCGCACTGCCGAAGCTCAAGTTGCCCGTGCCGAAGCCGCTCTGAATCCGAGTGCTGCTCCGGTCGCGATTGCCCAAGATCGAATCGCCCAAGCTGCCGCTAGCGGACGAGCGACCCTGGCGACTCTGCAACGCGAACAAAAGACCCTAGTTCAACAGCGGGCCGAGCTGCAAACCCAGCTTCTAGAGGACCAGCAGGCGCTCAAGCAAGTTGAAACTGAGCTACAGAGCCAGGTAATTCGGGCCACGAGTGACGGTGTGGTGCTGCGTTCAACTCTGCGGAATCCAGGCCAAGTGGTGCAGGCTGGAGATACGCTGGTGGAAATCGCGCCTCGCAGCGGTGCTCTTGTCGTGAAGGCGAGAGTGGCAACCCAAAATATCAGCAAAATTGCGGTTGGACAACCCGCCCAATTGCGGATTCAAGCCTGCCCCTATCCAGACTATGGAACCTTAGCAGGCACGGTCAGCGCCGTTTCTCCTGATGCCTTGCTCCCCACGCCAACCGAAGCTGCTGGAAGTTCTCTAGCTCAAACTGCATCTCAAACTGCACCTTATTATGAAGTTATGATTCACCCTGACCAAATGGCCCTACAGCGAGGGAATCGCTCCTGCTCACTACAGCCTGGGATGGAGGCGAATGCAAACATTATTGCGCATCAAGAAACATTTCTTCAGATGGCGTTGAGAAACGTCAAATTGCTAGCAGATTGATCGGAATTTTGGTAAAAATCATGATGGAAACAGCTATCAGAGCTGAGCCTTTCATTAAAATGAAGCAATTCCACCTCTCGCTATAGGAAACCTGTGATCTCCATTGATGCAACTTGGGATGATGCAGCTTAGGATGATAAGCACAACTCAGCTTCAACAATGGTTGTCAACAAGTTCTTGGGTTCTTGGGTTCTGTTTAGGCATCTACTTTTTCTGGCCGTTTTCTTTAGCAACTCGTTTAGCAACTTGTTTAGCGACTTGTTTAGCAATAGCAGTTTGGAATGGTTCAAATCATCCGATCGGGTTACATAGGCAGATGAAGCCTTGAAACTCCGAATCTTGTACATTAAAACCATAGAGGGAACCGATAGCGCCGTGTAGAAGACAAGACGTGTAGGAGACAATGAAAGGAGAAGCCGAGTTGCGCAGTCTATGGTCAATTTGCTAACAGGTATCACCTTTTCTCTACGTGCTGCATCGAAACCTAGATTGGGAGATTACACTAGCAGAGCCAGGGGTTAATGTTGAAGCGCCGTATATGGCAAATGTCCCTGTGTAGCAATCTTTGTGGAAGTCTGTGTAGAAACTCGATCTACAGAAATTGAGTCTTTGAGTAAAGTAATTGAAAGTTTGCCTGGTAGGGGGGCTTACCAGGCTTTCCTGTTATTTGAGACTGAACAACGCTAAAAAACGAAAAAGAGGCAGGACACTCCCACCTCCAGGTCATACTCAGTTAATCAAGGATTGCGCACTCACCTAAAATCCGATATGAAAATCTGACGTTGTTTAGCCGCGTTTAACGTCAGCCTCGCACTAAGCAGCCGGTTGCTCTGAAGCTGTCAGATCGACTTTTACCACTTTGTTGCGAACTTCCTCAACTTTCGGCAGCGTCAGGGTCAAGATACCATCTTTGTATTCAGCCTCGACCTTGTCGTTTTGCACGGCAACGGGTAGGGGAACAACACGGCGGAATTGACCATAGCGAAACTCGGACTTGAAGAAGCCATTTTCTTCAGTTTTTTGCTCATGACGACGCTCACCGGCAATCGACACGGCTTCCTTCATGACTTCAACATTCAGATCTTTTGCTTCCATTCCAGGCAGTTGAGCACGAACCACAATGTTATCGCCTGCATCCATCAGTTCAATCGCTGGGTTCCAGGTGATTGGATGGGATGGCTGCGATTGGCTGTCTACCGGTTGGGTCAACTCATTAAACAACTGATCAAACTGACGACGCATTAAATCCATTTCGCGCCAAGGCTGCCAATAACGAACTAGCATAGATTGATTTCCTCGTGAACGGTGTGTATCAAATCGTTTTGCCTTCATGCTTTGATTGTGCCGCGACGGCTCTGGCCTCGACAGTGAGGAGACCTGTACCGCTACAGTTGGGGTTTCCTCCCCGCTGGCAGTCACAAAAAACGGGGCGCAGGGCTTAATATTTCGCAATTTTTTCTAAACTAAGAAGGGTAGAGTGAAATCGATTGCAATGCTGCTTCAACCAGCTCAACGTACTAAGCTTGACGAATCCGATGACCGGCTATTCTATGACTTTCCCCGCTTTGTCACCCATGTGGATGAGGGGTTTATTCAGCAGCTCACTGACCTGTACCAAGAGCGATTGCAGCCTCACAGCCGCATCCTGGACCTGATGAGTAGCTGGGTGTCGCATTTGCCAGAGGAAATCGAGTTTGAGCATGTCGAGGGTCATGGCCTCAACGAAGAGGAACTGGCTCGCAATCCGCGCCTCAACCATTACTTTGTGCAAAATCTGAATCAAAAGCAACTCCTGCCCTTACCCGATCAATCCTTCGCTGCGGTGCTGATTGCTGTTTCGGTGCAGTATTTGCAGTTGCCAGAGGCGGTGTTTGCCGAAATTTACCGGATTCTCAAACCGGGCGGCATCTGTATTGTCAGCTTCTCGAATCGGATGTTTTACCAAAAAGCGATTCAGGCGTGGCGGGATAGCTCTGAAGCGGAGCGGGTCGAGCTGGTAAAGGGTTATTTTGCCGCGATTCCTGGCTTTGGCCCAGCGGAAGTGATTATGCGACCCAGTCAGGTGCCGAGTTTTCTGCAAATGCTGGGCATGGGAGGCGGTGATCCGTTTTACGCGGTGATTGGGCAGCGGCAGGGGTAGGAGCGGATTTTGGATCGGCCTGCATGGAGGTGAGGGAGATGGGGAAGGTGGGGGAGGTGGGGAAGTGGCGGTGGGGGTGGTTGGGGTTGAGTTTGGGGGTGGCGCTGTATTTTGGTGGGGTGACGCTGGGGTATCTATGGCGCTATCCCTATATTGTGCAGGATGATGCGCGGCAGCATGTGGTGTTTTTGCAGCGGTTGGTGGATGCTGAGCTGTTTGCCAATGATTGGATTGCTGAGTATTTTACGACGGTTGCGCCCGTGGGTTATAAGCTGCTGTATATGGTTGCGGCAAAGCTGGGAATAGCGCCACTTGAATTTGCTAAGGTCTTGCCGCTGCTGCTTAGCTTAGTAACTACAGTGTATCTATTTGGAGTCTGTTGGCAGCTTTTGCCGATTCCGTTAACTGGGTTTCTGTCAACTCTGATTTTGAATCAGCAGCTTTGGCTGAATGATGATCTGGTCTCTGCTACACCGAGGGCGTTTATCTATCCGATTTTTGTTGCGTTTCTATACTATTTGCTGCGTCAGTCACTGTTGGCTTGTCTGGTGACGATTGTGTTACAAGGCTTGTTCTTTCCGCAGTTGGTTTTGGTGCAAATGATAGTGTTACTGCTGCGGTTGTGGCGGTGGCCTAATGGACCTTCTCAGCGATGGGGGATGCGGTTGGGATGGCTGGCTAGATTGGGATGGCAAGGGTCGGAATCCAAAGCAGATTATCAGTTTGCTTTCTGGGGATTGCTGACAGCGGGGTTGGTGCTGTTGCCCTATGCGCTGACCGTGACGAAATTTGGTGGAGCGATTACCGCCGAGCAAATGCGGATGATGCCGGAATATGGCTTGCAGGGACGCAATGAATATTTTGGCGTCAGCGGTTGGCAGTTTTGGCTGTTGGGCAATAGCGGGATTCGAGTGCCGGTGTTTCCGTCGATTATTTTAGCCGGGTGTGCTCTACCGATGCTGCGACGCTCTCAATGGCCTCTGATGGCGGCAGTGAGCGAGCAGGTGAAGATTCTGGGACAGGTGCTGCTGACTTCGCTGTTTTTGTATGGTGCGGCCCATTTGCTGCTGCTGAAGCTGCATTTTCCCAGTCGCTATACCTACCATACTCTAAGAATTATCCTGGCGATTGCGGCGGCTATTGTGCTGACGGTGCTGTTAGATGCGGGCTGGCGCTGGCTGCGCTACAAACAACGCATTCAGTCGCGGTTAACGAATCGAGATCGAGGGTTACTGGCTCTCATAGCTTTCCTGACGGCTGTGGTGATTGTGGTTCCGGCTCTGCCGTTTCTCTTCCTGCGCTTTCAGGGTTGGGTAGTAGGTGAGGCACCATCGCTGTATCAGTATTTGGCGGCTCAACCTCAATCGACGTTGGTGGCTTCTCTAGATCCTGAGGCGAGCAATCTACCGGCATTTACGCAGCGTTCCACGTTGGTGGGTCGAGAATTCGCGCTGCCTCATCACCCGATTTATTATCAGCAATTCCAACGGCGCGTAATTGATTTAATTCGTGCTCAATATAGTTTAGATTCGTCGGCTCTATCTCAATTTATCGAACAATACGATATTAATTTTTTCCTGATTGGACGATCTGCGTTTACGCCAGCCTATCTGAATCAAGATTGGTTGATTCACAGTTCGTTCCAGGATCTGGTGCGTCAAGTTGCCCAACAACTAGAGCAGGGCCGTCAACCTGTGCTGTTGCAGACTATTCCCAAGTGCCAGGTAGCTGCTTCTGATAAGCTGATTTTACTCGATGCGGTTTGCGTTCAGCAGTTTTAGTATGACCGTCCTGCCCTTGGCAAAAAACGCGATGAGCTGCGCTCCGGCTGCCTGAGCTGTCCGGCTGAACGCCATATTATCTTCTACCGCTATGCAGACAAAGGCATCGAGGTAATCCGCATCCTGCACAATAGCATGGATACCCAACGGCATATTGCAGCGGAAGAATGAATAGGTATTATCAGACAGATGCTATGGCAACGGCTGAAGCTACTTCTGAACCGTAACTGGCGGATAGGTAAACAATAAAGTTTTGGGCGGATGACAAGAAGTGAAAGTTTGTTAGTTAACTGGCTGAAGTATTTCTTCACCAATTGACTGCACTAAACTCAATGAATAGGGAGCTTGAGTTAATGCTTTAGCGTAAGCTGCAGTTAAATAAGAACGATACCGCTCGTCTTGTTCTATATATACTTTGAAAAATGCTAAGCTGAGTGCGTTTTGATAGTTGTGGGCAATCGCTTTGAGGTCTTCCCAAGGAGTTTTGGCGGCGGTGAACCGGCCGAGGATATCATAGGTGACACGGGCATGGGGCAAACCTTGGGTTACACTCAGGTACCTGGGAGTCGTAGTCAGGGCCGCGAAGGTTGGCAGTTGTTCCACCACTAGCGGTGTCAAAATATCTAAATCGGTGACTTCCCAAAAAATGGGAATTGTCACTTCGGCCATACCAGTTGTGCCAAACAAACTTTTGCCAAACGGGACAAACATAAATGCGGCTTGAATTCGTTCGTCTTTTAAGGCTACTGGATCTCGCGGCAGTTCTAGAGCACGGCACTGGTAGATCAAGGAAATGTTGACTAGTCCCGTTTCGGTTTGGCAATCCTGCTGCAAATAGGCGAAATCAATCTCAGCTCCAGCCAAGGAAAGGGCCGTACTGCCGCCAAACGAATAGCCGAAGATCCCAACCCGTTCTAAATTCAGCCGTTGGCCCAACTGGGTTTGGTTGAGCTGCTCCAGTTGATCCAGCAAAAAGCTGATATCCTTGGGTCGATCGAGGTATTCGGTCGCGTCAAAGTTTTCCCGATGCAGTCCGGCGTAGAATTCGCGTAGTCGTTGACGGTCGCTGCCGGGATGATCGAGCGTGGCAATCGCGAAACCATGCGAAGCTAAATGGTGGGCAATCTCATCGAATCGATCGCGCCCGGCTCCCAATCCATTCGACATAACAATTACGGGAATTACGGTATTTTCAGTGATGGGTAAATACAAATCTCCCAAAATTTGCCGCTGCCGTTCAGCATCGTATAAATCGAGCGATTGTTTCTGATATACGAAACTTCCTGATTGGCGTAGATCGGGCAATTGCTCAAAGCTCAATCCCGATTCCTGGCTTGCTGCTTGAGCGGTTTGTTGATTCAGGCTGACAACGGCCTGCTGAGTTTGCTTCAGGATGCCAGACACCCGCTGGGCAAAAGCCAAGACTCGCCGCAAGTCAATCCGCATATCGGTGGGAAACTGCTGCAAAAAGCCGATGATGCTGACGCCGTCAGGGTTCGCTGTTGCCAAAATCGCAGCACTGCGCAACCCTCTCGCACCATTTTGGTATGCCTCGGACTGAATCAACTCTCCCAGTTCCCGAAACAACCGCTCTCCCGATGAAGTATAGGCAAACCGATCCACCATGATCGGATCAACTGGATAGCGAAGCTGCAACACGGCTTGAATTTGGGCGCGTCGTTCTGGACTCAACCATTTCAGCAAAGCCAAACTGCCTTCTAATTCGCCAGTCTCGGCAAAAGTCGCAAGTTGCTCTACCGTCACAGAACGCCCTAGTAATCCATAGTTGAAATAGATCCGTTCTGCCGCCTGTACTGGAAGCACCAACAACAGCACAACAGCAGCACTCAAAACCAGTAATTTATACAACTTGCGACGATGGACCATATGAAAACAAGCCAAGGCTAAGATTATCCACCAGAACACTCTACAGTAAAAAATTGTGGGTTCGGGATAAGGATAGAACAAATCCGATTGAAGGTGCCCAAACCATCATCACGACTACTGGTTGTTTTGCAATAACACGTTCCGTTTGCCCGATTGTCCGGTGATGCTGGTGATACCGAGACGAGCAATCAGAGATTTTTTTCATTGACAACATCATTGACAACATCAATGGCGACCCCAATTAGATCGGGCGGTGCTAGATCGAAGATGGTGTTGAGGATGGAGCAGGTAATCGCACTCCAAATTTGGGTGCGGTAGTGGGTGGCGTAAGATAACAGTCGCAGGAGAGGAGGATGGCTCATATCAAGAGAAGGCCAAGCGCGATAAAATTGAGGTTGGTTTATCAATTGCATAGCGGGCCTGCGAGGTTCGGTAGGCCGAGGTTTGGTAGGCCGAGGTGTAGTAGTACAATGTAGCTCCTGAGCGACTGCTCCCCATCCTTCTCTGCCGTCATGAGTAAAGCTGCCATTCTCGATTCAAATGAAAGTTATACGTTTAGCAAGTATGCCGAGCTAGCGTTTGATACGGCTGACATTTTGGCAGAACTGGGTGCAACTCTCACCAACACCTCGCTGCAACTGCCACAACAATTGCCGATTGACCCAGAGCCGTTGAGGATTGAACTGCAAGAGAATTTGGCGTTGGTAGATCCAGCTTCAGAAATGGCCCGACGAAAAGCGTTGCTCTTTCCTATCCTGAAAACGGTTTGTAAGTTTATTCAGGTACCCCTCAAAATTGAGTATCCAGTCCGAGTGAGCGTTTGGCTCAAAGGCAGTTTTGACTATTTCATCCCTGCGCCTTCATCCCTGCGGCGCAAAACCTGCTCGTGATTGAAGCCAAAATGCAGATTTAGCTAAGGGCTTTACTCAGCTTGCCGTTGAACTGACCGCCCTTGACCAATGGACCGATTCACCGGCTCCCATTCTCTATGGCACCGTTACAACCGGCGATACTTGGAAATTTAGGCTGCTACACCGTCAAGCAAAGCAGATTCAAAAAGACATCAACACCTATGCAATTCCTCGCGATCTAAATCGGGTTCTTTCCGTTCTTTTTGGAATCACAATGAATATACCTGTTGATCCGATGCGTTAATCTTTTCCTTGATATACTAACCCGAGCGCTTTATAGTCAACACCCCACCCCCCACCCCTCACCCCCCACCCCTCACCCCTTACCAAAACACTATTCACCATTTACTACTCTCCTTAGTATCCGTTGCAGCCAGTGCTGGAGTTTGCCCTTTGTCAGGTTGGTGTGGCGCTTGACATGGGTGGCGAGGTTGAAATAGCGCTCCATGACTGAAGTGGGGTCACTGGGGCTATCGGCTGGTAGAGACCACTGCTCTAATATTTCTAGTTCATTGTTGAGTAATTGGGTACGACAAAGCGAGCGTTGCACTTTCCCGCTGGAAGTTTTGGGCAGAGTTCCAGGTTTCAACAATAGAATACTGTAAACATCTATGAAATGTTCTTCGAATATGCGCCAGCGAATCAACTCCACCACTTCCGTAATCGTCAACCGATCGCGATAGCTGCGTTCAACTTCTTGAGCAATCACCAATCGCTCTTCGTTGTTTACCTTGATTGAAAACGCGGCATTACTACTCGGACGAAAGCCGGGATGACAGGCTTCTACGGTTTGTTCAATCAGTTGCGGATAATGGTTGAATCCCCAGAATACCAGCACATCATGCAAGCGTCCGGTAATAAATAGTTCGTTCTGGTAAAGAAAGCCCAAGTCTCCTGTGCGCAAGTAGGTTTTGTCGGGTGTATCGGGTAGGCGAGCCTGAAAGGTCTGTGCGGTTTCTTGCGGCTGATTCCAGTAACCTTGGCCTAATCCGGCTCCAGCAACCCAAATTTCGCCGACTTGATTGGGCTGGCAGCGCTGTCCTGTATTTGGATCAACGATCGCAATTTCTGTCTCTAGCCAACCGTGGCCGCAGCTTACGATCGAGCGTTCTGCTCCCGTGATCGATTCAGACGAAACCACCCTGACTTGATGCTGTTCCAGCGCGCCTGCTTCCAGCCCCAGCACCGTGGAATAGGTCTGCTTGTTGCCGCCGCTAATAAACAGCGTGGCTTCCGCCATGCCATAGCAGGGATAAAATGCCTCAGGTTGAAATCCACAGACGCCAAATTTCTGGCTAAACCGCTCCAGCGTATCGGCCCGCACAGGTTCGGCTCCAGTAAAGGCCACCTGCCACGAGCTGAGGTCGAGCGTCTCTAGTTGGGCATCGCTGACTTTGCGGCAGAGCAGCTCATAGGCGAAGTTGGGCGCACCGCTAGTAGTGGCCTGATAGCGGGAAATTGCCTGGAGCCAGCGCAGGGGTTTCTGGACAAAATTCAGCGGCGACATCAGCACACAGGATGCCCCTAGATAAATTGCCTGCAAGACGTTGCCGATTAGCCCCATATCGTGAAATAGCGGCAGCCAGCCGACGCCAATTGATTCATTCGTATGACCAAAGGCCAATTGCAGCAGCCGTTGATTGTGCATCAGATTGCCGTGGGTGACCATGACGCCCTTGGGGGTACCCGTTGAACCAGAGGTGTACTGCAAAAAGGCGAGGCTGGCTGAAGCAGGAGGCTGCCAATCGTAGGGGGCAACCGGCAGTTGGTTCGTGGCGCACCAGTGGCAATCGGTTGAGAAGTCAGCGGCAGCGAGCTGGTTTTTTAATTTGGGCATCAAACTGCTCGTGGTGAGAATCACGCTGGCCGATGCGGAAACCAAACGACCGTAAAGTTCACTTAATCCAGAGCGGTTGCGGGGCGGATGGCTAGCAACGGCAATTACGCCAGCATAGAGGCAACCCAAAAACGCGGCAATGAATTCCAAACCGGCATCGTAGGGATAAACCAACAGCGCTCGCTCGCCCTTAGCGATATGCGGTTGCAGCCAGTTCGCCACCGATTGGGCTTGCTGATCTAGTTCCTGATAGGTGAGGCTAACGGCCTTGGTTTCACCGTCTTGCAAAAAGACAAAGGCTTGGTGCTGGGGTCGGTCCTGGGCTTGTTGGCGTAGGCAGTGGATGATGGTGGGGTGGGGTGGGGTAGGCATTGGGGTGGGGAGTGGGGGGTGGGGAGCTGTTTGAGTGTGAATGATCGATGACTGCAAAATTTTGAGTTTGACCTCTGGATATCGGCTGGCGGCGTTGCTGAGTTTAGGATGATTTTGCCCCCTTTTGGGATGCCCGACAGGTCTATAGGCTGAGGGGCTAGAATGACTCAAAGTCCCCCACGGTTGGAGAATTTGGCGGGCTGGGGGATTTAGGGGCCGGGGGAAAACGAAACTCTAAACCATCATTCTTGATTCGGCAACGCTTGATTCTAACAACTGCTCTCGGCTGGCTATGGTAGCTCATAGTAATATCAATTCCATGCTTAAGCGGAATTGGCTGGATCATCTTTGGTCTTGGCTCAGCTTGCTGGTGCCGCTCTACTTTGGATTGGTTTCCCTTCACTATGCCCTGAGTCAAGCTTATCTGGTTCAGGATGATGCACGGCTGCATGTTGTTTGGTTGCAGCAATGGATGGACTCAGAACTGTTTCCGCAGGATGGGATTGCCCGTTACTATCAGACGATTCAGGCGGGCGGATTTAAAGCTCTCTATTGGAGCATGGCGCAACTGGGGATTGAACCGCTGCGGTTGGCTAAACTACTGCCGACGCTGCTGGCGCTGATCACCACTGTCTATCTGTTTCAGTTCAGCCTGGCTCTGCTACCGGTTCCGGCTGCGGCCTTTCTCGCTACTCTGCTGCTGAATCAAAATATTTGGTTCAAGGATGACCTGATCTCGGCTACGCCCAGAGCCTTTGTTTATCCGCTGCTGGCGGCGTTTCTGTACTATCTAGTACGGCGACGGTTTGCCTGCTGTCTGGTGCTGATCGCCTTGACCGGATGGGTTTATCCACAGTTGGTGCTGGTGGAACTGGGGCTGATAGTGCTGCAACGTCGAATCGGCTGGGGACTGCTGGCGGTTGGAGTCGCAGTACTGGTGATTTTGCCCTACCAGCAGCAGGTGGCGCAGGAGTTTGGGGCGCTGTTGAGTGCGGCTGAGATGCAGCAGATGCCGGAATTTGGCCCGCAGGGGCGGCGCGAGTATTTTGGCGTTGATCCGCTCAGTTTTGCCCTCAGAGGCGCGAGTGGGCTGCGGTTGCCGTTGTTTCCGCCGATTTTGTGGATCGGAGTGGTGCTCCCCTTTCTGCGCTGGCGGCCCGGAGCGCCTGAAGCGCCTAAGCTGCGGCCCTTGACGGAACTGCTGCTGGTGTCGCTGACGTTATTTCTGCTGGCGCATTTACTGTTTCCTAGGCTCTACTTACCGAGTCGCTACACTTTCTACAGTTTGCGGATTGTCATGGCTGTGGCGGCTGGCATGGTGCTGTTTAGAATTCTGGAAGCGGGTTGGCGCTGGTGGCGGAGAAAAATGCAGTTCCGTGTCAGTGATTGGGTCAAGCTGGGATTGGCGCTGCTGGGGATTGCTGTGATCACAGTCGTTCCGGCTCTGCCGCCGCTGTTTCTGTCTGGGCAAGGTTGGATTAGCGGCGAATATCCGCAGCTTTATCGGTTTTTGCAGCAGCAGCCCAAAGCTAGCCTGATTGCCTCCCTCACCCCCGAAGCCGACAATCTGCCTGCCTTTACTTTGCGGTCGGTTTTGGTGAGTCGGGAACTGGCCTTGGCCTATCACCCGGCCTTTTATCAACTCATGCAGCAGCGAATTATGGATTTAGTGCGGGCGCAGTACAACCCCAACCTCAGCGAAACTCAAGCTCTGCTGAATCGCTATGGCATCGACTTTTTGGTAATCGATCACCAGTTTGCCCAGCCGGATTATTTGCTCCAGCAGGATTGGCTGATCCACAGTTCGTTTCAGGACCAAATTGACGCTACGATTGCCCGCTTGCAGCAAGGAGAAACTCCGGCTCTGAGGCGAGTGCAGGGGTACTGTACCGTGCTTTCTGAAGACAATCTAAGCATCCTCGATGTGGGCTGCCTAAATAAGCTACAGTCAGAAAATGTTCGCTTCACTGGCTGATTGAAGATAAAAAACTCTCTATGAAATCGAGCAAATTTTTTAGGGTTACGCTCAGCTTGTCGCTGGCGGCTGGTTTGTGGATGGCGTCCGACGCAGTGGCGCAGCGGGTGGTGGCTCCCTGGGGCGATGCGGGCTACAACTGGGTGGGCGACTACAACGGCGATGGTAAAGCGGATCTGGCCTCGGCTCGTCCGGATGGCACGCTGATTGTGCGCCGCTCGTCTGGACGCGGATTTACGGTCTCGGCTCGGTCGATCACTACCCCTTGGGGCGCACGGCAATACACCTGGGCCAAAGATTTCAACAACGATGGCAAAACCGATCTGGTCACGGCTCGCGATGCCAACGTCTATATGCATTTGTCGGGTCCCACCGATTTCGAGACGCTAACAATCGCCACCGATGCCCGCTGGGGTGGGGTTGGCTACAACTGGGTGGGTGATTTCAACGGTGATGGCCTGCTGGACCTGGCTTCGGCTCTGCCGGATGGCACGATGGTGATGCGCTTCTTTAACGGCGAAAGCCTGGAGCTAGATACCTGGTCGGTTTCCACCCCTTGGGGCGGCAGTCGCTACACCTGGGCCGAGGATTTTAACGGCGACGGCCTGACTGATTTAGTCTCTGCCCTAGAAAGCAATCTCTACATCCATCTCTCAGAAGGTAACGGCTTCCAAACCACTACCGTCAACTCTCCGGGCTGGGGCGACAATGGCTTTAACTGGGCCGGTGATTTCAACGGCGATGGCTTTATAGATCTAGCCTCGGCCTTTCCGGGTGGCGAGATGAAAATGCGGCTGTTTGATGAGGTTGGGTTTCGAGAGGAAACCTGGTCGGTATCTACACCTTGGGGCGGCGATGGCTATAGCTGGGCCGAAGATTTCAATGGCGACGGCACCACCGATCTCGCCTCAGCCCGCGAAGGCCAAATCTTTCTGCATCTCTCAGACGGCAGCCAATTCACCAGTGCCACAATCAGCACACCCAACCAATGGGGCGATGGATTTTACTACAACTGGACCGGTGACTACAACGGCGATAGCAAAATGGATTTGCTCTCCCTACCGCCCGAAACCACCAATCCGGTGATGCGGCTCGGTACCGGCAGTGAATTTGAAGTGGTCGATTGGGGCAGCTCTGGTTATTTGCGTCCGCGGCGGTAATTGCAGCGTAAATGGGACCGTTCCAGATAAGATTGCAGCAGTTGAAGGATTCCAACCTGCAATCACAACCGCCCTTGGAGTGAACCAATGACTGCCGACGAAGCGCTGGCAATTTTAGATCAAGTCTTGCAGCAGGAGCATCTCAGCGATGTGCAAGAAATTGTCTTCCGGCAGTGCTGGGTCGGCCAAACCTACGCTGAAATTGCCGAAAACGCGGGCTACGACACCGGCTACATCAAAGATGTCGGCGCCAAACTCTGGCAATTCCTCTCCACCGCCTTTGGCGAAAAAGTCACCAAAAACAACATCCAAGCCGTCCTCCGCCGCTACCAACAAACCCACCCCCAACCCACCCCCTCACCCCCTCACCCCAACCCACCCCCTCACCCCCTCACCCCCTCACCCCTCCACCCCCTCACCCCCTCACCCCCCCACCCCCTCACCCCCTCACCCACTGCGACTGGGGCGACGCCATCGATGTCTCCAGCTTCTACGGTCGCGCTGAGGAACTGCAGACCCTGACGCAATGGTTAACCGAGAGCCGCTGCCGGGTGGTTTCGCTGTTAGGCATGGGTGGAATTGGCAAAACTTCGCTGTCGGTAAAGCTGGCTCAGCAGTTAGCCACAGTTCAATCTCAGCCGTTTCGACACATCATTTGGCGTTCCCTGCGCAACGCGCCTACTGCCGCAGAAATGCTGGCCGATTGGCTGCGCTGGTTGTCGCCTCAGCCGGAAACCGATCTAGACTTACCCGAAGATTTGAATGGCCGCTTGACTCGCCTGATCCAAGAATTGCGAGCCGCTCCCTGTTTGCTAATTCTCGACAACGCTGAAACGATTTTACGCAGTGGTGAATATTCGGGTTACTTTCGCCCAGAACACGAAGGATACGGCGAAATTTTCAAGCGCTTAGCCGAATTACCCCACCGGAGTTGTTTGTTGCTTACCAGCCGCGAAAGTCCCAGGCCGTTGATGGTGCTGGAGGGAGAAACTCTGCCGGTGCGGGCCATGCGCCTGAGTGGAATCAGCGAGGCGGAAGCGCGGAAAATTCTGCAAGCCAAGGGTAGCTTTGCGGGTACTCCAACCGATTGGCAAGAACTGACGCGGCGCTATGGCGGTAATCCCCTGGCGCTCAAGGTGGTTGCCACCACGATTCAGGAACTGTTTGATGGCGATATTGCCGCCTTTTTAGCCGAAGGCACCACCGTATTTGATGACATTCGCTATTTGCTGGGGCAACAGTTTGACCGCCTCTCGCATCTAGAGCAGGGCATCATGTACTGGCTGGCGATTAACCGCGAACCGATGTTAATTGCAGAACTGCAAGCTGACCTAATTCCGGCGGTTTCCAAATCCAAGCTAATTGAAGCAATTGGCATCTTGCGCTGGCGCTCGCTGATTGAAAAAACGGCGAATCACTACACGCAACAGCCAGTAATCATGGAATATGTGACAGAACGTTTAATTGAACGAGTTTGTCAAGAGATTGTAGATGACAATTTATTTCTATTTATCCGCCATGCGTTGATTAAAGCTCCGGTTAAGGACTATGTGCGAGACAGCCAGATCCGGGTGATTTTGCAGCCCTTGATCGATCGGCTGATGGAGGTCTACCGCAGCAAACCGGCGATTGAAGCTCAGTTGAATCAAATCTTGCAGCATTTGCAACGCGAGTACAAAAATACCGCCGGATATGCGGGTGGCAATCTGCTGAATGTATTTCGCCAGTTGGGTACTGATTTGACTGGCTACAGCTTTGCCGAACTGCCGATCTGGCATGCCTATCTGCAAGATGTGCCGCTGTTGCAGGTGGATTTTTCCCAGACGCATATCGATCGATCGGTGTTTGCCCAAACTCTAGGCAGTATTTTGTCGGTTGCCTTTAGTCCAGATGGGCAGCTTTTGGCTTCTAGCGATGCGGACGGCGAGATTTGCCTCTGGCAGGTGGCCGATGGCAAACAGTTGTTCACCTGCAGAGAAGAACAAAATCACTGGGTTTGGTCGGTGGCCTTTAGTCCCGATAGCCGCATTCTTGCCAGCAGCAGCGAAGACAAACTGATTCGCCTCTGGGATGTTAACACGGGGGAATGTTTGCAGGAATTAGCCGGACATACCAACTGGGTGTTTGCTGTGGCCTTTGCACCCCAGCTCCTGGACAATTCCGACTCCTACCTGATTGCCAGCAGCAGTGAGGATCAGACAATCAAACTCTGGGATAGCACCAGCGGCGACTGTTTAGCCACCTTTACCGGACACCGAGGCGGCGTGCGGACGATTGCCTTTAGTCCGGACGGGGAATGGCTGGCGAGTGGCAGCAGCGACCAAACCGTGCGCCTCTGGCAAACTCAAACCGGCCTCTGTCAGCAGGTGCTAGAAGACCATACCGATACGGTTCGCTCTCTGACGTTTAGTCCAAACGGCAAGTGGCTAGCGTCATGCAGTGATGACCAAACGATCCGCCTTTGGGACTTGAGCACGGGCGACTGTGAGCGGGTGTTTGTCTGTAATAGTCGCACTTGGTCGGTGGCGTTTAGTCCCGATAGCCAGTTTATTCTCAGCGCCAGCGATGACCGAATTCGCCTTTGGGAAATCTCCACCGAGGAGCCGATTCGCAGCTTTGAAGGGCATACGGGCATGGGGCTAACGGTGACCTTTAGTCCCGATGGCAAAACCGCCGTTAGCGGCAGCGATGATCAGACGATCAAATTCTGGGAAGTCGATACAGGCCGCTGCTTAAAAACGGTGAAAGGCCATAACAACTGGGTCTGGTCGGTGGCCTTTAGCCCAGATGGACAGCAACTAGCCAGCGGCAACGAAGACCATACGATTCGGCTCTGGCAGTTGGCAACCGGACGCTGTATTCATACCCTGGAAGGACACACGGGCCGGGTTTGGTCCGTCAGCTACAGCCCACGCGGCCAACTTCTCGCCAGCGGCAGTGATGATCAAACGATTCGATTCTGGCAGGTAGACGCGCATGATGCTTCAGCGAAGGGCAGTAAGGTGGGACGCTGTATCAAAACGCTGCGAGGCCAAACCAGAGCCGTGCGTTTGGTTGTGTTTAGCCCGGATGGATTGATGTTGGCTAGCAATAGCGGCGACCGAATTGTGAAACTATGGGATGTCAGTTCGGTGTATGCCGATAAACCAGAGCAGGCAACAATGGGGAGAATCACGGCAGGACGCAGCGGCGAATGGGTCTCAGGCCAGTGTTTGGCTGTGCTAGAAGGTCATGAAGGCCGCGTGTTTACAATTGCCTTTAGCCCAGATTCTCAGCAGCTTGCAACCGGCAGCGAAGATCAAACCGTGCGGCTGTGGGATATGACAACAGGAACATGTTTGGATATTCTGTCAGGACACACGAAACCAGTAGAGGCCGTCGCCTATAGCCCCGATGGCACCCTATTAGCTAGCGGCAGCGATGATGGTACCGTGCGGTTGTGGCAGCGAGATGGTAACGGTTCAGTCCAGTTGCAAGCCACTCTGAACCCAGAAGTGGGCCGGGTACTGACGATTGCCTTCAGTGCTGACGGTACGCTGCTGGCGATTGGCGGTAGTAATCCGGTTTCTGTGCTGTGGGATATCAAAGCCGGTAAATCCGTAGCGACTCTGTCTGGCCACAGCAAAGCAGTTCAAACCCTCAGCTTCAGTTCTACGGGTCAATATTTGGCAACCGGCAGCGAAGATGAAACAATTCGAGTGTGGACAATCGATCCACCTACTACATGGAAACTGCTGCGGGCGGCTCGCCCCTACGAAGGGTTAAACCTGACGGATGTGACCGGCTTAACGGCAGCGCAAAAAGCAACGCTGAAACTGTTAGGAGCAGTTGAATTTTGAATAGAATGCAAGGTGAAAATCCTAAAGAAGAGCGCTATCAGTCATTTTAGCGCAAGCCCTCATAGCACAATTCAGTTAGATAATTTACCTCTGCTACGGCATGAATTTCCTGACCTATAGCAGAAGTCTTCTCAAGCGGGCTGGGGAGAGAACTAGAGGCAATCCATTTGAATGGACTTGGGCCATTAGCTCAGAATTTCAATTCTGGATAGGCTAGAAATTTAAGCGGTCAAAAATGCCGCAACTACTCCCCCAGCTTCCCCAGATCCCCACTCACTCCCTGCGGCGATACAGCAGCAAAATACTCATCACCTCATCGGAATTGGGCACGGGCAATATCCGACTCCAGGAACCGGCATCGGCAATCCCGGCTTGGTGCTGACGGTGAATCATTTCGCGCACGCCTTCGGTGGAACCAATTAGAATCAGCCGTAAACGCTCTCGATCACCAAAGTTTGAGCTGGAGGAAGGGGTGGATGGATTCGTTGGGAATGGTAAATCGGACAGAAACTCATCTGCCATGGAAATACTCCTTGGAATTTTTAGGGTTGGAAGAAACCCCAAAAATTTAGCCACCCCGCCAAGCACAGCGCAGGATGGCTAAGGAGTGTTAAAATACTCCACTAG
>KL662191.1:5967384-6026925 GCA_000733415.1 [Leptolyngbya] sp. JSC-1
AGTGTTAAAATACTCCACTAGCCTCCCAGACTGGTGTTCACAGTCGAAGGGGTTAGTCGCCCTGGTGCTGCGCTAACAGCTAGGGGCGACGGCTAAATTTTTGGGTAGCCGGATTGTGCCCACAGAAGCAACAATCTTAATCTGATACATTACCGAGATTGCGCCACAAATGCAACCGCATCAACGAAAATTTAATCAGCGATGAATTAGAGAGGGCAGAGGCCAGGGAAACGTCTGCTCTACAGAATTATCGGACTATTTTCTTCATGTTCATTATTTTGGGCAGGTTCAATCGCGCTGACTGGGCCAATCCCTTGACTTCTGCTTGGCAAACCGGGATTATTGAAACTGATTCTCATTAGATTCCAAGCCTCTCCTCCCATGAGCCTTGACCTGAGTGCCCAAGAAGTTGATGAAATCTGGCTGGAAGCTGAACAGCAGTGTCCACCTGTGACTTCGATCGATCGCCTAGAGACGATTTGCACCATGCCATCCCAATTGGGCAGTGGTTATCATCGGGAGGTGAAGCTATACCCTGGTTTAGAACTGTGTATTTTTAACGAAACTTACGATGATCTAACTGTGCGAGCACTAGAGAATCAGCATTTAGTGCAGTTCAAAGTGCATCTGTCTGGTGTGGAAGATAGTGGTGATTATATGTTGATTGACACCGCACAAAGCTACATCGGCGGTAGCGGAATTCAGCGCAGTCTAACGGTATTCGTGCCAAAGTTTCAACCTCAGATTGGCGTGAATATCCACATGCAGCAAGACCTGCTGAGACAGTTTTTTGCTGAGCCGACGGGAGAATTGCCGATTGAACTACAGCCTTTGGTGCAAGAGAATGATTGGCAACAGGTGTTTTCAATCCACACGACCAAGGCAATGCGATCGGTGGTGCAGCAAATCATCGATTGTTCTTTTGAAGGAGCAGCCAAGCGGCTGTACTTGCAGGGCAAAGTATTTGAACTAATGGCGTTGCAACTGAACAGCATCCGGGAAAACAGCCGTCTAGAAAACAACGGTGCGGCCGCCTCTGCGTCCTTGAAGCCTGATACCGTTGCCCGGATTCACTACGCGGCAGAAATTTTGCGATCGCATCTGGAACACCCCCCTTCCCAAACGGATCTAGCACAGCAGGTTGGAGTGTCCTACTCTACCCTATACAGAGGGTTTCGAGCGGTGTTTGGACTGACACCCTTTGCCTATCTCACCCAGCAGCGCATGAAGCAGGCAGAACAATTGCTGCGACAACCGGACTGCACTGTCACTGAAGCGGCACATCGAGTCGGCTATACGAAGGTAGCCCAATTTGCGACAGCCTTTAAGCGTCAGTTGGGCATCACACCGAGTGACTGCATTCGGGGCAGAAAAACCACTGTTTGAAGTGGCTCGTTTGTGTACACACAAGTCTTCTATTGCTTAGGAAAGGTGCTTTGATCCCCCTTAGCCCCCCTTTTCAAGGGGGGAACAAGGTGCTTTGATCCCCCCTAGCCCCCTTGAAAAGGGGGGAACCAGGCTCAAAGTCCCCCTTTTTAAGGGGGATTTAGGGGGATCTTTGAGGGTTTTGTGCAAGGTCAAAGTGGCAAAACCAGTTATATTGAACGGTTTAACTGCACCTTGTGCCAACGAGTGTCGCGCTTAGTGAGGAAGACAGTATCGTTTTCCAAGAAGTTAGAGAACCATATTGGTGCAATTTGGTACTTTGTTCACCACTACAATGCATCCTTACCTGTTTAGCACTACCAACAATTGAATGGAAACGTTTACCACTGTCAACAAACTGTAAGTCTGATCGATCGGTCCCCACTCGCTGGGGAAAACAATTGAATGGAAATCCCCCCATCGCCGTGCTGATAGCTGTAAGCGATTCTTCTACATCCGTCAGTTTTCAATTCGAAGCAATCGGAGTATTGTTTTAGGTATGGATAAGAGTTGCCTTCTATGGTTTCCAGCTATCAGCAGGTGATCGCGCAATTAGGGATTGACATCGAGCTGTTTCTGCAGCGACTAGAAGCAGGTCTATATAAAAAGCCGCTTAGCCAGCGGGACAAGGAAATCATCTGTTTGTTTTTGCTGGGCTACCGCCGCAAGCAAATTGCCGAGAAAGTTAACCTGTGCGATGCCGAAGTTGGCAATCAGCTCAACGCCAACATTTATCCCAGAATTGCCGATTTAATGCAGGTAGAGCAAAGCGAAATCGCCAATAACTGGGTGTTGATTCTAAATTTTTTGCTGAATCCAGCGCATGGCTATCGGTTGAATCCGGCCACTCAGTTGAACAGCGATAATTTTCAAGGCAGCTTTGGGCGGCAGATGTTCTTCTATTCGCCGGATCAGCGCATTGTTCAGCTTCAAATTAAAGGAACCCAACGATATCAACAGGGATTATATTACCAAGCGCTGTTATTTTTCGTGAAAGCCTGGAATGAAGAACAGAAAATCTACAGCAGAGGGAATCCAGAAATTTGCATTTATCTGAATAACTGTTTAATTGAATATCAAAAGCCCTTTTTAGAGAAACAGAACATTCCCATCTATACTCTGGCTGTGGTTGTGCCGTTTCATCACAATCAAGGGAGAGTTGCGGCAGAGATTCTACGCGGAATTGCCCAGATCCAATCCCAGGTTAACTTTCAGAACTTTGACATTCCCAGTCTAGAGATGGAATTTTGTCAATTAGCAGAATCGGATGTTGGCCAAAATGGGAAATCTGATCAAGCTGAGCAACCGAAAATCACTAGATCCAACATCTTCTCGGTTTTTGGTAATACCGAGCCGATTACGTCTAGCAAGCTCGCATTGCAAATCATGGTCGTCAACGATCCGAATCATGTTTATGATCCCTACAATCAGACAGCTGAACGATTGGCCAGCTTAGCTCCTCAGCTCAATCTCAGTGCTGTGATTGGTCACTACTCTAGCGAAATGACCCAAACAGCATTGAAGTTCTATTCGGAGAAGGGCATCGTTTTGATTAATGCCTCTAGCACGTCCGATGAGCTATCAGAGCTGGATGAAACTATGGGGTTTTTCAGACTGACAACCCACGACCGGGTTAACGCAACGTCACTGATTCACTATTTAGCCACAAGTTCGTCTGGCTCCGGCATCAAGAAAGCCATCAAGCAAGTGGCGATTATCTATAACGAAAATAGTGGCTATAGCTGTTCCTATCGGGCAGCAGTGAAAGCAAGTTTAGAGAATCATCAAAATCAGCTTGAACTGCAATCAGAATTTGGGCGGCTGGGCGGAGAATTTGACGAAATTCAAACCTATCTCACCCAGATTCAGCAGACAGGAGTTGATATCGTGATTTTGATTCCCGATGGTGGAATCGAACCAAACTCCTTGCATAATGCCGGATTGATTAGCCGACTCAATCTTAAAAACTGCATGATTGTGGGGCCAGCAACCTTCTATCAACAAAATGTGCTGCATTGGATGTATGAGCGCAGCCAGCGAGAGAGCAATATAGCTCAGAACCAATTGCTTGCCTGCATTCCTTGGCATTGGTACAGCGAGGAAAATGGTTGTAATAGCCCTAACGCCCTAGCGCGATACTTTTGCCAGTTGGGTAGCCAGCTATGGGGACGTGCAAACGTGACATGGCGCAGCGCCACCGCGTTTGATGCAGTGCTGATCATTCTCAAAACCCTGGAACACCAGCAAGAGAACGAGAGCCTGCTGGTGCAAATGCGCCGATTTTTTAAGGTGAAGAACAAAGCGGTGAAAGGGGTAACGGGCATAGTCAAGTTTCAGGAGAATGGCAATCGCATCGCTCCACCAGCAGAAATTGTAGCCGTGCAGGAAGTCTTGGAGCCGCAGCAAGAAGACGGTCAGATCCACGCTGGCACGAGTGTTGAAATCAAAAAACGCTGGGCTTGGGTGCATCTGAGATCCATGTCAAAGCCCGAATAAGAGGGTTGCAAGAGGCAAATCAGCGCTCTGTTGATTAGCGACGCTGCTTACAGCTATTTAAAAAAATCCTCACGCCTGTCAGTAGAACGACACAAAGATTTATTGCTTAATAGAGGGTAGGAACAAGCAGGTTGCTCAGCGATTTGTAGGATGAAGCGCTAGAGAATCCGTTTAAAAAGCCCCCTACATCCCCCTACGTATTCTGGGGGATTTTTCCGAACCATCGCTGTTCCAAGTTCCCACTAATAGGGGATTATAGCCCTGCGGGCATCCCAGGAAAGGGGGCGGCTCCAGACGACAAATTAATCAACAACTAATTGCACTGTCTGATCGAAATCAGGTTTGATCGAAATCAAGTTTGGATGATGAAATCATGTTGAAAGTATTTGCTGATCGTGGTGGTACGTTTACTGACTTAGTGGCTGTTACAGATGATCAGGCCATTGTCCAGCGGCTCGCGCAATTGCCAGAACGCTTTCAAGTGGTTGCGTTACCTGATCAGCAGTGGGTGATTGTTTATAAACTGCTGTCGGAACAGCCGGAACGCTATCAGGATGCGGTGATTCAGGGAATTCGAGATATTTTAGGACTAGAGGCGCACGAGTTAATTCCAGCAGAGGTGGTCGAGGTCGTGAAGATGGGCACCACGGTCGCGACTAATGCCTTGCTTGAACGCAAAGGCGACCGCACGGTACTAGTGACCACGAAAGGATTTGGCGACGCGCTACGCATCGGCTATCAAAACCGTCCCAATATTTTTGCCCGCCAGATTGTTTTGCCGGAGATGCTTTATGAGCGAGTTATTGAGCTGCAGGAGCGCTATACGGCCCAAGGCGAAGAATTAGTGCCGATTACCGCATCCGAAGCAGTTCGATTAACTACTGCATTGCAGGCCGCCTACGAGGCTGGGATCCGCTCCTGTGCGATTGTATTGCTGCACGGCTACCGTTACCCAGATCATGAACAGCAGGTCGCGGCAATTGCGGCCCAAATCGGCTTTACCCAAATTTCTGTGTCTCATCAGGTCAGCCCCTTGATGAAATTGGTCAGCCGAGGCGATACTACCGTAGTAGATGCCTATCTGTCCCCGATTTTGCGGCGCTATGTCGAACAGGTGGCGGCAGCACTCCAGGGAACCGCGACCCATTCTACTCGGCTAGAATTCATGAAATCCGATGGCGGGCTAACCGACGCTAATTTGTTTCAAGGCAAAGACAGCATTCTCTCTGGTCCGGCAGGCGGCATTGTAGGAGCCGTTAAGACTAGCATTGTCGCCGGATTCAACAAGATTATTGGCTTTGATATGGGCGGCACATCCACCGATGTATCCCACTTCAATGGTGAGTATGAGCGGACCTTTGAAACCGAAGTGGCGGGTGTGCGGCTGCGGGCACCGATGATGTCGATTCACACCGTGGCGGCGGGCGGCGGCTCTATCTTACAGTTTGATGGCTCTCGTTATCGTGTGGGACCGCAATCGGCTGGGGCAAACCCAGGACCCGCCTGTTACCGCAAAGGCGGACCGCTTACCGTCACTGACTGCAATGTCATGGTGGGTAAGATTCAACCGGCGTTTTTTCCCCGTGTGTTTGGGGCATCTGGAGATTTGCCGCTAGATAGGGCCGTGGTGCAGCAGCAATTTGCTGCCCTGAGTGCTGAAAATCAGCAAAAAACTGGCGACTCTCGTACTCCGGAACAGGTAGCAGAAGGGTTTTTAGCCATCGCAATTGACAAAATGGCGAACGCAATCAAGAAAATTTCGGTGCAGCGTGGTTATGACGTAACTGAATACACGCTTTGCTGTTTTGGAGGAGCAGGAGGACAACATGCCTGTTTGATTGCCGAAGCTTTGGGAATGCAGCAGATTTTTATTCACCCCTATGCAGGTGTGCTCTCGGCCTATGGCATCGGTTTGGCCGATTTGCGTAGTCTCAAGGAAAAAGCCATAGAAGCCCCCTTAACGGCTGGGACCCTGCCCCTATTGATGCAGGTGCTAGAGCAACTAACGGCTGATGGAGCAGCGGAAATTCTGGCTCAGGGGGTCAGTCGCGAGCGGCTGCAAATTCTCTGCAATGTACACTTGCGCTACGAAGGTACGGATTCTGCTCTGATGGTCCGGTTTGGTAGCCTGGATGAGATGCGCTCGCGGTTTGAGCAGTTTTACCGACAGCGCTATGGCTTCACGATGCCAGACAAAGCCCTGATTGTTGAAGCTGTTTCGGTCGAAGCAATTGGGCAAGCAACATCGTTGACAGAACCACTGCTCACGGCTAAACGAACGACTCCTCTGACTCCAATTGCAACCGTTCCGATCTACAGCAAAGGCAGATGGTACGAAACTCCCATCTATCAGCGCGAAGACCTGCAGCCGGGTGATCGGATTGTGGGAGCAGCCCTGATTATTGAACCGACGGGCACCAATGTGATTGAACCCGGATGGAGTGCCGAACTCACCGATCGCAATTACCTGATTTTGCGGCAGGAGAGCAAGGTAGGGGCAGCGAGCCAGCAGACTTCTACCCATCCACTCCACGCTGTTGCAAAACCCGACCCTGTATTTCTAGAAATCTTCAATAATTTAGTGCGGGCTATTGCCGAAGAGATGGGAGTTACGCTGCAAAATACCAGCTACTCTGTCAACATCAAAGAACGCTTAGATTTCTCCTGCGCCATCTTTGACCAACAGGGGCAGCTTGTTGCTAACGCACCCCATATCCCAGTTCATCTCGGCTCTATGAGTGAAAGTGTTCATAGTTTGATCACAGCCAAAGGAGCTGCCCTCAAACCAGGAGATGTCTATGTTTCTAACAACCCCTACAATGGCGGCACTCATCTGCCGGATGTCACTGTAATCACTCCTGTATTTATCAATCTAGGCAATCCACCGTCTCCCCTGTTCTATGTTGCCTCTCGTGGCCACCACGCCGATATTGGCGGCATCACGCCCGGTTCTATGCCACCTTACAGCACTTCGGTGGAACAAGAGGGGGTGTTGCTCGATAACTTCCAGTTAGTCGATCAGGGCCACTTCCGGGAAGCAGAACTGATAAAGCAGTTAACCTCTGGACCGTATCCAGTTCGCAATCTGACTCAGAATATCGCCGATCTGCAAGCCCAAATTGCAGCCAATGAACGTGGTGTGCATGAGCTAGTGCGCATGGTCGAACATTACGGATTGAAGATGGTGCAGGCTTATATGCAGTATGTTCAAGACAATGCAGAAGAATCAGTGCGGCGCGTGATTGATGTTTTGCAAGATGGCGAGTTTGTCTACGCAATGGATGACGGCTGCCAGATCTGTGTCAAGATTACCATTGATCGCCGCGACCGCTCGGCTGCAATCGATTTCACTGGTACATCTCCCCAACAATCGACCAACCTGAACGCGCCATTCGCGATCTGTAAAGCCGTCGTGCTCTACGTGTTTCGTTCTCTGGTAGACGATGACATTCCGCTCAATGCAGGCTGCCTCAAACCCTTGCAGATTCATGTTCCAGATGGGTGCATGTTAAATCCCCGCTATCCAGCAGCGGTGGTAGCAGGCAATGTGGAAACCTCGCAGGCAATCGCAAATGCTTTGTATGGAGCATTAGGGGTGATGGCGGCTGCTCAGGGCACGATGAATAACTTCACGTTTGGCAATCAGCACCACCAATATTACGAAACGATTTGCGGCGGATCGGGGGCTGGAAAAGACTTCAATGGCACCGATGCCGTACAAACCCACATGACCAACTCGCGCTTGACCGATCCAGAGGTTTTAGAATGGCGCTTTCCTGTGCTGGTCGAAAACTTTGCAATTCGGGCCAACAGCGGCGGTAGAGGCAAATTTCAAGGCGGCAATGGGGTGATTCGCCGCATTAAATTTCGAGCAGCGATGACGGCTGCGATTCTCTCAGGCCATCGAGTCGTGCCGCCATTCGGGATAGCTGGAGGTGAATCAGGAATGGTGGGCCGCAACTTTGTTGAGCGCCACGACGGCACGATTGAACCCTTACCCGGTAAAGCCGAAGTTCAGATGCAGCCTGGTGATTGCTTTGTGATTGAGACGCCCGGTGGTGGTGGCTTTGGAGTGAACGACCTTGCTTGAGAACCTGTCAATTGAATCGAACTGCTGTCATTTCAAATTTAGAGCACAGATTATGATTACTCCTACCTCAAACTATGGCTTTCCCCCCAACCTACCGACGCAACACGGTTCCTTGTCTTGTCCTAAAGACCGGGAGCGGTCATCCCCTAGCGATTGGTCGATGTTGAATAGTTTAACTGCGGCAAGATTGCGCCGTTATCTTCAGAAAACAGAGGACTTGACCGCAGAAAAAATTGAACGAGCCTGTCACCTACTCGAAATCTACCATACCGTTTACCGCCACGATTTGTTGTTGCTCCGCCGCCAAGGCTATTGCGGCAAATGTCCGCCACCCACTTCCCAACAGCTACAGCAGATGGCTCAAAGGCTAACTGACGCAGAGGGCCAAATCTACTCAACGGAATACATTTTATTAGAGTTGAAAACTCTAGCGCGTTATCTAAAGACACAGAAATGATGTGGGTTGCGATGTCAGTTGTGAAGAGGCTCTACCTCGGTGCTGCTTCCGGTCTCTCACTCGGTCAACAAAAACTCTAAACTTTCGCCGCTCGTGATTTGTGCTTGTTGATGGCTAATTAACTTTCGCTGTAGATCTTGAACGTGTTTGTCAACCCATTGAAAGGTGATGTGGGTAAATGCATGAGCAGCGGGCTGTTCGTGAGAACCACTGTAATGTTCTATCCACACGGTGGTGTCAGGATTGAGCTTAAAGTCATAGATGATTTGCTCGACTACATGGGTCATCAAGAAGGACGCGAATTGTCCTGACTCTAGGCGCAGATTAGAAATGACGATAGTTTGCTGTTCTGGGTGAGAGAAATAGATATAGAGATGGCATTGTAGTTTCCAATGGCCCAGAATGTGATTGTGCATGTAGCAGCGATAGCCTTGATCAATAATTTTCATCTTGTCATGTCCTTTCAGTAAGACTGATTGGATAAACACGATTTGAGAATCAGAGATAGCTGATTCCACATTCGTCGTTTCTCCAGAAAACCATTTGCTCCCAACTTTTGGGCTTGACAGCGCATCTTGTCATTGGGATTGCTGCTCATTAGCAAAAATGCTGTATCAGCAACCGATGAATTTTGTCGTAGCGCTTTGAGAACATCTAAACCGTTTAGTTTCGGCAAATCGAGGTCACAAATCACAGCATCTGGATGTTGAGATTGAATCAACTGTAATCCGGCGATCCCGTCACTAGCTGTCTGGACCGAAAAGCCTTCTAGCACCAGCCAAGTTGTTAAGCTTTTCCGAAAGGCTGGATCATTTTCAAGAATTAGAATCATTGGTGCATTCAAACTAATTTTGAAAGTTTAGCGAAATCGACCTGCAATAATTTCGGGAATGCGCTCCCAAATGCGAGATTTATCTATCCAGCCATCAACTCGATAACGCTGTGCTTCTTGGTAAGCTGCATCTTCATAACCTGCGGTCATGATAAAAAAGAAGGTATTAGCAATTTTGGGTTCTTGACGAATCAGTTTGAGCAGGCTCATCCCATCTAAGATCGGCATGTGTAGATCGCAGAGCACCATATCGGGCTGCTCGGTTCGAATCATTTGTAGACCTACTGCCCCATTTTCGGCAGTGAGTACAAAAAAATTTTCCAGGTATAGCCAGGTTACTAACACTTTTTGAAAATCAAGATTATCTTCGATAACCAAAACTGTGATCATGTTTAGGATTTCTAATAAGAATTAATCCATAGAAGATAGATATTGCCATAGCACTCTATCGAGAATACTTCTTAGAGAAATATGATATCAATTGAGAATACTGCTTAAAGAAATCCGATATCATTTCATGAAATCATACCCATCCCAAAAGTTCAGCCGTTTGCTTTGTCAGCCGGAACGGATCAAAGGGTTTGGCAATGACGCCCTTCACACCCAATGCCGCTAATTCACTTGAATTCAAACCAGAAGAGTAGGCAGTGATGATGATAACAGGAACTGCTGGAGTATCTGCCAAATGAGTTGTGTTTAGTTCTCTGAGCTGTTGCAGAAACGTAATTCCATCCATTTCTGGCATCATTACATCCAGAACGATGGCTTTAGGGTGTTGAGAGGCAACCAGTTTCAACCCCTCGTGCCCAGACTTGGTCGCAATTACTTTCCATCCTGCTATATCTTCAAAGCAATTGGTAATCACTTCTCGAACTGGATCATCATCCTCAATTACTAACAAAACAGGCTGAGCTGATCTGGCTTCCATCGCTTTGATCCTTCTACACTATGTCCTAGCTCCAATTCCACGATTGCCGCAGCCGCGAACTGAAAGATGAATTGAAACGTGAGTCAAACCATTGAAAAAAGACAGATGGAATTCAGAACTGAGGGACTAATCTCAGCAACCGATGCAATGGATTTGAATAGCAGCGTTGAGAGTTTGGGGTAACCCCCTGATCTTTTCTGCCGTATTCTTCTCCCCTCGCACTGCACTCAGTTGTGAAACCTAGGGCTGGTAAAAACATACCTCCCCAATTCAGTTCCTGCATTCCCTCTGTCTACTCATGTTCCTCAGCTTGCAAGTGTTCTGTGAACGTCTCCTAATTTAGAAATAAAGTTTGAGGAATTTCTGAAGTTGTAAAACGTTACAATTACCAGCCAAAACCATTACTAGCCAAAACCATTACCAGCCAAACGCCTCAGCTACCTGATCAATCAGCAGGACTGGATCAAATGGTTTTTGAATTACGCCCGCAATGGGCAATTTGGCGAACTGGGCCAAATCGCTGGCCTGCACCCTGGCCGTCAACAACACGACGGGAATGGTTTGCGTCTTGGGGTCAGCCTTTAGAGCTTGCAGCACTTCAAACCCATCCATTCCTGCCATCGAAACATCCAGCAGAATCCCATCCGGTTGGCCTGAGGCAAGCTCCAACCCCTCGAGTCCCGACGAGGCTGTCCAAACTTCCCAACCCGCTAGCTCTTCCAAGCACCCCTGGATGACTTCTTGAATTGAGGCTTCGTCATCAACGATTAGGACACGCTTACTCATCAGCATCGGTATGGCTTACTTGAGAAACAATCGGCAACGTGAAATAAAAGCGACTCCCCTGACCCAGAGCACTCTCCGCCCAAATTTTGCCGCCATGCTGCTCGATTATTTTACGACAAATGGCTAAACCCAACCCAGTGCCGCCGCGCTGACGCGAATCCGATGCATCCACCTGTTGGAACTGCTCGAAAATAATTTCTAACTTATCTGCCGGAATGCCGCGTCCCTGATCTTGGACGGTGAAGAGGACGAATGGGGAAGGTGAGGAAGGTGAGGGAGGTGGGGAAGGTGAGGAAGAATTAATCTCCCCCATCTCCCCCATTTGGCAAGGCTCACGAGCCGCCATTTCCACCCCAACCCACACCACCCCGCCAGGATCAGAAAACTTAATGGCGTTACTGATTAAATTAGTCAGGGTTTGCAGAATCGTGTCGGGGGCGGCCCAGACCTGCACAGGGGCAGCGGTGAGGCTGAGGCTGATTTGATGTTCTTCCGCACTGGGGCGCATGGTTTCTACGGCCTGTTGGAGTAAATCGGCGGCGTTGCATGGCTGCATCACAAGCTGAACTTTGCCGGACTCTAGCCGTTGAAAATCGAGGATGTCGTTAATCAGCCGCACTAGACGATCGCTCTGCTCGGCGGCCACTTGTACCATGCGTTTGGCTTTTTCGGGTTTTTGCTCATACACGCCAGCAGCTAGTAGACCCAAAGCTCCGCGAATGGCAGTGAGGGGAGTGCGCAACTCGTGGCTGACGGTTGAAACAAACTCACTCTTCATTTGGGCGACGCGGCGGCTTTCGGTGATGTCTTCGATGGTGCCAACGACGAGCAATACTTGGCCTGAAGCATCGGTAATCGGGGCTGTTTGAATCCGGGCATAGCGAATGATGCCATTGCGGTGCAGAAACCGAACGTCGTTGTAGATGCTGCCTTGTGCAGCGACAGAATCGGCTTGCCATTGGGCTAACATCCACTGAGAATCATCGAGGTGGATAAACTGCATCCAGCTATAGCCCAACGATTCGTCTAGCGAAAAGCCACCTATTTCTTGGGCACGCCGATTGGTGTAGGTGATGTAGCCCTGAGCATCGGCCATGAAAATCCCGATGGGTGCCGCTTCACTGAGGGAACGAAATTTGGCTTCACTGGTGCGGAGCGCGGTTTCAGCCCGTTTTCGTTCTCGGATGTCTACCAATGTGGAGCGACTTCTGACGTACTGGCCTGCGGCATCTGTAAGGGCGGTAGCATTCACCTCTACCGGCAAGATCGAGCCATCTTTGCACTTGACTTCAAGCTCCAGGTTGTTGATCCAGCCCTGCTCGACAAATTTGGGAAAGTTAGAGAAGAAACTCTGCTGACTGTTGGGAGTTAAAAGTTCGGTGTAGAGCCTCCCAATTACTTCAGAACGGTCATAACCCAACCACTTCAGCTCAGTATCGTTGATACGGATCAATCGTCCCTCTGCATCCAGCGAATGATAACCACAGGGCGCATGGTTATAGAGGTCTTCTACTTCATCAACATATTGTTTAATCGCAATTTCTGCCCGCTGCCGCTGCCGAATTTCCTGCTCTAGCAACGCGTAAATCAGCGTTAGTAAAGCGAAACTGAAGCCATACCCCAGAATATTGAACAGGTTGGTTACGGATAGGGCGATGTTCGTGGCTTGGGCGCGCTGCTGTAATAGAGTCTGTTCCTCCTCCTCCATAGCCTTGAGGAGCGTTTGGATCTCCTGCTGCATCTGGATATCTTGACGGGTTAACGCCGCCTGTTCCTCTGTGGCTGTGGGAGGTAGCTGAATGGACTGTTGCAGTAAGCGCATCCGCTGCTCAATTAGAGGAGTCACCAGAGCTAAGCGCTGTTGTTGATGGGGGTTGTCTGCCGTGAGGCTGTCTAAGCGCTGCAAGGAGGCTTGAGTGCCTTGAATACCCTGGCGGTAGATTTGCAAAAATTCCTGGTCTTGGGTCAATCTATACGCCCGCCGCCCTCGCTCTGCATTTTGGAGGCCATCCTCAACATCTTGAATCGTTCCTAACACCTGATAGGTATGTTCCACCCAATAGCGATTGGCGGTCAATTGTCGCGTGTTGAGATAGGAGGCCGTCCCAACTCCACAAAGTAATAGGAGAGAGATGCCTAAGCCGCCGCGCAGCAAGAGCTTATCTTGGAGCCAGCACTGGGACGCAATGAACCTGGAGAATTGTTGCTTCATTGTTCTATGCATTCTTCAATGTCCTTGCCCGTTTGCTCTCGAAAGCCTGCCCGTTTTAGCCGTCGCACAATCCGCTCCGTGACTTCGTGGGCAGCGGCTGATTTGGACAGGTAGTCATCGGCTCCGGCGATAAACGCTTGGTCAATTTGCTCAGACTGGCTGTGGCTAGAAAGAAACACAATTGGGAGCCTAGACCAGTAGAGATCGCTACGCACGACGCGACAGAGCTGGAGGCCATCCAAGTCGGGCATCTCTAAATCTAGAATCACCAAGCTGGGGGCAGTCTGCTGCAACATTTGCCAAAAATCCTGTGGCCGACTTACCCCAATCACCTCTATGCCCAAAGGCTGGAGCAGAGCGGTGAGATAGGTAATCACGGCGTCTTCATCATCAACCACCATGACGCGATTGACAGGCATGTTTGGCTGCTGCAGGCTGCGCATGATCGCTGCTCGGATAGTGTCTAGCGGCAAGGGTTGCTGCAGAACCAAACAGTTGCCCAACTGAGCTGCGGCTAAGCGATCTTTCAGGTGGTCTCGTGTGGTCAGGGCTAGCAGAGGAATCGGCTGGGTAAACTGACGCAGTTCAGTCCACAGCTCAGGGGTGATGCCGGAAAGATCGAGATTCAACAGAATCACCTCAGGAGGTCTTTCCTGAAGAATGGCGTGAGCCGCTGCTAGATCAGCCGCCACCTCAATCCGGATGCCCCAGTCGGGTGCTTGGGTCTGAAGTTGGTGAATCAGAGGTTGATTGGTGTCGATTACTAAGACGAGCGGCGGTTTTGGGTTTTGAAAATCTGTCGATATGGGGAGAGACGGGCACAGGCTAGATCCGATTTGAGTGGTAGAGCCGTGCTCCGATTGCACATCTGAGTCCTGAGGTTGAATGGCCTGAGGTTGAATGGCCTGAGGTTGAATGATTTGATACAGCTCCTGCACCGTTTGCTTCAGGTGGGCAACCTGAGTGGAGTCTAGCCAAATTTGTGGCTGTAGCCAGTCTTCTAGATGTTTTGCCAAATCGGAGCCGTTGCTCAAGCCAAACATACCGAGCGACCCCGCTAGTTTGTGAGCGGCTTGCTTTGCCTGCTGACGCAACTCAAGTGTCAGGTTGTCGTTTTCTAATTCGGTAACAGCCTGCTCCAAGATTTGCATATGCTCGATAAATTGCTGCTTCGAGCGTTGCCAAACTCGGGCTGTGATGGCTTTGACCTGCTCGCGGTGGATGGTTTGCTTGCTAATAGCCTGCTGAGGCTGATTGGCCTGAGGCGACGTTGGTACCAGTGAAGCAGAGGGTGGCCGTAACCGATAGCCCATGCCATGCACGGTTTCGATTAAATCGGCTACCCCGGCAGCTTTCAGCTTTTGTCGCAAGCACTTGATATGGGTGCTGACGGTTTCTTCGCCCGGTGCTTCGGCTAAGTCCCACAGCCGATCCAGAATCGCACTGCGGCTAAAGACTCGTTTGGGATGGAGCAGCAGCAGTTCTAACAGGCCATATTCCTTAGGCGTTAGGTGAAGGAGTTGCTCGCTGGAGGCATGGATTGTCACAACTTGACTGTTAGCAGCATCAAAGCGCAGATTTTCCCAGGTAATCACCGAGTTATCGATTGCTTTGCCACGCCGCAGCAAAGCCCGCACCCGCGCCAAGAGTTCTTCTATGTCAAAGGGTTTGACGACATAGTCATCGGCTCCGGCATCGAGGCCGAGAATCCGATCGCTGGTGCTGTCGCGGGCGGTGAGCAGCAGAACCGGGTTGACATAGCCCTGCGAGCGCAATTTCTGACACAGCCGCATTCCATCTAGCCTAGGCAGCTCAATGTCGAGCAAAATTAGGTCATACTCATACTGCTGGGCCATCTCTAGACCGGTTTGTCCATCTGCTGCTGTGTTGACCTGATAGTGATGCGCCGTTAGGCTCTGAGTCAGAATTGAACAAGTAGAAGAATCATCCTCAACTAGCAGAATTTGCATCAACATTTTCCCAAACCGGCTCAGGCATCGACTCCAGATAAGCTTATGTTTTATAGTAACGATTTCTTTATATTGATGACTGTAGACGTATAACAGCACACATAATTCTAGGTGTAGATTGAACGACGTTTGTGTAATAAATTACCTGGCTATCCTTCTGTGCTATTGTCCATACTCCAAACCTGACTCCTCACCCCCATAAATCCCCCATCATGGATCTCTTATTTGCTTTACTGACTTCGTTCGTTCTCCTGATTGTTAGCGTTGTCAACGGTGTCTTTATTGTCTATCCACTGCTCTGTACGCTGATTATTCTGAGCCTCGTACTAATGCGCAAGGGATTTTCCATAGCAGCGCTGGGACAAATGGCAATTCAGGGCAGCCGTAAAGCATGGCCGGTATTCTCGATCTTGCTGCTGATTGGGGCTGTGACTTCCACATGGATGGCGGCAGGAACAGTTCCTGCGATTGTTTACTATGGTATTCAACTGATCAATCCCCATTGGTTTATTCTGGCCTCTTTTTTGTTGACGAGTTTGGTTTCGGTTTTGATTGGCACATCCTTTGGCGCGGCAAGCACTATCGGTTTGGCGCTGATGATTATGGCCAAGGGCAGTGAAGCGAATCCCCACCTAGTGGCTGGAGCGGTGATTGCTGGAGCCTATGTGGGCGATCGCTGTTCTCCGATGTCGTCGAGCGCTCATTTGGTGGCGGCCATTACAGGTACCGACCTTTATGCCAATTTGAAAAACATGGTCAAAACCGGACTGTTGCCCTTTGGCCTTGCCTGTCTGCTGTACGCCGGTTTGTCTTGGCTGTACCCGGTCGCCACCACCGACCGCTCGCTCACTACGGAACTGAAGCAATTTTTTGATTTGAATGGCCTTGTACTGTTGCCAGCTCTGATGATTGTAGTGTTGGCGCTATGCCGCGTAGAAGTAAAGCGTTCGATACTGATCAGCACTGGCGTTGCTATCACCCTTGCGGTGTTCTATCAACACTACTCTTTCTGGCAGGTGCTGCGCTTTGCGCTGGTGGGCTTTCGCCTCGACGCCGACACTCCCATTCAGGCCATTTTAATCGGTGGTGGCATTGTATCAATGGCTAAAGTATGCAGCATTGTCCTGATTTCTACCGCCATTTCGGGATTATTAGCAGGAACAAATGCGTTACAGGGTATTGAACAACTGCTGAAATCTGCTCAGTCTAGGTTTGCTATCTTCCTCAATACTGTGCTGGTGGGAATTGCAGCCTCGGCCTTTGGCTGCACGCAAGCGATTGGCATTCTTCTAACCGAACATTTGGTGCGGCAGCAGTACGCAACCAGTTCCAAAGACCCAACCGAACTCGCGCTTGATTTAGAGAATACAGTCGTGGTGTTGGCTCCGCTGGTGCCTTGGAATATCGCTGGTTTGGTCCCGGCTACCGTGCTGATGACCGACTGGCGGTTCATTCCCTTTGCGTTTTATCTGTACCTGATCCCACTGATGGTGATGCTGCAATTGTGGCTCAAGCCAAACTCGATGCGACCTTCGCAGCAAAACTTTAGATAAAAAGTAGGCAGAAAGCAATTCCGGCTGCTAATTTCTCTTATTCTAGAAAACATTCACGCCATAAATTCCCACTAGAGGAGCATACCCATGATCCCAGGAGAAATGCTGATTGAAGCCGGCGAAATTGAGCTAAATGCAGGTCGCCCCACTGTCACCCTGACTGTAGCTAATACCGGCGATCGCCCGATTCAGGTCGGCTCCCATTTTCACTTTTATGAGGTGAACAAAGCGCTATCGTTTGACCGCCAGCAAGCGCGAGGCATGCGGCTTGATATTCCGGCTGGCACAGCCGTGCGGTTTGAACCTGGGGATGAGCGAGAAGTGACACTAGTGCCGTTTGTAGGCAGTCGCCAGGTCTATGGACTCAACGGTCTGGTGAATGGTGCTTTGGATGTATCTGAGAATCAGTCGGCTAAAAAATCAGACAACAAAAAAGCCGATGACAAAAAGAAAAGTAGCAGTAAGAAAAAGAAGTAGGTGAATTAGTGCCGATAGTTCAAGCTGTCAATCCAAATACTTTACAGTAACCATTGATCTGCATCCTAAAAGGATGTCTTAAAAGTATTCAATTAACTGCATTCGCCCCCTAAATCCCCCAATTCTGGGGGACTTTATACCTCAGGACCCTCCAAATTTGGAGGGCAGTAGGCCGGCTTGGACAACAATTTTGACTTTTCAAACATCCTCTAACTGCTGCACCCATCCACCGTTCGACTGAGCCGCTCACGGCGAAGCCCATCCACCTATGTACAAGCTCTACGACTTCCGCCCCTCTGGCAATGGCTACAAAGTCAGACTGCTGCTGACCCAACTCGGCATTCCGTTCGAGTACATCGAGAAAGACATTCTGAAGCGTGAAACCCGCACGCCAGAGTTTTTAGCCATCAATCCCAACGGACGAATTCCCGTGCTAGAGCTTGAACCCAATGTGTATTTGTCCGAATCCAACGCGATTTTGATTTACCTCAGCGAAGGCACCCCCTACCTGCCGGAGCCGAAACTAGAGCGGGCCTATGTGATGCAGTGGTTGTTTTTTGAACAGTACAGCCACGAACCCTACATCGCAACCTCTCGGTTTTTGCTGCACTATGCCACGAACCCTGAACAGCACCAAGCGGTGATCGAACAGAAGCGCGCTCCTGGCTATGCTGCCCTAGGCGTGATGGAACAACGGCTGCAAGACCATCCGTTTCTCGTCGGAGACCGCTACACGATTGCCGATATTGCCCTCTATGCCTACACCCATGTGGCCGATGAAGGCGGCTTTGATTTAAGCCAGTTTCCGGCGATTCAAGCTTGGCTGACTCGTGTCCAATCTCAGCCGAACTATGTTGGCATTGGTTGCTAAGCAGCCAGGAGTCAGGAGTCGGAATGGCGTGTAACTTCTATATGGGCACGGTTTAGCTGTATGGGGAGGGTTTAGCCAATTGGTGCTCCACTGGGCAGTACGCCTTCTGCAAGGCAACACCGGCGTTGCTGAATTGCAATAGGATGCCCTAATTCCAGACGTGAGCGAGATGCTCACACTACAAGAACATACGCTAACAGTGCGAGCATCTTGCTCGCGAATTCATAACACCATTCAGCAACGCCGCAACACCTAAAAATTCATACTCTCATTCAGCAACATGCCAATCGCTCCTGACTCCTGACTCCTGACTCCTGACTCCATTACTTCAAATTGCAGGGCCTATCGATTCTGGAGGGGGCAGCAACCAGTCCAGTCCAGGAGGAATGGAAAAAGAAACCGAGGTTGACAATCAACAGGAATGTGATGATGCCAAATGCCAGCATTTCGTTTGGGTTAGTTGCCGTTTGGGCTAACGCTTTCTGTTGATTGGAATGTTGCAAGGCAGCCGCCAAGCTAAATTCAGCAATGCCATTGTCAGCAGCACAATTGCTACCAACGGGTTTGTTTGCGTCCAGTTCAAACGATTCGCGCCATGCATCGACGGTGTGACCAACCGCAGAACCACGAATGGTAACCTGCGAAATATTCCTAGGTTGAAGCTTGATCAGGCTATTCTTGAGAAAAGTAACCAAGGCATCTCGTTTTGAACTAGCTTGGTATTCAACAAAGATAATTAAGCGCTTATGATAGCCTGTAGCTCTGGTAGTGACCCCCTTATTCCCAAGCGAATGATTGAGCAGTGCAGCAATCGCAACAGGATCGCCCTGTCTAGCCAAGTCTAAGGTGTCAACAGTCATCTTTTTGTCCGCTTCAGTGGATCTACTGTGATTCTCTATTATTCTGTGTTGATCAAGCCAGTGGATAACTCGGACTTTACAGAAGTTACACCAAATCAGCGAGGAACTGTAAACTCCGCTAAAAATTCCGGATTTGCTTTTGATTCCATGATGAATATATTGAACATGGCATAACACTTATGCTTCGCTAGGAGGATGAAGCTTTTTGGTAGAGGCTGGAAACTAGTAGCTAGGGATGCCAACTAGAACATTTGGCTACCCCAGTTGCATTGCATAGAATTGCATTGGTATAGAAGTACATGACCTCAAATCAGCCCAATCCTTCTGAACCTCTATTTCGCACTCCTCAACCGAACGAACTGCAATCTGAGGAGAATAAAGAAGCCACTTGGCAAAATCTAGCTAAACGAGGCACAGAAACTGACACGATTGATGATCGCAAAACCGAGGATACTGGCGCTCTCACCGATTCAATCAATGTGATTGAAAATATGGAGAACCTTGCCGATCGTCATCCGCCTAGTATTGACAGCCCCCCAGGGTGACTCTAGTTTTCCTCAAGTCAAAGATTGGATTGAAAGAAACTGATTGCACTGAAGCTTCTGGCTGGCTCAGGGCAGTCAGTTTTTGCTGCGTTTGCTCTTTAAGTTTGTGTCAGATTCATCGCCTGATGAATAATACTTGTTTTTCAAAGTGAACTACCCGACGCTGACACTCCGTGTACAGCACGAGCTTCCCAATTCACCGGGGAGTGCCTCTGGAACTCCGTAATTCCGTTGGTCTTACCTTTCCTCCAAGGGCAGGAGTCCTTCCAAGACCCATACTTTCTCTTGCAACCTGTCCCGATTAGCTTGGTTTTCGCTTGTGGGAGTGAGGGTCAAGATTGGCTCATTATAGCTTAAAACCCTTGTTGTATAGGCACTCTATTTGCTTTGTATGAAGATTGCTTGTTCGTTTGGGCGCTGTTCTCCTCTCTCGCCTGCAGTATTGGTCGGAGAACGCACCCACTGCCCCTACGGGGACAGAAAAATCACTCACGCGCCGCTCATTCCGCCGCTCACCCTAACGGGTAGAGCGCGGGGCTTCTCGTCTAGTAGCTAAAACGGTTAGGACTTACGCAAAAGAGATCCCCCAGACCCCTTAAATAAAGGGGAAGAGGCGAAGCCTGTGCGCAGCCCTACCAACCAGGGCTATAATCCCCCTTATCAAGGGGGATTATAGCCCTGCGGGCATCTCAGAAAAGGGGGATCACTCCTTGCATTGAGCCGCGATCGCCCTCCGGGCGGTGCGGAGCACCATCGAGATCTGTGTACACGGTAGCTTAAAAAGGGGAAAAGGGGGATTGAGTTTCCAGCTTTCAAGTGCGTAAGTCCTAACGATAAAAGGTGCTGTTGAATTACGGAATGATTCAAATGATAATTGGATGGACAATCTCGGCAACACTTCCGATGATATTGTGCCTCGTGAGCATGATTGAGGATATTACAGGTAGGCCAAGTTATTTGGGCAAGCCGTAGTGCGGGCCTCCCGCTAGTAGGTAAGCCTGCGCTACCTTTTTCTGGTGGGGGTTTTGCCGTGAACAGATTCTAGAGGCTGCAACTGAGCTTTTTGACACCTGAGCGGAACATAGGTTAAGTTCGGCGAAATACGGGGTGATGCATTTGTATCAGTTCACTTGTATCAGCTCACTTGTATCAGCTCATGTCAGTAGCGTCAGTTTCCTGAAGCGTAATTTCTATGGCAAAGTTCAATCGCAGTCTTGCGGTAATCGTGGGTATTGATCATTACACTAATGGAATTACTGCACTCAGCACAGCCGCAAATGATGCGAATGCCCTTGCTCAAGTTTTGAGAGAGGCGCACCAGTATGAGCCGATCTGGCAATTGGTTGACCCCGCCGCTCCTCAAACGGATCTTCCAGCCGCAACCCGAACGAATCTAGAGAACCTGCTGACAGTGACGTTGCCTGCCGTTGTGCAGGAAGATGACCGCTTACTGTTCTACTTTGCTGGACATGGAATTGCGCTAAATGGCGATGATGGCCCACAGGGCTATTTGATTCCCCAAGGTGCCACACTGGGCGATGTCAGCACCTACTTGCCGATGCCGCAGGTAGAAGCCTGGTTGGCTCAGTTACCCTGTCGGCATTGTTTGGTGATTCTTGATTGCTGCTTTGCGGGGGCATTTCGTTGGTCGAGCACTCGTCAGTTGATGCCAATTACGGAAGTGATTCATAAAGAGCGCTACGACCGCTTTATTCAGGATGCCGCTTGGCAGGTGATTACCTCCGCCTCCTATGACCAGTATGCTCTGGATAATTTGGAACTAAAGGATGATCGGGGGGGTGATTCTACCGCTCGGCATTCTCCATTTGCTGCCGCCTTGATCAAGGCGCTGAGAGGTGAAGCCGATGCCTATCCTGCGGCCAAAGATGGACGACCGGCGGGGGATGGCGTGATTACGGCTACAGAACTCTATTTGTATCTACGCGATGCAGTTGAGGTGGCGACCGATGCCCAACGGATGCGACAAACGCCGGGACTGTGGTGCTTAAAGAAGCATGATAAAGGCGAATATATTTTTCTGACCCCAGGGCATGTACTGAATCTGCCAAATGCACCAGAGCTAGACGCGCAGGAGAAAAACAATCCCTACCGCGGCTTGAAGTCCTATGACCAGGAGCATAGCGAACTGTTTTTTGGCCGAACGGCATTGACCGAAAAACTCGCTGAGAGGGTTGCCAGCCATTCTTTGACGGTGGTGCTAGGGGCATCGGGGACAGGCAAGTCCAGCCTGGTGAAGGCGGGTTTGATGCCTTATCTGGAGCAATCAGGGCATCGTCAGCATCGCCGCTTGAACGATCAAAAATCGTCCGCTCCTGCACAGTCGTGGAAAACGTTGGCAGCGATTCGCCCAGGAGAAACGCCGTTAACAGCATTGAGTGCAGCCCTAAAACGTCCAGAATCACCGTTAGCAAAGCTGTTAAAAGAGATTCCATTCGATGCAAAAACAGTTAGTCAAGCGATTACCGACTGGAGTTCGCTTCATCCTGATGTCAATCTGCTGCTGGTGATCGATCAGTTTGAAGAGTTAATTACGCTACGTCGAAGCGAACAAATCATTACACAAAGCCGAAGCGAACAAGAACGCGACCAGTTTTTGGCCGTGCTCGCAGAAGTTTTGCAAACTGGCTCCAGGCAGTTTCATCTAGTTCTGACCTTGCGCTCCGACTTTGAACCCCAGTTCCGGGACACGGCCTTAGAGACTTTTTGGCCGGAAGCTCGATTTATAGTGCCTGCCATGACGCGGGAGGAGTTGCGAGAAGCGATTGAGGAGCCAGCATCTGCCAAGGTGGTGTATTTCCAGCCGCATTCGTTGGTGGATCAACTGATCGATGAGGTGGCGCAAATGCCAGGGGCCTTGCCGTTACTGTCCTTTACGCTGAGTGAGCTTTATTTGAAGCTGGTCCAACGCTATTTAGCAGCGCAGATCAGCGGTGAACTGGTGGAGCGAGCGATTACGCAAACCGATTACGACGAACTAGGCGGGGTGACGCGATCATTAACGCAGCGGGCCGATCAGGAATATGAAGCCTTGGTGCAGCAAGATCCGGCCTATGCCCAAACGGTGCGGCTAGTGATGCTGCGGATGGTGGCGGTGGGAGGTGAACTGGCACGCCGACGGGTGCTGTTGTCGGAGTTGGAGTACCCAGAGCCAGAAAATACAAGAGTCAAGCGGGTTGTGCAGCGGTTTGCGGCGGCTCGATTGCTGGTGAGCGGCACAGATGTAGAGGAGCAGGCTTATGTAGAGCCAGCCCATGATGCGTTGGTGCAGGGGTGGCAGCGACTGTTGGATTGGAAACAGCAAGATTTAGCCAATTTATTATTACAACGAGAACTGACGCCAACCGTCAATAAATGGCATGCAGAACAGAACAGTAAACAATCTCTGGGTCTACTGTGGGATGATGATCCGCGTTTACCTCTACTGCAACAGATCTATCAATCAGACCACTCGTGGTTGAATTTGCCAGAAACTGAATTCATCGAACGCAGTATTCGCCGCAATCGTAATAATCGGCTGCGGTTGTTCAGTGCAGTGGCTACATTTGTGGGAGTTGTAGGAATTGCCGGAATAATTGCACTGGTCTTGGGGATCAATGCCCAAAATCAATTGCTGAAGGTGCTGATTGCTTCATCGAGGGAACTGTTCGATGCTAATAATCGGCTGGATGCCTTGAAAGAGAGTGTACGAGCCGCTAAACAACTCCAGAATCCATTTTGGGCTACGGTTGTTCCAAAGGATACCCATCAAGATGTAGCCGTTCGGCTGATCAAAGCCAGCTATGGCATCAAGGAGCGCAATCGTCTCACCCATCCTGGACGGGTTACGAGCCTTGCTTGGAGTCCAGACGGTGAGCAGTTGGTCGTATCTAGTCAAAACAGCATGATCAAGCTCTGGCAGGCGGATGGTAAGCTGCTGCAATCCATTCCACCAGAAAGGTTTGAGATCAATAGCGTTAGCTTCAGCCCAGACGGGCAGACGATTGCGGCTGGAACAACTGAAAATATGGTGATTTTGGCTAAAGTAGATGGCACATTTAAGCTCTTGCCGGGACATGGGGCAGCCGTGACAAGCGTTAGCTTCAGTCCAGACGGCCAACTGCTCGTAACCGGAAGCGCGGATGATTCGGTCAAGCTGTGGCAAATCAGCAATCGTCAACTGCTGCGCAACTTCCCCAATCAAGGCGGTGCAGTCACTAGTGTCCGCTTCAGTCCAGATGGCAGAATGCTTGCCGTTGCGAGTGACGATAACACAATCAAACTATGGCACCTTGACGGTGAACCGATCGCTATCCTCAACGGCCATCAAGACAGAGTAACTCAGATTGACTTTAGCCCCAATGGTCGATTGCTAGCGTCTGCCAGCCAGGATGGAACAATCAAACTGTGGCAAATAGACATAAATATAAATGCAAATATAAATGCAGATATAGATATAAATATAGATGCAAATAGCTCAGATCGTCAGCAAAGCCTTGAATCAGCATCATCAGCGAATCGTCGAGTTTCTACTCCAAAATCTACTCAAGTACCTACTCAACTATCCACTCCGACATCTACTGAGGCCGATCAATCTACAGAGACTCAAGAGACAAAGCCCCAGGACAATTCGTTCAAAACTATCCAGGGGCACAATGGTGCTGTAACCAGCCTCAGCTTTAGTCCAGATGGTGAATCGATTGCTTCTGGTGGGGCTGATAATACTATCAAACTTTGGCAACTCGATGGGGAATTAATCCAAACCCTAGAAGGCCATACGGAAGCAATTACTAGCCTCAGGTTTAATCCCAAGGATGATCAAACTCTAGTTTCTGGCAGCAACGACAAAACAGTCAGAATCTGGCAACTCGGTAATAATCGGCTGCCTGCCTATTTGAAACAGCGGAGAAGCATTGTTACCCAAGTGGATTTTGTGCCAAATTCACAATGGTTGGCGTCTGTAAATGGAGATGGCACAACCAGTTTATGGCAACGAGATGGAGAATTTCTCAAGACTTGGCTGGATAGCTCAACCCACATTACCCAGATCGGCTTCAGTTCAGATGGGCAAATGCTAGTTTCTACCGGATGGGAGTTTGGACCGTTTACCTGGCAATTGAGCCTTTGGCAACAGGACGGTACATTGCTAGCGAAACTTGGAGCAGATAGTGAGGAACGGCACAGTGATCGGATTAATTACGCCAATTTTAGTCCAGACGGTCAGATGATTGCATCCGCTAGTCGAGATAGAACGATCAAACTATGGAAACTGGACGGTACGCTAATTAGAACAATCGACGGTGATGCAGAGATGACCCGTGTAATCTTCAATCCTAAGACCGTTGATGGTGTCTTTTTAGCGTCGTTGGATATCAAGGGTAAAGTCCAATTATGGGATCGGGATGGTGCACCTTTGCGCTTTGAACCAGAAAACCGCGATGCCAGTGTGACCAGCTTCAGCTTTAGCTCCGATGGTCAACGCTTGATTGTAGGGCTATTGAATGGAGCGATCGAAACTTGGGGACTCGACGGGCAAATCCTGCAAAGCTTTAGCGGTAGACATACTAGTTACGTCAGCAGCGTCAGGTTCAGCTCCGATAATCGGTTCATTGTTTCAGCTAGCCGCGATCAAACCATCAGGCTCTGGCGTTCCAATGGGACGTTGATCGATACATTTAATTGGCATCAGGATGCTGTAAACAGCGTTGCCTTTAGCCCAGATGGTCAGATGGTTGCCTCTGCCAGTAACGATGGAACAATCGGGTTGGGCGCAATTGGCTTGAAACAACTATTAGCCGATAGCTGTGATTGGGGCAGAAATTATTTTGTCAACAGCAGTTCCAGCAAACTAGATCAGGAGCTTTGTCAAGGGCTGTAAGGGGATTCCTGCAAGATTCCTGCAAGATTCCTGCAAGATATCTGCAAATAGATAAACCTCTTTCAGGCTTACGTACAGCTCCATGATAGGTGAGTCTCTCAGTTTTCTCAGCAAACGATTAAGCTGCACTCAGGTTGCTGTCAGAGCAGATTCAGGCAGAGGTCGCATTCTAGTAATCAAGCAAGGAAATGAACTCACTGATTCACACAACCTCAAAGGAGCAACTATCATGAAACGCATCGTACTCGCTACTCTCTCTGTTCTAGCTCTGACGGCAACCGCAACCCCTACACTGGCGCTGTCTGACCGCTTTGATGCAGAACGCCAACAGACGATGAACAAGCTGAATGACCGCTTCAACCAGGAACGTCAGGACATCCTCAATAAGCTGAATGACCGCTTCGATAAGTCCTATCGCGACAACCTGAACTCCTTGAATCAACGATTTGACCAAGAGCGTCAGGAAACCCTGAATGCGCTCAACCCTCGCTTTGATCAGTCCTATCGCGACAACCTGAACTCCCTGAATCAACGGTTTGACCAGGAGCGTCAGGAAACGCTCAATGCCCTCAACCCTCGCTTTGATCAGTCCTATCGCGACAACCTGAACTCCCTGAATCAACGGTTTGACCAGGAGCGTCAGGAAACGCTCAATGCCCTCAACCCTCGCTTCGATCAGTCCTACCGCGACAACCTAAACTCCCTGAATCAGCGGTTTGACCAAGAGCGTCAGGAAACCCTGAATGCGCTCAACTCCAGATTTGACCAGTCATATCAGCAAAACCTCTATAGCTAACGCGGCTATAGCTTTCCCTGGTTTGACGAGTTGGCTAGTGCTCCGACGTGAATCGAGCCTCCCCCACTATTCCACCGGCTTGGTGGGGGGTTTCTAAAAACCACTGGAGCCAAAACAACTGAACAACTAAATTAACCCGGCGCTTCGCAGTGGAGTAGCCGGGATTTTATTCGGGCAGATATGGAGCCACGTTTACCTTCTCACCTCTGCTGGGCTGAGCCGTCTTCAGCACGCGATTCGAGCCTGGGAATTGGAGCATAAAGCCCGCTGCACTCAAGAAGACGTTTGGATTCACCTTCGAATTAGTGGAATTCACCATATTTTTACTCACCCTGAAATCCCAGAAATTGTTAATCTGCAAAATAAGCAGATGAATGGTCATGAGCCAATCCCTACTAACCCGATCGCTTTATAGTCACCCCCACCCCCCACCCCCCACCCCGAAACCCTATTCACCATTTACTGCTCTCCTTAGTAATTGTGCTTGATACAAACATTGCCTTGTATTACTTGGGTGGACGTTTAGCAGTTCCCCTGCCAAGCGGTTTGTATCATGTATCCATCATTACCGAGATGGATTTGAGTGCGACCATCACTTCGGGGAGAAGTACACAATCAGAGTTTTTGACCTTTCTTAGATCGAAAACGCATCCATTCGTCAATTCAAAAGCTACAACCGCGAACTGCTGTCTTCAGTCTCAAATCCCATCATTCGCTGCTCTAAGCTGCTGAGCATCACCGATGCTTCTGTATATATGGCTTGCAGGGATTCCAAATCTTGTTTGCTAGCGAGTTCAGCACTGGATGATCCAATTAAGTCAACCACTTGATCAAGAGTAGCATTGAGAACCGCAGCAAACTCATATCGACTCACCTGATTGTTGCCTCGAAAGGTACGGTCAGGATAAGTCGTTAATGCCCCAAACTTTTCAACCATTGTTCTGATTGCTTCATAGGCCCAGTGGTTATTGGGAACATCAATAATCTGGCTAGTAGACGTAACCTGGGCGAGCAACAGTTCCGATTGCCTTTCAGGGTTGGAATTGACTTGATTCAACGCAATCAAGCGAGGAGCTGAATCTAAATTTGCATCTTTAGAGAATGCTAATTGCGGAAATTGATTACAAGAACGATAGAAAGTCCTGAGAACGTCATGCTGAGCGTTTTGAGCTGCGTCTAGCTTTTGTGAGCTGCTGGTCGAAGTTTCCTGCCTCAAGTCTTTTAAGCGAACCTTCAGGTTTTCTAATTCTGTAGCCATATCTTGCAAAGAGGCAGCTAGGAGTATAACCTCTGATTTGGTAGCAATATCAACGGAGAGAGTTTGTTGTAATTCGATGATTCTCTCCAGCGCTGCACTTAAGGCAACAGCGAATTTACTGCGATTGAGAACCTGATCACCTTTGAATGTTCCATCTGGATACACCAGAGCATCTCCAATGCCGTAACGCTCAACTAGCGATTGAATTGCTTGATAGGCCCAATCCGTTGGCGATATATCTGGAATCTGGGTTATGGTACTGACACCAGCGGGAGATGGCGGTGTGGTAGTATCGGTTGATGCGATTTGAATATTGGATTGAATCGAAGCATTGCTGCTCAAAATCTGGCCTCTGGGCAAGGCCGGATTAGGCTTAGATGCAATGGGATGGGATGCAATGAGATGGGATGCAATGAGATGGGATGCAATGAGATGGGATGCAATGAGATGGGATGCACTGGTTGCGGAACAAGTATTTATCGTTGGATCAGACAAGCTTCCAGACAATCTTCGAGATGCGCGCTCGGCTTCTAAAATATCTAGCTGCTTTGTAAAAACCGCTATTTCGGCAGCCACCTCTTCTGAAAATCTTTTGATAATCAGAAGTTGTTCCTGTGTGGCGTAGGGCGCGAAGGCGAGGTTGGCAATTGCTGTGGATTGATCGGCGGTGCTGCCCAACGTCATGGCTAATTCGTATCGCGTCAGCCCTTTGTCTGCTTTAAAGGTTGTATCGCCATAGGCCACGGCAATTCCATAGCGATCGATCAGATTTTCTAGAGCTTGATAAACCTGATCGGTCGAGGCAACATCCGTGAGCTGAGTCACTGACTTAAACACGACAACAGGTTCCTCTAAACCGGTGGCATCGGTCGGGGGTTGGCTGGAGGATGATAAGGGTGTCTGGTTGCTGCTCTGATTGCTGGTAGGCTGCCAACAGGACGATAGGATTAAGCCGATGAAAATGCAGAGGAGTAAGTTGAGTTTGCTTTGTTGTGAGTGGATGGTCGCGATTTTAGGGGCCGCGATTCTACTTATCATAGGCTGTTCCATCGGGCAGGGTGGCTCCAGCAAGATTTGCTCCTTCTAGATTGGCACAGCCGCCGAAGTTAAAGCTCATGGTCGCGCCCTGTCCATCTGCGTCGAAGTTGAAATCTAGAATGTGGTCTCGCTGGGTGATGGCTGCTTGACTAGCGGGATCGACCGTCAAATTCACCTTGGCCGTTTCCTGATCGGCTTTTAGATTGAAGTTGACTGTGGCACAGCCCAGGTCCGCATCTCGCAGATCCGCCTGTGCCAGGTTAGCGTCGGTGAGAATCGTGTTGTTCAGTTTCGCGCCTCGCAGGTTGGCTCCTGCCAGATTTGCAGCAGTCAAATTGATGCCGCTCAGGTCTAACCCTGCTAGATCGGCACCCTTGAGGTCACAGCCTGTACAATTCTTGCTGCTAAGCAAATGATTAACTAGAAACTGGCGCTTCATTGTGGCCGGACCCTGACGGACAGTGAGGAGTCCTAAACCAACGACAAGAGTGATGATTATCCAGTGCTTTAGCTTCATGAGATTGAGCACCATGCTCCTATTCAGATGTTGAATCGATTCTGGCAAATTCTACAAACGGTTTGTGTTCAGTTCCGGACTCAAAAAGCACAGCTCGTGTTCCGATTCACTGATCCGAATTAGCCAGCTTCCCTTATGCTGAGACAATGGCTGGAACGCTGGGATTTCCGCCTTTATGCTGGACCGATGACTATCACCGTTACCGTTCGTCGCTGGTTGTTAGGGCTGCTGTTAATTTGCTTGGTGGCAGCTGGCCTCGCTGGCTGTGCTGGTCTCAGAACTAGGGCAGCAACGGGGACCCAGCTTGTGCTTAGCACGATCCAAGACCCCAAAACCTTTAACTATGCGCTGAACCAGGAGTTTCCTAGCATTTTTCTGTTTTGCTATCGGGGCTTGACGCGCGAAGAAGGTACTACCGGCAAACTCCAGCCCGACTTGGCTGAATCCTGGGAGATCTCGCCGGACCAGCGGCAGGTGGTGTTTACCCTGCGGGAAGGGCTGCAATGGTCTGATGGAGCGCCGCTCACCGCAGATGATGTAGTGTTTACCTATCGGGATGTGATTTTTAATCCCAAAATTCCGGCTGAGTCACAAGAAGCGCTGCGGATTGGTCCAGAACGGCAATTACCCGACGTGCAAAAGCTGGATGACCGCCGGATTCAGTTCACCCTGGCAGAACCGTTTGCGCCCTTTCTTGCCGCCACCGCTGGCCCTCCCACCGATATCGTCATCCTGCCCAAGCACAAGCTGGAGCAATCGGTGCAAACCTTGGATGCCAACGGCAATCCCCTGTTTCTCTCCACTTGGGGCACCGGTACCGATCCGAACGAAATCGTCGTCAATGGTCCTTACCAGATTGCCGAATATCGACCGGGCGAGCGTGTGATTTTTCGTCGCAATCCCTACTTTTGGAAAAAAGATATCCAGGGCCAGCCGTTGCCCTATGTAGATCGCATCGTTTGGCAAATTGCTGAATCCACCGATGCCCAGCTTTTAGCCTTTCGCTCCGGTGATCTAGATGCCCTGGGGGATGTGCGCCCACTGCGGCCCGAATATTTTGAGCTGCTGAAACGTGAGGAAAGGCGGAGCCGATTTACGGTTTATACCGGCGGTGAATGGTCGGGAACAACCTTTATCGCCTTTAACTTGAATCAGGCGAAGAACGCTAGAGGACAACCATTTGTAAATCCAATTAAATCGCGCTGGTTCAATCATGTAGCCTTTCGACAGGCGGTTGCCTATGGGATTAATCGTCCCCGCCTGATCAACAATATCTATCGCGGTATCAGCACCACGCAGAACTCGCCCATCTCGGTGCAAAGTCCCTATTTTCTTGCACCCGAAGCCGGCCTGCCCGTGTATGACTATGATCCAGCCAAAGCCAAGCAGCTCCTGCTATCTGCCGGATTTCAATACAACGCCAACAATCAATTGCTCGATGCTGAGGGCAACCCGGTAGAATTCACCCTGATTACCAACGCTGGTAACAAAATCCGCGAAGCGATGGGCAGCCAAATTCGGGAAGACTTGGCTCAGATCGGCATCCGGGTCAACTTTAGCCCAATTACCTTCAATACGCTAATCACCAAAACCAGCGACACCCGCGACTGGGACTGTGTGCTGGTCGGTTTCACAGGCGGCATCGAACCCCACGGCGGAGCTAACCTGTGGATGAGCAACGGCAGTTCGCATTTGTTTAATCTCGGTCCCCAACCAGGCCAACCGCCGCTCACTGATTGGGTCGTTTCCGACTGGGAACAGGAAATCGACCGTTTGTTCAACGCCGGAGCACGCGAGTTTGACCCCGCGAAACGCAAACCTTTCTACGACCAGTTCCAAATCGTGGTGCAGCAGCAGTTGCCGGTAATTCATCTGGTCAACGAAATAGCCCTGATGGCCGTGCGCGATCGCGTCACCGGAGTGAAGTACAACGGTCTGCCGAGCTGGGGGTTGTGGAATGTGGAAGAACTGCGGGTGGAGGAGTGAGGAGTAAGCAGGAGTCAGGAGTCAGGCTTCGTTCGTGGAAGGCGCTCCGCGAGCGACGGTGAGACTTCGGCGTGAGCACTGCCCCTATGGGGCCAGAAAAATCAGTCGAACGCTCAGCCGAACCGGAGGCAGGAGGCAGAATGAACGCTGCAGTGGTTTTTGGTCTACTATTGCCTACGAGCGCTATCTGGCAAAAGGGGGTATGCTAACGCCCAAGCTATCGGTCGCAGCACCATCTGAATTGTGGCGGTTTTACTCTGCATCGGTTTCCTCCAGAGATGATGGGTTAGCTGGATTAACAGCTGCAAATAGGGCCGAATAGTCTGCCTCGGCTAAACCAAGCTGACAGGCCATTTCTAGAATTTGCCGCACCCCAGTGAGGCTGTCAACTTGAAGGCCAGCAGCTTTGGCTTCGGTGAGAAACAGGTTGGTGTCTTTGAGCAAATGCTTAGTGGGAAAATTGGGATTAGCGTAGTTTTGCTCGACCATGCGCTGAAGTTTTTTGTCGAATGTAGGCGCATAGAGCGCACTCTGCCGCAGAATCTGCATAAAGGTTTCCACCTCCACCCCCTGACGCTGTACCAACCCCAAACTGAGGCCAAAGGCCGTTGTTAGGGCCGCAATTAACTGATTCAAAGCCAGCTTGAGGGCAGCGGCAGTGCCCACTTCACCAATCAGGACTGGTGTTCCTAAATGAGACAGTAGCGGTGACCACTGCTGGAACTGAGCTGGCGTAGCTCCTACCATGACTTGCAGGGTACCGGCCTTGGCTTCTGGAATGCTGCCTAGTACCGGAGCCTCCAGATACTCGCCACCGTTGGCTTGCACTGCTTCGGCAATCCAGCGGCTTTCGCTTGGCCCAATCGTCCCCATCTGGATCAGTGTCCGTCCGGCCAGACTAGGTGTTACGTCTTCGGCCAAAATTACGGTCTGGATTGCTGCCGCGTCGCTCAACATCAAAATTACCGCATTGCACTGATGCAGTAGATCTGGCACCGAGGCTGCAAGTTCTACGCCCAACTGCCGCAAAGATGTCAGTTTTTCCGGTGTGCGGTTGTACGCGACTAGAGCCACTTGGTTCGCCAGCAGTCGCTCCGCCATCGGTGCACCCATCAAGCCAGTCCCAATTACGCCAATCATTCGGTGCGCCTCAACTCACTATCAAACTTGCTTTCAGAATAGACTAGTCCTAAACTAGCCATAAACCTCACAACCTAGTCGAGTAGATCCATCCATTGGCTCCAGGTAGTTGCATCACCTGAGCCAGAGCAATCGGATTCTGGAGCGTGGTTTGGCTGACCCGTAACCGCAACAACTGCTCCCGTCAATTGGCTCAATCGCCCCATCAAGGCCATTCCTGCCGTACCCATTGCCACCTCGCCCCAGAGCAGAATGCTAGCATCCGGTGTCAAGATCCGTTGCCAGGTTTGAAATTGATGACTGTAGGCTTCTATTGTAGAGAGGGTGAGCCGTGCTGAGCCAATTTGCACGGTTCCAGGTGTACTAGCCGTAAAGATTTGCAGTCGTCTCACAGAGCTGTGGCACAACAAAACTTCAGTGACCTGCTCAATCCCATCACGGTTTGCATCCAGCAGCACCACTTCCAAGCCCGCATCAATACTGCCAATTAACGGCAGATGATTGACAAAGGTAGCATCAACAAAGGCTAGTATCTGGGTGCTATTTGCTACTAGGCAAGGTTGATTTGACCGAGCAGATGGCGTGGAAGGCTGGAGAATCAACATAACAGCAAGGGGTAAAAGCAGGACGAGTTTCAGCAGTCGTATGAACAGATACCAGTGTCATGCTTAGAGTACCCAAGTCTGAGAGGGGTTCAACGCAGCAACAGTTCGCTGTGTTATTCTGACTCCTTGAATTTGGATTCTGACTTGCGTTTTTGACTCCGAATTCCAAATACAGCGTTTTTCAACTCATGTGAAGTATGGGGGGTGTGGGGGCTTCGTCCCCACGCAGGGGCAGTGCCCCTGCAGCCCGTTTTTCATACTTCACTAGCCTGAAAAAGGCTGTAAATTTATCGAATCAACATCGTCATGTACTTATCTCGCCCACAGGGAGCAGGAATCAGCAGAGTGAAGCGGCTGCGGTCGGCAGCAATCCGCTTGACGTAGAACTCGTTGATTTGGTGGATCAGCTGGTCTTTCGTGTCAATAATTCAGATTTGCACGCCAGCATGATCGCCCCATCAAGCTGTTGCTGCCAGTGAAAATATTGACCTTCTGAAGCGTATTGACAATGTAAATACACCTGGCTACACTTCGAAGCATGGATATGTATTTCGTGCTAAACGGCATTACGTTTGTGTGGGACGCTGATAAAGTGCGGAGTAACCCTAGCAAACATGATGGCATTACATTTCAGCAAGCGGCTGAAGCGTTTTTTGACCCATTTTTGATTGTTGTGGATGCAAGCCGTAACCATGAAGCATGAGATGCAGTAATTGGCATGGATGTTCGATGGAATTTACTTTACGTAGTTCATATCGAGTATGAAGGTGACATGATTCGGATTATCTCAGCCCGAAAAGCAACTCGTCAGGAGCGAGCAGAGTATGAAAGTTGAAGCACTCAAAAAACGATTGGATAAAAACCGTCCCATGACTAGTATCACCATTCGCATTCCCGAAGATGTAGTCGATGATTTGAAGCGGCTGGCACCCTTACTTGGTTTTTCTGGCTACCAACCGTTGATTCGTGCCTATATTGGTCAGGGACTGCGAGCCGATTTAGAGCGGTTCGAGAGCGAAACTGTAACCGCATTGATCGCGAGTTTGAAGCGACATGGTGTGAGTGATGCGGTGATTGAAACAGCGTTGGGTGAAATTGCCCACAGTTAGCCTGAGTAATGGAAGCCCTGCTCATACTCTTCTGCGCCAAACCCGCCATCCGATGCCACAATAGATGGGTTAAAATCTGGCGGTGAGCGAATGGGCAGGTGATTATGACGAAATTTGTCTTTGTTACGGGTGGAGTCGTTTCTAGTATCGGCAAAGGCATTGTGGCGGCTAGTTTGGGCCGGCTGCTGAAGTCGCGCGACTATTCGGTTTCCATTCTCAAACTCGATCCCTACATTAATGTCGATCCGGGCACAATGAGTCCGTTTCAGCATGGGGAAGTGTTTGTGACGCGAGACGGAGCCGAAACGGATTTGGACTTGGGTCACTACGAGCGGTTTACCGATACTTCTATGTCGCGGCTCAACAGTGTGACGACGGGTTCGATCTATCAGGCCGTGCTCAACAAAGAACGACGCGGCGACTACATGGGCGGCACCGTGCAGGTGATTCCCCATATCACCAACGAAATCAAAGAACGCATCCTGCGCGTCGCCAAAGACACCAATCCCGATGTGGTGATTACCGAAATTGGCGGCACCGTGGGCGATATCGAGTCCCTGCCGTTTCTGGAAGCGATTCGTCAGTTCCGCAAAGATGTAGGCGGACGCCGCAATGTGATTTATGCTCACGTGACGCTGGTGCCCTGGATTCCGTCGGCGGGCGAGATGAAAACCAAGCCGACCCAGCACTCGGTAAAAGAACTGCGCTCAATTGGGATTCAGCCGGATATTCTGGTTTGCCGCTGCGATCGGCCCCTGCCGCCCGGACTGAAAGACAAGATGTCCGAATTCTGCGATGTGCCGGTGGAGTGCGTGATCACCTCCCAGGATGCTAGCAGTATCTACGAAGTGCCGCTCACCCTCGAGCGCGAAGGCTTGGCCCATCAGGTGTTGGACTTGTTACAGCTCGAACAGCGCCAGCCCGACCTGAGCGAATGGCAGACTTTAGTAGATCGGCTACACCACCCGCAGCAAACTGTGGAAGTGGCGATTGTGGGCAAATATGTCCGCCTCAGCGACGCCTATCTGTCGGTTGTGGAATCTCTGCGGCATGCGGCGATTGCTGCCTGTACCGAGCTACGTCTGCGCTGGGTTAACTCAGAAGATATTGAACCGCATACGGTAGAGCGATTATTGGCGGGAGTGAATGCGATTGTGGTGCCGGGCGGGTTTGGCTCACGTGGAATTGACGGTAAAATTACCGCGATTCAATACGCTCGTGGACACAAGATTCCATTTTTGGGGTTATGTTTGGGGATGCAGTGTTCGGTTATTGAATGGGCACGCCATGTGGCAAACCTAGAAGATGCGAACAGCACTGAATTTGATATTAGCTGTCAGAATCCGGTGATTGCCCTGCTGCCAGAACAGCAAGATGTGGTGGATTTGGGCGGCACGATGCGCCTCGGCCTCTATCCTTGCCGGATCACGCCCCAAACCCTGACCGAAAAACTCTATGGCGAAGAGGTGGTTTACGAACGGCACCGGCACCGCTATGAATTCAACAACGCCTACCGCAATTTGTTTCTGGAAACGGGCTACAAAATCAGCGGCACTTCGCCCGATGGTCGCCTAGTCGAAATCATCGAGTTACCCGATCATCCCTTCTTTATCGCCACCCAGTTTCATCCAGAGTTTCAGTCCAGTCCCAGCAAACCCCATCCCCTCTTCCATGGGCTGATTCAGGCGGCAATTGGCAAACTAGAACCAATGCCGACAGCGGTAGTGGAACCGGCTGCCGCTCCCCTCAGCGATGTGATCGGTTGAAACCATTCCGTTAACGTCACCCCCGATACGGAAAGTTTCGGCCTATCCCCTTAGGCTCGGTGAGGAGGCGGCATTCAGCGAATTGAGTCAGTGAATCAAGTCAGCGAGTCAAGTCAGCAAATCAAGTCAGCAAATTAATTTAGCGAATCAGGGATGCTGGCGCATACGCACTGCTCTGCTTTGCTCCGATTTGCGCTGATTGTGCAACACCGGGTCAGGCGAAAAGATACGTTCCAAATATGATACGTTCCAAATATGAAAGGGGTGATTCAGTATCTTTATCAGCTCAAGTTAGGTAAAGCCATTCTTTGGTGTTACCTAATTTGGTACTTGGTGACGGTTTATTTTCATTTCGATCCTTCGCCCAAACTGTGGATCAATTCTCTTGGAATCAGCGCTGTGATTGGCACTGGACTGGTGCTTAGCGTTTCGGCGGGCGAGAGGGGGAGAAAAGACCATTGGCAGACCTTCCGGCTATATTTGATGCCCTTTTGCGTCTCCAGCTTCTCGGCCCTAATCAAGGGAAAAGGGTTCATTGTAGTTATCTCACCCAGCCTCAGGGAAACGCTGGTGGCAATCGTGTGCTGCGGTTTGTTTCTGGCGCTGGTTCTAGTGGTTAAACAACATTTTGCGAAACGCTCGTACCCAAGCGGCACTGGGAAAGTAGATCCGGGAAAGCAACGTTGTAGATTTTGGTGATTGTAGATTTTGGTGATCAATTCAGAAGTTTTATGCTCATTTTTGCTGTCCTAGGCTAAAATTCCTGGCGACAAGACGCTAGACGGCTGTCCGACCGGAAACCAGAATCGAGCACTAGAGCAACGCATGAGCAGGAATCAGCAGATGGTCAAAATTTGGCGAATCGTGACCCTAGGCGCAGGGGTATTGCTACTCGCTTCACCCAGCGTGGCTCAAACGCCTTCCAGCCTGCTGGCTCAAGTCAATGGTGCGCCCAACCCGGCTCCCAATCCATCAACTGGCCAACCGGCCAATTCACCGGCCCCTCCAACCAATGGGCCAACGGCTGAGTCTCAGGTAGCGCTGGGGCTGGACTATATCCAGCAGGGTCATGTGGATCAGGCGGTTGCCGCTTTTCAACAGGCCGTTGCTCTCAATCCAAGACTGGCAGCAGCTCACTACAATCTCGGTTTAGCTTTACGGCAGCAGGGACACTTGCAGGCGGCAGCTACCTCGTTTTATCAGGCGATCCAGGCCGATCCCAACTTTGCTATGTCCTACGCCAATTTAGGCGCAGCGCTGCTAGAAGGCGGTAACCTCACTCAGGCGGAACAGTACCTGCAGCGCGCAATTCAGCTTGATCCCAACATGGCGCTGGCTCACTACAACATAGGTTTGGTGAAACGGCAGCAGGGCAATCTCCAGGAGGCGGTGACAGCATTTCGCAAAGCGATGAATTTAAGTTCTAGCGCCGCAGAACCGGCCTATCATTTGGGATTGCTCTACCTACAGCAGGGGCAGGTGCGCGATGCCGTGGAAGCCTTACAAAAAGCGGTAACGATTAATCCGCAATATGCTGAAGCCCACTACAGCTTGGGTACGATCTGGTATCAGCGAGGCAATTTCGAGGAGGCACTGAATGCCTTTCGCCGCTCGGCAGAGGCCAACCCCAATTATCCCAATGCCTACTACGGAGCCGGACTAGTATTTTTGCGTCAGGGCAAACCAACCGATGCCCAGCAAGTGCTGCAACATGCCAGAGATTTGTTTGCAGCGCAGCAAAATCTACCCTGGGCCAACAGTGCCGCCCAACTGCTTCAGCAGGCCCAAACGATGAATGTGGCTCCCCAGCCTCAACCTCAATAGCAATTCTCGATAAGATATCCTCGATAAGATGGATAGAGAGAAATGGATAGAGAGAAATAGAGTGAGCATCATGGGGCGCTTGGCTAAATGTCTTTTGATTGTGCTGTTGAGCTGGAGCCTGAGCTGGGCTTGGAGCTTACCGGCTGAAGCAGACTGGACAATACCGATGTCCTTCAGCAATGCGGATTTGCACGGACGGGATTTTTCTGGGCAGGAACTGCAAGGGTCAGAATTTTCTAACGCGCATCTAGAACGAACTAGCTTTGCCGAGGCAGATGTGCGGGGGGTGGTGTTTAGTGCTTCGGTGCTGACCCAGGCCAATCTGCACGCAGCAGACTTGACGAACGCGATGGCCGATCAGGTTAACTTTGCGGGTGCAGATCTAAGCGATGCCGTTTTGGTAGAAACGATTTTGCTGCGCTCGACGTTCAAGGATACGGATATTACTGGCGCAGACTTCAGTGACGCGATTCTGGATGGCGCTCAGGTGAAGGAACTCTGTCAGCATGCCAGCGGTGTCAACTCTAAAACGGGTGTGGCTACACGAGACTCTTTGGGATGCCGATAGGAGCAATGATGAAACGAGTTGGAGTAATCGGCGGCGGTCAGTTGGCTTGGATGATGGCAGCGGGTGCTCGCAAGCTGGGCCTTCAACTGCTGGTGCAAACGCCTAACCCAACCGATCCGGCTGTGGCAATTGCCAGTGCCACCGTTTTTGCTCCGATAGATGACGCCACCGCGACGGCTAAACTCGCCAGCCAGTGCGATGTGATTACGTTCGAGAACGAATTTGTTGACCTACCGGCCCTGTCCCAGATCGCGGCAGCTAGGTTCTATCCCACGCTTGATTCTCTCAAACCGCTGTTAGACAAGCTGGATCAGCGCCAGTTTTTGCAGCGGATCGGTGTGCCTACGCCGCGATTTCTGGCGGTTGAGGGCGAAGATGCGGAATTCAGGAACACAGTTTTGCAATTTGGTCTACCTGCCGTTCTCAAGGCCCGCCGTCACGGATATGACGGTCAGGGTACTTTTATCTTGCAGAATCCTGAGTCAGACTTGCTGAAAGCTGCCCCCAACCAATGGCTGCTAGAGGAGTTCATTCCCTTCGAATGTGAGTTAGCCGTAATGGCTGCTCGTTCCATCGATGGCGAGGTGATGATCTATCCTACGGTGGAAACTCAGCAGGAGCAGCAGGTTTGCCGACGCGTCTATGTAACGGCGTTTGCCCCAGCCATCACAGCTCAGGTCGAAGCAATTGCCCGCCGCATTCTAGACGCATTGGACTATGTTGGCGTCATTGGGATTGAGTTTTTCCTCGACCGCGACGGCAACGTATTGGTCAATGAGCTGGCTCCCCGCACCCACAACTCCGGCCACTACAGCCTCGATGCCTGCGTCACCTCCCAGTTTGAGCAGCAGTTGCGGGCTGTTTGCGGGTTGTCCTTGGGCAGCCCTCAGTTGATTTCAGCAGGAGCCGTGATGGTGAATCTGTTAGGCTATGAAACCTCCAGCAGCGACTATGCGGAAAAACGCCAGCGCCTCAGCCAATTCCCCCAAGCCCATGTCTACTGGTATGGCAAAACCTCCCGTCCGGGCCGCAAACTGGGGCATGTCACAGTCCTCCTGAACGACAATCAGGATCGGATGGAAGCCGAGGCGATTGCTCAGGCGATTGAGCAGCACTGGTATGGCAGCCCGCAGGTCGGCTAGGTTGCGCTGCTACTGGTCACGATCACCGTTGGAGGAGCCGTTCAGAAACGGACGGGCCAGAAAGAAGCTACAAATCGACTTGGCATCGATTGGATCGCCGCGCATAATCGCCTGCTCCAACTCTTCTGGCGTCAGCAAAACGGTTTCCATGTCTTCGTCTTCGTCTTGACCAGGTGGGGTTTCCAGCTTTTCCAGATCCTGGGCTAGAAAGGCGTAAATTACCTCATCCGAGTAGCCGGGAGCCAAAAAGAATTTGCCGAGCGATTGCCATTGCTGGGCGCGATAGCCGGTTTCCTCTTCGATTTCGCGCCGGATCGTGGTGGCCGGGTCTTCATCGGGTTCCACTGTACCCGCCGGAAACTCTAAGATCCGTCCTTGAGTTGTAAAGCGATACTGGCGCACCAAAACCAATTTGCCATCAGGCGTCACCGGCACCGCTAAAGCACCTCCCGGATGGCGGACACACTCCCAGTCGCCTTCGGCTTGATTTGGCAAGCGCAACCGGTTGACCTCAAAGTTGAATTTACGTCCCTTATAAAACAGCTTTTGGCGTAACAGTTGGGGTGGTTCGGGTCCGATGGGCATGGTTGGAGAAGTTTTGAGTTTTGAGTTTTGGTAGCGTAGCCTATCGTAGCAGTAGTTCTGAGTTCTCAGTTTGAGCTGAAATAAATTTCGTTTTTCAGGTTTTGCGTAACTACCCTAACACTGATTGAAACCATGGTCCGTAACTCAAAACTCAAAACTTAGAACTTAAAACTCGTACTGAAGAGCAGTCTACCTGCTGAACCAGCTGGGCGATCGATTTTTGGGAAACGGGTTCGATCCAATCGGGGGCAATGTCGTTGAGCGGCACCATGACAAAGGCGCGTTCCGTCATGCGCGGATGGGGAATTTGCAGATTGGGCAACTGCAAGATTAAGTCATCAAATAACAACAAATCGAGATCGAGCAGGCGGGGTCCCCAACGTTCTCGCCGCACCCGGCCAAACTGCGCTTCGGTTCGCAGCAGCGTCTCCAAAAAAGCCGTTGGCTCCAACGTCGTGCTAAACAAAGCGCAGGCATTGAGGTAGTCAGGCTGGGGCGGACCCACGGCAGCGGTTTGATAGATCGGCGATTGGGCCTGCAGGATGATCCCCGGACTGTGGGCCAAGGTTTTGAGCGCCGCCTCTAAAATGGCGTAGGAATCTCCCAAATTACTGCCCATAGCCACTGCTGCTTGATGGACAGGCAATTGAGAATCAGGTGAATTAGGCATGTAGAAATTAAAACGCAAATCCTCTACCAGGTGGGATCGACAAACAAATTGATTGTCAGCTCTTGGCAACCTGGAGGAACCGAACTGATGCAAGCACAGATGATCTTGCCGTCCTCCAACTCGACTTCGCAGGCATGGCACGATCCCATCAAACAGCCGGTCGGAATTGACAATCCGGCTCGGCTAGCAACGCGCAGTAGGGGTTCGCCGACTTCGGCTGCGATTGTGACATCGTCTGGAAGGAACCGAATTTGCACGCTCATTGACTTGGTTGAGTAAGGGTTTGGTACCAGTTGGTGAAACAGTCAACAGTTCCAGTATGCAGCATGAACCCCTTTGCCTGGAGGTTTGGGACGGAGGAGTTAGGAAACAGGAGTCAGAAGTCAGCAGTTAGGGGCTAGAAGTAGCAGTAGGGGTGGCTTTTGCAGCCAGGTGAACAGTCTAGCAGAGCATCCATTGACTTGACGGTCCGCACAGAAGTTAAACCCCATTCTGCCTCCTGCCTCCTGTCTCCTGCCTTCCATCTACTTACTATCCAAATGGTTCAGAATCGGCGTCAGGTCCAGGTGTTTCCCAATCGCTTCAGCGATGCTGTCCAACATGGTCTCCCGCTGCTCTCGATAGTTGGAAATGCCCGTTGGTAGGGATTTTAAGCCGCGCTGCTGCCGCAGCCGATTCAGCCAAGCTCGCCGCCAGGGGCCGTTATCGAAAATGCCGTGCAGGTAGGTACCCCAAATCGACTGGGTGACATCCACCGCGCCTAGATTGGAGTCATCGAACAGGGTTTGAAACTGAGGTTTGCCAGTTTCGGGATCGGGTTCGATTGCCAGGTGACTGCGCCCTTGATGCAGCTCATAGCCAGCGACCGGCAGCCCCGCCTGCGGAGAGTTAGACGTGACTAATCGCTGCCGCGCTACTTTTTGGCCAGTAATTACTGTCTTAAGCGGAAACAAGCCCAGCCCCCGATAGCGGCCTTCCTGCCCCTCCACTCCTTCCGGATCGGCTAGGACTTTGCCCATCATTTGATAGCCGCCGCAAATACCGAGAATCGTGCCGCCAGCCGCAACGTAGTTTTGAATTGCCTCTGCCATGCCGGTTCGCTGCATCGCTACTAAATCGGCAATCGTAGTTTTAGAACCAGGTAGAATCACTGCATCTGGATAGCCAAGCGAGTCGCGCAACCCCACATAGCGCACGGTAACGCTGGGTTCCGATTCTAGCGGGTCAAAGTCGGTGAAGTTAGAGATGCGCGGCAGTCGAATCACAGCAATTGTAATTTCGTTAGCGGCGTTTTCGCCTTTGCGATCTAGCAGAGACAGGGAATCCTCGGCAGGAAAGGCGTTTTCAAAATAGGGCACCACGCCAATCACCGGAATACCCGTGCGTTCCTGCAACCAATCGATCCCAGACTGCAACAGCGACCGCTGCCCCCGAAACTTGTTGATCACAATGCCCTTCACGAGTGCACGCTCATCCGGTTCCAACAATTCCAACGTGCCGACCACATGGGCAAACGCTCCGCCGCGATCGATATCTACCACCAGCAGAGTAGGGGCATTCAGGTATTTGGCGACTCGCATGTTAGTTAAGTCACGATGGCGCAGGTTGATTTCCGCTGGACTGCCTGCCCCCTCGCAAATCAGCAGATCAAATTCCTCACCCAAGCGCTGCAACGACTCTTCAATTGCCTGCCAGCCTGGTTCAAAAAACTGCTCGTAGTAGTCGGCTGCCCCCACCTTGCCAGCGGCTCTGCCCTTCAGAATCACCTGGGATGTCATATCACCTTGGGGCTTGAGTAGAATCGGGTTCATCTCCACCCGTGGGGCAATGCCAGCGGCCCACGCCTGCACTGCCTGCGCATGACCGATTTCTCCCCCAGAAGCAGTGACATAGGCATTGAGCGCCATGTTTTGCCCCTTAAACGGAGCCACACGCCAGCCCCGCCGGCTTAAAATCCGACAGAGCGCTGTACAGAGCAGCGACTTCCCAGCGTGAGATGTCGTTCCCACAACCATGATGGCTTTCATGCCAGTCCTCCTTCATCCCTCTATATCATTGCTATGCAGAAGCAAGCGATTCCCTCAGGTCGCTCCACCGCTGCTAAAGCGGCTGTAACCAATCCGGCAAACGAAGCCATCGACTCAGGGAGTTATATAAACGATCGCGCCAGTTCGCGGCAGGAAGCTTACCTTCTTGCTGCCACTGTTCCACCAACAGATGCCCCAATGGGGTCAAGCGAAAGCTGCTGGTCAACCCCTGACCATCCACCTCTCGCCGTAATAGTCCCACCTGAATTAACCAAAGCATTAACTGCTCAACCGCCATTTCTGGAAGCGGCTGCTGGCTGTATCCATTTTCAACGCCTGCAGATCCGGCAATCGCCCTGATATCTACACTTTGCCGCCGCATCGTTGTAAACAATTTCAATTGAAATGGAGCACAACGAACAGCTCGTTCGGCTCGCTCTAGGGTTGCGGGAGAATATCGCGGCACCTTTGCAGTGGAAGTCATAGGGCACTATGTATCTGGGGCTACTAATCTACCTAATCCTACACCGACATGCTCTGTAAGTTGTGCAGTTTAGCTAAGCTGCGAATCAAACTGGAGCTACTATATTGCCCTCTATATTATGGCTTTTCTCAAAGTTGGGGCGATTTTAATCCTGGTAATTCCATCCGGCGCTCTAAATGATTGTCTAATTCTCACTAATTCTCACTAATTCTCACTACTTTTATTTTGCTGGTCCATTCACCCTAGTGTTTGATATCAATTCGCATAGTGCTAAAACAACATTGAGTAAGCGACAATTCCGATAGCAAGTATGACATCAGGATGCGCGCGTTTTTTCTGATGGTTTTTCTGATGGTTCTTCTGATGGTTCTTCTGATGGTTCTTCTGGGGAGTGCTTCGACCTTTGTAACTAGCTTTGTAACTAGCTTTGTAACTAGCTTTATAAACTAGGGTTAGCGAAGGCGATATGGCTGTTACCAACGTGAAATCAGGACCAGCAGTAGCAACTTTAGGAACAAACGATGGTGAGCAATAATGGCGTAGACGATCAAGCCTTTGGAATTGTGCCCATTTTGGCAGTATCTGGAGGGTCTAGTCCAGAAGTTGACGCAGAAAAATATTTGCTGATTCAGCATCAAGCAGGGCACTGGGGATTCCCCAAGGGTCACGCCGAGTTGGGCGAAACGCCAATTGAGTCAGCCTGTCGAGAGTTTGAAGAAGAAACAGGAATTCGCGCCTATCAGCTAATTGGCACTACCAGTTTTAGTGAAACCTATACCGTCTTTAAAAGAAGCAAAACGCTACGCAAAACGGTAACTTATTTTGTGGCTCTCGTGAATTCAGCAGAGGTGAACTATCAGGCTGACGAGATCCGCGATTATGCCTGGCTACCGTTTCAAGCTGCGCTGGAGCAAATCACCTTTGTGCAAAGCAAACAGCTTCTAATTCAAGTCAACCATTATTTTCAAACTAATTTGGGGAACCTGCCCAACATCTAGACATGGGTAGAAAAAACGGAGGAGAAAGGTCTGCCTCAAGGACGAGGGCTGAGCCTTGCCACGATTGTTAACTTCTGTTGAGGAACTTTTATAAAGGACTGATGTAGTTATGCTTCAGCGCAATCGCGTTTTCAAAAAGTTTTTGCTGAGTGCTGCCGGATTGGGCGTTTTTGCGACGCTAGCGGCTTGCAACCAGCCCCAAACCACCTCTGAAGTTGCGCCTGCACCTGATACGACTCAAGCTCCAACCGCAGAGGCACCGACCACAACCCAAGCTCCACAAACGACCACAGCCGATGAAACCGTGGCAGAAGTGATTAGCGACAACGAATCCTTCAGCATTTTGGAAGAAGCAATCGGCGAAGCTGGACTCGAAAGCACCCTGGCCCAAGCCGGTCCCTACACGATTTTTGCACCTACAGATGAGGCGTTTAGAGCGCTACCTCCAGAAACGCTGGAAGCCTTGCGCCAGCCAGAAAATCGTGACAAGCTTCAGCAAATTCTCTCTTACCACGTGGTTCCCAACTCGCTCACCTCGGCAGATATTACACCCGGTGAAGTTGAAACCGTTGCCGGTGCACCTGTAAACATCGCTACCGATGCTGGCCAAGTGACGGTTGGTGGCGCAACTGTGACCGAACCTGACATCCAAGCTAGCAATGGTGTGGTTCACGGTATCGACCAAGTGTTGCTGCCGCCCGATCTACAGCTATAGGATCCAGCAGCTATAGAATGCATGGATGCAGCACTTCCAGCTAATTTCCAGCTAATTAAGTGGGGCAGGGAAAACTCTCTGCCCCGAAGTTTTTGGCAAGTTTTTGAGTTGTAGGTCGGGCTTAAGCGTTCTGATAATTGGCAATTCGCAGAAAATCACCCGGCATCAAGCTGGCTCCACCGACTAGGGCACCGTCAATTTCGGGCTGAACCATAATTTCGTCAATGTTGCCAGGTTTCACCGAACCGCCATACAAAATCGAGACATCCGGGTTTTTGAGCTGGCTGCGAATTAGGCCAATAATCCGGTTGGCTTCAGTAGCATCGCAGGTTTCGCCGGTGCCAATCGCCCAAATTGGTTCATAGGCAATCACAAGGTTGTGTTGATCGACTCCCACCAAATCTTCGGTGAGCTGGTCAGTGATCACCGTTTCGGTTTCGCCCGTATCTCGCTGCTGCTTTGACTCTCCCACACAGAGGATCGGAATCAGACCATGTTTCTGTGCCGCCTTCAGCCGTAGATTGACCGTAGCATCGGTTTCGCCAAAATACTGCCGCCGCTCGCTGTGACCAATCACGACATAGCGTACATTTAACTCTGCCAGCATGGGGCCAGAAATCTCGCCGGTGTAGGCTCCTTCGGCGTCCCAGTGAACGTTTTGAGCGCCGAGGCGAACTCGTGTGCCATGCAGCGCTTTAGATAGCGTCTCTAATGCCGTGAAGGGCGCACAGATGACAATCTCCCGATCCTCTGGGATCTCATCGAGCTGATCGAGAAATTTTTGCAACATCTCCAGTGCTTCTGCACGGGTTTTGTACATTTTCCAGTTGCCAGCAATTATGACCTTACGCACGGATGAATTCAATGGCTATCTCGTCTCAACAGTTCAAAAAGGTGCATCCTCTAGTCTAAGGCTTCGTGGTAGCAATGTCGCGTCGTTTTCGCTGACGGTCTACTGAATCAGCAAGGACAGATTAGAAATACTCTTTGCAAGCTTCGACCGTGCTGACAACCGATTCTGCTAGAGCCTTGTAATCGTAGCCGCCTTCTAAACCAAAGAGCACCTGAGGCATCAACTGTAAGCAATACTGGGTGAAAAGGCCGTAGTCGCTGGGATTGAGAGCGATGTGAGCCAGGGGATCGGCTTTAGCGGCATCGTATCCAGCGCTGACGATCAGCAAACTTGGACGAAAATCCCGCAAGTAAGGAATGATTTCCTGCTCGAACAACGGCTGGTAGTCTTTGAGGCTGCTACCTGCCGCCATTGGGAAATTGCGTACATTATCAAACTTGCCGCGTTCTTGAGCTGTACCAGTGCCCGGATAGTGGGGAAATTCATGCAGCGAACAGTAGACAATCGCCGGATTGGTTTCGACGATGGCCTGAGTTCCATTCCCGTGGTGCACATCCCAATCGAGGATCGCCACTCGCTCTACCTGAGGCTGCCGCAGGGCGTACAGAGCCGCAATTGCCGCATTCGAGAAAATACAGAAGCCCATCCCGCGTTGAGCAAGGGCGTGATGACCGGGGGGACGAGTGAGTGCAAAAGCTGGCTTCTTCGCCTGCAACACCCGATCAACTCCATCGAGCCAAGCATTCACTGCTAACAAGGCCACCTCGTAGCTGCGAGGAGAAACAGCTGTATCCGGGTCAATATGACCACCTCCCTCATCGGCCAAGCGTTTGAGCGCCTCAACATACCGCTGCGGATGCACGGCATAGAGGGCATTGGCCAGTCGCCCATCCTCTAAACAGGCTGGAGTAGGAGTGCACCATTCAAGCTGGTTTGCCCAAGTGGTTGCCTGCAATGCAGCAGTCACGGCTGTTAGGCGACCTGCGTTTTCCGGATGATAGAAACCAGTATCGTGTTCCAAAAATTCGTCTGAGTAGAAAATGGGGAACATAGGGCAGGGAGAGGAAGGTTAGCTGCACCAATTGTAGCCAGCGTTGTAGCAGTCATTGTTGAATGGGTTGAATGGGTTGAATGGGTTGAATGGGCAAGCTGAATGGCAAGCTGAATCGGTAACAACGCATCAACCGCTCATGGCTTGATATCTTCAACCCACTTGGCTACATTTTGGGGCCGGTAGGCGGCAAACTGATCGAGCAGTTGCTCAGGTGTAGCAGCGGTCAACACAATCGAGCGGTGTTGGGAGCGAACGAACTCTTCACTAAGGGCGTGGTCGAATAGCCGGATCAGGTGATCGTAGTAGCCTTCCACGTTCAGCAAACCATGCGGTTTTTGATGTAAACCCAACTGGGTCCAGGTCAGCACTTCGCAGAATTCTTCTAGAGTACCGTAGCCACCAGGCAGAGCAATAAAGCCGTCGGCCAAGTCTGCCATCAGGGCTTTGCGTTCGTGCATGGAGTCAACCAGATGAAGCTGGGTCAGGCCGCTGTGGGCGATTTCTTTTTCAGCCAAGAATTTGGGGATGACGCCAATCACTTCACCGCCTGCGGCCATCACTGTATCGGCCACAAGCCCCATCAATCCCACCTGGCCACCCCCGTACACCAAACCAATACCCCGCTCAACTAAGGCAGTTCCCATTGCTTGGGCTGCATGTCTGTAGGCAGGCCGAATGCCGAAACTAGAGCCACAAAATACGCAAATATAGTTCACATCTCTTCTCTTACGCCAGTTCAGACCTACGATAGCGCATTTGTAACAGTCAAAGACTCAGAGCAAATAAAAACGATCGCCCTAGGAGAAGGACGATCGAACCAGGAACTGTGATGGAGGTCTGTATCTAGAACGGACTTTGCAGAAAACTAGTTACTCTTACATCTATTCAAATTATTCAGATTATTCAAATTGATGCTCACAAGGCCGTTCAAAAATTTCGTCAAGTGCTCTAATTGCGGCCATGACTTGTGCCATCAGCTCTGTATTGGAGCCATTGTGTTGAAAGAGCTGTCGAGTCTGTTCCAGCAAAGAGTCAGAACTCGTATCATCCCAAGAGTCAGTAGCTAGCGATATTGAGGAGAGGTTGAGCACAGGAGGTTGGGGAGATGATTCTGTTGTTGAGTCAACGGTTGACTCAACAAAGAGTTGGAGTTGCTGTGGCATAGGTCTAGTGGAAAGAGTTGGTACAAGTGAACTTAAAACAAATGTACTATGCTTTCGTTTAAAGTCAACCCCCTAGCTCAACTCCACATAGTCCTTAATATTTGGCAACATTTAATAACTTTGAGGCGGGGATAAGGCAGGGGTGAGGCGGGGGTGAGGCGACAAATCCGCATTCAGACAACTGGTATTGATTGCTACTCTTCATTCTTCAGGTGCCAAAATTTTTGAGGAAAAGTTCATCAAAAATTTACATACTCTGGGGCTGATATCAAGGTTTATTAGAAATATTGCGGTTTACCTTGATTGATGCCTTCATAAGCACTACGTATTAGCTATCGAAACCTCCGAGATTTCCCCGTATGATTTAAACTTGTTAACCTTACACATCCTTGTTTATACTGAAGAGACTCAATTAATCCTTGATTTCTCACTATCGGTGAACAGGAGCCATGCAAAGGCTAATGCAGAAAGTTCATCGGGGGCGTTGATGAGAAGATTTGATTGGCGAGAGGACTGGAGCAACTAGGTCGTAGGTTAGCATCATCAATTGGTTCCTTTGGTTCCTTGCTCCAGCATGTGTTATTCCCCAGTGTGTTACTCCCAAGCGTATTACTCCAAAATGTGTGGCCTGTTGAATTCCCGCCGTTGAACTCCTGATTTAGACCTGAGGGCAGTAAAGGGCATGGGAAGGCTTGTGCAGAGTGGATTGAATCGTATAGCCCTTTTAGGTCTGCGATTCGGGTCGTCTACCTGGCATCAGTTCGGCAACAGCCTCATTTTGGCATTTCAATATGCATCCTAAGGATCATTTAGAAGAAGTAGATCTACAAAAATATTGGTTGGTGCTGAAGCGGCGCTGGCTACCTGCAACAGGCGTTTTTGGCACTGTTGTCGCGCTATCTACCCTGGCGGCAGTCATGCAAAAGTCAACCTACACGGCAACCGCAAGCCTCTTGGTCAAAGCGGATCGCAGTTCCTCGTTGGTCGGCCTGACCAAAGTGGAGACAGGCGAGCTACAGGCCCTAACCACGGCTAACAGCCCAGTAGAAACCCAGGCCGAGATTGTACGCTCCGCTGCCATTGCCAGGGCCACAATTGAGGCGCTTGACCTGCGGGATGATAACGGCAAGCGTTTGCAACCTCAAGACCTTTCCAAACAACTCAAGGTTAAAAACATTCCTAGCACTGATGTGCTTCATTTGGCCTACACCGATAGCGATCCAGAACGAGCAGCTAAGGTTGTCAATCAGGTCATCAATGTCTATATCGAGAATAACGTTGCGGCGAATCGCGCTGAAGCGGCCGCAGCTCGGGAGTTTATCAGCCGCGAGATTCCCAGAGTCGAGGCGGCAGTTCGACAGGCGGAGCGAGCGCTAAGAGAATTTAAGGAAGCCAACCAAATTGTGGCGCTTGATACCGAAGCGACGGCTGCCGTAAATATCATTGCGTCCATTGACCAGCAGATTGCCGATACTGAAGCTGAGTTGGCCAAGATGGTGGCCCGGTCGAGCGCTTTGCGCAATCAGTTGGGGATGGACTCCCGACAGGCCGCGCTGCTGGCTTCCTTGAGCCAAACGCCCGGTGTGCAAGAGGTCTTAAGCCAGTACCAGAACGTTCAGAGCCAGTTGGCCATCGAGCAAGCCCGCTACCGCAGCAGCCATCCCACAGTCGCCAATTTACAACGTCAGGCTGACCAATTGCGTACCCTGCTTCAGGAACGGGTGCAGCAGGCAATTGGCATGCAAATTCCAATTTCTGAAGGCGGTTTGCAGTTGGGGACACTGCGGGAAACTCTCACGGCCAATCTGATCGATGCCGAAGTCGAACGGATTAGTTTACTGGGACAAACTCAGACGCTGCGCAACACGTTATCTGCCTATCGGCAGCGAGCAAGTACACTGCCCAAACTCGCTCAAACCCAGGGAGAGTTGGCGCGCCGACTACAGGCTGCCCAGTCTACCTATGAAACGCTGCTGACTCGGCTGCAAGAAGTGCAAGTGGCCGAGAACCAGAACGTTGGCAATGCTCGCGTCATCTCTAGCGCCATCGTTCCAGAAGAACCCAGCGGCCTCAGTAAAAAAGTCTACCTGCTGGCGGGTGGGATTGTAGGCGTGTTGCTTGCCATCACTACGGCGTTTCTTCTCGATCTGTGCGACCGCTCGATCAAAACCGTACAGGAAGCTAAAGCCCTATTCGGCTATACGCTGCTGGGGCTAATTCCCGACTACACCAAGCTAGGAGCCAGCGGACGCAAATCTGCTGAACCTGCAACCCTGAGAATTTTTCCCCGCGATTTGCCCCGATCGCCGATCAGCGAAGCCTATCACATGCTGCAAGCCAATCTGAAGTTTCTCAGTTCAGATCAGGAAATTCGCGTGGTGGTGGTGACAAGTGCAGTTGCTAAAGAAGGAAAATCCACAATCGCAGCTAATTTAGCTGCCGCTGCTGCTCAGGTTGGCCGACGGGTTTTGCTGATCGATGCCGATCTACGCTACCCACAACAGCACCATATCTGGGATTTGCTCAACACGGGTGGCTTGAGTAATGTGATTGTGGGCCAGCAAGAGCTGAGTACAGCGATTCAGCCAGCGATGCCAGGGTTAGATGTCCTGCCCGCAGGCGTGGTGCCTCCCAATCCAGTTGCATTGCTAGATTCTAAACGCATGGCTGGGTTGATCAAAACCTTTGCCCATACCTATGATTTAGTAATTCTCGATACACCACCTTTGGTTGAGGTGGCCGATGCGGCCATTCTAGGCAGGATGTCAGACGGGATTTTACTAGTCGTTCGCCCTGGTGTCGCCGATTCCACGAGCGCAACGGCAGCTAAAGAATTTCTGACTCAGTCCAATCAACCTGTGCTCGGCTTGGTTGCTAATGGTGTTCCTCTGGATCAGGAGCGGGATGGCTACTTCTATCATCGCCGTGAACAGCTCGATGTGGAATTGGAGCCAAACTCGCGCTTAGTTCCCTTAGCGTCTCCTCATCAAGAAAATGCACGTAATTGACTGCTTTGAGCAACTTTCGGTGAATCCCTGACCAATTTTCTGATAAGCATTGTCTAATATACAGTGTCCGCTTTCATAGATTTTGGAATATTCTTAAAATTCATTAGGCCATGACATCATTTGTTATCCCGAATTTAAAAACATTTAATCGCCTGCGAATTGCATTGATATGCTGCAGTATTATCCAAATCTCTATTGGCAGTTTGCTGCAATCTACACCTGCTCTGGCTCAATCAGCCGCTGAAGCATCCCTTAGCCTAGAAAGTGCAGCACAGCATGGGTATGTGTTGGGAGAAGGCGATCAGGTGCAGATTACTGTTTTCGGCTATGAAGAATACACGGGGACTCAAGTCATTCTCCCAGATGGCACGATCTCGTTGCCAGTGGTAGGAACGATACGAGCTGCTGGTTTAACATCAGCTCAATTTGCTCAAACCTTACAACAGAAATTGCAACCCTTCCTAATCGATCCAGTCGTTACTGTCAGCCTAACTGAGCTGCGCCCGGTTCGTGTCAATGTAGCAGGAGCCGTTCAGCGACCTGGGCCAATTAGCTTCTACAACCAGACAAACGAAACCGAAAAATCTCCAGAGATGCCGGTCATCGCAGCCGCTTTGATCAAGGCTGGGGGTGTGAGTCAGGATGCTGATATGCGGCAGATTACACTGCGACGCACGTTAACAAACGGTGAAGTATACGAAACGACAGTTAATCTTTGGGATGCCATCGCTAACGGCAGTGTTTTGGAAAACTTTGCTTTGCAGGATGGTGATTCGATCTTTGTACCCCGATTGGCCAACGCCGATACAATTGACCGTCGCTTGCTGGCCCGTTCCCAATTTGCTCCAGAGACCGTGCGGGTGCGGGTGGTGGGCGAAGTCAAGCAACCTGGAGAAGTAGAGGTGCCACCTGATAGCTCGATATCTAGCGCAGTTGCAATTGCCGGTGGTCCTACTGTAGATGCCCGATTGAGTCAAGTTGTACATGTACGGATGAATGAATCAGGAGAAGTAGACCGTCAAGTGGTAGATTTAAGAAACTTAACCGATACTTATCAAATTCAAACCGGAGATGTGGTGATTGTGCCTAAAAAAGATATTGCTTCAGTCCTCGATTTCGCTACTCGTCTACTAAATCCCCTTACTCTGTTGCTGGGAATTCCTGGACGCTTCTAGAATTTGTTCTAAAGCTTGCCAAAAAATCGTCCAAAATTTTTCTGAAATCTGCCTAAGCCTGAATTCTAATGGCGATCGTAATTGCGCCCAACTAATGTATTGCGATCTACATAAACAGTAAACATTATATTTTATTGTATTTTACAATAAGTTCAATCTAACTTTACTTTGAGATAGATTCCTGTATACTAAATACTGTTCTCGCTCTCCCTGTTGTATCTACTGAAACTATGAGGCTCAGCATAGTTGTGAAGCTGGAAACTAATTGAGCGGAAACTGATTGAGCCAGAGTGAATAACTGCGCTAGAGCAGGCGACCTATCAAATCCCAACTAGCCATACATGAACTAGGGGTAGGAGAGAGAACTGTGACTTCTGATTCTTTGCCGGCATTCAAACCAGATTTGCGTTCACCAAAATTCACACGTTTGCGGCGGGGCGTTGTGATTGCGACTATACGAACGCTGATTCTGATGGTGCTTGATGCGCTGGCAATTGCTTCGGCTTGGCTCCTGTCAGTGACCTACGGAACCTATTTGGTATCGCCCTGGACTGAAAGAAACGGCCTACATTTTTTGCCTTTTATTGTGGCAGTCAGCATCACGGTGATTGCAGCCCGCGGCATGTATCGCCCTGGGGAAGATCGGCGTAACTATCTAGGGTTGATCAAGGCCACAACGATATCCGAAGTTTTGCTGCTGTTGGTAGCCTTTCTCTATGAGCCAGACGAATACATCTCCCGCTCCTCGTTTCTGCTTTCCTGGGTGCTGACGTCGCTGTTTATCTGCTTGGGACGGTTTGTCTTTGACCTCGGAACTGAATTCATTCGTCAACGCGGCATGATTTGCCATCCAGCCTTTTTGATTGCTGACGCCCAATCTCGCGAACGCAGTCTCCAGTTAATTCGGGAAGAAAAGTGCTACAACATTCTAGGCGTCGCCGGAGCCAGCGCCTTGGACCGCGCCAATCGAGAAGCCACCTTTGAGACGCTGCGCAATTTGGGAATTGTAGAAGCCTTTGTCTCCTGGGATGCGATTAAAAACCGCCTGTTTTTGTGCTGGCATTTTCAGAGTGCGGGTATCACCTTGAGAATTTTGCCGACCGATGTCAACTCGTTCTTTCCAAAATCCGAGTTTTGGATTATCGGCGGTGTCCCTTCACTGACGGTACAGTCCCCAGTTTTGGTCGGCGGCGACTATTGGGTGAAGCGTTGTTTTGATTTCTGCTGTGCGTTGATGGCCATTTTGCTGCTATTGCCGGTATATATTGCAATTGCGGTTTGGATTAAGCTGGATTCTCCTGGACCAATCTTTTTCCGGCAGACGCGCATTGGGCTGCATGGTCGCAAATTCAAGGTTTGGAAATTTCGCACGATGGTCGTCAATGCCGATCAGTTGCAGGTCATGTTGGAGTCTCAGAACGAGATGAAGGATGGAGTCCTATTCAAAATGAAAGCCGATCCGCGCGTCACCAAAGTCGGCCAGTTTCTGCGTCAATACAGCCTAGACGAGTTGCCACAGTTGTTTAACGTGCTGCTGGGCGAGATGAGCCTGGTCGGACCGCGCCCCCTGCCGGTACGAGATGTAGAGCGGTTTAAGGAGCGCCATTACATCCGGCAAGAGGTGCTACCTGGAATTACGGGCCTTTGGCAAGTGTCTGGACGGGCTGACATCACAGACTTCGAAGAAGCGGTCAATTTAGACATCACCTACATTGCTAACTGGTCGCTGTGGATGGATCTAAAAATTCTGCTGCAAACGGTGAAGGTAGTGCTGTGCAAAACTGGAGCCTATTAACTGATTGACTGATAGAACCCTGATCGCTGGCAACTCGAAGTCGCACAAGGATAAAACCCGCTTTCAGGATTAATGATGTTGATCGACTTAGCAGTTGCAATTTGATCATTTAACAAAACAATTGTCTGTTCTGCTGATTTCGCTCTTTCCAAAATCTCAAGGCTGTATTTTTGACTCCTGATATCTCAGCAAATTCCACAACTCATCGTCTAGGACGTTCGTACTATCAAGTGAATTGAGAGCAACAAAACTTGTACAATTTTGCATTTGCAATCATATCCATTGCATTATGCAGAGCAAAAAAGTAAGATTCATAGTTTTATTTCTATGTTTACTAAAGGAAAATCTAAAGCTCAATAATTGAAATCTTACTTTTCCACACAACCTAGTTAAGTGGCTGATCAAGCGATGGATCATCTTAATGATCCATTAAAAAACTCTCCAAACTACAAGGCAGCAAGCAGGTGAATTTCCTGTGAGCATATTTGAGAAGGGTTAGCCCAACCAAAACCTAAGGCGAGCAAGACCAACGGCTCACTCGTCGGAATTTAGAACAATGCTGACTGCCCTTCCTGAGCCTTACCATATATAAAGGTAATCAAGAACTTAGCAAGTCGATTTTCTAGCACGTGTCTCAGTCTCTGTCAGTCAGCGAATTTCTCCATGCCCCGGGTCCAATTCTCGATGTGCGCAGTCCGGCTGAATTTGCCCAAGGCCATATTCCAGGGGCAATCAACTTGCCATTGTTTAGTGACGAAGAGCGGGCACAGGTGGGAACATGCTACAAGCAGCAAGGCCCCGATCCGGCAGTCGAGTTGGGGTTTGCTCTAGCTGGACCCAAATTTGCTGGATTCATTGCTGAAGCCAAACGGCTAGCTCCTGATCGTCAACTGCGGCTGCACTGCTGGCGAGGAGGAATGCGCAGCGAAGCAATGGCCTGGGTCTTGGGCATGGCGAAACTCGAGGTCACCTTACTCAGCGGTGGCTATAAGGCATTTCGGCGGTGGGCGCACCAGCAATTTGAGACTCCCAAACCGATTGTGATTTTAGGCGGCATGACCGGCACGGGTAAAACCGCAATTCTGATTGCGCTAGCCCAGCAAGGTGCCCAGGTAATCGATCTGGAAGGGTTAGCCAATCATCGGGGCAGTAGCTTTGGTGCTTTAGGACTGCCGCCCCAGCCCAGCAACGAACAGTTCGAGAACTTATTAGCGCTCCAGTGGGCCAAGCTCGACCCTAACCAACCTGTCTGGATGGAGGCCGAGAGCCGCCGGATTGGGCTGTGCCGCATCCCCGAAGCCGTGTTTCAGCAGATGGACTGTGCCCAGATTATCGAAATCCAACGACCCCGTTCCGAGCGACTGGCAGCTTTGGTGGAGATCTACGGCACGGCAGATCGGCAGGCACTGATCACGGCCACAGAGCGGATCCGCAAACGGTTGGGCGGGTTACGCACCCAGCAAGCCGTAGCGCTGCTACTGCAAGGTAAACTGACAGAGGCATTCGATTTGATTCTGGACTACTACGACCGCACCTACACCTACGATTTGCAGCGTCGCAATCGGCCAATTCAGCCAGTGGATATCACCGGGCTATCCGCTACCGAGAGCGCTGCCCTGCTGCAAACCCTACTGCCAGAAAGTTCATCAGAAAACCCACGGCTGCTCCTCTCTCCTTCTGTTTCGCCTGCTCATGGAACCCGCACCACGCCTGCTGCAAAAATTCAGTCAGAAGCTGTTTGACCAACCCGATCAGCAAAACCAGTTTCTGACCGCGCTGACTCATCCCCAACCCTTCCATCCCTGCATTCTCTGGCTGCAGCCAAAGCCAAACCCCTTTCCCTTTGCTGTCGAACCACCCATAGACTGGCAGCCTGACTTTGTAGATCGGCTGGCGTTGGGTGAAAAACCTGGCCAGCATGCCTTACACCAGCAGGGAGCATTTTACTGTCTGGATTTTTCTTCGGTGTTTGCAGCCTCGGTGTTGCTGACGATTCAGCAGCCGGTCAGCGTTGTGCTCGATATGTGTGCGGCTCCTGGTGGGAAAAGCATCTTTGCCTGGAAGTCCCTTCAACCCCAACAGTTGCTCTGCAATGAGGTGATCGGCAAACGGATGGGGGCATTGATCTCTAATCTGAAGCGCTGCCACATCCAACCCTCGTTCGCCTTTAGTTTGGATTCCAGTTTGCTGGCGGTCCAGCTTCCCCAGACTGCGGATCTAGTGCTAGTTGATGCTCCTTGTAGCGGCCAATCGCTACTAGCCAAAGGGGAAAAAAATCCCGGTTGCTTTCATCCGGTGACAATTAACAAAAATGCCAATCGACAAAAGCGGATCCTGGCTAACTCAGCTCAGACGGTTGCACCTCAAGGATTTCTGGCCTACATGACCTGCGCCTACTCGCCGCAAGAAAATGAACAGGTGAGCGAATGGCTGCTGCAAAAGTTTCCCCAGTTTCAGCCGGTTGAAGTGCCCTACCTGCGAGCCTATCAGTCTCACCTCACCGATTTGCCTTGCTACCGCATGTTTCCGCAGTCGGGTTTGGGGGCCGGAGCCTTCACCATCCTGTTGCAAAATACAGAAACTCCGACGGAACCGAGAACAATACCGAGAACAATACAGAGACTAACTGACTTTTTAGAGCAGCATCCGGTAATTCACTCGATCGCCAAATTGACCCATATCTAGTCTAGTGTTTGCCAGAAGAGATAGGATATTGTTGTGGCGATAGCTATGGATCGCAAAGATTGCAAGCTCATTGCAGGGTAAGGCTTTGCCAATTTGCGGTCTACTGGGCCTTCTCAATTAGCTGTCTGCGTATTTCCACTCACTGCATGCTGGGATATATCCTCATCGTTTCCTCCTGCAGGATGGTGATACTTTGGGTGATGAAATCATTGATCACAGCTAATTCTTGAGTGCTGTAGCGTGAGAGTAATTGGCTCATTCTGATTTCCATCGATGCAAATAACGGAGCAATTTCATGCTCCATTTTTTCGATAACGGGTTGAATCACGACTTTGCGCCGATCGCTTGGGTCTTTCTCTCGCTTCACAAATCCAGCCTTCTCCAGCCGGTCAATTAAGCCAGTGATAGCGCCCGTGGTTAGTCCAGTTAATTCAGCCAATTGTCCAGCCGTAAGCGCACCCGATCTGCTTAACAGGTCTAGGGCTTTGTGTTCAGTGGCACTCAACCCCACTTTTTCTGCGATTGCGGCATGAAACATTAGCGTTCGAGCACTCAGCTCACGCCCCAATTGCAGATTTGCCATCAGCAGTTCCGATTGTTTCGAGCGCTTCCTTGACAATCTCTACACCTCCTCTTAGTATGTTAATATCTTATTAACTAAGATATTTAGAGTTTGAGAATATTAGGAATTGAGAATAAGAGTCGCTGAGATTCTAGCACGGAAATTGCTTCTAATTCTTCCGCAAAAAACGCTCAGTGCTAGAAGGCATTGTTGATCTGCTGGGGCAGCAGATTTTTCTCGTCACCTGGAAAAACGCATGCTTGCCGATGTCAAGCCATTTTGGTCTATTGAGTGACTGACAACTTGGGTGACGACAACTTGGGTGACTAACAACTTAGGTGACTGACAACAGTGAGGTTTCAGACTCGAGGCGTATCGATTGAGGAAGTTAGCCATGAATCTACAAAGCTATCCAATTGCATCTCGAAGCCAAACCAGCAAAAGAGGTGCGTCTATTGCAAAAATTTTGCTGTGGTTGTTTGTGATTAACCTCGGCATTGCGCTGGGAGCTGGGCTTTATGAAGCAAGCATCGAACTGCCGCAATGGTTGATAGCATTACCAGAATCTGGTTATGAGTGGAATGCTGAGGCGGCCCGTCAGGCAAACACAGGATTGAGATTTTGGGTTTATGTCACGACGGTGCCGCTGACATTGTTGACCGTGGCCAATGCGATTGCCGCTTGGCGCAGTCGAGGCAAGGTGCGGGTTTGGTGGTTGATTGCGGTTGGCATGGCGACTGTTGATCGGCTGTTTACTTTCTCATACTTTGTTCCTACCATGATTCAACTAATGAGCGGAACTCTGCCTGAATCGGAGGCTGTATCAATTGCGTTGCAGTGGGTAAATCTCAATCATTTCCGTCACCTGATTGTGTTGCTGGCATGGCTAGCCGCATTGAAAGCCTTCTCATTGCATGCACGGATAATTCGTAGCCCTCACGTTCAATAGCTGAGTATCTTGCCATCCCCTTCCTACAGTGGCTTACAGTGGCTTATGAGCTAGAGTGCCTCTCTCGAGAACAGCAGTGACATGAGCAGCAGAGCACGCACCGCGTAAAATTGCAATAACGATTGAGCCGGGGGGGAAATTTCTCTGCTACCGTTGGCGATAGACGTGGGTGTGATCTGGCTGGAAACCATAGATGGGGGCTTAGCAATGGATGCTCAACTTTTGGACGTTCAACTGATTTACCAATTGGCAGGTGCAGCGGGTGTAGTAGGAGCACTGCTCGGCTTTGGTGTGTATCAGCGCAAAAAACGGCTGACGGCAGCGGCTCAGGCGCAAGAGAACCAGACTGCCCTAGAGCAGCAGGTGAACAAGCTAACGCAAGAAAACCAATCGCTGGTGGAGGCGCTGAAACTAGCCAAAGCTGCCGTGACGATGCAAGAAGAGCAGATCGGCACGCTGACGCAGGAGAAGCAGCAATTGACACAGCAGCTAACCGCGACCCAGCAGGAGCAAGCCCAAACCGTTGATGTACTTCAGCAATCCGTTGACACACTCCAGCAATCCATCCAGCAACTAGAGCAAGAGAAACAACAGCTAGAAGTTGAGTTGCAACAAGCCTGCCAGTCGCTGCAACAGCAAATTGCCGAACTGGAGCAGAGCAAACAGCAAACCGAAGCACTCAACCACCGCCTCAGCTTAGAAGTCGAGCAAATGGCCGCCGAACTGCGCCAGCGCCAAGCCACCATTGCGGCCCTAGAACAGCAGGTGGAACAGCAGGTGGAACAGCAAACTGCGGAGGCCGAACAGCAGCAGCAGCGCCTTGCCAGTTTAGAAGCAGACCTGCGGCAGGCGCAGGCCACCGAACCCGCTCTGCGCCAACAGATCGACCAGCTCAGCCAGGAAATTCAGCAGTTGCAACAAACAACGCAACACGACCAAGCGGCACTCGCGGCTATACGGCAGCAGCTTCAAGATTTAGAACAGCAGAAATTAACCCTAGAGCAGCAAAACGCCCATCTCGAACAAGACCTGCAGCAGAGCCGAACTGCCATTAACACCCTGGCTGAACAGATAAATCAGCTCACCCAGGAGCGCGACCACCTGACCCAAATCGGACAGGCGGCTGAAGCCAGAATTACTACACTCGAAACCCAACTACGCGACCTAGAGCAACAGCGCGACGAACTGACTGCCACCTTTGAAACCCAACTGCAGGACTTGGAACAACAGCGCGATCAAGCTACCGCTACCCTACAAGCTCAACTGCAGGATCTGGCACAACAGCAAGATGGAGAGACTGCTGCGCTACAGTCTCAACTGCGGGACTTAGAACAACGGCGCGACCAAGCTATTGCTGCGCTGCAAGCCCAACTGCGGGATTTAGAACAGCAGCGCGACGAACTCACCGCCACCCTGCAAAATGCCGAGGCTGTTCCTGCTGCATTGGGGCAACAAGTCCAACAGCTCGCCCAAGAGCGGGATCGGCTCAATCAAGCGCTTCAGTCCAGTCAGGTCAGCATTGCCACACTACAGCAGCAGGTCGAAGCTCTGACGCAGCAGAAAGATAGCCTGACTGGTGAACTGCAAACCGCTAAGCTGAACGCCCTATCCCTCGATGAGCAGCTCACGACCCTGCATCAAGACCACGAGCAGCTCAACCAAGCCCTACAAGCCGCCACAGTGAGACAAACG
>KL662191.1:6027552-6055762 GCA_000733415.1 [Leptolyngbya] sp. JSC-1
GAAAGATAGCCTGACTGGTGAACTGCAAACCGCTAAGCTGAACGCCCTATCCCTCGATGAGCAGCTCACGACCCTGCATCAAGACCACGAGCAGCTCAACCAAGCCCTACAAGCCGCCACAGTGAGACAAACGACCCTAGAGGAACAGCTACAAACTTTAGACCAACGCAACTCAGAACTGAGCGATGCTCTGCAGCAAGCCGAAGCTCGTCCCCTTGGCCTTGAGCAGCAGATCAGCCAGCTCTCCCAAGAACGTGATCAGATCAACCGCAGGTATGAGGCCGATCAGGAGTTGATTTCTAGCCTACAAGCTCAGCTCCAGGGTTTACAGCAGCAGCTCCAGGATCTGGAACGCCGCAAAGCCGAGCTGGAAGAAGCGATGACACTGGCTAGAGAGGTTGTATCGACACTGGAACAACAGGTGAATGACCTGACGCAAGACAAGCAAGAGCTTGAGAGTGAATTAAATCAGCTAAAACAGCATTCGTTAGAAGTAAGCCAGCCGGCAGAATTAAGGGAAGCGGTTCAGGATACACAGCAGTCTAAGCAAACGTCTACACAGTCGGAACCTAAAGCAGAACAGCTCGAAGGTCAAGCAAGCCGTCAGTTTGAACCAGCGCCGCGGCCACAGCTAGAATCTGAACCAGCCCCCGAATCAAAACCCGAACCAGAGACAAAACTACAGCTACAGCCCAAATCCGAACCAGGCTCCGAGCCGACCCAAATCCCATTAATGGAGAAACCATCTCTGGAAGGAAAGAGCTTTGTGATTACAGGGCGGCTAAAAATGTCGCCGGAAAAACTACAGGCTCTGATTCAGGAGGCCGGTGGCCGAATTAACAGTATGCCTAGTTCCAAAACTAGCTACATTGTGGTGGGAGAGAATCCGGGCAACAAACTGCAAAAGGCCGAAAAATACAAAGTCCCCCAGCTCACAGAAGCGCAATTATTGGAACTGCTCAATATCCAGCCTGACTCTTAGCAACCCTGCTAGTCTCACCCATCCCCAAAGCACTTCAAACTAAAGTAATCTTCGCCTATTCACGTATCTGCTCATTTACATTTTCGTCTGTATGTCCCCTCTTTCTCCCAATCCAGTATCGCGCCACTCGCTGGTTGCAAAATATCATGAATTACCGTCTCTAGAGCAGTGCATCGTGCAGTTGTTCTCAGTGATTTACGAGCCGATTAGCCGAGCGACGGTGGCGCTGTGCTTAAATCAATTAGCAGTGCAGAATAAACAGGGGAAGCATTTTACTGGCCCAATACTTAAACCCTACATCGATCGTTTGCTGGATCTGGGTGTGTTGGTGCAGGGTGGTGGCCTCGGACCCCAATGCCATCCGCTGCTGACTGAAATTGCCGCTCGTGATGCCGTTAGACTCGGTCGGTTTGAAATCCTGGCTCAGGCTGTACAAGAACGCATCCCAATACCGTTGCGCTGGAAGGACGGACCGCGTGCATTTAGTAATGAGCGTCAATTGATTCGAGAAGTGCGGATTGGGATTTACCGGAATGATATTCAATATATTCATCAACAGCTAGAAGCCTATTACAAATACAGTTATAAAAAAGATAGACTTAGCCTAGAGGAAATCTATCAGCGCATCTGCAATAATCCTTTTGATCCGCAGTGGTTTGGTACCCTGCCGCCAGAATTGTATGAGCCAGCACTGGCGAGCATTTTGAACTTGTCGATGCTGGGTTTGACGCCTGCGGATGAAGCGTTTGCCTTACTTCAGCAAGACTATGCGGCTGGAACCTGCTCAGCCCCACTTCGCGTTGTCCTATTCGAGCAACTGATGCTGCGGGGTTGCTTTTCAGCTGCAGAGCAGCTTCTAGCGCAGTTTGGCGAACCCTATCGCAGCCGTTCTAAAAACCTCCAGGGCTGGCTGGCGTTTGCGCAGGGCGATTATTCGCAGGCAATTGCGCTCTATACTGCCGCCGTACAGGATCTCAAAGGCAGCGGCAAAAAGAAAGTCTACTTTCAATCGATCAGCGGGCTGTTTTTTATCCTGGCTCTGCTGCAACAAAGCACCCCCAACAGCCTCAGCAGTGCAGAAACCTATGCCAGCGTAGCCCGTCAGGCAAAACATTGGCTCAGCCCTACCTACCGCGTCCTAGAGAATGTGGTACAGGTGCAGCAGGGCGATCTGGCCAAACGCGAAGTCATTCTCAACACACCGATTGCGCCCCACGAACTCACCCATAGCCTGGAGGTGTTGCTGGGATCCCTTTGCCTCTACTGGGTGGATGCGGATCAGGCCAAGCGCCATCTGTTGCGATTAGTGGAACCGCTCTATCAGCAAGCCGAGGCCGCTGGTTACGCCTGGATAGCCCGCGAGGCGGTTGCGCTGTTGGCCCGACTGAAACCCAGTCAATACGGTAAACGAGCAGCCCTGCAACAAACCAGCGTTCCGCCGCTGGTGGATCTGATTCAGCCGCAGGACGCCTGGGAGGTTTGCCTGAATGCGCTGGTCAACCTCAATCAAGCCTCAGAATCGCCGGTTGCTGCTAAACCAGAAACCAATCAACGCTTCGCCTGGTTTATCACGCTCTACGGAAGTTCCTGTATGCTGCAACCGCGTGAGCAGTCGCTTAACGCCAAAGGCGAGTGGAGCAAGGGTCGCCCAATTGCGCTCAAACGTCTGAAGAACAGCGCTGATGAGTTTGGCTACCTCACAGCCCAAGATCTGCGGGTTTGCGCTCAAATCAAAATCCAGTCCTACGGCTGGGGCAAAACCGACTACACGTTTGGCGACAAGGCCGTGGCAGCTCTGATTGGCCATCCCTTAGTGTTTTGGGAAGACATTCCCACGACGCGGGTTGAAGTGGTAAAAGGCGAACCGGAACTAATGGTCAAAAAAGCCAAGGGCGAACAGCTGATTCTCCAGTTTGTGCCGGAGCTGAAGGAGAGCCGCGACATTTTGCTCGTGAAGGAAAGCCCAACCCGCCTCAAGGTGATCGAAGTAACGCCGGAGCATCGCCGGATTGGCGAAATCTTGGGCAAGCAGAACCGTTTGGAAGTACCAATGGCCGCTAAGGAGCGCGTCTTAGCTGCAATTAATGCCGTCTCTAGTATCGTGACGGTGCATTCCGATATTGGCGGTGGCGGGGCCAGTGCTACCAAAGTTCCCTCCGATCCTAAGCCCCATCTGCATTTGCTGCCAGCGGGAGCCGGACTCAAAGTCGCCATCCTGTCGCGTCCCTTTGCGACGGGTGGCCCCTACTACCATCCGGGCAGCGGCGGCGAGACGGTGATTGCAGAGATTGATGGCCAGCGACTACAAACCACGCGCGATCTGGCTCAAGAGAAACAATTGGCGGATGCAGCCGTGGCGGCCTGCCCTACCTTGGAACAACAGGATGAACACGAGGGTGAATGGTGGCTAGACGATCCAGAAGCTTGTTTGGAATTGCTGCTAGAACTACAGGCCCTCAAAGACAGTGTGATTCTAGAATGGCCCGAAGGTGAAAAACTGCGCGTCAGTCAGCATGCCGGCTTGAAGGACTTTAAGCTAATCATTAAACGCCAGAATGACTGGTTTGATACCCAGGGCGAGCTGAAACTGGCCGATCAGCAAGTGCTCGACATGCAGCGGTTAATGGAGCTGTTGCAGCAGACTCCCAGTCGGTTTATTCCGCTAGGCGATGGGCAATTTCTGGCCCTGACTCAGGAGTTTCGCAAGCGGTTAGATGAACTGCGAGCCTTCTCGGAAAAATCCGGCCAGGGACTGCGGCTACATCCACTGGCGGCACTGGCGGTGGAAGACTGGATCGACGAGGTGGGCAACCTCAAGGCTGATAAACACTGGAAAGCTCACATCCAGCAGCTCAAGCAAATTCAAACCCTGGAGCCGCCCCTGCCTTCGACGCTGCAAGCCGAGCTGCGCGACTATCAAATTGATGGATTCCGCTGGCTAGCGCGATTGGCGACCTGGGGCGTCGGGGCCTGTTTAGCAGATGACATGGGCTTGGGCAAAACCTTGCAGGCGCTGGCGGTGATCCTGACTCGCGCGGCAACAGGTCCAACCCTGATTGTGGCTCCCACCTCGGTCTGCATGAACTGGATCAGCGAAGCGCAACGGTTTGCCCCAACGCTGCATCCAATCCAGTTGGGCACGGGAGACCGCCAGAAAGTGCTGAACCATCTGCAACCCTTCGACCTGTTGATTTGCAGCTATGGTTTGTTGCAGCAGGAAGAGGTAGCCGAAATGCTGGCTCAGGTGCAGTGGCAGACGATTGTGCTGGACGAGGCCCAGTCGATCAAAAACTTCGCTACCAAGCGCTCTCAGGCGGCGATGAATTTGCAAGGTGGCTTCAAGCTGATCACCACCGGCACGCCGATCGAAAATCATTTGGGCGAACTGTGGAACCTGTTTCGCTTCATCAATCCGGGCCTACTCGGTTCGCTGGACCATTTTAATCAGCGTTTTGCCATCCCAATCGAGCGCTATGGCAACAAACAGTCCCGCCACCAGCTGAAAAAACTCATTCAACCCTTTCTGCTGCGGCGCACCAAAAACCAGGTGCTGGCTGAACTGCCCTCGCGTACAGAAATTCTGCTGCATGTGGATCTGAGCCAGGAGGAAATGGCGTTTTATGAAGCGCTGCGGCGGGAAGCAATCACCAAACTGGCAGAGAGCGACGCCACGGCAGGGCAAAAACATCTGCAAGTGCTGGCAGAAATCATGCGGCTGCGGCGAGCCTGTTGCAACACCCAATTGGTCAACCCCGATCTGACGCTGCCCAGCTCGAAGCTGAATCTGTTTGGGGAAGTGCTAGCCGAGTTACTGGACAATCGGCACAAGGCCCTGGTATTCAGCCAGTTTGTGGATCATTTGCATATCCTGCAACAGTATCTGGAGGATCAACAGATTCGGTATCAATATCTAGATGGCAATACTCCTGCTGCTGAGCGCAAAAAGCGAGTTGATGCGTTCCAGGCTAGTCAAGGCGATGTATTTTTAATCAGCCTCAAGGCAGGCGGCACCGGATTGAATCTCACAGCAGCCGACTATGTGATTCACATGGACCCCTGGTGGAATCCGGCAGTCGAAGATCAGGCCAGCGACCGAGCACACCGAATCGGACAACAGCGCCCAGTGACGATTTACCGACTGGTGGCGAAACATACAATCGAAGAGAAAATTGTGGACCTGCACCAGCACAAGCGCGATTTGGCCGATAGCTTGCTAGAAGGAGCCGACCTCAGCGGCAAGATGTCTACCGACGATTTATTGCGGCTGATCCAGGCCGGGTGAGGGCCTACTCGCCTGAGCTAGGTTGTTTCGCTCCCAAGCTGGATGAAAGCACTCTTAGCAGGGCAACCCGTTTATGAGTACTGTCTCATGAATTCCTTAAATGCATTTCATATCAATGTTGCAATCTAGAACTTGAGCTGTTTTCGATCTTCAGGAAAAACCTGTCATTTGTCTTCTATAACCTATTCGCGCTGATAGCGATTTTTCTGTTTAACCTTTTTCTGCGTCGTTTCATCGCTCTGAAACCGCATCCTAGGAAAAGGTGCTTTCACCTGATATATACCGTCTTTTACCTCAATGACAGCTGAACAATCTCCGCAATCCTCGCCCCCCGCCAGGAATCTGGCAATGCTGGCCATTGTTGCCGAGGGATTTTTATCCCGCCTCAGCTTTGGCATCATTAGTCTAGCGCTGCCGCTCTATGCCCATCGCCTAGGATTAAGCCTGTTTGAAATTGGCATGCTGATGACGCTCAACCAAGCTGTGGCAATGGCGTTAAAACCAGTCATGGGTTGGGTGGCGGATCGGGTTGGACTGAAACGCAGTTTTACAGCCGCTATTTTCTTTCGCAGTTTGATTGCACTATGTTTGGTGGTGGCCCAGTCACCTTGGCAACTGTACGGCATCAAGTCAATTCACGGTGCCTCAAAAGCGCTACGCGATCCAGCCGCAAATGCCCTGATTGCAGAGCAAGGCGGGAAGAAAGCGATTGCCTCTGCCTTTGCTTGGTATCATACCGCCAAGATCGTCGCAGGTTCGATGGGGAAAGCGCTTGCGGGTATCCTGCTCACTCTCACCGCTTCTAACTTCTCCTTAGTATTTAACATTGCCTTTCTGCTGTCGTTACTGCCGCTCTACAGCGTTGCTCGCTACGTCAAATCCGATCGCAGGTCCGGTCACAAGTCAATTCACGATTCCGCTCGTCCTGCAAGGGCTGGGAGCAAAGCTGGTCCTGTCAGCGTTCCTGCCAAAGTCGCTCCTCCCAACATTATCGAGCCGAGTGTTTCAGCCAGTTCTAAAGGAGTAATTCTATCCTTTAGCATTCTCTCGTTTGCAATTAACGGCACGGCAGAGATGTTGCGCGGTCTGTTTCCGATTTTGGCAACGGAATATGCCGGTTTAAACGAAGCAGAGACGGGATTGATCTATACAGCCTCAACGATGATTGTGCTGGTTTCCGGGCCAATTTTTGGTTGGCTGTCGGATCATGGGCGACAAGAGCTAGTTCTATTAGTTCGCAGTTTGGGAAACATTCTGTCTTCGATCGTATATATTTTGGCTCCCGATCTGGCTGGCTTCATGGTTGGCAAACTAGCAGATGATGCCGGAAAAGGCGCTTTTCGTCCAGCTTGGGGCGCGCTCATGACCCATGTCTCTAGTTTTGCCCCCCGACGGCGGGCACAGACAATGAGTTGGATGCTGTTGGGAGAAGATGCGGGCGCGATTGCCGGACCCGTTCTGGCTGGCCTCCTCTGGAGTACTTGGGGACTGTCAGTCATGCTGGGGGTGCGCGTCCTGCTCGCCATTGCCACCGAAGCCTATACGATTTATCTCAGTCGTTCTATTGCAGCCTTTGATCGGCCCAAAGCGGCCAGCAACAGATGAGGAAAATCAATCGTCATGCCATCAGCTTGAGCATTCAGCGCATTCTGCATTGCCGCCTCATCGGTTACTTTCCAAGCTCGCACTTCTAGACCCATAGCGTGTAAATCAGTCACTAGTGCTGCAGAGAGGCTGGCAGCCGGTAGACAGATCTGCTCAAAACCAGCGGCAACAACTTGGACAAGCGTGGCCGGGTCAATATTGGCCGTCAACCAGCCGACTCGTGCTGTTGGGGCTTGAGTTTTAATGGCTTGAACCGTCCCAAACTCAAAGGCTGTAAACGTCACCTGATCGAGTAAGCCCAGCGCAATTACCTGCTCTAATACCTGAGTTTCTAGCCCCGATTGTTTTATTTCTAGAACCCAATGGGTGCACTTCCCGTAGCGTTCTAGGGTTTCATCCAAACGGGGCACTTTGGCATGGCGATACTGAAGACTGAACCATGACCCTGCGTCTAACTGCTGCACCACGGACCAAGCGGTCTGGTCGATTGCGCCGTTTCCATTGGTGGTTCGCTCTAGCCGACGGTCGTGCATGAGAACGAGTTCGCCATCGCCAGTTGCCCGAATATCGGTTTCAATGGCATCTACCCCTAGAGAGAGTGCCAGATCAAACCCTTCCCAAGTATTTTCGGGAGCTAAGGCCGCTGCACCACGATGTCCAATCACCTGCATACCATCTCATCCGCTCAGAATTGCATCACCATCAATCGTAGCAATCGCTACTAACCGTGAGGATTTTCTCATCCCTGTTTCATACCCGTTCCATCTCAGTTAGATTAAATCAGCATTAAGAGTAGATTAATCGCGCTCGAAACAAAACGGAGTTAGATCAATCAACCGCATGAGAAATTTCTCACGCTTGCTTCATGTTTAGCTAACGACATTCGGTCAAGATTAAAGCAAGGTTAATAGAAGGCGAATTTAAGTTTAACGCTCCGTTAAGCTCTACCTGTCGAATTCAGTCATTCAGCTCAAAAGTTAAGCTCCCTCATCACTCAAGGAGGATACTCACCATGCAGGCGATTATCTTAGCAGCAGGTTGTGGTTCACGATTGGCAAAAGCTCTTAAAGGTAAACCCAAGTGTTTAGCGCCCTTAGAGGACGGCATCCGGTTGATTGAATATCAGCTCGCTGTTCTAAATAACCTTGGCATCACCGATATCTGTATCGTTCTGGGCTATCGCGCTCATGAAGTATACCGCGCTGTTGGTGATCGCTGTCACTGCATTATCAACCGACGCTATGCCGAGACAAACAGTCTTTATTCGCTGTGGCTGACTCGAAATTGGGTTCAAGACGATTGCCTGATCATGAACAGCGATGTTCTAGCGCATCCCAAGATCTATAAACGATTGTTGAATTCCGCTGGCAATGCCTTGACCTACGATTCCTGGTCAGGTCGTGATCAGGAGCATATGAAAGTATCGTTCCACGAGAAAAAACTCCAGCAGATCAGCAAATCGCTGTCTCTAGAAGATTCTCAAGGTGAAAGTCTGGGGCTGCTGAAGTTGACCGAGGTCAGCATGAAAGCGTTGTTTATCGAAGCTGAAACGGTTTTGAAACTCGGTGGTGAAAACCAGTGGGCACCCGCAGCAATTGCCCGGCTCGCTCAGCAGCAGACGATTGTTGGAATCGATGTGGCTGGACTGCCCTGGGTTGAAATCGATTTTCCCGCCGATTTACACCATGCTCGGCAAACCGTTTGGCGGATGATTCCAACTGCTTCTCTCCCGCAGCTAACAAAACGCCAGCATCGTGTCGGTTAACGATCACTGAAATCTATACATTCCGTACATCCCGAATTTCTGTTTAGGAATACTGTCATGAGCTACTCTGATGATCCGGTTTATCATGCTGTCCAGCAAATTAATCACCCTACAGCCATTGAACCGATTTTGATCGATACCTGGAATCACTGGTTAGGAGAGACGCCCCAAAGTCTCAAAGTGAAGCCAATTTTGACATACTACCGTCCGTTTAATTGCGCCCGCGTAGTCGCAGAGGTAACGGTATTGACTAGCAACGCTGCGGAGCCGCTGAAATTGCACATGTTTTTTCACAGCTTCGCGGATCCGGACAAGGTTCGCCACCAAGTTAACAAGGGTTACGAACTAGCAGTCCCTCCCAACGCTGTCTTGCCCGTTTTCGCAATCGATGCTTGGCAAACCGTGGTTTGGACATTGCCCCATGCCCCATGCCTACCCGAACTGACCGAACTCCTGCAGCCTGACTACTTCTGCCCGCTGCTGATTGCTCCGGATGATCTGCCAACCAATCCAAACGACTATTCGGCCCCGCAGATTTTCCGCTATGTGCCGTTCAAACGCGCCATTCTGACTTGGGACGCTCCCAATGGCAAGCATCGCTACTTCGTCAAACTCTGCCAGGAACTGGAGTTCACTCAAGTCGTTGCTAACTTTCAGCAGATCTATGCGCAATCGGATCAGCTCAGCTTTAAAGTGCCAGAACCCATTGCGGCTGATCCTGTATCTCGGACCTTTTCGATGCGGGCACTCCCCGGACAGCAGTTTACGACGGTGATGTGCCAAGCTCGACCCCAACTAGAGTCCTTCAAGCGAGTCGGACAAGTCTTAGCAGAACTCCACCAAGCCGATTTGCATTCGATTAGTGTTTGGACACCTGCAAAGGAATTCAGACTCTTCAACATCGCCATGGCAGACGTGAAGCTGGCGCTGCCCCATTTAGCCCCATCGATCGATTGGATTAGCAATCAACTGACTGAGTTAGCAAATCACATTGATTTTTCCAGCTCCTATCCTATTCACGCCAATCTATTCGGTGATCAGATTCTCTATAGTGGTGATCAAATTGGCATCGTCGATTGGGATACCTTATCCCTGGGTGATCCCCATTACGATGTCGGACGATTGATTGCCCACTTTCTATATTTAGCCGGACGCGAGCAGCTTGCAACTAAAACCGTTAAAACCTGCATTGAAGCGCTACTGGAAGGCTATGAATCAGCAATTACCTGGCAGCTTGATCGCACCTGTCTGGCTTGGCATGTGACGATGCAAATCCTGCTACGCGGCAAGATTTCCTCGCTGCGGAAATTACCTCCCCATTGGCAAGAGGATTTAGAGTTTGTCGTGGCTGAAGCAGAATGGCTGCTGGCAGGCTGTAGTCAATACATTGTGCTACCGCCGCTTTCCCAATGTTTTATCGCTGCATCATAATTTTTTTGACCTGACAACGCTCTTCCCTAACTGTCTCTGAGAAGGATACCTTGTTACTATGATCACCAAACGGATTGCTTTCTATCTTCGCTCTTGCGGTAACTTGCATTATTTCGCTGCGATTAAACCCTACCTAAACCACTTTGTTCAAGCAAATCATCACCAGGTTTTTCTCGTTGTTACTCAAATCAACGAAGATTGGTTACAAAATCCAGAGTATGCAGGATTCACCCATCTATTTACCACCAATTGTGACCTAGATAGCTACGATCTCGTCGTCACACCTTCCTTTCTGCGGCCAGAGGAGCGCAGCGACCGGACTCCGGCGGTTCAGATTTTTCACGGCATGTCCGATAAACCATTCACCTACGAACGCGACTTCAGCAACTATCTTCTCTGTCTCTGTGTAGGGCAACGCCAAGTCGATCGCCTCTTGCAAACACCTTGTAATCAAACAATGCAATGGACACTGATTGGCTATCCCAAGTTTGATCACCCTCCGACGGCTGCGCCATTGTTTGAGAATAATCGCAAAACGATCATCTACTGTCCTACTTGGCGGAAGGAAAACATTAGCTCCATCGAGATCTTTCTCGATCACGCCGATGTCATCGCACAGCTCACCCAAGATTACAATCTGATTGTCAAACCCCATCCCAATCTCTTTAACCCCGATCGCCAGTTTTATGATCCCAGTATCGTTGATTGCTTGCAGCAGCTTCAGCAGTTGCCCAATCTGAAATTGATTCGCTCTGGCAACGTGATGCCCTGGTACGCCCAGTCGGATCTATTCATTGGCGATATTTCTGCGGCAGGCTACGAATGGCTCTATTACAACCGCCCGATGATATTTTTGAATCCCCAGCCCGGTGTGCTGCAACCGAGCACGGATGTTGCGTCCATGACATACCTCTGGCAATGCGGCGAAGTCTGCCATGATATGCGACAGCTCAAGTCTTTGGTGGAGGCTAACCTAGCCGTCGATTCCTATCAAACCATGCGCGAATCCCTGTTGCACTATAGCGTATTCAATCCTAGAGATAATCAAGCGACCCAACGCGGCATTGCGGCACTTGAACGCCTTGTGTCTCGGCAACCCTCAATGGTTCATATATAGACGTTCATCGAAAGCCTATGACTTCCTCAATTCAGCCAACGTTACCAACTCACTCAGACACGATTCTACGGGCCGAGCGAGTCAGTGTCTACTATGGCAAAACTCCAGCCATCCAAGATATTTTCTTGGACATTCCTCCGCAAAAAGTGACCGCTTTTATTGGCCCATCTGGCTGCGGCAAAAGTACGCTGCTCCGCTGCTTCAATCGCATGAACGATCTGATCCCGAGCGCTCGTGTCACTGGTCACCTTACCTTACATGATCAAGACTTGTATGCCCAACAGGTTGATCCGGTCGAAGTGCGCCGACGCATTGGCATGATTTTTCAAAAGCCCAATCCGTTCCCAAAATCGATCTACAACAACATTGCCTTTGGTGCTCGCATCAACGGTTATCGGGGTGATTTGGATGAACTGGTCGAGCAGTCGTTACGGAAAGTTGCTCTGTGGGATGAGGTCAAAGATCGGCTCAAGCAGAGTGGTTTAGCGCTTTCGGGTGGGCAGCAGCAGCGCTTATGCATTGCGCGAGCAATCGCGATTCAGCCGGAAGTGATTCTCATGGACGAACCTTGTTCAGCGCTCGATCCAATTTCAACCTTTCGGATTGAAGAATTGATTCGTGAACTCAAGCAGCAATACACGGTTGTGATTGTAACTCATAATATGCAGCAGGCATCACGAGTGTCAGACTACACTGCCTTCTTCAATGTCAGCCGAACAGCAGGCAGCGGCTATCTAGCCGAGTTTGATAAAACTGAAACGATCTTTGAGTGTCCCCAGCAAGAAATTACTCGCGAATATGTGAGTGGACGATTTGGATAGACGGCGATACTTGCGTAGGAGATAGTGACAACCTCTGGTGATTCAACCTATAAGCTCCAGAATTTTTACTTCTAGCTCGGAACCACGAATTTGCAACCGCGCCACCGAAACGGGTAACTTAAAGCGTCTGGGGCCAGCACTACCTGGATTCAAAAACAAAATACCGTCCTGTTTGACCATTTCAGGTTTATGGGAATGGCCGCTAATTATCACCTGAACCGTTGCCGATTTGAGATCGAGAGCAAGCTGCTGGCGAATATGCAGCAGATGAATGCCTACCTCTTCGATGGTCAGAGTGGTTTGTTCTGGAATCGCCTCAGCCCATGCCCCCCGATCGTTATTTCCACGCACGGCAATCACAGGAGCTAGCTGCTGTAGCTGCGTTAGAATTTCTGGCTTGCCAATATCACCCGCATGCAGAATCAGGTCTACCCCTTTCAAGGCTTCAACAACTTCTGGTCGTAAAAGTCCATGCGTATCAGAACAAGATGGGTCGTGATCTGAAATTGTAAGGTTGACGCCGAACGATACATGCCGCAGCAAAATACCCACATAAACGCTCCCAGCTCAAACCTCAAAAAATTCGCTACTCTGATCAATAGCGGATGGAGACAATCCAATCCAGTCTCGCAGGGAGGATTTGCAATGGATGCCTATATCCCGGTTAGCTGCGATTTTCACGATCGGCTAGAAGCGCTCGCTACCTTACGGCAAAAATGCCAGATTGTTTACCGCAATCAAGCAAATGAGGACATTGAAGTAGAAGATTGGATTATGGATGTCTATGCTGCAAATCAAGCCGATTTTCTAAAGCTTAAGGACGGCACCGAGATCCGGCTTGACCGAATTGTTGCTGTGAACGATGAACCAGTTTCCTACTGCACTGATTGAATAGCTTGAATAGCGACCACCCAGCTCAAACTAGTAGATGATCACAGATGCTAATGTCAATTAATCGACGCCCTCACCAGAAATTGGATCGATTGCAGGTGATGAAGATTGCATCGCTTGATTAGGGTGTTCATCTAACATTCCTGCTCTAGCCTCAGCTTCGGTCTTGTTGAGATACACGCCTTATCATCTACCGATTCGACCCAGTCAATTGGAAACCAACGATGGCGATCATCCGGTGAATCATCTTTGGTTAGCTTGATGTACTGTCCGTCTTCTAGTCGATCAACTGTACCAATATGCACGCCTGCATTATTCGTACTGCCCGATCCTTTCGCGTGAACCATCAAATGTTCTTTAATCTGAGAGATATCCATTTGGCACCCTTAGCGAATGCTAGCGAATGCTCAACGAGCATTGTAATGAATGGTTCAGTGGAGCACTCAAAAACTTGAGTTGCAGCAATCTTAATACAGCCCTGGCAAGATTTAGCTTCACAGTAAACTCTCCGAACAGAATGCGCTTCTGCCTGCGGGTAGAGCCAACCTGATAAAATGACTGACTACGGCTCTAATGACTGATCTAATGACTGAGAACGGATTACGACATCACTCGGCACCACCAATGATTTACACCCACCAATTCAATGGCGTTCCCCTTACAACCGGCGATATTATCTGCACCGTTGATGGCGTTCCTGGCAGCTTGTATGGTGAATTTTGGCGGCAGGTTGGGCGACTTCTACCCGGTAAAGTAGATCATTGTGCGATTTATCTGGGGCCAGAAGGCCGATGTGTGGAAGCGGGACCGGGCGGCGTGATTGTCTATGCAATGCCCGGTGAACAGTGGGATGCTTGTTCCCTTGCAAAACAACGGCACTTTGTTGACAGTTTCTACGGCGTGGCCTATCCATTAGCCAATCGCGGTCTATCCATCGTTGAACAAAACCAAATCCGCAAAGCAGTAGTGGCCTATTGTCTAGAGCAGGTCATGCTAGAAAAGCCCTATAACGTTGTCTTTCCCGATCCAGACACCGAAGACGCCTTCTATTGCAGTCAGCTCGTCTACAAAGCCTACTTGACTCAAGGCATTGACCTCAAGGCCAGTAGTGAAGAATCGAAGGGGCTACTCAATCGCATCGTCTTTCCGGACGAAATCTGGACCAACTGCGTTCACCGACGTGCTCAATCGGAGCCTTCTGCATTGGATTGTTCTGAATCTAACCTCAAATCTGGTTGATTAGCACTGGTTGATTAGCATCGGTGCGAACCGCTCCTATTCCTCCGGCATGTGAACGTATGCCCCCTAGCCCTCCAATTTTAGGGGAACCAACTCGTAACTCTTCAAAGCTCCCAGTCTTGAGGTTTGGGGGCAGCGAAGGCTTGGACATCCCTGCCGGGCTCCTGCCTGTATTCTCTAACCCCGTCGAAGGAATAGAGCAAATCATCGGCCCTCTAAAGGGCTTTGATTACATTCCCTGTTAACTCAATCAATTGCTCTAGCTGGAATTCATTCACTAGCGCTCTCAGGGCATTGGCCAGCGATATTTGAGCGGGAGGAAGCTGCTCTAGAAGCTGAAGAATGAGTTCCTCATCAGCAATGCGAGCTGCCTGCTGCAATTGCTCAATCCACTCTGATGGCATGAGTGGCAACACGTCAACAAGCTGCTGATTTAATTGTGCTGCATTTTCTGGTGATGTGGTTTCTAGCGCTAAGGATTCTGGTTCTAAACCGTCGGGCTGCTCTGCGTAAACATAACAAACCCCAAGGTGCTCCGCTATCTTCCTAAACAAGCTGGCTTCTGTCGCAGGTTTACAGACCAGATCATCACACCCTGCCGCTAGAATAGCAGCGCTTTCATCTCCAAAGGCACTGGCGGTGAGGGCAAGAATTTTAGGCGGGGAGTGGAAGGGCGAGACAAGGGAACGAATGCGCCGGGTCGCCTCGTAGCCATCCATCACGGGCATTCGCATATCCATCCAGATCAGGTGGGGTGCCCATTGTTGCCCTAGGGTCACGGCGTCCTGTCCGTTGCTGGCTGCCTGCACTTCAAAACCAACGGATTGCAAAAGTTGCACCAGGAACTGGCGGTTTTCGGGATTATCTTCCACGACTAGCAGCCGATAAACAGGCTGATTCGGTGCCAGTCCAATCACTCTGCGGGTTGGGCGCTCAGCCGACAAATCAACCGCCTGAACCAACACTACCGGAATTGTGAAGCGGAATGTAGCGCCCTGACCAGGCAGGCTCTCAACAGTCAGATCACTGCCCATCAGCTGGACGAACTGGCGGCTAATCGGCAGTCCCAGGCCAGTGCCTTCCTGGGAGTTTTGACCGATTTCGGTCTGGACGAAGGGTTCAAACAAAATCTCTCGATCAGGCAGGTCGATACCGGGACCCGTGTCTGCAACTTCAAAGCGAATAAAAAATTGAGAACCGATCAACGCCGGATCCTGTGCTCTGGCCTGTGCTCTGGCCTGTGCTCTTTCAGACTGAGCCACTAATTTTTCATTCTTGGCCGATTCTGCCTGCACCCTCAGCGTGACGCTGCCTGCTTGGGTGAACTTAATCGCATTGCTCAACAGATTAATCAGCACCTGACGCAGTTTACCTTCATCGGCTTGGATATATTGGGGAACATCTGCATCGGATTGAATGATCAGGCGCAATCCCTTGGATTCGGCCTTTAAGCGGAGGAGTTCTTCCAGACTCTTAAGTAGATCGAACAGGTCGAAGTTTTTCAGCGTTAGGTTCACCCGACCCGCTTCGATTTTGGACATTTCCAGGATGTCGTTGATCAGGTTGAGCAGGTGTTCACCACTGCGGTTGATAATATTGACTCGTTGCTGTTGTTCGGGTGGCAAGGTAGTATCGCGACTCAGCAACTGGCTGAATCCCAGGATGGCGTTGAGGGGAGTTCGTAATTCGTGGCTCATGTTGGCTAGAAAGGTGCTTTTGGCCCGACTGGCTGCTTCGGCGGCTCTCATCGCTTGTTCCAGATCCAGCGTTCGTTCTTCGACCCGGCATTCCAGTTCGGCGTTGATTTGCAGCAATTCCTGTTCTAGCTGCTTGCGATCTGTAATGTCGTACAGCGTGCTCACCACGCGATGAACTTGCCCTGCTTCGTTGATTAGGGGGTTATAAGTACTGAGCACCCAACGGGGTTGGCCCTGAAAAGTGATGCGTTCTTCAACGGTAAAAGGTTGTTTGGTAGTGATAGATTGGGCATAGCGTTGGATCACTTCTGCTGCATCCTCAGCCGCAAAGATCTCCTCTAGTGGCTTCCCTGCTACTTCTTCACTGGATTTGCCCATCAACCGAGCTGCACTTGGATTCCATCCGAGCTGACGCACACTTTGATCGGGCAATACGGTACCCACAAAAATCGGCTGATTCACCCCTTCGTAGATACTGCGGAGAAATTGTTCCTGCTCGCGGAGCTGTGCTTCAGCTTGTTTGCGATCGCTGATATCGCGCACGCCAACAATACAAACAGGCTGATTCCCCAGGGTTGCCTTCTTCAGCGAGATCTCGGCATCAAAGCTAGAATGATCGCCAAAGCGTCGTGCCTTCCATTCAAATTGAATTCTTTTGCCAGTTTGCACCTGTTGGCGCATTTCAGCAATGCGTTCATGGGGTGTGTCGGGCGCTGACAAATCAGCAATGGTGGCAGCAAGAAGTTGATCTCGGGCAGCACCATGTAATTCTAGAGCGCGATCGTTTACATCTAGAATAGTGCCATTTGGATCATGAATGAAGATAGCATCGTAGACGTTGTTGAAGATAGTGCGTAGATCTTGCTCCGAGCGAGCTAATTCCTGAGTGCGTTGCTGAACTCGTTGCTCTAGTTCTTCATTCAATTGTTGCAAGGCAATTTCAGCCTGTTTGCGATCGCTGATATCATCCACCGTGCCCACAATCCGAATCACCGCGCCCGTCTGATCGACAATTGGAAAGGCGCGGCATCTTAGCCAACGTAGTTCTCCATCAGGCCGGATAAAGCGATATTCTTTGTCAAAAACTTCGCCCTGCAATTCTCGTTGTAACCCTGCTTCCACCTGCTCTCGGTCATCGGGATGGACAGAGTCAAGCCAGGAGGCTACACTGTTAATCTCCTGGAAAGGAATGCCGACAATCGCTTCATAGGCTGGATTGACGTAGGAATATTGGAAGGAAACCACCTCGAATACAAAAAAACCTTCGCTCACAGTGTCTGCTAGTTGCCGGAACCGGGCTTCACTTTGCTGAAGCGCTAGTTCAGTCTGTCTGCGTTCGCTAATATCGGTAGCGACCAGAATCGCCGCATCAATTTGCCCCTCGGTCTCGATGGGGGCGATACGAACCTCGTAAGTAGCTGGCTTTCCGTTGTCACCAGTTCCTAGCGTCTCGATTGTCAGCGTTCGCCCCGTTGCAAATACTTCGGCCAAGGTGTCTCGTTGAATGGCCTGACTTTCGGGTGCAGTGAACTCGTCTACAGTATGTCCAATCACCTCGTCTAGGCTAAAACCGGCAGCAAGCCGGTTAACAAACAACATTCTGCCATCTCGATCCACCTTGGTGATAAAGCTGGGGACATTTTCCAAGATCGATCGCTGCTGGCTTTCGACTTCGGCTAGGGCCAGTTCGGCGCGTTTGCGATTGCTGATATCCGTCACCCGCACCAAGTTCAGGTGTCTATCGGCGACTGAGATACGATTAGCGGCCAGATTTCCCCAAAAACTATTGCCTTTCAGGGTAATGTACTCAATTTCCCGGCTCCAAAATCCCTGGGTATGCACTTCATCCGAAATCTGCTGCAATTCCTCAACCGTAAAGGGGTGACATTGCAGGGTATGGCCCTCAATATTGATTAGACTTTCCTTCCTATCCGCTTCAAACATCTCAATGGCCCGCTTGTTGCAGTCCACCGTCAGTAGCGTATCTGGATCAACTAGAAACAACGCATCGGTTGACTCGTTGAAAATCGCTTCTCGCAAATCTCGACTGCGGGAAATCTCCAGTTCGATTTGCTTGCGCTCGCTAATATTTCGCACCAGACATAGGACGCGATCCGATTGGTAGGGAACGATGCGAGCTTCTTCGTACTGGATCCGATCGCCAAACTGAATTTGTTGCTCGAAAGTTTGTATCTCGCCTGTGTTCAGCGCTTGTCGAATAGCGGTTAGATACTGAATCGCAAGCTCTGGAGGAAGGATATCGTTGATATATAGGCCGGTGAGGTCCGAGTTCTCTGAAGCGATTAAGTCACCCATAAACTGATTGCGGGAAAAGCTGAGATACTGACCTTCAGCATTTATGATTGTCATGATGTCTGGAACTGCTGATAAAATGGCGCGATTTTGTTCCTCACTGTCACGTAGCGTCATTTCTAGCCGTTTCTGTTCCGTATTTAACGCTTCCAGTTCCCGATTCGCTTGCTCCAATGCGGTCTGCTGACGAGCGATCTGCTGGTCTTGCTGGTAGCGTCGCAGAGCCTCGGTCACGGTCAGGCTCAAATCCGTCTCATCCCAGGGTTTGGTAATAAACCGATAAAGACTACCCTGATGCACCACATTGACTACATCCTTTGCCCTGGTTTGCTCTGTCAGCATTACCTTTAGCATTTCAGGATAGCGAGCGTGGAGTGCCATCAGCAATTGATCACCCTGCATCCCTGGCATGTTCTGATCAACAATCACCAAAGGGATCTCAACACCTTTCGCCATCAGCGCATCAACCAGAGTTAGGGCTTCATCGCCACTCTCAGCAGTTTCGACCATGTAATCAGGAAAATCCTGCATCAACTGAGTTCTCAGGGTGAGCAGAACATTCTGTTCGTCATCAACACAGAGGATGGTCGGAGTATTCATGTCGGCTACTCATGAGAGAAGGTCAAGAACTTTGGCATGGTTTATAGTTTAATTGTTCAAAGGCAACTGTACCGTAAAGATAGTTCGACTGGATTGACATCCCCCTTTTCTGAGCTGCCCGCAGGGCAGCTCAGAAAAGGGGGATCGACCCCTTGCATTGAGTCGCGATCGCCCTCCGGGCGGTGCGGAGCACCATCGAGATCTGTGTACACGTAGCCTTTTTAAGGGGAGCTAGGGGGATCTCAACAGGATTTGCGATCTACTGAAACTACTCCCTTCCCCTTTAAACTTGGTGGTAAAACACAGCTCAAAAAAAGGGGTTATAGGTCAGAGAGTGCCGCTGCCAGAGTCCGTTACTGCTACTGCCAGATTGATGTATTAAAATCTATCCATTTCTAATTCTTTTCAAGAGTTTACTCGTATTATTATATTCTTCTTACTATTATTTACAGCTAATTCTTTAGAGTGTTTGTCAATATATCTATATCTATATTACACCGCTCAATTCCACAGATTACCTGCCGCCTGCGGCACCTCCCCTTATCAAAGGGAGGATGGGAGGGGTTTAATCTATCGTGATCACAATTTAAATTGGTATTAGTTTTACTGCTCTGACGATTTGAGCTGAATTTCTGCAACGGTAAAGGCGGGTCTCGTAAGCAAACTGTCGCATACTAGCAGCTAGTTCGCTAAACCCACCTGTGTAGTCAATTTCCAATCAACAAGGTTTGATCCCCCTAAATCCCCCTTGATAAGGGGGACTTCAAACCACTATTAGCTTAATTCCCCCCTTTTTAAGGGGAGTTAGGGGGGATCTCAACAGGATTTGCAATCTACTGAACTAGGCTTCTTGCCAAAGTTCGCGCACGCCACCTTCGGGCAGCCAGCTCGCGATCTCCTGAATCCGCTCCTGCGATAGTTCTGCCTTCGTGGCTGAGAATACCGCCTTCACGGCCCGTTTCCGTTCCGCGTCTTTATGCTCAGAACCACGCTCAAAGCCGCCTTCATTGGCAACTCGGAAGAAGAAGCGGTCCGAATCAATCTTGAAAATACCAGGACCTTGCCAAGGTGGACGCACCCGGCTCAGGAAATCTACTAGCGGGTTGGTATCGCGCCACAGATCGGCAACTTCCATTTGCAGCGCCTTTTCCTTCGTTGGCATGGCGTCTTCATGTAATTCAGCTTCAACCCGCTCAGCCGATTCGGTGCTCATCAGGTCGCGCATGACGCGGAATACCACCTCAGCAAAATCTCTGGCATCGTAGGGGTCAGCAAACCCGCCATCGACCATCACCTTTTCCAAAAAAGAACGATTCGGATCGGCCTCTAGAATTCTGGAATCCTCAACTTCGGTTGGATCAATTTCCGGGACATGCTGTTCAGGTAGATCCTGCTTGACATCCTGCTTGACAGTGTTATCAGCCATTGTTATTTCCCTTAATGTTGAGCAAATTACACAAACCTTTGTCTCTCAATCAAGGTACGCAAGCAGAAGCGAACAAACATCTTTCCTAGGTTCCAACTAGACTGGTACAGAGGGTAGAGATTCCAAACGGTTTTATTTCGCTGCTTTTAGTTCCGCATAGGCGGCATACACCCCCTGGACGTTGTACCAATTCAGAAAAATCCGAGCAATTTCTAAGGCGAGTTGGGGTTTACCACGGTCAATTAGCCATTGCAGCAACGGGGCCATTGTGCGTTCATTCAACCATCCGCCTAACGATAAAGCACCCCACAGCAAGCGATGAATCCAGGTCATTTGAATCATCATTCGTACATTCCAGGTGGGATGTTTTTGATAGAACAAAACCCCCATGCGGCCCCGCTGAATTTCTTTATCGATTAACTGCGGCAATTGCTCCAGCGAAAAGGGCGGATGCCAGTGATAACCGACTGCTTCTGGACATTTGATCAGTTTCAGTCCGAATTGCTTGAGCCGCACGCCCAATTCCAGATCTTCCCAGCCGTAGAGCTGAAAACGCGGATCAAACAGTCCGGCAGCTTCTAACCAGTGCCGCGCAATCGCCACATTGCCGGTCGCAAAGTAGGCGGCAGAAAAATCGGTCAGTTTGTAAGGTTCCGTGGTGGGATGCTCGAAGTTACAGGTGTTGATTACGCTGCCGTAGGTAAACAGCCGGTCATGGCCCATTTGCTGCTGCCCCCGCACCAACGCCTCGGCATGGAACTGCAAAAACCGCTCCGTTACCACCAGATCGCTGTCAATGAAAACAATCGTGTCGCCTTTGGCCTGCTCTACGCCTAGGTTCCGGGCTACCGCAGGCCCCTGATGGTTTTGCTCAAACCAGCGCACGTGAGGCAAGTTAGCTTGTTGCAGCCATGCCAGCGTCTGATCGGTCGAGCCATCGTCTACCACAATCACCTCGTAGCCGACGATCGGTTCTGGCCGCACCTGCTGGTTTTCTAGGGCCTGCAAGCACTTCTGCAAAATCGGCAGCCGATTGTAGGTTGGAATCACCACACTCAGAAACACTGTTTTCCTTTCCCCTTCCTCACGTCCCTAAACCAGGATAAAGGCTAAGGGAGCTAACTTGCTGTACTGGCCCAATCAGCCGCGCAAACCTGTAGACCGATTTCTGCTTGTAAATCTGTACTGATTCCAACAGGAAATTCAGCCGCTTTGATTAGATAATGAGAGTTTTGTTCTTGAATCCAATCAATACCGGGGTTGGGGTACGCCACCGAGGAGGGACATCGATATGAAAGCACAAGATCTAAAGGGAAAAACCATTGCCTTTGCCGGTTCCGGCGGCTTAGATAGCTGCACCATCACCCGCTGGCTCAGTGATATGGGCGTCGAGGTGGTTTGCTTTACGGCAGATTTGGGTCAGCCCGATGAAGAAGACGTGTCGGCGATTCGCAATCGCATGTTGCAGGCCGGTGCCAAGGAGTTTGTTTTGCTGCCAGCGCGGGAAGGAATTGCCGAAGCAGGCGTGCAGGTGATTCAGTCTCAAGCTTGCTATGAAGGCCGCTACTGGAACACCACAGGAATTGCCCGTTGCGTGCTAACCAAGGCCATGATCGAGGAAATGAAACAGCGCGGCTTGACGATCTTTAGCCACGGGGCTACTGGACGCGGTAACGATCAGGTGCGCTTTCAGCTGATCACCAACATGCTGGCTCCTGAATTTGAGATCTACGCTCCCTGGCGCGATGAAGCATTTCTCTCCCGTTTTCCGGGCCGCAGCGAAATGATTGATTTCTGTCAGGAACACGGCCTACCCGTTACCGCCAGCAAAGAAAAACCCTATTCCACCGATGCCAACCTGCTGGGCTTGACCCACGAGTCGGGAATGCTGGAGGCACTCACCACACCCGCTCAGTTTGTCAAGCCAATCATGGGCTGCTACCCCGCAGAAGCCCCAGACAGCGCCGAAGAGTTTACGGTTCGCTTCGAGCAGGGCCGTCCAGTGGCGATCAACGGTCAGCCCGTGGGCTTGGTGGATGCCTTTCTGCAAGCCAATGCCATCGGCGGTAAGTATGGAGTGGGCATCGGCACGCACTTGGTCGAAAATCGCTTTGTCGGCATCAAGTCGCGGGGGGTTTACGAAAGTCCAGGCGTTGAGCTGTTGGGCACCTGCTATGCCTATTTGCTCCAGTTGATTCTGGATCGCCGCGCTCGCGAATTTTTTGACCAGCTTTCGCTGCTGATTGCCAAACAAATCTATCAGGGCTATTGGTTTGATCTGGCCACCCAAATGGCGCTGCAAGCAGTTCAGTGTACGGCCAAGCTAATGACTGGATCAATTACCGTCTCGGTTTACAAGGGCAATATTTCCTTTGTGGCTGCCACCGATGTGCCCCACTCGATCTATTCCGAAGAAAACGCCTCGATGGAAGGCGTCGGCGACTACAACCACACCGATTCCGAGGGCCTGCTGCGCGTGTTTGGGGTCAGCGCCAGAGTCCTGGCAACTAGCGGTCAAATTACGCCTTAGGGCATTCCTGAGGCAGACATCCCGGAATCGAGCGGTGGCAAACTGTATCTAGCAGACTACATCCAGCAGACTACATCCAGCAGACTACATCCAGCAAACTGTATCTAGCAGCCTGGATTCAGCAGCCTGTTATCCAGCAACCTGTTATCCAGCAAACTGTATCTCAACGGACTACCTGGGCTATGGTGGAAAGGTGGGCTGCGGATGGCAGCTACTGTTCTATCGGCCAGAAAAAGCAATTCTGCTGGACGCGCCGATTTCGATGCTTGATCGAGCCAACCCATGCGCCGAACCTCCAACCGCCTAAACTCCAACCGCCTAAACTCCAACCGTCAAGATCATGCGCTAAAGCGAGTTCTGCTCGCTCTACTCGGTTTGGCTCTGTTCTACCTGGTGATGATTTTGGTCCTGAGAACGATCGGCCTGGAGAATGCGCATCGGTTCATTCATCAGTCTGGTGCTTGGGCACCGATTGTGTTTGTGGTTCTCTGTTCCTTGAGTTTGGTGATTGCCCCCCTCAGCGGCAGTTCCCTGTTTATTGCTGGGGGAGCACTGTTTGGCAAGGAAATCGGATTCTGGCTGAGCTTAGTGGCGTCAATAATTGGGTGCAGCATTAACTTTTGGCTCTCTCGCAAGTTGGGTCGGCAGGTGGTGGCTCGTCTGATCGGCAAAAATAGTTTGGAGGAACTGGATCGGTTTACTCAGCGCCTAGAAGGAAATCGCGGCTTGCTCTATCTCACTTTGGTAATGCCACTGTCGCAGGATATTGTCAGCTATGCTGCTGGGTTGACTCCCATCTCCTACCACCGCTTTTTGGTGGCGCTAATTTCGAGTGGCTTTGTAGTGGTGGCTGCTTACATCTACCTGGGCACGAGTCTATTGGAGGCACTGCTCTAAGTCCGCCATTTGGTTTAGGCGCTAAGCAATTGGTAGAACTCAGTTGGGCAAACCAAGCTCAAAGCATCGAGCAAGTCAATGAATCAACGAATCGATGTTTGTATTTAAGTGGTTTAGCTCCAGATCAGCAGTAATTGGCGGATGAAGCAATTCCTCAGGCGCACTGGCCAGATCAGGACGGGTATGGGCACGTTCCTGTTGACGACGCAGTGAAATAATATGCTCTGGGTCAATTCCTTCAAAGGTGGGCGGCAACCAAACCCGAATCATCAACAGAGCACCCAACACCAACAGAAATGCGCAAGCTGACAAAATTTGGCCGACCGGAGCCTCCAATACGCCCCGAACAATCACTTCTCGTAAAACCGAAACGATCGACACTTCCACCGCCACCCCAATCGAAACCCGCTGCTCTTGCAAATAAATAATCAGCAGCCGAAATAGTTCCACTAAAATCAGCAAAAACAGAATATCGGCGGTAACAGCCGTAAAATCAAGCGGCGGTAACAGTGACAGAAACATCTCCCGCAATTGAATCAGCATAAAGCTAAACAATCCGATGCATAAGGACACGACAATCAAATCTTGAACGGCTTCCAGTGCCCGCACCAATTGGTTTTGCTTGAGCCACTCATAACGGGTAGTTACAGGAGGAATTGAGTTCTGCATGGCTTTATTTCTAACAGCTAACGCAATCCTCCTTAGCTTATCTTCAGCTCCTCTTATCAGAAAAGGTGCTTGCAATCAAAAAAACTGATGCTATTAATATGTAGATTAATGAACTTGCCACAATAGGCAATTTGATTGTGGTCTGCTGGCTTTCGCGCAGCTTTTGCGTCTGCAATTGCCGGTCTCATTGCCAAACCCAATAATTGCCATTGGTGAATCGCTGATTCAGGACTCCTTAGCTCTGCGCGCTGTGCAAATTTCGCAGGATGACTTCGCCGAACTACCGCTCGTACCGATGGCTAATCAATTTAATAAAGCGGGCACGGGGAATCGAACCCCGATTAACTGCTTGGAAGGCAGTAGTTTTACCACTAAACTATGCCCGCATTTCACAAACCTATCCTAGGATAACATAGGTTGAACCTTCTGACTAGAGAACCTCGGCAGCTCTGGCAGCTCGCGATTCTTAGGAGTTCTAGCGAATAAGGTTCCAATCGAATTCCAGTGTGTGTTATGAAGATTATTTGGCGGTTGAGTATAAATATAGATTTCCTTAATGATATGGTGGAGGATGGGCTATTCACCCCGTTGCTGCGTAGTTGACGGATCAAAAAAGTGAGGAAATCCCGTATGATTACGCATCTAGCCATTATTCGGGCGCAAATTGTTCGTTTTGGGCATAATTAGTCTGCTCGCCGGTGCATCAACCAATTGCTAGTTGTGTTGTCTGTTGATCTTTAAGGTTTGTCAAGTTCGCTCATGCTCAAAGTTTTATCGTTATTACCACTCGCTCAAATTCTTTCACCCCTTTCTACACCCAACCTACCTGTATCTCTCGCTTCAACAGAGTCGGTCTCAAGCACTTTTCCAGCGCCAGTCACAGTGCCAATCACGGTGCCAATCACGGTCAGCAGCGATCCGTTTTCTGGAACTCCTATTGCTCTACCCGATACACCTCCTCTGCCGGAGGCAGTTCCCCAACGCTCGGACGTTGTTCGATCTCAGCAAGTGCGTCCTTTACCAGGGCAGTTGGATGACGTTCCGGTATTTAACAGTAATAGCCCTGAGTTGATTCAAAAAGACGGCATTTTGCTCTCCACCTTTCCACCCGAGGGAATGCAAGTTCGATCGGCCCATCTCAACCATCCGCTGCAAGGCCGCTTTGACATTTTTGCTCATCATGTTGCCAGAGGAATAAATGCCGATGATGTGCGAACGCTGTATGTAGGCGTTGTGGTGTACAACCCAGCCGACCGACCGATCAAACTCGATATTTTGCAGGGTGTCACCTATCTTAGCCAAGAAGCGCCGTTCAACGATTTACCTGCCTATGTCGCTAATCCGATGGGTACCGTATTTGCGGGACCGGGCAGTCGGGTGATGAATGATGTGTTGCGAGGTGAGCGGCAGTACCAGTGGCCGAGCCATGTAACCATTCCAGCTAAGAGCGCCCAACTGCTTGTCAATGTACCAATTCCACTTCGACGTTTGACTGTGGCAACTAATGGCACGCTGCCACCCGGTTCAATTATTCCAGGATTTCCAACCACCATCGCCCAACCCCAACTAGACACCCAATCAACGGCGATCCCGGTAACGCTAGCTTCAACTCGAAATGCTACAAATCCAGTCGGTGTAGCTAGCCCGGCTAGTCCTCCGCCCCCATCTCGCCCCCCAGCCAACGACAATCGCCCAGTTCCGATCAACGGTCGCACGATCCTGATGCGGCTTTCGAGTAGCGGTCCGGTGTATGTGGCGAGTTTGGCCATGTATGCTCCCCGCACGCCAACAGGTGATGAGCGGGTTCCCAGTTTATCGGAATGGGTGCAACTGCTGCGTACCTCCGATGTAGCTGGTCCACGAGACCGACAGCCAACGTCGCCGGATACGCGATTTGTGCCTCGGTTCTACTATGGCCGGGTGGCTGGAGTAGCGCAAGGCTCTCAGTGGACCGCTAGAGTTACTGATAAACCCGATGTGGATTACCTCAGCATCCCACAACCGGGTGAAGCCATTTCCTATGTAATTAGCAGCGTTGATCGCAATACATTCGGCACTGGACAAATTCAAAGTGCACCCATGCTTGTTCGCTATCCTGATACTGCCTATCGTGCCCACGGTAACTATGGCATTCTCTATAACATCACCTTGCCCCTACGCAATGACACAGATTCGCCCCAGCGAGTAGCCATTATGCTGCAAACACCGCTGCAAGATGAACGATTGAAAGGGGAAGCTCTACGGTTTCGCAATCCACCCTATGATCAAATTTTCTTTCGCGGCACAATACGCCTGCGCTATACCGATGACCTGGGCATCCGGCAAACTCGCTACATGCACCTAGTTCAGCGCCGTGGCCAGCAAGGACAACCCCTGATTCGGCTGACGTTGCCCAGGGGGCAGCGCCGTCAAGTTGAAGTTCAGTTCCTCTATCCACCTGATTCTACTCCACCCCAGGTGCTAACTATAGAAACCCAATCCTATAACGGCGTTGTGCAGGAACCCAATGCCCCTACCCGTTCCAGAAGTGAGGCTGAGATAGAGAGATCAATCTCAAATGCACCTTGACATACAAAAGTAATCAACAGTTAAAAACGGGAACTTAGCTCGTCGCCGACGAAACGAGGGCTGATCAATGGATTCGGATTGCACTACTCAACTGTTCCTCATCGAGGAGAAACAGTGTCCGAGTTTGCTCGGCTTCAGAAATAATGGCAATATGGCTAGCGATTTCTAGGGTATCGGCCCGACGGTAGGACGTTGGTAAGCTGCGGATTAGGTTGGTTGGTACTTCTATCAGCATGGGTGTATCGCTGACCGGAATACCGATGCCTTCACCACTGCGGGTATGCAGCAGAATTAGATAGGGCGTTGGCATCGATTGAGCTGTGATGCCAAATAGCCGTCGCTGTAGATCAATCACCGTAATGTCGTGCTCATCTACTTGGGCCAGCCCTACGGGCTTGAGGCCACTACCATATATAGTTGGTAAGTTCACAACTTTGTCCACCTGCTCGATCCGAACAGCTAGCGTCAGTTGACCGACAGAGAATGCAACTAATTTAGCGTTAGGATGAACGATTGATGAGTATTGAGAAGATATAGAAGTTTGTGACATCGTAAAAAGTAAATGATGGTATCCACTAGACAATAGAAAATAGAAACAGCTAATAATGAATGACTGCTCAGCAGCTTTCTCAATGATTTTATTAGCCGATTTAAGATTGCACTAGAAGATGTTTGAGGGCATCTAGTAGTTCATGCTCAATGTAAGGTTTACTAAAATAGGTAGTTGCTCCTAAGTGCATAGCTAAACGGCGGTGCTTTTCGTTATTGCGAGACGTAAGAATAACAACTGGAATAGCAGTTAGATTCGGATCTTGGCGTCGTTGACTCAGAAACTCGAAGCCGCTCATATTAGGCATTTCAATATCGCAAATTACCAACTGCACCGATGAACGTTGCTGGAGGTGGGATAGGGCTTCTTGGCCATCACGGGCTTGCAGAACCCGATAGCCACTTTTCTCTAGCGTCAGTGCCAACATGCGTCGCAGCGTTGCAGAATCGTCCACCACGAGAATCGTCTGGGTAGCTCTGGTTCGTGAGGCGCTAGGCAATGTTGACCGCCTTGAGGAAGACAGGTTGGTGGTGAGAGCAGCGTAAGTGGCTGAGGTCTCTGAATTGGGATCTAACATCAGATCCACTAATACCAATTCTCTATGAAGCTGCATAGAATAAAGCCTCTAGGATAAAGTCGTAACTGGTGAGCGATGCAACTTGTTCAACACTAAGCTGCTGAAACACTTGCTTAAGCCGCAGGCGTAAGTGATCTAGATTCTCAAAGTTCTCGCCACGCAATTGCTGTTTCACCCACTGCCACAGCCGTTCAATCGGATTCAGTTCGGGACTGTGAGCCGGTTGAAAAATCGGAATCAGATTCTCTGA
>KL662191.1:6056484-6170428 GCA_000733415.1 [Leptolyngbya] sp. JSC-1
TTGAGGTATCGCGTCCTAAGCGTTGCGCTAATTCCTGTTGTTGCTTGACGGCTCCCACTTTGAGCCACCACAGCATTTGCAGTTTCTCCTGATCCCGACTATCGCGGGCTTGCCGCATACTTTTCTCTAGATACTCGGCATCTTCGACAATCTCAATTTGAAAGGGGCGTGCCATACTTCTAGCGCAAGGACGTTTTTCCTACTAATTCTATGCAACTTCATGGAGAATTGGTATAAGGTCGCGGCATCGATTACGGGCACTAGGCTGCCGTCGCTCAAGATGGTGCAACCATAGGTGTAGGCTGGAGGAGCAATGGCGGCTCCGAACGGTTTAATCACCAACTCCTGTTCGGTAATCAGTCGATCCACCTCTAGTGCAAAGCTATGTTGTGCTCGCTGAATTACCAAGATAGGCATCGCCCATTCCTTTGGAGCGGGTGAGCCAGACAGCACGGCTCGGATGGAATTTCCCGGCAGTGGACAGGCATAGTGAAGCAAATCAGCCAATCGATACATCGGTACCAATTGGCTCCGCCAGTGTAGAAACCGCTGTGAACCCGTTTGTTTGAGCTGTTCTGCTTTAGGCACTAAAATTTCTTCGATGCTGTCAGCAGGAACGGCAATTGGTATGGCATTCACCAGGCAGGTCAATAGCTTGGCGATCGTTAGGGTGAGAGGAATGCGCAGTGTGAAGGTAGTCCCTTGACCGGGTCTGGAATTGACCGACAGGCTACCTTTCAATGCCCGCACCTGGGAGCGCACCACATCCAAACCAACTCCCCGCCCTGATAATTCACTCACCTGACTTGCGGTAGAAAAGCCCGGTTCAAAAATGAAATCAAGCAATTGGGTTGGTTTTGTGGTTTCCAACGCTTCGGCAGATAACCAGCCTAGTTCAACCGCTCGTTTGCCAATCCGCTGTACATCAATACCTTGACCATCATCCACGATATCAATCAGCGTTTGGTTCCCACGATGATAGGCACGAATTTCGATGCTGCCCTGTTCCGGTTTACCTCGCTGCTGTCGTATCTCAGACGTTTCAATTCCGTGATCAAAAGCGTTCCGCAGTAAGTGCAACAATGGGTCATAGAGTTTTTCTAGCACCATTTTGTCTACCAACACGCTGGTACCGCTGAGTTTGAGGCTAACGGATTTGTTGTATTTGGCAGAGAGGTCACGCAAAACTCGCGGAAAGCGGTTCAACACATTGTCCAAAGGCAGCATGCGTGCCCACATCAGTTCGTTTTGCAGTTGGGTCAGCTTTTGCCGTTGTTCGGTGAGAGTTTGGTTGGATTGACCAGCAAATAGGCCGACATCTTCTAGCCCCTCTTCGAGCTGGATCACTTGCTCCCAAATTTCCTGAAGTTGAAAATGCAGCGTGCTGTAGCGGTCCATTTCTAAGGTATCGAAGCCAGCCAGGAGGGTAGAGGTGGCATCGAGTTTGTCGCTTGAGACCAATTGAGGGCTAGAATGATCTGCTGTAGCCACCAGCATGCGGTCAGAAACCTCTCGCAAGCGTTCAATCAAGCTCTGAAACTGCTCAAATCGCTCACCTAAGTCTCGTACCGATGCCTGAAGCTGCTCATGTTGCAAAGACAAACTGTTGCGGTTGATCGCCAATTCGCCGACTAAATTGTTCATTCGTTCCAGCCGATGCAGATCAACTCGAATCGTTAAGTTGGTAGAGGTGGGTGGAGTCGATTTGCCGGTCTGACTTGGACGCACATACTGTTTCCAGTTGGTTTCTTCCTCGGGCGCGCTCGCGGCTACGGATTTGTTGTCAGAAAGATCAGGGATTTGAGCTTGGATTTCGTCTGCCAAAGAAGGCAGTTGATCAAATAGCTGCTCAGCAGCTCGCACAGCCATGTCGAGGGAAAGTTCCGTGCTAGTTTGGACCCCTTCCTGCTTTTCAGGAAATAGCTCGACTTCAGGCTGTTCTGTAGGCACAGAAGCAGCATCAATCGGAACCGGAACGGGCGTGCTATTTAACTCTGGCTCAATGACAAACAATTCCTGAAATGGCGCTGCTTCCGGCACTAGAGGATGATCTGCTTCTACATCAATTAGATTATCTTTTTCTGCATAAATCTCTGTATCTAGTGCTGTATCCATCTGGATATTCTTCTCTGTAAAATCCAGCGCTGTTAATTCTTCCAGATCCAAACGATTGATTAGCTCCTCGCTGAAAACAGATGCCAAATCAGATAAGTTATCAAATAAGTCGTCCTGGCTATTCTCAGACGACTTGTCAAATGGATGATCTGAATGGTCATTACCTGGCTGGCTAGGGTCTAGATAATTAGAGCCTAAATAAATTGAATGATTGGAGGTTAAATGGTCAGGTAAATCAGTATTTAGACCACTCAGACCATCTGTTTCTGCATCTGCTAAAGCTAACAGTTCAGCCGAAGGTGTTCCTCCTTGAGTGCGATCGCCTTGCAGAACCGCTTCCCGTCCCGCAATAAAATCAGCATAGGCAAGCTGCAAAATTCGCAATGCTTGATCGGGATGGGTCTCTAATGCAGTCAGCGCGGTTTGAGCAATCGCAGCAAATCCTGGTAAATCCAGTAATTCTGCTAATCCCATAAACACTTCTGCCTGCGCTTGCAATTCCCCTGCTACTGGATAGGCATCGGGTTGCTGCAACACTGCAGAAAACCGCTCTAAACCTTGCGCTACATCAATTTCAAAAATTGAGCCTACCATATCAACTCCCAGATCTGACGATGTGGGAATATAGCCATCGGCTTGGGCAAGCGAGGCGGCAAGGCGATTTTCCAACTGAGCAAAAATAGCTTCTGCCTTGGTGAGCGCCTGCTCCGCATCTACATCACCCATCTCAATTTGCTGGATTAATGGTAATCGCAAGCAGTCGTAGGCTTCTAGCAACTGGCTCTCTAATGTCAAATCTACGGCGACACTGTCGTCATACAAGGCTTTGAAAATGGTCTCCAAGCGATGGGCAATGGTTTTGATCACATCAAGCTGCACACTAGCTGCTCCACCTTTAATCGAATGGGCCGCTCGCATCAGCTCATGCACATCTGCCGTGGTCCGGCCCTGCCGCAGCCGCAATAGGCCACTCTCGATGCCTTCTAGTAATTCTGGCGCTTCTTCGATGAAAAATTGATAGGCTTGGTCGCGGATATCAGGACTGAGCATAAGCGAGATTGCGCCTAGGTATAAGGATCAGAAAAATAGGGAGATTGACCTTAGCGCACCTTAAACTGGCTGACTTCTGCCTGAAGCGCTTGAGCCACGTTCAATAGCTGCTTAAAGGTGCCAGAAACTTGGGTGGCTTCGCTGGAGGTTTGATCGGCAATGGCGGCTACGTCCGACATAGTTTTAGTCACGGTTTCAGAGGTACGAGACTGCATCTGGGCGGCTTGGGCAATTGCGTTGACAAGTTCGCTGATCTGAGCGCTGATGGTGGCAATTTGGGTCAGGTTTTGCCGCGCTTCGTCCACCAGTTGGGTTCCGGTCACGACCTGTTCTGTTCCTGCTTCCATCGCCGCTACTACATCCTTCGTCTCCGCCTGAATGCTAGCTACCAGCTTCTCAATTTCTGCTGTTGCTTCTGCCGACTGACGGGCTAAGGAGCGCACCTCATCAGCCACCACCGCGAAGCCACGCCCTTCTTCGCCAGCGCGAGCAGCTTCGATCGAGGCATTCAAAGCCAGCAAGTTGGTTTGGGCCGCAAACGTACTAATCAAGTTCACAACCTTGGAAATTTTCTGCGACGATTCACCTAATCGTTTGACCTTTTTAGTCGTTTCACCAACCGTTTCTCGAATTGCTAAAATTCCTTCTACGGTTCTGTTCATCGCCACATCTCCAGTCTGTACCGTTTCAACCGCTTGCTGCATCGCAACTTCGGCTTGGCGAGCGTCTTGCGCCACGATTTGAATCGAGGTTGCCATTTCCTGAATCCGATCGAGGGCCGCAGAAATTTCTGCAGTTTGCTGTAACGCTCCAGTTGATAGTTTCCGCACAGCCGCTTCGTTGCTGTTAGTTGTGGCAACTACCTGCACAGCTGCTTCTTGCACCTGCACCACAATTTTCCTCAAACTGTTGATGGTGGCGTTATAGGAATCGGCGATCGTGCCAATTTCATCCTCAGTGACTCTCGCGTGGACCGTCAGATCCCCTTTGCTGACCGGATCAACGGCTAACAACAAATCCAACGCACGGCGCTGGAGGTTCTCTTTTAACTGAGTTTGTTCGGCTGCCAGCGTTTCAGCGATGCGGCGCGCCTCTTCTAACTCTTGCACCGATAGCGCAACGCCAAGCTGGGTAGCTAACTGCGATAAAAACTCGATTTCAGATTGTTTCCAGAAATAGGTTTGGTGGCAATGGTGAGCCACTAGCAGACCGAATAAATGGCCCTGGTTGAGAATGGGGACCACCAGATTAGCTTTAATCTGCAAGCGTTCCATTAGTTTTTCATGGTCTGGATGGAAGTTAGCGCGAAACACATCGCTATTGGGAACAATCCGTCCGTTGCGATAAGCGTCAAGCAGATGCTGGGGAATGCAGGGATCTTCCAATCTCCTTTCTAGTGCTTTTGGTAAACCTGCCGCCACCGACTCATGCGAAATGAAACCACTCCAATCGGGCTTAAACCGATAGATCACCACCCGATCCACCTGCAGATACTGGCGGGCCTTTTCCAAGGCTTGATCAAACACCTGGTTAAGAGCTGCTTCATTATTGGCCCGAGATTCAGCCGTGATGGAGGTCAGGAAGCGAGCCTTGTCGGCGGTCATTTCCTGCTCTTGCAAAATCTCCTGGAGCTGCGCTGCCATTGTATTGATGTTTGCGCCCAGCTTTGCCAGTTCGTCGCCTCCTGCTGTTTGTAGACGAGTGTTGAGATCCCCTTGACCAATTTTCTCAGCTGCATCAGCAGCAGCCAGAATCGGTCGCGTTGCTTGGTTCGCGATCCAGGCTGCCAACACACCAACCACCACCGCCGCCAGGGCTGTTCCTGCCATTAGGGTGAAAAGCAATTGCTGTTGAGGGGCAAATGCGACGGCCCGATCCACCGTCGCAACTGCTCGCCAGCCTAGGTCTGGCAGTTCGGCCCGGAAGTTGTCTTGATATTGGGGAAAAGGAACATAGGTGACAAGCTGCTTTGCATCAAGGCTGACGTTGGGTTGATTCGCAGCGCGCATTTCTGTGTAGGAGGGTGGGAACAGCGTAGTCCCTTCAAGGGATCCCTTCAACGCTCTATAGGCCGGGTCGGAGCCAACAAACACTTTGCCAGTCCGGTCGGTCAGGTATAATTTCACTGCTTCGTTGATCCGGTTAGACTGGGCCGTACCACTTTGCACGATCGTTGCCAATAGCTCATGCAGGTTGCTAACGGGCAGGCGAGCACGAACTACTGCAATCGTCTGTCCGCTGATCTTATCCCTCACAGGAGCTGCCGTATGCACACTCAACATGCCTGAAGATTGGGAAACTGACGGATCTGCAATCACCGGCTGATTGGTTTTGAGTACCTGCTGAAAATAGGCGCGATCCCGATGGTTGCCCAAAGGTTGCCCCTGCGATTGGGCCATCAGATTGCCGTTCAAATCAAAAACGGCCACACTGTCATAAATGGGATAGGCTTTGACGAACTGATCGAGAGCGGCTTGCTTTTCTTGGCGATTGGTGGTCAGTCGCAGCTGGGGATCGGTAAAAACATCCAGATTCGCCATAATTTGAATATCGCCGTACCGTTCCCGCATGTAGAATGCGACTTTATCGACAATTTCGCTGGTACTGGCAGCCTGCGAGTTGGTGATCTCCTGAACCAAGGATTTGTTGGCAAAGTAGTAAGCGCTGCCTCCAACTAGGATGGTCGGGACTGTACCAATCGCAACCGCCAGGATCGTGGCCTTGTTTCGCAAGCTCAGCTTACGCCAATTTGACTTATTCAGCCATTTCGATAATTGCTTTGGTTTTAGAGTTGCTTGCGGCGACTGAAGCAGCGTATCTGTTGCAGCTGGCTGCACTTCAGGCTCAGGTGCAGCATAATGAGAAGCTGTAGCATCAGGTTGAGTCGATATTGCAGCAATGCGGCTATTACCGTTGACATGTAGTTCGGAACCAGAGAGATTCTGAGTCATAGAGGTCTAACTAAGTAATGATTGGGTGGAATGTTGCCAGAAACATGCATTAATCAAAGCGATAAGCAATAAGCGAATCTCAATAAATAGATGAGTGAGCGGTGTTTACTATAAAGATCGCAGCTGTCAGTAACTCAACCTAATCACCGACAGATAGAGCGCAGCCATTTTGCCTACAAATGGAACGGTGATACTGAGAGTACTGAGCAGGAGTTAGGTTGACTATCCGTAAAAGTGCAACTGTTGTAGTTCGAATCAAGCTTTGGGCATAGCTGCCAGCAATGCATTACCATTCAAACTAGCCAGCACTTCACCAGTTGGCTTTAGCCAATAGCCTCTCAGAAAAGGAGCTAATTCGGGTGTAACCGCAGAAGGCGGCGGTGATTGTAATTGGCCTGGATCGCACCATTCAATCTCTTGTACTTGAGTAACCACCAAACCGAGCATCTGACGGTCTTCTCCAAGCTCATGATTCACTCCTAACCGTTGATCAGAAAAATCAGCATGAAGAACGGCGGCTGTGTAGAGGAGATTCACCGACCGCTGATGCCAAGGCTCAAATCCAAGTAGATGGCCCAGGTCTATCATCCAGAGCACCTCACCCCGCCAGTTGTAAACCCCCATCACCCAGGCAGGAAGATGCGGTATGGGAGTAATCTGCTCAATCGGGATGCGCAAAACCTCAGTGAGTTGGGCTACAGGTAGCATGACAAGTGCATCAGGGGCTAAACAGCAACGCAAAAACTGCTCACCTGTTTGAGGATTGACCGTATGGTTTACAGAAGGTGGTAGACCTGAGCGTATAGACATATTTTTTACAAACTAGCCGATCGACAATCGTTATCCAACCAATTTCTTAACAGTGCGAATTAGCTCCTCCTGATCAATTGGCTTGGGAATATATGCATCTGCACCCTGTTTCATACCCCAAAATTTATCCATCTCTGTTCCTTTTGTTGAAGAGATAATGACTGGAATTTTGCTGGTTTTTGCCTGTGCTTTTAGTTCACGGCAAACCTCAAAACCGCTGCATCCCGGTAAAACTACATCAACGATAATAATGTCTGGCTGACTGATGCTCAGCTTCTCCAGTCCCTCTTCACCCGTTGTTGCTGTCATCACTGTCATTCCAGCTTGCCTTAGGCAGGCAGTCAGCACTTCTCTATCTGTCATGGAATCGTCGATTACCAGTGCAGTTCCCATGATGTTTGCCTCTATTTACCTCAATAACAACAATTGCTAAATCGCTAAAAGATGTGTCTTTCACCAATCTGAACCGTGCAACTCACTGACCATTGGTCAGAAAAATTGGCTCGATTACAGGATTCCCCTTTTCTTGAACAGGGCACAATTGGTCTTCCTTTAAACCCCAACCCCATGCCGCAAATGTTTCCGAATTACACCCAGCACTGCTGCTGCCTCTACAGGTTTAGAGAGAAAATCAGACGCTCCAACCAACTTGGCCCGCACTCGGTCCACAATGCCATCTTGCCCAGTCAAAATTACAATTGGCGTTTCTTTGAAAATCGCCAGCTTTCGCAGTTGCCCACAAATTTCATATCCATTTGCGTTTGGCATCACTAGATCGAGAAATATCAACGCTGGCTTACGCGACATGAGCAGCGCTATGGCTCGCAACGGATCATTGATAGCTAAAAATTCATATTGTGCACCTTTGATAATTTCTTCCAGGCTCTGGCAAATCACAGGGCTGTCGTCGATGCAAACGATCAACGGGCTGGTTACACTAGCTTGAACCAATGACTGCACTGGTAAGGATGGCTGAATTGGCCAAGTCAGATCTGGAATATCAACCAATTCAATGAAGCCCCGCTGCACATAGGGCAACAGCGAGCGAGTTACATCCACTACGTCTCGCTTCATTTGCAGAGCCAGATCCCGCAATGTTCGTTGTCCGTCCAGCAGTTTACTCAGAGCTTGGTACAGGCTGGCAGAGGTACTTTTTTCTAGCTGTTGGGGCTGGCGAATCACCGGAGCCGCATTGGGAGAACGATCAGCAATTTTTGCTGCCTGCCAGACTTTCCACAGGGCTTGAACTTCTGTGGCAATCTGTTCCGCATCCAGTAACGCGAGCTGTGTATTAGACACCTGGTCCTGTTTGATTTGGTAGGAAACCTGTCTGGCTTGAGTGACATCAAATAATGCCTCAATAACAACGGCTCGCACAACTTTGACTACCTGCTCCCGCGTAATTTTTTGTTGCTCTACCCATAGCGAAAGAATTTGCTGTTGCCAACCAGCGCTTGCATCCAGCTCAGGGATTTGTTTAGCCGCCTGTTTCACCAAAGATGAGAAAGGCGTCATGTAGGGACAATGGGTGAGGATATTCCGCTTCCAACTGCGATAACTGTGGGGACCACCAGTGGCGTAGGTAATGCGGCCTAAGTAGATGTAGAATGTCCAGCTCTGTCCTTTGCAATCTGACAAGATCAGCTGCCCTGAAAAGCGAGGCTGTTTCAGAAGTTTGAAAAAGGTTGTTTGGTTTGAGCCAGAGAAATCTTCGATGCAAACAATGGGTAGAGCTTCTTCGGCGGTCATCGTTAAGTGCATCCGGAGTTGAAATTTGATCAGGGTGGAAAAGCAAGTGAGATCCTGTAGTGGCTAGTCAAGCGAAAATTGCCAGAACTCTCGTCAACCTGAGTCGCACTACTAGGAACAGTGATTCTATATTGAAATAGCCGAATGGATTACTGGGAAACGATTTGTGAATTATGAGTAAATTACCAGTGAATTACAAATAGATTACAAAGGGATTACTAGACGTAAAATTTGTGTAGTTTCTTGTTTAACCTCTGAAGCTGGTCTCTGTGTCTAGTGTTCCCACCGCGGTAGTTCCAATTAACGGTTCCAGTTAAACTGGAGACTTGACCCAGATTGCTAATCCGCCGCCCCGTCCACGAGCAGCGATAAAATTGTTGGTGATTAGGAAAAAGCTAAAGAAGGGCAACTTGGCAATTGGCTGCTGCTCAAAAGTGTCTGCCTGCATCCGCCCACCCCGGAAGCTACCCCGATAGAGCACCCGCCCGAAAACTGCGAGTTCCATCTGCGTAAAGTCAAACGCGAGCAGGTTTTTCTTGTTGAGGTATTTGGCTGGTCCCGTGATCCGAAAGCGTATTGCTCCCACCTGAAGTTGATTGCTGATTTGAAACCGATCAGCAGCATCCGGTGATGGCTCGAAGCCAATTTGACCCTGCACAAATCGAGGTAGGTAATAGCCTTTGCTGAGGGCAATGCCACCCTGGCGTAGTTTGCGGGTTCCAGTGGCAAAGCGAAGCTGCCATTCGCCCGATAATGCCTCAGATGGGTAGAGGTGGCGCTGCTGTTTGGCTGTCCTTTCGGCCTGCAGCAAAGCTTCAACAACCGTGCTGGCAGCCGGACGATTCGATGCTTGCGCCTGAGCAGCAGCCGTCAAAATTTCCAGAAACTCAGGTTTTGCAGCCGACTCAACCATACACCTGTCTAGATTCACCAGTCCCTATTCAACAGCGTTCCAGCTAGGAATCAGCCTGTAGTTCATCTAATCTAGCTAAAACTTCCTTGCTGTGGACGACAGGGTTCACGCCGGTAAAAATCGCACGTAATCGACCTTGCGGATCAACGATATAGGTATGGCGTAACGAAGCATAACCCAACCAAGCACCATACACTTTGCTCACCGTACCATCCACGTCGGCCAACAGCGGAAACTTCAGCCCTTCTGAGTCGCAAAACTCGGCATGGGAGTCCACATCATCAGCACTGATGCCTAGAATTTGTGTCTTTCTTGCTTTGTATTTGGGCAAATCCTGCTGAAACCGGCGTGCTTCTAAGGTGCAACCTGGCGTGAAATCCTTGGGGTAAAAATAAACCACAACCCATTGACCACGGTAATCGGCCAGGGAAATTTGCCCGTCTCCAGTATTAGTAGGCAGAGTAAAGGCGGGGGCCGCTTCGTTTAGAGGTGGTTGGGGGCCACCTAAGGCTAGGGCAGACGGAGCATTAAAGGCAGCTAACCCACTAGGAAAGGCAACCGCTAGCAATTTGAGCGCAAACCGACGGGAAACTGGCATAACAAGATGATCAAACTATCTCTTAATAAAAGTTTACATATAATTTGGACCGAGAAACACATTTCTCCATTGTCGTGCTCTAAAAATTACGGTCTTCTATGACCACAAGGTTCCTGATCACAAGGTTCCTGATCGTGGGGCTACTGACCACAAGGCTAAAACGTAAAAAGGGCACAGATGACCTGTACCCTCTGCGCATGAGGAGCCTTAAACAGTGAATCAAAGTGAATCAAACAGTGAATTGATTAACCAGCGCTAGCGAAGCTACTGGGGAGGCAGAATTACACGGTCGATTACGTGGATAACGCCATTGGTGGCTGTGATGTCCGGCTGGATCACATTAGCGCCATTGACGGTAACTTGACCTTCACTGACATCCACCATCACCGGGCTGCCTGCAACGGTAGGAACTTCACCCGAAGACAAGCTGCTAGAGGGATAAGCACCAGAAACCACGTGATACTTCAGAATAGTAACTAGCCGCTCCCGATTCTCGGGCTTGAGCAGTTCTTCAACCGTACCCTCTGGTAGAGCGGCAAATGCCTCGTCTGTTGGGGCAAACACCGTAAATGGACCTTCCCCGGCGAGGACTTCGGTCAATTCAGCTTCGGTCAATGCAGCAACTAAGGTTTGGAAAGAGTCGCTGGCTGAAGCAATGTCAACAATCGTGCCGCTGGTAGCAGCCACTGCCGGTGCGGGAGCCGGTGTATTGGATGTAGGAGCCTCAGCTTCGGATGGGGCACTTTGAGGTTGAGCAGGAACACTTAATGTCGGAGCTTGAGGGTCACCAGATGCCGGAGTTTGGACTTCAGGAGTTTGGGATTCAACCGCGGGCATCTGGGCATCTGGCGCAGGTGATTCGGTGGCGGGCTTTACTTGAGCAGCTACAGGCAGCACAATCGCTGCACTGGCCAGAAAACCAACCAAACCAACTGTTCGCTTAACCAAGTTCACATTATTCAGTGAGTTCATGGAATTTCGTCCTTACTTACTGCACCATCAAGAAAGTGTTAACTTCCTTTACGGTTTATGACGTTTTGGTTAAGATCGGGTTCCCTGCCTTGCCATAGGAACTTTGTATGATTAGCAGCCAGTTTGGTTTGAATTCTGAATCAGTTGTCTCCTAATCGCTGATTTATGTCTGGGTTAGCAGGCTCCTGTCTCTGACGATGCTCCTGTTCCCAGAAGATCTGCTGTAACTTGGAATATGCAATGGGAATATGCCATGGGCCAGGATTTTCTTGTTTGCTAGGAGACAGCCATGCTAGAGCTATACCAATTCGAGTTATCGCATTACTGTGAAAAAGTTCGGTTGATTCTGGACTACAAGGGGTTGCCCTATCGCAAAGTGGAAGTAACGCCCGGAATTGGGCAACTGGATCTCTACCGTTTATCTGGGCAACGCCAGGTTCCTGTTCTCAAAGATGGGGCCGAGGTAATTGCAGATTCGACCGCAATCGCCAAATACCTTGATCAGCGCTATCCGGAACGACCGATTATTCCTACTGATCCAAAGCAACGAGCGCTATGTTTTGTCATGGAAGAGTGGGCTGATGAGTCGATTGGGTTGAACGCTCGCAAAGTTATGATTGGAGCCTTTAGCCAAAGTGCGGCTTTCCGTAGAGCCTTCCTACCATCCTCAACGCCAGATTTCCTTAGAACCGTGGTGGACTCGGTGCCCCCCGAAGCGCTAGAAGTCTTAGGCATGGGCGCAGGTTTTGGTCCCGATTCGGTCAAAGCCGCTCGTCAGACAATGCAGCAGAATTTAGAATCGCTGTGCGTGCTGTTACAGGATAGTTCCTATTTATTGGGAGAGGAACCAACCTTGGCCGATTTTGCCGTGGCGGCGTTGACCATGTATGTCAAATTCCCTGCGGGGGCTTACCTCAAGCTACCCGAAGCTTTGAAGGGTATGGGGGTGCCAGGATTAGCCGACAATCCAGCTTATGATTTGTTTTGGGTATGGCGCGACCGGCTCTATGCAACCTACCGTAAAGTTGGGATCCCAGGCGAATCAACCGCCACTTCGGGCACAGGCCCCACCTCAATCAATATCGAGTAGTCAGCATTGGGCAGTCAAGTTGGTTGAAGCAACCCATCCACTCATCTATCTACCACTTATCCACTGACTGCCAGGGCCGTTAGCTCAAACCGATAGTTTTCAATCACGGGATTAGCTAGTAGCTGGTCACACATGCGGTCAAGCTGCTCATGGGCTGTGGCTTCATCGGCGGCGGTTAGTACTAACTCGATATATTTGCCAATCCGCACCTGTTCCACATTTTCATAGCCCATATGTTTCAGTCCTGACTGGACTGCGGTTCCGGCTGGGTCAAGCACCGAAGGGCGCAGGGTGACATAAATCCGAGCTTGATAGGTTTGGGTCACGGCAATTTAGGCTGACTAGGCTGAACGTTATAGACCTCATTCTATGATGGAAGCAAGCGAATCGTGAGCCACGTGACACCATCACACGACATCAGGCTGAGATAACTTCTGATCATCGGCTTGCCAACGATCCCCATGCCCAGCAGCCAGCAGGTTACTGTATGAAATCCCAACGGACTCGTAGTCAGGATCGAATCCTCAACTTACTCAAACGATTGGACCGTGCTATTTCGGCCCAAGATATTTATATGGAACTGCGCAACCGCAATGAAAGTATGGGGTTGGCTACGGTTTATCGCTCGCTTGAGGCGCTGAAGCTAGAAGGGGCAGTGCAGGTACGGACCCTTGCTAATGGTGAGTCCCTCTACAGCACCATGCAGGAAGACCGTCATCACCTCACCTGCCTTCAGTGCGGCACTTCGATCCCCATCGATAAATGCCCAGTGCATGACTTAGAAGCGCAGTTGCACCAGTCCTATCAGTTCAAAATTTTCTACCACACATTAGAATTCTTTGGCCTTTGCACCAAATGTCAGCTCGCCCATCTCAGTGGGTCATCGGGTTCTTGATTAAACCCTTGATCGGCCGATAATGAAGAGTTGAAATTTTAAGGCAAATCTTGGCTATGCGCGTCGTGATCCAGCGAGTTACTGCTTCTCAAGTTACAGTTGACGGCAAAGTGATTGGCAAAATTGGGCGAGGCTTGAATTTGTTGGTCGGAATTGCCGAGACCGACACGGATGCAGAATTAGACTGGATGGCCAAAAAATGCCTGGAGCTGAGGCTGTTTCCTAGTGCTGAAGGCGACCGCTTCAATTGTTCAGTGCAGGAAATCCAGGGTGAGCTGCTTGTGATTAGCCAGTTCACCTTATATGGAGATTGTCGCAAAGGCCGACGGCCATCGTTTGATCGAGCAGCAGCTCCGCCCATAGCTGAAAAACGTTATGAAGGATTTGTGACAAGGCTGCGTCAGAGTGGCCTAAAAGTTGAGACAGGTCAGTTTGGTGCCATGATGCAAGTCTCGATCGAGAATGACGGACCCGTAACCATTCTGCTGGAAAAAACGGCATCCTAGTCGCGTTCAGGCCAAGTTCAAGGTCAGACCCAGTTCAATCAAACTAGTGGCTGATTGCAGCGCCGAGATGCTCGCTGTCTATTGACTGTTTGAGCAAAACCTTAGACCAATCGCGGATTATTCCTAAAGCCATTCTGGAATATTTTATATATAAATTTTTTTAATAGAAAAACTTTGGCCTGCATTGACGACTTATCAAAACAGTTGCTAATGTAAATAAACATTTCGCATTTGGTTTCTTAAGTAAATTTTTATGATTCATGCCGCTGCAGGCTCAGCTCACCGATTCATCCAGTCCTCTGTTTCCTCGGATGCGCCGCTCACCTTGTTTTGTGACTTTGATGGGCCAATTGTAGATGTCTCTGAACGCTACTACCAGACTTATCAATTGGGACTGGCTGAAATCAAGTCAATGTATCAGCGGCAAGGCATCGCTCCGCGGTTGAACGAGCTGACCAAAGAGCGGTTTTGGCAAATGAAACAGGAACGCACGCCCGATGTGGAAATTGCTATGCGTTCGGGTTTGCGGGGCCACCAGATTGAACAATTCCTGGATCGAGTGAAGCAAATTGTGAATCAGCCCAAGCTGCTACATCAAGATCAGATCCAGCCAGGTGTGAAATGGGCCTTAGCGCTCCTGCATAGCCAGGGGGTACGGTTGGTGCTGGTGACGCTACGACAGCAAAACCAAGCCGCGCAAATTTTGCGTGAACATAAACTAGAATCGCTGTTTAGCCAGATCTGGGGTACTCAGGATGAAGATGTGGCCTATCTAAACCAAGCGGAGCACAAAATTCGTCTGCTGCAAACCGCGATTAGCCACTGTGCTCCGGCTGCAGCCTGGATGGTGGGTGATACTGAGGCAGACATTCTAGCAGGGCAGGCTAGTTCTATTCCTACGATTGCGTTGACTTGCGGTATTCGCAGCCGGACCTACCTGCAGAAATTTCAGCCAACTCGAATTCATGCTGATTTGCTCTCGGCAGCTCATTTCTTGACCGATTCTGCTCAGCACCCTGCTCAAACCGTAGCCTAGGCTTGGGGTTGCTCAAACTCAGCCATGTGTTCCCACCAGCGATTTAAAGGGTAGTAGACAGCTGGTGCCCAAAGGCTGCTCAGAATTGCCGAAGTCAGGGCAATGCGCTGATGATAGAGCCAGATCTTGCCCAGATGTTGATTTGCAGATGCGGTTCCTATGGTCTGCAAGCTGAACTGGATCGCTGTGATCGTTTCAGCTAAGACTGCCATGCCAAATACGATCAAGGCAATCGAAATAAAGTCTTCCTGGATATAACGTTGTTTTTGCAAACGAGCCGTGAGCGCACCTACTACCACCAAGCTGAGAGCGTGGGTCGGATTAGGAGAGGACATCCCGTCTTGTAGCCAGCCCAAAATTAGTCCCGCAGTGGCTCCCTCAAATACGGTTCGGTTGATGCTCCAAGCAACCACCCAAATCAGCAACCAATTCGGCCCCACATCCAGCAAAGCCATACCTGGAAAGCGAGTGGGTAGTACTAACAAACACAGCAGCACCGAACCTACGGTGACGCCCCAATTGAGCGCTTGTCGAGCTGTAGGATGCCAACGGGTCAAGTCAATCACGGTCTGTCCTCTGCTGATGCAACACCGCTAGCACTCTCTAGCTGATTTTTATGATTCGGATCCAGATCGGTATGAGAGGATAGCTCTGCTGCACCCGCCTTGGGATTCGGCGAAACAATCACCCATTCTAAACGACTGATCGGAGCCGATAGGGCTACTACGGCCTCTGGCGCTGGGCTTTTATTCAAATTAACTGATTCCACAATGCCAACGGGTAAACCTGCCGGGAATATTTGGCTGTAAGAAGAGGTGGATACGACATCTCCCGGACGCACATCTGGCACCTTATCAAAAAATTCCATGATCACGCGATTGGCGGCTTGCCCCCGGATGTATCCCATGTTGCGTGAGCGGCTGATGGTAACTCCGACCTGACTGGTCGGATCGCTAATCAGCAACACCCGACTGGTGTTGGGCGTCACCTGCACCACACGGCCAACAATACCACCATCGCCAGAGACAATCGCTCCAATCTGGATGCCATCTTTGCTGCCGCGACCCAGGATGACTTGTTGCCACCAATGGTCAGCGCTACGACCAATCACCGGAGCAACCGTCCCCCCACTGGGGTGCTTTTCCACATACCCTAGCAACTCCTGAAGCTGACGGTTCTGGCTCTCTAATTCAACCAGCCGCTGTTCCAGTTCCAATACCTTCGGGTCCTTCGATTGTTCGACTTGAGGAGTCTGCTGAACAAAGGGCTGAGCCAACCCACGGTAAACTTCATAAATTAATCCACCCTGAGTTTGCCGAATCAACCAAGCGCTACCCAAGGCTAAACTAATCAGCCCTAGCCTAATGCCATTTCGATCCCACCAGCGACGTACTGCGTACATTGAGTTCTGTAGGGTGCTCTATCTGAATCACGAACAAAGCTGCGGCCAGTCGCCAAGGTAACACGGCAGCCACAACCAGTCCTATTACCTATCCCAACCTACCCCAAGGCCAGCTCTAGTTCAAGCGCTAAATTTCCGAGATAAGCAATCCTACTTATTGCCTACATTCAGAAAAGAAAAGCTGAGCAATGGTGCAATCGATTTAATTGGTTAGAAGTTGCGTGAGCGCCCGCTGAATACCCGCTCTAGTTGCTTAAAGTTCTCTAGAACTCGCCCAGTACCGAGCACCACACAGCTCAATGGATCGGCAGCCACATGCACCACAATACCGGTTTCGTGGCTAATCAGGGTATCTAGACCCCGTAGCAGTGCCCCACCCCCAGCTAGCATAATGCCGCGATCGATAATATCAGCTGCCAGTTCAGGAGGTGTACGTTCCAGCGTGCGTTTTACAGCTTCAATAATCACTGACAGCGGTTCGGCCATCGCTTCGCGAATTTCTGGCCCCTTTACGGTCACGGTTCGGGGTAAACCCGACAGCAGGTGTAGACCACGCACATCCATGATGGCATCGTCATCGTCATCCATTGGATAGGCCGAGCCAACCATGATCTTGATTTCTTCGGCAGTGCGTTCCCCGATCACCAGGTTGTGCACCTTCTTCATGTAATTAAGGATTGCCTCGCTTAGCTCATCTCCGGCCACCCGCACCGATTCACTCAATACTGTGCCCTGCAAGCTGAGGACTGCCACTTCAGTTGTACCGCCACCGATGTCGATAATCATATTACCGGTCGGTTCAGCAACCGGCAAACCAGCCCCAATCGCAGCTGCTACAGGTTCGTCAATCAGGTAAACATCGCGAGCACCAGCCTGAGATGCCGCTTCCATAACAGCTCGACGCTCAACGCCTGTAACCCCGCTGGGAATACCAATCACAATCCGAGGAGCAATCAGCCCAGTACGACCTTCATGAACGCGCTGAATGAAGTGTTTCAGCATCAGTTCTGCCGTATCAAAGTCGGCGATCACACCATCTCGGAGAGGGCGCAATGCAACTACGTTGCCGGGGGTTCGTCCCAGCATTTTCTTGGCATCTTCGCCAACAGCCAAGGGCACTTTGTCTTCCTGGTCAATAGCAACAACGGAAGGCTCCTGCAACACAATGCCCTTACCAGACACATAGACTAGTGTGTTGGCAGTGCCAAGGTCGATGCCCATGTCACGTGAGAATGAGAAGCGATTGAAGAAACCCACTAGCTTTCTAAGCCCCCAAATTTAGCTGCTTTCAACTTGTGACTAGACTATAACAACTTATAACAATCCAGCGCGATCCACGTGCGAATCTACAGAATCTACAACTAACAAAATTACAGATGGATCCTAATATGTTTTTGGAGCTGAGTCTAGTCACCTTAGAAAAATCAGGTTACCATCAAATGCACCCGCCAACGCTAGCAACCTATTCAGTTCAAGGTGGCAAAATCAGGATAAACCACTGAACCAGCTCACAAACCAGAATGTAATGGAATGACTGCCTTTTGCTGGATTCATGCTGACGGCTCCACTGCTGAATCGAATCCACATAGCTAATGTTTCAATTGAATTTATAGCATTCAGGCTACCTGCGCAACTCTACCGCCATTTAAATTAACGCTTTGATGAATGTTTTAACGCGCGCCTCTAGACTTTGACGCCTTGCGTGGCAGTCTATCAAATTCGGTGCGTTTCCTCAAAAGTCGATATAAAATAGCAAAAGACAGGATAGTACTCCTGTACCAAATTCTGCTCAACAATTGCGGTAATTGGGCTTGTGGTTAAGCTTTAAGTAGTTAAGCTAAAACATCAACTCCAAGCTCAAGCCGTCTATTCCTTTTCTTCAGCTCATCCAGCCCAGTTTATTTCCAGTTCATTTAGTGCAGACAGTGCAGACGTCCTATGAGTTTAAATATTGTCACATTGGTTGGTCGTGTCGGTGGGGATCCAGATGTCAAGTATTTTGAGTCTGGAGCTGTGAAGTGTAGCCTGACTCTAGCAGTCAGAAAGCTGAGCCGCAATAGCGATGAGCCGGATTGGTTCAATCTGGAGCTGTGGGGCAAGCCAGCTGAGACGGCTGCTAACTACGTGCGCAAAGGCAGTTTGATTGGCGTCAGCGGTCCCCTTAAGTTTGACCATTGGCAAGACCGCACTACCGGAGCCAACCGTACTAAGCCAATTATCCGCGTGGATCGATTGGAACTGCTGGGTTCCCGCAAGGATAATGAAGCTGGAATGGACTCCGGTTATGCATCTGACGAGTTCTAGCACGAGTTCTCGAAAAAGTAGCACGTGCCCTCAGTTCGACCAATCTTAGCTCAGAGATATTGCAGGCATTCCTGCGGCACCAGCAGCAGCTCGCCGGACTTGAACCGCTCGATCTCGACCCAGTGAGCTGTTAACATTTGATCGCCCTCGTAACCAGAGATGACTTCTTGCTGGTAGAATTGGGGGTCAGCCAAATCGCACTGATAGAGCAAGACCAGCTCATGTCCTGGTTTGCCTTCATGGACAAAGCGATTTTCGATGCAGCCGAGGTACTGAATATTGGTTAGCTCCGCCTGAATTTCTTCCTGGAATTCTCGCTGCAAGGCATCTTGGCCTGCTTCACCGAACTCCACGCCACCGCCGAGGGCGCGGTGGAGGACTTGCTGTTTCACCGAATCGTAGCCGCTGGAGACCAGTAGATGGGTGGCGGTTTTAATTAGACCCAACGTAATCACACGAATTTGCGGTTGCTTAGTTGGAGTGAGGATTGGGTTGGGGTGATCCATAAATAAGGTGATCAATTATTTTCTGGATCAACAAACTCCGACCGTTTCTTTCCAGGAATCTTCCAGTCTGGATTTTCGCCTCCGATAATTACCCGCTCAATCGGCACATAGTCCTTGCTGAGCTGTTCTAGCGCATTGATCAACACATCCAGCGCTAGGGCATCGGTCGTGCCCAGGTCAAACCAGCAGCGTGCCCAGTTGCCTTGATACTCGACCTCGCTCATGTTGTGCATTAGCGCCATAAAGCTATCGCCAGCGCTTTGTTCGTCGTAATCGATGTAGCTAATATCGAGGCCAGCATCCTGCACTTGCAAGTTTTCGGCATTAAAGCCACCGAGCTTGCCTAGCAAAAACCAGGAGCTAAACACTTCTTCGAGATACTGCTGTTCCATTTGGGCTGGCGGCAGTGGCAGCTCCAGCCAAATCCACAGATCAAAAAAATCACATTCGCGAAATTCTACTTTCATAAGTCAAGGGTAACGGGTGGGGTTGTGTTTGCTGAAATCGTGCCCAAGGTGGCCTATATTCCAGCTTTTTCGCTCAGGCCGGTCGCTTCAGAAATATGGCTTAACCCGTGGGCTTCCAGTTTTTCTACCAGTCCTTTTAAAATGCGCTGCACCATCCAGGGGCCTTCATAGAGCCAGCCTGTGTAAACTTGGAGCAAACTAGCTCCGGCGGTGAGTTTTTCCCAGGCATCCTCCGCGTCAAAAATACCGCCAACACCAATAATTGGCAATTTTCCCTCAGTTTGTTGGTAAATGAAGCGAATCACTTCAGTGGCTCGGCTGCGCAGGGGCGCACCGCTGATGCCGCCCGCTTCGGCACTGACTGGATTGCCGGTTGCCGCAATGGTTTGCGTGGTTAGCTGATCACGCCGAATCGTGGTGTTGGTCGCAATCAGGCCAGCCAAACGGTGGGTTTGAGCCAGATCGATCACGACCTCAATTTCCTCCCAGTCTAGATCAGGGGCAATTTTCACCAAAAGTGGCTTGTCAGCCTGATTTTCCTGTTGCAGTGCCCTCAAAATTAGATCTAGTTGATCAGCAGCTTGCAGAGAGCGCAGTCCGGGCGTGTTAGGCGACGAGACGTTGACAACAAAATAGTCTCCCAGGTGCTGTAACAGCCGAAAGCTCTCCAGGTAATCGACCGCCGCTGCTTCCAGAGGCGTCACTTTTGACTTGCCCAAATTCACCCCCAGCGGAATTAGGTTGGTTTCTTCTCGGTCAACCCAGCGCTGTCGCTGCCTTTCCAGACGCTTGGCTAAAGCCGCAGCTCCCTGGTTGTTAAAACCCATGCGATTTAATGCGGCTTGGTCGAGCGGCAGGCGAAATAAACGTGGTGGTGGGTTGCCGGGTTGGGCATGTAGGGTGACGGTTCCCAGTTCAGCAAACCCAAACCCAAAAGCTGACCAGAGACCAGTCGCCACACCGTCTTTATCAAAACCAGCTGCCAGTCCTATCGGGTTCACAAAGGACAAGCCCCACAGTGATTGAATTAGAGTCGGGTGGTAAAAGCGACAGGACTGACTCAGAACTAGCTTTGCCCAGTGCGCAAGTGGGTGATTGGGCTGATCGTCCAGACGACTCAACACTTGCAGCATTTGATGGTGAATTTGTTCTGGATCGGCCTTTAAGCCGGAAAACAGAAGGGGGCGAAGCCCAAATTTGTAGATGTCCAAACTGGAAGAAACCTTACGTGCGACCTACTTTCCAGAGTACTGCTTAAATCCCCCAGCCGGGATCTCAAAGCCAGGAACTCAAAGCCAGGAACTCAAAAAGGTATCAGACCCCTTTTCTGCGGGAACTTTAGAAACAGGGCTACCTTGGCGACAGCCACCCCAGTGGAGATTTAGACTACACCTTTAGTAAAATCGCTAACCTGTGCGGCCCAGGAGTTAAGTTGGCATGGTTTTTTCGAAAGAGCCGTCAAACAATGAGAAACAATTAGTTACCCTAGGACGCGCTCTTCAGGCATTACGAGAAGAGGAAACCGTAGATGGCGCTGTCAAAGTTGTCCTGGATTACCTCCAGACCGGATTCGACTATGCGCTGATCTGGGTAGGATTGTATGAGCGGGTAGAGCATCGCCTCTCAGGGAAAGGCGGCTATTGTTTAAATGGGGAAAAGAGCCTGCTGAAACAACGGATTCACCTAAATCCGGGGGATTTGCTAGAGCAGGTTGTCATCCAGCAGTGTTCGCTCGGCGTGCCCGACCTGCGGGAGGAACCCAGGGCTGGAGAATGGCGTAGTATTGCCCAGCGACATGCTATTCAAGGAACCGTGATTTTGCCGATTCGACATAAGGGGCAGTGTTTTGGGGTGGTGCTGCTAGGATCACAGCTGTGGGGAACCTCCCCCCACGCCGAAGAAAAAGCCCGTCTGACTATGATTCTCGGCAGTTTAGCCGAAGCGCTTTACCAGGCAGAAGTTGAGCAGCGGCGGCGGCTGACCAAACATCCCGATGAACCGTTATTGAACTTGCTATCCCAGTTGCGCAGCCTCCCCACACTGGACAAACGTCTAGAAGCTGTTGTAGAAGCAACCCATCGTTTTATTACCCCAGACCGCACCCGCATCTATTGGTATGAGCCACAACAGCGTTATTTTTGGCAGCGATCTAGCCATCGCGACAAAGCTACACCCTTAGCCGACAATGGCGAACATCCGATTTCTGTACAGGATTTGGGAAGTTTCTATCAAGCCTTAACTGCCGATCAGGTGGTGTCGATCGGAGAAGCCCGCAGTTCCCTCAAAGCCGATGCAACCGGACGGCTGATGCAGCAAATCCAGGCCCGTTCTTTGATTGCCGCTCCGATTCTGCTCCAAGGCGAGTTGCTTGGCTTTTTAACCGTTGAAGGCACAGAGGCCCGTATTTGGCACGAGGAGGAAAAGAAATATGTGCGTGGGGTGGCCCAACTGGTGGCCCTAGTTGCCCCACTAGAAGACATTGAAGCAACGATTCAGCAGGTCAAACAAGATCAGAGCTTAACAACTGAGGTGACCCATGCCCTCTACAGCGAAGCCGATTGGCAAATTACCGTACACCGCTGTGCCGATCAACTGCTGCAACGCTTGAAAGCCGAACGGTTCTTGGTCTTGCTCTACAATCCGGACCGCAAAAAGTTCGAGATTTGCTACCAGCAGCAAGCTCCCAATCGTCGGCCAATTGTCGGTTGCCTTGATACCCTCAATCCGGTCGATTGGCAGATGCTAGAGCGTAGTACCGAGGCGATTGGCATCGAGAATCTGGAATCGGACCTGAAGCTGATGGCTTGGCGGCAGCTTTTTCTAGACCTACAGGTGCGGTCGCTGCTGGTGTGCAGTACATCGGTTGGTAAACCGATTGAGGGAGTGCTGGTGATCGGCCATGAGGCGACCCGCAGTTGGAACCGAGCTGAGCGCGAGCTGTTGAAAGTAGTTAGCCAGCAGATTGGCCTATTGTTGCACCAATTTAAGTTGCAGGATCAGACTGAGCAGCTCCGCAAAACCTATCAGGCGGTTCAGTGGGGATTGGCCACCATGCAGCAAATCCAGCAGCTAGAGCGCTTAGAGCAAGCCTCTGTGCAGCAGATTGCCCAATTGCTACAGGTTCCCCTAACTGCCCTAGTCACCTGGCAACCCGGACACCCAACCGCTCAAATCACAGCTGTCACCTCCACTAAACCCCAATTCGGAGTGGCAACCGAAGCGGAAATTTCTGTAGTCAATGATCCACTGCTGCAATGGGCCTTGCAAAACGACGACTTGCAGCCTCTTCCGACCAATCAGCTGAGTCCACAGACGCGCCAGTGGCTGAATGGTGCTGATCTAGACCAAATTTTGGTCTATGCCCTGCGTACTGCTCCAGAGCACGAACCGACCGGCCTAATTGTGATTGGTGACCGGGCTGAACGAATTTGGTCTCAGCATCAGCTGAGCGCTTTTGGCATTTTAGTCAATCAGTTGGCTTGGTGCCGTCGTTATCTAAAGCTGACTGCAACCCTCGTGATGCAGCGCAGCACCCTAGAGCAGCTCAATTGGTACAAACACCGGCGCTTAGAGGAAATCTATCGCATTCTGGGCATAGGCGTGCGGCGGTTAAATGAATTAAGCCACCAAAAAGATGCCCTATCGAGCCTGCGCTACCAGCAAGTTTTACGTCATCTAGGCAATACATTGACGACTGCTACCCCGCTGCTGAAACAGGAACAATGGCAATTTGAGGATGATTATGAAACCATTCCCCTCGCCAGCCTCATGAAGCGGTCTCTAGAGCGACTCGATCACCTGATCAAACAGCGGCAGCTCTGGTCACAGGTGCATAACGAAGCCAATCTCAGCATCGGCGGCAATATTGCCAAAATCGAGTGTATTGTGCATGAAATCTTGATGGCGGCCTGCTTGCGTTCTCCTATTGGCGGACGGCTCGATGTCTGGTGTCGGCAACTGGATGACCACTGGCTAGAGATGTCCATTACTGACAATGGCTTGATTGAACCCCAATTATTGGAGCAGATGAACATTGGGCGAGGTGGAGATCTGTTGGTTCCATCGCTGCTTGACGAACCCCCCGGACTGCATCTTGCCATTTGCCAAGCCTTGATCCGACGCATGGGAGGAGAATTTATGCTGGATCAACTAGAAGACGGACGCATGCTAAGCCGTTTGATTATCCCGGTTGCGATTGGTGCAACGTCCCCAATCCGCGGTGAGCACGAAATCAGCGGCTTCTTCTAGTGGGCTTAATTTTAAGTTTTTTAAGCATCCCGATTTCTAGTCTGGGAATACTAAGGATGAGTTGTTCAGATAGGTTGTTCAAATAAGTTGTTCAACTCGGGGCAGCTTCTGAGGAAACTCTAAACCTAAGTTCACGGGAAGTTTACAATCAGCTGCCTATAATCGATCTGTTCACCGTTCTATCCCTGATGGTCTGATTTCTCAGCCGTTCAATCCTGAATTAGGTGCTTATCACTTACTCACACGACGCTTACACGTCTTTTCTCATACAGCACATAACCTGCTCACTTACTCAAATTCATTATGTTGGCAACCGAAGTTATTCAACTCAGCGGAATCCTAGATAGCACTAAGACCCAAGAACTACGCGACCGGGTTGACCAAGGCATTGAACAAGGAGCAAAGATCATCTTGGTGGATCTCAAAGACGTGACGTTTATGGATAGCTCAGGCTTGGGTGCTTTGGTGACGGCCTTGAAAACGGTGCGGTCGGAAGGAGGAAAGCTATGCGTATGTTCGGTGAACGATCAAGTGAGAATTCTGTTCGAGCTAACTAGCATGGATCGGATATTTGAAATTTTCCGAGATCAAAACGATTTTTATAAAGTCAATGGTCAGGTAACGAGCAGCGTCAACCTCAATTAACGCACGAACTGCACCAAAAATTGCGCCAAAAATTACTAGGCAAACTGAATTTTAAGCAGCGACACATCGTCATTAAACGTGCCAACAGCATTGGTTTCTTGAACCTGCTGCAAAATGGCATCGGGACTGAGATCAGGGTCGAGCTGGGTCAGCAGCCGAATGAAGTCATCCAAACTCCAATTGTGATGCCCTATCGGATTAAGTTCATAGACACCGTCACTAAACACGTAGAGCGTTCCATGCACAGGTATGGTACAACGCTCGCAGGTGAAAGCAACGTCTGGAAGCATGCCAATGGGTAACGATGGGGTCCGCAAATGCTGTACCTGTTGACTTGGTTGCTCTGGGGTGACCAACACAGCGGGGGGATGGCCCGCACTGGCATAGGTGAGTTGGCGCTTGACTCGGTTGTAGACCCCGTACCAGATGGTGAAGTACTTCTCGTTCTGGGTACTCATCTGAAACGTGTCATTCAGCCCCTTCAGGACATCTTGAGGTTGATAAAAGTTAACGTTGGGCAACGATTGGGAGCGCAGTAGATTCAGCACCAGAATTGAAGGCAGAGCTGCGGCTAAACCATGACCTGAGACATCCAGCAAATACATAACCAGGTAGTCGGGATCGAGCCAAAAATAGTCAAAACAGTCGCCACCTAACTGCCGCGAGGGGATAAAGCGAGCCTCGACCGTGACTTCACCGCTCAAGGGAGGAGGCAACAGTGCTCGGACATAGGCAGCCGCCTCGGCCAATTCAGCTTCTAAAATTTCCTTCTGCGTTTGCAAATCCTGGCTGACCTGATGTAGCCGTAAGCCAGCCCGCACTCGTGCTTGCAGTTCAGCAATCTCAATCGGTTTTGATAAAAAGTCATCTGCGCCAGTATTGAGTCCTTCAATCCGGTCATCCAGGCCAATTCGAGATGTTAAAAGCAGAAAAAAGGTAGTGGATAGGAGGGGATTGGCTTTCACCTGACGGCAAACTTCTAGCCCATCGAGATAGGGCATCATCCAGTCGCAAATGATTAGGGCAGGCTGATTTTGGCAGGCCATCTCTAATCCTTCTCTGCCGTTGGATGCCACCAAAACCTCATGCCCCTGATGTTGTAGCGCTCGCTGAATGATCTTTAAGACAGTTGGGTCATCATCAATTACAAGAATTCTAGACATCTTAAAAATCGAGCGGTGCTAAACAGTTTTGCCAAACAATTCTTTCAATCAGTCCTTTCAAACAGTTCATTCAAATAAATCTGCCAGCTAAACTGACTACTTACCCTGGAATTAAGAGCAAGCAAGACGGCAATTCATAATCGGGCATCCTGATTTATTAAAAATAGCATTAGTCGGTTTTTTTATTTTTTGAATTTCGTTGATATCACCAGCATAATTAAAACTGCCTGAGCAGCGCAGTGTTTGAACCCAATAGCAGAATAAACCTTAGATCGGTACAATCTTTGGCGGTTATGGGGTAGATTCTGGTTTAATCTAGCTCTTTTCAGCAAATAGATGGGTGACCTAATTTTAATTATTAAAAACGCTTTGATCGGAACTACTAAAAAGAGCTTGAAGTTGATTGAAAGCTTGGTTTAATTGCTGCATCGAGTAATTTACCTGATCTAACTGCTGCTGTTTAGCGTGGTGCTCCAATTGTTCAGCAATTTCGGTTAACATTTTGGCCCCAACGCTGGCGCTAGCTCCTTTGATGTGGTGAGCAATTCGCTCGATATGCTGAAAGTTCAGCTTACTGTGGGCCTGCTGGAGCTGCTGAAGCTGGTCCTGGGTATCTGCATGATAGAGTTGCAACAGTTCTTGCTCAAATTCTGGATTGTGATCGGAGAGTTGATGAAGTTGAATTAGGTCGAAATGAAGCTCCCATAGCGAAGAGCAATAGTCGGGAAACATCGGCTGCTCCTCGTTGACCGCCATCAGCGATTGGGCAGAAGGACTGGTTTGACGCAGATATTGGTTCCAGCGGTTTAGAGTCGCAGCTAGAACCTCTCGGCGCAGGGGCTTGGTCAAGAAATCATTCATCCCAGCTGCAAGCGCCTCTTCTTTGATACGAGGATCATCACTGGCTGTGAGAGCGATAATGATGCTTCTGTTTCGATTGAGCTGCTGTTCGCGCTGACGAATCAGACGTGTGGCAGTATAACCATTCATTTCGGGCAGGCAACAATCCATAAACACAATGTCGTAGCAGCGTTGGACGATGGCATCTAGGGCTGCCTGACCTGTGGCAACAGCATCGGGGTGATAGCCACAAAATTGCAATTGCCGCATAATTACTTTCTGATTTGTCAAATTATCTTCTACCACTAGGATATTGAGCATCGGCAACTGAGTCGCTGATGCAAGCGGCTGCGGATGGGATGGTAATTCTGGTTCAATTCCCATAGTGGCTACGATGCGCAATCGATTAATAGTATTCTGTTGCAACTAGCAGTTTTTAGACCAGCCCACCTCCACTAAACCTACTCCAACAGCCTTTGTTACTGTGATGCTATGGAGTAACAATGTGCTATTTTCCCAGTTTAATTGAGCAAAACGATCAGCATCCAGTACAGATGATTCCTGATAATTTTCGTTTAGATTGCTAGTGCAGATTAATTATTCCCCGATCAGCCAAGCCAGTAAGCTGAGGCCAAGGGTCAGCATCAACCAGGAAGGCAAATGAAACGAAGCTAGAAACTCAAGCGGCTCTAAAAGCAGCTTGTTAACAATCAGTACAAAAAACAGCAGAATGCTAGCAAGGGTTAAGAATGTCATTGCGGTTTTTATCCTTCATACTCGCTGCTAATTTCAATGTCTAAGCTCTCTTCGTCAATGTGGATGTAGAGAATGTTGGGACGGCAACAAATTTGGCAGTCTTCGACGTAGGATTGATCACCACCTGCACTGAAATCAATGAACGTTAAATTGGGTTCACCACAATAGGCACAATAATATTCGGCTGTATTTTGCATTATTGTGTTCCTTTGCGAGCATGTACAACCTGCAAACTTCCTCCAGCATAAAGGGTCCGATCAGCTTCCTGAAAACCCACTCTTGCTGATAAATCCAACAAATCAGTTTTGATGAATTGCCAAGCTGTCTCGGTCTCAAACAATAGCAAAAATAGATTTAATCCTAAGCTATATAACCAATTCACCGGAACATAAAAATCAATCAGTGTGAAAACGCCTCCTGGTTTCAGCACCCGATGCACTTCCTGCATAATTCGCCATAGCTGAACCGGACGCATTTCGTGCAAACCAAGGCTGACGTGGACCAGATCAAATTGCTGATCCTCAAACGGCATAGCTTCTGCCCAACCTCTGACATACTTGGCTTCAGGCACATTTTGGTTAGCGCGTTCAATTGCAATCGGTGAAGCATCAAACCCAATGACATGGGCAGAGCGTGTCACTAAAAACCGCGTGGCCTGACCATCGCCGCAACACAAATCCAGGAGGTGCAGATCGGGGGTAATTTCTAATCCGTCTAGAGCCAACTGACGAAATTTGATTTCTCCTCCCACCGTAAGGGCTGCCAATCGAATCACCCCATCATAAAACCAAGGGTAGCGATAGCTCCACTCTCTAAGAATTGTTGCCACAATTGACAAATCCTAGTGATTCTATGTATTTATAACCAACTTTAAGGCTTTTCCCAACTTTCTGTTCAGGGGGGGCAAGGTATTTCCTGCTTTTATGACAAATTGTTCTCCGGTTGAGGTGCTTGCAAATTGCTGCGGCTGAGGGCTGTTTTTACCGCTTGCTGCTGGTCGCGCAGGGTAATCCAGCGATGGTAAGTCCGGTTATGAATCGCCACCGAGTGCCCCATCATGCGAGCAGCCACCGCATCGGGAAGGTCGAAATGGATTGTTCGGACTGCCCAAGCATGGCGCAAATCGTAGGGCGAGAACGGAATTTGATAGCGGCGAAACTGACAGTTAACCTGTTGCCCAATCCGCCGCAGCGTGGTTTGGCTCAGGTCAGTATTGAGTGCGGGTAGAGTTACCTGCCGTAAATTGAATTGCTCAACCCATTCTGGATAAAACGGCCAAACAGCATGACTGCCGGTCTTGCTGGTCTCTAGCACTTCAATCACCGCCTCAGATTGACCCGACACCAGCTCGCTGTAGTCACAGAAAAATACCTCGTGATTCCTCAAGCCATAGGTTGCCATGATGCCGTAGACAAATTGCCAGGCTGGGTTGGGAATTTTACCAAAGGCTGCGACAATTTCTTGATCGGAAGGCAAGCGGCGGGTTTTGGTCTGGCTGGGGCCATAGGTGCCCCAATAGGTTTTGAGCGGAATTGGCAATTCCAGATGCAAAAACTCGGCTAAACCACTCAAGGCGGTGCAGCAAATCTGCCGACTGCGGCTGTTGGGGCGGGTCGCCTGCACAGTGGCATAGATCGCTTCTGGCAGACTGAGGTGGGGACGAGCTTGGGCAATCTCTTCTAGTTTGCGCAGATAAGGAGCATAGGCTGCGTCCCAAGTCGTTTGGCGTGATGCTGCTTGGGCAAAGCCGGAACCATCTCGCAGAAAACTTTGCTGAAAGGCTGCCAGTTTCTCGGCCAAGTCCATTTGATGCAGGTGGCCTCCAGCCACAGGTAAATACTGCCGCCAGTCAAAGCAGTTTTGAATCAACTGGGCCGCAATCACTTTGGCTTCCTGTTCGGCTTGCTTCAGGCCAGCGGCAGTGGCTGGTAAGTTAAGGCTGATGCGCTGCTGATGGGGCCGTAGCCGATCACTCCCTGGTCGAGGCGGCAGAGTTCCCCGCAGACTTAGCTTTTGCCCGCGTCGTTCAACCTGGAGGCCAAGTTGGGCGACCTTTAAGCGGTGATTCACCTTGGCAATCTGGTCGTCAATACTGGTTGTGGCAGTTGGACTGGTAGGTTGGCCAGGGGATTTAGGCATGCCTATTCACTGAGACGGATCGCTTTTTATTCAGGCGCTCGAAAGCAGATTAGGGGAAAGAAAAACCTGGTAACGCAGGAGAAGATCATTTTAACGATTGCTAAAGATTGCTTTTGCGGGCAGTCAACCCCAAGAATGGATTCAAGAATTGATATTAAGGCAGATTATAAAGAATTGCGCCTTTCTAATTTTTGAGCGGAGAAGCACACGCAGCAAAAGCTTCAGAAGAAGGCATGCATTTTAGTGTGAATTTCAGTAAAGTGAAATCTGAGACAAACGCTGAAACAGGCAGAGTTTATTGTTAAAATCGGTAACAAATATTAAGGGCAAGGAACTGGAATTACTATGGGTCGTGTTGGCGTCTTATTACTCAACCTGGGTGGACCAGACCAGCTTGAAGATGTTCGCCCTTTTCTCTTCAATTTATTCTCTGACCCAGAAATCATTCGGCTGCCCTTTGCCTGGCTGCAAAAGCCGCTGGCTTGGCTGATTTCTACCAGTCGTGCCAAGAAATCGCAGGAGAACTATAAGCTGATTGGCGGCGGTTCACCCCTGCGTCGGATTACCGAAGAGCAAGCTCAAGCCCTCCAGGCAGTTCTACGCGAACGGGGACAGGATGCTCAAGTCTATATCGGTATGCGCTACTGGCATCCATTTACCGAAGAAGCCATTGCCCGAATCAAGCGAGACGGTATTGAGCGGCTGGTGATTTTGCCTCTCTATCCGCAGTTTTCCATTAGCACTAGCGGTTCCAGCTTTCGGCTGTTAGAAAAACTCTGGCAGGAAGACCCGACCCTGCAAAAAATTGACTATACGGTGATTCCCTCTTGGTACAAGCAGTCTGGCTACCTCAAAGCGATGGCCCAGCTAATTGCCCAAGAGTTAGACCAGCTTGCCAATCCAGACGAGGCTCATATTTTCTTTAGCGCCCACGGCGTGCCATTGAGCTATGTAGAGGAGGCGGGTGATCCCTATCAGCAGGAAATCGAAGAGTGCACGGAGCTGATTATGCGGACCCTGAATCGCCCTAACCCTTATACCCTGGCCTATCAGAGCCGTGTGGGTCCGGTCGAGTGGCTGAAGCCCTATACCGAGGAGGCCATCCCGGAACTGGCCGAACAAGGCGTGCAAACCCTGGTTGTGGTGCCGGTCAGCTTTGTCTCGGAGCACATTGAAACTCTGGAAGAGATTGATATCGAGTATCGCGAACTTGCAGAAACTTCTGGTATTCACCATTTCCAACGGGTGCCCGCTCTCAATACCCATCCGGTGTTTATCAACGATCTGGCTGAGATGGTGCTCAATGCGATGCACTCTCCCAGTCTGAAGCTGGATGAGGTGCCCCAGATGCGAAAGCAGGTGAAGATGTATCCCCAGGAACGCTGGGAATGGGGTCTGACAACTTCGGCTGAGGTTTGGAACGGGCGGATTGCCATGATTGGTTTCATTGCTTTGCTGATTGAGCTGATCAGCGGACATGGCCCCCTGCATTTCGTAGGTCTGCTGTAGTGCTCGCCATGCTTTAGTTCTAGGTTCGTTCTAGACTGGCTTAGTTGAAGCGGTTCCTCATCTGGAGCGCAAATCTGAAGCGCAAATTGCTAGATATCAGGCAGGCAACAGGGGCAACAGCAGCGTGACAAAGTAGTACACCAACGGCGCAATGAAGACATAACTGTCGGTGCGGTCAAGAATTCCGCCATGACCAGGAATTAACTGACCTGAATCCTTAACCCCAGCATCGCGTTTCATCATCGACTCAGTTAGATCACCCAAAAGGCTGGCAATACCGATTAACAATCCAAGCGCCATGCCGCTTAACGGTGACCCAGCCCAACCCAAGTACCAGGAGCCAACGGTCGCTACCGCAATGCTGCCCAAAACGCCGAAAATTGCACCTTCAACGGTTTTTTTAGGGCTGATATCCGTCAGGCGAGTTTTGCCAAATAGCTTACCGAAAATGTAGGCCCCAATATCAGCCGCCCAGATACAGGCGAAGGCAAGTAGAGTCACCGTCAAGCCAGGAGGCAATAACTGGGGATGGGGCAGGGGAAATTCTGGTAAATAACCACCCAGGGGCAAATTGCTTGCTTCTGGGCTACCCAAATTCCGCAGCCGTACCCAGTAGCTGGGTAAATAGCCGCCGTAGAATAGGCCCAAGATTGAGGAGGAGATATCAGCAATCGTGGCCAGCTTGGGCTGAAACAACAGGTAGAAACAAATCAACGTTCCAGCTACTGGCATCACGGCATCGACTAAATTGGGAGCTAGATTGGCTGTAATCAGCAAAATCAGACTCACTACAATAGTGGTTTTAGCGGCCGGAGCAATTCCAGTTGCACGAACTAAATCAAAGTACTCGTGCAGCCCCAAATAGACAATCACGCCAAAACCAACCGTAAAATACCAACCACCCAAAACAATCATCCCCAGAGCAAGGACGATAGCAACAATAGCACTGAGGATTCGCGATAACGGCATAGGGAATAAATTGACAATAGACTGACCTGAACTGAAGTAATGGATGATCTCTCATGCCTTTTCAGACAGCCTCTTAAATTCAGGTTAAGAATCACTCTGGCATAAATCGACCAATTTTTAGCGATTTGGATTCTGCATTACCAGAACGAGAGGGTCAATTTTCAACTGAATTCTTGCTCTGAATAAATTCAGTCTTCATTGCTCTCATTGCTTCAACCACATGAATTCAGACGGTGTCTTGGCAGATTGCACCCACTGGAAACCTGTGGCTATGCTCATGGCAAATTTAACCTACAACCCCGATCTGGCCCAACACAATCTCCCTATTCTAATTTTTCTCCACTAAGGATATATATGGGATCTACGGCTGCAAACACCTGGTGGTTGCCGCGAGTTTCCAGGCGGTTGATGGCCGACTGTACCACCTCAACATTACGGGCCTGAACTTCTGCCAGACTCTCAGAGATGGCGTATAGCGTTTCAAAATTAGTAGCCGTTGCGACGATCCGCCCTTGGGGTTTTAACCGCTGCCATGCTGCTTGCAGAATAGTCTTGATCGCTCGCCCACCTTCGATACAAATACGGTCGGGGGCTGCTTTTAACTGCTGAAGACAGTCAGGCGCACTTCCTTCCAAGATCTCGACATTCTCCACGCCAAAGCGGTCGCAGTTGCGACGAATCAAACTGGCTACCTCTTCATCTCGCTCAATGGCGACAATTTTGCCTTGGGGACAGAGCAATCCTGCTTCTACTGGAATGGTGCCCGTTCCCGCACCGATATCCCAAACTACCGAGTCAACCAGCAGCCGCATTTGGGCCAGTAGCAGCAGTCGAATCTCGCGTTGGCTCAGCGGAATACCAGGCAGGCGCTCAAACAAATGGTCAGGAATGCCGGGGGTGACATAGGGCCAGAGAGCAGATGACATAACGGCAAAGAGGATGAACAGGTCAGAAGGTCGATATAGCGGATCACTTGCTGATTAAATCATTGTTTCCCCGTTTCATCATTACTCGTTTGACGGATCACTCTTAGGGTATCGAGCGTGGGGTCAGCACAACCACTCAGGATACCGCCACTGGCTAAAATCTGCCTCAGGTAAGCAACCGCCTCAGCTGTAATTAATTCTCCTGGCAGCAAAACCGGAATACCGGGCGGATAGGGACAGATCAATTCGGCGCTGATCTGATAAATTGCCTGTTCTGTGGGTAGGACGAGGGTGGGGGAGAAGAAGGCGGCACGGGGAGAGATGGTGGGGGGTGGGGGGAGAGGGGTGGGGGGTGGGGGGAGGAGGGGTGGGGTGGGGAGAGGTGGTGGCTAGGGATTGGCAGGCTTGGATGAGGTGAGCGATGTCGGCTGGGGTGTTACCAGGGGTGAGGATGAAGGTGAGTGTATTTAGCCCTGGCAGTTCGGCGGTGACATTCAGGCTTTGGTGTAGGATTTCGTCGGCTTGGAAGCCGGTTAGTCCCAATCCGGTAACATCAATCGTGAGACGGGTGGGATCGAGCTGGTAGGGGCTGGTGGGTGATTGGCTAGAGGTGGTGAGTACGGCCAGTCCGGGAATTTGGCTGAGCTGAGTTCTGGCTTGGGCGGCGAGGTGGAGGGTTTGATCGAGGAGGACTTCGCCTGTGGTGGCCATCTGCTGACGGGCGGCATCGAGGGACGCTAGGAGCAAATAACTGGGGCTAGTAGACTGGACAAGCTGGAGGGCTTGGCTAATGCGGTTGCGGTCCAAACGGCTGCCTTGGACATGTAGCATGGCGGCTTGGGTTAGGGCAGACAGAGTTTTGTGAATCGATTGCACGGCGAGGTCAGCGCCACTGGCTAGGGCTGAGGGTGGCAAATCAGGATGGAAGGCTAAATGGGCGCCGTGGGCTTCATCGACAAGCAGAGGAATGTCGTACTGTTGAGTAATTTGGGCAATTGAGGCGATGTCGGCACAAATCCCGTGGTAGGTCGGCGAAACCAGCAGCACGGCTTTGGCATCGGGATGCTCGGCCAAGGCGGCTTGAATAGAGGCGGGAGAGGGGCAGAGAGCGATTTGCCAGTCTGGGTCATAATCGGGTTCCACCCAAATCGGGATAGCTCCGGATAAAATCAGCGCTGAAATCAATGACTGATGGGCATTACGCGGCACGATCAGACGCTCTCCTGGGCAGCAGGTGGCTAATACGGCAGTAGCAATCCCGCAGGTTGAGCCGTTGGCTAAAAACCAGGTTTGCTCAGCGCCAAAGGCAGCAGCAGCTAAGGCTTGGGCAGCTTGGATCACGCCAGTCGGGGCAAATAGGTTATCGAGTTCGGGCAATTCGGGCAGGTCGGCTCGGAAGACCTGGGTTCCTAGTAGGTTGGCTAATGGCGCGGGGGCGCTTTGGCCCTGTTTGTGACCGGGTGTGTGGAAGGCAGCTCGCTGGCGGTTGGCTAGGGTTCGGAGGCAGTCGAGTAGGGGAGCCGCCTGTTGGTTGGCTGGGGTCATGGCAAAGGCGAAACGAAGTCGGCAATCCCCTATTTTGTAGCTCGGCTCAAACTTTCGCCAAAACTTTCGCCAAAAATCGCCGCTAAAAATTTGACAAACCTCTCCTGGCTAAGCATAATAGAGATCGCGTCAATTGAGGGACCGTAGTTCAATTGGTTAGAGCACCGCCCTGTCACGGCGGAAGTTGCGGGTTCGAGCCCCGTCGGTCCCGTCCAAAATTAGCCGAAATTAGCTAGATTACGGATTTGATTCTGAGATTTCAGCTTGGTTGGAGTAAGGTTCTGCGTCGGTAGGGAGCTAGTGTGTAGCCTGCGACCTCCGTTGGTTCACCGATTTTAACCAGACATTCGCCAAACTGCTCGGTTTCTTCGGGAAACTCTTCTAACCAAGAATTTTTGGCTAGGTAAATAGTCTGCGCATTCAGCACGCGCTCCACACACCGAAAGCAACGGCCACTAGGACGACGCACAGGCGGCTCCTCAACATTAAGGCAAAACGTCTGACCATATTCGTCAAATTGGGTACAGCTCTGCAAGTGGGGATTGACGCTGCACAGTAAATAGGCAGTCCAGTGATTGCCAATGATGCCAACCGGCCCCAATCGCTGAATCTCCTGCAGCCGCACAACAGTGGGCTGAAACTGCTCTAACCCATACACGGACGCCGGTAAGGTAGCACTGCCCACCACAGTAACTACTAACAAAATTGCCCAGAGGGGTTTGGCGGCTAGGCGGGGAATGCCTTCGGTAAACAATAGGGCGGCAACCCAACCCAGAATGTAGAGCGGCACAAAGTAGCGCTTACCGGAGCCATTGTCGATTGAGTTGATGTAAACCCACTGGGACCATAAGATAGCGATCAACCCGAGCACGACATTTGCCACCAGCACCCCCAACCAAGGAGACAGCGCTAACCGAGGCAGGGGATATTTTCTCAGCCAAGCCTGGAGTAACCAAACTAAGCCATAGACCGCTAAAAAGGTGGCTGCACAGGCCCAGAAAGCGACAATCGACCCTATCCAAATGTTTTGTAAGCGGTCGCTTTGCAGTGCTAAGGCTTGAATGGTCGGCTGGCTGAATAGGTCGAACAGGGCTTTAGCTTGTTCCCAATTGTTGACTTGCAGCAGTGGCTCATTCGATGGAGCAGCGTGTTGCTTAGCATAGCGAATGAATTCAACCCCATAGCGCGAGGTGAGTAAGATAGTGCCAGCCTCCAGCGCTAGCAGCGCAATCACCAGCAGAATATTCCATGACCGAGAAAGCCTCGGTAGGACCGGCGTCACTGGAGCAGTCCAGATGCGGTACAGCATTCCACCAACGGCCAAGACACCGATTAGCGCCATCGAAATCATGCTGAAATCTGAAGCCCAGTAGCTGATAAACAAACAGGCCACCGCCGCCGCAATCATTAGATGGCGTAGCCCCAGGCGCAACAATCCGGGGGGGTGGGGCAGTTTTGTAATCAGCGCCATTGCCAGTCCTAGAAAGGCAAGCTGAGCCGAGTAGGGATGCCCCAGCATCAGTAGAAAGGCAAAGGGATGGGGTGGCAAAAACCAAACGAGGGCAAATAAAATTCTGGCTAAATTCGTTTTGAAAATCGCAGCAAAAGCTAAATAACCGATGCCTAGGACAAAGTATTGCGCATAGGAAACGGCTTCAATTGGAGAAAGGCGGCTATGTTGCAGTAGAACATTGCCCAACACCGGTAGAATACTGCCACCGCGCTGCTGCCCCCAGTAATACAGATCGGCTGGCAACTGCAAATCTGCCGTCATCAAAACATGAATCGCCTGATCTGCATCAAAATCTACCGCCAGGAATCCAGCGTAGGCATGGAATGAAATCCAGAAGGCAATTGCTGCTACCGCCAGGGCAAGCGCCTTCATGAACAGATTATGCTGCCAAATAAAGCGGAAAATCGCTTGAATTTTGTTTAACATGCAGATGATGCTGGATTGTCTCAGGATGGTCTCAGGCAGTTGCGGTTCTAAGCTTGGGGCTAAGCTCCGGTGCTAAAAGCATTTATTTTTAGCACAACCATCTGATTCCAGCACTTAATTTCAGCAAATCTAGCTGCATTCACTTGTAATCTGCTGAATCAACCCGCTGGTTCCCGCTCAATAAGGTATAGAGCAAAACTTCCTTTTCTCAGAGTTTCTGAGAGTATCGCTAGCGGTCTGATTATGCCTCTACCTCGTGCAAACCTGACACATTTTGGTATTTTTCTATGCTTCAGAGAGGGTGCCCCTTTTTCCTGAAGTTGGTGCTTGTATTTCTGGCATCGACAATGCTTCTCACATCGCCTGCGCTTGCGCTTGAGGTTGCGGCTGTGCCGGTTGAAGTCACCAATCGGGAACCGGTGCGGATCGATGGCTCTGGCAATATGGCGGTGATCAATCAACTGCTAAAACAGCGCTACGAACAGCAGTTCCCCGGTGCTGAGGTGAAGCTGAACACCAGCAGTACCGAAACAGCTATTGAGGAATTACTGAATGACGAAATCGATCTGGCGGCGATCGGGCGTCCCCTAACAGCAGCAGAAAAAGCCCAGGGGCTAAAGGAAGTTTCGATTAGCCGCGAAAAAATTGCCATTATTGTCGGTCAGGAGAATCCTTTCAAAGGCGACCTGACGGTGGAGCAGCTCAGCCAAATTTTTGGCGGCGAAATCACGGACTGGTCAGAGGTAGGAGGTGAACCCGGCCCGATTCGGGTAATCGATCGGCCCATTCTCAGCGATACGCGCTTAGCACTGCGGCGATATCCCATGTTTCGAGACCCCGACTTTGCCAAGGGGGAGCAGGTGATACGCTTAGATACCGATGATACAGCCGCCGTAATTCGAGCCTTGGGTCGCGACGGAATTAGCTATGCCATTGCCAGTCAGCTCGCCGAACAAGACCAGGCCCGGATTGTCAAACTCGTGCTCAGGCTGGATGTCTTGCCCGACGATCCGCTCTATCCCTATACCCAGCCCCGTGGCTATGCCTATAAGCAAACTCCGACCAGTGCAGCACAAGCATTTTTAGGCTTCGCGACAGCTAAATCCGGACAAGCGGCGGTGGCCAGCGCCAAAATTACGGAAGCGAAAGCGGTGGCCGAGGGTGAACCAGTAGCACTCCCGGTAGCGCAGCCAGTAACTCCAGATTTAGATCAGCCAGCTATTTTGCCCATCGAGGATCGCGCCTGGTTTTGGTGGCTCTGGTTGCCGCTGATTTTGGTAGGACTGTTGATTGGTTGGCTGACTACAAGGTTTCGTCCTCCAATTACCAAGGAGCAAGCCCCGCCTGAACCAACTCCGGTACCTGAGCCACCCAATGGGGCTACCAGTCCAGTCGTTGCGACAGCAGAGGTTGAAGAAGAGATTGAAGAAGAGGAACCGCCCGTTTCGCAACCGATGCCGCTGACAGCGCTAGAGCCAGTTGCCGAGGAAGAACCCTCCGATGATAGGGAGAGGTCAGTGCCGCTTCCAGATGCTGAGTCAATTGACTCAGGAACGATTGACTCAGGGACGATTGACTCAGTGTCTGCTGAACCTGCTGAAGCGGATACCGAAATTACGGCTGAGGTTGTGGAAGTGGTGGAACTGTCAGACGTGATTGAGGCGGAACTAGTTGAAGCGGCAGAGGCCGAACTAGTCGAAGCGGAGCTGATTGAAGCCGAACTCGTTAGAGCCGAACTGGTCGAAGCGGAGTCAGCAGAAGCGCCAATTGCGGAAGATCCAATTGCGGAAGATCCAATTGAAACAGCCGAAGCAGCGGCAGAGACGCCCTTTGTCTGGGAGGAAGATCCAGCCTTCGCTGAACCAGAATTGCCTGAGGCAGAATTATCACCTGATGTAGTCAGCGAAGCAGACCGAGCAACAGCAGCGGGTCGATTACAAACACCAGAACCATCAGAACCATCAGAACCTTCAGAACCTTCAGAACCATCAGAACCTTCAGAGACAGCAGCGGCCCTGGTTTCGGCTGAGTTGGTGCAGCCCCGCACCGTATGGCGCATTCCGGCTGATTTCTTGGACCAACGAGCCATAGGCACAGAACCACCCGATTTAACAGCCCCGTTAGATTCAGCGGGATTCCAGCAGGCGTTTCTACATTACCTGTACCGGCAAAACCTGGAGACAGCTACTTTGCTAGAGCAATACACCACTCTGGCAACCCTGTTACGGGACCGCATGCTGGCGCTCAGCCTACCGGGAACGAAGCTGGGACAAGAGACGCGGCTAGTCGGAGAAATTGCGGCAGAGTTCATGCCCGGTCCCCATTTAGCCAACAGTTTGCTCAATCTGGGGTTGATGTCCCAGGCGCAGCAGGCCATGCAGGACTTGGGCCTCGATCTGAAGCAGATCATCGACCAAGAAGAAGAACCGGGACTGGGTAAAGGTGGATTAGGGCGGCTGATGGTTTGCTACCTGGAGTCGCTGGCGACCCTTAACATTCCAGCCATCGGCTATGGCATCCGCTATGAATACGGCATTTTTGACCAGGAGATCCAAGATGGATGGCAAGTCGAAGTTACCGACACCTGGCTGCGCCACGGCAACCCTTGGGAAGTGGAACGTCCCGATCGGTTCGTAACCGTTCATTTTGGCGGTTCCAGCTCTGCCTATGTCGATGACCAAGGCCGCTATCGAGTTCGCTGGCTGCCGGCTGAAACCGTGCGGGGTGTTGCTTACGATACGCCCATACCGGGCTACCAAACGTCAACCGCTAGCCTGATGCGCCTCTGGAAAGCCGATGCTAACGACCTGTGTAAAGTGCTGTATCCGGTTGATATTGATTTGCAAGGAAAAGCGCTGCGGCTGAAGCAACAGTACTTTTTAGTCGCCTGTGCGTTGCAAGATGCCATGCGGCTGCACCTGGAAGCAGGAGGACAACCCGAAACCATTCATCAACGCTGGGCGCTCCAGCTTAACGACACCGATCCAACCATTGGCATTGCCGAGTTGATGCGGTTATTGGTCGATGACTATCAAATTGACTGGGAGCAAGCTTGGGAAATTACCCAGCGCACCTTTGGCTACACCAACCACAGTCTGATGCCAGAAACCCTAGACGACCAGTGGAGCGTGGGCGTGTTTGGCTACTTCCTGCCGCGTCATCTAGAAATCATCTACGAAATCAACTACCGCTTACTGGAAACGGTGAAGGCATTGTTCCGGCAGGAGCCGGCCCGCCTCAGCCGCATGTCGTTGATCGATGAACGGGGAGAGCGCTACATTCGGTTGAATTATCTAGCAACCGTAGGCAGCCACGCGGTGAATGGGGTTTCGCAATTGCATACCGAATTGCTAAAGCAGACGGTTTTCCGAGATTTTTACCAGCTATATCCCGACAAATTCAGCAGCAAAACCAATGGAGTCTCTCCACGCCGCTTCTTGCTGCAGACGAATCCCGAACTGGCCAATTTGATCGCCAGCAAGCTCGGTCAGGGCTGGATTCGCAACCTCGACCAGTTGAGAGAGTTGGAAGCTTACGCTACCAATCCAGGCTTTCGTAGGGAATGGCTGCGGATCAAGCAGGTGGCCAAACACGAACTGGCTACTCGCATCCGCCACCAGACCGGCCTTGAGGTGAATCCCAACTCGCTGTTTGATGTGCAGGCGATGGTGATCCACGAATACAAGCGGCAGCATTTGAACCTATTGCATATCCTCACCCTGTATAACCGGATCAAAGCCAATCCCCAGGTTGAAATTGCACCTCGCACCTTTATCTTTGCAGGCAAAGCTGCCCCCGACTACTCCACTGCCAAGCTAATCATTAGGCTGATCCATGCCGTGGCCGATCTGGTGAATAGCGATGCCGCTGTGCGGGACCGCTTAAAGGTGGTGTTCCTGAAAGATTTCAATATCAAAACCGCCCAGCCTATCTATCCGGCCATTGACCTATCCGAGCATATTTCCCTGGCCGGTACCGAAGCTGCTGATACCGGCAATATGATTGCGGCCCTGAATGCGGCCCTGATTATCGGCACACCCGACGGCACCAACCTAGAACTTCGCGATGCGGTAGGAACTGACAACTTCTTTCAATTCGGGTTAACGGCAGCAGAAGTGCAGCAACGGCGCAGCCAATATAATCCCATGACGCTCTATCAGGCCAATGCCGAACTGAGGGGAGCCATCGATTTACTATCCTCTAAGCAACTAACCCAGGGCAACACCGAGCTATTTCAGCCGCTCATCAACCTGCTGCTCTATAGCGATCGCTATCTGCTTTTGGCCGATTACCCCTCCTATGTAGCTTGCCAGGAGCGAGTCAGCCGAACCTATCGCGATCCAGAGGAATGGACCCGCATGTCGATCCTGACCACAGCGCGGATGGGACGGTTCTCGTCGGACCAGGCAGTGCGAGACTACGCGGCAGCGATCTGGAAGGTCACCCCTACCATTGGTGACTCCCCCAATGCCCCTCCCAATCCAGCAGTTAATTCGTCAGCCAATCCAGCAGCCAATTCAGAGCTAGAGCCGGAAGCAGCTACGGAGTCGATGCCAACAAAAAAGTAGCCGAGCTGATTCGTCCTCAGGAAACTCAGGACCAGCAACCGAGTCCGACGATCAGCTCAACTACTCCAACTAGCCAAATCGAGCAACCTCAAGCTATTGAGTCTGAACTCCAGGTCCACAGTCGGCACAATTGCTATTTGCTAGATACGGCAGCAATGCAGCAGTTACAGCATCAAATTTCGGTGCCGGTGTCGCTGGAAGTGGGCACTCACATCATCACACTCAGGAATGGTCATAGAAATAAAGCAGTTGACCAAACCAATGAACCAGTCGTGATGCTATGGATCTATGGCGGCAAAGTGATGAACCCGAAAACGGGCGTGTTGGTGACAGCTACTTGGTCCACCCTCAACGGCTACGATGACATCCTAACGCTAGAGGTGCTAGAACCCACCACACTACATGCCTTCTGTCTCGGCAGCGACACCATCGATCAAACAACAAACAGCGAACTCCAGCTTACAATCGTCCAGATTTAAGCCAGAAGCCGTTAATCTAGGCTCCCCCTACCCCCTACCCCCTACCCCCTACCCCCTACCCTCTACCCCCCTGCCCCATCCGCCTCACAGCAACACCGCGATCATTTGATTGGCCTGGGACTCATAGCCACCGCCGAACTGATTGAAGTGATTCAGAATGTGGTAGAGGTTGTAGAGAATTTGGCGCTGCTCATAGCCCGGTTCTAGCGGAAAGGCGGCGTTATAGGACTGGTAGAAAGCAGCTGGAAAACTGCCAAATAACTGGCTCATGGCCAGATCGACCTCGCGGTCGCCAAAATAGGTCGCTGGATCGAGAATCACCGGTTCACCCTGTTTCGTCACTGCCGCATTTCCCGTCCACAAATCGCCATGTACCAGAGAAGGTTGGGGACGGTGGCCCGCCAGAATTTCAGGAACGGCGGCCAGTAATTTCTCCTGCTTGGGAAAGTGGCCGCCCCGCCGATTCGCTAACTGAAACTGATAGCCCAAGCGATGCCGCGTGAAAAACTCGACCCAGTCGTCGGTCCAGGTGTTGATCTGGGGAATGAACCCAATTGTGTTGTCCTGCTGCCAACCAAAGCGGTCGCTGGTGACGCGGTGCATTGTCGCTAAATTGCGCCCCATCCTTTCCCAGGCTGATTGGTCTCCGTAGCCCAAATCCAGCCATTCCATCACAATGTAGGCCGACCGCTCTGCCACCCCCCAGCAGACGGGAAGTGGGACACGAATCGTTTGACTCTCAGCAATCTGCCGCAATCCCAGCGCCTCAGCTTCAAACATCGCCACGCGGCTAGCCTGGTTCAGCTTCACAAAGTAGGCCCGCTCCTCCTCTGAGACTACATAGGTCTGATTGACACTGCCACCCCCTACTGAACGCCGATGCCCAATTTGAAAAGGTTGGCCGGTGGCTTGGCTGATCTGCAGAGCAATCTGGTTCCACATAGCAGAGTGGGACATCATAGCGGCAGTAGAAAAGGCTAAGGATTAACTTAAGCTTGAGGTTTGAGGACAACAACGCGGTAGGCGTCGGGAGCAAGGTACTGCTGTACAGCGGCTTGCAGGGCTTGAGCGTTGAGGGACTGAATTTGGTCAGGATAGCTGAGGGCAGGAGCCAGATCGCCGATGATCGACTGGTAATAGCCATACAAGCTAGCCCGATCGCTAGGAGTTTCATTACCAAAAATATAGCGATTCGCCACCAGAGTACGAACGCGCTGAATTTCCGCTTCGCTAATCAGTTCAATGTGTAGTCTGCGAATGTGATCGAGGATCAACGCTTCTACGGTGTCCAGGTTCTCGACTGGCAGTTGGGCAGAGATATAAAACAACCCCTGGCGAATATAGGTCATATTGCTGACAGAAATCCCGGAAACCAACCCCCGCTCTTCGCGCAGGTCGCGCACTAACCGAGCGGTTCGTCCCTGTCCCAAAATTGAGGCCAGGACATCTAGAGCATAGGTTTGGGGCAGATCAGCCATGCCCGGCACCCGCCACAGAATGCCCAAGCGAGCCTGCTGCAAGCTATTGTCGATGTGTTCATAGCGCTGAATGCCAGTAAACGCAGCTTCTGGGCTGAGTTCTGGTAAATCGGGCGGACAGAAGCTAATTGGTTCAGATCGGTGAGCTTCGGCCTGAGCGAATCCAGCAGCAACAATCTCGATCAACTGCTCGACGGGTAAATTCCCGACGACAGAAGCCGTAATCGACTGAGGTCGATACCAAGTGGCGTGAAAATCGCGCATCTGCTGGGACTTCAAGTGTTCGATTACTTCGGAAGGTCCCAAAACCGGACGACGGTAGGGCAAGTGCTCAAAGGCGGCTTCCATGAGGCGGTAGTAGGTGCGCCGCCGTGGGTTATCTTCTGACCGACGAATTTCTTCCAGTACAACCGACCGTTCCCGCTCAAAGGCCACATCTGGAATCGCCGCGTTCAACACCACTTCAATTTGAAGCGGTGCCAGAGTGGCAAAGTCCTTCGGCGCTGTGGTGATGTAGTAGTAGGTATAGTCTTGGCTCGTGGCTGCATTCGTCACCGCACCCCGCTGTTCAATCTCTCGCTCAAATTCACCGCTTTGTAAGCGAGCCGAGCCTTTAAAGATCATGTGTTCCAGAAAATGGGCCATGCCATTGATGTCATCAGTCTCGACGGCGGAGCCGACCCCCAACCAAAGACTTAAGTTAACGGCCTCTACAGGCATTTGTTCAGCGACGATAGTCAGACCATTGGGCAAGCGGTGAACGGTAGGTGCATTAATCCGTGCTGCCGCAGAGTTGGCGAGAATTGAAGTCATGCAGTTTTTAAGAGCTATTTTAAGGGGTTGATACGTTCTTCAACTATCTTAATTAGTACTGAGTAATTCCAGCCAATTACAGGGTAGATCGAGAGCGAGCATCTGCCATCGCCATGAGATGGTTGTAGACAGCGCAAGAGGATGCCAAGCGGATGTCCAATCACTCAACTGAGCGATCTAGAACGATTGCACAAACCGTAGGCGGACTCTGCTTCTGCCACGTGCAGGTATGCCATCAATTCACTAATCGATCCAGCCCACATCTGCTTCAGACAGTTTGACTTCGTCTTTGTCCTTGACTTTGTCTTTCTCAACTGGCTTGGGTTCAGACGGCATCGGCGGCAGAGAGCCGGGTTGAGTGGGGTGATCCAGCATTCTGCGCAGCTCAAGCTGGTGCAGTTTGGGGCGGTCTGGTGGAGCAGGCTTGGCCGCTGGAACTACGATTTGGCTGTTCGTTGGTTCTAGTTCTGGTTCGGCAGCGCGGGTGCTGGGCAAGGGTTTGGCGACTGGTTTAGTGTTGGTCTGAGAAAGCTGCAAAATCATCGTCTTTGCATCTGCCAACTCGTTCTGGAGCTGTTCGACCTGCTGCGACTGTTGCTGCAATTGCTGTTTCTCGTTCTGGAGTGATTGCAAAGCTTCTGATTGAGCCGCAATCTGGGTTTCTAGATTGATGATCTGGTCTTGTAGCGCCGCTTGCTTTGCTTCCGCAGCTCGAGTACGCTCCTGAGCCACCGTTAACTCCTGCTTTAATTGAGCGATTGTAGCTCCCAGCGTTTCAACCAGCTCGGGATTGACAGTAGGAGCAACATTAGACTTAACCGTATCTGTTTCAGCTGTCTTTTCTTTTGCGACTTCTGCTCCGACTGGCTCCACCGCTGCATTCCGTAATTCGTTAACAAAATCACCCACCTGTTCAGCCTGTGAAGCAATCACTTCTGCCGTTACAGGAATGGCGGCTGCCTCGGTATCAGGGTTTGGACCAGGATTTAGATTGCTATCGGCAGTTTGGGCAGAAGTTTGGTCCGATTGATTGCCAGATTTGCCATCAGTTTTGTCAGCCGAAGACTGGTTCGATGCGGGTTCTGGAGCACTCTCACGGGCTGCCGCTTTTTGGTCCTCTTCCCGCAATAGATCCGACAATCGCTTCCTTGCCATAACCACCTCTAATCCTGCTCCTTCTATCATCGCGGATTTTTCCGGTTACAGCCGATCTGATTTAGAACGAGAAGCAAGAGACAAACCGCAAAAATTACCCATCTCCCCTATTTTCCCGTTCGGCTGATTTTCTAGGCCCATCGGGGCAGGGCGCTCACGTCGAAATCGATCTTTCCCATCTCCCCATCCCTACCCCTACTCCAAATCCCGCCGCACCTCCTCTGCGACTCGGCAATAATCCGCCTGTGCTTCTTTGGCGTTTCTGCCGCGCCATTGCAAAATTGATACCCGTTCTAGGGCCGCTCGTTCATGCGCTTTGTAGGCTCGAATAAAGGTTTGACAGACCGAGATCCCCAGTTCAGTTAGGGTTGCTTGAGCTTCGATTGCATCGGCCTGACTACGCGGATCCACGCGAGTGATCAAAACCCGATGGGCCACACCAGTTGGTTTAACCGCTCGTTTAATGGTTTCCACTAGCGCTGAGAGGTCCATAGCTGCCGGAGGTGTAGGCAACAGCAAGTAGTCTGCTGCCGGAATCACCGCCGCCAAAGCGTGAGAGTCAAGAGCGGGTGCCGTGTCTACCACAACAAACTGATAGTTTGGTACTTGTCGCACTTGTTTGAGCAGATGGGGGTCATTCTCTTGTGTCAGGTCAAACCCCATATCGCTGCCCTGCTCCACCCACCAAGTCGCCGATCCCTGCGGATCAGCGTCCACCAGCAGCACCGAGTAGGTCTGAGCTAGAATCGCCGCCAAATTCACTGCTGTTGTAGTTTTACCCACGCCGCCCTTACCGTTGAGGATGGCTAGCACCTTGGGAGCATTCAATGCGGCATTCACAGCAGACCTCCGACGATAGATGGAGCATGGACTCAGGGCGAGGTTTCCAGAAAGTTGAAGATGGCTTGGGCCGTCTCCTGGGGTTTTTCTAAATGGGGCACATGGCCACAGGCTGGCATCCAAACGAGTTGGCTCTGGGGAATCGCCTGTTGGAATTTTTCTGCGTCCGCCGTTCCCAAAATCTGGTCCTGCTCTCCCCACAGAATCAGGGTAGGGGTTTGCAGATGGGCCAGTTTAGCTTGAAAAGAGCCATAGCCACCACTGCGGGTAAAGGCAATCAGAGCTTGCTGCCAACCGGGTTGATCGAGGTGCATGGCCGTACAGCGGAGGGCATCGGCAGAGGCATAGGTAGGGTCGTGATAGGCTTTGAGGGTAATACTTTGCCGCACTTTCAAGTTGCGCAGGTAGGCCGTCGCCAAATATCCCAAGGGCGGAATCAGGTATTTGCCGATTGCGGGTCCAGCCGAAAACCCAGCACTGTCAATCAGCACCAAACGCTGCACCGTTTCAGGATAGGTGAGGGCAAAATCGATCGCCGCGGCTCCTCCCATCGATGCACCCACCAGCACCATCGGCTGACCAATCAACACACTCCAGGTAGCGTAGAGGTGAGTCTTGATCGCGGCAGCGCTAAAGGGAATTTGAGCTGATTGCTTGGCTAATGGCTTGGCTAATGGCTTGGCTGATTGATTATTGCCGCATCGGGCAGTAAAACCAAATCCCAGCAAATCAATTGCCCAGGTTGGATAGTGAGAAGCAAGGAGCGGTAAGAGACGACGAAACTCCAGCACCGAGCTGTCAAATCCGTGCAGCAGCACAAGTGGAATATCCCCCTCCCCTTGGCGGACAAATGCCGTGGCAATTGGTTCCTGGCTCAGCGGCGTCAAGATATCTGCGCACTCAATCTGTTGGGCCAGGGCAATCGAAGTGGGTTCGGTGAGTTGATCCAGCGGGAGAGACAAAAAACGGGTCGCCATAGGGATCAGTATCGCACCCGATTGGTTCTTTTCTCTCTTGTTTTGTCTTGCTGGCTATCTTGCGGCTTCATGATCGCTATGGCTGCAAACCGGTTATTTCAAGCTCATTGTCTTGAAAAATGTAGTCGTAATCAAAGCACAGGGAATTGGGGTGCCGAATAATCGTAAAGCCAAAGTTGGATGCCACTTCGGTGGTAAAGGTGGCCATCACCAGCGCGGTTAATTTAGTAGGCGAAATCTTGGGCTTTTGCACAAAGTAATCCCGTCGGGCAAAGAAGCGGTCCTCATCTTTCGGAACAATAATGCCGTTAATCCGATGGGCATATTGGATCGGTTTGATGTATTGATTGATGAATTCATCCTGGTTTCGCTGCAATCGATACAGCTTCTCATGCTGAAACCAGCTCATGCAAAACATCATTTTGAGTAACTCAACCCCCAGGATGTAGTTAAAGACATTGTTGCGCTCCTCGGTGCTAAACACCAGCCGCAGAGCAGACTGCAAATAAAGATCTGGCTGGCGGCGCATATCCTGAGCCGAGTGGAGATAGAACTGCCGAATGTAGGCTCTCAGCCCCGCTTCGGTTAAATCGGTTTCAATTTGAAACTCCTTCAGGTACTGGCCGACTCGCTGTCGAGTTTCCTGATCCTCCAGCTTTTTAGAAACCAGACCATCTGCCGTGTATTCATCAAGAAACTCTGCCTGCACTTCAGGAGGAGCCGCGCACATCAGATGGCAAAGTGATAGCACATAGCGTCGTTGCTGCCAGGATAAACTCTCGACCCAGGCTTTAGCCGGTGATGGCAGTTGGGCCAGAATACTATCTACCGACGTAACAGGGGAAGACGGGACTGGCCGCTTAGCTGATGTTTGTCCAAACTGCTCAGATTGTTCGAAATCAGATTGTTCGAAAAAGGATGTCATACCCACGCTAGGCGAACCATTGGACCACCTGAGTACTGGTTACAGCTAGCTTGCCCACTTTAGATCATCAGATCAAGATCACAGATCACAAGATCAAGAGCACAAGATCATCAGATTCTCGAGAGGTCAGGCGGCGAAAGTTCGCAGATTTAATCGGCATGATTGATTCACCGATTTGCACTTGAGGCTTGGTCCTATTTCCTTCAATCATTGATTCAACTCCGCCCAGCGAGCCTGGATATCTCGAATCGAAAACACGCTGGCAAACGGCAAATGGTGCTGTTGATAAAGTTCTGCTCCGCCTTGATGCCGGTCCACCAAAGCAATAATCTGCATGATTTCATAGCCCGCCTGCTGTAACCGCTCGACGGCTTTAAGGGCCGATTGTCCGGTTGTCACCACATCCTCCAGCACCACCACTGGGCTGGAGGGCGGCAAAACCGGTCCTTCGATATAGGCTTGCGTACCGTGTCCCTTGGCTTCCTTGCGCACAATTAGCGGCGTGATCGAACGGCCCTCATAGACTGCAACCACGCTCGTCGCTGTGACAATTGGGTCAGCGCCCAGGGTGAGACCGGCAACGGCTACAGTTTCTGCCGGTAACATCGACAGCAGAATACGCCCAACGGCAGCTCCTCCTTGGGGATGAAGCGTCACCTGTTTGCCGTTGATGTAATAGGTACTGCGCTGGCCAGACGAAAGCGTAAAATCTCCTTCTTTGTAGGCAACCTGGCAAAACAAATCGAGCAGCCACTGGCGTAGGGGGGATAGATCCGCTTGGGGAATGGAAATAGAAAACTGCATGAAAGTTGAAAAGTTCTAAGTTTTAGTCAACAGTCACTATAGCAATCACGCAATCGAGCTGAACTGTCGAGTGGTTAGCGGCTGTTATCGAATTGGGCTGTCCCAGGTTTTAGCTCTCCTAGGGTTTGGCTGTCACAGATTTTTATGTACGAATTCTTACCCTAGAGTTTATGATTAATTAGGGCTTGAGAGAATATTCAGTAATTTAGATTTATGGCTGGAGCTATCAGGCTTGGCAAAGGCAGAGTAAAGAATATAGGGATTTACCACAGTGTCGCTTCCGCGTTGCGGATCTAGTTTAGTCAGATTCAGTTCAAATTGCAGCAAAGGCTTGTGAGGGCAGAAGCAATGGGTAAGAAAACAGGTAAGAAAACAGGTAACAAAACAGTGCTATGGGGACTTCTGGGAACTACCTTGGTAACGGCAGGAGCCGCATTGTTGGCCGAAAGCGTAGCAGCAAAGCCATCCCAGACGACTGGTTTTTCTGACCGCAGCTCAGAAGAAACGCTGGTGGCTGAGTCGCGTGATCATCACTATCGCCGTGACCGTGAGGTGCGACCACTACCCACTATTCCCCAGGCATTTAACCGCGCCTTCTACAGTCATACGGGAAATTTCTTTGATAATCGCGGCATCTGGCAACAATTTCGCCTGATTTTCGGCGTTCCCAACTTTGTAGATAATTCCATTTCTCAGGATGGCCGTGCGGTGAATCGCTTGTATCGGGATGTTTTGGAGCAGCAGACCTCTAGCGGTCCCGTTTTGCGGACGCCTGATTTGCCCAATCCCTATACCGGCTCTATCCTGACCACACCGCTAGTGATTACGGAGGAACCTGTACCTGCGCCTCCTCCCTTCCCCAGCTTTGGCCGTCCGCCCGTGGCTCCTCCGCCCGCGGATTCTCCCCGTACCGAAACCGAGGCGGTTCCCCGACGAGAAGGGCCGGTACCGGCCCTGTGGTAGTCGCAATAGCCTCATAGCAAAAGGGCACAACAAAAAGGGGTACGACAACCGCACCCCTTTGCTTTCTATGTCATGAGGTTATAAAAACCTGGCCTTATCTCAGCACAAAATTGCTTATACTTAGCTCACTCACCGAGACTGTGTTTAACGTGACGAGTGTGCTAAAACGGGTACCGGTACCATTTCCATCGGCATCGATCTTGACGGCAACGCCAGTGCCAACCTGCTCCAGTTTAATGAACCGCTGATATTGCACGAAGCTAAACTCAGCGCTAAACGCTTGCTGCTTAAAGATGCCGCGCAGGTCGAGCAAATCATTTTGGGCTTTGAAGTCGGTGATCACATCCACGTCTTTGGTGAGAGCATCGCAGACGAACATATCGACGCCTCTGCCCCCGGTGAGGGTGTCTTTGCCAGCACCGCCCACTAGGATATCAGCTCCATTGCCGCCGATTAATTTGTCGTCATCGTCACCACCCAAGAGCTGATCGCGACCATTGCCGCCCAGCAGTTCGTCGTCTCCGGCTTCGCCTTCTAGCCAGTCGTTGTGGTTGCCACCGTTTAGCCAATCGTCGCCGTTGCCACCAAACAACCGGTCGTTACCAAAGCAGGCTTTGCCGTATCCGGGAGAGATGCGATCATCCCCATCGTCGCCTCGCAATACATCGCGGAACGGGCTGCCTTCTACAATCTCAGATTCTGCGGTGCCCTTGAACTTGATCCCAATTTTGCCTTTGCCACCCCGGAAGTTGATGGCCTGAACGGCAATACCCACGCCCAGAAAAGCGAGTTCTTGGCTATTGCTGAAGCTGCTGAAGGTTTTGTCCCAAATAGTGGTGCCGCTGCTGCCATCCAGTTTGGTAATAAACAAATTGCTATAGTCGATGCTGGTAGCCGTGAGGCCATCGAAATTACCAATCAAAAACAAATTGCCGCTGCGATCCAAGCTGAAGTTGCGAGCATATTGGTAATTCGCGCTACCAAAGCTTTTGGCCCAAACCACGTTGCCGGTGCTATCGATCTTGGTGACAAAGGTGTTTTCGCTGCCAGTGCTGGTGAGAGTGGTACTGCCAAAGCTAATGCTGTTACTGAAACTACCAATCACAAACAGATTGCCACTCTGATCTACCAGGATGCGATCTACAACCTCAGCACTGATGCCGCCAAAGTTTTTGGCCCAGACTACATTGCCTGTGCTGTCCAGTTTGGTGACGAAGGCATCCGTCTCGCCGGTGCTAGTCAGGGTGGTGCTGCCGAAGCTAATGCTGTTGCTGAAACTGCCGGTAAGGTAAAGATTACCGGCTTTGTCCAGCACCGTATTTGCCTTGTCAGCTCCACTACCGCCAAAGTTTTTGGCCCAGACTACATTGCCGGTGCTGTCTAGTTTGGTGACAAAGATATCCTCGCTACCTGCGCTGGTGAGGGTGGTGTTGCCAAAGCTAATGCTGTTGCTGAAACTTCCCGTCAGATAGAGATTGCCGGTACTGTCGATATGGGTGCTGCTGGCAAAATCCGCACTGATGCCGCCAAAGTTTTTGGCCCAGACTACATTGCCGGTGCTGTCTAGTTTGGTGACAAAGATATCCTCGCTGCCTGCGCTGGTGAGGGTGGTGTTGCCAAAGCTAATGCTGTTGCTGAAACTTCCCGTCAGATAAAGATTGCCGGTACTGTCGGCTGTGAGACGGCTAGCCGAATCTGAGCCGCTACTGCCAAAATTCTTAGCCCAGATTACGTTCCCTGCTTTGTCGAATCTTGCTACGAAAATGTCATCGCTACCGCTGCTGGTGAGGGTGATGTTGCCAAAACTAATGCTGGTATTGAAGCTGCCGATGAGATAGGGGTTATCTGACTCGTCCAAGGCGAGGCAGTCGAATAGCTTAGCCCCAGTAACGACGAAACTTTTGTTCCAAAGCGGTTTGCCATTGCCATTCAGTTTGGTAACAAAAATCTCCGTGCTGCCTGCGCTCAGGGTGGTTCCGGTGTCAAAGCTGCCGGTGAGGTAGAAATTGCCTTCGCTGTCCAAGCTGTTGCCAACACCTTTGGACCAGACAATTTTCTTAAATACACTGTTATAGTCAGCTAGAACGGCAGGCTCAAAGGGCAGAAACAGATTTGGATTGCCCAGGCGAGCTTCAAAACGCCAATTACCACCCAAACTTGCGCTACCTGTCAAACTGGTAGAGGCGGCAATATTAGCCTTTGTGAGTGTGTAAAGTCGCGTCAAAAACTCTTCTCCGGCATCGCCTGTGGCAACCTGGCAGCCATAGAGAACCAGCGTGGACTCAGGATTAGCAAACCAGGTTTGCAATAGCTGAGCATAGCGATCCAGCGTTTCCAAGCTGAGCTGGGTATTGCCCAGGTAGAGTACTCCAGGAGCGCCATGGGAGAGGATGTGCAGATCGGTAATCCAAGGTCGGGCTTGCAGTGCTTCTGTAATTTGAAGCATGCCATCCTCGTTCGGGTTGAGCACGATAGCGGATGCATCGGCGAGAACACCAGCAGCTAAGCTAGAGGAAGATGCAACAGTAGGATCAATTACAACAAGCGTTTGCGTTAGCAGAGTATGAGAGGGAATGACACCGGGGACATCAGTCAGCAAGTTGATTGTCATAATTCACTCAGAAAAACGAAAGTTGTCTTGATTTACTGCACTGCACAACCAATGAAAATTGCCTAAGCCAAGCGCCTAAACCGGTCACCACATAAAACAACCGGAGCAGCTCGCGCCATTTGCGCGAGCTGGAACAGAAACTCCTGCCTCGCGAATGCAATTTTCTAAACATCAACAACGCCCAATCAGACAGTCGCGGCAAGATGACGCCCAGGCGAAGCTGCTGTCGAGTTGAGCAAGTGTCTACAACGTTTTAGCCGCTGTGAATGGCTGTGATGACCGTACAACTGCTGAGCTTAAAGTCAAGGCCATTCTGCAATCTGGGGTTAATGCTGAAAAGGTGAATGCTGAAAGACCTAGGCTGCAAAGCGACGCCGCAATAGTAAGGAATTCGTCACGACGCTGACAGAACTAAATGCCATGAGTGCACCTGCCGTAGCCGGACTCAGCGCAATCCCCCAGAAAGGCAGGAGCAAGCCAGCGGCAATCGGGATGCCCAACGCATTGTAAATGAAGGCCCAAAACAGGTTTTGGCGAATTTTCTCGAACGTGGCGCGACTGAGGCGAATTGCTTCGACGACATCGCTGAGCTGATCGCGCATCAAAATAATCTCTGCAGTTTCGATTGCCACATCAGTCCCCGAATTCATAGCAATGCCGATATCGGCCTGCGCCAAGGCGGGAGCGTCGTTGATACCATCCCCAATCATGGCGACTAGGGGAGTTTGACGTTTGCGGCGGAAGAATGGGGGGGTTGAGTTTGGCAGTTGGGGCGGGAGAGCCTTGGTGGCTTGAAGCTGTCGAACAATCACTGCTTTCTCTCCTGGGCGCACGTCAGCAAAAATTTCTGCATCCGATAGTCCAAGCGCCTGGCCAATTGACGCCGCGACGGTCGGCTGATCGCCGGTTAGCATAAACACTTGCAATCCCATCTGACGCAACTGGGCTACTGTGTCTTTGGCATCAGGCCGCAGACAGTCTTGGACGGCAATCAGGCCAATCAGCTGACCCTCGACACTGACATAGATAGGGGTCTTGCCAGCTAGAGCCAGAGACTGAGCGGTAGAGGCTGCCTCTGGACTCATCGGAATCGCATGCTGTTCTAACCAGGATTGGGTACCCAGCAGCACTGGCTTGTCGTCTACTAGAGCGGAAATGCCATATCCTGGCTCGGTATGGCAGGACTGAGCTGCTAGCTCTGGCAGATTTTGTTCGGTAGCTGCCTGTTGAACTGCAATTGCTAGCGGATGTTGAGTGCCCCGTTCGGCAGTCGCCGCGATCTGAAGCAGCGTTTGGTCTGACCAATCTTGGCTGAGGGGAAGAAGATCAGTGACGCTGGGTTGACCTAGGGTCAGGGTACCTGTCTTATCGAATACTACCGTTTGCAGTTGATGTACTTTCTCCAGCACATCCCCACCACGAATCAGCAGTCCCCGCTCTGCGCCCAGACTCGACCCAACTAAAATGGCCGTCGGCGTGGCTAAGCCCAGCGCACAGGGGCAGGCAATCACCAAAACAGCAATGGCAAGCTTGAGGCTGAGCAGTAGGGGCGCAGGGGTGGATGGGTGGGCGGGTAGGTGGGTGGGCATCAGGGCGTGGGCGCTTCCCATCAAATGAACGTGGGCAGTGATTTGGTCTGACCAGAAGGGAATGCCAATGAAATACCAGAACAGGAAGGTTAGAAGCGCCAAAGCCATGACGCCATAGGTGAAGTAACCCGCAATTATATCGGCCAGTCCTTGAATCGGGGCTTTGCGGGTTTGGGCTGTTTCCACCAAGTTGATAATCTGCGCCAGGGTGGTGTCCTTACCGGTGCGGGTGGCCTTAATCGTGACTACACCTGATAGGTTGAGGCTACCGCCTGTCACAGAATCGCCGACCTGCTTCAACACTGGCATAGCTTCGCCTGTTAGCATCGACTCGTCCACAGTGGATTGGCCAGCCATCACTTCTCCATCGACCGGAATTTTGTCTCCAGGTAGCACTTGCAACCATTCGCCCACCTTAACGCGACTCGCTGGAATCTTTAAAATTGCTGCATCGGTCAGAGGGACAGCTGTTAACTCGCTCGGAACTCTAATCAGCCGCGCTATCGAGGGTTGGAGGGCTAACAGGGATTGGTAGGCACCTGTGGCTCGGCTTCTGGCATGCTGTTCGAGTGCGCGACCCAGCAAAATAAACCCAACCAGCATTACCGGTTCATCAAAGAAACACTCCCAGCCTAAACCAGGAAACAGCAAGGCAATTAAACTGGCGCTATAGGCGGTCAGCGTACCTAGGCCAACCAGCGTGTTCATGTTGGGCATGTTATGTCGTAAGCCGCGCCAGCCGTCGGTTAGGATCGGGCGTCCGGGGCCGATTAGCGCTACAGTTGCCAACCCCCAGTGCAGCCAGATGTTGTTCAAGCCTGGAACGCGAATCCAGCCGAAATGGTCGAGATGACCAATCGCAGAAGCTAACAATAGCAGCGCCGCAATCACCACCTGACGCAACTGACGCCGAGTCTCTTGCTGCTGTTTTTCAGCGGGAGTGAGGGGGGCTGCCTCGTCTACTTCGCTCTGGGCATAACGCAATTTGCTGGGAAAGCCGCTGTCTGTCAGTTTTTGGGTCAAGCTGTAGGGGTCCACACCCGGCTCGCACTCAACTAAGGCCGCCTCGGTCACCAGATTGACGGTGGCTGCTAAGACTCCCTGCTGCCGCAAAAGTTGATTCTCAACCGCTTTAACGCAACCCGCGCATTTCATGCCACCCACATCCAGCATGTAGGTTTCGGATGGGGGCATCAAAGAATTAGCGGAGCGATCGGACTCGTGAATTTCTGAAACTGTCTGCATACACACACCAACTGACAAAAGCGGCTGAGCCTCTTCTTTAGAGGGTAGGTGAATTAGACCGGATTGCCTAGAGCTAAACAGGGGAGATTTCAGTCTAGTTCTCCATCTCTTGACTCCTGACTCCTGACTCCCCACCAATGTCACAGCTCATTTAAGACTGCTGTAGGATAATCCAATGTTCGACAATGTCTGTAAATTTCTCGCAGAGACCTTCTCAGCCGATTTTGCCGCTTGGCTAATCGGGCAACCAATGGCGTTAACCGAGCTGAGTCCTGCCGAACTTTCTCTAGAGCCAATCCGGGCCGATGCCCTAATCTTGCTGCAAGCTGAGGACATGGTGCTTCATTTGGAGTTCCAAACCCAGCCAGATGCGTCAATTCCCTTTCGCATGATTGATTATCGCCTGCGCGTGTATCGACGATTTCCCCAAAAGGCGATGCATCAATTTGTGATTTATCTAAGCGCTACTGAGTCGGACTTGGTTCAGCAAACGGCATTCATCTTGCCGAGAACCCGCCACGAGTTTGAAGTGATTCGCCTCTGGGAGCAGAATCCTGAGTCCTTTTTGCAAACTCCTGGCCTGCTACCTTTCGCAGCACTTTGCCAAACCGACGATTCGTCAGCAGCCCTGAGGCAAGCGGCACAACGAATTCAGGAGATCCAAGATCCGAGAGTGCAGAGTAACTTAGCAGCTTCCACGGCTATCTTGGCTGGTCTAGTATTGAAGAAAGGCTTGATTCGCAGAATTCTCAGGAGTGAGCTAATGCGAGAATCAGTAATTTACCAGGAAATCCGGGAAGAAGGACTAGAGGAAGGTCGGGCGGAAGGTCGGGCGGAAGCTATGCGGGAAGTAGCGCTTAAGCTGATTCAGCAAAATTTGCCTTTAGAGCAAATTGCCCTAGTAACCGAGTTACCGTTGGAAATGCTTCGACAACTCGCAGACGAATCCACGCCACTGGCTTAAAGACGTCTCTTTAAGACAAGCCCATTAAGACGCTAAAATCAACGCTTGACCAAACTGGGCGAGGATAGATCATGGAAGTGATTCCGGCAATTGATTTGCTAGAAGGGCGCTGCGTGCGGCTGTATCAAGGAGACTATGCGCAGTCTGAAGTATTTGACGACAATCCAGTAGCGGTAGCACGGCAGTGGGTGGATCAGGGTGCAACTCGCTTGCATTTGGTGGATCTGGATGGTGCCAAGGCCGGACGGCCTATGAATCAAATAGCGATTGAGGCAATTGTGCGAGCCGTGGATGTACCGGTGCAGGTAGGCGGCGGTTTGCGGGATCGGCAGAGTGTGGCTGAACTGTTGAAGCTGGGGGTGCAGCGGGTGATTTTAGGAACTGTCGCTGTGGAGCAGCCCGATCTGGTAGCGCAACTGAGTCAAGAATTTCCCAGTCAAATCGTGGTGGGCATCGATGCTCGTAATGGTAAAGTGGCAACGCGAGGCTGGTTGGAGACTTCAGAAGTAGAGGCTGTTCAGTTAGCCCAGCAGATGGCCGAGTTGGGCGTGGCCGCAATTATCTACACCGATATCCACCGAGACGGCACACTACAAGGACCGAATCGAGAAGCGTTACGGGAACTCGCCTCTGCTATCACCATTCCAGTGATTGCTTCCGGTGGAGTCAGCTCGGTTACGGATTTGCTGAATTTGTTAACGCTGGAGCCAATTGGTGTCACAGGCACAATTGTGGGACGGGCGCTGTATACCGGCAACATTGAGCTGAAGGAAGCGATCCGAGCGGTGGGGCAAGGCCGCTGGCAAGATATTCCGCCCGATTTTGGCTCATCTGCTTTTGCGTAATCGGAATGTTTACCGTTTCATCGCATTCCTGTCGCATCGACGTTCGTTAAAAATAGTCAATGCAATAGTTGCAGCACAGATAAGAGCATTAGACGGCTTACAGCAAGGCGAAAATCTAGACCAAAACTAGACCCAAAATCGGGGGCACGAGGATCTAGTTCATTAACTAGCTGTTCGCACCCTCGATTTGGATGTTCGTCTAAGGTTGGCTGATGTTGAACGAGTGCTGCAATCTGGTCAAACTCTAGGCACTAATCGTGGTTTTGCACAGGGTGTCCCGTACTGCCAACATTGCGGTCACCAAGCGATCAATTTCTTCACGAGTATGGAGGGCATTGGCCGTAATCCGTAACCGGGGCTTGGCAATAAACCAAATCGGTGACACCCAAATGCCGTGCTCGCCCATGAGCTTGCGGGCAAAGTGTTTCGGATTGATATCGGACGGCAGAATCACCGGTACGACGTTAGTTTCCCCGATTGGCATGAACTCATGCTCAACCAAACGGGCACGCAGATAGCGCGTGTTTTCCTGCAAACGCTGCACCACCTCTGGATGCTGCATCACCTGACGAATGCTCTCTAAGGCGGCGGCTGTGAGCGGTGGGGCCAAGGAGACCGTACCAATCGAAGTTGGCGATACATCCAGCAACGGCTTCAGCTCTTTGACATGGCTACTAATCGCTGCACCGGCAGAGGCAGCAAACTTGGAGAAGGTAGTCATGATTAGCGGAGACACGCCCCGCTCAATCGCGTACTGGGGAGTAATGCCGAAGTGCTCGTAAATGCCGCGTCCGGTGGCACCAATCGCGCCACTAGCATGGGCTTCATCCATCAGCAGCACGCTGCCTTCGTAGTTGGACATAATGTTGATCATGTCGGGCAGAGGCGCAATATCGCCGTCCATCGAAAAGACCGCATCCGACACGACCAAAATCCGGTCATCAGGTCGGGCAAACCGCTTTAATCGGCGGGCAAAGTCTTCCATATCGCAGTGGCGGTAAGCTCGCACTCGTACCCGCGGACTGTGACCAAACAGCTTGCCAGAACGGGTATCGGCATGAGCCAGCGCCGAGACAATACAGCCATGATTCAATACATCGGTGAGAATCAGCGTTTCTCGCGTGTGTTGAAATCCAGGAGCCGGGATGGCCAAATGGCAGAAAGCATCTACCAGAGCCTGCATTGCCATCCAAGCATTCAGGAACAGTTGCGTATAGGGCAAATGCTTGAATTCTGAAATTGTGTCTTCCAATTGCCGATGCAGATCAATGCGACCGCTCAGTGCTGAAGTTGAGCTATTCGAAGTGCCATAGTTCACGATTGAATCAATGGCCGCTTGCTGGACAGCTTGATTTTGTACTAGTCCTAAAACGTCATTTGTACAGAAAGTCAGCACTGTGCGTCGCCGTCCGGTCTCTGCCTCTTCAATCTCAACGATATTTCCTTGCTTGCGATGGCAAATATATTCGTCAGGCAATAGCCCAAGCTGATCGATACGCTGGATATATTCTTTAACGACTTGCACAGTTTATACTCCCCTCACCTTAGTTTGGTCGCATATGGCCGCTGGTTCAGTAGTAGACGTTCTAGGCTGAAAACCCAGACTTGATTCAACGGTGTACAGCATGGAAATCCCAGTGGTATTGGCATTGAACCCATCTTCTAGCGACCGTTGGCACGAATATGGCATAGATAAAAAATTACTTATCACTTTGCCATAAGTTGATGAACCGTAAAACTCAGACTGGTCCAGTTGAGCCACAGTCACATTTAACGCGCAGTATCGCGCTCAACGAATTGCCCTGCATTTACCACACTGGGCTTTCTGACGCTGGCTCAGAGGATAGCGAGACTAGAATTTCTGCTTCGGTCTGAGTAGGGTCAGACGGTTCTGGATGGCGATGCTCCAGTTGACTAGATTGTTGCACAAATTGTTCATACTGCCGGACCAGAACGCGCTGTAGCGCCAAAATTGCCGGATTGACTTCTACATAGCGCCGCTGTGGATTCTGCCGAAAGATCCGCTGTTCGCTTTCCATCATCTCTACGTCTTGTTCTAGAAAGCGCATAAACAGGAAGCGACGCACCAAAGGCACCAACACCGGTTTCACCACACTTTGCAGCCACTTCGGCATGCGGATATTGGGCAAAAACAGCAGGCTAAACGAGCGAGTTTCATTCGGGCCAACTGGCAGGCGCATCAGGTAAAGCGAGGAAACGCCCTCCATCGTGCTGTGGTAGTGGGGATACTGATAGTGAATTGAAACCGTCCGCGTGGTGATGCCATCATCTCCGGTACTCAAGCCCAAAAATTTGGTGAGAAACCCTTGATAGGAGACGCGGTAGTTAGCCTGCACCGAATCATCGGTTTGTTGCAGCTTCAGTAGCGCTGGATCAAACCAGCCTTGCAGGTTCTTGTGCAAAAAACCGTGAAACACGTCCATTGTGTTTTCGTTGCTGATCGAAAAATGGGCTTTGAAAATGCCGGTAATCGGGATCATTAAGCAGTTGGGCTCTGCATATTCAGGCACGTCTGGAATTTGCCGCAGGGTTGCCAAACCAGCCTCACCCGGAAACACCCAGACGATGCCGTAGCGTTCTTCGCTCGGGTAGCTGCGGGCGTTAGCGCAGGGCAACTTTTGCTCTGGCGGAAAGTAGGGAATGTTGACGCACTCACCCGCCGGATTAAACTCCCAGCCATGATAAGGGCAGACCAGTCGATTTCCTTGCACTTGCCCCTTGTGGAGTTCCACCCCTTTGTGGGGACAGGCGTTTTCTAAAGCGTGAACTTGGCCGTTGTTATCGCGATAGATGGCGATTGACTGCTGCCAAAGCGTTACTGGCAAAACCTGATTCGGCTTGAGTTGGTCGGCCCAAGCAACAGGGTACCAGTAGTTCGGATTGATACCGATTTCCCGCACCCGGTTCTGAATGGTCTCACCTTTTAGCGTCGTCGCTAGTTCCATAGCTTTACCTTATAGAGTGCTCACGATGGGTTGCTCATTGGACTCAATCTCTAGGGTGGCTTGCCCTGGATAATGTGCATATTCAGTAAGTTAGAAAAAAGGTTAATGTCGGGGTTCCCAGCTGTGGATCCAGATGACTTGAAATGACCTCTAAAACAAAGTTAGCGCCACTGAATCGGCAGCTCGATCAACGAGCATTTGTACCATATTGAAGCATTTCAGGCACTTTTGTTCCTTTTCAGTGGTCATTCCTAGACATCCTTCGTAAATCGTTGCGAGTGGGACTGAGCGAATCCAGCGTATGAATGGGTAGCACTTATGAATCGTTGCACTAAGGTGGTTGTACTGTAAATAATCTCACTGAGTAATTCTACTATCACTCCTTTGTCTACCCGCTATCGACCGATTGTATGAGCTGACTGGATCAACCAGTGTATGAGCCAACTTGCCTCCATTGTAGGAAGTTGGCCTGCACTGAGCTGAGCCAGGATAAAGCAGGTTTAAACCGATTGGTTTAGACAATTGGACTAGGAAATTATTATCGTTTTTCTGGTCTTTAGGCAACTATTCCTACTAGAGTAAGGAGCAGTTGCGATTCGTTATCGGTCGAAATCTGTCGAAACGTTGAAAATTCTGTAGAACTTCTATGGCCAATCTTGTGCTGCCATTGGTGAAAGCGTATGCAACCTATGCCAAGGCAAACTTTGTGCGTAAAACTCGGCAACCTCTGCAAACTCAAGAGCAGTTCTTGCGGCAACTCTTGCAGGTTCAGCAGGGAACCGAACTGGGACAAGAATTTGGGTTAGGTGAGATTAAAACGATCGATCAGTTTCGTGACCGGGTGCCAATTCTGCCCTATTCCAGCTACGAGCCGTATACCGATCGGGTAGCCCGCGGCGAGCCAAACGTGCTCAACGCCGACCCGGTACTTTACATCAACCTGACCAGCGGCACCACCGGCAAGCAAAAAATGGTGCCTGTGACCCATCGCTTCACGTCGTCCTTGGGCAAAGCCAATGCGGCAGCTCTAGGGTTCTTGCTGGAGGCATTGTCAAAACACTCGGTCGGTCGCGATCGCAAGCTGGAGTTTGGCCGCGTGGTTTCGGCCAATTCGGTGGGGTTACAGGGGCGGACCGAGGCGGGAATTGAATATGGCCCGGTGACGGCAGGCAGCTTTCGGATGAATCGGGCTTTGCTAGAGCAGGGGTTCGCCCAACCCTTTGCGGCAATGGAAATTTCGGAAAGCGTCAGTCGTCACTATGTCTGTCTGCTGTTTGCCCTCACCAATCCGGCGGTGCGCGGTCTCACGGCCAACTTTCCGATGCTGGTGCTGCGGATCTGCGGCTATTTCGACAAGTATGCCGACGATTTGATTCGAGACATCGCGGCAGGCACCTTTGCCAACTGGCTGACGATTGAACCGGAACTGCGGACCCAACTCGAACGCCGTTGGCGGCCCCATCCCCAGCGAGCGGCAGAACTGCGGCAGATCCTAGAGACAAAAGGCAGACTCACTCCCAAAGACGCTTGGCCGAAGCTTTCAACGATTGGCACAGCGATGGGCGGCACGTCCGACTTTTACCTGAAGCGCTTTCCCGAATACTTTGGCGACATCCCGGTGTTTGGCGGCGTTTATGGCACGGCAGAAGCTAACTTTGGCGTCTACCACGACCTCAACACCGAAGGCTGCATTTTAGCGATTGAAAGCGGTTTCTACGAGTTTGTGCCGCCGGATCAGTGGGAGGTAGACCAGCCCAAAACCCTGTTGCCTACGGAAGTCAAAGCTGGAGAGTTCTATCGCATCCTGCTCAGCAGCTACAGCGGCTTTTATCGTTATGATATTGGCGATGTGGTAGAAGTGTTGGGCTTCTACGAAAACACTCCGATTATTGCCTTCCGGCATCGCCGCGGCGGGTTGCTCTCTTCCACCACCGAGAAAACCACCGAATATCACGTCACTCAGACGATGCAGACGTTGCAGCAGGAATTTGGCATCTCGCTGGATGATTTCTGCATCACGCTGTCGGAGCAGGAGTTTCCGGCCCATTATCTGGTCAACATCGAGCTGGCTGCCGGACAAACCCTCAGCGACCCGCTCGCCTTTTTACAGCGATTTGACTACTGGCTGGGCGAGTTCAATGACCAATATCGAATTGTGCGTAAGGATCCAGTACCGCCGCCCCGGTTGCGTCTGTTGGCTCCCGGTAGTTTCGCTATCGTGCGGCAACGCCAACTCCAGCGCGGTACGTCCGATTCGCAGCTCAAAATTCCCCATCTGACGGAAGACCGTAACTTTCTCAAGGATCTGGCGGTGTTGCAGGAGGTGCGGTTGCCTGGGGATGGGGAGTAGAGATAGGGGAGATGCGGCTCGTGAGCCTCGCCGAACGAGGGGAGATGGGGGAGATAAAGCATTTCTGTGCTTCAAAGTCCCCCAGAATTGGATTTAGGGGCCAAAAGACCTGAGGTATCACAGTAGGTGCAGGAGAGTAGACTTTAGCTTTCTCTAGCTTTCTCTGATTCGTTGCAGGTTGCGAGACGCAAGTACGAGCAGTAGGCCCATGCTGAAAGAAAGCATGGCTCCGGCGTAGAAGGTAGTGGTGGGTTGTTCGGAGTTGAAAATGGTGCCGAACAGATCGGGAGAGAGGAACTGTCCCAAAAAAGTGACGCCGGTACCGACGGCTAGCACAATTGGCTGTAAGTTGGGCGGTGTAATTGTTGCTAGGGCACTGTAGTGGCTGGGGACCACAATTCCTAGACCAACCCCAAACAGAATAGCCGCTAACAGCAGCAGAGCAGGCTGAACCGAATTGGGCATGGCAATCAGCGCTAGGGTCAGCAAGCCAAATCCGATCCCGATAGTTGGCACCACTCCGAAGCGGCGGGTCAAGTACTTTAAGCCAAAGGCTGAGATCGCGGCTGAACCAATCGCCTGGGATGCCAAGATTAACCCAATCACAGGTGTATCGGCATTGATGGGGTCGGTTTTTAAGTAAATCGACAAATTTGTGACGGTAGCGTAGGCGGTTGCGGAGGTGAGCAGCAGAGTCAGCATGAACCGCAGCACCTGCGGATTTTTCAGCATCGACAGAATCTTGGCTAGCTCGACCAAGTTGAGCAAGGAAGCCGTTGACTCCGTACTTTGGGGTCGGTCGGAGAGGTTGAGCAGAGCGGCCAGCGCAATCGGTAGACTAAGCCCGTACAGATAAAAGGCAATTTGCCAATTGGCGGCACCCAGCAGACCGGCGAGCAGCGGGTAGGCAATATTGGCGAGGGAAATGGTGCTGGAAGCGAGGCCAATCGCCTGAGCGCGTTCTTCTTCCTGTTGATAAATCTGAGCCAGAATCCCCAAACTGGCGGCGGCGATGCCTCCGGTGGCGGCTCCCAGCAGCAGGCGCGTCAGCAACATCGGCGAGAAGCTATTCACCCAGGTGCCAGCAATCCCAAACACGGCAAACAGCAGCAGCGAACCCACCAACACTCGCACCCAGCCGACCCGGCTCGCCAGGATTCCCAAAATTGGGCTAAACAAGGCCACCATCGAGTAATGGGCACTCGCCAGCCGTCCAGCCAGAAATTCATCGAGCTGAAATTGGGTCTTAATATCTCCCAAAACGGGCAGAATCACCGCTCCTGGCATCACCGCTAGCGAACCTGCCGCCAGCAACACCCACAGTTTCGCGCGTTGGTTGGATTGGGTCATCGGCATGGCCTTTCACTGTAGGTTGGGCGGGTAGATTGAATTAGCTCGGCAGCTAGACTGCTGTTCAGTTTACTGTTCAGTTTACATAGCAATCCTAATATCAAATGCAAGTTGTGGCTGTTCTAATATCCCTGGTCATTAGTCAATAGCTATTCGGTCAGCGTCCATCCGTAGTCAAACAAGTAGTCAAACAACCAGTGATTCTGGCTCCTGACTCCTCAATTACCTTAACCTAACTGCAAAACGCCTATAGCATCTGCAAAATTTCCTTCACTTTTTGCTTGCGGTCACGGCTGACTAGCGCCAATGCCAAGCTGCCTACTACATGAGGTATGGCACAAACGCTGCCCAAATAGGCCCGCCAGCGGCCCCAGAGCCAGACCGCCCGCGACGTGGGATACACTCGCCAAAACCGATTCACCGAGCAGACCATTTCATCGCCCAGTGAAGTCACCTCATGCCACCATCCGGCTGGAATATACAGCTCCTCTCCGGGTTGCAGAATCACTTCATACTTGTGCTGAAGGGCTTGGCGCAGTTTGGGAAATGCTTCAAAGTCGGGGCGATCCGGATAGACACGGCTGAACCAAGAGCGCAGCCTCAATCCATGCCAGAGATGAGCATAGAAGGGATAGGGATAGAGATTGAAGGTTTGACTGGGTGGAAACAGTACCACGCGCTTTGAGCCATGAAGCTGAACCAGGGTGCCGTCCATCGCGTCATAGTGCAAACATTCCATATGCCCACCCGGACCTACCCAGAGGTTAAAGCTGCTGGCGGGCTGCTGGAATCCCAGTTTCGCCAGTCCGGTGCTGAGGGTTTGCATTGCCTCGGTATCTGCAAGGGGCGTCTCTTGCAGCGAACATTTAGCAAGATAAATATCCTGTTCGTGGGCGGTGCGATTCCGCAGTAGCTCGGCATAGTCAGTGAAGGACTGACTCTGAGTCTGTACGCCGCTGCCGATACTGGTCCATTCGCGCTTGTCTTGCTGATAGCGCTCTTTGCCGTAGTGGCGCAACAAAAATTTCTGCTCACCCAACTGCTGACACAGATAGTCCAGATTCCAGTCCCACTCCGGTTGGAGCAGGTCAGTGATGATCACCGGGATACCTCGCTTCTGGTAGCGTTGGGCAAAGTTGGCAGCAGTCAGGTGAGCAAAGGAAATTCGTTCAATCGCGAGAGCTGCTGTCTCTAAATGAGTCACAGTTGGGTTGAGATCAGATTGCGTTTGCATGGGTTACACAAAACCAGTAGAAACCTGCGGCCCGCTATTTCAGCAAAGCTTCAAACTGTTGTTCCCAGCTTTCGTGGTTGCCTTTGGCTAGTTGGACAATTGGCGATAGACCGACCAGGGTATTGATTGTCCAATTGACCGTCGATAGCGGAAACCGCAGCGGACGTTCGATGTCGAGAAACAGCACCACCCGATAGTCGTCGGTGTCATTCCAGACCTCGTGAGGAAAAGTATCGTCAAAAATCAGGCTTTTGCCTTCCTCCCAGTAGGCGATTTGGTCTGCTACGCGGATGCGGCAATTTTCTCTCGGCTGCGGCACTTTTAAGCCCAGGTGATAGCGAATAATCCCTTTGTGTTTGCCGCGATGTTCGGGAATGTGTTTGCCGGGAGCCAGGATGGAAAAGAAAGCCACCTTGAGGCTGGGGATTTTTTCCAGCAGCTTGGCGGTTTCGGGGCAGCGCTGGCAGTTTTTCTCGGATTTGTAGCCAAAGGCGCAGAAGAAGAAAGTCTTCCATCGGTCGTCATCGGCAATGTTGCCCTGGCGGGGCGAAATGTCCTGAAAGTTGGGCAAAGCATCTGCGTAGGGCAAAACCTGATCCAGTTCTTGGCGAATTACCTGCCAGTTGGCCTCCAGCTCATAGGACCAGGGAAACTGATCGGTGCTAAAAAATACCGAATCGCCTACCAGCGAGTACTTGGGCACTAGGCTTTCTAGATAGTTCACGACTTTGCCAATCGTGCCCTGGTCGGGAGAAAATTTTTCTACTTTTTCGATTGCGCCTTTCAATCCGCCTTTCATGCGTCTCTTGTTACTCCTATCACCACGTTAAACAATGCAATTTAGTAATCCAACTCAAACTAAAACCAAGATCAGGGTGTTGTCGTCGCCCGAAGGGGGACGACAACACCTCCTTTGGGTTTCATGTTTAATTATGTTGTTCTACTTTCAATGCAGATTTATTGTAGAGGACGCAGGCAGGGGACGTAGGAACCGGCGCACTTAGTTCCCCCTTCCACAAGCGACAGACATGGGAGGAGAAGGGGAAGCAGCAGCTGTTGGAGCAACCAGCTTTACTCGACCATCGATTCCGAGAATCCAGGTTTGAGCTTCGACAATTGGGGCAGAAGGAGCGGAGGATGCCTCTACGTGCGGAGTACTAGATTGAACTGATGCTGCTTCCGAATCGAAGGAGACCCAACCTGTAACAATCGCCTCACTGCTGCGTAGGTCCGTGGGGCTAGGCGGCACGCCACCCCGTCCGGTAATCACAAATTCGCCGCTTTGCTCAGCCACTGAACGATCCTCAGCTCGACAGCCTCGTGCGATTAGCTGGGATACATCCACAACTGTACTCGGCAACTCGACCAAGCCTCGCGTCGGATCGACCGTAGGCGTACTGATGCTGATTTCGCCGTCTACACCCGCTCTAGAGTTGGCCGTAATGTCACTTTGGGGTGTGCGCTGGTCGCGTTGGGCAATGCCTAGAATGCCTTGTGCCTCGATTTCAATTCGGCCTGCATCTTCTCGGTCAGCATCGGCCACGATGTCGCTATTCTCGGCAGGGGCATTCAGAATAAAGTTGGCATCAATATCGATTCGGCCAGCGTTGCCTCCGCCTGTGCTGGACCCAGCTTCGGTCGAAATCCGACTACCGCGCCGCAATACCAACAAATCCACTCCCCGCAGATCGATTCTGGCGTTCCGGCCTGACTCGGTTTGAGCATTCAGGTCAGCTTGATTGTCCAACGTGATGCGATTTGCCCGAATACTCAGTCTTCCAGCTCCGGCGGCGGCAGGATTGCGACTATTCACGGCTACCACGGCTCCATCGCGCACCGTTAAGTCTCCTGTTCGGATCTCCACATCGCCACCTGGTCCTAGTGCTGAAGCCACCACACCCGACCCCACGTTAGGTAAGCCGCCAGAGCTAGCCGCAATACTGGTACGAAAGCGACCATTTTCAGAACGACCTGTCACCTCTACAGATTCGGTCGCGCGAATATCGAGATCACCAGCTCTGCCGATGCCATAGGTGTTGGCTTGTAGCAATGTGCCATCTCGTAACCGCAGTCGCTGCGTTTGCATTTCTAAACTGCCGCCTCTACCTTGAGAACCGGGAGCCGTACCAACAAAGATGCCACTGGAATAGGGGACAGCCCCCTCGTCAAACTGCAACTGAATTGGGTTTCCATCTGCGTCTAGCGCAATTCCGGCTAGTTCAACCTCTGCGACCCGAATTGTCATATCGCCCGCATCGCCCGCGTTAATGGTTGTCGAAGTGATGTTGCCGCCTTCTAACACTTGAAGCCGATTGGTGTTGATCATTAGATTGCCAGCCGCCCCTTCTCCGCGTGAAAGCACATAGAGCAAGCTAAGGAAAGAGTCAGAAACACCCGCCAATAATACTGATTCGGAAGCCCTGACCCGAATATTTCCGCCTTGTCCTTCTGCCAGAGTGATTGATCCGATCCGTCCTCCGTTGCGAATAACTAAGTGTCGAGTCGAAATCTCCACATTTCCAGCAGTTCCCCGCCCTTCAGTTTCAGTCCTGATGCTGCTGAGTTTACCGTTCACGGTCAGTGAATCTGAGGCTGCAATTCGGATTGGTCTTCCCTGCTGTGCCCCATAGGTCACAGAATAAATTTGAGCCAACGCCCCACCCAAACTCACTTGTCCGGCTTGCACCTGAATTGCACCACCCCGAAGACCGCTCGCATCAACCACTACATCCCTACCCAAACGAATGTTGCCAAAGCTGCGGATGTCGTTGTACTCCAAAGTCCAACCTAAATCACCAGGTAACAGACGAACTTCTCCAGCGCTAGCAACGCTGCCCAACTCAATTCGGCCTCCTTCAGCCCACAAGCTGCCTGCCGGAACATCAGGTGATTCTGTGGCTATGACGAGATCTCCGCCAACTAACGCTAGCGTCTGGCCTGCTGGAACGTTAAGACCAAAAACTGTTTCACCAAAGAAATTGAGGCGGGGATTGCCGGTTCCATCAATTGCCTGTGCATAGGAATAGCTGGCGATTCTGCCCGGACGATCGCCAAACTGTAAACCGACTGGAACACTTACCGTCAGCAGTGGAGTGGTTTGAGGTGAAATGGCACTAAACTGAGTGCCGTCGGCAAAGTTGATGCTGTCGGCGGTGGTTGCCATAAAAGAGCCACCAATGTTGAGCGTAGCCTTAGGACCAAACACAATGCCGTTAGGATTGATCAAGAAAAAGTTGGCACGGCTAATGCTGCCGCTGGTTTCTCGCACCTCAATCAAGCCGTTGATGCGGGAGCGGGTTGAACCCGTAACGCGAGAGAAGATATTGGTAACGGTTGGATCGACCTGCTGAAACGAAGCGGCACCATCGTTAGGAACAGAAAATTCTCGGAAGCTGTGAAACAGGTTTCTACCCCGCTGCGTTCCGCCAGTAATCACCGTTGTCCGCTCTCTAGGAGTCGTTACCGATGGGCGAGGCAAACTTTGATCTGGGACAATTCGGGCTGTTGCTGAAGCGACTAACCCTGCTGCCAACCAAAACAAGATGCTCCCCAAACCGAGCAGCGGTCGATAGAAGATCAGTAGTCGAGCAGGCCAGTTCATTGTTCGCTTATTGGCTTAGTCGGAAATTTTGAGAACTCTATTCAGTTAATGATTTCACCTCCTTCTGATACATCCGGCGGAGTAGTGGTTTCAATGATTAATTTTCCGGGAGCACCGGAGCCAAGGCTGAGAACATAAAGCAAGCTAGAAAATCGCTGTCCTTCAATGATGGCAATTCCACTGACTGTAACCGAATCAGCCCTGACCCGCACATCACCACCAGAGCCTTGATCAAACGTCACAGAGCCAATTCGTCCGCCGTCTCGAATGGCTACTCGCCCGGTCGAGATCTCTACATGTCCGGCTGGGTTTGGACCTTCGGTTTCAGTTCTGATGCTGCTGAGGCCACCACTTACTGTAATCGAGTCAGATGCAATCACCTGCAAGGTTTCTCCGAGTTGCGCTGCACCAGCAGTCGAGTAAATTTGCGCTAGATCGGTGAGGGTAACCTCTCGACCTTGCACCTGCACAGCACCCCCACCGCTAGAATTAATCACCGCTCCATCGGCAAGCTGGATAGTGCCAAACTGCTGCACTTTCTCGTAGTCAAAGGCCCAGCCAGTTTTGGTCGGCATTAAGCTAACCCAATCAGCGCTAACTACACTTCCCACTTCGATCCGTCCAGCAACGGCGGTCAGTCGGCCTCCGGGAACTTCAGGTGTTGCCGCAGTTATAACAATATCTCCGCCAATCAAGGCCAGCGTTTGACCTTCTGCAACATTGAGGCCATAAATGGGGTCACCTAACGCATCTAAAACTGGCTTTCCGTTATCATCTTGCACTTGCTGAAACGATTGATTGACGATTCTCCTAGGGCTATTTCCGAACTGCAACGCAACAGGGTGACTGTCGGTCAATTCAGCAACCTCCAGGGTACCTGGCCCAAACTGAAATCCATCTTCAAAATAGATGCTGGCAGCCGTGGTTGTAATCGATGAGCCGCCCAACGCAAGGGATGCATTGGAGCGAAAAATTACCTCGTTTGAATTAATCAAAAAGAAGTCAGCTGAGCTAATGCTGTTATCCGGTTGACGCAGCGTAATTTGTCCCTCAATGATAGAGGGTTCTAAACCTGTGACTCGCAAGAACACATTGATTGTGGTGGGATCAACTTCGATCAGAACCGTGCCGTTGAAAGGCACCGAAAATTCTTTCAGGCTATGAAACAAATTGCCACTAACCTGAGTACCACCTGTAATCCGGGTGATTTTGTCTGTGGTTTGGACCACAGAGGGGTATGGCAATGTTGTTTCTGCGATGATTCCTGCCATCATCCGATTCTCCTTAGAAGCTCGTGCCTTAGGGGCACTATTGTTGGGCTGGATCGAAGCGAGTAGGGCAGTAAATGCACTTGCATCGGTTTCCCTGTTTAATTAGCACATGGGGTTTAGGTTGGGGTTCGTTTTGCCTGCCGGGGCATCGGGAGTTGGGTAACCGAGGACAGGGACGCCTTGCCCGCGTGAAAAATAGTTGAGGCTGTAGGCGAACTACCAGAAATAAAGCCACTCCCAAAATCAGCAGCAAATAAAATAAGTAAAGCTGTGCCATGAAGAATATCCTTTGCAAAGAAGTGCTGGGGCGGAGCGATTGGCTATGCCGGATCATAGGATCTCTGGCATTTCTGGCAGATACACTTCTTTCTTTGCTTATTGTATTGAGGCTGGTGAGATCCACCTTTAGGGCAAGGCAATTGTTTGATTGCAGCAGGACATTGAGGATTTGTATTTCTATTGTTTGTTGGCATGATTTGATGCAGATTAAATGAATAGAAGCGTGAGGCAAGCGCAATCGCTGTAGTTTTCACTATTCAATATCTACAGCACCTGCCCAGAGGAATGAAGTCCCCGCGTGGGTACTCTTTGGAATGGCTTCATCCTTCCTAGCTGCCTAGCAATTCCCTGCTAAGATGCTGGCTAGTTCACTCTAGTTCAGTTATGTTTCTGTTTTTCTCCAAATTGCTGCCTCTGTTTGTCTATCCGCTGGGGTTGGCTTGTATCTTGCTGGTGGTGGCCCTATTCACCGTTTGGAAGCGACCGAGATTCACGGCTGTGTGCGTCGGACTGGCATTGGTACTGCTGCTGCTAGGAAGCAATGGTTGGATAGCGACGGGAGTCGTGCGTTCGCTAGAGAGCCAGTATGTTCCAGAGGCAGACTTGCCAAAGGCCGAAGCAATTGTGGTGCTGGGTGGTGGGATTCGCCCCCAATTGCCGCCCCGCCCCTGGGTCGAAGTAACGGAAGCGGGAGATCGGCCCATTTACGCGGCTCGACTCTATCGGCAGGGCAAGGCCCCTCTGGTGATTTTGAGCGGCGGACGCATCGAGTGGCAGGGCAGCGGACCGCCAGAGTCAGCAGATATGGCTCAACTAGTAGAAGCAATGGGAGTTCCAGTCTCGGCTATCTTGCAAGACCCCATCTCGCTCAACACCTACGAAAATGCTGTTAACGTCAAAAAAATTCTTACCGAGCGGGGCATCAAGCAGGTGCTGCTGGTGACTTCGGCCACCCACATGCCGCGAGCGATGCAGATTTTTAGCAAGCAGGGCATCGATGCCATTGCTGCTCCTACCGATTTTCTGACTTCCCAGGCTGAACAGCAGGCGGCTCAGGCCACCACCCAATGGCGGATTCTTTCCATAATCCCAGAGGCCGAGAATCTGGCGCAACTCACCCGCGCGCTAAAGGAATACATTGGTATCTTTATCTACCGACTGCGAGGCTGGCTGTAATGCCATAATTTGGGTATGTCCTTGCTATAGTCCTGGTATGTCCTTCAGCGGCAGCCTCCCCCACACTGCCTATTGCTATGTCCGATCCGTTCCCCCAACACATCATTCCCCTGCCCCAAGTCGAAGCAGAGGAAATTTTGGTCACTCACCAGATCAGCTTTGAATTCTATGAAGAAGTGCGCTTCCGCGAAGCCTTTGAGGGCTATTGCCAGTGGTATCAGCAAGTGGCCGAGCAACACCAACGCGAACTAGAAGCCATGCGAGGCGATATCAACTTGTTTGGCTGGATCCAAAGAGGACGGTTGGATTGAGTCACTTTGCTTGAATCATTCCACCACTTCCAATTCGACCTCTCGCAGATGGGCACGAAAGCGAGTGTTATCAAATTTCACAACCACCGGAAAATTGGCGCTGATTGGCTTGCCGTTCCACTCTCGGATGATTTCCACGATCTCACCAGTCATGCCTTGCAGGTCAAAGGGCTGATTGCGCTGATTGGGATTGTGATAAACCACAACAGATTCTTTAACGCGGACGCGATCACCAACTTTCATAACAGTATCTAGTGTTCTACTCAAGATGCTTTCCATGGCAATTTTTCAAATAGCAAACGTGGCAAGCGGCAAACCACGCTGAATAGGCAAGCCGTTGCCCTAGCCCTATACAGATAAAGACAGCATTAATTATCTTTGCATATCCTGATCCCCTGTTGGTGATTGGGGGGATTTCGGGTGGGAGGGGGGAGAGGTGAAGCAGGTGGGGGAGATGGGGGAGGAGTGTGGTTGAATCGAGTCAAATGTTGCTGTGGATTATTTGATGAGGCAGAGAGATGAGATTTATTCTTCCTGCATTTCTGCTGGTTTGGTTGGATTGGGCTGGAATCCAGTGGGGGCTAGTTCGCGCCAGATGGCATAGCCAAGCGCACCGAGTAAAAACATGAGGGCTGCTGTGCCTAACCCGACTAGCCAACCGTCAAAGGATTTCTGGGGTGCTGGGTTTTGCTTGGGCAGTACGGCAGCTTTGGGAGGTTGAGTCGTTCCCGTTTCGTCGTCATAGAGTAGGGCTTTGGCGGATTCGGTTAAATCTGCATCGGCAGTTGTGGCATCGGAGCGCTTGGTGAGGCTGGCTTTGCCATTGGGATTAAACAAGTGGGGTGCATCGCTGAGACGGCAGTGCATCAGGACTATAGAGGCATTGTCATGACCGTTCTGGCGATTGGCTAGGGCGATCCATTCCTGTAGGGCGGTTTTGAGCGTGAGTTGGTCTTGTAGTACTGGTCGGGTGGCTGAGGCCCAAAACTGTTCGACCAAATTGTTGTCGCTCAATCCGTCTGAGCAGAGCAGCAGAATCCCGTCTTCGTCGAGGACGAACCGCTGTACAGTGATGCTGATCTGATCAGCTTCGCGGGTGCCTAGGGCCTGAGTTAGGGCTGCGGCATTGGGCTGAGCGTAAACCTGCGAGTAAAGGCAGCGTCCAGCCCGCACTTCCCGTGAGGCTACATCATCATCGACAGTGAGCAATTGGCAGCGATCGGCAGTGAGCCAGTAGGCACGGCTATCGCCCACATGCACCAGATAGAGTTCGTGGGTGTTGCCTTTCGGAGCGGTACTAATCGTCTGGGGCGGCTGCACGGCCATAACTAAAGTGGTGCCCATGCGCTGGCGCTGTTCCCGGCCTTGAAGATCATTTTGTGCTGCGATCAGGTTATTCACGACTCGGACAATGCCAGCGAGCTGTTCGGCAATCACGGTGGGCGGTAAGGGTTCGGGTTGGGCCAAGAGTTCCGACCGCCAAGTGTGGAGCTGGAGCTGAAGCGACCGCAGCGCGATTTGACTGGCAACCTCGCCTCCTTCATGGCCGCCGATGCCATCGCAGATGATCCCAACGCCAGGAATATCGGGCACCAGAGACTTGGTACCGTCAACTAGCGGATAGCAGGCATCTTCGTTGTGGGAACGCTGCGTGCCGGTGGTGGTGGCTCCAGCCAGCTCGATCTGTAAGGGCAGTTTGACCGCTTCAGTCAGCAGCAGGTGATTCAGACGCGCCGCAATCTCCCGCATGCTGGCCTCGGTTTCCGGCGTTTCCCGCATTAGCCCGCAGAGCTGACGCAGAGGTTCCTGAATCGTGGGATGGGCATCAGCAGCCCAGAGTTGCCAAAGATTGGCTAGGTCAGTTAGAGACGGAGGAGCGGTGCGAGCGGCCAGAAACGAAGAGGTGAGGGGCAGGGTGGCAACCGATTCCGGCGGATTCAGCACAGCCGCTTGAGGCGCATGATCGGCATGGGTTCCCATCACCATTGCCACGAGCGGATTCCTGGCTTTTGCTGGATTGGTATGCACTAATGCCTCGCTTTGAATTGAATCAACTGGGTCACTCGTATCGACCACAATCTCCCGCAAGCGCAAGCGCCATCCTTCGACATGCAGATTTTCGGCCACCAGCAAACTGCTACTCACTCCTTGAGGCTTCAACGCCTGCCAGAGCTGGAACATGTGCCAAAGCCAATTGAGCTGACGCACCGCTGGTGCAGTCGGCCAAGCGCTTTCTAGCAGCGGTAGCAGATTCCCAGTCGCATCGATGGGGGCATTCTCCAGCAGAAAAATGGGCGACTCGTCAACTGGATGAATACTAAACAGGCCGGGCAGGTGCAGCCGTTGGGAATGCAGCCGCAGATAGGGCAACGCTGAGTCCGGGATTTGGGTGGGCGCTTCCGGTAACAGTCCGGGCTGGGTGTCGAGCCAAACTTGCGGACTAACCACGGCATAGCGACAGTCCACCAGCGTACCCACCGCCAGCTGAGCCGCTTTTCTACCCACGGCCCAAAGATAGCGATAGGTCAATGGACTCTGGCAGCGGTCGCAGGTGACTTGCCCCACTTGATTCTCGGCATAAAGGCAGTCTGGATTTGGGCATTGGAGTTTAACAGCAAAACGACTCATGGGCCTAGCCAAAACATTACTAAAACATTGCAATCCTGGGATGACAGCCTGGACTGTGAGCTAGATTGGGGACATGGATGCTGTTTCCCGCGCTTGCAATCCCCTGTTATATCGCGTTTCTCCAAATGCGACTCACGCTGATGCTGAAATTTAGAAACTGGGAATGTTGAGGGCGGACTACCGCATCCTGACGCTTTATTAACTGTTGAGTTCTATGCCGAGTGCTCCAATTCTCTGGCTGACTGCCGGTTTAATTCTTTGCTTGATGGAGTTGGTCCTGCCCACTGCATTTGTGGAGCTGACGATGGGAGTCAGTGCCCTGATTGTAGGGGTGATCGCCTGGTTTGTGCCTTCTCTGACGGTACAGGTCGTGCTGTGGCTGCTGCTGTCGATTGCTTTGACCGTGCTGCTGCGCCGCCTTTTGCCCAAACGATCTCGCACTATTATTGAAGATGCTAAAGAAGCCAAAACCCTGACGGAAATTGCCCCTGGCGAAACCGGACGGGTGCTCTACGAAGGCAACTCCTGGCAGGCTCGCTGCGAAGATGACCGCATGACCATTGCCCCAGATCAGCGCGTCTATGTGGTGGGTCGGCGCGGCACCACCCTGATTGTGATTCCCGAATCGCTGGTGCAGCTGTGAATAGTGTTGAGTTCTAAGTTTTGAGTTTTGTAGCTCGCTTCTGCGTAGCAGTGTTTTGAGTCGTAGTAGCGCAGTCTGGGCTAACACAGTGCTTCGTTTTTCTCGGAGGTGCGCGCAGTCCCAGCCTGGTTTGTGTAGTCGCGGTTTGAACCGCCGGTTCTATTGAAAAGCAGAATTTAGGTTGGTGTTGGGATCAGGCATTGTTTTGAGTTACAGAGAGGTTTGACATGGGAGAACTATTTTCGGTTTTAGTCGCATTGATTTTAGGCGGCGCAGGGATAGCAGGTTCGGTACGCATCATCAACCAGGGCGACGAAGCACTGATCGAACGACTGGGCAGCTACGACCGCAAGCTCTCTCCGGGATTGAATTTCACGATTCCGTTTATCGAGCGGGTGGCCTATCGGGAAACCGTGCGGGAAAAGGTGCTAGATATTCCGCCCCAGCAGTGCATCACCCGCGACAACGTGGCGATTACGGTCGATGCCGTTGTCTACTGGCGGATTGTGGACATGGAAAAAGCCTATTACAAGGTGCAAAACCTCCAGGCTGCCATGATTAACCTGGTGTTGACTCAGATCCGGGCCGAGATGGGCAAGCTGGAGCTGGATGAAACCTTTACCGCCCGTTCAGAAATTAACGAAGTGCTGCTGCGGGAACTGGATATTTCAACCGACCCCTGGGGTGTGAAAGTCACTCGCGTGGAGCTGCGCGACATTGTCCCTTCCAAGGCCGTGCAGGAATCGATGGAGCTGCAAATGTCAGCCGAACGCCGCAAGCGAGCCGCCATCCTCACCTCCGAAGGTGAACGGGATGCCGCCGTCAACAGCGCCAGAGGTCGAGCCGACGCTCAGGTCCTGCAAGCCGAAGCTGAACAAAAAGCCGTGATTCTACAAGCCGAAGCCGAACAAAAGGCGATTGTGCTGCGTGCTCAAGCGGTGCGGCAAGAGCAAGTGCTGAAAGCCCAAGCCACCGCCGAAGCCCTACAAGTGATCGCTAAAACGCTGCAAACCGACCCCAATGCCCGCGAAGCGCTGCAATTTCTAATGGCGCAGCACTATATCGAGATGGGCACCAAGATCGGCACCAGTGACAGCAGCAAAGTCATGTTCATGGATCCGCGCAATATTGCCGCCACGGTGGAGAATATTCGGGCGATTGTGGGGGAAGCGGCGAATGGGAAGGGGTGAGGGGTGAGGGGTGAGGGGTGAGGGGTGAGGGGTGAGAAGGTAGGGACGTGGAGGAATATTGATTGTTAAAGAGCCTGACCACCCATCCACCCATCCACCCATCCACCCATCCACCCATCCACCCATCCACCCATCCACCCATCCACCCATCCACCCATCCACGGCTCGTGAGCGTCGCTGAACGACTCATCCACCCCGCTACCCTTCTGCCAAACAATCCTGTAACTGCTGTTTCAGCTCTTCGTGGTTCAGGTTTTGCCCGATCAGCACCAATTGCACTTTGGGCTGGCCTTTCCACTCTTCGTCATCTAGGGAGAAGCGTTTGCCGCTGAGGTGGAAAATGTGCCGTTTCGGGCTTTCTTGAAACCAGAGGATACCCTTGGCACGGAACACCGATTCTGGTAGCGAATGGTCTAGAAATTGCTGGAATTTGCGAATCGCGAAGGGGCGATCGCTCTGGAATGATACAGAGGTAAAGCCATCCATTTCCAGATGATTGGAATGGTGGTGGTGATGCTCATGGTCATGATCGTGACCGCAGTTGGAGTGATCATGGTGCCCGTGATGGTGATGCTCGTGGTCATGCCCGTGACCATGGTCATGGTGATGATCATGGTCGTGATCATGTGCTTCACTATCTGGAGTAAAGTACTGATCTGATTGGAACAAACCGACGCTCAGAATCAGCGGCAGCGATACCTTCGATTGACTGGTGCGGAGAATTCTCGCTCCTTCCTTGACTTCGCGGATTTTGGCTTCCAATGAATCCAAGCGGGCGGCATCTACCAGATCGGTTTTGTTGAGCAAAATGATGTCGCCATAAAGGATTTGGTTGTAGGCTGCTTGGCTGTTGAATAAATCCAGACTGTAATTTTCGGCATCCACTAAAGTGACAATCGAGTCAAGGCGGGTCATGTCGCGTAGTTCGGTGCCCAAAAAGGTGAGGGCAATTGGCAACGGATCGGCTAGTCCGGTCGTTTCTACTACCAGATAATCGATCTGATCTTGCCGCTCTAGGACTCGATAGACCGCCTCGACTAGATCGTTGTTGATTGTGCAGCAGATGCAGCCGTTGCTCAGTTCAACCATATTGTCATCGGCTCCATCCAGCGAGACCAACAGCTCGTTATCGATGCCGATCTCGCCGAATTCATTCACCAAAACTGCCGTCCTTAGACCTTCCTGGTTGGTGAGAATATGGTTGAGCAGAGTAGTTTTACCGCTGCCCAAAAATCCAGTAATAATCGTCACCGGAAGCCCGTGCTTGGCATCGTCCATCTTAGACGCTGGAGTAGTAACTGTAGTGGAAGAGGGTGCTGATGTCATGGCCGCCTCAAAGAATGATTGAAAATGATTGAATAAGGGGGAAACAATCAAAGGAAATGGCTGAATGATCCGGACAAACGTTTCCGAAGATACGATTTCTTTTCTGTAGTTCTCTATTATCACCTATTCGTCTGCTTTCGGTTTACGAGAATGAGAATCATTCTACCTGACTTGGGTTGGATCAAGTAAGCTGGAAATAGAGCTGCTTTTGGTCCCGCGAATCAATTGCAGATTAATGGCTTGAGTCCACTAGAAGTGGACGCAGTCATCTCGTCTAGTCTCATCTAGTCTCGTCTAGTCGATAGAGCAGCTTTCTCAACTAGTCTGCCGCTAACTCGCGGGCAGGACTTCACAAAGCTAGAAAGCTAGGCTGACACCCGAAGACCCCAGACTGCTAATCATCAAATCTTGTACTGCCCTTGAGGGTATTGGCAGAACATCATGCTAATTTACTACAGAATCAACTGGCAGCACCGATGTAGATAGGAGGCTTTGCTCTGGTTCAAAGCAGTTCCTCCGATCCGATTTCTGTAGTTTTTAGCTGAATTGCCCTGACATTACCCGAAGATTATGGCCCTAGAGTTCTATAACACCTTAACGCGCCGTCGCGAACCGTTTACTCCGCTTCAGCCAGATCAAGTCAAAATGTACTGCTGCGGCGTCACGGTGTATGACTATTGCCATCTGGGCCATGCCCGTTCCTACATTGTTTGGGACACGGTGCGGCGCTACTTGATGTGGCGAGGCTACGACGTGCACTATGTGCAAAACTTTACCGATATTGATGACAAAATCCTCAACCGCGCCAAGCAGGAAAACAGCACAATGGCGGAGGTGTCCAACCGCTTTATTGACGCCTATTTTGCAGATTTGCGCCGCTTGAATGTGTTAGATGCGGTCGAGTATCCCCGCGCCACCGAGCATATTGACGCCATCCTGAAGCTGATCAACGCCCTGATCGAGGCGGACTATGCCTATCCAGCCGGCGGCGATGTCTACTACCGGGTGCAGCGCTTTCCCTCCTACGGTAAACTCTCCGGGCGGCAACTCGACCAAATGCAGGCTGGCGCCAGTGGACGGGTCGATCCTGAAGATCCGGAAGGCAACCGCAAGCAGTATCCGTTTGACTTTGCCCTCTGGAAAGCCGCCAAACCGGGTGAACCCTCGTGGGATTCGCCTTGGGGCGCAGGCAGACCGGGCTGGCATATCGAATGCTCGGCCATGATTCGAGCCAATCTAGGCGAAACCATTGATATCCATACCGGCGGTGGCGATCTGGTGTTTCCCCATCACGAGAACGAAATTGCCCAGTCGGAAGCGGTGACACACAAGTCGCTGGCCAACTACTGGCTGCACAACGGCATGGTGAATGTGGGCGGCGAAAAAATGTCGAAATCGCTGGGGAACTTCACCACAATTCGGCAGCTTTTGGATGCGCCCAATGGCCCTGACCCGATGGCTCTCCGTCTGTTTGTGCTGCAAGCCCATTACCGTAAACCAATTGACTTCACCGCTGAGTCGATTGCCTCGGCCCAAAATAGCTGGGAGACGCTGAAGGAAGGCTTGCTGTTTGGCTATCGGTTTGGCGAGTCGCTGGGTTGGACGGATACAACCGATAGTGCGTTTGGCAAAGCCGAGTCGATGCGCATCCCGGCTGATAGCGATTTCTCTGACCAACGGTCAGAAGCCGTTCAACGGTTTCAGGAGGCAATGGATGAGGACATTAACTCACCGGGAGCACTAGCCGTTCTGTTTGAGCTAGCCAAAGACTTGCGCCGCGAAGGTAACATCATCACCCACGAAGGCAAAACCACAACCAATGCTCAAGCTTTACGGCAGCAATGGCAAACCTTGGTAGTGCTGGCGCAAGTGCTGGGACTGGAAGCGGAACCAGAAGCCGAATCCAACGATGGCCTCAGCGATGATGTGATTGCCAACCTGATTGCCCAACGCCGCGATGCCAAAAAAGCCAAAGACTTTGCCACTGCCGACCGCATCCGCGAAGAGCTGAAAGCGCAAGGAATTGTGCTAGTAGACAAACCTGGTGGGGTCACTGAATGGCATCGGGGCTGAGTAATACGCCTTTACCGCCGAGCCGTTAGAGACCTGATCGGGAATGTCAAAGAGGCAAAGGTATGACTTCAACTGGACCTATGGGTAGATTGCAAACAGCAACGCTTGATTCCGAATCCGGCTCATCCTGACTATCCAGTGGCGATGATTAAATCTAGCTATTGCCCCGAAGCTCCTGTCAACATGGAGGACTGCAAGAGTTTCGATCCGGTCAGGTTTAATGTAGGAATTCGGCTGTACTGGTGAAAGATATCAGTTAAGCCACACTACCTTTTCCTGATAACAAGTCAGCAATTAATGGGTTTGATCTAGCAAGCTGACTAAATATCCAAATCCGTCAGGTTGAGCTTTGATCCATAGGTTTCGATGAATTCGCGTCTAGGCGCAACTCGGTCACCCATCAGCACCGTAAAGATTCGGTCCGCTTCAGCCGCATCTTCGATCTCGACTCGTTTGAGCGAACGGGTTTCTGGATTCATCGTCGTATCCCACAACTGCTGCGGCATCATTTCACCCAGACCCTTAAAGCGCTGAATTTCGTACTTGGCGTTTTCAGGGAAGGTAGCAATGATCTGCTCCCGCTCCCGGTCGCTGTAGCAGTATTGAGCCGTGCGGCCCCGTTCAATCTTATAGAGCGGCGGGCAGGCAATATAGACAAAGCCCTGATCAACAATTTCGCGCTGATAGCGGTAAAAGAACGTCAGCAGTAAGGTACGAATATGGGCACCGTCTACGTCGGCATCGGTCATGATGATAATCCGGTGGTAGCGGAGCTGGGACGGATTGAACTCTTCGCCTTTGATACCCAAACCCAAGGCCGTAATCAGGGCTTGGATCTCAGTATTCTTGTAGATCTTGGCGTCGTCGGTCTTTTCAATGTTGAGAATCTTACCCCGCAGTGGCAGAATTGCCTGGAAGCGGCGATCGCGGCCTTGCTTAGCGGAACCACCGGCTGAGTCCCCTTCTACAATGAAGATCTCCGATTCGCTGGGATCACGCGAGCTACAGTCGGCCAGCTTACCGGGCAGCGTCGAAGACTCCAACACCGACTTGCGGCGCACCAGTTCCCGCGCCCGCCGAGCAGCTTCGGCAGCATTAAAAGCTTGAATCGCCTTCTCCAGAATCGCATCGGCCACGCCGGGACGGAATTCCAGATATTCGGTCAGCGCCTCACCCACGAGCGTATCGACAATGCCACGCACCTCGGTGTTACCCAGCTTGGTTTTGGTTTGGCCTTCAAACTCAGGATCGGGCACCTTGACCGAAATTACACCCGTCAAGCCTTCGCGGACATTCTCGCCAGCCAGATTCGCATCGTTCTCCTTGAGCTTGTTGCGCTTACGGGCGATGGCATTCATCGTCCGAGTCAACACCGCCTTTAGCCCTTCTAAGTGCGTACCGCCATCGATGGTGCGAATGTTGTTGGCAAAGCCGAGCAAGTTATCGGTATAGGCATCGACACACCATTGCAGCGCCACCTCGACCTGGACATTATTGCGCTCGCCTTGCACAAAGATAATCTCCTCGTGCAGCGGCTGCTTGTCCTTATTCATGTACCCAACATATTCCCGGATTCCACCCGCGTAGTGGTAGGTTTCGACCTTGGGCTCATCGCTCTTCAGCAGTTCCAGGCGATTGTCGGTAAAGGTGATTTCTACACCTGCATTCAAGTAGGCCAGCTCGCGCAGCCGTCCAGCCAGAGTGGCGTAATCAAACTCGATGCCGGTGGTAAAAATTTCGATATCGGGCTTGAAAGAGACCGAGGTGCCCGTGCGATTGCCCTTAGCAGGTTCAATAATCAGATCGGTTTGAGGTACGCCGCGTTCGTAGCGCTGCTTGTGTACCTTTTGTTCGCGCCAAACGGTGACTTCTACCCATTCCGAGAGGGCATTCACGACCGAAATCCCCACCCCGTGCAGTCCACCGGAAACCTTGTAGCCACCGCCGCCAAACTTGCCGCCCGCATGCAACACCGTCATCACCGTCTCTAGGGCCGATCTGCCGGTGCTGGGATGAATCCCAGTAGGAATTCCCCGCCCATCGTCGGTAACGCTGACGGAACCATCTGGGTTCAGCGTGATGCCAATATGCTTGCAATAGCCCGCCAGAGCTTCATCGACGGAGTTGTCAACAACCTCATAAACTAAGTGATGGAGTCCACGCGGGCCGGTGCTGCCAATGTACATGCCTGGTCGTTTCCGCACAGGCTCCAAACCTTCAAGGACCTGAATTTGTTCAGCACCATAATTTGTTGTCATGTATGAAGCGCTCCCGTGAGTGGTGTGAAGCCGTCCAAGACCTCAGAATATTAAAATACACCAAAATTCTAGCACAAAAGGGTTAAGGACGATTTTAAGCCAGTCTGAGACGAATTTTCCGAAGGAGATCGATCAGAATAATTTGTTAGCAATCCTTCATATAGTAAAGCCTGGAAATCGGTCAATTTTAAACAAGGTTAATTTTATTGCCATTTAGACTAATACATTTGTACCAAAATTCTTCTCCTCTCATTTTACTCTAAACAAATGGAGTCAGCGTTGATCGTTATCTGCGGCGCGACAGCCACCGGCAAATCCGGATTGGCGCTTGAGCTGGCCCGCCGTTTCCCCAGCGTCATCATCAGTGCCGATTCTCGTCAGGTTTACCGCGAATTTGACATCGGCACCGCCAAGCCCACCCGCCAACAGCAGCAGCAAGTCCCCCACTATTTGATTGATATTTGCGACCCCACTGAGACTTTGACGCTAGCGGATTATCAGGCCGAGGTGCAGCGGGTGATTGAAGAGGTGTTGCCGGTCAGTGCGTGGGTACGTGGATGCGTGGGTACGTGGGTGCGTGACCGGGGAACAGCATCCAAGTCCAGCACAGAAAACACGAACTTTGTTTCTTCCCCATCTTCCCCATCTTCCCCATCCACCCACCTACCCATCCACCCACCTACCCATCCACCCACCTACCCATCCACCCACCTACCCACTCCCCTCCTCGTCGGCGGCACGGGACTCTACATCAAATCGATCGTCCGGGGTATGCAGATTCCGAGGGTTGCGCCTCAGCCAGATTTGCGTAAACAGTTTACTGAGATGGGACAGGCGGTTTGCTATGGATTGCTGCAACAAGTGGACCCGGTAGCTGCCGCCAAAATTCATCCCAACGATCAGGTGCGGACCCAACGAGCACTCGAAGTGTTTTATGTCAGCGGCAAACCAATTTCTCAGCAACAGGGAGAACGCCCGCCCACCTACCCGATTTTGCAGATTGGCTTAGATGCCGAGATGGATGCCTTGGAACAACGAATCTGGCGCCGCACTGCTGAGATGATCGAAGCGGGATTTGTTGCTGAGGTGGAAGCCCTTTGCCAAAAGTACGGCCCAGGCTTGCCGTTACTAAACACCTTGGGCTATCAAGAGATGAAGCGGCACTTGACCGAAGAGTTGTCGCTGAAAGCCGCCGAGGCTGAGATTGTGCTCCATACCCGCCAATTTGCCAAGCAGCAGCGCACCTGGTTCCGTGCCGATCCCACCATTGAGTGGTTCAATGCCGACGACCCCAACCTCACCGATCGCGTCTGGCAACGCCTGCAAGATTTCCTCGCTTCACGCCCCTAATCCTTCTGCCGTCACTGCCCCTAACCCTAATTCTGACCCCAACCCCTAACCTCCCTGCCCCAAACATATTGCACTATAAAAATATTCCCCTTCCCCATCTCCCCCACTTCCCCCACCCTCCCCCATCTCTCCCACCTCCCATGTCCCTGCTCGACTACCTGCAACACCTCCCTGCCCCCCTGATCACCTATTTCGCCCCCGCCTTGATCGTGGGCTGCTTCTTATTCAGCTTTGGGCATTGGCTCCATGCCAAATGGTACGTGGCGATTACTATTTATCTGCTCTCTGGGTTTACCAATTTGATTGCTGGCGCTGTAACTAAGGATCCGGCTCAGACGGCACTCGTGGGTGGCATCTTGGCTCCGGCTCTGTATAGCCTGCTGTTTGTCTGTTTTGGGGTCATACGAGTTTTGCGAATGCCCTATGGTCGAATTAACGTATCGGCAACTCCAAAGCGTTCCAGGAATGGGTTGATGCGTTTGCTCAAAGGCACAATCTGGGGCTGTGTGGGTGGTGTAACGGGGTCCTCGCTGGGAGCATTGTTCAGCATTTTTTTATTGTTTCTAGCGCTTTTAGTGACACCGGGCTTCAATATTAACTGGCACAACAACCAGGGCATTGAGAAGATTGTAGACGGCAGTATTACAATTTTTGGCTCGGTTGGCAGCAGCCTTGGAGTTCTAACCGGCTGGGGATTCTGCAATATCAAGCAGCTCAGCAATCGAGTTTTGATTCGGTCCTCGATTCACGTTTTTATTGTGTTAACGGTGCTCAGGCGCTTTTGGAGCAGAGTATTTACGAATCAGAAGCCTCGACGCTGAAGTGGCCACTCGGCTTTAACAACGATGCGACAACTATACTTAGAGAAGCGGCCAGGGAAGGAGTTGCCATGGAAAGTCAGTCTTTATTTCACCAGCATTACAAATCTCAGAATCGCCCCCAGCAGCCAGTACCACAGTCCACTACAGCCAGTCAGATTCCGCAGGTTCAAACCAATACGGCCTATATTCTTTGGTTCCTTTGCATACTGGGCATCTGCGGCGGGCAGCGGTTTTATAGCGGCAAAATTGCCAGCGGTTTGCTTTATCTCGTTACTTTTGGTTTGTTCGGCTTTGGGCAGTTGATCGATTTGCTGCTGATTCCAGGTATGGTAGAGAAGCGCAACATTTACTTACGAGGGCTGTACGCCAGAAATTTAGATCTATCAAACGTTCAGCCTGCGGTGACGCTGAATTTGGGCCAATTATCCCAGCCCCAGCCCCAACCTCTAGTCGAACCGCCTGCTGTAAGTCCCCTGCATAGGCTACTGCGGATTGCTCAGGAGCAGGGCGGCACCCTCTCGGCGGCGCAAGTAGCCCTCTACACCGGGTTGGAGCCAGAGGCCGTGCAGAGTTTACTGCAAGAGGCACAAAGGTATGGCTATGCTGAGGTTTGTAATGATCCCCAAACGGGCGCGGTGCGCTATCGCTTTGATGTGTGAAGAATACTACAGCAGCGCTAGCCGGAGGGTCTGGTACACCTGAGTTAAGTCTGCGAGCTGGTAGTGGGCGTTTAGGCCGCTGGGATTGGGCAACACCCACAGCAGGGCACCCTGAAATGATTCTGGCTGCTGACCTACGGCGGCCTTGGGGCGATTGAAGGCGGTGCGATAGGCGGAAACTCCCAGAACGGCTAATACTCGCGGTTGGTAACGATCCACTTTTGCTGCCAGCATCTGGTGGCCGGTGATGAGTTCGGATGGCGCTAGTTCGTCAGCTCTGGCCGTGGCCCGATCCACAATATTGGTGACGCCATAGCCCAAGTGGAGCAACTTCTGATCTTCAGCTGGACTCAACAGCCGTTCAGTAAACCCAGCGGCATGAAGGGTTTTCCAAAAGCGATTGCCCGGACGAGCAAAGTGGTGGCCCACGGCGGCGCTATACAAACTGGGGTTGATGCCGCAAAACAACACCTGTAAATTGGGCGCAATGATGTCAGGAACCGTTTGGTTGATGGCAGCCTCGATTTCTGCTCTGGTCGGTTTCGGGAGGGCAGACATGGCGAAAACAAGGGCAAAGGCATGCGGTACTTCGTTAACTTAACCTATTTTTGGTCGCGTCCCTCCTGGTTTTCCTCTACAATTGCTCCAACCCAGATCAATCTCATGCCGCCGAGAGAGTAGGTTTGGCTGCCTTTTTTCTATCTTTAAAAAACCTGGTTTATCCGCAGTCTGATCGCTAATTTTGACCGCCAATCTATGGTAAAGCAACTCCAGCCGCCAGATCCCCAATCGGGTCAGCCAAAGACTAAACAGCAGTTTGAACAAGAACGCATGCTCGATGTGCTGTTTCTACTCGATTTGATGTTTGTACGAGAAGAAGCAACCGTCAAGCAGATTGTAGATTGTCTCTATGACATCGGTTCGATCAATCTAATCAACCAGCGGGTGCCGAGCCGCCATCTCAAGCTCTGCGCCAGATGGATTGCACGCTTCTCAAAGCCAGCCTTTCGCTTTTTTTCCTGCGCTGGTTTAGGCGCAATTGCCCTCAACTGATTGCGGATTGGCTCTATAACCAGGTGAAGTTTGAACCCCAGCAAATCACTAAAGCGATAGAAGCGGTGGAAGTGGCGGAGGCGGCTCAAATCCAGCCCACACCGGCAGTGACCGAACTGGACCTCTATCGTCAGGAAGTGCGGTTGCTGCATTCGCGGGTGCGATTATTGACCACATTGCTGATTGGCGTGACGGTCACATTGGGCAGCGGCTTAGCTTGGGCTTTGTGGCGTAGCGAAACTCAGTCGGCGCAGCAAAAGGATACGGTGCCGGTTCGCCTAGTTGAGCAACTGCAACCTTGTTCGATTCCAGCTCTTCAGCCTTGCCGCTAGAGCTACTGGCCTGAAGTTTTGTTTGAAGGTTTTGTTTGAAGGTTTTGTTTGAATATTCTATTTGGATAGTTTGTCTGTACAACTTGTTTGAATAATCATGCCTGAACCGGAGCTGGCTTGTCTGCATCCCCTGACAGACTTCTTGACAGATACAGCATGGGGCAGGGAGTGGCCCAACTCGACTGACATCGCCCAAGCCATACAAGCTGAGCCAACTTACTATTACGAAGGGGATTGTCCCCGCACGGGTACTCTATTGCGATTGCCCCGCACGGCCCTAGCTGAATCAGTTGCCTGCAGGTTAATGCAACAATTAGCGGCTCAGAACCACTGCAACGAAGGCAAAATGTATGGCGTGCTGCTGGTTGTCGATTCGTTTAATCAGTACTATGTACTACAAGCCTTCTCAGGATTGCTCAACGGGAAAGCGGTACTATCCAGTTGGGTGCCTCCCATTACTGGACGTGATCAGGTGGCGCTAGTGGAAGCTCAAACTTTAGCAACACTGAATCAGATTAAACAGGAGCTGATCACGCTGCAATTCATGCCTGAACGAAAGCAGTACGATGATTTAGCTCAAGAGTTTGAAGATCAGCGACAACAGCTTAATTTAGTTCATCAAGAACGTAAACAAGAACGTCAGCAAAAACGCCAATTTTTACTAGAAACATTAGTCGGAGATAAATTAGCAATAGCCTTAGAAGCACTCAATGACCAGAGCCGTCGAGATGGCATAGAACGGCGACGCTTCAAGCAGCAGCGAGACAGCAGGCTACAGCCACTTAAACAGGTGATTGAACAGACAGAAACTCGAATTCGCTATCTGAAACACCGCCGTCGCGCCCTATCTCGCCAGTTGCAGCACCAACTGCACGCCGCCTATCGACTCACCAACTTCGCTGGAGAAACACTTGCCTTAGAGGCATTCCAGCAGGGCATGCCAACTGGAACCGGGGAATGCTGCGCCCCTAAACTGCTGCACTATGCCGCAACCCATCAACTGAAACCGCTGGCGATGGCAGAATTTTGGTGGGGACCGGCAAGCCAAGATAAAGTGGCCGGCGAATTTTATCCCGCCTGTGCCGAACGCTGTCAGCCGCTGATGGGCTTTTTGCTATCTGGCCTGTCGCCAGACCCCAATATTCCACAATTCTCTCAAGCGCTTCCCATTCTATATCAGGACGAGTGGCTGATTGCCGTGGACAAACCCGCGGGACTCCTATCAGTGCCGGGGCGATACGGCGATCGGCAGGATAGTGTTTGGAGCCGGTTACAACAATCAATACAACACCAATCAAACGGTGCAGCGATTCAAGCCGTACATCGCCTTGATCAGGAGACCTCTGGAATTTTGCTGTTGGCGCGGGACACCCAAACCCAGCGACAGCTCAGTCAGCAGTTTCAGCAGCGAACTGTTCGCAAAGTGTATGAAGCGCTGTTGGCCGGAAGGGTGACCAAACAGGCGGGTGTGATTGATCTACCGCTGTGGGGCGATCCAGCCGATCGGCCTCGGCAACAGGTGAACTGGCAGCACGGCAAACCCAGCCAGACGCAGTTTCGAGTTTTGTCTAGCCACGAAAATCTCACCCGCGTTGAGTTTATTCCGATCACCGGACGAACGCATCAATTGCGCGTGCATGCCGCTGAAGGTTTGGGGTTTCCCATCTGGGGCGATCGGCTGTATGGCTGCGCATTACCGACTCACCCATTATCGGCTGATCGATTGCACCTACACGCCAGGGAACTGCAAGTCTACCATCCTCAGTCGGGGCAACTCATTCAGCTTTATAGCCCAACACCTTTCTAGAATGGTTTTCTGAATCAATGACGGCAGGGGTGAGTGGGAGTAGGATGGATTAGATCCAAAACCATCAACGGCTCAAAGCCCCCAACTGCAATGGTTACTCTTCAATCTAGATCAGCATTCCGAGCGCTGTTTGGATTTTTAGCAAACACGGTTCCCGATTTGATTTTGATTGTTTGCTTATTTCTGGCAGCATTGAGACTAACGGACGGTATTGCAACCATCACCGATGTGGTGCTGTCGGATGAGAGTTATTATCTGCACAATGGCGTTGAGTTGCTCAAGTCGGGCTTTCCCACCGCAGAATGGGCACCCTTTTACGCTATTTGGTATTGGTTGATTGCATGGCTAGAGCCAAGCCAAGATTATGTCAATCTATATTATTTTAACCATAAACTTCTGATTGGTTTGACGACAGCTTTCCTGTATATTGCACTTCGATCCTTAAATTGCAATCGTGTCATTGCGGCTATTGTTGCCTTTATGTATCTAATTTCCGGTATTCCGGTCATCTGGCCGAGGCCGAGCCATTTTGCACTGCTGATTGTTTTGATATTGATTGCGATTCAGAAATACCTGGGAGAATTAGATTTCTACTGGGTGTTGGGCATGACGCTGCTGGCGCTCTCGTTCGTGCGACCAGAGTATTTTCTGGCGTTTGTGGTATTTTCTAGTTTGTTTATTTTGCCGACCCTGAGGAAGGTGATCCGATCTGACCAGCGGCGACCGATTGGGTTACGGCTCCTACTCTATGGCGGATTGGCGCTATTTTTGCTCGCATCGCTGGGGATTCCAACCTCTTCCGGCAACCGCAGTTGGTGGGCCTTTGCCTCCCATTATGCCCTGCGCTGGTCTTGGCAGCACCCAACTAATCTTGATCCCTGGAGTGATTACCAGCAGATTACCAATTCTGTATTCGGAGACGTAAACACAATCTCTGCGGCACTCCAAGCCAATCCAGGTGCATTTCTTTACAACACATATGAGAACATCAAGGGGTATTTTGAGAATACGATATCGATTCTGGCCGGTTCCTTAAAGGATTACAGCCCGGCTCTGCGAGATCTGAATCCAATTGCGAATTCCATATTGCGCCTCCTTCAGTTGGGGCTGCTAATCCTGGCAATAGTACAAATCATCCGTAACCGTCAGGTTTGGATCCGCCAAATCGATTTTAGAACTCTGCGGCGCTTATTGATTCTTCTTTGCTTTGTTGAACTGGCAGTAATTCCTGCTACATTTATTATCTTTCCCAGATATCATTACCTGATTATTCACGCAGTTCTGCTGTGTATTTTACTCGCCTATCTCTACTCCCATACCATGCGAGATTTACGCTGGAATCTGAACTGGCGGCAAGCGGGCTTAGTTGGTTTATTGATTGTGCTGCTGACTCCATCGCTGGCCAAAGGTTGGTGTGTTGGCAATGCCTGCCTATTCGCCAGACAGTCGCTACCCGCTAGACCCAACCTAGAAACAATTCAGTTGATTCGGTCGCTCAGCCTCGACCCACCGATAAAACTGCTAGCCTTCGACATTGAATACCCGATTTACCTAGGCGATTACTACGAACGAGTTGACCCAACCCGTAAGGCCGTCGGCTTTCTCCAGTTTATTCAGCAAAACCAGGTGAATTTAATTGTGCTAGATCAAGAACTGCAACAGGATATTCGCTTTGCCAACGATCCCGAATGGAACGCCTTTTTGCAGAACTATCCCTCCTTCCCCGCCGAGCGCTTGCCAATCCCCCGCACCGACCGGCATCTGTTTGTTCTGTCTGCGAGCAACTAATTGACCAACCAGAGCATTAAGCAAAATTTAATCATTATCCCTCTACCTATTGGTTAAGTTGTGTGGCAGCAGATAACGTCGAGTACCTACCAATAACCTTTGTGCCGTTCGCACCAATGCGGTGATTGGGTTGAAGTCGGCACAAATTTCGAGAATTGGAGCTTATCGAAATTTTAGCTACTAGTTTCAACGCTTAGAAGCTTGTGAGATAGAACTCAGAGTTGTTTTAGTAGTGTTAAGCTAACCCACAAGCCATTTCATAAGACGATATAGTGTAAACGAATCAATTCGAGGTCAATAAGGTGCTACATCGTCAGAAAGCTCTACTGATGATACTTCAGCAAGTTGGGGGTACAGCCTCCAGCATGCAAATGATGAAGTGGGCTTTTTTGTTGTCTTATGAAACCCCATCTCGCGGAGGCAGAACATTTTATCAATTTATTCCGTATCGATACGGTCCCTACTCTTTTACTCTTAATCAAGAAATTGATTCGCTTATTCGCAATGGTTTCTTAGAAAAAGAAACCGATAATTACTGGAGACTTACTCCTCTAGGAGAGAAGCTAGATATAACATTGCCTAGTGATGTTAGTAAAGATATTTGCCAAATTACTGCAACCTACGGAAAACTCTCTGCACAGAAACTAGTTAATCTAATTTATGACAAATATTCTTGGTTCACAATCAATAGTGAACTTCCTGGAAGGAGAAGAGAAAAACGCCCAGTTGCAAAGAAATATATTTATACTGCTGGCTATGAAGGGAAAACTGTTGATGAATTTTTGAATCTTCTTATGGAGTCTGGAATATCTCGGTTGATTGATGTGCGATACAATCCCATTTCACGTCGGTATGGTTTCCATAAGAGTACTCTGTCTCGCTTATGTAGCTTCCTAGGGATAGATTATCAACATTTTCCTGGTTTGGGAATATCTGGTTCGGAACGTGAACATATAGCTTCTAAAAACCAATACATAATATTGTTTGAAAATTACCGTTTGAATCTTTCTTCCTGTGAGAAGGATCTAGCCAACGTAGTCAAGCTACTGCAATCTGAGCCTAGTGTCTTAGTTTGTATGGAAGCTGATCCAAATTTTTGCCACCGTAATGTCTTAGCTCAACATCTAACAACTTTAATTGATATGCCAATTAGACACTTGGGATATTCAACATGAGGAGCCAAGCAATAAAAACCAAAGTTCTCATAACCGTGATGACCTATCCACACCCATCCAGAGGATATCAAGAACTTGTTTGCACGGCTGGTGTAACTGAGCAGGGTGAGTGGGTTCGGCTTTATCCAATAGACTACCGTTATAGACCAAGAAATCAACAATTCCGGAAATATCAATGGATAGAAGTTGATTTATTCCCACATGGGGCTGGCAATGACCGAAGAAAGGAAAGCAGAAAACCAATTTTAGATACACTTCGAGTTTTAGGAGAACCACTCTCCACAAAAAATGGATGGAAGGAACGTCGTCAGATTATTGATCCAATTCCAGTTTATACAGTGAAGCAGTTACGAGAGTTGCATGAATCTGAGCGCGTATCACTTGGTATTGTGCAGCCTACAAAAGTACTTGATTTAAAGATTGAACCCGCTGATCCTGAATGGAAACCAGAATGGCAGTCTTTATTTGATCAATTGACTCTCTTTGGACCTGTTCAGAAGCCCCTTCGCAAAATACCTTACAAGTTTAGCTATGTCTTTGAATGCAATGATAGTAGCCGACCTCATAATGCTATGATTGAGGACTGGGAATTAGGGGTACTTTGGTTGAATGAAGTAGCTCGTTTAGGTGATGAAGAGCAAGCAGCTTTGAGTGTTCGCCACAAATTCCTTAATGAACTATGTAGCGAAAGTAGAGAGACCCGTTTCTTTATGGGCACGGTGTTTCCCTATAATACGTGGGTCGTACTTGGTGTCTTTTGGCCACCTAAACCAAAGGGATCTCAGCCTGATGTGATTCAAGGAGCTTTGTTCTAAAAAGTAAGAAACCGAATTGCTTCAAATTTGCAACTCTACATCGATATTTTTTGGGTGCTGTTTCAACCGAAATCTTAAGCAGCCTAACTACCTATCTACCCCTACGTCTGCGTCTACAGCCGATGCGCTAAGGCCACCCACTCATTCCAACGGCGGCAGTCCAACGGTTGAAAACCGGCATCGCTGAGGGCGTTGTTTACGTCTGATTCGTAGTCGGTGGTGAACCCAGCCGTGATCAAAATGGCAGTTGAGGTGGGAGCAAGTGCCCGCTGATAGTCATTAGCCAAGGCGACATGCACCCGTCCTAGAATATTCGCCACAATCAGATTAAACGCAGCAGTCGGTTGAATCGTTGCAACATCTGTCAGGGACTCTCCCCCCATCCAGTGGCCCAATTCACTGCCTTGACCGAGACTGCCCTGCATGACGGTTACTTGGGATGCGACATGATTGCACCGCACAGTTTCTCCAGTGAATTTTACAGCGGTGGCATCATTGTCAAGGGCTAACACGTCTGCTCCCAGTTTTGCCATGGCCACACTCAAAATTCCCGACCCCGATCCCAAATCCAGCGCCTGCATCTGCGGCTCCACATAGCGCTCCAACAATTGCAGCGATAGAAACGTGGCTGGGTGAAAACCACTGCCGAAAGCAAGATTGTTGTCTAATCGCAGCGGAATTTCATCGGCCTGTTGTCGGTAGGAAGCGTCAGAATTCAACACGACAAAGCGTTCTCCAACTCGGTGGATAGCAGAGTCAGTCTGAGCTGGTTTCTGATCAACAAATGCGATTTCCGGTGGACTGATCAATCCGGTGCGTTGTAGCGGCGACAGTAAATTGCGCAGCTCTTCGGTCCGCTTGTGGGTATAGGGCAAATACAATCGCATCTGATAAGCCCAGTCCGAGGAGCTAGGCAGCTCAGTTGCTAGGGGTAATGCCGTAATTTGAACCTCGGCCTCGTCGTTAGCCCGCAGCAGGGTGCAAACCCAATCCACAGCGTCGGGCGTTGCCTCAATGTTCAATTCCAACCATGTCATGGGTTAATTCGCCTCAATATCAAAGTTAAATCAATTATTAAATCAATTATTAAATCAATTAGTAGTCCTCAGCGTGTGCGCAATCACTTGTTTAATTCTACCGTGGGAAATCTGCTTCGCCGTGGAGGATAGGACAACCGTAAAGAAGGAGTACTCAGAAAAGATGGAACATAATACCTGAAATAGAATTAAAGAATTAGGACTACTCGTTGGCACACCTGTATCCATGTTCCAAGCCGCTTCTTCTACACCCCAACCATTGACCTTGGAGGAATACCTTGCCTTTGACGATGGCACTGATACTCGCTATGAGTTGGTAGACGGAGAGTTGATCGAGATGCCGCCCGAAAGTGACGAGAATCTGACTATCGCCAGACAGTTGCTGTTGGAGCTGATCAACCATGTTCCAGTCGAATGGGTTGCTTGGGGCACCGAGATCGAAACGTTGGGTAGACGAGCACGATGTCGCCTGCCCGATCTGATTGTGCATACCGAGGAATCCAAGGCCGCTCTAGCTGGCACTCGACGAGTGACCATTACAGGGGATAGGCCGCCACCTGCAATTGTGATTGAAGTGGTTTCACCAGGAGCAACCAATCGAGCGCAGGATTACCGCCACAAACGCACCGAGTATGCAGCACGGGGAATTTCAGAGTATTGGATTGTTGATCCGGAAGAACGTCAAATTACCCTTTGTCGATAGGTAAACGGTGCCTATGAAGATACGGTCGTTCGAGGAAGCGATCGCATTCCTTCTGAAATCGTGCCTGAGTTTAAGTTGACGGTAGAACAGGTCTTGGGGATTGAGGAATAATGCAGGATTTGTGTTCCTGATTGGTAGGATACTGTACGGCTAACCGCCTGTCTTGAAGCAGGTATTCGTACTATCTTAGATAACAGCAGGTATAAGTGGCAGAACACCCCTGGGAAAATGCGAGGAGAAAAGTGAGGAGAAATCAATGAGCAGTCCGATTTTGGATCAGGCGCTCCAGGACTACCGCTGGAATTTGAACGAACTCTTGCACAGTATCCAGCGTCTGGCGACTGCGATCACCAATGTCAAACTGCAAGAAACCGTGGCAGGACTGAGGCGAAATATTGCTGAGCCATTCCTGTTTGTGGTGGTCGGAGAAGTTAAGGCCGGTAAAAGTAGCTTTGTGAATGCCTTGCTAGAGGCAGAGGTATGCGCTACCGACATTGAACCCTGCACCGACTCGATTCAGCAAATCGTCTACTCTGACAATCGCTACGTTACGCAGATCGAGCCGAACCTGCGTAAAATTGGCTTGCCGATTGAGATCCTCAAGGATATTTCCATCGTGGATACGCCCGGAACCAATACAATTGTGGCCGAGCACCAGATTATCACCGAGAAATACATTCCTAACAGCGACCTCACCTTTTTTGTCCTGTTTGCCAAAAACCCCTATCAAAAAAGCGCCTGGGATTTTCTCGATTTCGTCAGTGCCGAGTGGCGCAAGAAGGTGGTATTCATTTTGCAACAGGCCGATCTGCTCAAACCTGCCGATCTGCAAACTAATATTGAGCGGGTCAAGGAATACGCTAACCAAAAGCAAATTAAATCGCCAATTGTGTTTGCCACCTCAGTAGAACAAGAACTGCAAGGCGACCAAGAAAATAGCGGCTTTGAGCCAGTGCGAAACTATATCAAGCAAATGGTAGCCAGCGGTGAAAGCTACAGGATCAAATTGCGCTCGGTCAGCAGCACCACGCAGAAAATTATCGATGCCTTAGCAGGTGACATTCAACTGCTGCAACAACAGCTAGATACGGATCGCAAAGTCGCAGCCAGCATTCAGCAAAAAATTCAAACCGGACGGACCCGCTCCCGCTATGAGGTGGACAACCTGGCCGATCGGCTGGTGGGACGCTACGACAGCATTGCCAGCCGCATCAAACGCGAGTTTCGTGAAAGTTTGTCGGTCTTCACCGTGATTCGCCGCTCGTTTGCCGGTATCTTCAACAAAGAAGCTTCAATGCAGTCTTGGATCAACGACTTCCAGGAACGCTGCCAGCGCGACCTGAAGGATTCCCTAGAAGAAGTCGCCAATGAAGGCGCACAGCACTTTGTAGACGGTATCCGTCAGCTCCTAGAGGGACTGACCCAAGACCTCAACCAGATCCAAACTAGCCAAATTCCCAACAGCAGCATTTCGATTAAAGTCCTGGAACGTCGCCAAGAAGTGATCGAAAGCGTGCGCTGCAAAGTCGAGCGGCTGTTTAGCGACGCCGGATTAGTGGACTCGCTTTCCACCAATGCCGACAACATGGCTGCCGAAATTGTAGGTGGAGCCTTCGCGGCGATTGCGGGAATGATTCTGCATATTGTCCAGTTTACGGTGGCGGAAGCAATTCTCGATGCGATTGGGATTGCCTTCGCCGGGGTTGGGTTAGTGATATTTGCCGTTGGGATTGCATGGCAGCGTAATCAGATCATTCAACGATTTGAGCAAGCGTTAGATAACGAAAAAGACAAATTCAAAGTCGAAGTCACAGAACGCTTGAGTCAAAAGCTGAGTTTAATCTACGAGGAAGTCGAGCGAATTTTTGTTCAGTTCTATGACTATGTGGATCGGGAGAATCAGGAGATCGCGCCGATTCTGGAGCAATACCAAACCATTCAGACCGAGTCTCAGAAACTTTTTAGCCGCATGGCCACCGACTTGAACTGATTGGAGTTGATGGTTGAGCAAATTGATGGTTGAGCAAATTGATGGTTGAGCAATCAGAACAAACTTACTTTTAAGTAACTACTTTCCAAAATTAGCGCCTATCCTTAGCATGAGGAAAGATGCAACAGCGAAGGCTGTAGCCGACATCACCCAAACCCTATCTGAATGGAGCTTAGCTATGGCGCATATTTTGCATGTGGATTCCAGCCCACGGGGCGAGCGTTCGATTTCTCGCACCCTGACCCATGAGTTTATCAATGGTTGGAAAGCCGCCTACCCAGACGACACAGTTACCTACCGCGATCTGGGCCATGATCCGGTACCGCTGGTAACGGAAACCTGGATTGCCGCCGCTTTTAGCGATCAAGCTAGCTACACCCCCGAACTGGCAGAGGCAATTCGCCCATCCGATGAGTTAATCGATGAATTGCTAACCGCAGATCGTTATGTGTTCGGTGTCCCCATGTATAACTTCACCATTCCTGCCAACTTCAAAGCTTACATTGACCAGATTGTTCGCGCTGGACGCACCTTTGCTGTCACCGAATCGGGCTACCAGGGGCTAGTAGAGGGTAAAAAAGCGCTGGTAATCACAGCAGAAGGCGGCGTCTACCGTCCGGGCACTCCTGCTGCAGAAATCAATTTCCATGAACCCTACCTCAAAACAATTCTCGGCTTTATGGGCATCACTGATGTCACCTTTATCCACGGAGATGGATTAGCGATGGGAGACGAAACCCGCGAGAAATCACTAACAGAAGCCCGGGAAGTGATTCAGGCCACCATTAGCAATTGGTAAAGCCACCAATTCAGACCGAAGCAGCCCATTTACTTGATTTGCAGCAAATCCCAGAAAGCAAAGGTAGCTGGACTGTGCAGGTCTGCAACCCGCAGCACCGCTCCCAAACGCCGCCGCAACGGGGTCGGCAGTGGATAAACCGGAATCTCGCTTGGAATCGGCATGGCGGCCAAATGCGGTAGAATCGCGGCTCCCAGTCCCTGCTGAACCATTGCCACCTGAATCGAATCTTCGTTGATTTCGTAACCGATGTGGAGAAAGGGCGCATGGGTTTGCAGGTGCTGCTGGAGCGCGATTGATCCCTCGTAGTTGGGCGCAGGCATGATCAGCGGATAGGAGCTGAGTTGCTGCCAAGTCAGCAGCGGCTGTTTAGATAGTCTGCTAGGTAGTCTGCTAGATGGCTCGCCAGATGGCATTTGGGGCAGCCCAGCAGGCGGTAACAGCACCACATATTCATCGGCTACCAGGTCATAGGTGGCAAATTCTTCCGACACAGGTAGTTCCATAAACCCGATATCGGCGGTACCGTGACGCAGTGCAGCCTGAATTTCTGCGTTGTAGAAATATTGTGTCAAGGTCACCTTGATCTCAGGAAACTGCTGCCGAAAGCTGGCGATCACGTGGGGTAGTAGATAGGTGGCAATGCTGCGCAACGAGGCAAGTCGCACCTGTCCGGTGGATAAGCCTCGCGCCAGTTGAGCCTTGTACAGCAGGGTGTCTAAAAGTTGCAAAATCTGGCGAGCTTCTGGCAGCAATTGTTCGCCGGTTGGGGTCAGCATGGCACCCCGTCGCCCGCGATGGAGTAACTGCACGCCTAATTCCGCTTCTAGTGAGGCAATTGCATGGCTCACTGAGGATTGGGTCAACCCCAGTAGCAGGGCAGCTTCGCCAAATTGTTTGCAGTCTGCTACCGCCACAAATGCCCGCAGCTGAAATAGCTTGACTTTCGAGCTATCGCTGCCATGTATCGTTGCCATAAATTGAAACCATTCATCTCATGATTTGATCCGATCACTTGCTTCATGTAGGGTGTGATGTTATGTCGTTCGCACTGGGTCTAAAGAAGGCCACCATGACAAAAGTGATCAAAGATATTCCTGCTCCCAAATTATCTCCCAATGTTCTAGTGCTGCTGTCGATTGTTTCCACCCAGTTTGGATCGGCCATTGCCAAAAGCTTATTCGAGCAGCTTAATCCCTTTGCCGTGGTGTTTCTGCGGGTCGGGTTTGCGGCCTTGGTGCTGTTAATCCTCTGGCGACCCAACTGGCGCGCTGTGAATCGATCCGCCTATCCGGTGCTGCTACTGTTTGGGCTGGCTTTGGCGCTGATGAATCTCTCTTTCTATCTGGCAATTGAGCGGGTACCAATTGGGATTGCCGTGGCGCTGGAATTTATTGGTCCGTTGGGTGTAGCCGTCTGCAACTCGCGGCGCTGGATGGATGCGCTCTGGGTCGGTTTAGCTGCGCTTGGGATTATTTTGCTGGCCCCCATCACCAGTGACCTCTCTCTCGATCCGACTGGTATTGCCTTGGCTCTGACGGCAGGTGGCTTCTGGGCGGCCTATATTCTACTGTCAGCCAGAGTGGGACAAGCTTTACCGGGCGGAACGGGGCTAGCCTGGGCGATGACGTTGGGTGCAGTTGTGCTGCTGCCAGTCGGTCTGATTGCAGGTGGTCCAGCCCTCTTGACGCCCCATTTGCTGCTGATTGGCTTTGGCGTCGCGCTGTTGTCTTCCGCCTTGCCCTATTCCCTAGAACTGGAAGCTTTACGCCGGATGCCGGTGCGTGTGTTTGGCGTACTGCTCAGCTTGGAGCCGGTTGCTGCGGCCCTAATGGGATTTCTAGTGTTGCGAGAAACGCTAGCCCTGCGAGCCATGATTGCCATTCTGCTGGTAACAATTGCCGCCGCCGGAGCCGCTCGGTTTAGCGGACAGAGATGAATGGTAGCTCGCTTCTGCGTGTGGCGTAGCGTTGCCGTAGGCAGTAGCAGTTGGGTGTGTTGGCAGAGATAGTTTGTTGAGGTTGAACCCAATGCCTGCCCCTTATTTCTCAAATTGTCAGATCTCAAATGGCACGGGAAGCCAATCTATGCCGACAAACCGCTGATATCAAGCCGTTCTCGGTCTAGCCATCACCTTGAGGAATACCAGCACTGCCAAGGCAAAGGATAGGGCAATGGCTGTAATCACAATGAACGGTATCGTGGTCTGCCGGACTGCGATTGCCACCAACGCCCAAATGATTACTAGCGGAAAAGCAATTTCTCGATGCCGTATTGTTAAACCAGCCGCGACCAGAGTTGCCACCGCCATCATCAGTACCGTCCAAACTGTGGGCGAAATACCCGAACCGTTCCAGCCCTGACTGTAGAGTGCAATCGCCACATTCACAATCGTCGCCACACTGATCCAGCCCAAGTAGATGCCAAACGGCACCTGAACTAGCCACTTTTCGCCCCGCGAGACCGGCTGCCTACCTATCCCCAACCGCCGATAGATCAACATCAAGGGCAGCAAAATCACCAACATCGCTACCAGCGATAGCCAGAACTGGCGCTCTAAGAAGAAAAACACCCAAACAGCTTGAGCGATGCAAGCTAGAATTAGCAACGGTCGTACCGACTGCAACCGCGGATTGGATCGCTGAGCTGGCAGGAGTTGGTAAATGCCGAATCCAAACAGACCAAGGTAAATTAAGCCCCAGATAGCAAAAGCATAGTTGGCCGGAATAATTTGAACATCAGCAAACAGGGTATTGGAAATTTCGCCGATGGTTTGACCGTTAATTGGCGAGAAGTTTGACCAAACATTGACAGCAAAGGTACTGATGATGGCCAAAAGAGTCAGCCAAGGTAGGATGGAATTGGTCGATTGGCTTGTCTGCTGCATAGAGTTCATTGGAGTTCGGCCACCTTTATCCTACTGTTCTTACTATCTATCCGATCACTCGTCAGAGTTTTTGAACTTTCAAATCCCTTTTGGGAACTTTGGGGTTTTCGGGGCCGCTCTTACTGCCCAAACAATTGTCCTAGACCGCAAGGTTTACTTTTTCTTTTTCTTTTTCTTCTTAGATTTAGATTTCTTCGCTTTTTTCTCAGATTCATTGGCTGTTGTAGGATCTAGCGTACTACTGATGTATTCCGTAGCGTTGCCAATCGAGTATTTGACAGCTTCAACTCCGTTTTGCACGGCCTGCGTCACCGGTTGAACAGCGTTATTCACCGTTTGGCTTGCCTGTTCTGAAACTTCCTGAGCTTGATTTGGAACGGCTTCTACCGCTTCAGTCGCGGCAGTTGGGGCGGCTTTTACCCCTGACACTGCCTCTGCCACTTGAGGTTTCATTTCAGCAAAAACATTCTTAACTGCCTCGGTAATAGCTTGTATAGCGGCAGAATCAGTCAGCGATTCCTTGATTGCGCTAGCTGTCTGGCTCAGAGGCGCTCCCTGCTCCTGATCCACTGAATCATCTGCATCGTTGCTATTGGCATCTGCGTTCTGGTTGTCTGCATTCGGGTCGTTGGCTTTGGCAAGGCGAGTCAAGGCGGCCTGAGTTAGTTCAGCTACTACAGCCGTAGCAATTGCTGCACCAATATCCCGCACATCGATACCTAATAATTTTTTGGAGTGGGGATCAAATAAGCTTGGAGTGCCCAATGCACTTCTGTTTTTAGTTTTTTTCTTAGCCATATCCACCTGCCTTGCGAAACCTAACTCAGAACATCCGCAGTAATAGTGCGCTATTTCCAGTGAGCTTCGATTGTATCCAGTTTGAAGCTATGCAACTTCTGCTGTCAGAGTGAATTCTTTCACAGCTATTACCCTGCCTTTGGAAAGAGATCGATAGCTAGGGAGAACCGTAGGCGTAGCCTTTGTGTCGCACATATCCAAACTCTACGTCCATCCACCTTCTCCCCTAAACCCGCTATACTCGGCAATAACGCACTGTTGCTGGAGTATGCTGGATCAATGAATTTACCGCTAGATGAAACCCTGTCACGGCAAGTCGCAGAACAAATCAAAAGTAAAGCGCGGCAACCGTTTGAGAATGCCCACAAAGCCGCTTTAGTGACGGCAGGGGCCACATATGTACAGGGCTTTTTGATCTATGCCAGCAAGCCTTATCGTTTGGTCGAGCATAGCTGGCTTGAGGTGAATGGTGCCATCGTTGATCCGAATTTGCCGCATCTGAAAAAAAAGGCAGACGAGTTAATTTACTTTCCAGCCCAACGGTTGACCGTGAAACAATTAAAGGATGCGATAGAAGAAGCCAAAGAAGATTATCCCGAAGATAATCCGCTGCCGATCTATGGTTCCGCTCCTTATGAATATTACGGAGACGTGATGTTGGGTGGCAAAGAATACCTAGAGGCATACCAAGCCGCTGAAGCCAAATGTCGCGAGCTGAATCAGCGCATGGTCGAGAAAAACTAGTCGCCGATTTTCGCTAAACTGCGCTAATTCCGTCGGAAGGTGGAGGTAAGAACCGCAATCATCCGCTAATCTGCGAAGGATTTCTGACGCTGAACTGGTCTATTTGTGCTTCTCGTTACCTCAACTCGTTACCTAAAACAATTACCCCTAAAGCAATTGGTGAGCCATGTTCATTAATTACATTACCTTGATGCTGATCAACATGGTTGCCGGACTAGTTTTGCTGGCTACTTTTGTTTATCAGGGACTCGATCATACTAGCCCTAGACAATGGATTCCCGGTTTTGGCATGACTGGAGCAATTGCGCTGGCTACAGGGCTACATATGATTTGGACCTGGCCAGTACGCGGCAGCTTCAACATCGCTTTCGGTGAAACAACGGTTTTGTTCGGCATTCTGTTCCTGGCCACCTCTCTGGCGCTTGCCTTTGGCTGGGATTTGTTCGCAATTACAATCTATGCCTTTTTTGCAGGCTTAGCTTCGATTTTGATCGGGCTGCGCATCATTAATCTGGACCTGACGCTGCGGCCTGTGATTTCCGGCATTGGTTTTATTCTGACTGGACTGGGAGGCGTACTGGCGGCTCCCACATTGCTCTATCTCAAAACGAGTCGGACTTGGCGCTTGTTGGGGGCCTGTGTATTGCTCGTTGCTGCCCTGATTTGGGCATTTACTGGATACATGGCCTACTGGGGCCACATGGCGGGCTACAGCGATTGGCAGCCGAGGTGATGAGTAGGAGTCAGGAGTCGGGAGTCAGGCTTCGTTCGTGGAAGGTGCTCCGCGAGCGACGGTGAGACTTCGGCGTGAGCACTGCCCCTATGGGGCCAGAAAAATCAGTCGAACGCTCAGCCGAACCGGAGTCAGGAGCCAGAACTGGATCGATGGCACTTCCCTTTACTTGCCTGCCTATTTGCAAAATGGAATTCGATTACAGTCTCGACTTCAGCCAAATTGACTTTCGTGCCCACCCTGAACTTTATCGGATTGGGCGCGGAGAGCAGGGTGTTCTGTTAGTTGAGCCATACAAGAGCGAGATTTTGCCCCACTGGCGGTTTAAGACCCCGGACATTGCCCGCACCTCTGCCGCAGAGATTTACCAGCTCTTTTTGCGTTACAAAGCGGCGAGGGATTTTGTTGGCATGGATATGGCCCGCAAGTTTCTGCAAATGGGCTACACGCGGTCGCGGCGTTATGCCAACCACAAATCTGGGCGGAAGTACGCTAAAGGTACGAAGGAAGTGCTGCCTGATGTTGTTGATCCAGTCAAAGCCGAATCGGCCAAAATCTTCTATGAAACTTGGCAGCAGGTGCAGCAAGATCCAGAATATCTCAGGCTGAAGCAACAGCACCGAGAACGGTATGAACGGAAGTCAACCCATTCGTAGATGTATATATTTCTGCCATTTGTATCCAAGCGGACTTTACAGTCCAGGCGATCTAGCCGTTAATCACAGTTAGCCCTGAAAGAATGGTTAGTTGAATAGCCTTTGGGCAGGGGTAAGCCGTTTTGGCTGATGAGCGACCATATCCCGGAGGGAAAACCGATGCAAACCGCAGATAATGTGCAAAATAATGTCCAGAATCTAGAGAATTGCCCGATTTTGATTGAAGATGACCGCACTGGCCTCGGCATTGAAACCCTGCGGCGAGCAATGGCCGATAATTTGCAGTACATTCAAGGTCGTTTTCCCTCTGCGGCATCTAAAAATGACCTCTATATGGCGCTGGCCTACACGGTGCGGGACCGCCTACTGCGGCAGTGGTTGGCAACCCAGCAAACCTATCTAAAACCGGAAGTCCGGATTGTTTGCTATTTTTCAGCCGAGTTTTTAGTCGGGCCTCATCTCGGCAATGCTTTAATCAACCTGGATATCTACGATCAGGTGCGGCAGGCCGTGGCCGAGTCGGGCCTTAATCTCGAAGAACTGATGGCGCAAGAAGAAGAACCGGGACTGGGCAATGGCGGCTTGGGGCGGTTGGCGGCCTGCTTTATGGATTCGCTTTCGAGTTTGGAAATTCCAGCGGTCGGCTATGGCATTCGCTACGAATACGGCATTTTTGACCAGGAAATCCGGGATGGCTGGCAGGTGGAAGTCACCGACAAGTGGCTCAAGTTTGGCAATCCCTGGGAGATTGCCCGCCCGGAAAACCGCATGGAAGTTAAGTTTGGGGGCCATACCGAAGCCTATGTCGATCACCATGAGAATTACCGCGTCCGCTGGGTGCCCCATACCGAGGTGATTGGGGTTCCCTACGATACACCGATTCCTGGCTACCGGGTAAACACCGTCAACACCCTGCGGCTCTGGAAAGCAGAAGCACCCGAATCGTTTGATTTTGAAGCGTTTAACAAGGGGGATTATTACGGAGCAGTGGCGGCCAAAGTGGTGTCGGAGAACATCACCAAGGTGCTCTACCCCAACGACGAACAGCTCAGCGGCAAGGAGTTACGTCTGCAACAGCAGTATTTCTTTGTCTCCTGCTCGCTGCAAGATACTATTCGGATTCATTTGCGCTCTGGTCGCTTGCTCGATACGCTGCACGAGAAATTCGCAATTCAGCTCAACGACACCCATCCGGCGATTGCCGTGGCCGAACTGATGCGGCTGTTGCTCGATGACCATGAAATGGGCTGGGACGCGGCTTGGACCATTACCCAAAACACCTTCAGCTATACTAATCACACGCTCTTACCAGAAGCGCTAGAAAAGTGGCCCCTGGGGATGTTTGGTAGTCTACTGCCGCGTCATCTGGAAATTATCCTCGAAATCAACAATCGCTTTCTCAGCCAGGTGCGAATTCAGTTTCCCGGCGATGTAGAACGCATGCGGCGGATGTCGATCATTGATGAAACGGGTGAACGCTATGTGCGGATGGCCCATCTCGCCTGTGTGGGCAGTCACGCCATCAATGGAGTCGCGGAACTGCATAGCGAACTGTTGCGAGAAACAACGCTGCACGATTTCTACGAAATGTACCCCGACAAGTTCAAAAATGTCACCAATGGCGTGACGCCGCGCCGCTGGGTAGTGCAAAATAACCCACGCTTGACCCGGTTAATTACCAGCAAGATTGGCGAAGGGTGGATCACCCATCTCGATCAGCTCCGGCAGATTGAAGCCTATGTAGAAGACGCCGGATTTCGGCAGGAATGGCGCAACATCAAGCGAGCCATCAAACAAGATTTGGCGGCTCAGATATTGAGAAGAACGGATATCAGCGTCAATCCAGATACGCTATTTGATATTCAAGTAAAACGAATTCATGAGTACAAGCGGCAACACTTAAATCTACTGCATATCGTCACGCTCTATCACCGTCTCAAGCACAATCCTAACCTCGACCTCCAGCCGCGCACGTTCATTTTTGGCGGTAAGGCTGCTCCAGGCTACTACATGGCGAAGCTGATCATCAAGCTGATCAATTCGGTGGGCCATGTGGTCAACCGCGATCCAGACATGCATGACCGACTCAAGGTGGTGTTCATTCCCGATTACAATGTCACCAACAGTCAGTTTGTCTATCCCGCTGCCGATTTGTCGGAGCAGATTTCTACTGCCGGATTTGAGGCATCGGGCACCGGCAACATGAAATTCTCGATGAACGGTGCACTCACCATTGGCACTCTCGACGGAGCCAATATCGAAATCCGTCAGGAAGCCGGAGCCGAAAACTTCTTTTTGTTTGGCCTCACTGCCGACCAAGTGCAGGAGCTGAAAGCCAAGGGCTACCGTCCTCTCGACTATTACGAATCCAACCCGGAACTGAAAGCCGTGATCGACTGGATCAACAGCGGCCATTTTTCGGACGGCGACTGCGACTTATTCAAACCCCTGACCGACAAGCTGCTTCAGCAGGACCCGTTTATGCTGCTGGCCGACTACCAAGCCTACATCGACTGTCAGGCCCGCGTCAGTGACGCTTACCGCGATTATGAGCAGTGGACCCGCATGTCGATTCTCAACTCGGCTCGCATGGGCAAGTTCTCGTCCGATCGCTCGATTCGAGATTACAGTCAGGAAATTTGGCATACATCCAGCGTGCAGGTGGAACTATCAGAATACGATCAGGTGGATGCCATGTTGAAGATTGAGTAGATCCCCCTAAATCCCCCTTGTGAAAGGGGACTTCAAGCCGCTTCTGGTCGCTATACACAGGTTGCGCCTCCGGTTCCCCCCTTCCCTAAGGGGGGCTAGGGGGGATCAAGCGCCACAGATTGAATACCGAATATCCCAACCCCAAAGCAAATCCATGAGCCTCAGAATCTACTTCATCCGTCATGGCGAAACCATCTACAGTCAAACCGGCGGCTACTGCGGCAGTATTGACCCAGAACTGACCGATGCAGGACACGAAATGGCCCATGCCTTTGCCGAAGCTTACAAATCTCTGCCTTGGAAAGCGATCTATTGCAGCCCGATGCAACGCACGATTGCCACAGCTAAACCATTGTGTGAAGCAACGGGCATAGAGATGAAACTGCGGGATGGCTTGAAGGAGATTGCCTACGGTGAATGGGAGGGTCAAACGCCAGAATATGTCAACGAACATTTCAACGCAGATTACGTCCGCTGGCTGACCGAACCGGCCTGGAACCCACCCACCGGCGGTGAAACTGCCGTCCAGATTGCTAGCCGCGCCTCGCTGGTGATTGCCGAAATCGAGCAAAATTATCCCGACGGCAATGTGCTGGTGGTGTCCCACAAAGCCACGATTCGCGTGTTGCTGTGCAGCCTGCTGGGGATTGACCTGGGCCGCTACCGGGACCGCATCGATATGCCTGCCGCTTCGGTGAGCGTGGTCAAATTTGATGTTCACGGTCCGATGCTGCAAGCGTTGGGCGACCGGTCGTATATGAGTTCGGATTTGCGCAATCGACCGGGGACGTGATTGTGGCTTACCTTTTCTTGCTATTTCTCCCGTACGGGCGAAGCATTCGGTTAGAATCTTTGCAAATCTCCTCTAGTCTACCTGCCGAATGCTTCACCCGTACCAAACGGATAGATAGGTCCAAAGAGACCGCTCAATCACAGCCTTCAGGTCTCGAATTTCGCGATCGCGGCTCAGGTCTTTCCTAGGATTAGCAGCCAGAATCAAGATTTTCATCAACTGAAGAGCGAGCAGTGCGGCGCATGATCTAAACCTAGATTACTCGCAGATCGGCGAATTTTCAGCCATCTGTAACCAAACGGTAGCCAATTTGTCACTCAGCGTCTTGTGGTTTCCACCTGCTCTAACTGCAAGACAAATCCTGGCAGAACCGATTCCCCTGTCAGCGTCGTCAGCAGTGACACCCCTTCGACCGGGCCAGCAGGCCGATAGATTTCTACCTGTCGATTTTGCGGATCGATCAGCCAGCCCAGACGCAATTCATTCTCTAGATACTCCTTCATCTTGTCCTGTAAGGGTCCCAATCGGTCGGTCTCAGACCTTAACTCAATCACAAAATCGGGCGTCAGGGGTGGAAACTTGCGTCGTTGCTCTGGTGTCAGCGCCTCCCAGCGTTCGAGCTGAACCCACGTTCGTTGGTGCAATCCTCTATTTCTTCCGTCTGCGTCTGAACCACTTCTGTGCCTCCACGATCCAGAAACCCAGCGTGCCCACATCCAGGCAAATCAGCAGCTCGGTCAGCGTCAGCGGTTGGGTTTGGAAAATCGGCTGTATCCAGGAGGTGTAGATCACCGCTAGTTGCAGCACAAAGGTGAGCAGAATCGCGCCCAGCATGGGCTTATTGGTCAGCACGCCCTTACTGACAATCGAATCCCGTTCCGACCGCATTGCCAGGGCCAAGAAAATCCGCGTGAAAGCCAGAGCCGCAAATACCATTGTCTGCCAGTGCTGCCAGTTGGCGGTGTAGGTGAAGTAGGCTAAGGCCAGCAGCACCAAACCAATCAGCGAGCCAATGACGATAATATCCCGACCCACACCCCGGCTAAATACGCTTTCATTCGGTGGGTAGGGCCGACGCTGCATCACGTTTTTCTCGCCCGGTTCCACGCTCAGCGCCAGCGCCAGCAAACCATCAGCTAGGAGGTTAATCCAGAGAATTTGGGTCGGACGCAGCGGTTGCGGTAGAAGGAACAACGGCGCTAACAGCATCACAACCACTGTGCTAGTGTTTCCAGTTAGCGTATAGCGAATAAATTTGCGAATATTGTCGTAGATGATGCGCCCTTCTTCGACTGCCGCCACAATCGTCGAGAAATTGTCGTTCAGCAGCACCATATCTGCCGCTTCTTTGGCCACGTCAGTTCCGGCAATCCCCATCGCCACGCCAATATTGGCCTTACTGAGGGCAGGTGCATCGTTGACGCCATCTCCCGTCATCGAGACAATCTCGCCCTGCCGCTGCAGCGCATCGACAATTTTCAGCTTTTGCTCCGGCGAAACGCGGGCATAGACCGACACCGACTCGATCTGTTTTTCCAATTCCTCCGTCCGCATTTGGTTGAGCTGCTGCCCGGTTAACACCTTGCCGTTGCGGGAAATGTCTAGCTCTTCGGCAATATGTTTTGCCATTAGGGGGTGATCGCCTGTGATCATCACCGTGCGAATTCCGGCCTGATTACAGACATGCACCGCCTGTTTCGCTTCCGGACGAGCCGGATCCAGCATTCCCACCAGCCCCACCAGAATCAAATCCTGCTCGGCTTCGACTTCTTTGCCTGCGGGCGGTAGCTGATCGAGCAAGCGAAAGCCCACACCCAGAACTCGCGTTCCCATTGAAGCAAGCTTATCGTTGTCTTGGCGGATCTTTTCGATCTCCTGCTCATTCATTGGCTGTATGCGATTATCTTCAAAGAAATGAGTCGCAACGTTTAGTAAGCTATCAATTGCTCCCTTCGTAAAGGCGATATAGGGTTTGTTCGGCACCGCTTTCAGGCTAGCAATTTGCTGCGCCACCGGAGAGGACCAATCCACTTCGTTGAACTGATGAATCGTCGTCATCCGCTTGCGATCCGAATCGAACGGTGCCTCTGCCACGCGCGGAAATAGAACTTCCAGTTCCTCTTTGTCGAGTCCCAATCGATCGGCAGCGACTACCAGCGCAATCTCGGTCGGGTCTCCCATGGCCTTGGGAGTGTCTTCCTCATCAGGCTGCTCATCAACTACCGTAGCATTGTTGCACAGCGCACTTCCGGCCACCGTCAACGCCATCGACGGCTCCATTTCGCTACCAGCACCCGCTTCAAAAATCGTCTTTTTACCATCCAACCGCGAGGTAATTTGCGCTCTCGATTCCTTCAGTTCCACTCGCTTACCTGCCAAGGACAGAATTGTCACTGTCATTTGGTTTTCGGTCAGGGTGCCGGTCTTATCGGAACAAATTGTCGTCACCGAACCCAAGGTTTCCACGGCTGGCAATTTGCGAATCAGGGCATGGCGTTTCAGCATCCGCCGCGCCCCAATCGCCAGAGCAATCGTGACCACCGCAGGCAACCCTTCCGGAATAATCGCCACCGCCAGACTCACTGCCGTTAAAAACATCTGCGTCAGGTTTTCGCCCCGCAGCAGCCCAAAGGCAAAAATTGCCGCCACCAGCACCAGCGCCGCCAGCGCCAAGCGTTTTCCCAACTGATCTAACCGACGTTGCAGCGGCGTTTGCTCCTGTTCGACCGACTGCATCGAGTTGGCAATTTTGCCCAGTTCGGTATTCATGCCGGTTTCGGTCACGACTGCCTTTGCCCGCCCGTAGACTACCGTGGTGCCCATGTAGACCATGTTGCGGCGGTCCCCCAGTGGCAAATCGTGGCCCGCAATCGGCGCTACGCTCTTCTCAATCGACTCGGATTCGCCGGTAAAGGCGGCTTCTTGGGTGCGCAGATTGGTGTTTTCCAGCAACCGACCATCCGCCGGTACCTGATCGCCATCTTCGAGCTGAAAAATATCGCCGGGTACCAGTTCGCGGGCGTCAATTTGTTCCAACTGCCCATCCCGCCAGACCCGCGCCTTGGGAATTGCCATTTTCCGCAGCGCCGCGAATTCCTTGCCAGCTCGATATTCCTGCGTGAATCCTAGAACCGCATTAAAAATAACGACGGCAAAAATCGCAATCGCGTCTTTGTAATCCCGCAGAAATAGCGTTACCACACCCGCAGCAATCAGCACCAGCACCGTGGTAGAAGTAAACTGCTCCCACAGCATCAGCCAGGGACTTTTGGGCGGCTGTTCGGCTAGTTCATTGGCCCCATGTTGCGACCGGCGTTGACTGGCTTCGGCATCACTTAGGCCCGCTCTCTCATTGGTTTGTAAGGCTTTTAAAGCTTGGGTGGCTTCTTGCTGGTACCAGTCGCTCATGGGTTTTCTACGATACAGGGTTAGGGTTAATTTATCACCTGCATCAAACCATGGATATAGCAACAGATACCTCTACCTGACGTTGTATTTGTATTTTGGGGGCTATGGTAGCCTCGATGAGATAGAGGCAAACGTCAGAGCGAATCAGAAACGGATTTTACTGGCTAGAATTGCCTGGATAATAAAGCTGATCAAGCACTTGTTTTGCTTTCAGGAGAATTCTCAACTGCGCCAATTGGCTGCTCCAGGCTGAACGGGGCAAGATTAGCGAGTCCTCAACCGCTGTTTCTGGGCGGTCCAGATCGTTTGTGAAATCGTTCAGGCTGTTGGAGTCTGCTTCTACTGCTTCTAATTGGGTTGGCTTTTCTAACATTTCTGTCATCTTCTACTGTCCCCGCCATTATGATGTGCCACGATGCGCCACTATGTACCTAAGTAGCTGCCATGGAGAAATCAGGTTCCAGCTTATTTTGCCAGCTGGTAGGCCATTGGATGCGATCGGCTGTAAAACGCAGTGGGTCGTGCTCTTCCGAAGCATCAATTGGCTCTTCTATCAACTCAAACTCCCCGTTATCAAATGGCAACCCATGCGCAGGGACTTTAGGTAAAAGCCGTTCTCGCTTTCCTTGTTGAGCTTGAGCTAAGGCGCGGTGGTGACAGTAGGGGTTATTGCCTCTGCGGTCAAAGAACACATGAGCTGTCCAGCTGCATCCACCCCGACACAGTTCAGCAAACTCGCAAGTTTGACAAAATCCCCACAAGTGAGCAGTGCCTTGCGGGGTTCCTGCCCCTAGGTTGAATTGCAGTTCTGCTGTTGTTGTAACGATGTCTCTGAGCGAACGATCGCGGATGTTACCTCCCGTGTAGGCAGCGGTTGGCAACGACGGGCATCCCTTGATCGCACCGTCCGCTTCAATTCCCAACGTTGATAGCCCAGCCGAACAGCCTTGCCAGAAAGTCCATTCATCCTGGCGTCCCCGCCCTCGCAGCAGTCGCTCGTAAGGTCCATAGTAGCCAATATTATTGCCGGGCTGGAGTTGGACTCCTTCTTGGTGTGCCCGCAGGGCGACCTGTGCCAGCATTGGATATAGGTCGAGGAGTTCGTAGGGTTGGAGTAGGATATCGGTGTTGTCAGCCGCATTGCCCATTGGCACTGTCAGTTGAATTTGCCAAGCCCGAGCGCCGGCATCGCGAATATGCTCGTAAATGCGCGGGAACTCCGGGGCAGATAAACGGTTGATTTGGGTATTACAACCAAAAGGAATGCCCACCTGACGAAAATGACTCATCGTTTGGAACGCCTGCTGCCAGGAGCCTTTACGGCCCCGTAGACGGTCGTGAGTGGCTTCCAACCCATCGATTGACACTGAAACCGTAGCAATTCCAGCCTGCTGCATCTTATAGGCTGTATTCAAGGAGATGCCATAGCCACCCGTTGTCATTGTGCACCGCATACCTGCCTGATTGATGGCGGTGGCAATTTGCAACCAATCTGGGCGCAGAAACGCTTCTCCGCCGATGAGGGTGACTTCTTTGATGCCAACCTCGGCCATCTGCTGAACCAGGCCCAGTGCTTCGTCAGTCGAAAGTTCTTGGGCGCGGGCATGCCCAGCTCGGGAACCGCAGTGGCTACAGGCCAAATTGCACTTTAAAGTGATTTCCCACACGGCATAGCTAGTTCGGTGATATGCCATAGCTAATTCTCATTTTTAGGTTTGAGAGGGTTTATTTTTAAGAATGATTTAGTTCTTGAGGAGGCGCTGCTGATTTTACAGAGTTGATTTCACAGAGTTGATTTCACAGAGTTGATTTCACAGAGTTGATTTCACAGAGTTGATTTCACAGAGTTGATTTCACAGAGTTGATTTCACAGAGTTGATTTCACAGAGTTGATTTCACAGAGTTGATTTCACAGAGTTGATTTCACAGAGTTACACATCCTCTGGTGCGATCACCACTCCATACATCGGTTGGACTTCACCAGGAGGCGAAATCACCACCCCATACATCGGCTGAGGATAGGGATAGGGAAGCGGTTTTGGCTTTGGTCTGGGATATCCGTCGCTCGGTGGTTCCACGATCACGCCATACATCGGCTGAATAGGGTAAGGATTTGAGCATGGAGTTTGGCAAGGTCTGGGATAGGGATACCGACGCATCCACCCGCCGATAGCTCCCACTAATTCGTCTTCGGTGAGTTCGTGAAACTCATCACGTTCTTTTAGATCTAGAAGCTGGATAGTTGCTGTTTCAAATTCTGCGCTCGTAAATGTGTATCCAGACTGGTGTAAAAGTGATTGAATCTGATCAATCGAGCTAGTTTGTAACTGATTGACAAAGGCTGAGTCTTTGACCAGTCTGATCAAAAAGCCTTTCACCTTTTCTAAAATCGTGTTAGTAGGATGCATCACTTTCTCCTTGAATTCAAAGTTTAGAGAATTGAAGATGTTTGAAGAGAAAAGTCATCGATCAATTCGTGATTGATAATGTTTACTGCTCTTAACCATATAACTCGAATTGAGCGCTAAAAATTGCCAAACTGGCAGGTTTCTTGCTGACACCGTTTACTCAAGCACCGATCAAGGCAACACAGCTAGTAACGTGCAGGATTTCAGTGCGTTTTAAGTCATTCAATCAATTCAATCAATTCAATAGCAGGGAATCTGACCCGTCATCAGTGAAGCGCCCGCCCTGCAGAAGCTAATAAATTTTCTAAATTCTGCCAAACTGGCAACATTGCTAGCTTAGTTATCTGGTTCAATCAACTAATCGACCAAACTCAGTAGATCAACCAGATTAAACGGTAGATGCAGTGCGGGCATCTTGCCTGCGCCAGCGAGACGCTTGCACTACGGATCTTCAAATTGATGATGTTGATCTACTTAATCAACTAATCAACTTCTTACAGCCTTTTTCAGGCTAGTGAAGTACGAAAAACGGGGTGTGAGGGCAGTGCCCCTGCGTGGGGGCGAAGCCCTCACACCCCCTACACCTCACATGAGTGAAAAACGCTGTAATCAACCTTAATCAACCAATAATCAACCAAACCGATCAACCAGTCCTGCCCAAAGGAAACGCGGTAGGTTTTTACTAACCTGCTATTTTCTCAAACTATGGGCAATCACTATGGACAATCACTTGAGCAATCACTATGGGCAGCAGGGTCAGGCTTTGAGGAGGTTCTAATCATGTCTCAACCGGATGTACGTCTCTCGCTTAATATCGCAACTTCTGGAGCCAGCAGTGCGTCCAGCAGTTCGCACTCGTCTGTCAGCCAAGCAGGTGCAGGAGCTAATAGTAGCGCGATTGCTACATCTGCTAGTGGCAAAGTCAGCACTAGCAGTCAGGAAGCCTACACCCCTGCCGCCACCTCTAGCAGGAGTAGTGCATCGGCCAGTGCATCGCCACAAACAAGCAGTACTGCAGCCTCAGCTTCAGCTCCCGCTGAAGCAACTCCTCAATCCAACGGCTCAAAAAAAAGACGCAGCGTCCCTGAATCAAACCGCTGACAATTCAGGAACCGATCAGAATCTTGCAGCGACTAGCAGTAACTCTAGCAGTTCTAATTCGTTTGTAGACCCTACGGGGGCAGGCAGCAGCAGTAGCGCCACTATTATTGCTCCTGATGGTACGATCACGAGCAGCAGCGACACAATCTATACTCCCGGTGCAACTGGCAGCAGCGGGAGTGCATCTGCCAATAGTTCTGGAACTCTACCGCCCACAGTCGATACCACCGTGACCACGGATCCTGTAGATGCTACCGGATCTAGCCCAACGGCTCCGCCCCCACCTGCAAGTGCCCTACGGTTGGTACAGGGAACCAGAGGCCGTGACCGATTGCAAGGAAGTCAGCAGCATGATCTAATTCAGTGTCAGGCTGGCGATGATCGAGTTCGAGCCGGTGCTGGCGATGATCAAGTTTTTGGATTGAGTGGCAACGACTGGTTGTTGGGTGAGACGGGCAATGACTGGCTAGAAGGCAATAACGGCAAGGATCGTCTATATGGGGGAGCGGGAGACGATGCCTTAAACGGAGGCGCAAAGGACGATATCCTGGTCGGTGGGTTTGGTCAAGATCGGTTGACGGGTGGTTTGGGTGCTGATACCTTTGGTTTGACTGCGGAAACCTCAACGCCTGGGTTGGCAGATATTGTGATTGACTTTAAGGCGGATCAGGGAGATAAGCTACAGCTCAAGGGAAATTTATCGTTTCGATCGCTAGTCTTAATCACATTCGATTCGAACCAGGATGGCATTGCGGATGCAACATTGATTCGCACTCGCAGTAATGGCACTGTCTGTGCCCTCGTTTTAGACACAGTTAATGCGGCAGGAAAAACCACGCTTGCAGCGACAGACTTTATTTGATCACTGCATTTGATCATTGCCGTTGTTTCTTGTTGCTTAATTCAGTTATTATATTGTGTCTCATCCAATCTTTAATAGATTGCACTTAGACGTTTAGAATATTATTCTGGCAGTTTTCAACCATGCAAGGAGAATGTTGTGTTGAGGCAATGGTCAACTTTTCTGGTATCCCGATACAGCCTGAAGCAATTGTTGACTTTCTGAAGCAGGAAGTTCAGCTAAGAAGCATCTGTGAAAAGATCCTGTGCTGTCAAATTATTGAACAAGCTGCACAGGAACGCCAAATTACGGTGACACCAGAAGAAATTCAAGCAGAAGCCAACCGGCAACGCTATCAAAATCGACTTGAAAGTGCCTCAGCCACATTTGCTTGGCTGGCAGACCAGTTGATTACGCCAACCGATTGGGAGGCTGGAATTCGTAAGCGCCTCTTATCTACCAAGTTAGCCGAACGTTTGTTCGCTCAGGATGTTGACCCCTATTTTGCCGAACACCGCTTAGATTTTGAGCAAGTGACCCTCTACAGGATTGTGGTTCCCTACCAGCAGCTCGCTCAAGAATTGTTCTACCAAATTGAAGAACGCGAAATCAGCTTCTACGAAGCTGCCCATCTCTACGACATCGATGAATCTCGCCGGCTAAAGTGTGGCTTTGAAGGCAGACTCTACCGCTGGGGATTGAGACCTGAGTTGGCCGCAACGATTTTCGGCGCTCAGTTGGGGCAGGTTTTGGGTCCCTTGCGGGGTGAACAGGGGTTTGATCTAGTCTTGGTCGAAGAGTTTATTGTCCCAGATTTTAACCCAGAGATCCGGCAGCAAATTATTGAGCGAATGTTTCGGGAATGGCTAGACAGCGAACTCAATTATTTGATTCATAATCGTTGATTGAGGAGTTGGGGGTTGGGAGTTGGGAGTTGGGGGTTGGGGGTTGGGAGTTGGGGGAGTTGGGAGTCAGAATATTTCTCTTTGGGTTTCTGTATGGGTAGATTGGGCCAACTGATAATTCACTGACAATTCATTTCTCTGCCAAACCTGCCCGACGCCTGACTCCTCTAATTATTAACTCAATGCCCAACAATCTTACCGTTAAAGATAATGCTTTGCGTTGTTCTGTAAAGAAAGCTTTCATTTGTTGAAGTAATTAACGCAAATTCATGAATTGGTTTATTCCTTGTTACATTCTTTGAGGCGTCATTGAGCGACGCCTTTTTTTGTCTGCACCCATTTCTAAAGTTTGTCTGAGATTTTGCCTCTCTTTCGGCCAAAGAGGTTATTTCATAGAAAAGGAGAATGGGCGAGTATAACCTTTTTTCGATGGTTATGCGTCTGAACCCAGGGGCTACTCATCATGCGAATTGTACGAAACCTTTAGGAGAATTCATGAAGATAGGTGTTGCGAAGGAAATTGAAGTTGGAGAACGGCGCGTTGCTTTGATTCCAGATGCGGTGAGTCGCCTCGTTAAGCAAGGCTGTGAAGTGTGGGTCGAGGCAGGTGCAGGCGAAGCGGCTTTTTTCTCAGATGCTGCTTACGAAACGGCTGGAGCGACGGTCGTGGCCGA
>KL662191.1:6175684-6210599 GCA_000733415.1 [Leptolyngbya] sp. JSC-1
TGCCTCCTCACTTCTGATTCACTCTAGTTCCGCATCTGATTACCATAGACCTGTGCTAAAACCTCTGCCATTTGTACAGCCATGGCATCAATGCTGTAGTGCTGAATGCATCTAGCTCTGGCCTGACGACCTTTGGCAGCAGCAGCTTCTGGATTGGTAAAGATGGCTTGAATTCCGGCAGCCAACTGGTTGGGCGATTCGGGCTCAACTAAGTAGCCAGTGTCGGCCAAAATGGTTGGGATATCTCCGACTCGGGTGGCTAGCACGGGTTTTGCCATCGCCATACCGTCCGTCAGCTTGAGTGGAAATTGGGCTTGGGCAGCAGGGGTATCACGCTGCGGTACTACAAGTACATCGGAGGCGGCAATCGCTGCCGGCATTTGAGTATGGGGCATGGGTGGCAATTTGATTATCCAGCGTCCCCAGCGCTGCATCAACTGCTGATCATAGTCATCGTAGGGGCTGCCTCCCACAATTACCAAACGCAAATCTGGTTCGTTCAAGCTATCCAATGCCAGCAAGATATCCTCGACGCCTTTGTAAGGACGAGGGGCACCGGGAAACATCAAGACTCGATAGGCGGCTAATCCGTAGCGCTGCTTCAGAGCTGTTGGATTATAATTTTCTGGATTGAACAGGGTCGTATCTTTGCCGTTGGGAATCGAGATGCCACCAAACCGCTGTTGCAGAAACTGAGTGTGAACGGTGACCGCATTGGCGCGAGAGACAAGCTTTTCCATCCAACGTAAATAGAGGGGATGATCGGGCTGGCGTAATGCCCCATCCGATTTAGCAATATCGCGGACCAGCTGCTTCAGGGAAGGTTGATACCGATAGGCATCTCCACCGTGCCAACTCAGTTCCCAGTCATCGATGTCTAGCAGCAGGGGACGCTTGCCCTTGAGGAGATGGTGCCACAGCGCTACACCAAAGCTAGTGGGTTTGGGTTTGTAGGCGTAGATCAAATCCCCGTCTAAGTGGGGCCAGAGTTGCCGTATCGATTGCCAAAACTGAGGATAAGGCTTGCCTGGTGCTGTAATAACTTCTAGATCAGCTGTTGAGGAAATCGCAGCTTGATCGCCAAAGGTAAACCCGACCAGTTTGACCCGACAGCCCAATTTTTGAAGCGCCTGAGCTAACAAAAACGGACGCACCGCCCCACCCCAGCGGCCAGCTCCGCTTTTAGACAAATCGCCAACAACAAGAGCAACCGACGACGGGATTAAATTGGGCAATGGATCGGCCTGTAGAGTTTTAGTGGGAATCGACAGCATAGGTTTAGAGATTGCGGTGTTGTTGCTAGAGTGCCCACGGGGGAAGGCATGGCATCTATGGGGGAATGGGTGGTAGCCCGCGTCTGCGGAGCAGTTGGGTAGACAGCTTTGCTTGTCTGGTCGGCGGTCGGCTTGACGAGGTAATCACGGATTGCCGGTTGAGCGTGATTGATTGGGTAGCGCATCCCGAACCCCGTCCAAATGCAATAAACCTTCCAGGTATGAACCGGGAAGGCGTACTCTACAGGAAAATTGGCAGACAAAGAACGGCGATAATGGATGAGAAATGCGCTTGAGAGCTTAATCGATCAGCCTGAGGCGACCAATTTGCACGTAATCCAAAACCCGACTGATGTGGCCACGGTCTTCGGCTGAAAGCTGATAATCGGCCAGGATGGTTGAGGTGAGGCGTAGATGCTCCTGTCGGCTGAGCTGCCCTGCTGCAATAATTTGCTCAACCAATGACCGAATTGCCGCACTGGGACGACTCTCTGTAATCCATACCATAAGGCACCCCCTCCTATTCAGTGTTCCCAATTGCACCGCATCTTTGCATTGCAGTTTGTACTGCTTCTATTGTCCGATTCGCTACAACGGCCTTGGGCAAAGAACGGTTAATACCTGTGTGAAGGAATGATGAAAAGAAACTGCTAGGGTATATTCGATACCAGAGAAGGATATCTATGGGAAATCTACGGAGACTATTTCCGTAAATTCCGTCTTTTGACAGCGGCTTAGCTTGATCAGGGTCAGTATGTTTAGGTATATCTTGGATCAACTGCTTCAGTTAGGAGGCTGCTCGATGCGGATTCATCGCCTTTCCGCTTTGTCTGATAACTATATTTTTCTGCTTGATGATGGTGACGGTCATGCTGCCGTTGTTGATCCGGCAGACGCTGAGCCGGTCCTGCGTCAGTTAGAGGAACTACAGATTGAGCTGGTGGCAATTTTTAATACGCATCATCACGCCGATCATGTCGGTGGTAACCCAAAACTATTGCGGCATTTTCCCAATGCAGTCGTCTACGGAGGCGCAGAAGATCGAGGTCGCATTCCTAGTCAGCAGGTCTTTTTGCAGGAAGGCGATTCAGTCCAGTTCGGGGAGCGAGTGGGTGAGGTGCTGTTTGTGCCGGGGCATACCCGCGCTCATATCGCCTATTATTTTTCGCCTCTGGGTGCAGAGCAGGTAGGGGACTTGTTCTGTGGCGATACCTTATTCGCCGGTGGCTGCGGCAGATTGTTCGAAGGTACTCCCACCCAGATGGTTAGCTCTCTCAGTAAACTACGCGCTTTACCAGATCAAACCCGCGTCTGGTGCGCCCACGAGTACACCTTCAAGAACCTGCAGTTTGCCCTCACAGTTGACGCAGACAATTTGGCTCTCCAGCATCGCTATGCGCAGGTAAAAGCAGCTCGACAGCGTTCAGAAGCCACCGTTCCTTCTTGGCTCGGTGAAGAAAAACAAACCAATCCGTTTTTGCGCTGGGAGCAACCCGAGCTACAGGCCAAGGTTAACAGTCAAGATCCAATTCAAACCTTTTCCCGCCTGCGGGGCATGAAAGACCGGTTCTAACGATGCTTCTCCACACCGACCTGCTGGCACAGGTCCAGCAACAGGCAAGAGGAGCATTTGGGTAGATTGCCGGTGCAGATATGCTTGCCAAACGGAACCAGAAGCTGATTAATCTCAACCCAATAGGCTTGAGGTAGTTTCGCTTCTAGAGCGGCTAGGGTCTTTTCCGGCGTGCGGGTGCTGACGTAGCCCCAGCGATTCGTGACTCGATGTACATGCACATCCACACTGATATAGGGTTGACCACAGCCAATGCCGAGTGCCAGATGGGCACACTTCGGTCCGACCCCTTTAAACGCCAGCAACACCTTTAGATCGCAGGGTAGTTCGCCTCCGTACTCCTGGATGATGGCATTAGCAATGTCCCAAATTTGTTGGGCTTTGGCTTCGTGGTAGGTGCAGTCGCGGATTAGGGCATCAATTTCGGCTGGAGTCAGGCGCACCATATCTGCCGGAGTGCGAGCACCGGCAAACAGGCGTTTTGCTACCGGTAAGCTGACTTCATCGTAGGTGCGAATCGAAATGATGCAGGCGATGAGCTGCTCAAACAACGACTCATAACCCTGCGCAGCCAACTCAAACATGGCGGCTTTGGGGTAGGGCTGTACAGCTTGACGCAGCCGCTGAATTGCTTGCTCAATGTCAAACTCAATGTCAAATGGCATTAGACCAGTTCATACACTTTGGCTTCCCAGGGATAGATCGGTTCTCGCCCAATCCACTCCTCCGGCACCTCTCTATTTTGGGTGATTTCGCGCCATTTTCTGCCCGCAGGAGTAGCGGGAAAGTTGGGAATCACATACTCCGCGTCGGTATCTTCAGAATTTGGCGTACCATAATCCGAGAAGTTGGCAACCACCACCACAATGGTTTCGCCGTAGCCCCGCTTCCAGGCCAAAACTCGTTTACCTTCATTAAAATCGGCGTGAATGAATACCGTATCATTGACAGCTAAAGCATCGGAACGAATCCGGAATTTGACTAGGCGAGCCACATAGTCAAAAATGCGTCTACGCCAAGGGTCATTCATGCGCTCATAATCAACTGGATCGATCTGCTTCAGGTGGCTATGGGTGTCTCGAGTATCTAAATCATGCTGATCGGCGAACTCATCGCCAGCCAAGATCATTGGAATCCCTACGGCAGTCATCAGACAAACAAAGGCTAGCTTGATGCGCGGCTCGGTATCGTGAACGCCATTGTCAACCAGGTAATTGTATAACCGCACATTCGGCAGTTCACCAACATCGTGGGAAGTTATGTAGTTCACCGCCTGGGTGCCATCATGGAAGCCGAGCAAGCGGCAGTCAATCAGGTTGCGCACGCTTTGTTCAAAGCTCGGTTCACCGCTAGTATTTCTACCTAAATTACCTGCCGCGTTTCTGCCCAGAATAACCTGCCGTAGAATTTGCTTGAACTTCTCATTCCACAAGCCATCAACCCGATTTTGGTGAATCAATGCCAGCGGTACATCTAGCTCTTCGCCTACGACCAAAAACCGATCGTCTCTTCCCTGCCGTTCCTGCCAGAACTGACGCGCCAGATCCTTGTACTCCTGAATAAAATCGTAATTGCCAATATTGTTCAAACTATCGAGTCGTAAACCATCTACTCGATAATACTGCATCCAATGAGCTAGATAGGCTTTCATATATTCACGGGCAGGTACTAGATCCTGTCGTTGTCCGGTAATCGGATGATAGCCCTGTGTCCAGTAATTGTATTTAAATAGATTGCCGCCAAATTTGTCTCGATTGCCCTGCTCTGGATCGCGGTTTGGATGGCCAACTGGCTTGTCATCGATGTAGAAATCGAGAAAATTAATATCAGCGTAGGCGTTGTAGCGAGAAAAGGCCATCACCACATCAAGAAAAAACCGGATGCCTTTTTGGTGACAGAGCTTGATCAGATTGGCTAGATCCGTGGACGCGGTGGGTGCTGTTTGGGTTGAGGGCAACCCCAGATCATAGTCGGCAGCAAAGAAGTTATCGGTGCCATACCCCCACTTGAGCGGATCCTGATCGGTTTGATCGGGATCGATGCGATCAACCATCGTGCGGTCACCGCTATCGGCGGGTGGCAACAACTCCAGCGCATTAACGCCCAACTCTAGCAAATGAGCATGGTTCGACTGTAGCTCTTCGGTTTCGGAGAAATTGGGTGCAGCAGCTTTTACCTGCAATAGTGCCATCACATCTTGAAAAGTACCCGTGCCAACTGTGATGCCAGCGCTAGCAGTTGCTTTGGTCCAACGAGTCGGCAGTTCATAGATCACCAACCGATTATTCGGCGGTAAATGGTCTAGGGCCGCATCATTTGACCAATCCACGACTTGGCCACCCGGATCGCAGGGAATTAGCTGCCCCTGGAGGTACAGAATCACACTGGCAGGATCGTGCGTAGCGGCTGCTTCGGGTTCTGCTGCTGGTGCTAAGAACCGTCGATCGACCGTGTAAGCTGTGGGGTCTGTGCAGTAGATGAAAGCGGCGCTCGCGTCGGGTCGGGTGCGCTGTAGCTTAAACCAATAGTGATATACCTGTCCATCGATTAGCCCACAGTCTGCTGCCGCCACCAGCCAGAGGTCAGAAAAGACTGAATCGGCCTGAAGCGGAATTTCAACCAGCGGCTCGACTTTTCCTGATACCTCTGAGCCAATCCCAATACACAAGCTTGGGGTTGGATTCATTTGCCCCGGTCGCCATAACAAAAAATGGGTCTGTTTCCGGCTCAGCAAATCAATGGCCATGATGGTTTGCTCCTCTAGCAGGGGACAGGCGAAATCTTCTCTACCTTACTTGAAATAAGCTGATTTGCCATACCCCATGCGGGTACCAGGGAAAGATGTTTGAAAGATGTTTGACAGTTTTGTGATGTGATTGAGGAAATTTTTAATCAAGCCTGTCTCCTCGCTCAAGTTTGCAGCCAGACAACCGCGTTTCAGAGTCCAATAATCAAATCCAAGGATCATCGTCATCATCAGTTGAATTATCTGCTGGATTATTCGCTGGATTATCGACAGGAGTACTATTCAAATTTTGTTCTGAAGTAGTAGGTGGAGTAAATGCAGGCCGCGATGAAGTAACAGAATTGGAGTCGTACTTGGGCAATGGTGCTATATCTTGCTCATCTACTTTATTTGCATCTTTATCTACATTATTTTTGTTAAATTGATTCGCCTGAATTGGTTCATCCACTTCGTCCGATTCATCGAACCAATCGTCATCCCACTCGTCTAAATCAGTATCCTGAGCTGAGGCTGATGGATCGGGCATTGTCAACGTTTCAATCTGTTCTTCGACTTGTCTAGTCAGCGTATGACTACTTTCCTTGACCTGCTCGGCTAAACTCTGACTGTGTTCTTTTGCTTGTTCCAACAAAGTTTCAGCGGTTTCCTTCACCTGCTCATTCCATACCTGCGCCTTTTGCTTAAACCGCTGCGATAGTTGCCACATTCGCTCTTTCGCCTGCCCGGTCAACTGCTGCAACTGTTCTTTGGCTTGCTCGGTTGTCTCTTCGGCTTTTTTGGCAAAGGAGGACAGTTCTTCAACCACCTCTTCTTTAAAGGACTCACTCACCTCGGTCAGCTTCTGCGAAATTCCCGGCTGATAGATCTCGAAACCTGCCAGCGATGATTCGGCTACTAGCACCCGCTGTCTACCAAAACTGAGAATTTTCACCGGAGGCAACTGATACACGCCGCCCACCATCCCAGGCCAGCCGCCCGACACAAACAGATAGTAGGTAATCTCGCCGGTGCGCAAATCAAACAAACAGTCAATGATTTTGCCAATGCGGCTACCCTCATCGCTCCAGACCTCATGGTCAAGCAAAGATTCGAGCCGGCTCACCTTCTCCGCATCGGTTTTTTGGGGCGGGGAGTGGGTCAACAGGCCATTCTCACCGAGCGCCTCAATTTGAGCCAACTGAAATGCCAATTTTTGCCTTCCCAAAAAGCCCGTCTTACAGATAAATCCCAGCACGCGATGCACTTGGGGATACATCCACAGCACCTCCACTCGTCCCAATTCTTCCATCGTGTCGCGATTGAGCACAAGCTGGTTCAACAAATCACTTTGCCGGATCACCTGCGATTGAGCTGCCATATTGCTAAATTCTGCGAATCGTTATTTCCAGGATAGCGGCTAGGCAACCTAATCCTTTGCGACTGGCAGCGTAAACCAAAAAGTGGCTCCTCCTCCGGGAGTGCTACTGACGCCGATTTCACCCCCGTGGGCTGTGATGATTTGCCGACAGAGATAGAGGCCGAGTCCCAATCCAGGCATGTAGCGGGCGCGGCTACCGCGAGCATAGAGTTCAAACAAACGCTCTTGCTGGACAGGCGGAATGCCAATCCCGTTGTCTTGTACAGCACAGCGGATCCAGCAGGTCAAAGAATCGCCATTGGTGTCGCTTTGAGGCAAGCCTTCCGAGGTGACTGAACCTTTGCGCTTAAACAGGCGACTCATCCTTCGGTTTTGCAAGCGTTTGACAATGGCTGGATCGAGCACTTCGGCGGTCAGCGTTACCTTGATGCCGTGGGGATTGTGGTGAATTGCGTTGGTAATCAGGTTACTGTAGACCCGCCAGAGCTGGGTGGCATCGGCATTGACCGAGGGTAAGTCAGGGCTAATCTGCTGGTACAGGATGATCTGGTTTTTGGTCAGCGTTGGTTCGAGGTCGGCCAGAACACTCTCAACCAATTGGCTAAGCTGGATCGGCTGGCGGTGCAGGGCCAAATCTTGCACTTCAGCAGCGTGGGCTTCCAGCAGTGAGTTAATTAAAGCAAGCTGACGGTTACTGCCCTGAAGCAGCCGTTCCAGAACCTGCCGATGCACCACTACCTGATCATCGGTTGCCTTGCGTAGCAAATTTTGCAGCACAATCGAGGTGCCCATGACCGGCGTTTTCAAATCGTGGGACACGGCGTGCAGAAATACGCGCAGCTCTCGTCGCGACTCAAACTCAGCTCGCTGCAACCGTTCGTAGAGATAAACCGCTAGGTCGCAAATAAAGCAAAACCAAAACAATAAAATGAACAGCCCCGCGTTATAGATCGATTTGCCTTCAATTGTCGTTAAACCCAGCAGCGGATTGATCCCAACGTAATAGGCAATCGCTCCTAACTGAGAAATTAGATGCAGCCCCCAGTGGACCGGCATCAGCGTGGCCTGCACCAGAAACACCAGAAACCAGACGCCACCGCCACCAGAATCAGGGATGCGGAAATGAGTGCCAATCACCTGCGGTGCTAGGGTAATCGACCAGGAAAAACCCAGAAACAGCAGAGCGGGATAACGCTGCCCCCAGCGAGTGCGCTGCAAAACTAAACAGGCGGTCAACAGCACACCAATCACAAAATTGGTAATCATCGACAGCCGCCGTACCCGATCTGGCAAATCAGGATTGCCAAAATATTGAATGATATTCTGCTCAAACTCTTGCGGGTAAAGATACAGCTCGTAGATGTTGTGGAGCACAATCGTGATGAAACAGGGCACTGCAATCCACAGGCAAAGCCGCAGCCGATCCGACAAAAACCGATGCCGCCAGGACTGATAATCCGCCGATTCAGCCGGTTGCTGTTGCCATGCGGTCAATTTCTGCCACGTCCTTTGCCACGCCAGCTTGCCATACTGCCGCAGTTTACCAATCGCTCCCCAAGCTGTAGTTTGGGCCGCCATAATCACCAGAAGTCAGGAAGGGCGAAAGGGGTGAAAAGTCGTAGCGCTTCCCACCCCCAAGAGAAACCGTAAAACGATGACCGTTTGATGGCCACTTTATCAACTGGGTGGCAATGGCGCTTCACCCAACTGGTTATAAGCGTTCCTGCTAGGCGCTAGTTAGAGACTAGCCAAAGGTCCAGTTGCCAAACTAGCCACTTGGGTGAAGTGAAACGGGCGTACTGCCTGTAGGGTTTGAATACACTACTCGCTGTGGCATGGAATGATGCGTTAACCACCCTAAAGGTCAGGAGAGACATTATGTTAAGCGAGCCTGTAACCGAACCCGCCGCTGAATTATCCTCCTCCTCAAGCTTCAACTCAGCAGCCTTGAGGATTCTGCTCGTCGAGGATGATCCGGTAATGCAGCTTGGGCTAGAGCAGTTTTTCGAGGATTATCCGCAATTCACGATTGTGGGACAGGCAGCGGATGGATACACCGGCATTGCTGCCGCACATCAACTCCAGCCCGATTTGATTCTGATGGATATTGGCTTGCCCCAGCTTGATGGAATTGCCGCCACCCAACGGATTCGAGCCGAACTACCCCAGATTCGTATCGTCATGCTTACCTCCCACACGGCAGATCACGAAATGATGGCAGCCTTATCGAGTGGAGCTGATGCCTATTGCGTCAAAGGTACGAGTCTAGATCAGCTCGAAGTCGCGATTGCCTCAGCCCAAGAAGGAGCCATCTACCTCGATCCGCAAATCGCCCGCCGCGTGCTCAGCCACCTCAGACCTGCTCCCAGCGAACCCAAAAGCCGACTCTCGGCCCGCGAACTCGATGTGCTGCGATTAATCGTCGAAGGCAAAAGCAATCCAGAAATCGCCGCTGCTCTTTACCTCAGCCTCAGTACGGTCAAGTGTCACGTCCGCTCGATTATGGACAAGCTAGTTGTGGATGACCGAGTGCAGGCAGCGGTGGTGGCGCTGCGGTCGGGGTTGGTTTGAGGGCCATCTCCCCCATCTCCCTCACCTTCCCCATCTCCCTCACCTCCTAATGATGCGAATGATGGTGCCCATGCGAATGATCATGATGGTGATGATGGTGGTGCTCGTGGTGATGTACGGCTAGAGCGGGATTGACTGACAGGGCTTGTTCAGATAGCAGAGCGCCAATATGCTCATTGGCCCAAGCGGCCGCCATTTGCAGAAATTCGGGATGGTCGTTGACGCAGGGCATCTGCACATAGTTGACCTCAGGGTGCTTCCGCTGCAAGGCATGGATAATGTGGTCCACATCCAGTAGGGTTTCGTGATTTTCGGTGGCGAACCCAATCGGCATAAACACAAGGGCAGTTGCGCCCAGATCGATCAGGTTTCTAGCGGCCAGCTCGACGTTGGGTTGGGTCCATTCGATCAGGGGGGTTTGATGGTTGAGCCAGCCTACCGAAATCAGCGGATAGCGGTTGATCAGCCGTTCGCGCACCTGGTCGTACAGTTTCTGGCTTTCGTCGATGCCGGAGGTAAAGCCTTTGGCCTTGTGGGGACAGCCGTGGTTCATCAGCACAATCCCGATCTGAGACGGCAAGTGGGCTACGGCCAGCTCCTCGGCTACTTTTTCCTCCACCAGACGGGCCAGCAAATCAAGGTAATCGGGGCGGTCGTAGAAGGACGGAATATATCGCAGACCTTTCACCCAATGCTCGCTGTCGTTTGCCCTATCTGCCAGGGCTTTGTTCACCTGCTCGACGGCAATTCCGCTAGTAAAGATTGAATCCACCACCAGCAGGGGATAAATCAGGATTTTGTCAAACCCGGCGGCCTGAACCTCGGCTAGAACCTGCTTCGGCAAAAACGGAGCGCAGAAGTTGAAGGCTTTGAAGACGCGCACCCGCTCGCCCCATTTTTCCTGTAAATGCTGCTCGATCCCAGCCCGCTGCTTCTCAAAAATGGCGTTGTGGGGAGAAATGAAGTTGCCATGCTGGTGCTGCCATTCGTGCAGGTCAAACATTGCCAGCAGTTTCGCTAAACTCGGATAGATCCAGGTCGGTACGGGCGCAAATTTGGCGGTGAGCAGGTTGAGCGCTTGCTCGTTGTAGTTGGCGAAATCTTCGTAGCTTTCCACTTCGCCATAGCCCATCAGCAGTACTGCTACCCGATCGGATGGGGGATTAGACAAAGACGGAGACTGTTCGAGTTTTTCCGGGGTTGCAACCACGCTTGGCACCTCTGCTTCTTCGTAATTAGGTCAACAGCAGCGAATCCCCACCAGTGGTAGTTTGTTGGGATGACTGGCATTGGATTTCGTCACGCTAGTCTGAACGTCCTCTAGCCTATCATCCCCCTAGGGGGGATAGCTAGTTTATTACAAATATCTACCTTCAGAGGGATAGGCATGGGTGCTGTAAATTACTTCAAACGTAACTGTAGCAACAGGTTAGGAGTTAAAGTGCATGTAGGTGATTCTGGATCCGCGCTATGACAAGAGGTTTATTATGGCTGCCGCTGCTGGCAGTGTTTTGCTGGCTGGCTTGGGCGGGTTGGAATGAATTTCAAAAGCTGGAAGCCTATCGCTCTTGGGCCAGCCAATTTGACCATGCCAAATACGACATCTATGCAGTTTTAGGGCAAACAGGCAGCGAGCTGACCTGGGGGAAACCGTCACGTCGGGGGCCTCTGAACCTGCAAACTTTCTCTTTACATCAGGTAGAGGCCATTCAGTTACGGATTGACAATCAAGTTGTGGACCCAACGGTGGATCTAGACGCAGTACCAGCAGGTAAAACTATCGCTCTGGAATTTCAGTTCGCAGATGCAGAGACCATTGCTGTCCCGTTTACAGATGGCTCTCTCGCAGCTCAGTGGGCCAACCATCTCCAGACCGACTGGCAAACCTTACGCCAACCCCAGGCTTAGATGAATCTGCTCCATTAAACTTGCTTTACTTGGATTTGGGCGATTAGCTCGGAAACAATTGCTGAGCCGGAGAACAACCAGAGAACAACCAGAGAACAACCAGAGAACAACCAGAGAACAACCAGAGAACAGCCGGAGAACAGCAGAGCGGACAGCCTGTTAAGGTTTTTGTCATGTTGAAGTTGTGATTCAACAAAAACCGATTGAATTAGTCACTAAAGTTGGCAAACCTTAACATGTAGGATGGAGTGCTAGTTTCTGAGCTGCCGCCTGACTACACAGACGACCGTAATTCCCCGAGTTTTCCACTAAATTTTTGCTATCGTCACACTCAGTAATTTTTCTTTACTAGTGCTTAAAATGTATAGGGTTTTACCTTGCTTTTAGATGCTCTGCGTTAGGTGAGGAGCTGGCGGCCAAATTGCCTAGTGCTTCTTTGAGGGTTACAGTTTAGGATGATTCTACAGCCTTTTTCAGGCTAGTGAAGTACGAAAAACGGGGTGCAGGGGCAGTGCCCCTGCGTGGGGGCGAAGCCCTCACACCCCCATACTTCACATGAGTGAAAAACGCTGTAGATGTTTTATACCAGGTGTTGAAAATACCGGCACCGGTCATGGTAAAAGCTGATAATTGATTAATAATTGCATGATCATTTGGATAGCTAACATAATCAACCATTGAGATTGATTGAGATTGGAAGCGTGGGTTCCCCCTGGCAGGAGTTGGATCTGAGGCATTGCTTGTAGGTTTAATTTGCTAATGTTTCCCTATTAAATTGAAGTGTCTGAGGTTCCCTGGTTTAGTTGCTTTGCTCAGTTGTTTGGCCTAATTGCCTCTTATCTGCTGGTTTCGCTTAGTTTCAGTTGAATCGAGTTGCAGGTAAGCAATCTAGATCATGGCCTGGATTGGTCGCGTGATTCCCCAAATTTTTGGAGTTGCAATTCTTTGAGAGGTTAGAGCGAAGAATTGTGCACTGTGATGGCATGGTTCTGTACTAACGCCCTTTTCATGACAAATACTCGTGGATTTTACATCCGCAACGTCTGGCCGCCTTGTCTCTGGGTATTCTCGTTTGGGCTGCAAACTGTGGTGATCTGCACGGCTCAATCGCCCTTTCCCTTCATTGCGATCAGCCAACTGCCCCACAGCTTGTTGTTCTGTAGCCAGAGCGATCAGTGGTTGCTGCCAGGAAGTAATCCCGTTGGCCTTGTAGAAGCCATTGTTGAGTTCCTGCATCGGCTGAACATGGAGGCATTACGAATAGGGGCGTGCAGTAGGCAGGTGGTGACCACGGGGGTGAAACAGCAAGCAATACCGATCAGTCGAGAAGTCAATCGAGAAGTCGGATCGCTGAGTTTGATTGGTTGCAGCCCATTCCACCAGACACGATGAAACACAACAAACGCCATAGGATTCGTCTCCCATTCAGTACTGCGCTGCCACTGTTGCTGATTGGCTGCGGCTGGTATGCGGTGGTTTCTCAGAGTCAAAGCCTGGAGCAGGCCACAATTGAAACCTATCAAAAAGCCCAGCTTGAAGTGGTCCGCAGTATGGCCAGGGCAGCCCGCACCTACATCACGCGCGAATTAGAGCTGCGCCCTCAGGCCGTCCATGAGATTGAACAGGAAGTGCTGGACTACTTCGTCAAACCCACCCGGATTGGTACCACGGGAGATGCCTGGATCTACTCGCCCAACTATGTAGTGTTTGATGAAAGCGAAGATTTTCCAGAGGAATATCAAGGCAAAAGTATTGCGCTGATCTTTGCCCTGCAACGGCGGCATGGTGCTTGGCACTACGAGGAGATGACGCAAGCGGTGATGCAAGGCCGGGAGGGCGTTGGTTGGTATGTCTGGCAGCCAAATAAATCCATCGAATCTACTCCCTGGTGGGAGTGGCTGACCCAAGATGCTGGACGAGAAATTGCTGCCTGGAGTCCAGTGGTGGTGTTCCCGGATACGGATCGGGAAAAAATCTGGGTCGTAGGGGTGTCGGCCATGCTGCCGGAGCTGATGCAGATGAACGGAGCCTATGCCCAGATCCAGAACTCGATCTTGACGATGGGTGTGATGACCATAGCCGTGCTGCTGCTAATGGTGTTGCTGCGCCACAGCCGAGTAGCTTTAGAAACCAGCGAAGCTCACTACCGCGCCATTGTGGAAGACCAGATGGAGATGATCTGCCGGTTTCGCTGTGATGGCACCCTGACGTTTGTGAATCAAGCCTATGCCGATACGTTTGGGATTACGCCCGAAACCTTGCGGCGAGCCAACGTGTTTGATTTGATTCCCCGAGCTGATCTGCCCAAGCTGCTGTTGCAGCTCGCCAATCTGAGTGTGGCTCAGCCGACCTACAGCTCGGAACGACGGATCATCACTCCAGATCAGCAGTGGCGCTGGCAGCAGTGGACGGATCGGGCGATTTTTAACCATCGCGGGCAGGTGGTGGAAATTCAGTCGGTAGGGCGAGATATTACCGAACGCAAACTCTACGAGGCGGAAATCGAACGGCTGGCCTTTACCGATCCACTCACTGGTTTAGCCAATCGCCGTCGTCTCTACGACTTGGGGCAAGCCTCACTGCGGGCCTCTGCAACTCAACCCAGCCCGGTGGCGCTGATTTATCTCGACCTTGACCGCTTTAAGCCAATCAACGACACTCTGGGCCATGATGCGGGCGATGAGCTGCTGATCCAGGTGGCGGAACGACTGCGAGCCTGTATCCGAGAGGGTGATACTTTGGCGCGGCTGGGAGGCGATGAGTTTGCCATTTTGTTGGCAGCCAGTGAACTGAATGACGCCAAACGGATTGCCGAGCGGATTTTGGTAGCGCTGAATCAGCCGTTCCATCTGCGGGGCCACGCCATTCAGATCGGATGCAGCTTGGGGATTGCCACAACCATTGCCGCAACCATTACCATGACAGGCAGCGAAATGCCGTTTAGTGAACTGCTGACCCAGGCTGATATTGCTATGTATCGGGCTAAATCTCAGGGCCGAGGCAACTATGCGGTGTTTGATGCCCTGATGCATGCGGAAACCCTCACCCGTCGCCAGCTCGAAACCGACTTGCAGCATGTGATCCAGCAAGACCAACTGCGGGTTTACTATCAGCCAATTGTTTCACTGACTAGCTACGAAATTTTAGGATTTGAGGCGGTGGTGCGCTGGCAGCATCCCCGTCGGGGTCTACTCACGCCTGCCGAGTTTCTGCCGGTAGCTGAGGAACTGGGGCTGAATCTCCCGATCGAGCGTTGGGTGTTGCGGCAAGCCTGTCGCCAAATTGCCCGCTGGCAAAGTCGCTATTCGACGGGTACCCATTTGCTGGTCAGCATCAATCTGTCGGATAAGCATCTGGCCCAGCCGGATATGGTGGACTATCTGAAAACCCTGCTGCACGAAACCCGGATTTCACCCGCTAACCTGATGCTAGAAATCACCGAAGATGTCGTGATTCAGCACTTTGAGACTGCCATTGCCGTGCTTACCCGTTTGCGGCAGCTCGGAGTTCAAATCGGCTTGGATGATTTTGGTACCGGCTACTCGTCCCTCAGCTATCTGCATCGGTTCCCGGTAGACATGCTCAAGATCGACCGCTCCTTTATGCAGATGATTAGCCGCCCCAGTCGCAATAGCCCCAAAAATGGCCAAATGGTGCGCTCGATTGCGCTGCTGGCTGAAAGCCTCGGTATTCCCACCATTGCCGAAGGGATTGAAACCCTCGACCAACTAACTCAACTGCGGGCGCTTCACTGTAGCTACGGCCAGGGCTATTTCTTTGCCGAACCCTTAAACCAATTTGCCGTCGAAGATTTCTTGAAATGCTATAACCATGAGAAATTGAGACTGAGAAGTTAAAACTTAAAAACTAAAAACGATTCATGTGGCGCTTTTCTCTGCCTGCGCGCTATCGCCATCTCTGGGTTGGCTCGAAGCGGTTTGCCATCTTTGAAGCCTGCGTGATTGGAATTGTCTCAGGACTGGCAGCCGTGCTGTTAAAGCAGGGAATTGGCTGGCTGGGCGGTTGGCGGGTGCAGCTCTCGCATCAGATGCCGGCCTGGATTGTGCTGCCGTTGATTGGGCTGGTGGGTGGGTTGCTATCGGGCTGGTTGATCGAGCGGTTGGCTCCGGAAGCGGCGGGCAGTGGCATTCCTCAAGTCAAAGCGGCCCTAGCGAATGTGCCCATTGCTCTGAATCTGCGGGTAGCGATCGTCAAAATGTTCAGCGTCATGATCGCGCTGGGATCGGGGTTAGCGCTGGGACGCCAAGGTCCAACCGTGCAGGTAGGCGCTGCCTTAGCCGGACAATTGAGTCAGTGGCTGCCCACCTCGCCGGAATATCGCCGTCAGTTGATTGCGGCTGGTGCGGCGGCTGGCTTAGCAGCCGGATTTAATGCGCCAATTGCCGGCGTTTTGTTTGTTGTCGAAGAGTTTTTGCAAGACTTTTCGGGTCTCACTTTAGGCACGGCGATTTTGGCTTCGTTTATTGGTGCGGTGGTGTCGCGGCTGTTGGGCGGACAGGGACTCAGCCTTAACCCGGCCATGACCGATTCGGTAGTGAACTTTTCGCTGCAAGATGTGCCGTTTTTTTTGATTCTGGGACTGCTGGCGGGTTCGCTGGGAGCTGTATTTAGCCAGGGATTGTTTGTCAGCTTGGCCTTTTACCGACGGGTGTTGCGCTGGCGGCTGCCCTGGAAAGTTGGTTTGGCGGGGCTGGTGTCCGGTCTGGTGGTGATTCTGCTGCCCGATTCGTTTCGGGACAACACTGGCTTGCAGGAGTTCGTCAGTATGGGAAGCGCCACGTTGCTGTTTACCCTGCTGGCGTTTGCTGTCAAGTTTCTGCTGACGCTGATTGCCTATGGCGCAGGGGCACCGGGCGGTCTGTTTGCTCCGGCTTTGCTGTTGGGGGCAGCGCTTGGTCATGTAGTGGGGGTTGCAGCAACCCTGCTAGAACTCTGGGTTGGCATGCCGCTAGGAGTCCCGGCTGGGGTGAGTGCTCCTACTACCTATGCGCTGGCTGGCATGGGGGCGTTCTTTAGCGCTGTCACCAGAGGCCCAATTACGGCAATTGTGATTGTTTTCGAGATCACGATGGACTTCAACCTGGTGCTGCCCCTGATGATTGGTTCAGTCGTGGCCTATCTGATCAGCGACCGGGTGGCAAGCGGTTCGATCTACACTCGCCTGCTGGCCTGGAACGGCATTCATCTGGAAAAACCAACGGCGAGCACTGGGCCCTGGAGCGAACTGACGGCAGCCGATCTGATGCAGCGACGGGTGGAAACCCTGGCTAGCTCGATGACGCTAGAGGAAGCAATTCAAGCCTTTTCCCGCTCGCACCATCGCGGCTTTCCGGTTGTGGATGAGGGCAAACTGGTGGGCATTGTTACCCAAACCGATCTAGCGGATATGTCGCGGCGTCCGGCTAAGGCTGAATCGGTAACGTTGGCCGATATTATGACGCCCCAGCCCGTTACCGTCAGCCCCGACGATCCCCTGACGCAGGTGCTGTATTTGCTGAATCGCTTCAACCTCAGTCGCCTCCCCGTTACCGAAGGGCACAAGCTGGTGGGCATCATCACCCGCGCCGATATCATTCGCGCTGAGGCCGATCAAGTCAACGGTGGAGCCAAACCATTTGGACCGCGCCCCGAACCGTCTTATCTCGTCTACCAAACTCGCGCTCCCGCCACCGGCACCGGACGCCTGCTCGTGCCCCTCAGCAATCCCGAAACCGCCCCGATTCTGCTCCAATTAGCCGCCGCCATTGCCCGCGAACGCCATTACGAACTGGAATGCCTCCAGGTGATCTCAATTCCCCGCAGCCAATCGCCTGCCGAAGCCCCAGTCCGCACCACCAAAAGCCGCCGCTTGCTAAAACAGGCCGAGCAGTTAGGCCAGCGCTATGACATTCCGGTACACACCCAAATTCGCGTGGCACATGACCCAGCCTATGCCATTCTGGAAACCATCAAAGAACGCCATATTGATCTGATTCTAATGGGCTGGAAAGGCTCGACCAGCACGCCCGGACGCATTTTCGGCAATATTGTGGACACGGTAATTCGTCAGGCTGCCTGTGAAGTGATGCTGGTGAAATTGCAAGAACCAGTTCGCTTTAACCACTGGCTAATCCCAATAGCCGGTGGCCCCAATGCCCAAGAAGCGCTGCGGCTGTTGCCCGCTTTGGTCAAACTGGAACAGGAATCCAAGGTGAAGGTGTGTCAGGTATTTGAGCAGCGACCCAAAGCAGAGGAACTGGCCCATCTGCATGCGGTTGTGACTGATTTGGAAACCCAGCTCAATTGTCCTGTTGGGGTGTGTCCGGCTTGGGGAAACTCGGTACCAGAGGCGGTGCTTCAGGTGGCGGCCCAGCAAAATTGTGATGTGATCATGCTAGGGGCTAGCCGGGAAGGCTTGTTGCAACAGGTGATTAAAGGGAATATTCCAGAGGCGATCACGCGAGACAGCCGGTGCAGTGTGATTCTGGTACGCGATGCCATCACGACTCCAACCGGCTAAGCTGATAGCTATAGTCTGAACTGTGCTCTCAGCAGGAGATGGCTGCATGGGGTCATTCAACTCGGCAGATGCAACAACCTACGATCAGGACTTTTGGCTGTGGACTCAGCAGCAGGTAGACTTGCTCAAAAGCGAGCGCTGGACGGAATTAGATGTGGATCATTTAATCGAGGAATTGGAAACCTTGGGTCGCAGTGAGCAACGAGAACTGGGCAGCTATCTACAGGTGCTGCTGCTCCACTTACTCAAATGCCAGTATCAGCCAGAGCGGCGCAGCAAGAGTTGGGCACAGACAATCCTCAACTGCCGAGACCAGATCGCTGACTGTTTGGAGGATTCCCCCAGCTTGCAGCGGTTTTTGCTCGATCCAGAGTGGCTGCAAAAATACTATCGCCGCGCCCGTCGAGATGCAGCTAGGGAAACCCAACAGCCAATCGATGGCTTTCCTCCCCATTGCCCCTACACAGTTGAGCAGCTTCTTGATCCAGAGTTCCTGATTTGACTCGCAGCGTCGATTCCGCAATTTTCTATTCACTCCATCAACACTTTCGCTGCATCACCGCCCCCGGTTTGCCTGGGTTAATTTGCTAAAGCCAGCGTTCTAAAAGGCTCTTGAGATCGTTTAGCTTGATGGGTTTGCTCAGATAGTCATCCATGCCCGCCGCCAAGCACTTTTCCTGGTCCCCCACCATAGCGTAGGCCGTTACCCCGATCACGGTAGTTCGATGAGGCTGGCCTTGCTGTGAGCGTTGACTTTCTTGGATTCGTAGCTGCCGCGTTGCCTCATAGCCATCCAGAACGGGCATCTGACAGTCCATCAGCACAATATTGTAGGTGCGCGTATCCAGTTGATCGAGCGCCTGCTGCCCATCACTCACCGCATCGGCCTCATATCCCAATCGCTTCAACATTTGCAGCATCAGTTTTTGATTCAGGGGTGTGTCTTCTACCAACAAAATGCGAGTCGTTGACGGTACGACTGTGCAATCTGATACAGTCGAGTGCAAAGCTGGGGTTAGCTGAAATTGCAGCGATTCCAACGATGCTGTAAACCAGAAGGTAGCTCCTTGCCCCAGGGCACTCTCAACGCTAATGGTCAACCCAAAATCGGTAAAGAACACTTCGCTCGTTTCACGGGTTTGTAGCCAATTCAGTAAATGGCGGATTTGTTCTTTCGTGGGAGTTTGGCCTCCCAGCACAATCACCTGATCCAAAACGATGGCTACCCCTTGTGCCCGTATCAGGTCCAGCAAGATATCTTGACTGCGTTTGAGCACGGTTTTGATCTGGCTGGGTGAATGTGCTAGCTGCCGTCTAAATGTTCTGGATTAATGGCTTCTGAAACAGAGCTTTGGAGAGGCTCAAGAGAAAAATCCATGCTTGGGTAGTGACCTGTAAAAACGATACTTGCTATTTCATCTGCGTTGGCAGCAAAGTGGTTGGCCGGCCCAAAACACTTATCTTTCAAAGATGCATTGTTGGATTATAAACACACTTCTGGCTTAAATCAGTTACGACTGATAGTCAGCAAAGTATTCACCAAATCGCTTTAGCGATGAGACTTTTACCCAACAGCGGTGAATACTGACTGGAGCAAACTGAGTGAGAGCCTACTCTCCTCTCTAGCTCAATTCACCGATCCCATGCACTCCTCATCATTTCCTTCCGAGAATTCATTGCCATCGGCTCGCTCATCGACTTCGACTAAAGCACCCTACCTGTTTTTGTTTCTAGAAATTTTGGGACGCGAAGGTGGGATTCAATCCTATGTTCAAGATATTTTTCGCAGCTATTTGGCGTTGGACAATCTGCCTAAAGCCGATGTGTTTTTGCTGCGCGACAGTCAAGCCGAGCATCCGTTTGCTTCCGACTCGTTGCAGTTTCACTACTTCAAAACCGGCTCGCCTCGCTTGGGCCGGATACGCTTTGCCAAGGCGTTATTCACCTATTTGGTGCGCTACAAACCCCAGCATGTGTTCTGTGGCCATGTCAATCTGGCCCCAATGGTCTGGCTGTTGTGTAAACCGCTGGGCATTCCCTACACGGTCCTTACCTATGGCAAAGAAGTCTGGCAGCCTGTACCGTCCCCATATCGGCAGGCGCTGCAACAGGCCGATTGCCTCTGGACGATTAGCCGCTACAGCCGCGATCAAGCCTGTGCTGCCAATCAGCTCGATCCGCAAAAAGTGCAGTTTTTGCCCTGTGCAATCGATGGTGATGCTTTTACGCCCAGCGCGAAATCGCCAGGGTTAATCAGCAAATACGGTTTAGCAGACCACAAGGTACTGATGACCGTGGCGCGCCTCTGGTCGGGCGATATTTACAAAGGTGTGGATGTCACCATTCGTGCCCTGCCGCAAATTATGCAAGCGATTCCCAACGTCAAATATCTGGTCATCGGGCGGGGAGACGATCAGCCGCGTTTAGCCAAGCTTGCTGCCGAGTTGGGTGTGGCCGAGCGCGTCGTGTTTGCCGGATTTGTACCCACGGCTGACCTGGTCGAGCACTATCGCCTAGCCGATGCCTATGTGATGCCGTCGCAGGAGGGGTTTGGGATTGTCTATCTAGAAGCGATGGCCTGTGGCGTTCCGGTGCTGTCGGGCGATGCTGATGGTTCTGCTGATCCGCTTCAGGACGGTAGGCTGGGCTGGCGGGTGTCCCATCGCGATCCGGAAGCAGTAGCAACGGCTTGTATTACGATCCTGCAAGAGATTGGCAAACGCGAACAGGGCCGACCCTACGACCAACGCTGTGATGGCATCTGGTTGCGGGAACAGGCCATCGCCCTATTCGGCAAGGCGGCGTTTGCCCAGCAGTTGCAAGCCTTGTTGAGAGCTAGCCAATAAGACGGTTATCCGCCCAGCAGCATTCGTCATCCGCCTATCTCGGCTCCCTTGAGATCGGCTACGATTTTACATATCAGGAGGTTCTGACTTGCCCACTCGAAGACAGGCAGATACCGCCTGCACTAGAGGTTGTGATTAGCCGTCATAATCCGGCGAACCGCCACCCTTATCGTTTTAGTCTGGCGAATCCTGAAGCAGAAGTTGAAGCTATCTTTAGAAAGCAGCTCAATCAGTAGAAAACTGTTTTCTTAAGTGGGTAAGTGACGGTTGTACAAGCATGGCACCCATTGCCAACAGACAACCTTCTTCCAGCAACGGCTTGAATGGCAGCTAACTGATTCCTTCAGCCGGTAGATGGGTGAGAAGCAATCGAGTGACACAATCTGAGTGGCGAATCCAGATAACGCAATTCGGGTCAGAGTGTTCGAGTGACACAATAAAACAATCAGAAAAACAGTCAGAAAACAATCAGCCGTATAAGATTATCCGTTTGTCTAGGAGGGTAACAGGTGAATCAAAACAGCTTTAGAAGCATTCAAATTTCAGGGTTTGGCTTCTGGTTGACCCTCCTGGCAATCGTGTGGTTGCTCAGCTCGATTGGCTTAGGCTGGCTGGTTAAATCGGTTTTTGTGTTGATTGGAATTATTTTGCTGATGCCTGTGGTTGCCTTTCTAGGCTTTCGCTGGTGGTTGAAGCGCAATCTGGTCATCGACCGCTGCCCAGTCTGCGGCTATGAGTCGGCAGGGATCAACAACACCCAGCTGCGTTGCCCTAGCTGTAGCGAGCCGCTCAAAGTGGAACACAAGCATTTCCATCGCCTCACCCCACCCGGAACCGTGGATGTGGATGCGATTGATGTGACGGTGAAGCAGATCGAAGATTAAGATTGCTCAAATTTATCTAGTTCTTACAATCATGTCTGCCAGTCATGCGATTGGTCCTGCACCGTTAAAAACTGGCGATCGGCTGACTGGCCAGGAATTTGAGCGTTGCTATGCGCAGACGGGAACGCTTGGCTGTGCTGCAGAGGGGATGGAGTCCCCAAGCACATCAACAAGCACATCAAGAGTTTATCCAGCCCCTCAACTCCCCAACGGACGATACACCCGGTAGTTGATATTTGGGAAAATATTGTCGATCGCTTCTACCTTTTGCAGCCAACCTGAGTCGATCTTGGCTTGCAGGATGTCTTCCCAGAGTTTGTTAAACCGCATCAGGTGGGAGCGGGTGCGGCGGACCGCATAGGGCACCATTGTGCCAGTGCGCATAATAAACGCCCAGTCGGAGGATTGGGCCAGCAGCAGCTCACGAGCCGCTTGATTCAGGGCACGGGTTTCTAATTCATCGCTCGGTTCGCGACGCGATAGGTTGATCATTCGCTCGGCAGCTTTGTGCAGGTGGGGATAGATCCAGGCGTTGGTTTCGTTCAGCCAATACTCGTGGAAGCCTCGGAAGCCCCAGCTTGACTGAGCCGGACGGCAAACCTGCTGCGTCGGGTGCTTTTTCAGGTAATCGGCCAGATGGGTCATTTCGTAGGTGCTTTGGTCGAACCAGGTTTTGCGGAACAGGTAGTCAATAAACCAGGGACCTTCATACCACCAGTGGCCAAACAGTTCGGCATCGTAAGGAGACACCACAATCGGCGGACGCTGCATGATGCTGTAAAGATGCTCGATCTGGCGCTCGCGGTTATACATAAAGTTGCCCGCGTGCTCTGCTGCCTTCTCTTTGGCCCAGTAGGGGTCGTATTCTGCCTTGTCGCTCAGGCCCAGGCCGCGTCCGGTGATTTTGTGATACTTGATGCCGGTATTCTTGCGCTGGCCGTTGGGCATAACGTAGGGCTTGATGTACTCATAGTCCGCATCCCAACCCAAATCCCGGTAGAACTCCCGGTACTCCGGCGCACCCGGATAGCCCACTTCCGACGACCACACCTGCTGCGACGACTCCTGATCGCGGCCAAACACGGCCACACCCGACTCGGTAAAAATCGGCGCATAGGTGCCAAAGCGAGGACGCGGACGGGCATAGAGAATGCCGTGCCCATCGGTGAGGAAGTAGCGCAGGCCCACATCGGCCACCATTCGCTCTAGGCCATCGTAGTAGGCGCATTCGGGCAGCCAGATACCGCTGGGCGGGCGGCCAAAGGTTTCGGCGTAATGCTCATAGGCGACTCTCAACTGCGCCCACACCGCCTGGGGATACATTTTCATCAGAGGCAAATAGCCGTGGGTAGCGCCGCAGGTGATAATTTCCAGATTATTACTATCTAAAAATTGTTTAAAAGCAGACACTAAATCGCCCTGATAGTGCTCCCATGTTTGCCTAACCTTGTTAAACTCAGTGGCATAAAATTCAGCGAGGTACCGGAGGTGGCCATTATGGATATTGCGGTCAATTTCTTTGTGGGTGAGATCTTCTAACTGAGCCAGGTGCTTATCGTACCGTTCCTGTAACAGCGGATCTTTCAGCATCGACACCAAGGGCGGTGTCATACTCATTGTGATTTTGAAATCGATGCCATCTCGCCGGAAGCCCTCAAAAATTTGCAGCAGCGGGATGTAGGTTTCGGTAATTGCCTCAAACAACCACTCTTCTTCTAAGACATAGTCACTTTCTGGATGCCGGACAAAGGGCAGATGGGCATGTAAAACCAGAGCGAGATATCCAATACTCATAAGCTGGTGGAGTTAGAGAGCTGAAATGGGCAAATGCTGAACGGGATCACGTCCGCTGCCAAGATTGTAAAGCAAAAATTAAGCAAATCGATTTGTGCATCCAATTGAGCTATGACAGACTCCAATTTGATAGAGCAAGCTAAGCTGGGCGATCCGCAAGCCATTGAAACCCTGATGAATCAATCGCTGCAGTCAAGGGGAATGCGGGCGGTGGTGGCACGGCAGGGCGATAGTTTGGAAGTGGTGTTGGAAGCGGAGCGCATTCCCAATCGCCAAGCGTTGACGGCATTTGTCCAGAAAGGCATGGCGAATCTGGATATTCAGTCGATTCGGTCGATTCGGATTTTGGGTCAGCAAATTGGAGCTGGGTATCCGGCCTGGATGCAGGAATTGCAGCTAGAACCTTCGCAACCACTCCCCGATGCCGCTTCATTAAACATTCAACCAGAAACCGCTGCTACAAGCACCACGGCTGAGTATCCTACCGAGATGCCTCTAGAAACTAGGCTGGATAGCGGCCCCCCTGCCACCGACCAGATGAACGAGCTGGGGGCGCTCTGGGCCGAACAATCCACCGAAGAAACACCCGATTTTCTCCAGGAACTGCTCAGCACCGACGCCGAATCAACGGCCGAACTAGCCGAGCCACCCAATGGCGAACCATCCAACGACGAAGGGTTGATCGATTTCCTCAACGAACTGTCGGGTACACCGGACACCGATTTTTCTAGCCAAGGGGAAACCTATCCGTCAGAAGCAACTCAAGATCTATCGGTATTCGCAGACGAATCCTCTCCTGCCCCCCATGAAGCAGACTTTCAAGCCCTGCTGGCTGAAACACCTCAAAATGATTGGTCTGATCGCTCTAATAGCTCGGAGTTATGGACGGATTCTGCCGATTTTGCTGCTGATTTTTCTGATCAAGGGAGCGTGACTCCAGCCGGTGAACCCGATGCTGACCTGCTCGACTTTCTAGATGAGGCAGCGCCCGATGCCCAAACCCTCGACTTGAGCAATTCAGCAGATTTCTCAACCCTATTTGACGACAGTGAAACAGCCTCTCGCTCCAGCCTGCCGACAGACGAAATAACCTCGACGTTTCTGAGTCAGTCGTCTGACCCACTGCCCGCTGCCGATATGCCGCCGCCTTCGCTTGACAATCCACTGCTCAACAGCCAAATTGACGACTTGTTTGCTGCCGAACCAACTGGTGAAGCAGAGCTGTTCACCGAAGAACTACTGTCTGAACAGCCGCCTGAAGCGGGAGAAGACTTGCTGCAAGCTCTGGTGAGCGGACCAACTGAGTCAGCGACGCCCAGCTTTGATGAACTGACAGAGCGCGATCCCTGGATGGAAGGCACCGAGGATGTGGTTTTGGGTATGCCAGAGCAGCCGCCTGCTGCACCCGCTACCGAGACCGAAGAACTCCTGCCTGACTTTTTGCGGCAGCCATCCCCCGAACTGGAGCTAGTCCTGGAAGAAACACCGCTGACGGCAGAGCCGCCACCGGAGTCGGAACCGACCTTCCAGCCGGATACCTGGGAGCCGACCAGCGAGAGTACTGAAGCCCCACCCGATTGGTCGCAGTCCTCTGAGATCACCGAGCCTCTGGCTGAACCAACCGTTGATTTTGCCATCAGTGAACCGATTGCTGAACCAACCTCTGAACCGATCGACTCGAACGCTACTGCCGATTTCTCTGACCAAGAGCCGATACCCTGGCAACCCTGGCAGCCCTGGCAAAATACCGAATCTACCGAAGAAGCTGCTGCACCCACTGACATTCCAGCTAGCGATCTAACCGCCGCCGACTTCTCTCTGGATCCGCGCCCTGACTCCCCCGATTTTTCAGATCAGACGACTGCATCGGATGTTCCGCCGCAGGTGGAGCCACCGCAGCCAAGTGATTTCGCCTGGTCCGGCGAGTTTGCCGACTCGGAGGTCGAGGTTGAGGAAATCCCGCCGGACTTTCTGCTGGATTGGCAAGACGAATTTCTCCCGGGGGCTACAGAACCTTCTCTGCCGCCCCAATCTACAGAGGCTGTCAGCACTGGTTCGCTAGATTTCCCAGCCGCACCTGCGGATCCAGAAGCCAGTATGCTTGACCAATCCATCCCTGACCCATCTACCGAACTGCCATCGCTGGAATCCGAACTGGCTGCCCTAGACCTGACTACCTCCAGCCCTGAATTCACCGAAGTGAATGCCGAATTTAACCCTGAACTCGGCACAGAACTCGACACAATCAATAGTTCTGCTCTAGAATCCGATGATTTTGCCGATCTGAGGCTCGATTTGCCTGACTCGCCCGATGCGGAACTTGCCGAACTGTTGAGCGCTACCCCCGAAGGCACCGCCGTTGAGCCACCTGCCGACTGGCTGGCTGAAGCTTCCCAACCCACTGGCTTCCCAGAAGAGCTGTTTGCAGAACCGTCTGCAACTGAAGGGAATTCAGAGACCGCAGAACCGGTTAACCTGTCCTCAGACCAATCGGTAGCGCCTGCTCCTCTGCCCGACCTGAGCCAAGAAACCCTAGAAGCCGGCTTGGGCGAGTTTCGGGCCGACTTTGACGAACCCCTGCCGCCCGAGTTCTACCAGCCCGACACCGATGTGCAAGAGCCGCTGAATCTGGATGTTGATGAGTCTGAAGCCGACTACATTATCGAAGACAGCACCCCTGCCGAGGAATACACGCCACCTCCTTTACCGCCTCAGCCTCAGTCGGGCCAACCCCAGCCCGCCGCCGAATCCTCAGGACCACCTTGGCTATTTCCGCTGGTGCTGGGACTTGTTTGCGTCCTGTTTGCCGCCATTGGATTTTTTGTCTTTTGGTCAAGGGTGAGAACGCCGTTGAACCCGCCGCCTGCCTCTGACCCACCCGAACCGCCCGCCGCCGAGCCGACTGCTCCCGCTGCACCAACCTCTCCGATCTCAGCCAACCCTGCCTCACCTACTGCCAATAACCCGGCTAACGACCCAGCTAATGCGTTGAAACTGGCCTTTGAGCGGGGTGCTACGGCAGTAACGCTTTCCCAGGCAGCTCAGTCGGTTGATGACTGGCGGTTGGTGGCTAGCAAGTGGCAACAGGCCATCGATCTGCTGCAGTCGGTTCCAGCTTCTAGTCCCAGCTACCTAGCCGCACAGCAGAAGCTAGCTGAATACCGCTCCTATCTAACCGTGGCGCAGCAAAAAGCCAAACAGCCGATTGTGGCTGCCGTCCCCCTCGGATCTGCTAATATCCGAACTCCTGCCGCCGCTCAAGCCGCCATTAGCTGTAGCCCGGTTGCCTCCACGCCAGATTCCCAGCCAATCGAGCTGAGCAAGGTGCAGTTTGATCCAACCGCTGATCAAACCAAGGCCAGCCCCCTTGTTGGCTGCATTACTAACCACACTGAGCAACCGATCGCGGCTGTTGATGTGGCCTACAGCGGCAGTGCAACCGACAATCCAGACAACGAAGCCACCACTGAGGCCAGCGGCAAACTTAACTTCAGCAAACTCGATCCCAAACAAACCGTTCCGTTTAAGAGTGCCTTTACCATTGCCCCCAACATCGGCAAAGTCACAATCGCCTCGATTTCCTGGACCGGCACCGGCACCAATGCAGCCCAGCAACTGCCAGCCTCTGTCAGTGTTGAGCGGCCTGAGAAGCAGGAAGGGGAAGCTTGATGTTAGAGTTTTGAAGTTTGCCTAGCCTGCGGTCGGCGAATAGACCAGAGGTTCGCGCTACGGGTTTGCCAAATCATTGGGTTAACCCAACCCCCTCCCCTTGCAACTCAAAACTCAAAACTTTTTGCTCCACGCTTTTTTGCACAAACGCCCGAACCACATCCAGATATTCGGGACCGGCAATCTCGCCAACATTGTTGTGTCCGGCCTGCGGCACCAGGTAGATCTGTTTTGGGTCGGGAGTGGCGGCATAGAGAGCTTCGCTCATGAAGGCGGGCACTTGGGCGTCGGCTTGGCCGTGGATATAGAGCACTGGCATTTGCAGTGATGGCACTTTAGCAAGCGAGTCAAATCTTTGCGTCAGCAGCAGATCGGTGGGAAAGATGCTGCGGGGTGTCTGGTAATCGATCATTCGCCGAATCGAGGAAAAAGAGCTTTGCACGATGAGACCCGCTGCATCGGGATGTTGGCTCGCCAGGTTAATTGCAACCGCACCTCCCAGCGAATGGCCATAAATCACGATTCGCTGAGGCGGAATCTGCCGGGTTTGCACCAAATACTGCCACGCGGTTTCAGCATCTTGATAAACCTGCTGCTCATTGGGAAAGCCGCCTTCGCTGCGTCCATAGCCGCGATAGTCAAACAAAAAGACCGCCAGATCCAGCTGGTGGAACCGATTCGCTTGCCCGACATTGGCCCCAATGTTGATGCCGTTGCCGTGTAGATAGAGCACTACTCCCATTTCTTGACCGCGAGCTGGCATCCACCAACCGTGAATTCGCTCTGTGCGGCTCTGCTGTTCGATGGGCAGCCAGACTTCCTCATAGGGCATATCAAAATCCACAGGCGTCGTTTCAATCACCGTCGAGGGAAAGAAAATCATCCGGGTCTGGCGAAAGTAGAGCAGTAGGCAGGCTGCCAGATACAAAGCTGTGGCTAAACCGAGGAGCAGGGGCAAAAATTTGAAAAGAAGCATAGGAAATCTGGGCAAAAGTCTGAGCCAATTCTACTGCCTGGTTGTCTGCGATTCTGTTCTCATTGTTCTGCTTGCAAGCTCTGTTCAGCCTCTGCTTGCAGGATTTGTGCTGCCGTCAGTCCCAATGCTGGAAAAATGGCCGAAATGATCGGTTCCCTGCCCCGAAAGGGCTGTAATTCGTATTCTGCGTCGATCAGAGTGCAAATGGTGACAGTGGGTTGTTTGGGGTTGCCAATGAAGCGTCGCCCTCCCAGAGCCGCATAGTCAATAATCCAATATTCAGGAATGCCCAAGTCTTCGTAGTCGGCTAGCTTTTTGGCGTAATCGATGCGCCAGTTGGTCGAAACCACTTCTACAATTAGCTTGATCGATTTGCCGAGCGTCAAGACTGAACTACTTTCCCACTGTGGCTCATCGATCAATGCAGGTTCATCCAGAACAATCACATCCGGTTCGTAGCCAGATTCGCCGTCGCGCGAACGGACAATGCATTCTCTAGGGATGAAGTAGGGGAGTCCTAACCGCCGGATTTCAAGAAATAGTTCACCATTCGTAAATCCTGCCACTTTAGAATGTTTGCCTCGCGGTTTGGGCATTTCAATGATTTTCCCCTGATGCAGCTCATAGCGAAATTCAGAGGACTCTGGCAGCCCTGCAATAAATTCATCAAAGCTGACGGGCGGTTCTAAAAAAGGCTTGCTCAGTTGTGCAGTCATTCCCTCACCTCCTGCGGCTGTTCAGAATTACGAACGAATATACAGTGTTTTTCACGCATGTGAGGTGTGGGGGGTGTGGGGCACTGCCCCTGCACCCCGCTTTTCGTACTTCACTAGCCTGAAAAAGGCTGTATCCCCTATTTCTGGCTTGTTTTCTTGCTTCGCTAATCGCTCTTGTTGGATAGCGGCTAATCGCTGCTGTATCAGTTCTCTCAATTTTGCGATAGCGATAGTTCCTACAGTAGGCTATCTAAGTAGGCTACCTCAATTTCTGCTCGCGGGCCTTCACTCTCTACCGTAACGCGATTTGCCACAAGCTCGTGCCCTTTGCAATGGCTCATTTCCAGCTTACCTTGAGCTATCGAAGCGATCTTGTTTCCCTATGACGATACGCTTTCAACTGCTCGACGCACTGCCCAAATGTTAAACCATTCTTGAATACTGACAACGTAGAAGCCATCCCTACCCCGATTCTGTTTGTTATTGAGCAAAACCTCGGCAATCTGATTAGGCGTTAGGTTGTGCTCCTGTTCAATTTTTTTGCGTCACGCACCGAACCCTTTTTGTATTTAGCTAACAAGTCATCTCGACTAGTTAAAACCTATCTGAAAACCCGAATTGCTCTCACTACAATGGTTGCATAAGCTAGATCGATCATTGAAGGTAGTTCTCTGGTTTCTTCTCCCATCGGATCAATAACCGTCGAAATCGATTCATCCAGGAATGCGTTCGCTCGACCACCCATCGCCTCGTTCTATAATTCGGAATATCACGAATAATTCGCTCTCGTTCATCTCTTTTGGAATGCGCCCTATATATCCCCATTGTTTCAATATCTCGCACTTCCTCGTAGTCATACCCTTTGTCCAAACATAGGTTTCTTACTTATTCTTTCTCTAGCTCTGATGGCACAATCCGTTGTGCTTCTAGCGTTGCCTCAGTCATCTTCATGTCATGCGATTTGCTTCCTCAATTGCTGCTCCAATGGGTATTCCATTACCATTGCGAGGTATAGCCTTCCAATGACACCCGGTTCGCAGTACGTAAAACATGGGATCAAGGGCTTGTCGATCGTCCATTCTCGGTCTGCCACCTTTGGGCTTGGGGGTTCTGGTGGAATGGCTACTTTTACCCGTTGCCAAACTTCATCTGGCAGCAGAAAAACAGGGTCGATTTCTGTGAAGACGGTCATTTCCTAAACGCTCAAATGCAACCACTGCAAGTCTCTCATAAAATCAATGGTTTTCGGATAGGCGGCTTTTAGGAAAGCAGCATTAAATTGATCACTGCGTCCAAGCTTTGCATGACTTTTCAAACTGATAGATAAGCCTTTCTATGACTTTTTCAGACCGACAGACAAGCAGCAAATCTCTATTCTAAATACGTGAGCAGTGAGCTTGCCGAATCCAATTCAAGTGCAAATTCTTTTTATCGTTCCAACAAAAAGCAATAACGATTAACGAGCGATGACAAATGACAAAGCTAATTTACTCAATTATCTCTTTTATTTTTTGGAGCAAAACTTTTTAACTGCATCAATCCCTTAAGCAAAATTTTGAGAAAACACTAATGGTGAGACTTTCTGTATTACTGCTGAAAGAGTTAAAAGTTGATTTAGATGAAGCGGTGCTCACAAATTTTACCTACGATAAAGTATGGGCATTATTTGTTTACCTGGTTGTAGAAGCGCATCAATCCCATCGTCGAGAAACATTAGCAGCCTTATTTTGGACTGATTTTTCTCAGGAACGAGCACGCGGGAATTTGCGCCAGACGTTGACGACACTACGCCATCTTTTGAGCGATCGACAATCAACCCCATCATTTCTGCTCGCTACTCGCCAAACAATTCAATTCAACCCCAATAGCAGCTACAGCTTAGACGTGTCCGACTTCTTGACGCTGCTGAAAAGCATTTCTCTCGATCCCCAAGTCGCTAGCGAGTTGAGCAGTGAGGGAGTAGCGCAACTTGAGCAGGCAATCGCACTTTATCAGGGAGATTTTCTAGCTGAGGTCAAGTCATTTGACAGCGAAGCATTTGAAGAGTGGCTTACGCTCACCCGCGAACGGTTGCACGGTCTAGCCGTTGATGCCTGCATTAGCTTGTCAATCTATTACAATCACTGCCAAAATTGGCAACAACTCCAACGCTATGCCCAACGGTTAGTGGAATTGGAGCCTTGGAATGAATTTGCTCATCAGTGCTTGATGCAGGTCTTCACCTATTGCGGGCAGCGTAGCGCAGCAGTGCAGCAGTATAAGACCTGTTCTCAAATTCTCGCCACTCAATTTGAGACTGAACCTGATGAAATCACAACGCAGTTGTATGAGCAAATTCGTAATGGCTCCTTTGCTTTGACGCATGAAATTTCACCTGTCTTATTTTCTTTATTGAGAGCTTCTGAGACAGCATCTGCTCCGTCGGACACTATTCCTCAAGGTCTAGAAACAGAGCTATCTAACGCTTATTATTCCGCCGATCTAGCCCTAAATTCAGAAAAATCGATCGTCAACACACCATCAAATCAACCTGTTATTAGTTCACAAATTGATATCCAGGCGATCACTCAACCCCTCTCCGCCTCATTTGACGCAACTGACCAACTCAATCGTCACAGAATGCTGGAAAAAGTTCATACCTTCTGGATCAAGGGTGTTCTTAAAAACTCGCTTCACAACGCAGCATTGATGGACTTAGGGCTAGAAGAATGCCCAGATAGCGTGGCGCAGCCTTGGAACTTACTGATGCAATTTCCTGATCGATCTTCACAAGTTTTAGCACCAAAAACCAAACTAATTGACGTGTCTGAGCAGTTCAATCAGTCGTTTTTGATTCTTGGTATGCCGGGTGCGGGTAAAACGACGCTGCTGCTAGATTTGGCGCAATCGCTTCTCGTTCGGGCAGAGCAAGATCCCCGTCATCCAATGCCTGTCGTCTTCAATCTTTCATCCTGGGCTACTGGTTCATTGTCTACTTGGCTGGTGAGCGAGCTTCAGCTTCGCTATCAAGTGCCTCAGCAACTTGCCCACCAGTGGATTAAAGAAGCCAAAATACTGCCGCTTCTAGATGGCTTGGATGAGGTCGGCTTAAGTCAGCGAGACCCTTGTGTGGAAGCGATCAACCAATTTCGCACAACGGACTGGCTCACAAATCTGGTGGTCTGTAGTAGAACGATCGACTATGAAGCATTAACACAGCGTCTGCAACTCAACGGTGCCGTTCTGGTGCAGCCCCTGACGCTGGCTCAGACCGACAATTATCTACAGCGATTAGGCGATCGGCTAGCAGGAGTCAGGTCTATTTTGCAGCAGGACATCGCACTTCAAGAGCTAGCCAGTACGCCGTTGATGGTGAACATGATCGCCCTAGCCTGCCAAGATCAGACCTTTGACGCGCTCCAGCATCAGATTTCTTCTCAACAGTGGCGAGATCAGTTATTTGCAGCTTACACCCAGAGAATGCTGGCTCACCGAGGCGCAGATCAGCCCTATGAGTCTGAGCAGGTGGTTAACTGGCTGTCCTGGTTGGCTAGCTTCCTGCTACAGCGTGACCAAACCCTATTCTTGATTGAACGGCTCCAGCCTGACTGTCTGCGATCGAACGCGCAGCGATGCTGGCTGCTGATCATTGAAACCGCCGTGGTTGCCCTGCTGATGGGAATTGCTGGCGGCATGGGCGTTGGGCTGCATCTAGGGTTGGCGACGGGATGGGCGGATGGCGTGATCCCTTGGTTAGCGCATGGATTACAGGGCATGATGCACGGACTAGCAGTTGGGCTGTTGGTTGGAATCAGTACCAGTTTTTTACTCAGCCTGATTGTTGTTGGGCTTTACGATCCTGTACGCGATTTAATGACTGCTGATTCAAAATGGCGATCGCTTCGGTATACAGCTCGCATTGCAGTGGTTGCTGGAATCAGCCAGGGATGGGCAATTGGCTGGTTTCTGGGTCTGCGACTGGGCTTGGGCGTTGTCCTGGTCGTGACTTTATGTATGGGAATTGCCGCATGGCGATTTCTAGAGCCGAATCGCGTTGTTCTACTTGAAGTTTGGCGATGGTCATGGTCACGATCGCGCCTCGGCATTGGTGCGGCAATCGCACTCAGTTCGGTATTTGGGATGATGTATGGAATTGGTTACGGGGCAACGTATGGCTGGGTGATGAGCCTTGGCGTTGGGTTGATGGCGGCGATCGCTGGCGGCTTTATCAGCGGCGAAATCGAAATTAAAGTCACGCCAAATCAAGGAATGCGTCATTCTCTGCGGGGCGCACTGCGGATGAGTTTGGCGATCGGCATTCCGTTTGGGCTAGCGAATGGAATTGGCTATGGGGCAACAATGGGATGGTCAAGCGGCATTGGTAAAGGGCTAGGTTCAGCGCTCGAAAGTGGAACTGCTAGCTGGCTAATTTGTGGTGGCATTACCTGCATTCAGCATTTGGCAGTTCGCTATCTTTTGTGTCGCCGTGAGGTGATGCCCTGGAACTATGCAGCATTTTTGGACTACGCGGCGAAACAAACCTTCTTATGCAAAGTGGGAGGAAATTACCTTTTTGTTCATCGTTTGCTGCTGGAGCACTTCGCAACTTTGGGAAGCCGGGATAATTTGCAAAATAAACAACAATTTTCCAATTTGACGATGCTTTGACGCTGCGCTAACCGTGAGATGACGATCGATCGCTAGAACGAGAGGTGTCAAGTTCTCAAGGAAACATTCAAAATGGTAAACATTACTGGCAACAACAACAACAATAACCTACCTGGCACTATCGATAGCGATCTGATTCGTGGTCTTGGCGGCAATGATATCCTCGGAGGTTTTGGCGGCAATGATGAACTTCAAGGCGGGGCAGGCAACGATCGACTCGCTGGCGGGGCAGGCAACGATACGCTCGTGGGCGGGGCAGGCAACGACATTTTGGTAGGGGGAGGTGATGACGATGTCTTGATTGGTGGAGCAGGCAACAATGTCTTGACTGGCGGGGCAGGCAACGATGCCTTCAAGCTTGATAATGTCTTTGGGGTTAACACAACCATCACCGACTTCGCTCCGGGGAACGACGAGATCCGAATCGATCGATCGCAGTTCTTCGTCTTCAATGCTGTGACTGGAGCGGTAGAGCAGCTCCCCCCAGGAACTCTTGACCCTGGCAAGTTCAACGTTGGAGCAGGTCCAGCCGATCTTAACGATTACTTCAACTACAACATCAACACGGGGGTTTTATCCTTCGATCGAGATGGTAGCCGTAGTGGACCTGGATTCCCGACCACGCAGATTGCTCAACTGTCGCCTGGTTTGGTAGGGATGGACAATACCAATATCGTCATGATCTAATCTCGTTTTTGTCGTGTAGATTTGGCAAGCCCATAAAAAACTAAGTCACTTATACCAAATCAACTTGTGAATGATACAGATAGATTTGGCTCTTGCCCGCACTGAGCTAGATTTGTGCTCGTGACTCTTCGCTATTTGTATTATTCACTGAAGCATTTGGTATTAGCTTAAGCGACTTAGCTATTAGGCGGGAATCCCCGCGCTGTACCTGAAAGGTCAGCGTCGGGATGAGAGCCGCGTGAGTGAGTTTTCTGTCCCCGTAGGGGCAGTGGGTGCGTCTCCTGACCAATGCCGCAGGCAAGGGAAGGAGACAGCGCCCGAACGAACACACAATCTTTATGCTCAGAACGGTTGAAATTCATATACAGTAAGGGCTTTGGGCTACAATAGAGCAATGTCCCACCTGGGAATACAACATCCCAAAATGTCAGGTTGCCCTTAAACGTTATTTTGATTGGTTGTCGGCATAGCAATGTCGAAGTTTTTGGTTTTGAAATCCATCCCAATCGGCGGAATCTGGCTGAGCGAATTGCAGTTGGAGTTTGGCGAGAACGCCCCTATGCCTATCATCCAGACGATCGCCCTCCGGGCGGTGCGGAGCACCATCGCCCTCCGGGCGGTGCGGAGCACCATCGCCCTCCGGGCGGTGCGGAGCACCATCGCCCTCCGGGCGGTGCGGAGCACCATCGCCCTCCGGGCGGTGCGGAGCACCATCGCCCTCCGGGCGGTGCGGAGCACCATCGCCCT
>KL662191.1:6211160-6260413 GCA_000733415.1 [Leptolyngbya] sp. JSC-1
CCGGGCGGTGCGGAGCACCATCGCCCTCCGGGCGGTGCGGAGCACCATCGCCCTCCGGGCGGTGCGGAGCACCATCGCCCTCCGGGCGGTGCGGAGCACCATCGCCCTCCGGGCGGTGCGGAGCACCATCGCCCTTATTGTTTGCTCACAGATTGCCCCAATGAGCCGATCAGCAAAGTCTAGCCATCTATAATTTGTCTGTAAATTTCTTCAGCTACTGAATCTTTCAGCCAGCGATTGTAAGTGTGCGTATGCACCTGCATGGAGTGTCCCATCATGTCTGCCATTGCTTGCACTGGCACTCTAAACACAATGCCGCGTATTGCATAAGCATGACGCAAATCATAGGGATAAACGGCACTTTGTAGCGCTCAAACTGGCGATAGGTGCGCTGCCCATAATCTCGAAAAGTGCGTCCCTTCACCCTAGGCGGATTAGTTTGTGTTAAGCTCCACATGTCTACCCATTCCGGACGCAGCGGTCGCGCCACATGAAACCCGGTCTTTCCTTGCAAAACATGTAAGGTTCGAGGGTTGACAAACTCGCAAAAAAAGCACTCGTGGGGACGCAGCCCAAACGCCGCCATCATGCCATAGATCCAGCGCCACTGTGGGTTCTCAATCCGGTTGCGCCATTCCAAAATTAGTTTTTCGTCGGGCAGATCGCGTGGCGTCAGCGACGTTTCGCTATACTCGCACTGAAATGGCTTCAAATCAACCGTGACTCCCGCAAACTCGGCTAATCGCTGCAATCGTTGACAGGCCAGTTCGCGGCTACGGGTATGATTTTCCGTCAGCAGCACCACAGCCAGAATTGCCGCTTCGCTAAGGGGTTCATCTTGTGGCAAGCGGTCAAAAGTGCGCTGCCACGTTTCTTGCCAGGTTAGTTCTTTGATCTGGTTTGAGGCCAAATAATGAGCTTTAAACGCCTCGATCAGTTCAGCCGTTGTTTTGGGGCCTTCATCTGCTTGGGGTGTGAGATATAAGGTCCAATCAAACGACCCATTAATGAGCGGCTCATTAATGTGAGCAACTGCCTCACTCCAGCTTGAATGTGCCACTTCCTCTTCCTTAAATCTTCCGTAAAATCCTACTGGATTTAATCGATTTTTAACGATTAAAAACGATTGCAGCTAGACGAGCTATAGTCTGCAATCGGCTTAGAGGATGGATTTTAGGGATGGGCAGTACTGGACTCGAACCAGTGACATCCTGCTTGTAAGGCAGGCGCTCTACCAACTGAGCTAACCGCCCGAAGGCGTGCATCATGCACAATTAACAATGGTAGCAGATAAATCGGACTTTGCCACCACTGGTTGAAAAAAAACAGCAACTCTCAATAGGGAAATTCAACTGGTGTTGGGTGGAATCTCCAACGCTAGTCCCTCAAGCATAAAAATAAGCAGGTGTCCATACTGTCATTCAGTAATTCAGCAAAAGCATCTGCAAGCCGAACCGTTGGCTCAACTCCAGCAATTGGGTGGCGATCCAGACCATCTCTGATCGAAGGCCATCACAAACCTTGCAGATCTCGGGAAGCGTGTGAAATAATAGGAGATTGTGTTTAATTGTCGCCAACTGAAATTTTTGAGCTATGGCTAAGGGTAACCGGATCATTATCACGCTAGAGTGCACTGAGTGCCGCACCAACCCGGACAAGCGTTCTCCTGGTGTATCGCGCTACACCACCACTAAGAACCGTCGGACAACGACCAATCGGTTAGAGCTGAAGAAGTTCTGCCCGCATTGTAATAAGCATACTGTTCACAAAGAGATTAAGTAGCCCAGTCGGCCTACGGCAATTTGGCCTACGGCAACAGTAGAGCGAACTTGAAGACACTTCCATCAGGAAGGAGCTTAAATTGCGCCTGCCGGCTGTTAAACTGCGACCACTGACTACTTCGTAAAACTTGCTAATGTAGGATTCTAGGATCGAGATTCATGACTTACTTTCGTCGCCGCGTATCTCCAATTAAGCCTGGTGAACCGATTGACTACAAAGACGTCGATTTACTGCGTAAGTTCATTACCGAACGTGGTAAGATTTTGCCTCGCCGGATTACTGGTCTAACGGCCAAGCAGCAGCGGGATCTGACTCAGGCTATCAAGCGTGCCCGAATTCTGGCCCTATTGCCCTTCATCAATCGCGAAGGATAGTGCTATGGGGTAGTGGGATAGGGCAAACTGCATCTATAGCTCCTGCATAGCTTCCGAAGCTACCGAGTCAGCGAGATACTGAGATTAGCGCTGGATGATTGGCGCTCACTATTACCCCTAGCCCAACTGGCACACTTCCATGGAGAAGGGAACTTTAGTTGAATTTCGATTACAAGGCGACAGTGCAGCGGACAAGTCGCGTCAGCGTCGCCTAGCAGTCGTTGATCGACCAGAAGGTAAGAAGCACTGGGTTGTTCTGGATGAGCGAGGTCAGTCCCATACGCTGCATCCTCGACAGATCACCTATATGGTCACGGGCCAGACTTACAAGCCAACAGAGATTGCTCAGTTCTGGCAAGAAATTCAGCCCTACCTCGATCCAGCAAGTTTGGAAGTAGCCTGGGAAATCCTGATTGAAGAGGGCGAATCGGTTGACCCGGCAGCAATGGCATTATTGTTGTTTTCAGATCAACGGCCTGCGCTTTGCTATGCCGCCTATTATTTGCTGTCAGAGGATAGGCTGTATTTTAAGCAGAAAGGGGAACGGTATGAGCCGCGCTCAGCTGCCCAAGTGGCAGAACTCAAGCACCAGTCCGATTTAGAAGCCCAGAGATTGTTGGAATGGCAGGGCTTTCTGACGCGGGTGCAACAAGCAATTCAAGGAGAACAGGTAGAATGGCAGTGTAGCGATCGCCCTCGTCTGGAAGCGCTGGAGAAACTTGCCGTTTTTGGGGATGAGGCCAATCATCGAGGACCTGCCCTAGAAACTCTCATTGCCCTAGGCCGACCGGAGACCGCTCAAGCCGCTTTTCAACTTTTGGTGGATCTCCAGCTCTGGGATCCTCATGAAAACGTGTTCTTGCGGCGTAGTCAGATTCCCACTCAGTTTTCTAGTAGGGTTGTAGACATGGCTCAACGCCGCCTGATTTCTCCACCGCCCGATCCCGACTGCGAGCGTCTAGACTTGACCCATCTCAAGGTCTATACCGTCGATGACGAAAGCACTCGCGAAATTGATGATGGCTTGAGTATTGAATTTCTGCCGGATGGCCAGCAGCGACTCTGGATTCACATTGCCGATCCAACTCGTTGGTTGTCGCCCGGCGATGAACTGGATCTGGAAGCGCGACGGCGCTGCACAACCTTATATTTGCCAACCGGCATGGTGCCGATGTTTCCGCCCGAACTGGCAACCGGCCCCATGAGCTTGAATCAGGGCAATGTTTGTACCGCCCTCAGCTTTGGTGTAGTTCTAGATCCGGACGGAGCCGTAGCGGACTATCAAATTCGGGCCAGCTTGGTCAAACCTACCTATCGCCTCACCTACAACGATGTTGATGAAATGCTGGAGTTGGGCATTGCTGCAGAGCCAGAGTTAGAGGCGATTGCCCAATCGGCACAGCGACGCTCAAGGTGGCGTCAATCTCAAGGCGCAATCAGTATCCATATGCCGGAATCCTCGATCAAAGTTGAGGAAGATGAGATTACTATTTCGGTCTTAGATGACTCGTTGGCGCGCACAATGGTAGCCGAAATGATGATCCTGGCTGGAGAAGTAGCCGGACGCTACGGCGAAGCCCATCAGTTGCCGTTGCCCTTCCGGGGCCAGTCCCAGCCCGAACTGCCTTCTGAAGAAGAACTTTTGAAGCTGCAGCCCGGTCCGGTCCGAGACTGTGCCATTCGTCGCTGTATGCCCCGCAGTGAAGTCAGCATCACTCCAAGCCGCCATGCGAGTTTGGGCCTAGATACCTACACTCAGGTCACGTCGCCAATCCGGCGCTATGCCGATTTGTTAGCCCATTTCCAGCTAAAAGCCCATTTGCGCGGCGAGCCACTGCCTTTCTCGGTAGAAGCCACCCAGGAGCTGATTCAGGCCGTTAGCAACACGACCTACGAAGCAACGCTTGTAGAACGGCAAACTAACCGCTATTGGAGTCTAGAGTATTTACGCCGCCACTCTACTGAAGTTTGGCATGCTTTGATGTTGCGCTGGCTGAGAGAACACGAGAATCTTGGCTTGGTATTGATAGAAGACTTGGGCTTAGAAATGGCGATGCGGTTTAGCCGCCCAGTCGAGTTGGGTGAGCGGATTGCAATTAAAGTGGCCTATGTGGATCCGCGCCAGGACATCATTCAGTTCACAGAGCTGACTCGCTCGCTCGAGCAGGCTGCCCTCAACTGAAATATAGACCTCTGGTAGAGAGGATCTCAATACAAAAATCTATCTAAAGGCATAGGCAACACAAGGGAAACTGTCCTGAATCAGTCTCAGGCCATCGATTAGAGATCTAGGTACGGTCGCAGGCCGGTAGTTAACCGTCTAGGCCCTATCTTTCCTGCTCTGATGATGGCTGAAAAACCATGTTGAAGTCCTTGTCTCACTCAGGCTTTTCCCCGCTTAGCTTTAATCGTGGTGTTTCCAAAGAGATTCGCGGTTTACTCGAAAAAGACAAGCAGCCCAAAGCATTTCGAGTCAGGTTTGCAGCCCGCAGTAATTTGATTGCCCGGTTAAGCAATACCCGATTCAATACCAACGTAAATCTGGAACTGCTTGATAGTACGGGCGAAACGGTGATTGCAGCATCGCGGCGGTTAGCCAATCGTCCGGAATTGATTGAGGTGAAAGGCTTAGCTCCTGGTACCTATTTTCTGCGCCCTGTGTTGGCCAGAGGCAAGTGGAGCCGGTTTCGGCTGCGGGCCAATACCACGCCCATTCCTGATTCTGGCAATACGGCCAGCACTCCTCGCTTTCTGGATCTCACCTCCACTCCAACCCAAGTCGGCGAGTTTATTGGCGCAGAAGACCGCAGTGACTACTACGCCTTCAGTGTGGGTGGATTTGGGTTTCCCACCGGCCAGTTGAGTTTAGCGCTAACCGGCGAAAATAGCGATTTGTTGAATGGCAATGTCACCATCAAAATTCGCGACAGTTCCCTGCGAGTCGTGAGGCAACGAACCAGCAACGGTCGAATCGGCTTCCGGTTTGAGGAACCCCTCGCCGCCGGCAATTACTTTATTCAGGTGGAACCGGCCAACCCCACCAGAGACGAAACCAACTACCAGCTCACCCTATCTACTACGGCAATTCCCGACCGAGCGGGCAACACACCCAATGCAGCCCAAATTGTCAGTCTTGATGCTAGCAATAGCCTATTTCAAGACTTTGTTGGCGTTGGCGATCAGCAAGATTATTACAAGTTCACTGTCCCCAAAAGTCGTTTCAACCTAAGACTGACTGGCCCAAACGGCAACTTGCTGAACGGAGAAGTGACGCTACGCCTGCGGGATAACGTCAACACGATTTTAGAGGAACAGAAAACAGCAGGCAGCGGTGCCGGTTTAGCCATTGAGAACAAAACACTTGCGGCAGGCACCTACATTGTTCAGGTTTCTACAACGGCCAGGTTTGTAAACTATAGCCTGGTCATGGCAGCAGACCCCAGCTGAATATGATCGAGGTGACACCTGTTTAACTGGATTCGTTAATATTTCCCGGCAGCGTCTGCAATTTGGCTAATTAGGTTACGACTTGCACCGTATCATGCCAATTGAGGCGAAGCTGAAACTGGGCATCACCGCCATTGATGGCAATTTCGACCCAGCCGTGACTGCCAATTAGTGCTAGCGCTTGACCGGGCGCGGCCTCAGAGTAGGTACGACAGCCGGGGATCGTTCGCTTACCGAGGGTAACGGACCAGCGTTTGCCCTGTACGAAATCACCTGGAATGTTGGTAATGGCGTTGCCAAACCGATCAATGTATTGAATATTGCCGCTGAATCCAGTTGGGGTTGGAGTGCAGGTTGCCAACGGCAGCTTCACTAGCGTGGCAGGGTCGAAGGGCGCTCCTAAATTCAAAAGCGGTACTCCATTAGCGAGGTGAGCCGCAACCGAAGCGAAGATATCGCGTCCATGAAAAGTGTTGCTGGGTTGCAGTACACGCCAATATTCGGTGTTGGTCAGTTCAACGGCATGGAGAATGGTTCGTTGAGCCAGTAGACCTGTAAAAATACCGTTATCGGGACCAACCAAAAAGCCATCGGATAGTTCTAAAGCAATTGAGCGACGTGCGCCTCCTACACCTGGATCTACCACCGCAACATGCACGGTTCCAACCGGGAAATAGGGGTAGGCGTTGAGCAGATTGAACTGAGCCGCAGCAATATTTTGGGGCGGAATTTGGTGAGTTAGATCGACAACTGTTAGAGCAGGGTTAATCTGGGCAATCACGCCCTTGAGTACGCCCACATAGACATCGTTGAGACCAAAATCGGTCAATAAGGTAATCACGGGCGCTTGTCTTTCCAATTCCATCACCGCTTACGATTACTTGTTACGGTACCTGTCACGGCTACTTGATTCTGGCTGATGCTAATGACTGGTGATACTAGTGATTGAGGATCCAGTCATCCAGTGACCCTGATAATTACTGAGGAACAACCTGTGCTCCATGACTGCGCGGATCCTCACCAGCACTAGCTTTAGGGGCAACCGGCGCTTCAACTTGAGAAATGCGGCCTCGTTGCTGAATATAAGGCAAGGGGGCGTCGGTTACGAGGGCGTCTAGGTTGGCGGCCATGATTGGACGGGGTTGCTCTCCAATTGTGGTTGCGATTGACTCACCCGTGCGGTTGAAGAAAAACAAAGTGGGGAATGGCTTCCACTCGATAGTGCAGCATTTCGGGCAGCCATTTGTTGTTATCAACATTCAGCATGACGAAATTCACCTGATCGCCGTACTCCTGCTTCAGGTCGCTCATGTCCTTTGCCATCGCCTGACAGGACGTACACCAGTCAGCATAAAACTCAATCAGGCTGGGTTTTTGATTGGTAAGCGCGGTTTCTAATGGAGTGGCAGTCTTTGCCATAGCCGCCAAGGAGCCAGTGTTGCTCCCCGTTTGTACGCCCAGAAACACGGCTACGCTCAGCCCCACTGCCACCAGCACAATAATCAAATTGCGTAGGCGTTGCATCATGGATACAGCAGCTTGGTCGGTTGGCTGAGTAGACTGAGGAGTAGGTGAATTAGCAGTCATAAGGCTGTCAGAAAAACGGCAACAATCGCCACAAGGCTCACATAACTGTACTGATATTAGCTTACAAACAGATTTGGTTTAGGAGGCCGGGGTGTGAAAAAGCGCGTCACTCTAATTTTTCCGAAGCGGGCAGTGCATATGCCTGTAACCTATCGATTGGCAAAGGATTTCAATGTCGCTGCCAACATCTTCCGCGCCCAGATTACCCCTAATCAAGTTGGAATGCTGGTGGTGGAACTGTCGGGAGATATCGATCAGCTCGATGCGGCGATGGAATGGATGCGGTCTCAGGATATTGGCATCTCGCCTGCCAGTCGGGAAATTTTTATCGATGAAGAGGTTTGCGTGCACTGTGGCCTTTGCACAGGGGTTTGTCCCACCGAAGCCCTCAGCCTGGATCCCCAAACTTTTCGCCTCAACTTTACCCGCTCCCGCTGTATTGTGTGTGAACAGTGCATTCCTACCTGTCCAGTGCAGGCAATTTCGACCAATCTGTAGTCTCCGCTGGAAAGCTCACTCCAGAAGCTCAACTTAATTTACAACTAATGGCAAAATTGTAGGGAACAGTTGCGTAACACTCAAACGTAGCTTATAGTACAAAACCTATTTTCCTGACGGTGGTAGAAACAATCAGGTTGTTCCATCCATAGCAATAGATTAGATAGGGAGTGACGGAGTCAATGAAGAAAGTTGAAGCGATTATTCGTCCGTTTAAGCTCGATGAGGTCAAGATTGCCTTGGTCAACGCAGGGATTGTGGGCATGACCGTTTCTGAGGTGCGTGGTTTCGGGCGTCAGAAGGGCCAAACCGAGCGCTATCGTGGCTCAGAATATACGGTGGAATTTCTGCAAAAGCTGAAGGTGGAAATTGTGGTCGAAGATGATCAGCTCGATATGGTCGTTGACAAGATTATTGCGGCAGCTCGGACTGGCGAAATTGGCGATGGCAAAATCTTTGTCTCACCGGTTGATCAAATTATCCGTATCCGGACTGGCGAGAAGAACCAAGAAGCTATCTAAGGCGTTTTGAGTTTTGAGTGCTGAGTTTTGAGTTAGAAATAACTCTAAGAATCCGTTTGAAAAGCCCCCTACATCCCCCATCCTGGGGGATTTTCCCGGCCATCGCTGTTCAAAGTCTCTGCCAACGAGGGATTATAGCCCTGCGGGCATCCCAGAAAAGGAGGCGGATCCAGACGAGAAAATCCTGTTCAAACAGCTTCTAAAGAGTTTTGAGTAGCTAGTCCTGAGTTAGGCAGGATTCTAGGTTCCTTCTAAACTTGCAACTTGAATGCAGTTCAGCTCAACACCTCAGCTCAAAACTGAGACCTCAAAACTCAAAACTGAGACCTCAAAACTTCTTTAAGTTTTGGCAGCAAGGCTTGAAAAGCGCGTCCTCGATGGCTGATGGTATGTTTCAGGGCAGATGGCATTTCGGCAAACGTCAAGCCTTGTTCTGGAACATAGAACACTGGATCGTAGCCAAATCCACCACTGCCTCTCGCTTCTCGCAAAATTTCTCCTGGACAGATTCCTTCGGTCTCCAAGGCAATAGAACCATCGGGACGAGCGATAGCAATGGCGCAAGTAAACCAGGCCGAGCGGTTTTCCACATCCTGTAATTCCGATAACAGCCGCTGAATTCGAGCTTGATCGGTTGCGGCATAGCGGGCCGAGTAGAGTCCGGGTGCACCATGCAATGCCTCAACCGATAGTCCCGAATCATCGGCGATTGCCCATTCGCCCAGGGCCTGAGCCACCTGAGTTGCCTTGAGGCAGGCGTTTTCTAGAAAGGTAGTGCCGGTTTCTTCGATTTCCAATCCTTCAGGTTTTAGGATTAGCTTCCACTCCGCCAGTTCGGGATCGGTGAGGTAGGCTTGCATTTCCTTCAGCTTGCCAGGGTTGCTAGTGGCGACTACGAGATGGGGCATAGGAAGGTAGATGGGGAATGCGTTTAGATCGAGTTAGCCCAGTCTTTGGCCCAATTGAGATTGCGATGGGCTTCGTCTAGAGTCAGGGCTTCGGAGTAGAGACGCAGAACCGGTTCGGTGCCGCTAAAGCGAATCAGTAGCCAGCTTTGATCGGCCAACTGGAATTTATAGCCGTCGATTGATAAACAATCTAGAACTGCTTGACCAGCAATCTCGGTTGGCGGCTGGGTTTGCAATTGGTTCAGCAATCGGGCGCGCACCTCCATACTGGCAAGCGGTAGGTCAATCCGGTCGTAGGTGGAGGTGTAGTTCGTTTTTTGCTGAAGTTCTCTGTAGAGGTCGCTCAAGTCTTTGCCGGACTGCACCACTGCTTCCAGAACATATAGGGCCGAAAGCAAAGCATCTCGTTCCGGAATATGATGGCCGTAGCCAATCCCGCCTGATTCTTCGCCGCCTAACAGCACCTGAGCTTCTAGCATCCGGTCAGCAATGTATTTGTAGCCGATGGGCGTTTGGTATATAGGCAAGTGATAGAATTCAGCGACTTTTGGAATCAGGTTGGAGCCGCTGATAGTTTTGATCACCTCACCGCTGTAGCCACGATGTACTGCCAAATGTTCGATCAGGATCGGGATGAGAATTTGGGAGCTGAGGAAATTTCCTTGCCCATCGACTGCCGCTACCCGGTCGCTATCGCCATCAAATACTAGCCCAACCACCAGATTAGACGCCGATTGCTGTCGGTAAGTTTTAATTGTGTCGAACATGCTTCCCAGATAGCGGGGCAGGGGTTCAGGCGCACCGCCTTCGAATAGCGGATCGCGGTTACTGTTTAGCTCCCGAATCCCATCTCCCAACAGTCGAGCTAGCCCAGTGGCCGCTGCTCCATGCATCACGTCTGCAAAGACTGTCAGCTGGCCGCTAGCAATCGCGGCTTGAATCGCTGCAATATCGACTTTGGTGCGTAAGCCATTGCAGTAGCTCTGCCAGGGATCAAAGGTCTGGATCGCAGTTGCCTTGCTCTCTAGGTTGCTCTCTACAGTTTGATCCGACTGCAACATCGCCTCGATTTTTTGCGTTACTTCGGGAGGAACCGATCCACCAAATCCGCCTTTCACCTTGAGGCCAGAGTACATGCCGGGATTGTGGCTAGCAGTAATTACCAGTGCGCCTAGGGCGTTTTGCTGTTTGGCAGCCCAACTAAAGGCCGGAGTGGGTGCGTAGGTTTCCGACAAGAACACCTCAAACCCGGCAGCACTGACCGCATCGGCGGCAGCTTTCGCGAATTCCTCCGACAGGAAGCGACGGTCGTAGCCCACGATGATGGTACGGCTGTTGATGGTATCGCCATAGGTCTGAGCTAAGGCCAATGCGGCCAAGGGGGCGACCCGCACCACCCGCTCGAAGGTAAAATCAGCGGCAATGACACCGCGCCAACCGTCGGTACCAAAGGCAATCGGTTTTGCGGCCAGAGACGCAGGAGAAATAGGGGCAGCCATAAGTTCAGTAAGTTTAGAGATCCTAGTTAAAAATCGTAACGCTGGTTTGAGTGTACCCGGCAACCAGCCGACCATCAATTTTTACGGTTGCAATCAACTACATCAGGGAGAGGTGAATTTAAGTTTTGAGGTTAGCCTTGTGTTTCGAGGGCATAAACCCGGTCACGGCCTTGCCGTTTGGCTTCGTAGAGGGCTTTGTCGGCGCGTTGCAGAACGTCCCAGGCTGAGTGGTCGCAACTGGGATCTTGTTGGGCAATCCCAAAACTGGCAGAAACTTCTAGCGCACCGGCTTTTGTAACAAAGGGAGCAGAGCGCATGGCTCGTCGCAGCCGCTCAGAAACTTCGACCGCCTGATCGAGTGGCGTATCGGTGAGGATGATCACAAATTCTTCCCCACCATAGCGGTAAGCTGGTGTGCCACGTCGGAGTTGGCCTTGCAGCCGCTGAGCCACTTCTTGCAGCACCTCATCTCCAGTCAAGTGGCCGTGGGCATCGTTGACATGCTTGAAGTAGTCGATATCGCAAACGATGACGCAAAAGGGAGGATGCATCGACCAAATGGCGGCCATACTGAGCTGTTCTAGCTCGCGCTCTAGGGAACGACGATTCATTAACTGGGTCAGTTCATCCCGCAGAATCGCGCGCTGCAGCGAGTTATTCTGCATTCTCAGCGCTTCTTGCCTGCGCCACAGCCGTTGATAATGCTGTGCATTGGTGAGGGCAATGGCTGCCTGATCGGCCACCTGTCGAATGGTTTGTAGCTCGTCGATCAAGTAAGTTCGGTGGTGCTGGTACGCTAGCAGCGCTACGCCACCGAAAAATTGCTCCTGAATAAATAGCGGCACTACCAGCACTGACTGAGCGCCAATGTCGTGTAGCCAAACTTGTAGGGGATCTGCCGCTGGCTCATTTAGGCCCATCTGCAGATAGCTGGCTCCGCCTTGCATAAACATCTCAATTACGTTTTGCCAGTAAGCTTGGCGGATTTGGCGCTGGTCTAGGGGAGGCAATTCCTGCCCTGGATGATCCCATACGGCCAGGGTATTAACCGGATCATGCCGCAGATCGACCAAAATTGAGCGGTCACAATGCAGCCCCATCCCCAGTTCTGCGACAATTCGTCCGACAATTTCATCTGGGTTGAGGGTTGAGTTGAGCAAATGCGAGATGCGCCCCACCAAGGCCGCCTGCTGACGGGATTGTTCTAGCCGTTGTCGCCAGTAGAGGGCACTGTAGGCCAACCCCAACTGGCTGCAAATGATTTCCAAGCATTCTAGTTCTGTTAAGCTCCAGCCCTGAATCGGTATGGTGCAGTTGGTGGCGGTGGTCATCGATGCCGTTGAGCCAGCAATTAAGCTTGTCTCTATGGGTGCATCTGTTGAATGGGGTAGGGGAGCGGTTGAGCGAAACAATTGCACGACAAACTGAAGCGAATTGGCTGTGGTGCACCCAGCCGCATCTGACTCAAACAAGCTGCCCCGATTCGTGATCGGGATAATCAGCTCTCCGGTCTCGAGTTGCAAAAGCTGAGGTAAATTTTGCTGATCGAGCAGCCAGTGGGGTAAGGATCGGGGACGAAATTGGCGCACAGCCGTATCGTGGGGTTCAGTTCCTCCCCAGTGAGGTAGGGGTGGTGGCGGGTAAGCAAACCCCAGGCTGGCGGCATAGCGATTGGCTGTAGCCGATGTTGTAAACACTCGTAGCGCATCGGCAACGCCCAACTCCAACCCCGACCACAGCAGGCATTCTGCTTGATAAAGCGCAATTATTTTTTCGACCGATTGCTGGAGCAGTGAGTCTAACGAGTCTAGATTGAGAACAGCCGTCTTAATCTGGGGGTAGAAATGTTTCCAGCTTGGCTTCATGCGATGTCCTCTGGAATGGTAGCTTGGGCGCGACTTCAGCACTGCTGAACCGAACTGGTGAACGAACAGGTCCGATAAGGTAGCCGTTCAATGAGATCCCAATTCAACGTAACAATTCCAGAATGCCCGCCTCAGTGTCAAAGCTATACCAGGTGCCCGTTAGCCCCAGTATAGGGGTTTGCTTTCTCTGTTTCTATGCTCATCTACTCCAGTTTCTATCCCTTTCTACCAGTAAGACTTCAAGTTAATGGTTCACTCATCGTCGCTGTCTCCTCGCTCGACCCATTCGGGAATGTAAATCCAGGCTTTATTCAATTCGCTGTCAATTTGCTTATAGTCCGCTTCTTTCTCGGCGACCAGTGCCCAAAATTTGCGCGAGTGGTTGAGGTGCACCGTATGGCACAGCTCATGGATGAACACATAGCGAACCAAGTGGGGCGGCAGAAACAGCAGCTTGTAGTTGAGGCTGATATTGGCCTTGATCGAACAGCTTGCCCACAAGGTTTTTTGCCCCCGCACGGCTGCTCGATTGAAAGGAAGCACCACGTCTTGGCTAGTTTGCCGCAGCCACGGAATGAGATGCACTTCTGCTTTGCGCTTTAGCCATTGCTTCAGGGCACGATGGCACAACTGTGGCTGATCGACAGCTCCCCGTAGCACTAAAGCATGGGGTACTGATTTGGTGACAATCACATGGGGACTAGCGGTTGGTTCGTAATGGATCCGCCATTGCTCTGCTAGGGCGCGTAAGCCCAAACTATCCGGTAGGATCTGTCCCAGTGGTGGTTCAAGTAGACCGGATGAAACGGACTGCCGTTCTGCGACAATCCGCTGAATTGTTTTTGCAATCCAGTCCTGCCGTTTGCGAATAATGTCGGGAAGTTGACGTTGGTCAAAGCCGACGGGAACGACAACTTCCACCTCACCAAGATGGGAGATCTTGATGCTGACATGCTTGGCTCGTGCACTCTCGCGCACGCGGTAGGACTTGGGTTTGGAGGTTTTTGCCGTTGCCATCTCCGTTACTGAATCAATCGGGTTTCGTTTCTGTGCCTCTGGAGAAAATCTAGCAGAATTTGGCGATGGGGTTTTGCCAAAGGGCGGTGTTGCTGAATGCGAACTGAGAAACGATAACCTTGGTGAACTTCTTCTATGGTAGACAACCCTAGGTCTTGTCCTTCGCTCAGCAGCAATTCTTCCGGATTGACGGTGAGAGGTGCATAAAACACATGGCGAATAATTTGGGCATCGGTCTGGTAGGAGCAAAAGTGCTGAATTTGGGGTGGGGCATAGCCAATTTCTTCCTGTAGCTCCCGCTGGACTGCAGCAATGGGTGGCTCTCCTGCCTCCACATGACCGCCAAAAAAGGCCCACTGTCCGGGATAGCGGATATCGGGGTAGTCATCCCGCAGTTGCAGCAAGAACTGATTGTTTCGGTAGAGAATGGCGACAGCGGCGGCTGGTCGAGAGGCGTCGTAGCTAGAAATTTTGGTCTCAATTGGTTCAGGTGATTGGGAATTCATTAAGCAAGGGGTTCCATCTGCTGAGCTGGTTAATCGGGCGGCAACTGCTGCTGTTCTTCAATGTAAACTTCTCCTAAGTTTTGGCCAGCAATCTCAATCACCTCGTAGCGCACTTGGCCCTTGATCCAAATCTGATCGCCGAGTTTGAGGTTGCTTGTAGGGCTGAGCACCCAGACTCTACCCGTACTGTCTTTGAGTTCATAAAGCTGTCCTTTGACCAAAGGGGCTTGATCACTCACCGTTCCCTGAAGATAGACCGTGGAGTTGAACCAGTTGCGATGGGGGTTAGCCTGTACACTCTGGATGGTGGAAACATGGCGACAGCCGCTCAGGCTGCTGAATAGGACGAAGGCAGACAAAAAAATTAACAAGCTGGGACGGCGAGATAGACGGATTGTAGAGCTAGTAGTGGAGCCACTAGTAGAGCTACTAGTTGTAAAGCCCCTTGTAAAGCGGATGAGGGAATCACTCATAAAGGCACGAAAAAATTCCTGTTACCGTTCTCTAGCTTGACGGATTCTCTACGCTGGAAAAACTTCAGCGGAACCAAAGTCTGAGAGACTAAAATTAGACGGGCGATTTTTAATCGCTGTAAGGTTTTGATCGCTCAATCAAGATTGAGGGAGTTGGGATGGTTGCAGGTGAAACACTCACGGGCTAAATTTATTGTTTTTCAATCCATTTGTTCTCACTCCTATAGCGTGTGCTCATGACAGGTTTATTGGATGGCAAGGCTCTCGCTGCCAAGATGCAGGCAGAATTAGCAGAACAGGTACAGCACCTACAGCAACAGGTAGGCCGTCCGCCTGGGTTGGCAGTGTTAATGGTAGGCGATAACCCGGCCAGTGCGGCTTATGTGCGCAACAAAGAGCAGGCGTGCGAACGGGTCGGAATTGCCTCCTTTGGCAAACATTTTCCGACGCAAACAACTCAGGCTGAGCTAGAGCAGACGATCCAGGCGCTGAATCAAGATGAGCGAGTTGATGGCATTCTGGTGCAGTTGCCTCTGCCTGACCATCTCGACTCGGTAGGGCTGCTGAATCAGATCGATCCGAACAAAGATGCCGATGGCCTCCATCCCACCAATCTAGGCCGGTTGGTGCGGGGTGAACCAGGACTGCGGAGCTGTACACCGGCTGGCGTGATGCGCCTGCTGCAGGAATATCGCATAGATCTCAAGGGCAAAAAGGCTGTTGTGATTGGGCGCAGTATCTTGGTGGGCAAACCGCTGGCCCTGATGCTGCTGGCCGAAGATGCCACGGTTACCATCGCCCACTCTCGCAGTCAGGATTTGACCGCCATTGCCAGGGATGCCGATATTTTGGTGGCGGCAGTGGGACGTACCAATCTGATTACGGCAGAGATGGTAAAACCAGATGCCGTAGTTGTAGATGTGGGGATCAATCGAGTTGTTAATCCCGAAACTGGCAAGGGGCGGCTAGTTGGCGATGTAGAATTTGAAAGCGTCCGTGATGTGGCAGCCTGGATTACACCAGTTCCCGGTGGAATTGGACCGATGACTGTGACCATGCTATTGGACAATACAGTATGGAGTTACCGCCAACGGTGTGTGGCTGGGCGGGAGAAGTGAGATCCTATGACAAGCTCAATCGAACGAGGAACTGTGGTAGCAAACGCGCAAGTATCTGACCTAACAGCATTCGACCTGAAAGCCTACCTGAAAGAACGTCAGGCCATTGTTGAATCGGCTCTGGACCAGTCGATCAATGTGGTCTACCCGGAAAAAATTTACGAGGCAATGCGCTATTCATTGATGGCAGGCGGCAAGCGGCTCCGGCCTATTCTCTGCTTGGCGGCCAGCGAGCTAGTGGGCGGAACTATCGAAATTGCGCTTCCAACCGCCTGTGCTCTAGAAATGATCCACACGATGTCGCTGATCCACGATGACTTGCCGTCGATGGATAACGATGACTACCGTCGCGGCAAACTCACCAACCATAAAGTTTATGGTGAAGATGTGGCGATTTTGGCAGGCGATGGCTTGCTCGCCTATGCATTTGAATTTATTGCGAGCCAAACCCAAAACGTGCCACCCGAACGAGTGCTGCAAGTAATTGCCAAATTGGGCCGAGCGGTGGGAGCTGCCGGTCTGGTGGGCGGGCAAATTGTGGATCTGGAATGCGAAGGTCAATCCAACGTCTCGCTAGACACGCTCAATTTTATCCATCGACACAAAACCGGCGCATTGCTAGAAGCTTCGGTGCTCTGTGGGGCAATGTTGGCTGGGGCCACTGAAGCAGAACTGCAGCGGTTGGCTTGTTATGCACAAAATGTTGGCTTGGCGTTTCAAATCATTGACGATGTTTTAGATATCACGGCAACCCAGGCTGAGTTAGGCAAAACTGCCGGCAAGGATCTGCAAGCACAAAAAGTTACCTATCCCAGTCTTTGGGGTATTGAAGAATCCCGCCGTCAGGCAGCTCAGCTGATTGCCGAAGCCAAGGCTGAACTGTCCTGCTTCGGAGAGCTAGCCTATCCGTTGATGGCGCTGGCCGAATACATCACAGCGCGTAAGCACTAACCAAGCTGCCCTTGTAGGTTGTGGCGACCTGCAATTTGAATTACCGGATTATCGAGTCAAGAGTCGAGTAACCAGTTCGTTGAACCACCATCCGTCTGCCATCTAGCTACAACAGCCCGCAGTCTATCTAACCCCAAACTATGCAGGACATAAGCACCATTTTTGATAACCACATTTTGACGATTGCTCTGATTGCTTGTTTGCTTGCCCAAGTCCTGAAACTCTTGATTGAACTCGTGCGGCATGGCAAGGTCACCTTTCGGACGCTGGTAGAAACGGGCGGCATGCCAAGCGCTCACTCGGCTTTGGTCACAGCCTTGGCGACCGGAGTCGGACAAACGATGGGATGGGCCAGCGCGGAGTTTGCCATTGCCTTTGTGTTTGCGATTATCGTCATGTACGATGCGGCTGGCGTGCGGCAGGCAGCTGGTAAGCAAGCTCGAATTCTGAACCAAATTGTCGATGAATTTTTCCGCGAAAACTCGACCTTTAATGAAGATCGATTGAAAGAGCTACTAGGCCATACTCCAGTTCAGGTATTCGCCGGCTCGGCCCTAGGAGTCTTAGTTTCCTGGATTGCCGCTCCTGCCTACTGATAAACTCCTGCCCCCTGCCTGACTTCTGGGATCCAATGGAACCTACTTCACTGCCGGTGTTAACAAAACAGTCCGCCGGCTATCGACAATTGCAGCCGTTAAACCGCGTTCGCTGAGAGTACGCAACAGTGTAGAGGCGGCAGCAGCATCGGTTGTGTGGCTGGCTAGCAGGTAGGGCTGCTGCTCAAAGGCGACCAAGCCGACATCACGTGCCGTCACCTGCCGGACCGTAGCGGCAATTTCCGGCTTGTTGAAGTAGTTGACCACAACAGCAAAACCAGTTCCCAATGGCTGTGGATTGTATGCAGCGACTGCTGGAGCGGCAGCGGCAGGAGAAACGGGTGAACTGGTGCCGCCTGCATTAGGAGTGGGGGGAGTGGCCGCAATGGAGCCAGCAGCAGGACGAGCGACGTAAGCTTGTAGCTGTGCCATATCGGCTAAATATTGTGCCCAAGCCGTAGCGATGTCAGCACTGGCAAACCCTTCCACCCGCACCACTGGACTGTTGAAATAGTTGCAGGGAGTCAACACCGCGTTGGAGGGCAGTAGATTTCGCAATTGAGCCTGAGTGTCGGGTTGGGGATTGGGCACCAGCAGCAAAAATTCGTTCGGTTGGGGCGGCTGACAGTCTGGCAAAGCTTGGGCCACAGCCCGATGAGGCCAAGACAGGCTCACCAGTCCCAGCAGCAGTGAGCCCAGTCCGATACCATACCAGCCTTTGAACTCTTGCATAGCGCCACGCCTCAACCACAACAAGCAACTGATCAACCGTAGCCCTCAAGCTGACGGTACCAGCGAAGCCAACGGATCAGGAATCGTCTCTGAAGGAGCTTGAAACTCACCGGTGATCACATACTCTAGACGAAGTTTTAACCAAGTGATGAACGAGTGATTAGTAGACACAATCGCCACTGCTGGCTGAGGACACTGCGCTTTCACGGCTGCCATTTCAGGTGCTTCTAAAAAAGCGGGTTGGTGAATCAACCAAAAGTCCAGCTCTTTTTCCTGCTCTTGATAGTGCCGCACGCGCTCTCGCAGTACTTCCTCGGTGGGTTCTTCTTCTAGAATGTAGCGCTGACTCGCCAAAACATAGTAATAGGTTTGCATGGTAACTCAGATTTGAGGTTTGAGCGTTGGCTTTCGAATTTAAGGTTGAAGTTTTGAGTTTTCGTCAAATCCGACGGCAGAGTTTCGTCACTTGTTTTTCAATGTTTCTTAAGTTGGTGGCCTAGCCTATTTACGGAGGCTGGCCAAACTCAAGTCAGCTTTTACTTGAGCTTTGCAACTTAAAACTCAAAACTTAGAACTCATACCTACCACTTACTATCACAATTCTCCGCGCATTGCTTGTTTCATTTCACGAACCGCTCGCTCTAGACCGACTAAAACTGCACGGCTAATGATAGTGTGCCCGATATTGAGTTCTTCCATGCCTTCCAAACAGGCGACAGGGTAAACATTCCAGTAGGTGAGGCCATGTCCCGCATTCACCCGGAGGCCACTGGCAATCGCTTGGGCACATCCTGCGGCCAAAATCGCCAATTCTTTTGATTGACTTTGCTCGTCGGTGGCTTCGGCATATTGGCCGGTGTGTAGTTCAATGAATACGGCCTGAGTGGTAGCGGCAGCCTGAATTTGCTGCTCATCGGCGTCAATAAACAAACTAACGGGAATGCCGGCGGTTTGCAGCTTGCCAACCACCTGCTTCATCCGCTCTAGCTGGCTGGCTACATCTAATCCCCCCTCGGTTGTGACTTCCTCTCGGCGTTCGGGAACTAACGTCACGTAGTCAGGGTGAATGTCTAGGGCAATTGCCACCATTTCGTCGGTGGCAGCCATTTCCAGGTTGAGGTGGGTTCTCACCGTTTGGCGCAGCAGACGCACATCTCGGTCCTGAATATGGCGTCGGTCTTCTCGTAGGTGTACGGTAATTCCATCAGCGCCCGCTAATTCTGCCAGCACCGCCGCCCCAACCGGATCGGGTTCTACCGTCCGCCGTGCTTGTCGAATGGTTGCAATGTGGTCAATGTTGACCCCTAAAGTAGGCAATCTCGTGTCTCCATGCCTCAACGATCGCCTTAGATTTTACATGATGGGTTGGGGGTGCGGAGTGAAGTTGGTATTTTCATTCACTCTTTACATCACATCGATGTCATTGTTTCGGCTTGCTTCATTTTGTTGGTTGATTTGCCTTTGATTTAGTAAAGCTGCGATGGTAAAGCCTTTCTGCAACCCGCCTAAGGTTGTTACGCTGAGAGCAGGGTGCAACAGATCGATTGGTCGAAACTACGGGATGGGATCACTGATTACAAGTCAGAATTCCCAAACAATAGGTTATTTCCCGTCCCCATCCTGTTCCCGTGGGGTTGGTCTACCGAGAGTCAAGCGCCGTGCGCCAGCAATTCGTTACAAAAATTGTCAGAGGGCAAGGCACTGTCGTTCATTGCAACCAAACCCAATTTCATGAGATTTTCACTTAAACGGCAGCAGGTTTCCAATTTCGGCTTCCAGATTCACCACCAAGTTCACCAATGGTTTGGCACTTACTGGCAGCAAGGTTTAGCCCTGACCCTAGCCACTTTAATGGTATTGATGCTGTGGCAGGTTGGTGTGGGGCAGCTTTTAGAGCACTGGTCCTATAATGCCTTGTTTCAATGGCGAGGAGCATTGCCGTGGAACCAGTCCATCGCAATTATCGAAATCGATGAAGCAAGTTTACAGCAGCTCAATGTTTCTCCTTGGTCACGCCAACTGTATGCAGCGCTGATTAATCGCCTAGCCGTATCAGAACCGGCTGTAATCGCCCTAGATGTTTTGTTTCCTGGAGTAGATGCTGAAGATACAGAGTTAGTAGCGGCTATGACTCAACAGGGCCGAGTGGTACTAGCCCAGGCATGGGACCTCAACAATCAGCCAATCTTATCAAATCCAGCTTTAATTCAGGCAGCGAGCGCCATCGGGCATATTCACTATGCTGCCGATGCGGATGGTGTGACCCGCTTTGTGACCACAGAGATTGCAGGTACCCCAACGTTGGGAATGGCTGCCGCTCAGGTTTATACCTCCTACACCACCTCAGTATCGCTGCCCAAACCATCCACTCGCCAAATCTGGCTCAATTGGCATTCGTTGCAGCAGGCGGCCCACTATCCGCTTGCTGCCGTCATGGCCGGAGAAGTGCCGCCTCAACGGTTACGCAACAAAATTGTTTTGGTAGGTCTAACGAGGACAGATGGTTTACCAACCCCATTTCAGCGTCTCAACCACTCGGTTTATCTCCATGCCACGCTGATCAGCAACCTGTTGCAGCAAAACTTTTTGGTCTATGCCTCACGCTTGAAAACGAGCGGTATGCTGCTGATTGTGAATCTAGTAGTGTTGAGTGGGACTGTTAACTGGCGTTGGTTTTATCAACTGTTGCTCTGGAGCGGACTTTGCGGAGCTTGGGTTGGCTTGAGTTGGATTGAATTTACGGCCAATATCTGGCTACCCGTTGCCACGCCGATCCTGTGGTTTGGTTTGACAGGCATAACGCTACTAATCACTAAATTTCTACTGACATTTCAGAATTTGCGCCGCAATGAGACTCGCTATGCCCTGATGATGCAAGGCTTTAACGAGGGTGTTTGGGATTGGGATCTAAAAACGAATCGCTTCTATTTTTCGCCTCGTTGGAAACAAATGATGGGCTACGACCCGGACGAGTTGGGCGATCGGCCGCAGGAGTGGCTGGACCGAGTACATCCGCTGGATCGACCTGGGTTGGAGTCGGCTATTGCAGCCTATTTGCAAGGGGTAGGTTCCCATTTTGAGCATGAATACCGGTTACTGCATGGAGATGGCAGCTATCACTGGATGCAAAGCCGTGCATTGGCCGTTTACAACCCTGAAGGCACCGCCGAGCGGCTAGTTGGCTCTCAGACTGATATCACAGCCCAAAAGCAAGCTGAAGAAGAGCTATGGCGCAGCACCTTCTTCGATCGCCTGACAAATTTGCCAAGCTGGACCGGCTTTGTGCATGACCTCCAGCAGACTATCAACCAATCTCAGCAGGATAGTCGTCTGCGGTTCGCGATTCTTTGGCTGGATCTTGACCAGTTCAAGCTGGTGAACAACAGTCTAGGCAGCAGTGTGGGGGATCGGTTGCTGGTGGCTATTGCTCAGCGTCTCCAGTCGGTTTTATCACCCACTGAGGTGGTCGCAAGGTTGGGAGAGGATGAGTTTGCGATTCTGCTCAAATCAATTCAGGATGCCAACGACGCCATTCAGATAGCCGAGCAAATTCAGCAAGTGCTAGCGTGTCCGTTTAGCCTAGATGACCACGAAGTTTTTGTAACAGCCAGTATTGGCATTGCCCTCAGCGCTAACCACTACCACAAGCCAGAGCATTTACTCAGGGATGCGGGTACAGCCATGTATCGCGCCAAGGCAATGGGGCGAGCCAGCTATCTGGTATTCGACAAAAGTATGCGTACCGGCATGCTAGTGAAGCTAAGGCTAGAGAGCGATTTGCGGCGGGCAATTGCAGAAGGCGAACGCCAAAGTCAAGCTACTCTTGCGGTTGAACCACTATCTTCCGATCGGAACAAGCAGCAATCTGCTGAATTAAAGGAGCTATCTGGAGCACCGAAAGCATCAGAATCTAGGGCTTCTACTTCTGCCACAAAAGACATTGCAACTCCTGCCGATCCCAGTCTCAGCGTTACCTCCGAACGCTATCCCGAGCTAGAACTCTACTATCAGCCGATTGTCCGTCTATCCACAGGGCAGGTGACTGGCTTTGAAGCTCTGGTGCGTTGGCAGCATGCAGAACAGGGTCTCCTGTTCCCGTCCCGCTTCATCTCAATGGCCGAAGAGACTGGGTTAATTATTCCGTTGAGTTGGTGGGTGTTGCGAACTGCCTGTCGCCAAATGAGCCAGTGGCGGCGGCTATTTCCTGAAATGGCGTTGGTGATGAGCGTCAACCTCTCTAGTAAGCAGTTCTCGATGGCAGGTTTGACTGCGAAGATCCAGCAGATTCTGCAAGAAACCGATCTGGAGCCGACTTACCTGAAGCTGGAGCTAACCGAAAGCATGGTGATGGAAAATGTGGCGAGTGTGGTGGATGTGCTATACCAATTGCGGACCTTGGGCATTCGACTGGCGATCGATGACTTCGGCACTGGCTATTCTTCGCTCAGCTATCTGCCGCGCTTTCCGTTAACCACGCTGAAAATTGACCGCTCCTTTGTAGACCGCCTAGATGATTGTCATGGCAACTTGGAAATTGTGCGGACTATCCTGGCGTTAGCTCATAACCTGCGCATGGATGTGGTAGCAGAGGGGGTTGAAACCGAATCCCAAGCAACTCGACTGCGAGAAATGGGCTGTGAATATGGGCAAGGCTTTTTCTTTTACAAACCCCTGGATGTAGAGGCTACAACCCAGCTATTAGCAAAACAGGCGATGCTGACAAAGCAATCGACTGCTGATAGGTAAAGCAGCAGTCAATTTAACTGTTCTATCGCGGCTGCCCAATCTCTGGGCTAGTTTGCGATATGTAATCAAATGCTGACCTAGCTGGCTGATTCTGAAAAAACCTTGAGACGATCCATTCCAAGCAGGTTAATGGCTGATTAGCTAGCGTGAAGCGCTGATTTTTGGGGTGGTTTTTGACCGTTGCTTAACAATTTTTATCATTGCAGTTGATTTTCCCCAAGCATTCCACAACCTTTCCACAGCATTCACTGACTTTTCCACAACCGGCAGGTTGTTTTCCACAGGTGGCTACGCAACGGCTAGGGTTTGCCAATTTATTGGGGAAATTGTGGCTATGCCTATGAGAGGCAGCCCCGTCCTGAGTTTATGTTTAGAAAAGTAACAAAAATGAGCCAGAACCCTGATTCTGTCGTTCACTACTTTTTCTAGAGCTTGACTTGGCATAATTGCCTGGCATTGACAACCCTACCCCCCCATAGCGCACAATGATGCGACCTACTTCAAATCGCACTCTAACCGGAACGCTAAACAAGGCTCCCAAACAGGCTTCTACGAGCTTTGGGGCAATTGTTGGAGTTCGAGTTACGATGGCGCTACTTTTCGCTACAATGCAGCATTCCTAAACTGGCTGCCTGCGAAATGCAGTAGGTAGATTCACCTGTTTCAGCAATTCCCTAACCGAGGTAGAGGTTCCTATGTACACAACGGTCAGCATCCTGGCAGAAATCCCTGAAGAGCTGCATGAGTCTTTGCAGAGCTACCTGGAAACGCATCCAGACTGGGATCAAGACCGGGTGTTTTCAGCTGCCTTATCTTTGTTTCTGCTGCAAAACGGCAGTAGCAGCACACCAGATGCCTCTCGCAGCTACCGGCGGGCAGCACGGGTTTATCTGGATACCTTGTTTAAGCACGCGGTTTGAGCATGGCGTGCAACTGGGGCAACTCCAGCCTTCCAAGCTCTGTTCATTTCCTTGAGCTATTGATTAGCTGGTTCCGTTTAGTTCGTCTTTTTCGTCCTCAGGCCTAACTACAGTTTTTAGGGGTGTCCGCCATCGATTGCTAGCAGTTCAAACAGAGCGTCAACTCTGATCGCACCATCCCAACATGCATCAAATCTTTACAGCTTCAGGTGGTTCGCGAACATGCTCTCAACCAACTCGGTAAAATAGCGGATGGCGTCTCAAGCGTTCACTGTGCTTGGCGTAATTCTTTAATAAATCTGGACTGTAGAGGACATCATCCATGACATATCTCTGGTTCAAAGCCTTCCATATCGTTGGCATTGTGGCCTGGTTTGCAGGCATGTTCTATTTGCCACGGCTGTTTGTTTACCATGCTGAAGCCAACGAGCAGCCAGAAGCCGTGCGGACGGTTTTGCAGCAGCAGTATCAGATTATGGAAAAGCGCCTCTACCGCATCATCATGACACCCGCTTTAGTGCTAACCGTGGCGATGGCGATTGGCATGGTGGTAGTGGCTCCAGAGCTACTCAAAGAAACCTGGCTGCATGTCAAGCTAGGGCTGGTGCTGATTTTGATTGGCTACCATCACATTTGTGCTCGTTTAATGAAAGAAATGGCAGCGGGCAAGTTTCGCTTTACAGGGCAACAGTTCCGTTGGTTCAATGAGTTCCCGACGGTGCTGTTTGTGATCGTGGTGCTGCTGGCTGTATTTAAGAATAATTTCCCCACTTCAGCTGCGAGTTGGGCAGTAGTTGGCATGATTGTGGCGATGGCGGCCATTATTCAGCTCTATGCGCGTAAGCGTCGGTTGGCGCGGGAGCAGGCGGCCCAAGCACTGGATCCCGAATCAACCACGGTGGCTAAAGCTGGGTAATCTGCTTGCTTAAATTCAAGCATTTTCAACAACGACTGGCCCCATCATCTGCATATTAATCGACTGCACTGCAAAGGTCAGGACAGTTTCATCGACGCCCTTGAGCTTCAGGGGGCTGAATTTGGTGATCGAAACACTGTCGTCCAGGTAGTCTGCTACGGCTGCCGAAACCAGAATTGCATTGGGTTCTGCGGCTTCTTGCAGACGAGCGGCAATGTTTACGCTGGGACCAATGGCAGTGTAGTCAGACCGTTCACGACTACCAAACATGCCTACTACGGCTGTGCCTTGATGGATACCGCAGCGAAACTGGACGCGGCTGATGCCTTGGGCCTGCCAGCGTTCGTTGAGGGCGTCAAGAGCGCGCTGCATTTGGTGGGCAGTGGCAATGGCGCGGCGTACTTGCTCGTTGGGGTTAATTTCCTCTGGAGCACCAAAGATGGCCAGAATGGCATCGCCCACAAATTTATCGACCGTACCGCCATTGTCAAATACAGTGCGGGTCATTTCTGATAGATATTCGTTCAGCAGTTCGGCTACCCGTCTGGCCCGCAAGGTATTTGATAGCTCGGTAAAGCCGACAATGTCACTGAATAGCACCGTGATCACGCGGGGTTCGGGACGCAAATCGAGGGATAGTTCCCCTTTGGCAGCTTTTTGGACTAGGGCTGGCGGCAAAAAGCGCTGCAAAACCGATTCGGTCAGGTAGGTGTTCAGCTCGGCAATCCGGCGTTCGTTGGCTTTGAGGGCAAGCAAATTGCGGACTTCGGCCAATAGCTCCCGGTCGTTAAACGGTTTGGCCAGATAGGCATCTGCTCCCATTTCGGTGCCTTCGATGCGGGTATCTTCGTCGGCCTTGGCCGTTAGTAGAACAATGGGCGTGCCCTGGAGGAGCGGGTGCTGGCGAATCATTTGGATCATTTCCAATCCAGAAACGCGCGGCATCATCAAATCGGTGACGATCAGGTGGGGGGACTGCGCTTGAGCGACATGAAAGCCTTCTTCTCCGTGGCGGGCAGCACAAACCTGGTATCCGGCCCGCTGCAAGACGCTGGCAACGTAGCTACGCATGTCGGCATTGTCGTCCACTACCAGAATTCTGGCGGATGAATCGGCTGTCTGAGAAGTGGTCTGAGAGATGGTCTGAGAGATTGGGGTGGTTTCCGCTTTGGAAATCACTGTAGGAATCTCTAGTGAGATGGCCGATGGAACTGCTTTGTTCAGTCCGTCGATTTGCCCTTGGACGTAATCTTCCTGACCTTGCAGTTCGGTTTCAATGTCAGCTAATTCAACTGTGGCGCGGCTCTGTTCCAATTCTGCCGGTCGCTCGCTCACTTGAGCAATTGGCAAATGGGCCTTACCCAGCGGCAGCAACACTGAGAAGGTTGTGCCTTCACCATAGCTAGATTCCACCGTAACTTTGCCACCATGCAGGTCAACCAGTTCCTTCACTAGCGCCAATCCTAAACCGCTGCCTTCATAGCTGCGACTAGCCGAACCATCAGCCTGCCGAAACCGATCAAACAGATAGGGAATCTGGTCGGGCCGAATGCCAATGCCCGTATCCTTCACCTTCACTAAGCAGTGATGCTCTGCCATTTGTAGCCAGACCTCGATTTTGCCGCCCGCTTCTGTGAATTTGATCGCATTCGACAGCAGGTTATAGAGCACCTTGTCGAACTTTTCCAGATCAAGATAAACCGAGGGGCAAGCTTCTAAACAGGTCCGCAGCTCAATTTGCTTTTTAGCGCAGTAGGGCCGAAAGGAGTCCACCACTTGCTCGATGAAGGTCAACAGGTCGCAGGGATGGAAATGGGGCTGCATGCGTCCAGCATCGAGGCGCTGGAGGTCGAGGAGCTGGTTGACCAAACGCAGGAGTCGGCGGGAGTTGCGCAGCGCAATCACCGATTGCTCATAGGACAGGCCCTGCTGTTGTTCGACTGCAGATTCCAGCGGGCCAAGCGTCAGCGTCAGCGGCGTGCGAAATTCATGGGATACATTTTGGAAAAGTTCGGTCTTTTGCCGATCCAGTTCGAGCAGCTTTTCGGCCTGCTGGCGAGTCGTTTGGTAGAGCCGAGACTGCTGCACGGCAATTGCGGCTTGGGCAGCCACGGCCTGGGCTAGCTCCACTTCAGCGGGTTCCCACTGGCGTGGCTGGTGAATCTGCCGGAGGGAAATGCTGCCGATAATTTTGCCGTCATAGAGCAAGGGGACCACTAACAGCGCTCTGGCTGGAGCACGTAGCGGCAAGTCCGAGACATGCAATTCTTCATGCTGGCTCAAGTCATCGATGACTACGGGAGCCTGAGTCGTCAATAGCCGCTGCAAAACCGGGTTGCCATCAATTGGGGCAAATGACTGGGGCAATTGTTGCCGATTGGCAAATCCAGTCAGTTCTGCTTCAGAGGACAAAAACGCGGCGGCAGTGGATTGGGTCGCATCGTGGAGGCCAACGCACTGAACAAACTCGTCGTCTTCGGTCCACAGCGACAAAGCACAGCCATCTACGTGCAGTGCCTGCCCCAACTGTTGGGTAATGGCCGCAAAAATATCCTGGGGATCCAGGCTAGAGCGAATAGCGGCTGTAATCGTGTTAACCAGAGCTTCTCGTTTCGCTAGAGCACGCACCTGCTCATAGGCACGTGCTTGAGACAGAGCAAGAGCAGCTTGGTCAGCGACCATCACTACGAGCTGCACTTCGTCATCCTGCCAGATGCGGTGCTTGCACTGGTGGAGAGCCAGTACGGCCATTAACTCCTGCTGACAGATCAGCGGCACAATCAAGCTGGAGGCGATCTCGGCAGACTGATAGGCCCGTTGCTGCTCAGAGATCGCGGTCAAAATCCGTTCGTCAGTCAAGGCATCAGTAATCACCAGCACCTGATCGGTTTCCCAAACGGTATGTTTGAGAATCTCATAGGCGGGCGACTCGTTAGACTGGGCTGCCTGGTAAATAAACGCCTCATCCTGAAGTTGATTGTTCTGAAGTGGGCGCAAAATGCAGCAGTCTACTTCAAACATTTGCCCCACCGTGATCACGATTGTCTGTAAAATCTCACGGTAGTTGAGCGCGCCCCGAATCGTGTTGGTAATTGCATTCAGCAGGGATTCTTGCCGTAAGGTTCGCCGCAGCTCTTGGGTGCGAGTTTTAAGGACATTGTGGGTATCCACTGCCTGCCGCACTACGGCTTTTAGCTCTTCGTCGTCCCACGGTTTGGTGACATATTTGAATACTTTACCGGAGTTGATCGCCTCGACCAGATCTTCTACATCGGTGTAGCCGGTCAAAATAATCCGAATCGTATCTGGGTATTGGGTAGCAGTAAGGCTAAGAAACTCAGTGCCGCTCATCATCGGCATGCGCTGGTCAGAGATAATCACGGCTACCTCACCTACCTGCGCTAGCATCTCCAGCGCTGCCGGACCATTCTCTGCTCGCAGTACTTTAAATTCTCGGTGAAAGGTGCGATAGAGCAGATCCAGGTTGTCTGGCTCATCATCCACCACTAAAATCGAAGGTTTGTTTGGATCTAAAGATTTCATGCACCGCTCTCCTCGGTTTGAGGGCAGTTAGATGAGTAGGGCTTTGTCAAGTAAAAATGCCTGCGGCAGAAATGCTCTAGCGCTTGGCGTCAACAGTTGTCAACAGTTAAAGATTTCGGCAAGTGGGCTGAGATCAACCGTGGCCAGTCAACTGCCTAGGACGGTACCGAACGCTAGGGATGCTTGTCGGTGTAATGTTCACGAGTAGGCAGTTTCTATTCCAGTTTCTATTCATAGAGCTCAAAGAATTCCTAGGAGGCTAGTCGGTTGGTTAAACGGGGCTTTGGCTAAACGGATAGATAAAAATTGGCATTTTCACTCTTTAGGAGCGATAACTGTCTGTTTAGCACCGAATATACAGCTTCCCGTCGATTTTTGGCTCTCTAGCTGCATCTGCTTCATCAAATCTGCAAATGGTCACGTATTTTAGGCATCATTTCAGTCTTAGCTTGATCGAAATCAGGTCGATCGGAAATCAGGTGCGAATGAAACGGTTTAGATACTTAAACCTGATCTAGAGAGTGCCCAGTCCTGTAAGGCTTTTAACTAAAGTCCTATAACTAATTCTCAGGACTACAATGAGGGCATCCCCCCCTTCTAAACGCATGTCTACCCCGCACCCAGAAGCTTTGTCGTCCTCATCACCTAATTCAACCCCGGCTCACGACCAGTCCGCTTATCAAACCCGTAGCGATACTTCCTTCTTGACGCGCACCGTTCGGCAGCAGGATCTACTCGCGTTAGCAGATTTGCTTGCTAGCAGCTTTCACGGTCAAGAGGGTTGGATGCGGTGGGTTTATCCTCTCCTGAAAGCTGGAATCTATGAAGATTTGAAGAGCCGCTTTCATAGCCGTAGCAGCCACTATGCCTGTTTAGTGGCTGTCAAACCAACGCTAAAAGGACAGGCTTTTTCAGAACTGAGCGGACGAGTTGCCCCAACTGGTTTGGTGCTTGGTCGTGATACCTTAGTCGGCACCGTAGAGCTGAGCTTGAAAACACCGTCTCTGCTGCAACCCTGGAATACTAAATATCTTTACTTGTCCAACTTGGCGGTTAAAAGCGACTATCGACGGCAGGGAATTGCCCAGCAGTTGTTGCAGACCTGTGAAAAAATTGCTCTGGACTGGGGCTTTAGCGATCTCTACCTGCATGTTTTAGAAAACAATCACCAAGCGCGGCGTCTATATTGGAAAGCAGGTTATCGAGTGCAGCGAATTGAGGTGAACCCCGTCACGCTGCTGCTGGGGCAACCTCGGCAATTATTCTTACGTAAACGGCTGCAGGAATTGGGAGGATCGGCATGTTCTTAGTTACAGGTGCAACCGGAGGATTGGGGCGTCGAATTGTGCGACTGCTGCGGGAACGAGAGCAACCGATCCGAGCCTTTGTCAAGCTCACCTCCCGCTATGGAGAGCTGGAGCATCGGGGAGCCGAGATTTTTATTGGCGACTTATTAGAAGAACGCGATATTCAAAAAGCCTGCCAGGGAGTCCGTTATGTGATTAGTGCTCACGGGTCGAATGCGTCGAGTCGGGATGGGGCACAGGCATTGGACTACCGAGCCAATATTGATCTGATCGATGCTGCTAAAGCCGCAGGCGTAGCGCATTTTGTCTTCATTTCGGTGCTGGGAGCCGATCGCGGCTATGAAGATGCGCCGGTGTTCAAAGCCAAGTGGGCAGTCGAACAATATCTGCGCAACAGCGGCCTCAACTACACAATTTTGCGGCCATCGGGGTTTGCCTCGAACTTATTGCCGCTTGCTGATCAGTTCCGCCAGACCGGCATTTACCTACTAGTGGGCGATCCCCAGTCGCGTACCTCGATTGTCAGCACTGACGATCTAGCTCGGATCGCGGCTGAGTCGGCAACTACTCCGGCAGCCCTGAATCAAACCTTAGCTGTGGGAGGGCCAGAAATTCTGACTCGTGCCGATGTACCGCGCATTTTTGGCCGTATGTTTAATCGGGAGCCAGTGGTAATTAATCCGCCCTTGGCTGCATTGGATGGGGTGCGTACTGTACTGGGGTTCGTGAATCCAGCGGCTCAAAAGTCTCTAGGTACCCTGCGAACCCTGCTGGCCAATGAGTTCTTTTGCACTCCGACAGAAGTGGCAGCCCTAGAATCAATGTTTAACTTCAAGTTGGAAACGCTGGAAACCTTTTTGCGGCGATATGTCAATCTTTAAGGTGGGCTGAGGGTAGGACTTTGCAGTGATTGGTTAAACACCGACACGGATCAGTAGAGCGATAAGAATCGCCACTACCGCGCCGATCAGGGTATTCAGCACATTGACAATCTCGTTGGTTAGCCAGCTAAACCGCGATTGCAGGGTCGCTCCGATCACGCTCTCTAAATTAGTCGCTACAAAAGCAGCAACGACGCAAATGCCGATGTCAATGGGGCTGATTAAATCCAACCCCCAAGCTAGAGACGCGATTGCAGCCGATGCCAGTATGCCAGCCAGCGTGCCTTCTAAACTAACGGCTCCTTCAGTTCCACGAGCCACTGGCTGCAAGGTTGTGATCAAAAATGTGCGTTTGCCGTAGGCTTTGCCAACTTCACTAGCGCAAGTATCCGAGAGTTTGGTGCTCATACTGGCCACATAGCCCAACACCAGCAGCGAGACAATCAGCGGTGTCCATGTGGAGGGAAACGTAGCAAAGCTATAGGCCGCCAAGGCACAGAGAGCCGCCACCAGTGCCGATCCCCAAACATTTTCTGGCCCTCTGGCTCCGGAGCGCTTCTCTGCAATCCCCGCGGCTTCTTTTTCGGCCATCCCGATGCGAGTCGCCGCCGAGCCGACCAGAAAGTAAAACAGCATCACCAGATAACCACGCCACCCTAGCGTGCCCCAGAGGATGATCCCCAGAATCCAGGCATGTAACAATCCGGCAGGCGTCAGCAGTTTTTTGGGCACAAACCAGGCAATCCCAAACAGAATCGAGTTAATCCCAATTGCAAAGGCCCAGGGCATGAAGGTGTCAAGCAGAGCCGGAGAAATGGTTGGCATAGACATAGTAAGGATTGTTGGTGGGCAGGAGCTAGAAGTGAGAAGCCAAGAGTCAGAAGCTAGGAGCCAAGAGTTATTGAGTTGCCGGTTAGCTTTCTTACCCGTGATCAAGAGACAAGCCCTAAACCGGCACCGAATAGCCCAATGCCGCTTTCACCTTGGCCAGGGTTGGATTAGCGATAGCTTCGGCTTTTTCGCGGCCTTGGCGCAACACAGATTCTAAGTAGCTCGGTTCGGCCATGATTTCGTGGTAGCGGTCTTGGATGGGTTTGAGGGCAGCGATCATGGTATCAGTGAGCAGCGGCTTGAATTGGCCCCAGCCCATATCCTGACATTCGGCAGTAACGGCTGCTTTGGTTTGGTTTGACAACAACATATAGAGGCTGAGCAGGTTATTACACTCTGGCCGTTCTGGATCATCGAAGGTCAAACCGCGAATCGAGTCCGTTTTACAGCGCTTGATTTTGTACTGAATCTGGTCGGGCGGATCGAGGAGGTTAATTCGGCTTAGGTCCGAGGGATCGGATTTGGACATTTTTTTGGTACCGTCGGCCAAGCTCATCACCCGTGCTCCTTCGGCGCGAATCATTGGCTCTGGCAGTTTTAGAACGGGTAACTCAGGTTTGCCAAACAGATAGTTAAGCCGGGCAGCAATGTCGCGGGTCAGCTCTAGATGCTGCTTTTGGTCTTCGCCGACAGGTACTTTATCGGGTTCATAGAGCAAAATATCGGCGGCCTGTAAAACCGGGTAGGTGAGTAGGCCAGTACCGACGTTCTCCCCCTGTTTAACCGCTTTCTCTTTGAACTGCACCATGTCTTGCAGCCAATTGAGTGGTGTGATGCAGCTAAACAGCCAAGCCAGTTCGCTGTGGGCCGGAATGTGAGACTGGACAAAAATTGTGGCGTGGTTCAGGTCAATCCCGCAGGCCAAATATATTGCCGCGACTTGATAGGTGTTGGCGGCCAGCTTGGTAGGGTCATGGGGCACGGTGATGGCGTGTAGATCTGCCATAAATAAAAAACTGTCATACTGCTGCTGGATCTCAACCCAGTTGCGAATTGCGCCCAGGTAGTTCCCCAAATGCAGTTCTCCAGTAGGTTGAATGCCAGAAAGCACACGCGGCTTAGCCATAGTCTTTATTTCGAGTTCTGAAGGATATTTGAGTTCTGGAGGTGATTGAGTCTTGCCCAAAGCTGATTGTAAAGGGATTTGCTTAGGATTGACACATTGAACCCAGCTCAATCATCAACGAACAAAGATTCTAGATTTTTTGAGAACAACACTTTTTGCTTTACTTTTGCTTTACTTCGGTTTCCTTTACTCCGGTTTCCGTTGAAAGTGTATTGGCTCGACGTTCTAGATACTTGACGCCCCACTCATGCATAGCATCTAAGATCGGTTTAAGGGTTTCGCCTGTTTCGGTGAGGGAATATTCCACCTTGGGTGGTACCTGAAGGTACACCTCGCGATGAATGATGCCATCTTCCTCTAGTTCACGCAATTGCTGGGTCAGCATTTTTTGGGTAATGCCGTGCAGGGAACGATGCAGTTCATTGAAGCGCCGCACGCCCTGAAACAGTTCGCGTAAAATTAGCACCTTCCAGCGTCCGCCAATCACATCAAGCGTACTTTCGACAGCACAGGTGAGTCTACCGTGGGAATAGGTTGTCTCAGGAGATTCGGTTTGATTGTTGATTTGATTATTAGTTTGAGTACTCATAGAGCTGACTAGATTCAATCTGACAGAACTTTCATTAATCACTTTCATTAATCAAATGGTATTTGCATAGTATCTTTTTGGGTAGTACCTTACTTTGAAGTGCATACTTCCCGTTTAACCTGTTTCTACTATAAACTCAATTTAGAAGCAGTGAAAGGACAGCGATGTTGATCGAGACAGGGTTAATTCAGATAGCCTGAGCACAGTCCAAAACAGCCCCAAATTCAGTCTGATAGTTCTCTACATTTACTTGAATCGCTTGGCTGCCCTGACTGATTTGCTGCTACACACTCATCGAAATTCTAGAAAACACTTTGGAGGAAGACTATGATTACGCTGCGTCCTGCCGGTGAGCGGGGTCATGCTAACTTTGGTTGGTTAGATAGCCGTCACAGCTTTTCCTTTGGCAATTACTACGATCCGGCTCATATGGGCTTTCGTGCCCTGCGCGTGATCAACGAAGACCGGGTAGCAGGCGGCGGTGGCTTTCCTACCCATCCCCATCGGGACATGGAAATTCTTACTTATGTGCTTTCGGGGGCGCTAAGCCATCGTGACAGTATGGGCAACACTGCCACAATTCACGCCAATGAAGTGCAGCGAATCACCGCTGGCACCGGCATTACCCACAGTGAGTTCAATGCGTCTGACAGCGAGCCAGTCCATTTTCTGCAAATCTGGATTGTGCCAGAGCAACGCGGCCTCACTCCCAGCTATGCCGAAGCCGCCTTTCCAGCCGAAACTCGTCAAAATCAGTGGCGGCTATTAGCGGGAGGCAATTCGAGCAATGGTGGAATTCATATCAATCAAGATGTGGATTTGTATGCCGCTCTACTAACCGATGGCGAGCAACTCAACTTTCCGCTACGTCCGGGCCGTCATGCCTGGTTGCAGGTGGCCCAAGGCAAAGTTAGTTTGAACGGCCTTTCCCTAGAAGCGGGCGATGGAGCTGCTATTAGTGACGAAATCCAGCTAGAGGTGCTGGCCCATAGTGATGCTGAAGTGTTGTTGTTTGATTTGGCTTAGTTTGATTGAGCTTAGTTGGTTTAGCCCAGCTTGATCGTGCTTAGACTTGATCGTGCTTAGAATAGAGGTGATTGAATACTTGATTGAATACTTGATTGAATGCTCATTGAGTACAATTTAATTCTCATTCACTTATCTATTCACGTATTCAATCACCTACTATTTCCTTTCATGATCAAAGCAAGCTACAGAACTAGGTGCTACGCAGGCTATACTGTTCTATAATGCCGACGGCTATACAAAACTTAAACCCCAAAACTGTCCCCCCTTCCCCCCTCTCCCTCTTTTAACTGAGCTAATCTTAATGTCATCCTGCCTAAGGGAGATGACGCTTTGTCTGATTTGATTACCCAAGCCCAACCGCCGCTCGAATTTATTCCACCCGCCTTTAATCCGCTGGTTTATCAAGTGGCTCGCTGGCTATTGCCGCTGTGGACCCGTTGGCGAGTGCAAATTGTAGATGTGAAGGTACATCACGCTGAACGTCTTGTTGAACTGTATCGTCAATTTCAGGTGGGCGAAATTCGGTTCATGATGGCGTTTCGCCATCCTAGTGTTAACGACCCGTTTGGCTTATTCCAGCTGTTAGCCCGTTGTATACCGCAAGTCGCAAAACAACAAGGCGTGAAGCTAGATTTACCGACCCATGCCCATTTCATCTACGATCGCGGCATTCCGCTCTGGGCCGGTAAGCCCGTGGGCTGGCTGCTCTCCCAGCTAGGTGGCACACCAATTCGACGTGGCAGAGTAGATCTGCCTGGATTACGCTCGATTCGACAGCTCTTTACCGACGGCAGGTTTCCAATGGCAGCAGCTCCAGAAGGGGCAACCAACGGTCATGCGGAAATTGTCAGCCCGATTGAACCGGGAATCGCTCAGTTTGGTTTCTGGTGTGTGGAGGATCTGCACAAAGCCGACCGTGATCAAGAGGTGCTGATTGTGCCAATCGGCATTCGTTATTACTATGTAGCTCCACCCTGGGATGCGATTGCCCAGCTACTGACTCAGCTCGAAGCCGATTGTGGGTTAACCGCCCCGACTGCTGCCGATCTACCGGAAATCACGGGCGTTCCTTCTACGGTGAGTCCGCAGCAGCTATTGCTCTATCGGCGACTTTTGCGTCTGAGCGAACATTTGCTGACCGTGATGGAGGACTTTTACAGCAAGTTCTATCACCAGAATCTCAAAATCCCAGTGACTGAGGCAGAATCGCCCCTAAGCGTTAACGATGCTATCGCCGCCCGACTCCAGCGATTGATGAATGCAGCTCTTAGCGTTGCGGAACAATACTTTGGCCTCCAACCCAAGGGAACCGTTACCGATCGCTGTCGGCGGTTAGAGCAGGCGGGATGGGAGTGGATCTATCGAGAAGACTTGGACAATCTGGCTCAGCTTCCTCCAGCGGCCCGTGGATTAGCCGACCGAATTGCAGAAGAATCGGCTCTGCGGCTCTGGCACATGCGCTTAGTAGAAACCTTTGTTAGCGTGACGGGACGCTACATCCTAGAAAAACCATCGGTGGACCGACTAGCTGAAACTCTACTTTTGGTGTGGGACACAGTGACGCGCTTGAAGGGCAAAGACCCTACCAAACGCCCCCGATTAGGCCCCCAGCGCGTGGAAATTACTATCGATCAGCCGATTTCGGTCACAGCTCGCCGAGCAGCTCATCAAACTAACCGACGGCAAGCGGTGGCTGAACTAACCCAGGACTTACAAACCGCTTTGGAAAAAATGGTCCTTGATGGCTCGACCTCAGCCTCAACTACATCAGTCCCAGGTGAGTTGTGAAATGTATTAGGGGCCAGGTTCTGTTTGAGCAGTGGAAATAGCATCAATAATTTGGCGGGCTTCCGCGTTCAGCAACGGCATCAGTTGGGTTCGGGCTTCGGTTGGCTGATTTTGCCAAAGCATTTTGACAAAACTGGTTTTGCCTTGCTGACTCGTATTATTCAGGACACTGGCAAGCTTCTCGATGTTGATATCTTCTGACATGACTCTAACAACTCCATTCGCGCGTTACCAGGCCCCGAATTGGCGGGAAATTTCACCATTGTGCCATAAATTGCAAACGACCTCGCTCGACGGCTACTGCAACTTCCTCCATATCCGCTAGCCGTTGCAAATGCAGTTTTCGCTCGTCAGGGGATAGGCTATCTGGATCCACTTCACGCATTTGATGGTAGGTATCTCGAATACTTTCCACCGCGGCCATGTAGGTGGTGTATTGAATGAACCATTCTGCCGCGTCATAGGGCCAGGCTCCCTGATAGTGCTGGTGAAGGTCGGTGCAACTGACAAAAAACCGATATTCGCTGTTACCGATTGTGATGCTGGGAGAACGATGTCCCTGTTCGAAGTCATTTAGTCGGGTCAGGATGGCTGGTGAGTGGGGTTCAAACCCAGCGCTGCCATTGATTCTGGCAATTAAACATAATGAGCCATCGTTAGGAACCAGACCTTCGATTAGATAATCAATCAAGCGTCTAATCATCCTTCCCTCCCAAACTCCAAACCTCTGGCATGTTTCTATCCATTTGAGCATAGAAAGACGAATCCACCAAGCACGGATGTTGTCGCTCTGTTACAGTTACAGCACTGACAAGCAAGGTTAGAATTAATATGCTGACTAGCGCAATGTCAAAGCTGCACGGTTATGCGCTGCTCTAGTTGAAGAAATGCTTCAAAGAATGGAGCAGGTTCTAAATTTCGATTTGGGGCAAGGTTGAATGACTGAACGACTGGACCGGATTGAAGCAATTCTGCTGCAACTATCGCAACGACAAGACCGCTTTCAGGTACAGCTTGAGCAATCAACTCAGCAACTATCGCAACGACAGGATCGCTTTCAGGTGCAACTTGAGCAATTCAATCAGCAGACACGGCAACTCATTCAAGACACCGCTAGAGATCTGGTTAGCTTGTTGAGTACGTTAGCCTCTGACCTCGATGCGTTGAATGCTAACGTCAACGCCTACATTGCTCAGTCCAATGCCTTTCTTGCCTCTGAACAGCGGGATCGGGCAGAGTTTCGTCAGCAGATGGTAGGTCTACAAACTGAAACACGCAACATCTTGCGGGAATTGGCACAGCGGCGACAGTCCCAAAACGGCGATGAGTGAAGAGCAGAGCTAAGCCAAATTGTGAACGGAGAGGGGGGATTCGAACCCCCGTTGGGTGTGACCCCAAACTTGATTTCGAGTCAAGCGCATTCAACCACTCTGCCACCTCTCCAGAGGCAACCGATCTATTGTAATGCGTGAGGGTGCAATTCGGCGATCTGCAAATCGAATTTTGGGTTGTGGCAATTCGACTTTAATCCTTCTGCATGGCTACAAAACCCTTGGGCGTCGATTGGATTGCGCCGTTCTGCGGCAGAGAATGTAGGGTGACGCGATGCTGAAGCAGCCACTGTTGTGTGGTCGGATCGGTCAGGTCGCCAAACACAATGGCAGTTTTGGGCTGGAGTTTTTCTAACAGTTGGGGGCTGAGGGGATTACCGGACCAAGCAATCACATCTATTTTGGATAACCGCCGCCCCAAGTCAGCCTGCCGCTTCAGATTAGGCACACCCTTGAGCCACAACCAGGTTTGGTGATGAAACTGTATGCGCAGAATGTCCGGCCTCGTATCGATCAGCTCAACTCTGGTACCACCAGCCTGAATTTTGTGGCTTATGGAAAGGGGTAAGGCAACTCCCTGTTGGCTTTTTACCTGTTCGAATAATTCTGTGTAAGTTTTTGTAGAACCAGATGTAAATGTATTGTGAGATGAATTAGAAGTATTGCTGCTACTGCTGGGACTACCGTAAAAAATATTGACTGGTTTAGCTTGAATCAGCGCTTGCCATGCTTCGATGCTGTCTGTGGTCAGGCTGGGAGCGATAGCCCAGTCGAGTTGATTAATGCCTTGCTGTTGTAGAAATGGCAAGAGGCTGAATTGCACATCTTTGAGGTTGCCACTGTGAATCAATCCAATTTTGCCTTTGTCCTGAATCACGAGTGCAGGCTGATCGGAAGTTGGGAGCACCGTCACCTGAGACAAATTAGCGGCAGTGTAGCCAACTGGTACAGCTACTAATCCAACTCCCACCAATCCGGCTAACCACCAGTAGCGATGCAGGCGTTGCCATTGCCAAATCAGCAGGATCAGACCATACAGCAGCCCAACCTGAAGAACGTTAATTGTACCAACGGCGAAGGTATTACCCGGAAGCTGACAGCCGACCTCAGCGATTTTGATCAGCAGCCGAGCTGGAAAGGCCAGCACCCAAGCCAGCCAACTGCCTGCCGCTGGGTAAAGCAGAGCCGCAACAGCGCTAGCCATCCCTCCCAAGCTAATCAGCGCAATTAGCGGACTCACCAACACATTGATTAAAATGCTGTAGGGCGAAATCACGCCAAAGGCAAACAGCATCAGTGGCATAGTCCAAACATAAGCAGCTAACGGAACGGCCACCATCGACGCGAAGGCAACCGGCAGCCAGTCGAGCCACTTCGACACAATCGGCACTGTGACTAACAGCCCTAAGGTTGCCAAAAAACTGAGCTGAAATCCCAAATCCCAGATCCAGAGCGGATTGACCAACAGCAGCACTGTGGCCGTCAACAGCAGGGAACCCACAGGTCTAACTTTGCGGTTAATCGTGAGAGCCAGCAGGGTGACTCCGCCCATAATGCCAGCCCGGAGCACCGACGCTTCGATTCCGGTCAGGCCAATGTAGCTCAGTAAGGTAACGGCTCCTAGCCCAAACTGCATCCGGCTGGCAAAGCGCCGAGTCAAAGCCAGAATCACGCCCAGCAGTAAGGAAACCTGCGCTCCAGATGCGGCTAAGGCGTGGGCTAAACCCGTTTGCTTGAACTGATCCTGAATCTCGTAGGGCACATCCACCGCACTTTTGCCCATCACCATTGCGCTAATTAGCGCTCCTTCCCCACCGTCTACGCGGAAATTTTGTGCCTGCACAATTCGCTGCCGCATGGCCCAGAATAAGGGCGGAGTTGGTTTTGTCGTGGCCGGATAGAGGACACGAGTGCCGTGGAGTCCGGTAAAGATACCTTGCTGAGCCAGATATTGGGCGAAGTCGAATCCTCCAGGGGTTGCTGCTGGCTTAGGACGATAGAGTGAGCCGGCGACGGTGAGCGTCAGTCCTGGATAGATCTGTTCGCCTGCCGATACAGGAACGGTGACATAGACGGTACCGCTAACGGGTTGGGGCGGAGATTGCGTGTTCTGCCCGGACTGTATAGGCTGCACCTGCGTTGCCGCTAGCTGGAACTGAAGCCGCTGGCTGCGCGTTAGGCGAGGAGCCGAAACCACCTTGCCCGTCACCTGCACTGGACCAGCCTTAGTTAATTTTTCCACTTTGGTCGATGCAGCCGATTTTTCTGGCCGTAGGACAGCACAGCTTACTGATTCTTCTGTCTGCAGATCAATTCGTGGCCGTGGATTAGTCGTACTAGAGGCCACTGCCTGAGTTGGAATGAGATGACAAATATCCGTCGGGCTAGGCTGGGGTAGCCGCACTTGCAAGTACAGCGTTGCCATCAGACCCACCAAACCTGCTATTAGCCAGACCCAGAACCTAGGAACTGTTCGCCAGAATCGCCGATTTTTCTGGCCGTAGGACAGTATCAAACCCGCGACGGCAATGCTGCCCAACAGTATCACAACCGCCCCCAGCGGCATCCCGGCCCAATCCCCCGGAATGCTGGTTAACAACAGACCCAAAATATACGCTAAGCAAAAAATTGCCGCATTGGTCGTGATCGTAGTCGCCATCATAGAAGCACCCTGCAACTGGCTTACGGCCAACAAACAACACTAGAACAGCAGTGGGGCTAAGCTGGCAGAACGCAACCAAGTGGGGGACTGTCGGGATAGATGGGTGGATGGCTAGATCGGCGAGGAGATATCTACACCCTCACTCATTCACTCATCCACACACAATCAAATCGATCTGATCGATCAGATCGATAAGCCCAGCTTTAGGCCAAAGATGGCATGGAGAAACAGCAGGCACAGGGCCGCACTGCCGACATAGGCATGAGTCGTCCGCAGGGCTGCCTTATTTTTCCCAAATCGGACCGCTGCCAACAGCGCATTTACGGTCAGCAAGATAATTGCGGCGGAACCCGTCCAGAAATGGGGGCTTTGCAGGATTGGCTGTTGCTGCATCACCAGGGACAACACACCGCCGGTATAGCCGAGCGCGACAAACAAAAACATCAGCGGGGCAATTTTCTTGTGGTCAGCCCAGCTTTTGGCGGCTTCGGCTCCACCCAGTTGACGGCCCCGCCATCCGGTTAGCCCAACTACACTGCCCATGACAAACACCACGATGCCCATCATCAATGGGTGGCCCCAGTGGACAATTGGCTCTGGGATATTCATACTGCGAAACCAAGCGGCGATCGGCTCTAGCCACTGGCTCAAACTCTGGGATAGTTCTAACATCGAATGCTCCTCTCTGCGTTTCTTAAGAAATGTTAAGAGTATTTTAGAGGAATTGAGTCGGGGTCATGTAGTCTGTTGATCGGCTTTGGTCTGGACTGGAGTGGGTTTGGTACCATGAACCCAACGGGCGTCAACAGGATTGCAGAAACGCTATGGCAAAGGGTAGAAAGCACAATCTCAAGTGGATCAAGGAAACGCTTGACCTTCAGCCTGGTCACCATTGGCAATCGAAACCGGGCTACAAGATTTTTGTGGCGGGTCGGGGTGCGGTCAGGTTTGATGTGCCTGCCGATTGGGTGTTTGAGCCGGATGAGAAGTCTTTTCGGTTTCTGGATGGGGAGCCGCCTAACGACAATGCCCGCTTAGAGGTGTCCTTTAACAAATTGCCGCCCGCCGATTGGAGTTTGGTGCCGCTCAAGCCGCTATTAAAGCAAGTGGTGGTGGACGATCACCGTGATGTAATTTCCCGCAGCGAGATTTTTACCGTTAAACGCCAAACGGCCCAGATTGTCTGGACTGAACTGAGATTTATCGATACCCAAGAAGCACCCCGCGAGGCATTTTCGCGCATTTGTATTGGTTTAGGCTCCAATGTGCAGTGTTTGATTACGTTTGAGTATTGGGCCGATGAAGCCGAAAAGATGACGCCAGTCTGGGATGAAGTTTTACAGTCTCTGACGCTGGGTTTGTATATCCGCGATCCAATGACTGGTACCGCTTTTCCGGATTAAATTGGTAGCCTGATTTACGTCTACTCCATACCCAGGCTAGACATTAGACCTGTTGGAAAATAGCAAGGGAAGTCGCTGAGATGTCCATTTGGAGAGAATTTCAAGGACTTTGAGGCTTATTGCCCAACAAGTCTATGTTCCAGATCAAATTGGATTTTTGGCATTTAGAAGACAGCGTAGATCTGATTGATATGCATCTAACCCACAGACAATGATTCCATTGCATATTCACTTCTGATTAAAAAATATGACAGAATATCAATATGTCACTCGATGACATATTGCTGCACCGATTGAACAAGTGTGGAACGCAATTGTTGATTCTGAAACCTGGCATCTCTGGTGGAATGCTGTGGTTACAGTGGTTGAACTTGAAGCAGGTCACTCAGGCTCCTTTAGCAGCAGCGAGGGAGTAAATGTTGAAACTTAAACAGACATGCATCGTAATGAATCAGTCATCTATCCCAATCCTCGCATTTGAGTGCGAGAGTAAGACCATCTGCAACTGACACTAAGCTTAAATGGATACGCTGATCACGATGTAGGTGTTGGTTCAACGTGCGGATGGCAATCGTATGTTCATCATCTGCTTCAGGATCGGCAACTCTGCCGCCCCAAAGAACATTGTCAATCACAATCAAACCCCCTGGACGAACCAGTTGTAGAGACTTTTCGTAGTAGGCTGTATAGTTATCTTTGTCCGCATCAATAAAGACAAAATCGAAGGTTTCTGCCTGTCCATCTGGAGATTGTTTTTCTGACACCGGGTGGCGAATACGATACAAAGATGGTATCTATACCTGACTAGGGGTGTTGTATTACGTGATTTACAACCCTCAGTACTGGCAACGAGATCAACGTCAACCGTTTGAGGTTTACCGCTTGATAAATGGTGGCTATGAACAGCAAATCGGTGAATCCTACTGGATGCCAGAAATTGGTTTGGGAATTGGTAGACATCCCTATCAAGACGGAAATATCTGGCGAGAGGCGCTTTATTGGTATGACAATCAGGGAAAACGATATTTGACACCAGAAGAACAGCTTGCTCGCTATCAAAAACGGTTTGGTGCATTGCCGGAGTATGCGAGTCATATAGTCATTTCCGGCTTCACCATAGAGGTAATTAAAACTGTAGTCGTAGATGGAATGGTGACCGCCATTCACATAATCGTTGCCAGCGTCGGCGTAGATGATATCGAATCCATAGCCGCCATAGTTGGTATCGTTTCCAGTGCCGGAATAAATTTTGTCGTCGCCGCTGCCGCCATCGCAGTAGTCATCGCCAATTTCATCATACGTACTTTCAAAGCCGATTACATCATTGCCAGATTCTCCATATAAATAATCATTGCCCCAGCTTCCGATCACATTGTCATTGCCGGTCCCGCCGTAAACTGCATCGTTACCATAATCGCCGTAGAGCAGCACATCATTACCAGCATTCCCGTAAATTTTGTCGTCTCTATGACCACCAAACACCGTATCGTTGCCTGCCAATGCGTCGATGGTGTTGTTAGCGGCAGTGCCGAAAATGGTGTCGTCTAGATGGTGGGATAGCTTGCCATGAATTGATTCTCCTTGAGTTGAAGTTCGTGAATTGGGTGGAACTGTTTCCTGTTAATGGGCTATAGGAAGGAGTTGCCTGGTTTATTCACTCAAGCTGGATATCGATTGACAATTGTTTCCAATTCTCTGAACCCGGAGCAGGTGCTCGTTTGGCTGGAGATAGAATGGATGAATCAAAAACAGATTGATTTATGCGTCCTCGTCAGCAAATTACTGAGCTGTTCTCCACTTTTTTGCAATTTGAAGCCGACCGCTTCGATCGCTGGGTTGCCGATGCCCGTTTGCGTCGTCAAATGCAGCAGCTAGAGCGTACCAAGCAGGTACCTACGTCTGAACAGTTTTGGGCGCTGTATTGGTATAAGCACTGGCAGGTCGCCAATCTGGGCAGGAATGGCGCTAGTCAGGTGGGAATGCAGGTTGAGGATCCTCAGCCGCAGGCCGGATTGCACCTGAGTGCCTATTTACAGGAGTCATGTTATTGGGCGGCTCAGCAGACGGTGCGCAAGTTTACCGATTTGCACTACCGCCTGCCGGACTGTTTTCAGATTGCCGTCGCCGAGGTGCCCGCCGTGCTGAAGGGCTACAACCCAGAGCGGGGAGCCAGCCTCAAAACCTATGCCGGGATAGCCTTTAGCAGTGTGTTGCGGGATGCGCTACGGCAGCGGCAGGTGGTGGATTTGTCTACCGGCTGGTCTCTACTGCGGCGGACGAGTAAAAAACGGTTGCTGGAGGCGCTGCATCAGGCTGGACTGGCTGAAACTACAATAGCTCCCTATCGGCTGGCCTGGATCTGTTTCAATCAGCTCTATGTGCCCGCTGCACCAGGAGAAAGACTGCCCAAACCCGATCCGGCCTTCTGGGAAGCGGTAGCTCAGCTCTATAACCAAGAGCGTCATCAGTTAGTGCTACCCGGTCCAGCAGTCCAAGCCGCTACGATCGAACGCTGGCTGACTCAGATGGCGAACTGGGTGCGCTCTTACCTCTATCCGGCGGTGGGTTCGTTGAATACGCCCAAATTTAGCGAAGAAGCTACCGAAGTGCAGGATACCTTAGCCGACCCCACCAGTGACTCCCTCCTGACCGAACTGATCGAAGCCGAGGAGAGCGACGACCGCAGCCACCAGCGGGCTAAGCTGAACCAGACCCTCACCACCGCCCTGAGCCAGCTCGATCCCCAATCGCAGGACATTTTGCGGCTGTATTATCAGCAGGGCAAAACCCAGCAGCAGATCATGCAGGAAATGGCGATCAGTCAGGCGTCGGTGTCGCGGCGGTTGAGTAAGGCGAGAGAAAAATTATTAACCGCTTTGGTGCAGTGGGGCCAGTCGCTGAATATTGCGCCCACTCCCGCCCTAATAAAAGACATGAGCACCGCGTTGGATGAGTGGCTGAATGCCCGCTACCAAATGAACGGGACCGCTCCATCCACCTAGCAGAGGACCCATGACCATGTTTGCATTTGCTGACCCAACCGAACTCTGGCTTGAACTGGCTCCCATCCCACAGACTTGGCGACCTGCCGCCTACAGTACTGCTGCCAGCCGCTGGAATGGCTATGTGAATTACCTCTGTCTGGCCGCGATTCTGAACTGGATCCGGGCTGAACAGGAACCCAGGGCAAGGAGTTGGCTAGAGGAGCGGCAGTGGCCCAGCCTATGGGAAGTGGTGAGCGGCTCGGTGATTACGCTTGGCGACCGGCGGTTGGCCCTGATTCCCACCGAAGCAATCGACGATGGCGAACTGGCGGTCCCGCAGGAGTGGGTAGATCTGCCCAATTGGATCGCTGATTATTACCTGGCGGTACAAATGCAGCTATCCGATGGTGAGGCGGATGGGGAAGCATCCTGGCTGCGGGTGTGGGGCTATGCTACCCATCAGGAACTCAAAACTATAGGGCAGTATGATGCGGAGGATCAGACCTACAGCTTGGCTGCCGACCAGCTCACGCAGGATTGGAATGCCCTTTGGGTGACGATGCAGTTTTGCCCCCAAGCCCAGACTCGCGCTGCCGTCGCCCCTCTGCCCGAACTGGCTCCGGCCCAAGCCGAATCCTTGATTCAACGTCTGGCGACCCAACCCTTGCCGCGATTGGCTGTTCCGTTTGCCCTCTGGGGCAGCTTGATCCAGTCCCCGACGTGGCGGCAGCAGCTCTACCAACAGCGCACCCAAACCGAGGCGCGGGTAAATCTGGGTCAGTGGTTCCAGCAGCAGGTCAGTTCTGGTTGGCAAAGGCTAGAAACCTTGCTGGCAACGGATCGGCAGTTGGCGTTGAATTTGCGGTCGGGGCGTGAAGCAGCGGATGCGCGGCAGGTGAAGCTGATTTCGTTAGAGGATCAGACAGTTGCTTTAGTCGTGCAGTTGAGCCGCACCGAAGATGAACGGGTCGCCGTTTTGGTACAGGTTCACCCGGCAGGCGATGCCTCGACCGTTCCGGCCAATCTAGAATTGAAGCTGCTGACCGAAACCGGAGAAACGCTGCAAACGGTGCAGGCGGGCGCTGAGGATAGCTACATTCAACTGCGTCGCTTCCGCTGTCCGGTGGGCACAGAATTCCAGGTGAAGATCGAGCTAGGCGGCGCTCAGGTGAGCGAACGTTTCATCATGTGAATCGGGAGACAGCAATGAGACAGCTTGTTGTCCTAAAACTGGGGCAAGGCTCCTGGCAGGACGGCTTTCCGGTAGTCACGGTTCAGCACACCGTCCAGCAAATGGTCCAGCAAACTATGGGGCAGCAAACCGGGCTACTCCACGCAGCGCACTCTAGCTCAGCGGCGCAAACGATACCCACCCAGCTCGTTGGTTCATTGCCAGCAGCCCCTGAACTAACGGTGCTCTACAACCAGTGGCGGACGCTCTACATGGCCCTGAATCAGCGCTTGAGTATGCGACGCCCAACCGACCTGCGGATCGAGAAAACGATGGGCATCGAAATCGAACCCGAAGGCATTACCAATGTCTCACCGGCGTTGCTAGAATCGCTGTCGCAGCAGTTGAAGCAGGCCCTCGACCACTGGCTAGAGTCCGATTCATTTCGCCGCGTAGACCGCCGCCTTCGTACCCATCTGGCCTCCACCGATGAAATTCGCCTGATTATCGAAACTGAAGAGCTGCTGCTGCGTCACTTTCCCTGGCAGTTGTGGAGCTTCTTTGACGACTATCCCTTCGCTGAAGTGGGTTTGAGTGCGCCGGAATATGGCCGCCCTAGACGAGTGCAGCGAGTTCCTACGGGTAAAGTCCGAATCCTGGCGGTTTTGGGCAACAGTGTCGGCATCGATGTGCAGCAGGACCGGATGCTATTAGAGCAATTGCCCCAAGTCGAGACCGTGTTTCTAGTGGAACCCACCCGGCCCCAGCTCGACCAGCAGCTCTGGGACGAACGAGGCTGGGACATTCTCTTTTTTGCCGGGCACAGCACCAGCCAGCCCGATGGTACGAGCGGCGAAATTGCCATCAACCCTGACGATAGCCTCACGATTGCCCAGTTGAAAAACGCCCTGACTGCCGCCATCAACCGGGGCCTCCAGTTTGCCATCTTCAACTCCTGCGATGGTCTGGGTTTGGCGCGAGCTATGGCAGACTTGAACATTCCCCAGTTAGTAGTGATGCGGGAACCCGTGCCGGATCAGGTGGCTCAGGCATTTCTGCAACATTGGTTGGCAGCGTTTGCCAGTGGTCGCTCTTTCTACACTGCGGTGCGAGAAGCACGCGAAAAGCTGCAAGGTCTAGAAAGCCAGTTTCCCTGCGCCTCCTACCTGCCGGTGATCTGCCAAAACCCGACTGAAATACCGGCGGATTGGCAAGATTTACTAGCGCCCTTTCCTCCTGACCAGCAATCAGAAAAATCAGCTACAGCAGCGGCTACCACAATCCAGGCGTCTCGCCCTGCCAACCCCAAGGTGAAGCTAAAAATCGCCCTGTTGGCTAGTTTAGCGACCACAGGTTTGCTGATGGGACTGCGCTGGCTGGGTGGCCTGGAAAGCTTGGAACTGCGAGCCTTGGATCAGGTACTGCGTGCCCGTGCTCCAGAGGTAGCCGATCCACGCATTCTAGTCGTGGAAGTGACGCAAGACGACACCAACGAATATGGCTATCCGTTGGCCGATAAAACCCTGGCCGAAGCGCTGGCGAAACTCGCCCAAATGCAGCCGCGGGCGATTGGCGTCGATATGCACCGCTATCAGCCGCGTGGCGCAGGCCGAGCGCAGCTCTTGCAGCAGTTCCAAACCCACTCCAACCTGTTTACTGTCTGCTGGTCTGCCTCAACCGACAAAAACTTTGCCCCACCGCCCGAATTTTCCGAAACGCAACGCATCACTCAGGTGGGCTTCAGCGATCTGCTGCTAGACGGTGATGCTGCCGATAATGGTGTGGTGCGTCGCCAACTGCTCTCCTACGACCCCAAGGTCGCCAACTCGCCGCCCGATTGTTCAACGCCCTACAGCTTTAGCTTTCAGCTCGCCTTTCGCTATCTCTATGCCGAAAAAATTGAGCCGCTTCAGGTCAACCCTAACGGCGACTGGCAGTTCGGTGATGTCAGTTTTGCCAAATTGCCGCCGCGCTTTGTTGGCTACCAGCATCTGGATGGCCTCAGCAGTCAGGTGATGCTGAATTATCGGCAGGCCCTACCGGGTCAGCGGGTGACATTGCAACAGGTGCTTCAGGGACAGGTGAGCCGCAACTTTGTCGAGAATCGCATCGTCTTAGTGGGTACCACCGCTCCGATCGCCCGCGATACTTTCCTGACGCCCTATGGCGAACTGGCTGGCATCTGGGTGCACGCCCATCAGGTTAGCCAGATGCTGAGTGCCGTCCTCGATCAACGCCCGCTGATTTGGGGATTGCCGCAGGCGGGTCCGGTGCAGTGGGGTGATGCGCTCTGGGTCTGGGCGTGGGCAGCGGTTGGAGCTGGGTTGGCGTGGTGGTTAGGCTCGTGGCGCTGGCTGCTGTTGGCTAACGGCATTGCGGTGTTCCTGCTCTACCAACTTTGCCTGCTGGCGTTGATGCAGGGCGGCTGGTTGCCAATAGTTCCCGCTACGTTGTCGCTGCTCTTAACCAGTGCCGTTGTTTATGTTGTCCGCTACCGAGTGAAACCGTTAAATCCAGTTGAGTAGGTTCTGTTTTGAGAGGTTGATTTATGAAGTGATTGGTTGTGAATTGAGGGATCCCCCCTAGCCCCCCTTACAAAAGCTATGGTGTCCACACAAGTCGAAGATCCCCCTTACCCCCCTTACCCAAAGGGGGGACCGTAGGCGAAGCCTGGGCGCAGCCCATACCAAACCGGGATTGAAGTCCCCCTTATCAAGGGGGATTTAGGGGGATCGACCCCTTGCATTGAGCCGCGATCGCCCTCCAGGCGGTGCGGAGCACCATCGAGATCTGGGTACACGGTAGCTTCTAAAAAGGGGGAACCGGACTGGAAGTCTCAGTTTGTTTGACGAGGGTTGGACTAGGGAAGAGAATCGAACTGAGAGTCTCTCTTTTTCTACGCCGAAGCATCTCAGAAACGGGGGATCTAAACCATTCTGCAACCAACAGCTAGTCATTTATTTTCTAACCCTTCTATGAATAAAAATCGCAATGATTTTAGGAGAGCAAAAGTGAATAATTATAGAATTAAAAAAGTTGCACATCTTCTAACGCTATCGTTGATTTTAGCTGGCTTTAGTTGGTTCCATCCATCTGCCGCCTATTCTGCTAAAGCTTCTGCCAAAGCTAGCCCCAGTACCCAATCCAAACAGCTTCCACCTGCACCGCCTTCCACACCGCCGCCGAATCGAACTCGCTCTGGAGGTTCTCTCGGAGGTGAAGCAACCTGTGTGGCTGGCGATCAGAATCTGATGGCGTTGGTGCCGGTGCAGAATCCGGTCATCACTACCCGTGAACATCCCACTTTTTTGTTTTATGTACCCTACGGCGCTGAACAGGTGCAGTATGGCGAATTTTCCCTGCTGGTTGGCCCGGATGAAATGACCCGCCTCTACCAAACTCGCTTCACGCTACCGGCGGAATCTGGTATTGTCAGCGTCAGTTTGCCCAACTTACCCGATTACGCCCTCAAAGAAGATACCTTCTACCACTGGTATTTCAAGCTCTATTGCAACGGCAGCACCACGGCAGATGTACAAGTCGATGGTTGGGTGCAACGAGTCGCGGCGACACCAGAACGTCAGCGCCAAATCGAGATCGCGTCTCCAGAAGTCTGGTACGATTCTTTAGCTGAAATTGCTGCTGGTTTACAAGCCGACCCCAACAACAACCTGTTACGCGCTCAGTGGCGAATTCTGCTAGAGCACATCGATGCAGGCAACCTGACTCAAACGCCTTTGGTGGGAGCGGTGCAGTCAGAGCGTTGAGCTACTACTTGACAAGTTAGAATGCAGGCATCTTGCCGCTGATGGAATATTGGGTTGTACAGAGCAATGGCAATTCTAGATCCCAACCAGCCCTACACATTCTGAAACTACTTGCTTCAGTCCGAAGCCACCATTACAGGACTACTGCAATCTCTAGAGAGCGCTGATTCCACCATTAGCCAAAGTGCAGCAATTGCGCTGGGACAGCTAAACGCTCAAGCCGCGATTCCTGGTCTTTTGCAGGCTTTACATCATCCCAACGCAAACGTTCGCAAGAATGCTGTCAACGTCTTGGGACAACTAGGACAAGAAGCAACGATTCCCAACTTAGTGCAACTTTTAGATGACCCAGATGCACAGGTTCGAGGTAGCGTAATTGATGCAC
>KL662191.1:6261054-6324702 GCA_000733415.1 [Leptolyngbya] sp. JSC-1
CAGGCTTTACATCATCCCAACGCAAACGTTCGCAAGAATGCTGTCAACGTCTTGGGACAACTAGGACAAGAAGCAACGATTCCCAACTTAGTGCAACTTTTAGATGACCCAGATGCACAGGTTCGAGGTAGCGTAATTGATGCACTGGGTAAAATTGGCGTAGCCATCTCAGCAGCTTGAGGAGTCCAGTGTGTCGATTCCTCCAGATGACAAAATTCCTCTAGCAAAATGCTAAATTTGGGCAGGACAAACTGGACAGCTTTTGTGCTGTCATATATGCCTGTGGCTGCAAAATGCATGCAAAATGCAGCGGGTGCAGACTAGCTAAACTCTGCAAAAACTATTGGTGTCAATGTGCGCTCAGGACTACCTGATTGCAACAGTCACCGTTATTGCAACAGCCACCGTTATTGCAACAGCCACCGTTTGGCGCCCAACATCAGCGAAAGATAAACATAAATGTGTACACCTAAAAGTTTAGTATGTCGGCGGAGAATGATCAACTAAGTTTGGCAAAATTGCGACAGAGGGCCGGTCTGACCCAACGCCAACTTGCAGATGCTCTTGGCATTACTATCAAGACAATCAGTGCTTGGGAGCGTGGAGTGAGTGAACCGCATTTGACGATTCCAGAAGTGAAGCGGCTGATGGATGTGCTCAACTGCACTTTTGAAGAACTGCTAGAGGCGACCCAACCCCGATCGTAGCTCTATCAAAACGGCTATTCGACCAATGTAAACAAATTCGCTCCGTTGCGCCTATTTCTCCGTTTCTAATGCAATTGCGTGCTCAAGGGTTGCATTGAATCGCAATGTACATCAGGAAGAAATCCGCCTGCTTTATCTAACCTGGCAATTCGCCGAAAGCGGAGAGTTCGCAACTAGAGACAGGTTACCGTGGGCATCTCGAATCCAGCCTTTGGCTTCTACGATAGGAGTGGATGCATTTGTCTGAGAATCGGGCGAATTGGGCAGCCGAATATCTGCGAGAACGTCGCTGTTACTGACGGGTTCGTAGGGTGTAACTGAGAGGCCACTGCGTCCAGTGTTGAAAAAGCGTGCAACAGATTCACTCGTTTCGTTTCTGATGGATTCGCAGCCTTGAGCTACGGACCGAGCCGCCAGTGCGTCTGACGGGAGCTGGATTTCTGGCACTTCAATTGCTGGGAACTCGGTGATAACCACACCTGCGGCAGCATCAATTTCGTTGAGACCATTTCCGGCAATCGCTCGTCCCTGCACAAAGCCAATGATGTCTTCCGCTTCGTTGCCCACCAAGATGTTAATTTTACCACCCTGTTCTAGGGGGCGTCGGGCAATGATATCGCTGTCGGCTCCGATGGGAGCTTCGATACGCCGGACATTGATCAGAATATTGCCACCTCGCACGAGCGATTGGGTCTGAATCCGACTGCGGTTAGTCAGCCGCACATCCAAACTTTCGCGCAGTTCCAACTCTGGATTGGCATTTTGCAGCCGCAGATTGGCTCCACCACCGCTACCGGCTACAGTCGATAGTTCGCTGTTGTTGAGTCGGATGCTGGTTTGAGCAATAATCGACAAGTTGCCGCCTCGCTCACTGCCACTTTCAGTGGAGAGTTGGCTTTGGTTGAGGGCAAGCTGATTCGTTCTCAGCCGAATATTGGCTCCGCCTGTCGAGGATCGGGTGGTGATGGCGCTGTCATCAAGAACAATGCGACCCGTCTGTAAGGGCGTAGTGAGGGCAATGTTGGCCTGAGTACCAGAACTTTGATCAACCCGAATCTGGCTGGCCTGCGTGAGACGGATCTGCTGAGCGTCAATGAAAATGGCACCATTGCGGTCCGTTTGACCGGAGTGCTGAGCCGTTTCAATTTGACTTTGCTGGTTTAGATTCACCGTCCTGGCATTGATCGTAATTGCGCCGCCTCGCCTTCCGCCTCGCGTAGACAAACGCGCTTGATCGGAAAGGTTGAACTGATTGACAAAACGTTTGTTGAATCCACTAATTTGCAGATTGCCAGAATCTTGCTCATCATTGGTAGTAATGCCAATCTCAGCACCGTCCTCCAAACGCACAGTTCGACCGACGCGAACCAGAATGTTTCCCGTATCGCCTGGATTCGTCGAAATGTTTTCATTAACGTTCCCATTATTACTGCCACTCAAATCAATATTATCATCACCTTGATTTTCTACATTGCCGCCGTTTGAGTTTTCATTGTTAGATTCTGGAGATGGTTCGTTGCCGGTATTGCTATTTGTATCCTCTGGAGTAGCTACGGTGCCAGAGAAAATGCCGCTGGCTTGGTCTTGCTCAGAAGCACCACGGATTTCTAATTCTCGCGCCTGCAGATCAATATTTCTGACTGGACCTCGGCGGTTCGTCACGATTTCCAATCGTGAACCGGATTGCAGGCTTAGAGTTTCCGCTGCAAATACACGGATAGCATTGTCTTGGCGATTTGTCTTGGCGGCTTGGGTGTTGGTTACGATTCGCGACGCATCGGTAAGAGTGACATTTCTACCGCGAATTTGAATCACGCCCCCCTCCGCTTCAGCAGCATTCAGCAGTGCCCCATTGGTCAGGTCAATATCTTGATAAAAGTTGGCCTGTTGATTGTTGCGATAGCCGACATCCCAGCCACCGTCAATCGAATTCAGCCGCACGAATCCATTCGCCGCGACACTACCCAACTCGATGCGTCCGCCTGCCGCCGTTAACCTGCCACCCTCGACCGCTACGGTTCCTCCGACCAAGGCCAGCGTCTGACCTGTCCCTACCTGTAACCCTATGGCCGAATCTCTTGGACTTGCGGCTCTAGATCGGTTAATGATGCTGCCGGGATTAGGGCCAAACTGCAAGCCAGTCGGTACACTCACAGTCAATAGCGGTGGAGCTTGGGGATTAGTGGCGCTAAAGCTGACGTTGTCTTGCTCAAATAAAATGCTGCTGGCAGTTGTGGCTAAAAAAGAACCCTGCAAATCCAGCCGTGCATTGGCACCAAACCGGATGCCGTTAGGGTTGAGTAACACCAGACTGGCAGGGCCATTGACGCCCAGCGTGCCCAAAATTGCTGAATCGCTGTTGCCCGTGACGCGACTAAAAATCGTGCGAACGCCGCTGGGATTGGTGAAATAAACCCGCTGTCCCTCTCGAATATTGAACTCGCGGAAACTGTGGAATAGATTTCTGCCTCGTCTAGCGCCGCCCTCAATTTCTACCCTGCCGCTGCGATTAGTGAGCCGGGACCCTTCTTGCCCCAAAGTATCATCAACGGCAATGGATTGGGCTACTGCTGGAGTTGGCAGAACTTGAGCCATGGCAATTTGGCCAATCCCTAAGGAAAAAACCGCCTTTTTAAGCCAACAGCTCCCCATCGGAATTCCCTCCAATCCATCGATTCAGTAACCTAGCATACACTCGTATTACCCAGAGCGATAAATAGTTAACATACGATAAATAGTTAACATAGAAGTGTAAGGCGTTGCTGAATAGAGGTATGAATTGCCCCCCTAGCCCCCAATTCTGGGGGGAACCGGACCTTTCAAAGTCCCCCAGGATTGGGGGATTTAGGGGGCTACCAACGTTACAGCAACTCCACGATTCATACCCCAATTCAGCAACGTCAACATAGAAGTGTAGCTATTTCAGCCAAACATGATGAACCTGAAAGACGCTCGTCATCTCTCTGCTGAAGCTCAAGAAGTGCTGCGATGGTATAGCCCACGGCGATTGGTCGGCCTTCTTGAATTGGTTAAATGAAGACTTTACTTTTTGGTTTCCGGCAGAACCCTACCAAGGCTGGGATCAGAGCAAAGACAGAGCGAGCGAATTCCTGCACTCTGTGTCACGAATCTTTCCCCAGGGTGACTCTAATAATTGAACGAGTGACCAGCAACGACACAACCGTTGTCTTCGAGGTGTGTTCAGAGGGGGCATTCAAATTCCCCCCAATCTTGATTCCCGACACCGCACTTCTCGTTGCGGAATGGGGATTTTAATGCCTGCGGCTTGAAACGCTTGATTTAGGCGGAACCGGAACTCTCGAGCAACAGTGAACTGCTGACCCGCTTGGGTCTGAGTACGAATTTTCAGCAGAATTCCATTCTGTTCAAATTGCTCAACTCCTAAAATGTCAGGTTCATTGCTAATCTGAAATCGCCAGTCTGGATCGGCTTGCATAGTCTGCAAGACTTCTTTCATAATCCTCAAAGCATGCTTAATGTCGGTATCGTAGTCAATCAGCACGGTCAGATCCATGCGCGACCAGTCTTTAGAGCGATTAGTGACATGGGTAATCTCGCCATTGCGCAGGATGATCAGATCGCCTGGAGAATTACGAATCTGGGTTGTCAATAGATCCATCTGCTCCACAATGCCAGTGCCCTCTTTCACCGCGATCATATCCCCTATCGTGAAGGCATCCCGTGCCAGCAACATCCAGCCGGTTAAGGCATCTTTGATGGCAGACTGAAACGCCAGGGAAACTACCACCCCCAAGACACCCAGTCCCGTAAACAGGGTTAGTCCGGTTGAGAGGGAAAACACGCTGTAGGCGACAAGAAGGCCGACAATTCCCAACAGCGTGGTAATGACGTGATTCCAAACGGGAGCAAGAACGAGGACCCGTCTGCGGCGGCGCTTAATCTCGGCCAGAGGCAGTTGATCTTCGGTGCCAATCCATTTGGTCAAGATTCGATCAATTAGAAAATGACTGAAGATAATGGCCAGGGTGATGCCAAATCCAATCAGTAACACGGCGATTGGTTGTCGAAACAGTATAACTCCCAGCGCTCGGGTTTGGGGAAAGCGTTGCAACATCCAGGCTAACCCGATCACTCCAATCACCCCAATCATTAGCTGGAGCAGCCGTTTCTGCCAGGTTTTTCGTTCAATTTGGTATTTCAGAGCAAAGAGCTGTTTCTGTTGCTCAGAAGTATTTTCTGTCGTATCCTCATCCGTTCCTCCAGTTTTTTGACGCTGATTTAGCCACTCTTGCTGGTTATGAAATTCCTGCCGTAAGCAACGACGCCGATTACGAAGCTGTCTTTGCAAGCTAAACAAGAAAGCCATCAATAAAACTGCGATCGTTCCGCCAATACCAGCCTGTCTCAATTGTTCTCGTTGGGCATCAGGTTGCCGTTCCTGGATTGCCAACTTCAGTCCCTGCTGGATCTGTCGGGCATACTCCTCCGCCACTTCAGGCTCGGTCAAGCCATACACTTCAGCGTCTAGAGCGGTCACGGTCACTGCTGGAGTCGTTGCCTCGCCATCGATTACCACCTGAACGACCATCTGTTGATTGAGTCGCGTGGTAATCACTTGTATTGATTCTGGATCGATATCCTTTTCCAGCAGATATCGCACTTGGGATTTCAAGCGATTCTCAATGCGATTGCGCCGGATTTGGAGAGCGCCTAACCCCCATTGCTCCTTTTCTCCGGGTTGTCGCTCAGCCGCAATTGCAAAAAGCTGATGACCATCCAGCCACACGGGTGCATAGGCCACGTCTCCGATCAGGCCATAGGATTTCCACCCCAGAGAACCTTTCAGATCTTGAGTCAGTCCAACCGCCGTTGGGTTCAGCAACAGCACACAGGTTATCAGGCTGATCAGAGTGTATTTGAGTTTGGCTTTTGGGGAGCGAATAGAGCTAGGTTTCACAATGGCAGATGCTGGCATGGAGTATGCCCAGACTGGTATGGCTGAAATAATATAAACAAAATATGATACAACAATGGTGCTCAACGATTAGATGCTTCAGCATCATTAGAAACTGAACGCTTGATGAGTATGGATCGGGTTTAATCGATGTACACCACCACATACTGATTGCCGTAGGGCTGGTAGTAGGTCGCCCCGCACCGGTAAAGGGATGTTCCTTCGATTACGACAGTAGAACATCCCACTGGTAACGCAGCAACATAAATGGTCGATCGGCGAATTACACGTCGGGTCGTTCGACGGGCAACCCCAGCGCCACTAACAGGCGTCGCAGGTCTGCCAACAATCGCTGCCGCTTCCTGGATCACCATGCCGCTGTTGAATACCTGATCCATCACTGCACTGGTAGCTAGAAGAGCGCAGGCAGTGATGACGATTCGATTCATCAATTTCATTGCTGTTCCTCCTCGATCGAGGTAGATTCATCCAGTTCGCTGGCTGGAAGTGCCTCTAGCTGTGTGGCTCCTGCTGGGGCGGAAAACCTGAATTGCTCAGCGTTGATTTGGGGATTAGTATTCCAGTCCCGCATCCGAATTTCATACTGTGGAGCAGCGGTAATCCATTTACTGGTAATGACATATTTCATCGGCAAGGGCTGATCCCCGGTCTGAACCCAAAGTTGCCAGTCCACCTCGTTCTCTCGAAATGCCAGGTGATGGCACTCAATGCCATTGACATAGGCAGTACCCATGTAAGTGCTGCTCTCAACCCCCGTCGAGAGGACGGCATAGGGATCAGCAAACAGCAGATCGCCCCCCGGTGCAGGAATCCCTGTTTCTAGTTCAAACGCTCGGATCGCATCGTCAATCGTTCCTGGAGTATTAATCTGAGCATAGGCATTGCTATTCCTGCCGTATAGAGTCAGTATTTCGCTATCGAAGATCAGATCGGCGTTCGCGATCATTCCCTGTCGCTGGATATAAAATTGACCCGGTCGTTGTACGATAACGCTAGCAAAGCTGCTCAGTTGCAACTTCTGCCCATTCCGATTAACGACTTCAAAATCAATATCCGCATTGACACTAAACGCTTTCGTTGCCGCCAGATAAGAGGACATTGATTTCAGGATCTGGTCAGCATCAGGATCGAGGCTGTTGGCACTCGTAACCGGCTCAGCGGCTAGACTTATAGTGAGTGCAATTCCTAATGCCAGCCAACGCCAGCCAGAGCGAGACATGAAGCTTAGTTTTCTCATTATGAACTCGTAATAACTCAATCAACGGAAGCTAAAAGCGCGAAGGCACTGATGTGCCGCGGTAGTTTTGCATCAGCATGTAAACGCTGATCAGAAGTACCCAGAGCGGAAACACCAGGGCGATCCAAATTAGCTGATCAACGTGGCTGCTTCGGAACAGCAGAATCGCCGCTAGAACATAGCCAACCAGCGCTAACGCTTTGGGGATAGATCGGGTGCGGTTAAGCAGGGTAGAGGTCGAAATCATGAACACGCCTGCCATTTTGAGCATGTAGGCGTTGAGAATTTCGTTGGTGATGGTTTGACCAAAGGTGTAGTAAGTGGAAGCGGTTGATCGATCGACTTGGTGAATGTATAGGAAAATAGTGCTGCCTGCGATCGCAGATAAAACAAACATCATCGCCACAAACAACAGCCCGCTGCCCAAAAACACAGTGGAAATAAACTGATCTTCATTTGACCCCAGCCAATCCCGCACCACGCCAATAAACCAGAGAAATGCAATGCCTGCAAAGGGTACAAGATTTAGCCCCAGGAGCAGCGCTTTCCCATTAGAGATCAGCCACATGCCGTTATCGCGCGGATCCGTGGGCATGGCCCTTAGCATCAGTACCAAACTAATGGTCAGTAAGATCGAAAATACGATACCTGCGATTGCGGCGGGCTTTGGTGCGGTTACATGATGATGGGTCAACTGGTTTTCCTGCTGCACAGATACGCCTCCTGGAACAATTTGGCTGTTGTGGTATGCTAAATACCTTGAATCGATACTGAACCGAGCTACAGCAAGGAGGCTATACTCGTTTGACCACTGGGGGTGCCCAACGACCATCCAGGGCTTGGGCTTTGGGCGCATACAGCCGCATGGTTAACCCCAGTACCCCTTGGGCAGGAGAGGGCAGCCAGTTCGATTCTTGACCGGCACCAGGCGAATCGGGCTGGATGTAAATATCCAGTGAGCCATCAGCGTTATAGGTGAGGTCGTCACGATCGCCAATCGCAAAGCGGTTCAGCGAGTTAGCCACTTGGAATCCGTCAGCATCGTACATCGTGATTGACCAGAAAGCTTCCACTGGCGGGATCCCGTCCTTGCCAAAGTGAATCACATACCGGTTGCTACCCTCTAGCGGCTTGCCGTCAGCATCGGCGACGTTCAACGGGTAGATGGCGTCTTGGGGCTGGTTTGCGCCCAGTCCAACCATCGCGACGATCGCCCGCTTCAGGTAGTAGTTGCCATAGACTCCCATTGTGTCGGTATTCATCTGCCAGCCATTAACGACTTGGGCAAGAGTTGGCAACTTCTCGTACATTAGCTTGAGTCCGTCGGTTGTCGCCCGCTCTAGTCCTGCCTTGACGGTTGGTGAAGCCTGGTCGAAGTCGAAACTTTTGCCAACTTCAATACCAAGACGATGGAGACGAGCGACCGTAGACCAATCTGTCACATGGGGTGGGTTGAGCTGCATCAATTCTGCGCCGTAGCTGAAGTACTGAGCGGCGGTCATGGTGTTCACCTGCGTCAGCGGCGGAGTCTTCATATCCACGCTGGGGTCAATCGCCGACTGCACCGACTGCACGGTCTGCCCCCACTGAGACAGCGGCGTTATCCGATACCCCTGCTGCACCTGGTGGACTGCTGCATAGTCTTTGGGTCCATTGGTTTGGGTCCGCCCAATGATCCAGACATAGGGTGTAGGGGCATCGATAGGCTGTACACCATCGGGTAGGGTGCCAGTCCAGCCCTTCGGGACGACTCCATAGTGTGCTGCATTTGTACCGCTGGTGCGCTTTCCGGGCACTGCAAAGACATCAGACCACATATCCATCATCGGCAGCAGGTAGTAACGCCCATCGGTATCGGGCACAGACACCACCATCGGTTCTTGGGTCAGGTCGAGCCAGGCGCTGGAGTACAGCGTGTCGAAGTTGGGACGGACTACTTCACGAAAATCAGCGGGCGGAAAGGCTTGTAGGTGTTGAAAGGCATTCATTTGACCCATACCGGGTTTCGTACCTGATGCATAGTTGATCATGATGCGTCGGGTGACGTCCATCATGATCAGGGGATACAGGTAATGGTATGCCTCAATGCCAATCTCGTAGGCGTCTTGCTCACTGAGAGTTTGAATGCTCATATTGTCTGTTTTTGGTAGGGATTTGTGTTGGTCTGAAAGAGGCTGGGCGATCGGGTAGGAGATGGGATAAGTAGCCGATTGCTGAATGGGTTTGCTGAATGGGTTTGCTGAATGAGTTTATTGCCGTGCCATCACTATCCGCAGGCGTTCTTCCGGCGAAATGAAGTGGTCGTGGTCATCTTTGCCGACATCGAGCTGCACCCAGTGGATTTTGCCAGTGAACTTACTGCTGTGGGCGGTGTAGTCGGGGCTGACAGGCGTGCCCGATTCATAGCCAATGTCGGTGGTTTCATCCGCCGAGAAAATCATGGGCTGGGTGGCTTCGACCCGTCCGCTGCCCACAGGCTGACCGTCGTAGTACAGGGTGACATTGCCGCCCTTAGCCAAGCCGCCGCCATCATAGGCAAACTCCATGCGGACCTGGTGTTTCCCTGTGGCAATGGGACGGGTGGCTTCGGTGGGAAACTCGTGGATGCCCAGCACGTTATAGGTAAACTTGAGCTTGCCCTGCTTGGCGTAGACACTCCAACCGCCGAACTTACCGCCCTGAGCGATGATGACCCCGTTGGCGGGCTGGTCGTCTCTTACTTCAATCTCAGCGGTGATGGAGAAAGACTTATTCTTGATGTTGATGACGCTGTTTTCCGACAGGCGACCCATCCCCGCAAAGAAGATTTGCGAGTTGCCTTTCACCAACGACGGGCGTCCTGCCGTGGTTGGATCAATCCGCTCGGTTTGGCGATCGTCCAGGGGTAGGACGTTGTACTTCACGGCTTCAATCAAAAACTGGCGCTGGAGTTCGTGCAATTTTTCTGGCATCTGCTGAGCCAGATCATGTGCCTGCGACCAGTCTTTGCTGCCGTCGTAGAGTTCCCATACATCTTCATCGAAGGGCACCATGGTTTGCCCCACCATGACCCAGGGGGTACGGTGCTTGGTGATGGCGCTCCAGCCCTTGTAATAAATGCCTCGGTTGCCAAACATCTCAAAGTACTGCACATCATGCCGTTCGGGAGCGTTGGCCTCATTGAAGCTGTAGACCATGCTAGTGCCCTCATAGGGGCTTTGCAGCACGCCATTCACCATCGTGGGTTCAGGAATGCCTGCCACTTCCAGTACCGTAGGAGCCACATCAATCACATGGCTAAACTGATGGCGCAGACCGCCCTTTTCCTGAATCGCTTTGGGATAGCGGACGATCGTGCCGTTGCGGGTGCCGCCCCAATGGGATGCCACCTGTTTTGTCCACTGGTAGGGTGTATCCATTGCCCAAGCCCAGCCCACGGCATAGTGGTTGTACGACTCTGGGGAGCCAAATTCTTCCAGTTTCGACTGCATGAACTCTGGAGTTTCCAGAGCTGCCATACCGTTGAAGTTGGCCATTTCGTTGAAGGCTCCATGGATGGTGCCCTCGGCAGACGCGCCATTGTCGCCAATGATCACGTAGATCAGCGTATCGTCTAGAATTTCCAGGTCTTCCAGTGCTGCAATCAATCGTCCCACCTGATCATCGGTGTGCTCCAGAAAAGCTGCATAGACCTCCATCTGCCGCTCTAGTACGGGCTTGTATCTAGGATCCATCTCGTCCCAGGCGGGAATTTCGGCGTGACGGGGCGTGAGTTCGGCATCGGGACCAATCACCCCCAGTTCCTTTTGCTTGGCAAAGGTAATTTCCCGCTGTCTGTCCCAACCGTGAGTAAATTGACCTTTGTATTTTTCGATCCACTCCTTTGGTACGTGGTGAGGGGCATGGGTAGCCCCAGGAGCAAAGTACATAAAGAAAGGCTTATCGGACATCAGAGCTTTTTGCTGGCTCACCCAGGCAATTGCTTTATCTGCCAAATCTTCTGTCAGGTGGTAGCCGTCCTCGGGAGTCGCTGGAGGTTCGATCGGAATCGTCCCTTCATACAGCGCTGGATCCCATTGATTATTCTCGCCACCAATGAAGCCATAAAAATATTCAAACCCGCCGCCGCCAGTGGGCCAGGCATCAAACGGACCCATCGGACTAGTTTGCCATACTGGCACCTCGTGACATTTGCCCAGCATGGCGGTGGAGTAGCCATTCAGCTTCAAGGTCAGAGCCAGCGGTGCTTTGGTGTTGGGGCGTACCGAGCATTGTCCCGGAGCAGCTGTTGCTGTTTCGGTAATGTTGCCCATGCCGACGGAGTGGTGATTGCGTCCGGTTAGCAGGGCTTGTCGCGTCGGGGCACAAAGAGCTGTGGTGTGGAAGCGCGTATACTTGAGACCTTCGGAAGCCAGCTTCTCGAAGGTCGGAGTATGGCAAGGACCACCAAACGCACTCGATGCACCAAATCCCACATCATCCAGCAGCACCACCAGCACGTTGGGTGCCCCCTCCGGCGGGCGCAGATCCCGAATCGGTGGATAGTGGGTATCGGGATTTTTGGCGTCATAGGTAGTTAACCCGAAGTGGGCTTGATCTGGAATTGGCAGGATTTGGCGTTGAATCAGATGGTTTTGAGACATTTTAATTTCCTGAAAAATTGAGGAATGGCAGCAGCCACCCTGCGGGAACGACGACTGAATGTAAAGGCAATATCAGAACTATTGATTTAGATCTATTCCTCTAAAGCTCAATAGCTCAAAGCTCAATGGAATAGCTAAACAGAACCGATCACCACAGTAGGATTGGCGGCAGTTGGATATAGCTCAATTTAGTTGGATATAGCCCAATTAATTAATATAGACATCACAGTTTTCTTCAATTTTGAGGGAAAGAGAAAACACATTCTTGTCATTTCACGCCACAGCGAATCTGGCTACAACCGCTTTAGAAAATTGCTGAATTTCTTAACGATTGCCTTTTTGAATCGATAACAGTTCAATTGCTATAGGCTTCATGTGCTGCTTCATATTTTCATTCAGCTGGTTTAGATAGAGCCTATTAACTAATCAGTTTTCAAGCCCGATCCATAAAAAATCTTGTCATTTCACGCCAGATTCTTGGCAAATATGATATGCTCTTACCGCTCTATACAGGATTTCACTATTTCTTTACTTCATATATATTAGATTACGTATCAGGTATCGATGCTGATCTATAGATATCGAAGGAATGGATTGGTCTAGTCTATCAACTCCTTGTTGTTTGTGTTGCGTTTGTGCCTCAATTATTGCTGGAATTCATCTTGGAATGAAATCACCAAAGATTGGGCCGAAACAGCAAGATCTCACTTCTTAACAAGTTTTCATGCCAAAACTTCGTTTATGACCATAATTCCCCTAGTGCGGGCTAGTGTAGTCCTGCCGTTCGTTAAATTTTTGGATCAGATCGGGGCACCGACGGAATATTTACTACGAAAAGCCCACCTGCCGGTTGGTGCTTTTGAGAATACAGAGAATTTGATGCCGCTAAACCAGAGTTTTGCCTTTGCGGAACTGAGTGCTTGCTCGGAAGGAGTTGAAAACCTGGGTATCTTGGTCGGACAGCAAACTCAGTTGGCGCAGTTGGGTGAGTTTGGGGCAGTCGTTAGCCAATCCTTGACGCTACATGACTTGCTAGGGAAGTTAATACAGCTACATAATACACTGGTGACGGGTGAAAAGATTTGGTTTACAGCAGACGGCAACTACCTCTGGCTGCACCACCAATACACTGTTCCTCACCACATTCAGACTTACCAGGCGCAATGCTTTTCAGTCATGGTGTATTTAAACGTGATCCGGTTAGGTGCAGAACACTATTGGCAACCGGATCAACTCTATTTGGTTGGCGGCAAAAATAAAGCGTTTCTAGACCTCGATCGTTTATCGAATACAGCAATTCATTTCGACCAACCGAACAATGCCATTCGCTTTTCTAGAGATTTGTTGAGTAAACCGTTAAATCATTTCATTAAACCTTCCCTCTCTGACCGTGCAGAAGCAACGTTGCAGTTGACCGCTCTGCCGACTGACTTCACTGATTCACTCCGCCAACTGATTCGGCTCCTGTTGCCAGAGGACTACCCGAGTCTCACGATTGCCGCGGAAGCAGCAGGCGTCAGTACTCGCACCCTTCAACGGCGATTGGAAGACAACAACCTTAACTTTTCGCAGGTGGTTGAACAAGTCAGATTTGAGCAAGCGGTTCATCTACTGCAAGACCCGACTCATCAACTAATTGATATTGCCTTTGAGTTGGGCTATAGCGATGCCGCTAATTTTACGCGAGCCTTCAAACGGTGGACCGGCGTTTCTCCTACCCAGTTCCGGCAGTCGCGCTGATAGATGTAAGCCATGATGAAAACTTTAAACGAGCAATCTGCGTGCTCAGCGTTATTTAAGTAATTCAACTTAATTAAAACCAACACCTCCTTTGGGTTCATGTTTAATTATGTTGTTCTACTTAATGAGTTATTCACTGAGTTTTTACATTACTCACTATCCGCCCTACACCTCCAAGTACAATTCCATTGAGCATTGCCTGCTCATGTCTCTCGTGTTTGTCAGACTATAATTTTTGAGAGTATCCAAACAGTACAAGAACCGATAGCAACAGTAACGACTCGTGGTGGTCTCAATCTATTCACGACGTTCACCCATCCACCCATCCACCCATCCACCCATCCACCCATCCACCCATCCACCCATCCACCCATCCACCCATCCACCCATCCACCCATCCACCCATCCACCCATCCACCCATCCCCTAGAGCCAATTGCCCACCAGCACATAAGTAGCCCACACATGGGGAGTCGTGTATCCCTGCTGCAACAAATGCAGTTGCGCCCGCCGCAGCGCTTCGGCCCGACTGATCTGCGGATCCAACAGCTCTTGATAGAAGCGGATCATTAGCTCTGTGTTGGGTAGATCCTGCGCTTCCCAGAGAGTAGAGACCACGCTGCGTGCACCTGCCTGGACCGCCACTCCTGCCAAACCCAGGACAGCCCGGTTATCTCCCTGCGCCGTTGAGCAAGCACTCAAAACCAATAGCTCGATTGGGCTGGCTTCTCCTAAGCGACCTAGCTGAATCAAGCGGCCCAAATCGCGGCCGGTGATCAGTTCTTGATAGGCAACGATAAAAGTCTCTTCCGGGTCCGAGCTAAAAATACCGTGGGTTTTGAGGTGGATGGCTGAGAACTCGCCCGCCTGGAGTTGCTGTTCTAAATTCGATTCGGTGAAGGCTTCGTTTAGCAAGGGCTGCTGGGCCTGCGCCAATTTTTGGATTTGCTCCAGCTCTGGCGTTAGATATTCAATTTTGGGAAAAGCACGTTGCTGCAAAGTCTGAGGTTCGCCAACGCCTCCTAGAAACACATTTAGCTTGGCAGGGCGGGGGTTGGGCTGAAATAGCTCTAGGCGGGGAGCCACGGCCACGGCGTACTGGCTGACCAGATACTGCTGACCGTTGTACAGGGCGGCCATGGGGATATTGCGCAGCTCACCATCCAGGACAAACACTAGGGTTTTGATGTCAGCCTCCAGCGCGGTTTGAAACGGAGCAATCAACCAACCATAAAGCTGTTTCAATCCGGCGACGGCCTCAGGGGTGCGGTCAGGGGTGCTGAGATCGCGGCGGAGCTGTTGCAGCATTTGCAGTAGGTTGGCGCGGGACTGGGGCACCTCATGGTAGAGCAAGGGTTGATTGCCCGGTAATTCCAGCACAATGGCTAATCGGTTTGGCAAAATCATTGGATAGAGCTTGGCGGCGGTGGCGTCCGCTTCGATCTGTTCGAGTTCCACCGTTTGCGCCAGATTACAGCCCAAAAAATTGTTCAGTTCAGCCAGTTGAAGGGCGTTCACCTGCTGAATCGCCTGCTTCAAGTTCTCCTGGCTGGGGGATTGGCCCGGTTCGGCCAGCAGCAGCAGTTCCACCAAGCCCCGATACACGGGTTCCACATCATCGCGAAACGAAAACTGCACATCTGCACTGATCGACAGCAAATCATTGCGGACCGATTGTAGTGATTTAACCGCTGCTTGGTAAGCCGCCAGTGCTGCTGCCCAATTGCCCTGCTGTTGCTGCAACCGTCCGAGCTGCCATTCCCAGCGGTAGCGCACATCAGCTGCCTGGAGGGCTTCTGCTTTCAGCAACGCCTGCTGTGTCAAATCTTCAGCCTCACGCCACTGTCCAGCTTGTTCGTAGAGTTCGCCGAGCTGACCGAGGGCGTAGGACTCTGCTGTGACATCACCAATGCTGCGGGCCTGTTGCAGGGTTGCAGCCAAAAAATCGGCCAGCGCTCGTTGATTGAGCTGTCCGCCTGCACAAGTTGAAGCGGCACAGACGGCTCGGCTTAAACTGCGGGCATAGTTCAAGCGGGCGTAGAGACTGGCTCGATTCAGCGGTAAATCAGCAAAATCCGACCGCAGCTGCTCGGCGAGTGCGAACGCCTGCGGGGATGGGGTGGCTTGATTCGAGGGAGTCGCGTCGATCAGCAGACTGAGCTGATTGAGCTGGGCTTGCAGTTTGGCGAGTGGGGAGGGAGCGCTGGTAACTGCCTGTTCATAGAACTGTTGGGCCGATTGTAGATAACGCTGGGCCGATTCGGTGTCGCCAATTGTCAATGCTTTGGTACCCAAGGCCCGTTCGGTATTGCCCAGATCCAAAAACGTGGCGCTCTGAATCGCCGGGTTGACGGATTTAACCTGGAGGCTAGTTTGCAAAACCTCGCGTGATTCTTGCAGCTTTCCGACTCGTCGCAGCGCGTTGCCCAGATTGCGCCAGCCGGTGGCCTGCAAATTCGGGTCGGTTTCCTGCTGCAAAAGTTGCTCCACCTGGGTGAGTTGGGCCTCGGCTCGGACGCTAAACCCCAAGGTTTGCAGCGCTCGCGCTTGGTTGATCAGGCCAATCATCAATCCAGTCCGGTCGCCCGCCTGCTGATAGCTGGCACTGGCCTGCTGCCAGGTTTCGAGCGCCTGTTCGATCTGGCCGCCATACCACTGTAAGCGACCCTGGGTATTCAGCACTTTCGCCAACACTTCTTGATAAAGCTGCTCCGTCTGCCGTTGCGGTTGTTGCAGCAAACTCAAGCTCTGGCGGATCGCCTGATCTGCCTCTGACCAGCGCCCCAACTGCTGATAGGCCAGAGACAGATTACTCCAAGCAAAAGCCTGTTGTAGCGGCTCTTGACTGATAGCAATTGCCTGCTGCCAACTCTCAATTGCCTCAGTGAACTGTTCGGCTTCGTAGTGCTCGATGCCTTGCTGTAACAGTCTTTGAGCGTTCTGAGCCGGCACAGCTTGAGCGATTTGTGTATGCGTAATTGGTGTGGGAGACGCTAGTAACCGCCCTGCTTCCCTAACTGGCACCACCGCACAAAGTAATCCTACAAATGCCGACAACCCCAGCACCCACAGACGTTGGTACCGTTTCCATCGAATCCCGCCGACCTGCCGCATACTGTAGAGAAACTTATAGAGATTGGGAAATACTCTCTATTTTACTTCCCTTGCTGTGATCTTGAAGTAAGCTTGAATCAGCAAGTGAATGTTTAAGAACAAATATTAAGGAAAACATCACGAAAGAAACTGTGTCGCAATTTTGCTGCCGGCACTATGAGACCAAGCATTGTCAAACGAACGCGGGTAAGAGGGTTTGAAATCAATCGGATGCGGAGGAACCACAATATTCAAAGCGGCCTCTTTGCTGCGCGATTTAATTAGATGAACAACCCACGGTAAAAAATCTAAAACCTCTTCTGGCAGCAGGGTCAACTCAAATTGCCAGCTCCGATTCAGTCCCTGACAGCTCTTTCCCCACCTTGTTGCCGAAACCGCCCCAGCGCCTCGATTGATAGCCACACGCAGGAGTAGGGGACGTTCGAGAATTAGGGCATCTGGCGCAGCACAGGCATAGATACATACGTAATTCATCCGACAACTGTCGTCTATCCAGGATGCAATTGAAAAATTCCCAGTATAGGCACTACTAATGTTTACTGGTACATTCATTGCAGCGGTAAAGCGTTGATAAAACTCTTGTCTAAGCTGGCCAACTTTGCGTATTGAATCTGGAGTCATATTCGTCTTCGACGTCTGCGTTGCTTTTGTCTTGCCAGTTTCTTACGCTTACGCTTCTGAATTGGCGTTTCAAAATGTCGGTGCTTTCTCATGTCAGGGAAAATATCTGCTTGAGAAACCTTGCGTTTGAACCGTCGTAGAGCCGATTCAAGCCCTTCATTTTCACCAAGGGTTATCTGGGTCATTCGGTTTCCTCACGCATGGAACGAGATTTTGATCGAACTAGCGCTGAGCGCCACCCCGATTCCAATTGCCACGCGAACCACCACTTTCCCCACGCGGTCTAGCTTTGTTGACCTTCAGATCTCGTCCCATCCACTCTGCGCCGTCGAGTCCCTCAATAGCGGCTGTTTCTTCAGATTCTGTATCCATTTCCACAAACGCAAACCCCCGCGAGCGACCTGTTTCTCGATCTGTGGAAATCTGAATTCGCTTAACGGTACCGTATTCCGCGAAAATCTGCGCCAAATTATCTTGGGTGGCTTCGTAGGATAAATTACCAACGTAGAGTGACATGAACATATCTCCGAAATCAATTGCAGAGAGTTAGATTCGGAGAGACGCTTGTGGTAAAACGAATTACACCGCCGAAAATAAACCTTACTAGAGACAATAACACAGAATTTTAGGATGGACTTACTCAAGGATGCTCTGGACTAAATCAAGCTCTAGGTTTTACAAGAACTATACTCTTGGGTCTTGGGGAAATTTGGGAAATTTTGGGAAAACTACAGTCCAGCTTGCGAAAAAAACAGCGGTAAACGGTCTGCAATCGGATCGCCTACAGTCTCACCTCGCTTCATAGCCCAGTATTGGCTCAAAAAGTGAATTTGCCGCAGACCCACTAGCAAGTTGAGGCCGGGTACAAACAGCCACCATAGGATCAAGGGTGCCTGAAGGTCAGCTTGCCGGTACAAAGCGTTAACTGTGCAATACAGGCGAAACTGCACAATATAAATCCAGATGATACCTGCCAGAGAAAACCAGCCAAACCAGCCGGGAACATCGGGATCATAGAGACGCAAGAGCTGAGGTACAGCAATACCCAACCCAAAGGGCAACAGACAAACCGCACCCGACCAGTCTTTGCCGGTATAGCGCTTTAACTCATCCTGAATCACCCATTTGTACCAGCCGTAGTAAGCGAGTCCGGTGAGTAACGACAGCAAAATCACGCGCCAGAGTGGGCGTGGGGTTCCCAGAGGTTGATCACTCATCGCTTCAGAACGAATGGCTGTAATTAAAATTTACATTTATTAACAATTTACCATTCCTCTGAGTTTTGTGCCTGAATTCTAGAGGCTAGAAGCGTTGAAGGTGTCACACTGAGCTGGGTCTCCGGTTTGCAGTCCGCGGGCAAACCAGCGAGTTCGTTGTTCCGACGTGCCGTGGTTAAACGATTCCGGGACGACATAGCCCCGTGTTTTCAATTGGATGTAATCATCTCCGACACTGCTCGCTGCTCTCAGCGCTTCTTCGACATCGCCCCGCTCTAGGGCCACATTACGCTGAGTCCGCTGGGCTTGATTGGCCCAAACGCCAGCAAAACAATCGGCCTGAAGCTCCAGCATGATCGAGAGCTGGTTCGATTGGGTCTGGCTGACGCGCTGTTGCAAGCCTTGAATTTTCTGCAAAATGCCCAACTGCTTCTGGACATGGTGGCCGACTTCATGGGCGATCACGTAGGCTTGGGCTGCATCTCCGGGGGCTTGATGGCGAGAAGCCAATTCCTCGAAGAAACTCAGATCCAAGTACACCTTCTCGTCCGTTGGGCAATAGAATGGCCCCGATGCCGATTGAGCATAGCCGCAGGCCGAGCGCACCGATCCGGAGAATAACACCAGCGTTGGCTCGCGATAGTTGGCTCCCTGTCGCCGAAACAGATCGGTCCAGACGTCTTCGGTATCGGCTAACACGACTTTAGAAAACTCAGCTAACCGCTCTTCTTGGGGCGAAGTCGCCTGAGGTGCACCCGACCCATCCGAGGCCACCTGCTCCAGAATTCCGCTGGGATCGCCGCCCAGTAAGGTGACAACCACGGCCAAAAGAATCGCCCCAATACCGCCTCCCACGACCGGACCCGCTACTCGTCTACCGCGTCGGTCTTCTACATTCTGACTTCGTCTACCAAATTCCCACCGCATATCACCCTTCGCCAAATCAATATGGCGCTATTCTACGGTCTCTATATCAATCACAAAAGTTTACTTCAGAATGATTTTTGTTTGTCAGCACAACCAAAAGTAGGAATGACAAGCCGTAAACGTCTCAGTGAAAGCAATGGCAATGACTCCAAAGCTGCCTGCTACAAGGCTTGTTCTGGGATTGGCTCATTCAGGGTAGGAGGGCTGAGGGAAATCGGTAAACCTGATGCTACCGCCGCCTGCTCAGAAAACTCAGAACTGGGCGCAATCCAACGACTGGCTTGGTTGAGCGCATGGAAATTGCCGCAGAGCAACAGTCGATCGCCTGCCTGTAGATCGCTCGACCCCCTAGGGAAGCTAATAAACTTGCCTTCTCGCCGAATCGCCTGCACCAGTACGCCAAATTGACGACGAATGTGGAGTTCGGCTAGAGTCTTGCCCACCACAGGACTATCATCGGGTACCAGCAGCCACTGACAGGAGGCATTTTCACCCGGAACGGCGGCTTCCCCTTTGGCCAGTTCACTGAAGGCCGCTAACTCGTCGGGTTCGCCCACCACCAGCAGTCGATCGCCTTCTTCCAATTGAGTTTGGGTATCAGGATAGTCAATCTCTTCGCCGGTTTGGCGTTCAATCGCCATCAAGCTGACGCCGGTCAAGCGACGCAGATCGGTCTCTTCTAACGTCATGCCTACCAGCGGCGAACCTTCAGGCAAGTTGTACCATTTGCTGTTCATGTCTTGAGCGGCCACCTTCAGTTCCCGCGACACTTGCTCCGGCAACCGTTCAGGACGGAATTCTTGATAGCGAGACCCGCGCAACTGTTGCACCTCACGCTGAATTACCGGCAGCGGCACGCCCAGCCCCGTGAGCAGATGGGCCGACAGCTCAATACTGGCCTCAAACTCCGGCTGCACCACTTCCCGCGCCCCCAACTGATACAGCAATTCCAGATCCTTATCCTGGGTGGCTCTAACCACAGCGTCAATATCAGGCGCTAGCTCTAGGGCACGCTTCAGACAAAGGCGCGTACTCATCGGATCGGGCAGGGCAATCGCCAAACCACGGGCTTGATCGACGCCAGCAGATTCCAGCACATGTAGACTAGCCGCATTGCCATAGATGTAAGGAATATTGGCCTCGCGTAACTCTTGGATGCTCTGCTCGGACTGATCAATCACGACCACGGGTTGCTTGTAGGCTTGCAGCAGGCGCACAATATTGCGTCCCACCCGCCCATAGCCACATACGACGATGTGATTTTGAGTCGGCAGATCCTCGGCCACTTCGATCGGGTCTTCGCTGCCATCCAGCAACCGCTTCAGCCAGGGGACATCTTCGGCCCAGTCGGTCAGCTTCGGCACAATTCGCAGCACAAACGGAGTCACGACCAGAGTAACGGCCGTCGTTCCCAAAATCAGCAAATAAACGCGGCGCGACACCAAGCCCAGTGCCTGTCCCTTACTGGCTAACACAAAGGAAAATTCCCCGATTTGGGCCAGACCCAAACCGACAATCAGCGAGGTCTTGAGTGAATAGCGAAATGCCCGCACCAAGGGCATCACAATCAAAAACTTGCCGACAAACACCAGGGCCACCAAACCCAGAATCAGCTCCAGGTTGTTCCAGATGAAGACCGGATCGATCAACATGCCCACGGCGGCAAAAAACAGGCTGGCGAAAATATCGCGGATTGGCTCGACATAGGTGAGCGTCTGGTCGGCGTACTCTACCTCCGAAATCATCAATCCGGCGATAAACGCCCCCATCTCGATCGACAAGCCCAGATATTCCGTCAGTAGGGCAATTCCCAAACACAGCGCTACCACGCCCAACAAAAACAGCTCGCGGCTCTCGGTTCGGGCTAATAGCTGCAACAAGCGGGGAATGATCCAGATACCAGCAACTACTGCTCCAACCGCCAGCAGGCCAGTTTTTAACAAAGCGATCCCAACCGCGACGCCAATTTCTTCCGAGGGCCGATCGAGCGCCGGTAAAACTGCCAGCATCAGTCCCAGAGCCAGATCCTGCACTACCAGAATCCCCAGCATGACGCGCCCGTGGGAGGTTCCTGTCTCGTTGCGCTCCATCAGACATTTCAGCACAACTGCCGTGGAGGAAAGGGACAGAATGGCGCCCAAGAAAATGCCCTGTGCCGGTGACGTCACCCAGCCAACCCCCAGCGATACTAACGTCGTCACTAGAATCGTGGAGAGGATCTGCAAGCCGCCGCCACCCAAGCTGATGCCCTGAACTTTTTTCAGCTCAGAAAAGGAAAACTCGACGCCCAAGGCAAACAGCAAAAAGGCGGCTCCAAATTGGGCCAGAGTCTCGACCTGAATCAGTTCCTTGACTAGTCCCAAGCCAGCCGGACCCACAATGGCTCCCGCTACCAGGTAGCCCAACAGCACTGGCTGACGCAGCAACGCTGCCAACAAACCGCCCCCAGCCGCCGCCGCCAGTACCACAACCAGGTCAACAATCAGTCTGAAATCTTCTTGCACGAGTCCCTACTTTATTGGTAATCGGAAGTAACAAATTTTAATAATTAAGGCTTGTTCCCAAGCTTTGATCGCTGGGCCGAGCACCCTTAGTAATATTTTTTAATGTCTTTTAATGTTCAGCATACCGAAGTTTTTTGGCCTGTAGGTGAACTGGCCGGATTCTTCTGGAGATTGTCTGAGATTGTCTTGGTATTCGTGGCTGATTAAGCAGCGTTTCTCAGGCATTCAATGAAAAAATTAGAGTTCTGTAAGCCTGGAAGATCAGCGTGGAATGGATGCCGGGAAAGGGTGTAATCTATGGGGTCAGTAGTTTTCACCACAGTAGTCTCACCGCAAACCCATGATTGCTTTCTTTCTCGATTCGCTGAATCTAAGCGGTTCCCTAACTCGGTTTTGCAGCCGTGCGTTTTGGCGGCGGCTTCTGAAGCAACGGCTTTGGCTTGGCCTGTTGGTAGCCGGTTTAATAATCGGGTTGACTCCATCGGCTCAGGCGATGCAGGTGCAGATACGGCCCACCAATCCCCAGCTTGGCGACACGATTGTAGTGGTGGCTCAGGCCGGGGCAAGCGACCAACCGCCGACCATCATCCTGCGGCAGAAAACCTATCCGATGTTTGCAATTGGCAATAATCGCTATCGGGGCTTTGTGCCGACTACCCCACTTGATGCCCCCGGCAACTTAACCCTCCAGGTAAACGAGGCTGGGCAAACTCAGAATCTGCCTATCCAGCTCCGCGATCGCGATTTCCCAACTCAGAGTATCTGGATCAGCGGTGGCGGTCCCGAAGGCACAGACTACGAATTTAAAAGGGTGGATGCCTTCAAAGCCCTGGTGACGTCGGAAAAATTCTGGAATGGTCCGTTTGTCCGTCCTAGTGATGGCGAAGTCTCTACCGTCTATGGAGTGCAGCGCTACTACAACGGCGAATTTGCTCAGGATTATTACCATCGCGGCGTAGACTATGCAGCGCCAACGGGTGCTCCAGTGGTGGCTCCGGCAGCGGGTCGAATTGCCCTGGTTGGGCGCGAAGCCGAAGGATTTGAATTACATGGCAACACGATCGGCATCGATCATGGTCAGGGCGTGCTTAGCATTTTGATCCACCTCAGCCGGATTGATGTCAAGGAAGGAGATTTTGTGCAGGCCGGTCAACGGATTGGCGCGGTTGGTTCAACTGGAATTTCTACGGGACCGCACTTGCACTGGGGGCTGTACGTCAACGGTCAGTCTGTGGACCCGGTGCCTTGGCGCAATGCTGGATTTGAATGAGTTGGGTTCAAACTGGAGAGTTGGATCTTGAGTCGGCAGCCGGGTTGCAGAACTTCCGCAAGAGGGCCAATGCTTTTTGCGATTTCTGGGGCACACTAAAACAGAAAGTGCGTAGGTTCCTCTACGTCCTGGCGGTTCGAGAAGGTACAGCACATTTGAGTGAAGCTAATTTAGTGAAGCCCTAATCAGTGAAGCCCTATGAGTATTGAAAAAATCGTCGAACAAGCCCTGCAAGATGGCTACCTCACCCCGGCAATGGAAGCAGAAGTAGGCCGCATTTGTGATACGGCGTCTGAGCTGTCGATTGAAGAATACATGGCGCTCGATCGGCTGATGGGAGCGTTGCTGACCGGTGAAGTGGTAGCGGTGCCCCGCAAGCAATTTATTAACGTCATGGAAGAACTGGTGCTGACCGAGGCGATTGCCCGCGTTGCCGAAATCGAAGCCACCAGCGACTGCACCCTCGATTTAGGAGACATTGCTGCCTATGCTCTCAACCGTTTGCCGCCCCTCTATGCCACCACCGAAGAAGGGGCAGAATATCAGCGTGGGAGAGCGAAGGATGAACTGCAAGCGTTGATTGCTCAGCAGGTTAGTGAGGCCATTGCCCGCAACCTCGATCAGCCAGAGTTTTTCCCAGAACGGCAGGCGTTGGGTAAGAGTACAGGCGATGAGATGCTTTCTCAGGTGAGTGTTTTGCTCAAAACCTACGCTCATAAGTACGAGGTGCGGTCCTAGTACGAGTTTGTGTCTGGCAACTGGTTGTTGCACATTGTGTGTTTGGCATCAGGAATGAACAAGAGCATGGCAAACTAGCTTAAGCAGTTGGCTCTTTTTAACTTGTTGTGGATACAACCATTAACTCTGTCGATTCTTCAACCGATTTTTCTGGTGATTCTCTCTCGAGTGCTGCACCCAGTGTGGCCAGTGATTTCATCTCTCAAGCGGCTCCAGAGCAAGCGGCTGCTACTCAAAACCGCAAAGCCGATCACTTGCGTGTTTGCCTCGAAGAAGATGTCCAGTTTCACCAAACGACAACGGGCTTAGAACAATATCGCTTTACTCACTGCTGTCTACCCGAACTCGACCGGGCGGACATTGATCTGTCTACCTCATTTCTAGGCAAGTCGCTGGCGGCTCCACTGTTGATTTCCTCCATGACAGGCGGCACCGAGTTAGCGCGGTTGATTAACTATCGGCTGGCAGCAGTGGCCCAGCAGTATGGGATCGCAATGGGAGTTGGGTCCCAACGGGTGGCAATTGAGAATCCCCAGGTGGCGGCGACCTTTGCTGTGCGTTCGGTAGCGCCAGATATTCTGCTGTTTGCCAATCTAGGAGCTGTGCAGCTTAACTACAGCTACGGCGTCACCGAATGCCAGCGGGTCATTGATCTATTAGAAGCGGATGCGTTGGTGCTTCACCTCAATCCTCTGCAAGAGTGCGTCCAAACTCGCGGAGACACCAATTTTCGCGGTCTGCTAAGAAAAATTGAGCAGCTATGCCAACAGCTTCCGGTGCCCGTGATTGCCAAGGAGGTGGGCAATGGTATTTCTGGCTCGATGGCACAAAAGCTGATAGAGGCGGGCGTCAGTGCCATCGATGTAGCAGGGGCGGGCGGTACCTCTTGGGCTAGGGTTGAAAGCGAGCGAGCGGCGGATCTGCGCCAGCGCCGTCTGGGGCAGACCTTCGCCAATTGGGGAATTCCTACTGCTGATTGCATCACCGCGGTGCGTTCGGTAGCGCCAACTATTGCTTTGATCGCCTCTGGGGGCTTGCGAGACGGGCTGGAAGTGGCTAAAACTATTGCTTTGGGCGCCGACTTAGCCGGATTGGCACTTCCCTTTCTGCAGGCGGCAGCGGAATCAGAAACCGCTCTGCATCAACTGACTGAAACCCTGATTGCCGAAATCACAACGGTGTTATTTTGCACGGGTAGCGTTACTCTGGCTGACTTGAGAACCAATGGAGTTTTGCAGGCCGTCTCCGGCAGCCGATAGGGTCGATTAACAATAGGGTCGATTAACAATAGGCTTTAGCTCCTCCTGTAGAGTCTTTGCGTATGTCCCGCTGCTGATGGGTCTGGTGACAGATCTGGTACCGGATTAGGTGCCCGCATGCCCTATCGCCGTTTAATTTGGTTGAATCACTTAGAACACTTCGTGAGTGAAGTTAAATTTTCACCGTTTAAACTGGAGCTAGAGCTGTCTAGGTTGTCTTAATTGCCTCTGGGTCATTTGGTTACCCGATTGATTACGGTATTGATTACCTGCCAGTATTGATTACCTACCAGAGGTACGGCTCCTTCCGGCACTCGTGACGCTGGATCCCTCAGCCCACGCTTCTTCCCTAGCCCTTACTTGCCTCGACCATGCGCGATTTCCTCAAGCAGACCTTCGCTACGCTCACGGGTATCTTTCTGTTTTTGACGCTCAGCGTTACCGGACTGACCGTGCTCCTGATTGCCATTACTGCTGCTTCTCGAGAAGCTAGTTCCCGCGTTGAAAAGGACTCGATTCTCACCATTGACTTGGCTCAGGAAATTACCGACTCTAGTCTGACCAACAGTCCTGGAGAAGTGATTGGGCAGGCGCTTTCGGGTAGCAGCCCCCGCAATACTATTCCGCTTCGCACAGTGCTAGAAACGCTGGAGCGTGCAGCTAAGGATGATCGGATCGCCGGAATCTACCTATCGGGCAGTATTAATCCGGCAGGCTTGGGGTCGGGGTTAGCCACTCTGCAAGAAGTGCGGCAAGCGCTGCAGAAGTTCCGTGAGTCTGGCAAGCCGATTTTGGCCTACGATACCACGGGCTGGACCGAGCGAGAATACTACCTCACCTCAGTGGCCGATCAGGTGCTGCTCAATCCTACTGCTGTTCTAGAATTCAATGGTTTCAGTGTAGAGACTGCCTTCTTCGCAGGAGCACTGCAGAAATATGGTGTGGGAGTGCAGCCGATTCGGGCCGGTAAGTATAAGTCTGCTGTTGAACCGTTTGTCCGTACTGCAAATAGCCCCGAAGCTGAAGAAGAAACTCAAAAACTGCTGGGCGATCTGTGGACAGGTTTTCTCTCCACAGTTGCTAAAAGCCGCAACTTAAAACCAGAGCAGTTACAAACCCTCGCCGATCAGCAGGGGCTACTCATGTCTGATCAAGCCCAAACTGCCAAGCTGATCGATAAAGTGGTTCACGAAGACGAAGTATTAGCGGAGCTGCAGGACCTGACTGGCGAATCGAAGGATAAAGATTCGTTTCGCAACATTAGCATCAGCGACTATGCCAGAGCAGCCGAGTTGACCGCACGCCGTCCCTATAGCCCCAACAAAGTAGCCGTTATCTATGCCGAAGGCGAAATTGTCAGCGGCAAGGGGGCACCGGGCAGCATCGGCGGCGATACGCTAGCGGAACAACTGCGAGAACTGCGGCTCGACGATGACATCAAAGCGATTGTGCTGCGGGTAAACAGTCCGGGAGGCAGCGCCACCGCTTCGGCTCGGATTGCCAGAGAAGTGATGTTGACCAAGCAGCAAAAGCCGGTGATTGTCTCGATGGGCAGCTATGCTGCGTCTGGAGGCTACCAGATTTCCACCTACGCGAGCAAAATTTTTGCGGCACCCAGCACAATCACGGGTTCGATTGGCGTCTTTGGCCTTTTGCCCAATGTCAAAACGCTGGCTAATAACAACGGCATTACCTGGGATGTGGTCAAAACTGGGCGGTTTGCTGACAGTACGTCGATCACTCGTCCCAAAACACCGGAAGAGCTAGCCATTGCCCAGCGAGTGGTAGATCGGCTGTATGACCAATTCTTAGCGATTGTGGCCGAGTCTCGTCCGATCCCGACTCAGAAAGTAGCAGCTGTTGCCCAAGGGCGGGTTTGGTCGGGAACATCGGCCAAGAGTTTGGGACTGGTAGACGAACTGGGTGGATTAGAAGCTGCTGTGCAAGCCGCCGTTGATGCAGCCAAGCTAGGAAACAACTGGCAGTTAGAGGAATATCCTCAGGGCAGTTCCTTTGAAACCCGTCTGTTGAGGAGATTATTGCGTGGCGCTGAGCAAACAACGGCGCGGGATCCGCTGACAGTTGAGCTGCAAAAGCTTCAGGCAGACTTCAGGGTTCTACAGCTAATGAACGATCCGCTGGGAGCCTACAGTCGCTTACCCTTCAACCCCTGGATTAAGTGAGCCGACGGGCTGCTCTCGAATGCGATAGGCACAACGACGATCACCTTGCAGAATATGCTCAATCCGCTCAACTGTTACTCTGGGGCCAAATACCGCTCTAAAGGTCTCTAGTTCAGCACTACAAAGCTGTTGACAGCTGCGGGCCGCTGTACAGATCGGGCAATGATTTTCGACCAACAGCATGGTCGTTGGCTCGGCTAATTCAATCACTTCGGCCATGTAGCCCTCCTGAGTCCGCAGATAAGCTAGCCGTCGCACCTGCTGTTTCCAGTCTGCTGACAGAGAAGCTAATGTGGCCTTGTAGGTTTCCACCTGACGCTGACTACGTTCGGCAATAATTTTGGCCAGCCCCTCAGGACCAAAGCTAGCTGTAATGCCTCGCAACAAATCGACCAATAAATCGGCATGGCTATTTGGAAACTGCTCCATTGATTGTGGGGTCAACTGCCACAGCTTCACTGGACGCCCCAACGGACGCCGCTCTTCAGAATAGGCAACCCAGTTTGCCGTTTTGAGCTGCTGAAGGTGCTGACGAACCGCCATTGGAGTCACGCACAGTTGTTCTGCCAAGGCCGTTGCGGTTTGTGCCCCCTGGGTCTTCAGCAAATATAAAATTTGGTCTTTGACCTTTTGTTTCTCGTCCTCCATCGCCAGATCAAACTTTTTAAGATTAAGATTGCGTTTTTAACAGATTAGGAATTGAACCAAAATTAAATGGTAGATGGAGTCTGGACCCCTGGCCCACTGCCAACCGGATTAGCCGGGATAGCCCTACGAATCATCTGGTTGCTTCACTAAATCCAATCAATCAAAAATTTTATCAACTGACTCTGGTGGTGTACAAAACGAGCGGGTATGGCTACAATCAGGCAGCATTTATCCAAGCATTGCTCCAAATTAGCTATGAACTACGCCGAACGCCCTCAGCCTTGGTGCATTATTCGCCTGCAGCCTAACCTCCAGCACTCTGTACTCAACCGCTTTCAGCGCCGGACTGACGCCGAGGCCCACTTGAAGATGCTGCAACAAATGACTCCTTCGGCCAGCTACACCGTGATGTTTGACAGCAGATTTGACAATTCGTTTGATGACGCTACCAACTGGATGCTAGGTCGATAGTGGCAGGCCGCCTAAAATTGTTACGCCAGCCCCTTATTTGTCAAGTTTTACCTCAATCTGTGAAGGATTTTGTAACTCTTGTGTCTTCTTGTGTGGAGAAAGACTGGTATCCAGTATAGTCAGATAGGCTAAAAAATGAAGAAATTCTTAAGTCGAGGTTGCCATGAGTCCTACAATGATGCGGCAATTCTGGTCTCTAGTTGAAGGAATTCGAGCCAACATTCCTGTAGCGCTAGACGACAATAGCTTAGAACAGTGGCTCTTACGGCAATTGCGCTCTGAGCAAGCCTTAAATCATCGTGATACAGCCATCTTCAGTAACTATATCCACAGCCGTCTTCCTCTAATCCGAGAGTTGGTGCAGGAGTGCTAGTTGGTCAGCCAACGTGTAAGGGTTTAGTTAGGTTAAATCTGCTGCATACAAACCAAGCTGATTGTTTGTAGCAAGCGGGGTGTTTGTACACACCACAGAATCACTCAATTCATTTCTAACTGCATAAAGCCAGTTAGATCACAGTCAGGCAAATTATCGAAGTTTCAGAATTTGGCTCTTGATGCTGATGGGTACAAATCCTATTGCTCAGGAGTCATTTTTTGTGGAAATGGCTGCGGCAATGGCTTTATGCACCCCGTGCGTTTACCTGGATGGCTCTCAGATCACTTTAATCAGCCGTTCAGCTGAATTGGGATGGCTCTCCTCTCTTCGCGTCTGCCCATAACAATCTGCTCATAACAATCTGCTCATAACAAATAGTTAAGTTCTGGTTCTACGCTACAGTCTGATCCTACTCATCTGGCTTTTCCTGATAAAAACTGTGAAGTCCGATACACACAAAATTTTCAAACCAGTAGACTGTTGAAAAAGCTGGTAAATAGTTTCAATTAAGGCATAGGGCAGATGCAATACATTCTGGATGGGTAAGCTGGCTCTCATTTGGTGGCTGAATTTACGTTCAGGCCGTTGTGTTAGATGTTGACCAGCTTCTCCATGCAGATAAGTGCATTAGCTTCTCTGTCTAAAATAAAGTTTTTGTTCATTAATGTTCGGTGAGTGAAATAGGGTTTATGCGTAAATGGATTTCCCTGCTGCTGGCCACCATCCTCACAGCAGCGGTTGCAGTAGCCTGCGCCTCAACGGGTGACTCAACAGCCCAGGGTGGAGACAACAATGCCAATAGCACACTCAATACAGTAACTAGTCGAGGTTCGCTGATCTGTGGTGTGAATGGGCAACTGCCGGGCTTCAGTTTTGTAGACAACACAGGTGAATATTCAGGGATGGATGTGGATTTTTGTCGGGCAATTGCGGCGGCATTGTTCGACGATCCCACTAAAGTTGAATTTCGTAATTTGAGTGCTCAAGAACGGTTTACAGCGTTAGCAGCAGGAGAGATTGATGTCCTGATTCGCAACACGACCTGGACCATCAACCGCGACACTGCTCTAGGGTTAGAGTTTGCGCCGACCACCTTCTTTGATGGTCAAGGCATGTTGGTGACAACGGCTTCAGGCATCAGAGACGTTAAGGGGCTGAGCGGTAAATCAATCTGCGTCCAGTCTGGCACCACAACCGAGCAGAACCTGACTGACCGCTTCCGCAAATTGAATATTCCATTCACGCCGGTTGTATTTGACGATGAAGATGCTCTCTATTCTGCTTTCGCCCAAGGGCGGTGCCAAGCAGCGACTTCTGACCGGTCTCAGCTCACAGCCCGCCGCAAAACCTTGCCTAATCCCGACAACTATGTCGTCCTAGACGAGGTGATTTCTAAAGAACCACTCGGCCCAGCGACTCGCAACAACGATTCAAGATGGGCAGACGCTGTGAAGTGGGTTGTTTTTGGCACCTTCCAAGCAGAAGAACTGGGCATTACCAAAGATAACTTGGCTCAGTTTGAAAATAGCAATGATCCGGAAGTCAAACGCCTCTTAGGCAAAGAAGGCACCCTGGGTAGCGATATGGGATTGCCCAATGATTTCATGGCGCGAGTGATCAAGCATGTAGGAAACTACGGCGAAATCTATGAGCGCAACATTGGCGGTCCATTCCAGCTAGAGCGGGGTCCCAACGAACTCTGGACGAATGGAGGGTTAATCTACGCACCCCCATTCCGCTAACGTCAACAGGTTTGAGTTTTTGTGGCGTAGCCTGTGCGCGTTCGGCGACCTCAGCGGAACCGGAGCACGTAGTTCTTAGTTTTGAGTTGTAAGGTCCGGACACTCTAGAAGCTTAAGACTCGCCACTATTTTTCAGGCTTGCAGTTTTGGGTTTTGGGTTGGGCATCAATTTTGCAAACTCAAAACTACACGCTCCACGTAGGCTCCGCCAACAAAACTTAAAACTCAGAATTTATTAGATCATGGACGAACATAAGGTTCCACTTTGGCGCGATGATCGCTTTCTCAAGATTGCTCTTCAGGTAATTGTGCTAGCCATCGTTGTGGCGCTTCTGGCTCTGCTGGGAGGCAATGCTTTAATCAACCTGCGTCGGCTCGGCATTCCTCCTGGCTACGATTTTTTGAATAACCCCGCTTCCTTCGGCATCGGGGACACGGCTATTCCCTACAGTCCTACCGATTCGTTTGGGCGAGCGCTGCTGGTCGGCTTGGTGAATACCCTGCGGGTCATTGTATTGGGCATCATCCTGGCGACCATTTTGGGAATTGTGGTTGGGATTGCTCGCCTCTCCGAAAACTGGCTAGTACGGCAGATTGCTACGATTTATGTCGAAATTTTTCGCAATACCCCGCTGCTACTCCAACTGTTCTTCCTCTATACAGCAGTGTTTCTCCGTTTTCCTGCCGTTGAAAACTCGATTCGCCTACCTGGGCCAACCTTCTTGTCCAATCAAGGGATTTTTCTGCTGTGGCCGGCTGGCACGGCTCGAACCTGGATTGCTCTAGCCGTGATCATTGGCAGTCTAATTTTAGGGATTTTGCTCTGGCGGCAGCGGGTGAAAGTCATTGTGCTGCAAGGCGCGTCTGGTCAAAACTATTTCTTTGCAATGATTGCCCTAGCGGTGATTGCTGTTTTGGCGCTCCTGTTTGGGTTGGACTGGCAAGCTCCAGTTTTACAGGGCGATGTAGTAACGGGTGGATTGAATCTGTCTGGGGAATTTGGTGCCTTGCTGGCTGGCCTGGTGCTCTACACGGCAGCGTTTATTGCTGAAGTGGTGCGGGCTGGGATTCAGTCGGTCTCGAAAGGGCAATGGGAAGCCTCGCGGGCGCTGGGACTGCAACCTGGACTGGCGATGCGGCTAGTGATCTTTCCACAGGCGCTGCGGGTAATGATTCCGCCACTGACCAGTGAATACCTCAACCTCGCCAAAAACTCTAGTTTGGCTGCCGGTATTGCCTATGCTGACTTCTTCCAGGTGGCCAATACGATCAACAACCAAACCGGGCGGGTGTTGCAGGTTGTATCCCTGATCATGATTACCTACCTGACCATTAACTTAATTATTTCCCTAGCGATGAACTGGTTTAACCAACAGGTTCAGATCAAGGAACGCTAGGGCAAGCAGACTCACTCTGAATTAACTCTCTCCCCTCAACCGCCTTCTTTCTTGTGCTTTAGCTATGACCACTATTCTGCCTCAATCATCGGCTCCACCGGTCACCACAGTTGGCCCCTGGGCTTGGGCTAAGAAGAACCTGTTTAGCAGTTGGCTGAATACGCTGCTGACCATCATCAGTGCGGCATTTCTGGCCTGGGTGCTGATTAGTTTTTTGTCCTGGGCCTTTACCGAGGCGCAATGGAATGCCGTGCGAGATAACTTCCGCCTGTTTCTAGTCGGGCGCTATCCGGTGCAATTGCTGTGGCGGATCTGGGCCAGCCTGGGTTTGATTGTGGCGGTGGGTGGTTTATCCTGGGGCGTTTTGGCCCGCACTAGCCGTCTGTTCGACCGGCGTGGCTTAGTGATGCTAGGAATCCTGGCCGCCTCTATTCTGATTGTGTTAGGGCTGTTAGCCGATCCAACCTCAATTGCGATTTCCCTAGGGCTGCTGGTGCTGGTGGTGGGAACTGCCTTCCTGGGTCAACAGATTGGACAGGTGAAGCCGCAGTTAGGAAGCTGGTTGCCTCTATTCTGGCTATTAACATTTCTGCTGGCCTATGCCCTGGTGCGTGGTTTGATTATTGGTCCTCAAGTCAAGCTAGATGACCTGACGGGCTTGCTGTTGACGCTACTGACGGCAATTGTCAGTATTGTGCTGTCCTTTCCGATTGGGGTGCTGCTGGCCCTGGGACGGCGCAGTGAGCTGCCTGTGATTCGCTGGCTGTCAATTGTTTACATTGAAGTAATTCGCGGGTTGCCGCTGGTAACAATTTTGTTTGCGGCTTCGCTGCTGGTGCCGCTAGTGCTACCTTCAGGAATGCGGCCCGATCGGGTATTACGTGCCATTGTTGGTTTGACCATGTTCAGCGCTGCCTATCTGGCCGAAAATGTCCGGGGTGGATTGCAGTCGGTGCCCCGTGGCCAAGCTGAAGCCGCCAAAGCGCTAGGTATGAATCCTTTGCTGACGACGACCTTGATTGTGTTACCCCAGGCGCTCAAAGCTGTAATTCCTACAATCGTGGGTCAGTTCATTAGCTTGTTCAAAGATACATCTCTGTTGGCAATTATTGGTTTAGCAGAACTGTTGGGAATGGGGCAATCGGTGCTGGCAAATCCTCAATACAACGGGCGCAGCAGTGAGGTATTTCTGTTCATCGGCTTAATCTATTTCCTCTGCTGTTCGATCATGTCCTGGGCTAGCCGCAGGTTGGAACGACAGCTCAATGCACCCAAACGGGCGGTTGATCCTGCATTGACCACAAATCGACCGGATGGTGGCGGGGGCGGTTAGCAGCCGGAGTGTTTAAGTTGACGGTTTACCTTCTGCAACTTGACGTAAGGTGAAGGCAACCCATGAAGCAAATTCAGGGCTTAGCAGCTATCGCTAGTTTGTCAGCTTAGAATTGAATTCAAAGTCATCCATATTTCTGCATTAGATTTCATCTCAACGCGCTCAATCAACCTCAAATCAACCTCAAATCAACCTCAAATCAACCTCAAATCAACCTCAAATTGATGAAACTCTCAATCGCTTCAGATTAAAGCTTCTTTGGTTTTTAGGAACTACAGACAAGTAACTTCAAATATTGATGAATATTGAGCGATTTAACCCATAGGACAAACCGCCATGACCCAACCCCAGATTGAAACAACCGCAGATAAAACCGCAGCCGAGCCGATCATCATCGCTAAAGACGTAGAGAAGTGGTATGACAACAACTTCCATGTGCTGAAAGGCGTCAGCTTAACTGTCAAAAAGGGTGAAGTGGTGGTAGTCATGGGGCCATCCGGCTCTGGTAAATCGACCTTTATCCGCACTTTCAATGCGCTGGAACCCTATCAGAAAGGCTCGATTGAAATCGATGGGATTCAACTTAGCCACGACCTGAAAAACATTGACACAATCCGGCGGGAAGTCGGCATGGTGTTTCAGCAGTTCAACCTGTTTCCCCACCTGACGGTGCTGCAAAATGTCACCTTGGCCCCGATCTGGGTGCGGCGCTGGTCCAAAACTAAGGCAGAAGAAGTGGCAATGCAGCTTTTGGAACGGGTCGGAATTCTAAATCAGGCCAACAAGTTTCCGGGACAGCTCTCTGGCGGGCAGCAGCAGCGGGTGGCGATTGCCCGTGCCCTAGCAATGCAGCCCAAAATCATGCTGTTTGATGAACCTACCTCTGCTCTTGACCCGGAAATGGTGCGGGAGGTGCTGGATGTCATGCGAACGCTGGCCGGTACTGGGATGACGATGGTGTGTGTCACCCATGAGGTGGGATTTGCCCGCGAAGTGGCTGACCGGGTGGTGTTGATGGCCGATGGCCTGCTTGTGGAAGAAGCCACCCCAGCCGAGTTCTTCAACAATCCTAAAGAGGAACGCACCAAGAAATTCCTGTCGCAAATCCTGCATTGATGCCTGCTTGGATTCCGCAACCTACCGACGACGGCTCATTCACATTCTTTTCTGCTGAGTTTGGCGAAGCGTTTCATTCGCAGCAGGGAGCTAAGCAAGAGGCATTTCTCAAGTTTGCCCAAGCAACTGATTTGGTAGAAAAGGTCAAACAGCCCCAGCTTTGCCTTTTAGATGTCTGCTATGGGCTGGGCTACAACACGGCAGCAGCACTAGAAACGATCTGGTCGGTCAATCCAGACTGCTTTGTCACTGCCTATGGCCTAGAGCTAGATGCATCGGTTCCCAAGGCTGCCGTTGTGCCTCCGGTAATCGATGGCTGGTCAGAGCCAGTGCAGGCAATTTTGCGAGCCTTGGCTGCTGATCATCAATGCCGCACGCTCCAACTCCAGGCCAAATTGCTAATTGGTGATGCCCGACAAACGATTCAGTCGCTCCAGCAGGCCAGCGTGCAGGCCGACGCGATTTTTTTCGATCCCTTTTCGCCACGCCGTTGTCCCCAGCTTTGGACGGTGGAGTTTTTTCAGCAGGTGGCCCATTGTCTGGCTCCGACCGGAAAACTAGCGACCTATTCGCGTTCAGCATCGGTGCGGGCTGCGATGCAAGCAGCTGGATTACAGATCGGCACGATTCCCCTGAGTCAGACCCATTTGCCCCACGAATGGTCTCAGGGCACCGTTGCTAGTTTTACGGCAGAAACGCTGATACCGCTTTCCCCAATGGAGCAAGAACATCTCCAGACCAGAGCCGCCATTCCCTATCGCGATCCGCTGCTGAGCGACCCAGCCGAAACTATCCTGCAGCGTCATCACCAAGAGCAACAGCAGTCTCACCGTGAATCTACATCAAGCTGGCGTCGTCGCTGGGGGATTCGATAGGAAAATGACAGACATGAAACAACATGCATAAAATGTGCATTATTGTCGTTTTAAAAACAAATTTTTATATTCTCCTGAATTAGACTAGTAGAGAAGAGCACATCAAGGAGGTGTGGCATGGGCCTGATCAACCAAATCGAGGTGCGGCTACTAGATTCGATCAAGAGCGGTATGGTCGAGTTCTATACGCCTCAATCCAGCCACGAAACGATGTTAGCGCAGATTCCAGCTAGACTAATCGACAACCTGTTTGTGCATCATTTCCAGACCGATCAGCTACTCGTAGTTCGGGGATGTTTCGTACTGGTCGTGTTACAAAACAAACAATATGAATATATTCCCTTAAGCGAGCGCCAGCCCAAGGTTGTCAAAATTCCTCCCGGTATTCCCCACGGCGCTATTAACCTCAGCGATGAAACCTGTTTAATTGTCAACGCGGTTCTGAGGCACGGTCCCGCGCACGATCGCGATTATCGCCCGATGCCCCTACCCTTTCCCTACGATTTGGCCAAAGCAAGAGCCGTACTGACAGATATTGAACTTCCCGTTGGTGCTTAGCAAATTGCTTAGGAGGCATGAGCAAGCTGCATCAACGCGCTAGAAAAGAAAAAAGCAGGCTGCTCACCTGCTCTAGCACTTGATTTTTTGTTCTCTAAGATTAAAGGTGATTAAAGTGCAGGTATCCTGCCTACAATCTGCAAGGCTGATTTAGGGCTGGTTCTTAAATTTAGCTCTAAACAGGTCGTCTATTTTTGCGTCGGACAAAATCAGCAATCACTTGCTTAGAATTTCTGGGTCTAGCAGGCTGTGATTCTGAAGACATAGATGCAGTAACCCAATTTGGTTGGGATGGTTCTGGCTGGAATTCTGGCTGGAATTCTGGCTGGGGGGAGGCCACCTTTGCTGCCTGATGTAAAGACAGCCACCGATCGCGAATCAACTGGCGAATCAAGGCATCGCTCGTCGTATTTTCCTTGGCAAGGATCTCAGCAAGGTAAAACTCTGTTTCTCGATCTAGTTCCTGGGTTAACATAGGTCATCTTGGTGCGGGTTATCTGGGCTTCAAATGATGATCCTAGCGACAACCAACGATCCAACGCTCGTGGATTCTGATTTTCTTCCAGTTTTTGTCATATATGTTAAAAATCCTTTAAGGTTGAGGTTGGAGGCTGGTTTCATTTGCGGCTGACCAACGCTGTTTGGCAGTTTCCAACGCTTTTCGGACCTGCTCAAACCCGGTACCTCCAAAACTATTACGAGCCGCTACCACCTGACGCGGAGTAATGGCTTCATAGATATCAGCTTCAAAGGCGGGATGGAGCGCTTGCCATTCGTCTAGCGTTAAGTCTTTGAGTAGTTTACCCGCTGCTAACGAGGTTTTTACTACCTTTCCCACTAAATTGTAGGCTTCGCGGAACGGTACTCCTTTGGCGGCCAAATAGTCGGCCACATCGGTAGCATTGGAGAAATCTTCAGTCACGGCTTGGTTGAGGCGCTGGGTACGGAACTCTAAGCCTTCGTTCAATAGAATCGTCATCGCTTCTAAACAGCCCTGCACGGTTTTAACGCTGTCGAATAGGGCTTCTTTGTCTTCCTGGAGGTCTTTGTTGTAGGCCAAGGGCAGACCTTTCATCAGTACCAATAGCGCCTGCAAATGACCGAACACCCGTCCTGTTTTGCCACGCACCAGTTCGGGGACATCGGGATTCTTTTTCTGCGGCATGATGCTGGAGCCAGTCGAGCAGCTATCCTTCAGCGTCACAAAGCCAAACTCTTCCGAGGCCCACAGAATCACTTCTTCGGACAGGCGCGACACATGCACCATGATCAAACTGGCGGCGCAGAGGAACTCAATGGCAAAATCCCGATCGCTGACGCCATCTAAGCTATTGGCATACACCGACTCAAACTGAAGCAACTGGGCCGAGTAATGGCGATCGATGGGGAAGGTAGTGCCCGCTAATGCCCCACAGCCAAGCGGTGAAGTGTTAACACGCTGATAGATTTCGCCTAACCGCTGCCAGTCCCGCTGCGTCATTTCCACATAGGCCAGTAGGTGATGGGCCAAACTGAGGGGCTGGGCACGCTGGAGGTGGGTGTAGCCAGGGATCAGTGTTTCAATGTGCTGTTCGGCTAACCGCAGCAACACTGCCTGAAAATCGAGGAGTTGTCGCCGGATCTGGCTAATTTGCGCTCGCAGATACAGCCTAGTGTCAGTACCAACCTGATCATTGCGGGAACGAGCCGTATGCAGTTTTTTGCCCACATCGCCTACCAGTTCGGTTAAGCGCCGCTCAACGGCAAAGTGGACATCTTCAGCTTCAATACCGGGCTGAAATTTGCCTTCTCGATATTCCTGCCGGATTTGCTCTAAACCGGCAACAAGCTGCTCTCCTTCTGCTGTCGAGATAATTCCCGTATGGGCCAGCATCATGGCGTGAGCTTGCGACCCGGTCAGGTCAAACTCGATCAGCTCAATGTCGAACCCAATGCTGGCATTAAAGGCCGCAATAGCTGGATGCAGAGCTGATTCAAAGCGTTGGCTCCAGGTTTGAGAGGATGCAGATGAATTCACCAAGGCTCGGATTCCTGATAAACGAACGGCGACACAAAACTTGAAGGGTTGCTGACGATGCTCCAGACAAATTCAAGTTCTGAGTAATTCTGAGTATTGTAACCAGTTCCTGAAAGCAAAACTGTTCCAGATTCATCAGACAAATTAAGCCTATCTGACCCCCTCTAGTGTCCCTTGGCAGGGAGAAGGAGCCGTAATTTAAGCAAAGAATCTCACCTCAGCCCAGCTGAGCATTGCTTCAGGTCAACCGTAGGAGGTCAAAGCTCGCAGCATATATCCAATCCCAATCCCGATCAGTAAGGTCCAGAGTTTGCCGGATTGAATGAAATCGCCAATGATGGCGCGAGTGCCTCTAAACACATCTGTATCAAATTGTTGCGCTAGTACCGCCCAATCGATCGATGAATGACTGAGCCAAACCCGACTAACCTCACTCCAAGACCCTAGATCGACTAAACCGGGAGCCAGATCCTGCACCAACTGAACAAGCAGCATGCTAGTTAAACCTCACCCAGAGCTAATTAAAGAATCGAACCTAGTTTGCCACAGTTCAGCCGATTTTTATCTCTAGCTCTTTTGTTTTATTTTTATCTTTTTTACCCTTTTACAGCCTTTTCAGGCTAGTGAAGTACGAAAAATGGGGTGCGGGGGCAGTGCCCCGGCATGGGGGCGAAGCTCCCACACCCCCCATACCTCGTTTATCCTCGATTCTGATCGGCGTCTGGCCTCACCTGCATCACGATCAAGGTCATGTCGTCTTCGTTGTGGCGGTCCGCTCCAATAAACTGCTGCACTTGGTTAAACAGATAGTCCAGAATTATCTGGGGACTGTTGCAGTGCCGACAGGCCCACTGGAAATGGCGCGCTAAATTCTCTTCGTCAAACCGCTCTCCGTTCTGGTTGGCCGCATCTGTAAACCCATCGGTGTAGTACATAATCGTATCGCCTGGGTTTAGCTGCACCTGTGCCTCATGGTATTTGCTGTCCATATCCAGACCGATTAGCATTCCCAGCGTATCGAGGCGCTTGAGGGTACCTGTAGCCGCCTGCCAGAGAAGGGGCGGGTTATGGGCAGCGTTGCTGTAGGAGAGGGTGCGCGTTTTAGCATCGTATTCAGAATAGAACAGCGTCACAAACCGATTCGAGTTTTCCAAATCGGCATACATGACGTGATTCAAATGCTGCAAAATTCGTGAGGGTGAATGGGCGTTTAATACTTCAGCCCGCAGCATGCCCCGCAGCATCGTCATGATCAGACCAGCAGGTACACCTTTGCCCATCACATCGCCGATTGCCAAACTCCATTTATCCGATTCTGTCCGGGCATTCTTCTTGCGGAACTGATCGTAGTTAGCAGGGATGAAGTCGTAATAGTCACCGCCCACCCGATTTGCTGTTCTACAAAGCGCCGCAATCTCGATACCTTCAATTTTGGGGCATTGCCGCGGTAAAAGCTGAAGTTGAATTTCGGCTCCAATCTCCAACTCACGGTCTAACCGTTCCTTTTTGCGTAGCTCGACAGTTAACTCATCGTTCTCGATCGCCACTGCTGTTTGGTCAGCCACGAGCCGCACCAGTTTTTGGCGGGTTTCGGTCCAGGTATATTCCGGATCGCGGCTAAACACGTAGAGGCGGCCTCGCTCCACGTTCTTGGTCAAAATAGCTGTCCCAAACAGATGCACAGCCGGTCCCAGGGTGGCATTGACGTGATAATCCAGCGCAGCGGTGCGATTGCTGAATTGGGGCATGATTTTGCCGTAGGTGCCCGTTTGAGAGTTAACCGTAGGGGAATTGGCTGCAAGCTGACGGGTTGCCGTCTCAATTGCCACGCGAATGTCTTGGCAGCTATTGTCCTGACAGTGCAACCGTTCTAACCGCATCTGGCCGTTGGGCTTAAACAGCACCAGCGCCCCTCCATCGGCATCGGTCACCCGGCTAGCAATCAACGGTGTTAATTCTAGAAACTGGTTAAGATTTTTAAAGCTTCGCAGTGCAAACCCCAGCGAGCTGAGCAGGTCTTGAATTTTGTTTTGCTCCCGATGCAGCCGAGACACCAACTCCTTAAGCGCAAACACAGGTGTGATGTCTGGCGGATTCTGGGGTCCACCAGTGAAGTCAGGAGGTTGTGGCTGTCGAGGGGCGGGCACAGCAGTCATTCGATAAGCCTTACGTCAAACACAAGTCGAAACGAGACAAATGGGGCAAAAACCTGACCAGATTCTAAGCTAACCGGACAAATAGATTTGCTAAATGGCACTACACCCGTTTATGGGTCAATTACAAACGAACTAGCGTTTCTAGAACAGTGGGTCATAACCTTCGGACGGACCTTGGGGTTGACTGCATTGGGATAAATTCTAACGAATGCTTGGATACTTGCCATATCAATTTCTAATCGATTTTTTGAATCTGCGTAACCGAGCGATCGGTGGATATTGGAGCATCAAAGGCTCACTTCTGAGCACACAGCCCACTCCTTGGGTTATATCTTCAGGTCCTAAAGTTTGGACCTAATATTTATAAGCACAGAATAGGATAAGCACAGAATAGGCACAGATCTACGAGCACATACTCCTTAGGCACAATTCTCAGGCCCCATTGACCTCAGCCAGTTTCTTCACAGTATGTGACTGCTATTGATAGCGTGAATTGGCCTTTCTGCCAAGGGGGACTAGTCAAAAGTTGACGAATTTCCGATTTCAGTACTATCGAACAAAGATTTGAAAAAAAGCGTAAACGGTTGCTGAGAAAATTGTGAAGTTCTGCCATGATGCCATCTGCTTCTGATTTTGAGCCTTTTTCAGCGGCTTCCTCCAGCACGGAGGATAACCACACGACGGATAGTCAAATGATGCGGCGCTGCTTAGAGCTGGCCCAACAGGCCAGTGGCCAAACGGCCCCCAATCCTCTGGTGGGAGCAGTGATTGTAAAAAACGGCCAGATCGTCGGAGAGGGATTTCACCCCAAGGCGGGTCAGCCCCATGCGGAAGTATTTGCGTTGAGAGCCGCCGGTGAGCAGGCTCAAGGGGCAACCGTTTATGTCAATCTAGAGCCTTGCAGCCACTATGGCCGGACGCCTCCCTGTGCTGATGCGCTGATTGCTGCTGGCGTCGCTAGAGTGGTCGTGGGCATAGTAGACCCTAATCCCAAGGTGGCCGGAACTGGAATTCAGCGCTTACGCGAAGCTGGCATCGAAGTGATTGTGGGGGTCGAAGCGGCGGCTTGTCACGAACTCAACGAAGGCTTTATTCACCGCATGCTATACCATCGCCCGTTTGGAATTCTGAAATATGCCATGACGCTGGATGGCAAAATTGCTGCCAGTAGTGGGCACAGCGCTTGGGTGACGGCTCCAGAATCGCGAGCGTTGGTGCATCGACTGCGGGCTAGTTGCGATGCAGTGATTGTGGGCGGCAATACGGTGCGGCGAGACAACCCACTATTAACGAGTCACGGCCAAGGAAACCACGATCCGATGCGGGTAGTAATGAGCCGTTCGCTCGATTTGCCTGATCAAGCTCAACTCTGGCAGACTGCCGAAGTGCCGACGCTGGTAGTGACTAGTACTGCGGCCTCTCCTACCAAACGACGAGGGCTGGAGCAGCAGGGGGTTGAAGTTATCGCCCTCCCTGAGTTGACTCCAGCAACGGTGATGCACTTGCTTTATGAACGAGGATTTCTATCAGTTCTGTGGGAATGTGGGGGTACACTAGCCGCCAAAGCAATTAGCGATGGAGCAGTGCAAAAGATCTTGGCCTTTATTGCACCAAAAATTATTGGTGGAACGGACGCACCCTCTCCGGTGAACGATTTAGGCTTTAACCGTATGACCCAAGCGCTGCAGCTGAAAAATGTGCGCTGGCGATCGATCGGTCCAGACCTTTTGATAGAAGGCTATCTACCTACTGCTACGGAGCTGTTGGAGTAGCGGGCGATGGAGAAACGGCAGGTGAATCAACCGGCGTATCAGCAGGCTGCTGAATTTCGGTTTCGCCACTAGGAGTCTCGACTTCGGTTTCTGGCGTTTCACAAGCACTAACGATCAGAGTCAATCCAGCTAACAATGGCAACCCAAACACTAAAGGCTTGAATTTCATCGCCTTTCTCCTTACTCACTAAACGATTCTCCTAATTTGACAAACCGTGAGTGAGTCACCATCCGCTGGACGGCAGAGATTCAAGCCGCCAAAATTCTGCCTACAGCAGCAATGTAATTCTACTGCTATCGGTTGGTTGCCTTGGTTCTTGGTAGATGTGAGGTAGACGTTCAAGCCGCAGGTCTAGGAAGAGGCTTGAGATAAATCCGGTCGCAGCGGGCCGTTTCTACACCAGTGCTGGGTTGGTATCCGCTGCTTTCATAAAGCTGGATTGCTTCTTTTAAAACGCTGGCAGTCTCAATCCAAATTTGACTGAAGCCTTTAGCTAAAATGGCTTGCTCTAGCGCCTGCAACAGATGCCGTCCTAGCCCCTGCCCCCGAACAGCTGGCTGCAAATACATTTTGCGAATTTCCACAGCCTGTTCTCCGCGAGAGACCGGGTAATAGCCTGCCGTTCCCACCAACTGCCCCTGCCGCTCTACCACCCAAAACTCACCACCCTTAGCCCAATAGGATTCCTCGACCGTGAGCACATCCTGATCGGCTCCGTTCGGCTCACAGCCCAAACCATATTCCTGCAGCACGGTATAGATTAACTCAGCCGCCACCTGCCGGTCGCTTGGCTGCCAGTCTCGAATCAAGAAATCACGGTAAGAGGCGTACATAGAATCAGACTAGCTATGAATTCTGGGTTGCGGATACAGGGTCGCGAGCAAATTGCTTTCAACGGTTGCTAGTTCCTCCAGTCGCTGAACCACCTCTTCCCGCTCAAAGTAGGTGGTAGCTAAGATCCAGTAAATGCCATAGTGGCGCGCTTCAGACGCCATCAAGCCGCGATAGAACTGGGCTAGTTCCGGTTCCGGACAATGTTGCGCCAACAGTCCCAGGCGTTCGTGGCTGCGGGCTTCGATCAACCCTGAAACCAGCAGCGAATCCAGCATCCGGTGAGGTTCCTGCGGGCGAATTTCGGCCTTGAGGCCAGCAGCATAGGGTGGCGCAGACAGGGGAGCTAGGGCAATTCCGCGGCGTTCTAGCCACTGATTCACCTGCTCAAAATGCTCCAATTCTTCTTGGGCAATGGTGGTGAGGGTACGGACTAGTTTGGTACTGGAAGGATAGCGAAACATTAAATTCATAGCAACGCCTGCTGCTTTGCGTTCGCAATGGGAATGATCCAGCAGGATAGTATCCAAATGCGCGAGGGCTTGCTCCACCCAAGCGTCGGAGGTGGGCCGCTGCAAAAATTTAATTGTAGGCAAAGGAGTAGCAGTCACAGGCAAGCAAAAATTGGCAACAATCTATTCCGACACGATCACAAACCTAAGATACCAAACCGAGAGCAACTATTTGGCGTGAATTGCCTCTACAAGTAGCCAATGGCCAGCTCGATTCAAGCGTCCTGCTATCTGTAACTTGGTGCCACTAGGGTAATGCTGAAGCTGCTGATCAATTGCGGCATCGAGTGTCACCAGGCTGACGATTTGACTAGCTAAAGCTGGCGATGCAGTCAGGGTGAGGCTATAGGTCTGCTCGCCTTGCCGCTCAAAAACACCAGTGAAGTTTGGTGCAATTGTTCTAGGGATAAAGGGTTGCTTTAGAGGAGCATTGCCGTCAGCAGGATAGTCTTCTGGTCGGTCGAGGTAATAGTTCTGCCAGTGTCGCCACTCCGGATGCTGGGGCGGCAGATTAAACAGAGGTACCACGGCCAGCGGGGCGGTTGGATCTTGCAGTAGTGCTTCTTGCAGTATCCGAGTTGGCAACTCTCGTGGCTGACAGGCTCGCTCCACACAGAGGGCTGCCGCCATTCCTGCCGCTTGACCAATTCCTAAAACCATAGGCTGCAACCGAGTTGCGCCATTAGCAATATGGGAAACCGAACTATTCTTCTCGCATACCAGCAGGCCGTCGATGATAGCTGGAATCAAGCATTCGTAGGGGAGGGCAAAGGGCGTGCCCGTCCAACGTCCACCCCAGCGAATCGATTTGGGGTGCAGCGAGAAGCGAAAGCCAGGATAGTGATGATCGTTAGCGTAGTTGCCAATAGCAACAGCGCTCACCTGTCCCAAGCAGTTAATTGGCAAGGCAGCCACCCGTCCATCTGGAATCGGCAGAATGTCTTGTTCCCGTACAGTTGTGAGTCCCTGCAATCGCCGACTCTCGCGGTAATACGGCTGAAGCGCATAGGCACCGCCGCCCAATTTGTTAGATGAGTGCGGAAACACATCGGTAGCTAAACCGTAGCGTCTGCCCAGCTGCTGCTGCAAGAAGTAGGCATAGTGCTGAGTATGGGCATAGGCTTCTTGTAAAAACTCTTGCCGTGCAGTCTCAGAAGCAATTAAGCGCTCGGCTCTCAGGCCATAGTCGTTACCCTGCTGCGGCCAGTTGATCATAAAGCGATTACCTGGCAAACGGCCATAATTCAAGAACGACTCAGGCCCATAGCCGTCCCAGGTGCCTGCAAACATCTGATTTATCTCATGATTCATCTCAGCCGGAGCAACAAGGGCAGGAGCCGATTCGCTAGCAAAATCCTGCATCACAAACACCCAGGTAGGAGCCTGCACCGCGTAGGTTTGGGTCAGAGTACTGGGATGAACTGGGGCACTCGGTTCTTGCCACTGCGATTGCCACTCCCAACCCCAGCGGTAGGGAATTTCGGCCAAAGCTAAGACATCCCCTAACTCGGTCGCATCAAGCGTGACCTTAGCTTGCACAAGGCAGTCTGCGAATCGCACTGCTGTAATGGCGTTGCCCTGCTTTTTAACTTCTAGAGGGTAACGTTCTGGCAGCCACAGCAAATTGGATAAGGCTTGTACCCAGTCAGCAAAGATGGTGGCCCCAATCTGTGGTTCATAGGTGAAAAAGCTGACCCAAGCATGATCTAGCCCTTGAGGTTGACGCTGCTGTAGAGAACGGAGAAATGCACCCCAGATGCCAGTTTGCCATGCGAGTAGCTCATTGCCATCGGGAGCCGCCACGCCAGCAGCGGTGAGCATTCCACCCAGCCAGGAGAATTCGCTCGCCAGTACTGTTTTTGCGCCCCGACGAGCCGCCTGGAGTGCAGCCGCCACACCTCCAGTTCCGCCTCCCACCACCAGCACATCGGTTGTAATCACCTCGATTGTCACAGACCAAAACTCATCCTGATAGAAAGGCTAGAAAGGCAAAACGCCAGAATCCTTGGTTGGATACCGGCGCTTCACCTTAGTATGCATCGTGATTTATCGTTAGGGTCTTTATATCAGCCGACCCCATTTCAACTTTATCCAGTCTGGCAAATTATTCGGACAATCCTGTTTTTTAAAGGTTTGTTTAACAAATGATGGTTTGATCACAGTCTGATTCAGGATTTTCTGCTAGCTCGTTGTTCGAGCCGGAACAGCCACACCATCAGTGCCACCACACCAAGTTGGAGGGCAAAGTTGGGTAGGGTGGCATCAACGTCGCGTCCGGCCAACAACTGCATCAGAAAAATAAACGCTCCAATCAGCCCTGAAGCCCCAAACCCTAGGTAAATAAATTGGCGCAAACCACGGTAGGGCGCTTTGGCCTCAGCCCGCAGTTGGGCGTAGAGTTCTGGATCAAGCTTAGGATCAAGCCGTCGGTTTTTGGCGCGAGATGGCGAAGGGGCAGAGTTGGAAGCTGGCTCAGTCATAGTTTAGAAAAAAGAGGCCATCTACCAGCTTACTACCAGAGGCCGCGCTTGCCGCTGGGATGAATTGTAGCCCAGTTGGTACGAGCCGTTGCCAACTGCTCATCTGAGATTTTGGCCCCTGTCAGATCAGCGCCACAGAGATTAGCGCCCCGGAGGTTGGCGTTACTTAGGTAGGCATAGCTCAGGTCTGCACCTCGTAAATCGGCACCGGCAAGATCGGCATGGCTGAGATAAGCTCTGGCGAGTTTGGCATTTCTTAAGCTGGCATGGCTGAGGCTGGCCCGTCCAAAGTCTGAATTGAGCAAATTTGCTCCTTGAAGATTGATTTTTTGCAGCTTGGCCTGATGAAAGTTAGCTCCCGATAGGTTAGCCTTTGCCAGATTCAACAGGCTCAAATCGTGATTGGTAAAATCGCGTTTACCCTTGCTGTAGGAGGCTAATAAATCTTCCGCGCTCGGTTTGGGAGCTGTAGTAGCCGAATTGCCGCTAGAGCTACGGGTATTGATTGTGGTCAAGGACGCTGCCTGTTGCAGCATTGTGCGACGACGAGGTGAGCCAGGCTGGATCGTAGTAGCCTCAGAACGTAGGGGGCCAGAAATGGATTTAGCAGCTTGTCTCGCCCGAATTGCGGCTGCCATCCGCGCTGTAGGGGAGGAGGGAGACGAAGGGCTGCTTAACTCGCTCAGATCTCCCGAATTCAGCAACATGGGCCGCGAGGACCGAGTAGGTTGATTGACCATGCCTTTGGCCAAGCTATCGAGATATGGCTCTAAATCCAGTGCTCGCAGCACTTCAGTTGCATTTTGGTAGCGATGCCGGACTGAAACTTCCAGCATTTTTTTCAAGACGTCTGTGAAGTGATCGCTGATGTGTACCTGATCGCGCCAGAGGATTTCTCCGGTGGCTGGATCGTAGTCCATGTCCTTAGGAGAGTTACCGGTCAGAAGATAGAGGCAGGTGACGCCCAATGCGTAGATATCGCTGGCATAGACCGGGCGCATTGCCATTTGCTCAGGTGGAGCATACCCAGGAGTACCAATCGCGTACTGAGTCAGCGCCGTTTGTTCCGAAGCTCCTAAACGAACCGGATTGACCTGATCTTTAACAGCTCCAAAATCGATTAAAACAAGTTTGCGATCTTGAGAGCGGCGGATCAGATTGGCGGGTTTGATATCTCGATGAATGACCTGCTGGCCGTGGATGTATTGCAGCATCGGCAGCACTTCGCTGAGAAACTGCTTGACCCCAGCCTCACTAAACGGCCCTGACCGCTTGACCTCCTGCTGGAGGGTACAACCACTGATGTACTCCTGCACCAGGTAAAACTCATTGTTGGCCTCAAAGTAATCAAGCAGCCGTGGCACCTGAGGATGATTGCCTACCTTACCCAAGGTATTGGCTTCCCGTTCAAACAGATCCCGCGCCATCTGCATCACGCTCGGTGAAGTAGCCGCCGGACGCAACTGCTTGATCACACAGTAGGGGCTACCTGGCAATGCTTCATCTTTGGCTAGAAACGTTGCCCCAAAGCCGCCCTGCCCAAGAGCTTGAATCACCCGATAGCGGTCCCGCAACAGCAATCTAGAGCCGCAAGACTGGCATCGCTCAGCATGGATCGAATTTTCTGGATTAGAACAGGCTGGATTTAAGCAGTAGCTCATGCCGGATTACTCGCTTCGTCATCGCTAGGTATCGGATTCTCCAGAGGCTGGTAGCAACACCCTAATACCATTATCTTTCCAACAAACCTGGGACAGAACGCCATCCTCCCTAGAATTCTTTTGAAGACTTGCTGAAGTTTGCCTCAGTTTGCTTAAAGCCAAGATAAAACCTCATGAAACATTCACAGTGGGGCCAGCACGGTATGACCAGTACAGTCTAGGTATGACGACAGGATGACTGATTAGGGATAGTCGCCCCATCCACAGCAGGAGCTGCCTTGAACCAGAGAGACCTGATTCTAAGTCAACTACAGCCTAGGAGGGCACAGCCCCCTAAAACCAAACGGCTCTAATTCAGGACCTGTTTCGTTTGTACCTCAGTTTCGCACGACTTTCCGTAGGGGTCACTCCCATCAGACGAATCTAAACGCAGATTTGAAATCCACCCAACTGACCCAACCTTCACTCTTATGCTGCTGAATCGCTTCTCTAATTGCTTTTCAGCGGTCTACTGAGTGAATTGCTTGGGGTGTAGTACCTATTTAGGTTTGTCAAAACTTCACTAAGCGCTGGGACGAGGCACTGGGTAGGATCCTGTCCTGGAACTAGACCGGAGCGTATGAAAAATTAGAGCATTAATTAGAGCATTAAAAATCAAACTATTAAAGATCAAATCATTCAAACAAAATATTGATTAAATCAACCTCAGGAACAGACGGTGGGATGAGGTGACAACAAACGGCATGGCTTGATCAAGACTCGGATCAAGACTCGCTCATATATGTGAATCTGTCCATTACCCTCGATTGATGCAAAATAGCTGACTTTAGCTTTAAGGCGACAGGCAAAACCAAACATAAATGCAGGGCAGCGAATTGATTGATCGGCCTCAGTTGGCCTGACTGGCAACAGGTAGAAATGAGTCGAAGGCATCGTTTTGCTAGTAAACCGGCTTCCCTATGAGCAGAGCCATTACCGCCTCTGTTTTGATGTTGCGTTCATTGCAGGTAGCAATATTGCTGTTCCCCTAACTACTTGTGGATTACAGGTTCAAACTTGGCCTAGCGCTGCAAACGCCAAATCACGATTACAGCCTTTTTCAGGCTAGTGAAGTACAAAAAACGGGGTGCAGGGGCAGTGCCCTGCGTGGAGGCGAAGTCCCCACACCCCCCATACCTCACATGAGTGAAAAACGCTGTATCAGGGAATTATCAAAATAATTGATTCAAATTTGCCAATAGCATTCAGAATTAGAAATAGTATTATATACACCAACTACTGTGTGTAAGGATTGAGAGAATGGTTAGAGCGAATAAACGTTTGCCATCAGCTGTAAGTGTTTCCCAATCTGCCCTCAACAACGTCAGCTCCGTATTGCAAGGATTGCCAGAGAAACCCAGGGAAAATTGGTCTTTGCGAGAGGCAGTTACCGTGCTTCAGGAGTCGATTAGCGCAGCCTTGGCTAAGGGATACAGCTACGAAGAAATTGCTAAGATGCTGAGCGAGAAAGGCGTTGAGATTTCTGCGTCTTCCCTGAAGAGCTACTTATCGGCAGCTAAGCGGCAAAAAGGATTGACGTCATCAAAAGGTAAGAGAACAGGGCGGCGAACCAAAAAGGTGCAAACGGGTGATGTCAGCATGAACGGCGCTGCGACTGCTGCGGTACTTGACACTAGCAAGGCTAGCCTGAGTGCGCTGAAGGCCAATTCCACCGCTGCTGACATTGATCTGCCAGTCAAGAAGCAACCTCGCCGCAAAACTGAATCTGCAACGACTCGCAAAACCGCAGCCAAGGCTAAGCCTGCTGCCAAGACCAGCACTCCAACTGTGTCGCGACCAAAAGCTGCTTCTAGGTCTACCAAATCAACCAATCGGAGTCGCAAGAAGAGCAGTTAAACAAGTGAATAAGGCTTGCCTCCAGTATCCGCACCAGTCCTTAAGAGCATGATTGCTACAACAGCTTGCTACAACAGCAGGGTGGGTTGTCTTATTTCAAGAGGGCAAACTGATCAAACTGGATGACCGACAATTCTGGTTGGCGCGTATCAAAGCGATAGCTACTGACAATTCCCGTACTAGTATCCAGAATGCTAAATGCGGTGATTTCGTTGCTGGCTAGATAAGGCTGCGGTTTCTGTAGCTCATTGATGACGGGAGCTAACGTTGGCATGACAGGCTGTAGACCGTTGGGATCTCCAACTGCAATATATTGCTCGGTATATCCTGGCGGAATCGGGCGTTGATTCTCGCCGGTGAAGGCTCCATACGTATTACCAACATTGGATGACTCTAGAAAGTGCATTCCTGTTGGGCTGACAAAACGATTCCAGATATGGGAATGGCCGTAAAACACAAGCTGCACCCCAGCCGCTTCTAGCAGGGGCATCACGTCTCGAATCAAATAGTCGGCTGCTAATGGATATTCATAGCGGATAGCTGTGATAGTTCCGTCTGGCGTTCGCTCGATGGTTTGGATCGGGTCGGTGTAGGCTGGAACAATATTGTCTCCCAAAGAATGGGGTGGATGGTGAAACATAACCACCCGGTATTTTGCTTGTTGAAAAGCTGGACTGTTCAGCTCTGCTTGTAGCCATGTGTATTGGGGGCTGCCCGGAGTAATAGCCTCAAAGATATGTTGACCATATCCCCAGCGATCGGGCTGGTTGAAGTCAGCGTCTCGTTCACGATAACGGCCTCTTGTCTCTGGCTCTAACCCCGGCATTCGCCAAATGTTGGTGACAAATAAAGAAATTAAGCGCACATCACCAATTGTGATTGCGTAATATTTCTTGCCGCCCGCACTCTCTGGCAGGGTAAAGATTTCTTCATAGCTATCGGTATTGAACGAGTTGTTCTTCAGCCAGTCGGCCTGTACGGTCGGGTCATTCACCGGATTGATCTGGGCCGCATTCTGGTTGTATCGCTGCTCAGCTGCCTGCCGTGGCACCGGATCGTTAAACTGATCTCCTAACCCAGTTTCCATCGAGAAGCGGCCCATCACCTCATGGTTGCCAATCGCTGGAAACAGCGGAGCCGACTGAATGATTGCCCCACCGGTATAGCGGGTCTTCTGGCCATTGTGTTCCAACTCGTAAGCAGCACGCCCCTGCAAGCAGGGAAAGAAAGCATTGCCGCGACCGTGATCAAACCATTCCGAAGCGCGGTCGGCCACATCCACCAAATCACCAGCAAAGAAGACGGCATCAACCTGTCCTACGGTTTCCACCACCTTTTGCAAATTGGCGGGTGTCATGGGCTTTAACTGGTGGTCAGAGGTGAGCAGAATTTTGAGCGGAGTTCCGGCAGGCGGCAAGGCGGATAGCGTAAAGGAGCGGCTGGTAGCGGACTGTCCATCTTCGCGCTGGCTGACAATTCGATAGGGGATGCGGGCTGCCGTTAACCCGGTGATTTCTGCTTCGTGTCGCCAGATATTTCGGTAGACCGGCTGTTGGTAAATTTGTCCCTCCTGCAATTGGGTACCGACGATGGATTGTTGGTCTTCTCGCATACGGCTGAGTTTTCGCGTGGTGGCAACGGCTTGTCGGTCAAAATCCTGTCCGTATTCCACCCGGTGGTTTGAGCCAGCAAATTCGGTGAACCAAACCACCCGGACGGAATTGGCCGTCGGTGCTTGCAGGAATGGATCGGTGAGGAACAAGGACACAGGCGGGGGAGCGAGCTGCAACAACCGTATCAATAAACTACCAATGGCAATCACCACCAATACGCCAATCCCCAACAGGATGAGGTGACCATTGGAAGCATCAGCCAACCAAGAACGACGAGCAGAATGCGTAGGGGTAACTCCAGTTCGTTACAAGTAAGTCAGGCAACCGAATGTAGGATACTATGGAAGCTTCCTTCTAGTTCAACACAGATAGATGATCGTCTGGTTAAGAGGGTAGTTTCTGATTCGTTCGTACTGCTGGGGATTCAGTACTGAACCGAGCGAGGATTAAGCACAAAATCAGATTCCAGCTGCAAGTCCAAATCGGTTGCTGGATCGACAACAATGACTTCCACCCGTTCCCGATTGCGAATCAGCAGCGAACCGAGTGCTCCTACACCTGCCCCGCCTAAGACTTGCCAAAGTTCAACATTGCCAAAAATTTCTCCCAAGATTGAAGCGGCGACTGCACCAATAGCGACCCCTTGAAAAATTTCCGGATCCGAGCGGCGAGTGATAGTTTCGCGCCGAGTAATCACATCTGAGGTCGCCTCGATGGGGTAGCGTTCGCCGTTGTCTAAGACTAGCTCTTCCGCCACGAACTGGGTACCGTCAGAGGTGGGGCGCAGTTCACCGTTAATTTCGCTGCCAGCCGGGATCAGCACCGTGCCGCCCGCTGAGCGAATATCGCTAGCCACCGTTAGCGTCAACTCGGCTGTTTCTGTCGGCGTCACGACAATTTTGTCCCGTTCGTAGCTGGTAGGAATAATCGTGCCAGCTCGGATGATCGAGCGGTAGCCCCAACTATCAGGGACACGGCCTGGCGTGGAGCGAGGCGGCAGATTGTTGCGCCATTCGGGTGGAAAAACCTGGGCGATTCGATTGGTGTCAGCCGCGGCTACTGAGCGTGCCCACCCAAGCGGAGCCAATACGAAACCAGTCATTGCGAGTGCCAAAGCCAAGGCAGTACTGGACTGCCAACGCGGTGTGAGTTTCATAAACCTGATCTCTCCAAATGCTGAGCAGGAGTAGTTCAATCAGTACCCTGACCCGATTGAGTTCGTTCAATACTCCTATATAGTTCTGACTTTAACGCCAAACGGAAGTTCCGTGTTTAGCTAGCCTGCTTGAGCATCTAATTGAGCATCTAATTGAGCATTTCGTTGTGCATCTAAAACTAACTCCCGGCAGCCTTGTAATCCTAGAGCAGGATTAGCGCGATAGGATGCCTCAGGAACCCAGACGCGAATTTGGCGGTTGGCCCCAATAGCATAGAGATACTCGACATCGGGATGATACTGCACCCCCACCCTGAGGTTAGAAAAGTCGTCTTCGCAAATTTCAAAGCCGAACCGGACCACAATTTGGGCCACCAGACATTCAGGCGTATCGCAGGCTTCGCCTGAAATATCGCGCTCTTGCCAAAACGTATCGAGGAACCGCCTCAGGGTTGGTAAGACCTTTTCGGGCATTCCGTTGCGGCTGGCATAAATCAGGGCGGGGTTGCCTTCAACGATGATGTGGCAAGGGGTAGGCATCGGTTGAACTCCTCTGGTTGAACTCCTCTGTAATGTCTTGCTCCTAAACCAGGACTTAGAAATGTATCTAATATCTGCTAATTTGTAACGTTGTTTAAGTTTCCCTTCGCAGTTTAGTCTGTAACTTTTGCGCTGACCGCAGGATTTGTCCAGCTAGAACAGCCGCACCAAAGCCGTTGTCAATATTCACGACTCCAATGCCAGCCGCACAGGAATTTAGCATCGTCAGCAGCGGAGCCAAACCACCAAAGCTAGCGCCATAGCCAATGCTGGTGGGAACGGCAATTACCGGGCAGCTAGCCAAACCCGCCACCACGCTTGGCAGTGCTCCCTCCATACCCGCCACCACAATCAGCACATCGGCATCGAAAATCAACTGACGATTGTTCAGCAGCCGATGAATCCCAGCAACGCCCACATCCCAAAGCCGTTTAGTTGCAAAGCCGGATAGTTCGGCGGTGATGGCGGCCTCTTCGGCCACGGGTAAATCTGCCGTTCCGGCTGAAAGTAAGGTGACGGTACCCGGATAGCAGGGCTGCCAGTTGGGAGGTACAATCGCGCAAATTCGCGCCAGTTCGTAATACTGCAATTCGGGAATTCGGTAGCGCAACTGGGCATACACCGAAGGATCGATCCGTGTCGCCATCACAACCGGGTTGTGTTGCCGCAGCACCTGGAAAATTTGCACAATCTGTTCGGGGGTCTTGTCCTGCCCCCAAATCACCTCTGGGAATCCAGTCCGCAGGGTACGGTGGTGATCAACCTTGGCAAAATCGGCGACTGGCTCGTAGTCAAAATGCTTCAGTTTATCAAAGGCGGTTTCTGGGCTGACTTCGCCTAGGGCAACAGCATCGAGGAGATGGCGTAGGGCGGCTGACCTAGGGTCAGAAAAATCGGATTGAGACACGGCAAAAAAGAAGAATGAATGGTAAACAAGCTGCCGCCGCAGCGACATAAACGGAAAACTCCTAAACTCTATTGTGTATGCCTGGGGTAGATATGACCAAAAAGCTGGTCAAGTCGCTAGTCAAGTAGTCTGATCAAAAGTACCCAAGCGGGTAATGGTGTTCTTGGGCAGAGATTGCCAAAATCAGTTCTGTCCACCATTAAATTTGAGAGTTAGAGAAGAACCATATGGCAACCTACGAAAGCGTTTCTTCAGAAGCCTTGTTAGAAGCTGAACAAAAGCTGCATGCTGCTGTATCGAGCGAGGCTGAAACCTTGAATAGCGCTAATGACCGAATCGCAGCAGACTTCAAAGGTGATGCAGTTGAAAAAGGTGAATTTGAAGCAGTTACTGGCTTTGATCCGAGCCATGCCCTCAACGAAGGTCAGCAAGAAGACAGAGTGGCTGCCGCTGCCCTTGCCAACTTACCCGATGCGGCAACGACTGCTTATCTACAGGCCGAGACCGTCTGCGGCTCTGACGATCGGGTGCGAATCTCTCCAGCTACCAATCTTCCATGGCGCTGGATTTGTAAGCTGTTTATCACTTTTCCTGATAATGCCCGCTTTGTGGGAACCGGCTGGTTTATCGGGGCACGCACCGTGATGACGGCTGGGCATTGCGTCTACAGCAAGGCGAATGGCGGTTGGGCCAAGTCAATTGAAGTGGTTCCGGGTATGGATGGCACCAGTCGGCCCTATGGTTCTCAGGTGGGTACATCATTCCGCAGTGTCCTGGGTTGGATCAACGATACCAAGCCCGAATACGACTATGGCGCAATCATCCTGCCAAACTGCGATCTCGGCAATCGAGTAGGCTGGTTTGGGTTTGCTGCCCTCTCTGATAATTCATTGAGAAACCTGTTGGTGAATACCTCTGGTTATCCAGGCGATAAGCCAGTTGGAACTCAATGGTTCAACGCTGGGCAAGTCAGCAGCGTCAACGATCGCAAAATCTACTACATGATTGATACGATGGGTGGCCAAAGCGGTAGCCCCGTCTGGCGTTTTCTAAATGGTGAGCGTCATGCTGTTGGAATTCATGCCTATGGTGGCTGCCCCAACAGCGCAACTCGCATTACCAACGAAGTGTTCAACAACATGATGGCGTGGCGCAGTATTCCCTGCTAGACGTATCCCCTACTAGAGTTGAGGGAGTTAAGGGATACGATAGATAGAATTGAATCTAATTGTATCCCTTAATCATCTTTTAATATATAATTTTGTTCGCAATTTTTTACCTCAGACTTGGTTGATGAGGAATGGCTGAATGAAAATGAGCGGGCCATTTCGCGCCGTTTACTGGGTCGGCGTGATAGGGTTAGGAGTAATCTTGCTGGCCTGTGGGAACAATCGTTTTGAGCAGGCTGGTGGTCGTTCTACGGTTCAACGTTCTCCTTCTACTCCGGAGCCAACGGCTATGTCACCTTATAACCCCAGTCAATCGGTTTCGTCAGATGATGCAGGTACTACGCCTGCGGCTGTACTCGATCGGCAAGCGCTTATGATTGCAGGCAATATTGTTCAAATTATGGAAAGTTATCCACTTCAGTTGATGGTGGAGACCAACGCAGGGTGCTACCAGGTAGCCCTATCAGAACAGACTCAAGTTACACAACAAGGTCAAACCATAGAGCAAACTCAGCTCAAAGTGGGAATGCAAGTCCAGATCGAAGGGCAAACCTCCAGCTTTGATGATCATGCCATGACTGCCCAGGTGATCCAAATTCAGTAGAAGAAGGTAAAAATGTAGGAGTCAGGAGTCAGCAACCAGAATTTCTTTGGTTGGATGGTTAACAGATCCCCAGTTGAGGAACCCCAATTGAGGAACCCCAGTTGAGTTGCCGAGTGTATGGCTCCAATGATACGCCATTGATTTAGGGGATTGATTTAGGGGCAAGTGATGCAGCAACCTAAACAGCAGTTTTCCAGACTTCAAACAGCCAAAATCTCTGCTGGCTTCCGACTCCTGACTCCTGACTTCTAACTCCTGGTTTCTCTTCGCTATGCCTTCCACCCTCCACGATTCCCTTTTCGCCACCATCACCGAACTTGTACTTTGCCATTCACCCAGCGGTGCGGAAACCGAAATTGATCAGTGGCTGTTGCAGAAGTTTCAGCAGTTGGCCGTATCGGCTTGGTTGGATGATGCGGGTAATGTGATTGCCAAAATTTCGGGACAGAGCCAGCGAGCGGTAGCGATCACGGCCCACAAAGACGAAATTGGCGCGATTGTGAAGCGGGTAGGAGCAGCAGGTCGGGTGGAAGTCCGGCGGCTGGGAGGAGCCTACCCCTGGGTGTACGGAGAGGGGGTCGTTGATTTGCTAGGCGATCAACAAACGGTGAGCGGGATTTTGAGTTTTGGCTCGCGGCATGTCTCCCATGAGTCGCCCCAAAAGGCGCAACAGGAGGATCAGGCTGTGAAGTGGGAAACGGCCTGGGTGGAAACCAAGTCTGATCAGGCCGAATTAGACGCGGCGGGAGTGCGACCAGGAACGCGGATGGTGGTGGGCAAGCATCGCAAACAACCCTTTCGCCTCAAGGATTACATCGCCAGCTACACGTTAGACAACAAAGCTTCGGTGGCAATCTTACTGGCTCTGGCAGAACGGGTAAAACAGCCAGCATTTACGCTGTACCTAGTGGCTTCATCAAAAGAAGAAGTGGGAGCGATTGGAGCGCTCTATTTTTCTCAGCGTCAGGCGCTAGATGCCCTGATTGCGCTAGAAATTTGTCCGCTATCTAGCGAATACCCAATTGATGATGGCGTAGCCCCCGTGCTGCTGTCCCAGGATGGCTATGGATTGTATGACGAAGATTTGAATGCTGAACTGCGCCAAGTTGCGCTCCGACAGCAGATTCCACTTCAACTTGCCACCATTAGCGGCTTTGGTAGCGATGGCTCGATTGCGATGAAAAATGGCCATGTGCCCCGGGCGGCTTGCCTTAGCTTTCCTACCCAAAATACGCACGGCTATGAAATTGCACATCTTGGGGCGATTGTTAACTGCATAGAGCTGCTGCACGCCTACTGTGAAGGTCGATAGTAAGCGATAATCCAAATTGAAAGGTTTAGCACGATTGAAGATTGCATCAGCAATTTCATCTTGCTTTTAGAGCCTATCCGAAAATCTCGAAGGGGTTTTGGAATTCAAAAACTCTGGCAGGTTTACTGACTTGCAGTCAAAGGAATCGCTTGATCGAAGCACAGAGACAGGACTTACGCATTTGCCCCCCTTTCTAGGATGCCCGCAGGTCTATAATCCCCCTTCCTGGTATGCCCGTTAGGGCTATATGCTGGGGGACTTCCAATCTGGTTCCCCTCAGATTTGGGGGCTAGGGGGGCAGAAATTGCTGAGCTGCATAAGTCCTGAGAAAAATCCTGAGCAAGCCAACCCATCCCAATCGACTCAATGAACTTAAGTGCCTCAGTTGATTTGAGTTGGGAGTTGGCTATCCCTCGTCTTGGGCTTTAGCCTCTTCTCGCAGTTTGGCTTGTCGCATCGCCCTGTTTTGTAGCGTCATGCGTTCTAAGCTGATCGCTGTGCCTCCCAGAGTCACCAGCAAAATTCCAACAATTTGCACCAGCTTTAGCGTGGTCAATTCTCCCGGTACCAGGAAAAAGGCGAGCAGCGCGGTGAGAATCGGGGTGCTCGCTGCAATAATGGCGGCACGGGCTGCCCCAACGGCTCGGATGCCAAAATGATTCAAAGCATAGCTGCCTGCGGTTAGCGCTCCCAGAATCGCACCGCCGAGCATCAACTGCGCCCAATTCGTGGGCTGCTCCTTGATGCCGAGCACAATCAAACTAAAGCTGCTCAATACAAACAGAGTGGCAAACTGGATCAGGCTGACCGGAATTGGGTGTAGTTTCCGTGCCCCAATCTGCATGGCCGTCAGGTAGAAGGTAAAGGTGAGGGCGGCGGCCAAACCAGCAATAATTCCGCCCATCGAGGGAGTCGCAGCCATCAGCAGCGGATAGACGGCCAGCACCGCCCCAATCAAAATCGCCACTATAATTCCCAACCGCCTGAGCGTGATCCGGTCTGCAAACAGCAGCCAGCCAAGCAGTAAGCTGCCAACCGGATAGACAAACAGCATTGCCACTCCAACTCCTGGCCCAGTTTGCCCAATCGCAATATAGAGCAGCACCTGCGACAGAAATAAGAAAATACCGCTGCCAATCACCCCCCAGAGCGTTCGCCGATCCTTAGAGCGAGAGAAGGCCCGCACATCCCGCAGGGTAGAGGGATGCAGGTAGCTGGCTAGTCCCACCATAATCGGCACCACCACCAGCATCCGAATCCACAGCAGCAGGGTAGCATTGCTGAATGTATCGAGGTTGAGGTAGCCGCCAATTGCCTGTTGCCCAAACAACTGACTCGGATTACCGATAATGCCTACCACGACATAGTGGAGCGCCATCACAACTGCAGACAGCAGTACCAGCACCAGCCCAGTTTTAATGCTGACACGCCGCCCACGGCCTGAACGAGAGACGGCAGGCTCTTCCGGTTCTGGCTCCGGTTCAATCACACCAAAAGGATGCTCATCAGCGCGGCTGGTGGCTGAAGCGGTAAGAGCATCACTCCAGTGGGAGGTTAGGGTTGGGGGAGATGGGGGCGATGAGGATGATGGGGAAGAGATGGGGCGGGAGGTGCCTAGGGAGAAGGTGGGTTCGGGTGGGACGGCTAGGTTAGCAGGCGGACTGATTTCTCTGGGCGGAAAGTTGGGTTCCAATGCAGGACGCTGACTGCCTTGGCTACGGGCTTCGATCTGGAGTTGTTGACTGAGGCGTTTGACTAAAACCTCTAGAATCGCTTCTCCCTGCTGTCCTAGGGTATGCATCCGTTCGAGCTGCTGAGCCAGAGAGCTTTGGTAGCTATTGATATCGTGGCGGAGGGAGGCAAAGGTGCGATCAATCGTTTCGTCTAGCGAGGCTGCCATGCGGTAGGACTGATCGGAGTTGACTGCCGGGATCTGGGGCAGATTGCCCTGATACGCTCCCAGCGTTTGATTCAGCCGTTCGTTGAGGGCGGTTTGCAGGTGATTCGCCAAAACTAAGGCCAGTTGCTTGGCCCAGGCCTGCTGCTGCGCTAACTGCTGCCGCGACAAATCAATCTCATGCTGCGACTGCAAGCTCTGCTGCTGGGTCTGGAGCTTCTCGATGTCGTTGAGCAGACGGGACTTTTCAGCCTGGAGGCGGCTAATGTCCTGATTCAGCTGAGTCAACAAATCTTGCTGCAAAATGCGCAGATCTTGAGTGACTGAACGCAGCAGGGCTTCTGCCGTTGGATCCTCTGCTGGCCGGTTGATGGAGCCATTGGTTTGGCTGGTTTGATTAGCTTGGTTTGGGTTTGATGAATTATCCAGTCGCTCCATGAGCGTGCAACCTCTGCTTTTGATCTGCTTTTTTAAATGAACCGCCCCAAATCGACTTTGCCCAGTGGTGTTAGCCAGTAACTTTACTCAGTGACTTTACCCAGCAACTCTACCCGGTCTGGATAGGCCCAACTCAACCCTGAACTGAGTGTGACAGCGTGTAACCGTGTAGGATGGGGCAAACCTGATTTCGGCAAATGTCAGTATCAGATGACAGTGATGATATCTCTAAAGTTGAAAATTGGATGGCTTGATTGGCAAAATTGGCAAATTTCCCAATTGGGGATGTCTATTACCTTCAATACCCATGACTCGAATTCAGGAGAACTCTTACCGTGCAATCGCCCGATCTTCATTTTCAGGCGCTAGAAGCGATTCTGCAACGTCATGCAGCAGCTCTAGAAGCCGATGTACGTGCCCTCCAACAAACCGATGAAACCGCCCAGTGGCCTATGGCCTGGAAGCAAGTCTACAACTGGCACTTCGCCAACTGCTTTGCTCGCCAGAAAATCTTTCGCAACTGGGCTGCCGATGCAGCCGCCTGGAACCTGTTGCCGCAGCGGATCTATCCGAACCAGGGCAACCGCACCCCGCAATCCTAATTGCTGTGAAACATAGGCTGTGAAACATAGGCTGTGAAACAGAGAAAAAGCTAAAAATCAGTTTCCCCAGCCAATTCTCAGCGCTTTTTTAGCTTCAGGTCACGTGGGTTTCAGCGGCCACTGCGAACCTAGAACTGTAGGCAGTAGAGGCGACAGGCTGAGTTGCGGGTGGGGAAGTACTATGAACGCAAGACATACAGGACATACGGGACATACGGGACATACGGGACAAAAAGTATTAGCAAAAGCGGCAGTTTGGTTAGCTGGAGAGATTTTGCTAACGCTGATCGGGCTAGATACCCTCGCAGACTATGGTGAGTTCTTGCTCACTCATGCCCCTGAGTCGCCACTGCCCGAACCCACGCCGATCTGTCTCTGCATTGGGTGAGTCCTATGGGTCAGTAATTGGGTGAGCAATCTGTAAGCACCTAAATCTGTAAGCACCTAAATCTGTAAGCACCTAAATCTGTAAGCATCTAACAGAACAGGGATAGGACACAGAAAAGCCGCACGAGGTTCAGCCTGAAAATAACGTACAAGACTCCTTTCCACAAATTTCAGTAAGCTAGGGTAAGATGCTCTCTAAATGACGCATGGTCAACCCGCATGGGCAATCAATTGGCGGCTAGTGCGTTTCCTTCTCCTCAGGCCGCGGCCCCCAAGGAAACGGTCAAGTTCTGGCGTAATCCCGATCTGGGCGATATAGAGCTGCTCAAAGCGACCTATGTCACCCATTCCTTCTCGCGCCATACGCACGACAGCTACGCGATTGGAGTGATTGATGCCGGCGTCGAAGAATTCACCTATCGGGGCGCAACCCACCGGGCCACCGCCAACTCGCTGGTGATTGTGCATCCTGGCGAAGTGCATACCGGCCATGCAGGCGTTCCCTCTGGCTGGCAATATCGCATGTTTTATCCCGGCGTGGAGCTGTTGCAGCAAACCTATGCCGAATTGACCGATGCCGTCCTCACCGATGGACATCAAACCATCCCCTACTTCCCCAATCCGGTTATCCAGGATGCTGAGCTAGCGGGGCAACTGCGTCGTTTGCATCACGCTCTAGAAACTGCCAGTTCCCGACTAGAATGCGATTCGCGGTTTGTCTGGACCTTTGCCCAACTGATTGCCCGGCATGCCGAGCGGCGTTGCTGGATTCGTTCGATCGGGCAGGAACACCAGGCGGTTCAACAAGTCTTGCGTTATCTCAAATCCCACTATGCCGAAGCCATCTCCCTAGATGATCTGGCCAAGATTGCGAATTTGAAGCCTCTGCGGCTGCTGCGCCTGTTTCAACGCGAGGTGGGCCTGCCGCCCCATGCCTACTTGGTACAACTGCGCGTAAAGCAGGCCAAGCAATTGATTGGCGCAGGTGTACCCATCGCCCAAGCCGCCTTCGACACTGGTTTTACCGACCAGAGCCACCTGAACCGCCACTTCAAACGTTTGATGGGAGTTACTCCCGGCCAATATGCTCTAGGTTGTGGTGCGTGCTAAAACCGACGCGACCAATCTTTTTGACTCCAGCGCTCCACTACCACCTTGGTCTGGGTAAAGAACTCCACGGCATGTTGCCCTTGGCCATGCAGGTCACCAAAGAAACTTTCCTTCCAGCCGCTAAACGGGAAAAAGGCCATGGGAGCCGCCACGCCGATGTTGATGCCGATATTTCCTGCCTCTGCCTCATAGCGGAATTTTCGGGCTGCCGCGCCGCTGTTGGTAAACAGACAGGCCATGTTGCCATACTGACCGCTGTTGACTAAGGCAATCGCGTCATCAATCGTGTCCAGATGGATCAGGCTCAGCACCGGACCAAAAATTTCGGTTTTGGCAATTTCACTAGCCGGATCCACATTTTGCAGAATAGTTGGCCGTATAAAGTTGCCTTGGTCATACCCTGGGATATTGGGCGAACGGCCATCGACCAGCACGGTTGCGCCTGACTCGGCCCCTTGCTGAATCAGCTGTTCAATGCGTTGTCGGCTTTGGGGCGTAATCACTGGCCCCATTTGCACACTGGGTTCCAGACCATAGCCCACAACCCGACTAGTGGCCGCCTCTGCAATTGCTGCGGTGTAGGTCTGGCGGGCTTCTCCAACGGTGATGGCAATCGAGGCCGCGAGGCAGCGCTGTCCGGCACACCCAAAGGCACTGTCGGCGGTGATCCGCGTCGTCATTTCTAGATCGGCATCGGGCAGGACAATCACCGGATTTTTAGCGCCTCCCTGGCACTGCACCCGTTTGCCGTTGGCAGCAGCCCGACTGTAGATATAGCGAGCGACTGGCGTGGACCCAACAAAGCTAATCGCCCGAATTGCCGGATGGTCCAAAACCGCATCGACTGTTTCCTTCGCGCCGTTTACCAGATTGATCACGCCAGGAGGCAGGCCAAGCCGATCGATGAGCTGAAACACCAATTGCATGGTCAGCGGCACTTTCTCAGAGGGTTTAACAATGTAGGTATTGCCGCAGGCTAGCGCATAGGGCATAAACCAAAACGGAATCATTCCCGGAAAGTTAAACGGCGCAATCACGGCTGCCACACCCAGAGGCTGGCGAATCATAAACTCATCGATGCCGCTAGCGATGTCTTCTAGATTCGTGCCCTGCATCATCATCGGAATTCCGCAGGCAATCTCGACATTTTCGATCGCTCGGCGCATTTCGCCCCGTGATTCGTCTAGGGTTTTGCCGCACTCGATCGTGATGATGTTAGCTAGTTCCTCAAACTGGTCCTCCATCAGCATTTTCAGCCGAAACAGATACTGCACTCGCTGTGTGGCAGGGGTGCGTCGCCAGGTCGAAAACGCCGTTTGAGCCGCTTCAGCCGCACGATTCAGCTCTTCAGCCGTAGAAAGCGGTACTTTAGCCAAAATCTCAGCGGTTGCGGGGTTCACCACATCCAGATATTCACCCGCACTGGAGTAGCACCACTGACCGTTGATGTAGTTTTGCAGAATGGGAAGGGTAGATTGGGTCATGCGAAAGGACAAAATGGACATCGGCACCCAAGCTGAGGTAGCCGCTTAACAACTGTGGACATCGTTTTCACCAGTCTAGCGCCACGTGTGCAGTTGCATACACCGATTTCTAGCAGTGTATGCGGCGGTGTTTCCAAGCAATCGCTATCTAGGCTATAGACAAAGGAACTGGGCGAACCAGCTACGCTGTTCGCGCTAGCGTTGCAAAGCAAAACGACAACACACCTTACGCCCGCAAGTTTTTGACTAATGCAGAATTTGACTAATGCAGAAAACGTTGTCGTTTTCCAAATTTCTGGAGAATCACATTGGCGCAATTTGGTATTTCATCCATCACTTCAATCTATTTGAGGTTAGATTCCCCGACCCTTGGGGCGTTCGTATTCGGTCATGTGAACCGAAATACCCCACCACAAGTGGCGAGGTGAGTTTATTGCATCATTACTTTTTAATACCACTCTGATGTTTATTCAGTTATTTATTTAACAATCATTAAGTAGACCATTAAGAGTCTATCCGAAGACCCTTTCGGGATTTTGAAATTCAAAAACTCTGACGAGTTTACTGACTTCCAGTTAGAGAAATCGGATAGATACAGCGTTTTTCACTCATGTGAGGTGTAGGGGGTGTGGGGACTTCGGCCCTCACGCAGAGGCAGTGCCTCTGCACCCCGTTTTTCGTACTTCACTAGCCTGAAAAAGGCTGTAGTCAGTAGGCACGGCTAAACCAAGAATGACTTTTTAGAATTTCAGATTCCCTTCAGTCCCGTGAATCCTGTGATTAAGCCGAACGGGAATTGTAGGCAATCAGCAACCAATAACCTACAACCAATAACCCACAACCAATAACTGAAATAATTCGCCAAATCGTTCTTCATTATTCTTAACAAACTTAGCGAGGCCCGCAGAGACCATCATGCAGATTTATAAGCAGAAGTTCAACCAGAGATAAGAAATTTAGTTGGACTTATCTACTTGCGCAGCATCACAAACTTCCACTAATATCAATTTACTTCTATCAATGAGGGCGTTGATATAGAGTTTTATCGATATAACGCATCATTCATCTGTTTACTTAACCCTATCTCAATGGCAATAACAAATCGCATCCATTTTAGAAATTTGCGCGGCGACATTTTCGGAGGCGTCACTGCTGCAATTGTCTCGTTGCCGTTAGCCCTTGCTTTCGGTGTGGCCTCTGGTGCTGGTCCGGTTGCCGGTCTGTATGGAGCCGTTTGCGTTGGCTTCTTTGCCGCTCTATTTGGCGGTACGCCTACTCTGATTTCGGAACCAACTGGACCGATGACGGTGGTAATGACAGCCATTGTCAGTTCTCTGACTGCGAGTAATCCAGAGAACGGACTGGCAATGGCCTTCACGGTCGTGATGTTGGCCGGGATTTTTCAAATCCTGTTCGGGGCGTTTCGCCTGGGTAAATACATTACCCTGATGCCCTACAGCGTCATCTCCGGTTTTATGTCTGGAATTGGCGT
>KL662191.1:6326173-6335039 GCA_000733415.1 [Leptolyngbya] sp. JSC-1
TGTATGGAGCCGTTTGCGTTGGCTTCTTTGCCGCTCTATTTGGCGGTACGCCTACTCTGATTTCGGAACCAACTGGACCGATGACGGTGGTAATGACAGCCATTGTCAGTTCTCTGACTGCGAGTAATCCAGAGAACGGACTGGCAATGGCCTTCACGGTCGTGATGTTGGCCGGGATTTTTCAAATCCTGTTCGGGGCGTTTCGCCTGGGTAAATACATTACCCTGATGCCCTACAGCGTCATCTCCGGTTTTATGTCTGGAATTGGCGTGATTCTGATCATCCTGCAAATTGCGCCATTCCTCGGCCAAAAAGCGCCCAAGGGAGGTGTGCTAGGCACAGTTATGGCGTTGCCAGAATTGCTGTCTAACATCAATCCGGTAGCGGCGATTTTGGGTGCCTTGACCTTGGCAATCATTTTCTTGATGCCATCCAAGCTGAAGCGTTACGCTCCGCCCCAACTGGTCGCATTGATTGTCGGTACGCTAGTTTCGGTCTATGCCTTCCCCAATGCTGATATTCCTCGAATTGGCGAAATTCCGATGGGTTTGCCCACGATCCAACTACCAACCTTCAGCCCTGGTCAAATGACGCTGATGCTGGTGGATGGGGCCATGCTGGGGATGCTGGGCTGTATTGATACGCTGCTGACTGCTGTTATCGCTGACAGCTTGACCCGCACCGAGCATAATTCCAACAAAGAGCTGATTGGCCAAGGGATTGGCAACTTAGTTTCAGGGTTGTGCGGTGGTTTACCCGGTGCCGGTGCCACGATGGGTACGGTAGTTAATATTCAAGCGGGCGCAAAATCGGCGCTGTCGGGTTTAACGCGGGCCGTGATTTTGCTGCTAGTGGTCCTGTGGGCCGCTGGCCTGACCCAAAATATTCCGATGGCGGTGCTGGCCGGAATTGCCCTCAAGGTAGGGATTGATATTCTGGACTGGAGCTTCCTGAAGCGGGCACATGTGGTGTCTTGGAAAGGAACGCTGATCATGTACGGTGTCCTCTTCCTGACCGTATTTGTGGACCTAATTGTGGCTGTGGGCGTGGGTGTGTTTATCGCCAACATCCTTACGATTGAGCGTTTGAGTGAAATGCAGTCCCAGACCGTCAAGGCGATCAGCGATGCCGATGATGACATTCCCTTATCTGCCGAAGACAAGCAACTACTGGATCAGGGCCGGGGCCGGGTGCTGTTGTTCTACTTAAGTGGCCCAATGATCTTCGGTGTTTCTAAGGCAATTGCTCGCACTCACAACGCGGTTAGCGATATCGACGCTTTAGTGCTCGACCTGAGCGATGTGCCCCTACTGGGTGTCACCGTCTCGCTAGAAATTGAGAACGTGATCAAAGATGCCATTGACAAGGGCTGCCAGGTTTACATTGTCGGAGCCACGGGCAAGGTGCACCGCCGTTTAGAACGACTGGGTGTATTTCAACGGGTTCCGGCAGATCACTTGCTAAACAGCCGTACCGAAGCGTTGAGGCGGGCCGTTGCTGGCAGTAGTGAGCAGATGGTTTTGAGCCAGCCTTCCGTCCAGCATGGCGGTTTAGAGCCAGCATAAATTTCGATTAGAGGATTGGGCTAGAGGCTAACTAGCTTGGCCCAACTGGAGATGCAGATTTGGAGAATAAGTATCTATGAATTTGATTGCACCCGTTTTTGAGGGACTGCCCTCACCGATTTTTCCGCCCCTGCTGGCCACCGCTGGCTCTGAAAATGTGCCAGTCGTGCTGGCAGGTGTGCTTCTGAGCTTGGTGGTGATTTACTTTGCTAGCAAGCTGGGAGGCGAATTGTCCCGTTCGTTAAATTTTCCACCCGTTTTAGGCGAGTTGGTCGGAGGTGTGGTGGTGGGCGCTTCTGCCTTGCACTTACTGGCTTTCCCGGAGAGCGGAGCGGTTGCTGCCGATTCGGCAATCATGACGGTTCTGCAATGGGTCGGTGGCTTAACCCCCGATGCTGTACAGACCGTGTTTGAATCCCAGAGCGAGGTAATCTCCGTTCTAGCCGAGCTGGGCGTCATAATCCTGCTGTTTGAAATTGGCCTAGAGTCAGATCTGCGGGAACTGCAAAAGGTAGGCTATCAGGCAGCTCTGGTAGCGGTGGTGGGGGTAGTGGCTCCCTTTGCTGCCGGTACGGCTGGGCTGATGCTGCTGTTTCACGTTCCGGCCATTCCGGCCATCTTTGCTGGTGCAGCCCTAACCGCTACTAGCATTGGCATCACCTCTAAGGTGTTGTCGGAGTTGGGGCGGCTGAAGTCGCGAGAGGGGCAAATTATTGTCGGCGCGGCAGTAATCGACGATGTGCTAGGCATTATTGTTTTGGCCGTGGTTGCCAGTTTGGCGAAAACCGGCGAAGTCGATGTGCTGAATGTGGTTTATTTAATCATTAGCGCTACAGCGTTTCTGTTGGGTGCGATTTTCTTGGGCAAATTCTTCAACAATGCCTTTGTAGCCATCGTTGACAAGCTAGAAACTCGCGGCAAATTGGTAATTCCAGCCCTGATCTTTGCGTTTCTGATGGCGTTTCTGGCCAATGCCATTCACCTAGAAGCAATTCTGGGTGCCTTTGCCGCTGGCCTCGTGTTAGATGAAACCGACCGTCGAAAGGAACTGGATCAGCAGATCATTCCGATTGCCGATATTCTGGTTCCCATTTTCTTTGTCACGGTTGGGGCTAAGGCCGATTTGGGTGTGCTCAACCCAGCGATTCCCGCCAATCGGGAAGGTTTGGTGATTGCCGCTTTTCTGATTGGGGTTGCCATTGTGGGTAAGGTTATCACCGGTTGGGCTGTGTTTGGTCAACCGCAGATCAACCGGCTTGCGATTGGAGTAGGCATGATCCCCCGAGGTGAAGTGGGCTTAGTGTTTGCTGGCATCGGTTCAGCTAGCGGCGTTCTTACCAAACCGTTAGAAGCAGCCATTATCATCATGGTGATTCTGACAACCTTCCTTGCCCCTCCCTGCCTACGATTTGCCTTCGATCGGGGTCTAGAGTCAGAGGCCGCTACCGATGCCGAGCAGGTTGTCAGCTAATTTAACGGTTCAAACCTCTACAGTTCAGATCACCAGTCACAACTAACATCTTCAGTGGGAGTAGAAACGTTTACCAGTCTTTCTGCTCCCCTTTTTCTATGCTTGTATTTTTGGGTTTCTACAGCTTCGGAATTCACTGCATGGCTTGTTTGCTCTAATTGGCAAGCAGTTTTAAGTCATTCAACCAAAACAATAAGTCATTCAACTTAATTAAAACTAAGATCAGGGTATTGTCGCCGCCCTTCGAGCGGCGGCGACACTATCTCCTTTGGGTTTCATATTTAATTATGTTGTTCTACTTAATATAGAGCGAGCGACCCGCTTTCGGCAGACAAGATAGCTCCAGTGTAGGATCTAAAAATAATTCGGTTGATCTATTTAATCGATCGCCAGAGGTGCTTGCTTAGGAGCAGAAAACGAAGAGGTGTCAGCATTAGAAGGTTCGCATCGAATCGAGGCAGCAGTCAACAATCCGCCTGCCACTAGACCGAGCACAAATAACCAGCAGTGAGAAGAGCCGAATGAGCAGAGCAGCCGCCGATCGCCGCCATAGACATGCACGGCCCAGCCTTCATTCACATCAAGTTGGCTTCCAGTCAATTTCCGCATGATAGTCTCCTAACAGTCTGAGATATTATTCACGATACAGTTAGAATTAGTTCTGCAATACGTTTATAAACACTACGTGGCGTCTACACCTACTTACCTATAGGTTCGCTACAGCATTTCACAACGCGCTCTATCTTCTGCTAGTAGAAACCAGCAAACAAACCTCAGTAGCGACAGCTGCAGGAGAAACACCAAAAGTATTTACTTAGAAAGCAGAACTCGATTCTTGATCGGGATCAGTCCTGTTTGCACTTTATTAACAAACTCAGCTAAAAGCAATATTTGATTTCTTCAAATTTGTTTGAGCGATTATAGATTTTCTTTATATAATTTCTTTGTATTGATTTATATCTTACATAATCATCAATTTTCTCCCAGTTTATTCTGCCTCGATTCAGTACCGAGTTGTTTTAGCATCAGTCTGCTTTTGAAGCTTTAATCAAACCGAATCTAATAAGTCGGTCAACCTGATTACACGGTAGATGTAGTACGGGTGTTTTACCTGTGCCAGCGAGACGCTGGCACTACGGATCTTCAAATTAATAATGTTGATCTACCTACTGCTGAAGAATTTTTAGAACTAGAACCGAACTACGGTTGAATAGAAATTCGTTTTATTTCTTTTTTGTAGATCTCTGTTATAAACTCACGAGCTTGGTATAAGCAAGTAGATGGAATTAAGATATTAGATTGAAATTGAATGGGATCTAACTTTAAATCTTAAATTTATTCTTCAATTAACTATTCAAGTAATTCATTGCAGTAGATTACTAGCTCCTATTATGGGAGCGTCTCGCTAGTCACAGGCAACACGAGGGTTAAGGGAAATTGGGCGGAGTGTAGGCACCTTACTGCTGGCAGACAACCCACACGAAAAATTACAGGAACTGGAGACAGGCCGTGCTGCGGTTTAGCAATGGGCAACACAGTCAATCAGGGCAACCGTCAGGTACAATCTACAAACAGCAGGCACATGTTCGTTTACCTCTGCCGTGATTCTGTCCTATGGTTGAATCATCCGACTCTAATTTGCTGAATCGTCCAGAAGCGGTCATCTTTGTCCTGCTGGCTGCCTTATTCGTGCTCTGGGATACCTACTTGGGTTTACTAGATGACGTAGAAGCCACTGCCCTTTCTAGTCGTCAGTTGGCTCAGCGGCTGGGGACCAATCCTAAAACAATTCGGCGACGCAAAAGCCAGCCCGGCTTCAGCGAATGGACACAGCAGCTCGATCCAGATGGAATTGCCTGGGTCTATTGCAGCGGTGGAGTCTATGCACCTCGAGCTTAGGCGCTTTTTGAGGGTTTAACAGCATTCCACAATGTCCTAACCCTGGCTATTGCCTCTCTCCCTGCACCCCTTGCCGTTTTACTCAAGCTGAAGGGTCACACCCCCCAAGTCCTTCCTTGGGTAGTGGTGCCGTAGCTTGATTGCCGCCATAGTATAGAAGCACTCTATCTCCTTTTCTGACCCAACATGCCCAGATCTCCCGATCGCCCTGGCAATTTGGAAAGTGCTCGTAGGAATCGGCCACTCACCTATGCCATCAATCGGTTGGTGGTTGTGATTGCCTATGCAGTAATTGTCGGTTTGCTGTTGAGCGCTGTGGCTCAAGCCTTTGCTGTGGGTCTAGAAGTGGGACTGAGAAGCTTGGCGGCAGCGGCTTTGCCCCCGATCATTCTCGCCTACAGCAGCTTTTTCTCCCGTTCCGTCAAACCCCCCAGCCGAGTGCTAGAAGTCAACTTGTTCGGTATGGCCTTGCTTTGGATTCTGGTTTTGCTAATCCTGGTGGACTTTGTCTCTGGTCAATTCAGTCATACCCTTCCCCTGGGTGAATTTCTAATCTCCCTCACGCTGGGTGGCCTGTTCTACTTCGGCAAACGGCTATCGTCCAAATCGTTGCTCTCCTGCTCCTATGGCATTCTGGCCGGGTTTTTAATTCACATCCTGATCTTCGGTCTTTGGTCGTTTTAGGACTCTCCCATCACCGCCTTGCTGCCAATCTAGATTCTGGGCGATCTGCTCAGGCAGCTTCTTGGGGTTGTAGCCTATGATATTGAAGTTGCCTAGCGCAGCCTTGGGTTGTTCAGTTTTAGCGCTCTGAAACCTATGGTGGCTAGGTACTGTCATGTCTTAGTGCCTATTCGAAAACCTGAGGGTTTGAAATTCAAGAACTCTGACGAGTTTTTGCATAGGTAGTTAGCGCCCAACTCGTTCCGTTCCTCATGAAGCAACTCCCACCAAAATTTAAGAAATCCCAACCCGTTTCTAAACGCCGATCTCGCTTGCGTGCCCTCTTTACTGTCCAAAACGGAATTGCCTTGTCGCTGCTGTTGTTCTGTCTGAGTACAGCGTGGTGGCTGTTAACCCAATCCGGCATTGATTTTTCGCAGCCCGCCGCGCTGATTGACTCGATTCAGTCCATGGGTTGGCTAGGGATTTTGCTCTACATTGGGTTCTTGTTTGTCGCGATTGTGATTGGCCCAATTCCCAGTACCCCGGTTACAGTAGCTGCCGGAGCTATCTGGGATCCTAATCTAGCTGGATTCTTTGGCGTAATTGGCATTTATTTAGGCAGTCTGGCCGCCTACTTTATTGGTCGAACGCTGGGCCGCTCGGTGGTACGGGCCTTACTAGGCAAGGTGATTTATTTTTCTAGCCATCGGGGCGAGGTGTATCTGGGTTGGTTGGTATTTGTCTCGCACCTGCTGCCCTTCATGCCCTATGACCTAGTTAGCTACGGGGCGGGCATTTCTGGCATGTCATTTCCCATCTATGCCGCCACCTGTCTGCTGGGAATTATTCCCTGCATCTTTTTCCTCACCCATATGGGCGCAGCCCTCACGGGTGGCCTAGTCCTGGGTATCTGTATAGCCGTCCTATTTGTGCTAGTGCTAGTTTTACTACCCTGGGGCGTCAAACGCTATAACTGGCTAGGACTGCGGGATGTTATTCGGGTTGAGTAGCGCTTCGGTAGCCCGTCAGCAGGAGCCAGCTATTCAACCGCCTCGGTAGGCTGTGCTTCCAAGCTATTGGCAAAGCGAATCAGCTTGACCGCATCCACATAAACTCGTTCAGATGGGTAATGCTGCAACACTTCTAGCACCGTCACTTGCCGATCGTCCGCAGCTTTGATCAAGGCGGTTCTGAGCGCTTCTACATTGTCCGGTTCTGAGGGTTGTTCTCGATTGGGTGCGGCGGTTTTGAGAATCTGAATTTCGGAGCGAGCAGGCGGCAGGTGAATCACTTCACTCATTTGGGTGAGCAATTGCTGTCCAGAGTCAGAATCCAGCATTCCAGTCATGAAATTTGAGCTGGCTCCTAGCTTCATGCTCAACACGCTTCGCAGCAAACTGGGATCAAGCCCCGCCAGCCCCAGGTAAAACCGCAGGGAACCGGGAACTTCATCCGTGGTGACCAGCGTTTCTAAATCTTGCACTGAAACCCCAGCCCGCAAGGGGCCATAGGTGATGACCAGCCGTTCCGCCGCCAAGACTTGAGAAGGCATCAGTAGACTGCAACAGGCACTCAGCAGTAGGGTGTAACCAGCTCGGCGGACCCTTTGCCCTAGCTGAGGTATCCCTGATTTTGGCAGTCCTGATTTGACTCGGCGCATCAGCATGGCAGCATTTTCTCTATGACCTATCTCCGCCCTAAAAGCATATCGCAAGCCAAGGCAGATCGGGGAAAACCCTCTGAACGGTTTAACCTCGAGCGCAACTGCTGAGCCGAGCCTACGGAAACGCTGAAAGCGCCATTTCAATCGGCGCTGTTAACTCCCCTAGCTGGAGGAACTTTAGCTCATCCGATTGGCGTCTCCAAAAGCGGGAATCGTGCTGCGTCCAAATAGCGCAAACTGATATTGCAAATATTGCAAATTGTGAAAGCAGGGCAATGATTGCTTACGGTAATTGTAGAAATCGGCTTTTATTTCTTAAAGGTTAAAAAACATAGAGCTATAATCACAAAGATTGATTATCCTAATTTCTTCCGCTTAAAATTTATGGCCTTTCTGCCCCATCTCTAACTCTGGTGCCTACAATGCCCCACCTGCTTAAATAGTAACGGCACCTGCTCAGTACTGGTACGTCGCTTCGATTGACTGTTCGCTCTTGCCTTGCTCCGTGCTTGCCTTGTAATCATCTGCACAAATCCGCTCCTCACATAGTTCGAGAATCTGGCCGCTGTTGCTGGATTGAGTGGTAGCAGAACAGTTTGGGGGATATATGAGACTGTTCAGCAAAGAAATTCCTAAAGTCGCCGTGCCTAAAGAAACGGCAAAACCCCGCCTTCAGCGGCTGCGGCTGCCCATCCTGCCACCCCTCCTGCAGCCCAAATGGGTGGAACCTGGCAAACAGCTCCAGCCCGCGCTATTGCGAGTCAGCCTGTTTTTTGGTGGAGTACTGGTGGTCGGCGGCATTTCGGGTGCCAACTGGAGTTTGTCCTACGTACAGGCCGAACTGGTGCCCAATCTTTCCCGTGAGCTGAGCCGCATGATTGACCGCCCGATTCAGCTAGGGGAAATCGAGCAGGTGTCTTGGTCCGGGGTACGGTTGGGGCGTTCGGTACTGCCAACCACCGCCACCGATGCCGATCAGATTGTGGCCGAAGCGATCGATATTCGGTTTGATCCAATTCAAAGCCTACGCCATCAACAGGTGCGGCTGACCATGACCCTGATCAAACCAACCGCCTTTATTGATCAGGACAAAGCAGGCGATTGGCTGAATCTGGAGCTAGAGTTTGACGAAGATGCCCGCATTGAAATCGACCAAATTCGCCTCCAGGATGCCACCATTACCCTTGCTCCCCAGCCGATTATTCTGGACGATTCGGTCGAAACCGATCCAGATGACGAACCCTGGGACATTTCTGACCATCCCCGCCAAATGACCCTGCGGCAGGTCAACGGCTACTTCAGTCTGCAAGAGCAGGGGCAGCGGCTGGTGTTTCAAATGGCCGCTCAGCCATCCCAGCAGGGCAAAATCCAGCTCAAGGGCGACATTCGCATGGATGCAGACCAGCTCCAGATCGCCCTCCAGACCCAAGCACTGCCAATTAAATCCCTGGAAACGTTCATTCCGACCGATTTGAAGATCGATGCTGGTGAGCTGACGGCTAACGTTACGTATACAATGCAGCCCGATCGTCCTCCTGAGATCTCCGGTACGGCTCAGTTGCGCGATATGGCCGGACGCGCCAAAGGCGAACCTAACCCGTT
>KL662192.1:0-688 GCA_000733415.1 [Leptolyngbya] sp. JSC-1
GGGTAGTGTTCTAGACGTGTGGAGTAATAGCTAGACGGGCAATCCAAACTCATACCGATTGATGAATAGTCCGATGACTACATCGTGTAACCAGATAGACTTGGAAAAGCAAATCGTTTTGCGAGCCAATCGCTTAATCCTAGTACGTAAGATCAGATGCTTGCGCTCAATCGTTTGAGTATTCGTTTTACCCATGGTGTGAAACGCAGGATGCAGCAATCGTTGATAAGTCCCCCAATCGTCGCTGTAGAACTGGGTGATGCCGAACGGCTCTAACAAGGCTTTGAGTTGAACAAAGGCGGTGTCTTTGTGGTCTGACAACCCATATGCCAAGACTTCATCACTGCTGTGGTCAATCGCGTGCCATAACCAACGCTATTGTCCTTTGGAGTGTACAAAACCCCACATCTCGTCCACTTCTACTTCGACCTCCTGCCACTGCACAACCGTACAATCGTCTGAGTGGCTGCAATCTCGGCTAAACGGGCTTGATTGACTGCCTTAAGATGACGATCTTTTTTTTAACGACTCAATGACGGTGGTTGGGCTAATGTTGAGCACTCTTGCTGTATCACGGATACCACTGCCATTGAGTACCATCTCCGTAACCTGCTGTTTGACTTCCGGTAGGTAGGCACGATAAGTATAATCCCGAATAAAGGTGCTGCGATGACAGTCGGGATTGCGA
>KL662192.1:708-49062 GCA_000733415.1 [Leptolyngbya] sp. JSC-1
TGCCACTGCACAACCGTACAATCGTCTGAGTGGCTGCAATCTCGGCTAAACGGGCTTGATTGACTGCCTTAAGATGACGATCTTTTTTTTAACGACTCAATGACGGTGGTTGGGCTAATGTTGAGCACTCTTGCTGTATCACGGATACCACTGCCATTGAGTACCATCTCCGTAACCTGCTGTTTGACTTCCGGTAGGTAGGCACGATAAGTATAATCCCGAATAAAGGTGCTGCGATGACAGTCGGGATTGCGAATGTCATCTCTGATATCACAGGTGCAACCAGAATGAAGATCATCCGTGCCATTGTTGCTGGAGAACGGAACCCTACCGAGTTAAGTAGATGTACCATGTATAAATGCAGGCTGCCAACAGGTTAGATATACGAATAAAAAGATACGGGTATAAAAAATGAGATATAGATTGCTTATATGCATAGACTCAGGTATATATTTTATATTTTTAGGTATTATTATGTATGGATAGGAATAGTTGCAAGCTAGAGCGCAAGGGGATGAAGTAAGTGATGCGGCAGTGGCTCAAGGAATTGTTTGAGAAGCAGTATTTGCCTGCGGTTCGTTCGCTTCAAGATACACCAGAAGGTCAAACAGTTGCCAAGCAGTGGGCAGAGTGGATGAAGCAGCAGTGGGTAGAACATGGATTGACGACACTACGGCAGCAGGCAGGGGTGATGCAGGAAGTGAGAAATGCACTCAAGGCAATTGATTCAGACCATGTAGCGTTGAAATCAATGAAGTTTTCAACAGCGCAATGGATAGCCATTAATGAGTTGAGTCAGAAGGCAGTCGCACGACGCAATGAGCATGTGAAGCTGATTGATGACCCGGAAGCAATTGTGGCAAAAGCAGTACGATTGTTGGAATCACGAGATTGGGCAGCAGTGGCAGCAGGGCTGACAGTGCTTACCGGGCGAAGATCGAGTGAAATTTTGGCAACGGCTGAGTTCGAGAAGCAATCGCAGTGGAGTGTGCGCTTTACCGGAGCACTCAAGCGCAAAGGCGAAAGTCAGCGACTGTCGTTTGAGATTCCCACTCTGACAACAGCAGACCGAGTGATTGCAGCATTAAGGAAGTTGCGAGGGTGGGTGAACTGTCAGGGCCTATCGGTCCGGCAGATCAATGCTAAGTATAGCCATGCGGTTGCAGTAGCTTGTGATAAGCATTTTTCAGGATTAGTACCAGTACGCGAGGGGGAAGATAATCTTTACACCCATTTGTTTCGCTCTGTGTATGGGGCAATTGCTGTGTTCTGGTATTGTCCACCCACTGTCGATGCGGATGAATTTAAGGCACAGATTCAAGGGCATTTTGCACTGTTGGATACCCAAGGGAAAGAATTACGCCGATCGCTGGCCGCGGGTAGGCATTACAACGATTACAAGATTGGCGATGGGAAAGGTAATCTCGATGGCAGGCAGGGAATTAAGTTAGGGTTAGGAGGCATTGAAGTGATTGAAGCCTTTGAGCGCAAGCAAGTAGCACAGATGGCAGAAGCACTGGCTCAACTCCCATCCAAGAAGCAGCGGGAAGCGAAGGTGCGTGTGTGGCGCACCGATGTGGAACGGTTACAGAGGTGTCTGGAGCAATTAGGGATTGTGGCAAACAATCAGCCCGACCGGATTGGCCACTTCCTCGATTGGGTCGAGCATCAGCTTGCGAGCAAGCAGGCGGAAGAACCAGATGCCGATGTCATTCATTTGATTGATTTGGTTAAAACAGAGCAACAGGCAGATCGAACAGTGAAGCACGATGAGGGAACAACTGGGATCTCAGCAAAGGCAATCGAAGCGGTGGACAAACCACCAGTCACTTCACCTTCTCCTGAACCTACTCCACCGCTCTGGGAACAACTCTCGCAGCAGATGCTGACTCTAACCCGGCAGATGTCTCGTTTGACCGAGGTGCTGCTATCTCGTGAGCAACAGACCTCACTCGAACCAGGACAAGCACAAACCACACCCTCCATACCGCTACAATCGCCCCAGATGCACGGGGATGAGCCAGCAATTGGGATGGGGGCATCCACGATAAATCTGCACACCACTCAGTCTAAGCAGATGAAAGGAGACACCCTCAAGCCTAATCGCTCCAGTGAAGTGGCACTCGAAAAGGTCAATGCCGCTATTGACCAGATTATCGCCTACAATGATGCACCCGGACGAGTGCGCAGCCACAGAATCATGATTGGGGTGGCTGCTCTGAAGAAGGTCCGGGTGCGGGGTGAGTTATGTGGGCAGACCGCTTGGGAAGCTGTCATTGGTAAGGCGAATGCGCCAGGAACCCGCACCGCAGAAATTGAAGCACATCACAGTCACTATGGCCTGGGCCTGATGCAAAACCGGTCGCGCAATACCATTGTCGGACTACCTTCAATTGAGGATGTCGCCAACGGACGTTGGCACAAGACAGCACAAGACAGCACAGAGGCAGAATATCCTGCCTAAATACGAGCAGAGCAATCACCATCAAGGCAGATCCATTGCTCGCAAAGACATCTATACTTGTACAAAGCAAACTATCAAGTATAAGTATAGAGCCGTACCTAACTCGATCGATTTGAACGCTGATAGTAGCTATACTTGAGCTGCTGGCATCAAACATCGATGTCTGAGTATAGATAGCTGCAACACTTGGGGCTAACTATCACCCTGCAATTCAAGAGATCGAAGGAGGGCAAGAGGAGAAATATCAGCGGTAGAAATGTAGAAGAGCGGATGCTAACCGCTCTCTATCTTGATTTTAAGCGCTTTAGACACATCAAAAGCAGAATTCACACCCGCTTTTGTGGAGGTATGGGTAGCTGCGTCGATGCAATTTACGGGATGGACTCACGCCCATCGAAACGAGTTCTGAAACTACCGTATTTAATCCAATACTGCCTAAGATCATGACACGGTGTATGTAAACTTGCCTTAGCCTGGTAAAGGATCACCTGCCGATGTCCGCCCATCCAGATCTTATCAATCGGCTCCACAGATATTAGAGTTCCTCCTAACACAGTCACACATTCGGTAAATCGTTCTACTGCACTATAGTCAACCGTCTCAAACACAAAAAAATGTCCCGAGCACACCAGATGGCGACTACGGATCCAGCCTTGCATTTTCTTTTGCGCTACAGGGGGCAGCATCTTAGCCTTAATGGTCTCTAGCTCGACGGGGAGCAGAGGGTTAAGCGAGGGCTTGAATGAGGGGGATGTCATCAGTAAAACTCTCCCGTTTCTCAAACCACAGAGTGCCAAAGCCTGAATCCCAGACAGGGGTGTGCGTTGATTTGTACGTTCGCACACCCAATCCGCATTTCCAACTTGCCCAGCGCGTTTCGATCACTTCTACCTCACTCACTGAATACGTTTAACCACCATTGCACTCAATCCACCATAGATAGACAGATTCAACGCAGCCCCGAAACAGCAAACTTTTTCGCTTGACTATTACCGAACCATAGTCGCGACACTTTAAACACCCGAACTTAATCGGTTTAAGCATCGTTTTTTGTTCAGCTTCAGCGTATAAAGTTAGAGTCTGCAGCCACAGATTGCGAGATAAATTTGATCATCTGACCCTAATTAATCGATGCCGTCCCAGACGAGCGGGTCTCCACACAACGATATCCAACCGTTGCCACGGTTTCGCAGACGCTTGATCGCACAACCATCGTGCAGCCATGGACTAGCTCCACACCAAGAGTTGACAGCTAGCCCCTATCCTCCACTCAAGTCACTTCGCTAAGGATTGAAGTTGAGACCAGTGGGGTGAGCATAGCCCATCGCACTGGCCCGAGGTCAGACCGATCAGACTATGTCCTAGGCAATTTCAGTAATGCTGACAATCCGAGCGCCCGTGCGGTTAATCCGCTGGATTTGGGGCGTCATTTTGCTGCCAGAAACAATGTATTCAGTGGTGCTGCGACGACGCGGACTATCGAATTTTGCGCCAGTGGCCACGATCTTAAACAGCTTTTCAGTCGCAGCATAGGCTCCCCCGCGGCTCGTTGCAGGCCGAATTGGCGTCGGGCTATTAGTAGCGACAGCATAGACGAGCTGCGAGCTGCGCACCGCACTGTCAATCTGGCTTGGACCCCGATCGAGGGCAAACATGCGGTTGTAGACCACCTGCTTTTGGCCAGGTTGGCTGACCGTACCTCGGAAATAAGGCACCATATTTTCCCCAAACGCCGACTGATACTCTTCGCTATCAATATACGAATCGATCTCTGCGTCGTAGCCCTGCTCCACACAGCGGCGGATATGCTCAGACACTTCCGCTTGATCTTGCGGCGCACGGCCTAGCAAATGCTTAAAATTGAGTTCAACAAACCGATAAGGGGCACAAGGCTCGAAGTAGCGCGACCGGTAAAAGTCAGATTTCGCCACAATCCGAACAAAGTCTCGCACCGTGATCGTGCGGTTACACAACTGCGATTCCGCCGCCACCAACCGCTCGCTCTCCATCACATGCGGATTTCCCAAAACCTGCTTATACACCGCGCGAATAATCGTCTCTACATCCTCGAGACTGCTCGTTGGCCACAGTTCTAATGACATCGATGGATCTCCTTACTAAGTATGAAATGTCAACACAGCGAAGTACCGCATATTGCAGAGCGCAAAATACGAGTTTAGGAATAGCAAAAAGGTCTAAAGCGTACACACACTTTAGACAATGCAACGACCGCAGAAACGCCGTTAATCGATCGGCGTGATACTAGCGATCACTCCACCTTGACGATGAATGCGTTGATATTCTTGAGATAACTTCTCGTAAGGAACCAGATAAACCTGATTACTGCGACGGAATTTAGAAATGTTGTTGACCGTATTCGAGCGGTAGCCGGTCACTTCAATCCGGTAGACCTTACCGCCTTCGCTAGCACCCACACCCAAGCGCGTCCGGGCCACACCCGGTGGCGTGCGGAAGGTCGCTCCACTGCTACCCGGAGAAACGATCGCCGTGGGGGTTGCCTGAATCACCAGCGCGTTCAACCGCGGGCTTTTACCGGCTAGGTTGCCCTTCAGCGAGCTGCTCGACGCGCCACGCACCAACTCAAACGTATGGGTAAACTGCACCATCGTCTTGCCTTGACTCTTATAGCCATGAATATAAGGAACGATGTTTTCCCCATACCGATTTTGGTACTCATCGCTGTCGAGGTAGGAATCGATTTCCGCCTCAAAGCCTTGCGTATCGAGAATAGCACTGTGCTGCTTCATTTCCTCGTAGCCATCCGGTGCTCGCCCCAGCAAATGGCGAAAATTCAGCTCAATGGCGCGATAGCGCGGCACATTCTCGAAGAAACGAGACCGATACAAATCCGACTTGGCCACAGCCCGCACAAACTCGCGCACACTCAGATCGCCCTGCTTGAACTGCGATTCCGGCACTGCCAGCCGCTCGCTTTCCATCACATAGGCATTGCCTAACACCTGCCGATACACCGCCCGGATCATCGTTTCCAGTTCGTCGGCCGAACTACCGGGCACCCGCTCCAGGGGCGGGGTTTCATCAAACAGGCTAACCCCCAATCGGGACGCTGGTCCAAAAGCCATTCACAATCTCCTGTTAAACAACAGCGGTTGAGAAGAATTGTTTCAAGATGTTAAGGAATTTCAGAATTACCCAAATGTGCAACTCGATTCCTCGGTCTTGATCGTGCTCCGCACGGCCCAGAGGGCCATCGTGCCATTCCACCGTAGAGTCCTACAGAAACCCACGGTAGAAGTAGCGTTGCAGCTATTTTATAAGCTTTATACGCATTGTTATGATCTAATATTCATACAAGGTTGTAACAATGCTCATCAAGAATTGTGAACTTTGTAGCTGAGAGAGTGAGGCCACTGAGCAGCCGGTTCTAAGCCAAGTTCAAGGATATGCTCAACCGTCCACCCCACCTCACATCGCTGCATGCAATCGCTTAATCAGCTTTTTGTTCAACTCCAAACCCCACCAGCACCACATCTGTTAGCGGTTCACCCTCAGCCGGACGGCGGTAGTTAAGAATTTTGCGAATCCGCAGGCGGGGATTGACCAGCGTAATCGAGTCAACCGAGACCACTCGCGTATAGTAGGTTTTCATGAGCAGTTCCCCGGTGTTGGGGTTAAAGCGAAACTGGGAAATAATCGGACGGGCCTCCTCGTAAGCCCGGTCGCGCAGATAATCCCCGCTCAAAATCGTCTCTGCTTCGCCCTTCGGCACAAACAGCATATTCAGCGCCTGCGCCACCGTTTCACCCGTTTCCGAGACGGTATTAAACTCCAGATGGAATCCCGGCAACGCCTCAACAGCCATCGGCTCATACTGGTTATCGCTCAACACCGTTTGCTTTTGCTCTACCGTGAGCGGATGAATCACAAAATCGGTATGGGAGCGCTCCACCAGCGGCTGAGTCAAATAATGATAGGTACGCTCGGTCTTCCAGCTGCCGACACAATGGTCAAAAAATTGGTGAAACGTTGATAGGGTACTCATGAAAAAGAGAGGATGAAGGGCTAAGGTTTGTTCGCGTCGCATCTCGGTCAGAGACCTTTGCAGTTTGTGGTTTGCGGTCTCGATTTTGCAGGTTCAGTAGCAAGGGTTGAATTGGGCGAGGGTGGTTGGCACCCTATGCTAGGAGATATTGTAAGTGCTATTGGGAGCGAACTCGCAGCGATGGCTTAGAGCCAGATTCTGACGTAGCGCCACCCCCTCAGACCGCAGACGTTCTCCGACCAAGACCCTACGCAAATCCCTCAAACCTCATTCCATCGCGCCGGCCTGTTTGAGTAACGCCACGGCTTGATGAGAACGAAACGAGCGTCGGGCTTCACTCAAAGCCGTTGCCCCCCAGTTGTTTTTGGCATGCAGATCGGCCCCTGCTTGAATCAAAATTTCCATTGTATCGAGGTCACCTCTGGCCGAGGCCATCATCAGAGGTGTCCAGCCACCTAGATTATGGGTATTGACCTCCGCCCCCAAAGCGATTAACGTTTTCACCACATAGGCATGACCGTTATCTACTGCCAAATACAACGCCGTATCTCCTATCTTATTCACAGCATTAATTGGGGCACCCAAAGCAACCAGTCGTTGCACAATATCGGCATGGCCGTTGCGAGCGATCGCCATCAGCACCGTTTCCCCGTAAGCATTGGTCCCCTCCATCGCGGCACCGGCATCCAAAAGCGTGATGACAATCTCGCGTCGATCCGATTCTGCCGCATACATCAGGGCCGAGAACCCCGCCGAATTGCGCCAATTGGGGTCTGCGCCCTGCTGCAACAACAGCTGCACCACAGCCCAATGCCCCTCGACTGCCGCCCACATCAGCGCCGTATTGCCGCGGCCAATGGCCGTTGTCACCCCTGTCGTGTTGGGATTGGCGCCTTGCGCCAACAGCACCGCTGCCCTGTCGGCATCGCCTTGAATTGAGGCTTTGATTAGTTCATCATCCGCAGCAATCATAGATCAATCAAACGCATCAGCCGCTTCAACAATTACCCCATCGACCATGAGAATCTAAGCGCGAAACTGGCTTAACTGGACGATCAGGTGATCAAAATAGGGCGCTAGGGCGTCCGGTTGACCCAGTGCTACCCGGTTGAGGCTCGCGGTTTTAATACCCTCGAGGCCCACCACCATTGCATCGAGCGGCACCTGCAGTTCCTGATAGAGCAACCGCATATAGTGCAGCCCTTCTGGACTCGTATAGTCGAGATGCTGACCAGCAATTCCGTAGGTGATGCAGCGCAGAAAATGCCAAAAATCGCGCCAGCACGCCTCCGCTCGCTCGCTTGGATAGAGACCACCCCCCGGTTGGGTAATCGTTGGAAAGGTATCCAAAACCCCAGCTCGCGCTTCATCCACAATCTCCGCCACTTGATCACGCAACTGCTGCACCACCGGCAACCCCTCTGCTCGACTTGGCACCAGCGTTTGCAAGTGGGCACAATCCGCCTGACTTAGATAGCGTCCCTGATCATCTGCCGCTTGAAACAAGGCAATTGCTTCAGCCGGATGGGTAGACTGCCAACTGGTAAAGCTGACAATTCTCGCTTTTTGAATCAGTTCTCGAATCGCGTCATTAAATTGAGCAGGCATAAGCGATTATCAATTGTTCTGGCTGTAGGGCAAAAATCATGACTGAGTGGATATCCACTTCCAGTATCCCTTGAGTGTTCCACTTCTGTTCACCGCCAGCCTCAGCAAAGCCGCCCTACAAAGCCATCCCGCATCCCAGCCGCAACTCACAAAAAAGCCTTAGCAGAATCTGCTAAGGCTCGAATCGTGTAATCGCTTGAAAACACCCCGTTAACCTAATGCTGAGCTGACTTAGCTGACCGCCAATGCCGTTAACAGCGTCGTCACAACCAACAGCACAGCCAACGCTCCCTGAAACGCATAGCGCCGCTGCTGCTCAACCGACGGAAACTCCGCGTAATACATAGCCGGCTCGGTCGCATACAAATTCAATAGACCCTCTGCACTTCTCGTCTGCATAACCCTCGCTCCTTTGTAACAATCTGTGTCTTTATGTAAATAAATGTAACAAATATGCAACGAAATTGCAATAGTTTTTCAAGTTTGTGATATTAGAATTTCTTCTAGGGGTGATTAGGGGGTAGGGGGTAGGGGGTAGGGGGGGTAGACTTTACTTCGGGGTCTCGGAGGCTGGACACTCCACTCGCCCGTTCCATTTCCGATTAAAGTGAAGGATGATCGCGGCTGATTGTGCTGGCCGCAGGCTAGGGATTGGGCATGGAGTTATCTGACATCGAAGCAAACTTACGAAACTCTGATTTTCAGTATCGGCTCAAGGCGATTTCGGCCCTCAAAGACTACAGCGTCGAGATCGCGGTGCCGCTTTTACTCCAGCATCTGCATGATCCGGAATTTTTGGTGCGCACCTTTGTAGCCATGGGGTTAGGCAAACAGCAAACCGCCGAATCCTTTGCCGCGCTGCTGGAGCTGATGAAATTCGACAATACGCCCAGCGTCCGGGCTGAAGCCGCCAATTCCCTGTCCTTATTTGGTCGCATCTCTGCCGCTCACTTAGTGCAAGCCTGCATTCAAGACGATCATTGGCTGGTACGGCGCAGCATTATGGCAGCCCTGGTGGATCTCGAATGTCCAGACGAACTCTACGACGCTTGCCTGCAGTCCCTCAGTAGCGACGATGCCATTGTGCAGGCCGCCGCGATTGACGCCCTCGCCACCCTTGCTCCAACCCAGCAGGCCGCCCTGGCCCTCACCCAAATTCTGCACCACCGCCACGCCCCCTCCTGGCAAGTTCGGCAGCATGTCGCCTATGCGCTCAAATCGTTTCACCACTCTGACGCCCAAGCCGCCTTGATCGAACTGCGCCACGATCCCGATCACCGCGTCGCCGCCGCCGCCCTAGAGACCTTACTGCCGTAGCTGGTTAGAAGTTAGAAGTCAGAAGTCAGAAGTCAAAAGTCAGGCTACACGGGCCGCCCCCATCCCCCACCCCCTCCAAAGCAATACCTCTCAAGACGCTAGGTAGACCACCTCGCCCTGCGCTATAGTGCAATTAGATTTGAATGCATACTTCGGCATCCTAATAGCAATAAATTTACAAATTTTTAAGATTTATCCAAACTTTACGATGCTGAGTATAAGTACTTACAGAATTTAGTAGTGGGTTTGGCAAAATTTGGGCAGTGTTCCGAGCCAATGCCTGAGGCCATGCCCCAAAGCAGGGAGGCCAGACTGAGGCCAGACAGGAGCGAACATGCCATTTCATGCCATTTCATGCCATTTCGATGGCCTCTCTATCCCTTCTATCCCTGGCTAACTTCCACCCCACGTTGCCTCGATGTTCCAGTCTGCACTACCATGAAGAAATCTAACAAAATGTAAATAATTGTTTTGAATTGCTTGACTAACGGTTCAAAAGTTCCGCTGGGGGCATTTTTAGCTCAGCGGTTGATGCCAAGATCGTCCATTCACTTGAAAGCCACCACCGAGAGAGGATAGCGCCGCATGATTCAGACCGTCCAGCTTGATCTAGCCACTATCGTAGAAGCCTATTTTCAGCAGTCGGAGGGCGAGTGGGAATCGCATCGGCGCTACTACACCCTCAAGGATGGCGAGACGCAAGAGGTGATCAGTTATTTAACCGTGCAGTTTTTGCCCCAGGGCAGCGAGCCATTGATTCAGTTGGCCCGGATGCACCAGTTAGAGGATGAAACCGTGCTGACCTCCGGAGCCTTAACCACCTGGCAGAGCAATTATATTGGTCCGAGTCCCAAAACCCTGACCGGTTCGACCTTGTTTGGCGTCTTGGGCAATTTGCTGTATCGCGATCGCGGTTTTTCCACCGGCAAGCCGATCACCGCTCAGTTTTACATGCGTGATCCTAAAACCATGTGCCTCAAGACCGAATACAGCGGCAACTCGTTTGAAGAAGAAGTCAAACTGATTGGCACCCAGTACCGCACCCGGCAGACCATCATTTCGCGGGCTGGGGAAGAGCAGATGATTGGGCAGTATCTCGAAAAGCGGTTGAAGTAGGTGAAAGGGCAGGAGAGCAAAGTCTTCCCATGAGTACAACCATCACGGATCTTTCCGTTACGACGATTGAGGGTCACGCCAAAGCGCTGAGCGATTACCTCGGCAACGTGGTGCTGATTGTCAACGTCGCCTCTTACTGCGGCTACACGTCTCAATATCAGGGGTTGGAAGCGCTGTATCAGAAGTATCGCGAGCAGGGGTTGGAGATTCTGGCCTTTCCTTGCAACGACTATGGCATGCAGGAACCCGATAGCCTCGACAAAATTCAGCAGTTTTGCCAGACCCGCTATGGGGTGACCTTTCCCCTATTTGACAAAGTGCATGCCAAAGGTGCCCAGCAGCATCCACTTTATGCCAAACTCACCCAAACCGACCCCAAAGGGGACGTAGCCTGGAACTTCGAGAAATTTTTGATCAACAAACACGGCGCAGTTGTGGCTCGCTTTAAAAGCGCGGTCGCTCCTGATGCACCAGAACTGATCCGCGCCATTGAACGCGAATTAGCGGCTTGAGCAGCGGTGCAGGTGCCCAGCAACCTGCAGAGGTCCTGTATGAACTGCTCCGACCCGCTTTGCTGAGGTCAGAGTTTCCTCCGAACCAGAAAGCAGATCATTGCTTCGGACACTTCCACGCCTCAACTTGCCGACTCGCTTACGCAGGAGGTGGAGGTTGGCGGCTCTGCGTCTAACGAGGCTAGTTCCTAACCCCGTGAGCTATTTGGCTCAGACGGAACACTTGGAAGGAGCGGTCTATCGAAGTCTGTTTCTCCGGGCAAGTCTCGCTACTGCTTGCCAATTCGCGGGTAGACGAGTAGCGCTTTCGCGAAGGAAAGGAGGTTATCATCCGTCACGCGAGAAGCGGGTCTGTTATCGGTATGCCTCGCTTGCTTGATTGTACCAAAGCGTAGCTGTTCGCCTCCGGTTTGTGCTAGGCCCACGCTTCGCGAACACACGGCATCCTTCCCCATGCCGTCGCTATTACGTTCAGGAGCGGTCAGCGTTGTCCAAGCTCGCCTGCTGCTCGCGCAACGATTGCAGAGCCGCGTCAATTTTGGCTAACTCAGGTTCGAGTTTGGCCATTACGGTTGCTTTTGGCATTTTGGCCCGTTGGGCCGTTTCCAGCGTTTCGTTGACCAATCGTTCGCGATACTGCTCAAATTCGGCAATCACTTCGGCCAGTTCTTCTGCCGTGGCCGGTGAAGATTGTAACGGTTCGCTCATAATCCAGAAGTCCTACCCAAGGAGTGCAACAAGTGACCAGCGAATCGCCTCACCCCAGCGCTCAAATTACAGCAAGGCTAGTGGTCTGACGGCGAGTCAGGGGGTGGTCTATCTTGTTTCATTGTCTCAGGTTGTTGCCGTGTTTCAGATGGATTGTCGCTCAATTCTGTAAACGGCCCCTTGAGCAGTTGGCATTGGCCTGCAGGTGGTTCAGGTTGAGTCACCATTCGCTTACGGTTCGACAGTAACCGGCGTTCCGAGTTGGACCCATTCGTAGAGCGCGCGCACATCTTCGTTATACATCCGCAAACAGCCGTGGGAGGCAGCGGTTCCCACCGAGGCTTGATCCGGCGTGCCATGAAACCCAATCGCCTGGTGACCATCGCTCCAAAACCCGATCCAGCGCTCGCCTAAGGGATTATTCGCTCCCGCCGGCACCGCTGCATCGGTCAGGGGATGGGTCCAACCGGGCTGTTGCAGCATTTGAAACACCTGAAACTGGCCCGTCGGCGTCTCCCAACCGGCTTGACCAACCGCTACCGGATAGCTAGCTTTCACCTGTTCGCCTTCATAGACCTGCACCCGGCGTTGGCTCAACTGGACAATCAAGCGAATCGTTGCCGCCGGCTTGGCCGCTGGGGCAAGAGGCGCGGTCACCTCAACGGGCAACGGGGGCATCGAGGCACAAACCGCTTGGGCGCGACGCTGGGTCTCAGTGACGGGCGACTGCACCAGTGGATGTTGCTGAATTCGCCGGCAGGCCGTTGCTAACCAGCTGCGCCAATCGCCCTGCCACAGTCGCACTTCCCGATCCTGGCTGAGGCTGACAATCGTTTTTTCTCCCTTGGCCTCGTGCACCGCGATCGCGGCAATCGCACTTTGATGCCCTACCAAGGGGTGGCCGATGCGGTTACCGTGCCGATCGTTCAGCTGAAGCGTGCCATCCGCACTGCCGCTCACCAGCGTTTGACCATCGGCAGTCAAGGCAATAGCGGTAATGGGGGCCGCATGCATCGCGAGGGTTTGCAGCGATTGCCCCTGACGATTCCATTCTTGCAGACGGCCATCCGCAGCGCCAATAATCACGGTTTGACCATCTGGGCTAAATAGCGCCGTGTGGCTGGCCAGCGGCTGGCAGGCGGGTGAGGATAGGGGTGGAGTGATCTGCCACAAGCAGGTTTGGCCGTTGGGAGTGCCGGAGGGGGAATCGGTCGAGGCCCAGCCACTCACCGCGTAGCGTCCATCAGGGCTAACGGCAATATAATGCGGCGCTTGGGTGAGGTAAATCGGTTGACCCAGCGCCTGCCCGGACTGTTCAGGTTTGTCTGGAGCCGGCAGGTGCCACAGTTGCATCCCAGCCGGACTCACCGTCAGCAGGTGCTCTCCCGTCGGACTGAGGGCAAACGAGTCGAGGGGGTGCTGGCGTGCAAGCGTGATCCGCCGGACCACCTCACCGTTGAGATTCCACAGGCTGAGGCTGGAGCCAGATTGCACGGCCAGAGTTTGACTATCGGCACTCCAGCGCAGGTGCAGCGCTGACTGAGCCGGCGCTTCAATCGCTGCCAGCAGTTGCTGGTGGCGATTGCGAATCTGGATTTGCCCACTCTCATCACTTATCGCAATCTGGTTGCCATCCGGGCTCAGGGCCACCGTCTGTAGCGGCTGGGCGCTCCATTCTTGCAGATGAAAGCGGGTGATCAGGGTACCGTCCGCTACATCCCACAGACGCACCGTGCCATCACTGCCACCGCTGACCAGCGTTTGCCGATCGGGGCTAAACAGCACCGTCGTCACCGCCCCGCTATGGCCGCGCAGCGGTTGCGCCGGCAGAGCAGATGCGGGGGCATCCAGCGGCGAGAGTTGGATCGTGCCATTCGCCAAGCCTTGAGCCACCAGGGCATTGTCGGCACTCAAGTCTGCCGAACGGACCCCAGGCGTTTGACCGAGCAAAAACTGGCTCCATTGCCCGGCCGCTCCATTCCACAGAAATACCTGTTGTCGCTGCTGATCTGCGACGAAAATCCGCTGCCCAGACTGACTCACCCGCATTGCGCTCACCTTCGCCCCAGCCCACAGATAGCCCAATCGTTCGCCCTTGGCATTCCACAGATAAATTCGGCCATCCTCACCCGCACTCACCAGCGTTGCCGCCTGACTTGCCACCGCCGTTACCGCACCTTGATGAGGCGGATCCAGGCGACCAATCCACTCCCCTTGGCGCGTCCACAATCCCACATTGCCGCCATTGCTGCCCGTGATCAGCGACTGTCCGTCCGCGCTAAAGGCTGCCGTCGTCATCATTGCCCAATTTGGCAGTTGCCAACTCATCTCCTCGGTGAGCAGCCACCGCTGGATCTGACCCGTCGCTGCAGCGGGATTGGCCAGCAGTATCTGACCGTCCGGACTAAACTCCATCGAACCAATCGCCACCCCATTTCCCGGCAACACCTGCTGAGATCCCTGCCGCGACCAGAGCACTGCATTGCCGGATTGTAGGCCAATGGCCAGTGTTTGCTGATCGGGGCTAAAGCGCAGCGTCGAGATGGGATGGTTCAACGTCAGGCGATAGCGCTCTTTTGCAGTTTGCACCGCCGTGAGCAGATTCGCTTGTACCGCGGGTAACAGTTGCGGCAGTCGGGATCGATTCTGACCCACCGCATCGACCGCGGCAACGAGGCCCATGAATGGATCGCGTTCCAATTGCTGTTGAACCTCAGCAGCCTGCGTTGCCAAAGCCAGCTTTTGCTGCTGCATCCAGTCCCTCCAGATGCATGGGGCAGCCACCAATCCAGCCCCCAGCAGCAGCAGCGCATATCGCCAGACCAAGTTGCGCAGTCCAGATTGGAGGGGGGTCGCATGGGGCGACATCACCCGCGGTTTTGCGGTTGAGACCATCGGTTGCTCGGCAAACCAGAAGCGGTTGTACATAAGTCGTTTAAGGCAATGAAGCAGGTAAGATGATAGGCAAGGGTATCGTATTCAGGTGGCCAGATTAATGCATGCACGAACCCCTTAACAGAATTCAGCCATGATTCTGAAATTACTTCAGAAATAATCAGTAAGATATGAGCAAGAGCAGTGATGTTTTACCACAGGGCACGTGGCCGATAATAGTGGGGATCGGCATAGTTATCTTTTGAGATATCTTTTGAAATATCTTTTGAGACATCTTTGATTGAATTAGATTCTTTCGTCGTGGTGATCACTTCTCGACTGGTATTGGTATGGGTAACTCTGGGGTAGGTCCACGCCATGATCAAGCTGCCGAGCAGCAGCAGCGTCCCCAAGCCCAATAAGGCCCAGGTTAATTTTGAGATCGTGCTCGAGGTTTGCTGGATCGACTGGGCCGAACTCCAGATCAGCCAGAGATCAGCGTCATTCCAGGCTTTATTTTCACCGTTAGGAGGAGACACGGGCGTCCATCCCTTAGGTGGTTTTAGTTCACAGGATGTAGCTTTACGCCATTTAGCAGGGGGGGGAGCACCGTTTGCACCGTACTCCTGACCGTTGGGGGAAATTGGCTCGTTCATAAGTGACCTCACTTAGAATTATGAAAAAGATGGTTAAAGTAATCGAGAATAGATGCATTAAGAAATGACAAACTGAAGATAGGAGGAGTGGATGAACAGGTTCTGTCCGACCCACTCCCATCCCTACAGCAATGGGATTAGGTTATTGTCATCTCTCGTCAACAGCTTGGACGTCGTATTGGTAAATCGGCTGAGGTAAACAAACCGGTGGTTTCGCTTGTACTTCGGGTTGAACAAACAGCGTCGGTTCGAGATGCACGGGTAGCGTTTGCTTCACACCGGGCGCAGGTTTAATGAAGGGATAGGGTTCAATAAACACCGGAATGTTCAGCCGAATTGGAATTGTGAACTCACAGGCCTGGTCGTAGTAACAGTCAAAGGACTTAGACATAAGAAACTCCTATCGGTAATGATGGTTGATGATTAGGGGAGATCTAGCGTTCCATTATTCAGCCGTGTAGGCAGGTAACTCGTTCCGGTAGCAAGGCGTTTGGGGTATGCAAACCGGAGGCTTCGCACTCACGTCCGATGCCACGACGATTTCGGGTTCTAAATGTACCGGCAAGGTTTGTCTAACGCAGGGTGCATCTTTGACTAGCACTTCAGGTTCCAGAAAAATCGGAATATTTAGCTTGAGTGAAATCGTAAATTCGCAAGCATGATCATAGTAACGTTCAAAGGATTGAGACATGAATAGAACTCCTAATGAATTTAATGGTGGTAAAGTTGTTCTAAACACAGTTTCAAGTCAATCCATTTGCGTTTCGGAAACTTAAGTTTAAAAGTACCCATCTGGGTAATTTTTCTGGATTTTAGCCTAAACTATGATATGCAAATTGCGTTAGCATTAAAAAACCCGTCAATATTAAAAATTGCATCTATTTGTTTTCAGCAAAAATAGACCTAAATGCTTATCGCTTAGGTCTATTTTTTAGATTTATTAATGGAGCTTTAACTTATCGTTTAACGTTCAATACTGCAATTCATCTTGACTCTAAGCCAACCTATTTTCTAGAGCACTCAGACCAGTAAAATAGCTTTTAATTAGCGTGGATTTCAATGCGTCAATAGGAATTCGTTTTGCAGTTCAATCCTCAACCACATCCACGAGTGCTTTTGTGACAAATTTGGATCTTGCTGACCAGCGTAACGCCTGAAGCTGAATTCAACCTGAGAACAACCTGAACTTTTTCTCAGTTAAGAGCGATGTAGCGTTTATCCCGCCCAACTTTAAAATCTGTCCGGGGTCAGACCTCCTCCTCCCCACTCCGAGAGAGGCTAGACGCCGCTCAGATTGGTTTGGTAGAAATAGTCGTTTAAGGATGCGGCGATGCACGAGACCAAACCCACCTCTTCGGAGCAAATGCAAGCCCGAGAACGCATTCATCGGCGGGATTTAGTCAATAGTTTGTTGATTGGCATCGGACTCGGAGCCTTATTGTTGGGTGCTCCGCTAGGATGGTTCGCCCATCGGTTTTATGCCCAACAGCGTACGGCCCAAGTCTTGCTTTGTCGGCAGCAGAATTTTGGATTATCCGAAACCGAGTTGCAGGCCCGCTGTGGTCACCCCTATTAGAGCCGCTCCGACCCACCCCTTCGGGGTTTTGAAATTCAAAGACTCTGACGAGTTTACTGACTTTCAGTCAGAGCAATGGATCGGTCGCTAATCAGCCGCTCAAGCCTCCGGTAACGGAACCGTCATCGACGCAGCCAAATCCCGAAACCGGCGCGGATCGCCTTCGGGTAGGGGCCGTTCTTGCGATTTGCGGCGATAGAGGTTTTCCAGCGTTGAGCGCCAGTTGGCAATTACCTCATGGATTGGTTCGGCCCCGACCGACGTTGGCGGTTCCGGCAGTTGCTGTAACTGCTGTTGCGCCCACCACACCCGCGCCCGCACCGCCCAAATTGGATCCTGAGTACCGAGCTGATCCAGTTTCGCCAGAATCGGCGTGCGCCAATCCGGTTGGCGATGCCAGATCGCTGCCGCCAAGGCTTGCAGGCCCGTTACTGCCGCGTAGCGCACCACCCATTCTTCGTCATCGCAGACAAACAGCAGCGCATCCAATGCCTCAGCCTGAGCCATTTCCAACTCATCAGCTGGAAACTGAGGCCATTTGAGCGTACCTAACCCGCGCGCCGCCGCGCGCCGCACACTCATGGCAAAATCAGCGGTAGCCGCTCCCAAGAGGGTAGTCAGACCTCGCGGATCGCCAATCCCAGCCAACGCTCGAATCGCCCAGGCCCGCGCCGTATAGTTATGCCGGTCCAGCTGATCCAGCAGCGCTGGCACCGCCGGTTCTCCAATTTTGATTAACCCATCTACCGCGGCCACCGCCGCTCCTGGATTGTTGTAGCTGAGGGCTGCAATCAGCGTAGGCACCGCCCCAACGTCCGCTGCATTTGCTAAGTCTTGCACAGCTTCGAGCAAGCGGGCCGACGAATCCGCCGCATCAACCGCCGCAATCAGAGTCTTTAGAGTATCTGGCATGGAGGCAGAAAACAGGATTGATGATCAGGTCTATATGGTATTGTCGAATGTCGATGGCCCGCAATGCGAGCGGTTGGGGTCAGGTGTAACAAATCGATTCAATCGCTCAATTGAATTGCCATTGAGCCGGCCTATAGCAACTCATCCATCAACGCCATCACCCGGATTGCCCCCTCGTTTAAGCCAGGTGACTGACGTTGCTGAATTTGGGTTTCTAAAAGACCTTTGAGGGCAATCAGCTTGAGGCTATTTTCAGCTAGGGTTTGGGCAATCGGTTCCGCTGCCGCCAGATAGCCAATCGCGCCCAAATCAGCCAAGGCCGCCCGCCGCAGTTGCAATTCGTCACCGGCCAGTGCTGCCACCAAGCGATCGCCATACTGACTGGCCTCAAGCGGGTCTGGCGTCAATTGATACAGGGCACGCGCCGCCGCATATTGAATCCGGGGAATTTCATGCTGCAAAAACGGCACAATCAAGGGAACCGCTGCGCCCGCCTGTAGGGTGCCGAGGGCTTCTAGAATGGCGTCGTAGGGCTGCACCAGATAGGGCGGTTCGGGAGCCGGTAGCGTGCCAGGAATTTGATCTTGCAGGAGAGCGAGCAAGGCCGGAATACCGCTTGGGTCTCCTAAGCGTTCCAACGACTGGGCCGCCGCTTCACGCACATAGAAATCCGAGCAGCTGAGGGCTTGAATCAGAGCCGGCACCGCCCGCCGATCACCCAATTTCCCCAAAGCACGAGCCGCATTGCGCCGCAGGGGGTAGCCCCCGGCCTCGGTGCGGTCGGCTTCATCATCGAGCGCCTGGATCAAGATATCGATCGCTAAAGGTTCATCGACACGAAACCGGCCCAGCCACCAGGCCGCATACACCCGCAAGCCCAAATCTTCGCCTTGCAGGTTGGCAATCGCCTGCTCGACGGTGAGCGAATCGCTAGTCATAGAATCGTTGTTGTCGTGATCAAACAGTTGTTCGGGCATAGGAGGATGGGATAGAGGATATGAAAAACAAATTCGTTGAATGCGCCGATCCGAGCTAGATGAGCCTGCACTCGGCCTGATTTGCGCGCACCATAATGCAATTCAGCAATGGCAATGCAAGGGATAAACACTTCAGTAGCTTCAGCTAGGATTGGCAACGTGACGATCTACATCAGGGGAAATCATGATTGCTAACCCTAACCGTCCCCAAATGACACCCCAAGACTATTTAGCCTGGGAAGCCGACCAACCGCAGCGCTACGAATATGTCAGCGGTGACGTCGTTACCATGACCGAAAGCACCATTCCCCACAATCAAGTCACCGTCAAGTTGGCCGCCTTATTGAAAACCCATCTACGCGGCAAGGGATGCTAGATACATAAAATAATGCCCGGAGCGATCAACCATCATCGACACACGACAACAGTTCACCGCTCCGGGCCAGATTAAACCGACTGAATCAACACGCTGAATTAGCTGAGGGCGTTGATTGCATAGTCGATGTAGGAGTTGGCTTCTACCGCCGGGTCACCCGACAGACCGTGGTTGGCCTTGATGTACTTGAGGGCTTCCACATACCAGCTCGGCGACAGATCAAAGGTGCGGTTGATTTCAGCCAGACCGCTGATCAGGTAATCGTCCATGGGGCCAGTGCCGCCCACCACCAAGCAGTAGGTGACCATGCGCAGATAGTAGCCGATGTCCCGCACGCACTTAGAGCGACCCGTGTTGGTCGAGGCATAGTTAGGGCCTTGCATTTGGGTCGTGTAGGGGAACTTTTGGTACACCGCATTGGCAGCACCTTCAGCCAAGCTTTGCGCCTTCGACGACAGCGCTTTAGCGGCTTCCAGGCTAGCTGCCGCCTGCCGGAACCGACCAAAGGCAGCCTGCATTTCGGTCGAGCTGAGGAACCGGCCTTGCGAATCTGCCGCAGCCACGGCTTCGGTTAAAGGAGTCTTCATGGTCAGGTTATCTCCCAAGTAATATCAGTAAATCAATACAAACGAGAATTCGTGAATCAGCAGCGCAATGAGACTAGGCGACGGCGCTAGCGGCGCGATCAAAATAGCCACCCAATTCTGCGATCAAGTTGCTGCAATCGCCCGGGGTGATGTTGTTGCGGTCGTTGGCAATCGCAATCGCCGCATCCTTCATTTTCTGGACGCCCACGGCTACCGATGCACCCGGAGTTCCCAGCGCCAAGTAGGTTTCCCGCAGACCGTTGAGGCAGCGATCGTCAAGCACCGACGCATCGCCGGCAAACATGGCATAGGTGACATAGCGCAGGATAATTTCCATATCGCGCAAGCAGGCCGCCATCCGCCGGTTGGTGTAGGCATTGCCACCCGGAGCAATCAGCTGAGGCTGCTCATCAAACAGGCTGCGCGCCGCATTCGCCACAATCGTGGAGGCATTGCCGGTGATGCGGTTAACGATGTCCATCCGCTTGTTACCATCGGCAACCATCGCGCTGAGGGCATCTAATTGAGAAGAACTGAGGTATTCACCCCGTGCATCAGCCTGGGAAACAACCTTAGCAAACGCATCTAACATAAACTCAATCTCCTATCTGTTTGGTTGAGTGTGGTCCAATTGAAAACTGAATCAAGCTCAGTTACGGTTGGGTTCTAACCTGATGAATACTACTGAGGGGCCTCTACGCGCGAACACGTTTCCCCATCAGCCTGCGTCTCACAGCCTCATTTTTCAGCCCAGTTTGTTACAAATCATTGCAACAAGCCAGATTTTCTGAAAAACAGGGGAGCCACATTCGGGTTCTTATGAGGACTGGGTCGGTCGCTCAACGCCGGTTCATGCAAATGAATCCTGGCATTGGGTGCCTTCCACCTTCTTTTTTATACTATGTAGTTGGATCAATTGTTTGTTACGAATTTTGACAAATGTGCCATCAATGAAGCTTACCCGACCTGAGGAGCGCGCGAGGGTGGGGTCAGTGCCAAGCTGAAGATTGCGAGTCCACAAGTCACACCAACAAGCCCAGCTTCTAGGCGAAGGGCGGAAACTTGTGCCCGACCATTCTTCACTGTCCTTTCGGCGAGTGAGCTTAAGAAGCCCTCTGGCAGCAATATTCTGCGACCCGCTCAGGCCACAGTTGTAGCTGTTCTAGTAGCCCAAGAATCATCTCGGTTCCACATTGAGCCTCCTGATCATGAATGATGTTTTTAAAGCCACCTTACAAACATAAAAAACAAACCCGTTGGTACTGGCATAGGTCACGGCTCCGCAATCAGCCGCATAGCGAAACATTTCAAAAATATGAGGATGTAGAAACGGTTCGCCATCATTCCAAAAATGAACCGTTCTAGGTTGAACCTCATCAATCACTCGTTTATAGAACCCAATATCAAGACATGCCGGAGAACAAGATAACTGTCCAGATCCAGTGGGACAAAGTGGGCATTTAGCATTACAGGTATTGGTTGGCTCAAACCATAGGTTTCGAGGTAACGATTGCATAACTTCACAGTTTCACGCTTCATTGATTGCGGCAGGAACTCTCAAATGCGTTGATCTTGCAATGAGATAGATGGTTACAAGTTGTCTATCCGCTTCAGTACGAGGCAAATCTGAAATAAAGTGATTCTGCAAAGGCTTCAAGCTGTTGTCTTGGGCGTTCAGCAACCCAGCCACTACCACTCTAGATTGAGCAAAAACTCATGCGTATATTCTAAGCAGTAAGTTGTATCATTCACTTGCAGCAATGGCTGGATGGCTTTTTTTCTCGCAAATAATAGTTAGCATTGATTCGCAGTTCGAGTTCATAGCGCTCGGCAAGTCCTCGGCGTTGAATCGCTTGCTCAATCGCTTCCTGCGCCCAGAAAATTTGTTCGACGCGCTGCTGATGAGACACATTGTCTGAATGCACGCGATAATAGTAAAGCGGTTTCGGAAGATGCTGAATCTTAGTTACTTCCGAGAGACGCAAGCAAAGATCATAGTCTTGAGCGCGGTCGAACCATTCATTGATTCCACCAACTTGGTCATACACAGAACGGCGCATCAATCGAAAATGGAAAACCATGAAGTCTGTTAACAACCGTTCTTTAGAATAGGGAATTTTACAGCTAACGCCATAGCCGCGTAGCACGTTATCTGCATCAATAAATTGATGATCGGTGTAGACCAAACCGACGTCAGGGTTAGCATCCAGAATCGAGACGGTTTCAGCCAAAGCGGTCAGTTCCAGCAAATCATCGCTGTCAACCCAACCTAAATAGTGCCCTGTGGTTTGCGCAATGGCGGCTTTAAGCGCACGGGTTTGTCCTTGATGCTCTGCTGAAACGACTCGTACTCGTTTGTCATGATTCGCGTAGTAGGAAGCAATCCTCAAGGAGTGATCCGAGGAACCATCGTCCCAAATCAACAATTCAAAGTTACGATACGTTTGAGCAAGAACGCTTTCAATCGCTGCACCTAAATAGTCTTCGCGATTGTAGACAGGCATTATTACAGAAACAGGAGGTGTCATGATATAGATACCAGTGTGAATCCTACGTAATTGATCATTATTGATCATTGAACAACGACATAACTGAATACATCGAGAAGGGTGACGACCACTCTCTCTTTCCAATTAAAGTGGTTTGATTGCAGTCATTGGGGTTTCCACATCGACGTCTCGACGCAAAGCAAGCTTGGCAATAGCATCCGTTAGCGCGTCAGGAACTGTCACAGAAGTTGATTTTTGAGCAGTTTCGTTTTCTGAAGCCGATTGCTTGTTCGTTGTTTTGGTATATTTCTCTAGAAGACAGACTGGCAAATTTGGCAGTTGCTTAGGAGATGTGCGGCGTTTTTGCGTTGAAGCTTCTCGCTGCTTCACTTGAGTTGCACCACCCAAAACACCGGCTGCAATCAACGCTAACACCGAATTAGGCTCAGGTACAGATGTGGGTGATTCAATCACAGAATAGCCTTCATCAACAACCTGAGAGCGGGCCAAAGCATAACATCGATAGCCTTCACAAGGTCCATCATTGCCGTTGCCATCATCGCCACCGCCATTGCTGCCACCGCCACCACTACTACAGGAGGGGGTGGGTTCACATAGGGTTTGAACACGCTTTACTGTATTTACCCATCCCCAACGGAACCCATCATAAATTGTTAGTGTTTTTGTTCCTTCAAGTTGGGTAGCCAAGTAAAGTTCACCTTGCCACCAGTGATTTCTTTGAGGATCAAGTCTTGTTGACTTGTCGTAAAATTCTACTATATAGCCATCCAAGGATGAAACAGAATAGAATGGATTGCTTTGGCTAGACTCAATGTCAAGTACATCTTCTATTCCGTTATGAAAACCAACAATTGGATGATTACTTTTAACTCGCTGTACCCAACCAACTCTTAAAGCTGGTAATAGGGCACTCTCACGTCCTGGAACAGGATCCCCAGCACCAGGAATATATTGGACTGTGAGCGTTCCACCAACTAGTCCTATGTTAGGTGCTCTACCACAGTCTCCAAAAGGAGTGCAAGGTTCATAGTTAGTAATTAAAAATTCACCGTTTAAACTAAAAAAGCTGGAAGGTTTTCTTGGTGCTATATTAATAGTCCAATCAGGAAACGACTGCCGTATTACTTTCCTTAAGCCTTGGGTTCCACCTCGTTGAAGCGATAGAGTTGGAGTTACATAAACTGTACCAAAGTATTTCTGTCCACCTAGTTCATAGAAATATGTTGCTGGCGTGAAGTTGATATTTCCTTCTGGAGCAAATCTAAGAGAAACAGCTTGAACTCTTTGAGGAATCAATGCAGCCAAACAAGACAGTACCATTACAGCAAAAGAATATTGCTTTTGTCGCATTCTATCTCCTTAACAAAACTAACCTCTCAATAAAATCACTAATTAACGTTAAACGAATCATCAACTTACGTGAATTTCAATCTAGCTCAATTGAGGTTGAATTCAACTAGGGGCGTCGTTACTTCACCGATCCAAACGCCTTCAATCTTCATCACCTCACGTCCAACTGTTTGCACAAAGGATCGCCGCTTCTCGGCGGCCTCAAACCGCTCTGGATCACCTAAGTCGGTAGCATCTTCCCAGACAGAATAATGGTTGTGGTAAATCAATCGAATCGCGTAGGAGGTGGGTTGAAAGCCCTCGAAACACCACCCTCCATTATCATTACCAAGAAACAGGAACCCAACCTGGCGCTTGAAGCGTTGAAAGTAGCCATGCCTGAAGCAGGTCATCATTTCTCCAGGCTTCAGGTCTTGAAAATCGGATCGCTTCGGTTTAGCCGTTTTATTGTAGTTGGGGCCAGCCGGTTCTCCAACAATGGTTCCATCCGCGTACAGAAATTGGGGACGGATAAAGAATAATAGAAACCGCTGCATCTCAGGGGTATGGTTAGTAATGCGAATGCCAAAGTCAAATCGCACCTGCGTCTTGGAACCCCTCGCTGGCAGCGTTATGTTTCGCTGCGGCACTACGGTTTCAAAATGAATGCCGTTGACATCCACAAAATTGGCTTGATTGGTTCCGTTCAATGTCATTGGTTGAGTTTACTCCTATTGAAAATTTGTAAGTGAAAAACTTGTTTATTGGCCCAGAAAATCTACGTATTTTTTCACCGTTTAATGACCAAGTTTCTATTCAGCTCTTATCACCTTGACAAAATTTTAACCAGTCGATTCTGTAAATACAACAGGATTCTAAATCCAAAAACTGCAATTCTGCTGATTACTTTTACTTTAAATTTAAGCCGATATCACTGAACATTACTGAACAACAGCATATTTTACTAATTCAATAGGATTCCATAAAATACACATGTTTCAATGAATTATTCATCCATTCACCGAATGTAGTTTTCATCCAAATCTTTTCAAGTTTAAATTGTTATTTATCTAGTATTTGCAGATGACTACAACTTTGCCGTCCTAGGCTTATGTTCTGTAACTTCTAAAAGTTCTGGAGCTAGAGCTACAAGGATTTACAACGTTTCTTCCTTATCGAGCAACATCTCTTTAGCAATCATCTTTAGAGATTGCTGCTCTAAACTAAACATCCAGTCTTTTGCTAATTGATAACTACTGATTCATCTATGGCTGAAGGAATCTATCTTTTTGGTACCGACGCTGACGACGATTTACACGGAACAACTGATGATGATTCTCTATCTGGAGGCACGAATGGAAATGATCGCCTTTATGGATATTCGGGGGATGATTCTCTTGAAGGCAACAATGGAAATGATGAATTGTATGGTGGAGATGGCGACGATTTAGTTCTTGGTGGGTCTGAAAATGACATCCTCTATGGAGAGAATGGTACAACTACTTCTACTACTACAAGCAGTAATGACTTTTTATTCGGCGATGACGGAAATGATGAGATTTATGGAAATGAGGGGGATGACTATATAGAGGGAGGTACCGGTGATGACGTTTTAAGCGGCGATATAGGAAACGACACAATCCTTGGAGGAGAAGGAAATGATACTTTGATTGGGGGATTAGATGCTGATTCTCTAAGTGGAGGAACAGGAGATGACATCTACTATATAGATCATTTAGATGACGAGGTAAATGAGGCGATTGAAGAAGGAACAGACCAAGTCTTCGCTTCTATTAGCTACTCTCTCGATTTATTACCAGGTGTTGAGAACCTAGTGCTTCAAGCAGGAAAAAGTGCTGCTCTCCCTTCAGATTGCCACCTTCACCACCCAACCCAGCCTCGATCCGACTCAGATGGTCGTGATCGCCGAACCGCCGCTGACCCGCTGACCGCTTCAGCGCCTGACCAACTGCCGCTCTAAATCAAACAAAAACCCGTGAATATATTCCTCGGTCCAGTCGGGGCCATAAAAGCGCGTGAACATGCCGCGCGCCGGATCTTTCTCAGCCCGATAGCGTAAATAACGCAACTGCGCCGCCTCAATCGCTGCCAGTTGAGTGGGATCCGTGATCGGTTCGGCCTGCTCCACCCAGTCTAAATACGCCTGCAAATACTCTTGAAAGGCGGCAAACACCTGGGTTTCCACCACACTCGTGGCTTTCGGTCGCGTCCACAAAAAGGCCGGCGAAAAGAAAGCTTGGGCGTCTTCCGGAAAATCCCCGCCCCACTCCAGCTGCTGGCGATAGCGCTCAAAGATCGGCCAGATCGGCTGAGTATATTTGGCCTGATACGCCGGATCGTCGCGAAACAGCGGCTGCATATCAAGCGCAATCAAATGGCCGCCCGGCAGCGTCACCAGATCCGCCCCAAAAAACGGCAAATCATAGTTGAGCCTCGGAAAAATCACAAAATTCAGCACCTGCAACGCCTCGCCGCCCTGCACATGCGCCGCCCGAATCTGGCGTAGTTTTTCAGATTGAAACGCCGTACTCGTGGTTTGCACCAGTGAGGCATGCTTGCCTTTGCCCACCGTGGCCTGCTTCGCCTCAAACCCGGCTGGAATCGGATAGGGTTGCAGATCGAGCCGGTCGTGTAATCGGGCTACCGCCCAGTCGAGAAACGGTTGATACAGCGTCATGGCAACCCCTCTTAAGTCAACAGCGCGGCTGAATATTGATATTCATTGTGGTGCCCTCAGCTTAGCGAGTTACTGCCACCGCCAACGGCACCGCCTCTTCAAACAAAAACTCGTAGAGAAACCGTTCGGCCCACTCATGCCCAAAGTAGCTGCTAAACAAGCCCGAAGCCGGATCGCGATCCGCACTATATTGGTCATAGTCTTTTTGCGCCTGCACAATTCGCGCCATCGCATCCGGGTCGCTCAGAGGTTCAGCCTGCTGCAATAATTGCCAGTACAAATTGAGATACTCTTGGAATGCGGCAAACACGCGAGTGGACACCGTTTCGGCATCGGTTTTGGCAAACAGCAGGTACTTGGAAAAATACTGATTGGCATCATAGAACTTCATTTCCAGATTTTGAGCCAAATCCGGATAGCGAGCATGCAGCGTTTTGAGCGGATCAATATAGCGGGCTTGATAGGTCTCATCTTGAAATAACGGCTGAAAATCCATCACAATCAGATTTTTCACCTTACCAAACGAGAGAAAATCAATCCCCAATAGCGGCAGATCATACTGATGATTGGGATAAATCACGCTATTAAAAATCTGCGCACTTGCCCCCGCATCAATGTAGGTGTAGCGAATCTTGCGCAACTGCGGACATTGATAACACCAACTACGAATCGTGGCCGGATGGCGACCCCGTTCACTCACCCGAGTTGCAAGGCCGACTGGAATTGGGCGCACCTGTAGCTCAAAGTTTTGCGATAAGGACTGTTCGAGATAGTCACGAAAGGGCTGGTACATAGGGGATGTCAACGGACGCCGTCAGAAACACTGCCGATGGCACACTCCTTGGAGCGGACCACATCTTTTGCAGCATAGGGGATTCCCCCAGCCCCAGTCTCTTTTCTTAACTACAAAGTAATATTCCTTAACAATGCCAGGTTAGGATAGACGCCAACCCCTAGTGTTGGAGTTGGGTCACCATGTCATTACCAGCCGTGATCGCGTTTGCTTCCCAGTTGATTGATCAGCATCGAATTGAAGTCGGGCAGCACCCCGACACCACACCCGTCAATTGGCTGGGTTTAGCGATGAGCCTCGAGGAAGCCAAACTCGTCATTGCCGCTCTAGAGCGCAAACAGCAGGAGCTAGAACAAACTCGCAATAGCGCCCGGTTGGGGAGCGATATTGTCACGCTCGCCTCCGGTGGAGCCGGCTTAATCGTGATGCTGACTGGGGCTGCCCTGATGCTGTTTCCCGTCACGACGCTCGCGGGCGTGATCACCTTTGCCTCCGGAGCCGGCACCGCCGGGATTGGCAAAATCGTCAGCGATCAAGTGAAACAAAGGGCCACCGACGACCAAAGTCTCACCATCGAGCACCTTGAGCAAGCGATTCATGACCTGCGCACTGCGGTGCTGTTGGTGCTTTAGGAGGCCGGAGGCCGGAGCTAGACGCCAGAAGCTAGAAGTCAGCATGGTTGAATCATTAGTTGACGACCCGGCTCTTCCAATAGAGACAGCCGGGAATTTTTATGCTGCAACCAAATGCAATAACCGGCTGGCTCACTGTGTCACCGGAAACCCCCACTAGCGTTAGCCGCACCGACACAGATCAGTCGCTAGACCGATTTAATTATTAAGGATTGTTACTTTGTTTTTCATAACTGAGACGGCGGTTCAGGTCGTCTTTTATGGTCATTAGTGTCTTGTTCCAGCAACAAGCACCCGTTTTTACAGACTACTATTTTAAGGAGAGCGAAATGCTTGACGCTTTTTCTAGAGCTGTTGTCGCAGCCGATGCCAGCACATCTGTTGTATCAGATATCAGTGCATTAAGAAAGTTTGTGGCCGAAGGAAACCGTCGTCTGGATGCAGTGAATGCGATTGCGTCGAACGCGAGCTGCATGGTTTCGGACGCGGTAGCAGGCATGATCTGTGAAAACCAAGGCTTGATCCAAGCGGGCGGCAACTGCTATCCCAACCGTCGGATGGCGGCCTGCCTGCGCGATGCCGAAATCATTTTGCGCTATGTCACCTATGCGCTGTTGGCCGGGGATGCCTCGGTGCTTGACGATCGCTGCCTCAACGGGTTGAAAGAAACCTATGCAGCGCTTGGCGTGCCCACCACCTCCACCGTGCGGGCGGTGCAAATCATGAAAGCGCAAGCGGCAGCTCACATTCAAGACAACCCCAGCGAGCAATTTGCCGGTGCCAAACTGCGCAAGATGGGAACTCCCGTCGTTGAGGATCGCTGCGCCAGCCTGGTGGCCGAAGCATCGAGCTACTTTGATCGCGTGATTTCGGCCCTCAGCTAGGTCGCTTTGGGTTTCGATTCCTCAAACCACAATCCATACTCGAAACTATTGGGAGATTCAAGACATGAAATCTGTTGTTACCACCGTGATTGCAGCGGCTGATGCAGCCGGACGGTTTCCGAGCACCTCGGATCTCGAATCGGTTCAGGGTTCGATCCAACGGGCAGCTGCTCGTCTAGAAGCCGCAGAAAAGCTGGCCAACAACCTCGATAACGTAGCTCGGGAAGCTTATGATGCTTGCATCAAGAAATATCCCTACCTGAACAATGCGGGTGAAGCAAACTCCACCGACACCTTCAAAGCCAAGTGTCTGCGTGACATCAAGCACTACATGCGCCTGATTCAATACTGTTTGGTGGTTGGCGGTACCGGTCCGCTCGATGAATGGGGCATTGCTGGCCAGAAGGAAGTGTATCGTGCCCTCGGTCTGCCCACCGCACCATATGTCGAAGCCCTCAGCTTCGCTCGCAACCGTGGCTGTGCTCCGCGCGATATGTCGGCTCAAGCCCTGACCGAGTACAACGCCCTGCTCGACTACGCCATCAACTCGCTGTCCTAGTGACCGCAGTGCGATCTGATCGGATTACAGGGTAGCTGACCCAAACGACCTGGAGGGTCTGAGCGCTTGGCTTTGCCGCTTGACGGTTCAGCCGTGGCTCAGAATCTCCAGGTTTGTTGTTGTCTGGAGAGGGCCTGCCGCTCTATCTACAGCCTGAATTAGCCAACTGTTATTCTAGATTCAGTGCATTATTCAGGTCATTATTCGGGTCATTCATCGAACCATTCATCGAGCGCTCGGTGAATTCATTGCTGAATCAGCCAGTTTTTTAATCAATCATGGATAAACGCTTTTTTCAACTATTTGATCTCAGCGAAGAGCGGGCGATTGTCGTTTTAGATACGCCTCACGATCAAGTTGGGGAAGCGGATTCGCGCTACATTGCCGCCTCGCATTTAGTGCATTTCCCCAGCGAGCGTGCCATCGCCGCCTTGATGCGGGCCGTGCAGCAAACCGATCCAGCCCTGCAAAATCGGATCGTGCGACGCAAAGCCGTAGAAACGCTGGGACGGCTCCACGCGACGGCAGCCCTGCCGCTGATTCATGCCTGTTTGCACGACGATGATTGTTATCTGGTCGAGAATGCCGCTTGGGCGATTGGCGAAATTGGCACCCAGGATCCACGCCTCTTAGCCGACCTGGCCCAATTGCTCGACCAACCTGGGCAAACCTATCGCGTGATTATTCACACCCTAGCCAAGCTGAATTACACGCCAGCTCTGGCTCAGATTCAGCGCTTTGTCACCGATGCCGACCCGTTGATCGCCAGTGCGGCCATCACCGCCGTTTGCCGCCTCACGGGCGACTATCAGAGGATGCCGCAGGTGGTAGCGCTGTTGCAGCATGCCAATGTTTTAGCACGGCGCTTATCGATTCAGGATTTGATTGACGCCCGCTATTACGATGCGATTCCGGCAATTGCTCGCTGCCCAGTTTCGCTTGTGTTTCGCTTACGCGGCATTCGCCTGCTGGCTGAGGCCAGCTTGCCCACCGGGACGCTTTCGTTTACCCAGATTCAGCCCCACCTCGAACAAGTGCTGCGCGATCATCCCCAGGATTTGCAGTTGGTGCATGCCTATGATCAGCCGCCCAGCCTCGCATTTCTGATCCGCGAGTTATACGAAACCGACTTTGGGCGGTGCTACCTGGCCACGCAGACCATCCTGGAGCAGTATGCCGATGAGGCTCCCGCCGCCTTGTTTGCCACCTACGCGGACGAAGCCCACAGCGACTATGGCGCGCATTTTCATGTGATCAAGCTGTTTGGCTGGCTGCGTCATGCGCCGGCCTATGAGGTGCTGATCACCGCCTTGCACAACCCGCAACCCCAATTCCAGAAATCCCGTGCCGCCGCCGCGATTGCGCTCGCCGAACTGGGCGATCCGCGGGCGATTGGTGAACTCCACCGCTGCCTCGATACCCCGATCTGGGACCTCAAATATGCCGTACTGATGGCGCTGGACCAGTTGGGCGATCCCAGCGGCTATGCCCACGTGAGCGACCAGGATGATTGGATCATTCAAGCCAAAGCTCAGACCAAGCTCAGATCGACTCAACCCACCGTCCCGGCAAACTAACTTCAATCTGGCTCTACCGCGTCTGACCTTTAGCCGTGTTATTTGTCGCCTACTGATGCCCTAATCTCTCTACTCATCTGACCACTCATATATCCACTTCTATGTCTACCGAAGCATTATTTCAACAGCTCAAACATCCCAATCCCCATCTGCGCGACGAAGCAATGTGGCAGTTAGTCGAACAGCGAGACGAGACCACGATTCCTCGGTTGATGGACATCCTCGATGAAGCCGATACGAACTATCGACGAGCAGCGGTCAAAGCCTTAGGCGCGATTGGCATGGATGCCGTGCCACCCCTCGTCGAGGCGCTGCTCCACAGCGAGAATGTCACCGTGCGGGGCAGTGCCGCCAAAGCCTTGGCCCAAGTCGCCCTCAACTATCCAGAACAGCCATTTCCTGAAACGGGCATCGCCGGATTGCAAACCGCCCTCAGCGATCCCAATCCGGTCGTGCATATCGCCGCGGTAATGGCCCTCGGCGAAATTGGCACCCCCGAGGTTGTCGAGGTGTTGATTCAGGCGCTGCGCACCAGCGATAATCCAGCCTTGGGCGTGTCGATTGTCAATGCCTTAGCGTCGATTGGCGATAGTCGCGGCGTCGAAGTGCTGCAAGACTTAATTCAAAATGAAACCACCGACTCCTATGTGCGCGAAACGGCAACCAGCGCCCTGTCTCGGCTGGAGATGACCAATCGCTTTCAGCGCGGCGAACGCTAGATCACGCACCCAGGCGATTACCAATCGGCATCGGCCTGTCGCTCGATCTGAGCCACCGCCAGTTTCGCCAGCACCCGCACCACCTCAGGTTCGGCTTCAGGCGTCGCATTCAGCAGGGCTTGCAGCGGTGCCAAGGCAGCGGGATCACCCATTTTTCCCAGCGCATTGATTGCCGCTTTGCGTACATCTAACGCTGGATCGTGAATCGCCCCGAGCAACGGCGGCACCGCGGCAGGATAATGGACTTGCCCCAGGGCGGCTGCGGCTTCGGTGCGAATCAGCGGTTCTGGATCGCTGAGAGCCGCCACCAGCAGTTGACACGCCTGGGCATCGGGCTGTTCCTGCGCCACATGCCCCAGCGCCCCAATCACAGCACAGCGCACATCCAGCGAGGCATCATCGAGGGCGCGATAGAGATAGTCTGACGCTTCTGAGCCAATAAAGGCCAAGGCCCAGGCCGCATGCCCCTTAATATCTTCCGGCTGATCCGGCGAGGCCAAAATGGTCAACAGCGCAGGAACCGCCGCTTCTCCAGTACGGGCCAGTGCCCCAGCCGAAGAACTGCGTACTACCGTATCCTCATCGTGCAGAAACGCCTGCAGCAACGCCGGCACCGCTGTAGGATCGGCAATCAAGGTCAGCGTTTTGGCCGCCGCACGCCGCACCACCACATTCGGATGGTCTGCTAAGGCCGCCACCAGCACCGGCGTAGCCACTTCGCCAATCTCGCCGAGGGTTTCGGCAAACCGTAAGCGCATCAGGCCACGCGGATCGCCCAACCCCTCGACCAATCGCCGCAGCAACGGCTCACTCGGGTCCAGCGTGCCCAAGGTAATCTGGTGATTCACGGCCTCGATCAAGGCATCATTGGCCGCCGGATCCAACGCAGACGATTCCAACCGGTGCAAGTCACTCATCTATCGTGCATCTATCGCATTCAATCGAATTCAACCATATCACTAGCTAGCCCTAGGGCAGGACTCACCGCCCCGTTTCTATTGTTTCATGATTCTTGTGTTTCATGATTCTTGGCGGTCTTGGCTGGGGTTTGCCGCCCTGGCCCGATTGTGCTCAATCATCGCCGCTAAGTCAGCATCTGAAACATAGCGTTGTTCCGAACAATAGGTCATCAAATAAATGCCGTTCATCATCCGCACCGTGCTGACCCGCACCCGAAAATCGTCGGTAATAAACCAGCAGCGTTCCTGACCTTGATGATGCTCATACTCAGTCTCAATCGTCAAAATCCCATCCTGGCCAAACCAATAGCGGCTGACGACCGGAATCTTTTCGACATAGCCTTGATTGCGCAACAGTTTGCCCGTTTGCCCGGTAGCGTCATCCGGCACATCCACCAACACCGCCGCCTGCTCAGGATTGACCGTCGCGGTCGCTTCATGCGCCTGCCAGAGAAAGCTAGCGCCGCCCTTGGCCAACGCCGGATCAATTCCTTGCAGCTTACAGATTTGGGCAATCCGGGGGTCATCAACCGCAACCACCTGCACCTGCAACCGCGATTCACCCGATTCATCAGGAACGGCATCAAAATGATGCACGCTGCGCTGGGTGAACCAGACGCCTTCACTTTTGCGAAAAAAGTCCATCATCGTCATCGGAGCCACCGCCATTGCCAGTTCCCTCACTTCGCGCTGGGCTGCTGCATTCCGCCTGTCCGAGCATACCGTTCTAGCGTCATTCGGATCAATCGGATCCATCGGATCCATCGAGGGAACCCAAAACGGTACAATACCTCTGAAGCGGGATGCTGTGATTGTCCAGGAGACCCTGCCCGATGCCAACTTCTCCAGACGCCGTGCAACAGGCCGTCCACGCCAACGTAAGGCTAGACCACGCCGATTTGTACCAGATTAATCTGAAGGGCCTGGATCTAGAGGCCGCTCAGCTGGCGCAGACGATTTTGATTCGCGCCGATTTGCGCCACACCAATCTTAGGCGGGCCGATCTGCGCGGGGCCGATCTGCGCGGCGCTGACTTGCGCGGCGCCGATCTGCACAACGCCAATCTAACCGGAGCCTGCCTATATCGCGTCGATCTCAGAGGCAGCGATCTGCGCGGCGCTGATTTACGCGAGGCGCGCCTGCAGGGCGCTTACTACGACCGTCAGACCCAATTTCCCGACGGCTTTGCCTACCGCTCAGCCGGAGCGATTGGCCCGGGTACTCAGCTCAATGGCGCACCGCTCAATACGGCCAATCTGCGCCAGACCGATCTAGCCGGAGCCCAGCTATTGGGTGCGTACCTCGGGGGTGCCGACCTAACCGGGGCCGATCTGCAGGGGGCCCGACTCGTGCAGGCCGATTTGCGCGGAGCGACGCTGAGGGGGGCCTATTTGCGGCAGGCACGTCTGAATGGGGCGAACCTCGCGGGCGTAGATCTGCGGGCTGCCGATTGCAGCGAGGTCGAATTCGAGCAGTTCGAGAGCATTGCTGGGGCCGATTTTACGCTCGTGCAAGGTCTGAGCACCGCGATGCGCCAGCGCCTGCTGAATCATCCGCCCGCCCAACTCGATGCAATTCACCCGCTAACCCTCAAAACCACCCGGGCCAGTTTGAGCGAGTAGCACCCGCTGCAACTAGGATTGCACCGCGATCCAATCCTTTTTCAACAGCGCCAGAAACGTCGCAATCCCTTTGGAAAACCCGTCGGGATCCGGCAGCGCATACTGCGGAAATTCTTCGTAGGGCCGCCACGGCTCCGAGTCGTTGTGGCGTAAGTGCAACACACGCTCCTCGCCCTCGCGCTTCCACAGCATTTGCCCACCCGTCGGAATCTCCGCCATTCTGTCCTCCTAGACCTTCAACTCAATCCATACCGTCCGTGGCTTCCCTTTATTCTGCGCCTCTTGGCCTCAAATTCTGTCAAGATTATTACGTTTTGTTTAGAGGACGTTACAGCCAGGAATCAAGCCTACCTTCACTATAGAAAGACCGATTCAGTCTGCCCCCTCCCGCAGGGGGTACTTTTGGCCGCCTGAATTGAGGCGGGCTGGGTGCAGGGGGGGCCAGCGGGATTTACAATTTGGATGCTGGGACTTGTTGAGGCAGCCGCACCTCGAGGCACGCGGTCAATCTTGCACAGGCTCCTTGAACCGGTACATCGGGTTGATGATTGTGGTTCTCGCGGTTACAGTTCTCGATTGGGGGCTTCACTGGGTGGTTATAGGTGGTTGTATACAGTTGCGAATTCAGGTGTGAATGAGGGGATGAATATTACAGCGTTTGTCGCGAATTCAGTTGGCCGATGGCGGTCGCAGCGCAGTGCCCATCATTTGGCATTTGGCCATTTTGAAGCAATTCAGTCGGAGATTGAGATTGTTGCCCTTGCCCCGGAGGATCCGGCGGTGATCAGCTTATGCCAGCAGTATGGAATTGATCCGGCCCTGGCCGTGTCGCCCTTTCGCATGAGTTGGCAGGGACAATCCGATTGGGATGAAAACGAGGTGCAGGGCAGTTGTGTCTTGGTGCCGATTCCTGACCCCAGCCAGACGAATCACGGCAAGCTATTGCGCGACCAGGGTTACGCCGAAGCCATTGCGGCCATCGGCGAGTACTATTTGAGTGAGGATGGCACGTTTGTCCTCACTACGGCCTATGACCGGGCCGCCGCCGAAGAAAAAATTTGGTTCGTCAACCCGAATGTGCGCTGCCGCGTCTCCCTGATCAAAACCAGTGCTGGCAGTGGGGTGGTAACCGCCTCATTTTCCTCGGAGATTCGTCAATCATCCTCGACCTAGACAGCAAGCGGTCCAGTCTTGTTCGTTGTTCCGTTCATTGTTCGATTCACGTTGATTCTCATGTCCTCCTCTTCGGCTGCCTCATCACCCTTCACACCGTCGTTCGATCTGCTGATCCTAGCCCGTTGGATGGCGGGTCATTTTAGCAATTTCCATCAGGCCCAAGCCCAACCGCAGCAGTTTGCTCATATTCATGTGTTGTTTCGCCCGTTGCCGTTCGAGTTTTTTGGTGGGATTGGCCTCTATTCCGAGCAGGTGTATGACTATGATTGGTGGCGACCCTATCGTCAGGGTGTGCATCGCCTGATCGACCAGGGCGATGCGATTTATATCGAAAATTATGCCCTCACCGATGCCCTGCACTATGCTGGGGCGGCGCGTGAACTCAGTATTCTGCACTCGATTCGCCCCGACCAGATCACGCGCCGCTATCATTGTTCGATGATCTTTCGGCGGCAAGGCGATGCCTTTCATGGGGCGGTTGAACCCGGCAATCGTTGCATCATTACGAAACAGGGCTGTCCCACCTATCTGGTCAGCCAGGTCGAACTCACCGAAACCACCTGGATTAGTTTAGACCGCGGCTTTGACCCCACGACGCATCAGCCAGTTTGGGGGTCTGAGTTTGGCCCACTCGTTTTTGACAAGCAAGCGTCGTTTGCTGAGGAATTACCGCGATTGCCGTGATTTGGTCGCGCCCGGACGGTTCGCAGAGGCTGCGGTAGCTATCCCTGGAATCGAGCTGAAATCGATGGCGGGTGGAAGCCGGAGAACTCGAACAAAGTGGCCCGATTAACTCGCTCTGGTGGCGCTGGACCGCACCCAGTGATGGCTTGCTAACGCTGGACCCCAGCCAAAGTCCAATTGAACCCTTTGTATCGGTGTTCAGCGGCAGCGGTCTCACCGCCCTTACCGTTCTGGCGCAAACCCATCCTGAGAATTTACACGCGCCTCTATTGATTCCCGTTCAAGCCGGAACAACCTACTCGATTGCCGTCGATGGCTATGACAACCTGCTGGGCACAGTTCAGCTCGACTATACCTTTGAAGCGGCACCCACGAACGACCAGCGGATCAATGCGATTGAATTAATTGGCACTACCGGACGAGTGCAGGGGCAGAATCGCACCGCTTGGGCCGAAGCGAACGAACCAGAACAAAGCGGTTCGATCCATTCAGTCTGGTGGAAGTGGACCGCATCGAGGCATGGATTACTGAGCCTCGATACGCTGGGCAGTGACTTTGATACCTATCTGTCGGTGTTTAGCAGCAGCGGTCCAAATAGCTTGACGATGCTGGCCCAGAATGATGACATCAGTCACCTGAATCGCCAAAGTTGGGTGCAGGTTTCGGTTCAGGCCGCAACAACCTACTGGATTGCCGTGGATGGGTATGACGAGAGCACCGGCCAGATCACGCTCAACTATCAGTTCGTTGCTGATAATCTGGCCCCCACCGATCTGCGTTTGAGTGTCACTCAGATTCTAGAAAACCAACCGATTGGCACGCTCGTGGGCGACTTCACCACCATTGATCCAGATGCCGATAACACCTTCCACTATCAATTAGTATCTGGCGTTGGCGATACCGATAATGCCCGCTTCACGATTGTGGGCCATCAGCTCTACACCCATGCAGTGTTGGATTATGAGGTGCAACCGCGCTATACCATTCGGGTGCAAACTCGCGACAATCATGGCGGCACCTATGAAAAAGTACTGACGATTGCCATCACTGATGATGTTCGCGATAACTTCACCAGTTTGATTCATGCCGCTTTGGCAACTGATACAGCAGCGACCGGTATCAATAGCGATGGCATTACTTCAGACCCCACGATTGCGGGCTGGATTAGCGAGCCACAGCAACTGGTAGCACTGCGGGCCGGTCTCAATGGCATGCCCACCACCGCCTATGCCAGTATTTTGGCAGCAGTAGAGCCGGATGGGCGCTTTCGCCTCAGTCGAGCGCACTTAGAGACCATTGCCGGCACGCGGTTAACAGATGGTGCCCATGTTGTGCATCTGCTGGCAACCGATGGGTATGGCAATACCAAAACCGCCGCAGTCCCCTTTCGCTTGGATACCACGGTGCCAATTTTTGAGGTGCAGGGCTTAATCGACGGCATTCGCTGGGCGGCGGTCGAACGGCTTCAGGGCCAACTCAAATCAATCGAACCCGGCGTGCGGGTCGTTTATCAGTTTAACCATCAAGGCGAGTCTGACCTGGCGATTGCCGCCGATGGCACGTTTAACCAACTGCTGGCCGTCCCAACCCAAGCGGGTACGCATACTTTAACGGTCACCAGCATCGACTTAGCGGGCAATCGGCATAGTGTGGCGTTTCAGTTTTTCGTTTCAGCACCGCGGGTGGCGGTGGATGATGACCTCCTCACGTCCTTCAGTGGCGGCGGCGATTCCAGTGGCGGCAGTGAGGCCGGGGGCAGTGGCGGCAGCGGCAGTTCCACGTCGGGGTCAGACTATCGTGGCGGTCGAGCCTCGGATTGGTGGATTTACCTAGGCGGCAGTGGCAGCAATTCTGGCGGGCCGGGATCTCCACCCCCTCCCCCTCCTCCACACCGCTAGAGGCTCCTCCTACTTATCTCGAAAAGGTGGCGATTATTCTAGACCGTGCGTTTCACCTGATTGACGAGACGCCAGAGACGATTCACAAAAAAGCGGTGCTGAAGAATCGCATTCCCTTGTTGATGGAAGTGGCGGCGATGGTGGACCAGCATCAGATGTATGACGCGATGGAAGCGGTGCTGCATGGCATCTACGACCAAGCCGAGGAAACGATTGCCACCCGCGAGGAGGCGAGTGAGCGCGGCATGACACTCGCGGCCCAACTCCTTGAGGACAGCGATGCGGTCCGCACCGAGGTGTATCAGTCGGCATTACTAGCAGTGGTGAATCAGGTGTGGGTGGACAACCAGTATGCTGCGTTGAGCGACGACCAGATGCAAGCGTTGGTGACTGGATTGTTGGAGTTGGGACGCACCTATGCCGCACTTAAACCTGCTTTAGCTCCTGATACGGCCACGACTACCACACCCGACTTCCTCGATTCGCTGTGGCGGGCGCAGTTGCCGAGTGACCCCAGTACCCCCAAACCCTATAATGAGATTCGCACTGAACTGCAACGCGGTATTACGGCTCTCGATAGTCTGCTGGAGGGCGTAAACGATCCCTTAGGAGCACTGCGCTTTGTCAATAACTTGGTGCAAGCGGTGACGAATGTCGAATCACTGTCAGATGAGGCAGTGCTCGATGCTCAATTCCTCAGAGAACTCGTGAATTTTGGCTTCCAGTATGCCAAGCTCAATCCTGCCCCGCTGGCGTCAGCGACCGAGAATGGCACCGAGGCATTTCTGGCCACGCTGTGGCAGAGTGAGTCTACACAGGCTGAATCTCTAGCCATGCGACAAGCGACTGGAAAGCTGAGTGAGCTGTTTGCGGGACTAGACACGACACAAGAGCGATTGCAATTACTGAAGTTTGCCACAACCTTGGTGCAGGCAGTTGGTCTCACTGCGGAAAACAGACAGGAGAACCCTGATCCAACGTTTGTCAGTGCCTTGATTGAGTTAGGCGCTGTGTATGCTCAGCTCAACCCTACAGGTTCATCAACCGAGCCACCGTTGAACTTCTTCCTCGACACGCTATGGCAGGCTCAGGATGAAATGGCGATTCAAAAGGGCAGTCAGGAATTACTGGCATTCATGCAAGATCTGGCTGATCCCACTCGCTTACTGAGGTTGGCAACAGGTCTACTGCAAGCTATCGAATCTATACCATAAGAACAGCTACCCGAAGCTCAAGTGCTCAGCGCACTGCTGGAGATGGGCAAAGCGTATGCGGTGCTGGAGCCAGGTGCCACGACTACCGAAGGGTTGAACCGCTCAATTTCTTCCTCGACACGCTGTGGAATGCTCAAGATGAAGCAGCAATAGAGAAGGGAATTGACGAGTTCAAGGACTTCTTGGAGACTGTAGATTCACTGAGCTTACCACTACTGAAGTTTGAAACCAATTTGTTGAAGGCAACTAAGGAATTACCTCAAGATCTCCAGAATGAAAAGCAAGATGTCAGATTCCTCAGGGCATTGCTTCAACTAGGGGGTGCTTATGCTGCTTTGAAGCCTGTTACCGATTCAGTAAGTGAGCCACTTTATTTCTTCCTCAATACATTGTGGCAATCCGGAGGCGAGCATTCAACAAGGAGCTGAAGAGCTTCGACTCTTTATTCAAGACTTTGATGCTCCTATTGAACTAATTAACTATCAATACAAGGTACTTACTGCTCTAAAAATGGTACCTGCCTTGCAAGAAATTGTAGCTTATCCTGCCTTTATTAAGGACATGACTGCTACAAGCAAATCCTACGCAATTTTGGAACTTGAGACAGAACATCAATACAAAGGTTTTCTTCATGATCTATGGAAGGTGCATAGCGAGCAAGAATTAAAGGATACTGCAATCACTTTCTAAAACTTTATTCTCGATCCATACAATGGTTACGATCTTTATGCATCAGCAACGAGACCTGGGCCGGGTGACGGACCTGAATTTAACAGGAAATTGAAGAATCAGTTAATCTAGCTTATAGGGCTTTAGATAAACAGAATCCCAAGATTGTCTTCTGTAAAAGTCCATATCAAGCTATCAGAGAATTGGATGAATGGAAAAATCAACCCATGATTCCACTGATGAGCTTAGGATGGCAACTGAGAAGCCAACTCCCACGAGCCGGACAAATGGGGGTAAAACGGAGGGAAAGAGCAGTACATCCAGAAGGACATTTGGGTGCTCAGTTAAGATTTGCTTTAATCAGACGACTTGGCGATCAAATGGCAGATGCAATTACTACCAGTGCTTGGTTTGGGTATACGAGCTGGTTTGATTTTTGCATTTCTGTTCTAAACTACCCTTGCGACTTACAAGTATGGAAAGCAATTCGGTCAATAGTCAGATATTGTGGCTTTATATTTCCGTTTGAAACTGCTTGTCTTATTATCGATCGTCCTACAAGCTTTTCACTTGATGAATTAGAACGTTTCCATGCCGATTCCAAACCTGCTGTCACTTATGCGGATGGGTTTAGTTTATATTTCTATCACGGTATAGGATTACCAGAAGAATACGGACAGTTGCCTACCCAAGAATGGAGAGCACAGTGGCTATTTCAGGAACATGATCCTCAAGTTCGACGGGCATTACTACACGGAATCGGTTATGAGAAAATCTCTAAAGATTTACAAGTTATTGAAATAGACGCCTTCAATGAATACAGCTTGCTAAAACTTGAGAATACTAACGATGTCCCTGTCCCTTTGCCAATTCTTTTGCTTAAGTACATTAATTCTGATACAGAAAAGATTCAAATTATTGAAGCTCCATTACATAGTAGAACTGTTCATGAAGCTATAATTTGGGTGAACAAAAACTGGTTCGTTGAAACTTAGAAGTAGTTACATAAAGGCTACTCTTCTTTCGGTTAATGCTGTTCGCCTTCATTCAAGTTCATCAACAACTTGGTGCAAGCGGCAACTAACGTGGAATCGCTTTCCGATGAGGCAGTGCTCGATGCCCAGTTCCTCAGAGAGTTAGTAGCCTTTGGCTTTGAGGTTGCTAAATTAAACCCCAGCCCAACCCCTAGCAATACTGATGGCATCGAACAATGGCTCGCTATCCTATGGAACGGGGAAGGTGATTTGCGTCAAGCTCAAGGCGGCTTAGCCCAACTCTTTGATCAACTCAGCAGCCCACTCAACCAACTCGAACCACTCACCTTGCAAGACCAATTGGACCGACTCCAATTCTCTACCCAATTGGTCAAAACGGTTCAGCTCGTGGACGATCCAGACGTCAAATCGCTGGCTCAAAGTTTAGACCATTTAGGTTACCTCCTGGATCTCGGCAGTTCCTATGCGGTTCTCAAACCTGCGGTTGATAAGGCTGACCCGACGGAGGCGTCTGTTCTGACGCTGGTGGCCCAAGGTGATTTACAAGCGGCTGCCAATGAACTGGAACGGCTGATTCAACAAGCGCTAGTACCATCCAATACACCGGAGAGCTAGCCGTCACCAGCGAGGGTGGAAAGATTGTCGTAGGAAACAACCCGTTTAGCAATGGTACGGTTACTTCGGTTGGCTTTAATGTTCGAGATGACGACCCGTCCAATGACCGCTATCCCCTTGCTTATCAAGTTCAGCGAGCTGATGGCACAATTGAATCTCCAGTTCCAGGAGACACCCTATTTCGCGTGTATCTGAACCGAGGCGATGTCACGGGTTTGCAGCCGGGTGAAGTGGCCTTATATCCAGGCGATGTATTACGTTACCCCACTCAAGCTGAAGATCCGTTCGGCAGTGACCGCCTACGCAATCTCACCAGTGGCGATTATCGTCCCGTGGATAAGGTGCTCGATGCCATTCGCCTTGCTCCTTACATGGCAGGACCCCAAATTGCCGAGCAAATCAACAGTTTTGTTCAAACGGTCAAAGACCATCCTATTCTGACAGGACTGGCGATCGGGGGGATTGTTGGAGCACAGTTCTTGCAACCCGTAGGCTTGATTCTTGATGTGGGCTTTATTTTGCTTGGCGGTTGGCAAGCCGGATTTTCACTGGGGGCATTCTTCTACAAAGCGGCCACTGCTGGAAGTCAGTCAGAGCTATGGGATGCTCCTAGGGAGTTGGTCAACTGCTTCACCACCCTAGCCACGACTGTTCCGTTTGGTGGTCTGACGAAGCTTGACCCCTCGGATGGGCTGCTCAATACCACGCGGCTGCTCGATGCAGCCAGACGACTGTGGCGAGAAGTTGACCTGTTGCAAAGTGCTGGGGGACTACGATCGATCTCCGATGCAATCGAGATTCCTTTTCGGCTCTTTAGAGACAGTGATACGGCGATCGGTCGATTACTGCAATATGGTGCTGGGAGTGTTGCCGCGTTTCTCAGAGGAGGGTTTGACAAGTTTGAGGGAGGATTACCGACGATTGAGGGGTTGGCTGATTTTGTTTTGCGGGTTTTGTACAAACTGTCTACCGCGTTCACGGCACTGAAAGTTCGGTTTACCAGTATGGATTTTGCCGTTCTTGACAATATGGGTGGAGTGACAGGTAGGACAGGCAAGCGGAGCAGTGGACATCAAGCGATTGAGTTAACTTCTTCTTCCTTATCCTTACATCTTTAGGACTACCATGGGGACAATCGGGATTTAAGGAGCGAATAGATTTTGGTCAAATCATTGGCAATTATGTCGATCCAAGTACACGAGAAAAGTTGCCTACAACCAAAGGGATAATCCACTATTCTAAAGCTTGAGTACACATAGTTCCTGCACGACCTTAACCTTATGGATAAACTTGAATTTCTCAGGCCCCAAATATTACTATCTGTGTAAAGAGCTTTGCTAGGGGAAATATCTGCTTCCTTGAGGGGCATAACCTGTGAGTGGGATGAAACAAAAATTACCATAAGCTGTTATTTTGATGGAGATCCGTCTGAAACCGATCAAGAATCAATGGATGATGTTGCTTCTGAAGTGACAGCAGATTTTCCAAACCACTGTGTAGAGGTTGAGTACTTCAGAGTGGATGCACCTAAAGCTCTTCCCACTGATCCTCGTCTAACCTGGGTCTATCGACGTAAAGAACTGATGAAATAAGAAATGGTCAATTATGAGAATAACTACAAGTTGGTTCAGAACTTTGTCAGTACATTTTTCAACAACGAATTCTATGCGGATGGAATTCAGAACGCTAGAAACGCTATAGCGACCCATGCCCAAAGTCAAGCTGATTGGTCCAAGATTTCCTCGATCATTCAGAACCGACAACTCGAGCCGGGACAACCATTAAGCCTTGTGAACAATGATGAAACCAAATAATAGATGACAACTCAGACGATGAAGCGTATGTATGGCTAGACAAGATGGTTGATAACATGGAACGGACAGATGGCAGAATAATGGCAGAATAGAGGAATACTAGCTTACTTGCTAAGCAGTTTATCTTGACTATGAGTAATTTAGAAAAGAGATGCAGGCTTATAGAAAAGTGCATCGAAGAATTTGAAGCAGAAACACGACCCCTTCACGCTCTCATTAATACCCTTCAAAGCATACTCGATAGCCTAGACAATCAGAAAGCATGGGTCGATGCCTTTCGTAGCGAGTGGTGGACACTCGAACAAGTTTATGCAGTTGCATTAGATCGCGGAGAAACGAGCTTGAGTTTTGCAAGTAGAACTTTAGTTCATGCGGCTATCCACAAGATGAAACTACGTTTGAAACAGGCAAATTGATCGGAAGGATGAAGTAACTGTAGTATGAGCAGAATAGTGTTGCTTTAATCCGGCTCGCTGAAGTATCCCGATCGCCCCTGTTTGCCTCCAGCAAATGGGTAAACTCAAATCTCAGCCCGCAAGGACCGCCTTGCCGCCTTGCCGCCCCTTGATCCGCTCGCGTCTTCCCGATTGAGACTCTGCCCTCAGACAGAATTATCACCCGCGCTCAGCTCCGGCTATCGCTGCCATTCGCTATCGTGAAGAGAGAGTGCGTCGTCATTCAACCGATCTGCCGCACTTAGTCAATCCTCGCTCTTCCTGGTGGAGGTTTATTGTGGTTGCATCCCTATCCGCACCTGCGTCGATTGCATCGCTGCTCGGCGACGAAGCCGATGATTTACTCACCTATCAAGCTAAAGTACCGAACGACTTGCTGCATCTGCCCGGTCCCGATTGGATTGACCGTATCTTTGCCCCCACCGACCGTTCCCCTCAGGTGCTGCGCAGTCTACACCAGCTTTATTCGCATGGCCGACTGGCCAATACCGGCTATCTCTCGATTTTGCCGGTGGATCAAGGCATCGAACATTCGGCGGGAGCCTCGTTTGCGCCCAACCCCATCTACTTTGATAGCGAGACTATTATCAAACTGGCGATCGAAGGCGGCTGTAATGCGGTAGCCACGACCCTGGGCGTCCTTGGCAGTGTCTCGCGCCGCTATGCCCACAAGATTCCGTTTATTCTCAAACTGAATCACAACGAACTGCTAAGCGTACCCAATCAGTTTGACCAGCTTCTATTTGCCACGGTCGAACAAGCCTGGAATCTAGGCGCAGTCGCGGTTGGGGCCACCATTTACTTTGGCTCACCCGAATCGGGCCGTCAGATCCAGGAAGTCAGCCGCGCCTTTGCCCGCGCACATGAGTTGGGCATGGCCACGATTCTGTGGTGCTATCTGCGCAATCCGGCGTTCAAGCAGGACCAGGATTATCATCTAGCCGCCGACTTAACCGGACAGGCCAATCACTTAGGCGTCACTATCGAAGCCGACTTGATTAAACAAAAACTCCCCGAACTCAATGGAGGCTATCCAGCCGTGGCCCACGCCATCGGGCAAGGCTATGGCAAAACCGATCCGCGGATCTATTCTGAGCTGACTACAGCGCATCCGATTGATTTGACTCGCTATCAGGTGCTCAATTGCTATGCCGGACGGGCAGGCTTAATTAATTCGGGCGGCGCATCGGGCCACAATGACTTCGCCGAAGCCGTGCGCACCGCCGTGATCAATAAACGCGCCGGCGGCTGTGGCTTGATCTCGGGGCGCAAAACCTTTCAACGCCCCTTTGCCGAAGGGGTGCAATTGTTTCACTTGATTCAAGACGTTTATCTCTCGCCGGAGGTGACGATTGCCTAACGGCCCCTACACGGGCCTAAGCAAATCGTCTTTGAGCAGGGACTTGATCACGTTTTCTTTGATCATCAGTTGCCGTAACACTTCGAGCAACATTTCCTGCGCCTGCTCTTGATTGAGCTGCTTGATCTGGTCGGCATAGGCGCGTAGGTTGAATTGCTGCTCTAAACTCAGTCCAATCGGTAGCTCCATGCTCGTGCTCCTTGCTCTACTCGGGAACTAACCCTACTAGTTGTTAAATAACGTAACACATGCCTTGACAAAGTGTCGATTTTCTGGGTGCTCTGTCTCTAGGTATCTTTAGTGAAGCATGGGGAGGCAGGGGCTATCATCGATCTGGGGATGGACTGCTGTGGGGCGGGCCTACCGATTGTGGTTTATGTAGTTTGAAGGAGACAACACGCGGCGCATGAATGCGATTGAGTTTTTTCACCACAGTGCTGGCCACTGGCGCTCGTTGCGCACGACCCATCATCTCGCCTTTCGCCGCACCGAAGCGGGCGAGTCAGAGATTGTCGTCGAACCGCTGGCCGCCGATGATCCGCAGGTCGTGGCGATTTGTCAGATGCATCAGGTGGACCCGGCCACGGCGATTGGCGGCGCGTATGTGCGCTGGGATGGGTCGATGGCCTGGGACCGCTCAGAGGATGACAATCATACCGGCTCGACTGTGTTTGCCCTGGTGCCCGAGGATGCGAGCCAGCGCTCGGGGCAGTTGCTGCGCGAACGCGGCTATGCCGAAATTGTGCCGGTGGTGGGTCAGTTCCAGATGGACGAGGCGGATGGGCTGGTGTTGATCACCGAGTATGAAACGATGAGTTCGATTGAGCGCTTTTGGTTTGCTAGTCCAAATTTGCGCTTGCGCACCAGTACGGTCAAACGCTTTGGCGGCTTTAGTACGGCGACCTTCTGCACTGAGGTGCGCACTGATGCGGCGCTCTGGCCCGACGAGAATGCGACGGCAGAGTATTTCTCGCTGTTGGGCTGGTAGGCCATGCTGCCAATCGAGTGGGAGCAGCGGGGGGTGGCCTATCTCTATCAGATGCGGGCCTTGGCCCCGGAACCGGAGTTGATTGATCTGGTCTATCAGCTCGAGGTTCGCCGCTCGATCTGTGTCTGGATTGGCCAGCACATCGAGACGGTCAATGCCCATTTAGCTGACTTGGGGCGGGCGTGTCAGGCCTGTTTTCATCCCTGGCAGCAGCGCTCAATCGCGATCTTTGCGGTACCGCTCTCCGACCGCTTTGGCCTCGATGGCATTTGTAATCTTCAGACGCATCCGGTCACCATCCTGGTCGATGTCGGTCGGGTCGTGCCGGCGGATTGGTTGGCCTTGGTGGCCCATGAGTATGCCCATGCCCATCTCGGGGTGCCGGGCCATCCGCGCGAGTTTGTCGAGGTGCTGGCTCATCTAGCGCGTGGGCTGAATTTGAGGCTGCCGCCCCTATCGGCTCCGGCGGCCTGCTGGCCAGCCGCTCCGGCCTATGCTCGGACCCCGGACCCTCACGCCTTCTGGCAGGGACTCGCAATTTCGCCTCTATCGCCCCGGTCGCGCTGAGGCTGCTACACTCTGCAGCGCGGGCCGATGCCATCCCGGGGTTGACCGGTGCCGCTGCGGGGTCTCAACCTACGGGCACAAGGAATAGATCAAACGCTATCAATTTGGTCGTTGGAATTGATGTATGACTTTTGATGAATCGCTTAAGTCTAAATACTCATGGCGTCGTATGGTGAGGACAGGAAGCGGGCGGGCACGGTGGGACCAGTCCTCTGATCGTCTGGGTCCTGATGGCTTTGCGGCTTCCTGATCCGCTGTCGTTGAGTCTGTCAGGATATCTGACATGGCTATTTCGCCCTTAGCGTTTGCTCCGGCCTCGGACTATACCCGGGTCGCGGGCTATGAAGTACCTGGCGATGAGCACCCAAGACGCTTTACGACTGACTACCGCACCGCCGAGGAGCTGGAGCAACTGATTCATGCGGCCTATCGCCAGATCTTTCATGAGCAACAAATGCTCGCTTGCACCCGCCAACTCCGGCTGGAATCGCAACTGCGAGCTGGGCAGATCACGGTGAAGCAGTTTATCTACGGCTTACTCACCTCGGATGCCTTTCGGCGGCTCAATTATGAGGTCAATAACAATTATCGCTTTGTCGAGTTGGTATTTCAGCGGGTGCTGGGCCGCTCGGTGTTGCATCCCCGCGAAACGCTCGCTTGGTCGATGATCGTGGCGGCTCAGGGCTGGACGGCCTTCATCGAGGCGCTGCTGGAGTCCCCGGAGTATACCCAAACCTTTGGCGACCATATGGTCCCCTTTCAACGCCGCCGCATTCTCCCCCACCAACGCCTCGGCCAACTCCCGTTTCAGCGCACCCCTCGCTATGGCCCAGCTTATCGCCAATCCCAGGCGGCTCTCGCAACTAGCCCCGAGCACACAACCCCACCCGCCTGGCAGACGTGGCCCTGGTCCCGCATCGCCCTGGTGCTGCTCTCCGCCCTCCTGCTGACCCTCGCCTTACTCACCCTCCAATCCCTCCTCACCCCTCACCCCTCACCCCTCACCCCTCCACCCCTAAATCCGCCCCACCCACTCGCTCCCACCCATCCCTCACACCTCGCTTCATGAAGTTCCGTAACACTTTATCAGACTAAAGCGAATAAAGCACCCCGCCCGCCGTATGATCAGGGTTGATTTTCGTACCGTTCGTTTGCTTAGGGAGCTTGTTTTAGCGTGGCTATTCCTCTTTTGTCCTATTCCCCCTCGTCGCAAAATGTCCGCGTCACTGGCTATGATGTCCCCGGTGATGACCAACCCCGCATCTTCTCGAGCGATAATCTCCTCTCGCCCTCGGATATGGATACCCTCATCGAGGCCGCCTATCGCCAACTCTTTTTCCATGCCTTTGAAGCCGACCGCGAACCCTTCCTCGAATCCCAACTCCGCTCTGGTCAAATTACTGTCCGCGATTTCGTCCGCGGCTTACTCCTCTCCAATACCTATAAGCGCAGTTTCTATGACCTCAATAGTAACTATCGCTTTGTCGAACAAACCGTCCAGCGCGTCCTCGGTCGCGATGTCTTTAATGAACGCGAAAAAATCGCCTGGTCGATTGTCGTCGCAACCCAAGGCCTCAAAGGCTTCGTCGACCAACTCCTCAATTCCTCGGAATACCTCGATGCCTTTGGTGACTCGATTGTCCCCTATCAGCGCCGCCGCTCTCTCCCCGGTCGCGCTCAAGGCCAACTCCCCTTTAATATTAAGTCCCCCAGATATGATGCCTACTACCGCCGGAAGCTCGGCTTCCCCCAAATGATCTGGCAAAATGCTACTCGCTCTTATAAACCCCAAGACCAACAAGCCAAACCCGGTGACCCCGCTAACTTCCTCTCCATGGCTCGCTCCATTGACCCCAAAGCCAATCCCCCGCAGCGCCTCTCTGCTCTCAATGTTGACTTCCTCAACCAGGTCCCCTATAGAAAAAAATAG
>KL662192.1:50041-172920 GCA_000733415.1 [Leptolyngbya] sp. JSC-1
GCTCTCTCCCCGGTCGCGCTCAAGGCCAACTCCCCTTTAATATTAAGTCCCCCAGATATGATGCCTACTACCGCCGGAAGCTCGGCTTCCCCCAAATGATCTGGCAAAATGCTACTCGCTCTTATAAACCCCAAGACCAACAAGCCAAACCCGGTGACCCCGCTAACTTCCTCTCCATGGCTCGCTCCATTGACCCCAAAGCCAATCCCCCGCAGCGCCTCTCTGCTCTCAATGTTGACTTCCTCAACCAGGTCCCCTATAGAAAAAATAGTAGGATAGGTTTCTCTTGAGATACTTCTTCGAGATCCTTGAATATTATGCTGAACCCTCCCCAGATAAATGAGGAGGGTTTTTATTTGTCTGCTATCTGTTAGTCAATGTTTGTTTTTCGCCTTCAGTGCTCTTTTTTGCATTATGACTCGGTACTCTATCCGGTACTTGATTGAGTACTCGCAATCAAACACAGTTAGACAAAATAATTGTTCACCGTTAAAACACCTGCATTAGCATCTCCAGATCTAAAGCGGATTCCCGTTACGTCTACTACTAGATCCCGCCGAGGCGAGAAACCAGCCTCATCGTCGTTCACGGATAAATAGGCTTTTCTCCTCCATTCAAAGAAGACGGCTTCATTCACGCTCAAAGCTTGATTACCGCGTCTAGCCTGATTTTTATCCGCATAGGCAGCCTCTACCGCATCAGCCAGGTTGCTTCCGGTTTGTCGTCCAGCGTTAAACAATTTGGCGGGCAGATTTGGTGTTGTTTGATCGTTATCAAAGTCTAGCTGGAAGCGGTCTCCCTGCCCAAACCTGAAGTCAACGATCCGATCTAACCCTTGCAGCGAGGAATTTGCCAAGGCCGCTCTTTGAGTCCGTCCGGCATAGATAAAGCGATCAGCACCCAGTCCTCCAGTCAGCGTATCTTTACCGCGTCCACCATTTAACCCATCATTACCCGCAAGACCCAGCAGCCGATCATCGCCACCCAATCCCAGAATTAGATCATTGCCATTGGTTCCCCGCAGCCTTTCGCCGGCTGACGTGCCTCGAATCGTGCGAACAGCATCATTATCGGTGATGGTTAGCGTAGCCGTATTTTGACCTGCTAAAACAGCTCGACCTGTCGGATTACTCAACTGTAGCAGAACTGTTTCATTATTCTCTACCAGCGTATCATCGATAATGTTCAGCGTAGCAGTAGCGCGAGTTTGACCGTCAGCAAAGGTAACCGTTGCCGGTAGGCCGCTAAAATCGTTGCTGTCAGCCGTTCCACCTGTTGCAGTTACATCAACGGTGAGGGCACCGGATGAACCACCAGACCGCACCAGCTCAATCGCAATCGTCTTGCCATCTTCCGACACCGTGTAGGTCGGCGCACTAAAATCAATCGAGCCAGTTGGCGCATCTGCCACAGTTAGACCACTCAACTGGGTTGTGCCTGCACCAATTGCTCCCACAAATGTAGCAGCCCCTGTACTCAGATCAATTTTGTAGAGTCCGGTTGTGCCACCCACAGTCAATCCAGCAAATCCCTGCCCAGAGGCGGGTGTATTAGAAGCGGACACTTGCACACCAGCCGGAATATCAAATCCATTCACCGCTGTGAAATCTAGCGGATTCCCATTGAGCGTCACGGCTAGGGGAGAAATCTGCGTGCCGCTATTGGGTGGATTTTGAATAAACAACCGATCGCTAGCCGCATCTAGCGTGTATTGAGTGGTTGCCGTAGCTCCAGTCGCCTGAGCAAAGCTGTTGGTGTAGGCCGTGGCATCAACACTGGTTGTGCCGCCTTGAACCGCTCCATCTGGATTGACTCCAGGTACGCTGCCTGCCGTCAATCCCGTATCTCCATCCACCGGTGCACCCGTAATCGGATTGAGGCGGAAGTTTAACCCGGTACTCGTTACAACCCGAATTCGATCGACAGTTGGATTGAAATCGAAGCCATAGCCCGTCTCTGGCAGATCCACTGGACTGCCTGCCGCATCCACAAAAGCCACCGACCCAGGACTGCCTACCGGAGTTGCCGCACCCGACTGCGGATCTAGGATGACAACCGTTCCTGTATTAGTCTGGGCGTTAACAGCCAGACCATAGAGTTGACCAGTTGCCGGACGGAAATCGATGCCTACCAGCGTTGCACCAGCCGGCAGACCCGAGACCGCAACCGTGGCAACCGTACCAGGAGCCGCGCTATTGAAACGCAACAAATTGCCATTCGTATCCAAGCCAACAATGGGAGTACCATTCGGCACTACCTCGCTCTGCACCGCATACCCCTGGACTAGGGCAGTGCCATCTCCAATCGGACCAAGCAACGTAGCCGCGCCAGTAGACAGCTCAATCGCGTAAAGCCCTGTATTCCCAGCTACGGTGAGAGCCGCAAACGCTTGCCCTACAGCAGGCGTATTGGATGCCGTCACATTCACCCCGGCTGGAATGTCAAATCCGTTGGCCGCCGTAAAATCTAACGGACTACCGTTGAGAGTAATAGGCAAGGCTGCGGTTTGAGTTCCGCTATTGGGCGGATTCTGAATCAAAAGCGTGTTATTAGCAGCATTCAGCGTGTATTGAGTTGTGACTGTGACGTTGGGCGCGTTGTTCGTGTAGGCTGTCGCATCAACCGTAGTTGCACCGCCGCTAATCACACCATCAGGCTGAATTTCAGCTGTATTAGAGTCACTGTCAACCAGTTCGCCAGTATTGGGGTTCATGCGGAAGTTGAAGCCACCATCAGTCACAACCCGAATCCGGTCTACTGTAGGATTAAAGTCAAAGCCGAAGTTAGTTCCTATAATGGGTGCAGGACTACCATTAATCGTGAAGCTCCCGGCGGTGCCGACAGCAGTTGCAACTCCAGTTTGTGTGCTAATGACATACAATTGGACATTTCCGGCTGTATCTCTGGCAAGTCCATAAAGTTTGCCATTTTGTGGACGAAAATCGATACCAACTAGCGTTTGTTCTGCTGCTAGTCCCGTGATAGCCAATGGAGATTGAGCCGCTCCAGGGTTAGAGGTATCAAAAGCAATTAGGGTATTGTTGCGCAGAGCATAGCTAACGCTAAAGGTACCAGCATAATTCTGTTGCGCTTCAGCCGTAAACGCTAACGCCGCCGTTATGTTTCCCAAATGTTGATCAAGCTTCCACCAACCTTGTCCCACCGTTCGACTAGAGGCCGCAACACTAGCTCCAGTTAAACTACGCAGCATCTGCAAGAATTGAGTCCGGCCCCGCTCTGCGACACGGCAACCATAAATTAAGATCTCAGGGCGGTCAGTAGCTTTGCCCCATTGTTGGAGGTTAGCTGCATAGCGCTTCAGGTTGGTTGAATTCAGCTGAGTATTGCCTAAGTACAAACAGTCGGGACTACCGTGGCTAACCAAGTGAATTTCCGCAACATCGCGGCGATTTTGTAACGCTTCGCTAATTTGAATTACACCATCCCGGTCTGAGTCCAATAGCACCACTTGGCTGCCCGGTTTGACATACTGCAACAGATATTGGTAATCACGGACTTGGCGATCAATAAAGACATAGGAACGCTTTTCCATCTGACTATTCCACTTGATGATTAGAATGGACAAACTACAACTGAGCCTGCTTCAATCCACAGGTCTGCCTATGAGCAAATAAGTTACTTGTATTCAGTACGGAGCAGTATGCAAATCGGATTTGCAAATTTTGAAGAGATAGGAAACTCCTAGAGTTCAGTTAAAGTAAAGCTCAACTTCCTATCTCATGCTACGCTTCTGCTCAGTCGATATACCGAAGCAGACACATGGACGCAAATTAGAGGAAGATAGCAATTGTGATAACGACACACTTGCGATTGTGATAACGGTACACTTGGATGATTTTAAGCTTATGGCAATCGCAACCTAAAGTGCATACAGATGTCATTTATCACAAAGAGTAGTTCCCCATGAATAACCAATGACAGGTGCTTTGTGATAGTTCTAACATGATTAATTGAACTGTACTGATCAACTGAGTCTTTTCAATTTTCCAGTAAGAGCCTGGTAATGTTCTATTCCTAAAGAGGTAATTCCTGAGACTAAGCGCAAAAATTTAGTAATCTAGGATACTAATTCTGATTTTGAGCCGCTTGAGAGCATGAATCGAGTTCTGTACGTCCTGTCAAACTGGCTACGGCTGCGGTCAGTTCTGGCAAATTGACGGGTTTGGCGAGATGCAGCTGAAATCCAGCGGCAAGCGCACGAGTGCGGTCCTCAACTCTGGCATAGGCACTCAGAGCTACGGCAGGTAAGCGTTTTGAGTCAAATTCTGCTCTTAGCTGCCGAATCAACGTATAGCCATCTTCATTCGGCATGCCAATATCGCTAATCAGCAGGTCGGGCTGGAGTTGGTCAAGCAGGGCCATTGCTTCTGATGCAGAGGCCGCCACCGAAACCTCTGCTCCACACTGGTGCAGAATCATGCGGATGAGTTCGCGGGCATCTGCCTCGTCATCCACAACGAGAATATGCAATCCATATAGTTGGGGTAGATCACTCTTGAGGGCATCAGCATCGGCCCGAGGATGAACTCGCTCACCGTCCTTCAGCGGTTGCGCCACCATCAGCGGTAGTTGCACTGTAAAAATAGCACCTTGGCCCAAACCAGCACTATAGACCGACACGCTGCCCCCGTGCAGTTCCACCAGATGTCGCACAATTGCCAGGCCCAGACCCAAACCACCATGAGAGCGTGTAGTTTTGCTATCCGCTTGCTGAAACCGATCAAACACAAAGGGTAAAAAGTCAGGGTTGATCCCCAGCCCAGAGTCACTCACCACGATTTCCACCTGGGAGTTGACCCGTTCGAGGCGGACCTGCACCCAGCCGCCCCTCGGCGTGAACTTGACCGCATTGGAAAGCAAATTCCAGACCACCTGCTGCAACCGATCCGCATCACCCGACACCGGACCAGCTTCGGGGTCTAGGATTGCACGAATTTGAATTTCTTTTGCGTCCGCTGCTGGCCGTACCGTATCGATCGCCGCTTCAATCACAGTAATCAGCTCTACCGGACACACGTTCAGCCGCAGCTTTCCGGTGATGATTCGAGAAATATCCAGCAGGTCATTGATCAGATTAGCCTGACCGCGAGCATTGCGTTCAATCGTTTCTAATGCACGTTGAACAATCGCCGCATCGAGTTGGGGTTTAGAGCGCAGCATTTGCGCCCATCCCAAAATCGCATTCAGAGGAGTCCGCAGTTCATGGGACAGCACCGATAAAAACTCATCTTTGGTGCGATTCGCAGCTTCAGCAGCGGCCCGGGCCATTTGTTCACTGGCCAATAACCGTTCCCGTTCTAGTTCTGCCTGCTTCTGCTCAGTAATTTCTTGCACGACAATATTGACACCCAACACCTGCTGTTCTGACAGGCGGAGTGGATAGTAGCTGACCCGCCAGATGCGTTCAATTCCTGGTTGGGCGGGTGTCGTGCCACGAATTTCTTGATTCAGCAGCGGTATACCCGTTTGAATCACCTGCTGAAATATCTGGGCTTGAGCTTCACCCAACTCCGGCAGCACCTCATGCACCGATCGCCCAATATGCTCAGATACCGGCAAGCCGTTCATTTCAGCCAAAGACTCATTGATGCGCATGAAGCGAAACTCAGTATCAAGCACACACAGCCCGATCGGTGTATTTCGGTAGATACTCTCTAGCTCAACAAGCTGCCGCTGCGTGGTTTCCTGGCTGGAACGCAAAACATTTTCAATTCGCTGTCGCTCGGTGATTTCCCGCTGAAGTTGTTTATTAGCCGCAACTAATTCTGCCGTGCGTTCCTGCACCCGCAATTCCAGATCGTTTTGGTAACGTCGCAGTTCTGCCTCAATCCGCTGCCGCTCCTCAATCTGGGCTTCTAGTTGCTGGTTGGCTTCCGTCAGTTGGGCCGGACTCGGTAAGGCCAGCGCTTTTGGAATCAACGGCAAAAGCTGCACTGCCGTAAACAGAGAAATCCCAGCCGTTGTCGCCTTGAGTCCGCCAGAGATCCAGTAAGTGGGATGCCAAAGCGTCCAAATTTCCATTAAGTGGGTCGTGCCACAAGCAACAATGAACGCCCCAAATAATAGAAAAATCCAGTTGAAGGGTAGATCGCGCCGCCTTTGCACAAAGTAGACTAGCGCAAAGGGGATCGAATAATATGCAACAGCAATTAAAAAATCGGAAGCCAGATGTAACCACACCAAATCGGGTTTCCAGAGGTAGCAATGCCCGTGGGGAATGAAGGGATTTACAGCCAACGTCACACGCAGAAAATTCGTCATATTTATATAGGTTACTGGATTGCTCGCGGTTTATGGCTCTACGGCTGAACTGAACTACCACTCCAATGTTAGAAAACTAACCAGAAAGCTCAAAAAGCTTAAACAAATTTCTAGCTTCAATTGGCTTGTCATTAGATCGGCTGCAAGATGTAAAAATTGGCAACTAGCAAAAGATAGATTTATAGCGAACTAGCAATAAACCTCTGCTGTGGTGATGGACTCAAAATAGACACAAAATAAACGCAAAACAGCTTCTCGAAAAGTAACTTATCAATACAAACTTTATACAAACAAAACCTGCCTTCGCGAGTACTCCGCAAAAGACAGGTGTAGGTTTGGGTTAGGAGCGCAATGGTGCCGCTAAGAGAAGCCCGCTGAGAGAAGCCCGCGAAGAGAAACTCCTGGCAGTTGCTGGAGGCAAATTGGTCAAGCGGAGATCTAATCAACTCATTCCAAGGCTCTGAGCGATGCTGTCAGCAATCTGCCCCAACGTTTTAGGACGAACTTCTTTATAGCGCCGATTTCCTGGCATCATTACCAAATTCGGCGCTGAAGAGCAACACTTCAAACAGCCGGTTGGTTTAATCGTGACATGCTGATCTAGGTTACGCTGGCAAAGCGCTTGCTGCAACGCTTCACATAGTCCCCTGCCACCTTTTTTCAAGCAGCCCGACTTTTGACAAACCAGCACCTTGATTTTCGATTTCGTTGAATTGACCGGAGCGGCGGAAACCAGACCATTCAGAATTTCACAGCCATTAGTCAGAGTAGCGCCCAAGCTATCAGATGGGTCATCAACGACGCTATTGAGCAAACTATCAGGCAAATTATTAGGCAAATTATTAGGCAAATTATCAGGCAAATTATCAGGCAAAGGCACAATCTGCGCTGCTTTCAACTTGAGTTCACGAGCATAACGGTTGAACTTACCCCGGCCCGTCACCAAAATCCGCTCGCCAGGTTGCAGATTCAGCCCCCCAGCCAAACGCAAGGCTTTGGGAAGTTTGATCTGCATTTCTTCAGATAACACCCGTACCCGCAGATATTTCGGCAGGTAGTCCGACTTGTTAGCAGGTCCGACAAAGCCCAAAAATTGCCCCTCAAAATTAAACTCTAACTGCTGCTGATAGTCATAACCCATGATGTTTATTCCTAAGCGATTCGTTTAGCTTCTACCGTCTTGGGTAACTTTAGCGGTTCGGTTAACCCCGCAACTGCCAGCTCCCAACCATTTGCCAGGGTGAAAATCTTTTCGCTGTCTGTCTCTACTTGTTTCACTACTTCTTCTTCCAGATCTTTTTTGGCCACATAAACGACCAAATGTCCAACCGCGTTTCGACGAAGCATAACTTTCATGAAATTTCCTCAACTAGTTCAAGTTCTTTTTTGCGACAGCCGACAATGTAACCCGTCGGCATAAAATGCACGGCATAAATATAGGAGTTTTGCAAGAAGGTACCAATGCTGATCACATAACCGACATCGCCTTTCCTTGCCAACGTCTCGCCAATCTCTTTGCCAGGAAAGGTACCATCATTGCGAATCAGTTTGCGTGACCGCACTTTTTGACCAATATCAAAGGCCGGAGGGGCATCTAGTTCGAGTTCGTCGTATTGCATAGGAGAGTAGATGGGTGGATGGGTGGATGGGTGGATGGGTGGATGGGTGCGTGGATGAGTTTTGGTTAGTGTGAGATAGTTTGGGGGACTAAGCTCAAAAGTTCTTCGACCGTGAGGCTGCGCTTAACTAGAACTGACTGATGCCGCACGGCTTCGAGCAGCGCTTGAATTTCTTCTGAGTTGAGCATGATGCCATGCTGTTGCAGCACACTCAGCACCAGATGTCGCCCTGAATGTTTACCGACTACAAAGCGGCGTTCCCAACCTACATCTTCTGGCGCAAACGGCTCATAGGTGACGGGATTTTGCAGCACGCCGTGGGCGTGAATACCGGACTCATGGGCAAACACATTGTCACCGACAATCGCCTTCCAGGGGGGGACTGGACAATTAGAAGCTTTGGCTACTAGGCGAGAGAGTTCTAATAACCGTTTTGTATCGATGTCGGTTTGCATCCCATAAATACGCTTCAGCGCCATCACCACCTCTTCTAGGGCTGCATTTCCAGCTCGTTCACCCAACCCGTTCACTGTTGTATTAACTGATGTAGCCCCAGCCTGAATTCCAGCCAAAGCATTGGCAGTTGCTAAACCCAGATCGTTATGGGTATGCATTTCGACCGGAATCGCCAGACGAGAAACTAACCGATGCACTTTTTTGTAGGTTGTTAGAGGATCCAAAATGCCCACCGTATCGCAAAAGCGAAAGCGAAACGCCCCCCAGGATTGAGCTAACAGGGCGACATCCAGCAGAAAAGATTCATTCGCTCTAGAAGAATCTTCACCGCCCACCGATACATCCAAACCATGATCGCGAGCAAAGTTGATGCTATCTCGCAGCCGATCCAGCATGACCCGCCATTGCCCATGAAATTTAGCGGCAATTTGAATTTCTGAAACTGGAACCGAGACATGAACGCGCTGCAGGCCACAGTTGAGCGAAGCCTGAATGTCTGCTAAATTAGCTCGGTTCCAGCCCAGCAGTTTTGCCCTTAGCCCCAGGTTGACAATCGCCCGAATCGATTCGGCTTCCTCCTGCCCCATGACCGGAATACCGACCTCCAGTTCCTCAACCCCAATCGAGTCAAGGAACGTAGCAATCGCAATTTTCTCTTCGATATTGAAGGCAATTCCAGCGGCTTGTTCACCGTCACGTAGGGTAGTGTCGTTGATTTGAATGAGTGAGTTAGTCATAAGCTGCATTGCTAATCCGCAACTTTGTGATGTTTTGTTGATTCATCCGAATCATCTTTCTGAAGAAGATCCAGCATATAATTTTCCGTCACTATGATAGAGGCAAACATCGCCACAAGCGTTACAATTGTCGTTAACATGATACCTCCTAGAAATGAGAGACAAATTCTAGTCCATTTCAATGGACTTCATCCAGTAGCCCGCACTTGAGTTGCGGCTTGAGTTACGGCGGCTTGAGTTGCGGCGGCACCTTCAACCGAAACAACATAAACCTAAACTCGATTCACGAATGCCAACGTCAGGCTATCTTCAGCCAGGAAATGAGCCAGATGAAACGCCCGATCTTCGGTTTGCAGCAAGATCTGTTCGTACAGGTAGCGTGTAGCCCGGTCGCCCACACTTTCTGCTTGGGCCGCCTGCCGCCGCAGGACATCAATCACAGCTTGCTCAGCGTATAAGTCATTTTGCACCATCTGACGAGCCGTAAAACAACCGTCTGCTTCTGGCGTAAAGCAACACAGTTCTGCCAATTTGCCAAAGCTCGCCGCCGGCACTCCGCCCAAGCCATTCAATCGCTCACCGAGTTGATGCACGTGATTTTGAACTTGCTCATAGCTTTCAGCAAAGAATTCATGCAGTGAGTAAAACTCTGCCCCTTCTACTACAAAATGATGTTTCTGGTATTGCAGATACAGGGCTTGGAAACTAGCTAGGGCAATATTCAAACCTTCACAAACCGGAACAGTCACTTCCTGACCTAAACCGATTGGATTGAATTGAACTTGACCAAATTCTTGTGCGAGGGTTTGTGTCTGTGTCATGGTTTTTTAGGGGGGTGAGGGGTGAGGGGTGAGGGGGTGAAGGGGTGAGGGGTGAGGGGTGAGGGGTGAGGGGGAGGAGTAGGAAATTGGAGGAATACAAGAGTAGAAGAAACAATTACTTTGTTATCTTGTAGTCTCATTACCCATCTACCCATCCAGACCTTCACATTAATTAGCCTGCCAGCAGCGCTCTAGCCAGTCCACCATTTCTTGCCGCGAGGCGATGAACTGTTGTACGACACTCCGCACTAACAGAGCACCGGTGCAGTTTTCCACTGCAACACAGAGCGAGCCGTCGGACGGGCAGCAACAGGGAATGGTGAGTTCCTGGAGGCGATGATAGATTCGCCAGCGATCAATCCGAGGGACAGATACAACATGCATTGTGGTATTGGCATGCGTTATATGAATTGACTGGGTCGCAGAATGAGTAGGGGAAGAGATAAACATTAGCATTACCTCGAAAGAGTTGATGGGAAGTGAACGGTAAATTATTTTATTGCTTTGAATCTGAGTTAATGTTGAGCAAACCGATTTTGAGATAAATGTTGAGATAATTGATTACCGGGATAATTGCTGAATTTGTTGTTCTAATTGCTCGATTCGATCTAGCAAGGCCCGTATAGCAATTGCTTCGGCATCGGGAATTTGGTCATGATCGAGCGGGCAGGTTTGGGTTGTTTCGCGGCAAATATTGCGACCGGGTATGCCAACGGCTGTACAGTGAGCAGGAACATGGCGTAGCACAATCGATCCGGCTCCAATGCGGGCGAAATCGCCAATGTGAATATTGCCTAGAATTTTGGCTCCGGCTCCCACCACCACATGCTGACCGAGGGTGGGATGGCGTTTACCAGTTTCTTTTCCTGTTCCCCCTAGCGTCACATCTTGATAGATCAGGCAATAGTCACCGACAATCGCAGTTTCGCCAATCACAACCCCCATACCGTGATCGATAAATACACCTTTGCCGATCACCGCACCCGGATGGATTTCAATGCCGGTGAAAAATCGGCCCAGATGGGAAATTAACCGAGGCAGAAACACCACATGCCGACCATGCAGCCAATGAGCCAGACGATAGCACAACAGCGCATGAAAACCGGGATAGCAGCAAAGCACCTCTAGCCAGTGACGAGCCGCTGGGTCTCGCTCAAAAATAATGCGAAAATCTTCCTGTAGAGTTTGCCAGACTTGCCGCAGTACGGAGTCAACGTTGAATTTGGAACTTGGCTTAGTTTCAGAGCTAGCGAGGCTAGATACCTTGGAAAGCGCGGGGAAGAGGAAGAGGGTGAGGGGGTGCTGCATGGCGTTTGGCTGCATGGCATTGGGTGAAGTTCTGTTCTTCTGCTTATAGCAGGCAGTTCCAACTAGGGCAGAACCGGCAGCCCCCTCAGAGTTATTGAATTAATTAGTCCTGTACTCAACTTCCAACGCCTGCATTAGCAACGCATCTAATTTTTTTAGGGGTTGGGGCACGAGTATTTTCAATCAGGGGAATGAGTATTTACAGCGATAGGACTGAGTATTTTAGTACTCAGGATCAAACCCAGTTCTCGTGGGCTTTTAACCAGAATTTTTGCAAAGAAATCGTTAGTAGATGAAGAGTACTCAAACCGAGTATTCTGTATCAAACGACTCTATTTATAGAGTAATTTAGTTCATAATGAACAAACATTAAAAAAAGCTTAGCTAGCATTTTCATCTTGAAAAAAGTGCTAATTTAGATACAGAATTGAATTTTGGCAGCACTGGGAGTTTTCCTAGCTTGATTTCTCCCAGTCTTTAATCAAAAAACCCATCAAACATCCCCTCAAATAGCAATTCTGGGCTAGATTGGGCTAGTTTTTGAGTACAGGTTTGCATACTCAAAAACGATGAAAAAATAGCCTCAAATCCTGATTTGATAAAGACTAAAGCTGAGTACAGAAAACACCATTCCCCCACTCCATAAATACTTGACCCCCTGCTAAAAAATACTCATACCCCGACCTGAAAAAAAATTTAATCCTGACTCAGTCTGCGTTTGCGGGCTTGAGTACAAGTTAATGAATTTAATAACTCTTACCTGGTTTGACTCGACTGGGCAATTTTAGCTGGCTGGTATAACTCTCATAACACCAGTTGCTCAGTTCTCCCAGAGACACAGGTTCGTTCAACCAAACCACTATAGATTTAGGTTTCTTGGCGAGAGACAGAGTGAGTGGAGTTAGCAATTGTTCCCATCTTCTAATGTAATGAATGAAGTCGTTGCGTTACAGTCTTAATTATTGTCCTCAACTGGACCCATAAAGCTTCTAGCCTGCATCGGTAGGTTGTCTGTACCCAGCGACTTCAATCAATTTTTTGGAATAGTGGAGCAACTGATAGTGATGTCCACCCAACCTGCCAAAATTCAATGACACCACCTCCATTGTCCGGACTTCTCTCTCCTCCAACCGAAGCTGTCACAGACATTGTAATCACCAAAAACACGGTGACTGAGAAGGTAACGCATAGCAAGAGCGATAACTGTGGTTGTAGTAGCAATACAAATACGGCCAGCAGCTTCGATCAACACACTCTCGACCGCATTGCCAAGCACCCCTGCTACAGCGAAGAAGCGCATCATCACTATGCCCGCATGCATGTGGCTGTTGCCCCGGCCTGCAATATTCAATGCAACTACTGTAACCGCAAATATGACTGCGCTAACGAAAGTCGTCCCGGTGTGGTGAGTGAATTATTGACGCCCGAAGAGGCCGCCCATAAGGTGCTGGTGATTGCCGGTAAAATTCCCCAGATGACCGTGTTAGGGATTGCTGGGCCGGGTGATCCGTTGGCGAATCCAGAAAAAACCTTCCGCACCTTTGAACTAATTGCCGACAAGGCACCCGACATTAAGCTCTGTTTGTCTACTAACGGACTGATGTTGCCGGATTATGTGGATCGGATCAAGCAGTTAAATGTGGATCACGTTACTATCACCATTAATATGGTGGATCCGGAAATCGGCACCCAAATTTATCCCTGGGTGCACTACCGCCGCAGACGCTATAAAGGACTAGAAGCCGCTCGAATTCTGCACGAACGCCAAATGGAAGGACTCCAGGCCCTGAGAGAAGCCGATATTTTGTGTAAGGTAAACTCGGTGATGATTCCGGGAATCAATGATGAACATCTCGTAGAAGTCGATCGAGTCATCCGCGAGAAGGGAGCATTTCTGCACAATATCATGCCGCTGATTTCCGCTCCGGAACATGGTACTTATTTTGGTTTGAACGGACAGCGTGGTCCTACACCCAAAGAATTGAAACAGTTGCAGGACCAATGCGCCGATAGCAACATGAAAATGATGCGCCATTGCCGCCAATGTCGGGCTGATGCGGTTGGGTTACTGGGAGAAGACCGCAGCCAGGAATTTACCAAAGATAAGTTCATGGAAATGTCACCCCAGTATGATCCAGAACTACGTCAGGAAGTGCATGCCGGAATTGAGCAGTTCAAAGCAGAAATCAAGCTGGCAAAAGCCAAGGTCAAACCCAGCGAGCGCATCAAAAATAGCCCCAAAATTCTGGTAGCCGTAGCTACGAAGGGAGGCGGCATTGTCAACCAACACTTTGGTCATGCCAAGGAATTCCAGATCTTTGAAGTAGACGCCAACGAAGCCAAGTTTGTCGGCCACCGCAAGGTGGACCAATACTGTCAAGGCGGTTATGGCGAAGATGCCACGCTGGAATATGTAATCAAAACCATTGCTGACTGCAAGGCCGTGTTGGTTTCCAAAGTCGGTGAATGTCCGAAAGCCGAACTAAGAGAAGCGGGCTTACATGTCGTCGAAGCCTATGACGTGATCGAAAAAGTAGCCAGAGAGTTCTACGACCAACATGTCCAAACGTTTTGAGGCATATAGTAACCCGCTCAGTCCTGCAACTCAAAACTTAAAACTTAGAACTTAGAACTTTCCAAAGGGGGTTGCTATGACCTACATGATCACAAATCAGTGCATTGGATGTAATCGTTGCGAATCAGTTTGTCCGAATCAGGCGATCACACAAAATAACCACCAGTATCAAATCAATCCTGAACGCTGTAATGATTGTGTAGGTCACTATGCCGTCCCTCAATGTTGGGCCGCTTGCCCTACCGCTAACGGATGCATTCCAGATCTGACGGTTCTACCGCAATCCCTCACCGTCAGCTCGAATGATTACTGGGAAAACTGGTTTACCCTTTACGATTGTCTAGTTTCTCGGCTCAAAGCCAATCATCAATCCGAGTATTGGCAGTCCTGGTTCAATACCTATTCCCACTATTCGCAAAAATTGTCTCAACACTTACAAACCCCTACACCTGTGGGAGCCAACGCATGAGTGCAGTTATCTATCTCGACAACAATGCCACTACCAAAATCGATCCAAATGTGCTGGAGGCAATGCTGCCCTATTTGACTGAGTATTACGGCAATCCTTCTTCGATGCATAGTTTTGGTGGGCAGGTGGGTAAGGCGCTGAAACAGGCGCGTGGACAAGTCGCTGAACTACTTGGCGCAGAAGAGTCAGAAGTCATTTTTACAAGCTGCGGAACCGAAGGAAACAATACAGCGATTCGAGCTGCTCTAGCCGCTCAACCCGATCGGAAACATCTGATCACCACGCAAGTCGAACATGCTTGTGTATTAAATCTATTCAAGCAGCTAGAAAAACAAGGATATACCGTCACCTACCTTTCAGTAGACCGCAAGGGACAATTAGATCTGATAGAGCTAGAAGCCGCTATGACCGGCAACACTGCTCTGGTTTCCACCATGTACGCCAACAATGAAACCGGCACAGTATTTCCAGTTGAACAAGTCGGTCTAATTGCGAAAGAATACGGAGCTACTTTCCATGTCGATGCGGTGCAGGTCGCCGGGAAACTGCCCTTAAACCTCAAAACCAGCTCGGTCGATCTAATGACGATATCGGGACACAAGCTGCATGCGCCTAAAGGCGTGGGGGCACTGTACGTGCGGCGTGGGTTCCGCTTCCGGCCTTTGCTGATTGGCGGTCATCAGGAACGCGGGCGACGAGCAGGTACCGAGAATGTAGCGGGCATTGTAGGACTAGGCAAGGCGGCTGAACTGGCTCAGATTCATTTATCGGATGTAGCCCAGGAGAAAAAACTGCGGGATCGACTGGAAAAAGGACTGTTAACGATTTCCGAAACCGAGATCAACGGCGATCGGAAAAACCGCCTGCCCAACACCACCAACATTGGCTTCAAGTACATCGAAGGCGAAGCAATTCTGTTTTGCCTCAATCAGTACGGCATCTGCGCCTCCTCCGGCTCTGCCTGTACATCCGGTTCCCTAGAGCCATCTCACGTCCTGCGAGCGATGGGTTTACCCTACACGATTCTGCACGGCTCGATTCGGTTCAGCCTTTCGCGCTACACCACCGAAGCCGAAGTAGACCGTGTCCTAGAGGTTATGCCCAGCATTATCGAACGGCTACGCGCCCTCTCCCCCTTCAACAACGACCAAGCCGAATGGCTACAAGACCGGGAAGAAGCGGTGGTGGGGAAATTCTGAGTTTTAAGTTTGAGTTTTAAGTTCATTACTTAATTCTCGACACTCATAACTCAATTCAACACTCAATATTCGACCCACTGCTACGTAAAACAAGCTATAGCCTCCACTCAAAACTCAAAACTCAAAACTGAAGTAACTGCCATGTGGGACTACACCGAGAAAGTATTGGAACTGTTCTATAACCCTAAAAACCAGGGCGCGATCGAAGCGACGGATGCAGCAGGGATTGCGGTTGTGTTTGGCGAAGTAGGCAGCATTGCCTGTGGTGATGCACTCAGACTCCACCTTAAGATCGAAGTCGATACCGATAAAATATTGGATGCGCGGTTTCAAACCTTTGGCTGCACTAGCGCCATTGCTTCCTCCTCGGCCCTGACGGAAATCATCAAAGGGCTGACATTAGATGAAGCTCTGAATATCAGTAACCGCGATATTGCCGACTATTTGGGGGGGTTACCAGAAGAAAAGATGCACTGTTCAGTGATGGGACAGGAAGCATTAGAAGCGGCGATTTATAAATATCGCGGCATTGAAGTGGAAGCACATGAAGAGGATGACGGTAGACTCGTCTGTAGCTGCTTCGGTGTGAGTGAAAATCGCATTCGTCGGGTAGTGATCGAAAATAACCTGACTACGGTTGAGCAAGTCACAAGCTACGTTAAGGCAGGCGGTGGCTGTAGTTCCTGTGCCGCCGAAATCGAAGATCTGATTGCGGCGATTCAGGAGGAAAAAGACCTGACGGCGATCCGGGTTGCAGCGGAAATTGCTACAGCCCAAGCCCAGAATCGACCCCTGACTACGGTGCAAAAGATCAACTTGATTCAAGCGGTTCTGCAAGAAGTGCGCCCGGCTCTGCTTGCCGATGGCGGTGATGTCGAACTATATGACGTAAACGGTGATGTCGTCAAAGTAGTTCTAAAGGGGGCTTGTGGCTCCTGTAGCAGCAGTCTAGCGACGCTAAAAAATTCGATTGAAGCTCGGTTACGCGAACATGTTTCATCTAGCTTAGTTGTTGAAGCGGTGTCATGATGCCCATTCGACTTCCAGTTGGGCGATCGCCTCCGATTGATTCCAACCTCCTAATCCAGTCATCAAATCTTGACGAACATTCTGATGAACTAAAAAACAAACTCAAGAATGAGCATTTCAATAATTGATGGCTGATGATTGTCCGCTCACCCCTTAACACCTTAAAGGAGATTCTCCCATGACTGACGAAAATATTAGACAGATTGCGTTCTACGGCAAAGGCGGGATTGGTAAATCGACCACTTCGCAAAATACCATCGCTGGTTTAGCCGAGATAGGCGAGCGCATCATGATCGTTGGCTGTGACCCCAAGGCCGATTCCACCCGCTTGATGCTGCACAGCAAAGCCCAAACCACGATTCTCCACTTGGCGGCTGAGCGTGGTGCTGTAGAAGATCTGGAAATCGAAGAAGTGCTGCTGGAAGGGTATCTCGGCGTCCGTTGCGTTGAATCGGGCGGTCCGGAACCCGGTGTGGGATGCGCAGGCCGGGGTATCATCACCGCCATCAACTTCCTAGAAGAAAACGGTGCCTACGAAGATCTAGATTTCGTATCCTACGACGTGTTGGGTGACGTTGTTTGCGGTGGTTTTGCGATGCCAATCCGGGAAGGTAAAGCCCAGGAAATCTACATCGTCACTTCCGGTGAAATGATGGCAATGTATGCGGCCAACAACATTGCTCGCGGTATTTTGAAGTATGCCCACTCTGGCGGTGTGCGCTTGGGTGGTCTGATCTGCAACAGCCGCAAAGTAGACCGGGAGATTGAGCTAATCGAAACCCTGGCCGAGCGGTTGAACACCCAGATGATTCACTTCGTCCCCCGCGACAATATTGTTCAACATGCTGAGTTGCGCCGCATGACCGTGATCGAATACGCACCCGGCAGCAACCAAGCCAACGAATATCGCACCCTCGCCAAGAAGATCAAAGAAAACACCAAGCTCACAATTCCGACGCCAATCACCATGGACGAGTTGGAAGAACTGCTGGTCGAATTCGGCATCCTGGCCGGTGAAGAAGACTACCAAAAAGCAATCCAGTCTGGCACTAAGGCACCGGCTGGCGTTGTTTAGTTTTAGGAGATGAGGGGTGTAGGGGTGTGGGCGTGGGCGAATCAGGGATGACAGGACGTTGTTCCGTACCCTGTTCTCCTTCTTCTCCTCCAAGCCCCCGATCCCATCCACCCCTCACCCCTCACCCCTCACCCCTCACCCCTCACCCCCTCCCCTCACCCTCCACCCTATCCTTTACCAGAGAGGCAGACTATGACACCTCTAGAATCCAGTACGCTTGAAGAAAATTCTACTGTTGAGACGAAAGACGCGAAAGAACTGATTCAGGAAGTTCTGCAAGTCTATCCCGACAAAGCGAAGAAAAAGCGAGAAAAGCACCTGAATGTCTATGAAGAAGGTAAGTCCGATTGCGGCGTTAAGTCGAATATCAAATCGGTTCCCGGTACAATGACCACGCGCGGTTGCGCCTATGCTGGCTCGAAGGGCGTGGTTTGGGGACCAGTCAAGGATATGATTCACATCAGCCACGGGCCGGTTGGCTGCGGCTACTACTCCTGGTCTGGTCGGCGCAATTACTACATTGGTACCACCGGCATCGACACCTTTGGCACCATGCAGTTCACCTCCGACTTTCAGGAGCGGGACATTGTATTTGGCGGTGATAAAAAGCTGGCGAAGCTAATCACCGAACTGGAAGAACTATTTCCGCTGAATCGCGGGATTTCCATCCAGTCTGAGTGCCCGATTGGTCTGATTGGCGATGATATTGAAGCAGTTGCTAAGAAATCGGCAAAAGAAATCGGCAAAACCGTAGTTCCAGTACGCTGTGAAGGGTTTCGGGGTGTCTCCCAGTCCCTCGGTCACCACATTGCCAACGACGCAGTTCGGGATTGGGTATTTCCTCAACATGATAAAGAGAAGAAAGCAGGAAATATCCCAGAGGGCACTCCCTATGATGTTGCGATTATTGGTGACTACAACATTGGTGGAGATGCCTGGTCCAGTCGAATTCTGCTTGAAGAAATTGGCCTGCGGGTCGTCGCCCAATGGTCCGGCGATGGCACCCTGCACGAGATGATCAAAACTCCTTCAGTGAAGCTGAATCTCGTCCACTGCTACCGCTCGATGAACTACATCAGCCGCCACATGGAAGAAACCTACGGCATTCCCTGGTTAGAATACAACTTCTTTGGCCCGACCAAAATTGCCGAATCGCTGCGCGAAATTGCATCCAAATTCGACGAAACAATCCAGGCTAAAGCCGAGGAAGTGATTGCCAAATACCAAAAGCAAACCGATGAGGTAATCGCCAAGTACCGGCCCCGCCTAGAAGGTAAAACCGTTGCTCTGATGGTGGGTGGCCTGCGTCCTCGCCACGTTGTTCCCGCCTTCTACGACCTCGGCATGAAGCTAATCGGCACCGGCTACGAATTCGGCCACAACGACGACTACAAGCGCACCACCCACTATGTCGAAGACGGCACCCTGATCTACGACGACGTATCAGCCTACGAATTCGAGCAATTTGTCAAAGAATTGCAACCCGATCTAATCGCCTCTGGCATCAAAGAAAAATACGTCTTCCAGAAAATGGCACTCCCCTTCCGTCAAATGCACTCCTGGGATTACTCCGGTCCCTACCACGGCTACGACGGCTTCGCAATCTTCGCCCGCGACATGGATCTCGCCCTGAATAGCCCCACCTGGAGTTTGATTGGCGCACCGTGGAAGCAGATAGACGAGTAGATGAGTGGATGGGTGGATAGGTAGATGGATAGATGAATAGATAAATATACAAGTAGATGAGCAAACAGATAGGTGACTCGCCATCCCATCCCTACTCCTCCCTTCCCAAATTCCAAAGTCTCAACTCATTACCCTCCACCCCCTACCCCCTACCCCCTACCCCCTCACCCATCCACCCCCTACCCCCCACCCCTCACCCATCCACCCCCCACACAGGAGACGATCATGACTCAAAACAATATTGACAACATCAAAGACCATGCCCAGTTATTCCACCAGGATGAGTATCAGGAACTGTTTGCAAATAAGAAACAGTTTGAAGGCGGGCATGACCCGGATCTGGTTGCACAGACGGCGGAATGGACTAAGACCTGGGAATACCGGGAGAAGAACTTTGCCCGGGAAGCGCTAACCGTTAATCCAGCCAAAGCTTGCCAGCCACTAGGAGCAATTCTGGCTGCCGTTGGGTTTGAAGGAACTCTACCGTTTGTACATGGCTCGCAGGGGTGTGTCGCTTATTTTCGCTCTTACTTTACCCGCCATTTCAAAGAACCATTCTCAGCAGTATCATCTTCGATGACGGAAGATGCTGCAGTATTCGGCGGATTGAAGAACATGGTGGAAGGATTGGCAGTCTCCTACAACCTGTATAAGCCCAAGATGATTGCGGTCTGTACCACCTGCATGGCCGAAGTGATTGGCGATGACCTGCAAGCCTTTATCAAAACATCGAAGGAAGAGGGATCCGTGCCGCAGGACTTTCCTGTGCCCTATGCCCATACGCCTAGCTTCGTCGGGTCCCACATCACCGGCTACGACAATATGATCAAGGGGATTCTCTCGAATCTGACCGAAGGCAAGAAGCAAGAAACCACCAACGGTAAGCTCAACTTGATTCCTGGGTTTGAGACCTACATCGGCAACCTGCGGGAAATTAAGCGGCTCGCCTCGGTGATGGGCATCGACTACACCCTGTTGGCCGACAACTCGGACTATCTAGATTCTCCCAACAACGGCAAATTCAACATGTACCCAGGTGGAACCAAACTAGCCGATGCTGCCGATTCGATCAACGCCGAAGCTACCATTGCCTTCCAAGCCTACTCCACCACCAAAACCCGTGAGTACATCGAAACCGAGTGGAAACAGAAAACCTATGTGACGCGCCCTGTGGGAATTCGCGGCACGGATGAGTTTCTGATGAAGCTGTCGGCCCTGACCGGCAAACCAATTCCGCAGGAGTTAGAAGATGAGCGGGGTCGTGCTGTCGATGCGCTGACCGATTCGCAAGCTTGGTTGCATGGTAAGAAAGTAGCGCTCTATGGCGATCCAGACTTGGTGGTCGGCTTAGTGCAGTTCCTGTTAGAAGTCGGTGCCGAACCCATTCACATTGTAGTGACCAACAGCAACGAAGCCTTTGAAACAGAACTGCGGGCACTGCTAGACTCTAGCCCGTTTGGGGCCGGTGCTACCATTTGGGGTGGCAAAGACTTGTGGCACCTGCGCTCTCTGCTATTCACCGAACCCGTTGACTTCTTCATCGGCAATTCCTACGGCAAATACCTCTGGCGCGACACCCACACCCCAATTGTGCGGATCGGCTACCCGATCTTCGACCGCCACCACCTGCACCGCTATGCCACCTACGGCTATCAGGGCACGATCAACCTGCTTAACTGGATCGTCAACACGATTCTAGACGAACTCGATCGCAACACCATCATTCCGGCCAAAACCGACATCTCCTACGATCTGATTCGCTAATGCATCTGCGGGCGGGTTTCACAGATAAATTGTCAACCCAATCAATTTTCTCAATAAATCCGCCCTTACATTTCAAATCCACATCCTATCGATTCACCATCCCATTTTCTATGTCTACACTCTTTCATCACCTCAACTCAAGAGGGCACCCCGATCTCGATCTGCTCGCCCCTCTACGACAATGGTTGGACCATTTCGAAATCCACAACAACCGCTTGGCACACCTAATCTGCCATCTGATCCCCTGTAGCTGCCCCTTTGAACGCGATATTTCCCTACTCGGCAAAACTCTACACATTCCTGCCCTCTGCAAACTCAACCCCCTCTACAACGAATTCATTACTCTTCGATTTCGCGCCCTCAGCTATCTCTCCGATACATGCGGCGAAGACATTACCAAATACATCTGTTGAAAATTCTGAATTTTGAGTTTTGAGTTTTGAATTCAGCACTTAGCTCAAAACTACTCACCCTAACGCCTACAGCGACGCTACGCATGGGCAACACCTGTCCGCAGGACATACCACCCCCTCACCCCTCACCCCTCACCCCTCACCCTCACCCCTTCACCCTTCACCCTTCACCCTTCACCCTTCACCCTTCACCCCTTCACCCCTCACCCCTTCCCCCATGAAACTCACTCAAGGCAAAATCAACGAACTCCTGAGCGAGTCAGCTTGTGAACATAACCACAAGAAGGACGGCAAAGGTAAGAATAAATCCTGTACCCAACAGGCCCAACCCGGTGCAGCCCAAGGCGGATGCGCCTTTGATGGAGCCATGATCGCGCTGGTACCCATCACCGACGCAGCCCATCTAGTGCACGGTCCAATTGCCTGTGCCGGCAATTCCTGGGGCAGTCGCGGTAGCCTTTCCTCCGGACCTACACTCTACAAAATGGGCTTCACTACCGACCTGACCGAAAACGATGTGATCTTTGGTGGGGAAAAGCGGCTCTACAAAGCGATTCTAGAAGTGCAGCAGCGCTACAATCCGGCTGCCATTTTCGTTTACTCGACCTGCGTTACAGCCCTGATTGGAGATGATCTGGATGCAGTTTGTCAGAAAGCAACCGAGAAAATCGGTACACCCGTGATTCCAGTCAATTCTCCTGGCTTCATTGGCAGCAAGAATCTCGGCAACCGCGTCGGTGGCGAAGCCCTGTTAGAGTACGTAGTCGGCACCCGCGAACCCGAATATACCACGCCCTACGACATTAATTTAATTGGCGAATACAACATTGCCGGAGAACTGTGGGGTGTATTGCCCTTATTCGAGAAATTGGGCATCCGCGTCCTGGCTCAAATTACCGGCGATGGCCGTTATCGAGATATTGCCGCTGCCCATCGGGCCAAACTCAACGTGATGATTTGCTCAAAAGCGTTGATCAACATGGCACGTACAATGGAGGAACAATACGGCATCCCTTACATTGAAGAATCCTTCTACGGTATAGAAGACATGAATCGCTGCCTGCGGAACATTGCCGCCAAACTAGGCGATACAGACTTACAACAGCGAGTTGAACAGCTAATTACCGCAGAAACGAATCAATTAGATCAGGCCCTTGCTCCCTACCGCGCCAAACTAAAAGGCAAACGAGTCGTACTCTACACCGGCGGCGTCAAAAGCTGGTCGATCATCTCTGCCGCTAAAGATCTAGGCATAGAAGTCTGCGCCACCAGCACCAAAAAAAGCACCGAAGAAGACAAAGCCCGCATCAAAGAACTGCTTGGTAAAGACGGCATCATGCTGGAAAAAGGCAATGCCCAAGAACTACTGCGCGTCATCGCCCAAACCAAAGCCGACATGCTGATCGCCGGTGGCCGCAACCAATACACCGCCCTCAAAGCCAGAATTCCCTTCCTCGACATCAACCAAGAACGCCATCACCCCTATGCAGGCTACATCGGCATGGTCGAAATGGCCCGCGAACTCGAAGAAGCCCTCTACAGCCCCGTCTGGTCCCAAGTCCGCAAACCAGCCCCATGGGACAACAGTTCGAGTGTTGAGTGTTGAGTGTTGAATTTAGCACCCCTCACCCCCTCACCCCCTACCCCCTCACCCCCTACCCCCATTTCCTCATGGCCACCATCACCACTCCCCGCAAATCCATCGCAGTCAATCCGCTGAAGCAAAGCCAACCCCTCGGTGCCGCCTTAGCCTTTCTGGGTTTGAAAGGTATGATGCCTTTATTCCACGGGTCGCAGGGCTGTACGGCCTTCGCCAAAGTGATGCTAGTACGTCATTTCCGGGAGGCGATTCCTCTATCGACCACAGCCATGACTGAGGTGAGCACCATTCTGGGTGGAGAAGAGAACGTCGAACAGGCGATTTTGACGTTAGTAGAAAAATCCCATCCGGAAATTATCGGACTATGTACCACCGGATTAACCGAAACTCGCGGCGATGACATGATTGGTATTCTCCAAACCATTCGCAAGCGCCATCCTGAACTGCATGATTTACCTATTGTTTTTGCTTCTACTCCAGATTTTCGAGGTGCATTACAAGACGGATTTGCAGTAGCAGTAGAAAGTCTAGTCAAAACCCTGCCCCAACCGGGCGAAACCCGCCCCAATCAGATTACGCTGCTGATTAGCTCCGCCTTTGCTCCCGGAGATGTGCAGGAAATCAAGGAAATTGTCGCAGCATTCGACTTGAGTGCGGTTGTAGTTCCTGATTTATCTCTTTCACTAGATGGTCATTTAGACGAGTCCGCCCAAACCGTCACCAGTGGTGGCACAACCCTGGCGGAATTGCGAGAAATCGGCAGTTCAGTTTATACGCTGGCCCTGGGGGAAAGTATGCGAGCAGCCGCAGCAGCCCTTCAGTCCCAGTTTGGCATTCCCTATGAAGTCTTCCCCAACCTCAGCAATCTGGACACTGTAGACAGCTTTTTAGAAGGATTAGCAGACCTGAGCGGCCTGCCTGTACCAGAACGCTATCGCCGTCAGCGCAAACAGTTGCAAGATGCCATGCTGGATACCCACTTCTTCTTTGGCCGCAAACAGGTAGCTCTGGCGCTAGAGCCCGATCTACTTTGGTCAACCGTACATTTTTTGCAAAGCATGGGAGCCGATGTGCAGGCCGCCGTCACAACCACCAAATCGCGCCTGCTGGAACAGCTCCCCATTGAAACCGTAACAATTGGCGATCTAGAAGACTTTGAGCAGCTCGCAATCGGATCAGATTTGTTGATTGGCAACTCTCACATGGCAACAATCAGCCAGCGACTCCAGATTCCGCTCTATCGTCTCGGATTTCCAATTTTCGATCGCCTTGGTAACGGCCAGCGCTGCACCGTCGGCTATCGCGGTGTGATGCAACTGTTGTTTGACCTCGGCAATTTGTTTTTAGAACAGGAGGAAGCACACGTAAAACACTAATGATATCGAGGAGGAACATCCAATGAAAATTGCCTTCACAACTAGCGACAACATTCACGTTAACGCCCACTTTGGTTCAGCTCGAAAAATTGATGTCTATGAGATAGATCAAGCCGGATACAGCTTTGTAGAAACCCTGCGGTTCGACGGCAACCTCAATGAAGATGGCAACGAAGACAAGCTACTGCCCAAAATTGAAGCTCTGCATGACTGCACGATTGTGTATGTCTCGACCATTGGCGGTAGTGCAGCCGCCCGTTTGATTAAACAGCGCATTACCCCGATCAAAGCGCAATCAGAAGATCAGGAAATTACCGACCTATTGACCAAACTGGTGCAAACCCTGAACGGTAGTCCTCCCCCCTGGCTGAGAAAAGCCCTGCTACAACGTAACCCCAACTTTGATCAAACCGAGGAAGAAGTACCTGTATGACTACAACTCAAACTACCAGCTCGACAGCAACTGAACCAGTAATCAGCCCCTTTCTAAAGGCAATTGTGCAGCAGGTTCGCGCCAATGATCCCTACGGCACCTACCGCAACTGGTCCGATGAATTACTGCTCAAGCCCTATGTGGTCAGCAAAACCCAGAAACGCGAAATCTCGGTTGAAGGCGAGGTAGATCCCATCACCAAAGGACGTATCCTGGCCTTTTATCGAGCTATTGCCCACCAGATCGAATCAGAAACCGGCCTCTTGTGTCAGGTCGTGATCGACTTAAGCCACGAAGGATTCGGCTGGGCACTTGTGTTCTCTGGCCGTCTGCTGCTAGTAGCCCGCACCCTACGAGATGCCCAACGGTTTGGCTTCGACTCGTTGGACAAGCTAGAAACCGAAGGCGACAGGCTGATCCAAACGGCAGTCGGTTTAGCCAATCGTTTTCCTGAAGTCGGTAAACTCTAGGGGAAAATTCATGACACAAACCGCACAAACAACCAGCATTGAGAAAGTCAAAACCCAAATCAAACGGCTAACCAGCAAAGCCGGACAGATGAAGATGGATCTGCACGATCTGACCGAAGGGTTGCCCACCGACTACGAGCGTTTAGTTGATGCCGCCACCGAAACCTACCAAATCTATCGCCAGATCGATCAACTCAAAACTCAGCTCAAGCAATTGGAGCAAAACTCATGACTAGAACCCTAGCTGAATTTCATCAATTGGTAAATGCAGAAGATTACCTAGCATTCTTCGGTCTGCCCTACGATCCAACATTCGTCAATGTAAATCGCCTGCATATCCTACAAAAATTCTCCACCCTAATCAAAGCTATTGATGCAAAATTCCCAGACTTGAACGACACCGAAAAACTAGAACGTTACCAAGCCGCCCTACAACAAGCCTACAACACCTTCACTACCTCTTCCCCCCTAACCGAAAAGCTGTTCAAAGTATTCAACGAAAAACCACCCAACCTAGTCCTACTCTCAGAAATTGGCACCGATTAATCAAACCACCCTACGGGCAACCTTACCCATCCACCCATCCACCGTTCGGCTGAGCCGCTCACGGCGAAGCCTATCCACCCCTAGGAGAACCAACGTGCAACCCCTCACCCCCACCGAACTAGAGCGCTATCGGCGTCAAATCATGCTGCCTGGATTTGGTGCAGCAGCACAGCAGCGGCTGAAGAACTCAACCGTCCTCGTGACCGGGGTAGGTGGTTTGGGCGCTACAGCAGCTCTCTATTTAGCCGTGGCCGGAGTGGGCCGATTGATTCTGCTGCGGGGCGGCGAACTGCGGCTAGATGACATGAATCGGCAGATTTTGATGACCCATGACTGGGTGGGAAAACCACGAGTATTTAAGGCCAAAGCAACGCTGGAAGCCATCAATCCAGATGTACAAATTGACGCTATCTGCGAATATGTCAATTCAGATAACGTCGATGAATTAGTGCAAATAGCCGATATTGTTCTAGACTGTGCCCATAACTTCACCGAACGGAATTTACTGAACGCTGCCTGTGTTCGTTGGGGGAAACCGATGGTGGAAGCCGCGATGAACGATATGGAAGCCTACCTGACAACAATCGTTCCTGGCTTAACTCCCTGCCTCTCTTGCATTTTCCCAGAAAAACCCGACTGGGACAAACGCGGATTTGGCGTCTTGGGGGCAGTATCGGGCACGTTGGCCTGTCTGACGGCACTAGAGGCCATCAAGCTGATCACCGGATTGGGCACACCACTGCTATCCCAACTACTCACTATGAACTTAAGCCAAGCTGAGTTTGCCAAACGGCGGCCTTACCACGATCCGAACTGCCCAGTTTGTGGCCATAAAAACCAGTGGTCAACAAACACGACTATCCAGGAGGAACCATGCTGCTCCCACTCTTAGTTCTGACAATCGGAATCTGTGCGGTTTATGTCAATCAGCCAGCCGATGAAATTACGCGCTTGCTGATCAAGCTGGTAGGGCTAGTCAGCCTGTTTCTCGGTCTGTTGTATGCTCCCTGGTCTATTAAGCTGCTGATTGTAATCGCCATTCTCGCAACTCCGATCTGTGCTCAAAAGCGTTATCTGCCCCAGATCCATTGTCCAGCATTATGCATTGCCCGCCGCAATTGTCCCCAATCCCAGTTTTAGATTCAACCATCTATTCACTTCTGGAGGAAATTCCATGACCGTTATCCTGACCGAAAAAGCCGAATTCCGCCTGCGGGCCTTTCTGCAAGGTAGCGCGGATGGATCGACAGAAAAAGGCATCCGAGTTGGTGTCAAAGATGGAGGCTGTAACGGCTACGAATACGTACTCGATATCGTTAATGCACCTCGTCCCGATGATCTAATCGACCAGCAGGGCAAAGTGCGGATCTACATCGATCCCCAAAACGCTCCTCTCCTGGAAGGCGTGGTGATCGACTTTCTAGAAGGGTTGATGGAAAGCGGTTTCAAATTCACCAATCCCAATGCAACCGACACCTGTGGCTGCGGCAAGTCTTTCCAAGCGGGAGACTGCACCCCAGCAGGAGTACCGTGTAGTTAATTTCGGAGAACACAATCATGGCAACCTATCAAGTTCATCTCATCAACAAAAAGCGGTCGCTTGACGTTACCTTTCCAGTTGAAGATACCAGAACCATTCTAGAAGCAGCTGAAGAACAAGGGCTAGACTTGCCTTTCTCCTGTCAGTCTGGGTCTTGCTCGAGCTGCGTCGGTAAAGTGGTCGAAGGCGAACTGGATCAGTCAGAGCAAGTATTTCTCGATGAAGAGCAGGTCGCAAAAGGATTTGTACTGCTCTGCGTCGCCTATCCCCGCTCTGATTGCACGGTTCGCACCCATCAGGAAGCTTATCTGGTTTAATTACGTTGTCTGAATTGCAATTGTCTTAATTGCTTGTTTCAATTGCAATCGTCTATCCAGGAAGGATTAGTCCCATGCACAAGTCATTTTCGGCTCAGGATTCGTCATTAAAATTGCTGCGGTTTGGTGAACGGGGCAGGATCACAAGCATCCATACCCTTAGAGACGCTACTGCTCAAGCCCTACGAAGCATGGGACTAACCCCCGGACGGACAATTACGTTAGAGCAGCGCTTTCCTCGGTTTATTGTCCGAATCGGCAATACCTGCCATGCTCTAGATGAAACCGCAATTAACGCCATCTATGTGCGAGTAATTCAACATTCAACGCTTAGTCATTAACGGTTCATCATAGTGATTGAGTTATTCATGATCTGCCACAGGTAGTCGAACAACTCCTGTCTTATGCCTCCTGTCTCCTGTCTCCTGTCTCCTGTCTCAACCCATTTCACCATTCACCAAGAAGATCCAAAAATGGCTGAACAACCGATTTCCAACGCAGTGGCCCTGAGAATTGCCCTCGCCTCCAGACTGTTTCCAGAATTGCCGATTACAGATTTCATCGAAGCCTTGCAGGATTACCTAGGCGGTATTCTGGATGAAGCCAACCTGAGTCGGATTACGGTCACGAATCTGAAAACCGCATTGGGACAAACCTACGAACTCGATGGGGAAGAAGACGGAGAAGATGCCAACACAACTGACATTGCAGCTCTCAAAAGAGCCGTGCGCATCCTTTGGGGTGAACTAGACGCAATTGACCAACTCCCTGTGATTGAACCCTACCGAGCTGAGGACATGCCCAACTCGATTCGAGTCGCGGTGGCTTCCAATCATCAAGAATCATTAGATGGGCATTTTGGTTCCTGTTTGCGTTATCTGATCTATCAACTCTCGACTGAAGAAATTCGGCTGGTTGACATTCGCTCGGCCTTAGCAGCCGACTTCTCAGACGACAAAAACGCCTTTCGCGTCAGTTTAATTCGAGACTGCTCGGTGCTGTATATCGTCGCTATTGGTGGGCCGGCTGCAGCCAAAGTGGTGCAGGCTGGCATTTACCCAATTAAAAAAGAGCAAGGCGGCGCTGCTAGAACCTTACTCGCCGAACTGCAACAGGCGATTGCCACCTCACCGCCACCTTGGTTGGCCAAAATCTTGGGAGTTGCTGCCAGTGAGCGAGTCAAAAATTACAAAGCGCTGGTGTAGGCTTTTATTTCTTACTAAAACCCGATTGAGAGGAACACAACCAATGACGACATTTACAGGACTAACCTTCGGAGGCCAAATTTGGACACCCAAATTTCTGCAAGCAATTGACATTGTCCGCTGTATCGGCTGCGGTAGATGCCTGAAAACCTGTGGGCGTGGGGTGATGGCCTTACGCGCCCTGAATGAAGAGGGTGAATTTGTCGATGATGAAGAAGATGACGAAATTGAACGCAAGGTAATGACGATTGCGAATGCAGATAATTGCATCGGCTGCGAAGCTTGTGCTAGAGTCTGTCCTAAAAATTGTCAAACCCATACCGAGTTGGCACTAGCTGGCGTATGACCCCATCTACTCATCCTACCCGACATAACTGGTCAGCTTATTACGAAGCAGTAGAAGGCCGTCCACCACGCGAAACGCTGCTCAAGGCTCTCGCTAATTTTGAGGCAGAGCCAAGCGGTAATACCACTCAGCCTCGATTGGCCGTTGATTTAGGCTGTGGGGATGGACGGGATACGATAGAGCTGCTGCGACGAGGTTGGCGAGTACTGGCCATCGATGCGGAGCAAACGGCGTTTGAGCGGATGCTGAGTCGTTCTGATCTCCAGCCAAATTGGCGGCAAACCCAACTGCGAACCCAAGTAATGCGTTTTGAGACATTGGCTCTACCGATTGGAGCAGATCTGATCAACGCCAGCTTTTGTTTGCCCTTCTGTCCGCCGGCTAATTTTCCCCATCTCTGGCAAACAATTGTGGCAGCACTGAACCCCGAAGGTCGGTTTTGCGGACAGCTATTCGGTGACCGGGACTCCTGGGTGAAGTTTCCGAATCGCAGCCATCAGACTCGCGAACAAGTCATCGCCCTACTACAGCCGTTTGAGGTGGAATGGTTAGACGAAGAGGAACACCCCGGCGTCACAGCCATCGGTGAGGAAAAGCACTGGCATATTTTTCACATCGTGGCGCGCAAGCAATAAAGTTGGTTTGAGCTGGGATCTGTAAATGGTTCTGTGTCGCTGTTGCCTGACCCGCCCGCAATTGATTCGCGGGTATACGAAGTCAAACACTGGATTGACACAAAACTCTGAACAGATCCTTCTGCGCTTCCAGAAGTTAAAACCCACTCTGTCTCCTGACTCCTGTCTCCTGCCCCCTAATCAACAGCCACCATCACATCACTAGCTTTCACAACCGCGTAGGCTTCTTTACCGACACTCAACCCCAATCGTTCGGCAGAAGCTTTGGTGATGATGGCAGTAATTTCAACGCCAGGTGCCACTTCCAAAACCACTTCCGTATTCACAGCTCCAACGTCAATCGTTTTGATTGTGCCTTTCAAAGCATTGCGAGCGCTAATTTCCATATCTGATTCCTTACTTAGCTTGAGAAAAATCTACTGTTTGATTCGAGAGAAATCTATATTACTTGTAGCTTGCAGTAACACTCTAGCAAAAAACACAAGCTTTAAACCCATTGGCCACCATATATTTTTAAATCAATTTGAAAGTATTCTTAAGTTCATATTTTCTGTACCTTTAAATACCTTTTGCGATTGATACCACGTTCACGATCTAAAATATGGTAGCTAAAAGGATATGTAAACAATCTCAGTCGATCGAAGATGGATTTGTTTTGATCACTGAACTTGGGGTCGTTCGCGCAGCGTGTGCATAGCACAATCCCCCCAAATCCCCCTTATGAAGGGGGACTTCAAACCACGGTTGGCCCGGTTCCCCCCTTACAAAAGGGGGCCAGGGGGGATCTCAACAGAATTTGCAATCTACTGGGCCTGACTATTGCTAGTAAAACAATTTCTCCAGAAAGCGATCTCTTCAAAACAGAATTTCGAGTTCGATTCCTGATGAATACCCGGTAAGCTTGTGCAAAGAGTGCCCAATTAGCCAAAAATCATTTTATTCTAGCTAAGCTGCTAATCAAAGTCGCCACTTCGTTCTAGCCCACTCTACTATCTCAAGTCCCATGAAACGTAAACAGGTTCTTGCTTTTTTAGGCGGTTTGCTGATTGCCCTGATCGGATCGGTTGGTTGCAGTACGGTTGCTCCGGTTCCTGCCAGTGATCAATCTACAACACTTTTGATCGCTGCCGCCGCTAGCCTTCAGAATGCACTAGAGGACATCGATCCAATATTTGAAGCCGCCAACCCTGGCATTACAGTCAGCTATACCTTTGCCGCCTCCGGTCCGCTGCAACAGCAAATTGAGCAAGGTGCGCCTGTAGATGTGTTTATTTCCGCCGCAACCAAGCAAATGGATGCGCTCCAAACCAAGGATTTGATCCTCAGCGAGACTCGTCGTAACCTCCTGACTAATCAATTAGTGCTAGTCGTACCCCAAAATTCCCGCTTGCAACTGACCAGCTTCCAACAATTAACCGATCCAACCGTCAAGAAAATTTCGGTGGGTGAACCGCGCAGTGTTCCTGCTGGACAATATGCCGAAGAATTATTCAGTAACGCAGGCATCCTCGATCAATTACGTACAAAATTCGTCTATGGCAACTCGGTTCGTAGCGTTTTAGGCACCGTAGAGAGCGGCAATGCCGATGCAGGCATAGTCTACACCACCGATGCCAAAAGCTCAAACCGAGTCAAATCCGCTCTCACCGCTACTGCCACACTTCATACACCCATTGTTTACCCAATCGCGGTGATCAAAGCTAGCCCCAATCAACAGGCAGCCCGTGCCTACGCTCAGTTTCTAAGCAGCAAACAATCACACGCTATCTTCGAGAACTACGGTTTCGGCATTGCTCCCTGAGGTTGATATTATGCCTGCGGATTTGTCTCCCCTCTGGATCTCCCTCAAAACGGCTGGGCTGGCCACCCTGATCACATTCCTGACGGGCACAGCGGCAGCCTACTGGATGCTGGGGTACCGAGGCCACTGGAAATCAATCATCGAAGCCATTCTGATCGCACCGCTAATTTTACCGCCTACGGTGGTAGGATTTTTGTTGCTGCTACTGTTTGGCAAAAACGGGCCGTTAGGCTCCCTGATGCAGCAGTTTGACTTCAGCATCATCTTTACATGGTATGCCGCCGTTGTAGCTGCGTTCGTGGTTTCCTTTCCGCTAATGTACAAAACCGCATTGGGAGCCTTTGAGCAAATCGATCCCAGCCTTCTTCAAGTGGCCCGGACGCTGGGCGCACCAGAATCACGAGTCGTGAGACAAATTCTCTTACCGTTGGCAGTACCTGGGCTGTTAGCCGGAATTACACTGGCCTTCGCACGGGCCTTGGGTGAGTTTGGTGCCACTTTGATGCTGGCGGGCAACATCCCCGGCCAAACCCAAACCATGCCAATGGCGATCTACTTTGCGGTGGAAGCGGGTGAAATGAAAGCAGCATGGCTATGGGTGCTCCTGATTCTCAGTCTTTCGCTATCGGGACTGCTGGCCGTGAACCTTTGGCAGAAGCGATACGAACACAAACTACAGGGACAGTCTGGCTGGGTAGAAGCTGATGAACCCGTCAGCCGAGGTGGCAAACTCACTGAGCCAGCCCCACAAGGAAATTGGCACAAACCGCGGCTCACTCCTACTGCTACCGGGTTGTTGGTTGACCTCGAAAAACAGTTGCCTAGTTTCACTCTCAATCCAGCCTTTACCGCCCCACCTGGCACCCTTGGCATTTTGGGCGGCTCCGGCTCCGGCAAAAGCATGACGCTGCGTTGTATTGCTGGAGTAGAAACCCCCAACCAGGGGCAAATTGTCTTAAATGGGCGGACCCTGTTCGATTCAGCGCGGCAAATTAATCTCCCCTGCCAACAACGCAACGTTAGTTTGGTCTTTCAAAACTATGCCCTATTTCCCCACATGACCATAGCGCAAAATATCGCCTTTGGGATTCAGCATCTGCCTAAACCCATGCGCAACCAGCGGGTCAAGCAGCAGTTGGCATTAGTGCAGTTACAGAGCTTGGGTGACCGCTATCCCCATCAGCTCTCTGGCGGACAACAGCAGCGGGTCGCGTTAGCTAGGGCACTCGCCACCGAACCAGAAGCCTTGCTGCTAGACGAGCCATTTTCAGCCCTCGACACCTATCTGCGCAGCCAAATGGAGCGGCAGTTGATAGAAGTCTTATCTAGCTATCGCGGTGTCACCCTATTTGTCACCCACAATTTGGAGGAGTCCTATCGCGTCTGTGGAACGCTGATGGTGATGTCAGGCGGCAAACCAATCGCTCAGGGTTCCAAGCACCAGATTTTTGAGCACCCTCAAACCGTGCGCGTAGCCCAACTCACCGGCTGCAAAAACTTTTCTCGTGCTGTGGCTCAACGGCACAATATTATCGAGGCTATTGACTGGGGCATCACTCTGCAAGTTCTCGAAGCCATCCCCGCTCAGCTCACCGATGTTGGCATCCGAGCACACCAGATCCGGATCGGCACCGATTCTGCAAGCGTCAACACCTTCCCCTGCTGGCTAGCTGCAACTAGCGAAACCCCGCATCGAATGACGCTATTTCTTAAATTCAATGCCGCTCCCACTCACCCACAGGACTATCATGTCCAGGCAGAAATCTTCAAAGAAACCTGGCACACTATCAAAGACCAGCCGTTTCCCTGGTCCGTTCAGCTTGATCCGGCTCGGTTAATCCTGATGATAACCGATTGAATTGACCGATTGCTCAAAGCAGGGATTCGCGCCGCCCTCGAATAAATTTCGATCGCTTGACATGCAACCAAATAGTTGCATAATAGGTTAATATGGACGCAGTGTTTAAAGCCCTTGCCGATCCGACTCGGAGAAAATTGCTCGACCAGTTGTACCTTCACAATGGCCAAACATTAGGAGAACTATGCAAACATCTAGATATGACGCGGCAAGCTGTGACCAAACATCTAACCGTGCTGGAAGCAGCGAATTTAGTAGTCACCGTTTGGCAGGGGCGAGAGAAATTGCATTACCTCAATCCCATACCGATTCAGGAGATTTACGATCGCTGGTTGAATAAATATGAACGTCGCCAGTTAAATGCGCTGGGTGAATTAAAACGAACGCTGGAAGACAACACTAAGGAGACAGAACATGGATAGACCCACCTTCGTTTATGTAACCTACATTGCCACCAGTCTCGAACAGCTTTGGGACGCTTTGACCAGCGAAGCTTTCACCCAGCAGTATTGGGGAGAGGGGCAACTCCAGTCAGACTGGCAGGTGGGAGCAACCGTACAACACATCAATCCAGACGGTGAACCGAATTGGCAAGGTGAAGTGTTGCAATCCGAACCGCCGCATCGATTGGCCTACAGCTTCCAGCCGCTGGATGCAACAGAGAATCAGCCATCTCGTGTGCAATTTGAGTTGCAGCAGTATGGAACCCTGGTGAAGCTAACGCTAATTCACAACCGCCTAGATGCCCAAAGCTGTCTGACCATCAGCCGCAAATGGACCGCCAGTTTGTCTCATCTGAAACACCTGCTGGAAATTGCAGATGGCTTGGCCTTAGTCGCCTGAAATAATTCAAGAATAAAAATGGCAGTTTCAATCGCTCATCCCCTACCGCTCATCCCCTACCGGTAAACAGTTGCCAATGAACTGCCCTATCGCCGATTAAATCACTGCACTCATGTAAGGACGACGTATTTGCCAAATAGTTTGGAATGCATCATATAGATTAAGCGGGCAGATTAAGCGGGCAAATACTTAACTTCTACAGGCGTTGCTGAATTGGGGTATGAATCGTGGCGTTGCTATACCGTTGGTAGCCCTCTTTTCTGGGATGCCTGCAGGGCTATAATCCCATTCTGGAGGACTTTGAAAGGTCCGGTTCCCCCAGAATTGGGGGGCTAGGGGGGCAATTCATACCTCTATTCAGCAACGCCACCTCTACAACCGTCAAATTAATTGAGAGAACTCAGATCATGATTCCTACCGTCATCGAACAATCAGGTCGGGGCGAGAGAGCCTTCGACATCTATTCTCGCCTCCTGCGAGAGCGGATTATTTTTTTAGCAGAACCAGTCGAGTCAGAAATGGCCAATCGAATTGTGGCACAAATGCTGTTTCTAGAAGCCGAAGACCCAGACAAAGATATCTACCTCTACATCAATTCTCCGGGTGGTTCCGTGTTGGCAGGATTGGGTATCTACGACACTATGAATCACATTCGTCCAGATATATGCACAATTTGCTATGGGATGGCAGCTAGTATGGGGGCATTTCTACTGGGTGCAGGTGCTAAAGGTAAACGCAGCAGTTTGCCCAGTTCGCGGATTATGATTCACCAACCCTCCGGCGGGGCAGAAGGGCAGGCGGTGGATATCGAGATCCAAGCCAGGGAAATCCTTTATCTCAAACGTCAGATTAACCAACGGATGGCGAACTATACAGGAAAATCCCTAGAGCAAATTGAGCAGGATACGGAGCGCGATTTCTTTATGTCGGCGCAAGAAGCAGTGGACTATGGCCTGATTGATCAGGTAATCGACCGTCCCCCAGTTTCGATGCAGCCTGACCTAGCAGCAGCTAGATAGCCCATCTATCGCCGAGCCTGTGTTAGCCCTCGATCCAATCGGCCCTCAATCAAAGATGTAGCCATGCGTGCCATGATTCTCAAGGCTCCTGGTTCTCCGCTTCAGGAAGCTGAGCTACCCATTCCCACTCCGCAGCCGGGACAGGTGCTGATTCAAGTCCATACCTGTGGCGTCTGTCGCACCGATTTGCATGTGGTGGACGGCGAATTGACCCAGCCAAAGCTGCCCCTGGTGCCGGGTCATCAAATTGTCGGAACCGTGGTCGCAGGAGCAGACAGACGGGGTACATTTCCACCCGGAACTCGCGTCGGTGTACCCTGGCTCGGTCATACCTGCAACCACTGCCGCTATTGCCTCAGCGGACGAGAGAACCTGTGTGATAACGCCCAGTTTACCGGCTATCAACTGGATGGCGGCTACGCCGAATACACCGTTGCCGATGAACGCTTTTGTTTTCCGATTCCATCTGGCTATCCCGATCTGCAAGCCGCTCCTTTACTCTGTGCTGGCCTGATTGGCTATCGCTCGCTGATGATGACCGGAGAGGCCGAGCGAATTGGGCTATACGGATTTGGGGCCGCTGCTCATATCGTGATTCAAACCGCACGCTATCAGGGCAGACAGGTGTTTGCCTTCACGCGGTCGGGCGATACCCAAGGCCAGCAGTTTGCTCGTGATCTGGGAGCCGTGTGGGCCGGCAGTTCGACAGAAGCCCCGCCTGAACCGTTGGATGCAGCAATTATTTTTGCTCCGGTGGGTGCTCTGGTGCCAGCAGCGCTCAAGGCGGTAGTCAAGGGCGGCGTGGTGGTTTGTGCGGGGATTCACATGAGCGACATTCCCTCCTTCCCCTACGAATTACTGTGGGGAGAGCGGGTACTGCGGTCAGTAGCAAATCTCACCCGTCAAGATGGCGAAGAGTTTTTGACGCTAGCGCCCCAAATCCCAATTCAAACGCAGGTCGAGTCTTTTCCCTTAGCTGCCGCCAATCAAGCGTTAGCAGCACTTCGCGGCGGTAAAATTCAGGGTGCCGCCGTTTTAGTCATCGACCCCAACCTAATTTCTGAAGTTTAAGTTTACGATATCAGCAACTCACTCGAAAGCGGGTTTAGATTGCGAAGTCTTGCGAAGTCTTGAATTATGTTTTCAGTTGAGGCGGTTCTGTCACAATCCTCACAACTTCCTCATTTTTGTCATCTATGCTTTAGAAGTTGGCGGATGAGATGGTATCCGTTATTCACCAGGTTATTTACCAGACAGAATTACAAATAATTATGAAAACCTCATTCACAGACTGCCCTTGTTGCGGATATTCACTGGTGCGGTGCTTTCGTCATCATCGAACCGTTTCATTCTGCCGCCATTGCTGGCAAGAAGTACCCGATTTGACAATGGCAGCTAGCGCTCCGTTGTCCAGACGGCAGTCACCAGAGCCAGTTATTCAACCTGTTTAGCCATCCTGAGTCGTACAGAAACCCTCCACCTGTATACATCCCTGATTGACTGACAAAACTCTGACTACTGGCAGCTAGAAGCCATGCCTACACAGACAAAACCTGCCTTCGCGGGTTCATCATCCTACCCAGAGTTAGTGTAGGGCGTTCAACGAAGCTCAGCCGAGTCGCCGACTTAGTTTGTGTAGAAGCGGTTTGAACCGCCACATATTAAAAACTCAATTGTAACCGCCCCCCTAACACAAATGTATTATTAGCATCATTTAGCAGTGGATGAATAATGTACTGAGCACTAGACGTCATTTGTAACGCTGGTGTCAAAGCAAGATTATAATAAACCTCAAACCCTGTTTCTTGTCCATCTAAATCGCGCCCAACAACGCGACTGAGAACAGGAGCATCATTAATCGCATCGATTGTACCATTGGCGAAATCTAGATAGTACCAGCCCAAGCCAAACTCGTCATATTCGCGACTCGGTGTAATACCCTTAGCCCTATTCCTAAACTGATAAATGAATTGATAAAGTTAGAGTTTTCAGGTCCGATCCCAAAACGGCCAAACAATCCCAGGCCACGCGGAGTGGCAAACTTTAAATCAGGATTGCGCTCAGTGGTATCGACCGTGAAAAGATGAATATAGTTACGGTTGGTTATCGATCACCTCTAATTCCTCTGGGGTGGCAACAGAGGTAAACAGCACGCTCTTAGCTGCACCAACGGCTTCCTCAATAAACAGCGGGAATTTAGCATCCTGATACAAGGCTTCGCCCTTCCGTTTCAGCCTGGCTACTATTCCACGATGTTGGTCTGCAAGGTTGGTTTCTTCCCCAGGATCCTGCGCCAGATTAAAGAGTTCAACTCGGGATGGCAACATCACTTGCCACACCAGTTTCCAATCTCCCTGTCGAATAGCTGCCCGAAACGGCTCGATTCCATAAACCACTTCGTCCCGATAAGGAATTTGTCCTCCAGTCAGAGCCGACCAGATATTGATCCCGTCCAGAGGTTTGCTCGGATCAGACGCTGCGCCAGCCAAACCCGCCAGGGTTGGGTACCAATCCACAATGTGCATTGGTTGGTTCACCATAGAACCTGGCTCGATATGTCCTGTCCAACTGGCAAGGGCAACAACGCGAGTGCCTCCCTCATACAGTGACCCTTTGCCATTGCGGAAGGGACCATTATCAGCGGGAATGGTGCCGCCAGAGGTATCGACCTCCCCCGTCACCTTCGCAGAGCGGGGACCGCCATTGTCACTCTGAAAAACAACGAGCGTATTCTCACGCATGCCTTGCCTGTCCAGCGCATCCAGCACCTGACCAATCTGGTCGTCCATTACCGTGATCATGGCTGCATACGCACGGCGATTCGGATCGGGGATGGATTGATACTGGTCGAGATATTCTTCTGGAGCCTGATAGGGTGCATGGGGAGCGGTAAAAGCCAGGTACAGAAAGAGCGGAGTGTTGGGGTCATGCGCTTCGATCAGCTTCACCGCATCCTGTCCCAGGAGGGTCGTAACATAGCCCTCTTCATTGACCAGTTCGTTGTTGCGATACCAATCCACCTGACCATGAGCAGAGTGGGTGAAGTAGTCAATTTCACCCAACATGGGACCGTATTGATAATCAAACCCTCGTTGTAGGGGCCAGTACTGGCGATCGCTATGTCCGAGGTGCCACTTGCCCACAATGGCAGTCTTATAGCCCACTTCCTTTAGCGCTAGAGGCAGCAACCACTCATCGGTAGCCAGTCCATAGGTTCCCGCCGAGGGAATAACAGCAGTTTGCAGACCATAGCGATGGGGATATCGGCCCGTCAGCAGGGCGGCCCTTGAGGGTGTGCACATGGGATGGGCATAGTACTGTTCGAGACGGGCTCCGGTTTGGGCAAGCCGATCAAGGTTTGGGGTCTTAATATCTGAGCCATGAAACCCAACATCTTTCCACCCCTGGTCATCTGACATGATGTAGAGAATGTGGGGGCGCGACGGTTGCTGAGCTATAGCTGCTACAGGCGGCAACCACCCACGAACCCCCAACAAAAGTGCCACTATGCAAGCAATAAAAAAGCCCAGAATTTTCACGTTATCATTACTCCAGTTCATATCAGTGATTGTGTGTGATGGTTTATGGCAAGCCAGAAATAACACTGCATCCTGAGGCAAAATTAATTCTTATGCTTTCTATAAGACACAAGAATAGAGGTCAGCTAAAATGATGACTATCCAAAAATTGCAAGATTATGAAGGCAAAATATTAAGAATTCCAAAAGGGCTTAATAAAAAGCAAAATATCTCAGGAGTGTTTTCTCTGGAGAGTTTGGCATTACTCGGGTAAGGGATGAAATTACTGAAGGGCTTAAGTTCGCAATTTCTGAATGACACTGCTTCGAATGTTGTATCGCACTACCACTTTGAAGATATTGATGAGCTGGCGGCATTTTTGCCTGAAGACGTCCGTCTGACTCTTTTGGAGTGTGAGTCTTTTAATTGTGAATCAGCGGCCCTTAATTTAGGGGCAATTCAGTTCAACTTTAATCATGTCAATCGTAACCTGTATGCGGTTGGACATAAGCAGGTAGGCTTTCTAACTTTTTCCATGATTCTGCAGGGCAAAGGGCAACATGGCATTGAAAATAACCGACTCGTTACCGAAGACTATCTGTTTGGATTCGATTCCAATCGTGAGGCAGATTTAGTTTTCCCAGGGGGCGCTATATATTGTGCTGTTTACATTCGGCCAGATATATTTGAAGCCTATGCCCAAGCTATGAACCGGCTGGAGTTAGATTCAAGATTTTTGGCTTCGAACTATGCTTGTATACCAAAGTCTTTTCCTCCTTTGCGCAGCTACTTGAAACAAATTTATGAGTTGTTGCATCAGCATTCCCCGTTGTTACATAAACCAGACTTTCAGCAGATCATCTTGCAAGATTTTTTGCCTTTGTTTATTACGGCATTAACGGCTCAGCAAGAACAACAGGTTTCTGCTAGGATCTTTCGCCGCTCGCAACTGGTCAAACAGGCGGATGATTACATGCGATCGCATATTGACCAGACCTTGACTCTGACTGACTTGTGCCAAGCTCTAGGCACCAGTAGCCGCGCCCTCTGCTACGGTTTTCAGGAAATGTTCGGAACGAGTCCGATGTCTTACTTAAAAATTCTCCGACTACAGGGCGCTTATCGAGCTTTAAAGTCGGCTGAACCCAGTAACAAAACTGTCACGGAAATTGCCACTCAATTTGGCTTTTACCACCTTGGATACTTTGCCCATGATTACAAGCAGGCATTTGGCGAACTGCCCTCAGAAACATTGAAACGAATCAGGTAGGCTCCATATCCCTCCAGCCCTGTTTGACTCAAGCCCTGTTTGACTGACAAAACTCAGTAGAGCACAAATTCTCTAGAAGCCGAATAAAGGAGAGGGGAGGCTCAGGCTAACATCAGTCAAACATAACCCTGATGACCTACCCTTCCTTATCATCTTATCCCCCTGCACTGACCGATAAAACGACGCTAGCAACTATCGTTCAATGTTTGTCTGAGGATTTAACGGTGAGCCTCAAAGGGGCATATAGCGCCTCAGATCAGAACGACTTTTTATCAGATGGATCGCCTTTAAATGGCTGTACTCCAGTTTTGGGATAGTCATCATCGTTTGGGCTAAACACACGAGCAACTGCGCTTGAAATGTAGCGAATCACTTGCTGAGGAACGGTTTCAAGCGTGGTAAGCAGCTTCTGCACCTGGCTTTTAATAGACATAACAATTTCTCCTTAAATCTGCTTGGTAAACATTCAATACCCTAACCTTCATTCACGAACCGACGAACCGATATCCTCAACTGTGGCCAACAAATCAGCAAACCTATTTCCTCCCCTGCTACAGATTTATCAAACCCATTTCCTTCTACACCTTTACGCTAAGAAAATAATTTGAGGAACTTGTGAGCCTTACAAATGGGCTTTACAGGTAGGCTTTATAGGTGGGCCTTACAGGTGGGCCTTACAACTTGAGTCAGTCCTACAAGTACCCTAAGGGGTCATGTTACTTTACAGCCAACCCAATTAGAATCTGATAGTATGAGGCAACCGAGTTGGGCTTGGTAATGAGCGCTTCAGAGGACGGCACGATGCAACACAAAACTCATGCATTAGTAATTGGTGGCAGTCTGGCCGGGCTGCTTATGAGTCGAGTTTTGGCCAACCATTTCGATCGCGTCACCGTGATCGAACGAGATACCTACCCTGATCAGCCGGTGCCGCGCCGAGGCGTGCCCCACTCTCGCTTTCCCCACACGCTAATGCTGCGCGGCCAACGCATCTTAGAGCAGTTGTTTCCCGGACTCAAAGCAGAACTGCTGGCTCAGGGGGCGATTGAACTAGATAGCATGAAAGAAATCGCCTTTCTCACCCCTGCTGGCTGGACGGTGCGGTCTGACTCAGACCTGATGCTGCTGGCCTGTAGTCGCGACCTGCTGGATTGGCACATTCGCCGTCGCTTAGCCACCTCTACCAAGATTCACTTTCTGACTAGCGCTAGTGTTACAGGCTTATTAACCGATCCGGACCACACTAAAATCACCGGAGTATCTCTACATCGTCACCAAGACACCAACATCGAATTACACGAGAATCTATACGCTGATTTAATTGTCGATGCTAGCGGTAAAGCCTCCCGGACTCCTCAGTGGCTGCAGAAATTGGACTATGCAGCTCCCCCCGAAACTGAGGTCAATGCCTTTGTGGGGTATACGGCCCGCATCTACCAGCCGTCCCCCAACCTATCTGTCGATTGGAAAATGGTGTTTATACCCAGTGCACCACCCCAGCAGCATCGCGGCGGAGCCATCTTCCCGATTGAAGGAGACCGCTCTACGCCCAACCAGATGCGCTGGATTGTCAGTTTAGTCGGCGGCGATCACGATTATCCACCTACTGACGAAGCAGGGTTTGTTGCCTTTGCCCGCAGTTTGCCCTCACCGATTCTGGCCGATGCAATTCAAAACGCCACGCCGCTAACGCCAATCTATACCTACTGCGGCAACGAAAACCGTCTGCGTCATTACGATCAGCTCTCCGATTCACCCGCCCGCCTGATCGTAGTCGGCCATGCCGCATGTTTGCTCAATCCCACCTACGGTCAAGCCATGACGGTAGCAGCCTTGGAAGCCAATATCGTCGATCAATTTTTCCAGCACCATTCAATCGATAGCCTCCATCAGCAGACCCATGCCCTGCAAAAGCGGCTAGCAACCGCCCATCGAGAAGCCTGGTCAGCGGCAACTAATATGGACTACCGATACCACAGCGTCCCTAATAAACCAACCGATACAGTCACGCGGTTTGCGAACTGGTACTGGGATCAGCTGCTGGAATTAGTCGTCGATCGAGTCGGGGTTCATCACACCTTTCTGGAAGTATTGCACCTGCTCAAACCCTCGATAGCGTTATTTCGCCCGTCGATCTTGGCTCAAGTCCTATGGCATGATTTGCGCAAGCGGCGGCAGCAGTCAGCTCTCCGACAAGAATCCACCATCTCTACTATGTAGCAGCATCACCAACCCGTGAAGCCGAGACCACGGATTGACACAAAATTCTGGACAGACTCGCGTCCGGCAGTGCAGTTGACCCGAATCATTGGTGCGAACTTAAGGGAAATAAGGATTGGCTTCAGTGACCGTTTCCGGCAGGGGAATGAATTCGGTTTCGTCTGGAACAGCAGCAAAGCGACAATTGCGCCAGTCTGCTTTAGCTTGGGCAATCCGTTCGGGGCGGCTAGAGACAAAATTCCACCATTTATAGCGAGGCCCTAAGGGTTCACCGCCAATCACCACGCAGCGAGCCGAAGAGGACGATGCAAGCACCACTTCACCGGGTTCAAGAATGGCAAGCTGATATGGCTCCAGCGGTTCACCATCGATGCTCAATCCTGTCGTAACACCATACACAGCTCGTTCTGAATAGTCAGCAGAGAGCATAAATTGAGCGTTAGCGGATAGCATAATATCTAGATAAATAATCGGTGAAAACACCTTTACCGGCGATGTGTAGCCTGACATTCGCCCAGCGATTAGCTTAAGCGTTACGCCATTTTCGTCCCAGGTAGGCATCGTCTCCGCCGGATAGTGCGTAAACCAGGGAGCCGTTTCTTCATGCTCAGCCGGCAGAGCCACCCAAGTTTGAATGCCGTGAATCGTGGCTTCATTGTGGCGATCTGCCTCGGGCGAGCGCTCAGAGTGAACAATTCCGCTGCCCGCTGTCATCCAGTTTACCGCACCGGGTTGAATTTCCTGCACCGTACCCAAACTATCCCGATGCATCAACGCTCCCTCAAACAGGTAAGTTACCGTTGCTAAATTAATGTGAGGATGCGGTCGCACATCGATTCCCTGACCAGCCGGCAGCCGCGATGGTCCCAACTGATCAAAAAAGATGAACGGACCCACCATCTGGCGATTCGGATAGGGCAAACTGCGGCGAGCAACGAACCCACCCAGGTCTTTGATTTCGGGTTCGATCAGCTGGAGGATAGGCATAGGGGTAAATGAGTGGATGAGTAGATAAAATGCTCAAGCTAAGCTCAAGCTAAGCTCAAGCTAAAAGTAATATACACGGGTTGCAGGTTGTTACATTGTGATTTCAAAATTTTCAGCTAAGAGTCTCAATCAAATTGAGACAATTGCTCACAATTGCCTTCAGTACGCTTGTATTTCTCAGTCCTTGGATTTATGTTGATTTATGCTTCGCTTTACTAGATATTCTCAGTTCGAAAGAAGGCTAGTGCTGCCCGCTCAAGGCCACTAACCGGGTCACTGATCCAGAAGTGCTCGCAACACTTAAGGACCAGCTCACCTGCCTCTCTCCTACCCCAAACGACCAAATCCCAAACGACTAGAAAGCAATCTAGTAGCGAAAAACTGCCGCAATCGGGGCTTGATCAGGAACCGCTTCTGGTTCTACCGCGTACACAGTCCCTCCGTTCAGCAGCGTTTGTACAGCCGCAGCATTCAGCAGATCTTCGTCACCCGGTTCCGCTTCTGAGTGGAGGTGCAGTTCGTTCGCCTCTGGATCGAAACTGCCCCATTGCTGCATACCCAACGCTACAAACAGCTGATCAATCCGCCCGTAGTAAGCACCAGCAATCGTTTCTTGCCAGTCCGTAGAAGCCTTTCCGGTTCCCGCTAGCTCATGATAGCGCTCAACCGCCGCTTTTTGCGCCTCGGTGTAGTAGGGTTCCACTACTGACCAAGCCTGCTCATGAATATCCTCAGGTTTGAGGACGCCAATATTTTCAACCGGCAAGATCAGATCCACCAAATGTGGATAGGTATTGGCTTGCTGATAAAGCGGCAGAAGATATTCAACCCCAGCCAAAACCAGGGGAGCCTGCTCGTTATGCAAATATTTTTGCAGCCCTCGGTCTAACACATGGAAGAATTGCAGAATGTCCGACTGGGGTTCATCCTGATCGGGGCTACCCTGCCCATGAAAACTGCCTGCTTGTGGAAATGGGTTACTAGTGCCACCCTTCGATGTACTGATGCGGAATTGTCCCTCCTTTGCCGTTTCATCGTAGAGTAGCGCCGCCTCTATACTCGTGGGTATATCTTCTAGTTCAATTTCTTGCATGCTGTAACGACTGCCTTCAAACAATCGCACCTGTTTTTGACTCAGAGCCAGGAGGAAGAATTTGCCATCGCCCGTCAACAGGGGCAGGAGAGGTTTGAGGTGAAAACGATCGCTAACAACCGCCAATTCGTCAAACGCCAGCGGCAGGCGATAATAGCGCAGAAACCCATCTGCCAGAAAAATCGCTAATCCCTGACTTTGATGCTGCCAAAACTCATCCCTGTCCAACTCCAGGACGGGCTGCAATCGCTCTAGCACCTCAGTAGGACGCAACTGCTTCTGCTCTTCTAGTAAAGCCTCGGCCTGCTTGATCAAGTTCTTAAACCGAATCGGATTTTGTTGAACTTCAGCACCAGCTTGCACAGTTGGCATATAGAGAGAAATGCAGCATCTGTGAGATTGCTCAACCAGTGCTTTAAATTCGTCAAGCGACAATAAACTCATAGCAAAACCTGTTCTAACCTAACTTTCTGACTCCTGAATCCTGTCCCTGATACCAGCGCTCAACGTGCTCACGCTTCATCCCGCCCATGCACTTCTGCTGGAGGGCTAGTCGCTTCAACAGCTGTGAACGGTTCTAGGATTCTGTAGGTATGGCTAACCCCTTTGGGAACCACCCAGGAACTACCCGGTTCCAGCAGCACCATTTGACCAGAAATGTGGAGTTCAGCGCGGCCTTGAATTACATAGCCAACAGTTTCGTAGTCCCGCTGAGTTTCCGGCTTGGGTTCACTGGGTTGTTCGTCGCGCCAAAGCCGCATTGAAACATGAATACCAGAAGCTAAATAAATCTGCCCCATTTCACCTTTAGGGGAGGCATGGGAATCAATTTTGATCACGGTAGTATCTGCCATTGTTCTCTCCTATGCATTCGCTTCTACATGTTCGCCTCTATAGGCGCGCTTTTATACTTCTGCTATCTATCCTGCTCAATCTCTGCTCAATCTCTGCCCAATCTCTGCTCAATCCGGCCTAGAGCTAAGCTTCTTCAGTTGCGGTATTGTCAGCTTGATTAACCCGTTCGGCTCCCTCACCCGTGCGTCTTCTGGCCTGGAGTGCTTGCTGATCCACAGCACCCGATTCAGGCTGAAATTCCTGCTGCTCCAGAGTATTAGGATCTTTTGCTTGCTGATTCACTCGTTGATTCAACTGTTCGGAGTTTTCAGCTTGGTTAGAATGGGCTGCACTAGGGTAAGCTGTATTAGCGGCGTCTGTCATAATTGATTGTTTTTAGTCTTTTATTAGTGGACAAATTCTTAGTGGACAAATTCAAATTCACTGAAACGCTTTGTTTGCTGCTTTACTAGTAGCATCGATCCAATTTGACCATACTCCCGACTATACTCCTGTGTCTTACTCGCTGCTCATTCATGACATATCACTCATTCATGACATATCAACCATTACACGGCAAATCAACCAGCGAATCATAACAGGAGCAAACCTTGCGTTTATTTTAAAAAGCAAATGCTTTCCGCCCCTCTATCGCTAGGAGTAAGAGATTCAATTGCTTGGCTCTAGAGTTATTTACTAAGGAGAGCAGTAAATGGTGAATAGTGTTTCGGGGTGGGGGGTGGGGGGTGGATGTTGACTATAAAGCGCTCGGATTAGTAAGTAACGTCGTCTGAATAACATAAATACTTAATCCAAGTCATTTCCAAAGGCATACTAGGGCTAGGATCGACGAATTAGCATTTCACCCTTTTGATTGACCCCCTGAAGCGAAATAAAGATTTACATAGACAAGTACATGGCAATTCTGCGGTGTTGCGATTGCATGATTCCCGAGACTGGAAGCATAAGCTGAAAGCACCGGATCAATGCTAAGGCGCGCGCCGCCTTCAGTTCCTCACTTTGTACTTATTACAGCCTTTTCCAGGCTAATGAAGTACAAGAAATGGGGTGCAGGGCCGTGCCCCTGCGTAGGGGTTTCGCCCCCACACCCCTCGTACCTTACCAGAGTGGAAAAAGCTATATCTAATGACTAACATTCAGTTGAAGCCAATCTCTCAGCAGGTTGTGGCCCTAATTGGCGCTTCTAGCGGCATTGGTCGAGTCACGGCTCTAGAATTTGCCAAGCAGGGCGCAAAAGTAGTTGTATCGGCTCGCAGCGAATCGGGTTTAAATTCTCTAGTCGATGAAATCAAACAGCTCGGCGGCGAAGCAATCACGATTCCTGCTGATGTGGCTGACTATGAGCAGGTAAAAGCAGTTGCCGATAAAACGGTCAACCACTATGGCCGCCTAGACAGCTGGGTGCATTTAGCGGCAACGTCGGTATTTGCTAAGTTTGAGCAGTTGTCACCAGAAGAGTTTCGCCGGGTGATTGAGGTGAACTTGATGGGACAGGTCTATGGGGCAATGGTGGCCTTGCCCTATTTGCGGCAAGCAGGCCAGGGAGCACTGATCATGGTGTCCTCGGTTGAAGCGAGGCGATCGCTACCGTTACAAAGCCCCTACTCGGCATCAAAACACGGCATTGAAGGTTTCCTGGATTCGCTGCGGGTAGAGCTACAGCATGACAATATTCCAGTTAGCGTTACTAACGTGATGCCCGCTACTATCAACACACCATTCTACAATAAGGGCTTAACCAAGCTAGGAGTAAAGCCGACCGGCGTTCCCCCCTACTATCAACCCGATTTAGTTGCCAGGGCAATTCTGCATGTAGCTGAGCATCCTACCCGCGACATTATTGTCGGAGATGTAGGCCGCGTACTGGATGTGATGCAAAAAATTTCGCCCCACCTGGTCGATTGGGTGTTGCAAACTATTGCAATTGAAGGGCAACACACTCAAACTCCCAAGCAGGAAACCGATCCCAACAACCTGTACAGTTCCATTGAAGACCCAAGCTACAACCGGGCAGAAGGCGACTACAGCAATCTAGCCATTCCCAGCTTCCTCGATTGGTTTGATTGGCACCCCACTGCTAAATGGGGCGTAGCGGCAGGTCTAGGCGCATTGCTGCTGTTGACAACCCAAGCGTTCAAAGATAACGACACTGCCTAGAATGCCGAATCCACAGGCGTTCAAATTATTAGATCAATATTAGATCAATAGATCAGGAGAAGAATCATGGAAGAAACCGTTCATTCAAACCCAGAGCAACCCCAATCGCTGGGTGATGCAGAACGTTGGAGCTCGCTGATTACCGGAGGCGCAATGGTGCTGCTGGGGCTGCGGCAACGTTCGCTGAGGGGCGCATTGATGGCGCTAGCGGGCGGTGGTCTGGTGTATCACGGCGCGAAAGGGCAGCAGGGGTTAGCCGAAAAAGTGGCGGAAACCGCCGGACTAGACCAGAGCGTTCGGGTCGAGAGGACCGTTACGATTGTTAACAGAACCCCCGAAGAACTGTACCGCTTCTGGCGCAATTTTGAAAACTTGCCTACGTTTATGAGGCACCTGAAATCGGTAACGGTGATCAACCACACTCGCTCCCACTGGATTGCAAATGCGCCAATGGGCAACTCGGTGGAGTGGGATGCCGAAATTATCACCGAACAAGAAAACCGTTTGATTGCCTGGACTTCGGTAGAAGGAGCCGATGTGGATAACTCCGGGTTTGTGCGATTCCAACCCGGTCCACAGGGGCGTGGCACAGAGGTCAAGGTCGTGATGGAATACAAACCGCCGGCTGGAATTGTTGGCGCTACGCTAGCAAAACTGTTTGGCGAAGAACCAGAACAGCAAATTAGCGATGATCTGCATCGATTCAAAATGCTGATGGAGGCCGGTGAAATTGCCACGACGGATGGGCAGCCAATGGGGTAGTACTAATTTTCAATTGCTAAAAGTTCAGTTTCTACAAAAATTTAATACCGAAGGAGAATCATTAATGAAAGCAGTATGCTGGCATGGCGCGATGGATATGCGGGTTGAAACCGTTCCCGATCCAAAGTTGCTCAACTCTCGCGATGCAATTGTCAAAATTACATCTACCGCCATTTGTGGCTCAGATATTCACATCTATGATGGCTTTATTCCCACGATGAAGCCTGGCGATATTGTCGGACATGAGTTCATGGGTGAAGTCGTGGAAGTGGGTCGCGACGTGAAGCGGCTGAAGGTAGGCGACCGGGTTGTCGTGCCGTTTCCGATTTCCTGCGGTCAGTGTTTCTTCTGCAAATCCGATCTATGGTCACTCTGCGACAATTCTAATCCCAATGCCTGGATGGCTGAGAAACTTTACGGTCATTCTCCGGCAGCTCTGTTCGGCTATTCCCATTTGTTCGGCGGCTATGCAGGCGGACAGGCCGAGTATGCGCGGGTACCCTTTGCCGATGTCGGACCAATCAAAATCCCAGACGGTTTAACAGATGATCAGGTGCTGTTCCTCAGCGATATTCTTCCCACAGGCTACATGGCAGCAGAAAACTGCAACATCAAGCCTGGTGACATCGTAGCGGTTTGGGGCTGCGGTCCGGTCGGGTTGTTTGCAATCAAAAGCGCAGTTTTACTTGGTGCCGAACGGGTGATTGCCATTGACCGGATTCCAGAACGCTTGAAGATGGCGCAGGAGTACGGTGGGGCAGAAATTATCAACTATGAAGAAGTTGACACCGGAGAAGCGCTGAAGGAAATGACCGGCGGACGTGGTCCGGATGCCTGTATTGATGCAGTTGGCCTGGAAGCCCACGGCATGGGGTTAGAAGGATTTTACGATAAGGTGAAACAAGCAGTACGGCTGGAAACCGATCGTCCTAATGTGTTTCGTCAGGCGATTGTAGCTTGCCGCAAGGGAGGCGTCGTGTCCTTGGCTGGCGTCTATGGCGGCTTTCTGGATAAGATCCCGATGGGAGCGGCCTTTAACAAAGGGCTGACGTTTAAGATGGGTCAAACCCACGTGCAAAAGTATTTAGGTCCGCTGCTGGAACGGATTCAAAACGGTGAAATTGATCCGTCGCTGATCATTACTCACCATTTGCCACTAGCCGAAGCTCCCCACGGTTACGACATTTTCAAGCACAAAAAGGAGAACTGCATCAAGGTGGTACTGAAGCCCTAGGATGGGATTGCCAGGACTTACGCATTTGCCCCCTTTTCTAGGATGCCCGCAGGGCTATAATCCTCCAATTCTGGGGGACTTCCAATCTGTTCCCCCCAGATTTGGGGGGCTAGGGGGCAGAAATTGCTAAGCTGCGTAAGTCCTAGTTGCTATAGTTGATCGTGCAAACGAATCAAACAGGAGCAGCCTATGGCCTCAGTGGTGATTGTAGGAGCGGGTCCGGCTGGCACCACCTTGGCCTATCTACTGGCGCAGCGCGGGATTGAGGTGACGTTGGTTGAGGCGGCGGCCAACTTTGAGCGTGTCTTTCGCGGCGAAGGGTTGATGCCCGGTGGTCTGTATGCCCTAGAGCAAATGGGTTTATTCGATCTGCTGGACCAAATTCCCTGCCGCCAACTTCACGCCTGGGAGTTTGTTGTCGATGACCGAACGGTACTACATGTGAACGAACCCACCGATCTGGGCCGCTACCGTCCCACGATCATTCCCCAACCCGCTTTTCTATCTGCGGTAGTGGAGCGAGCGCAAGCGTTTCCGTCCTTTCGGTTTCTGCACGGCACAGTGCAGGCATTGACACAAGAGGCGGACCGCGTGCAGGGCGTTGTGGTGCGGCAGGCCGACCAGGAAATTGAGCTGGAGGCTACGCTGGTGATGGGGGCCGATGGGCGGGGTTCTACGGTGCGACGCTTGGCTAACCTGCCGCTGCAAAAACTCGACTACGATGCAGATGTGCTGTGGCTGCGGCTGCCGGTGCCTCTGCCCGATCCCAGCCAGCGTTCTGTATTCTATGGCTTCATTTGCGGTTCCGAAAGTCTGGGAGCCTATACCTCCTGGGATGACAGCCTCAAGTTTGCCTACTTGGTCCCGCGAGGCCAGTCACTCGACAGCAAACCTATCGACTGGCCGACTCGCTTAGCTGAAATTGCGCCCGACTGGATAGTAGACCATATTCGGACTCATGCTGAAGCGCTAGAAGCCCCTATCCCGCTAAAAGTGGTGTTTGGCCGCTGTCCGCAGTGGTTTCAGCCCGGTGTGCTGCTGATCGGCGATGCAGCTCATCCAATGGCTCCGATTCGCGCTCAAGGGATCAACCTAGCGCTGCGGGATGTGATTGTGACGGCGAATCATCTAATTCCACTGCTGCGAACCAACGCAACTCCAGAGCAGTTCGACCAAGCGATGCAAAGAATTCAAGCCGAACGTCAGCCGGAAATTGTTCGTTGTCAAAACCTCCAGTCTAGCGAACAGCAGCTCGCCACTCGCCTTTGTCAATCATCGATCTTGCGAGGACTGTTGACCCAACTCTCGCCCTTGGTTCGACCTGTAATCGAAAGAGGCTGGTTGGCGCGGCAAAAGCATTTGCGGTTTGGGTTAAAGCCAGTGGTCCTGGCGGTGGAATGATTACACTGTCCACTCTTCACACACGAGCTGAGCAAGTTCGCAAAGATCGGCTAGAATCCATCGAAGCGATAACCAACCCCAGTAACTGTAGTAATCGCAGAAGCATAATGTTTGAGTTTTTTACGAAGTGATCGAACAATCGAGTCCACTACATTACTACCGCCCTCGTAGTCGTAGCCCCAAACCTCTTCTAGCAATGTCATGCGGCTGACAGCTGTGCCAGGGCTGGTGTAAAGGTAATGCATCACCCCATATTCCAGCGGCGTTAGAGGAATGCGCTCACCCTCCATGACCAAAGCATGGCCTGCAGCATCAAAAATCTGGGGCGATAAAATCTGAGAGAATTGGGAAGCGTTGACATCGGGAATTGCTTGGTCCGTGGCATCTTGTTCTATAGCACCATACCGGGCATCGACTAACCCCGCTAACCAGCCCATCACCTGCTGCGAGCCAAAGTCTAGCTGGTAGGAATAATAAACCTCTCCATCGAGTTGGATTCCTTGATCCAGAGGACGAAACCCCAAGCGCTCCACAATCGGTCCCTGCTCATCCACACTGCGAAAGACAATGTAGACCCGCCGCAGAGTATCCAGGTGCTCCAGATAGAGGCGCTTGGCATCGAGCCAGCAGGCGGCCTGAATTTGAGACAAGGCTTCTCCAGTATGCTTGCCCAAGGCGCGACGAATAAAAAAGACTCGTTGACCGTCCGGTACCGGATTGGACTGCAACTCCTGCCACCAACTGTGGGTTATGGGGTCTGCCAATAACAACTCAGACGGCACTTGAGTCGGATCAAAGACCTGAGAAAAGCCAACCAGTTCATTCTGCTGGTCCCGCGCCGACCTAAAGACTGTTGGTACCTGCTGCCACCAATCCTGTAAGCGAGCGACAGACTGAGCACCCTCATGGCTACGGGCAATCGCCAAAATCCCTGCTCCATCTTCGGTTTTGGCAGGTTCTACGGCAATGGCATGAGCATTGGGCGGAAAGAAGGCATCTCGCACCATGGGATGTTCAATCAAGTAGAGCATATCTGCCGTGTAGCGCCAGCGATGATTTTTCCCTGCGATCACCCATTCTTGGCGGAGTTGTTGCCAAGCGCGACGGCGGTACATGTGGTACTTGCCTGGATCCGTTGCCTGTAAGAAACCGCTAATAGCCTGACGCACCAAATCATGCAGCACCAATCCATCTCGACTTAGTTCGACGAAGGGCAACTGCAACAAGTGCTCATAGGCTTCATTTTCCGGGATGTTGGGCACCATAGCAGCCAGTAGCGATCGGGTTGTGCGGCGCACCACTGAAGCAGCTTCTAACACCTGACGGGTTATCGGATCCTGCGCGTCCTGCAAATAGACCCGCGCCAATTCACCAACAACATGAGTGCCTGTCAATTCAGCAATGCTTAAGTCAGGCCGTTCGGCCAGAGCTGCCGCCGCCAGTTTAAGGGCAAGGGGATGACCCTGAGCAAAACGGTTGATCAAGGGAATTCTGTTTGGCTGAACAGCGGCCTGCTGAAGTAGAGTCGTTGCCGCGGCCTCATCTAGTGGCTCTAGGATGAGATGCTGGCATAGCCCCTGCCAACCGGGAGCCGTTAGCCAAGCTGCAACTGGGGCTTCCCGACCAAAGAAGAAGAGCCGCACATGATCTGGCAACGCAGGCACAAACACATTCCGCAACCAGCCATCCAGCAGGCGAAATAGCTCGTAGGTATCAAAGCTGAGCACAACTGGTTGACCGAGGGAATCGATGATCGGGCCAATTTCGCTCATATGGTTGCAAGATTGTTCGCAGAGTTGCCCTAGAGCTGCTAATACTCCCTGCTCCGTAGGCTGAATAGCTCGACAATCGAATGCCAAAACGGGGATGTTTTGAGCTTGCAACTGTTGCACAAAAGCCTTCATGAGCGTGGATTTACCAATGCCCCCAACTCCCCGAAATGAAAGTCACTAACGGCCCATCTTGTTCTAAGGCTTGCCAGAGGGTTGCCAGCTCGATAGAGCGCCCCACAAATCCCTGCTGTGCCCGTTGACGGATGCGTTCTTGAATCGTCGGCATCGCTCCCTCCTTGCTTACAGCTACACCATTCTTCTCGGCTTAGCGCTGACCCAGCCTCACCTCACAGCGCTACTTGTAAGTAAAGTTCATTTAAGTGAAGTCCATCTAAGTGAAGTTCACCATTCTTCATCATCGTTTTCTCATCAAATGATCATGCCTTGATCACCCCTTCGCTTGAGCACCCTGCCAGGATAGTAAGTGTAATCACAAACCCACCAATGAGGCCGCCAAGATGCCTACCATTCTACAGATGAACTTCGAATTTCGAAACACACCCGACGAAGAAAAACAGCAGGGTCCAGCATTCGCTAAAACCATTGCCCAGGTACCAGGTCTGTTGTGGAAAATCTGGCTAATGGATGAAGCAACCCATCAGGCGGGTGGCATTTACCTGTTTGAGTCCCAAGCAGCAGCTCAAACCTATCTAAACGGACCGATTACTCAAGCCATCCGGCACAATCCAACCTACGTCAACTGGCAGGTTCGCCTGACTCCAATTTGGGTTGCACCAACCGCAATCACTGCAAATTCAACGATTTCAACCTTGGTTGATGGATAAGAGGTTGATGGATAGGAAAGTTCCTCGCCTCTGTTCACTTCTTCTTGGGAAGAAGGCATTACTCAATCCCTCACCCTTTTGTTACCTTTTTCATTTCAGGAGACATTCTTATGCAATCACCTACTCTGTTTGAATCCCGCCGAGTTGCTCCAGAAACTTACACATTGCCCGCCTACCTACCCGTACCTGGAGCCGGTATTCTACCCGTGAATGCCTTTTTAATTCATGCGGCCCAACCTTTGTTAGTCGATACAGGCTTAGCGGCTCTAAAATCCGACTTCATGAAACGCTTAAGCCAACTCATCGATCTTGAAGATTTAGCTTGGATCTGGCTGACTCATACTGATCCGGACCACCTAGGAAACTTAACGGATGTCCTAGCCGCCGCACCCAACGCGCGCATTGTCACTACTTTTTTGGGAATGGGCAAATTGGGATTACAGCAGATCCCCACCGATCGCGTCTACTTACTGAATCCAGGACAAAAACTCGATTTGGGTGATCGCACAGTGACGGCTATCAAACCTCCTAGCTTTGACGCGCCGGAGACCACCGGATTGTTTGATAGCAAAACCCGGACGCTCTTTAGTGCAGATTGCTTTGGAGCCTTGATGCACCAACCCGCACAAACAGCTTTAGAGATTACCCCTGACGCTCTGCATGAAGGACTGGTGGCCTGGTCAATGGTGGATGCACCGTGGTTGGCGATGGTCGATGCGCATGCGTTTGACCGGGCATTGAACACCGTGCACCAACTGAATGCCGAAATGGTATTGAGCAGTCATTTACCGCCAGCTCCTGGCATGGTGGATGCTCTACTTACCCACCTCCGGGCAACTCGCTTTGCTACTCCTGCAAATGGCCCTGACCAGCAAGCGTTTGAGCAGATAATGGCTCAAATAATGGTGGCTTAATCCATTGCAAATGCTTTCCTGGAAAAATTTCCTGTCCTATTTAATCAATTTGGAGGTTCTCATTATGTCTACTATTTCCTCTTCTGCAACCTTAGCTGAACACAAACAGGTTGTCCAACAATTTCTAGACGCAACCCATAGCGGTAATTTTGATGTAATCGATACGTTAGTCGCTGAGCATATCGTTACCCACCACTTTCCTGGTGGCAAAAGCCCTACGAGTCGGGAGGAGTATAAGGAATTCTTCCGACTGTGGGGGCAGGGGGTTCCCCGGCAAGAATTTGCAATTCTGGCAATGGTAGCGGAATCTGATAAGGTGGTTGTGCACTACTCCATCACCGGACAGCACGAGGGAGACCTGCTAGGCATTCCCGCCACAGGTCGGCAAATTGATTTTACAGGAGTAGCCTTCTACCGCATGGAAAACGGCCAAATTGCCGAAACATGGCTCTATCCTGACACGACAACTCTACTCCAGCAGTTGGGAGTGCTCGGTTGAAAGATGGGGGACTACAGGTCCAGTGCACTTTCGCGGATGCCGTTTCTAGGTAGGCAGCGTAGCCAAGGTTGAACTTCCGATCTGCTGATACAAGCTCGCCGTTAAGTCCTCTTTCTTATAGCTTTGGGCACGCCGCGACGAGAAAATGCCGGGAAGTTCGTTGAGGACTTGTTTCTTCCCCTGGTGGATTTGCGTCGGATGCACCCCGTGTTCGGTTGCCAGTTCATTCACCGTTTTCAGTCCTTTAATCGCTTCCAGGGCAACCCTGGCTTTAAACTCAGCACTGTGTTTGTCTAGGTCAGACACAATTTGACTTAAGTCATGTCCCATATATCCAGTAATGACGGCAATCAAGTCACAATTGCTGATCTTACTTTGAACACTGTTACGACTAATATGGCTTTCACCAGAAGGAGCTATCTCAGTAATATCTTTCATACAAGCTAAAATTATGAGCAAGCCTCGTCCTCACTACCTTGACAAAAATAGCACTCAGACGCTGCAAGAAGGTCTAGAGGAATATTATGCGTTCAATCCCCATGTCACGCCTCCAAGCACCCAGCCAGCTGAGTTCAGCAAGATCTTGCTGGCTCATGATGTAGGTCATGTAATCTATGGCTGCGATACCAGCATGTACGACGAACTAAAAATTCTGCCGCTATTCTGGTGGACTAGTGAATGTACATTCCAACGATTCCGGCAGATGCGAAACACACCTGCTGTCGATGTAATGTACGACGATCTGATTCGAGAAAAGGGAACCTTTTGGCTCTACAGCGAGATTTGCAAAACCCTTCCTCTAGTCATCCCAGAGCTAATTTTGATCTGGTTTAGAACGCGCAACCGTAAAAAACGACTGCCGTTTCTAGAATTTGAACCGCTGCTGGATCGTTCATTGCTGGATATCCGTCAGGAGTTTGATTTGTTGCAGTTTATCAAGTGATTGGGTCGGTAGAACTGACAGCCAATAGAAGACATATCACTCAATAAACTGGAGAAATTCCACCTGCGGATCGGGCAAATGGCGATATTGCTGGGCTTTAGCTTCAATGTCTCGAAGTTGACCCAAGGCCAGACCACAAGGATAGCCATACTTAGCCTTCACCCGGTCGCTGGCAATCTGTAAGGCGGTGCGAGAGCGGTCAACGAAATCATCGAGATTGTAGGTTTGATTGGGTGTGAAGTATTGTTTGACAACCAGGGACGGTGAATAGCAGGTATCTTCGGTGCCATCACACCAGCGAATCCGAAAGCGTATCTCAGGCATGGCTCAGGAGTTTAGAATAATGGTCTAAATGCATTTTGGCAGAAGTTTGCCACGAAAACGAGGCGCAGATTTGATCTGGTGGATTAGAAATAGCATCCGGTTTTAGCACTGCCAGCATCGCGTCTGCAATCGCATCCACCGACAAGGGATCAACCCAAACCGCCTGATCTGGCAGCAGAAATTCGGTAAACGGAGCCTGATTTGGAATAACAACCGGCAGCCCGGACGCGATCGCCTCCAGCACCACCAAACCCCAGCCTTCTTTCAGCGACGGAAACACAAACGCATTCGCAGTCTGGTACAGCGTCGGCAAATCCGCATCTGGAATTACTCCCGGCAAAATCAAAGCGGTTTCAAGCGGCGCGCCTAAACGCTCTACCTCAGCAAAAAACTGATCCCGATAGGGCTGATAGTCAAACAACGTCGCGCCACCGGCAATTACGAGCTGTGCCTCTGGATAAACGCTAAGCACGTGAGCAAAGGCTTGCAGCAGCCGAATCGAATTCTTGCGCGGTTCAATGCCGCCTACAGTCAAGTAAATTGGCTTCCCAGTTAAGCCAAGCCGATTGCTGAGAGCCGTTTTTGTATTGTCTGGACAGGACGAAAACCGCTGAAGATTAACACCATTCAAGACGCGCAGAGCGTATACTTCATAGCGTTCGCGTAGCTGTTGCTGCCAATATTGGCTGACACATAGACATAGATCGGGTTCTCGAATCGATCGATCCTGGCATTGCTGCAAATAAGGACTGTTGAAGTCATCGATATGGTGTACGGTGCGGATAAAGTGCGGGATACGGTGACACTGACGTAAAATGGCTAGTGCATTGGCGCTGAGGCAGTCTTGAGCATGGTAGCAGTCGTAGGGCTGAGCGACGAGGTGGTCATCCAAGAAATCAACGAATTCCTGAATTCGCTGCTGAATTAGCTGATCAAAATCCGTCCCTGCTGGTTTGACTGGAATCGGCTGATAGCGGCAGTGAAGCGGATAATCAAACCCCCTGCCCTCCTTATCGAGGGCATAGACACAGACCTCCTGGCCGAGCTGATGCAGCGCCTCAGCCAATTCTAGGGTGTGGATCACGCTGCCACGGGGCTTGGTGGAGTAGGTAAACAAGGCGATGCGTAGTCTCATAGATCGGCCTCCGGTGGGGTTAAGCCCATCAGCGGCGTTTGGGCCAAATCCCAAAACAGCACCGATTCGGTCGTCCCGTCGGTTTGCTGCTGAAGCCAGAGCTGACGAGTCGCAGTCACCGAACCAATCGCCTCACAGACGAGCTGCTGCTGCCGGAACTGAGCTTGAACTGCCGCGACTCGATCAGGACGCACGCTGAGCAGAAACCCATAGCTAGGAAAGGCAATCAACCAGCGCTCTAACGGTACCCCCGCCGGACAGGGAATTTGATCCACCCGTAGCACGGCACCACAGCGCGAGGTTTCCAGCAGCATCAATAAGGTGCCCACAATGCCGCCCATACTGATATCCTTGCCAGCATCACACAGTCCCGCTTCTGCTAAAGTCGGCAAAATCGCCAAATTGCGCCGCAACTGGATCGGGTCGGCTTCAGTAGCTGCATTCCAAAATGGATAGCGGGGATGGGCTTTACCATTAAAATCCACCGCCAGCAGCAGCACATCGCCTGGTTGGGCGTTAAAGCTAGAAATTAGGTGAGTCGCCCGTCCCATAATCGCCACCGACAGCGCATCATAGGGACTATGCTGATTCGTATGTCCGCCAACAATCGGCACCGCATAAGCTTGAGCTGCCGCCTGCATTCCTTGCCATAGTAAATTCGCTGTATCTGTAGATTGACTCCAGAGCGTATCCACCACCGCAATCGCTCGTCCGCCCATCGCGGCAATGTCGCTGATATTCACCATTACCGCACACCAGCCGGCAAACCAGGGTTCGGACGCCACCAACTGAGGCAAAATGCCTTCTGCCGCCAGCAGTAAATAGCCTTCTCCATCGGGAATCGCCGCACAATCATCACCGAGCACAACCGGCATATCAGCCCAACCCTGGGCAACAAGCTGAATGTCCCGTTTGTGCAAAATGCCAGCAGAGTGGCGCAGGTGCTCGACAAGTTGGTGTAACACAGTAGGGAATGAACTAGATGGCAAATTTGAGCGAAGCTCCGGGGGTAAAGCACTCTCGCTGGGTTTCGGCTGCGACCGGCGGATAGTAGGCGAGGTCAGCTTGCATCAAGTGGTGAGGACAGCCGCGAATCGATAATTCTTTCAAAGATTGCCAGTGCAGCCGCTGGAAAAATCGCACATTTTGCTGTTGCACGGTTGCTAAAAACTGCTGGCAGCCCCACGTATTGGCCGTTGTTACCGCTTTGTAAATCAACCCCTTCCCAATTTGCCAGCCGCGACGGTGATCGGGATGGGTTCCCAACCGGCCTCCATACCAAATTCCTGGTTCCACTTCATAGATGCGCACTACACCGACGACCTGAGTGCTTTGCGTATGCTTTTGGGGATGATTCCGAGTATTGCTTTCATTATGATCTCGAACATTACTCAGAACTGCCACAATTGGATAGGCAACTGCATCAAACTCATCGATATCATGCTGACTAAACAATTGCTGTTCTTGAACAAAAATCAACCGCCGCAGCTCAAAGTAGGCGGCCAGTTCTTCTGGTGTGGTTGCTAGTTTGAAGTCGTATTGGCTGCTTGACATGGGGATAGAGGGGGGTGGGGGGTGGGGAGTGGGGAGTGGGGTGGGGGGTGGGGGGGGTGGGGTGGGGGGGTGGGGTGGGGAATGAGTAAGGATGTGAATGATGTTCTGGCTGGATTGGTCAATTTGGTTGTCGGTCAGATCCTAGAGCGTGTTTTCAAAGACTTTGGTGCTGCTGCTTCAGCCTTCTCCCCCTAAATCCCTAACGTCCCACATGTTATGGCTGCTTGAATTGAGCTGAATTTTTGACTTGGTAATGCAATATTCATCCAACCATACAGCTATTTTTATTCGACCAAGTCACAAGCTCTTCCCTACCTTCCCCATCTCCCTTACCTTCCCGATCTCCCCCACATCCCCGATCTGCCTCAAACACCGGCAACGCCGAACACGCTCCACACTTAGCGCAGCCCGCCTTGATGTCAGCGGAAGCCATTCCGGCTCGGTTGAGTAGGGCACCAATCTGCTGATACAGGTCATACATAAACTGGCTAGAGGGAGGCGCATAGTGTTGCAGGGGAGTTCCGGTAATCGGCACAAACGGCACCACAAAGGGATACACACCCATCTGAATCAAGCGTTCTGCCGTTGCCACTAGCGTCGCCTGATCATCGCCCAAACCCGCCAGCAGATAGGTGCTGACCTGTCCCCAGCCGAATACCCTAACGGCGGCTTCAAAGGCTTGAAAGTATACCGTCAGCGGCACCGTCGCCTTACCGGGCATGATCGCGGCCCGCACATCGGAATCGACTGCTTCTAAATGCATCCCCAGACTATCAACGCCCGCATCCTTCATGCGTTCAAACCAAAAGAAATCTTCTGGTGGTTCGCACTGGGCCTGAATCGGTAAGTTCACCCGCTGTTTGATCGCAGCAGCGCAATCAGCCAGATAAGCCGCGCCCCGGTCGCCAGTGTTGGGGGTGCCGGTGGTCATCACCATATGCGTGACGCCATCCAACCGCGCGGCTGCCTCGGCCACCTCGGCCAACTGAAGCGGTGTTTTCCGGGCAATCGTCCGTTCTGCGGCTAAGGATTGCCCAATCGCGCAAAACTGACAGGCTGTAGCCGCATCGCTGTAGCGCATACAGGTCTGAAGCACCGTGGTCGCTAACACATCGCGACTGTGCAGTAGGGCAATTTTCCAGTAAGGAATTCCGTCTGCTGTTTTGAGGCTGTAAAACTTGGGCTGCTGCGGAAAGCTAATCGACGCTATCGGATCCGATTCCCAGTGCAGAACTGCCTGATTCGTCTGGGCATTGATCGTAGCGCTGTAGGGCGAACTGGAAGCGGCATCGGTGTAGATCGGCACCATTACGGTCGTTCCAGCAATCGTCACTGCCTTGTGATCCGATGGTCCAGCTCCTCCTTTGCGTCCAGAGGCCCCAGCTTCGGCATTGATAATTTTCAATCCATGAGATTGCAGCTCTGTGATTAACCGTTGCGTATTCATAGTGTGTTCACAAGTGAGTTGAGTGAATTGGGTTGAGCTATAGATTTTGTGGTTCTAGTGGCAACTCAGAGGAGATCCTGACCATCTGCGCTGATCCATTCTCCATCGCTTGCTCAGACACTTCACTCAGTACGGACCAAGGGGCCATATTGGACTTTAGTTGCAGCAGATCGGGACGGGCATAGTGGCCAACACAATCCATCATCCGTTTACGTTTGGTAATTAAGGAAAAATCGAGGTCGGCAATTGCCATGCCTTCGCCTTCAGTAATTGGTGTAGCCAGCAACACTCCCTCTGGACTCACAATCGTCGTGTAGCAGCCGCCATTCAACACCGATCGCAATTTCGGATCCGGCGTGATTTGTTCGACCTGATCGGGCGAGAGCCAGCTTGTGGCATTAACGACAAAACAACCGGCCTCCAGGGCGTGATGCCGAATCGTCACCTCAATCTGCTCGGTAAAAATCTGCCCTACCATCGAACCGGGAAACTGGGCGCAATGAATCTGCTCATGTTGAGCCATTAGAGCATACCGAGCTAGGGGATTGTAATGCTCCCAACAGGCCAAGGCTCCCAATTTACCAACTGCCGTATCCAGCACCTTCAATCCGGCTCCATCCCCCTGTCCCCACACCATCCGCTCATGATAGGTCGGCGTGATTTTGCGTCGCTTCAACAGCAGAGTACCGTCCGCATCAAAAACAAGTTGCGTATTATACAGCGAGCCATGATCTCGTTCATTCACGCCTAGGACTACTACCAATCCATAGGACCGCGCAGCTCGACTCACCGCATCCGTAACAGCACTGGGAACTTCTACAGCTTCTTCGTATAAACGCATGTGTTCCTTTCCCATCAGTACAGGCGGCTGTACAAACGAGAAATAGGGGTAATAGGGAATCAACGTCTCTGGAAACACAACCAACTGCGCACCCACCTGGGCCGCATCCGCAATTGCCTGCAACACCTTCTCGGTGGTTCCATCCCGACTAAACAGCACCGGACTGATCTGAACAGCCGCAGCCCGCACGATCGTTGGTTCAGTCATGGGTTTGTCCTGTTTGGTCAAATTTGCTAGTAGATGGGAGAGGGGAGAGGGGGGAGATGAGGGGGATGAGGGGGATGGGGGAGGGGTATAGCCCTGCGGACATCTTAGAGAAGGGGAACGGGAGGAAGTAAAACTTTAAACCATCATTCCTCATTCAGCAACACTGGTTTAGCTAATTAGTGAACTGCTTGTAGTTAGCGTCTCGGCAAAACCTACCCCACGTCCATCCTCCCCATCTCCCCCATCTTCCCCCTCTCCAACACACTCTACAGCGTCCAGGTATCCAAAATAAACGCGCCATCCTTACGGTGCATCAGAATCAGATCCAGCACATCCAGAGGATTGATCGGGCGAATGCCTGGAATCAGCGAAGGTTCACCGTGGCCGTAGAGAGCCTGGAGTGCAAATCGGCAGGCATAGACTTTTCCACCTTCCGACATGAACTTACTTAGCTGGTCATTAAAGTTTTGATGACCAGGGAAAGCGGCATCACCTAGTTTGGGGAAACCACGCTGCACACCCAAGGTGACTCCTGGACCATAGAGCAAAACCGAGGTGTCAAATCCTTTGCGCAGGAGGCGAGTGGCTTGCAGCAAATTCACTAAACCAATCGATCCTTCAAAAGCAACCGTATGGAACGTCACCAATGCTTTTTCGCCTGGTTCCGCCTTGATGTCGGGAAATACCTTCTCCTCGTAATCGACAAAAAAGTCACCCGGTTGATGCACAGGAGCTGTTACTTCAGGCATAAAATTTTCCTCATTCCAAGAGTTATTCCAATCAGTTTGGAGGTGAGTTCAGCTCAACCTAGACAATAAACCTACCAGAGTCTAAACACAATTAACAGGAGTTAACAGAAACTTTATTGCCGGCTGAGAAATGAGATTCACGGAATTGGATCGAGGCTCAGCATCGACGCTGAGCATTGTATGTGCAGCATAGAAAACAAGCCGAGCAACTTCTTGTAGCCATCGCTACAGATCGTTAGAATCTGGCTTTATTGACAGAATCAGTATTCACAAATAGTAACCAATAATGCAGTTTTGACAACATCCCCTGTTCATTTAGACAGGTAACCCTCGATCCAGCCAGCCTCGGATCACGGCCTGATAAAGAGCCTGACAGCGAGTCTGGACCTGAAGTTTGGCAATTGCGTTATTGATATGAAATTTGACCGTGCGTTCGCTAATGTGGAGCTGATCGGCAATGTCGCGATCGCGAAACCCGGCAGCCAGCAGCAGCAACATTTCCTGCTCGCGGTCTGACAAGGGCGAAGTCTGGGAGCGGGAATCTGAATACGGCAATGTCAGCAGCACTTGCAGCATTGCTTGATTGGCCCCACTCAGCGTTTGCAGTGTGCCTCCCACACAGGCGCTAGCTAACCGCAATTCATCGAAAATGGCTGCGATCCAGTCCTGTAAGTTTCTAGATGCAAGCTCTTTAAGCTCTTTAACCGGCAAGCTGGCGTTTGAACCGATATCTGGGATGACCATTGCATCGAGTAAAACCTGGGTTGACTCATACATCAAACGGCAATGGCTGCACTGTAACTCGCTGAGCATTTCACCAGTTCGCAGCAGCAGCACATTTAGCGACATAGGCAGTAAACGCTCGGTTCCCACCAGACAGAATCGAGATTGGGGTAAAAGAGTTGCTATTTGTTCTGATAAGGGCAGAACAACAACTGATGAATTGATTGGAGACTGCCGTTCTCGCTGATGTGCCAATGCACTATCGAGGGCAACTGTAACAGTCGCACACAGATATTGCAATACTTCTAGGAATTCTGGCGATAACGGTCGATGACTAAAAACAGCCAATACTCCTACAACACGATCGCCTACAGCCAGCGGATATCCGGCAAAGCCCGTAATCTTCTCAGCGATGGCCCATTCTCGATCTTTTACCCACGGTTCTGCTGCTAAATGATTGCTCAGAAATGGAATCCGATTTTGGGCAATTTTACCCACCTTATAGGCTCCCATCGCCACTCTAGAGAATGAGCCATCCGTGTGGGTATACAGTCCCGACGATGCAACCAAACGCAGAGCGGTTTGATCGGCTTCTACTAACCAGATGCGGGCAAAGGCACAGTCAAAGACGCTGATAATTTGATCGGTGACTTGTTTCGCGATCACGGTTGGGTCCAAACAGCCACTGAAGGCTTGAGCCATTTGACTCACCTGTTGGAGATCCATCAGCAAGCGCAGCGAGTTGGAAGATGCAGAACCGTTGAATGCCATTGCTGTTACTAAGTGCTGTTGCCAGTTGCTGTTCACCAGACATGCTACCTTTATACAGAATAGGCTGCCTGCTTTCATATCTGTATCCGCCATCACCAGATAAAGTTAGCAACTCCTGCGCAGCCTCCCGCAGGGTAGGCACAGCTACACAGACACAAGCCTATTAGCTAACCGTTGCTGAGCGAGGATCAGAGGATTTATTCGCCGCTGAACCGTAACTAAACTGCAATCAAATTAACAACACTTCAAAATTGATTGCAAAACATGACAAATTGCTTGGTCCATTAACAGGAAGCTAGAATAAATTTCTATGCTGATGATGTCTCAATAGACTGGGCTGTCAGGTGATACTACGATTAACCCTTCCGTGAACAGACAGCCATGAAAATTCTGATCATCGAAGATGATAAGTTGACCACTGAAGCGTTGGTTGCCACACTGAGTAACCAGAACTATACCGTTGAAGTAGCCACCGATGGGGAAGCCGGATGGCACTTGGCAGAAGCCTTTACCTACGACCTGATCTTACTGGATGTGTCACTTCCCAAACTCGATGGCATCAGCCTCTGCCAACAGTTGCGTTCCCACGGTTATCAGATGCCAATCCTGCTGTTAACGGCCCGCAGCAGCGGCCACGATAAAGCGATTGGGCTAGATGCAGGGGCCGATGATTATGTGGTCAAACCCTTTGATCCGGAAGAGTTAACGGCCCGGATTCGAGCTTTACTGCGGCGCAACCAGACAGCAGTTCAGGCCGTGTTGGAGTGGGGGGAACTACGCCTGAATCCGGAAAGCTGTGAGGTCATCTATGGGACGCAGCTGGTGCCTCTAACGGCGAAGGAATACGCCTTACTGGAATTGTTCTTGCGCCACAGTCGGCGCGTATTTAGCTGTGGAGCGATTCTGGAAAACCTCTGGTCGTTTACCGAAATTCCCAGCGATGAGGCGGTGAGAACCCATATCAAAGGATTGCGGCAAAAGCTGAAGGCGGTCGGTGCTCCAGCAGATTTGATCGAGACGGTTTATGGGATTGGCTATCGCCTCAAACCGCTAACCGAAGCAAACGCAGTAAATGCAGCCAATTCCAAACCCAAGCGGCATTCCCAACAGCCTACATCTCATCTGACTGATTCGTCTGACCAGCAGCCCCCCACGAGTGCAGAACAAATCGGGCAGCAAACTCAAGCCGCGATCGCCATAGTGTGGCAAAAATACCAACCGCGCGTGAACGAACAGGTAGATGTATTGGAACAGGCAGTGACAGCCTTACAGAATCAAACCTTGAATCCGGAATTACGGCAGCGGGCGGAACACGAGGCCCACTCCCTGGCTGGTTCGCTTGGCACTTTTGGCTATGCTCAAGCGTCCCAACTAGCTCGCATGATTGAGCAACAGTTGCGAGAGATTGAACAACTCAGAGCTGACCAAATTCCCCAACTGCAACAGCAAATCGTAGCCTTGCGGCAGGAAATTGCCGGAACAAATCAGAGTGCTGCTGGTGAAGCTGCCTCGATTCAATCTGCCGCAATTCAACCCATATCGCCCCCCGTTTCACTCAACCAGCCCTTACTGCTGATCATCGATTCTGACCGCTCAGCCGCTGAGCCAATCCTGGCAGAAGCGCCAAATTGGGGACTGCGGACCGCACTAGCCACCAATCTCACAATGGCTAAACGCCTGATGCAGCAACAGCCACCCCAGGCCATTTTGCTCGACTTGGCGGCTTCTAAACGCATTACCGATAGTTTTAACTTGTTGAGTAAACTCCAGCAGCAATGGCCTTCTGTCCCCGTGCTGGTGTGGACTGCTCAAGCCGATCTATCCCATCGTTTAGAAGTAGCGCGACTAGGAGGACGCAGCTTTCTGCAAAAACCACTGTTTCCAGCGCAGGTACTAAAAGAGGTGACGCGCCTACTGCATCAGACCGACCCAGTCGATGCCACCATTCTGGTCGTGGATGATGACCCGCAGCTTTTGGCAGCAGTCAGGACGTTGCTACAACCCTGGGGACTGCACATCACGACGCTAGGTAAACCTGATCAGTTCTGGCAAACCCTGGAAGCGGCCACACCAGACCTGTTGGTTCTCGATATCAAAATGCCGAGTATCAGTGGCATTGAGTTATGTCAGGTGGTGCGAAACGATCTGCGCTGGAGCGGATTGCCAATCGTGGTATTAACGGCCTACACCGATGCCGATACAATCAATCAGGTGTTTGCTGCCGGTGCCGATGACTTTATCAGCAAACCGATTGTGGGGCCAGAACTGGTAAGCCGCATCCTCAATCGCCTAGAGCGAAGCAAACTCCTAAAAAATCTAGTGACGCTGCATCAGCAGGATATAGCCGAGTGCCAACGAGCCAATCTGTCGGATCAACGATCTGTGACTGCCCTGCGCAAAGTCAAAGATGAGTTGGAGATGCGAGTAGCCGAACGAACGGCTGAGTTGGTCAGCGTCAACGAACGGTTGCGCTCTGAACTGAAGGAACGTCAGCAGATCGAAGCAGCCCTGCGAATTTCTCAAGCTCGCTTTGCCGGAATCCTCGATATTGCCGATGATGCCGTGATTTCGGTTGATAGTCAGCAAAACATTACATTGTTCAATCAAGGTGCAGAAAAAATCTTTGGCTACACTGCAGACGAAGCGATTGGCCAACCCCTCGATCTATTGTTGCCAGTTCGTTTTACCGATCTGCATCGCCGCCATGTTGAAGAGTTTGGCGCATCTGATGGTGGAGCACGCCGGATGGGCGAACGCCGCGAGATTTTGGGCCGCCGCAAGAATGGCGAAGAGTTTCCAGCAGAGGCATCAATTTCTAAACTGCAATTACAAGGAGAAACGATCTTCACGGTGATTTTGCGAGACACGAGCGATCGCAAAGTTGTTGAACGCATGAAGGATGAATTTATTTCCATCGTTAGCCATGAACTGCGCACCCCTCTAACTTCAATTCACGGCTCCTTAGGAATGCTGGCTAGCGGCCTACTGGATGCCGAACCCGAAACCGGAAAACGCCTGCTCGAAATTGCCGTCGATAGCACCGAACGCCTGATTCGCCTAATCAACGATGTCCTGGATGTGGAACGAATTGAATCGGGCAAAATCACGATGGTGAAACAAACCTGCAATGTAGCTGATCTGATGACCAACGCCACCAATGTGATGCAGGCTATGGCCGAGAAATTTGGAGTCACGTTATCGGTCACGCCACTAGAAGCAACGGTCTGGGCCGATGGCGATCGAGTCATTCAAACCCTAACCAACCTATTAAGCAACGCCATTAAATTTTCACCGCGAGGTGGCACAGTCTGGTTGAGGGCGGAGGGACGAGGAGGTGGGGGAGATGGGGAAGATGGGGAAGATGGGGAAACCAGACTTTGCCAGCCCTGTGAGCATCCTATCCAAACGCTGTTGAAGTCTTCCCAACACCTCACACAAACATCTCCCCTACCTCCCTCATCTCCCCCACCTTCCCCCACTCCCTACATCCTCTTCACGGTCCAAGACCAAGGGCGTGGCATCCCAGCGGATAAACTGGAAACTATTTTTGAACGGTTTCAGCAGGTGGATGCTTCTGATTCACGCAATCACGATGGTACCGGGCTGGGCTTGGCCATCTGTCGCAACATTGTTCAGCAGCATGGAGGCCGGATTTGGGTCGAGAGCCGTCTGGGAGAAGGAAGCACATTTTACTTCACCTTACCCACAGCAGACATGGAGCAGTGAAAGCCCCAACGACTCATCAATCCAAAATTCAAAATCTAAAATCCAAAATTCAAAAATGGTATGACCAGACGCATTCTAATTATCGACAACGAACAATACATTCAAGAAGTAACGCAAATTTGTCTCCGCACAACTGCTGGTTGGCAAGTATCAACTGCAAGCTCCGGACAGGAAGGAATTGACAAAGCTACCGCAGAGCAGCCCGATGCGATCTTGCTCGATGTGATGATGCCCGATATGGACGGACTCACCACCTTTCAACACCTTCAGGAGAATACCACAACTCGCCAGATTCCAGTGATCTTGTTGACGGCAAAAGTGCAGGCATCAGATCGGCGTCGCTACGATGAATTAGGCGTGAAGGGAGCAATCGCCAAACCCTTTGACCCACTTCAGTTAGCTAATCAGATTGCCTCCACCCTAGGATGGGGCAACTAGGGCGTGTTTTAAAAGTCTTTAGTGCTGTTGCTCCAGCCTTTCGATCCCCCTAAATCCCCCTTAAGAAGGGGGACTTCAAGCCGCGCTTGGTTCGGTTCCCCCTTTTTTAAGGCTACGGTGTAAACAGATCTCGATGGTGCTCCGCACCGCCCGGAGGGCGATCGCGGCTCAATGCAAGAGGTGATCCCCCTAAATCCCCCTTAAGAAGGGGGACTTCAAGCCGCGCTTGGTTCGGTTCCCCCTTCTTAAGGGGGCTAGGGGGATCAGATCAGGGCTTTAAAACACGCCCTAGTTTCTAGCAGCCTCACAAGTTTCTCAAATTGTTGGCTTACTCTGAGAGTAAATAATGCAAGATGCAACGATGGCTGACTTGGAGGTGTCCGATGGAGACAGTCAGGATGATCACAAATGAGCTTGCGATTGCAGGACCCCTCACCTTCCAGCAATTCCATCAGCTTGCCAAAGATGGTTTCAAGGCGATTTTGAATCTGCGATCGCTAGATACCTACCTGCTGATCAATGAGCAACAGCATGTGACCAGTTTAGGATTGCACTACATCAATATACCAATCGATTGTTTAGCCATGACTCCTGAAACCGCAGGCAGTGTGCTCAAGCAAATCGATCAGCTACCTAAGCCCACGCTGGTGTACTGCAACAATGCCATGCTAGCCGCCGCAATGGTGCTGATGCATATTTCAACTCACCAGGGGGAAACCTTGCCCCAAGCTTTTCAACGAGCTGAAAACATGGGGCTATTTCAGGCATCTGCCGAAGCGGCAGTTTGATAGCAAGTCCCACAGCCTCCGCACACAAGCGATCGCCTATCTGAAAGCTTCTACAAGGGAGAACTAGGACTCACTGTTCTACTTGCATCTTTAGCGCCCGATTCATCTCTTCAAAACCTTGTCTTGTTCGCCTGCTTAAGCTGCTCCACAAAAAAGGGACCAGCAGACCAGAGAACACTTCACGCTGGATAAATCGAGTGCGATTATGCCCAAGTGGCTCAATCTGGAATTGATGCTCTCCATCAAAAATGCCAGGTAACAGGAATCGCCCCAGCCAACGCAGTTCACCTCCTGGTTTCAGAGTCAGGATAACCGGACGGAAAAGCATTCCGCTCCCACCAGGTGGTTGAATGAACACCTCAAGCTTTTCACCTTGCTTTGCTTCTCCACGAATGGAACGGATAAAAGGATTCCATTGACCGTAGCGGCTAAAGTCGATTAACACCTGCCATACAGTTTCTGTTGATGCATTAATCTCAATGTGGGTATCAAGCGCTTTTGCCATGATTGCCCCCTGATAGACCACAAACTACCCACCTATCTTACTAAATAGCAACTGGTTTTATCTATGCAATCCTCGTTCTAAACTCGGCGTAGATCAAGGGGGACTTCAATCCCGGTTTTGTATGGGCTGCGCCAGGCTTCGCCTACGGTCCCCCCTTTGGGAAAGGAGGGTTAGGGAGGATCTTCGACTTGTGTGTACACCGTAGCCAATTCTGAGGGGAACTGAGCAAAAATTGGGATCGGAAGTCCCCCCGTGTTGGGGGATTTAGGGGGCGATGCAAAACATCAAACTTCACCTTCATACTTTGATTCAGCAACGCCCTAAACTCTATAGATCACCCATTGCTTCTCAAAAAAATGCGAAAATATTCATCCGCTCTGTAATTGGAAATAAGAGCCAGAACTCAAGTAGAATTCTGACTCCTGTCTCCTGCTGAATCATCAATCAAGCTGCCAGACCGTCAACCGATAGGCAGAATTTCTGACTCCTGTCTCCCAACTCCTAGCTCCTCAGTCCAATAGTAAGTCGCCGATTCCAATCGACAGCCCAAATAGGCCAGCGTATAGAGTTCCTTCAGGTCTTGAATCAGCGGGTAGCGGGGATTAGCACCCGTACACTGGTCATCAAACGCCTGTTCAGCCATGTGTTCGACTTTACTGTAGAAGGCTTGGGCATCGTCGGGCAGAGTTTCTTTGATTGTGCCAGGAATATCGAGCTGTTGTTTTAGCGCTTCGATGGCTTCCACCAGCCGCTCTACTTTTGCTTCAGGAGTGTCGCCACCCAGCTTCAGATAATCAGCAATTTGGGCATAGCGTTCCTTGGCGTGGGGATATTTGTATTGCGGGAAGATGGCTTGTTTGAAGGGCACATCAGTAGCGTTATAGCGAATCACATGGGAAATCATCAGTGCATTCGCTAAGCCATGCGGTACATGAAAGGTAGAACCTAGTTTATGGGCCATTGAATGACATACACCTAGGAATGCATTAGCGAAGGCCATACCGGCAATCGTGGCGGCATAGTGAACTTTTTCGCGGGCTTCCGGATCGTTGGCTCCCTGATGATAGGCACGCGGCAGATACTGAAAGAGCAGTCCGATTGCTTCTAGGGCCAATCCTTCGGTGAATTCGGTCGCTAACACCGAAACATAGGATTCCAAGGCATGGGTCAAAGCATCGATGCCACCGTAGGCAGTCAACTTCTTGGGCATATGCAGCACCAATTCTGGATCGACAATTGCCATGTTGGGCGTCAAGGCATAGTCAGCTAAAGGATATTTAATTCCAGCTCGGTCATCGGTGACGACAGCAAAAGGCGTGACTTCGGAACCAGTTCCTGAGGTTGTAGGAATCGCAACCATAATTGCTTTCTGCCCCAGCGGCGGCAGTTCATAGACCCGCTTGCGAATGTCCATAAATCGAGTTGCTAAGCCCTCAAACTCGACCTCTGGATGCTCATACATCAACCACATGACTTTGGCCGCATCCATCGGAGAACCGCCGCCAATCGCGATAATTACATCCGGCTGATAGCTCTTGAGCAACTCCAGACCTTTGTTGACGTTTGAGAGGGTTGGATCGGGTTCCACCTCATGGAAGACATCGTGCTTGATGCCCATCTCATGTAGTACGGTTGTGACCTTGTTCACCAGACCCAGATCAAACAACGGCTGATCCGTGACGATAAAGGCTCGCTGTTTGCCTACTAAGTCACGCAGCGCTACCGGCAGGCAGCCATACTTGAAGTAGATTTTGGGTGGAACGCGGAACCACAGCATGTTTTCTCGCCGTTCAGACACAGTTTTGATATTCAGGAGATGATGCGGTGTAACGTTCTCAGATACGGTATTACCGCCCCAAGTACCACAGCCCAGCGTCAGGGATGGATCGAGTTTGAAGTTGTATAGATCTCCAATCGCACCTTGGGAGGAGGGCGTGTTGATCAACACCCGTGCCGTTTTAACTGCGTGCTTAAAGTAGGCAATGTCATCCAGATGGGCCGGATCAATATACAAAACCGCAGTATGCCCTTGGCCGCCAAATGCCACTAGCTGTCCCGCTTTCTCGACCGCATCGTGAAACTGACTAGCACGGTACATGGCCAAAACCGGCGACAGCTTCTCGTAGGAAAACGGTTCGTTAGGACCAATCTGCTCAACTTCAGCAATCAACACCTTCGGCAACGTACAGGGCAAGGGATTCAGCCGCTCGCCGGTTTGGCGCTGCTGGCCCTGATCTTCCAGACAGACTAAACCAATGCCCGCTAACTGAGCAATCTTTGCCACCGACTGTCCCACAATCGCCGGATTTAGATGCCCGTGCTGCAACAGCACCTGCCCCACTTGAGTCTGCTCATCGGGCGATAGGAAATAGGCTCCCCGTGCTATAAACTCTTGCTTCACCTGCTCGTAAACAGCATCCACCACAATCACCGATTGCTCCGAAGCGCAGATCATGCCGTTATCAAAGGTCTTACTCAGCAAAATCGAGCTGACTGCGGTTTGAATGTCCGCCGTGGCATCGATTACGGCTGGGGTATTGCCAGCCCCCACTCCCAGTGAAGGATGCCCAGAGGAGTACGCGGCCTTCACCATGCCCGGTCCACCCGTAGCCAAAATCAGCTTGATATCGGGATGCTGCATCAACGCCTGCGACAGTTCAACCGTGGGTTCATCGATCCAACCAATTAAATGCTCTGGAGCACCGGCTGCAACGGCAGCGTCCAGGGCAATTTTGGCAGCAGCAGCCGTGGATTGTTTAGCGCGGGGGTGGGGAGAAAAGATAATCGCGTTGCGGGTTTTGAGCGTGATCAGCGATTTGAACACTGTGGTTGAGGTAGGATTAGTAACTGGTACAATGCCGGCAATCACGCCAACGGGTTCAGCGATTTTCTGAATTCCGTAGGTTTTATCATCCTCAATCACGCCGCAAGTTTTTTCCTGTTTGTATTTGTTGTAGATACATTCAGACGCAAAGTGATTTTTGATTACCTTATCTTCAACCACTCCCATTCCCGTTTCTTCGACTGCTAATTTGGCTAAGGGAATCCGGGCCGCATTGGCGGCTAGAGCCGCTTGCTTGAAGATGGCATCGACTTGCGTCTGTGAATAGGTAGCGTAGACTTCCTGAGCGGCTTTGGCTTGCTGAATCAGCGTTTCCAGCTCTTGCAGGTTGGTAATTCTCATCGTTAGCTACTCCAGGTTGGGTGATGAAATTAAAGAAAAATTGCTACATCTGATCGCGGCAATCAAGCGGCAATCACATCGAAACAAGCTAGACAACCTTGATGCCGCGTTTGCGGAAAATGGCTTGGGCTGCCTGTATCTGTTTTGGAGTGGGAGGTTGGGTATCGTTGAGCTGATACTCGTAGCCCAGCTCTTCCCATTTGTATTCGCCTAGCTTGTGAAACGGTAGAACTTCTACTTTTTCCACATTGCTCAGCGTCGCCACAAAGTCTGCTAATCCGGCAATATTGTGAGGAGCATCAGTTAAACCAGGCACGAGGACAAACCGAATCCAGGTGGGCTTACCGATATCGCTGAGATAGCGGGCCATTGCTAAGGTCGGCTCTAGCGATACCCCCGTGACGTGCTGATAGATTTCAGGATCAAAGGATTTGATATCGAGCAAGACCAAATCAACCTGGTCAATCACGGGTAGAGCCAACTGCAAATCACAGTAACCAGAGGTATCTAGAGCGGTATGCATGCCCAACCCGTGACAGCGCCGAAAGATTTCCGCAACAAAATGCGGTTGATACAGTGGTTCTCCACCACTCACCGTGACTCCACCTCCAGACGCCTTCATATAGGTACTATATTTCTGAATTTCTTCGATCAGTTCGTCCACACTGACTTTCCGTCCATTTTCCATATAGCGACAATCTGGATTAGAGCAATACAGACAGCGCAACGGGCAGCCTGCCGTAAAGACGACAAACCGAATGCCAGGACCATCGACTGTGCCACAGGTTTCAATGGAATGAATATACCCTTGAACCGTTGTGGAGTGGGGAGCGTGGGCTGTTGAGACTTGCATGATCACCGCCTTTTGCCTTGATGAAACTGGTCTGCCTCGACCTCACCTTTGGTTATAGGCAAAGAATTTGGGGAACTTGTGAAGCAGATTCTCAAATGTCAGGACTGATTGACAAATAACCCGGAAGGGTACTTGAAAAAATAACCCTCGTGGGTACTTTCAGAGGCCCATTACAGCTTCTAAGATCAAGAAAACGTCATTTAAATAAATTAATTAGAAGTCAGCTTGAGCATTAGCTTAAGTATTAGCTCAAGCAAACAGTTCACTATCACCGTGAGCGAGTGAATAAATATGCTAACTCATCAAAGCCTATATGAATTTTGGTATCGTTCTCAAAGCTTGTGGTCTTGTAAATTAGCGCAAGTATCAGTAGACTTCTTGAGCGCATCTGAATTAGCGGAGATACAGCAGCTCCATCAGCTTCAGCAGGTCGAATTTGGGGTTCATTTGAGCTGGAAATACCTTACTAGAGCGGGATCAGGTCAGATGAGCTGGTGTGTTGATGCTAATCATGTCGGCGCTGTTTTTACCGACAAGGGTTTATTAGAACAGAGCTTGCCGCAAGTTTATCAATACCAAATGCTGGATGAAAATACATTGATCATGTCAGTAGATAAATACGAAGAAACAATTCGGCTAGAATCCGATTGCCGCCGCCTGCGCGAACATCGCTATGATGGCAAACTAATTCGGCGCGTTTGGGAACACAAAAATGAAGCGCTAGTGGCTTAACTCACGCGCCTTTCATCCCGACGCTGACCGTTCTGGTACAGCGTGGGGCTTCCCGCCCAATAGCTAAAACGCAATCCTTTGTCCAGATCAGGACAACCCACACATGGCTTCTGGAATGTCGGTTGTCGAACTCTATGTTGATGATCAGCGCGCGAATGCGGTGGGGGGAAAACAGGCAAAAACCAAATCAGGGTTATACCCACAAATATTTGTCAAATTCTAATTTGAATTTGATTGTGCTTTTTTTCTACTCTGAACCATTCATTTGAGCAACAATTCATTAGTCTAAAGAAGCCCCTTTTTGCAGTTGCTGAAATTTTATCTGCTGCAACTATTTTCATGTCCTTAGAATCCGTTTGAAATGCCCCCTCTATCTCCCTACGTATTCTGGGAGACTTTCCCGAACGGTCGCTATTCAAAGTCCCCCACTGGTGGGGACTTGCCCTGTGGCTACTCCAGAAAAGGGGGTGGAGCCAGACGACAAGATCCTGTTCAAACAGCTTCTTAGAAGCAGTTCTGCTGGGATCTGGTGCCAAGAAGAGAGCCAGCGGATAGGTGTCAGCATCAGCCAAAATTATGAGTAGTGAGCAGCGGTTTAGACAGTATATCGACATCATCCGGCAGCAGATTGCTTCAAAGAGCGAGCTAGCAGACCACTGGGAGAAACTAACAGCAGCAGTGGAGGAATTGGAGCTGACCTATGAGGAAATGCAGACCCAGCTAGAAGCCGCTGAGGTCATCGACGCGCCCTCCTTACCTCAAGCCCTCGGTGGATTACAGGTGGCAACCTGGCAGAGCTGGTGGCTGATCGTGGACTGACCTCAGACAGTGCCGCTGCATCTCCAACGATAGCGCTGATTCCGGATGACACGAACCATTCAACAGAGCAGTCGCGGGGCTGGTCTATGATGCCAAACAAAAGCTCCTGGGTATAACATTAGCATTTTTGGAAATAACGGAGGGTAAGAAGCTACGCGAAAAATTAGAACTTACCAACCTCGAATCGAGCACACTCAAAAATACACTGCAATCGCTGACATTTGAACTGAATATAACTCAGATTGAGTTGGCATCAGTCCGCCAGGAAATCAAACTACTTGAAGATACATTTGATGTCGATGGAAGTATCGATAAAAGTATCGATAAAAGCAAAACTAACACTAACAGCAATTAGTAAGGGCGAAGCATTTGCGAAATGAATCCAAGGCATAGCTACAAAACTTCTGATGCAAATGCTTCGCCCTTACATCTCACCGTTGCTCAAACCCTGATGCGAGTTGAATGCAGCGATCAATGCCCTGCCCCCGTCTTCAACCCTGTCCGGCGTTCCAATAGCGCCTTTGCCACCATCGTCACAATCGCCAAACCAGCCAACAGCACCGCTGCCGAGTAAGCCGCTTCGGTATGGTATTGCTTATAGGCTTCCTCCACAAACAGCGGCAGGGTTTGCGTCTTGCCCGTAATATTGCCCGATACCACCGCCACCGCCCCAAACTCTCCCATCGCTCTAGCATTGGTCAGCAGTACCCCATACAGCAAGCCCCAGCGAATCGACGGCAACGTGACGCGCCAAAAAGTCTGCCACTCACTGGCTCCCAGGGTTTTAGCCGCCTCTTCCTGCTCTGGGCCAATTTCCTCTAACACCGGCAGCACCTCACGGGCCACAAACGGCAGCGACACAAACAGCGTCGCTAACACCATCCCCGGTACCGCGAAAATGATCTTGATATCATTCGCTTCCAGCAGCGGCCCAAACCAGCCATTGCGACCGTAGAGCAACACAATCATCAAACCTGCCACCACCGGCGACACCGAAAACGGCAAATCAATCAGGCTAATCAACAGCGTTCGTCCCGGAAACTGCTTGTTACGAGCAATCGCCCAGGCAGCACATAGCCCAAACACCGTGTTCAGAGGCACCGCAATGATTGCCATCAGAATGGTTAGCCAGAGCGCATTTAAGAAAGCACGTTGAGAAAAAGTTTTGAGAAACAAACCAACGCCACCGCTAAAGGCTTGCACAAACACATTCAAGGCCGGAATGAATAGCACCAATCCCAGATATAAAATCACAAACGCAATCAACAGCGGTTTGGTTAACTTTTGCCAGCCTGTAGATTCCGGAGCTGCCGTGGTAGCTGGAGGAGTATCAGGTTTGATTGATTTTGTCTTAGTTACCATAGCGTCGTCCCCAAGCTTGCAGTAGGTTAATTGCCAACAACATCAGCAGCGAAATCAGCAGCATCACCGTGCCGATTACCGTGGCTCCGGCATAGTCGTATTGTTCAAGGCGCTGAAAGATCAGCACCGGCGCAATCAGGTCTTTGAACGGCACGTTAGACGCCACAATCACCACCGAGCCATACTCGCCCACCGCTCGCGCAAACCCCAGCGCCACTCCAGTCAACACGGCTGGAATAATCGGCGGCAGCACCACCCGCCAAAAGGTTTGCCATTGCGAGGCTCCCAGCGACCAAGCCGCCTCCTCGATTTCCCGTTCCGCCTCTTGCAGGACTGGCTGCACCGTGCGCACCACAAACGGCAGCGAGATAAACAGCATCGCCACAAACACCCCCAGTCGCGTAAAAGCCACCTTGATGCCCAATGGAGCCAGCAGCGACCCCAACCAGCCCGTATTGCTGTAGACCGTTGCCAGCGTTAAACCTGCTACCGCCGTCGGCAAGGCAAAGGGTAGATCGATCAGCGAATCCACAATCCGCTTAGATGGAAACTCATAGCGGATCAGCACCCAGGCAATGATCAAACCGGCCAATCCGTTGATTGCTCCAGCAAACAGAGCCGTCACAAACGTAACCTCATAGGCCGATAGCGCCATTGGGCTGGTAGCAATCCGCCAGATCTCCGCTGGGCTTAGCGTCAGTGATTTAAGGATCAACGCCGCTACCGGCAGCAGCAACATCACAAACAGATAGCCAAATGTAATCACCCAGGGAATCGAAGGGCGTGGTATGGCAGGCAGACGAGTAGATTGAGAAATGGATGAGGTGGTCATGTTGAGGTGAATTTTGAGGTGTATCAGCGATTTGTTGAGGAAGAGGTGGAGGGGAGGGGGGAGGGAGTAGGGAGTAGGGAGTAGGGGGGAGGGGGGAGGGGGGGAAGTTCGCTATAGGTTGCGAGGAACGGACTGGAGTGGTCTGTGAGGATCTGTAAATTTTTCTGTGTCGCTTCGTTGCCTGAGCCGTCCGCAGATGAATCGCTGGCTAATGAAGTAAGGTAAGTCTGCTATACACTTGCGTTCCCGCGGATAGTGCACTGAACCTCCTGCTTAGTCCGCTACTCTGCGAAAAGGCTGCGCCTACAGCAGACTTCCTTCATTAGCCCACAATTGATTCGCGGCTAGGGAAGTGCTTCCTCGATTAGTCCGCAATAGATTCGCGGGTGGGACATGACGAAGCCAAACAATCGAATTGACACAAAATCCTAGACAGACTCCCTACCCCCTACCCCCTACCCCCTACTCCCTACCCCCTACTCCCTACCCCCTACCCCCTACTTCCCAGCTTCCGTCAAGATCTTGTCAAACACCGCTCCGTCATCAAAGAACTCGGATTGCACCTTGTCCCATCCACCCATATCCTGCACTGTAAACAGCTTGTTCACCTTGGGAAACTGCTCTGCATATTTCTCACCGATGCTGGGATCGACCGGACGAAAACCAACCTTGGCAAACTCTTCTTGTGCTTCTGGAGTAAACAGAAATTCAACAAATGCTTCAGCCACTTCGCGAGTGCCGTGCTTCTCGACGTTCTGGTCTACCACCGCCACCGGGTTGTCGATCGAAATGTTCACATCCGTTGGAATCACAAAGGGTAGGTTTTCGCCCTTCTGCTTGGCCAACAGCACTTCGTTTTCGTAGTTGATCAACACATCACCTTGGCCCTGCTTAAAGAAGACATCAGTGGATTCGCGGGCATCCTTGGGCAGTACGGGCACGTTTTTGAACACTTGGCTGGTAAACTCTAGCGCCTTGTCTTCGGTACTGCCGGTTTGGGTAATCGCACCCCAGAGCGCCATGAAGTTCCAGCGCGCACCGCCCGAGGTTTTGGGGTTGGCTGTGATCACCTGCACGCCGGGTTTGGTCAGATCGGACCAGCCCTTGATGCCTTTGGGATTACCTTCTCGCGTCACCAGAGCTGCTACCGACTTGTGCACAATCGAGTTATTGGGCGCTTCAGTTTCCCAGCCTGTGTCGATCAGCCCCGCCTTCTCGATTTTCTGAGTATCCAGAGCCAACGCCAGCGCCACGATATCCGCCTCTAGGCCATCGATGACAGCGCGAGTTTGGGAGCCAGAACCGCCGTAGCTCTGGTCAAACACCACTTCCTGATTGTGGTCTGCTTTCCACTTAGCGGCAAACTTGGGAATGATCTGCTCGTAGGCGGCTTGGGTAACGGCGTAGGAGACGAGGGTTAAGTTGACCGTACCGCCTTGAGCGGGAGAGGCGCTGTCACTCGTAGCCGTGGAGTTGGGCGCAGAATTGCAGGCGGCCAGGGCGAGACATAAGCCAACCCCAACTAGAAACATCGAAACAAACCCACGGAACGAGCGCAGGCGCAAGCGACCCCATCTAAAGCTACTCATGTAGTCCTCTCCAAATAACAAATCAATTCTGTTGAATAGAACACAACCTAACCTCGGCAAATCCGTCAAGATACCGGAGTTATTAAAGTCACTTTACCGCAATCTGGTAAAAAATCAACAGTAATCCGATAAGCTTACTAGAGATTGAAACCTCGATACATCGATCAAGTTACCGGACTATTTAGGCTAAATTTAGCTCAGGTTGTGGTAAAACACCAGTATCTCGATCAGTTTTTCGGGGTTTATGATCCCCTTCGTTTAGTTGTAAAAGGGTTATCCTATGGGCATTTTGGTAGACAACGTATCTAAACAGTTTGGTGATTTCAAAGCCGTGGATCAGGTCAGCATCGAGGTCAAGACTGGCTCGCTGGTGGCCCTGCTTGGCCCCTCTGGTTCCGGTAAATCTACCCTGCTGCGCTTGATTGCAGGTCTGGAATCCCCGGACAGTGGACGGATTTTTGTCACCGGGCGTGATGCTACCTACGAAAGTGTACAAAAGCGAGGCATTGGCTTTGTGTTTCAGCACTACGCCTTGTTCAAGCATCTAACAGTGCGGCAAAACATTGCCTTTGGTCTGGAGATTGCCAAACAGTCAAAAAACCGAATTCAGAACCGGGTGGATGAACTGTTGAACCTAATTCAACTCCAATCCCTGGGGGAGCGCTATCCGTCTCAGTTGTCAGGTGGGCAACGGCAACGGGTGGCCCTAGCGCGGGCACTCGCATTGGAGCCGAAAGTGCTGCTGCTGGATGAGCCATTCGGTGCCCTCGATGCCAAAGTCCGTAAAGATCTGCGAGCCTGGTTACGCAATTTGCATGACACCGTTCATGTCACTACCGTGTTTGTGACCCACGACCAAGAGGAAGCCATGGAAGTCTCGGATGAGATTGTGGTGATGAACCACGGCAGGGTTGAGCAGGTTGGTACCCCCGCAGACCTGTACGACAATCCGGCTAGCCCGTTTGTGATGAGCTTTATTGGTCCGGTGAATGTATTGCCCAGCACCGCACCGCTGTTTCGTCAGGTTGGCGATTGGAATTCAGCTCCAGATTCGGCTCCGGTGTTTCTGCGGCCTCATGATGTGATTATTGAACTGAGTCCAGACCAAACGACGGTACCAGCTACGGTATTGCGAGTTATTCACCTCGGCTGGGAAATTCAGGTTGAATTGGGGCTAGAAGATGGGCAGGCGTTTACGGCCTATCTGTCGCGGGAAGCCTTCAAACGGCTGAATCTACAGTCAAGTCAGCAGGTCTACGTGAAGCCGAAAGAGGCTAAATCCTTTGCGGTGCAGACGGCTTAGCCGAGCACGTAATATAAAATGCCGCTGCCCATCAAGATGACGGCAATGCTGAATACAATTACCCAACGTTCGGTGATTTCATCGCTGTCTTCGTCGATTTCCCGCCGAATCGCCAAATAATGCTGCGTGGACAAAAATACGGTAACTAATCCCACCACGGCAAAAATAATTCCGAGTTGCCAGGTCCTACTTGGGTTGGGAGCTAGCGGTGGCCGTGCGATGTGAATTCGTCCCAAGATCACGCCGATCCCCATAAGCGAAATCGCAGTCCGCATCCACGAGAGATAGGTGCGCTCGTTGGACAGGTATTCTCTGGTTCTGGACTCAACCGACTGACCGACCGGAGGTAATTCTGAAACGGCTGCTTCAGAAGGTAGATTTGCTGCAGAGGGGGCTGAGGATGAATGGTCCTGAGTCCTGTTTTCGATGGGTGGCGGGCTTTCCATGCTGAGCGATGACCCCTGCTGGTGTTTAGACTATTGGTGGCGTTCAATGATTTTTCAAAACTACGGCAAATCTATCGACATATAGTATTCATACAATGATAAAATACGGCAAGTCGATAGGTTTATCGTATTTGCATGTTTAAATCTACAGAGGTCGTAGGTGAGGATCTAGGGCAAGCTGAAGCTCAGTCCCTGCCATCAGAAAAACCAGAGTCTACAGCGCCACTGGTTCAACCCTTGATCAATCAGTTTACCAAGCCATTGGTTAAGCCGTTGATTAGGCCGCTAAAGCACCTGTCGTTCAAACGCTTCAGAGGTGGCCTGTTGTTTGTCTTGGGCTATCTGCTTTCTCCGCTCTGCTGGTGGAACGACCTGATCTTTAATCTGCCAGTAGCTTATGGATTTGGCTATTTGTGCAGTTTAGTTTCTGCTGACTGGCTGCTGCCGGGTTTAATTGCTGGATACTGGCTCTCCAATGTTGTCGGGTTTGTGCTGATGCAGTTCGGAGCCATCGATGCGCTCAACGCTGAGTCTAAACCGCGCAATCCGCAAAAAGAACTGTTGATGGGTGTAGTTTCTTCCACGATCTACACCCTTGTTATTTTGGCCTTAGTGCAGCTCCACGTGATTGATGCCGCTAGCCTGCTGCCGGGAGATTTGCTAAATCTGGGGTCCCTAGCGCCTGCATCTAGAGAGCTGTGATGAACTACCCACTACTTTCAGCCCTGAGCTTTTTGGTTGGCATTCTCGTTGGCTTGACGGGAATCGGCGGCGCATCGCTGATTACGCCAATGCTAATTTTGGTATTTCAGGTTTCTGCATCGGTAGCGATTGGTTCGGATGTGGTGGCCGCTACCTTAATAAAAATTGTTGGGGCCGCCAAACATTGGCAGCAGCAAACGGTGAATCTGCAAGTAGTGCAATGGTTAACCTATGGCAGTGTGCCCGGATCGCTAATCGGCGTTGGGATTTTGCATCGGCTGCAGCAGACTGGCACTAGTTTAGATGCTCTGTTGCTAAGGCTATTGGGAGTTGCAATTCTACTGATTACGCTAGTGGCATTGATTCAGATGCTAGTGCTGATCTTCGCACCGCAATTTCACCTGCCGGTTCTGCCTAAGCTCAATCTGGAAACTCGGTTTGGCCAAAGTCTAGCCGTCGTCACCGGAGCCATCTTAGGTTGCGTGGTTGGCATGACAAGCGTGTCTTCGGGGTCGATGTTTGCCCTAGTGCTGATTGTTCTGTTTCGGCTCGATGCTCAGAAACTGGTCGGAACAGATTTAGTGCAAGCGGCAATTCTATTGTCGTTTACATCTATAGGGCATCTGAGTCTGGGTACGGTAGATTGGAGCATAGTGCTGGCCATCTGGCTCGGTTCCATACCAGGTGTACTTATCGGAGCCAAGCTATGTCAACAAATTCCCCAACGGCCCCTTCGGTTCATGCTTTACATGCTACTGATCATGGTGAGTTGGAAATTGGTGCATTTTGCTTAAGGCGTTCCATTCACTACTGAGTCGCAACAACATCAACCTACTCAAACACTACTCCACTCATTGGATTGAGCGGAACTGTGAAAAAGTAATAGATTACTCCAGCGCCCAGCAACGTGACCGCCAGGCTAAAGGCAAGCACCCAGCGGTCGGCAGGTTCGTAAGTATCTTCATCAATGGCATAACGCGAAGCAAAATAGTGCTGCGCTGAACATAACACGGTTGTTAAGCCGACAATCGCAAACACAAGTCCCAGTTTCCAACCGTTGCCTGGAGTCGTTAGTAGCGGCGGTTGAAACGCCCGTAGGCGCACAATCACGACACCAAACCCCATCAGTGAAATGCCAGTCCGCATCCAGGCTAAATAGGTGCGCTCATTCGCTAGATGATCTCGCACTCGTGAGGTATTGCGTTTGGCCTTTGCAAGTTTTTCGGGATCGAGTGGCTTGAAGAGTTGCATTCTGGTTGAGAGGATGAAGGCGGGAGTGAGGGAGGTGGGGGAGATGGGGGAGTTAATTGAACTGGTTTAGTTAGGAAGATTAGGAAAATAGTTCAGGAAACGTCTGTGTGGTGGAACAGAAATTTTAGCGTGGTTTAGTCGGTTGGGGCATTGGTGACAACCGCCATGAGCAATTTGAGAAATCGCATTTTTCACTCCTTTGAGTTTTCAAAAAAACAACTTTGAATCAAGCTAATCTGCTACAAACCAGGTAACAGGCTGTAACTGCCATTTTCGATCAAGATAAACATTCCTAAACTAATCAGCACATAGGGAACGATTACGTCACCATAGCGGGTCAGGATGGGCGTGATTGCTGGATGACGGGAGAGATAGTAGGCCACTGCGCACCAAATGGCTACCATGACTAAAAACACGCTGAGAATAATCAGCAAACCAGTTGGACTAGTGCTCGCAAACAAAGGGACATAGATGCCGACATTGTCACCGCCGTTGGCGATAGTGACCGCAGCTACATGATAGGTTTGGGGAACAAGTAGACTGGCAACCAGCGTTGGTTTGGGTCTAGAGTCTAGTTCGCAGGTGACGGTCTGAATTGCTTGGGCTGTATTGTCTGTATCAGCCTTGAAGAGTTGATAAACTCCAATGCCAATAGGAACTAGACCCAGTAACCCGATCCAGGCTTCGGGAAGCACCAAGCCGCCTAGGAATCCCGGTAAGCTGGCCAGAATAATCACCAGAAATCCCAGGTATTGGCCCACGAGAATATGCCGCACTCGGAAATTCGCATTTACTTGAGAAAAAAAGATCGTTAGAATCACGATGTCATCCAGATTAGTGGCGATAAACGACGTGATGCCTTTAATCAGTGCAGCAGACAGCTCATTCATGGCCGAAACGGCGTCACTCCTCAATCTGTGATGGTAGAATTCGGCCCACACGCATCAGGTAGCCAATCCCGATTAGCAGCGTTCTGTTCAAGCATCTGTTCAAGCATCTGTTCAAACATCCTGCTGTAAGGTTAGAAGTTCTCAACTAGCAGGCAATCATCAGAAATGGTGTGCTTTCACCCTTCCTACTCTAGGAAGGACAATTCATAGAATCAAATACTCTTTTTTGTCAAAACGATAAAGTAAATTGATGCAAGCTGATTTCTATCCCAAAAGTAGGTTTGTCATAAAATGAAGTATTCCTATCAGTTAAAAGCATAAAAAATAATCATGGAGTGGGAAGCTGGCAGTTTTATAGAAGCGAAATTTTGGAGTAGACCGGAGTCAGAGTAATTACACGCATACGAAAAACCCCTCTACTGAACTGATCACTAGCTCGTTGAATTTGATATAAATTCTGACTCCTGACTCCTGTCTCCATCAACAAAAATTTCAATCCAAATCGATGAAAACAGATCTATTTCTTGCTAGTCGAATTTTGGCACTGCTGCTGGGGTTGATGATTTTTGCCAGCTTTTTCGTGATTGTCCATGCTGGTGAGCGAGGTGTGTTGATGCGGTTTGGGCAGGTGCAGGAGCAAGTACTCGATGAAGGGATTCATCCGATTATTCCCCTTGTCAATACCGTCGAGAAACTAACGGTGCATGTGCAAAAGCAAGAAATTTCGACCGAGGCATCCTCTAGAGACCTCCAGGATGTATTTACAGATGTGGCACTCAACTGGCATATTATTCCGGAACAGGCTAACTTACTGTTTCAGCAGATTGGCAATATCGATGCGGCCATTGAGCGGATTATTACTCCGTCGATTCAAGAAGTATTAAAAGCGGTGATTGCTCAGTACACAGCAGAGGAAGTGATCACACGACGAAATGCCGTCAAGGCAGAAATCGACTGGTTGTTAACTGAGCGATTGGCCTCGTACCATTTAGCGGTAGATGATGTTTCCCTGGTGCAAATCAATTTTTCTCAGCAGTTTAGCGATGCGGTCGAAGCCAAACAAATTGCCGAGCAAGAAGCCAAACGAGCTGGCTTTCTGGCAATTCGGGCTGCCAAAGAAGCAGACGCCAAAGTTAATCTAGCGAAGGGCGACGCCGAGGCTCAACGTTTAATCGACACTACGCTGACACCAAAATTACTGCGCAAACAGGCGGTAGATAAATGGGATGGTCGCTTGCCGCTGATTACTGGAGATCAGAATCTGAAATTACTGGAACTAGAACTCGATGACCTGATGGAAACGCCTCAAACTCGCTAGGTTGCTTTGCGGCTATGACCGCCATCAGCTACGACTGTTCTACTTTCGCCATTAACATATCCTGAAACGCTAATGCCAGTCTCGTTTGAAACCGCTGCCGATGCTTCAGCAACAGAACGGACTGGGTGATGCCTAGTGAAGTTGCCACACCATCGCGCTCATCTATCACCTGAATGGCCCTCAGCGTTTCCAACTGCAGTTCTTTTTGGATCATCATCTCAGAAATGGCGGCGGCTCCTACTCCATTTTCAACCACCGCCTTGATCATTTCACTGGTGTTCAAAACTAGCACCACATTCAGCTGCACACTATTGATTCCCCAGTTCTGGAGTGCTTGCTCGAACATTTGTTGCGTTCCAGACCCTGGTTCCCGCATCACCCAAGCCGTTTGCAGTAAGTCGGTTAGTCGAACTACGCCTTGCTCATACCAGGAATGGGTCTTACCGACGATAATTTGCAGCCGGTCGCTGTCTACTGCCTGCTGCTCCAGACAATGGCGGAGATCCGGTTTCAATTCTCCGGTCACGAGTCCCAGATCAAATAATCCCGATGCAGCTCCTTCACAGATTTCCTCAGCATTGGCCAGAATGCAGTTGACCGTAATACCAGGGTATTGCTGCTTAAATTCACTGATGCGTTCGGGTAGCCAGTAATTGCCAATTGTCAGGCTGGATCCAATTCGCAGTTCGCCGCGCTGTAAGCTTGTGAGTTCCTGCAAGCCCCGTTTGGTGAGTTCCACCTGATCGAGAATTTTTTGCGCCTCGGTTCTTAGCAATTTACCCGCATCAGTAATTTCGACTCGTCTACCAACGCGATGGAACAGTTTCAGATTATATTCTTTTTCCAAGCTTTGAATCGCCGCACTCACCGCAGGCTGAGTGATATAGAGTTCTTCTGCCGCACGAGTAAAGTGGAGATGCTCTACAACCGCCAAAAAAATTCGCAACTGCTCTAACGTCATTCTACTCCACAAATCAATGTAGCCAAAAGAACTCTTTGCTACCTACAGGTGATTAAGTTTGGGTTTGAAACGGGTTGGGATACAGATAGCGCTGGGACTCTATACCAACTTCTAGATGACAATCGCTCAAGGGTGAGGCGACACAAAGCAACACATAGCCTTGCTGAATTTGGGATGGTTTGAGAGCAATTGCCCTCGGTTGTTCTACCTCACCCTGAATCAAACGAGCTGCACAGGTGATGCAAGCTCCAATCCGGCAGCCAACGGGTAGCTTCAGCCCGGTTTGCTCAATGGCCTCCAAAATGTACTCCTGCTCGGCCACTTCCAGCCTCAAGCCATCTTGATTTACCAACACGATCTGGTGCGTTTTCATCGTTAACCCACCCCAAGCCAATGAGTATCTACCGTTACTAATACCAATTCTTAGTTTTAAGTTTTGGTGGCGTAGCCTGTGCAGAGCACGTAGTTTTGAATTATGGAAGCTGCATACTGCAACCCGTTGAATGGTGTAATCTGTAGCCCGATTAAAGGGAAATGGTATAACCAGAGCACTTTAGAGGCAAAAGTAACCATTACTCCCTCACCCCTCACCCCTTCACCCCCCACCCCTCCACTCAACTAAACCCAGATATCAGACGTACAATCTCCGCCCGGATAGCGCATCTCATGGGCACGGGCAGGCCCACTTGGTTCACCTCCAAAATCAACGTAGAAATTTTGGTTAATACTCAATCCACCCTTTTCCGTATCGCAATCAATCTGCAATAGGTATGAACCCTGTTTTGCCAGATCGGGATAGAACTGATTATCCCAGGTGCTAAACAGCGAGTTGGTTACATACAGCCGCTTGCCATCTAAGCTGAGTTGCAGCATCTGCGGACCACCCTGAAGTGTATGCCCTTTGACTGTATTCGCCTTGCCAAGCAACCCACCGACCCAGACTTGTCCAGTCAGTTTAGGCTGACTTGGATTACTAATATCATATTGGCGGATATCGCCGTGTAACCAATTGGAAAAGTAAATGAATCGATCGTCAAGCGACACTAGAATATCAGTGATCAACGAAGGCACCGGAATTGGAAATCCTTCTAGATCAACGGAGGGAATATCAATGACTTTTTCAACTTCCCAATGGCCGTTTTGCTTAAAGTAATGCAGCACATTACTGCTGAGGGCAGCCCCAACAAAGCCATGTGTACTGTCAGGATTGTGATGAAACCGCACTTCCAAGGGGATCAGGCCGTCTTCTCCCAGATCCACTGTCTGCACAATGTCGTGGGTTTGCCAATCCCAGAAATGTAGCTGCTGTCCATAATTACCAGTCTGGACATCATTCAGATCAAACCCAGGGTAGAAGGTCTTTGGTGCCGCCCATTCACTGCTCACCATGACATTGTGGCGTGGCTGGTACCAAAAATCATAATTGAATTTCATTGCCTCGGCTTGGTGTTCCCAGCGGCCAATAATATCAAATTTGTCATCCAACAACAAAAAGCCACCCGGTGCATTCCCATCTTCGTCGCCCAGCATCGAGATCATAATCTGCCCGCCAGCTAGACAATGAACTGTATGGGGAGCTGTCAGACTGGTTTTGGTGCGAATTTCTTCGGGTTCAATGACTTTATACAGCGTGGGAGCTTTGGCATCGCTGGTGTCTACAATGTAAATCCGACTAGAGCGAATGCCCGGAATAATCAAAAAGCGACGAGATTTACTCGCGTCATCATGGCAAGAACTACAAGCATTCCAACCAAAATGATGCAACTCATCACCAATGTAGGGCATTGGTAAACGATGAATCACCTGAGAATAGGTGGGAGAGGTGGGATCTACATCAATCGTAGCGAGATAATCTGGCTCCTGAATGCCTGAACCTGTGTAGAGCGCAATTGTATACAGCAATTTCTCCGGTTCTGCCTGCATGGCTGCTTCTGGGGAAGCATACCCTGGACCGCAACATGCATGTGCCATCGGTTTATCCTCTCGATTAAAACAGGAATGAATCTTAGGTTAGCTCTAGTTTAGAGCTTAAGAGCAGGAGCAGGAGTCAGGAGCCAGCATGAAATCGGTGGATTCAGGAGTCTATTGATTGTCGATAAAACACTGTGCATAGGGATTAGCAGCGTTGCTGAAAGAAAACTGATTGACTTAGAGTTTCGTTTCCTCCCGGCCCTCCTTTCTGAGATGCCCGCAAGGCTGTAATCCTCCAATATTGGGGGACTTCCGCCCCTGTATGGTCAGGTTGCAAGCAGGCTAACAGAATTGGGAGAGTGGGGGGCAAAATCATTCTAAATTCAGCAATGTCGCATTAGCAAAATAAGTATAAACAGAGAGTTTGTTCACAAATTAGGCAAAATTTAGATGTGATACATCGGATTAGTTTGTCGATAGGCATCACGTCTCTGGCACAAATCCTGCAAGGTGTAGTGACTAAAAATAGTGTGAGAAGCCGATTTGGCTTGTTTCCAAATTTCGCGAATCAGTTTTTTTTCAACAGTCGCTGAAGCGGCGATTTCTTTCTCAAACCGGTCTCCTTCCACCGAGGTGATAATTTCCAACAGTGTGATTTGCCAAGGTTCACGACTCAGTACATAACCTCCTTTTGTTCCTCGTTGACTTTGCACAATTCCACTCCGGCGCAGATTCGTGAGGATTTGCTCCAAATACCGATCTGGAATGTCTTGTTTGGCTGTAATCTCGGAGATTTTTAGCGGCTCTTTTTGATGATAACGGCCTGCCATTTCCAATAAGGCAAGCAGGGCGTATTCGACTCTAGCAGATAGTTCCACAGTGCACGGCTGGAAAATCATAAGGTGTCTAGCCACTATACTACGGTTTCTCAATCAAGTTAAAGTATTTTTTGAAATTTTCATAAATTACGATAAGTCGATAGAGTTCGTAGGTTTTAACTTGCCAAGTATGATACTATGCTCTACATTCAAAAAGAACAGTATCTTGATTGACTAACCGTAATTTTTTGTTGGATGGGTTGAGAAGTGTCTCAAAAGCTAACTAGATGGGCTAATATCAATTCCTTGTAAAGCTGCTAATTATCTAACTCCTCCCAACCTTCTCCTACCAAGGAGAGGTGCCGTAGGCGGTGGGGTAGATCCTATACGGCTTTACAAAGAATTGGTATTAATTGTTCTCCTAATCTCCAATGAACAAAAATGAGCAAAATGAGCAACCTGAAATTTTCTCTAGTATAATTTCCGCTGCTGGAATTAGGGCTACATCTTGGCGGCTAGAAGAGTGCCCAACCAGTAATGTGACTTGCCTCACATCTTGCACTAGTACAGGTGAAGGAGTTGCGAAAGCGGCAAAAAGATGGGAGAAAAGGGCGTGAAACAAAGATTCTCTCAGAACGATGAATTCTATTCTGAAGCACGCCCACGGGCTAGTCTACACCCTGATGCAACTGATGCCTACTCCCCATCAGCAGCAAAACTTACAAGCGATGTTGCCTTGTTTTTTCAAGCCCAAGGACACCCCCTGCCCGCCCACAGCAGCGCCAAATCTCCCAGCGCTATCAATCGCTTCTTCAATGAGTCATCCTGGTCTACTCGTACAGTAATTGTGGTGATTCACGCTTATATTCTGTCTCAGTTACTCGGTTACTGCCCACTCGGTCGCCGTCCTTGGTTGCAAGTCATAGTCGATTTGACCACGCTAGAGAAACGGGGCAAGTTCAAAGCATTTGCATCGCTGCTGACGGTGTTACAGGGCAAGCGCGGGATACATCTGGTGGTACTCTACCTGGTGGTGGGGCAGTGGCGTGTTCCCTGGAGCTTTCGCCTCTATCGGGGCAAAGGGACAAGCACCCCGACTCAGCTAGCGCTGCGCTTAATTGCCCAACTGCCCAAACCCTTGACCCAGCATTATCGCGTCATGGTGCTAGCCGATACCGGCTTTGGCAGTGTCGAGTTCATCCAAGGCGTTCGCAAACTGCGGCATCATCTGATTGTGGGCGTGCGCTGTGACCGCACCCTCACGGATGGACGCTCCGTCTCAAGCTTACATAAAGCTGGAACTCAAGTGCGGTTGACGGGATTGACCCTGGACGTGACGATTGCCTGGTTCTCCCTCAAACGCGATGGCCAGTGGCAGAAACGCTATGTTCTCTCAACGCGAGCGCTCAAAGCGAGTCCCATCACTTGGTGGGGCAAACGGCGATGGCAGATAGAGGGATGGTTTAAGGCGGCGAAACATCGCTTTGGGTTGCATCGCTTTGGGCAGCAAACGCTCAAAGGCATGTATCGCTGGCTGATTCTATCGTTGACAGCTTATCTGTTAGCACACTGGGCTTATTTGTCTACTGAAACTGCGAGTTCAAGTTCATTCCTCGATTGGGCAGAAGCGGCTGAGATGGCCCTACACCAACTCTTGCCTCAGTTTGCAGTATTGCTGCTATTGCTTGAAGTGTCATGTCTTCAATCTCTGCTCCATTCTCAAGGCTTTACTATCCATCTCTCTAGGTGCAAGATGTGAGTTGAGCAACATAGACTCCAAACCACTGTTCTCCTGCTCCAATTTCTGACTTTTGACTCCTTTTCAACTCCATGCTTAGTCGCCCACTGCTTCTCCTACTAACCCGAGCGCTCTATAGTCAACACCCTCACCCCTCACCCCTCACCCCTCACCCCTCACCCCTCACCCCTCACCCCTCACCCCTCACCGAAACACTCTTCACCATTTACTGCTCTCCTTAGTATGATCACCACTCCTACTTCACTAAGTTTTCCAACTAGGGTGCGCCTATCGTTTTCGCCTCGTTCGGTTTTGCCCAAAACGAGTGAATTGTGGGCGATTCAAGCAGGCTTTGTGCGCGTACTGACCCGACCAGAGGAAGGCAGCAACCTGACCTTAGGAATTTGGGGCACTGGAGATATCGTGGGCCGTGCTTTGTCGATTGCTCATCCTTATCACATCGAGTGTTTGACGTCGGTGCAGGTCATTGCCATTAGCCTGAATGACTTGACTAACCCCACCGAAGTGTTGCTGAAGCATCTGCATCAAGCAGAAGAATTAATGTTGATCCGCAGCTATAAACGCATCGATACAATGCTGCTAAAACTATTGAGTTGGCTAGCCAATCGATTTGGTCAGGATGCCAATCAAGGTCGTCTGATTGATCTGCGCTTAACCCATCAGGACCTATCTGAACTGTTGGGCACAACCCGCGTCACCGTGACTCGTGCCTTGATTCAACTAGAGCAGCAAGGCTTTATTCAGCGCCTCTCATTACAGCGGATTGTGTTACAGCAAGCTGAATACTGGCACTACGAGATTTAATTTGCTGAGTGAAGTACTTTTAATTTTTAATAACGAGGGCGATGGCTAAATCGCGATAGTAGCAGCAGTGCTCCAGCTGAAGTGAGCGTGACAAGACTGGTGAACCAAACAGTTGGGGAAGCAAATTTGAACTGCTCTGGATACATTTGATAGAACGCCCCAAGCGCAATACCATTGCAGCATAGGACCAAAACAGCACAGGCAACATCATGAAAGCGTCGTGCATTATTAGCTCTTGTTGTCCAACGGATTTCGGTATTGTAGCTGGGCAATTCGAGATGGCTATTGTTCAGTCGCTCCAACTCCGACAAATATCGGCGCAGGGTTGCCAGCGTTTGTTCATACTTATAATTGAGCAAGACAAGACATACCGAAGCAAGTGGAAAACCACAGACAATCCATTCAATCGGTAGATTCGCGGCTTCAATCCACCTAGAAGCAACCACTGCCGCCATTAGCCCAACGACCAGCACAATGTAAATCGACAGCGCATGTTGCCGTTGAGTAATGCGAGCATTCACTTCGTTGTAAGCAGCAATATAACGGTAGTTTACTGAAACGTAATCCGACGCCAGTTTGGGTTACATAATTGAACGCGCCATTTACTCAGCGCTTTTAAATTGCCAAATTGTAAAGATGCTTGTCACAGCTATCAACTTCTATGATATCATCATGTGAAAATCTACTATATCTTGGTAAAGATACCGGAGATTTGATCATTCGCTTGTGAACTGGGAATTCAAGGAAATCAAATATGCTTGATGCACTTCAGCAATGGTTGCCGTTTCATTGGGTTCGACGCTGCTTTCAAGCCCTGCCACGACGACCATTTGCCCTTTTGTTTGCGGTTGGATTAGGACTGAGCTTAATCACCACTGCTTGCTCGCCTAATTCAACCTCTAGCTCTACAACGACCCCAGCGGCCCCAACTCAATCCGTCCAAGTGCGGATCGGCTATCAAAAGGCTGCTACTATTCTCAATGTGCTCAGAACCCGTGAGGATTTAGCCAAAACGCTTGCAGATTCTGGCGCAACCGTGTCTTGGTCTGAATTTCCAGCCGGTCAACCCATGCTAGAGGCATTAAACGCCGGCTCAATTGACTTTGGCTATACGGGAGAAGCCCCGCCGATTTTTGCCCAAGCTGCTGGAGCGCCCTTACTATATGTGGCTTATGATCCTTGGAGTCCTAAAGCAGAAGCGATTGTGGTGCCTAAGGATTCGCCGATTCAATCTGTGGCCGATCTAAAAGGCAAGAAGGTTGCGGTTGCTAAAGGGTCCAACACTAACTATCTACTGGTTGCAGCTCTAGAAAAGGCAGGACTGAAGTTTAGCGATATTGAACCTGCTTATCTGCCACCTGCGGATGCCAGAGTTGCTTTTGAAGGTAGACAAGTCGATGCTTGGGCGATTTGGGATCCCTTCTTAGCGGTGGCAGAATCAGCGGCTGGAGCGCGAATCATCACCGATGCCACTGGGCTAGCCCCGAATCGCGGCTATTATTTAGCAGCCAAATCCTTTGTTGAGCAGCATCCAGAGCAGTTAAAGACTGTCTTAGAGAGCCTTAAGCAAGTGAGTGATTGGGCCGCTCAGAGCCCAACCGATGTCGCCAAGTTCCTGGCTCCGGAACTGAAGATTGATCCGGCTCCACTGGAGAAAGCTGAGAAGCGCCGCGAATATGGTGTATTGCCAATCACAGACGATGTAATCAATGACCAGCAGAAGATTGCTGATACTTTCCAGAAAATTAGCCTGATTCCTAAAGAGATCAATGTGCGTGAGGTTGTTTGGACCGATAAATAAGAGAATTCGCACTTGAAATGACTTGGAGTGAACTATGAGTATTAACTTAGACATCTATCCGATTGCTGGGCGAATTGGTGCGGAAATTAGAGGCGTCAACCTGAGTGGAACGCTGAATGATTCGATAATTAACGAAATCCGAAAAGCTTTGGTGCAATACAAAGTCATCTTCTTCCGGCAGCAAAATCTGAATGCGGATGAGCAAATTGCCTTTGCTCGCTACTTTGGTGAATTGACGACAGCCCACCCAACCTTACCGCCCCTAGGTGAACATCCAGAAGTATTGGATCTCGATTATGGCCGCACGGCAACGCGCTCAAATGAATGGCACACCGATGTCACGTTTGTGGATCGTCCGCCGCTTGGTTCAATCTTGCGAGCCATAGAAATTCCACCAGTTGGAGGCGATACCATCTGGGCCAATACCATCACCGCTTACCAAGATTTGCCAGCCCCGCTTCAGACGTTAGCCGATCGTCTTTGGGCCGTTCACACGAATGCTTATGATTATGTGAAACCAGCCGTAACGCTGAACGAAGCCACCGAAGCCTATCACAAAGTTTTTACTTCAACCATATACGAGACTCTGCATCCTGTTGTACGTATCCATCCAGAATCGGGTGAGCGAGGGCTGTTTATTGGCGGCTTTGTGCGGCAAATTCGTGATCTGTCTACGTCTGAATCAACCGCGTTAGTACAGCTCTTGCAATCCTATGTGACTCGTCCTGAGAATACGGTACGCTGGCGCTGGCAAGTGGGTGATGTAGCCTTCTGGGATAATCGAGCGACTCAGCACTATGCAATTTATGACTATGATGGTCAACCTCGTCGGGTGCAGCGCGTTACGATTGCAGGCGATCGTCCTATTAGCATTGATGGTAAGTTCAGTCAGGCAATCAAAGGAGATACTTCAGTTTATCTTCCCCAGGCGGTTTGAGCGAGTTTCTCTCGTGCTCGTAGAAGAGACAACCCCAGTGCTCAGAGATGTATGACCTTGAAAGTATGGCCTTGTTTGAATAATTCAGGTGAATTCTAGAATTGATTGCTCAGGTTTTTTCAATTTGGCTTCTTGGCAATTAGTAGGAGTATTCACAAATGCGTCACCTAACCCCAGCCAGACTATTAAAGCTTTTCTATCCCTATTGGGTGGTTGCTAGAGTGATCACTCTAGTCGTTGGAAGTCTCGCATTCCTTATTTTGCATGAGACGCTGCGATATAGGCTATATACGTCGAATGCATCAGCTAGACGTAAGTTGAGCTATGTCAATCGAGCAAGCTGAGCAGGCATCTAAAGCTGGCTATACTGATGATTTTGCTGACTACAAGTCATTTTGAGCAAACCGAGCTAATCGAACCGCATGTCAATCGGCAGGCAAAAATGAAGCTAACTCAGGTTGTTCACTCAAGTTAATTGTTTACTCAAGTGAATTCTAAGGCCGGCGGGTTCGCTGCTTCCAGATCAGGTATTCATCAACTGAAGCAAAGTATTGAATGGTTTCATCCAAACCTTCCGGTCTGCCCTTGAGGTAACCCGACAGGTAGCTTTCATCCTGCATTCGAGGCAGCAGTCCAGCATCACGATCCCGCTGCCCTTTTTGAAACTGCTCTTGGCGAAGATAGTTGAACATCATGCAACTCACGCGAGAATCACGTTACTTCTAATCTATAGGCAGCAATGGATAGAAGCAAATGTTCTTTTTTGTTGAATCGATAATTAAAAATGATTGACGATTTCTGATCAATCTGCATAGTGCAAGGTGTTAGCTTGCGGATGCTAAACATCTTGTCAGTCCTGACCTCAAGAAATTGCGACCCGTTGAATTGACCCCCTTGCTTTCTCAATTGAGTTATGTAATAGTCTAATAGTAAATTACGGTAAATCGACCAACTAACCGTAGTTTAATGTAGGGGTGAAGAAGTTAAGGTATTGCATGCGGACCAATCCTCCTCACGTCCGCTTTCTTCTTGCTTGTTTAATATGATGCGTCAAATGATGATGCGTCAAATGAAAGCATAACAGGTGCAATTAGGTTTTTAAACCTAATCTGAGACATAGATTGAGATGCTTTTCTTACAGCAGAATTTAACGTCTGGAAAACTACTAGGAGCATAGCAATGACACAATCAATTGAACGACTTGAAACAAATTATCAGCAAATTGCTGTTGACCTATCTGATGAACTGGCAGCTAGTGCAGTTGAACGTGACCTCAGAGCTGGTACTCCTGATGAGGAAATTCGGCGGTTGCGGGAAACCGGGTTGCTGCCGCTAGTGGTTCCTAAATCCTATGGAGGCAGGGGGGCAAGCTGGGCAGAAGCCCTGAAGATTGTGCAGGAGTTGGCCAAAGCTGATGGTTCAATCGGGCAACTCTATGGCAATCACCTCAACCTGACAACATTGGCAGAAGTGGCCGGGACACCCGCACAAGCAGAACGCTATTACCGTGAGACAGTTGAGCGCAATTTGTTTTGGGCCAATGCCATCAATACCCGCGATGAGCGCCTCAAGCTGACGCCCGAAGCAGATCACTATCGTGTCAATGGCATCAAGTCCTTTGGCACAGGCGTGATAGAAGCAGACTACCGCGTCTTTTCTGCCGTGCAGGAAGGCATCGAACTACCGCCAATTTTTGTGATTCCCAGCGATCGAGAAGGCTTGGTTTACAACGATGATTGGGATAACATCGGGCAACGACGTACCGCTAGCGGCAGTTTTACGTTTAGCAACGTCTACGTGGCAGCAGATGAAGTTCTAGGACCACCTCCTGATCCAGACGGTGCTTTTGCCACATTTCTGGGCATCGTAGCTCAGTTGACCAAAACCTACGTCTATTTAGGCATTGCTGAAGGGGCGCTAGAAGCGGCTAAGCATTACACCACAACCCAAACTCGGCCCTGGATTACATCTGGCGTCGATAGTGCGACCAAGGATCCTTACATTCTTCACCACTACGGTGAATTTTGGATCGAGCTGCAAGCTGCGATTTCACTGGCAGACCAAACGGCTGAGAAAGTGACGGTAGCGTGGGAAAAGAAGGAGTCGCTGACTCATCAAGAGCGGGGTGAAGTAGCAGTTTCCGTTTCTGCGGCTAAGGCACTTGCCACCAAAGCAGGGTTAAACATCGCTAACCGAATTTTTGAAGTCACTGGAACTCGCTCAACCGCAACTCGCTATGGCCTTGATCGCTACTGGCGCGATTTGCGCACCTTTACTCTACATGATCCGGTAGATTACAAACTACGCGATATTGGTAATTGGCTGCTGAATCATGAGTTGCCAACAATAACTCAGTATTCATAACTAACTCTAGAATATTGCTGAGTAATTCAACTGGACTCAGTACTACATGAACAAGAGTACCTTATCTGGACTGTCTGTCTCAAGGAGAAGCCACCATGACTGCCCAACAAACTCAAGTTTTAGAGCCTACCGGTTCCTGGTTAGAAGTGCCTGATGAAGCCAGTTTGCCTGCTGACGTAAGAGCAATTTTTTAGGCTCAGCGAGAGCGCTACGGCTTTGTCCATCCTTATTTTGTTGGCTATTCGCTCAATTCGGATCACCTACTGCGCTGGTTCAATTACTATGATGCGTTGCAGCATGGGTAAGGCAAACTGTCGCATCGAGAGCGAGAAATCATTGCCGTAGTGGTGTCAGCCGCTAATCGGTGTGAATTCTGCGTGATTACCCATCAGGCTCAGTTGCGTGAGGTCACTGGCGATCCTGAGTTTGCAGCAGCGGTAGCAGGGAATTACTGGACGGCTCCTCTAAACGAACGGGAACGAGCTTTGGCTGATTTTGCCGTCAAAATTACTCGCCTAGATCAAGAGCTTTCCCCATCTGATTTAGCCCCCCTGCGGCGACTTGGTTTTTCTGATTTAGCGATTCTAGAAGCGGGTGAGATTGCGGCTCAATTTAGCTTATCAAATCGACTGTCTAAAGCATTTGGCTGGAAGGTGAAACGAGAACAGTATCAGTTATAGTGGCTGTCGAAATTAGGGGCCGTCACGATTAGATTGGTAACAACAAACGATAAGACTGATTCTCAACCACAATCGAAAATCCCAACCAGATCAGGATAAACGGAAAGATTTTCCGAGCATAGCGCGCCATTACAAACGCAATCGCGGGTTGGCGAGTCAGGTGATAAGACATAAAACACCAGACTCCAACCGTGAAATAACAAACGAGCAGAATAATGGCTAGGTTTGGGAGAGTACTGCTAGCAAATAAAGGAATATAGATACCGACATTGTTGCCACCATTGGCGATCGTCACAGCAGAAACCCTGTAGGTTTGTGGATCACGGATGGTTTCCCAGAGGGTTTGCTTGGAATGGCTGGGTCTGCCGGAGGTTGGCTTGGTGTTGAGATTGACTGAAACGGTTTGAATTGTCTCTTCTGATTCGCGGCTCAACAAATGACTAATGCCAATCATCACTGGTAGAAACCCCAGCAGTCCAATCCAAATAGGTGGAATTGCTAAGCCACCTAGAAAGCCCACTAAGCTGATCGCCACGAGTGCTGTGAAGCCGAAAAACTCACCCACAATCACATGCCGGGGGCGAAAGAAACGGTTGACTTTACCAAAGAACAGGGTCAGGTAGATATTGTCATCGAATGTAGTGGCAAAAGCGACGGCAATGCCGGTGACTAATGAGCCAATCAACCAATTCATTGTTATTCCTCATCAATTTTGGGGATCACTGATTTGTTTAATCAGTAGGATTAGGCAAGAACAAGTCGCTGCTGGATAACTTGCCTCTTACACAACTGCATGTGCTACAGTCTCAATTTATAGAGATTGACTCATACAAGCAAATATTCTTTTTTGTCAAAATCATAAATTAAAGTGATGAATAGCCATGATTGAAGGGCTGAGCCACATTACGTTATCGTGCGCGATCTCGACCGCATGACCCAATTGCTCACTACTATCTTCGATGCGAAACAGGTTTATGCGAGCGGAGAAGCAACCTTCGAGAAGCAACCTTCTCGATTGCGAGGGATTCGATTTGCAATAGTTCCCCCGCCTCGGTCAGTTCAATTTGGCGGCCAATTCGATGAAATAGCCTGACATCATATTCAGCTTCTAAGCAGTGGATTGCTGAGCTGACGGCGGGTTGAGTTAAGCCTAGCTCCTCTGCCGCTCTGGTGAAATGGAGATGGTGCACTACGGTCAGAAAAATCCGTAGCTGGTCAAGCGTCATGATTTGACTCGCATATTGTTGCTGTTTTGGTTACTCCAGTTTTAGTTATCCCTATTAATAAGATCAAATATTCTTTCTTGTTAAATCAATAAATAGATTTGATTGACAGTAGAAGAAATCAGAGAAGAATACAGATTGATAGCACGTTATGTCTACCAAAATGTTGAATCGAAAACTGCAAATCCTTATGGATATTGGTATAAAGCCGTTCATCAATTCAATTTATCATTTCAACAAACAAGAATATTTGATTTTATCTTTGTGTCTACCTAAAGTAGAACCATACAACTCAAGCAGCTAAGCAATCACTCAATAGCTACGAAACTAACTCGATAAACCTCAGTTGCGGTGTGATTGAAATTAACTCCCCTATTAGAAGGAATTACAGACATGAAACTACAGTCATCCCATACCAGCGAACCTGAAAAGAAACTGGCAATCGCCAATGCTTCTGACTTGCCAGAACTCACCTTCGGTCAAAAGTTAGCTGATAAACTGGCTGCTAAAGTTGGTTCTTGGTCATTTTTGATTGGTCAAACTACGGTGCTGGCTGCTTGGGTTGGCTGTAACCTCACTCCTGGGCCTTACTGGGATGAATCACCATGCTGAAAGAGGGCAGCACCAACACGGTTGTTCAGTCTATTCCGGTACCGGGCTATATCGGTTTACTACCTCACAACATTGCTGAGGCAAAAGAATCCTTCTATGGTTTACCAATCGAAGAAATTGCTTTATCTGGCCAAAATATCAATCTTCAGAACTCGTCTCATCAAGCTAGTGGATCGATTGACCGAGTGACGTATGTCCAAAACTAGTTGGAGAAGATCAATCCAGTTGTCGCATATCCTTGTACATTCCCTAAAGCATAATTCAGCCGTTCTAAACAGGATTTGATTTCATGAGCAACTTATTCACCGCTCTTTCCACTGGTGTTGCTGCTTTCATTGCCACTAACCTGGATGATATTATCATTCTGCTGCTATTGTTTTCTCAGGTGAATCGCAGCTTTCAACATCGGCATGTGGTTATGGGGCAATACCTCGGTTTTGCCTCTCTGGTACTGATGAGTATGCCGGGATTTCTAGGAGGTCAGTTGCTGCCCCAAACCTGGATTGGCATGTTAGGGATTGTGCCGATTGCAATTGGTGTGAACCGCTTGCTCAGCCGAGATCAGGACGAAGAATCAGATCAGGATTTAACCATAGCCCCATCTGCCTCACCCTTCACGAGTTTTCTTTCACCACAGACTTGCAGTATCGCCGCGATCACAGTTGCCAATGGGGGAGACAATATTGGCATCTATATGCCTTTGTTTGCGAGCTGTACAGTAGAAAGTTTGCTAGTGATTCTGAGTGTATTTCTTTCACTGGTTGGAGTTTGGTGCTATACAGCATACCAGTTAACACGAGTGCCAATGATTGCAGAAATCCTGACTCGCTATGGCAACCTGCTGGTGCCGTTTGTTTTGATTGGCCTAGGTTTGATGATTTTATTTAAGAGCCATACCCTGGAAGATCAAAGTCTGTCTGTGCTGACGTTGATTGTTAGCGCTATTGCTATGGTAATGATGAATCGCAAGGTGCTATTACCGCAAAAGAATTAATCAGGATTATGAGCTAGCTGATCATCGCTACAAAGTCATCTGCTCAATAAGCTTGTTGCCAAACTGTCTCTCATTGGCAGCATTAATCTAGAAAGAGAGAATGCTAAGGAGAACGATGATGAAACCATTGAAAACAATCTTGGTGTGTCTGGTTGTGTTGATCAATCTGTTAATCGCCCAACCCGCGTTCGCTGATGCTCCCAAGTTAGACAAAAAACCCGACTATCAGCAGATTACGGCTACTCTGAGTGAGCTGCTCCAGGCTAGGGCAACCCAGCAGCTTCCGGAAGGAATTTCTTCGTCGCAAGAACTGCAACAAAAGATTACTGAACTGCAATATCAGAGATACATTGTGGAGTCGGGCAAGGGCGTGACGGAATGTTTTAATAACACCGGACGCACGATTGCGGTCTATGGGCCAACTGGCAAAAAGTCAACCTCTAAATTCGACAATACGCTCTATTTGCTGCCTAGCGGTGCCGCGACAGATGATGATTGGACCTGTGAAGGCGTGTTTTTGCCTAGCGATCTGAAGGTAGCCGGTCTGGATCTGGGATCTGCCAGTGCTGCTAAATTCCTCAGCGGTACCCGTCTGACAATCAGTGAAACTCCAGATGGAGCGATTGAATTTAACCTGCCTCCCGCTCGGTTGTTTAAGGCAGGCGACGTGAATTGGGATATTCCGGATGTGACGGAAGCTGACCTGAATCGGCAATTACCCCAAGCTCCTACCGACTGAGGCCACTGATTACGGTCAGCGAAGGCAGGAAATTAGGACATTGAACCCAAAATCAGGGGCTGCGGTACTCAATTCTGTGGTGTCTATGCCCCTGTTTCCGATCATCCTGGCTGCATCAATTCAATTTATGATTTCAACAACCAGGACTATTTGTTTTGATTGCTTGAGTTCTATAAATTAAGAATAGATCAAGCATGAACGCATTACCCCCTCACTTCGACTATGCCAGCTTCAGAAGTTTTTTCCCGTCACCATTCACTCCAATCCAACTTTCAGTCCACGTCACAAATAACACAGCAACGCCAGTCCGATCCTCACTCTAAAATTGGCCTGAGTCATTCCCTGCTCGAGCTACTTCGGGTTGCTATTGTCCTAACCGGATTCGGCCTCGGAATTGCAGCGATTCTGGTCTTTCAGCAGCTTTTGATTCAAATATATTTTACGTGTTGGCAAATGGCTCTGCTGTTTGCTCTAGTTGGTTTAATGGTGGCGCTTTTATTTGGTCAGTTCTATATCGGTCGGTGTTCAACGCAGTCACTAAACTGGTCTGTAATCGCAAGTATGACCGTAACCGTTTTTGGTTTAGGGGTTGTGGTCTGTATTATGTCTACAACGCCAGGACTAACATAGAAACGAACTGATTGCAGCTCTCTTGAGCTGAGGTTCTCCAAGCAAGTTCTGACCATTGTTCTGTTCCTGCATCAAACCATTAATTCGATAGGCGGAACAAGGGACGTAGCCTTACCCCAACTGCTGTGCCTAAAAGCGCAAAACCAATCCAGAGCCAGCCATGCAGGCTAGTTGAAGCAATACCGCTAAAGTAGGCACCAACATTACAGCCAAAGGCGAGCCTGGCCCCATACCCCATCATCAGACCACCGATCAAGGCTGCGGCAACTGCCAATTTAGATGGCGGCTTTTTCAGCCATAGTTTCCCTGCTAATGCTGCCGCCAATGTGGCTCCCAGAACAATGCCGAAATTCATCACTGAAATCACATCAGCAAATACGCTTTGGCTCAAGGCAGTCGCTCCCATACCCTGACTCCAAAACTCGCTCGTCGCCGGGTTCCAGCCTAGCTGCTGCGCAATCTTCGCTGTCCATAGCATGAATCCCCAAGTTACGCCCCAAGGCCGTCCTGCGATCAACAGCGTGATCCAGTTGAGTACCGCTAGCGCAATCGCACCGAATGCCAGCGACCAAGGGCCATAGAGTAAAGTTCTGAAGCTAAATGGCAGAGGCTCGACTGCTCTAACCTGGTTCTTGCGTTCCCAATACCAAAGCACGGCTGCAATCAGTACTAACCCTAGCAACTGCACGGCTACCCCTGCCCAACTCCACAGCGTGATCAGCGACAGTGGTTCGGTTTTCGGAAGACCGGCCCAGATATAGCCTGTTAAACTAGCCCAAAATGCGCCGATGCCAAAGGTGAGTAAGGTCAACAGCATCATACTGCTGCCGCCGCCAATCGTATAGAGCGTCCCGCAGGCACAACCACTGCCCAACTGCATGCCAATGCCAAACAAAAACGCACCGATTGCGCCCTGAACCGCCACGGGGGCCACCGCACCCGTCACCGTCTGGCCAAAGGCAGCGCCGCTAATCAAAATCGGAGCAAACAGCACCGTCGCAGCAATCAGCATCAGCATCTGGGCACGAATCGCCTTCACTTCACCATAGATAAACAGTTTGCGATAGGCCGAGGCAAAGCCAAAGCTAGCGTGGTAGAGACTCACCCCAAATAAACTGCCAATCAAAAACAGCACGCTTTGTCGCCAGCCAAATCCACTCAGAGCGACTGCACCGGTGGTGAGAAGGGCCAGCACAAATAGCACGATTGCGCGCTGAGTTGGAGGTTGAACACTTTGAGGAGGCAGCGTCAGCCCAGATGCATTGCTCATAAACTGATTAATTAGCTGAATTAGCTACTAGTTTCCGATTTTTCTTTTTCCTGCTCGGTTTGTTCTTGCTCCTCATCTTCAGGAGGAAGCGTGGGCGCACAGCTAACTAGAACTCCCAGACTCGATGCAGCGCCCGTTGCCACAACCGACAAGATGGCTAACCCTGCTCCAGCGGTGACAATTGCGCCACCCATTAGCAGCATTGCGATTCTCAGCATGGTTTACCTCGATAGTTCCCTAGACATTCTAGGCTTCATCCCGTCCGGTTTCAATCGGTAGATCAAGCTGCGCCGAATATTCAGTCCAGGAACCCTCGTAAACTCGGACGTTAGGATATCCTAGCAAGTGCTTTAAGACATGGTACTGCAAGGTCGCTTCCCGTCCGGTGCTGCAAGTGACAATAATATCGTTATCGGGCGTAATGCCGCGAGAGGCCAGGATCTGCTGAATTTCGCTTAGCGGCTTTAATTGATGGAAATTTGTCTCACCGACGGTAAACGTTACCCAGGGAATGTTCTTTGCGCCTGGGATATGGCCGTTCCGAATCCAAATGTCCTGCTCTCCGGCAAACAGTTCGGGCGGACGCGGATCAATGAACACTACATTCGGTTGACCAAGAGCCTGCTTCACCTGCTCAAGTGTGACTCGCACCGAGGGGTCGTCTTTGATCGTGAAATTGCCGGGACTATATTGGGGAAACTCTTTAGTCACGGGCAACTGAGCCGCCTTGTATCCGGTGAAACCCCCGTCAAGAATGGCGATATTGGAATGCCCAGATCGTTCCAGCAGATAGGCCACCATTGTAGCTCCCAATACATCGCGCCCGTCAGAATAAACCAATACCTTACTAGTGTCGGTGATGCCTGCCTGCGTAAACAGCGATCTTAGCTTCTCGGTTTCCCAATATTGGACGGGCAGGGTACCATTTGGTCCACGAAAAGTGTTGTCAGCAATGTGAACGGCACCGGGAATGTGAGCAGTAAAGTAATCAAACGGATTAACTCGCACATCCAGGACTCGCAAATTGGGATCATTGGCATGTTCAGCTACCCAGCTAGGTTGGACAACCTGAACTGTCGTAGTGCTGGCCTTAGCTGGATAGAAAGGAAGAAGCGGAATCAGAATAGCAAAGGTGATTAGGGATGCAACAAAGGCCGCTAGTCGCCATTTTGTTCGCATGAATCGATTCCAAACGCTCATAGTTATACTTACCTTATCAATGCGGAATCAAGAGAAATAGAAACTCTAACCCTGCAAACAAAACCCTCACGGTTGACTTGGCCGCGAATCGAAAAAAGCTGATAGCAGGAATTGGAGTGAATCTATTAAATACGGTAAGTCGCTCAGCGAACCGTATTTTCTTGAAGCTATCATCCCACAAGCCTGACCTGATTTGCAAGACAGCCGCTAGGTAATTTAGAGAATTGCTGAAAAAAGCAGAAGGTGGCTTAAACAACCCTCTGCTCCAACTTCAGCCTAACTTTTCAACCGCGTAGATAGCGAAAATAGACAACAGGATCAGAAAAAATCCAACCAGGCAGGACAGACTTAACACAAGCAAAGGCGCATTCCTAACTGGAGGGCTATTGGTTTGCATAGGACTGATCTCCTGAATAACAGGCAGCATTAGCTAGGAAAAATCTTGGTATAGTCACTTGCTGCTAAAAACGCTTCTTTGACCTGAATCGATTTCGAAATGACTTGGGCTTTGTAAAATATATCTGCCACCTGCTGTTGCGCCTGCTGCACGGTTTCATCAACAGGGAGTATATCCCAACTGCGACGCTTGTACACCTCTTCCAGAATGACCACATCTACTTTGATATCCTTAGAGAAGCGTTCGGCTACCTCTCGGATATTTTGTTTGACCCATTCGCCATTTTGTTTTGCTTCATCGAGCACTACTTTCAGTGACTCTGGCTGGGTTTCAGCAAACTGTTGGGCAGATAGAAAGAATGTACGTCGCTCTCGGCCCACCTTCAGTTCACGGATATTCCCATTGGCCTGCACAACCGCCAGAAACGGATCCCAAATCGACCAGGCATCGACATTACCCTGCTCAAATGCTGCTCTGGCATCGGCAGGAGACAACGAAACCACCTCGACCTCGCTGACATCAATATTGTTTTCTTCTAGCACTTTCAGCAAAAGGTAGTGAGCACTCGAACCTTTCTGCAGCGCAACCTTTTTACCCTTTAAATCAGCAGGCGATTGAATCGCTGAATTCTGGGATACCACAACATCCTGGGTTTCCGGTGCCAGGAGCGTAACGCTAGCATAGTAAAACTGTCCGCCTGCAGCTTGGGAAAAGATCGGTGGCGATTCACCCACTCCGCCAAAGTCGATTTTGCCTGCGTTCATGGCTTCAAGCATGGGTGGCCCCGACGGAAACAACGACCACTCAATCGTCCCACCTAGCTGCTGAATTCGCTTGTCGAGATTGCCTCTAGAACGCAGCAGATCCAGCTCGGTCGCCTTTTGATAGCCGATGCGCACCGTTGTACCGGCTAAAGGTGATGGGCTATTGGCAGCAGGCGAGTCAGAACTAGAGCCAGCCTGGTTCGACGAGTTGCTAGCACAGCTTGCCGCAATTAGAGGAATACTGAAACCGATCAATCCAGAGAGAACTGTTCTTCGCTTCAGATACATACATGAAACCCTTTGAGAATGCGCTGTCTATTCTTTAATAAACATTTGAGTAAAAGCTAGGACTGAAAGGCTGGTAGAGCGGAGACATCACGTTCAAGCTGACGCGGTCTGCCCAAAATTTGATCGAGTATTCTCATCTTCAGCTCGGCAAATTCAGCACTGCCCTGATTGCGAGGACGCGGCAAGCTGATCGACAAATTCAAGGAAATCTCGCCGTCTTCGATCACAATGACCCGATCGGCCAAGTATACGGCTTCTTCTACTTCATGGGTCACGAGAAATGCCGTAAACTGTTGCTCTTTCCAGAGTGTCTCAATCAAATTTTGCATCTCCAATCGCGTCAGGGCATCCAGCGCACCCAACGGCTCATCCAGTAACAGCAGGCGGGGCTGACTGACTAGCGCTCGTGCTAGAGCCACCCGCTGCCGCTGCCCACCTGACAACTGGGTAATCCAGCGATTTGCTCGGTCAGCCAATCCCACTTCCTGGAGCGCCCACTGCCCCCGCTGCTGACTTTGATATTTCAATCCCAGCGTCACGTTATCCAACACTCGTCGCCAAGGCAGTAATCGCGAATCTTGAAACATGACCCTGGCAAATGGATTGAGTCCCCCTAGCGGCTGCTCGTCGATGTAAATCTGACCACTGGTTGGAGTGTCCAAACCACTCAGCAATCGTAGTAAGGTACTTTTGCCGCAGCCACTCTTACCGACTACGGCCACAAACTCGCCCGCGTTAATTTCTAGATTCATACCTTTGAGAACTTGAAAGTTGCCAAATGACTTACTCAAATCCTGAACGACCACGTGAGCACCACTCGTTACATTGACAGGGTCACTCTTGGTATAATTTATTGCACTCATTCAGTCATACTCCAAATAATTCAAACTACTAGTTCAACTAACCTTGCTGACTGGGATGCCACGGTAACCACCAGCGCTCTAGTGTCCGCACAATCGAATCAGCCAGTTTGCCCAATAATGCATACAGCAAAATGCTCATCACGACTACATCCGTCTGCATGAATTCTCTGGCGTTCATCGCCATATAGCCGATGCCTGAGTTGGCAGCAATCGTTTCAGCCACAATCAGCGTCAGCCACATCAAGCCCAAGGCATAACGTAGGCCAACTAGCATATTGGGCAAAGCTCCCGGTAACACAATCTGTGAAAACAATTGCTTACGACTTAGACCATAGACTCGACCCATTTCCAAGAGATTGGGATCAATCGAGCGAATACCTGCAAATGTGTTGATGTAAATCGGAAAGAAAACACCCAAAGATACTAAAAAAATCCGAGCCGAATCACCAATTCCGAACCAGAGAATCACCAGCGGAATCAGGGCTAGGTGAGGAATATTCCGAATCATTTGGATAGAACTGTCTAGCAGCAGTTCAGCTCGCCGAGCTAGCCCATTCAGCACTCCTAAACTCAAGCCAATACTGCCCCCAATCAGAAAACCGGCCAGAGCGCGGTAAAGACTCACCACCACGTTGCGCACCAGCTCACCGCTGAGAGCTAACCGAATCGCCGCTTCCACAATTTGGGTCGGGGCTGGCAAAATCCGAGTCGAGATGATGCCGATCTGGGCCAGAATTTGCCAGAGCACAATCAGAGCAGCCGGAATCAGCCAGGGCGCAAACTGCTGCCAGGGTAGCGTCTGCCAAGAGAATTTAGAGGAGTGGGACTGCACTAATTGCATAACTTTACTGCATTATTTCAACGGGTCGTTCAATTCTTGCTCACTGGGTCGGTCACGGCTAACCAACCTTCACGAGCAACAGCGCTGCAAATCTGAACTGGAACTAGCTAAATGGCTCGGCTCGGACCAACCCTTATCTACCCCGCTTGACGTTCTACTTCTTGAACTGCGACTCAATACTACTATAAATTGGTCGAGATACCGTAGATTAATAAGGCAATGATTGCATATACAAAGCCGGAAAGCAAGCACTCTGGCGATAAATTGGATTTATCTTATTAACGCCTTATAGCTTTGAATCTTGACCCTAGGAGTAGACAATTCGACATCGAGAATTCAGAGAAATACGCTACTCTCAGCTCTCTAAAAAACTCTTGAGATGGGGCTGTTCCACATTCACACCAATTTCCTCGGCTTTGGCAATCACCTGTTCACGGTTCAGTCCCTGCTGGGTTGCTAGCGCAATTAGGGCTAACGCTAACGCTCTTGCTCCGGCTCCGCAATGAAAAAAGACTGGCTTGGGAAGATCCTCTAGTTTCCACAGTACTTTGGCCATCAGGCTATCATCTGCTTCTCCAGGACTGAGGGGAACATTGACATATTCCAACCCGGCATCGGTTGCTTGCTGCTGCTCATCGCTTAATGTACCGGCTTCGTTCGGCGAACGCAAATTGACAATCGATTTAAACCCCTGCTCCGCCAAGTGCTGAATGGTCTCGGCATCGGGTTGCCCTCCAGCATAAAAGTCTTCACTGATCTGCTTGGGCGGATCGTTTGCTTGACTCATAAAACCCCGGTATTCCGATAAAGATTTTGTATCTTACATTTACCAAATCATAACAGAGGTTTAAATTGCCAAGTAGGGTTTGAATCTTAATAATTAAAGTGCTGCTCTGTTATAGGTGAATTGAGGAAAACAACGTGTCCCAGAACCCAGAAGAGAACCAGCCCATAGAATCGCTGCCCTATGCTCAACTCAGTCCATCTCAGCGGCAGCAACGGCTCAACGAACTGGCACTTGTTTTTTGAAGCTTGGCACCATTGCTTTTGGAGGTCCGGCGGCTCACATCGCCATGGTGGATCAGGAGGTGGTGAATCGGCGGCGGTGGATGAGCCGCGAAAAGCTGCTGGATTTGTTAGGAGTCACCAATCTGATTCCAGGTCCTAATTCAACCGAGTTGGCGATTCACATTGGCTACGAACGGGCGGGCTGGCGGGGTCTGATGGTAGCCGGAGCTAGCTTTATTCTGCCGGCAATGCTGATTGTTTGGGCACTGGCTGCCATCTATGTCCGCTACCAAACCCTGCCCCAGGTGGAATGGTTGCTCTATGGCATCAAGCCGGTGATTATTGCCGTCGTCCTACAGGCCGTTTGGCAGTTGGGCAAAAAGGCAGCGAAAGATGGTTCTACCATTGCGGCTGGAGTGGCAGCATTAATTGGCTATTTAGTCGGAATCAACGAAATTCTGCTGCTGTTGGTGCTGGGTGTACTCGTGATGCTGCTGAAGCGCCCCCGTAAAACTCAACCGATTGGGGTGTTCCTAGTCCCATTTAGCTTGCTCGCGCAGATGGGAACGGGTGCGGCCAGTTCTGCCGCGGTGGGATGGATTAACGTATTTCTGTTTTTCCTCAAGATCGGCTGTGTGCTGTATGGCAGTGGCTATGTGTTGCTGGCCTTTTTGCAGCGAGATTTGGTGGAACGTAACCAGTGGTTGACCTCGCAGCAGCTCTTGGATGCCGTAGCTATCGGTCAGGTGACGCCGGGACCGGTATTTACCACCGCAACCTTTGTCGGCTATTTGCTAGCCGGTCATGCTGGAGCAATTGCGGGCACTATCGGTATTTTTCTCCCAGCCTTTGTGCTGGTATGGCTGGTGAATCCGTGGGTGACGAAACTGCGGCAATCGGCTTGGACCAGTGGGTTTCTGGATGGCGTTAATGCGGCTTCACTGGGGCTGATGGCGGGTGTCTCCTACACATTGCTGAGAACCGCGCTAGTAGATGAATTAACGATAATCGTCGCGGTTTTGAGTATGATTGCCGTTTTTCGCTTTAAAGTGAATTCGGCTTGGCTGGTGCTGGCTGGGGGAATAATCGGATTGATATCTAATCTATTGTTTTAGAGACAGAAACAACGATATGAGAGTACTAAGTAGAACAACATAATTAAACATGAAACCCAAAGGAGGTGATATCGCCGCCCTTCGGGCGGCGATATCACTCTGATCTTGCTTTTAATTCAGTTGAATTACTTAGAACACCTAGGTGTAAATCTCAACGAACTTCAAGCCTTAATTCTACAAGCACTATCGAGTACCCAAAGCGGATACTAACAATGAAGCATAGGCAACTTCAATGGCATGTATCGCTATTGCTAGAAGTTAGGTGATTATTTCATTGATCAAACTCGCTCAGCAATATCCTAAGTCGATTAATTAAGTTGATCAACATCATTCATTTGCAGATCCGCAGTGGCAGTGTCTCGCTGACTAGGGCAAGATGCCCGCATTTTATCTACCGTTGAATTGGGTTGACCTACTTATTGTGATTTGCAGCAAACGATTCAAGATTAATAGTTACAAATTTTACTTTCTATTCCTGTTTGTATCTGAAAGCACAAATGTATTTTGAATCACAAAATATTCGCCTCAGTTCAAAGAACTGAATGCTTAGCATCCACCCAAACATTTACCCAAACGCTTGATCTTCTACTATTACCTGTGCTAACCTGATTCATACGGTAAATCGATAAAGTTACCGTAGATTTGTAAGTTAGGCGCTAGGTGCGTCAGTGGGGGGTTGTAAAAGACTGGCCCTTCATCTCGCGCCGATGCAATGTTTTCAGCAGGAGTTTGGCAATGGATGTTCTTTGGTTTTTTCCAACCCACGGCGATGGCCGTTATCTCGGAACTGCATTAGGTGGACGAGCCGTAACATCCGATTATCTGAAGCAGTTAGCAGGAGCCGTCGATGCGCTAGGTTTTACAGGTGCGCTGTTGCCCACCGGACGTTCCTGTGAAGATGCCTGGATCACGGCTGCTTCTCTGATTCATGTGACAAAACGGATGAAGTTCTTGGTCGCCATTCGGCCAGGATTGTCTTCGCCCGGTATGGCTGCTCGCATGGCTGCCACGTTTGATCGTTTGTCTCAAGGGCGGCTGTTGATCAATGTGGTGACAGGCGGCGATCCGGTTGAGTTGGCTGGTGACGGATTGCATTTGGATCACGATGCTCGCTATGACCTGACTGATGAGTTTCTTTCGGTTTGGCGAGAAATGATGGCGGGGGAAGTCGTGGATTACCAAGGGCAATATCTAAATGTCAAAGGCGGCAAACTGCTGTTTCCTCCCGTGCAAACGCCCTATCCACCCCTATATTTTGGTGGTTCCTCAGCTGCGGCCAAGCAAGTAGCTGCCAAGCAGGTGGATTTGTATCTAACTTGGGGAGAACCGCCTCAGCAGGTGGCCGAAAAAATTGCCTCGGTGCGACAGTTAGCGGCAGAGCAGGGTCGTACCTTGCGGTTTGGGATTCGGCTGCATGTGATTGTGCGGGAAACCGCAGCCGAAGCTTGGGAGGCAGCAGAGCAGCTGATTAAGTATTTAGACGATGATACGATTGCAGCAGCTCAGAAAGCCCTGTCTCGCGCTGATTCGGAAGGGCAACGCCGCATGCAGCAGCTTCACAACGGTGGACGAGGTGCATTGGAGATCAGTCCTAATCTTTGGGCTGGGGTAGGATTGGTGCGCGGTGGAGCTGGAACGGCCTTGGTGGGTGATCCGGATACGGTGACAAAACGGATGTTGGAATATGGCAGTCTTGGTATTAATACATTTATTTTATCGGGTTATCCCCATCTAGAAGAAGCCTATCGGGTTGCAGAACTGCTGTTTCCAAAGCTACCCGTTGACGCGACCTTACCGCCGCCCAGCCGCCAAATGAGTCCAGTCGGTGAGGTAATTGCCAACGACCGAATTCCCACCAGCGCTAGCTGATTTGATCACTTGCTCAAGCTGCTCATAACTGTCTCTGCTTGATCCAAATTTGTAACTACTAACGAGGTACGTTATGGCCAGGGAATGAGAAACAAGGGCTATTGTTAGTAATAATCTAGATCATGAAGCAAGCTCATCTTCGTTATACAACTCATGTTGAGAAACAGCCTACTGCTCATCTCCGAATCCGTATTTATCTTTGTCAGCAGGAGCCAATCGTTTCTCATTTAATTTCTCAGTTTGGATTAAGCGTCAATATCAATCAAGTTGTTTTGGAGGATCGAGTTTTCCCCAGGCAGGTTGATTTAGAATTGCATGGCACCGTTGCCCAAGTTCAGCAAGGATTGGCATACTTGGCTTCTGTAAGTTTAGCTGTGCAAGGTAAACCAAATGCGGATGGTGATAGTTGGTATTACTGAGCGTATTCTTTGCTTCAGAGATCGTTCCCAGGGAATCGAGCTGCCAATCTTTTGATTTCAAACGGGATGTGAACCCCACAATTGCAGCCAACGGCATCAATTACCGAGTATTGAAATGCTTAGTATTATATCAATTCAACAAACTCATCAAAGTTCAAATCACCCTTCAAAAAATAACTCCAATCCTCAAAAGCCTTGCTGAACGGCAGCTTCCAGCGCCCCTAAATCACCATCCGCTGCGAAGATCTCGTCGGGTGAGGCAACGGGTACATCTCGCAGCATCACCGCAGAAACGAGCTGACGACCGCTTTCTGCTTCAATATAGCCAACATGGGTAAGCCCGGTGATCAAGAGCCGATCGTCGGGTGTGCCGTGGATTCTACTGCCGGTTTTGGCTTGCACCTTTTCAGCAGCGGGGCTACCTTTTTGATTGGTCGCTAGTGTGCCATCGACTCCTAAAATGGGTAACCCCTCGCGGAAGGCCGCACCGTAGGGCTGCTGGGCAACGGCGCGCAGGAAGGTAGTCATGTCGGTGGGCGTCGTGCGGTCACGTTCATCTGAACCAGCTCCATCAAACATAAAGGTACTGTTCTGAGACACTCCCAACTGGGTGATGGTTGTGATCACGGGAGCAATCCCAGCCGGACAGTCGTGATCGCCGTTTTGGACCGCCACCAGACACACCATCAGGTCTGCTGCCCGGTTATAGCTGACCTTGAGAATCACCTTAGTGAACTCAGACAGCGGCGGTGAGGTATGCTCTGCCAGTTTTTGAGCCTCTGAATAAGTAGCAGCAGGGGGCAACAGGTTAGTAGGGTTGGCTCCCGTGGCGATAGCGCTCACCGTAATGCCTGCCCGAGCGAGTGCTTGAATGAAGGCGGTTCGGGCAAAGTCAGCCGGATTGGGAATTTGCCAGATTTGGAGCGGGTTAGCATCCGCTGCGACCTGACCGCTAATTTGCACTACGCCCGGCTGCACGAGTTCGGCGTTGAGCTGAGTTTCCCCACCCGCTGGCACAATTCGGATGTCTCCGGCTCTAACGCTGTAAGCCGCGGTTTGAGGACGCCAGTCTACCGCGACCTGCTGCCCTGCCGGGGTGACGGTAATATCCAGCACGTTTTCGTTGACCCAGATCGGTGCAATTAAGCCATCGGGCCAGCCGTCAAAGGTTTCAAACAAGCGGTCGTCAATGATTACGTCGCCCTGCACCTCCCGAATGCCGGCAGCCCGCACCTGAGCAGCGAGCTGATTCAAGGCCGCGAGCGGATCGCTGTCTTTGAGCAGGACGGGACCGGGCAACCCCGTATCGGCATAATTGTGATCGACTTCTGGCAGGCTGTTGAATGCCAGGGTACCGTCTGCCTGGTCACGTAGCCCAAAGCTAAAGTCTCCTGAGGCCACCAGCACCAAATTGCCAGTCAAAACTCCGTCTTGAATCGCTCCAATCCCATAGACAGGAGTCTGAAACCGATAGTCGGGTGTATAGGCAGCCAGAGCGGCAACGGTGCTGTAGGCTTTTAGAATTGAACCGGTGACAAACATCGTGTCGTTGGTCTGCGAAAGTAGAGTTTCACCCGTTGCCAGGTCGCTCACCTCATATCCCCAGGTGCTGTGGGTGTAGAGCGGTTTAGAAGTAATCTGGGAGATTGTATCAGTGACAGACGTGGACGGATCGAGAGAGGCCGGTGTACCCGTTATCTGTGCGTTTGCAGCCTGATTAGAACTATTAGTGATCAATATGCCGGTGAATAGAGAGAAAACAAAAGCTGCGATTGCGAACAGGATCAGACGCTTTAAACCAACAGAGATCTTGCGAATTCGGATTTTTGGCATTTTGGAGATAGTTAGAATTCTGAGAAATTCTGAGTAATACTAGAACGTTGGTATTCAGCTAACAGGAAAGTTAACAAAATAGTTGATAGGAAAATTAACAGGGAAGGAGAGTCGGAACATGTTGCGGTGTCAGCACAGATGCAATCGCATCCCATAGCGCCGATGCAGCAGTCTTACCATTAGCACAGATATCAGAATTTCCCAGAATCACCAGAGTGGCAGCTTTTTCTGGCATGTGATATACAACGGCGTTGTAGCCTGGTAATGTTCCTGTATGGCCAATCCAACCTTTGTTGTAGACAACTCCCATTCCGTACTTGTAATCCGCAGTATTGGGCGGTAGGGTAACCCACGTGAGACGATAGCGCTGCATTTCCTCAGAGAGCAGTCCTTCACCAGTCGCAATTGCTTTAGCGTAGATTCTCAAATCGTCGAGTGTTGAAATCAAGTTGCCCACTCCCCAACCCCAGCTCGGATTCCAGAAAGTGGCGTCTCCCTGGGTGCCGTCCAGCGTCTGTTTGGTATAGCCGTGGGCAAAAGGTTCGGGCATAGCAGCAGTTGTCGGAAAGACCGTTTGGCGTAGCTGTAAGGGCGCAAAAATCTGCTCTTGAAACACTTGCTGAAGCGGTTTTCTGGTCACCTGTTCGACTACCATCCCCAGCAGCACGGTGTTGGTATTGTTGTAATTCCATTCAGCGCCTGGATCGGATAGAGGTTCATGCTTGAATGCAATGTCAACCAGTTCACGAGGCGTCCAGGTACGCGACGGATCGCTTTTTAGCTGCTTTTGCCAGTTCTCATCAAAGGTATAGGGATAAAGCCCACTGGTCATATTAGCCAGCATTTCTAGCGTAATTTTGTCTCCATTAGGAACAAAGGGGAGGTATTTCCCCACTGAATCGGTGGTACTCAACCGTTGTTGCTCTGCGAGTTGCAGAATAGCAGTAACCGTTGTTGTTTTCGTGACGCTACCGATACGAAAGTGGCTATTAAGGACCATCGGAGCTTGTGTCGATAGATCGCTGGTGCCTTTTGCCGCCAGCCAGTTTCCTTGTCCCAGAATCCACACTCCAATCACAGCACCCGGAATGTTGTGGTTGGCGATGGTGCGATCAACCGCTTCGTTCAACTGCGCTTGAACCTCAGGCGGAAATTCAGCCTCCGCCCCGTCACTGCTTGAGTGCGGCGTTTGACTACCTTGAAGGTAAACAGCAGCTCCTACAGTGCCTAATCCAATCAGCAGCGATCGTCGGTTCAATTTTATATACATCGTTTTTTCCCCAGTACTTAAGTCTCAAATTCATCACAAACTGACTGCACAAACGAGCTATACTTTCCCAACCGCTGAAGCCAACCAGGCTGAAGTTGACAATTCATTCAAAAGCAAACAGAAACTGGTCGATGGGTAAGCTGTTTTGAATTTGAGCAGACGGAGTGACAGGGTATTAAGGGTTGCAAGTACAGCACTATCGCCAAGCACTTCGACTTCTTCAACGACTGCATCACCGCTTGAGAAGTTACCCAACCACAGTTCGTAGACAAGGTGCTTGTACCCACCTGATTCGGCAAATGGAATTGGCGCATTATGAACACTCATCAGTAGCGGGCTTATGCGTTCGGCTGCGCTTACCTCACTGACAAAAAAGACTCCTGGTAATTTGGTTAATGTGATGGTGAGCACCCCGATCAGCAGCCAGCTCAGGAGTTTAGGTTGGAAACGTCCTATCATTTCATCACCCTTTGCTTTATACCCAATACTTCACTGAACGATACAGATGCCGAACCGCCCCCAGCCCCCAATCCTAGGGGAGCCGAGCCACTCAAAGTCCCCCAGGATTGGGGGATTTAGGGGGCCAGGATTTGCATCATATACAAACATATTTGGTATTAGAAGCTGTTTGCAAAGAATTTCGTCGTCTGGATCCGTCCTCTGAATTCCCCACTGGTGGGAGGCTTTAAACAGCGATGGTTCGGGAAAGTCCCCCTCTGGTGGGGTTGCGTAACGATTTGACATTTTTTGTAAACTTTGAGAATATAGCTTCAGTCAAGTTCAATTCAAAGTTGATTTAGCTTAAATACGCACAGTATCGTACATGCAGTATTGATAAAGTGGTTGATACATAAGTCAACCAAACCTACTAGAGAATCTAAAGCGCGACTCTCCAACTCAGACAGAATTCGTATTACCGTACTGGTAATGCTCTCGGACAGATACCAAATCAGAGCTACAGCAATTTTCACTCATATGAGGTGAGGTGTGGGGGCAGTGCCCCGGCACTCGGTTTTTCGTACTTCACTAGCCTGAAAAAGGCTGTATGTACTATAAAGTCTTTTGCCAAAAGGCTAGTTCAACAACTGCTAATCTAGCATGTCCATCTTCAAAATTACTCTATTGATCTTGCAACTTAAGCTCCAACTTAAGCTCCAACCTAAAGACGTTCAACGAGCTAGCCTTCCCACAAGTTGTGCTAATTTTGCTTGTGTCATCGGCCCCACAATGCCGTCTACATCCAATCCCTGCTCAGCTTGAAACCGTCGCACCGCCGCATCAGTTGCAACTCCAAAGTCACCATCGACTTCGATGGGCATGCCCACCTTAACTAAATCTGCTTGCAGCTTGCGGACTTGCTCACCTTTCATCCGAGGGGCCACCAACCGCAGGTAGCCCTGTTGGTCGCTGCTAAAAGCTGCTGCACTCACTCCGGGAGAGAGAAAACTGACATGAAAATGATTGTCATGCCCTGCCCAAGGTTCAACACCTCTAATTTTAGGGTCGTTAAAGAAGACAACTCGGATACCGAGGATAGGATTATTCAAAAATAGGTCGATAAGCTGTTGAGTACGTTCGCGGGAGTATTTAGGATGCTTCCAGGTTAGCCCAATTTCCTCATTAGTATTAGCAACCAAAGCAATATCGACATCAATGCCTCGATCATGTGAGGCGTGGGGAGGCATTGGACCACCGTTCGACAAACTGATGTCTCCGATTCCCACTCTTGGTCCATTTGGACACAATTTCTCCCATTGTGCACAGACATACTTGACTGCCTCAATCACTTCCGGGAGTCCATGACGCTCACCAGGAGTTGAATAGCAATCGTAGCCAGGGCCAGCTTGTGGCATTTGGGCATAGACTCCTCTGAAGCCCCAGCTAAATTGTTCAACTTCAGCTTCAGTTAAACCAACTGCTGCAGTACAGGGAACTTTAGGCATAGCTGCTCTGCTGACGTTTGCGCCAGAATCAAATTCCTGAAAAGGTGTCATTGTTCACTCCAAATTGAGGCGGTAGGTTGGGTAATGGTAGAGCCATCCCGATGGGTATACTGCTTCAACTGGTCCGCCCCCTCCATCCCCAACTAATGGGGAACTCTGAACAGCAACGGCTCGGGAAAGTCTCCCAGAATGAGGGATGTAGGGAGCTTTTCAAACGGATTCTAAGCGTCGTAGTCTAAGCGTTCATTAGATGCTAGCTTTTACATCATTATGCTAGTGATTTTTTAACATATCTTAATTCATATCTTTATTCTTTGCCTAGGCAATAGCTGGAGTAGTTCTCATTGCCGAGCGCCTTCGATTGTTTTTGAATGCAGCGTGGTTTCCTGGCTTGAGGCAATTGTAGTTTAGCGGCTCCACTGCTCCATTAATAGAGACTCGCTTAACTGCTGTGCTGCTCAGGTTGCTGCCACCAAGATCTAGGCAGATTCAACTGCAAGTTATGATGAGCTTAAGTTGCAGTCTAAGTTGCAGTGTAGGAGGGGTGATGCTGTCAACGGCCATGATAGACTGATTACATTGAGTTGAAGCTTTAATCATCAAAGTTAGGCACAGCTCACTCAAAGGATTTCACGATACATCTACCACTTTCATCTTTCATTGAATCTGGGCTATGCATCTATTCCATTAGTGCATCTGAGAGAAGTGCTGAGAGACAGTTCATCTGAAAAATAGATCGAAGAACCGCTAGCTTGAATCCCAGACTCAAGAGCGGAATCAAAGAATCTTCGAGATGCCCTAATCACTCGGATAGATGTTTCGTTTGACTTGACCTGCTCCTCCAGAAGTTAAACCCATTCTGGCTCCTCGCTCCCATTCTCATAATACTAACGTGCTTACAGCGTTTTTCACCCACGTAAGGTATAGGGGGGTGGGGGCTGTGCCCCTGCACCCCAATTTTTGTACTTCATTAGCCTGGAAAAGGCTGTAATTCAGCTATTACAAAGTTGATGCATAGATTGCTATGCGCCAATTTTGATGTTTTACGACAGAACCAACCGTTGAAGATAATTGAGGGAATGAGATGGTCTTTGTAAACACTAATCCAAATTACTACCGAGATGATTGTGTGCAGGAGTTAGATCCGGAGCTAGCTATCCGTTATCCAGCCAGAACTCTGATTTATTACACAGGCGAGAATCTGAATTTAGGACAAGCCACACAAACAGGTTTCGATGAACACATCGAAGACATTAAGAGCGATCGCCACTTAACCGTGTGTGCCAAGAACATTACGCTCTATGGTTCGATTACCATTCCTCGTGGCGATGTCAAGCTGTATTGCCATAAGTTAACGGTACCAGATATCAAAGGTTTGCCTGCGGTAATGGATGTATCAGCCGGAAAACTGCCCATCCAATATCTAAACGGCGATCAGCAAAAGACCTATTCAGCTCCGCCCAACACCAGGGGTTCTGGAGCAAAGGGTATGGACGCACAAGCAATCCTGGACAGCCTAAACAAAGGGAAAGACCCCACCAAACCAGACTATCAGCGGTGGGGTCAAAATGGTGCGGACGGCGGCTCAATTACGATTATTTGCGATGAAATTGACCTGCAAGGTACGCTGACCCTGAACGCCAACGGTGGTGATGGCTACCCAGGCGTCGATGGTCAAGATGGTGCGAACGGTGCCTCTGGTAGTGATGGCTTGAAAGTAGAGGTGTGCTCTGAGGGGTATGAAGGACCAGCCTACTGTCATGATGAGTTGCGAAGTAGTCCGACTGAAGGGAGCCAAGGTGGGGCTGGGGGTGCTGCCCTAGGTGGTGGCAGTGGTGGCGATGGAGGATCTATCAAGTTTCACTACTGCTTTGGTAGGGGTGAGCAAAACATTGCCATTCAGCTCGAATTCGGTCAACCTGGATTACCCGGGAAACCCGGTAAAGGGGGCAAACGCGGTAAAGGGGGCAAACTTTACTACAAACCCTACGTGGGTGCCAAGAGCATTGAGTCGCAGGCGAAGCCGACGGACAGCGACCCAGATGAGTGGGCAGACAGTGGCAAAGCGCCTGAACCGGCTGAAACAGGAGAACATGGCGCTCACATTCTGCCGTTACAGGTTGACGATTTAATTCCTCTGGGAGATGAGTGCGACAATGTCTTTTTCCTAATGTTGCTGCAATCAATTAAATATCGTTATCTAAACTGCGATCCGCAACTGTTTCGGGGCAAAGAGATTAGTTTTCAGAGAGGCAGCAAAGAGGAATGGCAGGCAATCGGCACAGAGATTAACTGGCTAGTGAATGTGTTAAGTGACTTTCAGGCATTTGACCCAACCTGCGATGACGCTATCAAGAAGAACTTTATTCTCAACAAAGCCGTCACACTCCAGACTAAGTACAAGGCAAACAAAACCTTTTACAATCATTTACCATCCTGGGTGCCTAGAGAAGCTTTTGATAGCTTGAGCAAGACATTCGAGCAAAACGCTGATCTACTCGACTCGTTTGAAAAAGAATTTTTGAACCTGGCAAAGAGCTACACCGATGCCAACGCAAAGAAACTGGACAAACAACAAGTTTTGGCTCAGCTTGATGCCTCTCAACATCGCAATCAGGAAAGCTTTAAGCTGATGACAGATCTTGTCTTTACTGCAAAAGGCAAGATTGATACCGCTGTGACCGCATACGAAGCCGCTAAGGTAGAGCTAAAAAAATCGGAGACAGCGTTACAAACTGCTATCACCAGCAAGTTTAACTGTAATTTTGACACTGTCATTAAAGCGCTTGAAATGATGGCAATGTCTCACGATGTTAAGACGGCAGCAACGATGGGGGCTGTGGAATTAGCCAACATTGTGTATGAAGGAATCACTAAAATCAAAACCAATGATGGTCGTGATGTAGACAAAACCTATGTGATTAGCCAGCTTGCTAGCCTGGGAGATGATCTTGTCGCAGGTTTTCGCAGTCAAGCAATGGATACCGATAGCACGATTAAACTGGACGAAAAATCCATTCATTTCATGACTCAGCTTGACAAGCTCGATGAGCAAATTGATAGCATTAGCGGCGCAGTTTCCACGGTAGAAATTAAACAAGCTATTCAGGACTTTCGCAATGCCTTAGTGTCTCGCAGCGATGCGATTATTGAGTACAACACAACAATTCTGTTAGCGGCTCAATATGCTCAAGAGGCTGAGAATGATGCTGCACAAATCAAGCAGTTAAACAACCAAACTCAACCATTTAATCCCCATGATGTTGAGGTTTTTTCCTACTACGCCCATCGCTATCAAGATCTAGTGGATCAAGTGCTATTTCTGATACATCAAGCGGAACGTAAATATGCATTTCTCACGCTTGGAGGACTTCCCAATCTAGACGACTACTGGAAAAATTGGTTGAATTTGTGGGTTGATTCGGCACCCAGTGAACACAATGTTCAATCCTTTAAAGCTCAAATGACTACGCTGACGACCGAGCAGGAGAGTTACTATGGCAATCAAAATAGCCCTAACTCTCCTTTCCCCGATGAAAGTGATAACAAAGTTCGCCTGAGTTTAATTCAAGTTAAGTTGCCAGATTCTTTGGTGAAAACACTAAAAACAAGCAACGCAGTGACATTTAAAACAGTGCCTGAAACCGCAGCTCCTAAAGCATCTAATGAGGTCATGGTATCTAATGCACAGGATAAAGTAGACATCCGCATCACACATATTCGTCCCCATATATATGCACCAGTACTTGATGAAAACAAGAAGCCAAAAGTTGATGAAAATGGCAATCTGATCGATTCAGGAGTTACCGCGTCAAAAAAGATAGCTATTTCTATCAAGCATCAAGGTATTAGTCGCATCCAAAGTAATACAGACATGTTTGAGTTTACTCATGACGATGTTGAGACCAGTTTTGTTCATTTCACCAATTTTAATCCACAGAAATCTGAGTATCAATCAGCAAATAGCGGGGAAGAAGGAAAATTATCGGATTCAGTTTTAGACATGGTTGGAATTTACGGGACTTGGACACTTTCTATTGAAAAGGATAAAGATGAACTCAACACAAATTATGGTCTTGACCTTAGCAAGGTTTCTGCGGTCTATATCTATTTCAAAGGATATTTTCGTAACAAGCATAAGTAATTAAATGTAGGATGCATGAGCGACAACGTAACGCATCCATGCTTTGAAGAATGAGCTACGTCTTTAGCATGAACTCAGTCAAAAGTTTTGCTAATTTATCCCATAGGTAATCAGGTTTGCCTGCTTACAGAATTTCAGCAAATCACAAATTGAACATAGGATGACCATCTCGGTTTTTGTGCGGGCAAGATGCCTGCTTCACAAGCTTTTAGCCAAATTTAGTTCAATTCAAGTCAGGAGAAAGAAAATGAGCACGGATATCCAAGCAACGACTGCAAGTATTCAACACCAAAATGCCGTGAAATTTTGGGCAGATATGAGTAATCTCAAGTTTTTGCCACTGGTGTTGTCATGGAAGTCTCAACAGCTGAATGATCAGTATGATGATCTTGATTTGACGGATAGCTTCCTGAGTGATTTTGAAGCATTTTTGCAGGATAAGTTAGGGTATGCCACCACGATTGCTGAAGTTGCTTCGTTTGACACAACTCCTACCAGCTTCGATGAAGCGCGCAACGAACAGCTCGACTTTTGGCGCGGTAGCTATTTTCTGTTTGATCCTCAAGGCAATCACTATGGGTTGTCGATTAGCAAACAAGATCCTGCAACGGGTAAAAATCCGATCGTCTTTGATGGCGTTTCAATTGTTGACTACACCTTCCACAACAGCACCCTCAAACTAAACGACGATATTACCGGGTCACTCACGTTCTCTATGCCCACAATGCCTGACAACAATACGGTGCAGGGGGATCCAGTACAATGGTTGCGCGACCGCACCTCCTTCCAGCGCAAATGCACCGGAGACATCACCTACAACGACAAGCCACTACATCTGATTGGCAGACAGGGCAGCTATACCTTCCAGGGCGTCAAAGATGACACCCACTGTGATCCTCTCGACTATTGGACAGGAGTTTACAACGCCGTCATCACCGATGCTACAGACGACGACTCAACCGATACCGATCCCACGGTGGAATATAAACCCGACCTGGAAGTTCGCCTCACCAATGACACCCTGTCTCTCAACCTGTTGAATGGAATCACTATCTCCCCATACCGCTATTTCAACAACCGCGTCAGTTGGGGCGATGACAATAACGGCGGGCAACTCACCTTTGATGCAACCTTCAACGGCAAACGCCGTATGGGTGGCACGATTACCGTGAATGGAAAACCCTGGACAGTGGGCGGCTACTTCAGACATGGGCTTGTGGCGCAACCCACAACCCGCTTAAGCAATATCACCGTTAGAGCCACAGGCATCTCCATCGATAAGATTGTGGCGGCGCTACCTGAGGGTAATTACTCTGCAACTTTGACCGCAACAGGTGGAACTGCTCCCTACACCTGGGCTGCCACGGGTGTGCCTGCTGGACTAACCCTCACATCTGCTGGAGTCCTTTCAGGAAAAGCCCCCAAAGATTTGGGCAACTACTCCCTGAAAGTTACCGTCACCGATGCTAACAAAGCTACCAAGACAGACGATTTAACCTTAAAAGTTGTGTCACCAACCCTCAAAATCACCACAGATGCACTACCGACTGTTTCTAAAGATAAGGATTATGCCGTCGTGCTGGATGCGGAAGGAGGCGATGAAGAAGCCTATAAGTGGGAACTGGTTTCAGGAGAATTGCCGTCCGGTCTTAAGTTTAATGGTGATACAGGAAGAATTAGCGGCAAATTCACCACCTCTGACATTGACCCCAAAGACATTGCCGCCTTTAGAGTCAAAGTGTCATGCCCTGTGGCTGGGCGTACCCTGACCGCCGGCCGCACCTTCACGCTCAAATGCACCAGCACCCTGTCAACCTCAGAGATTCTGGAAGTTTCCACCCTGGTTGTTGAATTTTTGATGGGTGCCGGACTAGTTGAGTTAATCTTGAAAGCTGTCAAACTCAGACGAGAAGCCAAAAAAGAAAAAGATAAGAGTGGTGAGAATAGCGATGCAGCGAAACAAGCTGTTGATAAAGCAAATAATGTTGCCAAGAATCAGTCACTTCTGGTTGAAGACACTGATAATTTAGATGAGTCCGTAGAGGAGGCTCGTGATAGCTTGACCAAGAGTGACTTGAACGGATTTAAGGATTTCTTAAATGGAGAAATCACCAAGGTAAATAACTCGATCGCCAACTTAGATCGCAAAGTTCAAGCACAATCTAACCAACAGTCTGATTTAGAAGAAGCACTTGCAAAAGTAACTAAAACCATTGCGGATATTAAAGACAAGTTGGATAGAGAAACTGTTCCTAATTTACAGGAAGAACTCAAAAGGCAAATAGAACAATTGGTTGAAGAAGTGAAGAATGTACAGGATCAGCAAGCAGAAATTGCACGAGAGCAAGTTCATGAAAATGCTATAACAAATGAGCAAAAAGAGAAGAAAAAGGATAGTGAAACATCGACAAACGCAGTAGACCCTGAGTAACTAGTAACTCACGTAGCCCACGTAGGTTGGGTCAGCGACAGCATAACCCAACATCACCGCTCCTCAAAGTCCCCCTTAGCAAGGGGGATTTAGGGGGATCAAATTAAACTGTGACTAAGCCAAAAGGTTCATCGAACCGATCCCCCTAACCCCCCTTAACAAGGGGGGAGCTGGATTAAGAGTCCTCCTTCATTATGGGAATTTAGCCCACGTAGGTTAGGTGGCGGCGTCACCCAACATCACCGCTCTTCAAAGTCCCCCTTAGCAAGGGGGATTTAGGGGGATCAAATTAAACTGTGACTAAACCGAAGATGTCGGTTTCGCGTTGTATTGCTACCCAGAGGCAGGCTCCAACCCAACTTACAGAAAAGATTTACCGATTTTCAGAAACAGGGAGGGTGCATCCCAGTTATGTAATAAGTAGAAATGCTTAACAGGTCAGTTCAGAGCATCTCCATTATGCTTAAGGAATTAATTGCTGACCTCTGAGGTGCAACGAATGGACGCCGATAAATTGCAACAAATCCAAGACCATGCTCGTGCCATTGCCGCCTTGCTATATGAGGAAACAGCACCGGAACAATTGACGACGCTAGAAGGAATCGAGTCA
>KL662192.1:174586-256815 GCA_000733415.1 [Leptolyngbya] sp. JSC-1
GCCTATCTCAACAAGCACCGTCATCGCATCGTCAATTACAGTTACTTCCAAGCCGAAGGGATTTCCATTGGTTCAGGCATGATTGAATCGACTGTCAAACAGATTGGAGCGCGCATCAAACTATCTGGAGCACAGTGGAAAGCGCAAAACGTTCCTCAAGTCTTGCTCCATCGTTGTGCTTATCTCAATGGGCAGTTCTCAAATTGAGACTCGCAAGACTGGGATGCACCCAACAGGGATTGCGTCTTACCAGGACACTGTTGTGGAGATTTGGCATGAAAAAGTATCTGTTGCTTATTTTCGTAATTCTATGGTCGCTGGTTGGACTGGGTGCTCCAGTATGGGCAACCGAAGTTGGGAACCATCCGCCTGTCGATCCGTTTGCGGATTTGCCCAAAATCTATGTTTCTGCTAGCGCAGGCAAAGACACCAACTCAGGCACGAAAAAAGATCAGCCTTTTGCCACAATTTCCAAAGGCATTGCAGAGGCTGTGAAAAATAACAAGCCAACACTGGTTGAAATTACAGCAGGAGTATATGACGAAGCAGTAGACGTGAAACCTAACATTCACCTGCGGGGTAGTTATGAAAAAGACTTTAGTAAGTTTACGGTCATATCGCCCAAAGACAGAAAGTCGAAATTGCGCAAGGCTTCAGATTACCCTGCCTACACCGTGATTACAAACTCTAAAGGCAACACGGTAATCACTGCCAACAACATTACTAGCAACACTACGCTGAGTAACCTGGTGGTGATTGGAACGGATTTTGACACCCGCACCGATGGCACCAGCAGCTATGCCATTAAGGTTGATAACTCCACTGCTCAATCCACTCCGTTCCTGACCCTGGATACTGTAAAAATCATTGCAGGCAACGGAGCCAAGGGCAAACCAGGAGCATCTAGAACCACTCCTCTCGCTTCTCAACACCTCACCAAGGGCGGTGCCGGGGGCAAAAGTGAAAAGCAAGGTAGGGATGATGACATGAAAACAGGTACGTGGCATTGTATCAGCTTTGGTGGTACTGCTGCACCAGATTTTGTGGTTGGGGGTTCGGTTCTGGCAAAAGGAGGAGCAGGTGGAGCAGCAGGAGGATATGAAGAATGTTATTGGCGTTCAGGAGCAACAGGAAGTGCCGGTGATGGGAACCCTGGAGCACCCGGAGCATCTCCAACCCAGGTGGCGGCGGGAGGCAAAGCCAACCCAGATACAGTGGGAATGTTTAACGCTGCCCTGATTTGGGCTGGAGCAGAGGGGGCTGAAGGTGAGACAGGAATTCCCGGAGCAGGCGGCGGTGGTGGTGGTGCCGGTGGCTCCACGATTATCAATTGGTTTTTCTGTAAGCCTTCAATACTGCTTGGCGGCTGGGGTGGAGATGGCGGCAGAGGAGGAGCAGGCGGGCTGGGCGGATTGGGCGGCAATCCTGGAGGAAGTTCCTTTGGGCTGGTGGTTCATAACGCCAAAGTCAACGTCTCAAACGTAGCCATTCACCTGGGAGATGGCGGACAGGGTGGTAACGGTGCCAATGGGGAAGCCGGGTTTGACGGGGAAGCCGGTAATCCGGGTGCTCTAGGAAAACAAGATAAATGTCTGGAAGACTCCCGCCATTCCGGTCATGGTAAAGAAGGGGGCAAGGGCGGCAAGGGAACTGATGGTGGCGGGGGCGCGGGCGGCAACGGCGGGGCCTCTGTTGGCATCGCGTGTCTCACTAAGGACTGCTATAAGGTAACAGGTGACCTGGAACTCATGGGGGGAAAAGGTGGCAAGGGGGGCGACCCAGGAACAGGCGGCAAGGGGGCTGAAGTTGGTAAAACTGGACTGACAGCGGAAACAAAAACCTATACTGTGCCATCTGGAATTGCTGGAGCAAGCTGGGTAAGCAAGTCAGGGAATGTGATTGACACAGGTTGGGGCTATGCCACCGATGCCTTTTCAACCGGGAAGGGAGTGATTTACACAGTTGACTCAAGTGGATACCTTAGATGGTTCAAGAACACTACTAACAATGGCACGTCAGGTTGGGCTGCTGGTCACGCATCAATAGTTGGTTCCGACTGGACACAATTTAAGAGCCTTGTTGCGGACATCAGCGGCAATGGAGTGATGTATGCGATCGCTAAGAATGCACCTGGAACTCTTGCCATCTATAAAGGTAGTGATCAGTCTGGTCCGCTCTCGTCGGTCACCAGCACGGTGATTCCAGATACCAGCGGTTGGCAGACCTTCAAGAGTGTCTTTTCTGGAGGGAATGGAATACTTTATGCCATTACAGAGGACGGCAAGCTGTTGTGGTATAAGGATACAAAACAGGATGGTACCGCATCCTTTGCTCCTGGTTCAGGAAATGCAATCGGAGCGGGTTGGGCACGCTTCAAGCAAGTTCTTGCTGATGAAAGAGGCAATATCTATGCCATTGAGCCAGACGGCACCCTCAAATGGTATTTCGACCCCACGCGAGACGGCACTACATGGGGCATGGGAGGCGATGTGATTGAAAGTGACTGGTTGAAAAATGCTAAGCACGTCTTCTCTGGTGGCGACGGAGTCGTTTATGCCATCAACGATAAGGGCGAATTGCTGTGGAACCGATTTGCTATCGACAACAAATAAATTCGGAGAAGGACTCATGACGACTGCTAACAAAACACTAGCTTACGAAAAACCTAAATCACTGAACGCTTCACTCAATCAATTCGAGACTTATGTTGAAAAAGTGCGGAACAGTTGGAATGTACCAGGAATCGCGATCGCCGCAGTCGCGAAGGACGAGATTATCTACCAACGTGGGTTTGGAGTAAAGCAGTACGGTAGCCATGATCCAGTCGATCCTCACACCCTCTTTCAAATCGGTTCCACAACAAAAGCGTTTACCAGCGCCCTAGTTGCCAAACTTGTGGATACAGGCCATTTGCAATGGGATGATCGCGTCATTGATCATTTGCCCAACTTCACTACCTCTGATCCTTGGGTAACGCAGGCCTTTCTAGTGCGGGACTTGATGGCTCAACATTCTGGGTTTGAACATCATGCAACCGATGATTTGACGTTCGTCGGGTTTGATCGCGCCCATGTCATCAATTCCCTTAAGTATCTTCAACCCGTTACTAGTTTCCGTTCTTCCTACGCTTATGTAAACAATCTGTTTATCGTCGCAGCGGCGTTGGTTGAAAAATACACGGGCAAGACATGGGAACAAGCTCTGACCCAACAGATTTTTGAGCCGCTGCACATGCAGGAAAGCAGTGCCACAAAAGATGGATTCTTTACGGCTGCCAATCGAACTGGGCTGCATGTCCAACTCGATGGCAAGATGGTCATACTCGACAAAGACTGGCCATTTCACCAATGGCTATATACAGCGGGACCTGCTGGTAGCATCAACTCTAATGTGTTGAATATGGCTCAATGGCTGCGGCTCCAGTTAGGGCATGGCACCTTTGAAGGTAAAGAAATTGTTAGCGCTGGCAATCTTCAATTTACTCGTACACCCCAAACCGTGTATATGGCAGGCGAAAACCTTCCACCTCATCCGCTGGGAGGAATTGGTGCCTTCTATGCAGAGGGATGGGTTTATGCCTACGCTGAACCTGCTCCAATTGTCTGGCACACGGGCGGAACCAGTGGTTGTGCAACGGTAGTCGCCTTTGTGCCTACAGCGAATGTGGGCGTTGTGGTGTTAACTAATTTGAGTGGGACTATGGTTCCAGAGATTCTTGCCCAGAAGTTCTTTGATTTACATTTTGGTGCTCTTGATCGCGATTGGAATCAAATTAGCTTAGATAAGAAGCAGCAAGCGATTGCCAAACAAGCTGCTGCTGCCAAAATTCCACCATCGAATCCCTCTCCCCCAGCGCTGCCTTTGTCTAACTATACAGGCACGTATTCTAATGAGATTTACGGCAATGTGACGATCGCTGTTCAGGACAACAAGCTAATTGCAACCATTGGTCCAAATCAAGTCAAAGTGGTTTTGCCGCATTGGGATCGGGATACCTTCCGCTGGTGCTACGAAGCGGGTTGGGGACCTGATTCCCACAAGAGCCTAACCAGTTTTGAAATTCAGAATGGCAAAGTTACAAACTTCATCGTGGAGTACTTTGAAACAGAGGGTTCTGGCACATTTCGACGGGTCAGCCCCTGAAATTGCTTCAAAGAGGTTGCTTTAAAGGTCAGGATCGTTGTCCGAACCGCTTCCCTAGCCTCAATAGAAGTAATTTTTCTGCCAGATTGCGTGAGTAACGTTGCAGTCTGGCTTTACAGTTTTTTGTGTAAAGTTTATAGATGACTACAGCGTTTTTCACTCATACGAGGTGTAGGGGGTGGGGGGCTTCGCCTCCACGCGGGGGCAGTGCTCCTGCACCCGATTTTTCCTACTTCACTAGCCTGAAAAAGGCTGTATCACTAACTTAACTATTGCCAAAGAAAAGACGATCGCTGCACAGCAACGGTATTTAAACTTTGTAAAAAACTCACAACCCCCTGAGCGCAGGAGAACCTAAGTTGATGAGTAGTTCAAGGAAGAACTCTAAGAAGACAATCCTTTTTCTAGCCGCTAATCCCCAGAACTCAACCCCGCTTGATTTAGCCAGAGAAGTAAAAGAGATCGAAGAGGGATTGCAGCGATCGCAGAAGCGGGACAAATTTCTGCTAGAGCAGGTGTGGGCCGTGACTCCCGGTGATGTACAGCGAGCAATGTTGAATTACAGACCTCAGATTGTCCATTTCTCTGGGCATGGCATGGGTGAGGTTGGCTTAGTTTTAGAGAATGCGGCTGGACAGGGACAGTTTGTTAAATCTGCGGCCTTGGCGGGCTTGTTTGAGCTGTTTGCAGACAAAGTGGAGTGTGTTGTGCTAAATGCTTGTTACTCTGAGGTACAGGCAGTAGCGATTGCTCATCACATTCCCTTTGTTGTTGGAATGAATCAGGCCGTTGGCGATCGGGCCGCTAGAGTGTTTGCCGTTGGGTTTTATGATGCACTGGGGGCTGGGGAATCCTTTGACTTTGCCTATAAGTTGGGGTGTAACCGGATTGCTCTAGAAGGAATTGCAGAAGACTCGACTCCGGTCATCACTCGCAAACTTGAGGTTGCCTCTTTGCCTTTACCTGAGCCATCCGAACCTGACAAGGCCATACCAGCACTAGTGGCAGTACTGGCACCCGTAGTCGTAGAACCTTCTCGCTCCGGTTCAATGACTCTTGCTTCTGAACGGGTTGCTTTGGAAGAGCTAGGAGGACAGGTTCCGTTAGACTCTCTCTTCTATATCAGGCGTCCACCGATTGAGGAACAGTGTTACGGCGCAATTGTCAGATCCGGCGCACTAATTCGAGTTAAAGCACCGCGCCAAATGGGTAAATCTTCTTTGACCATCCGAATTCTGGATTATGCAGAGAAACAGGGATATCGCACAACCTGGTTGAACCTACAGCGTGCGGGAGATCAAGCTCTGTCTAGTCTAGATGCTTTTCTGAGGTGGCTATGCGATCGCACAACTCGCAATCTTCGCTTGCCAAACCAGGTTGAGGAGTACTGGCAGGGCATTTCGGGCAGTATGGACAAATGCACCGATTATTTTGAACTGTATTTGTTGGAAGAGATTAACACCCCCCTAGCACTCTGCCTAGATGAAGTAGATGAGGTATTTAAGCATCCGGTAATTGCCAGCGATTTTTTGGGATTACTTCGTTCCTGGCATGAAGAATCGAAAATTAGTTCTGTTAGCGCATGGCGAAATTTGCGATTGGTGTTGACTCACTCAGAAGAGGTATATATTCCCCTCAATATCAACCAATCTCCCTTTAATGTAGGTGTACCGATTGAGTTGCCGCCCTTTACTCAAGCCCAGCTTGCGGATTTAGTACAGCGCCATGGTTTGCAATGGTCAGAAGCTGAAATTGGACAACTGATGGCGATGGTAGGTGGGCATCCCTATCTAACGCGGGTAGCATTGCAACAAATTGTCCGAGGAGAGGTAACGTTGACCCAATTTTTACAAGTTGCTCCAACTCAGGAGTGGCTATTCGGCAGCCATTTGCGGCATCATCTTGGTAATCTAGAGGAGCGAAATTTGGCGAGTGCTATGAAGCAGGTGGTTACGTCAGATCAACCTGTGCGACTTTCTAGTGCTGAGGCCTCAAAGCTGGACAACATGGGGTTAGTGCGGTTTCAAGGGAACGATGTATATCCGCTGTGTAATCTGTATCGGCACTATTTTAAGGAGATACTGAAGTGAACACAGAGTGTTATGGTAAAACTCATTCAAGTCAGCAGTTCCGCAGCGCTTATCTCAGAATGAAAATTCCGAAGTACCTTGGAGCGTTGGTACAGATATGACAGACCTATCTCCTGCTGCCTACTATGCCTACAACTATCAGAGTGAGGGTGGAGCACTGCAAATTGACTCACCCACCTATGTAACCCGAAAAGCAGATGACGAGCTTTTTGAGGCACTGAAGGCAGGACAACTCTGCTATGTGCTGAATGCGCGGCAGATGGGAAAGTCGAGTTTAAAGGTGCGAACAATCCAACGGCTGCAATCAATAAAAGTTACTTGCGCTGCCGTGGATTTGCAGGGAATTGGTACGTCTGTAACCGAGGAGCAGTGGTACTTCAGCCTCATTAACCGAATTGCGCGCTCGCTTCAACTCCGACGGCAGTTCAACGTCAATCACTGGTGGGCTGAGTATAATCTGTTGAGCTACGGGCAGCGCTTCGGATTATTTTTAGAAACGGTGCTGCTGCCTGCGGTCAGTGGAGTAATCGCCATCTTAATTGATGAGGTAGATCTCACCCTCAGCTTACCCTTCAGCACCGATGATTTCTTTGGTATATTGCGAGAATGCTACAATCGGCGCGCTGATGAAGTAGAGTTTCGGCGGCTGACATTTGCGCTGTTTGGAGTAGCCGCACCCTCTGATCTAATTCAGAACAAGCAAATTACGCCGTTTAATATTGGACAACCCATTGACCTGATGGGATTTCAGTTCTCAGAAGCGCAACCCTTAGCGCAGGGATTAGCAGCAAAATCGAGCAATCCTGAAGCGTTAATGCAGGCAATACTAGACTGGACAGGTGGGCAACCATTTCTAACTCAGAAGGTGTGCAAGCTAATTGTACAGGCTAAGGATGAAGTACCCGCAGGACAAGAGGCCAAGTGGATCGAAGCATTGGTGCAAGCCAGAATCATCGAAAACTGGGAAGCACAGGATACACCAGAGCATTTGAAAACGATTCGCGAGCGCCTCTTGAGTGGAGAACAACGGAGCGGGCTACTGCTAGGGTTGTATCAGCAAATTGTGAAGCAAGGCGAGATTCCAGCCACGGATAGTTCAGAACAAGTGGCACTGCGATTGACCGGATTGGTGGTTAAGCGCAATGAACGGCTGCAAGTCTACAACCGCATTTACCAACATGTATTCGATCACGCTTGGGTCGAAGCAGAACTGGCGAAGCTGCGTCCAGCTTATTACAGGGTGGCAATTGCCGAGTGGCGAAGATCGGGAGATGAGTCGCACCTGCTGCGGGGTGAGGCACTGAAAGATGCGATGCTGTGGTCTGACGGAAAACAGCTGAGTGATGAGGATTCGCGTTTTTTGCGGGCGAGTCAGGAAGCGGAAACACGGAAGGTAGAACAACTGCTGGCAGCAGAAGCAGAGGCCAATCAAATTCTGAAAGCAGCACGGCAGCAGGCAGAAACAGAGTTGGAAACGGCAAATCAGCAGCTCTTAGAAACAGAACGGCGGGTGCAGCACAACAGAAAAACTTTAACGATCACATCTGCTTTGGCATTGACAGCAGCGGCACTGGCGGTAGGTGCGTTCAGCTTAGCAGGCAATCGCTTGAGTATGGCTAGAGATGCCACAGCAACTTTGGTCGAGGCACGAGCGGTGACCCAGATAGAGCGACTCAGCACCCTAGCACTGCGTCAGTTTGAGAAAGATCAAATACTGGGACTGCTAACCGCAATGCAGGCAGGACAGCAACTGCAAGCCATAGTTGACCAGAGATCTCCGTCAGCAGCTACCGCTCTAATGGATAAACAGCTGCCTCTGACTGAATATCCTACTTTTAGCCCCATTTATTCTCTAAACCATATTATAAATCATATTCAGTATCGTTCTATTCCAGCTCGTCAAGGTATTGTCCATAGTGTAAGCTGGGCTGGAGATGAACAAACTCTGGCTACTGGTGGAGATGATGGCAGCCTTAAGTTCTGGAATCGCGATGGAGAATTACTCTACACCCTCGACACTCAGCAGGGCATTGTCCACAGTGTGAGTTGGGCTGGAGATGGACAAATCCTCGCTACGGGCGGCGCAGATGGCAACGTTAAATTTTGGAGTCGCGATGGAAAATTACTCTACACTCTCGACACTCAGCAGAGCATTGTCCACAGTGTGAGTTGGACTAAAGACGGGCAAACACTGGCTACAGGCGGAGCGGATGGCCGTGTCAAGCTCTGGAATCACCATAGAGAACAACTCCGTATCTTCGATACTCAGCAGGGCATTGTCCACAGTGTGAGTTGGATTAAAGACGGGCAAACACTGGCTACAGGCGGCGCAGATGGTAGCGTTAAGTACTGGAACCGCGATGGAGAATTACTCCATACCCTTGATGCTCAGCAGGGCGTTGTCCACAGTGTGAGCTGGGCTGGAGATGAACAAATCCTCGCTACGGGCGGCGCAGATGGTAGCGTTAAGTACTGGAATCGCGATGGAGAATTACTCCACACCTTTGATACTGAGCAAGGCGTTGCCCACAGTGTGAGCTGGGCTGGAGATGAACAAATCCTCGCTACAGGCGGAGAGGGTGGCGCTGTTCAGCTTTGGACTCAAAATAGGCAGTCGCTCTATACCTTCGATACTCAACAAAGTAGTGTTTGGAGTATAAGCTGGACTGGAGATGGACAAATCCTCGCTACAGGCGGAGCGGATGGTAGCGTTAAATTCTGGAATCGCGATGGAAAACTGCTTCACACGCTTAATACCCAACAGGGCATTGTCCATAGTGTGAGCTGGACCAAAGATGGCCACGTCCTGGCTACGGGTGGAGCGGATGGTAGTGTTAAATTCTGGAATCGCGATGGAAAACTGCTTCACACGCTTAATACCCAACAGGGCATTGTCCATAGTGTGAGCTGGACCAAAGATGGCCACGTCCTGGCTACGGGTGGAGCGGATGGTAGTGTCAAGCTTTGGAGCCGTAATGGACAACTCCTTCACGCCCTCAATGCGCAACAACGTAGTGTCTACAGTGTGATCTGGACTGGAGATAGCCAAATTCTGGCTAGCAGTGGAGCAGACGACCGCATTAAGCTCTGGAGCCGTAATGGGCAACTCCTTCACGCCTTCGATGCTCAGCAGAGCAGTGTTTGGAGTATGAGTTGGGCTGAAGATGGCCAAACCCTAGCTACGGGTGGAGCAGACGGTAGTGTCAAGCTTTGGAGCCGTAGGGGGCAACTCCTCCATACCCTCGATGCTCAACAAAGTAGTATCTGGAGTATGAGTTGGGCTGGGCAAATCCTTGCTGTAGTTAAAGCGGATGGTAGTGTCAAGCTCTGGAGCCATAATGGGGAACTACTTCACACCCTCGATACTCAGCAAGGCATTGTCTATAGTGTGAGTTGGACCGGAGATGGTCAAACTCTTGCTACCGGTGGAGCAGATGGTAGTGTCAAACTGCTGACAGTGAATAAACTAGAGAGAATGCTGGAGCAAGGCTGTAATTGGCTACGCAGCTATTTAATTGCCAGCCCAACTGATCTACAAAAACTGACCGTCTGCCAGATTCCTGATCTGCTTCCTGCCGCTGCCTTTAACTTAGTAGCGGATAGCGACACTCTTGCCCGACAGGGCAATCTGAAAGCTGCTATACAGGGGTATAAGACTGCTCAGACGTGGAATTCTAGTCTCCGTTTTGACCCCGCTGGCAGGGCGAATCAACTTGCTCAGGAACCCTGTTGTAATTCCCAAGGCCAAACTAACCACGAATAGAAGTGATCGATGCAGCCTAGCCGCTTTTTGCTGCTGAATCAGTTGAGTTGCGATCGCTTGTGCTAGCTCCAGGTTTTTTGTTGTTCCTGTTGCTCTAGCATCTGGGATGCCGATAAAAATTGATGATTGTGATTGCTTAACCGTTTTCCCTCTGCCCATTCCTGGGCATCCTTTAATGTTTGTCCTGTCAATAAGCGCAAGACATTAAGTACAGTTGGAATGAAGCCTATGCCGGCAAGTTTGCTCCATAGGGACGTAATTGAGCAAGTTTCTGCTTCCCTTCTGCCAACATGATGTTGAAAGGTTTGAGAACTAATCATTCTCAGGCTTTATCCCTGTTGAAGCAACTTGCTCCTGTGAATGGAATAACCACGCTTGTTGAACCTGGCTGGGTCGTTTCGATGAATTGCTCAAAGGTCAGCTGTTGATATTGAATTTGCGAAAGAGCCTTCTGGAGTAAAAATGGATGCCCGCCGATGAAGTTAGCCAGATATCTGACTTGCTCCGAACTCCAATTCAATCCGTATTGCTGAATCATCATTAACGTCTGCTCTGGGGTAAATTCCGTAAGTTCAATCGAAAATCCCACATTAAAGGGGGATTGATGAATGTTGATGGGAACGGCTGCATCTGATGAGTAGACAATAATGAAACGCAAATTCTGCCATATTTTACTTGCCTCATCACCATACTGCGCTTTTTCGTACCAGGCACGTAGAATTCCAAAGAAATTTTGCGCAATTGCCGGATATTGAAACAGAACCTCTACATCATCAAGCGCTAGAATAACAGGCTGATCTGTCTGCTTAAGCAAATACTGCTCAAAATAGCAGGTGCAATTGTAATTACTACCAAACATGTCATCCCAGTAGCTAGAAACTTTGTTTGGTAGGCCAAGATTGTGCGTCACAATTGCACAAAATCTAGATAAAAACTTATTTACATCATCGCCAAATGAGATATCTGCGAGGCGCATATTGAGGAATAGTGTTTTCCATCCTCGTTGCCTTACCCGATTTAATATCTGAATCGTCAAAGATGTTTTACCCATGCGTTTTGGAGCCTTGATCCGGACCAATCCACCTGGTTTGGCGATTTCGTTGTCGCAGCGCTCTTCAATTGGGTGTCGCTTGATATAGAATCTGGGAGAAAACAATATTGAACCTGTCTGATCTACTCCAGAGGAAGAAATTAAATCATAATTTGTGTAGAGTGCAGGCGTTCGCATGTAATCATCGGGTTGCAATGTCAACCCAAAGGCATTGAAATAAATGGCTAGCGAACTTCGATCAACAGCGATCTTACGTTGTTGGATCTTGAGCACCGTGTTTTGACTCAAACTGGTTTGCTTTGCCAACTCCTCCAATGTGTAAGCAGCTCCCCTGTTGTTCATCAATCTAGCTTGGTGCTGCGCTTTCTGGATCCGTTGATAACCAGAGGTCGTTAGAATGAAACCTCTCGTTCGTTTTGGGGGCGTACAATCCTTCATCATTCACTCAAGTGACCTTAGGATTTAGCTCGATTTTGGTTTCAGCACAATTGGGCTAGTTATCAGCGTTATTATTCTGTACCTGCAGAACTTGCTATAAGCAGCCACAGTAATGCAGTCAAAAGAACATAGCAAATTTTGCTCCAGCAGCTTAGTGACTTGATCAAGAACCAAAATTCAAGCTGGGTTAAAAGTTTAATGTGCTGAACAGTCTTTTTGTTGTTAAAACTCGAAAGTAACAGATATCTGAGCTGCTCAGGGGAATCAAAGAGTAATATATCTTTGGATAGATGCGCTTGTACTTACCTATTCTTTATTCTTAACACAAAAAAGCTTTAGTTAGGTTAACTTTTAGAAATTTAAATTCTTTCCGCACCCATTCTCGCATTACCAAAGTACCCACCGACTTGTGCAATCAACTTGTGCAATCAACTTGTGCACAATCGAGTGTTAGGCACTTTGCCTTCCCAGTCGGTATCTGTCAGTTTTGCCGAAACGGCTTATGCAGTCCTCCCCAAAAATTTTGTTGAATATTGAAGCAAACCTTCAAACGCCGTAAACCAGGCAAGATGTCGGAAGTACTAAAGCTGCTTCAGCAAATCTGACGAGAAATCAACAGTAACCCGATAGACTTACTGACCTTTGATGAACTATAATAACTCATCAAGTCATTGTACTGATTGGATTTGCTATATCTCAGCCAGCTATACAGCGTTTTTCACTCATGTGAGGTATGGAGGGTGTAGGGGCTTCGCCCCACGCAGGGGAGTGCGCCTGCACCTTGTTTTTCGTACTTCACTAGCCTGAAAAAGGCTGTAAATACCAGTATCTCGATAAGCCTATGGGAGTTTTTGCACCTGAATAGCAAAACCTGAAGCCAACCGCGCCTTCATGATTGCCAGCAGAATTAAGTAAGTACGCAAAATTAAACTAACTCATCGATCGATAACCATGCAGCCTTTTAATCCTTGGGGCCGTCTTCAGTCGTTTGTCTATTTTCTGAATCGGTGGTTACAGCGCAACTGGCAGCCGTTACTGTTCCTTTTTGGCACCTATGTGCCGCTTGCCATCTTTGCTATTTTGGCGATGCAGATCTGGCAGTTGGAGGGGGGGTTGGGTTGGGATGTCGCGATCATGCAAGCAATCCACGCCACGGCCAACCCCATCCTCGACCGGATTGCCGCTGCTTGGACCAACGTGGGCACCACATCGGGCGTGTTTCCAGCCTCTGTGCTGATTGGGATTGGCTTCCTCTACGCCCGTCGCTGGCGCTTCCTTACCTACTGGTTGATCGCTCTCCCAGGCTGTGTTTTGATTAACCGGGTCGCAAAGCTGTGGCTGCATCGAGTTCGCCCTAGTTTATGGGACTATCCACCAGTTCCAGAATTTTCGTTTCCGAGCGGCCATGCGATGGCGAGTATGGGGTTTGTAGCAGCGCTGATTGTTTTAACCTGGAACACAAGCTGGCGAATCTGGGTTTGGCTGCTGGGCGGTGGCTTCGTGGTCTCGATTGGCTGGACGCGGCTGTATTTGGGTGTGCATTATCCCAGTGATATCGTAGCTGGCTGGATGTTGTCGATTGCGTGGGCCATCGGTGTGTGTTTGATTGTCAAACCCCTATCGTTAACTACGCTCTCAGGATCACCGCTGGCATTGAGCGATGAGGGTGGGAGGAGTCAGGCTTCCCAGAGCATCAGCCAACGGAAATCAGGTGTCGGAGGTAAGTAGGATCTATAGGAAGTTATCCATTGAGAGATGTATCAGTTTCTTAGACTAAATAGGTACGTTAATTAAAAGTGGAATGAGTCTGGGGTTAATTAAGAATCAGACATGCCTCTGAGAATGAACAGCTCAATATTGGTAAGAATGCAAAAATCATCTATCTCTGACATTGAAGAAGTTGAGCCGCACACTTTTCTTAACCCAATACAGCCACACCCACGACTTCACGGCCTCAGGCTTCAATTTCTACCACGACATCCACGATCCCTTCTGGCACAAGTGCCCCGACTGGTTCTTGGTCGTGGATATGCCGCACCTCTACAATGAGGACCTGGGTCGCTTTGATGATGAATCTGCCAAGATCCCCGATGCATCCCCTGCTGCAACAGCGCAACGGGCAGAAGAACAGGCCCAGTCTCAACTCCTGCAAGCAGCTCGCAATTTGTTAGCAACAGGAATGCCCATTGAGCAAGTTGTGACGCCGCCAAGTTTACCCGAGGCTCAGGTGCAGGTGTTACAGTCCTCGGACTAAGGCTGTTTCTGAGGCAGGCTGACAAGCTAGGCTCAGTTGGGCTTACAGCCGGCGAATCTGAAAGCTTCTGGATCGAGGGCAGCAATGGCCGACTCTGAGACGGACGCTTGGATAGCCAATCCGCCGCTGAGCCTGTCACTTTCTGATCACTTTTGCTGGATAGGGTGTTTCTCAATCCTGAAATGCACCCACTGTGTATTCAGGCATGACGTCATCCTAGTGGCGTCTCTACTAAATGTAGCGCTAGCCCATTGGGGAGAGGGGAGCCGTACCTCCCGGTTTACTCCTCTACCCCATTCTGGTCTGAATTCTGGTCTGAATTTATGGAATCACTATTGCTACATTACCTACCTGCAACGTTCAGAGCCGCATTCTGAAAATTACCTGGTCAGGAGCGCTCGATGCAATGATTTGAAGCAAAGCCCTTATGATGTCTCTAACGGTTGGCGATCCAGTTCCCTGGTTCATGCTTCCTTCCACATCCAATCCCACCTTTCACTTCGATACGGTTGGTGGACACTATGTTGTTTTATTTTTCTTCGGCAGTTCTAAATATTATAAGGCAGCGGTTCCCTTAAGAGACTTTTGCCAGCGGCAAACCCAGTTTCTAACTCTCAAAATTCCCTTCTTTGGTATCAGTGTTGATTCAGACGATGCCGCTTTAGCGGAACTCGTAGAGCATCCGAGTCACTTTAAATTGATGTGGGATTTTGAGGCAGAAGTCAGCAGGCAATATGGAGTGTGTCAGCTTCAGGGTGAAACGATCAGCTACCAGCCGATTACCTTGGTACTAGACCCAACACTGCGCGTTTTGCAGATTTTCCCAATCCAGAACCCGTCGGAGCATGTCAATCAGGTGATGCAGTTTCTGGAAACGTTGCCAGCTCCAGAACCGCACCAAATGGCTGCGCGACAAGCTCCCGTTTTGCTGATTCCTAGAGTATTTGAACCGGAGTTTTGTCGTCATCTGATCCAGCTATTTGATGCCGATGGCGGTGAAGAGTCTGGCTTTATGCGGGAAAAAGAAGGCAAGACAATCAGCGTCACCGATTACAGCTTCAAGAAACGCCGCGACTTGAACTTGGCCGATAGCCATCCAGACTTGCTGCCGACGATCAATGAATTGGTGATTCGGCGAGTCAAACCAGAAATTGAAAAGGCGTTCCAGTTCAGCATCACTCGATTTGAACGGCATGTGGTCGCCTGTTATGACGGCAAAACTGGAGGGTTTTTCAATCGCCACCGCGATAACACCACCAAGGGCACGGCTCACCGTCGCTTTGCTATGACGATCAATTTGAATACGGGAGACTATGAAGGAGGTTGCCTGTGGTTCCCTGAGTATGGCACGCGGCTGTATCGTCCTGGTGTGGGAGAAGCGGTGATTTTCTCTTGCTCCCTTCTGCACGAAGCTACCCCTGTGCTGAGCGGGCGGCGCTTTGCCCTGCTGTCCTTCTTCTACAACGATGAAGATGCCGAATTACGTGAACGCAACCGTAAATTTCTGGCCGTTGAGCCAAAGCCAGATCGTGCAGCCGCACCGGAAACCATCAATTTAACTCCCGCTCATCTATCTCCTCATTCGTCCCCATCCTTAGACAATCCACCTGCTGCCGCTGTCGCTCGTACCAGTGGAGCAGCCCAGACCAACCCCAAAGCAGCCGGCTTCCAGGCTAAATCTCCGCAACCGAAAGCAAAAGGCTTCCAATCCAAATCAAAATCTAAAAAAAAACGTTAAATCGAATTACCAAAAATCAGGCGAAGCGAATTCTGCTGCTGCATCCCAACTTTCCGGCCCAGTTTCGCCATTTGACTAAAGCATTAGCCGAACGTCCAAATTACCAGGTGGTGTTTGGTACTGCCTGCAAAGAGGGCCAAATTTCAGGAATTCATAAAGCTGTTTACAGCCCCACTCGCGATGTATCCGATAATATTCACAACTATGTAGAGCCTCTAGAAGCAGCAGTATTACAGGGACAGGCTGCTTATCGCATGGCTCAAGATCTGCGGGTCGAAGGATTCATTCCTGATGTAATCTATGGTCACTCGGGTTGGGGGCCAACCCTATTCATGAAGGATATTTTCCCATCCGCTAAACTCCTCTGCTATTTCGAGTGGTTTTACCATGCTCACGGCTCCGATTGTAATTTTGATCCAGCCTACTCATTGAGTGCCGATGACGAAGCGCGGGTGCGAGTCAGAAATGCTCCGATTTTGCTCGATTTATCCGCCTGCGACCAAGGTCTCTCTCCCACCCATTGGCAACGCCAGCAGTTTCCCAGCGAGTTTCACCCTAAGTTGACCGTGCTGCACGATGGCATCGATACTCATTTTTTCCGTCCGCATCCGGGAGCGACTCTGGTATTACCTCGGCTGGATCTGGATCTGAGCCATGTAGACGAGTTAGTCACCTATGTGGCGCGAGGCATGGAACCCTATCGCGGCTTTCCGCAGTTTATCGAGGCAGTGGCTTTGCTTCAGCAGCAGCGACCTCAATGCCATGTTGTGATTGTGGGGGAAGATCGGGTTGCCTATAGCCCACCTCGCTCGGATGGCAAAACTTACAAACAATATATGTTAGAGACTGTACCGCTCGATCTCGATCGTATTCACTTTACTGATAGTATTCCATATTCAGAGCATCTCCAAGTCCTGCAAGCCTCGTCGGTGCATGTTTACCTGACCTATCCGTTTGTCCTATCCTGGTCCATGCTGGAGGCGATGTCCACCAGCTGTTTAGTGGTGGCGTCCGACACACCTCCCGTGAGAGAAGTAATTCAAGATGGATTCAATGGCTTGTTGGTTGATTTCTTTTCACCAGAGCAGATCGCCGAGCGGGTTATTGAAGTTCTCGATCATCCTACCCGTATGGCCGAGATCAGAAGCCAAGCGCGGCAGACTATCCTGGAACGCTACGACCTCAATCTCCTGTTGCCACGGCATATCAAATGGCTCAATAGCGTGTAGGAGTACTTTTGATTCTGTTGCCAGCTATGCCTCGTTGCGATAGGCTCTGGGCGTCTGGCCAGTAAGCTGGCGAAACTGTTTACTGAGATGACTGTGGCTATTAAACCCGCACATCAAAGCAATCTCCACAATGGCTCGATCGGTTTGTTTCAACAACTGCTTAGCCCGCTCGATGCGCTGATGCAACAAATATTGGTAGGGCGAGATGCCAAGCGACTGCTTAAATAAATGGCTGAAATGGAATTGGCTCATATCCAGCAGCGTTGCTAAATCCGCTAACTTGATGTCCTGATCCAAATGAGCATGCACATACTCCAGTACCTGCCCAAGTTGACGTTGCGCCAAACCGCCCTGGTAAACGGGCAAATGGACTGGAGCTGCCATGTATTGCCTCAGCAGGTGCACCGCCAAAACATTAGCCAGGGATTCCAAATAGAGCTGGCTCCCCACATGCTCCTGGAGTTCAGCTAGCAGCAATCGCCCAATCGACTCGATCTGCGCATCGCGAATCTGAAAGCTGGGCACTATCTCTAACGAATTGACAGTTTGGTTCAGGGTTTCTCTAGCAACATGGTCCACAAACCCAGCGGCTAGCCCCATCTGCAAGTAGTGGTCATCACTTTCCCAGCGGGCAAACAGCGGCTGATTAGCAGGAGCAATCGAAATATCGCCTTTGCGATACAGCCCCTGATAGGCTTTGCCATCGTGAATTTGCAGCAACCGCACAGGCCGAGCCGCTAAGGATAGGAAAATGGTGTGGGTATCGCGATCAAAACAGTTTGCTTCTCCGGCTGGGTACTGGCATTGCTCGACCCAAATCGGGTTCCCCTTCTGCTGCCTGACCAAAGACGAGCCACTCGCTGCTGTGGGATGGGAGGTCGTTGGCTGCATGATGGCTCTCCGAATGGCTAGTCTAAAACCCAATTGGTTGAGTTCAATAAGTCTAGCCCAATTGTACTAGCTCACCCACCACGCTGACCGAACGACCAGGAACCTGATCAACCAGGAAACTGACCGCGAATGCTTCCTCGGTGGAATTCGCTGGTTGTCACTTGTATCAATTACTCCAAATTAATCCTCATACCAGGTTTCGCATCCGATCAAATCTAGAATTTGATCCCGCAACAAAAAATCGTATCGTTCCAGCTCACATTCAATTGCGTCCCACTCAGAGGTCGGAAAGTGGCGGCACAGTGCATAGATTGGCTGTTTGCGGTCAATCACACCCTGACGCACCAGCTCACAAGCTTCATCCCGAATGGCATCTAGCGAATAGCGCACCTGTTGCAGCATGACTTCATCACCTCGGAAAACACCAAGCCCATTGATTGCCATCTTTAAGATTAGGGAAAGAACGTGAGGAAGTTGTGAGGATACTAGTTGGGTCTGCCACTCGCGGCTATGATTGGGATTGGCTTTGCAAGGTTGCGATCGCATCTTGGAGCCAATTGACATAGGTTTTCTCGCGACGGGTGACCAGATCCAAAACTAAATGATGCAATTGCTGCTGTCGTTCAGTTGAATTCTCTGCTGCTGGGATGACGACAGCCTCACATTCGGCTAGCTTCTTCTGACGGACTGTTAACTCCTGTTCCAACAGTTGAATAATCGCCGGATTCGGTATCTGGGCTGCAAAGTAAAGCTGCACGAGCAGAGGTTCTCGCACAATAGGGGGAATCTGATGGGATTGGAGCCATTGCCGGAGTTCGGTGTCACCCGCTTCAGTGATCCGATAAATTTTGCGATTGGGTCGGTCGTGCTGAATCTCCACGGTGCAACTCACCCAACCCTGCGCCTCCAATCGATCGAGAGTGCGATAAATCTGGGCCTGATCGGCTTGCCAAAGGTGGGCAATGCAATCGTCAAAGCACTCGGTTTTGAGGTCGTACCCAGTTCGCTGCCGCTGTTGCAATAGGCCGAGAATCACGTAGGGAAGAGACATAGGCGCAAGAGATAAATAATTAGATACAAATCATCAAGATTTCGAGAATGGAGTTGAATGATATCAGCCAGGAGTACAGCTCAACCGAGCAGTTGAACATACAGGTCAAGGAATATCAGCCAGGCATATGAACGGTTTACCGTACCTGAGCGGACGACAAACCCTACTCGTGCAGCAACTCTTTCCTTATGCTATTATATGACTAGTCATACATGAGACAAAGCATATATATGCCGCTATATGCCGCTCAAACTGTGAGTTTCCGGTTGCTGTAATTCGCCTCCCTGCGCAAAATCGCTACACTTGCCTCATTATCCACTCGCATTCTGATCAGGCCCTCAACCCATCGCAACCATCGTAAGAGGATAGAACCACCCATGCTTAACACACTGCAATATCGCATCCATCAGCATCAACGCTTAGCAAATTTACGGCTAAAATTGCTGCGCCTTCACAAACTGCTGCTAGAAACGGAACGGATTGCCTATGAGCAGCGGCAAGGCAAGGTGTCGAGAGGTGAACTGCTGCAATTGGTGATCAATCATGATCAGTTTGCGTGGCTGCATCGACTTTCGGAACTGATTGTGCAAATCGACGAATTGCTGCAAGCCGATGAACCCGTAACTTCTGAAACAATGGACATGCTGTTCAGCGATATCTCGATTTTGCTGACGCCAAGTGAGTTAGGTGATGATTTCGCTAGCAAGTATGATGCCGCCCTCCAGCATAGCCCGGATGTGGTGTTGGCCCATGCCGATGTAATGGCATTGCTTGCCTCTAGTGGCTTCTAAGAGTCTATCCGAAAACCCCTTCGGGGTTTTGAAATTCAAAAACTCTGATCAGTTTTCGGATAGATAGGTTCACCGATGACCAAACTTCACGGGAATGTCAGCAAGGTCTTGCCCGATACCCTGAATGCTGAGCAGCACCGTCAACTCACAGAACTGGGTTCGGCGAATAAGTAGTCAATTTTATTGGAACTTCCCTTTCTGGATGACTGTAATTGCAGGGGGCGAGGGAGCAGGGGGCTATTCCTTTTAGGTTCCCCTCACGTACACATTCAGTTCAGGCTCTTTGGCTGAAATACAGTCCAACTAAATTCTCGGATTGCCTCAGCAAATTGCTGATTGCGCTCCATAAGGGCCATATGTCCTCCCGGAGCCAAAATCTCTAGTTTGGCTTGAGGCATTTCTGCTCTCATGCGTTGGCTGGCTACTGGTCGAGTGGCAATGTCTGACTTGCCTACCAGCACCAAGGTCGGAACAGAAATTTGGGAGAGGGTTGCTGTTTCCTCAAAGCGGAACATGGCTAGCACACCCCTTGCTAACACACCTGGTGATGCCTTGATGCCAATTAAACTTGAAAAGTTGAGCTGGCCTCTTGTTTCTCGACCCGTAAAGCCGGAGAGTTCGGTTGTTAGCAAGGTTGTCCCATTCAAATAACTCAGCCAGCTTGTTAACCACACTAAAGGCGAAAGGGCAATCACGAGATGAAGCAACGGCTCTAGTACAGGCTTTTGCAGCGCTAGCAATAGTTTGCTGAAAATCGTCGTTTTGAGTGGATTGGTGTAGGTGCCATCAACCAGAACTAACCCAGCCACTCGCTGAAGCTGTTGGGGAAACAACCGGCAAAATGTCAGCAGAATCATTGCACCCATACTATGTCCTAATAAAATCACAGGTTGCTCACCGGCCAACGACAACACTGCCTTCAGGTCATGGGCGTACTTCTCAAGCGAATAATCTCGATACTTGGGTCGCTTCGATTTGCCTAAACCCGGCAGATCCCAAACAATCACACGAAACTGATCGGCGAGTTGCTTCTTCGCATAATACCAAACGGTGCTATCGGGTCCCCAGCCATGTGTCAGAATTAGGGTTGGAGCGTCATCAGGGCCATAAAATTCCACATGAATCTCGCTGCCATCAGATTGAGTTAGTCGTTGCACCCGATGACTACGCAGCGGTTTAGGTTCATCTTCGCCGGCACGACGCAGCAGCAAAATTGTCAGAAAGCCAAGAAACGACCAGAGGATTAGCCCCCAGCCTAAAAACAGCCAGCGATTGCTAAGCAGCGCTTCTTCATACCACTGATAAAGGATGTAAACACCACCACCGAGAATGGCAACTGTCGCCAGGCTTGTCAACAGACGCAACAAAAAGTCGAAAGGCATGAACATAACCTGCTGCAACCTCCTAGAGCGATCAGGGAAACAAATTAGACACCAAAGCGCTCAAGACGAGCAGGTCTTCTGCTGCACCTGTAGAAATGTTTCGATTCTGGACAACAGCTTATCGAATTCGATAGGTTTGCGGATAAAATCGTTTGCTCCTAAGGCTATACCTTGAGCCGCATCCGCATCCGCATGGGCCGTAACCAGCAAGATTGGGATGTCGGATAAGTTTCGGTTTTGCCGAATCCGACGAGTTACTTCATATCCGTTCATATCCGGCATCATCACGTCTACCAGAATCAGATCCGGCGGCAGTTGCTCTACCTTGGCCAAAGCCAATCTACCGTTGTCTGCCGTATCAACCTCGTATCCTTCTGCTTCTAGGATCGTTTGTAGCAGGAACAGGTTATCGATTAAGTCATCTACAACCAAAATGCGGGAGGATGAATTAGACACAGGCACTGCAACTCAAGAAAAGGGATAGGCTAAGGTGATAATACCTATCCCATTTTGCCCGATCTTCGGGATCAGCACTTCCTACTTTAGACAGATGTTCGCTTTCATACATCTACTACGTACTGCCCAGAGCACGCCTCCGAAATATCGGAAGTAGATGCTTGCTCCATTAAATTTCAGCCCAAAGCTAAGCCCCAAAATCCTATGGGCTAAGCACTCAATCGACTATGGACTGCTAATTCCGCAATCGTATCGATTAGAACCTTCAAATCGATCGGTTTTCGCAAGAATGCATCATACCCCATTGACAGCGCCTTCCAGCGGTCGTCGGGTAGTGCCGTAACCGCGATAGCAGGAGTAGTCCGGGTTTGGCTGGCTTCAAGTTGTGTGATTTTGCGAATTAAGGAGTATCCATCTTCTCCGGGCATGGCAATATCGCTGATCAAAATATCAGGCCGGAGTCGGACAAATGCTTCTAGCGCTTCACGGGCAGATCGCACAAAGTGCACTTCAATGCGGTACAGTTCAAGTCCCAATGTCAAAAATTCGCCGGAATCCACATCATCATCTACCAGCAATACGCGCAAACCAGATAGGGAAGAGCGGACAGCCATGTCTGCCATAAAAAAGAAATTGTTATAAGGATATGAACAACGTGTAGTGAGGCGGAAAAGCGGATGAAATTGCTCTCAATTCATTTTCTAATGAATAAGGGTCAAGCGATTTGTATGAATCTTGCTTTTTGTTAAAGTATCCTCCTGCCTTGGGCAGATTTTCGTAAAAAGATCACAGTAAGTAAGTATCGAATTGTAAATTCCTATTATTCAAAAATTGGTGATCATAGCTCAGATACGCGTACCTGCCATCCTGGAATTAGATCAGATATGGAGAGAATATTGCCATCCTTCAGCTTGCAGGTTTTTGCCCTAGGCGGTGAATTTCTGCCCACTTTATATACATCTTGATTCTTGACTCCAGCAGACTTGACATCGGTTCACTTGGTAAAGTCGGAAGCCAGTCTTTGGTTCCTTCATTCTAGGCTGGGCAAAAGCTATAAGAGCATCAGTTCCTGTTTCCAGCTCAAGCAGAAATATATCTCTGGCACACGTGAATGACATGACACAGATTAATTGCACAGATTGAAAATGCCAAGAAGAACATCAGCAGCGATACTAGAGAAACAAACCAGCAAAATAATAGTAAAAAGCACAAGAATGAGTATACAACAGCAACGAGGATGTGATCTTGATAGCTCAAGCACCAGCTACTCCCCAAACACCAAACCCTTTACTTACTAACCCAACGCACTTTATAGTCAACACCCACACCCCACACCCCACACCCCACACCCCTCACCCCTCACCCCTCACCATTTACTGCTCTCCTTAGTAATAAGTGCCAACCCCTAACTACCGGCGCTACACCCTGGGAAATTTTTACCTAAGCAGCGATTGCTACGAGCTGTGCTGTTATGAACCTAAAAGAATTTTTGATTCACACGGTTTTTCTCAAGAGAACACGGTATAAGAAGATAGCACCCTATCCAATCCCTGTTGATCCATATGACACCGCTATTGCTCGATTCGACCTTTCTCTTCATCCCCTTCCTGATTGAGGGAATCGTGCCGAGTCGAGGCAGGCAGCTGCAGCGAGCAAGGATTGGCTTTTGGCTGCTGGCAATGGTTACGGCCATCACCTGTGTATCAGCCTGATTCAACCACACAATTTTTGCCCTTCTCGTTCAGCAGCAATCGGTCGTTCCGGGTGGAGTTGGGGGAAGCAGATGGAGGTTGTGGGGGGCGTAGGGGCGCGGTTGGGGCATCCAAAAGGGCTGAAGCAAAATTAACCAGTAACTATGCAGACATTGACATCGTCTTACCATTAGGTTTGGTATCCCATCAATCCAATGGATCAAACCGATTTACTCCAGTCGCGATCAGCAGCATCGGTAATCCCGCCGCCAAACAAATCAACCACTGCATCGAATTCAAAGGAGCAGTAGAAAAGAGCGCATTCATTACACTCCACTGACTGAAGATGACTTGCAGCATCACGGTGGCAACGATACCAAGCCCAATTGCCCCAGCATCGCGGATGCGAACGGCCTGCCCACGTAGTCTGGCTGCCATTGCCCTGCCGATCTGACTGATGCTCAGCAGATAGAAAATCCGACCTGCCACCAGTGCCTGAATCGCCATTGTGCGGGCTAAATCCACCTCACCTGTAGTTTGGCGAATCCATTCAAACATGCCGAAAATTAGAATCCAGTTGAATACCGAAATTACCAAAATTCGTTTTAGTAAATTAGCCGACAGCAACGGCTGATTTGGATGGCGAGGCGGACGCTGCATCACCCGCTCCGATTTTGGCTCGAAAGCTAATGGCACCGTCATGGCAATCGAGTTGACCATATTCAGCCACAGCACCTGAAGCGCCAAAATCGGCAATTCTCGCGCCAACAGCACGCTGATCAAGATCGTCATTGATTCACCGCCATTGACCGGCAAAATAAACGCGATCGCTTTCAGCAAATTTCGGTAAACGGTGCGGCCTTCCTCCACGGCGGCTTCAATCGAAGCAAAGTTATCGTCAGTCAGGATCATGTCTGCTGCTTCTTTGGCGACTTCGGTACCAGCTCGTCCCATTGCAATGCCGATATCGGCCTGTCGGAGGGCCGGTGCATCGTTCACGCCATCTCCGGTCATGGCCACCACTTCGCCTTTGGCTTGCAAGGCTTCCACCAGCCGCAGCTTTTGTTCGGGCGCAACTCGGGCAAACACCACTCTATCCTCGACTACGGCAGGCAGTTCGCTATCGCTGAGCTGGGCCAACTCCTGCCCGGTCAGGGCTTTCACATCTCCGTGTTTTTGGATGCCCATCTGATGAGCAATGGCGGCAGCGGTGGCCGCGTGATCTCCGGTAATCATCTTCACCTGCACTCCAGCCGTCTGACAGGCCCGCACCGCTCGAATCGCTTCGGCTCGCGGCGGATCGATCATGCCCTGCAACCCTAGAAAGACCAGATCAGACGCCACATCCGGATGATCGATGGTGTTCTGAGCCGCAGCCACCGATTTGGAAGCAAATGCCAGCACCCGCAGCCCCTGAGCCGCCATTTGATCCACCTGCCGATGTACCTCTGCCGAATCCAGGCCAACGAGTTGGCCGTCTCGATCCATCCCCTGCCGGCAGCGTTGCAAAATTGCCTCCACTGAGCCTTTCACATAGATAGTATTCAAACTCTGAGATAGCTGAATGGCCCCATTCTCCTGCTTCCTGCCTCCCGCCTCCCAACTCCTGGCTCCTGCCTCCCTACCCCCCCGATGCAACGTCGCCATATACTGATATTCCGATTCAAACGGAATGCTATCAAGGCGGGGCTGTTGGGTTTCTAGTTCCTCTCTGTTTAATCCGGCTTTGTTGGCTACAGTCAGCAATGCACCTTCGGTAGGGTCGCCAACAACACTCCAAAACCCATCCTTGACGGTCAAGTGTGAGTCGTTGCACAGTAAACCGGCAATTAAACAAGCTTGCAGCGCTGGTTTTGCGTTGAAATCTGGATTTGGGTCTGCTGCTCGTTCATGGGAGTGATGCGGAGCGCTAATCTCGCCCTTGGGGTCATAGCCGCTGCCCGTGACGCGATAGGATTCCCCACCGGCATAAATGGCCTGCACCGTCATCTGGTTTTCGGTCAGGGTGCCGGTTTTGTCTGAGCAGATCACGGTGGTGCTGCCCATCGTTTCTACGGCTGGCAGTTTACGCACAATCGCATGGCGGCGAGCCATCCGCGACACCCCGATGGCAAGCGTAATGGTAACCACGGCAGGTAAGCCTTCTGGAATTGCGCTCACGGCTAGCGCCACAGCCGCCTCAAACATTGTCACCCAGGAGTTGCCGTAGCCCAACCCCACGACAAAGGTGAAGGCCGCCACCGCCAAAATGATGTAGAGCAGGATGCGGCTAAACTGATCAAACTTGCGGGTGAGAGGCGTCGATAAATTGGTGCGTTGATCGATCAACTGGGAAATCCGTCCGGTTTCGGTTTGGTCGCCAATCGCCACCACCATGCCTCGGCCCTGTCCGGCAGTGACAAAGCTACCGGCGTAGGCCATATTGGTGCGTTCGGCTAGGGGAGTCTCAGCGGCAAGGATAGCGGTTGTTTTAGAGACGGCCAGCGATTCTCCGGTTAAAGCGGATTCGTTTATCTGGAGGTTTTTGACCTGGATCAGGCGCAGATCGGCAGGCACCTTGTCGCCAGAGGCCAGTAGTACCAGATCTCCCGGGACCAATTCGGTTGAGGCGATTTGTTGCTTAACTCCTTCTCGCACGACGGTTGCATCCGTTTGGACCGAAGAGGCCAGGGCGGCAATGGCGTTTTCGGCTTTGGATTCCTGTACAAACCCGATAATGGCGTTAATCACTGTGACGCCCCAGATCACGCCCGCGTTCACCCATTCGGCCAAAAACGCCTTGATTGCGCCCGCTACCAGCAAAATGTAGAGCAACGGCTGATGAAATTGCAGCAAAAAGCGGAGGATGGGATGGGTGCCGGGTTTGGCGGTCAGTTCGTTGGCACCAAACTGTTGGCGTCGCGTCTGGACTTCTGCGCTGGTCAAACCTTTGGTTAAGTGGGTATTCAGCCGCTGCACCAGTTCCTGCTCCGACAGCTCATGCCACGGTTGGTTGAAGATGGCCTTTGTCTCCTGTGCCTGCATTACCATCACTCCATCGGGAAACGTTGTAATACCAATTTGCGATCCGTTTTGCGATTCGTTTTACGATTCGTAGTTCACAATACTAGAGTGCGTTATAAATATTGTGGTTGTTAAACTTCACTGATACATACCTTTTAGCAACCAAAGTTTAAACTTCAGAATTACCGAATTTTTCTAGATTGGCTTATCTAGCAGTTTCCGAGGAGGATTACACTGATTAATTGTCAATTGAAAACTGAGAACTAAAAACTCAGCACTCTTTCAAAGTTGATAATTCAAAGTTGGTAATTCACTGATGACTGAGGTTGAAACTGAATCAGAGATAAACTATCCCACTATTCTAAAGCTTAAAAGTGAAGCAAATATGACGCTCTCCACCACCAATAGGCGATCACCTTTGAATCACATTTGTTCCCCATACTAACTGACAATACACCCTCACCTACAGAAAGTGCCCTCAAAATCTTGCTTGGGGGCTTCCCTAATGGTTGAAAAACTTAATGGTTGAAGAATTACGCGGCTAAATCAAAAGTAATCGCTTTTTGGAGAGTTGAATCATGAACATCATTGCTTGGATTATTTTAGGGTTGATTGCTGGGGCGCTAGCTAAATTAATCTATCCAGGGCGGCAAGGCGGCGGCATTCTTACCACAATGTTGCTTGGTATCATTGGTGCATTCATTGGAGGCAGTTTACTCACTTTATTAGAAACTGGAACTTTACAGCTAACAGCCGCTAGCCTCAGCATTCCCGGTATCCTGGTTGCGATTATTGGCGCAATGATCGCTATCTTTATCTGGGAATCTTTAACCCGTCGTCGCCCTCTGTGATGCTTCATAGTCCATAGATCGAGCAAATCTGGATCAATTAGGATGGTGGTGTCAGGCCGTTTAGCAGGTCATACAGACGTTAAAAACCAAATTGAGCCATTGTAGAGCGGGTGTCTCGCCTGCCGCAGGTTGGATGCCTGCCCTACGGAATTACCGCTTTCGAAAAAACCTGCCTTTAGACCCTAGTCAAATCTATCTTTTGGTGGTTGTATTGGCCACTTACTTCTGCTATCAGCGCGTACTTTAATTTCTCTCTGCTGTATCTTTCCAAAATTAGATTCCTCGTTAAAAATAGGATGTTGCGCAAGCAGCAAACCAACGGCAAGAAGGAATGAACTCAATGCAGCAGACTTGGCAGACGCTGACCGAAATCTGGAGCACCGTGGCCGAATGGCTGACCCCTTCGGTGCTGACCGGGCCAATTACCGATCCAGTGCCTGTGTTTCTGATCATCATCGCCATCATGCTGGTGGCTCCGCTGCTGTTTGAGCGGTTCAGGCTGCCTGGAATTGTCGGCTTAATTTTGGCTGGGGTGATTGTTGGACCGAATGGCCTGGGATTGCTAGAGCGTGACAGTACTATCGTTTTACTGGGAACGGTCGGACTGCTGTTCTTGATGTTTATGGCAGGTCTGGAAACCAGTCTGGATGACTTGCGCTATAACGCTGATAAGGCGGTGATATTTGGGCTGGCAACCTTTGCGGTGCCCATGATCATCGGGACGGCAGCCATGCTGCTGCTCAACTACTCGCTTCTAGCATCAATCTTAGTCGCGTCCTGTTTTGCCTCCCATACCCTATTGGCCTTACCCATAGCCACCAAGCTAGGCATTATGCGTTCCCAAGCGGTGACGGTGACGCTAGGCGGCACTTTGATTACCAATGTTCTGGCTTTATTAGTACTGGCTGTGGTGGTAAAGGCCCATCAGGGCGACCTGACACTGGGATTCTGGCTGTTTTTGATCCCCTCCCTCGTTATTTATACCGTTGCGACGCTGTGGGGCGTTCCTAAGGTGGGACGCTGGTTTTTTCGTCAGTTTGGTCACGATGAGGGAGCTGAGTTTACCTTTGTGGTGGCCTCACTGCTGGTGGTTTCCTATGCGGCCGAATTGATTGACATCGAGCCGATTATTGGCGCCTTTTTAGCTGGCATTGCCATTACCCAGCTGATTCCTCAACTCAGTCCATTAATGAACCGGATTCAGTTCATTGGCAATACCCTATTCATTCCCTTTTTCTTGATCTCAGTTGGGATGTTGGTGAATCCAGCCGTATTGCTACAGGAACCGCGCTCGCTGCTGGTGTCGGGCGTGATGGTGGTGGTCGCGATTGTGGCAAAATGGCTACCTGCGATGGGCACAGGCAAACTGTTTCGGTTTGACTACTCCAGCAACATGGTCGTGTTTGGCCTATCGGTGGCTCAAGCTGCCTCAACTCTGGCCGCCATTACCGTGGCTTACAAAATTGAACTGGTGGATCAGCTCACGGTGAACGGCACAATTGCCATGATCCTAGTGACCTGCATCGCCTCTCCCTGGATCACTCAACGCTGGGGGGAAACGCTGCAACCCAAACCAGTCGATGCAAAACCAGCTTTGGCCAATTCAACCAGTTCGACCCCGCCCCGCTATCGGATTTTGGTGCCTGTTGCTAACCCCAACACCGAAGACAACCTGCTGCAACTGGCACTGCTGCTGGCTAAGACCACCGAAGGCACCCTGCTGCCGCTGCACATTTTGTTAGACCATGCGGGGTCTATCTCGGCAGAGGCCAAGACTCGACAAGAGCAGCTATTGGCCGCGGCAGAAACCGTTGCCCATGCGGCTGTCACCGATGTTGAACCAATTGGCCGAATTGACGAGTCAATTGACAAAGGCATTTTGCGAACTGCGCAAGAGCGCAACGCCAATCTAATTATCTGCGGCTGGAAGGGTTACTCTACCTATCGCGATAACTTCTTTGGCAGCGCTATCGATAATGTGCTGCGTCGGGCTGTTGTTCCCGTGCTGGTGACTCGCTTTACCCATCCGATTAAAACCACTCAGCGAGTTTTTCTAGCCGTTGATGAAGCGAATCTCATGGCCGCTAGCTTTCCTCAGGTGCTGAACCTAGCTAAAAGCCTTGCGGTTGAACTCAAAGCCTCTTTCGGCCTGCTGCACGGCATTGCTGGGTCCCGGCGGGGTGCCAAACGAGCCATCTTACCAGAAGGAATTCCAGCTCAACTCGTGCGCGGTCATTTTCCTAGCTACGTGGCTCGCACCCTCACCGCAGATGATCTACTGGTGCTGATGGCAAAAAACCATGCTGATTTCCTCAGTCTGCCCTCTTTAGGCATTGGTTCGGAAACGATCGCCCACCAAAACCCAAACCTATCGCTGATTGTGGTGCATATCCCACCGACTTAATGCACGACCTCGCTTCACAATCCCAAAATCCAGCGGGCCACATAGAGGTAAATCAGAACCCCTAAGACATCAACAGCGGTTGTGATGAACGGGGCTGACATCAGGGCCGGATCAAATTTCCAGGCTTTGAACAAAAAGGGTAAGGCCGAGCCTGCAACTGAAGCTAGAAGCGAAATCGCAAATAAACTTACCCCCACCGAAACTGCAACACCCCAATTTCCCTGCAATATCACGGCCCATACGGTGACAATTAGTCCCAGCATCAATCCAAGCAATCCACCGGCCAACGCCTCTCGCTGCACAATACCCAGTGCTTTTTTGAGCTGCACGGTGTCGGTTGTTAAGCCTCGGATGACCACGGTAGAAGACTGGGAACCAACATTGCCGCCTGTATCGATCAGCAGGGGAATAAAAGCCGCCAACGCCACCACCTGTTCCAGCAAATCCTCCTGGCTTTGGATGACTGCGGAGGTGCCTGTATTCGTAATCAGCAAAACTAACAGCCAGACTACCCGTTTGCGGGCGACAGTGAATAAATTCATCTGAAAGTAGTTGTCATCACCAGATTCCAGCCCACCTAGCGTGTAAATATCTTCGGTGGTTTCTTGCTGAACGACATCAAGTACATCATCGACGGTGACAATCCCAACTAAGCGCTCTTCGTGGTCTACGACCGGAACCGCCAGCAGATCATAGCGCTGTATGATCTGGGCTACTTCTTCCTGGTCGGTATCGGTGTGCACTGAAATAACTTCCCGACTCATGATGTTGTGAATCAGCTGATCCGGTTGGGCCACAACTAAATCTCGTAGCGACAGTACACCTCTGAGATGACGCTGATCATCGATGATATACAGATAGTAAATGGTTTCCCGATCATGGGCTGAACGTCGCAGCTGTTCCAATGCCTCGGCCACAGTGGCGTTTTCCCGCAACGCCACGTATTCTGGCGTCATAATGCGTCCAGCCGTGTCGGGTTTGTAGCCTAGCAGCAGGGCTGTCGCCGCTCGTTCTTCTGGGCTGAGTTGTTCGAGCAGCCGCCGCACCACCTTAGCTGGTAACTCATCAAACAATCTGGCCCGGTCGTCAGGCGACATTTGATCGACGACGTTGAGAAACTCTTGCCGCTTGAACTCGCCCAGCAAAGCCTGTTGAGTATTGGAGTCTAGATACTCAAATACCTCAATCGCCTCATCTTTGGAAAGCAACCGAAAGGCGAGGGCTTGCATGTCCTCAGGGAGTTCCGTAATCACCTCAGCAATATCCACCGGCAGAACTGGAACCAGCAGAGCTTTAGCGCCTGAAAGATTCTCTTGTTCTAACAACGCCTGGAGCTGTAACCTTACTAGCTGACGCAACTCAGAGCGGGAAACACTAGATGAGGCAGCAGAGGAACGAGAAGTCATAGCGCTATAGATTCTACGTCATTAGTAGCTTAACGGAATTACTAGCTTAATGGAAGATACCCATCCTTGGATAGAAGTAAGAATAATCAAAATATGCCAAGTTGAACGAAAACTTTTAATCGTTTTTTATTTTGTTTTATTCTGGTCTTAATCTTGGAGCACTCGTCCTATGCGCTACCTGCTGCTATTAGTCATCCTTGCCTCTGTGCTGCTGACAAGCTGTGAGTTTTTTATTCCCCACACCAGCGATGCCCTTTCCCAATCTAGCCAAACCGAAGAGCTGCAAAAACAAACCAAGCTGATTGAACGGCAAACTGAAGCCCTAGAGCAATTATCTGATTCAGTCGAAAAATTGGCTCAACCGCGAAATTGATTGGCAAGTATGGTAGGGCTGTTTTGGTTATGAAAAAAGGATCAGTTCACATCCTCCTCTAGCAGGATTCCTAACCTGGAATTGGTCTATCTCAATGTGGGTGATGAGCGACACTAATTATTACAATTACAAAACGTTAGGCAATCACCTTCAAACTCTTGAGCACGGTCAGAATTTCTTCCGGATCTAGGCGTTGCGTATAGTCGGGGCTAACAAAGGCATGGGCAATTACACTATTGGGATTCACCACGTAGGTTGCTGGAATCGGCAGTTCAAAGGTTTCATCACCATTGGCAGCCGGAAGATCAATACCCAATTATTTATTGATTAACGGATCAGCAGAACTTTGGCAAAAGCCGAGCGATCGCTCCAGCACTCGTCTGCTTAAAAGCTTCAGGATTCTGTTCCAGGGCAGCAGCAGCCATACGTTGGATGATCCTAGGAAAGTCTCGATCTGCCTGAAAGGCTAGCAATGGAAGCATGATAGGTGTTAGCCATCTTTGCTTGGGCACCAGTTCCCACCACACCATTACTTGAGAACCGTGATGGGATGGAATAACGTTCCATCCGCCGCGCATCGCCTTTGCAGGAAATGGAAAGTCTGGGGCTTCCGACAGAAAACGAACCGTGAAGCTGTGACCATCCTTAAACTCAGTACACTGCTCAGACCACCGCTTGCCTGTGCGATCTTCACACATCCGTACTGCACCGATCCCTGGCGATCGCCCATCCAGAACCACAGAATTCTTTAAAGAAGGCATGTAGTTTTTGATCGCTCCTAGTCTGCTAACGACTCGCCACATCGCATCGGCTGGTGCATTAGTTTCAACCAAAATGCAATGTCGATATTCGTCTGTACCTTGGAGTTGGTGCGCCTTTGCGATCGCCCAAACTTGCCAAACACCAAACATCAGGACGATCGCCGCTACAACAATGACAAGACCATTTCCAAAGCCGGAAAGCGCATTCGGAAACAACCCTAGCAGAATCACGCTGTTAATGACCCAGAGAAAATCCGCCGCACTGGCGTAGAGGGCACGCCAAGTTGCCATCCGATGGCGCGTTGCTTGGTGCAACAGATCAACAGCAAAGACTGCGAATCCGACACCAACGATTTGGAGGATGGGAGAAACGTGAACACCGAGCCAACTGCTAACAAGGGACCGACATAAAAGCATGAGCGCTGCACAACTGAGGGAAAAGAGAGCATTTGTCGCAAGCGCAAGCCGTAGGAATACTGCGGTAGTCATGTAAACCTCTTCTGAACATCGATCAATCTATTTCGTTTGTCCCGCGCAGGGATTGGCTGAAGCACAGGGGTTTACAGCTGCGCAGGGATTGGCTTTACCGGCACAGGGATTAGCTGAGGCACAAGGATTTGGACTCACTTCTGCTCCAGGACTAGCAGGAGTTTGAGTTTTAGCCGCACAGGGATTTGCACACCCCGCAATTGCCCCAAGGCTCAATAGTGAAATGGATGCAAGCGCAGCAAGGTAACGAACTTTCATAGCATCTCCTTAGCTAACCGTAGTGACATCACTCCAGATGCGAAAGCAGCACTTTTTAGGCTTTGTAAGCTGGAGTTGATTGCATTAACGACGACGAAGATGAGTGTCAGATGAAGGCAACATGGATGCTGGATAAAACCTGAGAAGATCACTATACACCTGATATTTTTATCCAATATTCAGGTGATGCTTATTCGCGCCTCATTATTCATCGTTAGATTATTAGCAACCTCAAACAATGTACGAGAAGTATACTCCTCTTAAGTGATCAATTAAACAAACGATTAAATTATCAGAGAGATGTGTTATGAAATTACTTCATTATTGTGCTATTTTTACCATCAAAATTTTCGCTGCTTCAACCACTACGATCATGGCTTTCAGCCTGCCTACTATTGGTATGGTTCAGCCAACTAGCGCATCAATTTCCGCCTCACTCCCCGCTAAGTCTTCAGAAATCATTGTGGAAGAGAGCAACCCTCTGTCTCCAGTTAGAAGAATTTCCGTCAATCCCAGTCGCAGAGTGGAAGATCCCCTGCCTCAAACCAATGAAGCTACTTCAGAGCGCTCTAGATCTGAACAGCTTGAACCCGACGAGGCTAAAACTCGTCAGCATGTGAGAAATCGGGATATCTGCCGCAGTTTTATTCCGGCTGGTGCTGCTCCAGACAGTTTTGAGTATCGAGAAGGGATGGATCGATGTCGGTATGGCACTGGATAGGATTTGAGACGCTCTTCAGGAAAAATTCATCTTAGCCTTAGCCACGGATCACTTTGATTCTGTATCGATCTCCTACACTGAAAACCAAACAAGCTATTTCACCAGTGGCAACGATGGCAGAACAAGACTGGTTTGTCACCAACGAAGGACAGTGCCGTGAGGCGGAGGTTATGCCTCAAGATGAGGATTTGCTGCGTCCCTATCGACTTTATCGCTTTCTCACTGATCTAGAAGATATTCTGGAACGAGTCCAGGATGACCAAGTGCGGCTGACCTTGATTCGTCCTTTGGTTCGCCGTTTGCTCAATAGTTCTGAATGGCTGCAACTAAATTTCTTGCCGCCTGATCCCACAACGGGATGGTCGATCTTGATGCTCTATAACGAACCCGATTTTCCGATTACGATTCAAAACGTGGTTTGGTCTCCGGGCAGTGTTTCTCCGATTCACAACCACGCTACCTGGGGAATTGTGGCGCTATTGAGCGGGCAAGAGAAGAATACCTTCTGGCAGCGATCGCATACACCAGACCATCCCGATCGGATTCAGCCTGTAGGCGAGTGCCTCCTGAACCCCGGCGATATTCTGTGTTTGATGCCAGAAGCGATTCACCAAGTCGAGGCGATGGGTGACGAACCGACAATTAGCTTCAATTTGTATGGCGAAACAAACTTTAATCAACGGTTTGAATTTGACCTCGAACACCGAACGGCTCAGGTCTTCTAGGATAAATGAATGAGGACGTGTAATCATTCTCAGGTGAATGGACTGATGCCATCATTGCGAAACGCGATCGCTCATGTCTTGGGCAAACAAACATTGGGCAGACGAATTTCTCCAACGTCGCTTCAGTTTCGCTTAACCTTCGAGTTGATTACCCTCTCGATTTTAGGCGTCGGGAGTGTCACCCTTTGGGCAGGCTGGCGCATGGAACAAACCCTGATCTCTGCCCACAAACAAAACCTGGAATACATTGCCTCTCACTTTCCAGAGCAAGTTGAGTTATATCGCCAAGCTGGATCGGTTGAAGCTGGATCGGTTGAAACTGGATCGGTTGAAACGGGCATCGAGCGAACCATTGACAAGCTTTCTACACCAGGACTGTTGATTTGGGTGCGGAGTCCGAATGGACAAATGATGTCCCGTTCCTCCGGGGTTAATATTCCCTCGCCTGATTTGATCAATGTCGTCGCCCAAACCGAAGTTCCAGCCCAGCCAACTGTCTTCCATTTTGACGATCGCTATGTCGTTCTGTGCGGCAATCCGTTGACGATTAACGGCAACCCCCTGGGGCAGGTCTACATCCTCAAAGACATTACCGACGATCAGCAGCGACTGAATGCCGGAGTGCGTAGTCTGGTCATCGTCAGTGTTGTGGCGGTTATACTCTTGATGATTGCGATCGCCAAACGCATTCGCCGGGCACTGCAACCCCTAGAACAGATGAGCCAGGTTGCCAGTGCGGTGTCGGCGGATGATTTGAGTGGGGCAAAGCTAGAGTTGCAACGAGCACCCGATGAAATTTTAGGACTGGCACAGGCATTTAACGACATGTTAGGTCGGCTATCGGGATCCTGGGAGCAACAGCAGCAGTTTGTGGGCAATGTCTCGCACGAACTCCGCACCCCCCTGGCGGTGATTGCCGGATATCTGCAAAGTTTGTTGCGACGGGGGGATAATTTAAGCCCGCATCAACAGCAAGCAGTCGCCACTGCTTCTGCGGAAGCCGAACGCACAATTCGCATGTTACAAGACTTGCTGGATCTGGCGCGAGCCGATCGCGGTAGTCTACATTTTCGCCTGACTCCCATTATGTTGAATACGCTGGTGGTAGAAGTGGCGGAGATGAGCCAGAAGGTGAGTCATCGACCGATTAAAGTATTGGCAACCGACGAGGATGTGATTGCCTGCGCTGACCAAGATCGCTTGCAACAAGTGTTAATCAACCTGGTGGATAATGCGATTAAGTATTCTGCCCCTGAGCAGGCAGTTGAGTTGATCTTGGAAAAGACGGAACAGCAGGCAGTGATTCATGTCCGCGATCGCGGCATCGGTATTCCCCTGGCTCACCAAAATCGGATCTTTGAGCGGTTTTATCGGGTGGATGAATCCATGACGCGATCGAGGGACGGAACGGGATTGGGGTTAGCGATCGCCAAAAGCTTGATTGAAGGCATGGATGGGCGGATTTGCCTCCGGTCTAAACCCGGTGAGGGAAGTTTGTTTACAATTACGTTACCCCTTTGGAAGCCGCCATCATGACTGCTCACATTCTCCTGGTTGAAGATGATCCAAAGCTGGCAGAGTTTGTGGAAGCGGAACTCAGCTTGGAAGGGTATCGCGTCACCGTTGCAGCCAATGGCATGGATGGGTTGAATCTGGCACGGGAGACTCAACCGGATCTGTTGATTTTAGATTGGATGTTACCAGGCATGTCTGGGCTGGATGTTTGTATGCGATTGCGTTCAACCGGGGTGCAAGCACCCGTGATTATGTTGACGGCAAAAGACGAAATTGCCGATCGCGTTGTGGGGCTAAACGCCGGAGCCGATGATTATGTCACCAAGCCTTTTAGCATCGAAGAGCTACTGGCAAGGGTGAAGGCTCACTTGCGCCGTGTTCACCCAAACGATCCGGATCATTTGGAGTTTGAAGATTTAACACTCAACTGCATCACCCGTGAAGTCTATCGCGATCGTCAGTTTATTCAACTCACTGCTAAAGAATTTGACTTGTTAGAGTTCCTGATGCGCCATCCCCGCCAAGTGCTGACCCGCGACCAAATTTTGGAAAAGGTTTGGGGATATGACTTTATGGGTGAGTCAAATATTATTGAGGTTTACATTCGAGCGTTACGGATTAAGTTGGAAGCAGATAACCCTAAACGCCTGATCCATACCATTCGTGGTGTGGGCTATGTGCTGCGCGGCAATCTCTAGTTCCCCAGCTATTCCTTTCTCCGTACGTCACTCATGTATTGACCGTGAACATTGACCGAATAGGGAACACAGTAGGTTACCAGAGCAGAAATCCAGCGATCGCGGCTCAGTTTCCCCTTGAGCAATGCATGACCCTGATTAATGGCAAACAGAATTGAACCGACCACCAGTGCCACCTTCAACCCCGTTGGCCCAAACTTAGGATTGACCAAACTCGCGCTATATCCCGTGAAGTACCCGACGCTGTACGCCTACGGCGGGGCAAAGCCCTATGCAAGCAATACAGCGCGGGCTTCTCTAATCAACCGCGACCGCCTCGGAGAGGGTAGACTTACGCCTTCCTCCCTTTGGTCTTACGTCGCGTCCTAGAGCAGTAGACCCACTTCCTGAGTCCAATATCCGCAAGCCTTCATTTCTGATGTTGATCGCTGCATTGATGTCTCTGTCATGCCGTTCTTGGCAATGAGGACAGACAAAAGAACGAACTGAGAGATCCATCTTCTCTAGCGGCAGCAGTGTGTTTGAGCAAAGGTGAGAGCTAGGAAAGAATCGTCCAATCTCCAGATAAACCTTGCCCTCAAACTCTGCTTTGTATTTGAGCATGGTACAAAACTGTCCCCAGCCCACATCGCAGATCGCTTTGGCGAGATTGTGATTCTTTACCATGTTCTTAACTGTTAGATCTTCCACCACAATCACTTGGTTTTCGTTCACTATCTTGCGGGATAGCTTATGATGGAAATCTTCTCTTACACGTGCAATTTTGCTATGCACTTTGGCAACTTTTAACCGTGCTTTATTTCGGTTTTTGCTGCCCTTCTTGCGTCTAGATAGTTTGCGTTGCTTCCGTTTCAGATTACGCTCATGTTTTTTGAGGTGACGAGGATTCGCATACTTTGAACCGTCAGAGGTGATAGCAAAGTCTGTTAACCCCAAGTCAATCCCAATCGCCTTACCTTCACGGGAAAATTCAGGCTTAACTGTTCCGTCTTCAATCAACAGGGAAGCAAAATATTTCCCGTCTGGATTCCTAGACACCGTAACAGTCTTGATAGTCCCTTCAATCGGTCTGTGAATCTTGGCTGCAACAATACCCAGCAATCCGGGAAACTTAATCGCAGATTCAGATACCACTTTGACATTTTGAGGAAATTGAACCGACTGCTTGTGATGTTTTGATTTGAAGTTGGGGTACTTTGATCTACCCTCAAAAAAGTTCTGAAACGCTTGTGACAGATTCAATACTGATTGCTGCAAGCATTGTGAATAACATTCTTTCAGCCATTCATGCTCAAGCTTTAAGGTTGGAATCTGTTTTTTCATGGTGAAAGCAGAAACCCCCTTACCTGTCGTTTTATACGTTTCCGTCATAACCGATAGGCAATGATTCCACAGCCATCGAGTACAGCCAAAATGCTTGGCTAGAGTGATGAACTGCTCATCTGTGGGATAAATTCTGACCTTGATTACTTTCATCATGCCTCTAGTTTAGCACAAACCTAGCAATGTGATAAAACATTGTTTGCTGTGTTGCATGACAAATTGTTCGCCTACGGCTCACGCGCCTCTCATCCCGACGCTGACTGAAGCGGTACAGCGCGGGGCTTCCCGTCTAATAGCTAAAGCTTGCTTTCATTGGAGTTTCTGAATCAGGAAGGACCTACGGGCTGCGGTTGACGTTGTGGAGCAGGAAGGCTAGAAACCCCCGTTGTCCAGAACCCTGTGCGAAGGGGTTCAATAAAAATCGGGTCAACGCCCTCTTGCTCCAGCGTTTCCGCCCATGCTCGATAGTCATATTCCACCCGTTGAATAGTAGCTGTAATTTGTCCATCCGCCACCGTGAGTAACGCATAATGAACAGCCGGATCACCATCGTGATCGGGTTTGCCAACAACTCCACAGTTCACTGCAAACCGTCCATTGTTTAACGGGCGAATCCAGGGTAATCCAGAGTGAGTGCAGATAAACCCCACAATATCAAATTCATCCAACCATTGATTTAAGCGGCGATCGCTCAGTTCCGATTCGTATAAAAATTCGTTGGTTTGAGCTGGGCTGCCATGACACAGCAGCACTCGCCCAGCGGAAGTGGTGAGAATTGCTGCATCGGGTAGGGTCCCTAGCCATTGACGATGTGCCTCACTCAAACCCTCCATTGCATAGGCAAATGCCATACAGCTTAACCGCTCGTCTTCTGGCGAAGCATAGCCACAGCCGCAGGTCAGCAATCCAGCCGCTGCCTGCTGTTCGTGATTCCCTGCAATCAAAACATGAAACTGTTGTTGTAGCTGCTGCACCACTTCGTCACTATGTCCACAACACCCGATCGCATCTCCTAGAAATAAAAACGATTCACACTGATGGGTTTTAGCGTCGTTAAGGCAAGCTTCAAGAGCAGGCACATTGCCATAGATACCTCCCATTGCGGCGAATCGTTGGACGGCCTCGCAATTGTAGATGGGCAGCATGATCGTCACCTCTGTTACCCGAAACTTCTAACAAGTACTCAGAACTTATAAATTAAAGCAGCATCCGCATCACGAAACTGATGCGCCGGAACATCTAGAACCAATTTGCCTGCCTGCATACCCAAAATTCGATCGCTATACTGCGTTGCTAACTCAACCTGGTGTAGATTGCAGAGAATCGTCATGCCTTCCTGCTCACAGAGCGATCGCAACAGTCGCAGCACTACATGGGTTGTTTCAGGGTCAAGGCTGGCAACAGGCTCATCGGCTAGAAGCAACCGAGCGTTTTGGGTGAGGGCACGGGCAATCGCCACTCGCTGCTGTTGTCCGCCAGAGAGGCGATCGGCTCGTTGAAAGGCAACTTCTAGTAATTGCACCCGTTCTAAGGCGGCTAGACCCTCCCGCAATAAACTCTTGGGAAATTGATTGGTCAAACATCGCCAGAGCGGTAATTCAGCTAAGCGACCACCCAGACAATTTTCGAGGGCTGTGCGCCGTCGCACCAGGTTAAATTGTTGAGCAATCGTAGCAATTTGAGTCCGTGCCTGTCGCAACTCCAGTGCAGAACAGTGAGTCAGATTCTGTCCTTGAAACCAGACCTGTCCAGCATCAGGACGGGACAGTTGCAGCAGGCAACGCAGCAACGTTGTCTTTCCCGCCCCACTCGATCCCAAAATGGCCGTAAAGGTGTGGGGAATGATCTGAAAGCTCAGATTTTGCAGGGCAAAATGGCTGCGGGAGTAGGATTTGGTCAGGTTTTCCACGGTGATCATCGGCTGCTATCTCTTATTTCAATCGCTGGCGCAGGTAAGCGCTGAGGGCATCAATCAGGCTGACCATTGCCAGAATCAACAGCAAAATAGTGCAGAGGCGCGGGAAATCGAGTAGCTTGAGACTGACCAGAAGTTCATAGCCAATGCCGCCCGCCCCCACAATTCCCAGAATGACGGAAGACCGGACGTTGAATTCCCACAGGTACAAACTAATTCCGACCAATCCTGGTAGGGCTTCGGGTAAGACGGCAAAGGTAAAGGTGCGGAGGCGATCGCTCCCGGTCGCTTCAATCGCTTCGATCGGTTCATTGGGTAGAGACTCCAGCACCTCCGCATAGAGTTTTGCCATTGATCCAGTGGTGTGGAACGCTACGCCCAAGGCTCCCGCAAAGGGTCCTAGCCCAACAATCGACACAAAGAAGAGGGCAAAAATAGCCGTATCAATGCCGCGCAACAGATTGAGCAATCCCCGCAGAGGTGTCGCTAACCACCGCACTGGGGTAATGTTTCGCGCTACTAACAGGGCTAACGGAATTGCTACCCCGATCGCACAGCCTGTGCCAATGATGGCGATCGCCAGGGTTTCCCAGATGGCTTCTAGAAAGATCGGTAACTCTGAAAAGTCAGGTGGAAATAGGCGAGACAGCCATTCTCCGACGGTAGGGAGGCGTTGCCAAAACTGGACTAAATCGACTTTGGCAGTCCGGGCACTGGCAATCAACAGTGCGACCGCCAGTATGCCCCAAAAACTACGCTGTAATAGCGTCCAAAGTCCTCCTCGCCGTCGTTGCTCTGATGCCAGCAGTGCGTCTAAATCAGGGGAGTCGTCGGCTGAATTAACGTTGGGCTTTGTCAATGGAACGGTCATTTTAGCTTGCCAACCGACACTCCTGCTTGCTGAATCGGCGCGTAGTTGCTGCCATCCGATGCAATGAATCCGGTATAGTTGGTTGGCAGTAGGGCTTTAGCCTGGTCTGGAGGGAGATTGACCAATGCCTTTTGCAGCTGCGTTTTAATCTCCTCTGGGAAATCACCCCGCACCACGATCGGGTCATTGGGCAACGGGTCTGATTGCCAGATGATTTTAAGCTGGCTTTTGTCGATTCTGCCTTCAGCGGTCAAGACATCCAGGTTGCGATCGTAGTCTGAAGCAATGTCTACCTGATTACTCAGTACTCCGATCGCCTGGGCTGCGTGGCTCGCACCCTCGGTATAGTCAAAGATGGTTTTGGGATCGAGATTGCGTCGCTTAAATTCGGCTTGCGGAATCAACCAACCCGATGTCGATCCGACATCTGCCAAACTCAGTTTTAGTTTCGTGCCGCTTTGCTGACTCTGGGCGATCGCTTCATCCAACGTATTAAACGGCGCATCGGCCCTTGCCATCAACACAGAGTAGTAGGTTGGTTTGTCTTTGTATTTGACGGTGGCAATCACCTGCAAAGACGGATCATTATGTTTTGCCAGCACATAGCCCCAGGGACCTAACCAGGCCACATCCAGAGTGCGCGATCGGAGTGCCTCCGAGATGCCAATCCAATCGTCGGCAACAGTAACTTCAGCAGGCAACTTCACCTGTTCTGCCAGCGTGTTGAACAATGGCTCAAACTGTTTGCGATTTTCGTTAGGTGTGGGGAAGTAAGGTCCTACCCCAAACGTGAGTTGCGTCAATGGGGTAGCGTCAGGAGCGTTAGCGGGACTCTGGGTTGTGGGCGTGGGCGTGGGCGTACAAGCTACTACCACAAGCATTGCCATCATGCCCAATAAAACGCTCTGCATCCAGCGATCTTTAAACATTTTGCGAGAAGGATTAATATCAATCATTCTTCTGAGGATAGAGGAATTGGGACGCTCAAGATGAGTGCTAGATAAGAATCTAAAGACGGAGATCAAATATTACTGTAGGCGGTGTGCTTGCAAAGGAGAGGTTTTATGAATCGCTTATCAAAGCTTTAGGTGGCATTGCTGAATTGGGGTATGAATCGTGGCGTTGCTGTAACGTTGGTAGCCCCCTTTTCTGGCATGCCCGTTACGGCTATATGCTGGGGGACTTTGAAAGGTCCGGTTCCCTCCAGAATTGGGGGGCTAGGGGGGCAGTTCATACCTCTATTCAGCAACGCCCTTTAGGTCTTAACGGTGCTAATAATCTGTCAAGAAGGAAATGAGGCATAAAGTCACTTCCGTTCACTCAGTTTAGGGTCAGGACCAATGTTAGCTCAGACCGCAATTCGCGATTTACAGGCTGCCGCTCTAACTTCTAGCTCAGTTATATCTGGGTTCGAGGTGGGGCGGTTTTGTAACCAGGCGAAGAAAGTAGCTGCACCGAGTAGAACTAAGGTGATCAATCCGACGAGTTGAAGCATGATACTGTATCGCATAATACTTAGATAAATGAGTAAATAAATGGGTAAATGGATGAATAGGGTATAGGGCAATGGGAGAACCGTCAGCTTTTAAGCTAGATTGAAGTGCTCCATATGAACATTAGTAACCGGCACGTCCAACTCGTGTAAAGCGCGTTCTACCTGATTCATCATTTTGGGAGCAGCACAGATGAAGTATTGTCGTGAGCCTCGATGTTTGGGGATGTGTCGTGTCAGCAGTTCCTTATCTACATATCCTTGCTCACCAGTCCATTCCTCCGGAGGTTCCCGCAAGACGTGAATTAAAGTCAGATCAAGTCTCTCCTCTAGCTTCTCTAGCTCTTCTCGATAGGTGATGTCATTCCAGGTTTTGCTGGCGTAGATCAACAAAAAAGGGCGATCGTCCTTTCGTTCTGCTGCGGTAACTAATATGCTCATCATTGGGGTAATTCCGATGCCGCCTGCAATTAGCACAAACCCAGCCGCATCTTGATAGCGATCGATTGTGAACACGCCATAGGGACCGTCCAAATATGCTTTGGTTCCTGGCGGTACTTCTTTGATCGTGCTAGTAAAATCTCCCAGTGCTTTGATGCCAAACTCGATGCGTTCTGGATGTTCACCGCTAGACGACATTGAAAAGGGATGTTCTCGCATACTAAACGGGGTAATATCCAACGTCAGCCAAGCAAATTGACCAGGTTGAAAGCAGAAACCTTCGTGGCCCCAAGGACGCAGCGCTAACGTCCAAACGTCACCCCGTTGGGGAATCACCGCTTCGACTAGATAGGGCTTTTTCGTCATCATCCAAGGTTTAATCAGCCGCACATAGATGATTAACCACAGAGCGATCAGGGCCATCGCGCCCCAAAGGATGCCTTTCCAAAACAAGCCCAAATAGTTACCGACACCAATGGCATGCCCAACCCCTAATCCAACTGCTAACACTGAGAGGATCGTATGTGAGGTGCGCCACGGTTCATAGGGAATCCCAAGTGGCTTGCGCCAAATTGTAGTGACGACGAGGAGGATGAAGGCAAGCGTGCCTAGTATGGCCATCCTAGCCCGCCACGGCGCTTCGATAAAATTCAGCAGTTGTCTTGTTTCGGGCTGCACCACAAACAGCATCACCGGATGAACCAGCACCATGAAGAATGCTACCAGGGAGGTAAAGCGGTGGAATTGTAGCAAAATATCAATTCCATAGGAGGCTTCAATCCGATTAATCCGCGCCGTAATCACAAACTGAAGCGCCATCATGGCTAAGCCAATGAATCCAAGCGCAACCGAAAATTCAATCCAAAATCCCCGTCCGCCTGGAGGGGGGTAAATCAGCAAGATCAACAGCGGCAGCAGCGTGACCAGCAAATATGCCCCAATCCAGAACAAAGCAACGGCAATTGGACTACGCATTAATAATCTTTTCATCCCAGTCCTCCCATTCGGTTAGACACGTTTGTATCTTGGGCAGTAGTCAGAGCAGTGAATTGCTCGTGTTGTGAGAACATCCGTAGGGCGGACTGCACATTTCAAATAGCTATTGCTGGCAAAGTAATGACAGGATAAACAGGGGGTCTTTTGAAATAGGGTGAGGGGTGGTTCAGGTTTACCAATCTGCGGTTCCGCTTTCAAAGCACGTAAAAACTTCAACAAGAAGAATATGAAAGCAATCAACGCCAGCAGCAACCAAATTTCTGAGTTCCGGGCTGGTACCTGATCTGCAACGAATTCTGCTGCATCAACCGTAGCTTGCTGAGTATAGGCTTGGGTCAAGCGGTGATTCGAACGCAGTGGCTCTAATGTATGTCGGCTAGAAGCTAGACCTGTGCTCATAGCGTCCTCCCCCAACTGTTTTAGTTAGGATTTCCTTTAATACAACCTTTTTCAGGCTAGTGAAGTACGAAAAACGGGGTGCAGGGGCAGTGCCCCGGCGTGGGGGCTTCGCCCTCACACCCCCTATACCTCACATGAGTGAAAAATGCTGTATATTTGTTCATGACTTCTGACAGCTTTAGCATTCATTTAGAGGACCAAGGGCATGGCTGAAGCAGTGATAGTGCTAAGCCCTGCATTTTAATTTTTAGCTGTAAATGTGATCTAAAAATGATGATTCGCATGACCATCTTGATCAATTGCTTGATGTCTACTGACATCAAGCAATAAGCGAGTTGTTTTACAAACCGCAGGCGATGCTGGTGGAACAAGAGAACAAGCAGGTTCAAAGTCCTCCAAAATTGGAGGACTTTGAACCTGCGGGCATTCCAGAAAAGGGAACTTCAGGGGTAGTGATACCTCAGCTAGGCTTTGTGTGTCCACCGTAGCCTTTGGTAAGGGGAGCTAGGGGGGATCTCAACAGGATTTGCGATCTACTGGGCCTAGAGCTTATCAAAAGAGGTATTAAGCTGCCGGAGGTAGAACAATGCGTTGGGCTAATCCTATTCGCTGTAAGACTAAAATCACCCACCAGGTCATATCAATTTCCCACCATTGCCATCCTGCTTTTGCCACATTGGGATAAGCATGGTGATTGTTATGCCATCCTTCTCCATAGGTTAAAATTGCTGCCCACCAGAGGTTACGCGAGTTATCGTCTGAGTCGTGGGTCCGGTAGCCGGTAATATGAGATGCCGAGTTGATCAACCAAGTGCTGTGCCAAAGTAGAACGGTTCTAACGAATACGCCATAAATTACAAATGACCAACCACCCAGCAGGTACAGTCCCATTGCGAGTGGAATTTGCAGCAACAGAAAATAGCGATCGAGCCAGCGGTAAAAACCATCACGTGCCAGATCTGGTGCAAATTGTCGATTCGATTCATAGTCAAAAAACTCTGGGCGTTTGTAGAGCAACCACCCCATGTGACTCCACCAAAAGCCCCGTTTCGCTGAGTAGGGATCTTTGTCTAGGTCTTCGGTGTATATATGATGTCTGCGATGTCCTGCAACCCAAAAGATTGGGCCACCTTGCAAGGCTGCGGCTCCAATCAAAGCAATGACATACTCTAAAGCTTTGGGAACCTGAAGGCTGCGGTGCGTCAATAGCCGATGATACCCCAAACAAATGCCAATACTACCCAGCAGCCAGTGAAGAAAAATCGTTACTCCCAGCGCCGACCAGGAGAAAAACCAAGGGGCTAGTAACGCTAAAGCGTGAACCGCTACAAAAACACCGATGCTTGTCCAATTAATTACAAGCGGCTGACTAGACTGGCGGTCAGTCTCAATTCGATTGAAAATCATGAAAGTCCTAATTGAATACACATTACATTTTGGCGTTGCTGAATGGTGGTATGAAACCGCGAGCAAAATGCTCGCACGATTAGATAACGATCCAGACAGTGTGAGCGTCTCGCTCAAGTTACTGATCAATCATCATTTGCTGATTCAGCAACACCTACATTTTAATTGGGCAATGACCTAGGGGTAGTGGACTAAACCCCTCGTCTAGTCTGCGTGAGCAAACTTCCCCAATTAGCCCGAGATTGACTCGCGGGCGAGAGAACTACAAAGTCAAAAGCTAGATTGGTACATAACTCTGAACAGACCCTCAACTACAGTCCAAATCCGATTACAACTAAAACCAGAGCATTGTTCCAATTTGTGAACCTATAGTTACAAGTTTATAGATCTATACCTAAACTTATAACCTTTACTGCAAGCTAAATTCATAGGGACAGAACTATCTACTATAAAGAGTTCTGCTGCATTCTATTCCCTTACTCTATATTTTTTGCTCAAGACTACTGAGGCTCACATCGGCTGCTCTAGAATTATATGCTTTAGCCCTAGCGAAACTTCCTTTTACGCTTCTTGTGCTTAGCTAGCGCTTTTCGCTTTTGCTTTTCGTTCGGCGTTTCAAAGTGGCGATGCTTCCTCATGTCTGGGAAAATTTCTGCTTTAACAACCTTTCGTTTAAATCGACGCAACGCTGACTCGAGACCTTCATCCTCACCCAGAATCACTTGAGTCATCTAATCTCCTTGCAATCTAAATAAACTCAGGCCGAAGTTTGAAAGCTGCTTACTGCCTGCTTACTGCCAAGCAGCCGCTCTCCAGCTTTCAAACTTGAAACGCCTAAAGCGCTGACGGTTTGCCTTTTGAGGTTTGTCTTTTGATTTGACTGTCGAGTTTAGTAGCGCCTAGCAACACCGCCCCTATTTCCCCAACCAGAAGAGTCTCTTTCTGCGCGGGGTCTGGCCTTATTTACCTTCAGATCACGCCCCATCCATTCGCTACCATCAAGTGCAGCAATCGCAGCGGTCTCTTCTGCCTCGTTTTCCATTTCGACGAAGGCAAATCCACGCATACGCCCTGTTTCCCGCTCTGTTGGCAACTGAACGCGCGTAACAGTGCCGTATTCGGTAAAAGCCTGAGTCAAGTCTGCTTCAGTAGCTTTATAAGACAAATTACCCACGTAAATTGACATAGCGGTTTCTCCAAAATCGTCAGGACGGTGTAGTGTAGAGAATTAGATTCGGAGAAACGCTTGTGGGACGAATTACACACCCGAAAATAAGCCTTATAGAGAGCTTAACACAAAATTGACATAGCGGGACGGAAAAGCAGAAAAGAGTAAGAGAATTACGCTAGAGTTGTAGTATGAACGTAACTGAACTTCGAATGCTATTGGCAGTAGGAGAACAAGATTTCCAGACTATTGATCTTAGCTCTGCTAATCTTAGCTGTATTGATTTGAGGGGTAAAAATCTCTCAAAAGCCAATTTACGCCATGCTAATTTGCGCTGGGCCGACTTGCGCCAAACCAATTTGCACGGAGCCGATTTAAGAGGGGCTGACTTGAGCTGGGCTAGGCTAGAAGGTGCTGATTTGAGTTCGACCAAGTTAAAAGGAGCCAAGATGCCCGATGAAACGGTTCATGGCTAAACAGGTTTATGGCTAAACAACCCTGAATCAATCAACAGAATTAGTGATCAGCTAATCGAATCATTAAAAAAGCATTTCTTTACAACATTTCAGCCAGCCTTCCGTTACCCTGAGTAAGTAAGCTAATCCAATCTTGCAAGTTTTAGGAGAATTATCATCGCTACAAAACAACTGATTAATCGGCAAATTAAATCCGCTCAGGTGCTTCTAATCGATCACGAGAATAACAACCGTGGTTTGGTAGATACTGGTGAAGCTCTCAGCCTTGCTGAAACTGCCAAGCTTGATCTAGTCATTGTTTCTGAAGGCAAAGAAATTCCGGTGGCTAAGATCCTAGACTATGGCAAGCACCAGTACCAACAGAAAAAACGGCGGCATTCTAGCGCTAGAACTACTGTTAAAGAGATTAGGTTGCGTCCTAATGTTGGTGAATCGGATTACAGCCTGCGGATTAGCAGAACTATTGAGTGGCTAGAGAAAGGGCATTCGGTTAAATTTCAGGTACGTTTACGCGGGCGTGAACATCAAAATCGCGATCGTGCGATAGATCTAATTGATCGAATTGTTACTGATCTATCCCAAGCGGGTAAAGTGCAAACCCTAGATAAACGCTCGTTAATTGTGCAGATAATTCCCTGCTAAATTCTTTTACTGAAGTTATTAGCAAGCGCGTGGCAACTTAAACTGCGATTACTGGGGTGCTACGTGCTCTGCTTCAGCATTGCATAATTGTTATTGCATTATCATTGGTTATTCGTTGAAGCACACAAAGCACTAATGATGATTGTACTAATGATAATTGTACTAGTGACTAAGCACCAAGAACTTTACTTCACCAGAGGGGAAAAGGCTGTAGCTCCAATGTAAAGATTAAATTTAATCGTTCAATATTAATCTCTAGTCTGAGTTTCTGCTATACGCTATAGCTAGTTGGTTAGAAAAAACAGTATTTATTCACCGAGTTATCTAGGCAGTGTTTTAAAACCTTTTGATCCCCCCAGCCCCCCTATCTCCCTGCAGAGATGAACCTTCGGCCTAGAACAAAGGCGAAGCCCGTGCACCAGCACATACCGACAAGAAGTGGCTTGAAGTCTCCCTATAATGGCAACTGCGGCATACCCTACGGGAAGCGAGCAACAAGAGAAGGGGGTTCGAAAGGCTACTGCAATGACAAAAGAATGACAAAAGGGTTTTAAAACACGTCCTAGGTTTTAAGCATTAGCAGAAAATCGTTAACAAAAAGAGGTTATGATGATTAACTCAGATGTTTATACTCTCGAAGTCCTTCCAGGCACCCGTAATCATAAAGGGTATTTTGTTCAAGACACGGCCTACAAGCTAATTGCAATTGACCAAGCTGGCTGGGCATTGATCTGCATGGATGAAATGAGTTGCCACTATGTAGACCCTGACAACCTGCGCGAGATGGTTGCTCCTGTCGATGATTAGAGTTGTCTAGTCTCAGTAGAGATTGAGAAGAGCAACTATATGCCTTTCTCGCTTGGCAGAATGAAGAGATCAACGTATTCTCCAATTCCCAAACCGATGATGGCAACTGTGATCAGCACGCTCCATAGGTAGCGCTTCCGCATCGTCAAAGCTTGGATCTCCTGCCAAGCTAACAAAGTAGTTAGCATTGGGATGACCATTAGAGGAACCAACATTGGAAATATGGCGATTAAGGCAGTAAGTATACTAATGGTGAGGGCAATCAGCAAGACCTGGGGTAAATAACCAAAGAGTCCTTCAAACCACGGAGTACTGCTCCAAGCAAACGCCACAGCCGCAACAGCAATCAAAATTCCTATAAATAGAAAAATGTAATAAACCGACAACTGCCATCCGACTAGGGCATAGGACAACCAAAGCAAACCGAGAGACAGCAGTGGCATTGTAGGGAAGGTTTGGGTTTTGATCTTGAAGTTATTACTATACATCGGTGCCTCAGAAGCTAAAAATTATCGTGAGAATGTCAGCTGACGTAATTCAGTCTATGATTCAATCCTGGTGAGAATTACCAGATTGGCTGCTCCAGAACGGCAGTTGATTCACCTGCTCTAGCGTCAGCTCTACATAGGCCATTTGGCTGGAGGGTTCGGTAGCAGTGCCGAAATAGCCCTCTGGTCCGTCGTGGGTATGGGGACCGCTGATCTGAGTCCTATAACGACCTTCTCGGCGGGCACGGTTAATCGGAGAACCAACAGTCCAACTCCAGCGGGATGGAAACAAAATGCGGGGAATATCTTCAACCCAGTCGCGTTTTCCCTCTAGATGATAGACTGCCTCTGCCTCTGCAAATCCGGCTTCACCATCAAATGCACCCCCTGCCGATATGACAATCAACCGCACATTCAGCCATTCTTCTAAGAAAGGAACGGCTCCCAATGCCACTTGTGCTCCACCGCTGGTGCCAATCAAAATCACCTGCAAGGGTTCGGCTGCTGAAATCGGATGGGCGGCATTCATGCGATCCACAATCGCATCGGCAATGCCCTGATTATAAACCTTGCCATAGCGGTCGTCTGCCGAAATCGCAAAGCGCCAGAGATTGCGAATCTTGATCAGCACGTCGGCCTCCTTGAGCCAGCCTTCGGCATGTTCAGCCGCATCCCAAAGCGGAGCCAAAAACCGATCTCCAGCTAGGTCTTTGTTGGCTGCTGAATAGGGAAAGACATCGCGGACCGTGACACAATTGGGACGAAGCTGCTCCAGACGATCTAAGAAGAATTCTTCTCCGGGCGTGAGCTGATCCACCGAGTAATCGCCTACTCCTGTCAAAAATACAACATAACAATTGATAGAATGCGCTGTTGTTTTTGGAGGATTGCGCTCAAGTAGACGCTGTTGCCGCTTGAAACCAAGGGACTCGGAGCTTTGGTTGAGCCACCAGACTAGAGTTCCCACGGGTGCTAGCATTCCCCAGAGTAGTACTAGAAATCCAGCTAGCAATACTAGGTTCCAGGTGCTGCTCCGCAGCCAAGCCAGCATTTGCGAGAACAATCTCAACATACTATAAATAGAAAAAGTAAAAGCAGTAAAAGTAAGATTGCAGCAAAAGATACTGTGGAGTTTATCGAACCAGAGGTCGCTGTATCCTGTCATCCTTCATGAGTCGTAATTTTACCCATTCCAAGCAGCCAGAAGCTTCTGTTAGCGTTAAAACGACGCTTCGCCATGCCTTAGCGCTAAATACCCACTTTTATGATGATGCTCACTGCATTCCCCACAGTCGTTGCCTTGCCCGTCGGATTGTAGTTTTGGCTGCTATCTCCCATGCTGCCGGCAGCTTGGTGATTTTGCTGCTGACTCGAGCTAGTCCGCCACTGCTGCTGTTTGGGACATTATTAAACGGTTTCAGCGTGGCTGCTGGTTACTACCTGTGGACTTTTGCCATCTGGAAGATTGGACAATGGCTGAAACCAATCGATCCCACCTATGATGATTTGCTTAGCCCGATTGGGTTTGCCTATGCGCCCCAGGTTTTCAATTTTCTCACTCTAATTCCCTTGCTTGGCCGACCGATTGGGCTGGTTCTGGCGGTCTGGAGTTTGCTAGCGGTGGTAGTCGCTATTCGGGAAGGATTGGATATCAACACTCGCAGCGCTGTCGTGATTAGCCTTTTGTCCTGGGTGCCTTTACAAGTTGGAATTGGTGCAATCCAACTGTTGGTCCAGTAGCTTTGCTTGAGATCGGAACAATTCGCCACCTTAGATAGACGACAGATTGTAGCATCCCAGCGAAATTTCAAATAGGAGAAGGGCCAGAGGACCCCTAAACCCCAATGGATAAACCAACCGCAGATCAATCTTGGAATCACTTGTGGAATCAACTCAGTAATGCCAAGCTTGTTCGCTATCTGTTGCTGTTTGCTTTAGCTTGGGCCATTGTTCAGGTGCTGGCCTATTTTGAAACAGTTCTGATTATCTTTATTTTTGCTGCCATCCTGGCCTTTTTGCTCAGCTATCCGGTGCAGTGGGTGTCGCGCCATATGCCCCACTGGCTGGCGGTGATGATTGTGTTTCTGCTCAGCCTGTTGGTTTTGGGTGGTTTGATTGCCACCCTAGGCTTGACGATTCTCTCGCAAGCGCAGCAGCTTCTAGAGCAGGTGCCCCAACTATTTAACTTTGCCATCGAACGGTTGGACGACCTCCAGTCGCTGTTAAAACGCTGGAACTTTAATGTTGATTTCAGCACTGTTGAGGCCCAACTGCGAGAGCAGGCGCTTTCGACGCTTGGCGTTGGCTTTGCAACGTTACAAAACCTGCTGTTCAGCCTCCTGGATTTGATTTTGATTGCGGTCGTAGCGTTTTTTATGCTGCTAGACGGAGAGCGGCTATGGAAGTTTGTGGTGCGCATCTTTCCACCCCATATGCGGCAGGATGTAACTGTGGCAATTCAAAAAAACTTTCTCGGCTTTTTCTGGGGACGCTTATTGCTGTCGATCTTCTTTGGGATCTCGGCATTTCTAGTATTTGTACTGTTGGATATTCCCTATGCCGTAGTTATGGCAGCCATTGTAGGTGTATTTGATCTGATTCCAGGAATTGGCGCAACGCTGGGCATTAGTTTGGTCTGTCTGATTATTTTACCTCAAGGCATCTGGCTCAGTTTGAAGGTACTAGTGGGTTGTATTTTGTTGCAGCAGGTCGAAGAAAATCTACTGATGCCCCGAATTATGCAGGGGTCGATCAATATGAATCCGGTTGTGATGTTTTTTGCCCTTTTAGTGGGCGCTAGGATCGCGGGACTTGTGGGCGTGTTTTTGTCAATTCCTGTCGCTGGCGTATTGATTAGCCTGTTTGATATTGATGCTATGCGGGGCGAAGCCGAATTAGAGGAGTCCGCATGCCAAGACAAAACCTAGGTCTAGACACAAGCCTAAGCAGACTCCTGCTGCCATTTGTCGAGGATATCTTTGAACAGAGCTTCTTCAATCCAAATTTTGGCAACTACCGCTAATGGTAAAGCCATAACTAGTCCCAGTGCTCCGAAGAAAGTAGTAAAGAAGAGTTGGGACGTTAATGTAATGGCTGGCAACAGAGATACCTGATTGGCCATCACAGTCGGGGTAAGCCAATAGCTCTCGATATTTTGAATCACAATGTAAAGAATTAGCACGGCAAGGGCCTTCCACGGGGCATCCAGAAATCCAATCGTCATCGGCAGCACTACACTCAATGTGGGGCCAATATTGGGGATGAAATTCAGCAATCCCGCTAAAACCGCATGGGCTAGGGCTAATGGCACCCGTAACAGCCATAATCCTAAGCCACTTAAGGTCGCAATAAAAACCATTTCAATTAGTGCACCTGTGGTCCATGCACCTAGTCCATCAGCACAGCGAGTCAGAATTTCATCGACACGATGGCGGTAAAACGATGGGAAAAACCGGATGAATACCTGTCGGTAGGGCTGCGGATTGGCCAACAACATCAACGTCAACACGAGCACCAGCAGCAACTGGGCTAGGAATGTAATTGAAGTAGAAAAGAAATCAAGCATGCGTTGCAGTAGATTGGCCCCCAGCGGTTGAATTTGCCGAATCAACCCGGTGGCATCAGGAATCTCTGGCAATCTAGGACCGAAGCGATCTTCTAACCAATTAATGCCCAATTGAATTTGTTCTAACCCAAGCGGTAACAGGGCGATCAGGTCCTGAAACTGCTCGATGAAAGGTGGCACGATCAGCAGAAAAATAAAGATAAAAACACCACCGACTATTGCCAGACTTAGCAGAACTGCGCCGGTCCGCTTTAATCGCGAGCGTTGAAATCGCTGAACTAGATGGTTGATCGCAGTTGCTAGTACAATTGCTGTAAACACGAGCAGCAACAGTTGGCGAATTCGCCACATAACGTAGAGCGAAACTATCAGCGCGATAATTCCCAACCATTGCCCCATTTTCATATCAATTCTTGGCGGCTATTCTCTAACAGTTGCGTTGATGCTAGAACAGTAATTACAAAAGTCACTCACCATCATAATATGCCAATTTGATTGCTTAAGCATTGTCACTTTTTAGTCACCTTTGCTGTTCAAACTGTAAGTAAATTGATAAACAAATAAAATCTGCTTTCCTGAGCATTACGATCTCTTTCCAACGGAGGAAGACAATCAGCATGACATCATTATTTGCTTAGGGTACGTTTGCTTAGATTTGCCTGGAATACATCACCGTGACGTTTAAGACATGTTGCACTCAATTCTGGCTATCCACTCAGCTAATCAACCAATTCATATCAGGTATCCGAAAAGTTGGAACAGCACTGCTGATCTGGGGGCCAATAACCCATCGCTAAATTATTAATCAACGCTGACTCCTGACTCCAACTAACGATCAATATCCGCTCAACTAACCGAGGTAAATTATGGATTGGCAAGCAATATTCCACTGGGTCTACGTTGCTGGCATGGCGATCGGAGCCTTACATTTTTGGGCACTCAGTCGCGATCCGCGGGGGGTACCGCAATATGAGTATTTGGTAGCTATTTTTATTCCGATTTGGTCTGGTTTGGCTTACATGGCCATGGCGATCGATCAAGGTAAGGTAGAGGCTGCTGGTCAAATTGCTCATTACGCTCGCTACATCGATTGGATTGTGACCACACCCCTGTTGCTGCTAGCCCTATCTTGGACGGCGATGCAGTTTATCAAAAAAGACTGGACGCTGATCGGTTTCCTCATGAGCACTCAGGTGGTGGTAATTACGACTGGACTGATTGCCGATTTGTCGGAACGCGATTGGGTGAGATACCTCTGGTACATTTGCGGCGTGGTTGCTTTTTTAATCGTGCTATGGGGTATCTGGGGTCCGCTACGCCAGAAAAGTAAAAGCCAAGGTCCAGAATTAGCAGAACTGCACGACCGATTAACGATTTATTTCACCGTATTGTGGATTGGTTATCCGATTGTTTGGCTGATTGGTCCTTCCGGCTTTGGCTGGATTGATCAAACCCTCGATACGTTTCTGTTTTGTCTGCTGCCGTTTTTCTCCAAAGTTGGCTTTAGCTTTCTAGACCTACATGGTTTACGCAATCTTCAGGGCCTGCGACAGCCGACGGTGGCTGATCAAGTCGTGAGCAGAACATTTCAATTGATTGATCGAATAGCAGGACGTCAGTCCTCTCGCACTGCCCGCCGCCGCGCTTCCTATCTTCCGGGCGAAACGCGATAAGTCACATAATAAATCAGATGATAAGTCACTCGGTCATAAGCCAATTAGCTAACTGCACAGTAGACAATAATGTAAGGTAGTATGCAGAATCTCTGGTACAAAAACGCAATTGTTTATTCCCTGGATGTGGAAACATTTATGGATACCAACGGTGATGGTATCGGTGATTTTCCAGGCTTGACCCAACGGCTCGACTATCTATCTGGATTGGGGGTGACTTGTCTATGGCTACATCCCTTTTATCCGTCTCCTAACCGAGATGACGGCTATGACGTGATGGATTACTACAATGTTGATCCCCGTCTAGGCAGCCTGGGAGATTTTGTAGACTTCATGCATGAAGCAAGGGAACGCGGCATCCGAGTTTTGATTGATCTAGTAGTAAATCACACCTCGGTTCAACACCCGTGGTTTCAGGCAGCACGGGCGGATGAAAATTCTCCCTATCGGGATTACTATATCTGGTCAACCGATCCACCTCCTACCGATCCAGCAGAATTGGTGTTTCCTGATGTAGAAGACAGCATTTGGGAATACGATGAAAAAGCTGGGATGTATTATTTGCATCACTTTTATAAGGAACAGCCCGACCTCAATCTCTCAAATCCGGTAGTGCGCGATGAAATTCGCAAGATCATTCAATTCTGGCTAGAGTTGGGTGTGTCAGGGTTTCGGGTTGATGCGGTACCCTACTTTATCAAGAATGTTGAGGTGTTGACCGAACAGTATGACTTAGAGAATTTTATAGAAGACCTGCGTAATTACGTTACTTCGTGCAACACCGAAGCGGTGTTGCTGGCCGAAGCCAATGTAGACTCTCAGTCGTTTCCAATATATTTTGGAGACGGCAACCGCATGCATATGCTGTTCAGCTTTTTTGTCAATCAAAAGAAATTTTTGGCCCTAGCACGTCAAGACGCAACTCCCCTAATTGAGGGGCTTAAACAGTTGCCTGGAATTCCGCGAGCTGGGCAGTGGCTCAATTTCGTGCGTCATCACGATGAGCTAACACTAGATCAACTCAGTGATGCTGAACGTAATGAAGTGTTTCAAGCCTTTGCCCCCGAAAAACACATGCAAATTTATGGGCGCGGGATTCGGCGGCGCTTACCGCCCATGATGGATGGTGAATCGGGAGATGAACAACGCGAACGGCGGCGGATTGAACTGATCTATAGTTTGCTGTTCACCCTGCCCGGAATTCCGCTGATCCGCTATGGGGAAGAAATTGGCATGGGCGATGATCTATCGCTGCCAGATCGCAACAGTGTGCGCACTCCGATGCAGTGGGCCGATGAACCAAACGGAGGCTTCTCAACGGCATCTCCGGAGCGGTTATCTAAGCCAGTCATCTCTGAAGGTAAATACGGCTACCAGCAGGTCAATGTTGCTGCTCAACAGCGAGATCCCGATTCGCTATTAAATTGGTTTGACCGTGTGATTCGGATGCGCAAACAATGTCCAGAGTTTGGCCGAGGCGAGTGGAAAATCTTGGATACCGACCAATCCAGCGTGTTTGCTCACTGCTGCGAGTGGCAAGGAAAAACTGTGGTGGCTGTGCATAATTTAGCGGATCAAGACTGCACCGTCACATTCAGATCCAACCCATACAGGCGTCTAACCGATCTATTTGGGAACCGGCAGTATGAATCTTTGCAGACATCCCAGTCCATTGCCCTCGAACCCTATGGCTACCGCTGGTTTAGGGTTGAGAAAAAAGACTAAGATTGACTTCAAGGATTTGACCCTGATTGACTGACCAATCTTTTGGCTATAGCGGTTAAAACCGCTGCTATACCAACTCAGTCAGCGACTCGGCTGAGCTTCATCAAACGTCCTGCGCTGATTATTCTGACTAGTTGAATGACCCGCGTAGGCAGGTTTAGAACTTGTAAAGAAATAAGCTTGATAAGTCAGGTATTAATTTGAGCTTGGTGTAATTGTGTAATTCCACTCTCCGTGAAAGGAATGCGGAGTGATGTGTATCGTCGAGAAATCTTCGTCCAAAACTTTGACTTGTATAGGGTACATACTTCTATCAAGCTCTGCTCGAATTTCTAACCCCGTTGTTGCCTTAGTGGCACAGATCAACTGAACCACAACTTCATGGCTTGTTAAAGGCTGTCCTCGCCAATTCATACTAATGTGTGAAAACAGGCGATGCTCGATCTTGTTCCACTTGCTTGTTCCAGGAGGCAAATGACACACCGTTATGGTTAACCCTGTTTTATTGGCAAATTGTTGTAACTCATATTTCCACAGTCGCACCCGATAACCATTGCTACCGCCACTATCGGCATTGACCAGTAGTGCAGTTGCATCAGGGTAAGTCTGCTGACCTACAGCTTGCCACCATCGCTCTAGCGTGGCAACGGCAAAGCTGGCAGTATCATGATTACAGCCCACCGAAACCCATCCGCTATTTTCTCCAACATCATAGATTCCGTAAGGAATGGCTTTGCCCAACTGAGGATTAACAAAGTCATGAACATCTACTTCTACGGGTTGCTTTTTGAGTTCCCAGGTTTGTCCCGAATTTTTGAACTCTCCAATCAGTTCCTTTTTCTTGGCATCTACACTGACGACGGGAAGCCCTTGGGCTAGGAAGGATTTGGCTTGTTCGTTAATATACTCAAACTGTTGATTACGATCAGGGTGTTGACGACCTTCCTTAACTTTGGCATTGGCTTGCAAGCTGTAGCCGCTTGTATGTAATAATTGCGCGACGGTTTGATGGCTGACTGAGTAGCCTTGTTGTTTCAGTGCTTTTGCCAACTGATGAGTGCTTTTGCAAGTCCACCTCAAAGGGGATTGGGGGTCGCCACGACTGCTGGGGTGAATCAGGGCATCGAGTGCTGCCCCAATGCCAGGATAAACGTTCTCAATGGGCTTGCGTCCACCTCCCGAACGGCGAATTCTTGCTGGTTTTTCTGCATCAATTGCCAGACTAAGTTCCACTAAGCCTCGTGTAATCGTGGAACGAGAGACTCCTGATGTTCGGGCAACGCGAGAAACGCCGCCATACCCTAAACTTTTTGCTTCTGCTGCCAGGAATAAGCGTTGTTGCCGTTCATTCAGAAGAGGCAAAATGAGCGCGAATTTCTTCGCCAAGCTGTCATCATCGGGAGGATTCATCGTAACACTAAGGTTCTAACTGATTCTCAGGTGGTGAGGGTTGGGCACGGGTCATTCTTTGACGGCGTTGCTCAATGTCACGAGCAATCTCACGAATCTCTGAACGGTCAGTTGGCATCAGATGAGGGTCAACGACCGCAATTGCAGATTCCATTCCAATGCTGTAGTTGTAGGCAAGTTGAAGAATGTCTGTTTCGTACAGAGCAGCACGGTCGAACTTGCCTTGCCGATAGAGCGAAGGCAACGCATAAAATTTTAGAATGACTAGCCCCTGTGGAGTTGCACAAGGAATTCGACGGTTCCCCCACTGAATCTCAGTTCTATAATTTTGCTGTACCTGTTCAAACAGCGCATTCTGAGTCAGCAGTAAATCAACCTGTAGACCCTGATAATCTGCACGAACAAAGTCTCGGTTTTCTTCGGCGATGACCATCTGTTCCAAATTACTTAAGTCAGGGCGACGCATAATCAAATCGATGTCTTCCGTATTGCGTCCCTCCACATACGTCAACATTGCAATACCGCCGACGAGTAAGTAGGGAACGCCACTGCTGTCTAATTCTTCAAATAAACGATCAACGGTTCTGAGCAACTGATTGAAGTCGGCTTGGCTCACAACGGTATTCCACCTTCTTGGATTAAAGACTTGAGCATGACATAGAACGGCGGCGAGTGTATCGGTTGATGAAGTGGAAATCGCCATAAAATTTTAAGTCACAGCCGTGGCTAAGTTACTTTATTCAAGTTTATCATGAATCTGACAGACTTGTAGCAGTTATTTCTTGACAAATCCTTATTAGTCTGCGTAGGCGCGGCTTGAGCCGCCAGCATCCAGAGTTTCGTCAATCAATCAGGGATTTGACCTGTGATTTAACCTATGCATGAGTATTCATCGCTAGTGCGCTATGGCAATAGATGAACATTCCCCTACATCTCTTCTCGATTACTACAGCGATCCTTTGTGAAATTTGAACGGGATGCAGGGGGTGAAACCCCTGCATGGGGGCGGTGCCCTCACCGCCCCTTGTTCACAATTTGTTTGTGAACGCTGTATAAGTAACAATACTCCGGACAGTTTTTGAGGGGAGAAAAGGCTGTATAGACAAAAGCTACCTCTCTTTGTAAGGTGCAAATAGAACAAAAGCACAAAAGAGGTAGCACTATGGATATTCTACAAGCCCTGTTTGCCAAAATGGGGCATTTAGCAAACCGCAACAGAAGGTTCTGTTGAATCTGTTTCCGACCATCCTGCTGGTTTGTGGGAAAGCCAACTTCACAAACTTGAGTCACTATCGCGATTGGTCGGATCGGACTTACCGACGGCAGTACAGCCAACCCTTCAACTTTGTCCAATTCAACCAGGGATTGATTGAGGAGGCGATTGCGCCCACAGCCCTTCAACTCGGTGTGATGGACTGCTCGTTTGTGCAAAAGAGCGGCAAAGCCACATATGGCTTGGATTGGTTTTACAACGGCAGTGCCAATCGCACAGAACGGGGTTTGGAGATTTCGGTGATTGCAGTGGTGGATGTGGGTAGCCGTCGAGCTTACAGTTTATCGCTGCAACAGACCCCAGCCCAGTTAAGCGAGCAGCACCACAAACCTCGCAGGCAACGGGTCAGTCGGCAGAGTGTCGAGCAGGCTCAGCAGATGCTCCAACAATTACCCGACAAGGGTACTGCTATGCCGCCTGAGCCTCAGAGGGTAAACTGGCAGACGATTGAGCAGCTCAAAAAGCGACTCCAACAATTGCCTGACAAACGCACTTCCAGTGCCCCCAGTCGGATTGACCACTATCTGCTGCAACTGAGGCACACCCGACCTTATTTACCAGCAGCGGTTCAGTATTGGGCAGTCGATGGCTTCTATGCCAAGAAAAAGTTTGTCGATGGGGGGATTGCGTTAGACTTGGCCGTCATCAGCAAATTGCGAGTCGATGCAGATATGCGCTACCTCTACACAGGTGTGCAAAAACAGCGGGGAGCCAGACGCAAATACGATGGCAAAGTCGTGCTGGGGAATTGGACACGATGGAGCCATGTAGAGCAACTGGAATCTGAGGTAAACCTGTACACTGCCCTCGTTTGGCATGGGTCACTCAAGCGCCAAATTCGTCTTGCCTGTCTGGTGGATACGCACAAAGCGGGCAAAACGGGGTATGCCCTGTTGTTCTCAAGCGATATGAATCTGGATGCTAAACAAATCCTGCAATACTACCAGGCTAGGTTTCAAATTGAATTTATCTTCCGAGATGCCAAGCAATTTACCGGGTTGTGCGATGCCCAAACGCGTGACCCCAAGCGGTTGGATTTCCATTTCAATGCTGCGCTCACCGCACTAAATCTGGCAAAATATCAAGACCAAGTGCAGCACGCTTTATCTAGCCCAACGCAGACGGTACAGCCCTTCTCGATGGCAAGCTACAAACGCTTTGCCTTCAATGACTATCTCCTGGAACAATTTATTTGCCAGTTGGACTTGAACCCAACTTTGATTAAATCCCATCCCAACTATGAAAACCTCCGTTCCTACGGCATCATAGCCGCTTAATTCTGACCGGACTATTGAAGTAAAAGATTTGTTAATTTATCTTGAATGTCCTGAAGTCGACCAGTTGTCCTGAAGCTCTTGGCTGCTTATTTTACAAGAGTTCAGGTTGATTCAAAATCGGTTTTGCTTCGGGACAAGCCCTAATTATAAATTCGAACTTAAAGCACCTATTTATCCCTCTCATATCACTCTGGAAGTAAAAAATAGAGCATCAACCGTACCTTTTCTAGAGATCTAGGTTAGTGGAGGTTGCTCATCAATCGCTCAAAGTTTAACTTTACAGGCTTTTTGAGCATTGTAAAGTTGTCCGATTGATATCCATTAAGTATCATCTCACCGATCTCTTAGCATTCCCAGGTCATTCTTAAGAAAACGGTGGGGTCTGAGAAAGTCGTGAACACTAAAAACAGACTCAGTGAATGCAAAATGAACAATTTTGAGATGGCTGAGAGCTTTGTGATATAAGCTTTTGATCCGCAAAATTAAGGGTATTTCCAGCAAGACCAGTGGTTGACAGCTCATTTTTTCTTTACCTAGAATGACACATGAGGGTTATGATGTACCCCGCAAACTGGACGGCGAGATAAGATAGAGTCGCTGCTCAAAGACCTCGTCAAGACTACGGAGACAAACAGTTTATGCAACGGTGTTTGCACATTTGTGCAAAGAACTCCTCCAACCTTGACAACCAATTTGCCACAAAGCAGTACTACTAATTCAGACTCATTGATTTATTGTACTAATCAAACAGGATAGCTTATGGAACATCTGTAGGTTCAATGCATGTGTTCTAACATCTACACTACCTTCACTCTATGATAGCCATGGGTATATCGACCCAAGAGCCTCAAAAATCCTTTGAGCAATGCTGGTTAGAGGTACGTGACCGAGTTCTAGCTTTTTGCCATCGACTGATGCAGAACCAGAATGATGCAGAGGATTTGTTTCAAGAAGTTGCTGTACGTGCTTGGCGAGGCTACAGTAGCTTTCGTGGAGAATCCTCTTTCTCGACCTGGGTGCTAACCATTGTCCGACGAGAAGCGACCCGACGTTTGAAGCACTCAAAACATTCACTGCCATTGCTTCAACCTGAAACCATACTGGAACCAGAACCAGACGATCCCGTTGATACGAGTTTTGTGATTCGAGCGATCAAAGAAGCTGAGCAAATGCATATCCTGAATTCCGATGAAGCAGAAGTACTTCAGATGAGATTGCAAAATTCTGAGTTGACTTGGCGTGAGCTAGGAGATTCTCTGGGACTATCAGCCAATGCCTGTGCTGTGAATCATACGCGAGCCTTACCGAAGCTAAGAGTTTATTTATTTATGTACCGACCTGAATGGCTTGGTGGTGATCTGGCGATCAGGACTGCGTTTGCTCAGGCGCAGAGGGTGACCCAGTCTCCTTTAAGCAGGGAGGAAGCAGAAGTATTTGAACAGATTGTCTTACGTCAGAAGCATAATTATTCTCGTTCGGGTTGGAAAACAAGACTTTCCTCAGCCTGTACCAAGGTGATTCGGTTTATTCATTTGGATTAGGTAGATAGAAACCCATGTCCCAGCTTCCCCACCAATTCCCTGACCTGCCTGACTTGCCGGAGTTCTCGCTCTTATATCAGCAACCGTCTAGACCAGTAACACTAACTCTGGTAAAAATTGATCAGCTACCAGTTGGACCATTAGATGCAACTGGAATTTGTACCTGGTTAGTTGATCTTTATAGCGGTGTACTCCCAGCCATGTCTCTTTTGCCACAGAGTACTTTACAAGATATAGAGGAATGGTTAGAACGACAAGGCGTACCCGTGCACATTGAACAGGCTTCATCCCTGGAAGACCTGGCCTTGTACATTGAGTCAGGTTGCTGTGCCCTACTTTTGCTGCAGGAGCCAAATCAGCCCTGTTTAGATAATTTTTTAGATAATTTTGCTATATCAATTGATGGTTTCTACACGCTTGCAGTTGCCTGGGGACTCGTGCGAGAAAGGATTGAGGCATCTCTTCAGGTGTATGTGCTTGGCTCTACAAACTCCACCCGGCTTTATCCATCTAGCCTTGAGAAATTCTGGTTAGCTAGTGGAGGATGGATGATTGTCATGGATGTGACTTTGCCGCTTGACCAAAAATTGCCTGCATCAAGTACAGAAAATTTGTAATGATTTTGTCAATACAGGTTCTAAAGAAATAGAGCACTGGAAATAAGCCTTCTGCCTAAAGTTCTTCCTCAGCGAAAAATCAATGAATGACTGAGATATTACAATTAGTAATACTGATGTGAGTCAGTAATGTGCGTCAGAAAAATCTAAACTGTTAAATCTAGACTGTTAAATTTAGACACTGCCTAGGTTGATGATATCTGATGTCTAGATACTATTTAGAGAATTGATATTAGAAGATTTCCTAAAAAAAGTCGCTCACAATGATCACAACAAGGAGAAAACAACTGGTATGACTCCAACAAATATGAATCCGACAAATATGAATCCGGCAAAACAGTGGATCAAGAGTCGGGAACTAGGACGACATCATAGTCTGGATGCTCTACGGAGAACCGACATTCCAAACGGCTATCTCTTGTCTTTACCTCTGCCAACCCACCGATATGGCCGACCGGCCTATGCATTTTTCGCTAGCGCCGTCTCGCGTCATCCTGGGCAGCCACTCCAGCAACAGGTTCCTGACCGTTGGTTTGCAATCGATGCCATTACAGGCCATCTGCTCGTGTATGCTCTCACAACTGTCTTTCCATTTGGAGATACTTCAACGTGGAATACGGTAACGATTGTTCCCTCCCCACTGCAAAATGAAGCCTATCGGCTGAGTGAACAAACGCTAGATCAGATGGATCGTCTCAGCTCAGACTTCTTCGAGGGACGGATGGCTGAGATGCAGGAACGGCGTTGGATGTTGGAGTTACTGCAAACCCTGTCAGCGAATCAACTTCTGCCCCAATATCAAGCATTGGCCCCAGATTTTTTCCAGTGGCTAGAGAGTTAGTTATGCATAAGCATAATTGACCATGTCCTTATCGCAGGTGTATACCAGACAGAATCAAATTTCAATTCATGTAGAGGTTTTATGCAATCATTTGAACGTTTCGACTCATCAGATCAAAGCAGAGAAACCGAAGAAATGCTCAACGCAACGTTAGATTTGCCTACGCCTAGGCAAGAAATGCTTCCCGATGGTAGCCAAGCACTAGTCAGCGGTGACCCGGCTGGCTGGGAGGGAGTGGTACATCGCCAGGGTGATAACAATCAGGGCTATCTCAACACCTGTGGTGTGGTTAGTTGTGAACAGATTCTTAAACGGTTTGGTGCAGATGTAACAGAATCACAACTACTCGATTATGCAATTGCTCAAGGATATTGTGATGTTGCAGGTCAGGGATATGTCAGCCTGGCCGATCAGATAGAGATTTTGCATGACTATGGAGTTCCATGTCATACCGACCATAACGGAACCTTAGAGTCATTGGCAGACGATATCGAGAATGGACGCGCTGTTGCTCTGGCGGTAAATAGCGCGAGTCTCTACGGCTATACCGGGTGGGAAGGCACAGATCACATGATTGTTCCGACTGGTGTGGCGCGAGATTCTCAATCGGGTGACATCAAAGGTTTCTTTTACAACGACTCATTAACTGGAGAGTCTGCTTATGTCACTACAGACCTTTTGCAATCCGCTTGGGTCGAACAGGGCGGCGACAGCATTGTGACTGAAGGAGTTGATATGCGGGATGTAGAGCGCACGCTTGGGTCCTGGATTTGGACTTCTGCACAAGGATGGATTTATGTCTAATTGTCAACCACTTAAGCAATGAAGCATTTCGAGATTGAACAGATCAGGAGGTGAGCAGGAACGTGAAATTGATCTCAGTGGAAAAATTACAGTCTGGTGGATTCAAACCCAGCGCTTTCCCACCTGTCAAGCACCAACAGCAGCTATCTGCTTTCTATGCGTTCATGCGACGTGTTAGCCCACGGGTTTATGATCAGCGCTTGGATGTCTGGGCCGTCTATGACTATGTAACTGCACGCAGAATTCTCACAGACATCGCTCATTTTTCTTCAGATCTTTCCCGCGTGCGGTTTCCTCGTTTTTTGCATAAGGATCTACATCTCAGTATCTTACATAAAGATCCTCCGATTCATACAGCTCTACGTGGACATGTTCAGCACTTTTTCGCGCCATCATTCCTTGCCCGTTTCACTAAATTTATCGATACGTTTATTCAAAAATGCTTTGAACAGTCCGCTGATCGCGGTTACTGTGACATTGTAGAGCATGTTGCTTCTCCACTAGCGCTCACTTGTGCTCTGATGTTACTGGGTTTCCCAGAATCGGAATGGCCACAAATTAGGCAATGGTGGAGTCTGAGAAAAAACCACTCCCGGACTAGGCAGCAGTACACGAGTTTGTTCTCCGAGCTTTGGTCAGCCGATTTCGATATTTACCTGCGATCAAAAATCGACGAAAAATTCCACCAGCCTGGAGACGATGTTTTAAGTGCCATCATTCAAACGCGCCTTGATTCAGCGCCGCTCAATGAGCAAGAAATTATCGAGTTCGTCGTCTTGATTCTAGTGGCGTCTCAAGACACAACAGCTCAACTCGTTGCCAATTCCGTTCTTTGCCTTTTGCAGCATGAGGAAGTGCGAGACAAGTTGAGCCGCGATTTAGGACTGCTCAAGCCATTCTTGGAGGAAGTACTGCGATATACCTCTCCGGTTCAAGGGGTTTCGCGGGTTCCAACCTGTGATGTTACGATCGATCAGGCTATCCTGCACGCAGGTCAAGAAGTCATTATCTGGATTGGTTCGGCCAACCGCGACGAGAGTATCTTTGAGAGCGCAGCAGAATTTGCTCTTGATCGCAAGCCTAACCCGCATTTAGCATTCGGGATGGGAGTTCATTATTGCTTAGGAGCAGCATTAAGTTCTCTAGCTACCCAGGCTGTTTTAAGGCAATTACTCCAATCTTTTCCCCATTTCCAGCTAGCGAAGCAGCCGCCTTTGCGCTGGTCATCTAATCCATTTTTGTCTGGTCCAATCCAGCTTCCTTTGCAATTGACAGCGTGAAGAGGTAATCAACTCAAAATCATCAACGTCAGATGCAGAAAATTTGTAATGTTTTTGCAAATGTAAGTTCTAAAAGAATAGAACACTAGAACACTGACGTTTCCTGCTTCAAGGAAAAGCCAAGGAATGGCTGAATCCAGATTGAAATTAATGGGGAAGTTTTTTTACAACTAGTCAACCCTCAACATTTGGAGCAAATCATGTTTGGACTTAAAGAAACAGATCCTCGTGTAGGGCGGGCATTGTCTCAATTGGAAGTTCGTTATGAGATCACATCGAACGGAGATTACAAAGTTATATTTGACCTTGGTAATGGTCGTAGTCAAGTTGGCTTTATTACATCCCGTACATTCGAGTTTGCAGGATTTGAATTGCGTGAAGTTTACTCAATAGGGCTTCGCTCGTTTGGTCCGTTCAATGTACAAACTGCTAACGCACTGTTGGAACATAACGAACAGCTCAGAATGGGAGCTTGGGGCGTTGTCAAAGATGCTCAAGATAATTATCTTGCCATTTTTACTGCTAAAGTTGCAGCCAACTTAAGCGGACAAGAGCTTTTGTCTGTGATTGCTGCCGTTCTCAAAACTGCTGATGAAGTCGAGAGAGAATTAGGGATCGGTGATGTCTTTTAGCATAAATCTCTTTCCTATGAGGAAAGCCAATGAATGACTGGAACTTTCCAAGGGAGAGTAGAGAGGTTCTTTTACCTCTAGAAGTTAAACCTGCAGAAGGTTGCTTAGAAATCCTCCCAAATGGACATGAGGCCGTAGTCTTCGGAGATCCCAGGAGTGCTACTGAGGGATTTCATCAACAAGGAGATAATCCGTTTGGTATGCAAGGAACCTGTGGGCTGGTTTCAGTAGAAGATATTTTGCGGCAATTGGGATATCAAGTAACAGAAACTGATCTGGTCAGTTACGCCGTGCGGAATCAATTGTGTACTATCGAGGGAACGCCTGATGTTCAGGGGGGAACGACTCAAATGGATCAGGCCCGTATTCTCAACGATTTTGGTGTACCGGCAGAGGCCAAGATTTTACTCAACTGCGAAGACTTAGCCAGCTATATCGAGGCAGGAGAGAAAGTCATTGTCGGAGTGAATGGAGGTGTGCTGTGGAATGCACCTGAAGCGTTTGAATTCGGTCAGGCTAATCATGCTGTCACTGTGACTGGTGTAGCTAGAGATCCCCAGACCGCAGATTTACTCGGTTTTTTCATCAACGATAGTGGCAGTGGAGCAGCAGGTCGTTTTGTTGACGTAAACACTTGGCAACAGTCGTGGGAAAATCGTGGCGGTTTGGGTATCGTGACAAACCTTGTCTAATTTGTCTAATTTGTCTAATTGTATAATCAAAACCATTACAGGCTGCCTACAGCAGTGAGGTTGCGGATTTTGGTAGTTGTTTTTGTATTACAGGCATCGAGAGGAAGCATCAGCATGGCCACTGACTTTTTATCGTACTCAGAAATTCAGCGTCGTTTGCATACCCACTACTTGCGTCAATATGAAATTCCCATCGAACACTTTGTCTCGCTGCCTCTGCCTACGAAACGATTAGGAGATCCAGGCTATGCAGGATTTGCGGCACCAGCCCTACGACACCCCCAAACCCCGCTGAGGGTTGCTTCTCCAGACCGTTGGTGGATTATCAGCGCAACCAGCGGACGCTTGATGCTCTACGCGCTACAAAAAGCCTATTCTTTCGCTCCCGATCAGGAATGGGAACTGGTGCAGGTTGATACTCCCCCGCTCAGTGTAGCCGAACGGGAAGCGGGCATGAACGCCTTAATGAATTTTTTGGATACACTGGCGATTGATTTCTTTACGGCAACTCCGAGCAACAGCAGCACCCGTAAAGCTTGCCTGGAGGTTTTAGAAACCTACATCGGCTCCAGCCTGCTCCCCCTATTTCGTACCTTGACACCTGACTTCTTTACATGGCTTGAGGAAGAATCATGAACGATATTTTAACGTTATCGATAAACGAACTGAATATACTGGCGAGAAAGCATCACTGGAACGATTTTATCCAGTTTAACCAACGTTTGGCGAATGGATCTGCTCCACTGGTGGTGCTGACGGTGCCCGGCGTAGAGGCCCTGCCATTACAAGAGTGGCTAGAGCAAAATCTACCAGAACAGTCATTCCGATGGCAATCATTGCAGAGTGAGATTGGACTAGAGGTCTTGCTTGCCCCAAAGTTGCTGGTGGTCTTTGCTTGTGATCGGTTGATTAGCGCTACAGAAATGGATGCGGTGGCTAAGGTGTGCGGCAACCGTCCTCATGGTTCCAATGCCTTTCTATTTGCTCATCCGGAACGACTGCCTGACGCCGCCGCTCTAGAACAGCTTGATAAAGCAATCTGGAATCTGTTTAGCGATCTTCAGGGTAATTGGAAACTGGTCAACTTGAATGAATTTTCCTGTTTCCTCTGGAGTAGCAGTGAGCATCTACCAGAATGGCTTCAGTCTAGACTAACCAGAGACACAAATGTCCTGCTTAACCTACTCAAAGGTCCGATTGATGATGCCTTCAAGCTATACCGCGTGTTATCACTGCTGGCAATCGCTGAGCAACGACTAGCTGCATCTAATGCAACAGACCAAGTCTCCGCTAGTCAGGATGTTGAGCGATTACTTCAGTCCCTTGCTGGGGCTAAACGTCGCCTAGCAGAATGGCTACAGGAGGATGCCAAACTGCAAGAACAGAGGGTGCAGGTATGGTTTGATCAATTGGAGAGGAATCTCCAACGCATTCTTGAGCATAATTTAACAGGGACAAGCATGAATGTAGCCTCCCTCACCACCGAATTGCGTCAGGCGATTGAGGCTTGGAAACAGCAGGCATTAATGCCTCTCAGACAATGGCCCAGTCAACGGCAAGAACAGGCTCTGCAATCCCTAGAAGGAATGAATTGGCAACGGATCCATGAATTAGTTGGTGAAGCCTTTTATCCTGACCAGTTGATTGCCATTTTTAAGCGGGAAAATCCATTGATTGTGGATTACTTGCATTTAGATCACCTGCCAAAGCAAAATCCCATACTCCCAGATTCCATTCTTCTAGCCGAGCCCCTTTTGTTGGGTCTTGGTACTGCTGTGACAACGGCTATCGTGACTAGCTTAGCTGGAGTGCCTCCCCTTGCTGTAGCCCTTGCCGGTCTCGTTGCTGGAGCCGGGATGTCGGTGTATCGAGATCAACAACGCCGTAGCCAAATCATGCGAGAACTAAACTCAAAAATGCATCAAGCAATCCAGGACGAGCATCGAAAATTTTCGAGAGTAATACAGAACTATGCTGCAAAAACAGAGAGCGGCCTGAGGGAAACACTGGACCAACTTACAGCACAACTGTCGAAAGTGGCTAGTTCCCCCAGTTCCTATTCCAACTGCAATGAACATCAACGAGTGACAGAACTACAGCAGATGGTCATGAACCAAATCCAATTACCCTCGCAATAAATCCTATCCAGACTACTCTAAATTCACTGAAAGGAGATAAATCATGGAATGGAGTGAAGAATTTAAGCAGGCGTTTGATAATTTCAAATCTGAGGCGAGAGCCGCGCTTGAGCAATTGATAGCAATTGCGGAACAACTGAAGTTGGAAACGGTTGCCGTTGACCTAAACACGGCTAAACTGCGGCTATCTGAGGATGCTTTCGTCCTGATGCTGATGGGGATTTTTAACAGCGGCAAATCCACCCTACTGAATGCCCTCCTAGGCAAGCCATTGGTAGAGATTTCAGACCTGACGGATGGAAAAGCACCGATGCCAATGGGAAAACTTCCTACTACAGCGGTGCTGACTAGTATCAAGTACGGGACAGACCCTAGCGTCTATGCCTGGAACTTTGAAGGCAAGTGCATGGATGACTGGAACTTCCATCGCTATCTGAAACAGGCCAAGGTCAAGGAAGATGAACAAGCAACCCGGGAGTTCTTCAGAAACATTCGGGAATTCGAGGTGCATTATCCATGCCTTTTGACTGCTTCTGGGGTTGAATGTATGGACTCTCCTGGAACTGATGACCTACCAGAACGCACTGCTATTACCCTGGAGGCAATCCCCCGTTGTGACGCTGCCATTGCCCTATTCAGAAGTGATTTCCTGGCCAATGAATCCAGTCGGAAGTTTTTTCATGATGCCCAAAAGACCGGACTTCGTATGTTTTGGGTCGTGAATCTGATGCATGATGATCGACCGGATTCCGATGACTATCCGATTGCCTTTCTATGGAGCCGAATCATTGAACTGACCTTGGGTGGACCTAAATACACAGGACAATCGCTTGCCGATTTTGCTCGCTACGATGTCTATTTTGTCAATGCTCAGAAGGCTCTAAAGGGGCGTTTCTCAAATAATCAAACCCTGCTGCAAGAATCAGGAATTTTGTTGCTAGAGGAACGCTTGAGGGACTTTCTGTTAAGAGAGCGTATGATTGTTCACATTCAGCGATATATAGACCTGGGAGTCAATCGAGCTGATACGTTGCGGCAAACGATCTATAACTTTAAGGGAGTAATCTCTGCAGATCAGCAAGAACTAATCAAAGCCAGGAAGGAACTTGAGCCTAAATTAGCTGAGTTAAGGAGACGTGGGCAGAGTTTGGACCACTTAATCGATCGATATCAGCAGGAAATTCTGAATGCTGTAGGGATCGAATTCGATACTTATGCGACTAGTTTGGCTGTCGAGCTGCCGAAAGCGTACCGCCAGAAAGAAATGAAGTCCCTCAAGGGATTCAATCCCCTTTGGCTGCCTCTGCCCAATCATCAGGAAAAAGTGATGAAAGAAGGTAGGCAACTTCTCCAGGACAGTCTGAATGAGTTAGGTGAACAATTCAGCGCGCGCCTTCAGATGCGCATCACAGATATCTTGGAACGGATGCATGAAGAGATTAAAGATCGGATTACTGAACTAGGTCAGGAATACAGCCAGTTGAGAGCCAGAATTCCAGGAACATCTCTCCAAATCGGTGGAGAAATGGTCAGTACTCTGGATCGGGTCTTATCGGCACTAGCTGGCTTACTGTTATTAGATCCAGCCGGAATTATGCTCGGTTCATCGTTAGGGTTCCGTGGGCTTCTTTCCACCCTCTTGGTTCAGATTGCTGTGTGGGGTACAGCCTTTGCTACGGGTAGCCTTGCTGTTCTCTATATTGCGTGGCCCGCAATTATTGTAGCCGCCATCTTTACCGCCATCTTTGGACTTGAGGAGCGTATCAAAAAGTTTTTCGTTCAAGAGTTCCTGAAGAACTATAACCTTAGCCGATCCGATATCAACCGCAGAAGTGACCTCACGCCTGAACAGCAGGAAGAGCTTTACCAGGCTACTAGAGAGTATCAGCGACGTAAGCTGCTTGAAAACATTGAGTTTGAGTTGAACACAAAGACGTTTCAGGAAGTTCGTAAACAAGTGAGTGCATACATTGACGAAGAGGAAAGTATTATTCGCCAATCCATCGAAGAAGGACTAAAAGATGAGGCTGAAAAAGCTCGGCGTTTGCATGAGTTCAGCCAACTTGAAGCCAAGATATCTTCTGCCAGAGCTGACCTCAAAGATGTTTTAGTCAAGGTCAAGCAACTGGGTTGATCGAAGGTGGCACCAACGGCCTAATGCTCCTTCCCCTTTACGAACTCAATGCCCTGTAAAAATTGCAATGTAGATATGAACAAACACGCTAAGACCGCCGACTCGACTAATATCTGGACACGCCATAGTGATTTGTTAGAACAACTGCGTGATCTGATCCAGGCGATTCAGGAGACGGATGCAGGGATGATAGAAGATCTGGATTTGCTACAGATGCTCCAGTGTTGGACTAACAACGTTACTTTAACATTTGGTGGTTGTTTCAGTTCTGGCAAGAGTACCCTGATCAACGCTCTGCTCCGTCGCGCCTTATTACCGACCGCTAAGATTCCAGAAACGGGAACACTCTGCCGCATTCAATCTGGAGCAGCGGATCGGGCTGAAGTGATCAGTCAGTCAGGAAGCAGACCAATTCCTTTGACCACTGAAGCTATTGCGGCCCATGTTTCACTCATTGATCGAGCGACTGGCGAGAGTAAGCAACAAGTTTTGGGAACCGAGGAAGTCAGGCTGCAAGTCACCCATTCCCATATTCCCCAAGGACAAGTCATCCTTGATAGCCCAGGCATTGATGACTCAGGCGTGATGGATGCTCGTGCTGCGCAGGCCGCCTCTCGGTCTGACGTATTGGTGTGGATCCTGCGGTCAAATCATATTCTTTCTGAGTCGGAGCAAGATTTTCTCGCCACCTATATTGCCAGACGAGGGCCGCATCAGCTCATTTTTGTCCTCAATGCCTACCTGGATGACGATACTTCGGAAGCATGGGATGAATTCCACAACTCCGAGTTGCAGCCCTATCTCAACAAAATTCGCGATTTTTGTGTTGATCATCAACTGCCTGTCAAAGAAGTTGTTGTAGTCTCGGCTAGAGCATTTGCAAAATATGATTTTGCAGAGTTTGGCGGTATGCAGTTGATCAATTTACTACTCAACTACAACCATCCCACCAAAACTGCGGTCTTATTAGCTCGCCTCAGTCGCTTCCAACATGGTCTAAAGTTGCTTCAGCATAGCTTGGAACAGCAGCTTGCAAAAGAGATTGCGGTCTATGAGGCGGCGAAAACCAGTGCTGAAATGGCAGCGAAAACCAGGTTAGAAGAAATTCAGAAGTCTTTGCATGCTGTACAGCGAGCAGCAAAATCTCAAATGGACCATTGGTTGAGCAGTCGCGTTTTAGAGAAAGCGGCGAAAGATTTGGCTGAGGCCATCACCCCAGAGACTTTGAACCGCGATGGTCAACACAGTGAAGATGTAAATCAAGCGTTTTGCCATCAGGTGGGAAAAGGCGTAGAGCAACTTGTCACAACGATCGTTAGCACGGCTCAGCGGAAACCGATCCGCTGTGATGCGAACAGGTTGCGTCACGCTCTTCTCAGACAAATGAAGCTTGCCCCAGTGACAGTAGACGTTCCAGATACCGCTGTTTCAGGGGGTGTTCTTGCGGCGGGTGCGGCGGCGGGTGCGGCAGCAGGTGCTTGGTTTTTTGGCATTGGCGCAGTTCCAGGAGCGATTATTGGAACCATCCTGGCTAGTGCTGCTAGTTCTTCTGACGCAGTAGCGCAAGATGTTCAAGCGACACAGTTGCACATCCGGGAAGCAGGTCGAGTCGCTCAAGTTGTTGTCGAAACGGTCAGTCGTCACCTTGACGCAATAGTGGCGGCTCATTGCCAAACCACTATACCAGACGTGGCAATCCCTGATGATACACGAGTATGTTTACTCAGAGAGTTACTCACAGCAACCTCTAGCTTGAAACATGAAGTTGATTGTTTACTAGAAGGAATCCCAGTATGAAACTTGCTTCAATCGGAATTGAAGATGGATATGATCTGGCACAAACAATTTTGGTAGAAAGCTCCTCTCAAGCAATCAATTGGCGGTTGATGGGAGATGGATTGCGTTCAGTCATTCCTAAAGTAACGCAAGGTGAATCTTGGGGCAGCCAAGCTTTAAGACAACAGAAAATCGATTATTCCTTTTGGGAAAACAGAGATAATAACAGCTTCTGGCAGCAATATGCCCGTTTCGTTCATCAGTTTTTGGGATACATCCCGATTCAAAAAGAAAAAGGAATAGAAGTCGTGATAGCGACTGAAAATCCAACAAACGCACCACCAGATTTCACCGACGCTGAGGTGGTCTCACCCAATCAGGCATTGCTAGCAAGACGGTTGATGGCAGAATCTGATTATTATCAAGGCGTATTGTTGGTAGTAGCTGTGGGCGATCGCAGTACTCACCTGAGCACCCATATAGTCAAGCAGGGCCAAGTACAGTCCAGCAACGTTCAATCTCACCCTGTTGGGCTTTTGAGCTGGTATGAACATCTTCTAGCCGAACTACAACAGCGTCATGGTAAGCTGTCATCTTCTGAGAATTGCTTGGACTATCTAGATGCCGTACTGGAATTAGGACATCATCTACAGCAGGATTCATCTTTCTCTGGAACGCTAAGCAAAAACCTGCTATCAGTCTATAAATTAAAACACTCTCAGTGGCAAAATTGGCCGGAAATTCAAATCTTCAAAGAATGGCTGAATGATACCGCTCAAGCATCGCTCAAAAATCTGGGATATGGATATACTGCCCCAGATCAAATTGTTCTGGGAGGGATAGGAACTCATTGGCCCGTGTCTTCTCTTCTATCGGGTCCAATTTGGAACAGCCCAACCCAAGTTGTAGATATCGCGTTCGGTGCATCCCTGTGGTCGGACTGCTGTAAGCAATATCGCGGTTTTGCAGAACCAGCATTAATGCTCCCTTCACAATCGCAATCTGAATCTGAACAAACCTCTGCACCCACCAAAACTCCAATCCCTCCTTGGCAGCGGCATCTCAAATAAAATATCGCTTCAAGACATCAATTAGAAAACTTGATAATAAACATTGCCGCGTATCTCCTCCACCCATCCACCCATCCACCCTTATACCCATTAAAAAATGATTATGGACGCTGACAATCGTTTGATCAAACAGGACCCTGTCGAGCCAATCCCGTTTAAGGTAAATGAATTCTCGACTCAAAAACTCTGGCATGAATTGCCCTACATGTTGGTAGAAGCTCTGGAAAGACGCTATCTTAACCGGATAAATCCATTAGCGTGGCAACTCGCTCCCGCAGCTTCCGAGTTGACTCAACCCGTATTGCGAATGGTGACGCAAATTGGCAGCAGTCAAGTTCCACCCACGCAAATCATGCCCTACGTTTTGACCGGCTGCCACGAACCAGGGCATGCGGTTGTGATGGTATTGCATGGCGACGGAGCTTCCCATCGGTTATACCTGGGCACTCGACGCCTGCTTGGGTATGCAGCCCGGTCCACCAGAGACTACCTGGAGCTACAAACCAGTGCATTTAGGACCTATTTCCCTGGGCTTGATTTGAGTCAGCCTTGGACACTCGATCACACCAACCTGGCTCAGCTCGATCAACTGCTGCAAAAATCGCCATCCCTGCTGGCAATCACGGGCATTCCTCTGGTTCGTACCGATTATCTGGCTAACTGGCAAAGCTTAGATCAAATCACTGCTGCCCTGGGTGCACAACCCTATGCCCTGATGATAGTGGCCGAGCCAGTCTTAGCTGAGGAAATCGACAACATGCTCGACCGAGCACGCCAGCTGAAGAGCGAAGTTCACAGTTATGCGCGTCTAACGTTGACTCACTCAAAAGCAGAAGGAGACAGTGAAAGTCTTACAGTCCGTACATCAGAGGGGCCGGAATTACCCAGCTTACTTTACGGCTTAGCAACATTCTGTCAAGCCGCCGGCATTTTTGGCTTACCGCAAGCCAGTGCTCTGGGGCAGGGACTGTTTAGTATGGGTATGGGAATCTCCTATGCAAATGCATCCAAGACCGGTTCACGAACGACAGGCACAAACTCATCTGTAAGCGAAGGCATGAATGTAGAGTTGATTAACGACTACGCGATTGCCTGTGAGACTCTTCTAGATAAACATATCGAACGACTGCTGATCGGACGCGGGGGCAGTTTTTGGAAAACGGCTGTATACGCGATTGCCGAGAATGAGGCCGCTACTCAAGCAATGTTTGCAGCTTTGCGCAGTGTTTGTACAGGAGACAGCAGCAGTGGCTTTGAACCCATCCGGGCTACTGTGTTGCCTAGTTTTTTACAGCATGTAGTTCGCCGGGGGCAACTGCTCCAGTTACAAACCCAGTTTGCCCAAGACCATCCGATGGGGCCGTTGTGGGGGGGTCTCTTTACCTGCACCACAGCAGCCGAATTAGGGACACTGATCAATCTGCCTCAACGCGAAATTCCAGGCATTCCCCAACGGGAGACAGCCTGCTTTGGAGTCACAGTTCCCGAAATGGAAGAAATCACGATTCCACTTGGGCAGATAGTCGATGCAACGGGCCGAGTGGTAGGACACCTCAAGCTCGATAGCGGAACGCTGAATAAACATGTTTTTGTTACGGGTTTACCGGGATATGGCAAAACGAATACTTGTATGCAGCTCTTGCTGAATGCCTATGAGGATTTTAGAGTCCCCTTTTTAGTGATTGAGCCAGCCAAATCAGAATACCGGATGCTGGCTGGGCTGCCAATGCTGGCTGAAGAGTTGCGAATCTATTCTCCGGGTAATGCAAATGCCCGTCCCCTACGCCTTAATCCCTTAGCGCCGGTACCAGGAGCACCTCTGGGATTACACATCGATTTGCTCAAAGCAGTATTCAACGCCTCTTTTTCTATGTACGGCGGTATGCACCAGGTTTTAGAAGAGGCCCTCATCAGCGTCTATACGGAGCGTGGTTGGAGCTTACGCACAGGACTCAACCGTTTTCTGCCAGAGGAGCCTACGCTAGCTCAACAAGCGGCCTTGATGCCAACCCTTCAAGACCTGCATGACCAGATCGAGGTGATCCTCCAACGCAAGAAGTATGCCCAGGAAGTGCATCAAAATTTAGGCGCGGCCCTGCGCTCCCGTCTGCAAGGACTGATTCTCGGCAGCAAAGGAGAAACCTTGAACACCAAGCGATCGACGCCGGCGGCAGAATTGTTTGAGCATCCTACCGTGATTGAACTGAAGCACTTGGGCGATGATGATGAAAAGGCGTTCATGATGGCGCTGCTGCTGGTGCTTTTGCATGAGTATGCTGAGGTTCGCCAACGCTATCAGCCTGCTAGTCGCTTAGAACGGTTACAGCATCTGACCTTAGTGGAAGAAGCTCATCGCCTATTGGCCGCCAGAGGTGGTGCCTCCTCGCCAGACCATGGAGATCCGCGCAGCAAGGCTGTAGAGATGTTTACGGATCTGCTAGCAGAAATGCGGGCTTACGGTGAGGGTTTCATCGTGGCCGATCAGATTCCCACCAAACTCGCTCCAGAAATTCTCAAGATCACAAACTTGAAGATTGTACATCGTTTAGTCGCTGGCGATGACCGGATGGCTGTAGGATCAGCACTTAATTTGAATGACGATCAGCAACGATATTTAAACCTGCTTACCCCAGGCTTGAGTGTCGTTCATAATGATCGGATTGGTAAAGCGGTATTGGTACAAGTAGACAATGCCAAGCAACAGTTATCTCATCAGAAGTTGAGTCCAATCAAGCTGTTCCGAGAAGAGTCGCTGGCATTAATGCGCCATTCAGGCTGCAAAGAGTGCGCTGCGCCTTGCCAGTACTACGGCGATTTGGACGATGCTGGACTCATTGCAGCGGCTGAATTTGCTTTGCTACGATGCTTTGATGTATGGTTGCTGGGGGATGATGAAACATTTATTCAGGAATGGCAGCACTGGTCTTCTCAGGTGGATGAACCAGATCGGCGATTTTGTCTAGCTGCTCAGGCTGGGTTTACATGGTTACGACTGCGCATCTGTGAGAACGAATCAGCTAAGCTAAATCCGACCCAACGACTGCGACAAGATGAAGCGGCGGCCATGCTTTCATCTATGATTCAAACTCTAGTACGGGGCAAAGTCGATCACCAAACACTGAGTCAAGTTCGATCGCAAGTTGCGAAATTGTTAGTCGGAGAAATACCTTCCCTGGCTGGTTGCTCCACCTGCCCGGTTCGATGTCGGGCCTTCCCAATCGTGAGGCCCCAACTGAATCGGCTACGCAGTATGGTGGCAATCCAGCTTGCACAGTCCCACTCTGAAACAACCCGATTAGCTGCCATCCAGCAAAGTGCAACGACCCTGATTAGTGGGCTGAGTGCAAAAACCGAGGAGGCTCTGCTTTATTGCTTGGTCGCCAATTCGGGAGGGGACGCAGCAAGCGAGGCAGATGTGCTAGATCTGTTGCGTAGTAAGCTGGGTGGCTAACGTCGTGTGGATTCTGAGTTTTATATTAGTCGTTCAACTTAATTAAACCTTTTTTGACAAAAGCAATATTGCAAATTATGCATTCTAATTAGAATCAAACTAATGTTCAGCAGGATATATATTTTTTTGGTCATAATCCATATATTTGATCAGCTTTGCTAGATAATGTGCCCATTCATGACGCATCGCAATGTAGGAGTCCGCACCTGCTTCGGGATTCTGCACGGTTTTGATTCCTTCTTGCTTTAGCCGTTCTAGTGCTTGGTAGTAATGCTTCCGCCAGCAGGGTTCGTTGGCATCTAGGGACTTTACATGAATCTTGGGTAAGAGTGTATGGCATAGCTCTTCTAGTAGATGCAGCCCACCAAACCAAAGTTCTGCGGTCCCCGCAGAGTTGACAATCGAACGATACTCGTCCTGATCGAGAGCAGTTCTGATTAGCGTAGCTGTATCCATTGTCAGATAGGCAATCCGAGGCAAGGTGTAATAGGATTGGCGGTAGCGGAAGTAGAACAGCACTGGATAGGAATTGTTAGCCTGTAGCAGGCTAATCAAACTCTGGGCGATTTCTGAAATATCTTGATGCAGCGTATCGACGTTGTTGTCAGCGGCCAAACGAGCCAATAGTTCAATAGAATCTGCTGTGTTGGCAGAGCTGTGATGCAAACTAAGCGCAAACGTATTGCGTCCTGTCAAATTACTATATACCGATAAAATATAGGAGATAGTCAAGGTAAACACAGAAAATCCTAAAAAACTTTTCAACACCATCAGCAGGCGAGCACCCCCTGTTTGCGGCACCAAGTCTCCAGTACCCAGCGTCGCCAAAGCGTAGCCAGCATAGTAGACGGCGGTAATAAAATCGGTTGGAGTTTCTCCCTGAGTAGACTGGATCTCTGCACCTAGTTCTGGCCAAACTATCAACGCAAATCCCAGCAACAGCAGCAAGACCCACAGACTGATAATTGTCACAATAATGGTTGGCCCTCCATAGGAAAGCAGATCATCTCGCCGCTTGGGTAATCCTACAGTGGCACAGCGAAAAAACTGCCATACGCCTCTAGCCACCGATATACTCAGTAAACTGCTTTCGGCACGGGGGTGCAGCACCGTTAAGTAAATGTCTGCTAGTGCCATGAAGATAAACACGGTGCCAATAATTTGCCCAAAAACTTGCATGTAGTCTTTCTCAATTCATTCAACCTTGTAGCTCTAAGCAAAAGCTGAAACTATGGTGTTATGAATCACCTATTGATTCATCTATCCTAAGAAGGTTGATGCTGCATCGAGTCTAAAGGTTACAGTGAAAAGGCAAAAAATGCAGCAAACAGCAGCTAAGGCTGGCCGACTTATTAGTAAGTAATTATGGTTAAGTTTAAACCTTTCTTTGATCGCCGCTATCCAGGCGTAGAACGCATTATTGCTATCGTTGCTTTGATTAATTTGGGCTTAGTATTTTTTGATCTGACCTATTTAAACCTACGGCAGGTTTACCGGCAGTATTTACCGGCAATTACTCGTGTCTACGACCCGGTCAAAGGCATCATCGCCCATCCCGAAACTCAATATTATCAAGCCCAAATTGATGAGCTAGCAGGCCATCTCGCCCAGAACGGGATGCAATCACCTCAGGTAGACGATGCGTTAGCCGAACTGCGCAGCCTCAGCCAGCAATTGATTGCAGAAAGTCCATTTGCAGGGGCAAATCAGGAGAATGCTTGGGCTGCTGTACAGCAACACCTACGAGCAAGAACAGAAGAACCGTTCGCCAGGGAGGCATTTAGTCGGTTCTGGAGTGCGGCCTATTTAGCCGAAGAGGGATGGCAACAGGAGCTAGCTTTTTGGGATGAGCAAATTCGTCCCCTGGTGGAAGCTAACTACTATCGTCGGGTTGATCAGGCAGGCAGAGCTATCGATTATTTCTGGCTGCTCGATCTGCCATTTGTGATTCTGTTCGCGACCGATATTTTAGCCCGCATGCTCTCTCTACGATATCGAAATCCTGATTTAACCTGGCTTAATGTTGGTTTGCGGCGCTGGTACGACCTGTTTTTACTGCTTCCCTTTTGGCGATGGCTGCGCATTATTCCGGTTGCTTTACGGCTGTATCAGGTTGATTTACTGGATTTAGAACCAATCCGCACCGAAGCTCAGCGAGATACGATTGTGCTGGTGGGAGCTGATCTGGCCGGTATTGTTGGGATTCAACTGATCGAGCAGATGCAGACTGCGATTCGGCAGGGCGATCTGCTAAGTTGGTTGTCCTCGTTTGAGGATTCCAATCATGATTCTAACCGTTTGCTTAGTGGTTCTGCTGATCGCCTATCGAATCCCGAATTGGATCATGCACCTGGTCAAAATTCTGATCAAGATTCGCCCAATCCTGCCCCAGCCCTTGTCGATCAGCAGGAAGTTGCCGCAATTGCAAATCATTTGTATGATGTCAGCCTGCGCCAGATTTTGCCTCGGATTCAGCCGGACCTGGAGGATTTGGTGCAGCACAGCCTGACTAACACTCTAGAGCAGGTGCCGGGATACGCTCAGTTGAGTCATTTGGCCGGGTTGGGGCGAGTTTCAACCCAAGTGGTGCAACAGCTAGCTAATTCAGTCGTGCACGGTGTTTATCACGCCATGACGGAAGTTTTACTCGCTCCAGAAGGCAAAGAAATCACGGCGCGCTTACAGCGAAATTTACGCATCGCAATTGTTGAAGAGCTAAGCCAGGATCATGCTACGCAGGAAATTCAAAATCGGTTAGTGAATATCCTCGAACATATCAAACAGAATTACGTTAAAGCTGTGGTGGAAGCTAGTGGCGAAGAATTAGCAGAGCGAACAGAGGTATTACATCGGCAAATTCGCTAGTGCCGATATAAGCAAGTCAACCTGATTAAACAGTAGATGCAGTGCGGACATCTTGCCCGCGCCGAGACACTTGCACTACGGATCTTCAAATTTGTTGCTCTGGTCAGTATCAATATTGGAGCTAAATGTTAGCACCCATCACAGGTGACCTGCACTCAGTTAACTGATTAATCTCTAGATCCAGCGTTTTTCACTCATGTGAGGTATAGGGGGTGGGGGGCACTGCCCCTGCACCCCGTTTTTCGTACTTCACTAGCCTGAAAAAGGCTATATCCCATTTTCCTTTGCCACCAATTCTCCTAGCTTTGGGCTCCACCATCCCTTAGTGGTTTGAAAATAAACTACATCTTTATGCTTGCGATTGGTTCTGGCTTTAGCATCTGAACATCGCAGTAAGTGCTTCACTTGCCCTTCTTTTTCGTACTCATAGGTTTCCATTGGCTGTTGACAGACTGGACAGCAGTACTCGGTAAGCTGGGTTTTGGCGGTCGTGCCGTTCGACGATGCAGCCTCGGTTTGACGGCGCGGCGGTTCCCATTTGTGGCTGTAGTCGGACCAAAACAGCACCACATCGGTGCAACCACTAACACATTTGAGGAAGTATTTCTTTTTGACTTTAGCGCTAGGAATCTTAGCCAGAAAATTCTGACACTGGGGACAGCGAGTACGAGATAACTGAGTAGGCTTATCGAACTGGGGCGCAGAAGTGGTTGTGAGATGCTGGGGAATCACCTGTTGGGCTTTCTGCAAGGCGGGAGCAAAATACTCTTGATTCCAGCGGGTCAGGTAGTGCTGCCATTCCTGCTGTCCGGCGGCAATTTGGTCGAGGGCTTGTTCCATCTGAGCCGTGAATTCGGCCTCTAGCAAATCGGGTAAAGCGGCCTGCAAAAACTGATCCACTTCTAAACCAAGAGCTGTGGGCTGCAGATGGCCTTTGACAATCTCGACATACAGGCGCTGCTTCAAGGTTTGAATCGTGGGCGCATAGGTGCTCGGCCGACCAATCCCTTTGCGTTCCATCACCTGTACCAGTTTGGGTTCACTGTAGCGCGGCGGCGGTTGGGTTTGCTTTTGCTCGTGGGCGGCTTGCAGCAGGGTGAGCGGCTGATTCGCTTGTAGCGCAGGCAGTTGGGTATCGCGACTCAGATTGTTCCAGTATTTGCTGTAGCCGTGAAACTCGATGACTTGTCCTCTGGCGAGCCAGTAGATCGGACCCGATTGGCTAATGATTTTGGTTTGGCGGACGCGAGCCGCTTGACACTGGGAAGCCATTGCCCGCTTCCAAATCAGCACATATAGCGCAAAGGCATCTGCCGATAGCTCTAGCCGCAATTCCTTCGAGGGTCGGTAGAGATCGGTGGGACGAATGGCTTCATGGGCTTCCTGAGCATTCTTGGGCTGGCGATACTGCGTTGTTTTCTTGGGCACATTCTCTGGATCATTGGCCTCTAGCCATTGCCGTGCTTGGGCACAAAATTCCGGACTCAGGGCCGTACTGTCAGTGCGCATGTAGGTGATCAGTCCAGCTTCATAGAGCGTCTGGGCTACCTGCATGGTTTGTTCCGGTGTGAAGCGCAAACGAGAACCAGCCGCCTGTTGCAGCGTTGACGTGACAAAGGGCGGGGGTGGCGTGCGTCGAACCGTTTTGCCTTCGATGCTGATGACATGATGCGGATGCTGTTGGGCCAAGGTCACTAGGCGATTCGCTTCGGCTTCTGACGTAACTCGGTCGGATTCGGAGGTTTGATTGCTATCGGGACTGGTAGCATCATCGACTTCGTTCTCTTCTACATTTGCTCTAGTATTTCTAGCGTCAATATTGCCGCGATAGTAGGCACGAAATCCTTCGGCATAATCGACAAATACACTCCAATAATCCTGCGGCACAAACGCCTGAATCTCGCGTTCTCGTTTGCAGATGATATGCAGTGTAGCGCTCTGAACCCGGCCCATGCTTTTTGCCCCATTGCGTAACTGCCACAGCAACGGTGATCCCCGATAGCCGACCAGCTTATCCAGCACTGTGCGGCAAAGGCCAGAATGGACCAGATTCAGATCGAGCGGACGGGGACGGGCAATCGCGTCGTGTACAGCGGCTGGGGTGATTTCGGTATAGACCACCCGCTGGGGATTGCGTAACTGCAACGCCTGCTGAAGATGCCAAGCAATCGTTTCGCCTTCTCGGTCTGGGTCAGTCGCCAAAACAACCGTCTGCACCTGTCGAGCCGCCACTTTCAGGGTTTTAATCGTCTCTGCTCCACGACTACCCCGCGCCACAAACCGGCAGCGCACCGAGTGACCATCCAGATCAAAGCCAAGCGAATCTTCACCGTCATTCGCCAGTTCCCGGATATGCCCCATACTGGCTCGAATCATCCAGTCGGGACCGAGAATCTGGCTCAGTTTTTTCACCTTGCCCGGACTTTCGACAATCAGGAGCTTGGTCGGCATAGAGGGTGAGATTAGCTACAGTTGGCTATGAGTATAGAGCAATTGTACCAACTGATTCATATGGAGCAATTCAATCTGCTCTGCTCAATCAGCCAATTCTTAGCAATTCTTCTCAGAAACCGATTAGGAAAGATTCAAGTTGTAAATGCATCCTATAGCAATCCCAAATCAGTTATGAGAATCTAGAGGGGTCAATCTGGGTTTGGAAACTGTTCGATGCTAGAAGATCTCAATGCCTTCATTCACTCTAATCCTGATGCCCGTGAACTCAAACGCGCTGTTGCCGTTCAGATGTTTCTTAAAGGCTATAAACACCGAGAGATTGGCGAGAGTTTAGGGGTAAGTTCCGGCTTCGTTAGCAAATGGACTGCCCGATATGAGCAATTTGGGGTGTCAGGCTTACAATTGGGCTATGCT
>KL662192.1:257488-278302 GCA_000733415.1 [Leptolyngbya] sp. JSC-1
TAGCCTTGGTCTGGGATGGAGCAACCTATCATCGTTCCAAGGAAGTGAAAGCGTATTTAGAGTCGCTCAATCAAGGATTGGACGACTCTAACTGGAAAATTACTTGTATTCGGTTTGCTGCCAATGATCCCAAGCAGAACCCGATTGAGGATATTTGGTTACAGGCGAAGCGATTCATTCGAGAGTACTATCACTTGTGTACATCGTTTAATGTAGCTAAGTTCTTATTCGAGTTTGTCACACATTGTCAGATCTTTAATTTTCACAAGCTTTTTACCTATGGCTGTTTCTCACAACTCATTTAGGATCGCTATAGTTCAAGATCGAGCGAAAGAGTAGCCTTGATCGATAGTGAGTTTTTTAGGGTGACAATGCTTAATGAGTGCCACAATGTCTCTTGCTCCTTCCTGAAATAGATTATCGACATAACCCGTTCTGGAATCTCTCGCTTCTGCTTGACTGTCAAATGGACCAAAGTAGTAGGTGCATAGAGGCACTGAAGTGTTAATTTCAACCCACCAGGATAGGTGCAATTGACCTGTGCGTGAGGAGATCGAGGATTGTTGCTCTCGCGGTTTTACGAGTAAGAGTGAATGGATGATTAAGTCCTAAATTGAGTAGATCTAAGAGTAGTAGTTGCTACTCTTAGAAAAGGGTTTATGCAGGCATTAACACGGTATCAATAATGTGAATCACGCCATTATCAGCAGCTACATCAGGGGTAGTTACTGTAGAATCATTCACCTTAACGCCCTTGGAAGCATCGATCGCTACATCTGAGCCTTCAACGGTTTTAGCCGATTTCAGCTTCGTTACATCCGCTGCCATGACCTTGCCCGATACGACATGATAGGTCAGGATTTTCTTGAGTTGGGGAATGTCTTTGAGTAGTCCATCCACTGTACCTGCGGGCAACTTGGCAAATGCCTCATCCGTTGGGGCAAAGACCGTAAATGGACCCTTACCCTTGAGGGTTTCGACTAAACCAGCAGCTTTGACAGCAGCAACCAGGGTGCTGAAAGAACCAGCATTAACGGCAGTATCAACAATGTCAGCCATGTATTTCACCTAGTATGTGTCATCTGTTAACTTTCTCATCTGTTAATGATGATTGGGTAACACTGATTAGTATGACGCTCACATGTTTAAGTTCATGTTTGAATTGTTGCTTGAATACATATTTGTGGGTTGTGTAATAGTAAGCAAATTGCTCAAAATCGTTTGTAGATGGAAATCAGTGTACTGTGTAAAATCTTGTTCTTATTTACGCCGAATTAGCCACTTTTCTAGCTCGATCGCCCCAAAGATAACAATACTCAAGGCGAAGCTGATGAGGAGATCGATCGCCGATAAAGATGTTGTCTGGAATATGGTCTGCAAAACTGGAATGTAAATGACTGCCATCTGCAATCCAAGCGTTAACACGACGGCTCCCAAAAGGGGTTTATTAGAGAACAAACCAATCTGGAACAGAGAGTCGCGATCGGAACGCATGGCTTCAGCCATGCCCACCCGCGATACAGCGAGGGTTGTAAACACCATCGTTTGCCAGCTTGCTTGCCCTGTAGACCAATAGCGATACGCAACAGCAAGCAAAACCAGTCCTAGCAACAGTCCGATCCAAATAATTCCTCGACCCACACCCCGACCAAAAACACTTTCATTGGGATGACGCGGGGGGCGGCGCATGATTTTGCGTTCAGAAGGTTCTACACTCAACGCCAGAGCGAGTAGACCATCTGCCAGGAGGTTGACCCACAAAATTTGTAGCGGGATCAATGGTAGTGGCATCCCTAAAAATGGAGCCAGTAGGATGACCCAGAGTTCGCCAGCATTACCGGTTAAGGTGTACTTGATAAACTTGCGAATGTTGTCGTAAATCACTCGCCCTTCGCGGGTTGCCGCCACAATGGTGGCAAAGTTATCGTCTAGCAACACCATATCGGCGGCTTCTTTGGCCACATCGGTGCCCGTGATGCCCATCGCAATCCCGATATCTGCTTGCTTTAGCGCGGGTGCATCGTTCACACCGTCCCCAGTCATGGCAACGATGTGCCCCTGTTGTTGCAACGCCTGCACAATATCCAATTTATTTTGAGGCGAAACACGGGCATAAACAGAAACCGCTTCCACCTGATCTGCCAAGTCTTGACTAGACAGATTGGATAGCTCTTGCCCTGTGAGGATACGGTCATTCGGAACAATTCCCAGTTCACGGGCGATCGCTTGAGCAGTAAGGGGATGATCTCCCGTAATCATCACTGGACGAATGCCTGCTTCCTGAGACATCAGTACGGCATCTTTCACTTCAGGACGAACCGGATCAATCACGCCAATCATGCCAATGAAGATCAGATTCTGTTCCAGCAGTTCTCCAGCGGCATCAAAGGTCTGCGAAACAAGCGGACGAAACGCAATCCCTAAGACACGCATTCCATTCCGAGCTAACTGGTCATTGTCTTCATGAATCTTCTGCTGCCAATAATCATTGATTTGCTCGGCTTTGCCATTGACCCAGACCTGTGTAGAAATCTCCAACAAACTGCCCACACTCCCCTTTGTAAAGGCAATGTAAGCGGCATCTCCTAACTCCAAAAACTCAGACACAACCAGTTTTAATGCTTCTGAAACCGGAGTTGTGATAGGTGGGAGGGTATGAACCGTTGTCATCCGCTTGCGTACAGCATCGAAGGGCTTTTCTGCTACACGCGGCAATGCTTGATCTAAGTTTGCCTTCCACAATCCCAGACGAGCAGCCGTCATCACAAGTGCTCCTTCTGTTGGATCTCCCACCGTATGAAACTGATGGGGTAGATCGGGATGGGGTTCTAGGAGTGCATCATTACATAGCACGGCACCCGTCAGAAGCCATGCCAGCACCGATTGCTCTTGTAATAGGCTAGAAGGGTCTGCATAGGTGTTGAGAGCTGCTCGATGCACAGGTGTGGTCAAATCAACCCGATGCCCCGCTACCGCCAGAAACGTAGCGGTCATGCGATTCTCGGTCAGCGTACCTGTTTTATCTGAGCAAATAACCGTTACGGAGCCTAACGTCTCAACCGCAGGCAATTTGCGGATTAAGGCGTGCTGTTTCAGCATCCGCTGTGCCCCCAGAGCCAGGGTAATGGTGACAACAGCAGGTAAACCTTCCGGAACAGCGGCAACTGCCAAACTGACCGCAGTGAGGAACATGAGCGACAATTCCTCACCCCGCAACAAGCCCAGCCCGAAGATTAAAGCAACGAGGCACAGGGTGATGATGGCTAATCGGACTCCCAATTGGTCTAGACGTTGCTGAAGGGGCGTCGGTTTGGGCTGTACCATTTGAATTGCGGTGGCAATGTGCCCTAACTCCGTGTGGTTGCCTGTTTCTGTAACGACTGCCAATCCTCGCCCATGGGTGATCACGGTTCCCATATACGCCATATTGTGGCGATCGCCTAAAGGCAGATCTCCCTGCGGCGGCATTGATCTGTCAGATTGTCCCAGTGTCTCGGTATTCTTATCAATGGGTTCCGATTCTCCCGTCAGCGAGGCTTCCTGAATCCGGAGATTGAAACTCTCCAGTAAGCGATAGTCTGCGGGCACTAAGTTCCCAGTTTCTAGGAAGACGATGTCTCCTGGAACCAGTTGGCGAGCCGAGATTTCCTGGACGCGATCATCACGGCGCACTTTAACAGTAGACACCGCCAACTTTTTGAGAGCGGCGATCGCCTGCCCTGCCTGATATTCCTGCCGGACTCCCAAAATGGCGTTAAAGGCAACAATCGCAAAAATGGCAATGGCATTTGTGTAGTCGCGCAAGGCAATGGAAATTAGAGCCGCGACGATTAACACCACAACCATAACTGCTGTAAGTTGCTTCCACAGAATCTGCCAGAGACTTTCCCCCGGTTGCTCTGTCAATTCATTGAAGCCATATTTCTTCAGGCGATGAGCGATCTCTGATTGACTGAGGCCATGAACAGCATCCGTGTCTAGTTGCCGTAATACCTCGGTCGAGTCCAATTGATACCAGCTACTCATGTCTTTAGATCCACCCAAATACTGCCTTCTGCTACACGCGTTGGGAAAACCGTCAGAGCCTTTTCTTTAGAAACCATCGCCAGGACTCTTCCTACACCTGGAGGCCAAGGACTCCAGTCTTTGACATCCCCATTGCTCAGGTCAAAGGCACTATGGTGCCACGGACAAACGATCGCATTATCGTCCGTTACTTTGCCCCCTTGCAGAGGCAGCTTCATGTGAGGACAGGCATTCTCCATTGCATAGATCTGCCCTCCGTGATGCAAAAGCAAGATTGCACGGTTATCGACTTTCACGACCTTCCGTGCCTCTTGAGGAAGTTCACCTTGTGCAAGTACTTTAACCCAATTCATACTGACCTCCGATGTCTAATACGAACTTATTTGAGGGTGAACAATTTGAAAAGATGCTGTGTTCGTTTTCTATCGAACTAAACCTAAACTCACCAATTCTTGTGGCGATGCCAACACGTCAATTCCCACAAAGAAAATCTGACCTTCAGGATTGAGCAAGAACCGCCATGCCAGGTTGATACCGACCTTGTCACCAAACCAGGGTGTTTGCACTTTCCCCGTCACTTTAATCTGGGTGAATCCTGCTTCGGCTGGCTCAGAGACCCCTTGCTCTGGCAACAGCTTGAGTCCGTAGCATTCGTCTCGCATATACGCGAGAATGTTCTCCTGACCCACGATCGGTTCCTGAAAAGGCGGTTTTAGGGCACCCTCTTGAGTAAATAAAGCCACAGCCGCCTGGAAGTCAAAGGCGTTCATGTTGTCTATATAGCTGAGAACCGTTGTATTGTTGATGCCCTGAATCTTAACTTTGGTTCGAGGAGCAGTCTCTTGAGGACTCACAGGTTCCTGGACTGTTGCAGTACCACCCGTCGGAGAATAGCCCATATTGACGACAACATCCTGGAAGACGGTAAGTTGCTGCCCTCCTTCCAGTTGACGGATGGCTTGGAGCAAATCGGTTGCCTTTGCAGACAATTTATAGTCTTGGGGAATCGGAGCCACAATGCCCTGCTTCATCCACTCGCTCAACTGATACCAGAAGCCCAACTTAACATTAGTGCCAAACGACGAATAGGTGCGGCAAATCGGTGTATCTGTGTGGTTGACCAGGTCACACATCACTTGCGTTTGTTCTAACGCTGACATCTGCTTGATTTGAGTCAGGGTTGTTTCGGCAAATACCATATTGACGACCTGCATTGCAGCGGGGGTAATGGTCATGCCCATTTCAGTGTAAGCAAACCAAAGTAAGGCTAACTGATCCTCAGCACTAAGCTGATTAAATGATTGAACAATCGCTGGAACAGCATCAGCAACTTGAGTATCAGGGAAAATAGAACGGGCTGAATCGATCGTAAAAGACATAATTAAAACCTCAAAAAGGATATGGGAGTTTGAAAATTTACATCATCTAAAAAATCAAACTGGAAATACATCGAAGACAGGAGAAGTTTAATCAAACACTCCCTTTACAGATTGTTGGAAAGCAATTAAAGCGTGAGTCGCCTGAAGGGGCTTCAGGTTTTCCCATAGTTGATCCGATGTTTCTGAGTTAACGATCGTTTTGATTTCAATATTGGTGTTGTAGCCAGCCATATCTCCCATGCGTCTCCCATGACTGCCTGCGCCTTGCGCTGGAATGATCGTATAGCCAGAAACCCCAAGTTTTGTTAACAGTTGGATCAACCGATCCTGTAGAACTGCTTCACCAATAATGGTGACGAGAATACCTTGTGCTAGAGAAGAAGACATAAAACCTCCAAAAAGGGTTGTGTTGAAAGGAATTGAAAGAACCGTGGTTCTTGATCTTGGACTGGGAAGTTTTGCCAGCATCCAATGTCCTAAACGAATGCCTCAGATGACTGGTGCGAGTTGGATGGTGCAAGTTGAACTTGATTTAACAACTGATGTAGTTTCTCACCTTCGATCGCCTCCGTTTCCAGAAGTTGCATCGTGATCGTTTCCATTAAATCGCGGTTGTGCCTGATCGTTTCCAATGCTTGTTGATGAGCGGTTTCCACAATCTCTTTTACTTCGCGATCGATCGCCTGGGCGGTTTCGTCACTCATGGAACGGCGGGCATTGGGCATCCCGTTATCCAGGAACATGGGTCGTGTGCCTTGCTGATAGGCCAGCGGTCCCAGGATTTTGCTCATGCCAAAGGTGGTTACCATTTGCTCAGCCAGGTCAGTCGCGCGTTGCAAATCATTGGAGGCTCCAGTCGTAATGCTGTTAAACACAACCTCTTCTGCCGATCGCCCACCCAGTAAGGTGGCAATTTGTCCCCGCAGTTCGGCTTCGTCCATTAAGAACCGATCTTCGGTTGGCAGTTGCAGCGTATAACCGAGGGCTGCCATACCGCGAGAGACAATCGAGATTTTTTCCACCCGACCACTCCCCGGCATCAGTTGACCCACCAGAGCATGACCCACTTCGTGATAGGCAACAATTTTCTTCTCTTTGTCGTTGAGAACCCGGCTTTTCTTTTCCAGTCCTGCCACAACCCGTTCGATCGCTTCGGCAAAGTCTGTCTGGGCGACTGCCTGCCGTCCATTCCGAGCCGCTAACAGTGCCGCTTCATTCACCAGGTTCGCCAGGTCTGCTCCGGCAAAACCAGGGGTACGGGTGGCAATCGCTTTTAGATCGACATCCTCTCCCAACTTCACTTTCTGAGCATGGATGTTGAGAATGGCTTCTCGTCCCGATAGGGCAGGGCGATCGACTAACACTTGGCGGTCAAACCGACCGGGGCGCAAAAGGGCAGGGTCAAGGATTTCAGGGCGATTGGTGGCGGCTAACACAATGACTGTGGCACCTTCTGCCGAAAATCCGTCCATTTCAGATAACAACTGGTTTAGCGTCTGTTCTCGTTCATCATTGCCGCCATAAAAGCCGTTGCTGCTGCGCGATTTGCCGATCGCATCCAGTTCATCAATAAACACAATGCAGGGAGCCTGTTTCTTCGCCTGTTCAAACAAATCCCGTACTCGTGAAGACCCCACACCAACAAACATTTCTACAAATTCAGAACCCGAAATACTAAAGAATGGCACGCCTGCTTCCCCAGCCACCGCTTTTGCCAGCAGCGTTTTACCTGTACCCGGTGGTCCCACCAGCAGCACCCCTTTGGGAATTCGCGCCCCAATCTGGGTGTAACGTGCGGGGGTTTTGAGGAAATCCACGATTTCGACTAACTCAGCCTTGGCTTCCTCAACCCCTGCTACGTCCGCAAAGGTTGTCTTGGCAGCTTCGCCTTCGACGTAGACTTTGGCTTTGCTTTTACCGATCGAAAGCATTCCCTGGGGACCACCCCCACCGCCACGCCGAATAAAAAACTGCCAGATGCCGATAAAGATGAGCGGGGGAATCGCCCAGCCCAGAATGTTACCAATCCAGCCATTTTTTGGCGGCGGAGCGGCGGCAAATTCAACGCCTTTCTCTTCCAGCAAGTTAGGTAAGCTTAAATCGAAGATAGGAGTGGTTGAGAATACTTGCCCAGCTTGATCATCAGCCGTTTTTAGTTGAAATCGAATCTGATTTTGTCCCACCTGCACCCGTTGTACTTCACCTTCTTGCACCTGATGAATAAACAGGCTGTAGGGCACTCCAGGGATCTGGGGACCTAAAATAGTCGGCAATATAAAATTGGCAGCCAGAAATAAGGCTCCTGCTATCAGAAAAATGTTGCTGAATAGGCGGGGACGTGAAGGAGTTGGTTGATCTTTAATCGGCATTACTATTACCTAAAGGATATTGCACGGTCACGGGTCGTCACTGCATAGGATCAAAGGTCACTGCAATTCCCTGACCAAGGTGCTGCGCTGCTTGCATCGTTGCTTTTGCATAATTACCAACCTGCTGCAAAAATTTGAACATTTGACCTTCTGAGTAGGAGTGGCTTAACAGTTATAAGTAATTCAACTGAATTAAAAGCAAGATCAGAGTGTTGTCGCCGCCCTTCGGGCGGCGACAACACCTCCTTTGGGTTTCATGTTTAATTATGTTGTTCTACTTATCGATCGTTACCAACCTATTAAGAAGTGGGTAATCCGTGCAATAGCTGCTTGACGCGATTGGGATAGGCGATCGCCCACAGATTCAGACTCAAACAGACACAGCCCAGAATCAGCAGGATAATAGACTAGACTTTCCTAATTCGTAACTTGCCAGAAAGCTGTTTCATTTCTGGGTTGATTTGGTTGACTACGATATAAAAAATAATTAGAAACTTTAATTGCTTGTTTTGGATCAATGAGGTTTTGGGTTAGCAACGTACCCAAAACCTCATGTGCGATCTCCTAAAACTGTCTTCGCTGATTAGCCGATTGCAGCAGAGAAGCCATCAATGGGATACTTAGCCTTTTCCCAGGCTGCCAACCCACCGACTAGTTCGGCAATGTGTTGATATCCTGCTTCCCGGAGTTGAAAAGCGGCTTCAGCAGTTTGCTCCTCTGTCTCACCGTAAACATAGATATCACGGATGAATTCGAGGCTGGCACGAGCCTGGGTCACTAGCTCTTGCATGGGCATCGCAATCGCGCCCATAATATGACTCGTGTTGAAGGCAGTTCTATCTCTAACATCCACGATCGTTAGGGCGGGTTCGCCCCAATCCAACCGATTCTTTAATGATTCGACGTTAGATCTGTCCTGAATTGCCTCAGGAATGAGAATGAATTGAAACAACTTAGCCATGTTTTAACCAGGGTAAAGAGTAGGGTCTGAACATTTTGTGAATATAGAAACAACTGTGACCAGGATTCAGATTAGGATTCTCGACGGCTCAGGCAATTCGCTAAATCAACTTCGGCTTGGCTCAGTTTTGGGTTTGCTTTAAGATTGAACGCTCGCTCAAGCTGATCATTGCCCATTTCACTTAAGGCACGCTTGAGGTTTGGCTGGCTCAATTGCTTAGGTAAGCAAGCAATCAGAGCACTCATGCGATCGGCTTCAGCAGTAAAATCGACTTCTTGCATCGTGATTCGTTCGGGTAGTGAAGTAACAGCAATAGTCTCTGCTACTGCGGGATGCACCGATAGCACTGATAGCCAAATAAAACTCACCAGCAAACTCATAGGAAGCGTGCAACGTAGCCAAGCCAGAAAGCGATCAAGGATTGAACTGAACACAAAAAAACCTGGTAGACTGTAGCTCTTAACATTTGAAGAAGTAGTCATGGCAGTCCTTTATTAGAGCAACAAAACCTGATTAGAGAAAACATGAATTCATGTTTTCTCTAAATCTCAAATGAATGATGAAGAAAGACTCAGTTGGTGATGAGCTAGCTAAACAAGTATTAAAGAATAGTTCACCTCATCAACCCAACAGATTGATAGTCTGGTCTTACAACAGATTCCAAAAGTGAAGAACACCTTGTCCAGAAAACAATTCAACCAGAAGCACAGACGCAAAACCGATCATTGCTAGACGACCATTCCAACTCTCAGTTTGAGGTGTAAAGCCCCAAACCCAACCGTTGCGATCGCTAGAAGTTTTTGCTTTTGTAGAGCTTGTCATGATAATTGCTCCAAGTTTTGTGATTGTAATGTTGGTTTAACTAGAGAGTTAGAAGCACTTCCTAAATTAAGGAGAAGCAAAATCTAAATCTAGTTTCCATTCATGCCTCAGTATCTCTTGATACATCGTTTTCTGGAGCATCATGAGCCGATGTTGCTCAATTAGAAACTCTTGTGCTTGTTCACGAGACATTTGCTGAACCATATCTGCAAAGTTTCTGAGGCTGAACTCTTGCTCCAGAGTAAGTTCGATTTCCTGATCCATACCCATAACTGACTCCTGCCCCGTAAGAGGGGTAAAACCGTGAGCTTGATAGTAAACTAGACATCTTGAAATCTTTCTCTGAAGCAGATCGGTCTGCTGCTCTAGTTAGGCTCAGATGTGTCAGCCATTCATGGGAGCACTACCAGGAGTATTTGTTGCGCTATGTAAACTATTATAGCAAGATATTTACATGAATTACATAAGATCTCCAATTCAGTCCAAGGTATTTCTGAAAGAGAGTCTGTAAGGCGCTCCCATTAACGCGAGCATCCAAAACCAGCCAATTGATTGGCAAATAAGAGTAAACGTTTGACCTTCTCGTATCCAAGTTCCTCCGAATATTGAAGGCTACTCTTCCACTATGGCAAAGCGATGTTTCATATACGGGGTTATTTGGTTAATCAAAAAAGTTCCCACCTGCTCAACGTAAAGTAAGAGGTGGGAACTTAAAGGGATGCAGCAATCTCAGCTCGCACGAAGAGAGCAGAATTAACTCACATCAACAAGCGCTATCTTGTTTCGCCAAATAACCCTGCAATAGTTCCATCATGCCTTTTGGGATCTTTCTTCTGTTTCTGAGTGCCATCCAGTGCTGCTTTCGGTTTTTTAGCTTCTCTATTACCTTTTTGTTGCTTTGACATCACATTTCCTTGATCAGTGGTTAGCAAACATGGACAGGCGATTAAAATTGCCGATGATGAACAGCATTGTTAATCATCGGCAGATTGATGCTCAAACACCTAAATAATTGGCAGATTCCAGATAATCATTGTGCATTCTACCATCTGGCATTTTTGCCCCTCTCAAATTTGTGCCCTTCAAACTTGCTCCCTTCAAATTAGACCAGTTTAAGTTAGCATCGCTTAAATCCGCACCGTCTAGATTTGCCCCACTCAAATTAGTTCCGGTAAAATCAACATGGTTTAGAGTGGCTTGAACAAAGTTGAGACCTTTCAAATCTTGCAATCTGAAATCTCTTTCTCCATCTGCATATCGTTTCAAAACTTCATTGGCATCCATATTGGTTGCCTCGCAACGTGTAGTGCTGTCGCTTGTTTATATCTCTATTCTAATTGATAATTGCTAACTTTTACCATTTGCAGGTTGAGTTGTATTAACCCATACCTTCATTTCAGTGAGAGTTAAAAGTCCAAATTGAGTGGCTAACGCGACATCTGCGGCATCTCGACCATAGGCGATCGCAATTCGATTACCCCGTGGCGTTGATTGAGTTGCATCGAACGTATACCACCGCCCACCGACAAAAGCTTCAAACCAGGCATGGAGATCCATCGGTTCCAGTTGATAAAGATAACCGACTACCATACGAGCTGGAATGGTCAGGCTGCGACAAAGAGCAATTCCTAAATGGACAAAATCGCGGCATACTCCGACACGCATTTCGACTGTTTCAATTGCTGACGTAGAAGTATTGCTCATTTCGTATCGATACTCAATATGGGTATGAATCCAATCGCGAATGGCTTCCACTTGATCGTAGGCAGACGCTATACCCACAACAACTTCGTTCGCTAAATCTCCTAACAGGTCAGATTGACAATAGCGACTGGGTAAGAGAAATTGAAGAGCATAATCTGGTATTTCTTGAACTGGAACGAAAGCGGCTCCTGATTGAATATCGATCGTATCGGATGTTTCAACGATCGCGTTCGTATCCACCTGAAATAGGCCTTGAGGGGTGATCAGGCGTTGGCATAAATTGCCATAGCTATCCACATATTCGACCACAGGCACAGTAGGTTCAAACCAGTATTCTTCTCGGATAACCCATTGTCCCAATCCACTCCGAGGTCGCAGCATTAGGATCAGGGGAGAAGAGGCGATCGCTTCAAACGACAGGTGGCACCCTGCTTTCAACTTCATAAACCTCCAGGCAAGTGAAAGCTCTCATCCAATAGGTTGAGGGCATGGTTTTATATAACATTTTGCCGCAGTACTTCCGCTTCAATTTGAGACTGAAAGCGATTTAAACTCTCCTTTAAATTTGCCTCTAGCCAACGATCTAAACCAATGTTCTCCAGGAATGCTCCTACAATTCCTCCGGGCAGACTAAAGGCAAGAGTCAGACGCAAACGACATCCTCGCTCCGTTGGAAAGAATTCAGCAGATCCCTGGTTGGATAGACCAGAAACGGAACTCCATGCAATGAGTTGCAGGGGAATGCGTTGAGTAATCCGCGAAGTCCATTCGATTAATAATGGGAATCCTAGTCCAAACGTCCAGTGCCACAGTTCTTCATCCCCCCGTAAACGCCTGACACTTTTTACCAGTGGCATCCAACGCGGTACGTTCTCCAAGTTTTCCCAGAGATCGTAAACTTGCTGCACAGAGCAGTCTATTTCCACTTCAACACTCCGTTGAAGCATCAGACTGGAATGCTCTATTGAGTTAGACATGAAGAACTCCATCAGGCATCTTAGTTCCACGGATCCCTGCCTTATCAATCTTGGCTCCCTCAATATCTGCTCCAGTCAAATCTGCATCACTGAGATCAGTATTGCTATCAATTGATTAGAACGAGCCAGTTGCCCAAACTAATGCTTAGCTAACAGAAAACGCGATCAGTATTAACATGGCAACAAACAGGATGGCGGACACCCCTAGAACACTATAGTATCGCTGTTGCCGTGGTGAAGGATACTTTGATGGGTACATATCAGGCTCAACTGCAAAGTTATTGAGCAGTCCTTCATCATCGATGGTATAGCCAACTGCAAAAGGCGTATCGATCGATTGAGCTTCATCAGGGCGAATATGGGATTGGACTTCAGCTGGGATCAGTTCACTCCCGTCGCTGTAATGCTTTTCATTGAGGTTGAGGGCTTTCCCTTGGGTCTTGGTGTAGCTCATGGGATGCCTCATTTAGACTTTATATCCATCATCATAGCCTATTAAGAAATAACTGTGTTGTCGAAACAAACTGACAATCGCTAAAAGCCTGCCAGCGGGGTATAGGGAAGGATGACTGTGACAACGGCGATCGCCATCGTCGTCCAGAACAAATAGGGACTGGGTTTACTGTGAAACATAGATTGATGGGTACGAATCACCAGCACAATCATCGATGCTGAAATCACCGATTCCATAAACCAGCCCGTTCTGAATTGGGCAGGATCGGCGTGGAGGAGCAGCAGTAAGGCAGCAAAGGTGAGGTAATCAAACACCGAATTGAGTAACCCAAACGCCAGCATAAAGTTGCGAATGAAGCGAATATCCAGCGGTGGGGTTGGGTCACTTACGCTCGATCGACGCGATCGCCACCGATCGCCATCTCTAGAAAATCGGTGAACAGGTTGGTAAGCAAAATCTGCTTAGGAAGCAGGGGGAGAAACGGCGATTAAAATCAAAATAATCGGACTCTTGAACTGGTTCAGCAACAGAACCAGCGTGTGAGACTGTCGCTTCTGCTGCAAACTGTTGGCACCGGATTGAATCAGCCGTTGCCGTCCTCCGATTGACTCAAACCTTGAGGGTTACTCTTGAGCTGATCTAAGACCTATGCGGCAGGCAGGTGCCAAAATGAGGGGAGGGCTGGAGACATAGATTCATTTTCTTCAGCACCACAACATAACAGTTTGACTGGATTCTGATTGATTACCCAAGCTTGAATGCTAGGTGGGTAGACCGTATTTGACAAGCGTGCCAGGTTCCAGACCTGATCAACGAAATCATCAATGTCAATGGGCTTGCGTAAGTACGCTTCAACTTTTATCGTCAATTGTTGAGCCAGGTTGATTAGATCACACGTTGACATGACCAGAATGGGGATCGGTCTGCCACTGCTAAGTGTCAGGGATCTGACACGTTGAATCAGGGGCAAAACGCTTTCGCCCAGAAATCTCATTTCACAAATCAAAAGATTGGGGATGTACCCATCCAGAAAATCTAATGCGTCTTGGATTGATCTCGATGCGGCAACCCTTGCACCCTGCTCTTCCAGCAGAAAAGCATACAAGTCTCTGGTATCGCGATCGTTGTCTACCAGAAGGATTTGAGCATCTTCGAGCATTATAGAATTCAAAGGGAATTCATTTGTGTTATTTGTGCTCAACATATGGATACCTGTGAAGATTTCAAGTGGGAGAAACTACTGCGACAAGCTTGCTGACATTACCCACTCTGCTTAAGGATGTTGTGACGAATACCGGACGAAGTATGATGAACTCGACAATGTTCGACGCGACAGATTTCCTCTTGGGCAAAATAGAGTGCAATCGCTTCAACTCCCAAGATCAGCCATGCGTAATCGCATAATTCTTCTAAGTCAGTGAGTAAACTATCCACCACCCAAGCTTCTGGACAATGGATAATCAACGCTTTTTGGTGATCACGGTGAAAGACGCAATGCCACAAACTTTGGGCAAAGAAGCTCTGCAAACGTTCAGTGCGAAACTGCTCCAGTCTCATTCGATCATCAAGTGTCATTTCAGTGAGTGACATAGCAATCATCAAACTTCTTTTCTCTACTCTTGCTTAGAAAAACTGGATTGCCTGATAGCAATGTTTGCAACGCCAGTAAAGCTTGCCCAAACAAACATGACGGAGCAAGACGGTTGAGCAGCATGGGCAATTCTGCCTGCTATGCATGGCACGATCGTGACACATAGAGTTGAACTGCTCACTTTTCGTTGGGGAGAAGAGGGTTTTTGGTCGTCGTTTGGGTAACGCGGTTGGATAGGCTGGTTGAGCACCCATTTTTAAATCCGGATGGAACAGATAGTTTTTCTATTGCCACTTTGAGTGATTAACGCTTGATTTTCGGCATAAGTTGATTGATTTCGATACAAAAACTTATTCTCACCAACAAAAAGCTTGGATACGTATAAAATCTTTTATAAGTGATTGCCGACGACAGCAAGAAAAAATTCTAATAAAAACCTGGCATTCAAATTTTGAATCAACCAGGTGGGAAAAATGAAGTTTAAAGATAGCTTACTTGATGAGTCTCATCGGCAATCTTCTCAAGTACCATTGCAAGCAAGTGTTTGACTTCTTAGATGAATTGATTGAATACGTTGCAAAACGTGATTTAGAGTCAGCGCCTCATTAAAGGGCATTAATCAAGTAGTCAAAATACGCCCCAACTTCGCTCGCGTCCTCCCCTGACATCAGTGACGTGGTTAGATTTTTCATCGCACGTACCCCTTCAGCAACCGCATCAATAGGTGTTCCCAGAGAGCTATACATCTGGCGCACTCCAATCAGCCCGATCTCCTCAATGGGTGTTGTTTCTCCTGCTGCTACGCTGTAAGTTATCAGGCGCAGGTAGTAATCCAGATCCCGCAGACAGGTTGCGGTCATTTCCTCACCATAGGCATTGCCACCGGGAGAAACCAAGCTGGGTCGGCGCTGAAACAATTGGTTGGCAGCTTGCTTCACAATACGATCGCGGCTATCAGATAAGGCTTTGACCATGCGTAAGCGGCGATCGCTACTCATCACAAAGTCTTTGATCTGATCCATCTCCCCAGGCGTAAGATAGCGAGACTCCGCATCGGCATTCACAATTAATTTCTTGATAATACTCATGGGTGAATTCCTTAAAAATTGAATGAGAATTTAACGCAATTAGCTACTGATCCCGTCCGTCGTTCGTCCACACATCTCACTAGGATGAATACGGTAAAGCGCCATGACCTCCGCCCGCCCCCAAGCATCAATCCAGGTTCGATTAATCGCAGGCGAAAGGTTAGGATTTTGCCGTTTGACCAACTGCATGACGCGATCGATGTCTTGCTGCTCAGTCATGTGTTCGGCTCGACCCATCACCGTAACGCTGCGCCAATGCTTTAGATCAGTTACTTCTTCCACTTGCAAACAGATTTCTGGATTCGCATCCATATACTGCGTCTTCATCCCAATGGTGGTGAAGATGTAGATATCTGGATCGTCGAAGTAATAGTGCATGGGTACAACATACGGATGTCCGTCCAGAGCACAACCCAGATGTCCAATTCCGACTTTCTGCAAGAGATCATGGATCTCTTTGGTGTTCATTTCATCAATATCTAACATAGACATTCTCCAGAATCCAGACTGCGATCGCCCATCCCAAGCGAAGAACGTATGGTGAGCGATCAAGTCAGCTACGTCGTGATTGCGGTCTACCGGACTAACCCCAAGTTCAGCAATTCTTGAGACGATGCCAATAGGTCAATGCCCAGAAAGAAAATTGAGTATTAGGGAAAATAGAACGAGCCGAATCAAGGGTAAATGGCATGATCAAAGTCTCCAAAAATTGATCGAGCGATTTGACTAATCAGCGTTGAATGAGATACGTACTTTAGACGCGCAGAGGGATTTACGCCTGACTGACCGCAAAGGCAACCCATACCACTAAAGACACGAGCAGGATAGCGATCGCCCCCAGGAAGATATAACGCTGTTGTTGTTTGGGAGAGGGATATTCTGCTTTGGACATCTCAGGTTCAAGGGCATAGTTATTGACGATTCCCTCATCATCCACTGTGTAGCCAGATCCCAAGGGTTCATGAAGCGGTGAACCATCTTCATGGCGTATATTTGCTTGAACCTCAGCAGGGATTAGCTCAGTACCATCACTCGGAGGATGTGCGACTACTTTCTTCTCTTCATTGGTGTAACTCATGGTTTTATTACCTCATCAAAACGTTAACTGTGTCTTGTGGATTCTTGTGTTGGGTTATTGCTATCAATGCATCTCTGAACGAATGCTCACTGAGACGTTTTTTGGACGTATTATGAATTGAAAAACTCAACAACCAGAGATTGAAAAGAACAACAGAAAGTCATATCTTTTCACACTTCTTCCTACCCCTCAACAAAAATCCAGGATCGTAAAAGTTGTGCTAAGAAATTTACGATTTTCAATAACAGATGAACCTAACTAGCGAAACAGCAAGATCGCTCAAAAGAGCATAGGCTGCGATCGCTATCGAAATGTTGAAATCAAATATGTTTACCCCACACCCAATCTGCACTTCACTAACAAAACATAGCTGCGCGGCTTCTCTCTATAGCGGTGTTGCGTCTGAACATCAACTGCTTTTAGCTCTCGTTTTGGGAGCACTTTCAGCGCTATTATCTGATCCAACAACAACGGTGATGCATAGTTATTCACAATTCAAACTTGGGATCGACTAGTCAATCATTTTTTTGACTTCATCTTTCACATCTTCAACCGTATGACGAACACTTGCCTCTACCTGTTTTTCCCGCCCTTCTACCTGGGCTTTGGTATCACCAGTCAGATCGCCAACTGCTTCTTGAACTTTACCTTCGATATTTTTGGCGGTTGCCTTGGCTCTATCTTTTAAACTCATGATGCGCTCCTTATTAAATTTGTATTTAAAGTTGGAAATCTGATTACCTGAGTGAGTTAAAAACTCTGCTTCTGGTATTAGTTTGATAGACAGTTGTTTGATTTTCTGAATGAATTGATTGAATACGATACAAAATGCAAATTAATAGATGTTGCTTACGAAACTCCAGGTGAGGAATTTTTAAAGGAGGAACTCGAACTACCTCTTGGGCAAAGGTTTGACGCTAGACACAAATGTCAAGACCATTGGTTGGCACTTCAGGATTGAAAAAGGTCGTGGCTACAGGTCTAGTTGAACCATTAGTGACTAATCTGAACGATCGCCCATTTTCTGCTCATAGTTGGGGTCTTGCGTGCCCAGAAGCTTGTCCCAGAACGTGAAATACAACCCGTAATGCACGGTGTACTTGAGGTGATGGATGGAATGATGGGCTGGACCAATGACCCATCTGCCTAGCCAATGATGGGGAAATGACAAAGGAAGCCGATCAATTCCAAGATGATTAACCACTGCCCATACGGTCATGGTTATCAGTATTGCAATTAAGGTGATGAAATGGAGCGGAATCACAAAGACAATTCCAACCAGAAAGAGAGATTGAACGATCGCTTCTAAGGGGTCAAAGGCAAACGAAGTCCAAGGAGTTGGATACCGCGATCGATGATGCCCCTGATGCAGCCAACGAAATAATAACGGGTGATGAAACAAGCGATGGGTGAAATAGAAATAAGCATCCTGCAACACCAACACAACTGCGTAACTCACTCCTAGATACCACAGCCCATATTGTTGAGCATGGCTGTATAAACAGGTAATTCCCCAACTGTAACCTGACAGAATGAATGCCGCTGCCAATGCAAACACTCCAGCCGAAAAAACCGAGAGCTTAATATCGTGTCGAATTAACCTCCAGGAAGGTGATTGATCAGGTTTCTGAGGATGAATCAAAGCTTGACTGAACGGTGAATAGAAGAAGAAATAGGTTCCTCCTGCTGCTAGAAAGTAGCGTAATAGAATAACTCCAAAAAAAGCGATTCCGTAAAACCCAAACGAATGGTGGATCATTCAATCTCCTTGCCATTCCCGATCTTCCAATGCTTGTTGCGGTAGTAGCAGTGTGGCTTCAATTTCTTGCCGAATGGCTGCTGTCACCTCGCAATTGCTATTTAAGCAATCGACCAGGAGTTGATTGGCATCATAGTAGCGTTGTAATACTTGCTGCTGCTCAGGTGTAAATTGCCAGGGGTGGTGGATATTGCGGTAATGGGCGATCGTAGCTCTGACTTGTTCTACCCAGGCAGCATAATTTTGTTCCCACCAGTCTTGCAACCGTTCCCGACTCTGACTTGGAGGCGGCAGTTGATTTTTCAGTTGTTGTAGAGACTTATAAAACCCAGCATCCAGAACCATTACCAAAATGTTATTGAGCGCCTCACTACAGGCATTGACATAGGCAAAATCTTGGCTGTGGTCGGCGGCAAATTCTAACAACAAGTTTTCCAAAGCCGCATCTAAAACAATGCCTTGATCGAGGGTGCTGGCTAAGGCGAAATGAGCGGCGGTTGGTGAGGGTTGGGCAAGCCCGAGATAAAATGCCCGTGTGGTAGCAACTTTAGGCTGGGATGGAATTGTTTGAGATTTTTGATTTGCCCACATCAAAAATTCTTGTAGATAGGGATCGTGAGAAACCAGGGCATCAATCTCCTGCTTCATCACCTGCACCAGCGAATCGGCACTGCGTAACATCGCCACCGTTAACAGAAAAACTTCCCGCCAATGAGGGTCGGTAATGTGATAGGTGCCCATGACACAGGAGAAGACGCTATTAGCGACTGCAATCCACAGCATTCGATCAAAGCGATCGGTGAGTAAATAGGCGATCGCTCCCGGTGTCACGAGCATAGCAATCACCAGGATGATTCCTGCCGTTTGCAACGCTGTCACGATGGTCAGTGCCAAGACTGACAGCAATGTATAATACATAAATTGAATATTGAGACCGATCGCTTTGGCGTGGTTTGGATCGAAGCAGAATAACAAAAGATCCTTACGTCGCAACAAAATGATCACCAGGGTAATGATGCCTGCAATCAAGGTTTGAATGATATCTCCCTGAGAAATACCCAAAACGTTACCAAATAGAATGTGAAACAGGTCAATATTACTGGGGGTTTTCGTTACCAGCACCAGCCCCAAGGCAAAGAATCCAGTAAACACGACCCCAATCACCGCATCTTCCTTCAGGCGGGTTTTCGATTTGATATAGCCGATCGCCACCACAGAACCAAAACCAAACAAAAACGCACCCACAGCAAAGGGAATCCCTAACGCATAGGCTACGACCACTCCTGGCACTACGGAGTGAGAAACGGCATCACCCATCAAGGACCAACCCTTGAGCGTGATATAGCAAGACAACACCGCACAAACTAGCCCAACAAAAGCACTCACCCAAATCGCTTGCACCAAAAAGGGGTATTGCAACGGTTCAATTAACCAATTCCAACCGGGAATGGCTGCTATCAAGAGATTCATGCGTCTAACTCCGACGATGGGGACAGGTGTTGAGAGGTGGGTTGATACATCCCTTGGAATGGGGTTTGCAAACTGGTGAGCGGCAAGCCGCCGAAGGTCATCGATAGGTTATCCGCCGTAAAGGTTTCATCTGTTGTGCCCGAAGCCAGAATGGTGCGGTTGAGCAAAATGACCCGATCGCAAAACGTCGAGATTGAACCCAGATCATGGGTAGATACTAAAATCGTGTGCCCTTCCTGTCGCAATTGCATCAGCAAATCAATGATCCGCTTTTCGGTTTTCACGTCCACCCCCGTAAACGGCTCATCCAGCAAAATCACCTTGCCTTCTTGAGCCAGCGCCCGTGCCAGAAAAGCCCGTTTCCGTTGTCCGCCAGACAATTCCCCAATCTGGCGATCGCGAAATTCCGTCATGCCCACCCGTTCTAAGCTTTCCATCACCAGCCGTCGATCCCTGGCTTGGGGAATCCGCAGCAGATTCATATAGCCATAGCGACCCATCATCACCACATCAAATACACTGACTGGAAAATTCCAGTCCACCTCGTCTGACTGGGGCACATAGGCCATCAGTTGTTGTTTCTGCGCCTTTTGTACGGGCAAACCACCGATGCGAATCCGTCCCTGATTCGGCTTCAAGAACCCCATGATCGACTTGAATAAGGTTGATTTGCCACCACCATTGGGACCCACTAAACCGGTGATGGTGCCCGGTTCAATCGTACAACTCGCGTTATAGAGTGCCAGTCGTGCATTGCTGTAAGTGACATTAAGGTTGTCTACAGTAATGTCGAGAACTTGAGACATAGGGATAAACTCCTGAGTAAATGGGTTTAGTTCCGCGCACTTGAACCTGCCAGCAAACCATTGGTAATCGTGCGGACATCGTATTCCAGTAGGTCTAAATAGGTTGGTACTGGGCCATCTTGGGTTGAGAGGGAATCAACGTATAAATTGCCCCCAAACCGTGCCCCAGTCGTTTGGGCAACTTGCTTTTGCCCCTCATCGCTAACGGTGGTTTCACAAAAAATGGTCGGCACCTAAGTACCGGACAAAAGCTTGCAAAGTGTGAGTAGGAGAGGGTTTCATGAGAATTACCACATTCATCCATAAAACCCTCATGAATCAGGTTACTCT
>KL662192.1:279151-309196 GCA_000733415.1 [Leptolyngbya] sp. JSC-1
AGCTCCTTGCACTACTCTCATTAGCCCTGTGCTGGGTTATCCTCACTGGAGCCTGGCTTCATCAGATTAAGCCATTGACGATTAAAAAGCATGGACGCAGAGCCAAGAGTATTTTCCGTTATGGCTTTGACCATCTCCGCCACATTGTTCTCAACTTGGAGCAGAAAATGAATGATTTTCGGGATGTTCTACAATTTTTGTCCTGTACTTAGGGTCGGCACATTATTGGCTTTCACCTTTTCAATCACCGATTGCACCTGCCTGGGGGTGAACTGTTGCTCGGCATTGATGGGCCACATATAAATTTCCTTCATTCCATAGTCCCGTGTCAGGTAGGAAAAAGCGCCTTCACAGCTCACCAAAACTCGTTGAGTAGCAGGAACTTCCGCCAAATCAGTGCGGAGTTGTTGATCGATCGCTCTCAGCTTCTCACTGTAAGCCCTGGCATTGGCATTGTAGGTTTCGGCATTCTCTGGATCGAGTTCCACAAAGGCTTTGCGAACATTCTCGACGTAGATCAGCGCATTGCGGGGCGACATCCAGGCGTGGGGGTTGGGCTTGTCGGTGTAGGGCCCTTCCGCGATCGGCATTGGCTCAATTCCTTCCGTCAACACCACAGAGGGAACATCCTTCACGTTACCTAAGAATTTCTCAAACCATCGCTCTAGATTTAGCCCGTTGTAAAGAATCAAGTCGGCGTTTTGCGCCTTTGTTAAATCACTCGGGGTCGGCTCGTAGCCATGAATTTCGGCTCCAATGCGTGTAATCGACTCCACGATCAATTTGTCGCCAGCCACATTTTGTGCCATGTCCGCCAGGACTGTAAATGTGGTCAGAACTACTTTTTTTTCTTGTGTTACATCTGATTGAGCGATTGTATTGGGTTCCAGTGAACCGCTGGCTGGCGGTGAAGTGGAGTCTGGAGAGGTTGAAGGACCGGCTTGACTACCACAAGCCCCTAACCACAGTGTTGCTGAAAGGCTGGCAGCCATCGCCAGCCTGTAGCCCATTCTTTTACAAATCACCCTTTGAGGCAGTGTGCTGAATCGCCAGAGAGAGTTTGTCATTTTCCCATTTCATAATCCTTTCATTTTTCACAGGATACACTAGGCAATGAGAAAATGAAAGGATTATGAAAACTTAACAGATGAGGCGATCAGAAGCAGGGCAGCAAGGACGTATTTGGGCTACTGGCTGACGAAAGGGTTTACTGCTCTGACAACAGTGAGTTTTTGAAATCTTGAATCGCTGTGGCGGTCAGTGAATAAATGACGCGCCGCCTGCGTTCAATATGAGTGCCATCGACCGGAATTCCTTTCTTCCAGGCAGCGATGATCGCTTTCTTGTCAGCCGAGTAAGCGGTTTTCTTCTTGCGGAACTCATCGGGCAATTCCTCGGCATCCACTAGCAACTCACAACTGGGAGGGTTTTCACGAATGGTGATGCGGAGTGAATGACCGACGACTTCATCGGGTAGCCCTCCGGCAAGGTTTTGCTCCAGAATGCTCTGGTCAAGTGCCTGTCGCCATCGTTCCAAGCGATCGAGTGCTTCTTGGTGGACTGCTTTCAGGTGTTCCAGCCGCTGTTTGATCCCTGCAATTTCAGCATCAAGTTGAAATGCGAGTTCAGCGTGAAGGTCGATCGCATCTTCTTGTGCTTCCTGAGTTTCCCAAATTGCTGCGAGCAGTTCAGCTTCTTCCTCGGCTGTTTGAGAGTGAGTCAGCAGATCCCAGAGTTCCGCTGCTGCTTGTGAAAGTCCTGCTAAAGATTGTTGAGCGAGAGGGAAGGTCATGATTACCACCTCCCGCAAGATTCGTAATAGTCTCGTTCTGCTTCGATGTCTGCCAAAATCATCAGAGTGCCTGGATTAATGTTTTCTTCTAAAGATTGATCGGATTCAAGAGATCGATCAGGATAGGTGATTGTCAGTGGCGTTGAGTCGCTAGTAGAACTGGTTGTTAGAGTTTGCATAGAGGGTAGCCTTGATCACACTGCATGAACCAGCGCGATAGCGCCCTACCTCTGTGCCATAAACCGTCGAATGTTTCTAGCACATGCAGTGCACCGAGCTTCCCGGTTTCCCTCAAACCCTAGCTTCCAGGCAGGGGTGCGAATTAGTTTACCGTTACGGATATGAATAATCAATCCATATCGGGCACCATCCCAGGCAAGGCTACTATCTGCACTGTAAGCCAGACCTCGAAGGTGATTGAGGGCGACCGTCCAATTGCACCCATAGATGTGAAACCGTTGAGGATATTGCTGGCAGAGGGCTTTCAATTGACGCAGCATTTTGTAGGCGATCGCCCGTTCCTCTGAGTTTGTAGATTTGCCCTGACGCATGAGCATCACCAATCCACCAATGCCCACAATCCGGCTATGTTGCAGGTAGTGATTCAGGAACTTCTTGGGTGTGTTCCATCCCCATACCGGAATCATTCTCACCGGAGAAGACTCAAAGTTTTGCTTAAGCCATCGACGAGCCGTCAGCCAATTCTGATACGTCGTCTCCGGATCGCCAATTACATCTGGAGCACTGATCCAGGCATAGTTTCCTGACACTGCAATTTCCATGTATCGAATTACGTCAAGCGTACCACCGTACCTAAAGTGATAGTAAGCATTAGAATCTAAAGCTACCTTTAGAAAACCCTGACTCAGATGAATTTTTGTTGGATTTACCAAAACTTGATTCACGCCAGCCCGTTTCAACATGAGGGCATCATTAATCTCAGAAAGTCCACTGAAGTAGAAAAACATGAGCTACTCACTGTCTTGTTGTAGAGTCGTCAGAGCGTTTTGGATGAGTGGCAACGTGTCTTCATCAGCAACAGGCACGAGTCGATAAATCCGAGTATTTTGAGTGGTGTAACCAAAGTCCTCAATCAACGATGCAACCAGTTCCACTGCACTCTGAAGCGTACCGTAGGTGTGGGGTTCTTCTGTTGGCAAAATGGGGTAGAAAGCCTCCTGTTCTGACCACGGTAAAGGTTCATCGACCTTAACCACTACGAAAGTTGGAGGATTTGAGTTTGGTGATTCAAACATAGACCGCTCGATGTTGGTGAACAGGCAAGGGCATATAGACCTGCTTAAAGCTGTCAGCCCGCCTACATTGTCTGGAGCGGAAGCTCTACCCCGATCGCAGCCATCTTGTCTGGGCTTAGGTTAGGGAACAAAGAGAGTCAATTGAACAGGTTTAGCGGGTCCTGTCAGTTCCTGCCAGTTTTGCTCAAAGGCTTTCAGGTTACGACATTTGTTTTTCGCTAGCTTGGGAGCAACAACGTAAAACTCCTCGAAAGCAGGATAAATGCCTTCTTGTCGTCGGTGGAGATAGCACCGTTTGCCGTGCAGATCTTCTATTGAGGCATGATGCCGATGGCAAATTGTCTCTAATTTGGACTCGATCTGAGCTTTGTTGCCTTCGTCCACCAAAACCACTTTGCGATCGGAATTGACGTAGGGCTTGCCGGTTTTCCCAGTTAATTGCTTGTAAATGCGTTGAACGTGATAAATAGCCCACGGTAACCGGCGTAATAGCTGCTCCAATTCATCAAGGGCAGCCTGGTTACTGCTTTTCAGCATCAGATCGTAAGCAGTGCCTGATGAGAATAGATGCATTCGAGGATTAAATGCCAGAGCATTTAGCTCCATCAGCAGTGTGAACCCTGCGGCTTTTGGGTCACGGTTATAGCGGGCGATCGCAGCTTGTTTTTGTTGAAACGGGCAATAGCTACAGGCAGATTTTCTCCAAAGAACTCTTAGAGTGCGATAGAGATATTCAGTGCAGTCGTCTCTTGTCCATCCCCATTCGATGAGTGGATAGAGAAACTGGTGTCCCTGGCAGGTATAGCCATCAGCCTTACCAGCCCGCTTGATTTCATCGGCGTTGTAACCCAAATAGGGACCAAAGGCTTCTGTGATGTGGTCTGAGATCCAGGCATCAAGCACCTCTCCCTTCCAGCGTTGCGCGCAAATATGAGGTCGTCCCAAGCGAGGTACAGTTCCAGACTGGAGTAAATCACGGCTGAGGGGAAAGTATCCTTCGGTATGCAGCTCATAGGGCTGGTGAGTGTCACTGAGAATGATATAGCCATCCAGTTTACTGGTAGAGGCTTTTGCAACCTGCACCAATCGAACCTGGTGCTCTCGCATTAGTGGAAAAAGATGAGTTTCACAAAGGTATTTGGTTTCATCCATTTCATCGCCAGTTTGCGCGGTTAGCACGATCAGATTTTGGAAGCTATCGAAGGGGCGGGATTGAGGCTCCAACATCCAATGCACCAGGATTGCTGTACTCTCAACGCCCATCCCCCAGTTGAGAAGATGCAATTGATGAGTCATAGCGGAGAAATAAAAAATCCTCCAGTTTAGTATCTGAAGGAGTTTGTAGGAAAGGATTTTGATATTCTCAGGTAATGTTTCCTGTTCGCTCGGTGATATGCAGGAACCCAATACTGGTGCCCTCTGGATTTGCCTGGGCGATTACATAAAAGAATGTCTCTGAAGCTGGTTGCCTCACAATCAGGTAAGGGTAGCCATCCTGAGTTAATCCAGCATGGTGAACCTGACCGCCAACCAACTTGGTGAGTTCTTGTTGATACGGGTTCATAGCAGCGCCTGTATTGGTTTGCGCTTGCCGGAGCCAATTATGAAAGTCGATACTTTCAGGTTCTGGTGCGCGATCGCTGGGTTTAAGTTTGCGAGTGCGATCGTACATTGCTTCGGGCACCACACTTTTTAGATGCGCGTCAACCGCGTTGAATTTGATGGTGTGGAGGTTGCTCCAGGGAAGACTCACATGAAAGCGTTGGGGTTCACCAACCAGGTTGAAGTTAAGATAGTGCTCCATATCGCTTAGAGATTAAACGTCTGAAAGCGTTGGAGCGATAGCTCTGAAGTTGATTTAGGGAATAAAACTTTCGATTTTTGGTGGAGTTTATTCCCTAAGTTAAATGCTGATATGCTTAACCAGCAAGATAGGTGGATCGGATAGCTCAGGGTATAGTTTGACAAGGAACCATTGCGATCGTGGTTTGATGGTGGGATCGGGGTAAACGTCCTGACAGTACCACTGCTTATACATCTGGTGTTTTCACTCCCCTAGAACCTTAGAAGACCTGGCTTTACGGGAAGACAAAGGGCTAAATCAAGCCAGTGATAATGCAAATGTTTAATTAGTACTTCCAACAGCAGGATTATCCTAGAAGTTATTGGATTGATTTAGCATTTATGTCCTCCTGCACCATCAAGAAAATTTGTGGTTTGTCGAGTAATCGCCCGATGAAAACCAATCGAGTTTGGCGAGGTTCATCGGGTTGCCAGGGGCGATCGTAAAAAGTATCAAACCGATTGCCTACCCCTTGCACCACTAATCTCATTGCTTTATTGGGAACTGCCACGAACCCTTTAATCCGATAAATTTCATGCTGCTGCACCAGGGATTGCAAGCGGCTAAGCAACTCCGTAGGCTCAAACAGTTGGTCTAACACGACATGAACCGAGGTAATGTCGTCATCGTGTTCATGATCCTCTTCAGTATCGTGATGACTGGGACGCTGATCGAGGTTATCTTCCACTGCTGCATTGAATCCCAGCAATAGGTCTGGGCTAATTTGACCTTGTTTACAGGGCACAATTTTCACGCCATTGGGTAGCTCTTTTTGTAGCCATTGCTGAATTCTGTTTTGGGTTTTCAGATCAACTCGATCGACTTTGGTCAGAAGCACCATGTCAGCGCACGCCAACTGATCCTCAAACAGTTCTTCGAGCGGAGTTTCATGCTCCAGGCTGTCATCAGCTTGACGTTGCGCTTCGAGTGCGTCTAAATCACCGACAAACTGTCCGCTCGCAAGTGCTTCACAATCTACGACAGTGATCACTCCATCTACTGTTGCACCTGTGCGAATTTCGGGCCAGCGAAAGGCTTGCACCAGCGGCTTCGGTAGGGCTAACCCAGAGGTTTCGATGAGAATACAGTCGAGGCGATCGCGTCGTTTCAGTAACTCTTGCATCGTGGGCAAAAATTCCTCCTGCACGGTGCAACATAAACATCCATTTGCTAGTTCCAGAATATTGTTGTTCGGGTCTTCGTCGTCATCACACACGCGGCACGATCGCAGCAATTCACCATCAATCCCCACTTCGCCAAACTCGTTGACAAGCACTGCAATTCGGCGACCTTGATTATTCTGTAATAAGTGACGCACGAGCGTGGTTTTTCCGGCACCCAAAAAGCCTGTCACCACAGTCACTGGAATTTTATGCATAATTTTCACCTAATAAACCTGAATTGATGTTCGGGATGGTCACAGCGCAACGTCCAACGCTGAGGCTCAATGGGGAAGGGAGGGTAAAACTGCATGGATGCCTCTTTTCACTGCTTCTGGACGTTCTTTGTACGGAACTTTGCCCCCAGAGCAAGCGATATATTGACTGCTAAATTTCAACAATTCGGGAATCGACTGAGTGGGAGATAGTTCACTTAAGATAAATGTGAGTTTGTCTGGAGCTGCAAATGCGACAACACAGGCGCGACTGCAAGCCCCCATGCATCGCACAGGTTTTAGGCGAATGGCTTCGCGCCACTCACAGGTTGCTAATTCGGTACTCAATTGGTCAAATAAAAGCTGACCTAGACTTAACTCAGATTGGTTTTGGTTAAACTCTGAATAACGACAAAGCACACAAACAAACAGCGTATGGTGAGTCATGCTAAATATACAGTGACAACTAACTACTGCGGCGGAATTGTTGCTGGAGAGACTTCAGTATTCCAACTAAAACAACATAGAAATTGGAAACAAAGGGATAAAGCCAGAAAGTTTTTTGTTGAGGCTGAGCTTGCTCTTGAATGCCAGCTTTTTCAAAGGGATGTACTGAGGTGGGAATGTGTCCTCTGCGGTGTAAATAGGTTCGTAACATCGGGGTTATCGTTGTCATAGGTTAAGAAGACCTTGATAGAGAGCTTTAGGAGTGCCTTGCAGCACAAGCAGTTTAAATCGCAACGGAGTGGATTACACCGATCGCCTCTAAGTCAAATCCCCCAGATGTGATGGGCGAGGTTGTGGGGAACGGATCGTAGATGGGTTGATTGAATGAGTCCAGGAAACTTCCATTACCCGGAATGTCGATCACCTTGACATAGTGAATTGCACGAAGATCAACCTTGCCACTGTTTACCAGTTCATGATTTGACAACGTTGCTAAATCGAATGGTGTTCCCCAAGAACTGCCAAAAAATTGACCATCAAACTCAAAAGCATTGTTCACATGTTTTCCTGCCAGGTTGTAGATGCCCGTTGGGTCTAAAATACCTTGTGCCGGAATCGGTTCGCCTGTTAGCGAATCGCTGGAGAAGCGGGCAAAATTCACACCATCGCTCGAAACCTCCACATAAGCTAGTTCACCAAAAATACCACCTCGATTGTCAAAGCCGTTCTCAAATACTGCAAAATCTGCGCCTTCACCGTCTCTAATCCCTGAATCGAATGATAAGGTGATTTCGCCGGGCTTGATTCCTGCCTCAATTTGGTCTTCATCTAAATCGCCGAGAGAGACAATATCACGGAAATTGCTAACTCGTGCGACCTCACCCAGTGCTTTTTCAGGCGATCGCCAGGGATCTTCTACCCCCGGAGTTGGAGAATAGTTCGTTACACCAGTTGCCCAAGCGATAAACAGGGGGTTAACAATATTGTTGGGGGTAACTTTACCATCACCATCTGTGCCAACAAATCCCGGAATACCCGCATCAATTTTGTCAGGATCACTCGTAGATGAGTCAGAATAGCGTCCAATCGGCTGCACAATTGTTGTGAAATTGGATGAACGCAATATTTCTGCATTCACACCTTCAATCACTGCTAGAAATTGTCCTGTCAGCAAGTCGGAGATGACAGCATTTCCGGCATCGTTATAGACAAACAAATCGCCGAAATTTAATCCATCATCTAGCGCTATCACATCTTCACCCGCAGTAAAGTCTGTAATGACATCCGCGTTTGCTAGCGTTCTGCCTCCGGTTGTTTGATAGACTCCCAAGCGACCGATCACAAATCGATCTTTTCCAGATCCACCGATGAGTGTGTCGCTGCCTGTGCCACCATACAAGACATCATTACCATCCTCACCCACTAGAGTGTCATTTCCTTTCTCGCCCAACAGAGTATCATTTCCTTCATTACCATTGATAAAATCATTTCCCCTACCTCCATAAATCCAATCCTCACCCGAAAGTCCAGTCAGTGTGTCGTCTCCTCTTAAGCCCCGAATTAGATCGTTTAAAGCAGTGCCATTGATAGTATCTTTTTCTGTTGTGCCAATTATTCTTACCATTGTTCTTACCATTGCTCCTGTTTTGATAACTGAGTGGATTGTGGTTGAAATTCTTCCCATTCCTTGCAGACCTGTTCGTAACACTGAGGAGGCGTGATGGGTAAGTTTTTCAGGTAGAAGAAAGTAACCTGGTTGAAAGATTCCAATAAGAAAACAACTCCGGTAGTCGGATCGTAGGTATCCACTGCTTCCAGGATGTGGGCGTTCATAAAGTGATGACGCAGAATTACGGTGTCGGGCGCAGCTAACCAGGCATTTAAGAATGCCGCCAGACGGGAACGCGGCACAAAATAAGATTTGAACGATTCCCCTGCAATGCCGACCGCAGTAGAGTTGGTGCTGCAAATGATGGCACCGCGATCGCTCCCTAAATACCCCGTCCAGGCGTTGTAGCCGATCGCCAACAAGTTAGTCGCAATAAAGTCTTGCTGCCAGTCCATTGGTTCAGGGACTTCACTCATGGATACCTCCTCTGGGTGGTTAGATCAGGCTGAAACTCTGCCCAGCGTCGCTGCACTTGTTCGTAACAGTTGGCTGGGGAAATCGCCAGGTGTTGCAGCAGGTTGATATCCACTGCACCGTTACCAATGACCAAAATCACGATCGCTTGAGTCGGGTCATAGGTGGCGATCGCCTCTAACAATGCAGTCACTATCCCTTGCTCCAGTTCAAATGCTTGCAGATACTTCGCTACCTGGGCTTGAGGAATGAAGACTCGATTAAAGGTTATGGTATCAACACTCCAATCGATGGAAGGAGGAATGGTATCTACCGTATGGCAAACCGTCATACCTCGTCCCTCGTTCACGTAACCAATCCAGGCAGTGTATCCGAGGATCAAAATATTGTGACGAATAAATTGGTTCTGCCAATAACCAAAGTATCCTTGCCAGAGTTCATTTCGCATTCGCATTGGCTTCCTCCCGCAGGATCTTAGCAGCCTCCACCATGTTTTTCAGAGCTGGAACTACTTCTTCCCAGCGGCGTGTTTTTAAGCCACAATCTGGATTGACCCAAATTTGTCTTAAGGGTAAGTTCGTGATGCCTGATTGCAATTGCTGTACAAGTTGTTCGGTAGTAGGAACCACCGGACTGTGAATGTCGTACACACCATTGCCAATTTGATGGGCATAGCCTGCTGCGGTTACTTCTTGTAACGTGCGGTTATTGCTACGGCTGTTTTCAATGGAAATTACATCCGCATCCAAACGCTCAATGTCTTTGATAATGTCACCGAACTCGCAGTAGCACATATGCGTATGAATTTGCGTTTGTGGTTGCGCGATCGCCGCTGCCAATCGAAACGCATCCACTGCCCAGGAGAGATACTCGCTCCAGCGCTCTAATTTCAGCGGCAAGCCTTCCCGTAAAGCGGGTTCATCGATCTGAATCACCTGTGCGCCTGCGGCTTCTAGATCGGCAACTTCTTCGCGCAACGCCAGGGCAATCTGGAACGCCTGTTCCTGCCGTGAAAGGTCGGCACGGGGAAACGACCAGTTGAGAATGGTCACGGGACCTGTGAGCATTCCCTTCACAGGTTTTTTAGTCAACGCCTGCGCCACCTGAAACTCTCGCACCGTCATTGGTTGCGGACGTGCCACATCGCCGTAAATAATTGGCGGACGGACATAGCGACTACCGTAACTTTGCACCCAGCCATGCTCGGTAAAGGCAAACCCCGCTAGCTGTTGACCGAAGTATTCCACCATATCAGTACGTTCAAATTCGCCATGCACCAGCACATCAATACCGATGTTTTCCTGGAGTTTGATGCACTCGGCAATTTGAGCATCGATCGCCGCTTGATAGTCTGCCTCCGTTAATTCTCCGCGCTTGTATTTCACTCGCAATTGGCGGACTTCTGAGGTTTGGGGAAAGGAACCAATGGTTGTCGTCGGTAAGATAGGCAGTGGAAGCTGTTGATCCAACCGGAGAGAGTAGGAGAGCGATCGCTGAAAGTCATTCGTCGTCAAATTTTTGAGTTTGTTGTGGACACGCTCATTTTCGGGATTAAATTGCTCAAAGGTTGCCCATTGCGTTTGCAAAACGGCTAGCCGATCATCAGGATCGCTTCCAGAAAGCGTATCTGCCAGGATCATCACCTCTTCTAGCTTTTGCTCTGCGAAACTCAACACATTGCGGAGTGGCTCTGGCAGTTGGGTTTCTCGCTGGGCATCATAGGGCACAAATTGCAGTGAGGCAGACGGGTGCAAACTGATATTTGCCGTGATGCTTTGAATCGCTTCTAGCGTTGATAAGACAGGCTCAGGACGGAGCTTCCAGATATTTCGTGCATCGACAATTCCCACCCCCAACTGTTTATCTGATGGGAATCCATGTTGGTTCAATAAGTCTAAATTGCGACCTCGCGTGAAGTCGAGGCTAATGCCAGCTACAGGTAGCTCCATCACCCAGGGATAGGTGGCTCCCAAATCATCAAAGTATGTGACGAGATGAATCGGTAAACCGACTTGAGCCAACTGCTGGTAGGTTGTGGTGACGGCAGTTTGTAGATCCGGTGCGGTGCTTGTCACCAAAATTGGCTCATGCAATTGCACTGCCAAAACGCCCATTGCTTTAAGTTGAGTCAATAAGTCGCTATACAGCGGCAGCAGGTTGTGAAGATGTGCGGTCAAGTCACCTTCTAAGCGGCTCAACTTCAAAAGCGTGACGGGGCTGAGGATCATTGGCATAGCCCGCTCGCCGATTAGAGCTTGCGATCGCTGCACGGTTGCCAAAAACTCAGCAAAGTTTGCCTGGGGGCTAGAGTTAGCGGAAATTTCGGGCACCAGATAGTGATAGTTGGTATCAAACCACTTGGTCATTTCCAGCGCCGGAATGCCATCATTGCCTCGTGCCATTGCGAAATATTGATCGAGTCCAGTTAGATGACGGAAGCGATCAGAAATTAAGCCCAGCCGAACACTCCAATCCAGAACGTGATCATAAAGGGTGGTATCGCCGATACTGATGCGATCGATTCCAGCTTCTAGTTGGGTTTTCCAGTTCGTTGATTCCACATCACGGATCGTTTGCAACAACGTTTCCGCATCGGATTTGCCACTCCAAAAGGTTTCTAATGCCTTTTTTACTTCCCGGTTTTTGCCAATCCGGGGATAGCCTAGCGTCATCGTTAAAATATTCATGGTTTTCTTGTTTCCTTTGCAAAGACAGTAAAGTGAAGCGTTAAGAATTTGTGTAACTAACAGTGCCAATCTGTATTTCAGACATAGGTGGATAGAGGTGATAAGTAACTTTCTCACCACTGACTAAGTGGTCATTGACAATCTGTTTAGCAATTTCTGGGGTGACGCGGGTGTACCAAGTTCTGTCACCGGAATAGAACACTACTGGACCGAGTTTGCAGACTTCCAAGCAGCCTGCGTTCATCACCGTTACATCTACTCCAGCTTCCTCAACTGCCTGCTGGAGTGCTTCGTAGATGGGCGGCCAATTGCGTGAGGGATAGCAGCGACTTGAACGACAAACAGAAATATAAGGACGCTTCAATGGATTATGGTCAAATGGCATTGGGCGATCGCCCAACACATAAATCTGACGCAGTTCCTCATACAAACTCAGCTTGTCTAACTGAGGTTTGCCTTCTGGTAATAGGTCTTCATCCGCTCCCAAAAAAGGGTTGGGCAAAAACAAATTCATCATCTTTTCGCCTGCCCCATTCCAGAATTGAATGCCCCAGCTCCGAGCTTCACCGCGATCGTTGAGGCGACGATACAGCGATGCTCTATGAATCAACCGCTGTTGCCGTAGTTCTGGTGGAGTTTTCTGCAACGGTCCGCCTAAATGTTCCTCTATACAAAGATGAAGATGCCATGCTTCCGTCACAACAGTGAGGTAGCCATCGTAGAGCAGGCAAATCTTGGGCGGTTGGGTAAATTCCAACTCTAGAACGCTGCCCTCCACGACATGACCAATCTGAGTGTCTCGCCATCGCTCTTGGAACAGGGTGTAGAGCAATGGACCCGTCACATCGATCGTGCAAGGAAAGTCTTCGTATTCAATGTTTTGACCTGCGTAGAGAGGTTCTACACTGCGATGCTTGAGGGGCGTGACCCAGCGCGAAAATTTGTCCATAGCCATTGGTTTAAAGCACTTGGTGCTCTTGATTCCTTGCAGTTGCAATCAGTTTTGCGGAGGGCAATACGGTAGTCCGGATCGCGCGAAACATCCCAAAGCGACAAAGACCGCTGCCAAATGCCAGTCGCATCAACAGAATGGTTGGCACTTCTCGCACTGACTTTATAAAGCCGGAAACGCCATACTTCATCCATCCCTGTGGACGAATAATGCCTTGCCAAATCGTGTCTAGCCAGGATGGAAGAGTTGGGTCTGTCCAATCTGTCGTGATGACATTTCCCTCAACGAATCCCGTTGCCTCTAAACACTCGGCAAAGCCTTCAATGCTGGCAAAGGCTGGATGAGACCACTGATCGAGCAATTGTCTCATCACAGGTTTTTCCCAGAAATTCAGCGGCTTTTGGCGGTCATCTCGCTGATTCCAATCTGCCACCACCAGCACACCACCAGGCTTGAGCACACGCATCAACTCTCTAGCAAAAACGGCTTTGTCGGGCATATGAGGTCCCGCTTCGATTGACCAGACCACATCAAAACTGGCATCTGGAAACGACAGTGCCATCGCATCATCTACTTGAAACTGAACAGTGAGTCCTTCAGGGGTGAGTTCTTGCGCCCGTTTGACTTGTTGAGGGCTGATCGTGATTCCGGTGACAGCAAACCCATAATTCCGCGCCAGAATGCGACTGCTGCCTCCGATTCCACAGCCTACATCCAAGACAGTTGTGCCAGGAGGTCGCTGATCTAACCCACCCCAACGCACCATCTCATGCACAAAGTCTTCCTTAGCTTTGAGAAAGTCTTTGTGCTGCGGTGGTGAACCGTAGTGACCCAGGTGGATATGTTCGCCCCAGTAGAACTCCAAAATGCCATCTTCTGTCCATTCGTCGTAGGAGTGGGCAACAGAGTCTGATGACTGATAACGGCGAGCAGTGAGTAGATAAAGCGCGATGCCTAACACCATTACTGAGAAGAGAATTCCAAGCGCAGCAACCAATAAATTCATTTCAGTTAAACCTCAACATTTTTATCAATCGCTTTCTCTAACTCAGTTCTACCGAGGAAACTCGGTTCTGTGTCCACGATCGATTGAGCAGTCTGACGATATACCTTGATCGATACAAGGCGGTTGGCAGCCGAATCCCATAGGATGAATTTAGCGCAGTCAAGCATATCGCCAATTCGCAGCGTTTTTGCTTGCGAGAGTAGATGAATATTTTCTTGATGGCAAGCTTTGAGATGGTAATTCGGAATTCTTTCGGAAAGATGGTGAATGTTGTGGAAGCCAATGTCTGCGGAAAACCACCTAAGGATTGTTGGTAACTCCAGATAACTGCTACCCTCGATCGCTCCTCGCAGATAGTCCCAATCTTCTGTTTTGTGAGCATAAGCGTCATCAAAAATATGCTGCACAAAGAAGATCCAGATGAAGATTGCCGCAGCAAAAGTTAGCGTGATTGAGTAAACGCTGAAAAAGAAGCCAAATCCAAGCCAGTAGCCTAGAAAAATCCAGCCGCCAACCACGAAAATATTGTTAAAGAGCAGATCCCAGAATTCGTGTACTGTATGCCAATTCCTAGACCTATAAGAAGAGACAATCTCTGCTAAACCCATGCCAGATTTAGTCTGCAAGCAAGTCAATAGATGACTGATAAAGTCATAAATCCCAGCAATCAAGGTCAGTCTTGGCTTAATCACAAGGTAGAAAAATCCCCCTGGAAAAGCCATCAATGGATGGCGCAGCACTTCATAAAGTTTCTGGTCAAACGAGTTAAGCTTAGAGAACTCTTCGGTAGAGAGAAAATCTGCAACGCCGCGATATCGCTCCCAATCGCCATTTGTTTTGTGATGGTAGGCATGATCTCTCGACCAGGCATATTGGGGCATCGCGTTAATTAGACCTAGGGCAAAACCGACAAATCGGTTTACTCTTTTTGAACTAAAAAGTGAATAATGCCCACAATCATGCATCAAAGAAAAGCAACGGAGTGAAAAGAGTGTGATTAGAACAATGATCGGGGGTATTAACCATAGCGAAGTAGAAGCTGACCGAACCGCTAAAAACCATAGAAGAATATAAGGAATAACTGTATTGAGAACTTGATAAGTTGCCCACAAGTCATTACTTTTCATATAGGGAGTCAGAACAAAGTCTGACTTTTTAACCACAATTTCCATTGCATCAAGTCTCTTGTAAAGAACCTCAAAATCATCAGGCGCACCGTAATCTCAAGTACCCGTTCACGGATACTTCTGTTTGAGCACGAAACAAACAATTCAGATTCAGATACAGATCTGATTGACGAATTGGTGATATTCCTACTTTTACCTAAACCAGCAGTCTTTCGAGATTAGCGTTTGCTTTGCCGCAGGTGCTGCTGACTGAAGAAGACGGCATACAAGCCAAATAGGGCGATCGCCCAGATGCTGTCTCGCACAAACATTCGCAGGAAAACATCAGCAGTAAGACCGTGCATCCCTACCCATTGATTTACCAACAGCGTGCTGCTCTGATAGGCGGTAAAACCCAGTAACAGCGATATTCCCAACCACAAGCCCTGCCCTGCCCAACTCCGGCGGCTAAATGTCGGCTGCACTGAGGCGATCAATGTCACAACAATTGTCCCTAATCCCATCGTCACGCCCCACAAAAGGGCTATCGCACTGAGGGGATAGTGGCGAATGGTGAAGCCATACAATTGATTGACGAACCAGATCAATACTGCACAAGTTACGGCTTGCCTACGGCTGAGGGTAATGCCTGCTAGCGTTGCAAAGCTGACTAAGGGGGCATGGGGATAGATAAGGCTGCTGGCACTACCAATGGCAAGTAAGCAATATTGCCACAGCCTACCTGCGGCTCCAGCCTGAAAACCTGCTTCCCAATTGAAACCGAAAAAAGCTTTTAGACATTATCTGTACCTCGCAGATAGAAGTGGACATTAACAACGATCGGCGGGCATCCTGACTTAGAGTTCTCGCTAAAAGTTTAGCAATCTCCTTACAGTTGCGGGACAGCGCCGGATTTGCACCGGACTTTCCCCCTTACGTCTGATGGCTGCTCCCCATCAGAACCGATAGCTCATTAAAGAGTAGCATGACCCAACGAAAGCAGCACTGTCATCACATTACAATTCATAAAGATGGAGGGATTAGCGAGAAGAGATGCCTGTAATGTAGGCTTTCAAACTTGAGGTTCCTCAGTACACATCCACCATAAACTCAATCTCCGCTTAAGATTGTATAGCCTTGACTCAATTTTCGCGATCGCCACTGACCCACACTCACTAAAATCGAGTCAAGTGTGCGGCTGGCAAAAGCAGGAGTTTTGCTGGCACTTTGCCAAATAGTTTCTGCTTCGGCATCATCTAAAGGGGGTGTACAGCGATCGCAGTATCGCTCAAAAAGTTGATGGGGATCTGGATGGTAGATGATCCGGTGTCGGGTTAGTAGATCAGCGGTTCCCAATAGGTTCCGAGCCAGCTTGTAACCTACGTTGTTACGGTTGCCCTCTAGCTCACCGTACTTTAGGAGGGCGCGATCGCTTTTTGTCAGGCAGATGGTTAACGGAATCGATATCCCGCTAGCGCGGTGTTGCTTGAGAGATAAGTGATTATCTCTTGTTGCAAGGCTTGTTCCAAGTCTCCGATGCTTCAGTACAGTTGAGCGGGATCTTAGAGCAGGCGGTTGAGTCAGTACGGAGTGTGGGTCAACAGAATCATTCATTTTCGCCCGATGAACCAGTTGTACCCACTTCCGCCACTGCTGATCCGATAGTCCATAAGGAAACAGTCCAGTGGCATCCAAAGCAGTACTCAGCTTCCTGAAACTGTATTGGGACGTGGAATAATCCTCCAATGTGATTGCTCTAGCACTGCTCAACTCCCCATTTTTTACTTCCCTGCGAACCATACCTGGAAGCCGCATAGAACGCGCCAAATTACAGATTGCTGGGTCAGCATTTTGAGCGATCGCAAGTTTTCGATTCAGGCAAATCCAGCTTTCTGGAGATAGACCGATGGTGCATCTGAAATAGACATGAAGAGATTTTCTCCCGGTATACACAACTGCTGCCGGTTCCAACCCAGTTGTATGCTTAAATCGTTCCAGTACATCGTGTTGACCAGCCAGAGATAAATCATCAATTTCATAGAAAAGGCACTGACATTGTTTGATGTGGTTATTGCTAATGCCTTTATCAGGTTGGTTGGGATAAAAGCTAACCGTTGCACCCAAATAGGAAAACTTGAATGCAAGTGCCCATCCATCTGCATAACGTTTGGGAGTGAGCTGCCAGCAGGTATTACCCTGGCGATCGCGCTCACCCTGAGTGCAGCAATAGAGGGTAAAGCCTTGGGGAGTGATGCTGCCACAAAAAATGTAATGACTGTAGATCAGTTGATTGTTCTTCCAGTAGCAGTTCCAGTTGTCAGGAATGAGTTTTACAGGCAGATCCCAAGATATCCGTAGCCAGATTTTAGCCTTGGGCACAAAGCCAATGTGCCTGAGAAATTGAATCGTCATTTGTCGCAGATTGACATTCATCGCAGTTAAGCCAAGAGCGTTGTTACTCTCTGAGTGGCGTTAGCTACCCTGACTATCAAAGTTCTAACTCTCGTTGTCGGTGTTTTGATAATTTGGATTTTTTGCGATGTTTCGCTGCATTATCGTCTCGTTGGATCTCTTCTATATTCGATACCTGCACTAACGAGTCTGCATCGATTTCACTGGTAGTTGATGAATTAACAGGTTGTTCTACCAGCTTCTTGATTAATTCTGCATCTCGATGTGAGTCATAGTTCACTCTCCGGTATCTCTGTAAGCCTTGGAAGGTATAGGCTTTGCCCAGATGAGTTCCGCTAAAGGCAATACCATTTAATTCGTAGCTGATGCCTGTTATCTCACCAGGCTGGCGATCGCGAATCCGAACACTGATGCCGTTTTGCTGGAGCTGCCCAATGAGCTGAGGCATAGTGATAGGAGATTGAGTGGCTTGATCAAGCGATCGTTGAAGCTGCACTCGAATACTTTCCTCACCAGTTCGAGCCAGTAATCGCTGTTCTCCAGTGGTAGGGCTACGGCTGATTTTTTCCTGGTTGGAGTGGAGCGATTGTAACCCATAGTCCTGTTCCAACTGGCGGATAGCGGCTTCACTCCGGCGATAATCCCAGCTATCGGAAACGGTTGTTCCATCCAGCCGAACCCGACTGGCGACAATGTGTGCATGATCATGGTCGCGATCGCTATGCCGCACAACTACATACTGGTTCATGTCAAAGCCCATTGCCTGGAGATATTTCTGGGCAATATCGTGCCAGGTGTCATTCTCCAGATGCTCGGTATAGGGCAAACTCAGGGAGGCATGGTAGACCGATCGACTTACCCTAGGGTTTAACTGTTGGCAAAACCGGAACTCCGCTGCCAATCCATGCGGGGTAGTTTCCTCCATATTGCTGCCAATTAAGCTGGCTCCATCTTTGCCAAACAGATAATTGAGCAATTTGCTGAAGCTCCGACCTTTGATTTGTTTGCCGATCACGATTCCTCTTCAATCTCTGTCATGAATTCCAGGTCTGTCAGTTCTCGCCGTATTTGGCTCAAGAGACTTCTGGTTTGATTCAACAACTCCTGATCGACCACGATCGGAGTTGCTTGAAGTGGAGCAGTGGTGTTGGCGCTAGCCTTTGTGTTCGCAAGTATCGCCTTAGCAATTTGGTTCAGGCTGTCACTGATTTTGGTGAGTTCCCAGTAGGTCTGACCTGCGATTCGGGTGACGCGCCGGGGGAGCTGATTTTTTAATGTCTTGGCACGAAACAATTCTGCCATCGTCAGGTTGTGCTCTGCCGCCATACAGCGCACCTTTTCTTTCTCCTCAGCGTTGAGGGAGATATGAAACTTGATGGGACGTTTCTGCGAGGACATTCCAGCCAATCAGGAAGATGGTGAAGATTCTTTTCTAGCTTTGCTGTTCCTTCGTTGACTTGTGATCTACCAGTCGGCTATCTTTTTGATTTCTGCATTGGGCAATAGCCTTTTACAACAAACAAAACTCACGGATGTTGCAATAACACCATTATTTTTATTCTAATGGATGAATATACACTACAACATGGCTTGCTCTACATCCTGGGTTTTGAACGGGTACTGTAGTCTGCTGTGAGAATGTGGGTCATGGGTGGAATGCTGCGAGAAATCTGTGGACATTTGAGGCTATTGAGTGTCAACAAGTCCAACTTATTAAGAATTCAGCGCCTGGATCGGGTGGTCAAATGAGAATGGAGACGAACCATTGAGGGAAACTGTGGCAAATTGTGAACCCCTGCGGGAGAGGAAATCCGGGTTTCTCTTTTTTATCCACATGGATGATGAGTATTCAATCAGTGCTCGCTAAGTTGAGGGAACGTTAACCATTACTGATCAACCCGTGATGTCTGACCTCACGTTGACTTTCGATCCAGGCTCCTCACTCAGTAAAGTGATCTATCACTTAGCAGATGGCAGACCTCGACTGCTGCTCATGGAGCCTGAAGTGATTGAACTTAGTTTGAGTTCAATTGATGCCCACTTGAGAACCAGAGGAAGTCTGGGTATCACCCGACCTGAAGATGATGTTTGGCTGCAATGTTCTGATAGTCAGCAGTGTCAGGTCGTTGGCTATTTAGCGCGTCAGTTTTTGGCAGCCGTGCGGATGAATGAGGTGAAATACGAACGGGCGTTATATAAAGTGCTGGCAGCCGTAGGAGCAATCGTCCAGCACATGGATCTACCTCGTAAGTTCTCCATTGCCATTTCTGCTCTGTTACCCTACAGCGAATACCAGAATGCTCAACGCTTTCAGCAACTCCTGAAACAACAGCTCAAAAATTACAGCTTTCGCGGTGAACGCCTCCAGGTCAAGTTAGCAGCCTTTGAGTGTCGCCCAGAGGGAGGTGGCTTGGCAATGGCACGGGTAATGCAGAATGGGGCAGAGTGGTTCCAGCAACAAACACTGGCTGTGCTGATGTTTGGGCATCGGAATACCAGCCTATTGCTGTTTGAACGGGGCAAGCTGGCGATCGGTAACACCACTGATTTAGGCTTTCATCAACTGGTAGATAAGGTATTAAACCGTACCTCTGGTCAAAGTGCTGATTCGTTAACGAGCGCAATCTATAGTATTGGCAATCAGATCGCCCCTGATAATCCACAACTTCAACATCTGGTGAAGACGCGATCGCCCACTGAACAAAAACTAGAACGCGAACAAATTGTCACTGCTATTTTGACTGCCAGAGAGGAGTACTGGTCACGATTGCAAGATTGGCTTGACACCATGCTGCCGAATGTTACAGAGGTGATTATTTCTGGTGGAGCTGCTCTTTACCTCCATGATGAATTGGAAAGTTATTTCAATCGAACTCCAACCTATTGGGGGACAGATTTACAACAACGATTACAAGACTTATTAAGACTGGATTATCGCTCGAACCGTTTAGATGCAGATGTACTATCCTTTCGTCTGATTGACGTTTTTGGAATGTACTGCGACTTTGTTGAGCAGTTGGCGGAGGTCGCATGAACGAAATTGCTCAGACCTCCCGCAAACGCGAAGATTTCAGCTTTCGCTATTCGCCTTACACCGACACTCCAGACGGTGTGTTGACAGCATTTTTGAAGAAAGGTGATGGAGTGAGACAGGGTAAAGAGTTGATGTTAGAGTCCGCCAGAGCTTTTTGGATGGTAGCTGCTCATCAGGCAGAAGGTCTGTTAAGCCAGGAAGAACTACGCCAACTGGGATTGAGCTGCTGCCGTGCTTTGGAACGTCAGTCAGACTATATCCGGGAATGTTTGCAACTGCCAATTCCATCTGCTGAATCCTCAACAATTGAATATACCAATGGTGATCGCCAAAATGGCAGTAACAAGCCTGCTAATCGAGCAACCCGAACAATGTGGCAATAGGAGAGCGCAATGGCAATCATTCATTTCATTGATGGTGAGAAGGGTGGTGTAGGCAAATCTCTATTTGCTCGCGTAATGGTGCAATATTGCATCGATCGCCAGCTTCCCTATGTGCTGGTAGAAGCCGATCGCAGCAATCCTGACGTAGGGGAAGTCTATCCTGAAGGATGTGAGCGAGTCGTCTTTAGTGAATCAGAACGCAAAGCCTACGATGCCGATCGCATTTTTGACCTGGCGATTAGAACTCCAGTGATTGTGAATCTCCCTGCTCAGGTCTTTCCAGCCGTTACCGATTGGATTGAGCGCAACGGGGTACTAGAGATGGGGGCGCAGCATGGAGTCAGTATCTGTAAGTGGTTTATCTGCACCGGCGGCTATGACAGTGTGCAGCTTTTCATCCAATCTTTGAAGCAGTTTGATGGCAAAGTGCAGCATGTTTTTGTCCGTAACTGGGGGCTGTGTGATGATTGGTCCCACTTGGACGGCAGAGAGGAACTACAACAACTCCTGGCAAAGCAAAAGGTTCCCGTGCTTGATTTCCCCAAGTTCAGTTATCGCGAGCGTGATCACCTTGATGCCAAGCGACTTGCTTTTTCAGCAGGTAGGGAGAGCGGTGAGCTGGGCGTTTTGGGGAAGCAGCGGCTCCATACGTTTCTGAAGAGTGCTTATCAAGCGATCGACCAGGCAAACATCTGGAAACTCTCGCAGTCGGAAGTCAGTCCTTCAAAGCCAACTGCGACTGATGGATCACCAATGGAAGCTGGAGAAGCTGACATTAAAACGGCTGAACCAGCAACAAGCGGCTCTAAATCCCGCAATAGCAAACGTTCAAGCTAAGGGAGATAAGGCTTATGACCAATCCCCGCCAAATAGAAGAACCTCTGGATCTGGATGATCAATTTCTGGAATCGATGGCTGCCAGAGGCAAAGGTCTAAATCGAATTCCTTACCCGACCCTGCTCGATCTGGCAATTCGCGGTAAGGATGATTCTTTCAAAGCCAGAGTATGGGAAATTGTCGTACAAACGGGAATTGACCCGGATGATCCAGCCTTCTTGATGTTGGTTGCGACTGGCAGGCTAGAAGTGTTGCTAGAAGACAGTCCCCAAGAGATGGAGACCATGTTTGAGCAGTGGCAGACGCAGTTATATGATCGGCTCCAAACCTATGAAAAGGTGGCGATCAAGGGACACCAAAAGGCGATCGCCCAAACTGTCTCTGCCCTGATTCGTCGCACAGAGTTTGAGCGGGCTATTCACTCGGTTCCCTCATTGATTGCAGCGGGGGTATTGCTCCTGGTTACAGCCGGATTGGGAGGATTCTTGGGCATTGCCGGACTCTCCTGGTATCAAGCCAGTCGCCCCCTCGACCCTACCGGAACCCGACAATTGACATTAGAGCAAGCCAAGGCTTTAGACTGGGCAACCAGTGCTGAGGGTCAATTTTCTCGAAAGCTGTTGAACTGGAATCAGGACTTGTTGAGCCGCGATCGCAACGGTCAGCTTGCTTGTACTAATGAAGTTAAACGCTTGGGTGTCACCCTAGAGATGCTACCCAGCCGAAAAGCTACTGCTGGATTCTGCACGTTATGGGTTCAGCCTCCCAATCAACGCGAGTTTGCACCCGTTCAAGGAAACTAAGCGTTTATTCAAAGTTCGAGGGGACTTTACCAATGTGGACTTGTAAAACTACTCAATACTGGACAGTTGTGACTTTGGCGGGGTTGCTTGCCGTTAGTTGCGCTCCTCGCACAGCAACAGGAGGCGGAACTGAAGCCACTCAAGCGCAAAATTTTTCCCTTCCAGAATATCCGCCGCTCTATAATGTAGATGTCCAGGTATGCGGTAACATTATTGCTCCTCTGAAAGATGGAAAACGCTGCATCACGACTCAACTTCAGCTTTGGGGTCCAGTCGGCGAGGCAAAACTGGTTCGAGCTGGAGTTGCTCTGCCATCCGTGTCCGCCGTACAGCATAAAATCGCGATCGCCTCAAAAGGCTGCTACCCGGCATACTCCCAACCTTCACAAGAACAATTTTACTGGGCAGACACGATTATCCAGGTTAACCGGGGCGGAAAAACCACGATCGAGGTAAAACCTACTCAACTTTCAAATCAGCAAGTTCATGAATTGGTCACTGGGAAGCTTTCAAATTCAAGTGTTCCAACCTTCGGTGGTGTTAGTTGCGAACCTGCGCCTGCCAATTGAAATTGAGGTTTTGCCAATTGTCCAAGCAGTCTTGGACGAGTTTCTTACTCATCTAGGTCTGTCGGGTCTGCGATCGCCTCCACTGACAGCGTATTCAACTCCATCTCAAGCTGCTCAATGGTGGGCAAACTCCCTTGTAGCAGTTCCGGCAGGGTGTCCTTTAGTCGATAGGTTGCCACACCAATTGGCTTCTGCATCGGTTGTAACGCATACTCAACTGTTGTTTTATCTTTTGTTTTACAAAGAATAATTCCAATTGTTGGATTGTCTATTTCAGACTTTAGTAAATTATCTACAGCCATTACATAGAAAGCCATTTTTCCAGAAAATTCCGGCTCAAATTCTCCCATCTTTAAATCAATTACTACATAGCAATGTAAACGAACATGATAAAACAACAAGTCTAATCGATATTCTTTGTTACTAACCTCAATGGGATATTGACTACCTAAGAAAGAGAAACCAACACCCAACTCCAATAAAAAATCGCGGATATGATCAACTAAAGCTTTCTCTAATTCGCGTTCTTGAACATCACGGCTGAGACTAAGAAATGAAAAATTATAGGGGTCTTTGAGTAGCTGATGGGCTAGGTCAGATTGGGGTTGAGGCAATACTTGCTCAAAGTTAGTAATTGCTCCACCTAAGCGATTGTATAGCCCGCTTTCCATTTGATGAACTAGAACATTTCGGCTCCAACCATGCTCAATGGTTTGTTGGACATACCACAAACGTTCTTCAATATCCTTGATGTACTCTAAAATCCGAACATTGTGTCCCCAGGGAATTTGTCCAACCAGTTGTTGGACAATTTTCTCATCAGAATACGCTTCGGCAATAGCACGCATATACATCAGGTTTGAACGAGAGAATCCTGTCATATCAGGAAACTCCTTTTTGAGATCTTTTGCTAATTTATCAATTACTTTTGCTCCCCAGCCCTGTTGCTGCTGACGTGCTAGAATTGCTTTACCGATTTGCCAGTACAGAACAACCAATTCGCGATTGACCGCTGCGGCTGCCTTCATTTGGGCAATGCGAATCTGCTCTTTTAGCTCTCGCAAAAAGCTGTCATAATCGCTGGGTGATAGGTTGCTTCCCATACTGACGATACACCTGTATTAAACCAGCTTTCACTATAGCAGCTTACAAAGCCTGTCCTGATAGGGGTTTCTGGATTTGTCCAACACCTGTTGGACAATTGCGGGTGGGCGGGTGGCAATGAAAAACCCCGACTCATCGCCGGGGTTTGAGTGGTAGCCTCTGAACCTGCTCAAGAATTAGTCATCCAGGTTGATGTCCTCTTCCAGATCGACTTCAAATTCCTCATCTGCATCCATGTCATCCGTTGTACTCAAGCCGTTGAGCGCATTCAAACGCCCCGTGCGGGTTGCTTTGTGAGCTGCGCGGCGATCGCGCACTTCATCCAGATTTTGCAATCCGTAGAGCTTGCGAGCATAGGTCAGCAGATCCCGGAGTAAGGTTTCGGCATAGTCCTTACGGAACTGGGCATTGTGCTGTTCCCAATCGAACTCCTGTCCGGTGAAACGAGCGGATGCTGCCAGCTCTCGTCCAGACTCTTCCCGTAGCACTTCAATCACCATCAGTCGAACTTTCTCCTGATAGGGAATTACCCGTTGCAAAGCGGGAGTATGCTTCGGTACCTTGCGTGCAGTGTTTTTTGTAGCTTTGCGTGTTGCAGTTGCAGTAGCCATGAGAATTGCTCCTTTATGAATGAGTTGGATTTCTCACAGCGATCGCATCGACAGATGCCTGCTTCGTGCAGTCCGAGCTTTCATTCCTTCCGCAGTTGTTACTGCGTTCCACTCTAGCGTGCCAGGGAGGTGGGCGGGAAAAAAGAACCCTGCATCAGCCGAACTAATGCAGGGCAAGCAATCAGGCAGTGAACGGAGCTGAATGTATTATTCCTCCTCTTCTTCGTCTAGATCCTCGTCTAAATCGTCATCCAAGTCATCGTCCGGTTCATCACTGACTTCATCGTCCAGTTCATCATCCAAGTCATCATCGAGATCGTCATCCAAGTCATCATCGAGATCGTCATCTTGCTCCGCTTGGAAAGAGTTGCGGCGCTCCAGGGATGCCCGGTTGAATTCCACCAGGTCTGCAACAGCTTGCTCTGGATCAGTACGAATGGTGTCATACAGCAGGCTCATAAGGATCGCCACCACTTCTGGCGGGTACTTCAGCGCATCGGGTTGTCCGAATAGTCGCGGGAACACCTTCGTATTCCATCGCTGCCAGTCGAACTTTTTGTTACCACCCTTTTTCTTCACCTGAGCGGCAATGTCAAGCCCAAGCTTTTCGCGGGTCGCATGCCCAATTTTGGTAGAGACACGAGCATCGCGGAGTTGCAGCTTCACGCCGTACTCCTTGAACACCAAGTTCCGCAATTCTTTGAGCAGTGCTGATGCGTTAGTTTCCGGCAGTCCATCAACCGTTGGTGCTTTGGCTTTAGTGGCTGGGACTGTACCGTTAGGTTTAGCCGTTTTGGAGGTAGCACCGTTGCGAGTGCCGTTGGGGGTGCGAGGTTTTGTAGTCGTCGCCATTTCATAAACTCCCAAATTCAAGGATTTCCCTCCCTCGCCGCATTAGCGGCATTTCCCTCCATTTGAAGAATGATTTGTCGTTTCAAAAGTATCCATCTGGTTGAGGTATACATTCCTGAGTTTCGTTAGAACCACTGAGAACCCTTACAGCTTTAGCTCATGCGCCCGATGCAGGATTGGATCAAGCTGGTTGATCAGAACGCTCCGATCGTGGCGCTGGAATATCAGACTCCGGATCGGATGGCAGTGTTGAGCCAGTTTTATCATTGGGGTGAGGCAAAATCGCTCCCAGTTTATGTCTGGAATCCTGGTTACTCAGCGCTTCAGCAGTTGGTAGCACCTCACGGGAGGCGGTTTCTACAACCCACAACACAAACGATAGAGCAAGACATCCTCCAATCCTTGCTAGATCAGCCGGAACCAGGCATTTATCTTCTGGAAGGAGTTTTGAATAGCACTGTTGAAGAAATGAGTCAGCAACGTTGCTACCAGCTTTTGAATGCCTATTATCAGTCGATCTGGAACTCAACATCCCATTACTGGGTTTTGCTGGGAACCTACGTGCAACTACCGCTGGAACTGCAACCCTTTATTCCAGTGCTGTCTCACGCAATGCCCGATCGCCAACAGGCACAGGCGATCACCACCCAATTCTGCAACCAGCATTCCTGGCTCGGCAAGGATGATTCTGAGCCTCAACAACGATTGAGCACAGCTTGTCAGGGATTGCCAGCGGGTGAGATTGCAATGGTGCTGGACATGCTGCTGACGTTTGCGGATACCCCTGAGCAGTTGGTTCAATTGATTCTGGATCACAAGGTTAACAAGCTGCGCGGACGGGGGTTGGAGTACATCGCAGAGCCGGATGTGCCCAGTGCTGCTGGATTGGATTTGTTAGAGCGGCGGTTGGAGGCGATCGCCTCTCTACTCCGACCCGAAGCTCAACAATATGGGCTGAGCTTACCCACGGGGATGGTGCTGTGGGGACCACCTGGCACAGGCAAAAGTCTCTCTGCCAAACTGGCGGCTAAGAAGATGGGTTTACCTCTGCTAGCGGCGAACTGGGGGATTCTCTTGAGCAGTCCCAATCCCGATCGCGCCTTAAAGGATTTCATCGCTGTGGTCACGTCTCTGGCTCCTTGTGTCCTCTATTGGGATGACTTTGACAAGGGTTTTGCAGGCTGGGACTCGAATGCGGATGGTGGGATCGCCCGTCGTCTCTCGGCAGCCTTGCTGACCTGGATGCAGGAACACCAGGAGCCGATCTACACGATCGCGACCGTCAATCGTTTGGGAATGCTACCACCCGAACTGGTACGTCGGTTTGATGACATCTTCTTTATCGATCTGCCCCATGAGGGAGCCAGGTATGAGGTGTTCAATCTACATCTGGCAAAGTACTTTCCAGCATTTCGAGGGAATGGTCAATCGCCCTGGACAGATGATCAATGGCGCAGGCTATTGACGGAGTACCGCATTTGCACCCCTGCTGAGATTGGGAATGCAGTACGGCGTTGTGCAGAGGAAGCGTTTTACCATGGGAAACCGGGGAAAATTGAACTGGAGGATTTATTGGGACAGCGGCAGCAGTTTACCCCAGCAATGGAACGAGAATCTGAGCAGATGCACGCAATTCGGAATCAGGCGACGTATGCGAGACCTGCGGGTGGGGGCGATCGATCAAGGTTTGCTTATATTCACCGAGAGTTGTTTGATAGCTAGTCTTGAGAATCAGAGGTTACTTTACCCAGATAGACACTTTTTAGTCCCATTCCTCCCTTCTTTGTCATCCCCCAATAACGCAGGTAGCGGTAAGGTCCATAAGTCTTCCCTGTTTTAGAGTCAGGAATCATCTTGAGTTCAATATGTCCTCGTCCCCCATGCCTGCCCAGCGGTGAACCATCCTCACGAGTCTCCTGGTTCTCCTTCTCTGACTCAGTCTTCCGGGATTCTAACAACCCCTGGATCATCTCAGTCAGTTCTCCCAACTCCTGATCACTCCAATCCTGGAGTTGCTGAATCAACCGTGCCGCTTTGCTCTGCTTCGCCATGCTCCCCCTGCTCTCGGAAGAATTTCTTAGGGAATACTTAGGGATTTTTAGCCTATTTTTATTCCCTAAGTGGAATCACAATAACAAAAATTGCTATTTTCTGTTACTTCAGTAAAACTAGAAGAGTGGATCACGTTCAGGAGCACGCCCGATGAACATTTCACTCACGAGTGAACTAGAGCAGATGGTTCAAGAAAAAGTCGCCAGCGGCATGTACTCCTCTGCCAGTGAAGTCATCCGTGAAGGCTTGCGGCTCCTCAAAGAGCGTGACATGCTCCAGGCAATGAAACTGCAAGAACTCCGTACAGAAATGCGCAAAGGCATCGATAGCGGAGACTGGATAGGTCAGCCGTAATTCGTCGCGGACAACCGCGAAGGGCGACTCAGCAGACATGATCCGAATAACCAAACGTCCGATGAAGCAAGTGCTTAAGCGTCCGCTTGCCGAAGCTGACCTGGATAAAATCTGGGACGACATGGCTGAAGAATGCTAGCGTAGAAACCACTCCCCACTGCTAAAACTCCGATGGTTACCCTCGGTATCACCAAAGCGATCACCAACCTCACCGAAGCCCACACGAGGCTCGGCATTGCACCCAGCCCCAATGCCACCTTTTTTACCGAATGGAAAACACCGTTGCCTCCCTTGACCGATACCGAGAAGGCAAGGCTCGATCACCTCAAGCAGCGTTATCTCTACTATGCCGATAGCGGAGCCATCACCGAAGGCACTGTCAACTTAATCCTGCTGTCACCGCTGCTGGAAACGCTGGGATTCATCGATCCGCCTTACCAGGTTCGGAGTGAAAAGTATGTCCGATTTGAAATTGAAGATGGCGATACCCAACTGGATGGATTGATCGATGCCCTGGTGATTCACGATCGCCTCTGGTTAATTGTGATTGAAAGTAAACGCTACGGGTTTAGCGTGCGGCAAGCGATCGCCCAAACCCTAGCCTATATGGTCGGTGCGCCGATTTCCCCTGTGTTCGCTCTGATTACCACTGGAGAAGATTACCTGTTCGTTAAATGCGATCGTGACTCTTCCCACTATGCTCTGTCGGATAAATTTACTCTCAGCACTGCCGAGGGTAATGAACTGTATACTGTCGCGCAAATCTTGAAACGGTTGGTTAGTGCGTAGCAAGCTATTCACCCCAGCTGGCAGAAACCTTGACATCTACCAACACTGGAATCGGATGCAGAAACTTCTGAGCTGCCGCAATCATGCAGCGGTGCAAGAGATCACTGACATACTTTGTCTCAGCATCAGGACACTCCAGCAGAATTTCATCATGAACCGTACAAATCAGCTTCGTCCCTGTATCCACCAGTGCCTTACCGAGTTTCACTAACGCTAGTTTCGTGATGTCCGCATTCAATCCCTGGACTGGATGATTCAGCAGCTCTGCCAGCCTGGGCTTGTCTGCCCACCTGCGCCGCCTGCCTGCCAGTGTACGGCTCTCCTTTATTCCCCGAATGTAACTGCGCTTAATCGTCTCATGCCACTCTGCTATTCCGGTGTAGGCTTCAAAGAATCGCTTCCTAAATGCCTTTGCCTCCTCCAACGACAGAGTAACTCCATACTTGGTCTCAGCATAGCTCTGAAGTTTGGCAGCACCCATACCATAGATCAGCCCGAAGTTAATGGCTTTGGCAAGCCGACGATCTTCCTCACTCACCGCGTCGATCGCTTTCCCAGTCACTAGGGCCGCTGTTAGTCGGTGCAGATCCTCGCCCTTACGATACGCTCTTTGCATCCGGGCATCGCCACTCAAGCGGGCAACAATCCTCAGTTCAATCTGGGAATAATCTGCTCGCACGATCCTGTAGTCCGGTGCAGCAATAAAGCAGGTTCGAGCTGCGGCATCGCGAGGAATGGTTTGCAAAGGTGGATTGCGGCAAGAGAAGCGACCCGACCTAGCTCCAAGCTGATAGTAGGTCGGGTGAATCCTGGCTGTTACGGGATGGATGTGCTTGGGCAAACTATCGGCAAAAGTAGCAGTAATTTTGGAGAGGTGGCGGTAGTCCAACAACGCTCGGATCACAGGATATTGTTTCGCCAGGGGAACCAGCTCCTTTTGATTGGTCGAGTTTACTGGAATTCCAAATGCCTGAAGTGCTGCAAGCACCTGTTGGGGAGAGTTTGGGTTAATCGTATCCGTCATCTCCGGCAGCAAGGACATCTGAGCGTTACCAGCGATCCGGAGTTGGCTGAGCTGATGAAGTGCCACATCCCGATCGCTCTCTAGCTTTGCCCCCAACCTTTTCCAGCGGGAGAGATCCAGCAACATCCCATTCAGCTCCATCTGAGCCACCGCAGGCATACAGTGAAATTCCAGTTGGGCAATTTTGAGAAGCTGCGATCGCTCTAACTTCTTGACTAGAATCGGGTATAACTTTAACAAAATTGCTGCATCCAACGCCGCGTACTGTAACTGTTTTGAAGTTAGGGGCTGGCTCCAATCACTGACCTGTTGGGTTTTATCCAGCTCTATATTCAATAGCTTTTGAGCAAGCGTCTGCAACGAGAGACTAGTTTTCAGTCCTGCCGTCAACACGCGATAGGCAAGTTGTGTATCGAAGAAGGGAGGCGCGGGTTGGAGTCCTGCCTGGGCAAGGAATTGCCAGTCGAATTTGCCGTTGTGAGTAATCTTAAGCACAGGACTGGAGAGGAGCTGTTGGAGTGGGTGGCGATCGCAGGGAGCAATCTGGGGTAAATCAATGAGCATCACTGGCTGATCGGGGACTGCAAGCTGAATGAGCCGAATCGTATGAACGTGAGGATCTAACCCTGTTGTCTCGCAGTCCAATCCAAGCGCTGAAAACTGTTCTAGCGATT
>KL662192.1:310239-430423 GCA_000733415.1 [Leptolyngbya] sp. JSC-1
TCGGGGACTGCAAGCTGAATGAGCCGAATCGTATGAACGTGAGGATCTAACCCTGTTGTCTCGCAGTCCAATCCAAGCGCTGAAAACTGTTCTAGCGATTCTCCTCCGGCGAGGCTACACCAACGCAGTGCCGATTCAAGTTCTTTCCCCGACGTAATCAGTTGACAGGTTCCATCTTTCAAATGAGGGTGAGTTTGGGACGCAGACATAATTGGAAATGGCTGGAGGACTAGCTTGAAGGGGCGGTAGCACCAACCATCTCCGGTATCGCTCATGATTCAAAACAAACTGACCTGTTCTGGCTGATCGGATACTTGAGCTGGTTCAACCGAGATTGCTTCTGCTTTTGTCCGATTGCGCCGCTTTCCCCATCCCTGTTGAGCTGCGTGCTTCACCACGCTTCGACGAATTGATCGGCTCAGATCTTGAAAATCATTTTCGACTGTGCTGAATTCAATCGGATGCCCACCAATCAACTCATAAAAACTGGTTGCGTTTTCGGGCAACCGATTGTGTTTTTTCATGACCTCATTTCCCGACCAAAGATAGAGATCAACATAATTTCGATGCATCGGCGCTTCCATCGTGGCAGGCATCATATAAGCTAATACTTCCGTAGGTGTAGCGTAGTCTCCAACTTGCTCCTGTTCATACTCGGAAAGGATGAGTTCAAACCGATCTTGCACACAGGCAACCTTTAACCAACCTGGAGTTGCATCACCCCACAGACTTCGATGTAATACCAATGGTCCTACTAGATAACGGACATGATGGATGGAAAACTCTGCCATTTCCAACATGCACGCTAGCAATTCTTTGGGAACATCGAGGATGCCAAAAGGCGCAACATTTCCAGCGTGCTAGATGAGCAACGGGTGTCTGGGTTAGCAGCATCTTTCCCTTGTTGCAGGGTTCGCACCAACTCTTCGGGCATAAAACTCAGTTGATCCACAGCACAAGCCTCCTGTAGGAATGCCCCTACAAACAGCCAGTTGGCTGGAGCGTTGTTATCCACCTGGTTGAGGTCACTCCCAGGTCTGGCTTTATAGGCTGGCAAGCATATCGTTTCGTATGGATGCTTGCGCGATGAACACTGAATCAACCCCCGATTTCAATGCCAATCCTGACAGTAGTAGCGGTTACCAAACGGGTGGTTATCAAACCTCTGTCGCTGGTGGCGAACAATCAATCACTGGGGCAGGCACGAATCCCTGGCAAACCGATCACTTCAGTGATGGATATCAGGAAAACATCTTTGAACAAAATTTTGGCGATACACCCTACTCAGAATCAGCCGCCAACCCCAACCCTCACTTAAAGGGCTATGGCAAGGGTTCCGCTTATCAGCCGAAAACAGAGCGTACCTTTTCTGCACCCGAACTGGAGCTTTAATCCCCTCAACCCTGCCTGATGTCATGAATACCCCACTGAGAATGCCAGACGGCTTCAAAAGGCAGCGTGTTCTGGCATGGATCATTTCGCTGTGCTTGATTGTCATTGGCCTTTGCGGACTTATTTCACCTGCATCTGCTCGAACGATCGACGACGGCAGCCTACCCACGCGCATTCTAGAAATTGCAGGGAGTCAATCTGGACTGCCTGCAACGCAAGTTTTGTTGCCCGACTGGAACCGAATCTCTTTATCACAGATGCCGGGTATCAGTCGCTCTGGCTCAGTCGATGGCAAGCCCTACAGCCAAATGTTGGGGTATGACCTGAGCCGCAATTGGAGTGCTGGCATGGCTCCCGATCAGTATTTGAAGCTGGGGGACATCTCGCAGGCATTTCAGGCAGAAGTCTTTTCAACCGGGGCGATCGCCCAACTCACCCACCTCGATCTCAATCAAGTGGCTCTGAGTGCGTTTACGCTGGCAGCCGATCAAACCCTGAGCCATTTAGCAAAAGTGGTACCGGGGCTAGCACAAACTAATGTCCGGGCGATCGCCCCTGTCGCAGCTCTTCTCGCTGCCAAAGCCGTCGGCATTAATGTCTCTGATCAAACCCTGGCTGGAGTGCTGGCACAGCATCCCCAGATTGGACAGCTACGCTTAAAGAAGATTGATCTTTCTCGCTTTCCTGTCAGCTCCATTCCCAACCTGGAAGCCGTTCAGCTCCAACAATTCGAGGGCTGGATGAACAGCTTTGTGAAAGGTATTCCAGGGTTGGGTCAGGTGCCATTAGGGTCAATGCCCAACCCAATTGCTGAACTGGGTAGTCTAGTCATGCGGATCGATCAGGTATATGGTCCAGCAGAGGCACAACGCAACAACACCATTTCTGGCTCTGATGTTCAGGGCTTTTCTGTGCCCTGTGCTGAAACCGATTGCGCCTATGTTGAACTGGATGATCTGGAGAACGCTGGACGTAGTGCGCGTGGCAGGCTGGAAGGAAAGCAATGGATCTCAGGAAAATATCAGGAAGTTCAGGGTGGTTGGGGCGTTTTGCGATCGGTGAATGGTGGTCGAGAACCTACAGGACGCTTGCCCTTCGGTTCTGCTTTCAAAGTCGTGGTGATGGAGCCGGATGAACCCACGGATACCGTAGACACTGCCCTATTCTTCCGTTTCTGTGCTAACGCGCTGGGCTGTACACCCTATTTCATTGGTCCGGTGCCGTTCTTTACCTACAAAGTTAATGCTTTGATGTTTGTCGGAGATTTGAGCGATCAACGAGCTGCCGCTGCCTCTCAACCCACTGGAGCCAGCCGAGAACCTGGAAGTAGCCAAACTATTGCTGGCAATCGGGATGGGGGAAATCCCTGTAATTTAGGCGGCAGTAGTCAGCCCGTGTCGGCACGATCCTTGCAAGGGATTGATTTAGATGCGCTGGCAGAGGCGATCGCCAGCATCGAAAGTGCTAGCAGCGGAGGTTATCAGGCGGTTGGAGTTCATACCTGCGCAGATGGAGGAAGCAACTGTGGCCGGGGGTTAGGACGTTATCAGTTCATGAGCTACAACCCCTATGCAGTGCAGTTAATTGCTGCAAAGCCAGGGGGTCAGGGATTTTTAAATCGCATTGGGCAGGGCTATCAACCGACTGAGGCGGAACTGTTTCAATTCTTTCCACCTGCTGATCAAGATCGCGCCTTTATGGCAGACCTCGCCAACAAAATTCAGGTGACACGAGGACAGATTGATCCAACGACAGGGCAACCCTTTACGGGCGATCGCCTCCTAGAACGAGTTGCCCAAAAACACTTCGGTGGCGACTACAGCCGTGTGGATGGAGGAAGTTCCGATGCGCTGGGTCGTCTGAGTTTACGAGATTATGGTCGCGCTGCTCTAACTCGCTATCGCAACGGTGGTAATGGCACACTCACCTGTGCTCCCAGCGCCACCCGGACAACTGCTAATGCCTCTGGAACAAAAAGCAATGATACAACCTCGAACAGTGGGACACCCGGACAAGCCACCGGAAAGCTAACTAACCCTGCTCCAGGCTTTCCAGTGACCAGTGATTTTGGTTCTCGCTCCAGCCCCTGTGCCAGTTGTAGCTCCAATCACGCTGGCATTGATATCGGCACACCGATCGGGACACCGGTTCGAGCGGCTGATGGCGGCAAGGTTCTTTACGCAGGTTGGCTTTCGGGCTATGGCAAAACCATGATTGTGGAACATGCCAATGGCAGGATGACGCTCTATGCTCACCTGGATTCAATGGACGTGAACGCGGGTACTTCAGTACAACAGGGGCAGGCGATCGCCCGCAGTGGGCAGAGTGGCTTGGGCACTGGACCCCACCTCCACTTTGAAGTGATTGAAGGTGCTACCCCTGGTAACTGGCGCAGCGGCTCTTCCATCAATCCCAGACAGCGGGTTCAATTCTAAGGAGAAATCAACTATGCAATCCCAGCAGCGATTTTCACTGCGATCCATTGGCAGACGTTTGACTGCAACCTTCTGGCTACCTTTAGCGGTGGGTATGCTGCTCACTATCGGGTTAGGGTATCTTCCGCTTGATGCTCAAACCCCTGGAATCCCAGAAACCGTCAGTCGTTGTATTCCCCAACAAACCCGACAACCCATTGTTCGGAGTGAACTGATCGGCTCTAGTCGATTACAAGGCAAGGACTATTACTTACTGGCAACTCACACCGAAAACAGCCAAGCGCCAACTAATTTGATCATCGCAGTCACGAATGGACGCTGTGAGGAAGTATTTTTTAACCCGATGGGCGATCGCATTCCCTTTGCTAGTGTTGTGCCCCAGTCCGTCGCTCAACAATTGACGCTGGCACGATTCCGGCGAGAGATTCAGCGCCTTGGTAAAGATCGCTTTCAGCAACAGGTCAGCCAGGGCGCAGCCTCAACTCAAAATCCTACCTGGTTTGCTGAGGAAGTCTGGGCGCTGCAGCAGTTGGGCATTGTGGTTCCCGCGAATGTTCAGGTTCAGCAGTGAGTACAAGTTGAAAAGGAAACCCGCTATGAAAGATTCAGCTTCAAAACTGGCTCCAACTCAGCAGCAGGAACTGAGCACATCCACCATTCCTGCACCACCTCACTGGTTATGGCAGGTAGGATACTGGTTTCGCATCGGTTTTAGCCTTTTTCTGCTGTTATCGGTACTCATTGGCACAGCAGGTTGTAGTTCTAATGCGGCGACCGTCCCTTGGCGGAAAGCAACAGCAGTCGTTCCAGAAGCGGTTATAGAACAAGTGATTCAAGCAAACACAGATATGAATGTGGCACAGGCAAAAGAAACTTTGCTTGCCTGGTCTGTAGACGGAAAAGAAGGCAAACTGACGCTCTTCAATTTCAACACTCCCAATCTTTGCGGAGCTTTGGGTTGCCTCTACACTGGCTACTGGTTGAGAGAGAATCAATCCGCAGTGGAGGTGTTCCAAAACTATCTCAATCCTAACCTTCCAGCAAATAAACCTCTGATTCAGGTGGGAGAAGATCGGGGTCAGGCTTTGCCCTGTTTAGAGGTGTTACAGATGGAGGACGATTCTCTCCGAGACGGCAAAGCCGAACGCTTACGGCAATTGAATTATTGTTTTAATGGCGATCGCTACCAGCTTGCTGATAGTCAATTAATTGCGGAGAACTCAATCAAGCGCATCTAACTTTTTAGTCACCCTGTTTTTTTGACTGCAAAGAATCTGAAGGAGTTACTGAATCGACTGTTGGATGGACAACTTTCAACACCACAAGTTTTTGTTCCAGCTCTGATTTGCCCTTTAGTCACTTTCCGTCGATCGAGAAGAACGTCTGCGGAAAACGCCTGACATTTGAATCCCTGTTAACAACATCGCAATCAGGCTGACTCCAACCAAAAGGACGTAGACGGGTCTGAGTGTTGAGCCAAGATATGATCCCTGATGAATTTTTAGAAGGAAAGCAGCTTGCTCATCTGACAAACCAAACCAAGCTCTGCCAAGACGGTAGAACACACCTGTAATCGCACTCACGGCAAAAGGCAGAAATGCAATCGGAGCAATAACTTGATGTAACTTTCGTTCATTCAGTTTGAGGGGTTTAGATATTGTGGCTTTTTTACGTTGCTTGACTAAAGTAATGCCGCTGACAATCATACCCAGTAGTCCTAGTCCAACCAACAGGACATAAATTGGAACGATCGGCTTACCCAAAAAACGTCCTTCATGCAGCACCATCATGAAATCACCAAATTCATCAGACAAACCAAACCAACTTCTACCGATTCGATACGCAACCCCTGTCAACGCTGTGAGCAATAGAGGGATAAACAGAATCGGTGCAGTTTTTCGGTGCAGTTTTCGTAGATTCATTGCCAAACGTCTCCTGGTTGTGTAGTTCTGTTGGTACTTTTTTGTGTGTAGTTGGTTCTAAACTTCTGCCCATTTTCGGAGTAAGTTGGCATGAAGTTTACAGAGCAAATCGAATTCCACTGTTTTGCCGTGTTTTTCAAATGTTGCGCGTCGAACAGTATCCAGTTCAAATAGCATTTCGCGCTCATGGGCATCTCGAACAATACTGTGTACCCAAGTCACCGCTGCCAGTCGAACCCCCTCAGCCACTTCTGCCACACGATGCAGAAATGTAGATGGATAGACAATCATTGATCCTGCCGCGAGCTTGAAGAACTGCTCTCCTAAGCTAGTATCGATCACCAGTTCGCCACCGCTGTAGGTATTTGGATCATTGAGGAATAGTGTTAAAGACACGTCAGAACGAGTCAAAACGTCATCTCCCATTAGGGCATTGTCCGTGTGCATTCCGTAAAACATTCCCGCTTCGTAGCGACTGAATAAGAGAGGGCGAATTGCCTTGGGACGAACCGCTGTTTGAAAGAGAGAATTGCGTTTGAGTGCCTGATTGACGATCGCCCTAACCTCTTTGGCTGCGCCACTATCTCCTTTTAGTTGATAGTTTTCTTTCACCGTTTTAGCGTAGGTTCCGGCAGTCAACTTGCCGTCTACAAATGCTGCGTCTTTCAAACTGAGGTGAATCTGTTCTAGTTCTTCAGAGGTGAGAACATTATCAATGCACAAAATCATGGTACTCAAACACAATTGCGTTAGGGTAAACAGTAGATTGAACTCATTATTGCGATCGCACTGCATTCAGCACGACAATGCACTCTCAATCATGAAGTCGTGCAGGTTGACTGCTCTCCAGATTCACCCTCTTCACCAGATTCATCATCCTCATCGCATTCACCAGATTCACCCTGTTCTCCGTTTGAAGCAAAACGTAACGCAGTGGAAGAATTTATAATCGCAGGCTGGTCGGCTTTTAGCACAGACGATTGCTTTGGCAATGCGCCCGATTCCCCACTTTCACCATCCTGTGAACTAGGAGAAGGACTCGGAGACACTGCACCGCCTTCTTCACCTCCAGCGTCGGCAGCTCCACAAGCGTTTAGGGTTGCAGCTAGACCGATGCTGAGAAATAGGGCAACAGCTTTAGAATTCATGACAGATTTCCTCCGTTAAGAATTAAGAGTCAAAGCAAGAATAGACGACAAAAAGTAAAGTTTCAGGAAAGATGCCCCTGATTCGGTGCAGTTCAGAACCTGGTTCGGTTAGGAAACCACAAAGTCTGTCGCGGTAATTCGCGAGGCATCAATCCCCTGCAACACCGCCAACGTCTTGCCTGTGCCAGACAGTTGAATTAGCGTGTCATTGGCAAAACTGCCGCTGCCTTGAACGATTTGGAGATTTGAAAAGCTCACATCATCGAGTTTTAGCTGATCCACACCATCCTCAAAGTCAGTGATGATATCGGCAAAACGATACCCAGGTTTATTGGGCTTGTACTTGATTTCAAACCGGTCGCTGCCTGCTCCACCCGTGAGGATGTCTGCCCCCTCACCACCTTTGAGCAAATCGTCGCCATTGCCGCCAATGAGCGTGTCGTTCCCTTTGCCACCTTTGAGCTGGTCGTTACCATCGCCACCAAAGAGGCGATCGCTGCCGTTCTTTCCATCAAGTTTGTCGTTGTTGATGCTACCTTCTAGGCGATCGCTGCCATTTGTCCCTTTAATTTTGGTTGAGGAACCGTAGTGATCACCAGATTCGCCCAATTCACCGAATTCACCCGACTCACCAGATTCGCCCAATTCACCGGATTCACCCAACTCACTATCAAAACGACTGCGACGAGACCGATCTGCCGAGGGTTGCGAATCAAGATCGAGAAACAAAGACAGCGCTTTAGACATGGTAGTTCTCCTCTTTGTCTGTATTCGGAACTACCAGTTAGTAAAATCTGGAAAAGTAAAGAAGTCGGAAACCTGGTCTGAGTTTCTAAAAAAGGGGATATTTCATCCCGCCAGTGGGAGCTTCACGTAGAAGTAGCTTCCTTCCCCCAGTTTGCTTTGTACGGTGATATTACCTTGATGGCGTTGGGCAATTGTTTTGGCGATCGCCAGCCCCAGCCCCGAACCCTCTTCGTATTGGCTACGGGCTTGGTCGGCTCGCCAAAAGCGATCAAAAATGTGCGGCAGTTGTTCAGGAGCAATGCCGATGCCCGTATCCTGAATCGTTACAAGGGCGTGAGTCCCAATTCGCTGTACTGACACAATCACAGTTCCACCCGATGGCGTATATTGCAACGCATTGGTTAAGAGATTCATAAATAACTGCTGAAGCTGGGAGGCATCTCCATTGACCTCTACACCAGAAATCAATTGGGATTTCAGGGAAATCTGGGACTGCTCGGCGCGATCGCGGTAGAGATCCACCAAGTCTTCTAACAGTTCATCTAAGGCGATGCGTCGCCATCCGCTTTGATCTGGGGCTTGCCGATCCATGCGAGCCAACAGCAATAAATCATCAACCAATTGGCTCATTTGGGCTGAAGCCGTTGCAATGGAGATTAGCTTTTCCACATCAGCCGGATGAACGCGCTCTGGATGACTCTGCATCACTGCAATCGATGCGCGAATGGCGGTGAGCGGGTTACGCAACTCATGAGAGGCATCTGAGGTAAACTGTTTCAATTGATCAAAACTTTGCACAACTGGCTTTAGTGACTCATGAGTGAGCCAGATTCCACCCAATGCAGCTAATCCTGAAACGGTCAACACTCCAACAATTAAGCTCCACAGCAAGCGGCGCAGTTCCGCTTCCAATGTAAAGGTCGATTCAGTAACACGAACGTATCCTAGAATTTGATCGGGGTTCATTGTAGAAACAGCGTAAGCAGGCTGAGTAAAGCTGCGAATATTACCCGCCTGGATCAATATCCCATGTTGAGGAATATCTGATGGGAGCGAGGTTTGTAAGAAAAGCCCCCCTTCACGCACCATTAATTGCTGCCGTTTATCGTACCATTCCACCCCTTGATGAGAGGCTAACAGAGGACTGACAACAATCTGCGAAGCGGATTCTGCCTGATACTTGCCCATCAGTTGAGACAGCGTGATTGGCACTGGCATTCCATCAGATCCAGTTGGAACATAGCCTTTGTATTCATCCTCCGTTGTCAGCTCTTCATACTCATGCTGGATAATTTCTAGCGTCCCTGTAGAGGAAGCAGCAACCTGACGCAGATGAGCATCTAATTGTTGGTTGCGATCGTGAGCAACCAAAAGATAAACAGCAGCAGAAAATGTTCCTAAAATTGCGGCAATGATTAGAAAATAAGAGAACAGCAGCCGATTTCGTAAATTATGAAATCGGCGGTTAGAGATTGGGGTTAAGTCGGTATCCCAGACCATAAACAGTCTCAATTAGATTAGGCGGCGCACCTGCGGCTTTGAGCTTTTGACGCAAGCTTCGCAGATGAACTTTAACAGTTTCCTCTCCAGGTATATCCTCAAATGCCCATACGCGCTCCAAAATTGCGCTACGACTGAGAACACGACTTCCATTTCGTAAGAATAGTTCTAGTAAAGCATATTCTTTAGGGGTCAAAATCAAGGGAGAATCATGATACATCACTAGACATTCATTTGCGTTCAATGTTAATTTTTCCCACTCCAAGATTGGTGAAAATGTGACATTGCCACGCCGCAGAAGTGCTCGAACTCTTGCCAGCAACTCTGGGAGGTCAAACGGTTTAATCACATAGTCGTCAGCCCCAACATCTAGCCCCAATACCTTGTCTGCACTGGCATCGCGCGAGGTCAGCATTAGAACTGGAGTTTTATTTCCACTTTGTCGCAGTTTTTTGCAGAGGCTAATCCCATCTAACTTTGGCAACATTAAGTCTAAAACAATCAAATCAAACGCACCTGTCTCAGCAAACGTCAAACCAAGCTCACCATCATCAGCCACTTCTACCACATAGTGCTGATCGCTCAAGGCTTCCGCGATCGCCTTTGTAATGCGAGAATCGTCCTCCACCAGCAGGATTTTCATCCCTATTAACCATCCAAACAAGTTGACCTTCTATCTAAAGTAGCGCCATTGGTGCTGCCATGACCATAAGACGACGTTGGATGATAAGGATTGACGAAGATAGGTTAAGCATCACTATATCTGTCCTACTGTGGCTGGAACAGTTTTTTTGCCACAGTAGGACAGTCGCAGGCTCGCTTAACTTGAACTATCCTTCGTCATCATCTAGGTCATCATCATCGAAATCAAAGTCCTCATCGTCTAACTCTGCATCTGAGTCCTCCAAGTCATCTAGGAAATCTTCATCCTCCTCAATCGATTTGATTTTTCGTAGAGGTTTTGTAGAAGGTTTGGCATTCAAGACTTTACCAGTCGCACTATTCTTTTGAGGCGGCAATACCTCAACTTCAACCGCTTCTACCTCACCTGGCAAGGCAGGCAGGGATTGAGGTTCTGTGAATCCGGCGATCGCATCATGCTGCTGCCAGATCAGCGCCTTTGCCGTAGGAGTGCCCAAATAGAGGAGAGGCAGGGTTTCGATCGTCGGTTTGGTATATGCCACCGTCTTACAACAATCATGTTTGTTCTTGCCCTCCCCTTCCTTGATGGCTTTGAACTCCACCTCCAACACTCCCAAACTCCGCCATCGATCGTTCTTGCCGCTGAAAGGCACATTGAAGTAGTCAGCAAATGTTTTTTCCAGGGCACGGTAGAACTCCTCACGGGCTGACTTAAAGCTCCAGAGCGCAACGTTTTTAAATCGCACCACGATCGGCATGGTGTGCAGCGGCTGATTATCCTCATCCAGAAACAACAGCGCATGTTCTGAGCAAACATCCATCGATTTCTTGTCCAGGCTATTGCGGTACTCATCGTAGAGTCCGACCACAGTGCCGCCCAGGTCTTCCACATCCGACTTGTAGCGAATGTATTCGGGCACAAATGCCAGCACGAGCAACCGGGCTTCCGTAGTCAAAAGACCCGTCACATCTTCAGTGAAAGTAACAGTCGTGAGGTCATCTTCATCCGGCATCGCCAGCCAGCCCGCCTTTTCCAACTGATCGATCGGAATCAGAATCCCGGCTGGCTTATCATTAACCACAATGCCGTAGGGCAACTGCGGTCGGCGCACCTGATTGTAGACATCGCTGAGTAGGTCTGTGTCAATCTCAAAGTCTTCTGGCTCCGTCCTGTCGGTTCGAGCCGCACGAGAGTTGGTTGCCGCAGTTGATTTTGGTGATTTGGGAGTAACCGTTTTAGCACCCGTTCTGGTAGAGCTATTTCTAGAGTTCGTTGGTTTAACCATTGCAGTGCAGCCAAATGAATTATCCCAACGCTGAGGCGTTAGCCTGAGACGCTATCTGAAACAGAATTTGGGTATTGAGCCTTTGGAGATCGCGAACTGACAAGTCAGCGCAAGCTATCGCATCGCCTCACCCCCTAAAAAAATGTCCAGGTAGCTGATCCACTAACCGACCTGCAATCGTTAGGATTTTCGCTAGAATCTTAGCCTTCTGCTATGCCTCTCCCTTTGCCTACCCATTGGAACTCCCTTTCTGGCAGTAAGAGCAATACATCTATTGCTTTGATGCAGGTGCCATCCTACTCCCAACCACTGGCAGCGATCGACTTTGGCAAAATACTCCAGCAATACAACAATCCTCAAGGTTGGATGATGCTGGGTGGATTACTGGTCGTATTATTGCTGCTCCGCATCAGTGGATCGGGGAAAGGCAAAATTACGACGGGCAAGCTATGCAGCACTGCGGAGAAACTATCTGCAACCAGCCTGTCACTCAAACAGATTCGGGAACGCAAACACAATAAGGTAACGCTTTGGTCTGGCACACCTCGTTATTGGGCAAAAGGAGCATGGCGCGGGGTAATGACAACAATACAAACCACATTGGGAGCATCCCCAACGGTTTGGTTTCCCAGTTCTGAACGAGGTACATTGGTCATTGGCGCTCCTGGTTCTGGAAAAACTTATTCCACAATCGACCGAATGCTGGAAAGTGCTATGCAACAGGGCTTTCCGATTCTGCTCTATGACAAAAAGGGTGATCAGATGTGCCTCCATGCACCCCTGGCAGCGCGGTATGGGTATCAGGTCAGAGTCTTTGCACCCGGAGAAGCCTTCAGTGGCGTGATTAACCCGTTGGATTATATACGGGATGCGCGAGATGGAGTGATGGCAGGGGAGATCGGTAAAGTCATTAATCGCAACGCCAGAGAGGGGGATGGCGGGCGGAGCGATGAATTCTTCACCAAGGCAGGAGACTTGCTGGCAAAGGCTTTACTGCAACTGGTCAAAGGTTCTCGCTATCCTGATATGGCAATGCTCTACGCCGTGTTGCGCCTGCCTAACTTAGTGCATCGAATCGATTATGCAGTGCAGTCCAAACAGTTGGATGAGTGGGTTGCTACCTCTTTTGTGCAATTTCTCAGTGCGAAGGATGCTGAAAAAACAATCTCTGGTATCCTAACAACTGCCGCAGGCACCTTCTCATCGTTCATTCAGGCAGACCTGCTCCGCGCCTTTATTGGCAAATCCACGATTCCAACTCGTTTGGAGGGACGAGAGCTTGTAGTATTCAAGCTGGATGATGAGCGTCGCAGTGTGGTAGGTCCACTGCTGGCTGCTGCAATTCACCTAATGATTGTGGGCAATCTCAGCACACCCCGCAAAGACCCGCTGATTATCTCTCTAGATGAGTTGCCCTCGATCAAGCTCGATCGCCTACCTCAGTGGATTAACGAATACCGTTCCAATGGAGCCTGCTTCATCCTGGGCATTCAAAGTTTGGATCAACTCTATGACATTTATGGAGACAAAATGGGGGCGGCGATCGCCTCTGCCTGTAGCACCCATGTCCTGTTCAATCCCGGCAATCATAAAACGGCTGAGGATTATTCAAAACGGTACGGTGAAAAAGAAGTGCTGATTAAGAATCGAACGACGGGGCGATCGCTCGGTGGACAAATGAGCCGCTCAATTAGTTGGAGTGAGAATCTGCAAAAAATGCCGGTGATCAGCGCCGATGAGATTCTAAAATTTCCTCAAGGCAAATGCGTGATCACCAGTCCTGGCTATAGTTCAGGTGGGCAGGCTTCAATTCCTTATCCGTTGATTATTCCTGTTTCTAAGGCAGATGAGAAACGGGCAAAGGAAAGTGAAAGTCTATGGGAAGCACAAGTGAGAGCTGCTTTGGAAAGTCAAGTGACTCTGCCAAACGTAGATGCATTAACGCAAGCTTTGTATGAACGGATTGAAGAAGCAGAGCGTATGCTGCCACTTCCCGATGAAGGAGAAGCATCAGCATCGTCATCAAAAAGTGGTGTTGAGACTGATGCACTCGATCATTTCCCTAAACGAACTTTTACGACACCGGGTTTGCAAGAATAGCTCTGTTATCAAGACAAACATATCAACGATTTTGTCTACGATCCAAACTACGAATCTGCAATTCTTGCCACCAGGTTGTACTACGCTCTGTCAATCCTTCTAATCGATAAAGCCATTGATAGGACTGTCCTTCCGTTTGTACACACCACATTCCAACAACTGTTCCAACTTCCTTGGTTGTCCTGACTTTAACGATTTGGAAGAATGAGAATTCTGGCATTGGCACAGTTGGATGCAAGACTGGAATTGCACGCGTAGGATCGTTTAATTGAGGCGATCGCGTTGTCATGAGTAAACACCTTGCATTATCTTAAATACAGAAATGGATGTGAAATAGCGCTGATTCGTTGCTACAGAGGCACTTCTGGAATCGCATCTAAGTTCAGCAGCAGCGAATAATCAGTGTTCGTGTGGATTTCAGGCACTGGAAGGTTAGTAGGCTGGGTCAGGAGCTGCATTAACCACTGTTGCGTCTGATTCTGTTGCGTTTGATCCCACTGCAATCGGAGCTTTTGAGCTGGTAGAGATGGATGAAGTGCCAAAACAATCAGGGATAACTTCTCTGGAGGAATGGCATAATGCACAGTCATTACCCAAAGTTTTACAGCATCTTGCCAGGTTGGTTTTGCAGAGCGAATCGCCCATTCATAAAGTCTGGGCATCCCTCGTCGAAGACCATAGTTAACCTGAACTTGAATAAAAATTGGAGTGTCCCCAGTCCTCAGAGGAGCAAGCATTGGCGCATCAATCCATAGTTTTTTCTTGTTTTGGAAAAGCTCTGGAAGCAGTTCTTGAGCTTCAGCGACCCATCGAGCAATCAATGGGTGGTTATTCAAAAGAGGTTGCACTGGCAGTCCCAGAAATAGCTGTTTCATCAACAACTGAAAGTTAGCTGGATCGGCTGGATCAAAGGCAAATTCTGATTCATGAGTGCGTAATCCCAAAAGAGGCTGTTGATGTTGATGAACCTGATGCAGATCAGCTAGGGTAAAAAGTGCCATAGGTAAGAAGGGATAACTATCTTACCTATGCGGCGGTTGTCGCCGCTACAGTCTCTATCTAGGCAGTAGAGGCTCGGTTTGTTGGGCAGCCAGACTGGCTTTTAACAGCGTTTCCCAGGTGCGATCGTCCAGTTGTCCCATTGCTTGAATGCAAGCTGAAAATTGCTGCCACTTCTCTTGAGCATGTTGAAACTGTGGATCAAACCCGGTTACGTGACAGAAAGTGTCAAATCCGTTATCCCAGTAGAAGGTGCCAAGGGCTTTTCTGAGTTGATGAAATTGAGCAGGTTCCATAAGTGTTGCTGAAAAGGATATCAGAACTGCCCCTTTACCCCGTTAGGGGAGGAAAAATACTGCCTGAATTCAGACAGCATTAACTGGCTCCAAATTTGAACCACAACGTCGTGGTTAGGGAAGTTGTCGTTTCTGTGGGAGATCGTGGTAATCCAGTTTCGGGTTGCGGTTGGCTTTGATTGAAATCATCAGCGACACAGCAGCAAATCGCTCTCTACTTGCCCGTTGGTTGCAGCAAGCCCGTTGAGAGCATTGCCATTGAAGATGCCTTTGCCAAATATCATGTCAACTTCTGCCGCTCGAAAGGGTGGGGCAATCTTGTTCTTTGCCACTTTGACTTTGACCCGAATGCCGTATTCCTCACTCCCTCGCTTCAATGTCTGAATCCGGCGAGTATCCAATCGCAGTGAAGCGTAGTATTTGAGTGCATGACCGCCTGTGGTTGTTTCAGGATTACCGTAAACTACACCAATCTTGAAACGCAGTTGATTCAGAAAAATCACGGTGCATTGACTATGTAGGCAATTCATTAAGCGCCGGAGGGCTTTGCTCATCAACCAGGCAATGGAAGTTGTTGGAAAATCACCCATATCGACTTGAAGTTCTGCCTCTGTAACCAATGCAGCCACGGAGTCCACCACAATCAGATCAACACTCTTAGAACGCACCAGTTGTTCAACTATTTCCATTGCCATCTCACCACTATCAGGTTGACTGACCAGCATTTGATCGCTAGCGACTCCGATCGCAGAGGCATAAAGTGGATCAAGGGCGTGTTCCATATCGACAAAGGCAGCGATGCCTCCGAGCTTTTGCATTTGGGCGATCGCTTGTAATGCCAGTGTGGTCTTGCCGCTACTCTCTGGTCCATAAATTTCGATAATGCGTCCTCTGGGATAGCCACCTCCTAATGCCAAATCCAGTTCAGTTGAGCCACTGGAGAAGGTTTTCACGTTCATATGACTGGCATCCCCCAGGCGCATGATGGAGCCATTGCCAAATTCTCGGTTGATCGTTGATAGGGTGTGCTCTAGATCCGATTTTCTGCTTACCAGTTTGTTAGCCATCGTTCTCAAGAATGAACAACCGACCTCCATTTCTGAAGATCGGTGGATGTGCAGCGATAGCTGACGGTTGATCAGTTGATCAGGAGCTAATTTCTGTCTCAGTCTGTGCCGTGGGTAAAGCGTTTTTCTCAACCAGAGGCTCTGCCAACGCATCTAACAACACTAACCCCAGTTGCTTCAGCAAAGCCGTGTTGCCATCGGGACAACCATGTTGAATCAAGCACTTGGCGCAACCTGCATCACAATCACAGCCACGGGCGATCGCCGCAGCAGTACTCGAAAGTTCAGCCCTATGTTTGAATACGGCTTCAGAAGCCCCATTGCCGCCGTCGCTGGTGTCGTAGAAATAGCCTGCATAGTGGTTGCTACCTCCCGGTTCCTTAACCACCGAAAAGTTCACTTCTCTGGGGTCAACCCTGGCAAATAGTTGCAGCGATCGCAGGATTTGATGCCCAAAGCTGTGTATGGCGATCAGGCTACTGGGATACTCCCATAATTGCTGATAGCCGGGTGGAATTGGCTGCCCACTGCGACTCAAGCTCGTTCTTGCTTCTCTAGCAAAGGTTTGGAGATAGTCTTGTGCAGTTGAGTCGATCGCCACTTTGACAATGGGGGCTGAAAATTGAGTGCGGTAGGGCTGCTCAAAACTTTCTTCAGACAGGGTCTTGATCAGCAGTGCCTTGCGGGTTGGCTTGATGCACAGTGGACAGCGGCGCTCGTCTGGTAACGGCTCTTTGTAGTTCAAACAGCGTCGGTTCAGACAAGTCTGTTCATAGAGCTGTGTCATCAAACTGTAACCGCTAGTGATGTGGCTGACTTGCCCATAGCTGAGTTCAAGCGTTAGAACGGCAGGTAAATCAGCACCCCCCTCCGCACGGGGAAATTTTAATGGTAAGGCAACCGGATTGGTTAAAACCTTCAGGCTGCCGGTTTCCGACTGAGTGAAGGCAACCGTGAACAGGGGACTTTCCGGCACTTGTTTCAGAATTGCCTGCTTACTGGTCAAGTCGAGCGAGAGGCACTGATAGGTCAACATTTGTCCGTCGCCATCTTGCCGTTTGTAGATGGCATGGGGATATGCACTTCCCGATGGGCAATGTCCTCTGACACTTCCTCCAGTGCTTCGCCCGACTCAGCATCCACCAGTTTGACAGTCGTTTGAGACACACCTCCCCGAAAGTTGACATCTTTATGCGGGTAGCCCCGCGCCCATAGCCCATTACGCCCTTTGTTGAGGTGTCCTTGAGCCATTAAAAGTTTTGCAACTTCGATCGCAGCACTCCCAAAGTAATGCTTGATTTTGCTGGTGGGAATACCCGTTTCTGCTGCGGCACAGAGAAGATGTTTAGCCGCAAAGATAGGGTATTCGTCATTAAAGAAAACATCCTCCGCTTCACCAGAGATCAACAGTTCTGGATGCTCTGTGATGTAGCGATCGATCGGATTAAGAGCATTGGGAATCAGCACTGTCATTCCCGGTTTGACACGTCCGGCTCGACCACTGCGCTGCTGATATGCCATCTTGGAGCCGGGCCAGCCCCGTAGAACACAGCACTCCAGCTCAGGTAGGTCAATGCCAGCTTCTAAAGCTTCCGTCGCAATAATCCATTTAATAATGCCGGACTGGAGTTGTTGAACCACTTCAGCGCGACGCTCTGGACTGATGCCGCCATAGAAAGCAGCCACCTGGTTTGACTTCAGCAGTCCCGTTAGATCCCTGACACTCCGGCGCGAGTTGCAAAAGGCAATCCCGGACTTCTCTTGAGCTAACAAGAACTGAATAATACGAGCTGTATCCGAAGTAAGGTTGTAGCTGGGTTGAGTCACAACTACCTGGCGATGGGGTGCCGCAGCTCCACTCCTATGAATCCAAATGAGAGGCTTCGGAGCACGTTTAGTTGGCTTCAGCCCCGCTAGCTTCTGGGCAAGCTGTTTCGGGTTGCCACAGGTGGCGCTCAGAAAGATGAATTGCAGCTCTCTGGAGCGACCGCCATAGTGATCTACTGTTAGTCGAATGCGACGGATCAGCCAAGCCATATTGGCTCCATAGCTGCCTGAGAGCGTATGTGCCTCGTCAATCAACACATAACGCAATTGCTGATAGAAGGTTGCCCAGCGCTGCGATTTCCAAGCTTGCTTGAGTTGAAAGTGAATCAGTTCTGGCGTGACTCCCAGAATGTGGGGATCGGACGCAAGAATTTGCTCCCGTTCTTCGGTCTTCACATCTCCTGTCATCATTGCCAATACAGGGCGGGAGACAACAGGGATGGCTGAAAGCAGCTCCGAGATCTTATGGAACTGATCCAACGCCAATGCGCGGAGTCCGTAAAATGCCAATGCCCGGTGTCCTGCATTCATGCAACCTTCCAAGATACCAGGGTAGGTGCTGAGTGTTTTGCCGCTGGCAGTGGGAGAGGTGAGAATCAGACTCTTGCTTGCACGAATGGCTTGCAAAGCCTTGAGTTGATGGGAGTAGAACTGGTGAATCCCCTGAGCATGAAGAGCCTCAACCAATTCAGGCGGCAAATCAGCAGGAATCTCTTTCAAATCTGGCTCTTGTGCAGGAATGGTTTGCTGCCAGAGCAAGTCTTCTCCCAAGAATTCAATGATATCGGTTGGTTCAGAGAGGCTATCGCTCGTTGAATCAGGGTTTTCTGCAATAGAAGTCGTTGGTGGTGTCCAAAAGCTTTGGAGCAGAGCACCGTAGTTCGGTGTCGTTGTCATGGTCGTTGGCTTCGCTCACTGCCCCAAAACATCCCCCATAGGGGAAGGCAGATGCCTGCACAGTTACAGGCATTCGATCGCCTCAAACCGCTGCCCCCAAAAGTCACTTGGAATGAATGGGCTGAAATAACCGCGCGATCGCCAGCAGAGATGGCAGGATGGCGTTTGCCTGGACAGCTCCTTGCTTAATCGACATTTCCAAATCCACCAATTTGGTTACTGCCTGAATCAATGTTCTGATGGGCATGGTTGCTACCTCTTGCCGCAAATAGTAAAGCCGATTGGGATTCCCCACGTTGCACAGTTGAGCAATTTCAGTATTATTCTGGATACCGCTCGCAAGCGCACTTTTAACCCAGAGCCAGGTTCTAAACTGAGTCAGTAGAGTCGCAACCATCACCAGCATTGGTTCAGAGCGAGCCAGCAATTCATCGATCAGACGCACCACTGCTTCACTTTCCCCGTTGCGAACTGCCTCCGCCAGTTGCAGATTGCTCTGAGTTTGGCAAGGAATCAGGCTTTGTACTTCAGCAAGACCGACGGGCTGACCATTCGTATAGATTGCCAGTTTGCGGAGTTCTGAAGCAGCGCGGGTCATGTCATTGCCGATCGCCTCTGCCAGATATTCAACAACATCTTTGGGCAGTCGTAGTTTCATCTGCTTTGCTTGAGTGGCGTTCAGCTTTGCTGTCGCTTCGCTAATCGCCTCTGCGATCAGATCTGTACGCCAGGGAGGAATTAATGAAAGCTCGAAACACTGACCGTACTTGAGCAAATGCTTGTAGATTTTCAGGCGCTTGTCCACATTCGTCGCTAGAAAGACAAGCGTTGTGGCATCTGGCATTTGAGCAAGGTACTGCAAACTTTCTAACTGGGTATCACCCCACTGCTTAAGATTGCAGTCTTCTACGACCACAAGCCGTTGACCACCACTGAGCGAGGGTGTTCGTGCCGCACTCATTGCCTGTTCCAAAGCACTGGATGGGAAGCGATGATAGCAAAGCTCTAACCACTGCGGGTCAAGTTCTGCTTTGTAGTGCTCTAGTTTTTGTCGGATGGCAAACTGATCATCTCCAGTCAACAGAATAATCATACTGATCTCCCATTTTTGCTGGCTGTGAGCGTTCTGATCAATACAGTCATAGGCTTCGGGTTGTGGGTAAGTCGCTGAAGCATTCGAGCGATCACCTGTTGATTCGCCTCAAATTTCGCAAACGATGCAGGAGCAACTTCCAGGATTGCCTTATTTCCTTGCAACTTGGTCAATCGCGCCTGAGCTAACAACTTTTGAGTTCCTGGTTTGGCAGAGGCTACAACTTTTTGCCAGAGAGTTGCTAAATCAGTAGGTTTATGAACTGCGTCTGCCGAAAATGACTCAGAGATTGCTTTACGGCTGTGCCCATTTTTGCCTACTGCCTGCTTCACATCTGGAGAGCTAAAGGGGATCGATCTCAACATCGGCATCAAGTTCAGCAGACACGTCTCTAGCCAGACAGCCGCGTTGGTTGTGTTGCGAAGATAGCTCTCTGCTTTCTGTAAGTGAGCCAGAAATTGATTGAGTGTGTCGAAATCCCAGTGAGCGGTGATCGCCTTCAATTGGCTAAAGTTGATAGGGCTGGTAAGTAGGTCTGCTGCCTGGGGAGCCGCTTTGAGAATGAGAAGATCTCGGTAGGTTTGGAGCAAGCTGCTGAGAATCAGTTTGGGCGTTTTGCCAGAATCAACCAGCGTTCGGGCTGATTGGAGGAGTTGAAAGGTATTGTTGGTAGCGATCGCCTCCAGTACTGTCAGCAGGTCTGTTGCCGTAACGCCACCCGTCATTTCGATCACATGATTCGCTGTAACCGCTTCACCCAGCAAGCTAACCTGACCCAAAAGCTGAAGAGCATCCCGTAAGCCTCCTTCTGCAAATCGGGCGATCGCCATTAAAGCGTCATCACTGACAGCGATCGCTTCTGCTTCCGCAACGTCCTGAAGGTGCTGGGCGATCGTCTGGAGCGACAGCACCTGAAAATGAAACACCTGACAGCGGCTCACAATCGTCGGCAATACTTTATGCACTTCCGTGGTGCAAAGAATGAAGACTACATGGGGTGGTGGCTCTTCAATGCACTTCAACAGGGCGTTTTGGGACTGGGTAGTTAATTGATGGCATTCATCTAGAATAAAAATTCGGTAGCGTCCCTGCATGGGTGCAAGGCTACTGCGCTCAATCAAGGCACGGGCATCATCCACCCCATTGTTAGAAGCTGCATCAATCTCACTCACATCCAGGCTATTGCTGGTTTCAATTGATCGGCAAGATTGACAGGTGCCGCAAGGTTCATCGGCAGGTCCGTCAAAGCTCAGACAATTGAGCGACTTGGCAAAGATACGCGCAGTAGAGGTTTTGCCAGTGCCTCTAGAACCTGTGAAAAGATACGCTGGGGCTATATACATCCGGTTGATGGCATTGGTCAAAGCGGTTTGGACGTAGGGTTGTCCAACTAGCTCTGCCAGGGTTTTAGGGCGATATTTTTGGTGTAAGGCGGTGGTCGGCATGGTGATATCGGTTTAATCATCATGGCAATCGCCCCTAGTCAGGGGCAGCTTGCTCCAGCAGCGATAGTTCAAATGGTCAGCATCCTAAAAGCCTTATGATGAGAGCCGTTGTTAAACTCCGCTTGCTCCGTTGAATCGCACCATTCAGCTGCTTCAAGTTCAAGACCAGCAGGTCATCGATGCCATCCTGACCGAGGTGACTGACAAGCACCTTGAGGATGCCAGAACTCTTTGGGAGCCGATTTTGGAAGGGAGCGGTCAAGACGACGAGTACTGGAACTGGGTAGGCAAGAGCCGTCGGTCTAAGTTGCTCCCAGGTGATGAGCTGTACGCGATCGAATGTGAGGGGATGACCCAAGGGCTGATGATGGTTGATGTCTTAAAAAAACGCTGTTTGATTGAATCTCAGTTGCGACGGCGGTTAGTCTACATCAGTGCTTTGGCAACTGCCCCCTGGAACCGACCTGTCATGACAAACCCGCCGACCTACAAGGGCGTTGGGGGTAATCTGGTGGATTTCGCAGTCGCCCGCAGCTACGAATTGGGTTATCAAGGCAGAATCGGGTTACATGCCCTTCCAGGTGCGCTAGGATTTTACAGAAAGCTGCGCCTTGGACTGCTCAATTGCGGTCCTGATCCTGAAGAACCCGATCACCTCGTTTACTTCGAGACTCTACGGATGGATGACCCATGACTCAATCGATTCCTGCCAAGCCGAAAGCCGCACCCAATGAAGGGACTCGCCATCAACGCCTCATGGAGTTGATTGAAGCAGAGGACGCTGCCAATGGAGAAGTTGGTTGTGGACGAGATTTAGGAAACAGTATTTCAGGCTATTTCAGCACCCGTGAAATGGCGCTTGAAGACGAAAAACTGAAGCGTTGCTTGCAAGCGCATTTAGGACACATTTTGATGGAGCCGGATTTTGATGCCATCGCCACTCAGATTCAACGCCAGCTTGAGTCTTTGGTCATTCCGGCTGCGAGTCAGTCCCTGGGTACTGAGCCTCCGCCAGCTTCAACAAACGTCACAGCACATGTTCCAACAGAAGCGCTTAAAGAACTGTTTCAGTCACAGCTTGACGAGTTTTGTTCCGAAGCTGCCTTAGAACAACTGATTCAGTTTAGCCATCAGATCATCCACAAAGCCGTCCTTCGACCCCGGCATACGTGGTCTAGTCCGATTTGGGTACTGAGAGGCGAGACGCAGATCTACATTGCTCAGGCAGCAGGGATTGAAGAGGCGATCGCCCAAGTCAAGACTCAGCATCCCCAGGAAACTGGAAAACTGGAAGTGATCACAGTCGGAGGTATTCTGGCACCCGACCAGGTGATCCCTTTGAATACAAGCCTGTTATGAGTTTCTCATCCTAAGGGAACTTTCCAAAGTAAGGATAACGGTTGAGTGAGCAGCGGCTAATATCCTTCGTTTCTCCACAAAACTCTCACTCGTCCAGCTCAGAGGCTATGTTAGACCGCGCTTTTATGACAAGCCTATAACCCATCTGCCGCTTTCGGCGTGCCCTGCAAATCAGTGATGATGGCTTTCAATTCATGTCGGTTGCTCCTGCTTTAAGTGATCTGAAGACAAATCTCCTTCGCTACTGCTTAACCTATCTCCAACGCTAGAAATAGGCAGGCTAATCTCTAGCTTCCAAGTTGATAAACACTGGTTAATTTCTACAACAGCAGCGTTGTACTGCCTTACTCTTCCCAGTAAATTAGCCATTTTTTTGGCGAACTGCCTCTCTTCTTGTTCGGCAAGCGAGTCTAACTTACTTTGCAATTCAGAGTTAGAGGCAAGTTGCGTTATGTACGTCCTTTGCTCTTCAGCTACACGACTTAAATAAGTCTTTAAAGTTTGTCTAATGATCTGAGGAAAATATACGTTAACAGTAACGTGCACTCTATTACTAAAATTCTCCTTTAAAAACTTCTTGATGGTATTTTCTTGTTCTGGTGACATAACAGCAACACCAAATCCTTCAGTTTTTTCAATAATCTGAGACAAAAGGCTTGCAACAGAAGAAGTTCCGCCAGATATAGCTAACCGTAAGGTTTCTAAAACTACGCTCACTATCTGTTTTTTAAGATCATCAGCAAGTAGAGTTTTTTCGTCTATCTTAATGCTAGAAAGTGCTTGCGTTAATTTATCACTGTATGAAGCGGTGTGACTCAACCCATAATAAGTTTTATCTTCACGTCGATAACGATCGCATTCTACAATCGCATGGTTATCAATTGATATCTTGACTTGAGCTTCACAGGCTCTCAACTTTTGTTCAATACCAGCATCTGTCTCTGCCAGTTCTAGCAAGTCGCGCATATGACTACTCTCAATGTTGGTAATGCGTCCTATTAAGTAGTCAAAAAATGTTTCAATAACCTGCTTAGCTGACTGTCTAAAAACAGTTTCTAACTCACTAGACACTTTATCAAAAGGTTCAGAGAGCATTACATTAATAGGAGCTGTAGCATTACTCTCTTGTTTTGCAACTGCTTGGTCATAGATTTGTTTGAGAGATAAGCTATTAATTTCGTCAATTTTAGTTTGAATAGATTGTTTAAGCAGTGAGTACTGTTCTTTAAGTACCTGACACTGACCATTTAAGTCATTTGCTGATGACTCAACTGCTCGTTTAGAATCATTCGTTGCTGTTTTGTTTTCCTCCAATTGGGTCGCTGTTACACAATCAATTTCATGACGTATTGCTTGATACAAGGATTCTCCAATTTGTTGTAATTTCTCGTTGATTTCTGCAACAATCTGATCTTTTTTGCTGAAGGACTGACCAGGACGACTCTTCATTAGGGCTTGGAATTGTCTCTGGTATTCATTTCTTAAGTAACTGCATAGAGTTAAAAGGTTTCTCGCAAGTTCTCCATAAAGTTGAGGAGATTTTTCCTTAGTCAAATAATCAGTAATAGCTTCACGAAAGCCCTCAATTCCACTGTGACTTATCAAATAATCTACCAATCCAAAGCCTGATTCTTTAATGATTCGTACGTAAGTATCGTTAGGCTGATCAAAACCATGAACACTTACGCGAAAAGGGCTTCCTACTAATTTTCCAGAGATCCCACAGAATCTATTAAATTCTGAGACAAACTTAGGAGTTCTCTCTTTGCCATTTTCGTTGTTTGCTTCATTAGAAAAAATAGTATTTAGACCAAATCTATCAGTCTCGTCTGTCTTTTTTATCAAACTACCATAGAATCCTAGTAAAGCACTTGTTTTATACACTCTTGAATGACGAAACTGCTCTTTAATAAGAGCATCTACTAGCTGTTCCGTCTTGGGGTCATACCAGGTGTTGTCAATATAATTAAAAATGTTAAAAACACGATCACCAATACTAGGATTAGCTCTGATTCTAGCCAAAAGCTTTCTTTCTGATGTTGACAACTCCCCATTGCCACTAATGGCAGATTTGAATACACAAACTACTGCTGAAGTATCAGGATTCTCAAGTTTTTGATAAGTCAAATCTGCGTCTCTCGCCACAGGTGCATCAATCCCAGGCGTATCCACAATAACGTTTCCACCTTCTAACAACTTATTGCGGTAGTAGTACTCTACTCGTCTTAATACCGCACTATTATATCCCTGCCTTACATAGGAGACTGCATCTGATAGTGCTTGGAATCCAAGGCTTTCCATAGGCAACTCATTTTCAGAATTCTCAAGGATATGCTTCTTGTTTTCATTCAAACCTTGGATGAGTAAATTTAGAGCATTTGCCCACTCTGCTTCTGGTGTCTTATCTTTCTCACCTGCTGCATTGATAATTGCATCACAATTTTTCTGAAGTACTTTTAGGTCAGAACTCGAATCATTTTCTTGAATTGAGTTCTTACTTTTCAACTTTCCAACAAGTTCAGTAATTTGTTTGTGGATTTCACTATGACTTAAAAATGTCAAAATGACTTTCTCTTTACCGTCAGCACCTGGGGCTTGAATCTGACATTCCGTTCCAGTAGCGTGCCCTGACGAACTATAGAGTAATTCTTCTTCAAATAAAGCATTAATCAGCATTGATTTACCAGCGCTATACGCCCCAGCAAATACAATTTCAAATCTTGGAGAAATCGCTTTGTTCAGCGAAATCTTGGTTCTGGTAAAATCTTGTGACTTTAAAGCATCTTCCTGTTTAGCTAGTTTGATCAAATCTTCAACAAATTTCTCTAAGTCCTGACGAGGAAGCGGATTCATAGGCTTGAGAGGTGTAGAAAGGGAATTATCAAAGTTATCTATCTCTGCGATCTTCTGACTTTGAGGAGGTAGACTTTTCTCATTAGAACCAAGTAAAGACTGAATTTTCTCTAACTCACTCATCTGAGTTTGTTACCTCACCTATTTTTAGTTACTGAATAGCATTGAGTAAAACTTGCGTCAGCGTTAAACCTTGCTTAACTATCTCATCAATCGTGATTGTGTTTACGATGTCATACTTGGCTCCTCTCTCTTCCAGTTGGGTATCTAAAATTTTAAGGTACTTAGTAGCCTCTTTATCCTTGCCAATCTGGATGAAGGAAATAGTCAGTTCTTCCTTCTTATCTACTTTTTGGGTGGCTTCAGCAATAGCTCTAGCTACTGCTACTTGATCATCTGGCTTTCCATCAGTAATGATCAATATAGTTTCTCCATTCGGCTTTGTCTGTCCACTCGTCTTCCGCTCAAAGTAGTCATCTAGAGCAACTTGTAGAACCTCTACCAAATTTGTTTCACCAAAGGGATCTTCATCCTCAAAAATCTGTACAACTTTCCGCGTAGTAACATTGGTATACGCAGTAAATCTGTCAGAAAAAACGTAGACTGTGATACCGTCTGGGTCTAACTTCTCACACTTGCTGGCTAACGCGATCGTAGACTCTTTCATCGAATCCCATCGATTCTTCAGTTCTCGTTCGCTTTTAACTTTTTCTTCATCATCATCCGTAATTGCCATACTGCCACTCTTATCAATGATTAGAGTGTAATCACGGTTCTTCAGCATTTCACGATTTTCAGTCATGGTAGCCCTCTCTTTTATCGTGTTTATTGGATTGTGTATCGCTTTATAGTCATGAGCCGTATCACGCTCATAAGTTGGAGACTGCTGGTGAAACAGTCCCCAATATTCCAGCAGACGCATAATTTTCGATAGTATCTGCATCTTCTAAAAACTATTTTTGACTTTTTTATTTGAAAAAATCATGACTTCCAAAATCTTTTTGTATACCACTATACTATTTTGTAAAAGTTATGGCCAGCTTGTTGAACACTGATAGTTAACCTTACGGTTGTGTCCCCGTAGACAGTTCAGCGACCTAATGATTAATAGACAGAAAGCTTCCGTCTAAGATGCCACAGTGGATGGGTATGTAGAATGATTCGACATACCACCCCAAAGACAGTGATTAGGTAGAATTTTTCGGCTAGTATCCTGATGGAGGTGGATAGCCTGAATCTTTCCACATATTTTTAGATTTACTACGGAGGTAATCAGGTGTGCTTAATAGCACACCACAACAACTTACTCTGCTTGCTTATAGAGAGGAAAGAGAAAGTGGCGCATTTCCATCTCTAATTCAGGATTGTTGAAATCCCCAGCCGGAACCAGCATTACCGGATAGTCCGGTTGCTTCAAATGCATCTTGATCCCAGAACTAGGAATGGCTTTAACTGCCTCTCCCAGGTATTTAAGATTGAATTGGATATCCAATGTCATATCTGTAGGGATATGAGCATTAATCGTTTCATCTCCCTTGCCAAACTCCCGTTCGATCGAAAGGTGAATCTGTTGTGCCGTTCCATCAAAGCGAAACTGAATTCCTCTTTCCTTTTTGTCAGTCAGCACTGACAGCCGCTCCAACGCTTTGAGTAGTCCTGATTTCTCTAGCACCACTTCTTGGTCAAAACTGTAGCGTGCCAACAGCTGTTCACAGTCTGGATATTGCCCTTCAATGCACTGGCAGCTCAAAATAATGTCTTGCCATGCAAAGCTAGTGCGGCTTGCTTCCGCATCGTACCGCAGTTGAATCGAATCAACAGAATCAGCGAGATTACGAATCAGTTCCTTCAGGGCTTTACCGGAGATAGGAAATTGGGTAGGTTCATCGGCTCCCGATTGCTTGCGTCGCTTTCTGCTAATGCCCTCCGTTGATAATTCTGCTATCGCCACTCGATGACCGTCTGTTGCAATGAATTTCAGGGCATTTTGCCTAATCTGAATATAAACGCCTGTCAAAATACGCTTAGTTTCATCCGTGCTAATCGCGTACAGCACCCCTTTCAGTCCTTCTCTCAACACATTGGTCGGTAGGGAAACTGGAGCCGCTTTGAGGGTTGCAATGGGCGGAAATTCCTCAGCCGGAATCCCTCGAATCTCATATTTTCCATCGTCATCCGACAGCGTCATGGAGCAAGTCTTAGTCAGTTGCTCCTCTTCCGACGCTGGCTTTGTGACCTGCACCTGACTGTTGAGCGTGATGCTACCTGCTGGAAACTGTTTGACCATCCCTGAGAGCATTTCGACAGGCACTGTAATCTCACTGCTCAAAAGCACCTGCGCCTCAAAGCTTGCTTGAATCGTCATTGCTAAGTCAGTCACAGTTAAATGAACCTGTTGAGCGTTAGCATCTGCCACTACCAACACATTTGCCAGCACTGGATGATTAGGTTTTGCTGGGGCAGCACAACTTGCGATCGCCAGCGCATCATGAAACTGACTCTGCGAACAAATCACCTGCATCCCTTGTTCCGTTGCAGGTGTGTCCTTTGGCTGCGATCTAGCTGCCCGTTTTCTCGATGACTTCTTGGGCACAGGCTCTGCCGATACTTCAGTCTCAGCAGACTTTTCAGGCTCACCGACAGTTGCCTCCGCTTCACTCGCCTCTGATGTGTTGGTAGATTGCTCCAGAGAAGCGAATGTCCCAGGAACACGCTGGGCGATCGCAGCTTCAGAAGTCGGTTGCTCAGTCTGCTTTTTTTGCTTTGCAGTCTTGCCCCTCGATCGTTGTAATGCTTGAGTCATGATCAGTGTCTCTGATTGAATGGTCGTCGAAGGATGCCTGCGTTAGCAGATGAAAAATGCCAAAGACCCTATGAATCAAGCTTCTTGGCAGAATGATCAAATTACTTAGGGTATAGTGTGAAGCCAAAACGCCGTTAAGTATTCCCTAAGTCTACAAGGTTGTTGGAAGCAACTCATTTTGGGTGAACCCGATACGTAGCTTCTGGCAGTTGGTTTTACTTAGGGAATACTTTGAGGTGATTCTGGCTGAAAGCATTCCCTAAGTAAAAGTCCTATGGCACAACCAGAATCCGACGACGGGCACGGCTGGCTCCGACATACCATAAGCGATTGTGCTCTTTCACCTTTGCCAGCAAGTTTTTTGCCGTATCCCCACGTTCAGGATTAAGCCGTTTACTTAGATCCTGGCCATCAACACCACATTCTAGAAACGTACTCCCCTGGCTATTGTGAACCGTAATGGCAAAGCAATTTCGCACATTAGCAAACTGTTCTAAATGATGATAATAATCGCGCCATAGGAATGGATTACGTTTGGCGATCGCCATCAGCCGACGAGCTTCTACATCAAATCGGTTCTGCTCATCTTCATGCAGAGCATAGATTTGACGTGATACGCCATCATCCGTTGCAACCTTTAGCCTCCAGGCTTTGTAATTGCTGTAGCGATCTTCTGAAAACTCCTGAACCGTGAACTCCGTTGAAGTAGAGAGGATAATCGTTTTACCATCAGGAGCTAAAACCGGATCGCGTGTGATCAGCCGTTCACCGGGAATAAACCGAGAGGCAGTCTTGCCATACAGGTGATTGCGGATCTGCTGGTTGTAGTAATCCACTTGCGCGTTTGTCCAGCTTAGAATTCTGAAGCAATCAGGGTTCTGGGTAAACTCGCCAGAGATTTTCTTGAAGGCATATTTGAGGAGCGATCGCCGCTTCACCAGCAACGAGCCGTTACTCTTATCTGGTAGATATTTTGCAAATGGCTCAAAGGGCACTTTGCTCTTCGTCACTGCATAGCGGCAATCCGTGATAAATTCCAGCAGCGGACTATCTGTGCCCTGGCGCACCACTTGAGTCAACACAGCTTTATTGGGTATGGTGAAGGCTGGCGATCGCCCTTCATTCACCGGGTTAAGCTGAGCCGGATCGCCCATCAGAATCATTTTCAGCGGGTGCCACGCTGATGTTCTTTTGGACGCTTCCTCAATCCAGTGCCAGAGCTGTTCTCCAATCATGGAACACTCATCAATAAACACAACATCGAACAACCCAATGTATGACGTTCCAGTCGGTGCCAACACTTTTTCGTTACCTCTGGAAATCATGCCCAGTCCCAGCAATTGATGAATCGTGAAGAAGTCTACGCCAGTCACCCCGTTTTCTAACGCCATGCGTTGCAACACACCAACAGCTTTATTGGTAGGCGCGGTCAGAACAACTCGTTTTCCCTGGCTGACCAGAACTTTGACTAATTGAAAAACGATCGTTGATTTTCCCGTACCAGCAAAGCCAACTAAAAGAAACAGGGCAGCCGTAACAGCCGGTTGCAGAAACGCCCACATGGCATCCAGTGCTCTACGCTGTTGTTCAGTCAGTTGAAAGGGGAAAGAGCCAGCCGGGGAGGAAGCAGGAAGAGTTTGCATCATTACGACTCCGCTAATTTCATCCACAAATCGGCTTAGCGCAGCGGTAGCTGGTTATTTCGGTTTTTCGGTCTTCTCAAAATTAGTGACGCTACGATCGCACATCCCAAACCGGCGTAGCTTTCAGAGATTAACCACTGGAAGGATGAAATCTTCAGTCCTGATTCAGAGGTACCAACCGTTTCTGTCCACCTGGCTAGTTCTCCTGGGCAAAGGTTGGCAGATCAAAACGTTTCTTATACAAGAGATATAGAGAGCTATTGAGATTCTCAAGCAGAATTTAAATTCTGTGGTATCTCTTATATAAGCGATCATGGGTAACTATGAACACCGATAAGGAAAAACGGAGCCGTAGAGGGCAGGGACAATATTACGCAGAGCCTAAGAAGCCAACGATGGTTGGTCTTACCCCAACGGGTGTCGAAAAACTGGACGAGCTTGCCGCAGAGTTCCAGCTTTCTCGATCCGAGTTCATCGAACAGATTGCTCGACGGCTGATCCCTGTTGGCACCTCTGTTATCAGTCAGTAAGGTTGCCTGAAAATTCAGGGTCTCATCAATTTTGCAAGCAAAAAGGAGTAACAATGTTTCGTCAAGCAAATGGCAGAATGCGTGATCCAACTAAAGCTTCAGATCAAAAAACACCAAGGTCTCGTCTTGGCGGGTGAAACCTTGGTGTCCTTGATGTTTTTTTGTTATGGCCAGAACGACCATATTGGATATGTGCCTTCCGGGCTGGATAGGTTGCCGCCTCTCCACGCTCTTGCATCATAGCAAATCGCTATGCAGCTGAAAAGGCACATCAGTTCCTATCTTTGTAAGAACCGTCCGAGTGGCGTTTCTGGCTCCGAGTAACCTCTTTAACCTCCGTGAGCCATTATGAAACAAGCTGGAATTCCTGGAAGTGATACTTCACTGGCGATCGCCGAGATCGAAGTGGATGTATTAGCCCCAGAGACAGAAACTAAGAAGACTGCCTCAACCAAATCAAAGCGCAAAGGGCGCTATCACTCCTTTGAACGCCCACCGACTCATGCCGATCTGTTTCCTGATGGCGAAACCGATCGCATGGCTTCCAACAAAGTCATTTGGGAAGGCTGCAACATCCTCTCTCAGGGACGGGATATCGGCTGGGTCGAAGCAGGTCCGGGATCACCGTACTATGAAAGCAGCGTTGCTAAAGGCAAGGGATACCTTTCCTTCTGGATTACGAATGAGTTACACGTCAAGCATCCAACCGTGTTGGAAGAGGAAGCTGCCCTGGCACTGATTGACCAGTTCGACATTCGGGCTGCTTGTCTGCATCTAATCTATGCCGCTTATGCTACCCAACTGGAACGCCCCTGGGAACAACAGTTTGTCCTAAACGATCGACAGCTTGAGAGGTATCTCGGTTTAGACAAAAACAAAAAGCTGAATAAGCAGCAGAAGCTAGAGCTATTGCTGGAGCTGGCAAAACAACCCTGTCATCTACTGGTGTATGTTTCCTGGCCCGAGAAGGGAAAGGTAAAGTCCTTCAGCGTCAGCCGCACCTGGCTCTGGGAAATTTCAGAACCCATTCTGCACTTTCAGGAAGATTTGATGGGTAACTCTGAGATGGTGGGTTTCACCCTGCAAATCAAGGCAGGCAACTGGGCGCAGTATTTTCTCAATCCCAGCCGCTGCAAAGATGGCAATGGCTACTACGAGTACGGCATCCTGTCCCAGTCCATCCTGCAAGATTTGATGACCATCTGGTACAACCACGAAGGGGCTGCACGTCTGATTCTCTGGCTATTGTTCAAAACGAAGGTCGGGAATGGACCCGTCCGGGCTGGCACCCTGTTTAAGGTGGCATTTGGAACGGAAAAGGTGGAGCAAGCTAGAAAAGCTTCGGCGACCCGTAAGCGTCTGGTTGCTCAATGGAAAACTACGTTGAAAGTGCTGGATGAACAGGGGTGGAAGTTTACGTTTGATCTGGCAACCTATCCACCTCAATACCTGCCTGACCTGCCTGACCTACTACCGCTAGCGGAGATTCCAGATGATCCCGAACAGGCAGCCGAGTTCTGGTTGGAGGACGGCGCGAAGGGAGAGGGCGATCGCCTCACCGATACAGTTAAGCGACCCTACGGTGGCTTTGAGCAGTTGCTGACTGCCCGAATGGTTATGCAGCCTCCAGAAGAGATTTCCAAGAAGTTAGAAGAGTTAAAGGAAACGCGACCATTGCGTAGCACTTCCACAGGGGAGGCACTATCCAAACTATCCTTAGATGCTGAAACCTCCTCGCCCAAATCAAGGTCTCGCAAGTCTGAACGTCGCCTGCTGTCTCCCGAACCATCTAATCAGTTACCCGAAACCACTAAACCGACTGAACGGATTGATTCTGGGGAGAAGTTGAAGGCGCTAAGGCTAACTAGAGGAATGACTCAAAGTGTCCTCGCTGCCAAGATTGGCAAGAGTACAAGCTGGGTCAAACTGGTTGAAACCGGCAGACGCAGCATTACGCCGGAGGATCAAACACTACTACTGACTGTTCTTCAAGCCACGATGTAGCGTTAATCACCCTCTCTGTAACCTTTGGCATCTGGATTGAGGTTACATCGTGGTTACACTTGAACTGAATAGAACGCTAAATATAGAGTTGAATTGATCGATCTTGCATTATAGGTAGAGTTGTAACTTTCGATCGAGTTCTTAAAAAACTTCCAAAAAGCTTGCTAGATCGGCAGTTCAGATCTAGCTCATAGATTGCCCTACAAGGGATTTCAAAACTGTCCTTTAATACCGCAGGTACTTCCTGAAGGTTACAAGTAACCAAACCTGATAGAGCTGATAGCGAAGGGGTCACAATCCTTGTATAGATCCGATTTCAAAGGCTTTGAAGAACAAATGAACTGAACAAACAGCGTCGCAATTAATGCAGGAATACCGCAGGGTTAGACAAAAGGTTACAGACTTCTCTTGCTTAGAAATACCTTTGGTCGACTCCAAAAGTTACAACCTAGGATGAAACCATAAAATAACCCCAGGATAGCTCTAAAAGTTACAGTCGGAGAGTTACAGAATGGTTAACCCAAATTACATCAGGGTTGCCCTAAAAGTTACAGCAGAGGAGTTTAGGTTACAAAATGCCCCAGGCTTGGACTGAAGGTTACAAGTGTGTTTCGGAGGAATACCGCAGGATAAGCTTGAAAGTTACAGTCGGAGGGTTACAAAACACCCCAGGTTCAGGCTTAAAGTTACAAAAGGGAGACGGTTTCTACAAATACCCTCAGTTTGTCCCAATGGTTACAAATATCCAAATGGCTATTGGTTTGTAACTATTTGGCTGATGCTTCAAAAGCCTTATCTTTCAGATCATTCAGCGATCGCCGCTCTCGTTTCACCGATGCTCCTTTCAAAGGTTACAAAGAAATACCCTAGGGTTGCTTAGAAAATACCCCAGGTCTGTCCCAAAAATACCCTGCCATTATTCCAAAAGTTACAAGAAAAATCTTAGAACTGGCTTTCCATAAGCGTTTCAGATTTTGGTTACATGTCTGATCATTCTAATGATCTTGATCCAGCAACCGCTCTGGGTACTCTCCAGAGCGGTTGCTATTGTAAGACAACAAAAAACACCGCGCTGTCAGTGCAAATTTGTCTATCAGATCGTTAACCCCGAAACGCAGTTACAACCAGCGTTAAATCCATGTCACTTGCTACCACAACTCAGCTTATTCAGCAGCTTTATCGCTTGATCCTGCATGAGCATCAGCAGCTTTATGCCGTTTGGCAAGGTGCTGATATGTTGCAGTCACAATATGAAAAGGTACTGACCGCTGATATTGTGGAAGCCCATCTTCAGGGCAGACAGACGATTTCAGTCCGATTACTGCAACCAGGTACTAACACTGCCAAAGCAGGTTGTATTGATTTTGATGCACCTAAAGATGGTTCTGACCATGATGCGCTTCAAGCGGTTTTGACTCAGGCTCAACGGGTACAGACAACAGCGACTGATCGCGCTCTATCGACCTATTTAGAGTTCAGTGGTCGTCGGGGGTTTCATCTTTGGCTGTTTTCCGAGGCTCCTCTACCTGGCATCACTTGGATTAAGGCACTACAAAACCTTTGTTATCTGTCAGGTTACAAACCCAAAGAAATTTACCCAGCAACCGCAACGATCGCAGACGATGGCAAAGCCTCTGGGCGACCGATTCGTCTACCCTGCGGAATTCACCAAATTAGTGGTAAGCGCAATGGATTTTTGCCTGAAACAGTGGAATGGGTAGATGGATACCCGATTGTTCCAGAGAATCAGGTGGCGCTAATGGCTGACGTTCAACAGGTGAGTGCAGCCGCGATCGCTCAACTGGCAGAGGAAAAGTTGCAGGAACCAGAGAAAAGAAAAGTAGTTGTGGACTCCAGTTCAAATTCTGTTGGAAGTGCGCCAAACGTGCAATCCAAAATCCAAAATCTAAAATCGGCAGACTTTTCTGTCCTAGCACCTGATGAACATCCGGCGTGTATTTACTACCTGATGAATCATGGTGCGCCGACTGACCAGGACTACAATTCAGTCAACCTTACCCTCTCGCGCTATGCCATTACTAGAGGATGCGATCGCAATCAGATAGAATCCCTGGCAGAAAAGATGGCTCAGGCATCTGAGCACCACCCCACCAGTAAGCTGACCGTTGATGCTAAGCTGCGGAACTTTCACGGTGCCTATGCTTCAGCTCGGCGCAATCCTCAAGATTACCAATGGAGTTGTAGCTATGTTCGAGCCAGCCAAGAGTTAGTGAATTGTGGAGGCTGTACTGGCTATGCTTGTCCCTTTTGGCAGTGGGACAGACCCGATGGGGACAATGAAGCAGCCAGACGAGCAGAACGAGAATTGCTAGCCTACATTCTTCACCATCCAGAAGCTGGAATGCAGGAAGCCCTAGGGATTGACCTTCCTGCTGAGGGATTCATTTCAACCTGTCAGTCCTTGGAAGGTGAAAAGGCTCCTTTGTATTTGCATCGAATGATTTGGGAGGCTCTTGTCAGGCTTGAAACCGATGGGAGAGAACTGATTCCAAGCTTGATTCTGTCGCAGTTAGAACAGGTTCCAGATGAAAGATTCGCATTGTCTACAGGTGTCATCAATCAAGTAGCAACCTATTTGGATGAGTGGCTGCAAATGTCGTCCTGTAGTTGGAACACGTTTGTGGAGCATTTGACGAAGGTAAGAGATACAGGGCTGCGTTTGCTGGCGACAGAACAGGCGACCACTGCGACTGAGTTGTTGGGCGATCGCCTTCAACCTGTCACTGAGACCCTGGAAACCCTGATCAACAAGTCCCAAAATCTTCAGCGTCGCAGTGCTTCTCAAACATTGCCAATGGTGGCATACAGTCAGGATTTGATCCGAGATCTGTTTGGGCAACCGCAGACTGCAATTCCAACCCCTGCTCACTGGCTCAACCATGCTCTCAATGGTGGACTGCATCCGGGTAGACTCTATGTGATTGGCGCACCCCCTGGATCGGGCAAGACGACCTGGTGTGCCTGGTGTGCAGATGAGGCAGCTAAAGCCCGAACGCCAGTACTTTATGTTTCGTTTGAAATGGGTAGGCAGCAGCTCTGGGTGAGTGCGTTATCCAGGCTTGCTGGACTTAACTCAGGGTTAATTGAGTCTAAGCAGTGGGATGACCCAGACTATGCCAATACTCAATGGTTAAAGCAGCAAGTTGCTCAGGCGATTCGCGCTTACGACCAGCAGATTGCCGAACATTTAACTATTCTTGAAGCAGGACCAGAAGTTACAGTAGCTCACCTTAAAGGTGTGATTGCTCAGGTTAGACGGACTGTTAATTTGAGCAAAAATGCGCCCGTGTTGGTGGTGGTTGATTACCTGCAATTGATGTGCTGCGGGGATGAAAAGTTGGATTCTGGTGCAAACGAAGTTTTGCGGGTTTCCAGAGTGGCAACTGGTCTGAAACAGTTGGCGCGGGATACAAATACCGCTGTCGTTGCGATTAGCGACATCAATAAGGCAGCTTATCAAGAAGCGCTCCGGACTGGAACCCTTGATATGGGTGCATTGCGAGACTCGTTTAAGATTGCTCATGCTGCGGATTGCATTATGCTGTTGCAAACGGGCAAGGCACAGCGAGGCAATGATCAGCCCAAAGACCAGGTTGACTTATTGGAAGAGCGCTATGCAGGTAATCACCTAAAGCTGCGGCAGCTTCAGGATGTCCGGACTCGCTTCCCTTTGAATGAAAAAGCGAAAGCTACTTATGCACGTCTCAGCCTGCTCAAGAATCGAGGGGGGATGACCGCAGAACCAATGTTTGTCTATGAACGGGCATATCACCGCTTTATTCCGGTTGATCTTGACTTGGGAGGGGATAATGAATTTGAGGATCTCTAGCTCTACTACACCATCACCAAATGTTGAACTAAACACTCCAGTAGATCCCTTCTACAACGATTTGATGGATTGGGCAAAAGAGCGTAAGCAGCAGTTCTTGAGGAATCGTGCTAAAGGTGTTTCTATAAATTCAAGATCAGATCATACAGAACCACTGAGCAAGACAGAAACAGAAACCTGGATTGAAACCTGGTACACTCCTCCGTCTTTACCTTCAAGAATGGCTAGGCAAAAAGTTATTTCTTCTGATGCACTTTATCAAAAAATTGAAGATGCAGAAGCGGTAGAGGTAAAGGATGCTCAAGAAGAGAACCAACCGAAATCCCAAGCTCCAGAGTTCAAAAACCTGCCATCTTCTCTGCCTAGTACGTCGTCAATTCAAGATCCCTCTACTTTTGAGATTGGACAACAAGTTGTTCTCCGTCCAGGCTCTCAGCGTATACCAATGGGTATTCCAATTGATGCTGTACTGACCATTCAGGAGATGTATGTCAACGTTTATCGACAACATCAAAATATCTGGTGTGTTTGGTGTAGTAGTGATGCTTTTTCTGGTTTGAAGTCGATCGATTTAGATTGCTTAATGCCGTTGCCAGAAATAACTCACATTGCTAACACAGAAAGGATATCTGCAATGGATTTAGAAGATTTTTATATAGATGAGAAAGCAGATTCTAGTTCATCTCATGCTGCCGTGAGTTATGAGTTCGTTGAAGATGGACAACGACTTACAGAAGTACTTAAGCCCTTGCAAAGTTGTCAGGCGATCGCGGTTGATACAGAAACCACTGGACTTGATCCATTGAAGGATCGAATTCGCTTAGTGCAAATTGCTACGGCTAATCAGCCTGTTATTATCATTGACCTGTTTAAAGTTGCCAAGGAATCGCTAGCTCCTCTGTACGAACTGCTCCAAGGTACGCCAATCAAAGTCTTGCAGAATGCCAAATTCGACTTGAAGTTTCTTCAACAGGCAGGGCTTCCTATTGCTGGCAAACTGTTCGACACGATGATAGCGGCGCAATTATTGGATGCAGGAGTGCGTTCGCACGGATACAACCTGGCGGAACTAGTCAAGGTCTATCTAGGAGAAGAACTCTCCAAAGAACAGCAGCGAAGTGATTGGAGCAATCCCAGCCTTTCTTCTGAACAGTTAGAGTATGCAGCGCGAGATGCAGCGATTTTACTGCGGTTACGCGAGGTAATGAAGCCTAAGCTAACAGGTGTTCGCTTGGTGGAAACTGCCAAATTGGAATTTGATTGTTTGGGGGCGATCGCCCAAATGGAACTTAACGGAATGCTGCTCGATCTCTCCCGTTGGGATTCTCTACGACAAGAACTGGAGCAAAGAAGAGACCAGATGGCGAGTGCATTACGACAACAGTTTCAACCAGCCTTGCTAAGTGCCCAACTTGATCTCTTGGGGAATGAAGTGTCTCTCAATTTGGATAGTCAGCCGCAGGTATTAGAAGCATTACAGCAAATGGGTGTGCCAGTAGAGAACACCAGTAAACTCTCTCTGATTCCCCTGGCAGAAGAGCATCCGCCTGTCAGAGCATTGCTGGACTACCGCAAAGCAGCAAAATCAGTTCAGGCGTTTGCCAGTAGCCTGCCCAAGCATGTTCACCCCATTACTGGGCGCATTCATCCAGACTATCAACAGATGGGAGCTGCTACTGGGCGCATGTCCTGTCGTAACCCCAACCTGCAACAGATTCCCAGAGACAAAATCTTTCGCAGTTGCTTTATTCCGGCTCCAGGCTATCGCTTAGTCGTGGCAGACTACTCTCAGATTGAACTGCGGGTCGCAGCAGAACTCAGTGGCGATCGCCGCATGATTGAGGCATACCAGAATGATGAAGACCTGCATAGGCTAACCGCTGCCCTGATTGCTGATAAATCCTTGGATCAAGTTGAGAAATCAGAGCGGCAGGCAGCCAAAGCCGTCAATTTTGGGCTGATCTATGCGATGGGTGCTAAAGGATTAGCTGAGTACGCCTACAACAACTATGGGGTACAGATGAGCCTAAAGCAGGCAGAAATCTTTCGCAAGCGCTATTTTGAGGCATATCAGGGGATTGCCCGCTGGCATGGGGCGATGAAGCGCAGGTTGCCCAGGGAGATGCGGACAATGGGCGATCGCCTCCGGCGCTGGCAAGATGAGCCGAAGTTAACAGAGCTGCTAAACACTCCAGTTCAGGGCACTGCCGCCGATATTACCAAAGCTGCCTTAGCAAAACTGCCTACAGCCTTGAGGGAAACGGAAGCTAGATTAATTGGCACTGTGCATGATGAAATTTTGCTGGAAGCTCCAGAGGGTAAGGCAGAACAGGCTGCACAGATTCTTCAGCAAGTGATGGAGCAAGCTGGACAGCAGTATTTAAGAAAAGTGCCAGTGAAAGCCGATGTGGCGATCGCCCTCAATTGGGCGGGGAAGTAGTGGTTGCTTTCAAAAGATTGTTAAGATTTCCCTGACTTTTTGCCAAATTGAGCTACCAATTCTGCACGGGTCAACGTACATAAGGCATGGATAGAGTTCTTGGCTGGAGTTTGTAGGAGGTAGGCGATCGCTGATCTAAGCGTTTCGTCAATTTCACCAAATCGCAATTTTGCTAGAGCTTCTAGAGCTTCCTTTTCTCCTTGCTTTTGAATGTAGTATTCCTCAACAGGACCGATGATTTTGAAAAGATCTTTTTTAAGTGTTGAGGGATTGACACCGTTCTCTAAGCCAGTCAGTAATTCTTCCCGCGAACATGTCAGCAAAAGACGGAGTACTTCATTCGATGGCATTTCAGTCATTAGATCGATGGCTTCTGACAATACCTCATCTAAAGTGCCATACCGCAGCATGAGCAATTGGCGAACCACCGATCGTTGATCTTCAAGTTTTGCCAGATGTTTGAACTCTTCAATATAGGATGGCATAAGCATGCATTCTCCTATCTCTTTGGTTAGCAGGTATTATCAGGGTTCTGGCTGACTAAACCGTGTTAAGAGATCTTCACGGGATAGTTCCAGCAAGAGCCGTGTGTACTCCTCAGGCGATAAAGTCAATAAGTGGGCAACAATCGACGCTAACTGCTCATCTAAAGTGCCAAAACGAACTTTGAGAATATTCTCAATAATCTCGCGTTGTCCCTCCTCCTTTATTAGTCGTTCGATGCTAGTAACGTAGGGCATTTGCCGTTCCTCTTGGTACTGTCGTAGCTCTGCTAGAAATTCCCGCTCTAGGTTATCAGGCAGTGTCATCATCCAGCTAACCAATCTGAATAGCTCCACCGCATCACTTTCACTATAACCTTGCTCGAATAACTTGAGAACGAGTGCCCACTTCCACTGCTTACGTTGCTGGGGCTGACCAGCCGTGGCTTTTGTTTTTAGATGAGCCATAACTACGATAACGAATGGGTTTCGGCTCTGATCCAGCTCTTCCCAGTGGTCTTCATAATCAATGAGCTTGGCGATCGGAAATTCAATTCCAACTCGGCACCCACCCAGATCGTAACCGTAAGAAGAGGGTCGCCAGTTTGGACGCTCATCGCCCAAAACAGCAAGGCTGATCACAGGTTTACGATAGCGATCGAAGCAGCGATAGTTATACACGAACATTCTTTCTGCGAAGCCAGAGTCCTCCTGAGATTGGACTTCTATATGTACGAGTATCCAGGTTTCTTCGCCATCCTGTTGCCAAACCTTGAATAGTTTGTCGGTGAATCGTTTGCCCAGTTCGCTGTCTTTAACAAACTGCTGAAATTCTTGCTCCAGCGACTCATAGCTTCGGCTCCAGTCAATCAGTTCATGTACGACTGGGAAGAAAAATGCTAAGAATGGCTTAAAATAAAGCTCTAGCCCTTCTTTCCAAGGGTTATCAAAACTGGCTTGTGGTTCAGATGGTTTGGTAGATTGAATGCTTGGTTCATCGCTCATGCAACGTTAACCCGTGTATTACCTGTAATCATAGAGATTCGTCAGGTTCGTAATAGCGCCAGTTGTAGCGACGAGAGCTGCTACCGCTATCTAACTTATCGATCGCCCCTGGATCACCATTCAAAAACTCGCCCAGATTCTCATACTGGCTGGGATACCAGGAGCCAGAAGTCGTGGTTTTGGGTTCACCGGGTAGTACCAAACTTTCCCCAGGCTTGAGATGAGCAAAACGCGGGTGACATTCATCTTGAGTTCTGTCATCTGGGGTCAGGAGTTCTTCGCTTTCATCGTCGGGTTCCTGATCGTATGCCTGCACCAGCAAACCGTTCTCCAGACGTTTAATGTGCCACGGCATCGTTATCCTCCTTGCTGTTCAACTCAAGAATAGCCACCTGGCTGATTTTGCCATAGCTGCTTTGTGTAAAGGTCAAAAACAGTCTAACGCTTTCTAAGTTAGATGATAGTACGTTTATATCATGAAGCGTAGGTAATGGATCTGACCACGCGGGTCATTGAGGGTTCCGGTATCAGTATCCCGATTTTTGATGGGGCGCACAACAACGGGAAGGGACGGTATTTGTCGGAGCCGGAGATTATTAAAAACTCTTTGCTGGAACAGATGTTTGAGCCAGAGGAGTTGCAATCTCTGCTGCTCGTAAAAATTGACAATCGTAATCCTAATGCAAATCATCTGCGGTCGCGCAATTTTGCCGATGGCACTTCGCGGCGACTCACATTTAGTTCTGGCAACAGTTACTACTTTGCGGATGACGACTTGCGTCAGAAGATCCGGCGCTTATTTGCGACAGAGCCGGATACTGCCTGTCGGTATGGTTCTCTATTGGTGAGTAATTGCTACAAAGGGTCTGACAGGTTGGAGAACCTGCGGGTCAAAATTGTGGATTTCAATGATCCAGAGTATGCCCACTACAAGACTGGAGATTGTCACGGTAAGATTTCACCGCAGTTGGCTCGTCAACTGGGGGGTGAGCAGAACTGCCCGTTTCAATTCCGGTTTGCCTGGAGGAAGCAATGGGCAGAAGAAAGCGAGGAAAACTGCCCTCGCGTCAGTTTCTTATCTAAGGGAACGCTACTGCCCGATGCCCGACTGACTGAGGCAGAGGGCTATGACATCATCATGGATCGATCGTCGATCAAGGGGATTAAAAAAGCCCGGTTGGACGAGCTGGTTCCGTGTGGAGATTATGAGTTTCCGCGAGCCGCCATGGGCAACCGGGGCAATGCCAGAGCAACCAGTTACGACAATAGCTGGCAATTTACCATCTGGTATTCCGAGGATGCAGTGCGGCAGGATTTGAAGCAGCCGACTGAGAAAAAAGCCAAAGTTTTGGCAGATTTACAGCGAAATCCTTTGGCACTCGCACGATACATCGTGCAGGAATACGACAAGGAACAACAACGGCGACAGGAGCGATCGGAAGAAGAATTTGAGGATATGGATGGGACTGCCAATAGTCAGGTACAGGAATCTCGCTGGATTTCACTGCTGAGAAGCGATAAATATGGGCAATTGGTTGAAACTCCCAAGTTTCGGAAGTTTGCAACGGATTATGTGGCAGGTAGATGGCGAGATTTAGCGATTAAGAGCGGCTACAGCCATAGTTCTGGTATGGCGATGCCATCGGATGACTTACCGCGTGGCACGGTTTGTGTGCCTCATCTGCCAGAAGGAGATGTGATTCTGACCCGCTACCCGATTGTTAACTCAGACAATATTCGCCTCTACCGCAACAGCCACGACCCGGAGCTGAAGAAAACTCGCAGTGTCATTTGGATTAACCCCAAAGATGCGGAGGAATATCACCAGGCAGACTTCGATGGCGATCAACTCATGGTTAGCCCTGCCAGCCAGTTGCCTAACCTTGCCAAAGAAACGCTGCGAGCGGGCGAGCCAGGACGGTTTGAGGCAGTAAAGCAACGCCCCAAGCTGGCTTACAGCGAAGTTGTAACTGATGATGGTGGCTCAAAGTATCAGAATTTGGCTCAGATTGCGGCGGCAGCGAATCAGAACAAGGTAGGTTTGGTGGCAACCAACATTGGGCGTGTGCAATCGTCGATGCCGGGAGAAGGGGAGAATGTTGAGCGGTTTGAGCGCCGTCAACGAAAACTACTCAATCGTCTGTTTCAGGCACTTCAGGTCGAGGTCGACTCGCCCAAAAGTGCAGAGCGGTTGGAGGATATCAAGGAGATCGAAGGGGAGAATCTGCTTTCGGATGCAAAACGCTGGTCAGAATCTCATCCCAGCCACTTTTTTGACTTTAAGAAGGACGATCGCCTCTATCGGAGCTTTGCGATGCCTGCCGATGCTCCTGGCTCGATCAATGTGCTTGCCAGAGAAGTCGTCAACCCTTTGTGGGAACCGACTCGCATTCGGAGCCGCGATCGCCACGAGTTTCGTTATCTCTTTCCCAAAGATGAGTTGTCTGTGGATGCGTTGGAGTGGGCAGAGGAACTGAAGACTCGCTTCCAGCAAGCCAGGGATGAAATTCAGGAGCGGGTTGGGGAAGACCGGGATGCGTTCAATGAGGAATTGGGCAAGCTTTACGACAGCTATCGGGCTGAAATTAATGAGTTGTTTCCGACCCCAGAGGAACGGTTTGAAGGAGCCGCCGCACTTTGGTATACCCAGCACACGCGCCCGGAGATGGATCGGCATCGTCGGGATTGTCTAGTGTTGGCAGAGCAAATGGATATTACCTTTGCCCTTCAGCATGGCTATGAAGTACCCAGTGAAGCGCTACCCAAAGATGCTTATGTGTTGAGTGTACCGTTTGGCGCGGATGCGATTCGGTGGAAGGAAACTTTAGAGCAAAAAGGCATTCAATTTGATGCGATGATTCATCCGCAGCTACCGATGATTGAGTTTGCGCTCAAAGATCTGCCGCCCCGTTTGGTTGAAAAGCTAGAAGCTAAGTTCGGTCAGAACGTCAATGAGCTGGATACGCTTCGTGTGCCCGATGATTTGCGGATTATTCCTCCCGCTGATCATACTTGGGCGGAATCTCGGCAGGATTCAGGCGTGGGGGCGCTGGCATACAACCTGTTGACTGAGGAAGTCTGTCAGCAGCTTCAGGCATTTCAGTTCGATGAGATTAAGGTTTTGGGTATCCGCCACAATGACTTTGCCGGGGAGAACTTTGCCAGTAAGCAATGGCGCAATAAAACTGTGAGCATTCAGGTAGGGGAGTTTGAACTGCCGGAATCGCATCCAGAGTACTACCGTTATAACGGCACCCCGATCGTCCAGATCGACGATAAGAACCTGGGCACCTTCTCACCGGATACCCCTAAGCTGCCGATCGGGAGTTTTTTTGAAGCTAATCTACGTCCTGAAGGTTCCAGTGTAGTGCTGAAGTTGAACCCTGATTCCATTCAACTGCCTGAGCCAGTCCTCCCTGGTGCGGAAGCTGTTCAAAGTTTTGAACTGGATAGAGATCAATGGCGTAAGGAGATGTTTTCAGGACTGGTGACAGCCGTAGCCACAACCTATGAACAGCGGCGGTCAGGTGCTGCTGAAATTGCTCAGTTTAAGGTGGGTGACCAGTGGACTGCTTACGTTCAACCTACAGGTGACTTTATTGTTCGGAATGAAGCGAGGCGCACGATTTGTCGAGGAAATTTGCACACAGGTGAGGAAACAGTGTCACTTTCAGAAGAGTATGCTGGTGAGTTAGAGAGAATGATGGCAGCCAGAGAATCAACTGCTCAACATCAAGAAATATTAGTCATTAATCGTTACGATCCAAAATCGAGAGAGACGCAATTAAGTTGATACCATCACTCGTGCAATTGCCGCCAATACAAGGTGTTTGAACAGTAGCTCATTAAGCGATTGATGCGTTGTCTCATCGATAGGTTGTTGGCTTCCATTCTCAACGAACTGCTATTTACAGTTTTGGCAACGGAAGCGTAGTTTGCCGTAATGGGTATGTCTATATTCGATAGTTTGGGCAGAGTTGCATTTGGTGCAGTTCATTGCTGTAAGCACTCAAAAGAAATTTCAAAAGAGCTATAGAGCTATTACCGCTTCACGTCTGTCCTAACTTTTTCTTTACTGGTTTTGGCTCAACCGTTGTAATTACTTCACCTGTTTGGCTTGTGTCATATCCACCTAATGCCTCCAGTTGCGATAGTACTCGGTGATGCCCTAATGTACTCAGTAATTGCTGCATAGGAGTTTCCTCTAGGTAAGGCTTGAGAGTAACTAGATCGTAGCGAGAACGATGTAGCGGGATGAAACCTAATCCGAAAGCAGCCGCAACCGATGCCGTACTCACTCCTGCTGACGCGTTCCCTGTTGCAATCGCATGGGCGACTTCTAAATGGTTGTGGGCAATCTGGTCAAACCCGTTTAATGCATGAAATGGAATGCCAGCTTGCTGAAGCGATCGTTCTAGTAACTGACGGCTGCCAGATCCTTGCTCTCGGTTCACGATCATGACATCAGGCTGGTTCAAATCGTGAATCGTCTTCAGTTTGAGGGGATTGTCGGGATGAATTAATAATCCTTCTTCCCAACTGCCTAAATTGATCAATACTGCTGCCGTCTCTTGTACAGCCGCTTGGACAAAGGAAACATTATAGTCTTGAGTAATTGGGTCATACAGGTGCATTCCCGCCATATGAACTTCCCCCCGACAGAGCCGCTCCAGGGCACTCATGCTGTTATCAAATGTCCAGTGGACTCGCAGGTTAGGATGCCAAATTTCAGCGGCGCGCGCCCAGAGGGAAAGTGCTGGAGTGCAGCCTGCCAGAACAACTGTGTACCGGAGTTTTTCCAGGTCATCCAGTAATTTAACGTGCAGAGTTGGTGAGTTGGTAGCATAGATTGCTTCGCCATCTGCCGGAATCATTTCCAAGCGAAAGGCGTTGTTTCCAATCAAGGGATGAGCAATCCAGCGTCCGCCGACTCGTGCTAGGCTCAATCGTAGCGGCGTGTCCCTGGGAAAATCTTGAGTGGGAACGGCTTCAAGTTCTGGAGTGTTTTGTTCGAGCCAGAATAAATCTTCGATCTGACATCCCAATGCCTTTGCCAGCCGAAGTGCCACTGTTGTGGAGGGAGCATATTGCCCTGTCTCCACCCCACCGATCATTTGGCGAGAAACCCCGGCAATCGCGGCTAAATCCTGCTGGCTCATGCCCAGACGTAGCCGAATTTGCTTGAGATTATTGCAAAGGTCGTTATCTTGCTTCACGCGGTCTTACCCTGCTTCATTAGAACGAATTGACATACGGTGCTCTTTGCGGTGGTCAGAACTTTTCAAGGATTCAACAATAATAATTTCGATGGTTCCATGTGTGTGAACCAGGGCATCGGACGATTTTTCAGCCGTTCCCACTTCTCCTTAAAAACTTCTGCCTGGAGGTGATAGTCATCTGGATCAGTCGGTGGCTCACCCAGTTTCAAATACAGCGTCATACGGTGAGGCGTTTCACTCGTCCAGACTAACCAGGTTGGAAAGGTGTTCGGTTGATCCAGGGTTTCTGGAAATGTAATTTGATGAGCACGGATGCCAACATGAGTATGCCTGGACGAAACTGACTTCACGGTTTGCAGGGTACAGTCCCAATCAATGGCATGAATTTTCTGGGCGGCAATGGGCTGGATGTGAGAGTAATTTTTACATCCAGTCAGTTGAGCAACGGTCAAGCTGTCAGGATGATCAAAAATGGCTTGTTTTTGCCCCTCTGCCACAACCTTTCCAACAGAGAGAACCAGCAGTTTTTGGCAGATGCGGTATGCCTCTTCCAGGTTATGACTGACGAACAGGGTCAGTCCCTTGTAACTAGACAGCGTTTTACTCAGTTGCTTTTCCAACTCACTGCGTAAATAAGTATCGAGAGCAGAAAAAGGTTCATCCAGTAGCAGCACATCGGGTTCTGTTGCCAATGCTCTGGCTAAAGCGACTCGCTGTTGCTGTCCACCCGATAGTTGATGCGGATAGCGGTCGCCCAATCCCGATAACTTCATCTGTTCTAGTTGCTCGATGACTCGTCGATTGGTCGCATTTTTCGATAGCCCTTTTAACCCATAGGCAACATTTTGAGCCACTGTCAGATGCGGAAAGAGAGCATAGTTTTGAAACAAAAATCCAACTTTGCGATCGCGACTAGGCAGATTAATTCCTTTACGAGAATCGTACAGAATTTGATCATTCAGCACGATTTTGCCGCTGGTAGGGGTCTCAATTCCAGCAATGCAGCGCAGTGTCATGCTTTTGCCAGAACCCGAACTGCCTAAAATTCCCAGTGCTTCTCCCTCCAGATCAAAAGTGACTTCTAAGAGATAGCTAGGGAGTTGCTTCTTAATATCGACTATCAACCGCATCTATTTTCCCCTTACCCTTCTCCTTTTGCCGTTCTAGAAGTCTGACCCACCACAGTAAGGTAAAGGCGATCGTCGTCATGAGCAGCACCATGACATTTGCCAGTCCATAGTTTTGAGATTGCACCGCATCGTAGATTGCCAGGGGCAAGGTTTGTGTGCGTCCAGGGATGCTCCCTGCCACCATCAAGGTTGCGCCAAATTCCCCCAGCCCCCTGGCAACGCTCAAGCCAAACCCCGCTAGAATGCCTCGGTAGGCAAGCGGTAAGGTGATCCGCCAGAGGATTTCGGCTTCCTTGGAACCGAGCGTCCGCGCGGCTGCTTCTAGTTCTGAGTTGACGCTGCCGATTGCTGCTCTCGTCGATTCCACCATGAGGGGCAACGCGACAACAGCAGATGCGATCGCCCCTGCCTGCCAGGTAAATAAAAGATTAATTCCCAACCATTCTTTAATTGGGCTGCCCCGCCCTAACGCAAGTAACAAGAAATAGCCCACCACGCTAGGCGGTAGTACCAACGGCAAATTGAGCAACGTGGAGATAAAAATCTGTCCCGGAAATTGTTTTCTGGCTAGAAAGATTCCGAAGCTCAGTCCGAACACCAGAATCAAAACACTCGCCACAAGTGTGACCTGTAGCGACAAGATCGAAGGTTCCCAGAGCATGATAAAAGCCCCCTTTCACCTTTATGCCTTATGACACAGGATTCTCTCCTGGTAGAACAAAGCCATATTTCTGCATTAAGGGTCTACCCTTAATGCCATTAATGAAGGCAGCAAATTGCTTTGCTGCTCCGGGGTGGGGAGCGCTTTTGGGTACTGCCAGCATTTGTTCTAGGGGTTTGTGCAAATCAGCAGGGATCAACGTCCACTTTCCAGGCTTATTGACGCTAATTGAGAGCGCCACGATCGCCACATCCACATTTCCCGTTTCAGCATACTGCTGGGTTTGCTTGATGTTTTCACCCAGCACCAACTTCGGCTGGATGGTGTTCCAAATTCCTGCCGATTGCAAAGCCTCCCGCGCCGCGACTCCATAGGGCGCGTGGTCAGGATTGGCGATCGCCACCCGCTGAATTTCTGGTTTCATCAGATCTTGAATCGCCTTGATTTCAAGGGCACTTCCTTCCTTTTGCCAAAGCGTGATCCGTCCTACACCGTATAGCGCCTTGGTCTCTGAAAGCACTAATCCCTGTTTGTCCAACTCCTCGACAAACTTCTTGTTGGCTGCGGCAAACAAGTCTACAGGTGCGCCTCGCTCGATCTGTTGGGCTAACTGTCCTGTTGAACCCAAGTTAAACGTCACTTTGTTTCCGGTTTCCTGCTCCCATAGTTTGCCAATTTCTGGAAAGACGTAGTTCAAGTCGGCAGCAGCGGAAACCGTTAGGGTAATTGGCTCAGCGGAGGGAGGCTGAGAAGCCACAGGAGTCGAAGATGGCTGATTCACTGTAGTCACTCCACACGCTGCCAGCAATCCAAAGAGGGCAACCACCAGAAACCACCGACTTTTCTTCATTGTTCTCCCCTTTTTCGCTGTCTTGAATGATCTAATGCAAGTATATTAGCATTTTGCCAGTATACTTGCATTAGATTTGTAGCCTGTCCCATGCCTAAACCCAGTGCTGCTTCGGAAGAAACACGAAGTACTACAGAGGCTTACATGAGAGTGTTAGGAACTGGTGAAACCGTTGTTAGCTTAATGGCAGGATTGAGAGACTTGATAGACACAGTGAGGCGAGTGAAAACTGATGAGAAAACCCAGCGCATCAGAAGAGATGAAGGTAAATGCTAGTCTTTCTGTTCAATATCATCCCCAACTTGCATTCTTCTATGCTGTGCCGATTGGGGTACTAGGCGGGCTAATTGGTTTAGGAGGTGCTGAGTTTCGGCTCCCTGTATTAGCTGGTGTACTGCGCTACTCCGCACGTCAAGCTGTTCCGTTGAACCTAGCTGTTAGTCTGATTACGATCGCAGCATCCTTGATTATCCGAGGTAGAACACTCTCCTTCGAGACAGTGATGCCTCTGTTGCCTGTAGTAATGTCCTTGATTGCTGGAGCGATCATTACAGCTTTTCTCGGTGTAGCTTGGGCAGGACGGCTCTCAAATGAGCAGCTTGAGCGAACTATTTTAGTGTTGCTGGTAGGAGTTGGAATTGCTCTGATTGTTGAAAGCCTTTTGCCTCAAAAGATACCAGCCCTCTTACCCGCCGCCTTAAGTTGGCGTATTCCAGCCGGAGTTCTGTTTGGCTTGGCGATCGGGCTGGTCAGTAGTTTACTGGGGGTTGCTGGGGGCGAAATTATTATCCCTACACTTGTTTTTGCTTTCGGTGTAGACATTAAAACGGCGGGAACCGCAAGTTTGCTCATCAGTTTTCCGACTGTGTTAGTTGGATTAGTTAAGTACACGAGTCAGGGCGTATTCCGTAACCGCTCCAGCCTTAAAAACACCGTTGCTCCAATGGGTGTTGGGTCAGTCTTGGGAGCAGTTGTCGGGGGAATGTTGGCTGGGGTTATTCCAGCATCGGCTTTAAAATTCGTTCTAGGAATAATCTTAAATATTTCAGCGTTTCGAGTGTTTCAAAAACCTAGATAAAGTACCTTGCTATCTCTAAATTCAAAATGATGTCATAAAACAATCAATTTGAATTTAGTTAAATATCAAAGCAAATCCAATCTAATTTCCCCTCGCTCCAGTTTCTCAACGATCTCCTCAAGAATCCAAATCTCGACTACGTTGGGGACGGTAGCTTCACTGAACTAGTAAGTTTAGTCTGATGATGTGAGTCTTTACAAGCGTTGGGATCGTATTCTTGTGCGGTAAACCTCAATCACTTACTCTTTCCAATTCTGATTCTGTATTTAAAGATTTCTCACTAATTGTAGCCAGATGGATACTCTACAAATTGCCATTAGGTATAGGTAGCAAGCTCTAGAGCCTTGTTAGGGTGACATCTACAGCAACCTTAACTTGTGTTCCAGGGCTGCCTATGGCTACCAAAACACCTACCCGACCCAAGCAGCGGCAGAGTACCCAGAAGCGATCCTGGCAAAACCTGACCGATCGCCGCAAACTCCGCCATCTTGAAAACACCCTGGATAAAGCCATCACCAACGCGCTCCAAGAGGGGGGCATTGAGTCCCATGAGGACTTCAAGGCTTATGTCGAATTGTTTAGTGAGCGATCAGGCAAGGCTCCCATCACTGTTGAGCTTTGTGAAGGCAGTGGCAACGATGATGAAATTCGAGGCTACCGCTTCTACCTCACCAGCGACCCCAGCCAAAGAACCAGTGGCAAGTATCTGATCAAGAACCTGGAAGGCGTTACAGACAAGGATGAAAACTACTTTACACCCTCCAACATTGCTGAAATGTTTGAGTTTGAAGAGGCAGAATTCGATGATTTGGATGCTGACTTGAATGATGCCCTTGATCTCGACGACGACTTTGATGAAGAGCCAGACGAGGATTTAGATACGCTATTAGATGCCGATTTGGATGATTTGGAGGATGGGGAAATTGCTCCACCTCCGACAGCGAAACAACAAGCCAAAACGTCACCGAAAGCTCAGAGTAGAACTCAATCCAAGACGCAGGTTCAAGGCAAAGCTGGTAAATCCAATCAGCGAGACTTCCGCTACCGAGACCCAATGGAGGAAGCGTCGCGTCTCAGTGCTTCGGCTGCGGTAAATGGACGCGAAACAAATGGAGTGAATGTGGCAGGGCTGGCAGGGCAACTCGCAACCCTGGGTATTGTAGTGGGACAAGGAGTGCTAGAAAACCTGACAGCTCAGGGCGATGAGGAACGGATTGAACGAATCGTCCGAGAACTTCAGCGGCAGAATGAGCAGGTAGACAACCTGACCAGCCGTTTACAGGAAGCAACAACCGGACACGCAACGGTAACGCCAACAGCGGAGCCAGAACAAATTGCGGTTGAGAATCCTCTTGCAACTGCGGCTACGACAGTTGGAAGTAAAATAGACAGGCTGGGTGTAAAACTAGATCCCACTTACAAATCTCAACCACTGGAATTGGACCGTGAAGCCAGTATCAGCGAACAGCTTGATCAGATTGAGTCGTATCTGAAAGGTCTTTCTAAACGACTTGATCGTTTAGAAATTGCGGTGAGCCGTTTAGAGAAGCAAATTGCAGAACAAACCAGTTCTTCAATGGCTGAGCTAGAGGTGGATACAGAAGAAAGTAAAGCTGCGGCACCCGCACAAGCGATCGCAGAACCCAAAGTGCTGGAACAACTTATGGCGCGACGCGCTGATCCTGAACAAGTTTCTTGTGCAGAATCTTTGGTGGGCTTTGCCAGAGTTACTAAGGAACTTTCGGATGATGCTGATCAAGAAGGAATTGCGATTTCCAGTAACAAAACTCTGCGGATGGAAGAGCAAGGGAAGCAGGTGGCGATCGCCCTCAACAACCACCAAGGCAATACTCTTTTTGCAGGCAATCGTACTGATGGGCAGTGGACGATCGCCGCAGATCATCTCAGTCCTGATGAAAAAACTAGCATCGCTAAACTTCCCCAGTCCAAAGAAGAATACCTCACCAAAGCTAGTGCCCAAGCATTGATTGCCACCTTCCAAGAAAAGTTATCAGAGCGATTTAGCGGTGAGTCTGAACCTGTTTTTACCTGGACAGATCAAGGCAAAGCCAAATACGAGTTTGAAGTTGTGAATTTACCAAATGGAACACAGTTGCTTCAAGGATTCGACCCGAACCATAAGGATGAACAGGTGTTTGATGCCATGTTAGTGCCCGGTCAATCTCCTGATATTTTGCATTGCAGTATTCCACTACGAGAGATGGAATCAGTCATCAATGATCGATCAGAGGAACGAACAGATGATAAGCACTCAAATCGCCGTTCTGGTAAAGGCCCTGCCAAACCTAATCGTGAAGAGTTGCAAGTTTAAGACACAGATTGTATCAGCACTCATGAGGAATATATGATGTACGACACTAAAACTCAGGTTACTGAGTCTCATTTGACTCAACTACGTCATCATTCAACTAAACAGATTAAGCGTTTTAACATTACCAAAACAGATCTGTTGTTCATTGGATTTTGTGTTGTAGTCGCTGTTTATCTACTGCTTAAAGATCCGTTGTTGATCACCGTTTTAGGTTGTGCCAGTGTAGTTTTTATTGGTCTATGGCACTTAATTCATGCAGTACCCGTTTTAGAGAAATATCTGGGTGCAAAGATCCGTTTCTGGCATATTGCATCACTCATTATCACCATTACGGCGTTATTAAATACGTTGGTTGCCCCTGCCCATGCCATTTTTTTAAGTGGGTTAGAACAATTCTTTGTCAATCTAGCGCAGCAAACGTCTCAGGCTGGAGGCGCGACCAATACATTAGATGCCAATGTTGTTGGGTTAATTTTCAATCTGATTCGAGGGGTATTTCTGCTACTCGTTGCTGCTGCTGCTCTATTTGCTTATAACCAGGCCCAGCAGGGAAATGACTGGAGACCAATTGTTACTCAGGTAGGATTGGCGTTTGCGATCGTCATTGCCATTGATGTGGTCACGTTTATCTTTGTAGGAAATGGCACAGGAACTGCTGGTGGTTGATTTGGCAAAGTGAATTGGAATAGCTATGGAACGGGATTTCAATCGAGAATTCATTAAAGTCAATCGAATCTTAGGTAAGCAGGCGAGTATTGGTCCAATTCCGGCAGATCAATTGGGTCCTTGGGTTGCCATTGTTGTTCTTTGCTATGTCATCACCAATGGATTCCTTAGTTTGGGTCTGGGTTGGTTTTTTGGAACCTCATTTTGGTTGATTGTAAGCTGGTGGATTCTGACTGGAAATCAACCTCATCAATTCCTCGATCGCTGGCGCAACCCACCGGGAACCGAATGGTGCAACGGTAACAATATCTATATTTCGCCCATCCCAAAACAAAGACCAGTTTGGGTTCGCAACCGTTATGGCGATGCAAAGGTCAATATTCGACTGAAACCAGTGCAGGTGCCAAATCAGTATGGAGGCAAAAGCACGTTTATGCCATTCCAGAATGAACTTAATATCTGCTGCATTGCAGATATCAAAAAAGACGATCGTGAAGTTGCAGCACTGTTGCTGGAGAAAGGAAAGTCTCAGTACCAGCTTGTGTTTGGATTCCGCATTGCCGGACTACATGATGTGTTGTACGACAGTGGGGTAACTGCGTTTGCTCATGCAATTGAAGAAGGAATGAAAGAGTTACCCGTTGGGGAACGAATCACCTTTTGCACAGGTTGTTATAGCGATGATGAAGAACGACAAAGTGAATTGTCTACCCTCGCAGATGATTGTCAATTAAAACCTGTCTCAGTACTAACTCGCAATGAACAATTGCGGGTGCAGCAACTTGCTCAGGGAGGAACCCGACAAGCATGGCAGCAACTTGCATTCTGTACCTGGACGAGTGATGACGAAGCCGGGACACAGCAAAAAGATTTGGTTGGTAGTTTGATTGAGAGATTAAGAAAGACAGGCTCCTGGGTCGTGGAGCAAATTACGGGAAATAAACGAATTTACCAAGAAGCATTTTTCAAAAAGCTTTTACTACAAGGATTTCAACAGGGATTTATTCAATGGGAACTGTTATTGAATACGAAGGTAGGACTGGAAGTAACTCCCTGTAATGCAGCAGATCTATGGCAGTGGCTCTGGAATCGATTTAATCAGGGTGTTGCTCCTCCGATTCCGCAGGTCATTACTCTGAAGGAGACAGAAACAGGACTCGAATTAACTGAAGCCGTGACGACAGACAAACATCTGTGTACCTTGCTGATTGAGGGAACGCAGGGGCGTTCTGCCTGTCCAGAACATCGGGGCGATCACGATCGGGTTTATCTGACTGGAAAAGGGAAGGTCTGTGGAGTGATGACCATGACCGATCCACCGATGGGCTGGACAAGTACCAGAGAACAGTTGAAGTGGCTCTGGAAAATTCTCTCTTCTAGCTATGTGTATGACACTGAAGCCTGGATTGAGATCAGTCGCAGCAATGACTTTTTTATTCAGGACAACCTGGCACGGCAAGCAAAGCAATCTAAGGCAGCTCGCACTGTTGCGATTACGAAAGGACAAGGGCGTGATGTAGGAGCTGAAATCAAGCAGGAAGAATCCTTTGAAGCACAGCGTCGTATCTATGAGGGAACTAAAGCTTTACACTGTGCGCCCGTATTCCTGGTTTATCGTAATAGCACCGAGGAATTAACCCACGCTTGCAATTTACTGGCGAACAGCTTTGAGACGGCGAAAGTAATTCGAGAGCGTCATATTGCCTGGGAAATCTGGCTACAAGCTTTACCCATTACCTGTAAGCGCCTGTTGCATAGCAGTAACTTGAATGAGCGCCGATTGACTCTCGATACGCATACGGTGGCAGGCATTATGCCCCTGACAATGCCGAAGGACATTGATCGTCGGGGCGTAGAGTTTCTAACCGGACGTGGGGGCAAGCCTGTTTATATTGATTTATTCCATCAACAGATTGGACGGGCATTGGTCACGGGAACCTCTGGCTCCGGCAAGAGTGTGTTGGGCTGGCGGTTTGCCCTAGAAGCATTGGCGAACAATATTCCAGTTGTGGGAATGGATATTTCTTCCAGTGGTAATAGCACATTCAAAACGGCGATCGAACTATTGGGCGATCAGGGTGCGTATTACGATATTTCCAGCGGCAGCAGTAATTTGTTAGAACCTCCTGACTTGCGACGATTTGATAAGTCGGAGCGCGATCGCCGGATGGAGTCTTGGAAGGATTTTATTCGTCGAGCATTAAGTGCGATCGCAATGGGGAAAATCCATAATCCTCATTTAGCGCAACGGGTAGATGCATTGTTAATCAGAGCGTTGGATGTATTTCTGCGTGACCCAGAAATCATCGCTCGCTACAACCGAGCCTTTGAAATGGGTTGGCGATCGCCCGAATGGCAGCAGATACCAACCCTACCTGACTTCATCAAGTTCTGTACCCGTGAGCGCTTGAACCTTCGCTCATTTGAGGATTTAGACCGCCATGCGCTAAATCAGATTCAGAGTCAGGTGGGCGCGTTATTGGCTTCGCGGTTAGGGAAGGCGATCGCCCGTCCCAGCACTTTCTCACCCGAACCTGCAATCAAATTCTTTGCGCTCAGTGGTTTGACCAATGGGCAGGATGCTTATCTGATGGCAATCAATGCCCATGCTGCCTGTATCCGTAATGCGCTTTCTCATCCACGCAGTTTGTTCATTGGAGACGAGCTATCGGTCTTGCTTCGCAGAGATGGATTTGCCCAGATTGTCGGGGAGACCTGTGCAACGGGGCGTAAAGACGGTATTGCAGTTCTATTGCTTTCTCAAGATCCAGACACCATTTGTGAATGTTCGGCAGGTTCGCAAATCATGCAGAACATTAATTACCGAATTACTGGGCGTATTACCAGCAGCGGGATCAACTCTTTTCAAAGGTATCTTGGCTACCCCCCTAACATCATCAGTCAGAATGCCACAGAAGCTTTTTTGCCTCGTAGCAGCGATCTCTATTCTTGCTGGTTGTTAGAACTAGGTGGTCGCTTCTGGAGGACTCGTTTCTATCCAGGTGAATTGATGCTTGCCAGTGTTGCTAACAATCAGGATGAACGGGAGGCACGCGATCGGGTGATGGCACACTATCCTCCCACTCCCAAAGGCAGGCTACTAGGGCTAAAAGCATTTGCAGATGAATATATTCCAGCATTGCGGGAAGGCAAAGGGTTCAGTCATATCGGGCAAGGTTTGTTTGTAGAGCAATCGAAGCGATCGGCACAATTTGAGGATCATCCGAGTGGCTCTGTTGAGCATCATCAACATTCACTTATTGCACGTTAAGGAGGCATAACTCATGCAACTCAAATGGATATTAATTCGATTCCTTGCTTTGTTCTTGGTTTTAGGTGTTGGATCTCTGAACAGTCCGGTACTTGCACGCACCCAAGACGTAGGCAGTGATCCAGTTGAGGCAGCAATTCAAGATCAGGTGAATGGCAGCAATGTTTATGTTTCCAGTACAGAGAACCAGATTAATGATTTCCTGGGAGATGTTCAAAACTTTGTGCAGAATGATGTCCTGAGTCCTGTAAATAACTTAATTCAATCGACGCTGGGAGCATTTCAGCTTCCAGATCTGTTTCAACTCTGGAGCCAAATTATGGGAGGTGCAGCCAGCCGTGATCCAGGGGCTGTTCTGTCTGAAACTCTAGAGAACAAAACCAATGGGCGCAGTTCCTATGGCATTCGGGAAGATCTGAGCAAATACGTCTTTAGAGCCATGGCTACAGGAGTGGCGGATCAATCCACCTTGAGCCAGGAAGCGCAAAACCAGATGGCTCAGGTGCGGCAATCAACACAGCAGAATACACAAGAAAGTGTGCGATTAGGCGAAGGCTCCCAAGATTTAGACGTGACTCAACAAATTATGCAAAACCTTTCTCAGCAGACTGCTCTTAACAGTCAGGTGAATGAGCGGGTATTGCAGGAGGCACAACAAGCACGGGTTGATCGAGCGATCGGCAATACATTGTCGGCTCAAACTGCCCGTGAACTCTCAGCGATTACCACTGCCGATCGCCGCAAAAATATTTCCGCAGGCAATGCAGCCAGTCAGCAAGGTGGTTTGTTGATGATGCCGGGTGGAGTGACGCTGGGTTCCGATCAATAGCCCAACTCGAAACAATCGTGATGTCTTTAATGGTTTGATTTGACGGCTAATGCTCATGATGCCCCTGATTGCTCAATCCTTTCCAACTACAGGCGGAGAATCCGATGCCCTGGACATTATCACCAGTTCGCTGGAATTGTCCCGTGCCACGGTGGAGTCCTGGAATGCGGTCTGGCTGGTGACGCTAGACCCGCTTGCGTCTGGGCTCTGGATCGGACTGATTCAATTGGGCATCACTCTTGGAGCTGCCAGCATCCTGTTCATTGCAATGACGACGGGTAAGGAGATCATCGAAAAGCAGTCCTGGTCAGAGCTAGCTTCGATCTTCATCTGGCCCCTGGTGATTATGATTTTTTTAGGTGCGAATGGCAATGTTTTAGCAGGCACGATCAAGTTTATTCGGGGGTTTTCCTATGCTCAGGTGCAGAATGTGTTGCAGCTTCAGGTCGGTGAACTGACCTTTCGAGATGCGATTTCCAATGTGACAATTACTGGTATTGCTAAGCAGCAACTTGAAAGCCTTTACAGCGAATGCCAGGGCAAAGTTGGTACGGAACTGGTGGAGTGCTGGAACTCAAAGCAAGAGCAGGCACAAGCGATTGTCACTGAAGCCGAACGACAGGCGCGATCGCCCTTGGAGCCGTTACGTGCGTTTGGTGATGCATTATGGAATGCATCATTGCCCGGTCAAATTAGCACAGCAGTGCGTTTAACAACTGACCCTGGCAGCGTATTTCGAGACACGGCGATTCCCATCATCCGATTTATTCTCTATGCCCTGCAATGGGGATTCGTCAATATTCTGGAAGCGGCACTACTGTTGACTGCATTGTTCGCACCGATCGCGATCGGACTCTCGCTTTTACCGCTGCAAGGTCGCCCGATCTGGGCATGGCTAACTGGATTCATCACTTTATTTGGGATTCAACTGGGTTACAACATTGTGGTCGGCTTAACCGCCGTTGTGCTGGTTAAGTCTGGGGCAGAACTGGTGTCGGATGTGGCATTTCTCTTTTTCCTCAGCATCTTTGCACCGGGACTAGCGGTTCTGGTCGCGGGTGGTGGTGGCTTTGCGCTTTACAACGGCATTTCATCCAATGTGAAAAGTTTGATCGACATTTTCAGTAATGCGATCGGCACAGTCACGAGCATTGCGCTGATACGACGGGGGTAGTCATGCAAATTAAACGACTTCAAGCTCCACTTCTACCTGAGGCAAAGAATTTGCTGGCAGTGTGTTTCATCTGCCTGACTGCCTTTAACAGCTTGATTTTTGTTTTGACCTTATTTACTGCTTTTCGAGTGAACCGAATTGCCGAAAGGAAGACAACCTTTGCTCAATTGGTGAATGGTGAAACGATTTATGTCTCAGAGCAGGAGCGGAATTGGCGCTATCCATCAGTAATTCAGAAGGTTGTGAGTGATTGGACGACCTTGACCTTTAATTGGGATGACAAACTCCCTGGCACGGATGAACAAGATCAAGGAATTCGCGTTGGCAATAACAAACGCATTCCGACGAATACCTGGTTTGCTTCTCTCCTGATGGAGGCGGAGTTTGCAAAGGCATCGCTGCCCAAGATCGCTGAATTAGTTCCACCTGCATTTTTTTCGGGGCAGATTCGTAGCACGACGATTATTTCCTACGTGTCAGAACCGCGAGAAATTCGACCTGGAGAATGGGAAGTGGATTTGGTGGCGACACGGGTGTTAATTGATCGAACCACGGGTAGAGATGAACGAATTCCCTTCAACCGCACATTTACGTTGCAAGCAGTGGAGGTACCGCGATCGCCTCTCGGAGCCGATGCGCCTCTGGTAGAACGCAAAATCTACGAAATGCGTGCTGCGGGATTGCAAATCAACCGAATTGTCGAGTTTAACCCCCAGCAACAGCGGTAGTGCAGCGAGGATGATCATGACGAATGCGAATCGGCAGTTTGAATCCCATGAGTTTGATGAGGTGTCTGAGGCATTTTCCAACCCGACTCATCATTCAAATGGAAATGGCAAAACTTCTACAACATCAGTCCAACACGACTTGGAAGCTGATGATGACCTGACTCCAGAGGAGGAACAGCAGCTAGCGGGTTTTAATCCTGCCACTCCGCAGTTAATTTCAGAAGAATATCGACTGAAGCAAGACCAAGAAAGTGCAGTAGAGCGTCCACTGGCAGAACGTGCCAGCATTCGATTGGGTTCTGTCGTGGCAGTGGTTGGAACCGTGATGGGAGCCGGAGCTGTCTTGTGGTTTGGCTTCCTTCAACCCCGCCCACCAGCTCGACAAGTTACTCAGTCGCCCACCCCGACACCTTCAACTCCGCCAACGTTTGATGAGACGGCTGAACTGAAAAGCCGTCTAGCGTTCCAGGATCAGCAGCAACAACTCCAGCCTGAATCTGCCGCTAGATCTCAATCTCCAGCCCCATCCAGACCTGTGGCTTCGAGGTCAACGGCTCCAGCGCCGACTCCGGCTGCGGTATCTCCTCCTATCACAGCCTCTCGACCAGACCCAGTGATTGTAAGATCACCTGTTACTCCGCCAGAGAGGATTCAACCTATCGAAAGAATCGATCCGTTTCAGCGTTGGGCACAACTGGCAAATGTTGGACAATTGCGAGTCAGTCCCGGTGCAATGGAGCCTTCGAGAACAGCTTCCAATGATCGACCTGGTGCTCAGTCTAATCCATCGGCATCAGCGACTCAGCAAAACCCGGTTATTCCCGTAGTCTCTATTGGTAGGACGGAAACGGACTCATCTAGCCTGACAACCAGTTCTGACATGGTTCCTAACCCCTTTGGGGTGGCTTCGCCTACAGAATTGCGTTCCACGTTGAGTGCTGACATGACTCCTGGCATGATTGGCATTCTGAACCGTACTCCGGCGGGACAGCTTGATGGACAAATGGGTGGCTTCAGGGAAGTCGCGCTCGGAACGTTCACTAAAGCCAGGGTGATTATGCCGATGATTTGGGATGAGGGTAGCAATAATTCCACAGGTGGTACAGCATCTGCCCAAGAAAATCGCTTTGCCGTAGAGTTGGTTGAAGATATGAAAGCCACCAATGGCACAGTGGCACTCCCTGCGGGTACGGTTTTAGTGATTCGCACTAGTGCTGTAGGGCGAGGTAATAATTTAGTGTCGGCAAGTGCGATCGCCATTGTGTACCGCGATCGCTTTGGTCAAATTCGTCAGCAAACCTTACCACCTGACAGCCTTCAGATTCGGGGGCAAGACAATCGACCATTAATAGCCCAAAAGCTCAACGATGTGGGACCTGATATCGCTCGCCAAGACCTGTTGACAGGGTTACTCAGCAGCTTGGGTCGGGTGGGAACGATTATCAATCAACCTCGCACCCAGTCCAGCACCACCACATCAGGAGGTAACTTTAATCAGAGCGTGATCACTTCGAGTGCCGAACCTCAGATTTGGGCGGCTGCACTGGAAGGCTTGTTCAATCCCATTGCTGAACGGCTATCTCGCCGCTCTGACCAAACGATGCAAGAACTCTTGCAGCGACCCAATGTGCAGTTTGTTCCTGAAGGAACCGAAGTTTCTGTGGTGGTAAATAGCTTTTTGAGGGTAGACCGATGAGACGATTCCCCACTCTAACCTTAGTTAGCACAGCATTATGGATTGGTTTAGTATGTCCTGGGCTGCCCGTTCAGGCACAAACGTCAGCCTATCAAGTCGTCGATCGCACCAGAGCGACCACCAGTGCGGTTCAAGTTCAGGTGGCTCCTGGACGGGCAACCTCGATTAGTTTTAGCCAGACGGATGAGACGATCGCCTATATCCTGTTGGCAGATGCCTCGCGGGTAGTCTACAGCACGGATGTTGAGTTAGAGACTGGGCGGGCAAAAACTATTTTCTTGAGAGTGATTCAACCACTGCGCTTTCCGGGAGCGACCACTGCACCTGTAACTAACCTGATGGTACAAACGATAGATGCTAGAGGGCAGAATCGGCTCTACACGTTTGATATTGTTCATAGCAGCAATCCGCGTTATGTCGGTGTTCAGATTTTGCCTGCGATCGCGCGTGCACAACCTTCTCCCGTTGTTGGTAACCTCAATCTAACTCCTGGCAGGATTCAAACTGGGTTAAGCATTGCCATTATGCGAGGCTACACGTCGGTTGATGATTCCATTGTTGCTAAAGTGCGTCAGCTTCTGGAACTGATACGAACTGAAAATATGACAGCTTCGGAAGCAGCCCAATCAGTTGGGATTCCGTTGGAGGTACTTACAGAGTTGGAACGGCTTTCGCAGGAAGAGCAACCGACTCGGTCTGTTTGGAGAGTCATTACCCTAGAACCTCCATCTTCCTCTCAATTCATTGCTGTCGCGAAAAGCGGGAGAATAGATAAAGAATAATGGCAGTGAGAATTGCAGCAACAATTCCTGTTGCAAGACTTAACTTAAAAGCATTGGTTGCGAAAAAAGGCGTTTTAGGATCTGGAGGTTGTTGAGCAACAATTACCGCAGATGCAATTTGACTAGTAGCTAAACCGATACCGGCGATTGCTACTGTTCCGTTAAATCGACGATCTCGATTTGCTTGATAGAGATCAATGCGCCCACGGGTAGCGTCAATTAAATTTTGCAGTAGAGTTAAGCCGCGCTCGAATCTTTCGTGATCGGCTTTAATTTCACAACGATATTGTGGTGCAATGAACTCTAAAAAGTCAGATGTCAATGAGAGATCAGTATTAGCATGATCATTCGTAATTTTGTCTTGACGTTTTTTGTAATTGGATTGGTTAATATCAATCGTTCTACCTTGATAATATAAATCAGTGAGATTGGGGGCATAGCTGGCTAGGATTACCAAAGCCTCTGCCAGGTTGTCTTGTAATGTGTTCAGATTTGGAATGTGATGCTGTTGACTAGTTTGGTGAGAAGTGATTTGAGCAAGTTTGCGAATTTTACCAAAGCCCTGGATAAGAACCTCGCGACGTTGCTGTGCTTGGTTGTATGTCCAAATTATTTTGTGACGGTATTGGAATAGTCGCATGAGATCAAAGTAAACTTCTCCCACTTGTTGTTGGATAGTTTTAAGGTTCATGCTTGTTGGGAACAAGCAAATGAGAATATGATGATCAGCATTAGATAAATCAGTGGGTGATCTCCACAATTCAAATACAGTTGCTCCCAACAGTTTTCCAGTACCTCGAAGGTCTTTTGACCAGTCTGGATTTGAAATCAGTTTTAGATCAAGATAACATTTCTCAGCAGTAGTTTCGGGAGCGTCTTGGGCATCGGCTAATTGTCCCCACACAAACCAAGTTTGTCCCAGTGTAACCTGCTGAGGCTTTAAGTGTTCCTCGATTTGATTTTTAATAGATTCTAGTGTGTTAATTGGCCTGGGTGAGTGTGACTCACTGACATGCCCAGAGCAATCGACTTGCAAAGCATAAGTGTCACCAAACTGCACAGGATAGTAGTAACCATCAAGTTGGGAATCTAGTTTTTTGAAACGAGTTGAACCCAAAAGATCAACGAAGGGAGAATAAGAATTTTCCCGTTGGATCAACACAGATTCGTGAATTTTGAAGTCTTCAGGGGTGTAGATTTTCTCCCAAAAACGCTGACGATTTCCCTTAATCGTCTCTTCGTCATCTCCCAACCCAGAGCGAAGGTCATACAAGAAAAGGTCGATTGTAGGGTAAATTAGCTGGGCGGAAGAGTTCATGGGCGTGCTTGCTGTAAAAAGTTAAGGAGTCGCTTTACAAGTGGGGATTGTTTGGCAACGGTAGATGAATCAGATGCACTTAGGATTGTCACTACATCATTTTGAACTTCGCCTGTGTGAGTCTCTGTTTTTTCATCGGGTGAATTTGGGAAGGGACCCTTGCTACGTTCACTGCCATAATTCTGAAATATTTCACGGGCATCTTGATATAGGTCATTTAATAGTGGATAAGCATTAGCAATTGCATCTAACTGGTCAACATTGGGAGAAGCTGCCATTATATTCAATTGAGTTTGGAGTTCTGATGGAAGCGGCTCATTGAGCTGGGCTAAGGCAGCGAGAAAAGCATCTAGAGTAACAGAATCCATTGGGGTATTCATGGCTGAGGTGGAAGAGTAGTAATGGTGAATGCGGCCCAGTGGTATGGGTGAGCAAAGGGTTTGTCTTTGTCTGAATACATCTTACGTAGTCTACGAATTTCTGTATTGAGAAAAGCTCGATCGCTCCGGTTTTCGGGTGGTTGACGCTCGTACCAATCCTCCAAAAACTTTATTAGATCATCACGATATGCTTCTCGCAACCAATCTTGAGCTTGTTTAAGAGCAGTAGGAGCGGCAATTCCAGCCTTTAATGAAGAATAGAATTGAACCATTAGCAGAGAACTGGAAAGTGATTGAACAGTCCATAACGTACTGACCACTTGGGAAGCTCCAGACCGTAAAAAGCCACTGACTAATCCCACGTATTCTGCTGTGATGGTTTGATTTCCTGTGAGTGCAGTTTCACAAGAAGAAAGACAGACAAGTTTATAGCCGCTAGCAAGAGGGGGGGCACCACAAATATCAGTAACAGTGAGGCAATCTTCACCAGTCAGATAGAGGGCGGATTGAGTTGGTACAGAGGCATTGTAAGCACTATGTCCGGTGAAGTGAAAACCATCGTAGAAAGATTGGAGGTGTTTATAAAGAACGCTATGGGTTGCCTCAGTAGAAGAAATTGTTGTGTTCGAGAACAATTGACGAATCATTAGTGATTCGAGAGAAGCATGTTCTAGACGCTCAAATTTTTTCGGATTAGTAGAATTTTCAGTGCTGTTGGGTGCCTCGGTAATCAGCAGGTTTTGGATGGGAGTACAGGAGCATTGTTGCAAATTAATGCCAACCTGAAGGCTTGGTAAGTAAGTGATAGTGAATGCTTTAGGGAAGAGAGCATGGAGAGGAAAGCGATGTAAATCCCGGTGAGGAATCAGAATGAGTTGAGTAATGCCCGGAAGGTGTTCCAGGATGGCGGATAAATTAAGGTGGTGCTTTAAATCTTCCAGACGCTTTAGCATCTTGGTGCGCCAGGAGTGAGATTCTCGAGCGTGTTTACTAGAGGAATTAATGTAATCAGCATAATCAAGATTCCAAGTTTTAATCCAATTTTCCAAATCAATTACTTGTTTCAGGGAGGTAGGTTGATCAGTGACTTGGGCTGGATCTGGAGCAGGGATTAAGATAGGGTCGGAACTTTGGGGTAATAGAAGGAAAGTGGTAAGAGCAGCAGGGCTGAGGTGCCAAGAGAGGATGGCTGTGGTTGGGCGATTTGCCAGAAGTTGACGGAATTGATAATGAAGAGATTGCTCTGACGAGAAATCTTGGTTGTTTGGGGGCAAATCTTCATTGCTCAGTAACCACGTCAGGAATGCCTGCTTTTCAATCTCGGCGGATTGAAGAGCTTCAATGAATTTCCCCTCTTGCGCTAAGAAAGTGACTGTTAACTGGCGAAAACCACTAAATCTCAGACGAAGTTGCTTGCGTTGGTTAGGACTAGGGGTTTCTTTGAGAAGACGATCAAGTAGTTCTGAAGCCTTTTGCAGAAGTCCTTTAGCTTCTGCGGTGTTTCTCAAACCAATATGAACCTGAAGCATATCGTGAATCAGTTCCAAGTAGAATTCACAAAAAGGTTCTAGAGCAGGAGCAGCCGTTTCGTAGCTTCTCAGTGCCTGTCTGTAGTAATAGGAAGCAACAGCATTGTCACGTCCTTGTATGTAATAGGCACGACCAGTGTAACGATGTAACTGACCCCAACCTTCTGGATCTTGAGTTTGTTGAACATACTTCAAGCCTTCAATACAGTTAATAACTGCTGCTCGATAGTCGCCCCGATGATCAAGAACTGGATTTTGCAAGGCAACAGGAAAGGACAAAGCAACTGGAGCTTCACACTTCTTAGATGCTGCTGCTGCCCATCCTCGATTGATCCAAGCTTGCCAATATTTTGGTTCACTTACTAAAGTATGCTCGTAGCAATGAACTGCTTCTTCAAAACGTCCTGAATTATATAGGGCAATACCCAGCCCATACCAGATCAAGTATTGATCCGTTGCTGAGATTACTTTACGGAAACAAAAGATTGCTTCCTCCCATTTGCCTAAAGCAAGCAAAGCATTACCTTTATTTAGGTAGACTGAGTAGCAATGGTCACTGTAGACTGAGTAAAAGTCAGACGGGTTATAAGCTTTGTCAAAACTAGCAATCGCCTCTTTATAACGTTCTAATTTTGATAGAGTTTGACCATGACGGAGCCAGACTTCACCGTTGTTAGGATTGTAATAGACTGTCTGGTCATAACTATAAAGAGCATCTTCCCATCGTTCTAGCTTGAACAGTACATCACCGTACTTTTCCCAGGCTTCATAATAATCTGGTTTGATTTCAACTGCTTGCTGATAGCTAAAAATAGCTTCGTTGGCTCGTCCTAATTCCAATAGTGTGTTGCCCCGGTTGTACCAAGCTTCATGATAGTCCGGTTTGATTTCAACTGCTCGGTCATAATTAGAAATAGCTTCTTCAAGCTTTTCTGAGTCATCTTTAGTAACTACAGTATAAATTGCTTGTTTGATTATTTGGCTCCCTTCATAGGTGTTATATCCAGGAGGCTCCTCTAGTTGTGTGACTTTATAACGAGCTAAATTTATAAGTGCATCGCCCCGCTTTTTCCAAGTTTCATGGGAGTCTGGTTTTATTTCAAGGACATGATTGAAGCTGATAAGTGCTTCTTCAAAATTCCCTGACTCCAATTGTTTACTACCGCACTCTAACCAGGTTTCTGCATTCCGTAATGTTGTTGCTGATTTGTCTAAATCCAATGCTTCTTCTACTCTGGGTTGAGAATTAATCTTTCTAGGAAAATTCTCAATATCTTCTGTTATCGGTGTGTCAACATTTTTAGATTCACTAAAACCATCTGCCTCACTTAAGGGTTGAGTGACAGGTTGGTTTTTCTCATTCAGAGCTTTTTTTTGCCTACCAAACCAGCGATGCCACATAGTTCAGTTCCTTTGGTAGATCTGTATTACGTGTGCCACATACTCAATCCTCATTAACGATATTCTACTTATTGGTGCCAAGTTTTATATCAACCGCCACAAACCTTAAGACGGGGGAAAGAGGGCTAAATCCACAGTAAGAGAAACCTAAACCTTGCTCTAATCAGGTTGACGACTGCTACATTAGCGCACTTACGAACAACTCACCCAAACCTCTGAATAATAAAACCAATCTGGACAGTGCTTGCTCTGCTGGGATGCCTGCCTACGATTTTCTTTCTCTAAAGAACTGCTGTGTAGACGGAATCCTCCTAGAAGCAGTCCTAACCAAATTTCGATCAGTGAAATGGGCAGAGCTTGTTTCAATTGTGTCATGCATACCGATTCAACTGTCTGCGTACTCAAGTATTGAGCGATCGCCCTCGACCATTCCTCGACATTCTCCCCGTGCGCCAGATCCCGAATCTGCTCTGCCATCTGAGCTTCATCTAAGGGTTGTTCTGCTGCCATCTGATCGACCCAATTGAGCAACGCTTCCTTATCCACTTCCCCAACCACTGATCCATCGATTTGAGTGGATGCCTTTTTTTTACGGTTTGCCGGGTACTGCATCGGTTCGGGTTCTTCAAAGAGATCGGTGACATCCAGTGATAACGACTGGACAAACAGATCAACACATTCCTCCAGGTTCACGACTGGTTCTGTTGGGTTATGCCGACGCTCCCAACGAGAAATCAGGAGATCGGCTCGTGCCGCATGAACTTCCGAGAGTTGTACCAATACATTCCCCGCCACTGCTAACTGCTCTGCTAAAGACTGATCCAACAGGGTTTGTTCCAGTGCGTCACAAAGCGATCGCAAATCTGCCGTTTCTGGAAACCGAGATGCCGTCTCTAGAGATTGCCACAGGTCAAGTTCTAACTGCTGGATTTCCATTACAGCTTGACCTCCGGATAGAGTGGGCAAGGTCGAATCGGGCAATTGTGGGGATGCAATTCTACCGATGAGCGGAAGCGTTCTACCTTGATGCCATTATGCTGAGAAAAGACATCTAGAATCCGAATCAAAAGCGTTTTGACTTGTAGTTCGGTCAAGCCCAGACAGTGAACGGGTTCAATTTTCGTAACCCGATCGTTCCCTATCCAGAGTTCTGCACCCAGAGCATGAAGGGGTGCATTCTTCGTGATCCGATACCAATGAACGACCGCAGCGGGAACAGCAGGAGCCATCACCTCCAGGGTCGCAACCCGTTCAGATAGGGAAGCTCCAGATTCTGATAAACCAGATGCGGCTGGCTGTTCCCGTCGTCGCTGTTTACGGATATGATTGCGAACTCCCCGATGACGATAGTAGGAACGGCGATTATGGCAAACCTTCGGATTCCAGCAGCCATCCCCATTTGAACCATGACGCTGTTGGGCTTCTTGGGAGTCGAGCTTGGAGCAAAGCCGACATTTTTCCTGATCGGGACGTGCCATTATGCACCTCGAATCGGAGCCAACAACTCATCCACCCACTGCTGATTAGCCTCCGATAGCTTGGGCGGTGGTACAGGCTTGCGATAGTCGATGCGTTCGTTATACCCCGCCCGATCGCACACGCCCTGCACAATTGCCTGTAATTCTACCAACGGCTCCTCATCTTCGGGTCTTAGCGGCAGCGGCACACTGGGAATGGGTTCACGCAAGTTAAAGTCATACAGGTCAGCTTGAGGACGTTGTGAACGACGACTGACAATGAGGCGATAGTCACTCGGCTGAACCTCTCCAATCATCGTCATCGGGATGCCAGCCCGGATCAGATCAATTTCAACCAGATTGGAGAGACTGCCCAGAATTCGCCTGCGCTTGTTTTCATAAGCCGTTCTGCCTTTTCCCTTCTGCTTGTTTTTGGGTGACAGCACCTCAATCACTGTAATAACCGTATCTGTACCGACTTCTCGAACTTCTAGATAGCGCTCTTTAATGGTGATTGGCTGGGGCAAGACAATGGAGCGGGGACGCTTCTGAGTTAACGTTGCACCCGATTCAACTCGCAACGGCTCCAATTGATCGATTGACCGAGCCGCTAAGACAGCGGCATCGGGAATACCCACGAGGATTTCTTCTGGCTCTTCTTGATCCTGGTAGGTACGAGTCTCAACCTCAATGTAATAGTTGGGGCGCAGTTGAGGGGCTACCGTATCAGCGATCGCCACCATCAGTCGAGTATGAAACGACGACCAGAAGGCTGGATGTTCCAGGTAGGGATTCATGCCAGGGAAGGGGGACGGCATCCGTGAAACTCCCACAATGCAAGGATTTTCATTCAGTATACCCTAACCGCTGTGAAGCTAGTCGTAGTTTAGTCGTATAGAAGATATTGTTCAAATATTTTACTTGAAATGCCCTAAACTGAAAGAGCCAACTTGAGTTGCGTGGTCATTACTCATGTTTTCAGGCTCAGACGGACTGCCCCCGATTCGCCTGGTGGCTTCCCAGGCTCCATTACTAGCTCGCTCCACAGAACCGACGGATTTGCGTTGGCTCCGAGTCGAGGAGTATTTTCAAGCACGATCGCTGGCTACCAATACCCAGAAAGCCTATCGACGCGAATTGAAACGATTTCTCGCCTGGACCGATCGCGCCTGGTCGGATCTCACCCCTCGCCAAATGGCTCAGTTTAAAGCCTATTTGCAAGGACAAAACCTGTCTGCCAACTCGATTAATCGGGCATTGACGGCTTTGATGAGCTTCTTTGAATGGTTCCGCACGGCTTATCCAGAGCAGATCGCTCATGACCCCACTACAGCGGTGGAGATGGAGCGAGTCCCTTTGCCTCCAGCAAGGGATTTATCAGAGATTGAAGTCACAGCCCTGTATCTGGCATTGGAGGAACGGGGAGAGACAGAAGTGCGCGATCGCGCATTATTTGCAGTGCTCAGTCATGGTCTACGGGCAGAAGAGGTCGTGAAGTTAAATGTAGAAGATTACGACAGCATACGATTGACAGTACGAGAAGCGAAGGATGACAGCACAGGGACAGTACCACTGAGTCGTCAGGCGCGGGAGCATTTGAATACTTACCTGTTTCAGCGTCGAGCTGAGGAGGGGGATTTATCCTCGGATGCTCCCCTATTTTTATCGTATGGACGGAATCGAATCGGTAATCGGCTGGGCTACCAAGGTTTGTACTATGTAGTTAAATCTTTGGGAAAGATTGCAGCGGAACAGGCTCAATTGGCATTAGCTCGGCAACAAAAGATTGAGTTGGAGGAGATGGAATTTGATCCTCAAGACAAATGGGTACGGTTTAGCCCAACGGAACTGAACCAGATTTTAGCTCTGGTGAATGTTCATCCTCATCAGTTACGCCACACGTTTGCGACTGGCTTGCTCTTAAGGGGAGTTGAGAGCCTTCATGCTCGGACGCTGACTCGTCATAAATCAGAAGCTAGTTTCAAGCGATATGCGAAACGGGCACTTAGTGCGGCGGCTGAACGGGCGTTCTATCAATCTATTGGTGAAAGCGCACCCGAATAAACGAAAAAATCGCGATATTGTTGACAAAATGAAATAGCATTATGGACTGAATGTGTTTCAACCAGTACATTATTGTTATTAAACGTTCTTTCAAAGGTACAACATGATCGTTACTACCGCATCATTTAAGGGCGGTGTGGGCAAGACTACAACGGCTGTTCATGTTGCTGCGTTCTTACAGAAAGATGGTGACACTCTGTTGGTAGATGGTGATCCAAATCGTTCTGCCACCCGCTGGTCGAAGCGAGGGAATGGATTTCCATTTAAAGTTGTGAGTGAACAGCAAGCTGCGAAGTACGGTAGGAACTTTAAGCACATTGTGATTGACACCCAAGCCCGCCCCGACGAAGAAGATCTGAAAGACTTAGTAGATGGCTGCGATATTCTGATTCTTCCCTCAACACCTGATGTTTTGTCGTTAGATGCATTGATGCAGACTGTTCATTTGATGAAGGTTTTAGGATCTGGTCAATATCGGGTTTTACTAACTCGTGTACCGCCCCCACCTCGCAAAGATGGAGATGATGCTAGGGAAATGCTTTCTGCCGCAGGCTTTCCTTTATTCAAGGGTAGGGTTCGTGAACTGGTCGCGTTTCAGAAGGCAGCGTTAGAAGGTTTGGTGGTTAGCGATGTTAGCGATCGTCGTGCCAAAGTTGCGTGGAATGATTATGTAGCAATTGGACGGGAGATTTTGAATGGGTAAGTTTAATAAGCTATTGTCTTCGCTTCAAGATGAGGAACTGGAGCCGCAGTTTCAAAATGGTACAAAATCTCAAGAGATTTCGTCACAAGCTCGTCAGTTTATTCCTCGTGATCGGATTGTGCGGGATGAAAATCAAGTCCGCAAGTATTTTGATGTAGAGAAGCTGAATGGTCTAACTCAAACGATCGCTGAAGAAGGAATCTTGGAGGATCTTGCAGTTTATGAGATTCCTGAGCGTCCTGGCTACTATCAGCTAGTCTTTGGTGAACGGCGTTATCGAGCTTCTGGGATTGCAGGACTCGACAAAGTTCCAGTTAAAGTAATCGAAAAACCAGATGAGAAAAAGCTGCTTAAGCTCCAACTCATTGAGAATAAGCACCACGAAGATCTCAATCCAGTTGAGGAGGTGGAAGGGGTACTGGCATTGTTGGCAGCAGAACTGGAAAAGCCCGTTGAGGCAGTCATTACGCTCCTTAAGCAAATGGATAATGACGTGCGTCGTGCGTCCTATAACGTTATAGGACAGCCTGAGAGTGATGCTATTATCAAACTTCTGGAAGGGCTTAACATCAAATGGCGTTCATTTGTATTGAACCAGTTGCCGCTTTTGGGGTTGTCACCAGATGTCCTTGATCCGATTCGCCAGGACAAAATTGAGTACACCAAAGCTCTAGCCATTTCGCGGCTCAAGGATGAGGAGCAGCGCCAAGAAGTACTTCAAAAGACAATCACCCAAAACCTCTCAATTCGAGATATTCGCGATCGTATCAAACAGCTCTCTCAATCGCAGAACTCTACTTCTCAGCCCTCAGATTACTTAAAGCGATTCAATGCTGTGAGTCGCCAACTCAAGAAAACGAGTGCTTGGGAGGATCAGCAGAAACGCGATCGTCTAGAAACACTCCTAAAAGAAATAGAAGATTTAATTAAATGAGGGTTCAGATTCTACTCGTGGAGCAAATTAAATCGGACTATGAAAAGACTTCCACGACCAACTTCGGATTTTACCCTGATGGTTCCATGATGAGCCTCTACAATCTGACGAGAGAGATAAAGCCCTAAACCGTTACCCCGACGCTGATGGTTTCCTTGCCTAAATCGATCAAATAGAAATTCCTGTTCCGCTGGAGCTATGCCAATTCCAGTGTCTTCGACTTCCAAGATGATGGAATCATTTTCTGAATCACAAATTAGACGCTGGAGGCGAATTTCCACTGATCCGGTATCTGTGTAGCGGATGGCATTACCAATCAAATTGGTTAATAGACGACGAAGCTCTAGGCGATCGCCTCGGAGCCACAGAGATGTTTCATCGGTGTCTCCTATTAAATTGAGATTCAGCGTTAAACCTTTATTGAGAGCTAAAAGAGACAATTCTCTAACGACACTTTGACCTACTTCCCAGAGATTAATATTGTGAAAGTGAAGGTCTTTACAGCCTGCTTCGTATTGATAAATCTCCAGCAGCGCATCAACCATCTCTAGTAAAGTGTGGTTACTTTGAACAACTTGCTCTAAGGAATCTCGCATTTCAGGCAATGTTTTGCCAAAAGCCCCTCGACGTAATAGATGCAGAACGTGATCTGCTGCAATGAGGGGAGTTCGCAGATCGTGAGTCAGACTAGCAATAAATTCCTCATGCTGATGATTAATTCTGACTTGTCCATCAATATAGTATTTCAATCGCAACATAGCCAAAATTCTGGCAAATAATTCTCGCTTCTTTATCGTCGGGTGGATGACAGCATCCGCACCTAATGCTAGACCTCTAACTACACTGATGTGATTGTGATCGGCAATCAGCATAATGGGGAAAAAAGGCAACTCAGGATTCCGGCGAATTCGTCGGGTTACTTCGTAGCCATCTATGTCAGATGTATTTATATTTAGTAGTAGTAAATCAGGTGGATAATGTTGAAGCTGAAATAGCGCCTGTGTTCCACTTTGAATAGTATTGACCCGGTATCCGCGCTTTCTGAGAAGTGAGTGCATGGAACAAAGGATATTAGGAAGGGCATTCACCACCAGGATACGTGTTGCTTCAGGTGAAGCAGACCTGACCGTTGAGGTTAGAGGTTTTGAGAGCATGTTTTCTATCCAACGCTTTATTTGTCGGTTGTCTCAAATGACTTACGGCAAACTAGCGATGCCCCTGAAGCTTCGTAACCTGCTCTAAGCTTGTCTTTTACAAGCTCCTTTAGATTTCATCCCAGGGAAACAAAAACTTTAAGAAAGACAAAAAGCGGAATGGGAACAGCGTTGTAAAAAAATCAGTCTAACGAATTTATAAAAACTTTGCGCTTCGATGAGTGACCGCTCTGGGGGGATTCGCATCTATCCAATCCAGTAAGTAGTAGTCGGCCTGAGGCGAGTGATGGGAGCGATGCGAATTGCAATTGTCGAGGATCACAGCTTGACGCGCACAGGTATCCGCAGTTCCCTAAATGAACAGCAGGATATTGCTGTGGTGGGAGACGCGGAGACAGGAATTGCAGGTTTGAAATTGCTTCAGAAAACAAAACCAGACTTGGCGATCGTGGATATTGGTTTGCCGGATATCGATGGGGTAGAGGTTGTGCAACGATTTCGGAATTCCCTTTCTTCAGAATCAGATGTGCAAACCCGGTTTATTGTGCTTACGTCCTACATTCAAGAAAGAATGGTGTTAGCGGCATTTGCAGCAGGGGCTGATTCTTACTGTGTGAAGAACACCAAATTTGAGTTGCTGCTAGAAGCCATTCGTATGACCTATGATGGGCAGTCCTGGATTGATCCAGCGATCGCTCGGATTGTCCTCAAGCACTCTCGGCAATCTGCTGCACCGACCTTGGATCATCAAACAGTCACCATTAATGCTTTAGATTCGGAGCAAGCCACGATTCTAAAAGCTGATCCTTTAACAAAAAAGGAGATGGAGGTGTTGGAACTAATGGTTCAGGGTTATACGAACAAGGAGATTGCTCAACAGCTTTATATGAGCCTTGGCACAGTTAAAGTGCATATTCGTAGCATTCTCAACAAGTTATGTGCTAGCGATCGCACTCAAGCCGCTGTACTGGCAATGCGGGCGGGTTTGATCGAGTAAAAAATTTGCACAGTGGAAACTATGCAGTGAGGGATGACTAGCTGGAGGGCTGGGATATTGACTGTATAACACTGGTTTGAGTGGTGTAGAGCGATGCTCTTTCAGAGCCGTTTCACGAACGTCCACTCCCGCTTTCTAGATCAAAGTAGGTGGCGAATCGCCTGAGTTTTCCAGTGGTCAATTGCAGTAGATAGTCAAATGCCTCCGCCGCGACACGCTGGTTAATGCTGAGGGATTGGCTATTCAGCAGAGCAAGCTGTTCACAGGAGAGAGTATTGTCCTCCATTTCTTCTGGCTGTGGAACTAATAAATCAGGTTGCTGAACAGACGGGGCAGGCAGCCGAAAGCATCCCAACGTATTGAACTGATAATCATCTGGTTTAGTGGAAAGGTGGGAACCTAATAAAACTTGCCCACTCCGGCGAGAGTTGCCACAATCTAGATACCAGGTATGAGGAGCAAGGCGGGAATTGTTATTTTCCAATACCTGGGCGATCGCTTGTCTAGCTCTAGCGTTATCGACACAGCCAGCCAGCAGAGCAAGAGTGTTGTAGCCAGGAGTAACCCAATCGGGATCGAAGGGTTGGACAATCGCACCTACTTCCATCTTCCAGGCGATCGCATAGCGGAGCGCCAGTGTTTTAGCTTTGTTCAGTCCGATCTCTGCATCACAGAAGCATTGGCGCAACACGTTAGCTTCTTCAACATAGTCTGGATCAACGAAGTAGAGTTTGACTTCTTTCCCTTTGCTAGAAAGAACTCTACCCAGACGAACGATGGATGAAGCTAGCCAAGAACCTGTCCCACCGCATCCCACCAGCCAGAATTCGATCTCTGTGTAGTCAATCGTTAAAACAGGAGAGGCATTTGCCAAATCAAGGTTTAGCTCCATAGAGTTTCCAGCACATTAGTAGGTGGCAAGTCGGTACTGTAAAATTGACATCCAGACATTATGGAAATATCGGTCATAAAGAAGTCAGACTCGATATCGAATACGGTTTTTGCAGGGACATTCCAGCAGTGCTGAAATAACCCGACTCGCATTTGAATCTCTGGTTTGGTCGTATTTACTCGACCCAATACTCCATAAATTCGGAAGCCTGTTTCATCTGCATTATCCACACTAGAGAAGAATGCAGGCATGGATGCATGGGAGTGAATCTCCACAATGGCATGATGATGAGAGGCTTGGCTTCCCGATTCTGTAAGCTGGCAACTGGTTGGGTTTTGAGTTTGTTCAGGAATCTGTAAGTTCCATTCACCATTTCGATTATGGAAATGAAACAACATTTCCAAATTAGATTCGCAAGCATTACAGCACGATCGCCATACTTCCAGCAAAAGTTCCTTCGGAATTCGGGGTGTAACGGTGAGATCAGGAGTCAGATGAGGTAGTCCTTTAATGCGCTGATCGCTTAGACAGACGGGCATGAGAACTTTGATACCGGGACGGACAGCGCTGACAAAAATGCCGTTGCCAGCTAGGAGATAGGTGAGGGCGCTACCTGAGCTAGGAAGTGAATCAGCCGCAGTTGCATAGCCAATTAGTGGTTTGTCAGTTTCGCTCATCTAAAATTTCCTGCACAAGTGTATCGACACTTCTTTTATTGCCGATAGGCATCAGGTCAGACGCTGGATAGGTCGAACGATTGCCTTGTTCATGCAGTTTCAAAAGCTGTTGCCGCACATCTATTGGATGAGATTTTGATTTGCCTGTGGTCAAGTGACTTGTGAATAGGCTGGAAATGAAAAGATTCCAGGCTGATTCAATGCTTTGAGGACTGGCATCAGGTGGTTCATTGACACCCCAGCAAATTTGTCCTGAATTGTAGATATTAGGCAGTGGGGCATGAAAGGCAATTGCTTTTGGATCAAACGTCTTACCTTTAATTGCCCAAACCCAATACTTCTTTTCAATTCCTATGAAAACCATTGCGGGCAGCAGAATTTTTAGAGTTCCGATCTCATCACAGTTGAGCAGATGAGTAGCGGAAGGGATAAATTTAATCACGTAGGTGCCCATACTCCCGGTGCCATAGCGAACGATGTTGAGCTGCATCCATCCAGTATCGATGGGTTCATAACTAAAGGCAGCCCGGAGTGCAGATGGGGAAACACATTTGTAAAGGTCGGCGGCTGGCAGGCGCTTATCTCGTCTATGGAAGATGTAATAGCCATCCAGAAACAGTAACTCAGCTTGAATTGCAGCAGAATTCCTGGGAGGTTCAGCGAGAATTGCTCGGATGATTTCGCTGGAGAGAATAGGGTTCAGTGAATTTGTCGCTAACGTCGTTCCAGTGCGCGTGTCCATAGCTGTAATAGAAGTTGTGCATGGGCTTTCATATCGGTTTCCAACCACTCGATCAACAAGTACGCAGCATCCAAGATTCGACTAGCTTGCTTCCATTTTCGGTGAAGGAAATTGATGGATGATTTAGACCAGGGGAATGAGGAAGCGTACAACCCATAGCTCATTTCGTCCGGAGATTCATCAAGCCAAATGTTGCCAGTTTCATGATCCAGGAGTTTCAACGCCAGAGGCAGGAATTGTAAGGGTGTAGTGAGTTTACAGCAAAGCCGCCTCAATTGCTTATTGTCGATACGCTCGGGATGATGGGTGTCTTTGTAAGAAACCTGATGAGTCTCAAATTCACTGTCAAACCATTCGCTACCTTCCGGCTCTACATCATCCAACCAATAGCGACCTTCTTTGCTGAACGGAAGAAGCAGTTTCCATCCCATTCGTAAGTTTTCGATTCCTTCCTCAATTTGCCAATCTACACCCATTGAAGTGATCGGGATAGCCTGAAGTCGTTCTTCGTGGGCGCTTTCCACTGCCCAGAATGACATTGGAAACAGGTGAGTATAGACCAGTGTGATGAACTCCAATTCCCTTGGGCTATGGTGATTATCTAGGGAAACTGTTTTAGAGTTGCCTTCAATGGGGAAGTAAAGAGAGGTCTGACTAGTTGCCCATTCAGATGGAAAAAAGTGTTGGTAGAGTGCCAGTAATTGATAACGGTTGAGTTGGGTTCCTAGGTAGTCGAGGGCTTTGACTGGATTGATGGTGAATTGATACTGGCGGAGGCTGTAAAGTGCTTCTGCTGTACTGATAAGTACAAAACTCATGGTTAGAATCCTTCGGGAATGCCGCCAAATGTTGGAGTACAGGAAGTTAGGGTTTTTAGGGAATGATTGACTGCCTGTGTGAATGCTGTACCAGCGGCGATCGCCTCTTCAATTTGCTCTGCCCATTGTTCTGCATTCTTCCAGTCAATTCCATTCATTCGCTGGTGTTGCCGGAGTTGGTAACACACTTGAATGGCTGGATTTACCTCTTCAGGTGCAGCTATCAGAGATTCCAAGGGAGAAATGCCCTTTCGACCCGGCTTTTTGATAATGCGGATGGGTTCTCCGTCTTTGCGTTCAATGTCTGCATTTGCCAGTTCAGCGCAGAGAGGCGTAAAAGCATCGCGCAGGAGTTGATCGTCAAGGGTGATTGTGTCCGGTAGCCAGTGTTGTTGCCCTTCGTAGATCACGAGTCGTTTGTTAGTTGTGCTAGTGGTCATGACAATTAAAACAATGAAATTTGCGTCTGATTACTGCTTGGACTGGGAGTGGTGGGACGGGTTGGAGTCGTTTGAGCTTGGGATTGGACTGTACGTTGAGGATTGGTCTTAGTAGTTTGTGCTTCGGCAATATTGCGGCGAATTTGACGGTTAGGAAAATCAGCTTTCAGATCCTCTAAAAGCTGAGCGATCGCGGGTGGAAATGAACCTAATTCTTCCTGGTTAAGCATCGCCACAATTGGAAAATCTCCATGACTGCTGGCAGCCAACATCACAGGTCTGCCTCCCGGTTGTCCTGTATTGGGTAATAGAGTGATCACAACCTGAACTTTGCACTGCTCGAAAATATAGGGTTCTGATTGTGACTGTGTGGAGCCTGTAGCGGTTGAGGATTCCTCGTTAGAGTCCTCCTCATCAAGGTCATCCTCTGTATCTGCTTGTTCTTCTGATTCGTCAGTTGTTGAATTCAAGAGTTTCAAAAAGTCGGGTTGCCCTGCCTCGTACCGCTGCCGATCGAACAGTAATCCAAGAGCTTGAAAGCGCTCTTCAACCGTCTTCTTGCCATTGGTGGCTTTAGCGATTCTCGTTTCGAGAGGCTTCGCCAACGCAGCCAGTTTAGTCGCTGTAACTGTTAGGTTTGCAGCAGTGATCGCCTCTTCTGGTGTCAGCCATTTCATAACAGATCCAAATTAATGGTCTAGCTGAAATGGCGGTAGCCAGAGCAACCCAAAAATTAGCCAGCAACAAAAATACATCCTTGCGGCTGGCTGAAGAAAGGATTTATTGCTCTGCTAACAGTGAGTTTTTGAAATCCTGAATCGCTGTGGCGGTTAGTGAATAGATGACGCGCCGCCTACGTTCGATGTGGGTGCCATCGACCGGAATTCCTTTCTTCCAGGCAGCGATGATCGCTTTCTTGTCGGCAGAGTACGTGACTTTCGTTTTGCGGAACTCATCCGGCAATTCCTCTGCATCTACAAGTAGCTTACAACTGGGAGGGTTTTCACGAATGGTGATGCGGAGTGAATGACCAACGATTTCATCAGGTAGCCCTCCTGCGATATTTTGATCCAGAATGCTCTGGTCAAGCGTATGTCGCCATCGTTCCAGGCGATCGAGTGCCTCTTGATGTAATGCTTTCAGGTATTCTAACCGCTGTTTGATCCCTACAATCTCAGCATCAAGCTGAAATGCGAGTTCTGCATGAAGATCGATCGCATCTTCTTGCGCTTCCTGGGTTTCCCATATCGCAGCGAGAAGTTCAGCTTCCTCCTCGGCTGTTTGGGCATGGGTTAGTAGATCCCAAAGCTCCGCCGCTTCTTGTGATAATCCTGCGAGAGATTGTTGTGCGAAAGGAAAGGTCATGATTACCACCTCCCGCAAGATTCGTAATAGTCCCGTTCTGCTTCGATTTCAGCTAAAACCATTAAAGTACCTGGGTCGATATCTTCTAAAGATTGATTGGATTTGAGGGATGGGTCTGAATTCGCAAGGCTTGAAAAGCAAGGCTCCACCAATACTAGGGGCGTTGAGTGAACCGTTAGACTGGTTGTTAGAGTTTGCATGGAAGTAGACTTTGATCACACTGTGTGAACCAGCGCGATAGCGCACTACCTTTGTGCCATAAACCGTTGAATATTTTTGGCACACACGATGCACCGAGCTTCTCGGTTTCCCTCAAACCCTAATTTCCAGGCAGGTGTGCGAGTTAGTTTACCGTTGCAGATATGGATAATTAATCCATATCGGGCACCATCCCAAGCAAGGCTGCTATCTGCACTGTAAGCCACACCTCGAAGGTGATTGAGGGCAACTGTCCAATTGCACCCATAGATGTGAAACCGCTGAGGATATTGCTGACAGAGGACTTTCAGTTGACAGAGCATTCGATAGGCGATCGATTGTTCCTCTGAGTTTTCGGATTTTCCTTGCCGCATGAGCATCACCAATCCACCAATGCCCACAATCCGGCTATGTTTCAGGTAGTGATTCAGAAACTTCTTGGGTGTGTCCCAACCCCATACCGGAATCATTCTGACAGGAGAAGATTCAAAGTTCTGCTTAAGCCATCGACGAGCCGTCAGCCAATTCTGATACGTTGCTTCCGGATCGCCAATCACATCCGGAGCACTGATCCAGGCATAGTTTCCTGACACTGCAATTTCCATATATCGGATTACGTCAAGCGTACCGCCATACCTAAAGTGATAGTAAGCATTAGAATCTAAAGCTACCTTTAGAAAACCCTGACTCAGATGAATTTTTGTTGGATTTACCAAAACTTGATTCACGCCAGCCCGTTTTAACATGAGGGCATCATTAATCTCGGAAAGCCCACTAAAGTAGAAATACATGGCAATTACCTATCATGTTCTTGCCTTAGGGCTTGTAACGCATTCTCGATCAGGGGCAAAGCTTCTTCATCAGAAATTGGCATCAGTCGATAGAGCCGAGTCGTTTCAGGTGTGTGATGAAAGTCTTCAACTAAAGAAGCAACCAGTTCCGCAGCACTATCGAGCGTTGCATAGGTATGCGGCTCCTCACGCGGCATCACCGGATAGAAGCTCTCCTGCCCTGACCAGGGCAAAGGCTCATCCAGCTTGACGACCACAAAGTTTGGATGATTCAAGTTCAGTGATTCAGACATAAATCTCTCCGCTGTATTAAACAGGGGATGCAGGAGTTAGAGCATAGAGTCCTCGTATTTCCTGCATGGAAACCAACGAGTGTTTCCTGTCCACTGCACCTGGAGCGGAAGCTCCATCGTAAATTAGAATAATTACGATCTCCTAAGCATTTGTAGATAAGCTAATTGTGTGAAACGATCGCATACTGAAGTTAAGAAAAGTCCAACGAATAATGCGCTGGCGATCGACTTTACCAGAGACAGTGAGGTGTTGCAGGTTTTTCCTTCCAGTTCGCTCCTTTCAAGTCAACCAGGGCAATGGAACGGAATCCATCTGAGCTACTTCCAGCATCCTCCCCATGAAATTCCTGAAACGGTTTCTCAGCAGCACTTGATTTTAGTTCACTTAGAAATTCCTACTGGGGCTGAACAAAGATTAGAGACACGATTTCAGAAAGACCAGTTTCACGTCGGTGATATTCTCGTTGTTCCAGCCCATACGCCTCATTATGCACGTTGGGATACCGAACATCGCTATTTGATGCTCACGCTTGATCCAATTGCATTCCTCCATACGGTGCAATCGACGGAAAGCTGGGAAACGGCTGAGTTAGTACCCCATTTTGCTACGACTGATCCATTAGTGCATGGGATAGGACTGGCGCTTAAAGCGGAACTTGAGTCGAATGGTTTGGGGGGGCGGCTATATGTAGACTCGCTCAGTACTACGCTATTCATGCATTTGTTCCGCCACTACTCCGCTCAAAAACCGATACTTTCAGCCCAGGAAGGAGGACTACCCACTTATCGATTACGGCAGGTAGTTGAGTACATGGATGCTTATCTCGATCGCGACTTGGCATTAGCTGAACTGGCGGCTGTTGCTCAGATGAGTCCGAATTACTTCACGCAACTCTTTAAGCAATCGACTGGGTTAACGCCGCATCAGTATGTGATTCAGCGTCGCGTTGAGCGGGCAAAGCACCTGTTAATGGAGGGCAAGGGAACGATCGCAGACATTGCGCTTCAAGTCGGGTTTGCCCATCAAAGTCATCTCAATCGCCACTTCAAACGCTGGGTAGGAGTCACGCCTAAGGTTTTCCTCAACAATCAGTGAGAATGTGCCAAAAATCGGAAGATCGAGCAAGAAATCAATCGCTCACTATTTTCATACTGTAGGTATTCACTGAGTTGTGGCTTTTGAGCAAGATGAATAGCACTTGGGTTGGCAATGGATTGTTTACGATCGGTAGTCTCATTTTCACGTTTGATGCCAGCCTGGAAATGGTTGAAACCTGTTCAGTGCGATCGCTGATTCGGTTGTGTGCCTGCTTGTTTTTCACGGTGGGTTGCTTTCTCCTTATGCCAGAGCCACAGCAGGAATAGCTCACGTATCTGAAGAAAAATTTTTACTCATGTCTCATATTTTGCATCTTGACTCCAGCCCTAGAGGAAGTCGTTCCATTTCGCGTGCTTTAACCGAAGAATTTGTCGCCAGTTGGCTTCAGACCATTGATGAAGCGTGGATTGCGGCATCTTTCAACAAAGGTGAGGGTTTAATACCTGAACTGGCGAACGCTTTGGATATCTCTAACGAATTGATTGATGAATTATTAATTGCCGATCGTTATGTTTTTGGTGTTCCCATGTACAACTTCAGCGTTCCGGCTAATTTCAAAGCTTATATTGACCAAATTGTACGGGTAAACCGCACGTTTACTCCAGATTGGCAAGGATTAGTCACCAACAAAAAAATAGCTGATTATTACATCGCGGGGTGGCAGTTATGGATCTGAAACAGATTCCGCCAACCTTGACTTCCAAGAACCCTATCTGCGAGCTGTTTTTGAGTTCATTGGGATCACAGATATTACCTTTATCCATGCTGAAAATTTAACGATGGGAGATGACGCAAGACAGCGATCGCTGACCACTGCACGAACAGCGATTCAGTCTCTCATTTCAACCTGGTAGACAATGTTGGAGAACTAAAAATGAATAAAGATAATAAAACGCTTTCAAACTTTCTCCCCCACTTCAACCGTCGCTGGCTCTTGCGAGGTCTTGCCCTTGCCAGTGGAGCAGCTTTCACATCTCGTTTCCCTCACGTTGGAAGTTTGGTGAATGCAAGAACGTCCAAAACAGCAACTAATGATAACTTACTGAATGAATTGGAGTCTATTCCCAAGCCGAGTTGTCATCTTAGGAGCGGGACTAGCAGGACTTTGTGCGGCTTATGAATTGGAAAAACGGGGACACACTTGCGTCATTTTGGAGGCAGATCGCCATCACATTGGAGGACGAGTTCGTACACTACGCTTTGAGGATGGTTTATATGGCGAAGTCGGTGCATCACGAGTTTCTAAAAGCCACAACCTGACTCACCACTACATCCGCGAGTGCGGGTTGCAACTTCGTCCTTATGTCATGGGTAATCCGGAGGGATATTACTATGTGCGGGGCGAATGCATCCGAGCAAAGGATTCGGCAAATTTGAGTCATATCTACAACCTCAATGGCTCAGAAAGCGGATTAACGCCAGATGATGTTGTAGGAACGGTCATTGGCAGCCGTCTTGCTCAATTGACTGAGCCGGAAAAAGCCGAGGTTTTTGCAGAACAAATCCAGAGTGCCGCCGTCCGCGAGATGGATGAACAGTCGATGCTCCAGTGGTGTAAAGCTTCTGGGCTATCAGATAATGCCATTGAAATGATGTCAGCGGCTAATGGCTTTCTGGGGGATGTGATGTACTTCTCAGCCCTCAGCTTTATCCGGGTGGGTGAAAACTATGGTGAGATGGAGGAACTTGTTGGGGGTAGCGATCGCCGCTTGCTTTTGCTGAAATGGACAGTAGCTACAAGCGGATTTCCTCCATGTCACTCCTAGAATGCGGTAGAGGTAGTCGATGCAGTCATCTCGTGTCCAACCCCATTCAATGAGCGGATAGAGAAACTGGTGTCCCTGGCAAGTATATCCATCAGCCTTGCTAGCCCGCTTGGTTTCATCAGCGTTATACCCCAAATAGGGACCAAAGGCTTCTGTAATGTGGTCTGCAATCCAGGCATCAAGTACTTCCCCCTTCCAACGTTGAGCACAGATGTGAGGTCGCCCCAGCCGAGGTACCGTTCCAGACTGGAGTAGATCATGACTGAGAGGAAAGTATCCTTCGGTGTGCAGTTCGTAGGGCTGGTGAGTATCGCTGAGAACGATGTAGCCATCTAGCTTATTGGCAGAAGCTTTGGCAACCTGCACCAATCGAACCTTGTGCTTCCGCATTAACGGGAATAGGTAGGTTTCGCACAGATATTTGGTTTCAGCTATCTCATCACCAGTTTGAGCGGTCAGCACAATCAGATTATGGAAACGATCGAAAGGACGGGATTGAGGCTCCAGCATCCAACGCACTAGGATTGCTGTGCTCTCGACTCCCATGCCCCAATTGAGGAGATGCAGTTGAAGAGCCATGATAAGGAGTTAAAGAATTCCCCAGCAACGGTCTGGAGGAGAATTAGACAAGGAATCCGCTTTACTTAGACAATGGTTTCTGTGCTTTCAGTAACATAGAGGAACCCAGCACCATTGCTCTCTGGATTGGAGTGAGCAATCACATAGAAAAGCGTCTCTGTATTCGATTGCTTAATAATCAGGTAGGGGTAGCCGTCCTGAGTTAGTCCAGCATATTGAACTTGTCCACCAAGCAATTTGGCAAGTTTTTGCTGATAGGGATTCATAACGGTATCTTTGCTAGCTTGTCCCTGTCGCAGCCAACTATGAAAATTAATGCTTTCAGCTTCTGGAGTATGGTCGCTGGGTTTAAGTTTGCGGGTGCGGTCGTATATTGCCTCTGGCACTACGCTCTTCAGATGTGCGTCAATGGCATTGAAATTGACGGTATGGAGGTTGCTCCAGGGGAGACTTATATGAAAGCGGTGGGGTTCACCAATCAGGTTGAAGTTGAGATAGTGCTCCATATCACTCAGAGATTAAACATCCGCAAGTGTTGGAGCGGTAGCTCTGAAGTTGACTTAGGGAATAAAATTCTGGGTTTTTGATCAGATGTATTCCCTAAGGCGTGTCATCAATTAAGCCAGATGATGGCAGCGACCATATAAATAGCACAGAGAAACGTCTCTGCTAGCTTATCGTAGCGTGTTGCGATCGCGCGATACTGCTTGAGTTTGGCAAAGAAATTCTCAATCAGATGTCGTGCTTTGTACAACTCCTTGTCGTATGGACGCGGTGTCTTACGATTGCACTTGGGGGGAATCACCGCCGTCTTGCCCTGCTGTTGGAGTGGCTCAATCACCCGTTGGTCTGCGTCATAGCCCTTGTCAGCAAGTATGGTATCGGCGGCGATGTCTTTGAGCAGCACATCCGCCCCGTCTAAATCACACGCCTGTCCAGGAGTTAGGTGAAAGCCAGTCGGATGACCCAACGCATCAACGGTGGCATGAATCTTGGTACTTAATCCGCCTTTGCTGCGACCAATGGCTTGGGCGTTGGCATCCCCCCTTTGGCCCCAGCACTATGCTGATGGGCACGCACAATGGTCGAGTCAATCATGGCGTATTCGTTATCTGCATCTTCGGCTAACGCCTGGAACACTCGCTCCCACACCCCTGTTTTAGCCCAACGTCGAAAGCGGGTGTGAACCTTGCGAAAATGACCAAATCGCTCTGGCAAATCCTGCCAAGGAATACCAGCCCGATAACGATACAGCACCGCTTCGACAAATAGTCGGTTGTCCTTTGCTGTGACTCCGATAGCCCCCTTACGTCCAGGCAACAAATCCTGGATCCGTTCCCATTGGTCGTTGCGCAGGGCATAGCGTCGAGTTGTCATTGTTGTTGGTTCGATGAGAGACTGCTATTCTCAGCTTACCTAATTGATGACACGCCCTAGGTTAAAGGTGCCAACTTAAGCACAACTTGATGCGTAAATACCAGTGACTTAGCTCTCTAGCAATCTAATTCTTTAAAGAATGATGCTGATGCTGGTTAGCCTATGTTTCTAAACGCTTCCACACATTTCAATTAGCAGTGAGCGTAACCAGTTATGGGCAGGGTTCTGCTGATTGCGCTCATGCCACATCACTCTAATGGGCTTTGGTTCCACCTCAAGCGGCAGTGGTGTCATATGGAGTTTGTCCTTTAATTCAGAATTGCGAACAATTCGAGATGTTAGTGTACCAATGAGATCGGAATTGAGAATGCAAGCGGGTGCTAATGCAAACTGAGCAATCCTGAGAGCAATTCGTCGTTTCAGTCCTTTTTCTTCTAATAATTGATCTACAAAGTCGGTGGGTTCTCCTGTCATGCTGACCAGCAGATGTTTTGCCCCCGCAAATTTCTTAAGCGTCAATTTTGACCTGGCTAAGGGGTGGTCTGATCGCATTACACATTCATACTCTTCAGTCAGTAGAGTATAAGTTCTAAATCGGGTTCCAGGATTCGGAAATACACCCAGTGCCATATCCGCTTCTCCTCGCTCTAATAGAACTGAAGCATTTGCATTCGTAGTGGGGAAAAAACGAAGATTCAGATTAGGGGCTGACTGCTGCAAGCGGCTCAGCATCATCGGCAAGATGAGCGCTACGGTAGAAGTGGCAATGTAGTCCGTCACAACAAAGGTAAAAGTCAATGTGGATTCGGCTGGCTCAAATGAAAAAGGCTGAAGCGTTTGCCGAATTTGAGCTAGGGCATCGCGAATGGGAAGCCAGATTTCAACTGCCTTTGGGGTTGGGCTGACTCCGCTAGGAACTTTAATGAACAGTTCATCATTGAGAATTCGACGCAACCGCTTTAGCGCATTGCTCACCGCTGGTTGTGTCATGCACAGTTGCTCGGCTGCCCGCGTAACAGATAATTCTGTCATAACCGCATCAAAGACTACGAGAAGATTGAGATCGATTCGCTCATAATTCATCACGGTGATGATGCTTATGCCAATTCTTAATTAGACAATATAGCACTTAAACCATACTTTAAAGATAAGAACTCACGGCAGCAGTCAGGTTGCCTGCTCAGCAGGAATAAATTTTCAATCAGAAGAATTACGGGAAGCACTCACTTTGATTCGCTTTGTTCTGCGGCAGAGTGCAATGTCTGCTGCCAATGTGGGGACACAGAAGCCAACTACTGAAAAACTAGCTCTGTAACGTTGAGAAGATTATGGATCGTTCATCTAGACATGTAGAAGCAGCGCAATTGAAACAAAGATTGAAACAGCATCAGCGATTTTTAGGGCTGCTCTCTGTAATAGCTGGCTTGATCTTTTTCCAAGGATACATGATTGCACCGCTCATTCCTCGCTTCTCCCAGGTATTTCAAACTTCAGCGCAACAGATCGGTCTGGTCATTCCAGCTTACATGCTTACTTACGCTCTAGCAGGGCTGTTCTATGGGATACTCTCAGATCGGTTTGGTCGGTGGTCTGTCATTCAAGCCTCACTGATCATCTTTGTCGTTGCCACAACATTGACAGCAACAGCCCAGTCTACCTGGCAACTCATCCTTTGGCGGATCTTAACTGGGTTAGGAGCAAGTGGTGCTATTCCCCTGACGATCGCTCTGATTGGAGATTTATTTCCCTTTGAGCAACGAGGTAGCATGATTGGCTTGCTGTTTGCAGCAATGGAAGGCGGAATGGCTCTAGGTTCCACTGGAGGCGCGATGCTCGAACCTTTTGTTGGCTGGCAGATGTTGTTTATTCTGACTGCGATCGCAGCCGTAGTGATTCTGTGGCGTTTACGTCGCTACGGTGCATTGTTTGATCATCCGCATGTGGAGTCAATGCCGTCGGTGAAAGAGATTTTTGTGGGTTACTATAGCTTGCTATCCACTGAGCGTGGCAAGCGAACCTATGCCTACATTTTTTTGAACGCGATTTTTCACTCTGGCGTTTACACGTGGTTAGGGCTGTACTTATCTCAACGCTATGAGTTAGGAGAACTGGGGATTGGGTTAGCAATTTTGGGTTACGGCATTCCTGGCTTTTTATTCAGCAACGCCATCGGACGAGCAGCAGACAAATGGGGACGCAAATGGCTCATTCCACCTGGACTCGGTATTGCTGCTGGGGCTACTGCTGTAATGATTTTTCCGGTTCCTTTGAGTGTGACAATTGCCGCAATCACGATTCTGTCTCTAGGTTATGATTTAACTCAGCCATTATTTGCTGCGATCGTGACTGATTTAAGTGGTGGTCAAAGTTTAGGACAGAAGATGGGACTCACCGTTTTCACCTTGTTCGCTGGATTTGGTATCGGGGGCTTAATTTTTGGCGAAGTCCTTCGTTTGGGATTTATTCCTACACTAACGATTTTTAGCACTGTGCAATTGCTAGCCACTGTAGCTGCAATCCCGCTGTTCCGCTCAGAGATTCCAAAAAGAAGCATCATTGAATAAAATTGCGATTCAAAAAGCATCGATGCAAACTCCTCACAATGGTTTCTTAAGTAAGTTTGTCACTACCGGAGGAATGGAACGTTAGTGAATACCAACTTTCTGGTCTGAATGCGTTGCTTTCTAAATTTGCGAGATTGCCATCGATTGCTACTCATCAGCATTGATTCAAGGGTGCGGCTGGCAAAGGCAGGGGTTTTGTTAGCACTCTGCCAGATTGTGTTAGCTTCGGCATCTTCCATCGGAGGTGTGCAGTGATCGCAGTATTGCTCGAAGAGTTGATGAGAGTCAGGGTGGTGAACAATCCGATGCTGAGTTAATAGATCAGAGGTTCCCAGCAGGTTCCGAGCCAACTTGTAGCCTGCATTGTTTCGGTTGCCTTCCAGTTCGCCGTACTTCAATAAAGCGCGATCGCTTTTCGTCAGGCAAATAGTCAGCGGAACCGATATCCTGCTAACGCGGTGTTGTTTGAGAGATGAGTGATTATCTTTTGTTGAAATGCCTCTTCCAAGTCTCTGATGTTTGAGTACCGCTGAGCGAAGCTCTGGAATAGGTGACTGAGCTAGAGCGGAGTGTGGGTCAACAGAATTGTCCATTTTCGCCAGATGAACAAGTTGTAACCACCTCCGCCACTGCTGATCTGATAAGTCATATAGCCCAGTAGCATCCAGAGCAGCGTCCAGAATTTTGCAACCATATTGAGATTCGGAGTACTCTTCCAATGTGATTGCTCTCACGTCGCTCAATTCCCCGTCCATGACTTTCCTGCGAACTATCCCTGCCACGAGATGCGCAATGAGCTATCGAGAAGCAGAAATCAGACTGTAAAAGGGTTCCTACTTCAACGGGTGTCGAGAAAATGACATCGTAAGTGTAGTGCATCCCTAAACCTGGGCATCTAAACAAACCAGTTTTAATCAAATCGTCTTGTTCTCTCAATCATACATCAAGCTATTACTTCTTCTATCTCTCTTTTTCTTTCTTGTTGTTCTCTCTATTGATTCTCGAATTCCATCGGTGTCAAATATCCTAACGACGAATGTATTCTCTTCTTCGTGTACACATCATCTAGAAACTTTCCAATCTCTTGGTATGCCTCCTCAAAATTACGATACTCTGATAGTTCCACTTCCTCTTCCTTAATCGTTCTCATTAACCGCTCGGCATACCCGTTCTGCGTTGGCTCTCCTACCTCTGCCATGCTGATTGCAATCCCTCGCTCCTCCAACAATGCAGTATACGCCTTTGCCGCGTACTGCACGCCTTGATCTCTGTGATGCATCTCTGGTCTGCCTCTAGCCTTTCTTGAATGCCATAGGCTATAGGCACGTTTGAGTGCCACTAATGTCAACTCCACTTCCATGCTTCTGGCTAATTGCCAACCTCGGATGCTGCGGGTGAACACATCCATTAACACCGCTAAATAGACAAACTCACATCCCAACTTCACATATGTTATATCCCCGACCCATAATGGGTCTGGTCGCTCGACCACCCGTCCTTCCACCTGGTTGGGATAGCGCGGCAACAGGTGGTTGCTGTTGGTGGTGCGGCATCGTTGCTTGGGACTTTTGCCCACCAAGCCCATCTCGCCCATCATCCGCCGCACTCGCTTGTTGTTCACCTTGTGTCCCGCTCGATGCAGCAGGGCAGTGATGCGGCGATAACCGTAGGTCGGGTGCTCTGCTGCCAAAGCCGCAATCATTGTTTTGATTCCGTCGTCGGGCTGTGGCTCAACGGGTTTGTAGTACAAGCTGCTACGGGATACCTCAAATACACGACAGACCATCGCCACTGGATCCTCCTGACTCAATTGTTTTACCAACTGCTGTTTTTGTCTCCGTTCAAGATCCGTGATGCCTTTTTTGCAATCTCTAGCTGCCTTGCCAACTGTCCCACCATCCGTTCTAACTCGGCAATGCGCCCTTCCTCCTGCGTCGTTTGCTCCCCGCTCTCCAATGCAGGCAGGTGCCCGTTCAAGGAATTCTCGCTTCCACCGGGTCAAGACCGAATTGTGGATTTTGTAACTTCGGCAGGCATCGGCTGGGCTTTTCTCGCCTCGTAGTACTTCGAGGACGACTTTTGCTTTGAATTGGGCGATGTATTTGCGTTGATTGGCTGCCATAATCTTGCTCCCTTACTTGGACTCAGTTTACTCTCTACCCTCTGTCCAGTTTTAGGGATGCATTACAGGGTCTACTGCAACCGGCTTGTAATACCAGCTTGAACGCGCTAAATCGAGCAATTCACACTGCCGCGCCACGCTAATATCAGGGTGATTCGGCTCCACGAATTGCCGTTTATGGTCGAGGGATAATGCCAGATTTTTTTTCAACCAGTCCAACTCGACTTTGAGTTGCCCAATCTGCTGATACAAGCTCGCCGTTAAGTTCTCTTGTTCCTTCTGGTTTTGAGCACGCCGCGACGAGAAGATGCTGGGCAATTCATCGAGGACTTGTTTCTTCCACTGGTGAACCTGCATCGGATATACCCCGTGTTCGGTTGCCAGTTCATTGACCGTTTTCAGTCCTTTGATCGCTTCGAGAGCAACCCTGGCTTTGAACTCTGCACTGTGTATCCTGACTGTCTCCGTAGTTCTACTGGTTCTGCGGGCAGCGACTCTATCTTATTCCTCTGTCTAGTTTTCGGGGTACATTAGACTTGTTGGGAAATAACGGGAAAAATCGCTGGAACGCTTACACAGATTGAGATTCAAGGATTTTATCGGAAAATCGCTGAAACGCTTGCTAGGCAAAGGCTTCAAGGATTTTTAAGCTTATTACCCAACAACTCTATTATAGTTCTCATAGTCTACCGACATCAAAGGATAATTTACAGCTTGCATTTTTGGATACTCTCCAAAAATGCATAAACAGCAGGAGGATGGGGATTAGCTTCTAACACTGCTACCCCAATCACTCGTCTCAACGGAGTAGGAAGATTATAGGCTAGAATACCATCTGGTAGAGGTTCTGCAGCCAAACGAGCCATCACCGTTGCTCCCAATCCCTGCCTTACCATGCCAATGATCGTAGAGTCCTCTTTCACCTTATAAGTCACATTAAGAGTATAACCAAATTGAGCGAAATGATTCTGAATTAATTGATGGGAGCCACGATCCCTTGGAGTCTGAATCAGGGAATAGCTCGCGATTTGCTTCCAAGTCAGGGTAGAAAGAGGCACCTTTTCTGAAGAAGGTAGCAGCAGCACATATTCATCGCTCAACAGCTCCCAACTCATCAGATCATTAGGGGTTGGTAAATAGGTAAATGCTATATCAGCGCAACCATTGCGTAACTCACTCTCTGCTTCATCGTGATGCTGATGGTCAGAAACAGATACCTCAATCCCTGGAAAGTTTCTGCGAAACTCGGCAATCGCTACAGGGAGAATATGCGTTGTTACACTGCGAAAGCCAGCAACGCGAACTTGTCCACTCTCCAAACCTCTTGCTAATCGAGCCTTCTGCCCTATTTCTTCCAGAGACTTCAGCACTTGACGCGCTTCTTGGGCAATTTGCTCCCCAGTCACCGTAAGTTTAGCCCCTTGCCGGCCTCGGGTTATTAAGACAACACCTAATTCTTCTTCTAGTGTCGAAATGGCATGACTTATGGCTGACTGGGATAGCTCCAGCTTCAGAGCAGCCTCACTAAATAGACCTTGGTCTGCTACCGCAACTAACGCTCGTAGTTGGGAAATTTTCAACTTGTATGGATTGATCTCACTCATCAGAATTAAGAAAATCTATAGTTTTGTAGGGCGTTGGTGCATGAATTCGTTAACGAAAAGAGGTTCTCTTGCAGGAGATGGTGAATTAGCTTTCTACGACATAAATATCGGGCTTGCACAACCGAATCATGCGATTGAGCGCCACGCACTGCAAGAGCAACTCGACCGCTTGATTGTCGAATTTGCGTGAAAGCAGCTTACCTCCGAAGATAGTCTTGAGCCGAAACATCTCGGTTTCAGCTAGGCTCTGCCGATGATAACCACTTTCACGCTTCCACTTCGCTCTTCCCACTTTTCGGATGCGACGCAGATTTTCATCTCGTGCTAGTCGTGGAGCTTTACAGTTGCCATGCTGCTTCATCCGCGCCCCTGTTCGCGGTGGAATTACTGAGAGTGCTTGCCGCCCATCTATTGCGTCGTAACACCGCTGCTGGTCATAGGCTCCATCAGCACTTACTTGTTGAATTTCACCGTTAATGCCGTCAAGCAAGAGTGGTAACGCCTCCCCATCGCTCAGGTTGTTGCTGCTGTCGTCAGCAGCGAGTATTTCACCAGTTGCTTCATCCACCTCTAGATGCAACTTACGCCATGTTCATCGCTTGCTCCAACTGTGCTGCCGGATCTTCCACTCTCCCTCCCCATAAACCTTGACCCCAGTAGAATCAATGACCACGTGCCGAGAAGAGCCTGTCTCCTTTGCTGGTATCTCCACCTCCAACTTACCCAATCGTCTTGACACAGTAGTATGGTTAGGCACTGGTAAGTTTACTCCCACCAACCTAAACAACGACTGCAAAAAACCCTCTGCTAGTCGTCGAGCCAAGTGAAACAAAGCTTGCATTGTTCCCAACATCATGATCGCTATGTCACTGTAAGTCTTGTATGCGCCTCGTCGCCCCGTTTTTTCTCTATTTAACCAGTTTGCCAGCACGTCTTTGCTTAAGAGCAGCAGCATACTCCTTCCAGTTACGGATGCGGTATTGACCGTTTGGTGCACTTTGGCATCGTTGGATAGGGCTTTCGTACTCTACTCAAAAACTAGCACGCCTACCTTCTGCATCGCTACTCATGCACCAAGGCCGTTCTGTAGCTGCTTGGGTCGTATCAACTATTCATGCATCAATTTTATTCACGTTCCCCTTTCATACCATGAATAGACTTCCAGATTGCCATGTGCTAAAAGATTAATATAAGTTTAAGCGAGTTTAAGGGCAGGTTAAAGAGAAATTTAGTCTGATAATTACTCAAGTTACTTAATTTGCATGAATCAGACCTGTTTCTCTAGAAGAATTTTGCATGATTTGTCACAAACCATTGTTTTGATAACCTCTCAAATGGTTGTTCTAAGGTATACAACCTTGCAGTCTTTTAAGGATTGAAGGGACTTTAGAAGAGGATTGTATGGTTCTTCTCTTATGAACGATGCGCATTTGGTCTTTCAAACTACCCCAATAGATGTTCATTCTGAACAGCAAGTGTAGCTAAGCACTCCTGCAATTTGTTGAGTTCCTTGAAGTTAATCATGAGAAACGACATAATTCTTGAGGATACTACCCTACGGGACGGCGAACAGGCACCGGGTATTGCTTTTTCAAAGACAACAAAATTAGCGATTCACGACTATCTAGTTTCAATTGGAGTACGCTGGATTGAGGTCGGAATTCCTGCTATGGGGGGTGAGGAATTAGATACCCTAAAAGCGATGATTGCTCGTGGAAGCGATGCCACATTAGTCGCTTGGAATCGCGGAATCAAAGAAGAAATATCCCATTCTTTAGACATTGGATTTAAAGCCATTCACGTTGGTCTCCCAACTTCTGAAATGCATTTGAAGGAGAGCATTGGTCAGAGTCGTAAGTGGCTCATTCAAAGAGCTACAGATTTGATCAAATATGCCAAAGATCGGGGCGCTTTTGTCTCAATTAGTGCTGAGGATGTAGGACGAACAGAAATTCCTTTTCTACAAGAGTATGCTTACGCAATTACAGAAGCAGGCGCAGATCGACTGCGTTTATCTGATACTATTGGCATCCTTACACCAGAAGGTTATGCAAAGCGAGTCCGCAGCGTAACAGAAGTTTGCTCTGTAGACATTCAATGTCACACCCACAATGACTTTGGTCTCGCCGTTGCAAATACTCTGGCAGGATTGCAAGCAGGAGCACGTTACTTCCACGTAACAGTTAATGCAATGGGCGAGCGCGCTGGAATGCCTGACTTTGCTCAAACTGTCTTAGCTCTCAAGTACTTATACAATCGAGATCTGGGAATTAATACCTCTGGCGAGATCTGGGAATTAATACCTCTGGTCTGCGTCGGTTGAGCGCTTTAGTAGCTGAGGCTACTCGCCAACCAATTCCTCTTTGGCAGCCAATTGTAGGTGACAACGTTTTTGCTCATGAGTCAGGTATTCATGCTAAAGGCATGTTGAAAAATAATCAAACCTTTGAACCTTTTCCACCAGAAGATGTAGGCGGGCAACGGAAGTACGTCATTGGTAAGCATTCAGGGCGGGCAGCATTGCACTATGTGCTAACAGAACAGGGAATTTCAGTTGATGAATATCAATTACCGTTCTGCTTGACTGAAGTTCGTGCTTTAGCCATCCACCAGGGTGGTTCAGTCAGCCCCGAGCAACTCCGTGATATTTACTTTCGCGTTTCAGAGGAAGGTGCCGCATGAGTTTAGCCGAACAGATTATCACTGCGCACTCCAATCATGAGCAAGTTAAGCCCGGTGAGCTGCTAACAGTATCGATTGATCGGGTTTATTTGCAAGATGGAAACTCTCCAACAATCCGTAGGCTCTTCGCAGAAAATAGCTTTACCAAGGTTTTTGATCCATCACGCATCGGCGTATTCTTTGATCACTCAGTGTTATCACCTGATGCCAAAATGACTGATCGCCTAAGGGAAGCCGAAACATTTGCTACAAATCTAGGATTGTCTATCTTCAAAGCAGGCATGGGTATCAGTCATGTCGTAGCTTTGGAGGAAGGATGGTTTGAACCAGGGACGATTGTCGTGGGATCTGATTCCCATACTTGTACTGGAGGAGCATTGCAATGTCTTGCGTTGGGAATGGGAGCGTCTGATATTACCACTGCTATGGTAACTGGCAAAACTTGGCTGCGGGTACCTGAAACAGTTTGGCTCGAGATCCTTGGCATACCTGGGCAACATACCCGAACAAAGGATGTGATGCTTTATCTCCTGGCTAAGTTAGGACAGAGACCATTTCTTTATAAATCCATTGAATGGATTGGAAAATGGCTTAATACGCTTACGCTTGATGCTGTAGCAACTATCGCCAATATGACTGTCGAGCTAGGTGCAAAGTGCTCGTTTCTGCCACCAGGACAGGAAAGACCGGACACACTCACCCCAATTCAACAGCCAGATGACGGAGACCCGCGACGAATCGTGCTCGATATTGAGGGGTTACCACCATTTGTAGCTAAACCTCACTCCCCCTCTAATTCCTTTCCTTTAGATGAATGTCGAGGAGAGCCGATTAACTACGTCTTTATTGGCAGTTGTACGAATAGTCGCCTCGAGGATTTAGCCGAAGTTGCGAGGGTGTTCTCCCAGGAAAAGGTACATCCAAGTATTCACTGTTTAGTAACACCAGGCTCTCAATCAGTGTATCTTGAGGCACTTCATCAAGGCTATGTTGAAACCCTGATGCGTGCAGGTGCTATAGTTACACCCCCAGGTTGCGGAGCTTGCTTGGGCACTCAGGGCACAATTCCAGCATCAGGCGATCGCGTTTTATCCACCATGAACCGAAATTTTCTAGGACGCATGGGTAATCCCAAAGCAGAAATCTGGTTAGCCTCCCCTCTAGTTGCTGCCCATACAGCAATTCGTGGAAGTATTCCTGGAACAGGAGATTTGATATGAATGGCATCAAGCAGAATTTACGGGTGCGTAAGATAACTGGCACAATTTCTACTGACGATATTATTCCAGGGCGATACAAGCACGCCTTGATTCATCCGGCAGACATGGCTGGTCATGTGTTTGAGAATCTACTACCAGGTTTTGCTCAAACCCTAAGAACAGGAGATGTGCTCAGTTGCGACTCAACCTTTGGCATTGGCAGTTCTCGAGAACAAGCTGTCAGCTCATTACTTGCTGCTGGTATCGTAGCAGTCTTTGCGCCCAGCTTTGGACGGATTTTTTTCCGCAATTCTTGGAACTTGGGACTATTAGCTATTGAAATTGACCATTTACCTGCATTAGAAGGCGATACTGTTTGCCTAGACTTGAACAAGGGCCTCGTAATCGGTCCTTCAGGAGTTGGATGCTTCATACCTCCCCCAACCGAAATGATTAGCATGGTTGAGCAAGGTGGTCTACTGGCTCAGCTTCGCCAGAGTATCTGACGATAATTTCCTCTCGACTCCGCGACAATTATGACAATTATAAAGTCAGTTACAAAGAGGGGTTGAGCGATTGTAATAATTGACGCGAAGCTCAAAAATAAGTGACGCGAAATAGCCCCAAGAGTCTGTTTATTCATCACAAGTAGACGTAGCGGCTGTTACAATTTCGCAGCAGTTTTTCGGAATCACTAACCTATAAATCGCTCTACAACTAGGGCGGATGTTCTGCATGTGCTTCCTAACTTCATTTGTGCGAAGCAACAGGATAAACCAGTTTCATTACTTTTCTGAACCACTGTAGGAGTTGTGAGCATGAGTCTAAAGCATAGAGTTTTGCCTGATGTTCGACGGGCTTGTCTCAGGGCACTGCTTCAAAGTTCTCGTGGCGTTCGAATTATTGAAGCGCATAATGGATTGTCTGCCCTTGTTGCCAGCACCTCTTATCTTCCGAGTGAAAATGGTAATCGCTTGGAATTTGACGGACTTTGGATTTCAAGTCTCACTAGCTCGGCTTCTAAAGGATTGCCCGATATTGAATTGGGAAGTCTAGAGCGACGCTTGGAAACAATAGAAGAGATTGTTCATGTGACTCACAAACCTGTAATTGTTGATGGTGATACAGGAGGAGAGGCTGTTAATTTCGAGTACTTTTGCAGCAAACTGGAGCAGATAGGAGTATCTGCTGTCGTGATTGAAGACAAACAGTACCCAAAGAGAAATAGTCTCTGTTGGAAGGCAAGCCACACCTTAGAAGATCCAAAGGTATTTGCAGCTAAAATTCAGCGTGGTCGATCTGTGCTACTGTCCAATGACTTCATGATCTTTGCCAGATTAGAGAGCTTAATTGTCAACCAGGGAGTAGAAGATGCGCTAGCAAGGGCGCGGATCTATCTTTTGGCTGGTGTAGATGGCATCATGATCCACTCCAAGGAGCGAACAATTGATCAAGTTCATGCATTTCTGAATGGCTACAAGTACCTTTGCGCCGAACTTGGTTTCCGTAAGCCAATTATTTGCGTTCCAACCACTTACAATGTCGTGACAGATGAAGATCTTTTCCGGTGGGGTGCTGATATTGTCATCCATGCTAATCATCTTTTACGGGCGGCTCACCACGCGATGCAGCAAGTTTGTGAAACTATCCTGAAGAATAATCGAAGCCTAGAAGCAGATGAGCTATGCACTCCCGTCTCTCATCTGTTCGAACTAGTGGGATTTGCAGATGTTGTTGCAAGAGACCAATCGCCTGCGGAGATCCTTAGTGACGTATTCAATGCTGATCTGACAACTGCCGATTGTACCCCTTGTCAGCCTTCCGTTAAAGCTGCTGTCTAGAACTAAAGTTGCTTCAACATCTGAATTGACTTTACCTATAGGGTGCAAGTTGATTCAGATGTTGAAGCAAGTGGTGAGTTCAGGCAAATATCCCATTCTCACTGCACTTAAAATTTTAGGAATCTCTTCAAGATGACTGGTCTTGCCATCGTACTTGTTCTATCTGCTGCCTTTATTCATGCAACTTGGAACCTACTTGCAAAGCGCGCGCGTGGCGGCGCAGCCTTTGTCTGGCTATTTGCTGCTCTCTCAGCAGTCCTGTATGCACCAGTTACAATAGCTATTCTGCTCATCCAGCAGCCACATATTGGTTTGGTTGAGTTCTTGTGCATTCTAGGGAGTGCTGCCCTTCATCTAACATACTTTCTTATATTGCAGCAAGGGTATCGAAAGGGAGACCTCTCACTGGTTTACCCACTTGCTCGCGGTACGGGTCCAATGTTATCCACTACTGCTGCAATCTTGTTTTTTGATGAGAGACCCACACCTGCTGCCTTGCTTGGTACACTGCTAGTTACAGTTGGTGTGTTTGTGTTGACGGGTGGCACAGAGAAACTCAATCACGCGAGGACTCGATGGGCAATTGCCTACGGGATTCTGACGGGTACTATTATTGCTGGTTACACTCTTTGGGATAAGGAGGCTGTTAGTGCACTTTTAATCCCGCCTCTGCTATTGGACTATTGCTCAACCTTATGTCGTGTTGGCTTGCTAGGTCCGTTTGCGCTCAAACACTGGAAAGCAGTCTGCGCAGAGTGGCGCAATCATCGTTTTGAGGCTATTGGTGTAGCTCTGTTCAATCCGCTATCATACATCCTCGTTCTCACGGCATTGGTCTTTACACCCGTTAGCTATGTTGCGCCTGCACGAGAGATTAGCATTTTGATTGGTACATTCATTGGAACCCGCTTCCTTGCAGAAGGAGATGCTCAGCGCCGTCTTCTCGCTGCTGGTGCAATGGTAATTGGCGTCGTAGCGATCGCTCTTAATTAGACCCAATCCTAGTTGGAACCCTATCCTACACTCTCTACAAGCTAAGGAAATCCACAATGGAAATACTCGTCTTGCCCGGAGACGGCATTGGTCCTGAAATAACCGAGGCGACTGTTGCAGCCACAGAAGCACTGAACCGCAAGTTTTCGTTAGCTCTCCAATTACGTCAACGGAAAATAGGTTTAGAGAGCCTTGCAACTTGCGGAACTACACTGCCCGAAGACATCATTAGACAAGCTTTATCCGCCGACGGAGTAATTCTCGGTCCAGTCTCAAGCTATAGCTACCCACCACCTGGACAGGGCGGCATTAACCCATCAGCTGAGATCAGGAGCCGCTTGGATCTCTATGCCAATATTCGACCATGCTATGCTCGTTCAGAGATATCACCATTTGCTGCCAACATGGATCTGGTGATCGTTCGTGAAAATACAGAAGGGTTTTATGCTGCCCGCAGCATGGTAGCTGGCTCAGGCGAGTTTATGCCTTCTATAGAAACAGCATTTGCTATCCGCAAGGTGACTGCAGTAGCCTCACAGCGGATTGCCATTAAGGCATTTGAGCTTGCCCGTCAACGTCGCCGGAAGGTAACAGTGGTTCACAAGGCGAACGTCTTGAGGCTCAGTGATGGATTGTTCTTGCGAGAAGTCAGGAATGTTGCGGACAAGTATCCAGATGTTGACCTCGAAGAAGTGTTAGTAGATGCAATGGCTGCACTGCTTATCCGGCAACCTGATCGATTCGATGTGATCCTTACAACAAATATGTTTGGTGATATCCTATCGGACGAAGCCGCTGAACTTTGCGGTGGACTAGGTCTTGCTGCCTCTTTGAATATGGGAGATGAGTATGCAGTTGCTCAAGCTGTGCACGGATCAGCGCCTGATATTGCAGGGCAGAATCGAGCCAATCCCACAGCTTTGATGCTTTCAGTTGCCATGCTATTAGACTGGCTAAATATTCGACACCAGCGCACATCCTTCTCTGATGCAGCAATGTGTCTACGAACGGCAATTAATAGACTCATTGCTGAGCCTGCTAATCGAACAGCCGACTTAGGAGGGTGTTTGAGTACGTCGAGTTTTGGGCGTATAGTAGCCGATAAGATTACTGAAATGAAACCGATCGCCCTCCGCTGAATTCTCGCTAGCTTCTCGGTCATATCAAGTCCGGCTGTACAAAAGGCTTTGGTGGGCATTGCTGAAAGTGTAATGGTTTAGGCGAATCTGTCAGAACTGGCTTCACACTCAAAAAGAATCTCCGAGCTGCACAACCTCCCTCCTCTTTCTTTGTGATTAGGCAACTTGGAAAATCTCTTGTAGTTCCTGTACCCGTGTAATCCCTCATTTGTCACTTTCGGAAGAGTAAAATTTAGAACCTACTGTAGATAAGGACTTTGGCAAAATCACTACAAATGAAGTCTTTTGTTAGGAAATTAAGCGTGAAAGGCATACGTTATATGCCTTTTCAAGTTTTGGTTAGTTTTTCCTTACCCAGAGTAACAAATGAGGGATAATAGCGACCGCAAGCAGAGCCAAGAAACTGCAAAATCTGATGGTGCTCCGGTGTAAGATTACTGATTTGCATGATACCGTTAAGCGTGACTAGGTGAACCGCTTGGAAACACTGAAACACCCAACGTTGTTCAACGACAATGAGCATGACGGGCGATGACAGCCAGGATGTCGGGTTGCTTGATCGTTAAAGCAAGATCGCAGATCCCTGGTCTAGTTGCAAACGTCAGGCACAGAACAATAAAAAGACACTGAGTGCAGTTCCATCAGCGAAATGGAGACGCTTCAGTGTCTGGCAAAACAATTCAAACTTATCAAATACGAGTGTATATGAACGCTAGAGAGATCGGCTTAAGACAAGTCGATGCGGCTGCAATTGCCGAATTTTCCGAGAGAACAGGGCAACGGATTGAAGCAGGGGAACATTAGCCTAACCGAGGACAAGTGCGCGAATGGCGTAGCAGTGCTGCGTACCCTGCAACGCCGAGTGCAAACCTGGAAGGTCTTGCACGGGGAGCCCCCTGAAGTGATGTTTGAGTTGAAGCATGAGCCAGGGATGATGGGCTTGTCCGATTTCACCGAACTCAAAGGCATTGAGGTCACAATAGCAGAGCAGCCGTTCGAGCATTTCATCTACCACTACCGCTTAGCTTACAGTGGCTGGCAGTACGCTCAAATCATTCAAGGCGGCGATGAGCTTCCCCCAATAAAGTGGACATTCTCAAAGAGACGAAAACCGAGGAGAATGATGCCATGAGTAACAAATCCCGTCGCCAATTTACCTCCGAACAAAAAGCCGAGGCAGTTCAGATTGTGCTGCAAACCGGCAAGCTCATCAGTCAGATTGCCAAAGAGATGGGCCTGAGCGAGAGTTCCTAAGAAAAGCCGCAGCCTTCTTTGCGGCAGAGAACTCGACTCCTATGAGCTAATTGCAGTAGAGAAGGCCAATTTTTCCATTGCCCTGATGGGTGAGGTGTTGGAGGTGTCAAGAAGCGGCTAAGTAGATCAACATCATTAATTTGAAGATCCGTAGTGCCAGCGTCTCGCTGGCGTGGGCAAAATGCCCGCACTATATTCTACCGTTTAATTTGGTTGACCTACTTACTATGCCTGGTCAAAGCGCCCTGTGTGCTCCAGAACGCAGGAGAATCAGCAGTTGAGCGAGCAAATTCAACAAAGTCACAAGCAGAGCCGCAACAGCTATGGTGCACCGCGGATTCATGCAGCCCTCAAGCCGCAGGGCTTCAAGGTGGGTCGGCACCGGGTGGCCCGGCTGCTGGCCAACCTGGGACTCTGGGTTCGCCCCAAACGGAAATTCAAAAGCACGACTGACTCGAATCACCCGTTTCCGATTGCCGACAACGTGCTCAAGCGCAACTTCACAACACAAGAGCCAGACCAGGCTTGGGTAGCTGATATCACGTACATTCCGACGGCTCAAGGCTGGCTGTACTTGGCCGTGGTCATCGACCTGTTCTCACGGCGGGTGGTGGGCTGGTCAATGGCCGAGCACATGCGGGTGGAGTTAGTGCTCAATGCTCTAAAAGCTGCCTTAGGACATCGTGTTCCTGAGGCAGCTGGGCTACTGTTCCATTCAGACCGGGGGAGCCAGTATGCGAGTAGCGATTATCGAGCAGCACTGCAAACAGCAGGAATTGGTTGTAGGATGAGTTGCAAGGGGAATTGCTGGGACAATGCAGTAGCTGAGAGTTGCTTTAGTACATAAAAAACAGAATTACTTGATTCAAGGGAGTTCATGACAAGAGAGGGTGCAAAGAGTACGATAGTGGAATGGATAGAGGTATTCTACAATCGACAGAGATTGTATTCGACATTGAACTATCTTTCCCCTGTCCAGTTCGAGGAGCGGGCTGAAGCGTTACAATGGGCAACCAGTGCTGAGGGAAAGTTTGCCCGCAGCTTCATGAGTTGGAACCAAGATTTGTTGAGTCGCGATCGCACTGGTCAGCTTGCCTGTGCCAATGAAGTGAAACGATTAGGTGTAACCCTGGAGATCTTGCCCGGTCGAAAAGCTGTTTCTGGATTCTGTACGCTTTGGGTACAACCAGCGAATCAACGGCAGTTTTTGCCCATTGACAAAAACTGAGCCTCAATCCAAATTTCAATCAGGAGGAATCTGCATATGCCGACTCACAGATCTGCCCTACCTTGGATTGTCTTGCTGTTGGGAGGATCGATCGCAGCCAGTTGCATTCCCACTGCCAACACGAACCGTGAAAATGCCAACACTCAAGCGCAGAACCCATCAATCCTTGAGTATCCGCCGCTATATGACGTTGAAGTGGAAGTCTGCGGCAACATTATTGCGCCTCTCAGCGATGGAGAACGCTGTGTGACCACTCAACTTCAGCTTTGGGGCCCTGTAGGTGAAGCAAAGCTGGTACGCACAGGAGTGACACTCCCTTCAGTTTCGGCCGTGGAACACAAAATCGCGATCGCTTCCAAAGGCTGCTATCCGGTCTACTCCGAACCAGCGCAGGAGCAGTTTTACTGGGCTGACACCATCATTCAGGTAAACCAAGGAGGTGAGCCACCGACTATTGAGATGACGCAAACTCAGCTCTCTAATCAGCAAGTTCACGAATTGGTCACTGGAACACTGTCGGATGCTCGAGTGCCAACCTTTGGAGGTGTGGGTTGTGAGCCTGCACCCCAGTAAGGTAGTAGCATTTGACACTTACTAAGCAGAAGGCTGGTAAATGACCAGATAGGTTTAATTTTCTATAAAACGGATTATCGTAGAGCTAGAGCTTATTTACGGTGTTCTAACTTTGGATTGCAGATGAACTATAGGGTGATCTGTTGAGGTGCTGGTGAAAAATTCCGATTTACAAGTTGTGCCGCGATCGCCAATTCTGCGTAGTCAAGACACAGTCGCAGACATTCTTCGGGTGGAACAGCATCATCAGCCTGCAAATCAGCAATCTGAGTGTTGCTTGCCAACCTATCTCCTTAGTATTCATCTCGGTCAATCCATTCAGTTAGAGCGCAAAATAGACGGACGACGCAGTCATGATCGGTTGATGAAAGGCGACATCATGATCACCCCTCCTGATCTGCATCGCAAGCTGTTTTGGGATGCAGATGCAGAATTCTTGTTACTTCGCCTTGAACCAAAGTTGTTTGCCACTGCCGTACACGAATCAGTTGACACGGAGCGTATTCAAATTGCGCCACAGCTTAAGATTTGTGATCCGCTGATTCAGCAAATTGGTTTGGCGCTCAAAGCAGAACTAGAACGAGATAGATTAAGCGATCGACTTTATGCAGAGTCAATGGCAAATGCATTAGCGGTTCATCTACTGCGGCGTTACTCCGAGCAAACACGAGAAATACGGACTTATCCCGGTCGTTTACCGGGTCATCAATTGCAGCAAGCGATCGACTACATCCAGGCTCATCTGGCAGAAGAGGTGTCTCTGGAGGCGATCGCAACTGAACTTGGCATGAGTCCGTATCACTTTGCCCGATTGTTTAAACAGTCTATCGGGTACTCTCCTTACCAGTATGTGATTCGATGTCGAATTGAGCGTGCTCAGGAATTCATGGTGCAGGAGCCGCAGAGTATCGCAAATATTGCCTTGAAGGTTGGTTTTACCAGTCAAAGCCAATTTGGTCGGCACTTCAAGCGCCTCACTGGAATGACACCCAAACAATTCCTTAGAAAGTAGCAAGAATCGGCTATACAGCAGTCAGCAGACTCTGTATCCTTGCTTGGGATTGCTGTTCTGGCAGTTAATGCACACTTAGCAGAAGGGAATCGTCTGAATGCTCACCGTGTTTAAGGACAACCCGGCTCTGGCAGAATTGGATATTTTTGTCACCCAGCCCGATCAACAGTGGTTACTGATCGATGAATTGATTGCTTACACACAGGACATTTTGAAACAGCAACCTGGATACATTGCCAGTGCCATTCATCGCAGCTTAGATGGACTGAAGGTTGTCAATTATGTGCAGTGGCAAAATCAAGCCAGCTATGACGCCTATATCAATAACCGGGATATTGCACTAGCAACTAAAATTACTGGCTTCTTTGCGCCAGACTCCCACCTTTACGACATTTTTATGAGTGAACCAGCAGACAGCCAGATGCAAATCAGAGTGGACATGCCAGAACTGGTCAACTTTGGGATGTTCAGATTGAAGAATCCAACTGATCAACCTCGCTTTCTAGAAGCAACCGCAGAAGCAATCCAGCAAATTTCAGGACAATCCGGACTCATTACGACGCATTTCCATCGCTCGCTCGATGGTGCTCGTGCGATCAATTATGGATTGTGGAGTTCCCAGGAACTGTATGCCAAGATGAATGCAAATCCCCCAATGGCTGAACCGCTCCGAGTAATGCGATCGCTTGCCAATAATAAGTTCCAAATGTCGCTTCACCAGGTTGTTTTTATTGAATCAGCGAATTCATAAAAGTGAAGATGTAGTAATGGGTTAGGAGCCTAGTAAAGATGGTGCAGATTGATCGTACAAATGCTGCGATTGTTGGACTTGATCTATACACCGTTGCCGAGCGACATCAGGCAGCCTTAATCGATGCCATTGTGCAAGAGCAAATCAAATTTTGGATGGATTGCCCTTACTTCGTATCTGCCAGCGTGCACCGCAGTTTAGATGGTGTGCGAGTGTTTACCTATAGCCAATGGCATCCTAAATTTGATCATCGCAGTTTGCCTCGCCCTACCGTGTTGGCTGAGTTTTTTCCGCCTGACTCACTGTTGCTGGAAGTTACGGCTAGTCGATCGCAATCGGCACAAGTTGAAATTGCTGAAGGCGAGCTTGTGACGCATCTAGCTGAATTTCGCATGATGCCAGTCAATCAACCGGAGATGATTAGACGAACCACTGCTGAATTAGACCGTGCAATGAGCAACTCAGCAGGATTGCTTTCAGCAACCTTCCATCGCAGTTTAGATGGAACCCGCATGTTTAACTATGGGCAGTGGGAGAGCCGAGAAGCCTTTGAAGCGATTCTCAGCCAGCCCGGTTTCAACCCAGAGCAACCCTATTGGCAAGGATTAGCCCGCAATGAATTTCATCTGTACAATGTTGTTCACGTCCAAGTGAAAGCGGCATAATCGGGCAGTGGGAAATACTACTTCTCCAAGCAAACTCTCACTGCATATGGTTCTCTTCACTGTAGATGATCCAGTGGATCTGCATGTGGAAGAGGATTCGTCTAAGACCCCTTGGACAATTTTCTCATCTAAAGAGAGTTTAATCTTCCAGAGTAGTAGGATCTGCGATCGTCTCCACCATCAAAATGTTCAACTCCATTTCCACTTTCTCCAGTCCGGGTAGATTCCCCTGAAATGGCTATAGTAGCCTATCCTCAGCACTTCACTAAATTGTCCAGCAAGCTGCTGGACAATTCACATCGGCTAAATCTTACTCCTGTTGCTCTCCTAAATCTCGCCCTTCTTCGACTTCAACCAATAGAATATTTAACTGCGTTTCCAACTCTTCAATGGTTGGCAAATTCCCTTGCAGTGGTTCTGGCAACGAATGTTTGAGTTGATAAGTGGAAATGCCGATCGGCTTATTTACATCTCGAAGTGCATACTCGACAACCGTCTGATCCTGGGTTTTACACAGAACGATGCCGATCGTGGGGTTATCTACTGGGCTTCGCAATAAGTCATCCACGGCTGAGACATAAAAGTTCATCTTGCCCGAAAACTCTGGTTCAAACTCAACCGTCTTCAGGTCAATGACAACAAAGCAGTGGAGGCGGAAATGATAAAACAACATATCTAGCCTGTACTCTCTACCACCAACCTGGATCGGATACTGGCTTCCCACAAACGCAAATCCTACACCTAGCTCCAACAAAAACTCTCGGATATGGCGAATCAACGCATTTTCCAGGTCGCGTTCCTGGGCCTCGTGTCCGAGCGTCAAAAAGTCAAAGCTATATGGATCGCGTAAAACCTGCTGGGCTAAGTCTGATTGAGGTTGAGGCAGCGTTTGGTTGAAGTTGGTCAGTGCAACACCTTGGCGATGATACAGCCCACTTTCAATGCGTTGCGTGAGAATACTGCGGCTCCAGCCATGTTGAATGATTTGCTGAATGTACCATCGCCGTTCCTCCGGATCTTTGACTTTGTCCAGCAAGGTGCAGTTATGAAACCAGGGAATTTGTCCAGCAGCTTGCTGAATAAATTGCTCATCCGGGTACGCTTCGGCAAAGGCACGCATGTACAGCAGATTCGTGCGGGAAAACCCTTTCATTTCTGGAAACGCCGTTTGCAAGTCCTTCGCTAACTTACTGATGACCTTGGCTCCCCATCCTTGCTGCTGTTGGCGCATCAAGATTTCCTGTCCAATCTGCCAGTAAAGCATCACCAGTTCTCGATTGACTGCCAAGGCTGCCCGGATTTGAGCACCACGAATCCGCTCTTTCACCTCCTGCAAAAAGCGGTCATAGTCTCCGGGTAGTAGGTTGCTGCCCATTGCTGAGATACATCTGCACTAGATCAAACCTAACTATAGCAGCTTGTAACCTTGCTCCAGAGAAGTTTGTAGACAGCACAACTTACCCAGCAGCTTGCTGGATCATTGCTTATCCGTCATTGTCGGACTTCGGCAAAGTGCAAGAGGCAGGAAAATACTCACGTTTTGGTTCTAGCTTTATAATTAAATATATATAGCTAGAACAAATAGTTCCATGCCCAGAAAGAAGTGTGGCTTTGGCTTCAGTTGTGCAGCCATGCTGCTCCAACCCGGCTTGGAGCCAAAGGATTGCCCTAACTATGAAATATGTGGATCAGTTTCAGAGTTAACACCGGAAGAAGAGGTGGAGCTAATTCGAGTGCGGGAAGTGCAGTGGCAGGAAGCAGAAGCTCAATACCAACAAGCTCAGCAACAATGGCAACGGATTCAGGAACGTATCCGAGTTAGTCGCCAACGGGCAGCCCTCATGATGCTGATGGAGCGAGGATGCCCACAATCTTTGGAAAACTTTGGAGTAATGGACTCACTTACTGCGATCGAAACCCAGATTCAGGTATTGCGATCGCACCTGGAACAATTCACCCAGGGGCATTACATCGCTCCAGATGCTTGTGAGGCACACCGCTACAACGTCAAACGTCCGTCTGGAATCTATTGGTACAACAAGCTCACTAGTAGACAAGCCCTTTTCGAGCCAGAGGAAAGGGCAGACAAGGTCAAGGTGATTCACCTCAGTCATGATGATGACCCGCGTAATGTCGAAGGACGGCTAGGAATTGAGCGGCGCAACCGATTGCACCAACTGCAAACTCAGCTTCGGGTTGCAGAGGAAGCCCTAGAACAGGCAGCCAGCCTACTTAATGAACCTTTGGAGCTTGTTCTAGCTTATGAGCTAGAGTTAGACAGCTAGAACCAAGAGCTTCCGAGCAGCTTTTCCGATAGGTGCGGGTGGGCGGGCAAAAAAGTACCCCGACGTATAGTCGGGGCTAAACCGATAGGGCACCAAAGCTGTCTAGGAATTAGTCACCCAGATTGATGCTGTCCTCCAGTTCAACTTCAAACTCGTCATCGGCTTCCAAATCATCGGCTGCGCTACTTAAGCCGTTCAGCGCATTCAAGCGCCCTGTGCGAGTTGCCTTGTGGGCGGCACGACGATCGCGCACTTCATCCAGATTCTGCAATCCGTACAGCTTACGAGCGTAGGTCAGCAGATCGCGGAGTGCGGTTTCGGCATAGTCTTGGCGAAACTGAACATTGTGCTGTTCCCAATCAAACTCCTGTCCGGTGAAACGAGCAGCGGCAGCCAATTCGCGTCCAGACTCCTCTCGCAGCACTTCAACCACCATCAGGCGAACTTTCTCCTGATAGGGAATGACCCGTTGCAGAGCCGGAGTATGCTTCGGCGCTTTACGTGCAGTGGCTTTTGCAGCTTCGCGTGTTGCAGTGGTAGCAACCATGAGAATCTCTCCTTTATTGACTATTAACGAGTTGGATCTCTCACAACGATCGCATCGGCAGATGCCTGCGATTTGAAATCCAAGATTTCATCTCTACCGCAGCCGTTGCTGCCTTCCGATTCAACGTATCAAGGAGGTGGGCGGGAAAAAATAGCCTGCATCAGTCGAGCTAATGCAGGGCTAATAATCAAGCAGTGATCAGTCTTTGACAGCATTTAGAGAATGCTACTCTTCATCTTCTTCAGCTTCATCCAGCTCCTCGTCTAAATCTTCATCTAGATCCTCGTCGATTTCATCTTCGGTTTCATCTTTCAATTCATCATTCAGATCATCGAGTTCGTCATCCAAATCATCCAAGTCATCATCGTGTTCTGCTTGGAAAGAGTTGCGACGCTCCAGGGATGCCCGATTGAACTCCACTAAGTCTGCTACAGCCTGAGTCGGATCAGCACTGATAGTGTCATACAGCAATGCCATCACGATCGCCACCACGTCTGGCGAATATTTCAGAGCATCAGGTTGTCCAAAGAGCCGTGGGAACACTTTTGTATTCCACCGTTGCCAGTCAAACTTTTTGTTGCCGCCCTTCTTTTTCACTTGAGCAGCAATGTCAAGTCCCAGCTTTTCACGGGTGGCATGACCCACTTTGGTAGAAACGCGAGCATCCCGAAGTTGAAGTTTGACACCATACTCCTTGAAAACGAGATTTCGCAGTTCTCGCAAAAGGGCCGAGGCTTGGGTTTCTGACGAGCCGTTTGTTGTCGCATTGGGTTTGGTTGCCGAGGCTGCACCATTGCTTTTCGCAGCCTTAGAAGTTGCGCTTTGGCGAGCACCATTAGTTGCACGAGGCTTTGTGGCAGTTGCCATGTTTAAACACCCATCTATGAGGATTTCACCTCCCTAGCCGCATTAGCGGCACTTCCATTCATTGCAGAATTATCCACATGGTCGAGGCATCCGTGACTTTTGACCCGTTAGGAAAGAGTGAGGCGCTATTAGCTAGAATTCATGAGGCAGTTAACGGATTGGGCAGTGTTGGTTGAGCAAGGAACACCGATCGCTGCACTGGAATATCACACTCCTGATCGGATACACATATTCAATCAGTTTTATCAGTGGGGCGAAGCTCGCGCGCTGCCAGTGTATGTCTGGAACCCTGGTTATTCTGCAATCCAACAGTTAGTATCCGATCGAGGACAATACATTCTGCAACCCACAGAACGAAGCATAGAGGAAGATATACTGCAAGCATTGCTACAAGAATCAGAACCGGGAATTTATTTGCTGGAGGGAGTTCTACACAATAATACAGATCAACTGAGTCAAGCGCTTTGTTACCAGCTTTTGAACGTCTACTACCACGCGCAGTGGAATTCCAAGCCTCACTACTGGGTATTGCTTGAAACCTACGTTCAACTGCCATTAGAATTACAACCGTTTATCCCAGTACTATCCCATTTACTGCCCGATCGCCAGCAGGTGAATGCGATCGTGACTCAATTCTGTAAGCAGCATTCTTGGCTGTCCAACGCAGACCTGAAAGCTCAACGGACGCTGATCACTGCCTGTCAGGGCTTACCAATAGGTGAAATTGAAATGATATTAGCCAGAACACTGGCATTGGCTGACACACTTGAACAAGTTGCTCCATTGATCCTGGAACACAAAATCAACAAATTGCGAGGGCGAGGACTGGAGTACTTTGCAGAACCAGACGTGCCCACTGCCGCAGGATTAGATTTATTGGAGCAACGACTGGAAACAATCGCGGCTCTCCTCCGACCGGAAGCTCAACAATATGGATTGAAACTACCAACTGGGATGGTGTTGTGGGGTCCACCGGGCACAGGTAAAAGCCTCTCTGCCAAACTAGCGGCTAACAAGATGGGCTTACCTTTGCTGGCAGCCAACTGGGGTATTCTCTTGAGCAATCCTAATCCCGATCGCGCCTTGAAGGAGTTCATCGCCCTGGTTACTTCGCTAGCTCCCTGTGTACTCTACTGGGATGATTTCGATAAGGGCTTTGCTGGCTGGGATTCCAACGCTGATGGCGGAATTTCACGTCGGCTCTCGGCCACTTTGCTGACCTGGATGCAAGAACATCAAGAGCCTGTTTACACGATCGCTACGGTCAATCGTTTGGGAATGCTGCCACCAGAGTTGGTGCGTCGCTTCGAGGACATTTTCTTTGTAGACCTGCCTCATGAGGGCGCACGGTATGAAGTATTCAATCTGCATCTGACAAAATATTTCTCGCTGTTTCGGGAATCGAGCGAATCTCCCTGGACAGATGATCAGTGGCGACGGCTGCTGACTGAATACCGCATTTGCACCCCTGCTGAGATCGGGAATGCGGTGCGACGTTGTGCAGAAGAGGCATTTTACCAAGGACGAGCGGGACAAATTGCACTGGAGGATTTGTTAGAGCAACGACAGCAGTTTACCCCAGCAATGGAACGGGAGTCGGAACAGATGCAGGCGATCCGAAATCAAGCGACGTATGCAAGACCTGCTAGTGGGAGCGATCGATCGAGGTTTGCTTATGTGCATCGTGAGTTGTTTGGTTAGCTTAATTGAAATTCAAACTTAGTCAATGTTGTCCGGCCTTGGCAAAGAGTTCCTCAATTCCATAAATATCCAGCCTGAGAAAACGATCCTGTAGGTTGATAGCACGTTGAATCAACTCTGGATCATCGGTTTCATCCGCTTCGCGCAGAATTTCATTTAGTGCTGTGATCAGGGGTTGAGTATGCCAGATCTGATGCGATCGCATTTTTGTCTCAAGTTTTTCAGCAAGTATCTCCGCTACATCTAAAGTGAACAAAGGGTCACGGCGGGCTTCGTGGCTCAGCCATTCAAGGAAATGGCGAATACTATGTTTTTCATCAGCCCTTGAGAGTCTATCGAGGAATGCTAATGCAAGCTCAGGCTGAATAAGTCCTCTCTTCGCTTCGTCTCTAAAACAAGTTTCAATTTTTCTGATAGCTTCATTTGATAAGTTCCCATGATGCAGAGTATTAATCAATCCAGAGTGGCATATCGCTGTATGTTCACGCCGTTCCAAGTTGGCTGCAAATACCTGGGCAACACCCTTCCATGCCTCATCATTCGCTGTTGTTAATGCTTCAAATAGTGCTTCTTGACTAATATGCCCTGCGAGACTGGCTAGTGTAGAAATACGTCCCCATGTATCACCAGCTTCTTCCTTACCTTCATGCAAGAGGCGATCTAAGTATGGAGCAACTTGATGGAAATGATCTCGATATTGGTAGTAGAGACACCGCTCTGCATGTTTCCATAAACGAGGCTGAGGCTCCTGAAATATATCAGATAGTAACCGCCATCCTAAATCGGGCTGCTTGTATAACAAGAAGGGTAACTGTTCGAGAATGGGAATACGTGCGTAGATAGCTGAATCACGAGCAAAGTGATGTAGCAAATAGGGAAGTAATTCAGGTAAAGGGCGGTCTTTTTCCAACAGTCTGTTGTAAAGCTTTATTGCACTTTTGGCTACGACCCCACGTATCGAATTGAGAGCACGGAAAACAAGATCTCTTTCGTTATTTGAAATTGAAACGTGCTCTTCATCTGGCGTTTTGGAATAAATCCAGAAGAGCAGTAGTGTTAGGCGATCGGCTGATTCAGAATCATTTAAAATATCACAGCAAGCTTCTAAAGCCTGACTAACTGTTCGACCATCTGTCCAGATAATCGAATATCGCTCTAATAAGTTCAGCAACGTAGCTGCGAGTGTTTTTCCGTCAGGAAGAGGCTCTATTGGTATCCATGCCTCTCCTGAGCTAGGTCTGAGGTTGCCGAAACGGTACCGTAGGTGATTTGCAGTTCCTTCAACTACAGCATATATATAGTCTTCATGTAAACTAGCTTCAATAAAACCAGAAAACAAATCTAAGAAATGCACAGGATGCAATGAGCAAGCTTCACGCAAAACGTACACAACATCTCTGAATCCACCAATCATGTCTCGATCAAAGGATTCCCGATTTGGGTATTGTTCGTAGTAATGTAGTAAGCGTAAAAGAGATTTTTCCGAAAGTTTGAGTAGATTCTCCTTAGATAAAGGTGGCATTACTATTCCACCCCAAGAATAAATTTCGGGCTTAGGCTGACTATGACCAAAACGATCTTGCCAAGTGTTAATGAAATTTTGTGATTCTGGACTCCTAAAAATAGATGGAAGCCAAATGAGAAGATTATAAGCCTTGTAATATTTCCAAATTGATAGATCATCTACATCATTCTCTTGAGTAATGCACAACGAGAGAATGTTTGTTTGGTTAATAGACTGAACAGATGCTGAGCTATATGGATAGCTCATCTGCATAAGTTCACCTAATTCATAGTTAAGCTCACTCTCACAAAGAAGTTCTTCATCCTGAAGCTGAAACTCAATCCCAGTGATATTTGCTTCTATATTCTCTTTATAGGCTTGGATGATGGAATAACGAATAGATATTTCTTTAGTAGCGCGTAGATGTGGTTCATTCAATTGCCACCAATTACTATTTTGGCTAGCTCGATGCTTTAATGCAACTTCTATCCCAGAGAGTACTTCTGTCAAACCATCCACTGGATACATATCATCCTGACCATGCCTAAATCTCCAAGAAGAATCCCGAAGAAACTCACCTCGTAGTTCTTTCTCTTCATAGCCCATAGCAACGGAACTTTCCTTACTCCAACGTTCCAAATCTCTCAGAATTAGAGTAAGTAATTGATCAGATTGCTTCAAGCGCTCCTCTAGAAAGTTATCATTATGAAAATTATGTGGTAAGCAATGTAATTTATCTCGTAGACTCCAATGCTGTACATCTTCAGGTGAAATATCTCTAGTTATGTATCTCCATAACAAATCATCTCCAGAGTTGATAGCCTGTACCCACTGACTCAAGAGCTTGCCAAGAAAATCTTTGTCGCTGTCAGAACTTTGAACTAGAGTTTCCAGCAGTTCTTGTACGCCCTCAATATTCAAGGCTTTCAGGTTCTCTAAGCCGCTGAGAATAATTTCAATGAGGCTTTGTTTGTCTACCCAGTTTGAAGCGATCGCCTCTCTCCATAAAGCAATAACCTCTACAGGGCATTCGTTCACCCATATGCTCAACTTCCAACAGAATTGGCGTAACCAGTCTTCTCGATTTTCCGAAGCCAGAGCTGTAGCGAGCCAGTACTGTTTGAGAAAAGTGAACCAAACAACTTCTTGTGTACGCACTAATAGGCGACGAAACAAGTCAGGGTAGTTTTGAAAAATTCTCCGCAGTAGTCGCCAGTCGTCTTCTATGGGTGCGATTTCAGCAAGGGATTCACAGATTAAACGTTTGACATGATACGCGATTTCGTTATGTGACAGGACTTGCCACACCTGCTTTTTGAAGTTGTCTGGTTGTTGAGTGCGTAGAAAAAAGAAAAAAGCTCGAACTGCTGGACGGATAAAGGGAAGCTGGGGATGATCAAGAATGAATTCCGCTAAAGTTTTGTTCTTAGCCAACGTAGAATGCACAATTAAGCAGTCTGCCAAGGTTTGGTGACTAAAGTCCAAGGTACCTAGGGAAGGTTCCCATAATACTTCCTGGCTGATGAGTTGCCTCACTACTTCTTCGCTAGCTTCAAAAGCCATTCTGCTGCATGGGTCTTTTCTTTTTTGTTTCATCAAGCGATCAGCCATGCTTTGTAGTGCAACCACAGCCCTATCACCTAACAGTGGGTTCTGAATAACCACTTCCTTTAGAAAGCTATCATAGAGTTCGTAGGCTGATGCAGGATTCAACCCCTTACGAAGCTTTGCTAGCTTTTCGTAAATTCGCAAGTGCTGGGGTAATTGCAGCAATTCGCAAAGTTCAGCACTGAGGCTAGAGGGATCGATTCCCCAACGAACCAGGAAAGGTTTTACGATAGTCTCAAAATCAAGTGGTTGAATGTGAACGGTCTGCTGCCACGAGTGTCCTCTCAGTAGAGGATCATACTCTAAGTCAAAATTACGACAGGCGGCGATAACTGTCACATTCTTAATTTTTTCGAGGCGATCTATCAGTCCTAGAAGCACTTTAAGCGCAGTGTGCTGGCGGCTTAAGGAAAGAACATCAAGAGAGTCAATTACTACAACGACACGACGAAAGCCTGCCAAACGAGCGCATTGACCAACGATATCTTCTGGTAATCCTCTGGCAACTAAATCCTGCTCACTATTTATTTCCGTGAACCGATCGCCCTTGATGAACAGCAGCCCATAAGAGGAATCTGCCTTTTCAAGTTCATCTGCTAAGTCCAGCAGTAAACAGGTTTTGCCACTACCAGGGCGATCGGTCAGCAAAATTGTCTGGCTACCTTGCTTGATCAGTTCAACGAGTTGGGACAATTCAACGCGAGGGATTTTCTCACCGTCGATCGTGCATATCCAACGACGACCTATTCCTGAAGCTATTTTAAAAGTCGCCAGAATCTCTGTCTCACTGCGCTTAGGTGTTGGACTTAATCCATGCTTTCCCAGATCAGCCCATACTTCCTCACGAGTAATGAGGTGTTTTGAATCTCTTAGCCCCGCTTCATGGCTCGATAAGTAACGCTCTAGAACTGGTTTGGCAAGATCAACACACGGCACAAGTCGATCTAGATCATTGTGATTTTGACGGTCCCAATCATCAAATTCATGAGTCGGCCCAAAGCTGAATCGCTGAACTAGGCTAAAAGCTATCTCTTCCGATCGCTCCACAATTTTTGCAAGTTGCTCCAGAGACGCAATCCAATTCTTAGCCGCACTCCGTTGAAAAGCCGAGAAATCAGGAAATCTATTGCAGTTTTCAACAAGCGCCTTTAGTTCTCCGAACGGAGACCGAGAATAAAACTTGACCTCTGAATTGTCACAAGACTCTAGCTGGTCTCGTGCTTTACACAGTTCCTCTTGTAATACTTTGTCTGATAGAGACCAAGCCTCGTGCTTAGGTTGATTTTTCTTTGCTTGAATGAAACAGACAGAATTATTGTTATAGAGAACGACGATGTCATCTACAACTACCGAGAAATCTTGCCCCGGTATACCTGTTGAGTCAACTTGGATACCGCGAATAGAGTTATCCTCTAGAAGGCGAATTAACCAATGCAGCGCCACACGCAATTGGTACTCGTCCCCTTGATTCGATCGTCTTCCCGCAATGCTCATATTTAGCTAGGGAATCAAACACGTTTGCGCTGCCCTTGAATGATTCTAAGATAGCGGGTTTTGCTGAATTAAGCTTTGTCAGCAGATTAATTCCTCACTTGCCCAAATACACACTCTTCAACCCCATCGTGCCTTTCTTCGTCACTCCCCAATAACGAAGATAACGATAGGGCCCATAGGTCTTACCTGTCTTAGAATCCGGAATCATCTTCAACTCAATATGCCCCCGTCCACCATGCTTACCCAGAGGGGTGCCATCTTCACGGGTCTCTTTCACAACCTCTTCTGGCTGTTCCTGCCGCGACTCCAACAATCCCTGAATCATCTCAGCCAGCTCCTCTAACTCCTCATCGCTCCAATCCTGGAGTTGCTGAATTAACCGTACTGCTTTGCTCCGCTTCGCCATGCCCCACCCGCTCTGCAAAATCTGCTTAGGGAATATTTAGGGATCTTTAGCTCGTTTTTGTTCCCTAAGTCCAGGTTCACCCGTACTGCTTTTGCTTAGGGAATACTCTTTTACGTCAAAAGCTCAAATGTTCTCTAAATTTCGTCGCCAACTCAATACATCTATTTAGGGAATAGTTAAGAAGGATTTGGTCTATTTTTATTCCCTAAATTTCGACACCATACCCCAACCCTATCTCAGTAAAACCGTGTTAGCGTAGAAATCACTTCCTAACGCTAAAACTCCGATGGTCACTCTTGGACATCACCAAAGCGATCACGAATCTCAATGAAGCCCACACCAAACTGGGCATTTCGCCTAGCCCAGATGCAACCTTTTTCACTGAATGGAAAGAGCCGCTGCCTCCCTTAATTGACGCTGAAACAGCGAGGCTCGACCACCTCAAACAGCGTTATCTCTACTACGCCGATAGCGGAGCTATTACTGAAGGCACTGTTCACTTAATTCTGCTGTCCCCCCTTCTGGAAACCCTCGGCTTCATTGATCCACCCTACCAAGTCCGAGGTGAAAAATACGTCCGCTTTGAAATTGAAGATGGCGATACTCAACTGGATGGGCTGATCGATGCCCTGGTGATTCACGATCGCCCTCTGGGCGGTGCGGAGCACCATCGCCTTTAGTTGATTGTGATTGAAAGCAAATGCTATGGGTTTAGCGCACGGCAAGCGATCGCACAAACCCTAGCCTATATGGTTGGTGCAACCATTTCTCCCGTATTTGCCCTCATTACCACTGGAGAAGATTACCTATTCGTTAAGTTCGATCGCGACTCCTCCCGCTATGCCCTGTCAGATAAATTGACCCTCAGCACCGCCGAGGGCAATGAACTGCATCGAGTCGCGCAAATCTTGAAGCGATTGGTCAGGTTGTGATAGGCCAGCTACCCCAACTGACAGAAACCTTGACATCCACAACCACCGGGATTGGACGTAGAAACTTCCGAGCCGCCGCAGTCATGCATTGATGTAAGAGACGACTGACTTGCTCAACTTCAGCATCAGGACATTCCAGCAGGATTTCATCATGTACCGTACAGATAAGCTTTGCATTCGTATTCTTCAATGCCTTAAATAGTTTCACCAATGCCAATTTGGTGATATCTGCACTGAGTCCTTGCACGGGGTGATTGAGTAGTTCTGCTAGCCTGGGTTTGTCTGCCCATCTGCGCCGTCTTCCTGCCAGGGTGTGGCTCTCTCTAGTACCTCGAATGTAGCTGCGCTTAATTGTCTCATGCCACTCGGCAATTCCCCTATAAACCTCAAAAAATCGCTTCCGAAATGCTTTCGCCTCCTCCAAGGACAGAGTGCCCCCGTACTTCATTTCCGCATAGCTCTGGAGCTTGGCTGCGCCCATGCCATAGATCAACCCAAAATTGATGGCTTTGGCCAGTCGGCGATCTTCCTCACTGACTTCCTGAATGGGCTTTCCTGTGACTAGTGCCGCTGTTAACCGATGCAAATCCTCACCCCTGCGATAGGCCCGCTGCATTCGAGTATCACCACTTAATCGGGCAACAATTCTCAGTTCAATTTGAGAATAGTCTGCTTTGACGATTTGATAGCCCGGTGCAGCAATGAAGCAGGTTCGTGCAGTTGCATCACGGGGAATGGTTTGTAAAGGTGGATTGCGGCAGGAGAAGCGACCAGACCTGGCTCCAAGCTGATAGTAGGTGGGATGGATACGACCTGTAGTTGGGTGGATGTGTCGGGGCAAGCTATCGGCAAAGGTGGCTGTGATTTTAGAAAGACAGCGGTAATCCAACAATGCCTGAATCACGGGATACTGTTTTGCCAAAGGCACCAGTTCCTTTTGATTAGTTGAGCTAACCGGAATCCCAGTGGCTCTGAGCGCAGACAGTACCTGCTGGGGTGAGTTGGGATTGATCGCATCAGTCAGTTCTGGCAGCAGCGACATTTGCAAGTTTCCGGATATCCGAAGCTGTTTAACTTGATTGAGCGCCGCTTGTCGATCGCGTTCCAACTGAACTCCCAGCCTATGCCAACGGGAACAATCAAACAACATCCCACTCAGTTCCAGTTGGGCCACAGCCGGAATACAGCAAAACTCCAGTTGGGCAATTTTCAGTAAATTAGCTTGCTTTAACTTCTTGTGCAAGATGGGATAGAGATCAAGCAGAATAGCCGCATCCAACGCAGCATATTGCACTTGTTCCAGGGTAAAAGGCTGGCTCCAATCGCTGCTCTGCTGAGTTTTATCTAGCTCCAGGTTGATGAATCTGTGAGCCAGAGCTTGTAACGAAAGACTGGTTTTTAATCCAGCCGTTAGAACCCGATAAGCCAGTTGTGTATCGAAAAAGGGTTCAGCAGGTTGAAGCCCTATCTGCGTTAGAAACTGCCAGTCAAACTTAGCGTTATGGAAGAGTTTTAGGGCTGTTCCAGATAGGAGGTGCTGAAGTGGGTAGCGATCGCCCCGCGCAATGGTTGGTAGATCAATCAAGAGCACAGGTCGATCAGGCACTGCAATTTGGATCAGTCGGATGGTATGAGTGTGAGGATCTAATCCTGTCGTCTCACAATCTAATCCTAATATTTGAGCCGTTTCCAAAGGTTGTAATGCCGTTTTCAAAGCTTTGCCAGACGTAATCAGACGATAGGGAACTGTTTGAGAGACAGGAATTAATGAGGACATTGGCATGATTGAAAATGAGTGGAGTACCAGCCTGAAGGGGCGATAGCACCACTCAATTTCCAAAACAGAACTGATCGACCCTTCAGAACAAACTGATTTGTACAGAAGATAACGAATTGTCAGAGGTTGTAGCCATCGTGTTTACATCATTCACTGGATTTGTCCTTGTGCGATCGCGTTGCTTTCCCCAACCTTGCTGCGCTTCATGTTTCACAACACTCTGACGAATGGATCTACTCAAGTCATGAAATTCGGTTTTGATCCGGCTGAATTCTATAGGGCGATCGCCCATGAGTTCATAGAAATTCTCACAGTTTTCGGGTAAGCGATGATGTTTTTGCATGACTTCATTACCTGCCCAGAGGTAGAGATCAACATACTCCCTATGCATTGGCGCTTCCATTGTCGCAGGCATCATATAGGTCAACACTTCAGCGGGTGTCGCATAATCTCCAACGTTATCCTTTTCGTATTCACTGATGATGAGTTCTAATCGATCTTGAACACAGGCAAGCTTCAGCCATTCGGGAATCACATCACTCCACAAACTGCGATGTAACACAAGTGGGCCTGCCAAGTAGCGGATGTGATGAACCGAAAACTCTGCCATTTCCAGCAGGCAAGCCAGCAGCGTTTTTGGCGCATTGATCGCGGCTAATGCCTGCAATATTTTGAGAGTGTTTGGTGAGAGTTTAGTTCCTTTGGTGCTGGCGATCGTTTCCATCACCTCATCAGACATGAAACTCAATTGATCCATTGCTCCAACCTCCGGCGATATCTAAACAAACAGCCAGTTGGCTGGGGCAGGGATATCCATCTGGTTGAGGTCGCGGATAGGAATGACTGCGTAGGCTAGCAGGCATGTCGTTTAATAGGGATAGATTTGAGCCATGAATCATGAACCAATCTTCAACTTGAATGGCGATACGGACAATACTGATGGCTATCACAGCAATGGCTACGGCAGTGGACAGTCGATTTCCGGTGCAGGTAACAATCCTTGGCAAACCGATCAATTCAGCGACGGCTACCAGGAAAACATCTTTGAGCAAAACTTTGGGGATTCACTCTACACTGAATCGGCTGCTAATCCAAACCCTCTATTAAAGGGTTATCACCGATCTGGTTATCAATATAAGTCCAGCCACGAACTTCCATCGCTCGAACTAGAGCTTTGATCCATCACCTTTCTCTTGCAATTCAGAAATTCAGTCAGAGTTTCACCTGAACCCTCATTCCCAAACCTCTAGATCGTTCGTCGATCGCGCATTGCGCTTTTGCAAAGACGAGGTTAGTGGAGTGAGATTTTCGGCACTCTTTGAGCATCATGAATATCTCATCAATCATGCCGGATCGCCTCCGTCCTCAGCGGGTCTGGGTATGGATTGCCTCATTTTGCTTGATCGCTTTTAGTATTTGCTGTTTTGAAATGCCTGCGATCGCCCGCACATTCGACGATGGTAGTTTACCCACTCGAATTCTAGAAGTCGCTGATCCGCAATCTGGACTGCCCGCCACGCGGGTACTACTGCCAGATTGGAACCAGATTTCTCTCAGCCAAATGCCTGGTATCACTCGCTCTGGCTTCATTGATGGCAAACCCTATATTCAGGCATTGGGTTATGATTTGAGCCGCAGTTGGAATACTGGGATGAGTCCCGATCAGTATTTGAAGCTAGGGGACATTTCAGAAGCATTTCAACCAGAAGTGTTTTCGCTGGAGGCGATTGCCCAATTCACCAATCTCGATCTCGATCAAGTTGCCCTGAGCGCGTTTACGCTAGCTGCCGAGCAAACCCTGAGCCATTTGGCAGAGGTAGTTCCCGAATTAGCAAAAACCCCAGTGCGGGAAGTTGCTCCCATTGCCGCATTATTGGCGGCTAAAGCAGGCGGAATTAACGTGTCTGGCAAACCTTAGCCGAGGTGTTAGCAATATCTCCGCAAGCCGGACAGTTACAACTCCGGGAAATCGACTTGTCTAGCTTTCCCGTCACTTCCATTCCTAACCTGAAGGCAGTGCAGCTTCAGCAGTTTGAAGGCTGGATGAATAGCTTTGTTGAAGACGTTCCAGGTTTAGGGCACGTACCGTTGGGAGCAATGCCAAACCCGAGTCCTTCGGAAAGCTTCGCTAACGCAGAATTAGGAAGTCTGGTGATGCGCATTGATCAGGTGTATGGTTCAGCCGAAGCCCAACGCAACAATACGATTTCTGGCTCTGATCTGCAAGGCTTCTCCGTGCCCTGTGCCGGGGACTGTGCCTACATTGAACTCGACGATCTGGAGAATGCTGGACGCAATGCTCGTGGCAGCCTAGAGGGTAAGCAGTGGATTTCAGGAAAGTATCAGGAAGTGGAGGGCGGCTGGGGTACGTTGCGATCGGTGAATGGCGGTCGAGAGCCAACAGGACGATTGCCGTTCGGCTCTGCCTTCAAAGTCGCAGTAATGGAACCTGACGAAACGAGTGATACAGTAGACACTGCCTTGTTTTTCCGCTTCTGTGCCAATGCCTTGGGCTGCACTCCCTACTTCATCGGCCCAGTGCCATTCTTTACCTATAAGGCAAATGCTCTGATCTTTGTAGGAGATTTGAGCAATCAACGAGTTTCTCCTATCTCTCAACCAACTGGCGCTATCAAGGAAACAGAAGGTAGTAGCACGAATGACAGTAATCCAAGAGATGACAGTAACCCTTGCTCCTTGAGTAATGTCAGTCAGACGCGATCGGATCAACCAACAGCAGATATCGATTTGAGGGCATTGGCAGAGGCGATCGCCAGTGTAGAGAGTGCAGGGAGTGGAGGCTATCAAGCCATAGGAGTGCATACCTGCGCCGACGGGGGACAAAACTGCGGACGCGGGCTGGGACGCTATCAATTCATGAGTTACAATCCGTATGCCGCACAATTGATTGCTGCCAAACCGGAGGGTCAGGCATTCCTAAATCGTGTTGAGCAAGGCTATCAACCTACTGAGGCAGAGCTGTTTCAGTTTTTTCCACCTGCCGATCAAGATCGAGCTTTGATGGCAGACCTTGCCAATAAGTTTCAGGTGACGCAAACGCAGATCGATCCAACCACAGGACAACCCTTCACCGGCGATCGGTTAATTGAGCGAGTCGCCCAAAAACACTTCGGTGGCGACTATAGCCAAGTGGATGGCGATGGTTCCGATGCACTGGGTCGTCTCAACCTCAGAGACTATGGGCAGGCAGCGTTGTCCCGCTATCAAGCTGAAGACACACTGACTTGTGCACCTGCAAGCTCTTCCAGTTCTAGCTCTACAGACACAGAGAATAATTCAACGGGTAATGAAACATCTGGACAGGCAACTGGAACCCTAGCAAACCCAGCTCCAAACTTTCCTGTAACCAGTGAATTCGGTCCTCGTAATAGCCCTTGTGCGGGATGCAGCAATAACCATCGGGGGATTGACATTGGCACTCCAGAAGGTACGCCTGTTCAAGCAGCAGATGGCGGGCAAGTCGTTTATGCTGGATGGGCTGAAGGATACGGCAATACGGTCATTATCGATCACGGCAATGGTAGACAAACCCGTTATGCTCACCTGTCTTCCATGAATGTTGCTGTGGGTACGGCTGTCGATCAAGGTCAGCAAATTGCGGATAGTGGCATGACTGGGCTGGGTACAGGTCCACATTTACACTTTGAAGTTCGCACAGATACAACCCCTGGACAACCATTCAGCGGTACGGCTGTTAATCCACGACAGTACGTCAATTTCTAACCCTTATATGAACCTGAAAAACCCATGACTAACATTACTCAAATTACTGAATTTTGGAAGCATCAACGCAAGCGATTGTTCAGTTTCGTAACCTTGCTCTGCATTGGAGTTGTCAGCGCGATCGTCATGTCTTTTTTATCGCTCGATCAACCCACGATCGCTCAAACCAACTCCATTCCTGAAGTCTTAAATGATTGTATCCCCAGCGCTCAAGTTGCCCGAAGTGAATTGGTAGGTCAAACTCAACTTCAGGGAAGAGAATACTATAGCAATCCCAAATCAGTTATGAGAATCTAGAGGGGTCAATCTGGGTTTGGAAACTGTTCGATGCTAGAAGATCTCAATGCCTTCATTCACTCTAATCCTGATGCCCGTGAACTCAAACGCGCTGTTGCCGTTCAGATGTTTCTTAAAGGCTATAAACACCGAGAGATTGGCGAGAGTTTAGGGGTAAGTTCCGGCTTCGTTAGCAAATGGACTGCCCGATATGAGCAATTTGGGGTGTCAGGCTTACAATTGGGCTATGCTGGCTTCGGG
>KL662192.1:436370-441379 GCA_000733415.1 [Leptolyngbya] sp. JSC-1
AATTGTAAGCCTGACCAACCCCAAATTGCTCATAGTCGGGCAGTCCATTTGCTAACGAAGCCGGAACTTACCCCTAAACTCTCGCCAATCTCTCGGTGTTTATAGCCTTTAAGAAACATCTGAACGGCAACAGCGCGTTTGAGTTCACGGGCATCAGGATTAGAGTGAATGAAGGCATTGAGATCTTCTAGCATCGAACAGTTTCCAAACCCAGATTGACCCCTCTAGATTCTCATAACTGATTTGGGATTGCTATATGTTGCGGGAATTAAGGAAATTAATAAGATACACATTACTTCGATAATGCTTTCAGACAAAGAGTATCCCGGTCCACCTTTAAACCCTTGCCTCCTTCATCCACCATTACTTCTATAAATCTACTCGACACAGCTATTCAGTTTCTCGAATGAATCCAGAAGATACTAAGGCATTAATAAAGACTGATATCTCAGCTAACGCCTGATCGTAACTAATATGAAAGTTTTTCCTTGAAAACTCAACAAGTTGAGAAAGTTCTGTCAATTGGTCAAGAGCCTTCCAGATTTCGCTCCCTGTGTAATTTAGGCGGAAATACTTGCTGGAATTCAAATCTAATAGGATTCCTTCATCACCAATTTCTTGAAAAAAGATATTGTTCGACTTCACATAAATTCTGCTCATAGTCAAAGCCATTCCTACAATATATCTATCCAATATAACTATTAGCCTGTCTTGAAAACATCTCATAGTATCTTCCCTTAAGATCCATCAGCTCTTTGTGAGTTCCAGATTCAAGAATGCTTCCATTCTCTAAAACCAGCAGGCGATTTGCAAATTTGGTAAGTGCTAAACGGTGGCTAATAATTACCGTCGTTTTCTGCTTCGCCATATCTTGAAGCATTTGATAAACTTCGTACTCAATTTTTGGATCGAGGGCAGCCGTAGGTTCATCAAAGATTAGGAGCTTGGCTTGAGATAGCCGTATAAAGGCACGAGCAAGAGCAACTCGTTGCCATTGTCCACCAGATAAATCAACTCCCCCTTCTAATTGCTTTCCTAAGGGGGTATCCAAACCCTGTGGTAACCGGTTGACTACTAACGCAAGTCCTGCTTGTATAGCGGCATCAATAATAGCATTATCGTCATCAAGCTTTGACAATAATCCAAAACCAATATTTTCACGCAAAGTAACAGGGAAACGAGCAAAATCTTGCATGACAACGGCAATGCACTCTCGCCAATAGTCGAGGTCTAACGATTGCAAATCATTTCCATTCCAACAAATAGAACCTGTTACCGGATCATACAGGCGACATAATAATTTGGCTAGCGTTGTCTTACCAGCACCATTCTCTCCTATTAGCGCAACTGTTTCACCTGCCTGAATATTGAAGGTGATATTACTCAGAGCTTTTTTCTCACTTCCAGGATAAGCAAACGAAACATTTTGAACCGATATTACTGAACTGCCAGCATGCAAATTTGTTGAAATTTCATTTTTCTGACAAATCGCAAAGTTTGCAAAGTTGGGACGTGATCCTGATTGAAGCTTTGACTGAAGGTTTAATAACGCAAATATTGGGGCAGTACTTAGAGCCACATCATAAATGTCAGCAGTATTACCAATCAGAATAAAAAGACTACGGCGTATTTCAAAAATAAGTCCAGTGTAAAGAGCTAGATCACCTAGAGTATAAGTGCGATCTAACACTCCCTTAAGAACGAAGAAATAGGGGATTGCTATCCCTAAGCCACTTAGCATAGAACAAGCTAGAATAACTACTAATCCTTGCTTTCGGACTTGTCGCATTTGAGTAAAGGCACTCCAAAATAGAGCTTTCCATCGCTCAAGCAAGAGGGATTGTAGCTTAAATAGTCGCAGTTCTTTGGCGTAGGATTCCTCACTTAAAACTTTTGTGTATAAGTTCATTTCACGAACAACACCAGCTTGAGCACTTTCAACACTCCAGCTTCGCTCTTCATAATGAAGCTGAGTATAAATTGATGGAACTGTCAAAAGAAACAACACAAGCGGAATCCACCAGCCAATAGACGCAGAAATTAAGAACACTGGAATGAATGTAAATACACCAGTTAAAAGATTTCCAGTGACAGAAGCAAGTCGTTGCATCTGGCTTACTCCCTGCTCAGCAAGTTGTACAATGTTAAGAAGTTCAGGGCTTTCAAATAAGGCGATATCATCAAATGTGGCGATTTTATGAAGAATACGACCTTGAACTGAACCTTGAACTCGATCCCGTAATGAAGAGAGTGCGAATCCAGTTACAGTTTCAATAGAATCAAGGATGAAATTTAGTACGATCAAGCCTATAACTGCCCAGAAAAGATTAGATTGGTAGGAAATGATAGTCAGGAAACCTTCAGTGTTGTTTTGATCTAAAAATTCAGTGACTTCATCAATTACAATTTTACTTAAAAACAAAGTAATTGCAGGACCAGCACCTAAGACCAAATTCAGTAGTGTCACGCTTCCGAATTCAAAGGGTGCAGCTTCTATAAGCAATTTGATGCTGTGAATGAAAGCTTGCAGAAACCTGGGTGAGGAGTATGACATAATTATCTTTATCTACCTTCTTTGCACTTTCAAATTAAATTACCATTACCAACAAATTCATGAATGAGTAGTTGCAACGATTGAGCCAGACTTTATCTTGCAGAAGCTGTAGATCAAACAAGAATTGCTTTATGCCATTTATGCAATGCATCAACAAACTCTTTGCCAACATTCGTTAGCTTTGCATACCGATCTATTGTTGCAAGAGCTTCTGAAACCTGGTGATAATAGGAATTAATACGATTTTTTAAAGAGCCATTAGAGTCATTAATGGAATTTTGCAAATCAACAAAAGCATGACTGACACATGTAAAAACATAAGCCCCATGCAAAATTCCTTCCATCGGGCGCAAATCTTCACGCCAAGGTGAAATGAAAGTACTGCCCTGTGTTGGTTCTAGAATTGAGTAAAAATCGTTTATCATGTCGAGCTTATTATGAGCGTTCTCATGAATAAGGTGGTCAACTGTATCCAAAATATTATTTTCCACTGTGATAAATATCAATCCTCTGCATATATCAACACTAAACCCTGTAGCATAAGGCGTTTTAATTGGGACTATGACTTTTGTGAAAAACTGAAGATCAAAGTACCAATTAGGAAGGTGCATCAAAATCAAGTTTAAACTTTGGTATAAACGATTGTTTAAATTGGGGCAATGTAAATCTGAAAATGCTGATCGTGTACTTAAAGCAGAGTTCTTATCACTATATTTTTCTAAAAAGTGTTCACCAATTTCTCGATAATAATCACCTTCACCAAAACGAAATGATGCATGAGGAAGATCAAGTGCTAAAGATTCCAATTTTGATCTTTGTTTTTCCTTTTGAATCTTGATCTTCTTCTGTTGTGCTAAATCATACTCAAGCGTACTTTGCACTGAAGAAGTATTTTGATAGCAAAAAAAGAATTCTATCTCTACATTGAAAATCTCTATAATTGATTCGATGTAGCACCAAGATTTAGAATCGCCTAACAATTCTTTGTTGCTTGCAAAGTATAGCAGCCTATTCACTGCGTATGAAAACAGAGGCTCTCTGGCAAGATTGAGACGAACTTCAGTAGAAAGGTGCCAGTATGAATCTACTGCACTAAACAGTTCTTCATGATCAAAACAATTCCATTTCAGCATAGAGACAGCTACAAAAAGCTGCTGTTCCACTAAAGTTTTCCATCTATGCTCTAATACCTCGTATATTCTACTATCGTGAATAGGTGTTAGCAAATCCGACACTTTAACTTCAGATTGGTTATTTATCTCAGGTGCAGTTTTCATGAATTATCTCGACTTGTTTAATAGAAAAATTGATGCTGCTCAACGAGCAGCATCAGATCCGTTAACAAATTGTGCCGCTTCTACAGCCGTTTTGGGTACGATCGCTTCCTGAAGCAGAGCCGCGGCGGGTTAGATCCTGGACAGAACCAAGTTCCTCAATAACGGGAGGAACCCAGCTACGTTGCGTTTTTTCAGTCGTAATTTCCATAGTTTACCTCTTTGTGTTTGACTTGACTGGTATTAATATACCAATTAAATAGGATAATAGCGCAAATATCTTGATTCGTAAAGTGACTTTGAAATCCACGATGACTTAAATTTAGTGGTATTTTCCTTTAGTAAGGGATAGAGAAAAATAGCCAATAGTTGAGTTTTGCCTTTAGATTGTCAGCGATTAAACCTTGCCTGCTTTCCCCTAGCTGTGGCTCAGATGACATCACAAAAAACGGCATGACCCGACAAGGCAAGCAAAACTATAAATGCCGGATTGTGGTCGTCAATTTGTCGAAGACTCGCAATAAGCCCATCGACCTAGACTGCAAAGATGCTTGGTAAGCTGCTGTTGGAGAAGATTTCCCTGGTGGGTGCGCGCGTGATAAACCATCCGAAGACTGGCTTCAACGCTGCGTTAACCGCTGCTGTGTCCAGCATTGGAACGGTGCATGGATTAACGCTCGTGCTCATCAATCGCTTCAACTTGCCTTACCAATTTCCAATCCAGGCTTCAACTTTAGCCTTGGGGTCTGCGTTACTTGTGGGAGGCGGGGCAAGCTTCTTACCTGCCTTGAGAGCCAGCCAGATTGATCCGGTACAAGCACTTCGATCTAAATGAGCGCTCACAGAACTGTTGGCTGCAAACCTCAACGCAATGCATTTGTAGAGGTTGTTGCAGCAAGTTTATTCAAGGACTGATTCCCTTCTATCAAAGCGGCAATATGTAATAGGGTGGGCTGAAGCCGAAACTAGAGTTCAACGGTTTCCAGCTTGCAGTCTGTCACTTATATTACCATCCTAGCATGATACTCCATACCGTTTGTATAGTAAAACTTCCACACTCTGCCAACAATGAGCTTGCCCAAGCGCAGCGGATAGGTGTGGCGATGGAAGTAACGCTCTTTTCTAAGCCGAACCAGATCATGGAATTCCAGTTCGGCTTGAGCATAGATGCCTTCTATCTC
>KL662192.1:452733-460079 GCA_000733415.1 [Leptolyngbya] sp. JSC-1
GTTCACACCATTCGACAATCGCTCCGTAGCTTTTGAATCCTGCCGGTTGCTCAAGCTGCTCCTTTAGTTGCGCCAGTTGTGCTTTCCCAAGGGCAGGAGGCTTACCCGGAGCCTGCTTTTGCTCCAATAGTTTGTTCAATCCACCCTGGCGGTACTTCTGAAGCCAACGAGTGATCGTTGAGGTATCGCGTCCTAAGCGTTGCGCTAATTCCTGTTGTTGCTTGACGGCTCCCACTTTGAGCCACCACAGCATTTGCAGTTTCTCCTGATCCCGACTATCGCGGGCTTGCCGCATACTTTTCTCGAGATACTCGGCATCTTCGACAATCTCAATTTGAAAGGGGCGTGCCATACTTCCAGCGCAAGGACGTTTTTCCTACTAATTCTATGCAACTTCATGGAGAATTGGTATAAGCTGCTGAATTATGGAAAATAATCCGAGCTATTCCTTTGTTGCAAAATGTCCAGTTCATCTTCAGATGCTGATTTCCTTCAACAGTGGCGCTATGTCTTAGCACCCTATAACCTGGGATACAAGGTCAAACTGGTTTCTCAGTTGATGTATCGGGATTTTTTAGAGCGTCTAGAACCCTATGGCCTAACCCCGTTTCACTATCTTGTCTTGTGCTGTTTGTGGGAAGAGGATGGCCTGTCAACCTCTGGGATTGCTGACAAGCTCAAGCAACTGGGCGCGACCCTCACCGGCGTTGTAGATCGAATGGAAGAGCGAAATCTGGTTTATCGAGAGCGGAATCCTGATGATCGCCGAATTGTCCACATTTGGTTAACCGAAGAAGGAAAACGACTCATGCATATTCTGCCGCCGATTGGCGCAGAGACGATCAATAAAGCAACTACCGGCATTTCAAAAGCAGAACAGGAGGCTATTCTGCAGCTGCTTGACCAAATTATTCACAACTTTCTTTAACAGATCCAGCTCTATAGGGTTGCTTTTTTAGCAATTAGTAAATATATTAACTATTAATATATTAAGTATTTGTCGTCTGGCGCAAATTAAAGAACGCCTAGGCAATATGCGAGATGTTGCATAGGTTTCGCTCTCATAGCCTGTAGGCTATGTCGCGCCCTTGGATACCGCCAGGATCTGTTTTTTGCTGTTTAGAAGTAATGACAATCATTGAGGAGGAGTCATGCCAAAGATAAGTATTCAACAAAAAAACTGGTTGCTGTCCGCGCATATTGGTTTTGCTGCGCTCTGGACAGGAGCTGTATTGAGTATGTTCCTTTTGGCACTGAGGAATACGAACTCTGATGATTCAGCCATTCTATACACACTCGATTCAGCGATTAATCTACTGGATGACTGGATCGTAATTCCCGCAGCAATTGGTTCAGTCGTTACAGCTACCTTTCTCTGCTGGATGACCAACTATGGATTCACCAAGTTCTACTGGGTGATTACAAAATGGGTACTGACAAGTGGATTGATAGTTTTTGGCACATTCTGGTTATTTCCCTGGGGTAACAATGCTGAGCAGCTATCAGGCCAAGAAGGGTTGCAGGCTCTGAGCAATCCACTCTATCAGTTTGATGCCAGAGGTGTATTGATTGGCACCTTAGTTCAGGCTGTTTTCCTCTTTGGCATTATTGGCATTTCAGCGCTCAAACCCTGGGGTAGACGGCCAACTCAAGCGAGATCCCATCTCCACATCGATTAACAGCTCGCTAACTAGATCAATTCAGGCTAGAATAGTGCCTTCAAAATCATCAACCTTACCATTTCAACTCGCCCCCTATGAGCTGCCAACACCTTGATGCGCTGAACGCAGAAAACCTGATCTCCAAAGCCAACTATCCGGTGTTTCGCTGTGAAGCATGTATCACAATGAATAGCCGCTGGGTGCATCTGCGAATCTGCCAAACCTGCGGCAAAATGCTGTGCTGTGATTCTTCTCCCAATCAACATGCTCGGCAGCACTACGAAGAAACCGGCCACCCGGTGATGAGTTCGGCTGAACTGGGAGAAGAGTGGCTGTGGTGTTTTGTGGATCAGCAGAAAAAGAACTATTGAAACGAGTGATTATAACTAGGCTGGCAACAGCGTAAAATAGTTGAGATAGTTTTGCATTAATTTTTTGCATTAATTTTTTGCATTGACTTTTTGCATTAGCTATTTGACCTGGTATTGTTCTATTTCCTGAGTGCCATGCCCATCACCCTTGCCCAAGCCGATTACTCAGCGCTATTCGACGAAATGGAATCTGGCCAATCCTCCGGTTCCGATCTAGACGATGTTACCTGGAAATATCCAACAGCATTGGGGCAAGGTTTTGACCGCTCGATTCAGTTGCGAGATGGCTTAGAGCTAGCGATTGCCCACTACCAACTGCGGGATGACCTGATTCTACAACTGCCTGCTCGTCCCCATCCCTTGGAATATAGCCTGCTGCTTTCGGGTCATTGTCGAAATCAGGAACAGTCCGTTCAAGCTGGGCAATATCTGCTTTGCAGCAGTGGCCTCGCTCCACGCGAACAGTGGGAGATTTTGGCAACACAACCTGTAATCGAAGTCAATGTTCATATCGAGCCTGAACGATTTTGTGAATTTATTGGATATCCGCTTGATACCATAACGCGAACCGTGCAGAAACTAGTCGGAAATCCAGAGCAGGAATATTTGGGCTGGACGGGTATGGCGACAGCTCCGCTGCAAATGGTGGCACAACAAATCTTGCATTGCCCTTACCAGGGTTTAACGCAACGCATGTACCTAGAAAGCAAAGTCTGGGAGCTGATGGCGCTGCTAATCGAGCAGATTTCTGAACCCCAACAATCAGCTTGTGCGTCTCCGCTCAAAGCCGACGACATTGAGCGGATTCATCATGCCAAAAATATTCTGCTGCAACAGATGGAACAGCCTCCTTCTCTACTGGAGTTGGCTCGCCAAGTGGGGCTAAACGACTGTACCCTAAAGCGGGGCTTTCGCCAGGTGTTTGGTACAACTGCCTTTGGCTATCTGCATCGCTATCGGCTAGAACAAGCCCGACGCCTGCTAGAAACCGAGGATTTAAACATTGCAGAAGTGGCGCAGCGGGTTGGGTTCGCTGACCGCAGCTACTTTACTGCCGCCTTTCGCAAACAGTTTGGCTGCAATCCGGGTGTTTACCGCAGGGCACAGCGCACTAGAGTCAAGCCAAATATTCCGCTCACCCCACAAAAAAATTCCGCCTAGCCTACTTGCGGTTGCTGCTCCATCGGCGGAACTCCTGTAAGCTACTTGAGAAAGATTCTTAAAGCAAAAAGCAATTTCAATCGGGAGAATTGATCTGACGCTCTCGATTCTTTTGGTGTGCGGAGTGGAACCAAATCCTGTGAAACAGCTCATTTTCTTTACCGGCTTATTTTCGTTACTGGCAACCTCGACCGTTTGGGCTGATCCCACTGCGGAACCGAGTCACCCTCAGGTGCCAAGCATCCCAATGGCCCAAGCAGCCGAACAACCGGCAATCGTCGAGATTACCAGCGTTGAAGTGAATCCCAGCGACACCGGATTGGCCGTGATTCTGCAAACCACCCAACCCTTGCAGCCAGTGCCCTTCTCCACCGTCGGAAATGCGCTAATTGCCGATATTCCCAATGCGGTACTGTCTCTGCCAGCGGGCGATGCCTTTCAAACCGCGAATCCGACCGAGCAGATTGCCCTTGTATCAGTCACCAGTCTGCCGGGTAATCGCGTCCGGGTGGCGATCACAGGATCCGCCGCGCCGCCGCAGGGCGAGATCACGGTAGAACCGTCAGGATTGAGAGTCAGCGTCAGGCCAGGAACGCCAGATACGGCCAGCGATGCCGAGTCGCTTCAGGTGGTGGTGACGGGAGAACAGGAAACTGGTTACCAAGTCAACAATGCCACTACCGGCACAAGAACCGATACGCCGCTGCGGGATATACCCCAGTCGGTACAGGTGGTGCCGCAACAGGTGTGGCAAGACCAGCAGATAGAACAAATCACCGATGTATTGCAAAACGTCAGTGGCGTGGCTGCCGATGATAGTTTTGCCGGCTCGATCGACCGGGTAAATATTCGCGGTTTTTCTACCAATGTATTCTTACGCAATGGCTTTCGCGAAGATCAGTTTGCCGTCCGGGAAACCGCCAACCTGGAGCGGATCGAAGTATTGAAGGGACCAGCTTCGGTGCTCTATGGGTTCCTGGAACCAGGTGGAGCTGTGAATCTAGTCACGGAACGTCCGCTAGAATCTTCAGCCTACACAGCAGAATTGTCGGCCGGCAGCTTCAGATTTATTCGTCCTACCCTCGATCTATCCGGTCCTTTGACCAGCGATGATTCGCTGCTCTATCGGCTCAATGTAGCCTACGAAGGTTACGATGGCTTCCGCGATTATCAACAAAATGTAGAACGCTTTTTTGTCGCGCCGGTTTTGCAGTGGAATATTGGCGAGAACACGTCAATTCTATTTGAAGCAGAATATCTCAGTGATGCCCGACCGTATGATGATGGATTGGTGGCGATTGGAGATGAGGTAGCCGATATTCCCCGTGATCGGCGCTTCCAAAACGACACGGCTCTGGTGCGAACGGAAAGTGTGCGAGCTGGCTATCAGCTAGAGCATCGGTTTAACGAAAATTGGCGGCTGCGCAACGGCTTTAGCTACATCGCCGCCGATAGTTTCGACTTCCGCTTAACCAACTGGATCATCGAAGACTCTGGTCAGCTCGACCGACGCTGGCGCTCCAACGATGACTTTTTTGAGTCCTATGAGCTGCAAACCAATATCGAAGGCAACTTCTCCACCGGCCCGATCGGGCATCAAGTATTCTTTGGTGTAGACTTAGGTTCCATCTGGTCCGCAGGCAGCCAGCGCCGCTTACCGGGCGATCCGTCCTTCTTTACCAATATCTTTGAGTCTACAATCGAAGCAGCCCAACCCGAATTAGACGACATGACCCTGTTGGCGCGGGATGATTATCGCCTCACCCGTTCCCTCGGCATCTACCTGCAAGACCAGATTCGCCTGCTAGACAATCTGATTCTGGTAGCGGGCGGACGGTTTGATGTTGTGGATCAAACCAGCGGTAACCTTGGCAGTTCCTCGGAGCAGAACGATACCGCCTTCAGTCCACGGGTGGGCATCGTTTATCAGCCGATTGAACCCCTCTCGCTCTACGCCAGCTACAGCCGCTCCTTTGCGCCCAATTTATTTGGCACCGCTGCCGATGGCTCCTTTCTGGAACCAGAGCGTGGCACCCAGTATGAAGTCGGTCTCCGAGGTGAGTTTCTGGATGGCCGCTTGACCACCAACTTGGCCGCCTATCACCTGACGAAAACCAACGTAGCGACGGTAGACCCAGCCAATCCCGATTTCTCGATTGCAGCAGGCGCAGTCAGAAGTCAGGGCATCGAGCTAGATATATTGGGTGAACCACTGCCCCGTTGGAATATTATCGCCTCCGTTGGCCTCAACGATACCGAAATTACCGAAAGCAGCGATGAATTTCTGCCGGTCGGCAACCGGCTTGCCAATGTGCCCTACACCACCGCCAGCCTGTGGACAACCTATGAAATTCAGTCCGGCGATTATCAGGGATTGGGATTTGGGTTAGGGTTGTTTCATGTTGGAGAACGGCAGGGCGATACGGCAGACACCTTTAAACTTCCGGGCTACCTGCGCACTGATGCTGCACTCTTCTATCGCCGCGACAATTGGCGAGTCAGTCTAAATGTGCAAAATTTGTTGGATATTGACTATATCGAGGCAGCGGCTGGTTTCCGCGAAGCCATTTATCCTGGCGCACCGCTGTCGATTGTGGGTTCGGTATCTGTAACGTTTTGATCATTCGTAACATCAAACCCTGAAATTGCATATGAGTGCTAGATTCCTAAGTTACGAATTCCGAATTCCGAACCACGAATTATGGCGCGTCCTTCAGTTTCTTTTTGGTTTAGTTCTTGTTCTGTGCCTCACCACCGCTTGCGAGCGTACCTCAATCCAATCTGCCACGCTTTTAGATTCCAACTGTCGCCCTGTTCAACATGTGATGGGTGAATCATGCATTCCCCTACAGCCGCAGCGAGTTGTGACCCTAGATGGCGTCAGTTTGGAATATGCGCTGGCACTTGGCATCCAGCCGGTTGGTTCGGTGCTGGATCAGCTGGATCAGCATTTAATCGAGCAGGTCAGCCATCAGGGGAATCAGATTGAAAATATTGGCACAGCCGGGGCACCCAATCTGGAAAAAATTCTCCAACTCAAGCCCGATTTGATTCTGGGTTTAGATTTTCATCAACCCATCTACTCGGAAATAGCCAGAATTGCCCCGGTGGTGGTGTTTGAGTTTCAGTATAGCGGTCGATGGAAAGAGCTATTCCAGACCTTTGCCGCCAGCCTTGGTCAGAGTGATGTAGCCCAACAGGTGCTGGATCGCTACGATCAGCGAATTAATCAGCTCAAGCAAACTCTAGCGAACCCACTGCCAACCGTTTCTGTGATTCGCATCGATCCGGCTAGTATCAACGTCTATTTCAAGGATTCGTTTTGCGGTGTGATTTTGCAAGATGCAGGCTTGCCGCGTCCACCAGCCCAAAATCTCTCAGCCACCGAAGCCCAGCAAACGTTCAACAATCCAATTCAGGCCGTCGTCAACCAAGAAAGGCTCGATTTAGTGAATGGCGATGTAATATTTACGTGGATTGGTGAAAACATGTTAGAAGCAACGCAAGACGCACAGGCTCAGATCGATAAACTCAAAACCGATCCCCTCTGGCAGAAACTGCCTGCCGTGCAGCAAAACCGAGTCTATTATGTGCCCAGCTACTGGATTGGCAGCGGCCCCATTTCGGCTAATCTAGTCGTGGATGATTTGTTCAAGTATTTGATCTCCGATCTCTCCTAGAGCAACCAACCCCTATCAGCGTTCTGCTGCCAATACTTGGGTTGCTGTCAAGTTCAACTCGGAAAAGGTGGGAGAAACAAGCATCTGATCTGCTTGAAAAACCCGATCATCATAGGCCCCATCCCGCAAAGTGCAAATTGTTACCAGTGATTGGATGGAGTCAACAATCCAATACTCCGGAATATTTAACACAGCATATTCAGTATGTTTTGCACGATAGTCTGCTGCCGCTGTAGTTGGGCTGACGACTTCTACCACCAGTAAAGGAGGAGCTTCATTGAACGTGATCACGGATTCCTGTTTTTTCAACCCTTCCCATTGCTCTAAGAGGATGTCTGAGAAGTTAAAACGCTTGCCCTTGATCCCCCCTAAACCCCCTTCCAAAAGGGGGGAACCCCGACGCAAAACTAGGATTGAAGTCCCCCTTCGTTAAGGGGGATTGAGGGGGAGTCTCGCAAAGGAATGATGGAGTC
>KL662192.1:461160-490258 GCA_000733415.1 [Leptolyngbya] sp. JSC-1
TTTTGCACGATAGTCTGCTGCCGCTGTAGTTGGGCTGACGACTTCTACCACCAGTAAAGGAGGAGCTTCATTGAACGTGATCACGGATTCCTGTTTTTTCAACCCTTCCCATTGCTCTAAGAGGATGTCTGAGAAGTTAAAACGCTTGCCCTTGATCCCCCCTAAACCCCTTCCAAAAGGGGGGAACCCCGAGCAAAACTGGATTGAAGTCCCCCTTGTTAAGGGGGATTGAGGGGGATCTCGCAAAGGAATGATGGAGTCAAGAAGACTTCTCAGACATCCTCTAAAGGCAGCACAACCACATCAGGCACTCTTGAGGTATCCCAGCGGTTGCTTCTTGGTGATTGAATCCCGATCTTCATATCCTTAGAAGTCCAAGGCCGGGAGGTGCGCTTGATTTCGGCTTTGAATACTCCGTTGAGGAACTCGCTAATATCTCCATGTTCCCCGGTACCTAATGCCATGCGAACGAGATCTCCATTGACCAGCTCATATCTAGCCCCTGTGCCGTCGTCATAGGTAAGGTACTCTGCAAAGGTCCATTTCTTGGTTGTGATTGCCATGACGTTTTTGAGATGACCTGTCTAGATTACTAGATTATAGGTGAGCTGTCAGGTTGGATATCTCTGAAGCCGTTGAGGAGAACCGCAATCTTTGTTTACGAACAATCTCAAATCTCAAAGTTCTTAATATTCTTTATTAGAGCTGGCAGGCTTAGCTGGTCTGGGTTCCTGACCATGCCCAACAAATCTACAAACTACTCAGTTTGGATTCGAGCTAGCCTAGCAATAGGAGCGTTGTAAACGGCATGCATGTCCTATTTGTCGCGGCTAGCGAATTATGAAAATTTTATTGATCGAGGACGATTCGCTAATTGCTGAACCGCTCGTGAAAGCATTGAGCGAGCACCATTATGTGGTGGATGTGGTAACTGATGGTGAAACGGGATGGACGCTACTGGAATCCTTTGCCTATGACCTAGTATTGCTAGATGTGGTGTTGCCGAAACTAGATGGGATTAGTTTATGTCGCAAGCTGCGCTCTCAGGGCAACCAGACGCCCATTTTGTTATTAACAGCCCAGAATGCCAGCACTAACAAAGTCACGGGTTTAGATGCCGGAGCCGATGACTATGTTGCAAAACCGTTTAATTTGCCGGAGTTGTTGGCGCGAATTCGCGCCCTATTGCGGCGGGGCGGAGCGGCCTTACCTCCTCTGCTGGAGTGGTGCAATCTGAGGTTGGACCCCAGTCTTTGTGAAGTCACCTGCAACGGTGAGCTGGTACGATTAACCCCCAAAGAATACGGTTTACTAGAGCTGTTTCTGCGCAATCCGCATCGCATCTTTAGCACCGGTGCCCTGATTGATCACATCTGGTCGTTTGAGGAAACCCCCAGCGAAGATACGATTCGCTCCCATATCAAAGGGCTACGGCAAAAACTGAAAACCGCTGGCGTTCTGAATGATCCGATTGAAACCGTGTATGGGATTGGCTACCGGCTCAGACCCGAAGCAAAGCCCAAAGCAGCAAAAGCGCCAAGTGGACAAATAGAAAACGATCAAGACGAAAATGTGACTACTGTTACTGTACAGGCTGGGATTGACAGTATCTGGAATCAAGTAAAAGAGACGATTGACCGGCGGATTGCAGTGGTTGAGCAGGCAGCAGTGCTGTTGCTACAAAATCAGCTCAGCGAGGAATTGCGGCAGCAGGCAGAACAGGCCAGCCACAAGTTGGCCGGATCGTTGGGCATGTTTGGGACCGATCACGGCTCTCGTCTAGCACAGGAAATCGAACCGCTGTTTCAAAAGGGGCGCGTTCTGAGTCGCCAGCAGAGGCAGCGCCTCTCTCAACTGGTGACCAATTTGCGGCGGGAGTTGCAGCGGTTAAATGATGGGCAACTCGACTCCGGGCAAGCAGCTATTCCTTTTGCGTCTGAGCGAACTGATGGACCGGTGGATGAACGCCCTTGGCTATTGGTGGTCAGCTCCAATCCAAGCTTTACGGCAGAATTGCAAAAAGCGGCTACGAGTTGGGGGCTGCGAGTTCAAATCATGTCCAATCCCGTGATGGCGAGAGAACAAATCGCCGAAGCGCATCCCGACATTGTCCTGCTTGATTTCGCCAGTACTGTCAACCCTGAAAATGGCATTGAAAACAATCCGGATAATAGTTCTGATAACAAAAGCGAAGACAATAATTACAACAATACTGAGAATAATACTGAAAACAATACTGAGAATAATTTCATGTTGCTGTCGGAATTGAGTGCCTGCACGCCGCCGGTTCCAGCGTTGGTGTTAACCGATCAGGATCGATTGATCGACCGAGTGAAGGTGACTCGGCTAGGTGGGCGACGGTTACAACAGCCTGTAACGGTAACACAGGTGTTAGAGGCAGTGAATCAAGTGCTGCAACAGGCGCGTCCCATGCAGGCCACGGTATTGGTCGTAGACGATGACATGCAGGTGCTCACAGCGTTACAGCGGTTGCTAATTCCCTGGGGGCTGCATGTTTCGGTGCTCGATAATCCGCTGTTGTTTCTCGATGCCCTGGAAGCGAATCCGCCCGATCTGCTGATTCTGGACATCGAGATGCCTCACATTAGCGGCATTGAGCTCTGTCAAGTGGTGCGCAATGATCCACGTTGGAGCGGCTTACCCATTCTATTTCTGACAGCCCATACGGATGCAGCAACTATGCATCAAGTCTTTGAGGCGGGTGCTGATGATTTTGTCTGCAAACCGATTGTTGGTCCAGAACTGGTGACGCGCATCCTGAATCGCTTGGAGCGAACCCAGTTGCTGAAGAGCTTAGCGGAGACCGATACACTGACGGGTGTAGCCAATCGACGCAAATCGACGGCGGCCCTGTCTCAGTTTTTGCAGTGGTGTCACCATTGTCAGCAGCCGTTCTGCTTGGCGCTGGTGGAGTTGGAGCACCTGAAGTCCATCAATCAGCAGTATGGTCATGCAGCTGCGGATCAGGTCCTAGCACGCTTGGGAGAGATGTTGCGACGCTCATTCCGGAATGAAGAGGTTGTTGGTCGTTGGGGCGGAGGCGAATTTGTCGTCGGCATGGCTGGCACAACTAAAGCAGACGGCACTCAATGCATTCTGGATCTCCAGCAATCTTGGCAGCAGTTTGAGTTCAAGGCTGATGGAGTTGCATTTCAAGTCAGTCTCAGGGCAGCAGTAGTCCAGTTTCCTCAGGATGGTACCGATCTGCCAACGCTGTATCAAACGGCTCGTGCTCGCTTCCGGCAAACTAATGCAACCCATTCTGAGGGGAGTTTGCCATGAAAGCACCCTTGCCCGACAACGAAGCTGCCAGACTCCACGCCCTGCACCAATACAACATTCTGGATACGGCTCCAGAAGCGGCCTTTGACGACCTGACGCGGTTAGCAGCCTTTACCTGCGATACCCCGATTGCCCTAGTCAGCCTGATCGATGACTGTCGCCAGTGGTTCAAATCCAGATTAGGATTAGACGCCACCGAAACTCACCGCGATCTGGCATTCTGCGCCCACGCCATCCTGCAACCCAACGATGTTTTGATTGTTCCAGATACGCTGCACGACGAACGCTTTGCCACCAATCCCTTAGTCACCGGTCCTCCCCATATTCGCTTCTATGCTGGCGCGCCCTTGATCAGCTCGGATGGCTATTCCTTGGGAACCCTCTGCGTGATCGATCGAGTGCCTCGGCGGCTCAATGCGGCCCAAATTGCGGCCTTGCACGCTCTGAGTCGTCAAGCCATCTCCCAACTAGAACTACGACGCCAGCTAGCTGAGATCGCTCAAAAAACAACCGAATTGCAACAGGCTGAGCAAACTCGCATTCAGCTGCTGGCGCAAGAACAAGCCGTCCGTGCTGAAGCCGAACTCGCCCGCAATCAGATTGTCGATATTTTGGAGAGCATTACGGATGCATTTTTTGCGCTAGACCACGAGTGGCGGTTTATCGATTTGAACCGGCAGGCCGAATTGTTGTTGCAGCGGTGGCGAGATGAGTTGCTGGGTAACGTCGTATGGGAGCAGTTTCCAGAGGCAGTGGGGTCCACGTTTCATCGAGAGTATCAGCGGGCTGTTACAGAGCGGGTCAGCGTTCAGTTTGAAGCCTTTTATCCACCTCTCAATCAGTGGTTTGAAGTGCATGCCTATCCTGGCAAAGACGGGCTGTCGGTTTATTTTCGCAACATCGACCAACGCAAAGCAGCAGAACGAACACTCCAGGAGACCTTAGCATTCCAGCGAGCAATTCTAAACAGCGCCAACTACAGCATTATCTCCACCAGCATTGACGGCACAATTCGCACCTTTAACACCACAGCAGAACAATGGCTCGGCTACACGGCGGCAGAAGTGATTGGCCAGACCACGCCCGCACTGATCCACGATTGGCAGGAAATAGTCCAGCGAGCGCAAGTGTTATCCCAAGAGATAGGAGAACCAATTCAACCAGGATTTGATGTGTTTGTTGCAAGGGCACGTCGAGGAGAAGTTGATGAGAATGAGTGGACATACATTCGCAAGAATGGTTCACGCTTTCCTGTGTTATTGTCAGTTACAGCTCTGCGGGATGCAGATGATCAGATTACAGGATTTTTGGGAATCGGCAGCGACATCACTGAGCGCAAAGCTGTAGAAGAAGAGCGTGATCGCATCTTTAATTCTTCACTGGATATGCAGTGTGTTGCAAGTGTTGACGGTTATTTCAGGCGGTTGAATCCTGCCTTTGAGCAAGTGCTGGGCTACAGCAACGCGGAACTGATGGCACGTCCTTTTTTTGACTTTGTTCATCCTGAGGACCAGGCAGCAACCCTTAGGGCAGTCAAAAATTTAGCTGAAGGTGAAATTATCCTGGATTTTGAAAATCGCTACCGCCGTAAAGATGGTTCGTACCGCTGGATTTCCTGGAGAGCTTTTCCCATTGCTGCCGAAGGGTTAATCTATGCTATCGGTCGTGACGTCACGGAACAAAAGCAGGCGCAGGAAGCCTTACGCGAAAGTGAAGAGCGATTTCATCTCGCCTTTGAAAATGCTGCAATTGGTATGGCGTTAGTATCGCTAGATGGCCATTGGCTCCAGGTGAATCGCTCCCTGTGTGAGATGCTGGGTTATTCGGAACAGGAATTGCTGGCAACCACCTTTCAGGCGATTACTCATCAGAATGACCTAGAGGCAGGACTCAACTATTTTCAGCAGTTATTGTCGGGCCAGATTAACACCTTCCAGATGGAAAAGCGGTATTTGCATAAATTAGGACAGGTGGTTTGGGTGGCCTTAAGTAGTTCAATCGTGCGGGATGGGCAGGGCCAACCATTATATATTGTCTCCCAACTTGAAGATATCACCGCTCGCAAAGCGGCTGAAGAACAACTCCAGAATCTGAGTAAGGCATTAGAAAGTGCGGTTGAAGGCATCTCCCGATTAGATGCAGAAGAATGCTATATGCAAGTCAATCCAGCCTATGCTGCTATGTTAGGTTACCAACCCGAAGAGCTGTTAAAGATGAAATGGCAGCAGACGGTTTGCCCAGAGGAGATCCCTGCAATCGAGGCTGCCTATCAGCAAATGCTCCAGGTTGGCAAGGTAGAAATAGATGCCAGAGCGATCCGCAAAGATGGCACAATTTTTGATAAGCAAATTGTGTTGGTGAAAGCCTACGACCAGCAGCGGCGGTTTAGTGGCCATTACTGTTTTGTCAAAGATATTAGCGAGCGGCGCGAAATTGAGCGCATGAAGGATGAATTTATCTCCATCGTCAGCCATGAACTGAGAACCCCACTCACGTCGATTTCTGCTGCTTTAGACCTGCTAGCCGAAGGAGTTTTGCAAAACCAGCCCGAAGAAGCCCAGCAAATGCTAAGAATTGCTGCCAACAATACCGACCGACTGGTGCGTCTGATCAACGATATTTTGGACATTGAACGCATCGAATCCGGCAAAATTGTGATGACAAAACAAATCTGCAATGCGGCGGATTTGATCAATCAAGCCGTAGAAGCGCTTCAAGATATGGCAGAACGAGCCGAAATTACCCTGTCTGTCTCACCCCTGAATGTCCAACTCTGGGCGGATGCCGATCGAATCGTTCAAGTTCTAACGAACCTACTCAGCAATGCAATCAAGTTCTCTCCGGCAGGCAGTACGATTTGGTTAAAGGCAGAGAGTGGGGATGAGGGTGATAGGGGTGAAGGGGGTGAGGGGGAAGCAGGATCTGCCTCACCTTCCTTATCTTCCTCATCTCCCTACATCCTATTCACCGTCCAAGACCGAGGCCGTGGGATTCCATCCGATAAGCTGGAGACTATTTTTGAGCGGTTTCAGCAAGTCGATGCCTCTGATTCGCGCCGCAAGGGGGGGAGTGGATTGGGGTTGGCGATTTGTCGCAGCATTTTGCAGCAGCATGAGGGTCAAATCTGGGTAGAGAGTACTTTAGGCGTTGGCAGCACTTTCTACTTCACCTTGCCGATCCTCAACGCTTCGGAAACTTCTAAAATTTCAGTCTTGAGTTCTGAGCTAGGAGAGCCAGCCTGGGAAGTCGGACCGCAAATGCCGCTGGTGCTGCTCTGTGACGATGATGCGTCGATCCGGCAGGTGGTGCGGGTGATGTTAGAGCGGCAGGGCTACCGAGTGCTAGCGGTGGCGTCGGGGCAGGATGCGGTGGAACAGGCATTGGTGCATCATCCAGATGTGATTTTGCTGAATCTAGTGATGCCCGGTATGAGCGGCTGGGAAACCTTGGCAATTTTGAAACAGCAGTCTGAAACGCGCACCATTCCAGTGATCATTTTGAGTGGGCTGTTGCCCGATGCTAGAGAAGCTCCCTATGCTGACATTAGCGATTGGGTGGTGAAACCGCCGGAACCTAAAGTGCTGTGGCAAGCGCTGGAGCGTGCTCTGGTTAACCATAATCAGCCGCTGAAAGTGCTAATCATTGAAGATGACTTAGATTTGGCGCAGGTCCTGACCACCCTATTTGCTCGTCATCAAATCGAAACGTTTCATATCCAAACTGGGCGAGAAGCAATTCAACTCAGTCAGCAGGTGATTCCGGATTTGCTGGTCCTCGATTTAGGATTACCCGCCAATGATGGCTTTGCTGTTGTAGACTGGCTGCGGCAGCATAATCGGCTCTGCCAAGTGCCGCTAGTGGTTTATACCGCCCGCGATTTGAATGACCATGAGCGGAAACGGCTACGGCTAGGACAAACTCTATTCCTGACTAAAGGCCGCATTAGCCCGCAGGAATTTGAGCAGCGGGTGATCAATCTACTCAACCGGATGATTCGAGGGAAGACAGGAGACCGCCTTGATGACAAAACGCATTCTGATAGTTGATGATGAATATGATATTAGGGCTGTGGTTCAACTCACCTTGAAGGCGGTTGGGGGCTGGGATGTAGCGAGTGCCGCTTCGGGACAAGAAGGACTGGAGAAGGCGGTTGGTCAGTCGCCCGATGTGATTTTGCTCGATGTGATGATGCCTGAAATGGACGGGATCGAAACCTTTCGGGCACTGCAGGCCAATCCGGTTACCCAACCGATTCCGGTGATTTTGATGACGGCTAAGGTGCAAGCTGCTGAGCAACGACGATTTGCCGAACTAGAGGTCGCAGGAATTATCACGAAACCCTTCAAAGCCATGAAACTACCAGGCCAGATCGCGAAGATATTGGGCTGGAATGGTCAGTAGACAGGTGCCAGATTAATTCTTTGGATCTACACAAGTTCTGCATTTTTCAGGTCTAACTTAGAAGCTAATCGAAGGTGTAAGTGAAATTCTGATCGCATCTACCATTCGAGTGATTGTTCCCTCACGGCTCTCTGCCTGACCTTATCGTGAACCGTTCAACTTTCTATCCCCTTAGCGCCCTCCTCCACCCAATTCGGCAACGACTGGAAGCGATTGAAATCTCTGATCCCCAAACTGCCCGGTCTCTTTGTAAACTGATTCCAGCTCGTTGCCCTTTCGAACGACAAATCAAACTGTTTGACTATGCCCTGGTCCGGATTCCGCCCCTTTGCAAACTCAATCCTTTTTACGATCAAATCGTGAATCTTCGATTTAAGTCATTAGTATATTTAGCAGACCAGTGTGGTGAAGATGTAACGCTCTATTTCTGATCTAATTTCGTGGGAAAGCTTCCCTGAAAATCGAGGTACTCATGGCCACAACGCATACGCACGCAGCGAGTTCAGCAGCGCTTCTCAAAAAGCCATGCTATCCAGAACCCTTAACAAACACTAACAAACATAAGATTAAAATGTCGCAAAATTATGAATCGGATAACACTCGTCTGGATAGCGGACGAGCGGCCATCTTCGTGGATGGTTCAAATTTGTTTTATGCAGCGTTGCAGCTTGGCATCGAGATAGACTACACGAAACTCTTGACTCATTTGACTGCCAACGCTCGGCTACTGCGGGCTTTTTTCTACACCGGCGTGGATCGCACCAACGAAAAGCAACAGGGCTTTTTGCTGTGGATGCGCCGCAATGGTTATCGAGTCATCACTAAAGATCTGATTCAGTTGCCCGATGGCTCCAAAAAAGCGAATCTGGATGTAGAAATTGCAGTTGACATGTTGACCTTGGCTGACCATGTGGATACGGCCATTCTAGTCAGCGGCGATGGTGATTTAGCCTATGCAGTCAATGCCATTGCCTATCGAGGCGTTCGTGTTTCAGTTGTCAGTCTGCGTTCCATGACCAGCGACCACCTGATTAACGTAGCTGATCACTACATTGATCTCGATACGATTAAGCAGAACATTCAGAAGCCGACTGCCTCTGGCTATCCAGACTATATTGCCAAAATGTCGCTTTAGGTAATTATCGACTGGCCGCCTCTTGATCAAGCTCTTCACCAGGGTGTGAATGTGGCCAGAACTTGCTCAAAGGCACGTTGATTCGGGGCGTCGATCGAGGCGATGCCTGCTTTGGTAAGACTAATCACCATCACCTCAGTGCCATCTGTGTTGGAGAACACAATGTTCTCCTGTTCATAGAGGCCACTGGAACGAAACGCTATCGCCTCCTGGCCAGCAACCATTTGCGACTGAAAGCCGCCTGACTGGACAAACCGATTGCTGCGCTCAATCCAATCCATCAAAGCGAGGCGTTGGGGATTGCGGTAGACTGCAATTTGCACATTGGGCGGCAGTTCTGCTCCATCGGCATAGGCTCCGGCCTGAATTGCATCGTATTTGGACCGCTGCCACAGTTCTAGCGTCATCTCAGGCGTATCTGCAGATGAAGTTAAACCTGGCTGCCTGGCGTCAACTACAAAATCATCGGGATAGGCAAAGCTAAACCTGTTCTGTTCTTGGTGATACTCGGTTTGATCGGGCCTGTACTGCTCCAACTCACTAGAATTACGCCCCGTTTGCTGCGAATTTTGAGTGCCGGTTTGGGGTGGTTGGGCTAATGGAATCGCAGCAGTAATTTTGGCACCCAGGCGATCCATTGGCTCAAAGTAACTGGAATCGACATAATTTGGGGCTGAATCATTATTTAGGGTTGCATCAAATGATTCAGAGTCGCCAATAGAGGCTGGTGCCGTGAGAAAGCCATAGAGGGACTGACAGGCACTGATCAGCAGCACAGCCAAGCTAAAGTTCAGCCCAAAACTGAGACCGTAGATCAGACTATCTGTCAAAAATGTAGTGATGGCCTTGCTCATGAAAACGGGCGGTATAAACACTTTTCTATTGACTGATGACAATCTGAGGAGTTCCCTGAGGAAATTGTAGGCAATGGCTACAGTCTCGGTCTTTTTGTCTAATCCACGCTCGGCTCAACCGTTAGGTTCAACGGCTAAATGAGGCAGCACAGCCTAAAATGTAAACCAGGAAATTAAGCATCATTTTTATGAGTCTATTGTTCGGATTTACAATTCTGCTCGCGCTGCTGACAGCGGGCATTGTCCTTTATCTACGGACAGCTCGCCGCTATCAATCAGCCGATTCGGTGGCCCAGTCCTACGATCAATGGACTGAAGATGGAATTTTAGAGTTTTATTGGGGTGAACATATTCATTTGGGACACTACGGCTGCCCCCCGCAGCGGAAAGATTTTCTAGCTGCCAAATCCGACTTTGTGCATGAGATGGTGCGTTGGGGTGGGTTAGACCAGCTTCCTGCCGGTACGACTGTCCTGGATGTGGGCTGTGGGATTGGAGGCAGTAGCCGTATTTTGGCACGGGACTATGGCTTCAAGGTCACCGGCATCACGATTAGCCCAGAGCAGGTCAAACGTGCCCAACAGCTCACTCCCCCAGAACTGGACGTGCAGTTTCGCGTTGATGATGCCATGGCGCTTTCGTTCCCCGATGCTAGCTTTGACGTGGTTTGGTCGATCGAAGCCGGTCCCCACATGCCCGACAAAGCCATTTTTGCCAAAGAGTTGCTGCGCGTACTCAAACCCGGTGGCATCCTCGTTGTGGCTGACTGGAACCAGCGCGATGCCCGCCAGACGCCGCTGAACGGCTGGGAACGAGTGGTAATGCAGCAACTGCTGGATCAGTGGTCCCATCCGGCCTTTGCCAGCATCGAAGAGTTTTCTGAACTGTTGGAAGCGACCGGCCTCGTCGAGGGTCACGTCACCACCGCCGACTGGACCGAACCAACCCTACCCTCCTGGCTCGATTCGATCTGGCAGGGCATCGCTCGACCGGCAGGGCTAATCAAATTCGGTCTACCAGGGTTGATCAAATCCCTGCGGGAAGTTCCGACTCTGCTACTGATGCGGCTAGCGTTTGGAACTGGACTGTGCCGATTTGGCATGTTTCGTGCCGTTCGGGCCAATTCCCATTCGGGTTAAGCCAGCGTTGAGCAACCAGACCGCCCTCAAGCAAAACGCTCTAGGACAGCCACAATCGCCTGCACCAACTCATCCGGCTCTACGGGTTTAGCTAAATGGCGCTGAAAGCCAGCCTTGAGCGCCTGCTGTTGGTTGATTTCTCCCGCATAGGCAGTCAGAGCAATGGCTGGAATTTGCCGATTGCTCCCTACCTGAGATCGCAGTTCCTGGATCAGCGAGTAGCCGTTCATCTCCGGCATGCCAATATCGCTGAGCAAAATATCTGGCTGGAGTTGGGGAATGAGTTGCAGGGCTTCCATTGCCGAGGCCGCTGAAGTGACAACCGCTCCCAACCGCTCTAACAAAAACGCCACCAGCTCTCTGGCATCCGCCTCGTCGTCAACAACCAAAACTCGCACACCCTGTAAGGGTTGGCCCATCCGCGAGGCGCTGTTCGGGGCATCTGAGTTAGCTGCCTGTTGGTTCTCGGTTCGTTCCAATAGCGGCAGTTTCACGACAAAGGTTGACCCCAAGCCCTCTCCTTGGCTGCTAGCCGCCACCGTGCCTCCATGCAATTCCACCAAATGATGCACAATTGCTAACCCCAGTCCTAACCCACCAAAGTGCCGTGTTGTCGAGCCATCCGCCTGTCGGAAGTACTCAAACACATAAGGTAGAAAGTCCGGCGAAATACCCTTGCCGGTGTCGGTGACGGTGAGTTGGGCATAGGAGTGGATGGGGGGAGAAGGGGGAGAAGATGGGGAAGATGAGGACGATCCTGCTCCCCTATCTCCCTCATCTCCCCTATCCCCCTCCACTCGCTCCAATCGCACCTCCACTCGCCCACCGGCTGGGGTAAACTTGACGGCATTGGAGAGCAGGTTCCAAACGACCTGCTGCAAGCGGGCAGCGTCACCTATCACAGCGGGAGAGGCAGGAAGGGCGTTTCCTTCCCCAACTGTAAACTTCAACTCAATCCCCTTCGCTTCTGCGGCTAGGCGCACCGTTTCGAGAGCCGCTGTGATGACGCTGTTGAATTGGACCGGGGCCATCGTGAGATTGAGCTTACCGCGCAGAATCCGGGAGACATCCAGCAGGTCTTCTATGAGCTGAGTTTGGAGTTTGGCGTTGCGTTCGATGGTTTCAAGGGCGTGGGCGGTTTTGGCAGCATCGAGGCGATTGGTGCGCAGTAGTTTCGACCAGCCGAGGATCGGGTTGAGGGGGGTGCGCAACTCATGGGAAAGCACGGCCAGAAATTCGTCTTTGATCCGGTTGGCGGCTTCGGCTTGCTCACGAGCAGCCTGTTCTCGAACCAAGAGCTGCTCGCGTTCGGCTTCGGCCTGCTTACGTTCGGTCAAGTCAAGGATAAAGGCAACCGATTCTTCGCGGTTCTCCCCCACCAGGCTGTAGCCCAGCAATATGGGGACGCGACTGCCATCTTTGCGGATGTATTCTTTCTCGTAAGGTGTGCAGGCTCCCCGTTCTTGAGCTTCGGCGATTCGTTCGGCATCGAGCGGCAGATATTCGGGCGGGGTAATAGTGAGCCAACTCAACTTTCCGGTATACAGATCTTCTCGCGTATACCCAACGATTCGCAACAGTTCATCATTCGCTTCTCGAATACTGCCATGCACATCTCCAAATAAAATCCCAATTACGTTGGCATCCATAAAGCTTTTGAGTTTGGCTTCGCTGGCGGCCAGGGCGTCCTCGGTGCGTTTGCGAGCGCTGATGTCAATCGCCACACCCAGGATTTGGCGGGGTTTGCCGTCTGAGGTGCGGTTAAACACCAAACTCTGGGTATAAAGCCAACGCCATTCTCCATGCCGGTCCCGACTGCGGTACTCAATGGCGCGAATTGCTCCCTCTGGAGCGGAGTTAAAGCTGTCAAGATAGGCGCGTAGATCAGCTAGGTCATCCGGGTGGGTCAACAGCGACACCACATCTGCTTCCAGGGCCTTCAGCTGTTCTGGCGTGTAGCCCAGCAGATCGGTAACCTGGTGATTGGCATACACCACCCGCTGCTCGCTCAAATCGTAGACGAACAGGATGCCGGGCACCGTCTCGGCAATTTGCTGGTTAAAGTACTGGGTCTGTTGCAACTGACTTTCGGTGTACTTGCGAGCCGTGATATTCTCAAACGACAATCCCAGGCAGTGGTTGGGTAAGGCAAATGCTTTAAGGTTATAAACTCCGGCATGGATGCCATCCTGGGCGTAGGGCACTTCTCCCAGATCGAGCGCCTCTCCGGTACGGACGACCTGCTGATACCGCTCCACCAGCTCGGTTTGCAGCAGCCTGGGAAAGCTCTCACCCATTGTGGTGCCAATCAATCGCTCAAATTCGATTCCCGTCACGTTTGAAGCTGCCGGATTGGCAATCAGTAACCGAAATGAGGCGGGGTCATCAAGCTTTTCAAGCTGCCAGACCACAATGCCCATCTGGGTATTGCGCACCACATCTGCAAACAACTGGAGTCGCTGCTCGGCTTGCTTGCGTTCGGTAATATCGCGCTGGGTGCCCCAGGCTCGGATCAGCAGGCCGTTTTCGACGATCCCGACCAGATTATTTAGAAAGATCTTGGGTTGGCCCTGCCGATCCACCTCGTAGGATTCGGCATCCGTCAACCGGTAGCCCGAGCGAATAAACGTCCGCAAATACTCCAGATTGTTGGGATCCGCCTCCACTAAAAACTCCCCCAGCCGTGCCCCAATCAACTCCTGCGGAGATGCCACCCCATACATCTGGGCCGTCACCTGATTGCATTCGGCCAGATAGCCATATTGATAAAAGGCTGGAATCAAGTGGTCTTCAGGCCAATCAACTGGCACAGGTTGTTCTAGCTCAAAACACCAGATACCCTCGGAACTTTGCTGAATGAAGGCTCGATAGCGCTCTTTGGCTCGTTGCAGTTCGGCTTCGGCGCGTTTGCGTTCGCTGATATCCTGTACCTCAATGATGGTCCCCACCACGCCATTGCCACCCCGGATTGGGCTGGCGGTATAGGCTACCGGATAGAAATGGCCATCTCTGTGGATAAAAATTTCTTCGCCTTGCTCTTGGTTGTTTTGGGGAAAGGCGCGGTCAATTGGGCATTCCTCTAAAGGATAGGGCGTGCCGTCGGGGCGGGTATGGTGAATCACATCATGCAGCGGTCGCCCCCGCACTTCTGTCAAACTGTAGCCAGTGAGCTTCTCGGCTGCCGGATTCATGTAGGTGCACTGCTGCTGCTCATCCATGATGAAAATGGCAAGCGTGGCGTTGTTACAAACTGCTTCGAGCTGCCGCCGGTATAGATCCGGGTCTGGGGTTGGTGGCTGCAGCAAATCATCACAGGGTTGGCAGGTCTGCTGTTCCCTACTTTGGGACAAGCTTTGGGACATATTCTGGGACAAATTGTTTTCCGAGACCACGCTCTCTGCTCCTTCCAGCCGTCTGTCATCAATTTTGCCGAGATCTTTACTATTGTCGCTTGAGACTATTGTCGCTTGAGAAAGTCGGACTGGGCGTGTTTCCTAATGTAAAGTGGCGTTTACTCTAAAGGGCTTCGGTGCATGTGGCGCAGCTGCTCTGGGTGGAGGTTCGCCAATTGCTGCTGCGTCTGCTCGTCGTTTGGGGAGGGATGGGCTGACGAGGCCACCATAGTGCTGTAGCGTTGACTAGCTAGTTGACCTAAGCGCCCGATGGCTTGGTAGATGCCGATGTAGCTCAACCGTTTGCCTGAGTGGGCTACGTGCAGCGAAATTACGAGCGGTGAGTCAGGCTGCAATGATTCAGGTAAATGCTGCCTGCGCCAATCGAGGTAGTGCTCCAAGGCTACGCGGCTGGCTTGATGCAACACCATCGACCGCAACGGCTGATTTTTTGCAAGCTGATTTTTTGCAAGCTGATTTTTTGCAAGCTGATTTTTCGTAGCGGGCAGCCACAGTTGCGCTCCATCCCAATTTGCCAAATTCAGGGCTACTATCTCACTGACTCGTAAACCCTGACATAGCAGATGGACCAGCAGCGTGTCTCGGTACTGGGTGATCCCCAAACTGGGTAGGGTGCCCCAAAGGCAAGTTAGGGCTGTAGTACTCAAGGGGGAGGGGGGAGTCGCCTCGGCCTTCAGCCATTTGATTTCGGTGGTGGGATTAGTGGCACAGTGGCGGGGATGGGTCGTGCCAAGCCAAGCAAAGAAGCGTTTCAGCGCCGTGATTGCCACGTTGATGCTGTTTCGGGCGAGCGGTTTGCCGGTGCGAGGGGCAGGAGTCGTCTCTAGCCAAGTGCAGTAGGCTGCCAGCAAAGTCGGCGTCATAGCCGCTAGAGGCCGATCAGACCATTGGAAGAATCGCTGCAATTCCCGTTTGTAGAGGCGGCGGGAGTTGGGTTCTAGAGGGGTGGCCTGCAAAAATTCTTCGACCATCAACCAGCGCTGATCCGGCTGATTGGCATCCAGGTCACGGATGGCCGATTGCTCCGAAGTGGCTGACTCTGGTGTAGCTTTTGATAGCTCTAATGGCTCTAGCGGCTTTGACGCGGATAGATCAATCAGCTCAACTGGCGGCACCGCCACTTTTAGATCGGGAAAATATTTCATCGCCCAGCTTTTGCCCTTTGGACTGGAGTCTGGAGCTATATTAGCGAGAATTGCGCGGAGAGCAGTAGAGGTTTTGTACAGCTAGAGATAACCCACGGGCACATAACGGATGTAGGTCTGCTTGGCGAGTGGCAAATGCCCAATATCGTTGTAGGTAATCAGCATCAATCTTCCGCTAGTGTCGATCGAAAAAGTACTGATTCCGCAATTGGCACTTTCCATCGACGATGATGTTTCAGGCGAGATCTGCAAAGCACGACAAACAAAGTAGCGAATGATGTTGCCATGACAAACCACAATTTCGTGCTGGTTCGCTTCAGTGAAACAAGGCGAGAAGTACTGTTCAAACGCGATTGCAATGCGCTGTTTTGTTTGCTCGACTTGCTCTAGGGCTTCACCTCTACCGGTCAATGCATAAACGGCATCTGTAAAAACCTTCCAAGAAAATTCCCACAGCAACTCAGAAGCCTGGAGCGGCACTCCCGGAAACTCGGTCGCGATCACGCTAGCGGTTTCCGCTGCTCGTCTCATGCTGCTGTAGTGAATGCAATCGATGGGAAACTGTCGCAATCGTTGGGCCACCAAATAAGCCTGTTCTCTGCCTAAGTCGGACAAGGAATTGCCCAATGGATCAGAGCCAGTACCGCTTGACTGGAAATGCCCATGCCGCACCAGATGAATAATTTTTTGACCCATACTCGTTACTTTGTTGGAAAGGCTTGTCTGCCGTGGCGATTGGGGTAGAGGCTATACAATTTCAATTGGCTGAAGCAATTGCCTGGAGAATTCGTACAGAAGGTCTATTCAGCAAGCTACAAGATCAAATTCAGTGATTCCCGATCAGCAGGCAATCAAATTCTGCGCACGCAGACTCCTTCGACTAGCTTGCCGTTGACGTACGGGTGGGACGTGACGAGGCTAAGACACTCGGATTGGCGCAAAATTCTGTACAAACTCTGGTCTTGATCCGACTTCCGGCTCCGCCTCAACGAGTCTCATCCTCTATCTTCAATAATTCCTGCGTCAGATCGAGAATTTTGTCGCAACGGTAGGTATTGACCCATTCCTCTAGGCTCGTGGCAATCATGCGGTGGGTGTCGGGAATCTGCTCTAGCAACTGAAAAATTTGGCGTTCATCAGTGTAGAGAGCAGCCTGATGCAGTTGGGTGATCCAGTCTCGCGGCATCACCGTCAGCAGTTCGGGAGTAAGGATAACGGATTGATGGCCAGAATGAGCGGCAGATGATAGCGACAGGTCTTGCTGATGGTGCTCCGCCCCGCCCGGAGGGCAATAGAGATAGCGTGCTCCTAGATGCTCAGCGATTTTTTCTAGCAGTACCTGTTCTTGAAACGGTTTGCGCACAAAATCTTCACAGCCAGAGGCTAAAATAGCTGCCCGGTCTTCCTCAAAGGCACTGGCTGTTAGGGCAATGATGACTGTCGCTGGACCTGCCGCCGTTTTGATTGCGGTTTTAATCTGGCGAGTTGCCTCATAGCCATCCATTATCGGCATCCGCATATCCATCACAATCAAGTGAGGATACCAGCTCTGCCACAGAGCCACCGCCTCTGCTCCGTTCTCAGCTTCCTGCACGTCAAACCCAATCGTCACCAACAGTTTCACCAGCAACCGCCGATTCGTCCACTGATCTTCGACTACCAGAATTCGATAACTTGGCTGGTCGGGAGCTAACCCCACCACTTGGCGCGTTGGCAGAATCGTAGCGGCGGTTGTTTCTGCCAGATCCACCGGTACCGTAACGGTAAACAGCGCCCCCTGCTTCAGCCCATTCGCGACTGTAATTGTTCCTCCCATCATTTCGACAAAATGGCGGCTAATGGCCAATCCCAGCCCTGTGCCTTCCTGCAATTTTTGCCCAGCCCCCGTTTGCACAAACGCACTAAACAACTGAGCCATTTCCTCCGGCGCAATTCCAGGCCCCGTATCTTCCACCTCAAACGTCAGAAAACAAGATTCTATCTCTCCTATCTGCCCCATCTCCCATTCTCCCCATGCCCGCAGGGTCACTCCACCGACCTGAGTAAACTTAATCGCATTGCTCAAGAGATTAATCAGCACCTGACGCAGCTTGCCTTCATCTGCTTTGATGTAGTGAGGCAGGGTGGCAGCCCGTTCAAAGCTGAGGCGCAACCCCTTTGATTCGGTCTTGAGCCGGAACATATCTTCGAGCGAGGTGAGCAGATTCAGCAGATCAAAGGGGGCTTCTGAAAGCGTGACCCGGCCTGCTTCGATTTTGGAGAATTCCAGCACGTCATTGATCAGGTTGAGCAGGTGAGCACCGCTGAGGTTGATGATTTCCAAATTTTCTCGCTGGGTTGGGCTGAGGGAAGTATCCCGCACCATCAGCTGGGCAAATCCCAAAATTGCGTTGAGGGGTGTGCGCAGTTCGTGGCTCATATTGGCGAGAAATTCGCTTTTGGCCCGGTTGGCCACTTCGGCATTACGACGGGCGGCCTCTAGTTCCTGTGTTCGCATTTCGATCCGCGCTTCCAGCGTGCTGGAGTAATCTTCCAACTGTTCGTAGAGCCGGGCGTTTTCCAATGAAATGGCGGCTTGAGCCATCAACAGATTCAGCACATTTAGACGGTCACGGGTGAAGGCTCCGCTGGTGAGGTTGTTTTCCAGGTAGAGAATACCGGTCAAGTTGCCCTGCCGCAGAATCGGCATACAAAGCATCGACTTGGGCTGTTGCTGCTGGATGTAGGGGTCGGCAGTAGCTTCTCGCGATGCATCTTCAATTGTTAGCGTCAGGCGGGTCCGCGCCACATAGTGGACTAGCGACATCGGCACATCTTGACTCGACTCGGTGGGCAGCGAGCGATACAGGGAATCGATTTGTAATGTTTGGGGATGACTGCGGTTCTGAGTGACTTTGGCTCGGATCAACCAGCGGTCGCCATCGGGCAACAGCAAAACGCCCTTCTCGGCTCCGGCATTTTCAATTGCAACCTGCATCAAGGTGGTCAGCAATCGCTCTAGCCGAATTTCGCTGGAGAGGGCTTGGGAGGCTTGCAGAACGGTGGTCAGATCGAGCACTTCCGAAATGTCGAGCCGTGTTGCTGTGATAGTAGTGGTGGAACTCCAACTGCTGTTGCCTGCATCGAAGCCAGAAGCAGTCAGGTTAGCAGCCGGTGAGCTGGCTGGTTGATTCGCTGGCTGATGGCCGGCTTGCCTCGCGGGTTGGTTGAAGAGGGCCGCCAACTGAGGATAACGCCGTTCCAAATCCCGAACTTTGGCTTGGGCACCCCAGCGCGCATAGTTATAGTAGGCATCGGCCAAATAGGTTTGGGCTAAGCGAGTTTTGCCTTGCTCCAAACAAAACCGAGCCGCCAGTTCGTTGGCAAGGGCTGCTTCGTTAACATAGCCATGCTCAACTGCCAGAGCAATGGCTCGATCATAGGCATCCAAGGCGGCCACAACTTGACCCAAAATTCGGTAGCGTTCTGCTTCCACCAGATAGAATTTATGCAGATGGTTCATTGGGGCATAACTGGCCCACTGCTTAAGTTTGCGCTGATTTGCATTCACCTGATGCAAAATTTGCTTCTGTTCGATCTGGAATGCCTGCGGGAATATCGCCAGGCTAATCAAGGAATCATAGAAGTGAAATAATACTACAATCAACAGTCCGGAGACACTATCCAAATGCTGCTTCGCCTGGGTTACGTTTTCTGCTGCCAACGCATAGGACTGAAATAAATAGCAGAGAACTGCCTTGTGAAAATAAACATTAAAGATAGCATTACGGTCATTAGCTTGCAGATGCAGGGGCAGAAAAATATCTTCATTATAGGCTTCGCCAACTAAACGGCAGGGGTCTGATGAGCGACCGAGCAGATTTAATACTATCTGGCGGTACCGCTCGTTCATCGCAATGTATTTGGCCTGCTTCAGCTCGCGGATTATGGTTGTGTAGTTGCGCAACTCTTGCTCTAGCTGGCTCAGCTCGCGTCCTAAAAAATAGGAATGATAGGAATAGACCATCGCGGATCGGGTGGCAAATTCCAGATCGCCAGTTTCCAAACCGCTCTGATAGGCTTCTAGAAAGGGGGATAGCGTTTCTTTGACATGGCTCTGCCAGTGAGTGATGTAGTCATGGACAACCAGCAGTACTCGCGCCTTCAGCTTCTTGGCGTTTAGCTTGGTCATCAGGTTCAACGCCAACTGACCAAACTGATAGCCTTTGGGAATATCACCAACTACACCACAGAGAATTTGCCCATAGGTAGCGTAAGCATAGGCCGAGAGATCAATATTGCCATATTGCAGCGACAGATTAAGAATTTTCAGCGCTATCAAAACAAACAAATTGGGTGAGCAAACATAGGCCGCAGACATCACACTAGCCAGAATTCGCATAGCAGCCAGCTTCGTGGAATTCGTCATCTGCGGTAAATTCAGCAGCGTATCAATCGGTTTTCCGGCTAGGGCAAGCTGGGTTTTCCAGAGAGCAAGGGAGACATCGTAGAGCTTGGGATTTTGTGGCAAATTCACTCCCAGCGATCGGAGAACTTTGAGGGCTGTATTGACCGCATCAACCGGCCTATCTTGAGCAAAATAAGCCTGAATCTCTACTTCATAAACTTTGATCGCATCCAATAATGTAATAACCTGCTGTTGAACTGTACGAATCCAGCCCATCATCTGCTCAGTATTGCCGTTTAGATAGGCAGCCTCTGCGGCCTCTTCGTAGAGGGCGAGCGTCAGGGCATACTGCCGTTGCCAGCGCTCTACTGACAACATGGCGATACCGAGCTTCAGATAATTGACTGCCGCACTATAGGCCGTTGCCAATTTGGCTTTGCGTCCCGCGATCAAGTTCAAGCGAGCGAGCTGTTCCCGTTCTGCTGGTTCTCGGATCAGCTCTGCACCCATATTCAGCTGATTCACAATCGCGAAAATTTTGCCATCTAGATCAACCTCAGTCGTATTCTGCAGCAGCAGCCTGCCAATCGCCAAATGCGTCGCCTGTTTCTCTTGCTCCTGAATCAACGAATACGCCGCCTGCTGCACCCGGTCATGCAGAAACCGATAGTAACAGGACGAGAAGTTTGGAGTTCTCAGTTCTGAGTTTTCAGTTTCAAGTGCTGGCTCCTGACTCCTGACTCCTGACTCCTGAAAAAACCGATACACCTCTGTAAGCGGTTGCAGCAGTCCAGCCTGGAGAGCCGGCCACAGGGCGGCAGCGGTTTCCGTTTGGGTCTGTTCGCAAACGACTGCCAGGGTTGATAGATCGAATTGGTTGCCAATGCAGGCGGCTAGTTTAAGAATAGTTTGGGTCGCGGCGGGCAGTTTTTGCAGTTGCACGGCCATAAACGCCACGACATCATTGCTGACGGCCAGCGCCCGGATTTGGGCCAGATTACACTGCCAGCCATTATGCTCAAAATCGAAGGAAATGCAACCTTCCTGATGCAGCGACTTGAGGAACTGAGTAGTAAAGAAGGGATTGGCGTTGGTTTTTTGGAACACTAGCTCGGTCAAAGGCTGGGACTGTGTCAGCGAGCAGCTCAGAGTATCGGCCACGAGTTGATTCAGAGCCGCCAGACTGAGGGGCGTCAGCGTGATTTGGTTCACTGTAGCTCCGGCCTGCCGAACCTCGGCTAAAGTCAGCATCAGGGGATGGGCAGGTGTAACTTCGTTATCGCGGTATGCTCCGATCAGCAGCAGATGGGAGGTTTCCACCTCGCTGGTCAGGAGCTGGATTAGCTTCAGCGATGCTAGATCTGCCCATTGCAGGTCATCGAGAAAAATCACCAGCGGATGAGACTGGGTTGTAAATACCTGAATGAATTTTTGGAACAGCCGGTTAAAACGATTTTGGGCTGCGCTGCCAGAGAGTTCGGGAGCTGCAGGTTGGGGGCCGATTACCAGCTCTAATTCTGGAATCACATCGATTAACACCTGGCCGTTTTCACCCAGCGCCGTCAGAATCTGAGTCTTCCAGGTTTGGATCTCAGCCGCTGACTCGGTGAGCAATTGCTGCATCAGATCGCGCAGGGCTTGCAGAAATGCCGAGAAAGGAATGTTGCGCTGAAGCTGATCAAATTTGCCGCGAATAAAGTAGCCCCGCTGGCGCACAATCGGCTTGTGAATTTCGTTGACGAGAGCCGTTTTGCCGATGCCGGAATAGCCCGCGACCAGCAGGAGTTCGCTCTTGGGAGATGGGGGAGCTGCGGCTTGTGAGCCTCGCCGAACGAGGGAAGATAGGGGAGGTGGCGGCTCGTGAGCCTCGCCGAATGAGGAAGATGGGGTGGCGATGCGGTTGAAGGCGGCTAGGAGAGTCGCGACTTCGGTTTCTCGACCGTAGAGTTTCTCGGGGATGGTGAAGCGGTCGCAGATGTCTCGTTCGCCTAAGAGGAAGGGGGAAATGGTGCCGTGATGTAGCCATTCGGTTTGGCAGCGAGTCAGGTCGTAGCGTAGACCAAAGGCGCTTTGATAGCGTTGTTCTGCCGTTTTTGCCATCAGTTTAAGAATCAGCTCACTAACGGCAGTGGGAATGGCGGGGTTGATTTGGTGAGGTGAAGTGGGCTGTTGGGCCAGGTGGCAGTGGACAAGTTCGATTGGATCAGTGGTTTGAAAAGGAAGTTGGCCGGTCAGCAGCTCGTAGAAAGTGACACCCAGAGCATAGAAATCAGCCCGATAGTCGAGGCCGCGATTCATGCGTCCGGTTTGTTCGGGAGCCATGTAGGCCAAAGTGCCCTCCATCACGTTTGGACTCTGAATGGGTAGAGTTTCCTGCGGCAATTGAGTGGCGATGCTAAAGTCGATTAGTTTGACCTGTTTGGTTTGGGGATGAATCAGAATATTCTGTGGCTTGATGTCTTTGTGAATCACTCGGTTCTGATAAAGCCCTTCTAGGATCTGGGCCAGCTGAATCGCGATAGGGAAGAATTGCTCTAGCGACAGCGGATGGCGTTCTGACGTAGCCACAGGTTGAGCCGAGGCACCTGGTTGGCCCGAAGCACCAGCCGAGAGGGAAGCCGTTTTGTGGTACTCGCTGTATTCAGTCAACGGTACATAGCCTTCATCGGCCATGATCAGAGCATAGCGGTTACCGTAGGTTTCTAGAGCCAGAGGCTGAACAATACCGGACAAATCGAGATTTTTGGCGATCGTGTATTGGTTGCGAAATCGAACCAGTTCGGTGAACGACGGATATTCTGCTCGCAGCAGTTTGATAATCACCGGCTGTTGATCCGCTAACCGTTCGCCGCGATAGACTAGCGTTTTCGCACCACTATAGATGGACTCAAGTAGCTGATAGCCCTGCAAAGACGTCATGGTTCTTCCACCTGATAGAACCGTAGTATTACCCAGTTAATCACGCTTTGCTAAAATTGACTGTCTTTTTTGAGATTGTTTTTAGAAGTGATGCCATTTTGTAGTTTGTCTGGATCCGTTAGTTAAATTGCGTCCCTAGAAAGTTCCGTCTTTTTCCAACCTTTTCAGACAGACAAGGAAAAAGAGGGGAATTAGGATTAGGGTAACTGGGAATTGGAGAGAGACAGAATACTTCCCCCTCTCCCCTCACCCCCCACCCCCTACCCCCCACTCCCATCCACCCCTTTATCCCAACGATTGATAAGAGTAGAATCAGGGCAACCTTGATTTTCCTTTACTGCGATGACTGACGATGAAGCCCTCATGATTGTTGAACAACTGCTCCAGCCACGGCGGCTGAACGATCTGCAGCAGCTTGTTTTCTGTCGATCCTGGCGTGGTCAAGGCTATGCCGAGATTGCGGAAGATGTGGGCTATGATGTCGGCTACATCAAGGATGTGGGGTCTCAGCTATGGCAGTTGCTGTCAGAGTTACTGGGGGAAAAGGTCGGCAAGAAGAATTTGCAGGCGGCGTTGCGACGCTATCAGCAAGAAAAGCCGAAGCCGGATGGGTTGAGTCAGCCCGTTGGGGTAAATTTTGCGACGATTGCACCCGATAAACTGGAATTTCCGAGTGGTTCGGTGCCGCTACATTCACCGTTTTATGTTGAGCGTGCCCCCATCGAGGCACAGTGCTGGGCTGAGGTCAGCAAACCCGGCAGTTTAATTCGGATTCGTGCACCCCAACGGACAGGCAAAACCTCGCTGATGCAGCGGATTGTTGCCTACGCGAAGCAGACTGGTTTTAATACCGTGACGCTGAACCTGCAGCAGGCAGATCGCCGCGTTTTTGAATCGCTTGATCGGTTTCTGCGCTGGTTTTGCGCTAACATCAGCCAGCAGTTACAGTTATTGCCTCAGTTGGATGAATATTGGGATGAAGATATTGGTAGCAAAATGAGCTGCACGTTGTATATGCAGCGGTATATTCTCAAGTCGGTGGATACAGCTCTAGTGTTGGCGTTGGATGAAGTGAACCGCCTGTTTGAATATCCGGATTTGGCCAGCGATTTTTTGCCCCTACTGCGCACCTGGTATGAAGATGCCTCCGAATATGAAGTGTGGCAAAAATTGCGGCTGATTGTGGTGCATGCCACCGAGGTTTACATTCCGCTCAACTTGAACCAATCCCCCTTTAACGTCGGTCTGCCGATCAAGCTGCCTGAGTTTACCCTGGCGCAAGTGCAGGCGCTGGCCCTAAGCCACGGTTTGGAGTGGGCTGCGAACGAGGCAGGTGTGCAAACGCTACAGTCCCTAGTCGATCTGATCGGTGGTCATCCCTATCTGGTGCGGCTGGCGCTCTACCATTTGGGGCGGCAAGAGGTGACGCTCGACCAGCTTTTACAAGAAGCTGCCACAACATCCGGCATCTACGCTGACCATTTGCGCCAGCAGTTGAGTCATCTACAGGACCACCCTGAATTGGCCATTGCCCTCCGCCAAGTCTTCACCGAAACGATCGCCCATTTGGAACCGATTACTACTTACAAATTAGAGAGTTTAGGACTGATTACCTTACACGGAGAACAAATAAAACCAAGCTGCAAATTATATCGTAAATACTTTCAAGAAGTTTTGGGTTTTGAATTTTAAGGTCAGAATTCTGTTCGTTAAATCAGCGCTAAATCTTTAAATGGCCGGTTGCGAATCATGAAAAGGGACAGCTTCTCGAACTCAAAACTACGTGCTACGCCTAACGGCAGCCTACTGTCAATGCGCGAGCTTCGCCAACAACACTCAAAACTCAACACTATTCAAGAGGATTAATTATGCCTGCGTCAGGAATTCAGTATGAATATCAAGTTGGGGGTAGCCTCAAAACTGATGCGCCGAGCTATGTAGAGCGGCAGGCAGACATTGACCTCTTCCACGCCTTGATGCGGGGAGAGCTGTGTTATGTGTTCAACTCGCGTCAGATGGGGAAATCCAGCTTGCGGCTACGCACCAAACACCGCCTCGAACAGATGGGCATGAGCTGTGCGTCCCTTGACATGACTCGGATTGGCAGCAAAACTATCACACCAGAGCAGTGGTACAAAGGCATTGCTATCGATTTGCTGCGCGGCTTTAATCTGCTAGAGCAGGTGAATCTGAAAGCCTGGTGGACTGAGCAACAGGATCTGTCCTTGATTCAGCGGCTCAGTCTGTTTATCGAGGAGATTATCCTACCGCTGGTGCCGCATCCACAGATCTTTATCTTTGTAGATGAAATTGATAGTGTCCTTAGTCTCAATTTTTCTGTAGATGATTTCTTTGCCCTGATTCGCTACTGCTACAACCAGCGGGCTGAAAATCCCGCCTATAATCGGCTCAACTGGACCTTATTCGGTGTGGCCACCCCAGCAGATTTGATCCGAGATCCACTACTGACGCCATTTAACATTGGTCGAGCCATTGACCTGCGCGGGTTTAAGCTATCGGAAGTGCAGCCATTGATCGACGGGCTAGATGGCAAGGTCAGCAATCCCCAGGCTGTCCTGAAGGAAATTTTGGCTTGGACCGGCGGTCAACCCTTTCTGACGCAGAAGCTGTGCCGAATTGTGGCCGACAGCCGAGACAGCGAAACGGCACGCCTCCGCTCTGAGCCAGGAGCAACCAGCTATCGGCTAGACGAGCACCTGCCGATCGCCAACCCCCATTTGATCGAGTTCTACTACAAGCTGCCGGTGCTGATGATCGAAAAATTGGTCCGCACCCACCTGATCGACAACTGGGAAGCCCAAGACCAGCCCGAACACCTGAAGACAATTCGGAACCGCCTTTTACAAGACGGACCTCGTTTCCGCTCCCGCCTGATGCTTTATCTGAAAATTCTGCGGGGAGAAGCCGTGCTGCTAGACGATTCTCCCGAACAGCTCGATTTGCTGCTGAGTGGTGTTGTCGTGCGCCATCAGGGCCGCCTGCAGGTATTTAACCGTATCTATGCCGCCGTGTTTGACCAAGCTTGGGTCGAAAAGCAGCTTGCTGCCCATTTACATCCCAGTCAGCCAAAAGCGCTGGAGCTAGAAACACTCCGAGCCGAGATTTCGCAGCAGGTCAAAGCCGAATTCTTGAGCTGGATCCGCCACAAACTGGAAGTACCGCTCAACACCATGCTTGGCTTCACCCAGCTAATGGCCTGTGACCCATCCCTGACGCCAATCCAACGGGACAACCTGATGATGATCAGCCACAGCACTGAATGCCTGCGGGCCGTGCTATCGGAAGCTCTGGCCTCTCAAACTGCATCGGTGGCAGCCTCTGCTCTGCCCAACCCTATGCTCCAAGCTCCACAGCAAGCAGTCAGTTGGTTGCCGCAACAGCCCTATCGTGTTTTAGTCGTTGAAGATCGATGGAGTAATTGGGATCTGCTGTTGACCCTACTAGCTTCGGTTGGCTTTGAGGTACGAGAAGCGCAACCGGGTTTGATTGTGGCAAGGGCACAGTATTCAGATACACCGCCGATTCGAGATGACGCTGCCTCCTCCCAGTCTGTCCATCCAGCCCTACAAGCTGAAATGCTGGCGATGATGCCGTGTGAGTGGATTGCCCAGCTCCACCAAGCAGCCCTCTGCACCGACGAGCAACAAATCTTTGAGCTATTGCAACAGCTCCCACCCACTCAATCTGAACTCGCAGTGGCTCTAGCCGAACTAGTGCACAATTTCCGCTGCGATCAAATCATGGATTTAACTCAGCCATTGTTACGCAGCGAATTACCAGGTTAGTGACAGAGCCAGTGACAGAACTAATCGACACAGAACCAATCGGCCAGAATTTGCGATAATCTCAGGTGATTACTGAGTTATTTAATTCACCTGTTAAAAAATCATGAATCAGCCACCGGAACCGCTCAGGGGCAACATCCTAGTCGTTGATGATACACCCAACAATTTGCGCCTGCTGTCGGCAATGCTGACGGAACAGGGCTACGAAGTGCGGCGGGTAATCAGTGGCCAAATGGCTCTCAAAACCGCAGCCGCCAATCCACCAGACCTGATTCTGCTGGATATTAAAATGCCAGACATGAACGGTTACGAAGTGTGCCAGCACCTCAAGGCCAGTGAACGCACACGAGAAATTCCAGTTATTTTTATCAGCGCCCTTGATGAGGTGCTCGATAAGGTGAAAGCTTTCGCAGTTGGCGGCATTGATTATATTACAAAACCCTTTAGCGAAGAAGAAGTATTTGTACGAGTTGAAAATAGCTTAACAATTCGCAAGTTACAAAAACAGCTACAAGAACAAAATGAACGATTGAAGCAAGAGATCGCAGAACGGCAGCAGATCGAAGCAAAGCTCCAATACAGCGAAGCGAAATACCGTAATCTATTTAATAATACGCTGGTGGGAATTTTTCGGACTCGCTTTTCAGATGGTTTGTTTCTTGATCTGAATCAGCGCCTTGTGGAAATGTTGGGATACCAGTCCGTGAACGATCTGGTGGGACAAAAGTCGTCGATCGACCACTATGTCAACATAGATTATCGCCATCAACTCCTCGCCCAACTGCAAGTCAGCGGCGAAGTTCACAATTTTGAAGCTGATTTTTATCGGCAGGATGGCTCTGTGTTTCGCGGGCTGCTTTCGGCTCGCCTCAACCCAGAAGACGAGAGTGTGGAAGGCGTAGTTGTCGAAATTGAGCGGTCTGAGGTTTTCAAGAGCTAACTCTAGCGCTGCACGTTGTCTGCCGATTGATTAAACAGCAGTTGACGCGCTGCTTCGGTATTGAGCACCTGATCCCGAAAGGCTTCTGCTTTCTCGTAGGCTCGGATCGTGGCAGGACGGGCTTTGATCGCCTCAAACCAGCGCTGCAACTGCGGAAAATCCTCTAGCTTTTGGCTTTGCTGTTCATAGGGAACAATCCAGGGATAAATGGCAATATCGGCAATTGAGTACTCACCGGCTACAAATTCACGGTCACGCAAGCGTTTATCCAACACGGCATAGAGCCGTCCGGTTTCGTTGACATAGCGGTTGATAGCGTAAGGTATTTTCTCAGGAGCATAGTGGCTAAAGTGATGATTTTGCCCAGCCATTGGTCCCAATCCGCCCATCTGCCAGAACAGCCATTGCAGCACCTCGGTTCGTCCGCGCCCCTCCTTGGGAATTAATTGACCAACCTTATCAGCCAAGTAGAGTAGAATTGCCCCCGACTCAAACACAGAGATCGGTTCGCCACCATCGGCAGGGGCACGATCAACAATCGCTGGGATCCGATTGTTGGGGGCAATTTTGAGAAACTCTGGTTGAAATTGGTCACCTTTGCCGATGTTGATCGGCACAATCGTGTAGGGCAGCCCTACTTCTTCGAGAAACAAGGTAATTTTGTGGCCGTTGGGTGTTGTCCAGTAATAGAGATCAATCATAGAACCCCTGGAAATAAAGTGACTGAATAGCTCTAATCTTAATGAGTTGTAAAATTGTTAAGGCTAAATGGGACCAAACATGTAGTTACCAACTGCACTAGGGTCATTGCTGTAGTAAAACTCTCGAATCATAGACAAAACTTCTGCTTTGCTGATGACGCCATCACCATCGCGATCAATGCGAGCAAAGGTTTCTTCAACATAGATGACAGGGATGTTGTAGGTCCGAAATAGGGCTGTCCATTCATCTTTATTTAAATGACCACTTTCATCAACATCTACAACGTTAAACACAGCCTCGACCAAGGCAAGCAGTTCTTCCTCATAGGTTGAATCATTGAGAACAATATCATAATAGGTTAGCCATTCATCCAGATTGATTTGACCATCATTGCGGGCATGTAAGGTTTGCTTGATTTCTGCCCGCATCCGATTCCAACGAAATAGGTAGCGACTAGTAATTTTTTCAAAAGGTTCTGTGCCAGGTTTCCATCCTCGCAATTCTGCTAGCTGCTTTGCTAAGCGCTCAAAGTCAGATATCTTCAAAACCCCCAGGTTATGGGCATCATACATAGAAAACAGCTTCATTAATTTCCGCTTTTGCAGTTCTGTTAACATCTTCTCCTAGATCCAATCAGCGCCCGATACTTTTAATGCAAGTTCATTTCAGCTATTTTATCTATAGCAATCCCAAATCAGTTATGAGAATCTAGAGGGGTCAATCTGGGTTTGGAAACTGTTCGATGCTAGAAGATCTCAATGCCTTCATTCACTCTAATCCTGATGCCCGTGAACTCAAACGCGCTGTTGCCGTTCAGATGTTTCTTAAAGGCTATAAACACCGAGAGATTGGCGAGAGTTTAGGGGTAAGTTCCGGCTTCGTTAGCAAATGGACTGCCCGATATGAGCAATTTGGGGTGTCAGGCTTACAATTGGGCTATGCTGGCTCGGTTGG
>KL662192.1:491004-556629 GCA_000733415.1 [Leptolyngbya] sp. JSC-1
CGTATTTAGAGTCGCTCAATCAAGGATTGGACGACTCTAACTGGAAAATTACTTGTATTCGGTTTGCTGCCAATGATCCCAAGCAGAACCCGATTGAGGATATTTGGTTACAGGCGAAGCGATTCATTCGAGAGTACTATCACTTGTGTACATCGTTTAATGTAGCTAAGTTCTTATTCGAGTTTGTCACACATTGTCAGATCTTTAATTTTCACAAGCTTTTTACCTATGGCTGTTTCTCACAACTCATTTAGGATCGCTATATTGCTCAAAGTCAAATGTTGTTTTAACTGTTACGTCAAATGTCAAGAGTAAGCAATTTAGCTTGAGCGCTTCCTTTTCTTACTGGAGATTTCAGGTTTTACAATGAGTAAAAATCTATATTTTCTAGACGATGGACAATCTATTGCTTCAACAGTAAGTCAGTTACATAACTACTTTAAAAACACCTACTCGAATTGCCAAAGTAGGCACGCTGAGCTAAATAACCGCTTAAGAACAGCGCCTGACACAGAACAGCAGCAAATATTGGCAGAGATACGGCAGCTTGATGAAGAAATGATACTTTTTGGAGTATTAAGTGATTCCCTCTCAGTTGCTAACCGTTTGTTGCACTTTAATACGCTGGTCAAGGTGCTTGGCACAGATGTAGAAGTCTATCAGGTTCATTTAGAAGATAAGAATGAACAGGCAGCAGAACGTCAAGCAGCCGAGCGAAGGATAAATAATCGATAATAATTAATCGGCAATTGAGGTAATTGATATCAAGAAGTTCTGAATCTACTCACGCGCATATTTGTGCTCATGTATGAGCTGAGTTTATCAAGCTGAAACCATTGTTGAAACATGTCTGTTAGCCTCATTTAGCCTCACCAAGTCTCACCAAGTCCTTTAGCTGCACTCTATTTATGACTAGCGTCAAAGCAACCACCAAGGCACCCAACCTATCTGATCCACAATACTATTTCAACCGAGAACTAAGCTGGATAGAATTCAATCGCCGTGTTCTACATGAAGCAATGGACGAGCGCACTCGTTTCCTGGAACGACTAAAGTTCAGCGCAATCTTTAGCTCCAACTTAGACGAATTCTTTATGGTGCGAGTAGCAATTTTGAAAGATCAAATAGCGGCTCAAGTTAGCACCCTCACACCAGATGGACGCACTCCTGAACAGCAGCTAGAAGCAATCAGCGCACATCTGCGGCCCCTAGTTTTGGAGCAACACCGCCACTTTGAGCAAACTTTGCGTCCTCAAATGAAGGCTCAGGGTATTCATTTGGTAGACTACCCCGATCTAACCCATAAGCAGCAGCTTTACCTGCAAAATCTATACGAACAGCGTCTCTTTCCCGTACTCACACCGCTAGCGATTGATCCCAGTCATCCCTTTCCGCTGATGGCGAATCTCAGTCTCAATTTGGCAGTTTCCTTGAAACATCCAAAAACTGGAGAGGATCGATTCGCTCGGGTGAAAGTACCAAACATTCTGCCTCGATTTGTGCCTCTGCCGTCGGAATTGTACGCCCTCAAGAAAGGGGAACCTGGGCATTGGGCTGGTGTGCCGCTAGAGCAAGTGATTGCTCACAACCTAGCCTCCCTGTTTCCGGGTATGCTGATCCAAGGGCATCATTTCTTCCGGATCACCCGCGACGCTGATTTAGAATTCGCAGAAGATGAAGCAGATGATCTGCTGCTGGAAATTCAGCAAGAGTTGCGCAAGCGCAGGTTTGGCGGCTCGGTTGTGCGCCTGGAAATTCAACCGTTGATGCCTGAGTCTATTCGAACGTTGTTGATGGAAGAAATGCATCTGCCTGAAGCGGATATTTATGAGATCGACGAGTTGATTAACTTAAAAGATCTAATGTCATTTATGGCATTGCCATTACAGGATCTGAAGGACTCACCTTGGACGCCTGTGATTCCACCCCGCTTACGGCATGCCAATCAACCTGGCATTACCCCTCCAGAGGGAGAAACCGTCTTTTCAGTATTACAGCACGGAGATTTGTTAGTTCACCATCCCTATGAATCGTTCAGTGCATCGGTAGAGCTTTTTATTCAGCAGGCGGCACTCGATCCGAATGTATTGGCGATCAAAATGACCCTATATCGCACATCAGGTGACTCTCCCATTATCAGCTCTCTGATTACGGCGGCTGAAAACGGCAAGCAGGTCGCTGCTCTAGTAGAGTTAAAAGCTCGCTTTGATGAGGAAAACAATATTGGCTGGGCGCAGAAGCTAGAAAAATCTGGCGTGCATGTGGCGTATGGGTTAATCGGATTGAAGACCCATAGCAAAATTGTGCTGGTGGTGCGACAGGAAGGAGAGTATATCCGGCGCTATGTCCACATTGGTACAGGTAACTATAACTCCAAAACGGCCAAGCTATACACCGATCTAGGGTTATTGAGTTGTCGAGAAGATCTAGGTGCTGATTTAACTGACTTATTCAATTATCTAACCGGATATTCCTGGCAACATTCTTACCGTAAGCTGCTCGTATCTCCTGTAACGACGCGGAATCGGATTACAGCCATGATTCAGCGTGAGATCGAACAGTGTCAGCAAGGGAATTCCGGCCATATTATGGCTAAAATGAATTCTTTAGTAGATGCATTGCTAATTCAAAAACTGTACGAGGCGTCGCAAGCGGGTGTGAAGATTGATTTAATTGTGCGAGGAATTTGCTGTCTGCGTCCCGGCGTTACTGGGATCAGCGATAACATTCGTGTTATCAGCATTGTAGGTCGTTTTCTAGAACATGCCCGCATTTTTCACTTCCACAATAACGGTGAAGAGGAAGTGTACATTGGGAGTGCAGACTGGATGCCGCGCAACCTTGATCGACGAGTAGAGGCGGTGACGCCAAGAGATTAGCCAGCCTGGGTGCAGCAACAGATCAGACAGGAGTGGCCCCAGCAAATCAGGCAGTAAAATCGATAGGGGCAGCTTGGCAATAGGGGTATATCGAGGACGCTTTAGCCAATCGGCGTAGGTTGTTTTCAACTCCTGATACAATGGTTGCGACAGCACTGTTTTCATCTTGGCAAAGGCTTTTAGCCTCTGCTGTTTTAAAGCATCAGACACTTTATCTAATTGTTTCTGCTCACGTTTACCCAGGTTAGGCCAATACTCCTGCTCTAGGCTCGCCATTTGAACGTCTAAGTCTCTGACTTCTCCTAAGACTCTGGCTAAATCTCGCACTCGTTGAGCACTGCCAGCTTTAGGTATTTCGATAGCTGTATCGAAGACTTGTAGGGCAGTACGAAGTCGGCGGGTTCCCACCCGCATCTGATGTAAGGCTTCTGGGTCCTTGTCCGCGAGGACTTTCTTCTCCTGCTTAATGATGCGGCGATACTGTTCCTCAATCACTTGATGAGCATAGGCTTCCAGCGTTTGAGGAAGTTGAGCAACCCGACTGGATGATTCACCCCGTTGTACTCTCGGTATAGGATTAATCTTCCTTAAACATAGCTTAAGAGAAATTTTAGCTGAAGAAGGCACAGAGCTAATTGTCGAGACTCCTCGAATAGACTGGTACAATACCACCGCTACTCAGATCTGCTCTAGCTAAGCTCTGCTTACCCGAACCCTATATCCTATTAGCTGATTCTGAAGACCGAAACCGCCAGAATCGTGGTTTGACAACTGGCCAAATTAGCTCACAAATCACACCGTGAGGTGAGTTTGACCGCCGTTGAAACCGTCCACCCAATTGTCGTGCCAAGGACTCTGCCTGTTCTGTACCTCGGCCTCTAGCCGTTAGGGCTGGGTTTTCTAATATAGAGGTGGAATCGATTGCTGTGCCATTATCAATCACCCGAATCATGTTTTTGCCATTCTCTTGTTTGCAGATTACCTCTAGTCTGGTGACTCCTTGCGCATGTTTACCGACATTACAGAGGGCTTCCTGCAAAAATCGACACAGTCCTTTCTTTTGATCAATCGTCAGATATGGGTCATCCATCTGATCAAATGTAGGTAGTTTCAGGCGCAGCGTTTTAAAGTTTGGTAAATCACGCCTCACCGTATCGCTATAGACCGCATAGAGGATTTCGCGCAGCGGACTGTCGAGGTCCAGGGTTGTCTCCTGACTGATCCGAAACCGATTCTCCTGGCTGAATGCCTCTTGTTGAACTGATTCGCAAACTGTACGCAGTTCTTGATTCAGTTTTTGCAGCTCTCCGTAGAGGAATTGCTGGGATGGCTCCTGATCTTGTACAGTGCGCAACAAAATTGCCAGGGTTTGCAGCGGGCCGTTATGAATTGCCGTGAAGGTTTGGTCAATCACAAGCTGACGCTCCTGAATTCTGGCTTTTAGGTTCTGTTCGTGACGGTAAAACAAGGCTGCCGTGAGTCCGGCCCCATTTGCCAGCAGCACCAGCAGCGCCGGAGCCACAGGAACCCACCAGCCCAGCAGCAGCAAACCATAGCAAAGCCCAATCAAGACTACACCAGTGACGCCTAAGCCTAGCAGAATCAGAAAAGGTGCGCGAAGCCACCGCCCCAAACTGATGCCCAATATCCCCCAGAGCACAATCCAGGCATACTCCCAACCTTCCGGCCATACTTGCAGCAAGGGGCGTCCATCCAGAACCCCACTCAGGATCTGACTCAGCGCATGGGCTTGAATTTCCACCCCATGAACCAAATTCGGGTTACGGCCTATCAAGGCCCGTGAGTTGACAATATCCTTTTCGCTGAGCGACATAACGCCAATTAGCACCACTCGATCACGAATCCAGCTTGCGTCTACAGTGCCTGCCAGAATTTGTGCCATCGATACGGTGCGAAACGGTTGGTAGCCGCTGCGAAAGTTGATCAACACTTGATTGCCATTAGCATCAGCACCGACATATCCTCCAGTATTAGCGGTGAAGCGGGTTAGTTCTATTTCACCAAACCGCATGGCCCTAGGATCGCGTTTGCCATTGCTAAGGGGAATGCCTCGTTGTGACAGGTACTTTTCCGCTAAGCGAAACGTGAGCGAAAACTGGTATTCTCCTTGTAAATTGGGTGTGCCAAGTAAATTGCGCCGCACATAACCATCAAAATCTAGCACTGTATCCACAAATCCGATTTGCTCGGCTGGCAGATAGGCCGGTGGATTGATCGTCAAACCGCTGGTATCCGGTAAAACTTTTTCAATCGCAATCAGGTTGGAAGATCGCAATACCTGTACAAATTCAGCATGACCCGGTTCCACCGGCAGATCACGAAAAATATCTAATCCAATTGCTGCCGGTTGATATTGTTGCACTTGGCGGATGAGGGCAGCTAGCTGAGCATCAGTAATTGGGTAAGTCTGGGCTTGACGAATATCGGCTTCATTTATTCCAACAATTAAAATTCGTTCGTCAGTAGGTTCAGCCGGACGGAAACGCAGCATGTAGTCGAAGGCTATCAGCTCTAGATATTGCAACGTTCCAGCTAGCCGTCCTACCGTAATCAGGGCAATAATTGCCAAGCCGGGTAACGCTCCCACCCGCCAGACGTTCCACTCTTGACGCAGCGTTTTTCTCAAATTTCTTGTTCTCAAATTTCTAAGAAGCTGGTTCATTAGCCTTCATCAATCGATTAACCCTTCTTCTCGCGCTCGTTTTTCTGTCTGAATGCGAATATTCTTACCTGTTTCTGGATAAACCCCCAATGCATCCTGTACCTGAGTCCAGTAGTGGCGCACTGTCCGCTCCGAAACGTTCATCTTTTCAGCAATCGCTTTATCCTGCAAGCCCTGTTCACAGGCTAACTTCAGGACTTCTAGCCACTCCGGTTTCAGCTCTAGGCCAGTCCGCATTTCTCTAGGGGTACAAACTAAACCTTGCAAAGCCCAATCTACTTTCGTCAGCATATCCTTCAGCGGCAGGCTTTTATCGGCAATGGTGAACCCCGCTTCATGGGCATTGATCATCGGCTTCAGGCGGACTAAGGCTTTAGCGTAGGCGCTTTGAACCACAATATTCAGGGTAGGATAGCTTTCTAGTAAGCTGCGCAAAAGCTGAATGCCAACCTCCGGACGACCACCCTCCAGATCCACAGCTGTTTTCGGCATTGATAGATCCATCAGCACCAGATCGGGATGCAGCATGGCTACAAGTTGCCCAGCATCATAAGCATTTTGAGCGGTTGAGATCTCTGCGGCTGGATAGGTTTGCTGCAGTGCGTTGACGGTCGCGTTCAGGACAAGTTCATGATCATCAATCACTAAGAACTTCTGAGTTGTTTGTCCGGCTGTTTGCTTTATCATAACCCTCCACTCTATACCTCACAATCAACTTAATGCTGCAATCGTTACTCCTGAGTAGAAACTTTAGGGCAACTGCCAGCCAAAATGCCAGATTATCACCTCTCGCTGTAACCAACGGTCAGATTGCCCCGACAATAGCATCTGAAATACCCGTTCCAAATAGGTCAATTCTACTAAGTGGCACACCTCAGACGAGGTCGCTGAATTAGGATAATTCACCCGAATCATCAGCTCAGCCGCAGTCTGATGGCAAGCCAGCTTGACTTGAAACGACACGGCATGGGGGGGTAAAACCAGTTGCAGCAGTTCATCCAGCATGGTGATAACGAGCCGATTGTGTTTTGGCTGCTGCTGCCAGTGACTGGGTAAATCTATCGTCATCCTGACCTCGGGGTAGCGGTTTTCCCACTGTTTGAGCAAATACTGAAGCGCCAACGGCAAACTCTCTTCAATGTAGGGAGATGAAATCTGGTGACCCAGCTGTTCTAGCGATCGTTGCAGTTTCTCAACTTGATCCAACCAGCCAGGGGAGGCTTTAGAGAACTGATCTGGTGCTGCTAACTCCAAACTTCGTCGCATGGTAAACAACTCTTGCAATAGATCATCTCGGATCTGTTCAGTTTGGCACTTGAGGCGCAACGCTCGCCTATCTTCCCACCATTGCCAAGCTGGCTGTGCATCCAGACGGGACACAAAGCGGTAGATTGGGGCAATGAGGTGAGAGAACGCCAACGTTAGAACCTGCTTACTGAACTAGATGCTGAACTCAACCCTACCGGATTGAGCGCTTTACGGTTTGTCGCCTCGGCAACTTACCGTTGTAATCTAACCATACAGGCAATCGTTGGCTTCTGAATGCCCTTTAGCGGCTAAGGCACTGACACAAAAGCACAATCTTACTTACCGAATTCTGCCAACCCGGTTGCAGAAAAGTGCAATCATTGGCCGTACCACTGTTGTTTCCACTGCTGCATCTGATCAATTTCTGACTGCTGACTGCTGATAATGTCTTGTGCTAGTTTTTGGATCTCTGGCCGTTCGCTTTTCTCTACGGCCTGATTTGCCATATCAATTGCCCCTTGATGGTGGGGAATCATTGCGTCTATAAATCGCAGGTCAAACTGCTCGTCCGCAGCTCCCAGATCGCCTGCCATCATCATGCTGGTGCGCATCTCATCGCTCATCGGCATCATATGACCCATGCCCGTATCATACATCATTGGTGTGTCATCCATTGTGGGATACCAGGCTTTGCGCCATTGCCGCATTTGGTTGATTTCCTGATCTTGAGCAGCAATGATTGTCTTGGCGAGCTGCTGAATCTCCGGGCGTTTTGACTTTTGTAGTGCCTCCTGCGCCATGTTCACCGCTCCTTCGTGGTGGGGGATCATCGCATCAATAAATCGCAGATCAAAGGTCTCATCCTTCGGCCCCAGATCCATGCTCATGTTCATACTGCCATGATCCATTCCGGGCATTGAATGTTGAGCTGTTTGAGAAGAATTAGACTCTCCAGCTGCTGTTTCATTTGCTGTTTCATTTGCTGTTTCAGTGGCATTACAAGCCACAAATCCAAATGACAAAAGCATTGCAGCACTAGCAGCGATCCACATGGGTGTTTGTTTCAAGCGCATCATCATCTTTACCGTTTCTAGCTAAATTTTCTATTACTTGCAATATCATCCAAAAAGATGAAACCAGGATGAAATAATGGTAAGTTGCAGCGTTTTTCACTCATGTGAGGTATGGGGGGTGTGGGAATCCGCCCCCACACAGGGGCAGTGCCCCTGCACCCCGTTTTTCGTACTTCACTAGCCTGAAAAAGGCTGTATATTCAACCTGATGTAACTGTGATGACCACTGGTCTCAGTTATTGGTCAATGTTTTCACTAATGACTAATGACAATTCTAAGCCAATCAACTCAGGCTGAGGCCTTACTTGCGGTACTCGCAGAATTCACTGATGGTTGTAACAGAGCTTTGGGTAATACTTTGATCGTACCGCGAAACATGTTCATACCACAGGTGAAGGTATAGGAGCCAGATTGGGTAGGAGTAAATTCAATTGCTGTGACCTGATGCAGCGGCAGAGCTTGAGCAATTTGAAAGTCAGGCAAACGGATTTCCTCAAGGCAACTACTCGGATCCTGACGATTGAACTTCAGCCGCACGGGCTGTCCAACTTGGACCACAACTTCGCTCGGTTCATAGCCGCCATCTACTGTAATCGTGACTTCTTGAATGCCGGCAGTGGTAGTGGCCCGTTGTGATGTTGGTTGACTGAACAGAAACCACCAGAGTTCTAACCCAATCAGCCCCAATCCTCCCAGCGTTATTGCCACTCTATTCGCTAAGGGTTGCTGTATGCGTTGAAATTGGCCTGTACTGTGGCCGTTCCTTTGATTTTCGATGTGGGTTGAATGATCGGGTGCGGCAATGGTGCGGGATGTATCTCCCGATATAACACCTGGTATATCTCCCAACAAAATTCCCAATCCAGCCAAGCTAGCGATGAAAAATGCTCGCTTCATGGTTGCCTCCTAACTCAACGTCGGTTTGAAGTGGCGCAGGCGCAGGGCATTGGTGACCACCGAAACGGAGCTAAACGCCATCGCCGCTCCTGCAATCATCGGACTCAGCAGCCACCCCAACACCGGATAGAGCACACCCGCCGCAATTGGAATCCCTGCCACGTTGTAAATAAAGGCGAAGAAAAGATTTTGCCGAATGTTACGCATCGTGGCTCGCGAGAGCTGAATTGCCGTCACAATACCGCGCAAATCGCCAGAGATTAGGGTAATATCGCTAGCGGCAATCGCTACATCGGTTCCGGTACCAATCGCCATGCCGACATCAGCCTGAGCCAGTGCGGGTGCATCGTTGATGCCATCTCCCACCATGGCAACTCGCTTACCTTCAGCTTGCAACTGGGCGATCTGGGCCGCTTTTTGATCGGGACGGACTTCTGCTAGCACGCGCTGAATCCCAACTTCTTTGGCAATGGTGGCAGCAGTGCGCTGATTATCACCCGTCAGCATCACGACTTCTAAACCCATCCGCCGTAGCACACGAATTGCTTCAACTGAAGCCGGTTTTACTGCATCAGAGATGCCCATAATCGCTTCAACTTGCCCATCTACCGCAATCCAGATCACCGTCTTACCCAAGTATTCCAAGCGCTCCCAAGGGGGTTGAAGAGCTGTTGTCTGGATGCCCAACTCAGCCATCCAACGTTGAGTGCCAATCTGAACCAATCGATCCGCCGCATAGCCCTGCACACCGCTGCCCGCAATGGCTTGAAAATCAGTCGCTTCGATCAGTTCTGCAGCTTGGGTTTGGGCATACTGTACCACGGCTTCAGCAAGGGGATGTTCAGAGTAGCGTTCCACCGCTGCCACCAGACGCAACAGATTGATCTCATTGTGATTCGCTGTTCCTTTGACTGTGACAAAATCTGTAACTGTGGGTTTACCCTGAGTAATGGTTCCTGTTTTGTCCAGTACAATCGTATGCAGCTTGTGAGCTTGTTCTAAACTCTCGGCATTTTTAATCAAAATTCCGTTCACTGCGCCTTTTCCTGTACCCACCATAATTGAGGTAGGAGTGGCTAAACCCAGAGCACAAGGACAGGCAATAATCAAAACTCCAACCGTCGTGATTAGTGCCATCGTCACGTTGCCCATCAGGTTGTACCACAGCACAAACGTAGCAATTGCAATTGCAATCACTACCGGCACAAACCAGCCCGTGACTTGATCTGCCAAGCGCTGAATCGGCGCTTTCGAACCCTGAGCTTGCTGCACCAGTTGGACCATCTGAGCCAAAAACGTATCTTTCCCGACGCGAGTTGCTCTAAATTGGAAACTGCCGGTTTTGTTCAGAGTTGCTCCAATCACTTCATCGCCAATTGCTTTCTGGACTGGCACACTCTCTCCAGTCACCATCGACTCATCAATTGTGGAGGAACCAGCGATGATCTCGCCATCCACCGGAAGCTTTTCACCCGGACGTACCAGTACTACATCTCCCAGCATCACATCCGCCAACGGCACATCCACTTCCTGACCGTTCCGGATTACCCGTGCAGTTTTAGCTTGTAGCCCAATCAGTCGCCGAATTGCCTCGGACGTTTGCCCCCTGGCCCGATTTTCCAGCAGGCGGCCCAGCAGAATCAGGGCAATGATTACAGCAGCAGCTTCGTAGTAAACATCAGGACTTAAACCTTGCTGTGTGAACCAATCTGGAAGCAGAGTGGGAAACAGTGAATAAACATAGGCTGTACCAGTACCCAGCGCTACCAAGGTATCCATTGTAGCGGTCCGCCGTTTGAAGGCTTTCCAGGCGTTGATAAAAAAGCGGTTACCGCACCAGAACAACACTGGAGTCGTCAATATCCATTGCAGCCAGGGATGGTGCAGCCACATTGGAATGAACGGTAGCGGCAATCCAAGCATCATCGGCAGTGAACCAACCACGAGAATGATGCTGATAATACCACTAACCCAAACCTTGAGCGTCAATTCACGCTGTTCGGTTTGCCGCTGGCGGCGTTCTGTATCATCTTCAGGATTAAACAGGTCTTGGGACTGGATGGGATGAGCAGCATATCCCGCTTGGTTGATGGCAGTTTGAATGGCGCTGATGTCGGTTTGCTGTGAATTGTAGGTAACAGTTGCTTGTTCGGCTCCAAAGTTAACACTGCATTCTTGCACGCCGGGAACCGACTGGATCGCTCGTTCAATATTGCTAGCACAAGCCGCACAGCTCATGCCTCGTAGTTTTAGAGTAGCTGTGTCCATTGGTTTATCCAACTCAACATGTCAATTGGATTTGATTTGTTCAGGTTAGGCTACGGTATAGCCTGCATCTGTAATAGCGTTCTTGACTGCCGTAGCCTCAGCGCCTGTTTCAATTTTCACTTGCTTGGTTTGAGGGTCGGCGGCAATTTTAGCAGCTGGATCAATTGCCATCACAGCTTTGGTAATGGTTTCAGCACAGGCGGAACAGGCCATATTGGGAACGGTAAATTCAAGCGTCATCGTTCAATTCCAGTCCAAATCGACTGTCCTCAGTTCAACTGATTTCATCTTAGAATCTCCAGCCTACTGGAGAGTCAAGTGCAGCAATGAACTGTGAGGTCAGGGGGTGGAAAGTGCAATGGAACACCCAATCACAATCTCGTTGGTTCTGGGATAGGTATCGAGTAGAGCCAGAAAAGCCTGAGCATTGAAGCTACGCGGATCCTGACGGCTGCCCGAGCGGTCTACGGTTTTGTGAAAGGTGATTCTATCATTGGGCACGCCAGTTTTTGCCACTAGCCAAGCTAGCGACTGATATTGGGCATTCGTATAGCCACTGTGACTGCTGTTGTTGTTGTCACCGTCGGCTGGGGTTTCCAGCGAAATGTGGTAGGCGAAATTATTGACTGAAGGAGGAAAATCTGGATTGGTCTGGACACTTTCTGCACCATTGGCCCCAATAAATACCGAGTTGCCTGCTCCAAAGGCACGTTTGTCGGGTGGTACAAGATAGTAAACGGTCCCATCCAAGCCAATCAGCGTGTGATAACTTACCTGATCTTCATCGCGGGGATGAGGCGTCTGAAAGTAATTGATTGCGCTGCGGGCAGATCCCACGGTTTCATGCAAAACAATAATTGGCGCGTGGTTGGCTAAGCGGCCATTCAAATCTTTGATGTAGCGATCGCCAAAATTGGTGAGATCGGCCAAGGCCACTTCTTCTCTCGGCGTATAGGCTGGGCGATTGGTTGGGCGTGGCCCTGCGGCGATTAGCGTGGCTGGGTTGATTTGACGAAAGCGCGACAGCGGCACCTGGACGGGTCTGGCAGGGGATACCGGTGGCTTGACAGGATTGCGTTCTGGCTGAATCGCACAGCCCAGCGGAATCCCCAAACCGGCAGAATTCGGTGCAGTCGGTGCAGATAGTGCAGGAGGCAGCAGATTTTCAGTTCTGGATAGCTCAGGGCGTCCAGGCTGGATGGTTGCAACCAGAACGACAAAGCAAACCGATAAAAAAATGACAATCGATGAGAACTTTAGTTTCATGCTCACTCACGCCAAACTGCGAGTGATTATAACAGTGTTTTTAACCTTTGTTTTTAGCTTTTGTTTTTAGCTTTTGCAGGCCATTGCCACCCTACGCAGCGATTCAACCCAATTAAATTCAGAGTATGAGCATCTGGCCTGCTGCAAGATGGCTGTGTGCTCTGAGGCATTTAGAAACTGAGTTTGCACTCAAGATAGAGTCTGTAGGTCAGCCTAGAAATAGTGAATTGTTCAATTAGCTTAATTGAACTTCAATTTAATGTATTAAATATAACTTTAATTAGCCTATCTCAAGTTAGACCTGAAAATCAAAATCTTAAGCATAATCACCTTGCATTAAACTAACAAAATTAGCTTCTTATGTGAAGCTACTTAAAAATTGAAAAAGTATGTTTTCTATGATGCACAAACGGGCACGCTGAACTTATGTATTAGATAGATGTGTGCCTATTTCGTGTCGCTTCTCAGACAGCATGGAGAACATCATGGTCACAGGTTTTCAAGATCACTCAATCCCTCAGTTAATCGAACGTCAGGTAGAAAAATCTCCTAATGCAACAGCAGTAATTTTTCAACAGGAGCAGCTGACTTACAGGGAACTGAATGAGAAAGCCAATCAACTAGCCCACTACCTCAAAGAGCTAGGCGTTCAGCCTGAGACATTAGTTGGCATCTGTGTTGAACGGTCATTGACTATGTTCATCGGTCTTTTAGGGATTCTTAAAGCAGGCGGGGCATACATCCCGCTTGACCCTAACTATCCCCAGGATCGCTTAGAATTCATGCTGGAAGATTCTCAGCTTCCTGTTCTTATCACTCAGAAGCAACTTCTCAGCCAATTGCCGACGCTTGAAAAAGTTCAAGTTGTTTGCATCGACACAGATTGGCCCATCATCAGCCAGTTCAGTAAAGAAAATCTTACCAGTGGCGTGGCCCCCGACAACCTAGCCTACACCATCTACACGTCAGGTTCTACCGGTAAGCCCAAAGGTGTGCAAATCACCCACCGTTCTGTGGTCAATCTATTGCATTCAATGCAGCGTGAACCAGGATTAACACACGAAGATACGCTGCTGGCGATCACCACCATCTCCTTTGACATGGCGGTTCCCGATCTCTATCTGCCTTTAGTAACAGGTGCTCGAATTCGCCTAATTCCTCAGAACGTGTCATCCGATGCTGCCCAACTGGCTGAACTTTTGTCTGAGCCGGATGTCACTTTTGTGCAAGCAACACCGGCCACTTGGCAACTGGTTTTGGCAGCAGGTTGGCAAGGCAATAACCGCCTCAAGATGCTTTGCGGCGGAGAAGCTCTGCCGCGCTCATTAGCGAATCAACTGCTGGCCAAAGGTGGTTCTCTGTGGCATATGTACGGACCAACAGAAACAACAGTTTGGTCGATGATTCATCCAGTGGAACCAGGTGCTGATTCCATTCCACTCGGTCGGCCAATCGCCAATACTCAGGTCTACTTACTAGAAAGCCCTGCTCGCCGCAAAGATGACCCTCTCAAACTGGTGCCCATTGGTGCGCCAGGAGAGGTTTACATTGGTGGAGATGGAGTAGCACGAGGTTACCTGAAGCGCCCTGATTTAAACCATGAAAGATTTATTACTGACCCGTTTAGTTCTGAGCCAGGAGCACGTCTCTACAAAACTGGGGATCTAGCTCGCTATCGCCCTGATGGCAATATTGAGTTTATTGGTCGGATTGATCATCAAGTCAAGATTCGTGGTTTTCGGGTCGAGTTGGGAGATATTGAAGCGGCTCTCAGTCAAAATCCCCTTGTCAGAGAGGCTACGGTGATTGCCAGAGAAGATGGATCAGGAAGCAAGCGGTTGATTGCCTACGTAGTTCCTAAGAGCACCGATGTCGAATTGGCAACGGCTGAGCAAGCTGATATTGAACAGATTCAACAATGGCAAAACGTATGGAGTCAAACTTATCGTCAGGCTGGGCAATTCACTCTAAACTGCGATCCAACCTTCAATAGCAGCGGCTGGAACGATAGTTTTACGGGTCTTCCGATGCCAGCGGATCAAGTACGCGAATGGGTTGATTGCACTGTTGAGCGCATTCTTGGATTACGTCCTCAGCGCGTGCTGGAAATTGGTTGTGGTATGGGACTTCTCCTGTTTCGGATTGCCCCACACTGTACCTACTACTTTGGTATAGATATTTCTGCAGAAGCGATTTCTCACATTCAAGCACAATTGCAAAAAGATGAGCAGAACTGGTCCCATATTAAAGTTTGTCAAGGAGCAGCACACGAGCTAGAAGGACTAGAACCAATGTTCGATACCGTGATCATCAACTCGGTGATTCAATACTTTCCAGGTATCGATTATTTAGTACAGACTCTCAAGAAAGTGGTTGAACTTGTCAAACCAGGTGGTCGAATTTTTATTGGCGATATTCGTAATCTACAGTTACTTGAGAGTTTCCACACAGGAGTGCAACTTTGTCAGGCTGCTGCGTCACTATCTCTGCTGCAACTGCAACAGAAAATTCGGGACCGCATTGCTCAAGATAGAGAATTGCTACTTCATCCTGCTTTCTTTCAGGCCCTTAAACATCATATTCCCCGTATCAGCCAAGTAGATACTCAGTTAAAGCGAGGATTCTCGAATAATGAGCTGATTCGATTTCGCTCAGATGTAATTCTGCATATAGAAACTAAAACTAATCCAATTCCCGAACCGCTCGAAATGAATTGGCAGCAGCATCGCTTCTCGATCTCGAAACTTTACCAATTGCTTGAAGAGCAACAGCCAGCCAGCTTGAAAATTACCAATGTGCTAGACTCGAGAACTTTTTTGGAAGTTAAGGCAGCAACATTACTAAAAAATCCTCAATATTTAACTACAGTCGGAACCTTACAAGAAGTTTTACACCAAGAAGCTCATCTGGGTATACATCCTGAGGAGTTCTGGAGCATTAGTAAAACTCTTCCTTACAGTGTTCATATTACCTGGGCCGAGTCAGAAACAGTTGGTTGCTATGATGTGCTGATGTGGTGCTCGGTGGCAGCAACTCAGCCTTTTGCCTTGCCTGAACAATCAGTGGATGTGAAACCCTGGAGTGCGTATGCCAATAATCCGCTCCAGATCAATTGGAAAAGCAGTTTTGTCAGCCAACTTCGGATATTTTTGAAGAACAAGCTACCTGACTACATGGTACCTTCTGCATTCGTTGTGATGGAAGCGCTGCCCTTAACTCCAAACGGCAAGATTGATCGACGCTCCCTCCCAGAGCCAAGGAAAGAGCGACCGGCATTATCTGAGGCTTTCGTTCCTCCCTCTACTCGATTAGAAGATCAGCTTACTGAAATTTGGTCTCAGGTTTTAGGAATTGAACAAATTGGTATTTACGACAATTTCTTTGAATTGGGAGGGCATTCGCTGCTGGCAGCTCAACTCTTAGCTCAAATTGCAGAAGCGATACAAGTTGAGATACCCCTGTTTCATCTGCTGAGAGAGCCAACTATTGCAGGACTAGTTAAAAGCATTGGGCAAGTTCAGAACCCGGACGAAACCGGTTTGATCCAAGAAGAAACTAGTGTCGATTTACAAGCTGATACTCGCTTGGAGCCAGCAATCCAGCCTCAGAATGCAGCTGCAGCGATTACCTCAGAGCCACAACATATCTTCCTAACTGGAGCCACAGGTTTTCTAGGAGTTTTCTTACTGCATGAACTCCTACAGCAGACTCAGGCAGATATTTACTGCTTGGTACGTGCAACGCATGTGGAAGAAGGTCGGCAGAGGTTGCAAATGGCTTTAGAACGCTACATGCTATCAAGCGGTGAACTGAGTTCTAGAATTATTCCAGTTCTGGGCGATTTATCACAGCCATTATTGGGGTTAACCCACGAAACATTCCAATCATTAGCGAATAAAGTTGATCGGATTTATCACTCTGGGGCATTCGTTAACCTAATCTATCCCTACACCGCACTGCGAGCCGCAAATGTGCTTGGGACTCAAGAACTTTTGAGATTAGCGAGTCAAGGTAAACCAACTCCTGTGCATTTCATCTCAACCATTGATGTCTTTCAATCTCCTGCTTACTTTGAGATGGAGCTGATTCGAGAAGACGAACCCTTAGCCGATGGACAGGCTCTCGATAGAGGATATGCTCAAACCAAGTGGGTTGCTGAGAAGCTCATGAGGGCAGCCCAATCTCGAGGTTTACCAATTTGTATTTACAGACCCGGAATGCTGACAGGCCATAGTCAAACTGGAGCATCCCAAACCAATGACCTGATGTGCCGTATCCTTAAAGGCATGATTCAACTGGGAACTGCGCCTGCTTTCGAGCACTGGGTCAACATGACACCCATCGACTATGCCAGCCAAACCATAATCCATCTGTCGAATCAACCGCAATCCCTTGGAAAAGCCTTTCATATCGTCAATCCTCACCCCCTACCGTGGAATCACTTAGTCAACCAAATTCGCAGCTTTGGCTATACCCTTCGATCCCAATCGCACGAGGACTGGCAAGTAGAGTTGCTCAAGCTAGATGTTTCTTCAGAGAATGTTCTAAAGCCTATGCTGTCGCTGTTTACTGAAAAACATCCTAAAACACAAATGACCTACCTGGAAACCTTTCTCCTTACAGCTCGGGCATTTGACTGTCAAAATACTCTCACTGGACTGTCTCAGACTTCTATTGTCTGTCCAGTGGTTGATGCCAAGTTGATAAACATCTATTTTTCCTACTTTAATCGCATAGGTTTTTTGCAGCCTCCAACAATTGATACGGCTGTTTCCCAACAGATTGACCAAACAGCTCAAGGAGGTTCCTATAGAGAGTTTAGCAACGCTAATCCAGTTTATCAGAACCATTCACTCGATCAATCTCGGCTCCCTACGGTTTATCCCCAGGAGTAAGTTGTAATGCTGAGTTGGAAGTTGAACCCAAGCTTAGCCGTAATGCCGTGTGAACGAGCCTGGGTTGAAGTTGATTTGACAGCATTGGCTGATAACGTGAGGCAAATTAAACGCCTACTATCACCGGCTACTGAGTTGATGGCGATAGTTAAGGCAGATGCCTATGGGCATGGAGCGGTGCTGATTGCTCGAACAGTTCTACAACATGGAGCAAGTTGGTTGGGAGTGGCAACAATTTTTGAAGGGATCGAGCTGCGAGAGGCTGGGATTCAAGCCCCAATTCTGTTGTTAGGTGCAACGAATACCCCTGAGCAAGTTCGGGCAATTGCCCATTGGCAGTTACAGCCGACTTTATGCACGCCCCAACAAGCCCAGATGTTTTCTAAAACCTTAGCGACAATAAATTGCAGCCTACCAGTTCATCTTAAAATCGATACCGGTATGTCGCGGTTGGGCGTACCTTGGCAGCAGGCAATAGAACTCGTGCAGCTTATCAATCACTTGCCTCATCTGCGGGTTGCCAGCGTCTATTCTCACTTGGCAACTTCAGACTCCTCAGATCCTCGCACAATGTACCGGCAACAGGCCCGCTATCAAGAAGTAATGGCCTATTTACAAAAGCTTGGCTCTCCTTTACCGAAACTACATTTAGCAAATTCTGCTGCGACTCTGTCTGATCCATCTATGCATTATGATTTGGTGAGAGTGGGGCTGGCTATCTACGGTCTATATCCCGCTTCCCATTTGCAAGGTAAAGTCAATCTCAAACCTGTACTTCAAGTTAAAGCACGGGTCACGCAGGTGAAAACGATTCAACCAGGTACAGGCGTCAGCTACGGTCACTTATATGTAGCTAATCGGGAGACTCATCTAGCAGTTGTCGGCATTGGTTATGCCGATGGGGTACCACGTGGTCTCTCCAATCGTATGAATGTTCTAGTTCGAGGACAGCGAATTCCTCAGATTGGGGCAATCACTATGGATCAGTTGATGTTGGATGTCAGTAAAATTCCTGATCTACGAGAGGGTGAGGTTGTTACCTTGATAGGGCAGGATGGAGCAGAGCAAATTTCTGTCGATAATTGGGCAACCATGCTAGATACTATCGCTTGGGAAGTACTATGCGGTTTTAAGCATCGCCTACCGCGTGTACCTGTTGGCAACTCGCTTAGCTTGAATTCACCTCAAAATTTTACATATTATAGATGTTTCTTAGGAAATCCTGGGAATTCTTGAAGATAAAGATTCAGTGATCTTTAGGAAGTATAGAACCAACTAAATTTGATAGCTCTATTGAAAACTGTAAAAGTACTGATGAAAAACTCGATACATCATTCAATTGGTTCAAGGCTATTTTTTTATGTGCTGAGCGGTGCTTTGGTAGGGCTAGGCAGCATGTCCTATTTCTTCTACCAGGTTTTAGAAAATCGAGCTAAGAACGAGATTCAAGGTAATTTAAGTACTCAGGTCAAGTTAATTGAGGGAGAACTGTCCAGAGTAGAACAGTCTATGTTGGATGTCTCTGGTGCAGTCAGCACAATGCATCAACAGGGAATCAAAAATGCTGCAGCTTACAGAGAGCTAGCATTCAAATTATTTCAACAGCGCTCACCACTAACAGTAGGAATTGGTTTCGGTCAGTCTGCCTTCAAGCTTGCAAAAGATCGACAGTGGTATTGGCCCTATTTCTATATTGATCAGAAATCTCCTGATCAAATAGGGAAAGCATTAGCAACACCTTATAATGATATTTGGTATGTAGACGTCCAGGAAGACAATTATTCTCAGAAAGACTATTACACTTCGGTTGTAGCAGCAAAAAAAGGGATTTGGCTGGAACCCTATCAATGGTATGGGTTAACCCTCACAACCTATACGGGACCAATATTTGATCGTAATAATCAAGTGATAGGTGTTACTGGAGTAGACGTTAGTGTAACAGCTCTAGGTAATCAACTCAGGGAACCAGTTACTAAGGGAAGGGGATACTTTGTAATTCTAAGTGAGCAAGGCAACTTACTAGCTTATCCACCTGATCCTAGCAAAGCTAAAGCACTGGCAACCTATCAAGACATTCCTCATCTAAAAAGTGTTTGGTACCAAATAGAAAAAGATCAAACAGGATTGGTGCTTACCTCAGGTAAATACTGGGCCTATCAGCGCATTGAGGGAACCAATTGGCTGATGCTGGCAGCGGTGCCCCAATCGGTTGTGTTGGGGCCGGTTTTGGCGATTACCGTCGGGGGAGCATTAGGAGCAGGTGCAGTTTTGGCACTGGTAGTCACCCTGTTTGTTCGACAGCTCAATCGGCGTCTAAAACCAATTTTGGAAGAGTGCAAACGCTTGGCTGCTGATAATGCTCAAAAAGCGTCTCGTTTTACTCAAGATGAGACAGTTGCTGCTGATAATAATCAGCAGCAACTGTTTGACCAACAGCCTGCGGACGAACTAGAAGTTTTGGAACACTCGTTCCATCAGATGGCATCGCAGTTAAAAGCATCGTTTGAAGAATTAGAACTACGAGTTGAAGAGCGGACGGCTGAACTCAAACAGGCAAAAGAATTAGCCGATGCCGCTAACCGGGCAAAAAGCGAATTTTTGGCCAATATGAGCCACGAACTTCGTACTCCGCTCAATGGAATCTTGGGTTATGCTCAGATCCTGCAACGCTCACAAAGCTTGGCAAAACGGGAAAAACAAGGCATTGAGATTATCAGACAATGTGGTCAGCATCTATTGACGTTGATCAATGATGTGTTAGATCTTTCCAAGATTGAGGCTCAAAAACTGGAATTACAGCCCATTGATTTCCATCTTCCTTCCTTTCTCCAAAATGTGGCGGAAATTTGCCGCATCAAAGCTGAACAAAAGGGGTTGAACCTGATTTACCAACCTGATCTCCATTTGCCAGGCGGAATTAGAGCCGATGAAAAAAGATTACGGCAGGTCCTGATCAATTTGTTGGGGAATGCGGTCAAGTTTACTGATACAGGCAGTGTTACATTTCTAGTCAAGTGTCAAAAACTTGAGGGTAATAAAGATTGTCCTTCTATCTACAAAATTCGATTCCAAGTAGAGGATACAGGTGTAGGTATTGCTTCAGATCAATTGGATAGAATCTTTCTGCCGTTTGAGCAGACTGGAGATACCAAGAAACAGGCTGAAGGAACCGGGCTGGGATTGGCAATCAGTCAGAAGATTGTTCAGCTAATGAATAGTACATTGAATGTTCAAAGTCAGCTTGGTCAAGGTAGTATCTTTTGGTTTGATGTAGAACTACTCGAAGCAAAAGAATGGGCTAAATCCTCCAGGATTTCCAACCAGGATGTGATTGTAGGAATTCAAGATCAACAACCTAAAATTCTGATTGTTGATGATCTGTGGGAAAATCGCTCTGTTATTGTTAGCTTGTTGAAACCAATTGGATTTGAAGTGTTTGAAGCTTTCAATGGTCAGGAAGGGCTGCAACAGGCAAGTAAACTACAGCCGGATCTAATCATCACCGACTTGACAATGCCAGTCATGGATGGCTACGAGATGCTGAAGCAGATCCGTCAGCTACCTGAGTTGGCTCATACCCCTGTGATTGTTTCCTCGGCCAGCGTTTTTGAATCAGATAAGTATAAAAGTTTAGATGCTGGAGCCAATGAATTTCTACCGAAACCAGTGCAAATAGACAGTTTGTTGGAGGCTTTAGCAAAGCATCTTAAATTGACTTGGGTATATGCAGAACGAAGTGGTGTAGTAGAGACGCAACAAACAACCGAACTTGAGAGCGAATCGGCTCAAATTATTCCACCGCCCCTTGAGGATTTGGTTTTGCTGCATGATTTAAGTCGCAAAGGTTTGATCAAAGACCTGCTCAAGGAGGTAGAAAGGCTAGAAAACTTTGACCGCAAATTCATACCGTTTACTCAACAGCTTCGCCAATTTGCCAGGGAATTTCAGTTGAGGCAAATTCGCACTTTTGTAGAACATTATTTACCAACGAACTAGATTGTTTTTATTTAGCAGGTATTGCTCTGTTTCGGTTGACCTACTGCTCAAAGTGTCTAATGTTTCATAAAACAACGATGTTTAATTTAGAATCCCAAGCTATTTTGATTGTGGATGATAATCCCACGAACCTAGAAGTACTGTCCGAGACTTTACTCAGTGCTGGGCTTCAAGTTGCAGTAGCGGTTGATGGGGAGAGTGCACTGGAACAACTCCAATATTATCACCCTGAGCTCATCCTGCTAGACATTATGATGCCTGGAATTGACGGATATGAAACTTGTCGTCGATTGAAACAAAATCCATTAACTTGGAACATTCCAGTAATTTTCATGACTGCCCTGACCGATACCGAAAATAAAGTGAAGGGATTATCGTTTGGAGCCGTTGACTACATTACAAAGCCGTTTCACCAAGAAGAAGTACTGGCGCGGATTAGGGTGCATCTGCAGCTACGTGACTTTGCCAAAAGACTGGAATCTCAAAACCAATTGTTGAAGCAGGAAATTGAGCGGCGAGAACAGGCAGAAGCTGCTCTGCTGGAGCTAAATCAGCAGCTGGAACAGCAAGTAGAAGAACGAACCAAAGCGCTCTCATCTGCGTTAGAGGAGCTACAGCAAACCCAGCTTCAGTTGATCCACAGTGAACGAATGTCTGCACTGGGGCAACTGGTGGCGGGAGTAGCTCACGAAATCAATAATCCAATCAATTTTATTTACGGTAACCTCACACCAGCAGCCGAATATACCCAAGCTTTATTGCATTTGGTCAACCTTTATCAGCTTTCTTCTCCTCCGACCTCAGAGATTGCAGAACAGATTGAGGTTATCGACCTGGAGTTTTTAAAGCAGGACTTACCTAAACTGCTGGACTCAATGAAGCTAGGAGTTGAACGCATTCGCCAAATCGTAACTTCTCTGCGATGCTTCTCTCGGCTCGATGAATCTGAAATGAAAGCCGTTAATATTCACGAAGGGCTTGACAGCACATTGTTGATTTTGCAGAATCGCCTGAACTCGAAGGCCAATCGATCCGCGATTCAGGTGATTAAGGACTACAGTGAATTGCCTGAAATCGAATGCTATGCTAGTCAACTTAATCAAGTCTTTATGAATTTAATAGCAAACTCAATTGATGCGCTGGAGGAGTTCAATCGCTCCCGCTCTTTAGAAGACATCGATGCGAATCCTGGGATGATTCAGATTCGCACCTGGCAATCAAATAGCGATTGGGCCATCATTTCAATTAAAGATAATGGGCCTGGAATTCCTGAAGACATTTGCGACAAAATCTTCTTACCATTCTTTACGACTAAAGCCATTGGGAAAGGCACGGGTTTGGGATTGTCAATCAGTCATCAGATTGTGGTGGAAAAACATGGCGGCAAGTTGAACTGTGCTTCGACAGCAGGACAGGGAACAGAATTTATCCTGGAAATTCCGATTCAACAATCAATACCGCAATCAGCTTAGAGGAATTTGTCATTTGATGGTTGCTTTGTTCTACACCAGCACACCAGCGATCATCCAACCTGACCAGTCTCTCAACCCAAGGGCAACCTGCGTGCAATGTAACCTCCCAGTTCCAAGCATAATAAACCCAGTAAGGTGCTCCCGATCCAATATAGTGCTGTAAGCTGCCAGTTGCCGATTGCAAGCAGCTTTTCTAGATCCAGAGTGTAAGTAGAGAACGTTGTATAGGATCCTAAAAAGCCAACTGCTACAATCAAGCGTACATCGGGTGAAATGATGCGGCGATTGACAGCAAAACTGGTGAAAAATCCCATGAGCAATGCTCCGGAAAGATTTATCAAAAACGTAGCAAACGGAAAGACCGTGCCCAGCCATTGGTTCATGGTTGCTGAGAGAAAATAGCGGCTCAAGGCTCCTGCAATCGCACCTAAGCTGATGGCCATTGGAACTCGGAGATTGGAAGAACGTAAGATCGACTGCAACATCTGTCTGGCCCTGTCAAACCAACGCATATCGAACCAACCCATCTCACTGTCCTCCAGGATGGAATAGTTTTGCGATTAAAATCCCGATTTCGAGACAAACGCCGCCTAGAATTGAACTGCCCAACCAGTAAAAGAGCGCTTTGATTCGATCTCGTCCTCGTAGCAGGATAGATGCATCCAGGGCATAAGTGGAAAAGGTTGTGTAGGAGCCGAGAAAGCCTGTTGTAATTAAGAGTTGCCATTCCTGTGAGGAGATGACCTGCTCAACTGCAAGCATGGCAAAAAAGCCCATGAGGAGTGAGCCAGAGAGATTAATGAAAAAGGTGCCATAGGGAAAGCTGACCCCAAGCCATTGGCTAAACACAACCGTGAGATAGTAGCGACTCAATGCACCGGGAATTGCTCCTAAACTCACTGCCATCGCTGCAGTCAAATTTTGGTCTAGCGGAATCAGCAGCCCTAAGCTTTTGAATGCTAAGAAAAGCGAACTAAAAACCATGTATTGCTCCTGAAGGTTATTGTTAAGGTTATCGTTTTGCTACTTTAGTTTGTCAACAATACCGAGATCCATCGTGTTTGTTCACTATTTGTTCAGCAAAGGCCAAGCTTTATCATTCACAATCATTGGGTCAGCAATTGGAACCGGGGAAGTGGGTTGTGATCAGATGTTTGTGATTTAGATGAGGCTGTTGATACAAAAGGTTTTAATCATTAGCGGCAGAATCTGAGCTAACCTAGATTCTCAAACAGATTCTCAACCCAAGCAGAGAGATCCAGCACCAATGACAGAACTCGATCTAGTAATACGTCAAGGCACAGTGGTGACGGCTGCGGATGTGATGCAGTGTGATGTGGGCATCAAGGCAGGTCGGATTGTAGCGTTGGCTGCCAATTTACCCCAAGCCCCACAGGAAATTGACGCAACTGATCGATTGGTGATGCCGGGTGGAGTCGATGCCCACTGTCATATGGATCAGCCTATGTCAGATGGAGTGGTGATGGCGGATGACTTTTATACCGGCACCCGCTCCGCTGTGGCAGGAGGTACAACCACCGTAATTCCGTTTGCTTGCCAGTTTAAGGGAGGCTCGCTCAAGGCTGCGGTAGAAGACTATCATCAGCGAGCAACGGGCAACGCGGTAGTGGATTATGCCTTTCACCTGATTGTGGCGGATCCTACTCCTACTGTACTAGACGAGGAACTGCCGGAGCTAATTCGCAGCGGCTACACATCGTTCAAAGTCTACATGACCTACGACGATTTGAAACTCAGCGACCGGCAACTCCTGGATGTACTGGCAGTGGCGCGGCAAGAAGGAGCCTTTGTCATGGTGCATGCCGAAAACAGTGACTGCATTGCCTGGATGGTGCAGCGCCTAGAAGCTCTTGGTAAAACCGCTCCCCGCTATCATGCCACAGCGCGACCAATGGTGGTTGAACGAGAAGCCACCCATCGAGCGATTGCGCTGGCTGAACTGGTTGATGTGCCGATTCTGATCGTGCATGTGTCGGGAGCGGAAGCCGTCGAGCAGATTCAGTGGGCACAGAACCGGGGGCTACGCATTTATGCCGAAACTTGCCCTCAGTACCTGTTTCTCACCGACGCGGATCTAGATCAGCCCAATTTTGAGGGGGCCAAGTGTATTTGCAGCCCGCCGCCTCGCGATAAAGCGAACCAGCAGGTAATTTGGGATGGATTGTGCAATGGAGTCTTTCATGTGCTCTCTTCAGATCATGCTCCATTCCGCTATGATGACCCGAAGGGTAAACAAATCTGTGGCACACACAGTTCGTTTCATGCGGTTCCCAACGGTATTCCCGGAATTGAAACGCGATTGCCGCTTTTGTTTTCAGAAGGTGTAAACAAAGGCCGAATTGACTTAAACACGTTTGTATCCTTAACGTCCACTAATCCAGCCAAACTATACGGCCTGTATCCTCGCAAGGGCACGATTGCAATCGGCGCTGATGCCGATCTGGTGATTTGGGATTCTCAGCAACAGGTGACAATTCATAATCCGATGCTGCACCACAATGTAGACTATACGCCCTACGAGGGTATGACCATCCAAGGCTATCCAGAAATTACCTTATCGCGGGGCGAAGTAGTTTACCGACAGGGAGAGGTGTTAGCGGCACGGGGCCGGGGTGAATTTCTACCCTGTGGTCTATCCAGCTTTGCGCGTCCCAAACTAATGCCATGACTCAGCTCTATCAACACTCGGCCTGTGAATTGGCCCAACAGATTCAACAGCGGCAGGTGCGGTCTATCGAAGCGGTTGCAGCTTGTTTTCAGCAAATCGAGCGCCATAATCACCAGTTAAAGGCTGTGATTACGCCCTGTCGAGAACAAGCCGAACTCGCCGCGAAACAAGCTGATGTCATGCTGGAGCGGGGGGAAACTGTAGGTGTGCTGCATGGGGTTCCCTTTACCGTCAAAGACCTGACGCCGACTGCCGGAGTCCGAACCAGCTTCGGTTCGCGGATCTATCAAGATTTTGTACCGCAGCAAGACGAGCTGTGTGTGGCCCGACTGCGAGCGGCTGGGGCTATTTTGATCGGCAAAACCAATACGCCTGAGTTTGGCATGGGTGCCCATTGCAGCAATTTCCTCTACGGGCCAACCGCCAACCCCTACGATCCTGAGCGCAGTTCGGGTGGCTCAAGCGGGGGAGCCGCTGTGGCCGTGGCAACCGGCATGGGTTATCTAGCCCAAGGGACCGATATGGGTGGCTCTTGCCGCACTCCGGCTAGTTTCTGTGGGGTCGTGGGACTACGCCCCGCAGCAGGACGAATTCCGCGCCGCCGTAAACCGCTTTTGTGGGACTATCTCGATACTGACGGCATTTTGGTCCGCTCTGTTGAAGATGCCGCGTTGATGCTGTCGGTAATGGCAGGCGAAGATTGGCGCGATCCGGTTTCGATCGGCAGTTCAGACTGGCCTATGCCGTCATTTACCTTGTTGCCTGAAGCCGTAGAGGAGCATCTGCGTTCACTGAGAATCGGGTTCAGCCCTGACTTAGGCGTTGCAATTGTGGATGCAGAGGTGGTAGCTGTGTTTCGGCAGGCTATGGAGCAGATTGGCTCACTCTGTCCCCAAATTCAGGAAACCCATCCCGATTGCACAACCGCTCAGTTTGCCTTTGAAACCATGCGGGCCGCTACATTACTGCACAAGCAGAAACACCACTACGAAAATTACCGCGACCTCCTGTCGGACAGCGTATGCTGGAATATCGAGCGCGGTATTGGCCTATCGGCAGCGGATCTACTGCAAGCCGAGGCGGATCGAGATCGGCTTTACCTCAATTTTCTGCGTTTTTTTCAGCAGCATGATGTTCTAATCACCGTTAGCGCCACCGTTCCACCTTATTTGCATAGCGAAACCGAGATTCTCACGATTAATGGTGTGGCCTTGCGGAACATTATTGACTACTTGACTATCACCTACACGATCTCTTTAACCGGTCTACCTGCTATTTCGATTCCCTGCGGTTGGACGACTTCAGGACTACCGATTGGAATACAGATCATCGGCCAGCCTCGTGGAGAAGCAGCCTTATTACAAACCGCCTACTGCCTGCAAACAGCGCTGAACTTTCGCCATCGCTGGACTGAGTTAAAGGATCGATAAATTGGAACAAAAAACTAGACCAAAAGTCAGGACAAGCTGCAAAACTCATCCGTAGTCAGCAGAATTTCGCCATAATCGGGTACCCAGGCCAACCATGCGTCGGTGGAATATTGGCAGAGCAGCCAAGCTTCATCAAAACTAAAGGCCGTAGGCGGGTTGAGCAGTTTCACCCAGGTGGAAGGCTGGAATTGAGACGGAGTAACCGTTTGGCGAAAACTTTCCCATGCCAGATTACTCAGCGGCTGACGCGGAAGCTGACAGGCAGGATAGGTAACTGGATTGGGCATAACACGCTCCTAAAAAGCGAATCGACGGTAAGAGGGGTTAAAACCAAATGACAAAACAAGACCTCAACCGGTCACAACCCAACTGCAACCGCTCAAAGCCTTAAACATTCTGTAGTTTATGATACGGTTTTTCGGAATAGCCTCACCATTTTGGCGGAGATTTGTTTTAGAAGTTTACATTTGGGAGGTAGGAGGCAGGAGGCAGGAGGCAGGAGATATATCAAATCTGGCTGGTTAGACGTTCGTTCTGCCGGAACTATCATTTGTGCCCTATCAGAACTTTAATGAAGGACATGCAATCGAATTTGATAGTAGTCAGAGATTCTGGATTTTGATTGCGGCAATCTGTCTCCCTTCAGTCAGAAATCAAAATTCCTGAAGCGTCAGCGGCTCAATTAAGTCATTCAATTCAATTAAACGATCAAGGGAGTGTGGGCATCTTGCCCACCGAGTGAGACGCTTGCACTACAAATCGTTCAGATTATTCGATTGACTTGCTTAAAGCTCCACTGAATAGCTGACAGGAAAACTCCTGACTCCTAACTCCTGACTCCTGCTTTACCAAATCAGCATTGTCATAGATTTGTCTCGGTTAAAGCACAAACATAAGCGTACTGAGTATTGTGCTCAATTGTTGATTACTGCTGTGGTTAGCGTCATTCACCCGATTGTCTGAGGCCGATACGCAATTGACTAATCACAAACTCCAGCACTTAAGAGAAAATTATGTTTAATAACTAAAATTTATATAATTTGCGCATTTCAATTCTCCTGAGTTATAGCTAACCTATTGATATAACCACTCAGGCATGAAGTTTGAAACACTATGTTTTTACCAACCCGTGTTACACCAGCTAGCCATCAAGCCTCTGATTTATTGCAGCCGCTTCGCCAATGGCTGAACCAACTGGAGATTGGTAATGCTGACATTGCTCAGTTGATTTGTCGAGTCGTTCCGGCCCAGTGCCCATTTGAACGCAATCTGCAATTCAGGGGCCGTACTATTGTGCGAATTCCGCCCCTATGCAAACTGAATCCCCTCTATGATGAAGTTGTAGGATTGCGATTTCGGGCGCTTTGCTATTTGGCCGATGTTTGCGGGAAGTTTGATGAACATAGAGAGCAGGAGGGCTGCTAAGCTCGATAATCCAGCCTAGGACTTCATAAAAAATCTACACCGGATCTGCAACCCTAATCAAAGCATAATCATTACTGATCTTTTAAGAGTGGTAACAAAACCTTCTCAAGTATAAAGCTGTATGGAAAAACGCAACAAATCAATACACCGATTCAGCTAAATATCTATCCTGGAGCATAGCTGCCGAGCTGCTTTTCGCTTTACAACAGAGTGAAGTTGAATCAATGCAGGTGTAAATGGTTTTAGATAAACCGAATTCGAAGTGGACAGAAGATGTTTATGTCTTTCCGGCCTCATTTGCTCAACAGCGGTTGTGGTTTATCGAACAACTGTTTCCTGAAGCATCGCTATACGTGATCCCTCTTGTATTCCGGTTAACTGGAACGCTACAGCGCTGGCCGCTACAGCAGAGCATTCAAACCATTGTTCAACGGCACGAAACTCTCCGAACTCAGTTTGACTTGGTGGATGGGCAACTGGTGCAGGTGATTGCGCCTGAACTGCTCCTGCCGCTCCAATTCACTGATCTACGCGCTCTACCTGCGAGCATTCGCGAAGCTACTGCGTTTGAGCAAATCTGGCAGGAGATTCAACAGCCATTTCCCCTAAACCAAGGTCCGCTGCTGCGAGTTCGATTGTGGCAATTGCAGGATACAGAACATCTATTGCTACTGGCTCTGCATCACATTATTTTTGACGAGTGGTCCAGTGGAGTACTGATTCGGGAGTTCGGCAACCTGTATGGAGCTTTGGTAGAAGGCAAGCCTATTACTCTACCGGAACTGCCGATTCAATACGCTGATTTTGCTCACTGGCAGCGGCAATGGTTGCAGGGAGAAGCACTCAATGCTCAGCTCAGCTATTGGAAGCAGCAGTTGCAGGATTTGCCGGTCCTAAATTTACCTGGTGCTCAAACTTGTTCGTTAGGGCAGAAGCAGGAGCATCGGGGGGCGAGCCAATTGCTAGAATTGCCCCAGCGGCTACTGGATGCCCTGGAGGAGCTAAGCCAAGGGGCTGGAGTGACCTTGTTTATGACTCTGCTAGCAGCCTTTCAGACGCTACTGCATCGCTACACCGGACAAACTGATATTGTGATTGGCTCCCCAATTGCCAATCGCCAACGCAGCGAACTCGAAGGCTTGATTGGTTTTTTGGTAAACAGCTTGGTATTGCGGACTGATCTGGCTGGTAATCCCAGCTTTCGTGAGCTATTAGAGCGAGTGCGACAAGTCACGTTAGCTGCCTATGCCCATCAGGATTTGCCGTTTGAGAAGCTGGTCGAAGAGCTGCAACCCGTGCGGAATCTGACGCAAAATCCCCTGTTTCAAGTCGTATTTGCGCTACAAAACACACCAATGGAGCAGCTCGTGTTACCCGGTTTAGTGCTCAGTCCGGTGGAATTAGAGACCAAAACGGCGCGGTTTGATCTGGAACTATACCTCTGGAAATGTGCAGATAACTTTCGCAACCTATGGGGCAAAGGATGGCAACAGACTGACGGGTTACGGGGTGTGATCGTCTATAACACCAATTTATTTGATGAAGCTACTATCACATCACTATGTAACCATTTCCAAACTTTGTTAGAAAATATTGTAACGAATCCAGATATACCTCTCTCGGCTCTGTCTCTATTAACGTTGGCAGAACAGCAAGCGTTGATACAGCGTTGGCATAGCAATCAATCTCCCTATCCTACAGTTGGTATTCATCAGCAGTTTGAGTTTCAGGTGCAACAAAATCCAACCGCAATTGCAATTCAATTTGGCAGTCAACAATTTAGTTACGAAGCGCTGAATCAAGGTAGTAATCAGTTAGCACGCTATCTACAACGCTTAGCAGTTGATACTGGCACACGAGTAGGAATCTGTTTGGAACGCAGTGGAGAGGCAATTGCGGCTATGCTGGCAGTCCTGAAAGCAGGAGGAGCCTATGTGCCGCTGGACCCCAGCTATCCTCTGGAACGGCTGCAGTTTATGCTGAAGGATGCCGAAATTACTGTGGTGCTTACCCAGCCTGCTTGGGTTGAGATCTTGCAAGCCCCCGAAACTATCGTGGTTTGTTTGGAGCAGGAATGGTATGCCATTGCTCAGGAGTCGGCTGAGAATTTGTCGCTTCCCTGCACAGCCAACCAGCTCGCCTATGTGATGTACACCTCTGGCTCAACTGGAACTCCTAAAGGCGTGATGGTACCGCATCGAGCTGTTAACCGCCTGGTGTGTGCAACTGATTATGTGCAAATCCAACCCAGCGATCGGATAGCCCAGGTTGCTAACCTCGCCTTTGATGCCGCTACATTTGAAGTCTGGGGAGCCTTACTGAACGGTGCCCAATTGATTGGCCTGGAGCGCGAGATTACCCTATCTCCCGCTAATTTAGTAATCGAGTTGCAGCAGCAGCAAATCAGCATTCTGTTTCTCACCACCGCCTTATTTAATCAAACCGTCAGCCAGATTCCTACCGCCTTTCAATCCCTGCGATATTTGCTGTTTGGCGGTGAAATGGTGAACGTTGAGTGTGTGCAATCAGTGCTGCAACAAGGTAGACCTCAACATCTAATTCACGTCTACGGGCCAACTGAAAACACAACCTTTTCCACCTGGTATGAAGTAGAAAACATTTCAAAGAACGCTATAACTATTCCGATTGGTCAAGCTATTGCTAATACACAAGTTTATCTGCTCGATGAGCAACTAAATCCAGTTCCAGCCAACGTTAGCGGTGAAATATATTTAGCAGGTGAAGGATTAGCCCAGGGATATTTGAATCGACCAGAGCTGACTGAGGAACGGTTTATTAGGTTTGAGGGTTCAGCTTTGAGTGCTCAGTTAACAGCCCAACCCTCAACCCTCAACCCTTCTGCTACGGAGATACTACGTGTTGGCGGAGCCAGCCAGAAGGACGTACAACCTTCAAAACTTTATAAAACCGGCGATCGCGCTCGTTATCGTGCCGATGGAAATCTAGAGTTTCTGGGTCGAACTGATCACCAGATCAAGATTCGTGGCTTTCGGGTAGAGTTGGGTGAAATTGAAACCGTGTTAACGCACCATCCTATGGTGCAATCTGCGGTGGTTGTGGTGCAGCCGCTAGCCAGGGATGCGTCTACCGCCGCCCCAGGAGATCAGCAGTTGATTGCCTATGTAGGGTGCTCAGCAGCTATACCAACCGAGCGACAACTCCGAGCATTCCTTAAAACCAGATTACCGGCCTATATGGTACCCACTGCCTTTGTGGTACTAGATCAGCTTCCCCTCACAGCCAACGGCAAAGTAGATCAGAAATCACTACCGCCCCTCCACTGGACGACACTGAGCGAAAACCGCGCTACCACTGCCCCGACTACATCTGTAGAAGCTGCTCTTGCTGAACTCTGGTCACAATTGCTGGGTCGAACCCCAATCGGAATCGATGACAACTTCTTCGAACTGGGCGGACATTCCCTGTTGGCAACTCAATTGGTTTCGCGCATCCGCGATCGATTTCAGGTGGAATTGCCTCTGCGTCGCGTGTTTGAAGCTCCCACCATTGCTGAACTAGCATCCACGTTAACATCTCAGCTACCATTCCCTTGGCCAATACCAGATGTCTCAACAAAGCATAGACAAGTACCTACTTCACACCAGCGGGAGGAATGGGAGCTATGAGGTATTCAACCATCGCTGAATTTGTCTCCCACCTCAACAGCCTAGATATCCAGCTCTCACTTACCGGTGAACCCAATGCGTCTCCAGATCAGATTCGCCTGCACTGTAGCGCTGCTTCTGGCAGCCTCACCCCCGAACTGCGCCAAGCACTCATCGACCACAAAGCCGACCTAATCGCCTACCTTCAAACCGCAACCAACCCAGGATCATTCTCCTCCACTTCCCCCACCCCCCCATCACTGCGGGCACACTCCACACCCCCTTGTCCCACCTCCCACCATCCCCTCTCCTTCGCTCAACAGCGATTGTGGTTTCTCTATCAGCTGACTCCCAATAATCCCTTCTACAATGTGCCTGCGGCAATTCGCCTCAGTGGAAATTTAGATCAAACGGCCTTAGAGCGGGCGTTTAACTGCATTGTCCAGCGGCATGCGACCTTGCGCACCAGATTCGTTGTCCGTGATGGAGAGCCAGCCCAGATTATTCTGAGTAACGTGCAAGTCGATTTTTTGGCTGTAGATTTGCACACGGTACCGAGTCATGAACGAGACCAAATTAGCCAACAATTGGCAGCGGCTGAAGCGCATCATCCCTTTAATCTAACGGTTGATGCACCTCTACGAGTGTCGTTGCTGCAATTTGAGCCAACTGAGGCGCTGTTGCTGCTAACGATGCATCACATTGTGGCTGATGGTTGGTCCATTGGCGTGCTGATCCGGGAACTGGCTCACTTTTACGCTGCACTGGTAGAAGGCCGAACCCCTAGTTTGCCTGCTTTACCGATTCAATATACCGATTTTGTTTACTGGCAGCACAGTTGGCTACAGGGAGAAGTTTTGGAGCATCAGCTCGCGTACTGGCGCAATCAGCTACGAGATTTGCCGATGTTGAATTTGCCAAGCGACCGGCCTCGTCCTGCGGTTCAGACCTACCGAGGCGCAACACAGCCGCTGCAAATTTCTCCCAGCCTGACCCAGCAGCTAGTCAGCTTGAGTCAGCAAGCCGGAGTGTCGCTGTTTATGACTCTGCTAGCGGCCTTTCAAACCTTGCTACATCGGTATACTGAACAGGATGATATTGCCGTTGGTGTGCCGATTGCGAACCGTCATCACAGCAATTTGGAAGGATTAATCGGCTTTTTTGTGAATAGCTTGGTGATGCGATCTGACCTATCAGGCAATCCGACATTTCGTGAGCTACTGGAACGAGTTCGGATCACTGCCTTGAAAGCCTATGAACACCAAGATTTACCATTTGAGAAGCTGGTTGAAGTCTTAGATCCGGATCGAGACCTTAGCCATAATCCTCTGTTTCAAATTGCCTTTGCTCTGCAAAATGCCCCAGTGCAAGCCCTAGAGCTGTCGGGATTGAGGCTGGATCCTGCACCTTTAGAGACCGCCAGCACTCGCTTTGATTTGGAGATTCACCTGTGGGAACCAACTCAAGGATTGCGGAGCCTCTGGCAGTCTCAAGACGGTTTGAGTGGTTTTATCTCCTACAGCACGGATCTATTCGACAGTGACCGCATTCACCGATTGATCGGCCATTTTCAAACTTTATTGGCAGGCATTGTGGCCAATCCTGAGGCCCGTCTATCAGATTTGCCGCTGCTTACACCCTTCGAATATCAGCAAATAGTTGCCTGGAACCAAACCGAAACTCAATCCACCAATCTGTGCTTTCATCAAATCTTCGAGACTCAGGTGCAACAATCCCCAGAGGCAATTGCACTTGTGTCTGAACCAGAATGCCTTACCTACAGAGAGCTAGACGAACGAGCCAATCAGCTAGCCCAAATTTTGCAGCAGATGGGTGTTCAGCCCAATACCCTGGTAGGATTAGCGGTAGATCGCTCTGCCGATATGATCATTGGAATTTTAGGAATTCTCAAAGCCGGAGGAGCCTATGTCCCTCTCGATCCCAATTATCCTGAGGAACGACTGCACTTCATGCTAACCGATACCCAGGTTCCAATTCTGCTGACCCAATCTTGGTTAATTGCATCCTTACCTACCTACCAAGCAAAACTCCTTTGTTTAGATCAACTTTGTTTAGAGCAAACCCTTGATTTTTCCACCTTTTCCAGTTCCTCAATCCCTTTGCCCCAGCAGCATCCTATTAGCGCAGACAACTTTGCTTATGTTATCTACACTTCTGGTTCCACAGGTGTTCCCAAAGGTGTTCTACTATCCCATCGAGGCTTGTCTAACGTAGTGCAAGCTCAGCAGCAACTCTTTGATGTCGGACTCAATAGTCGAATTCTGCAATTTAGTTCTCTCAGTTTTGATGCTTCTGTCTTTGAAATTGCGCTTGCCTTCGGTTCTGGTGGCACACTGTACATTCCACCCAAATCAGCTCAGCTACCGGGAACAGCCTTAGTGCAATTTCTTCAGGACAACGCCATTACCCATGCCCTGCTCACCCCAGCTGTGCTAGCGGTTCTACCGGCAGTCGAACTGCCAGCCCTGCAAGTTTTGATTACGGGCGGAGAAGCCTGCTCTCAGCAAATCCTAGATCGCTGGGCCACAAACCGTCGCTTCTTCAATGCCTATGGGCCTACCGAAATCACCATTTTTGCCACTGCTGCCGAGCTACATCCAGGCGATCATGCCTCAATTATTGGCCGCCCGATTGCAAATACACATTTGTATATTTTAGATGCCCATCTTAATCCGGTTCCGATTGGCGTTCCTGGTGAACTATATATCAGCGGGGCAGGCGTAGCAGAAGGATATTTGAACCGACCCGAGTTGACGGAGGAACGGTTCGTTAGTTTGGAGTGCTCAAGACTCTACAAAACTGGCGATCGTGCTCGTTACCGTAGCGATGGCTCAATCGAGTTTCTGGGCCGAGGGGACACTCAGGTCAAAATTCGCGGATTTCGAGTCGAGATGGGCGAAATCGAGGCAGCCTTACAGCGCCATCCCGCAATCCAAGATGCGGTTGTGATTGCTTCCGACGCCGGTTCGAGTGAAACGCGCCTGGTTGCCTACTTTAGCCTCGATCTAGCCAAGCTCAATTTGAGTCAGCAAAATACTGAATGCCCGCAGTGGCAACTTGCTGTTACGGAGCCGCTCCAATCTCAGCAACTCCAGTATTGGCGAACGCTTTATGATCAAACCTATCAAGCCAAGGAGGGCAGTCAGAAGCTAGGAGGCAGGAGTCAGGAGTGGCGAACCCTTTCTGAGCAAACCGATCAAGCCATAACTGAGAAAGCTAGGAATATAGAATTAGAAATAAAGCAGGACAAAGAGCAAGATAAAACGGCCATACAAACTGGAGAAGCTGATTTTCAATCTGATTCAAAATTCGATATTACGGGTTGGAACAGCAGCTATACTGGAGAGCCAATTCCCTCAGACCAGATGCAAGAGTGGGTCAACGATCGCGTCCAGCAAATTCTGGCTCTTCAGCCCAGGCGAGTGCTGGAAATTGGTTGTGGAACGGGACTATTACTCTTACCGATTGCACCTCAGTGTCAGAAATATGTAGGGACCGATTTTTCTCCAGTTGTGTTGCAGTCGCTTCAGCACCAGCTAGACAGACTCGATCTGCCTCAAGTTGAACTGCTGCACCGCACGGCAACTGATTTTGATGGGATCGATGCGGCCTCGTTCGATCTGGTAATTTTGAATTCGATTGTGCAGTATTTTCCAAGCAGAGAGTATTTGATGCAAGTCCTAGAAGCAGCGGTGCAGGCTGTCGCGCCAGGAGGACATGTGTTTGTGGGCGATGTGCGTAGTTTACCGCTGTTGACCGCTTTTCATACCTGGATGCAGTTTTCTCAGGCCGATGGCAGCATGGAACGAACTCAACTCCAGTCCCAAGTTGAACGGTCTCAGTTTGAGGAATCTGAACTGGCAATCGATCCCCGCTTCTTCTATGCTTTGTCTCAGCGATTCCCCCAAATTCGGCAAGTGCAAGTTCGGCTTTCACGCGGACGTAGCCTTAATGAGATGACTCAGTTTCGCTATAATGTGTTGATGCATGTAGCAGAGGTTCAAGAAGGCTGTAATCGGGTGCAATCGCCGGCTGCGCAGCAATTGGATTCGTGCAATTCAACAGGTCCTGCTGCGCAACATAACTGGAAACTTGCTTCTGTCAGCGTTGCAGATGTTCAAGAGTTACTCGCTGAGACGAAACCAGAGACATATCTAATCACCAATATTACGAACAGTCGAGTCAGCTATGCTATTCAGACAACAAATTGGTTGTACAATCCAGCTCTAATAGCATCAAGGACCACCCCGAAAACAGTTCTAAAAACAGTTGGGCGGATGCGAGAGTGGCTGCAAGCAAATTCCGGGAATAATTCTGAGAATTATGCTGAGAATTATGCTGAACTGGGAATTGACCCGGAGGATTGGTGGAACCTGGAAACACTCCTGCCCTATAGTATCGAAATTACCTGGTCTGCTCAAACCAACACAGGTGACTATGATGTACTATTCATTCGGCATGGAGTTGAGGCAACGATTGATTTCCCTTTGGCTGAGATACCTGATCGATTCTGTGATGCCTACACAAACTATCCACTTCAGTCACAATTGGCGCGCCAACTCGTGCCCGAACTGCGCCAATCCCTGAAACAAACCTTGCCGGATTACATGGTACCTGCTGCCTTGATGCCATTGGCAACGCTGCCTCGCACGACGAATGGTAAAGTGGACCGTGCCAAAATCATTACGCTGTATGAAACTGAGGGGACAGCACCTGATGGTATCCAGCCAATAAATTCAGCTGCAATCGCTTCGCCTACTTCAGACCATCCAGTATTGTCACGAGCAGAAGCGATGCTAGTAGATATATGGAAAGAACTGCTGCATCTCAAGCAAGTGAAGACCTCTGATAACTTTTTTGAGATGGGCGGCCATTCCCTGCTGGCAACGCAAATGGCTTCTCGCATCCGGGATCTGTTTGATGTAGAATTACCGTTGCAGAGTGTGTTTGAAACACCGACAATTGCCCAACTCGCTGCTCTGCTGGAATCTCGACGGGCTACAATCTCACCCTTGCCAATGCCTCCCCTGGTACGGTTGGATCGCTCGCTTTATCGCCGTAAGTCCTCAAGCTTTGCAACTCCTCAGAATAGGGAAGAAGGGCAGGATGAGCAACCATTGATCTCTGACCAGCTGATCTCTGACCAGCTGATCTCTGACCAGCCAGCTTCCAAAACTGCAACAGCTTCGTCTCCCCTAGTTGCCTTGACGCTCGGTGGCAGTCAGTCTCCTTTCTTCTGTATACACCCTATGTTTGGGGTTGTGTTTCCCTATTTGGAACTGGCCCATCATCTCGGACAGCAACGTAGCTTCTATGGTTTGCAATCCGTGGGCTTGAGCGGCAACGTTCCACCGCTTAACCGGATTGAAGCGATGGCAGCCTATTACATTGAGGCAATTCAAACGCTCCAGCCTCATGGCCCCTACTACTTGGGTGGATGGTCGTTTGGAGGGCTAATTGCCTTTGAGATGGCGCAACAGTTAACCCAAGCCGGTCAGTCAGTGGGTTTGCTTGCTATCCTCGATACTCCAGCTCCCTGTTACCAACCCTCGTTTTCTCAAAGTCTTAAGTTTCTGTTGGGTACAGCCCTTTGGTCGGGTCTGCCATTTTTACTGAACTACGGGGCCATTGCCACCCAACGCTGGCAGTCCCAAGCTTGGCTGTCTCGCTGGCAGTGGGCGGCAATCACTCGTTTACTTCCCCAATCCCGGCTACGGTTATTGGATGAGTCTGCCATTGTACCAATGCTGCGAATTTTCTATGCCAACGCCCAAGCTGCCTACCGCTATATGCCGCAGTATTATCCTCACCAGATCACCGTATTCAAAGCTGCTGAATCCGTAGATAAACTGCGGTCCGATCCGATGCTTGGTTGGCAGTCCCTAGCGAACGATGTTCAACTGCATTCGGTACCGGGAAATCATCTATCCTTGCTGCAACCACCCCATGTACAAGTGCTGGCGGAAAAACTGGGACAATGTCTGGCGGAAAAACCGTAGGCTTCTACTGACTAGCTTGCAGCGCCGTCTTAATTGCCTGTTCTTTCTGGGGATCGGCTCCTGCCGCATAGGGCAAAATGGTTGAAACCGAGATATCGGGAACCACGCCTCGTCCTTCTAACCGTTGCGTTCCGTCCAATAAAACATCTGCTACTGCCACATACAGGGCGCTTCCATCCGGCATCAAAAATGGACGACCGGCCACTACAGCACCGGCGGTTCTAGAACCAACAACCGGGCCAATTTTGTATTGCTGAAACGCATAGGCAAGAATTTCCTTGGCACTGCGGCTCTCTTCATTCACCAGCATCACAACCGGCTTATTCCAGTGCGATGGCGTTGTGGCCCGCAGGTTGTGCCGGGGGAGAATATTGGTGATGCTAGGTCCTCGGCCTGTAAAGAAATTCAGCACTGTGGGAGAGGCTCCTCCCCAGCCGCCGCGTAAATCCAAAACAAAAGCATCCACATCCTTCAATCGCCCATAAAGTAACTCGTCCTCTAGCTGTTGCTGATACTGATCGCCGGCATAGGACCAGAGGTGCATATACCCAATTCGGCGGTTTTGTTGTTCAATCACCTCAGTGCTGGCAATCTGCGCGTCTAGAAACATCGTGGTGGCCTCAAACTGTTTGGGCACAACGGTTAGTGTTTGTAAGCTGTCTTGACTAGCGGTACGCTGAATCACCACCTCAACTCGATTGGTGCCATGATCAAAGGACTGAATTGGATGAAACGGACGCCCCGCTACGCTCACGATCCGATCGCCTACCTGCAAGCCGGCAGCAGCGGCAGGGCTGCCCTCCAGCACACCGCTAACAAACGTTTCACCGTCCAGGGTGCGGGTAAAAATGCCAATACCAGGATAGGTAATCTTGCCATCTGGGAAAAAGGGTTGGAGCTGGTTCTGTAAGTCAGAGGATCTGGGCTGAAAGATGCCCAAAAGCTGATAATAGGCTGGTTCTTCGGGAATATAGAGACGGGTGTGGGAGGTATTTAATTCCCCCAGCATCGTGTTGATGATTGCAGCAGCTTCTTCGCGAGTGTTGACCTGTTGGACTTGGGGTTGATACTGTTCCCGCAGAGCCGACCAGTTGACGCCGTTGAACTCAGGATCGTAAAAGTGCTCATTCACCGTCTGCCAAACTTGTTCAAACAGCGTTGAGGCATTGAAGCCGCTGGTATCATTGGCGGATGAGGGATTGACAGAATATAGATGCAACCCAATCGTAATCAAGACTGCCAGAATACCTGAAGCCACAGATAGGCAGAAAATTTTTCGATCTAAAATTTTCATGTTGATTTTGCTGGTGTTTTGCTAGTGTTTTGCTGGTGTTTTGCTGGTGTAGCGGTGGGCAGTTTAGCTCAACTTCAGTACTTCAGACGGTGCTGCACTGTCTTAGTTTCGAGGTCTTAGTTTCGAGGTCTTAGTTTCCAGGTCTTAGTTTCCAGGTCTTAGTTTCCAGGTCCTTGTTTCCAGGTCCTTGTTTCGAGTTGCATTACTGCAATTGATAGCCAGTTGCTAGCGTCTGATAAGCTGCAATTTGCTGCTGCTGCCACGCTTCGTCTAGTCCTAACTCTTCGGCTAGAAGAACAGCCACACGAGGAGCAGCTTCCAGACTGGCAGCGGCATCTAGGATCAGAGCGCGCGTTCTCCGAGCCAAGATATCTTCAACCGTGCGGGCCATTTCATAGCGGGCAGCCCAGCGCACTTCGGCCTCAGTGTAGGGGAATTGGGGATGTAGCAATTGGTCAGCGCCAGAGAGAGTCTGGATTTGAGCCGCATCGGTGCCGTAAACATCCCAGGGTGGTACAGCAGGGGTTAGGGTCCATCCATGCAGGTGTAGGGTTGCGGTGATCGAGGGTTGGGGCGGCAGCTTGCCTTGCTGAATCACCTGATCGATCACGTCTTCGCCCATTTTGCGATAGGTTGTCCATTTGCCGCCGGTAATAGTGACTAGGCCAGATCTCGAGAAGCGAATTGTGTGTTCTCGCGATAGGGCAGCCGTTGAAGTGGTATTGTCGGCTTTCACAAGGGGACGCTGACCCACAAACACACTCAACACATCGGCTTTTGTCGGAGCCGGATCGAGATAGTGGGCAGCGGTTTGCAAGATAAAATCAATTTCAGTCTCCAGGGGACGCGGCTCGTATTCTGGTTGCTTCACTGGCGTATCGGTGGTGCCGAGCAGCGTTTTGCCGTGCCAGGGCAGCGCAAACAGCACCCGCCCATCGGCAGTTTTGGGAATCATCAGGGCGCTGTTACCGGGTAAAAACCGTTGATTGATAACCAGATGCACCCCCTGGCTAGGAGACAGCATCTCCTGCGCCGTAGGATCATCCATCTGCCGAACCGTATCTACAAACACTCCTGTGGCATTGACGGCAACATTCCCCTTCAGCGCAAAGGTTTCTCCAGTTTCAGCATCCTGTACCTGCACGCCGGTGATCTGTCCTGCGGTTTTGCTGAAGCCAATCACGGGAGCATAGTTAAGAGCAAGGCCGCCCAGATCCAGCAGTGTTCGCAGCAGGGTGATGGCTAAGCGCGCATCATCAAACTGACCATCGTGGTAGAGTATGCCACCGCGCAGACCGTCCTGCTTGAGGGTTGGCAATTGTTCCAGAGTGGCTTTGGCATTGAGCCAGCGACTGGAGCCGAGGCTGAGCCGTCCGGCCAGAAAATCATACAGCTTCAAGCCAGCCCCATAGAAGAACTGCGACCACCAGGTATATCCCGGCACCACAAAGGACAAATCTTTGACTAGATGGGGTGCATTCCGCCGTAACACTCCTCGTTCGTACAGCGCTTCCCGCACTAGCGGCAGGTTACCCTGAGCCAGATAGCGTACCCCCCCATGCACTAGCTTCGTTGAACGGCTAGAAGTGCCCTTGGCAAAATCATACTTTTCCAATAGCAAGGTTCTGTAACCGCGACTGGCAGCTTCCACAGCAGTTCCTAAGCCAGTTGCACCACCACCAATTACGATGATGTCCCACGAGCTAGGCTGCTGCAATCTGTTCAAAACGGTGGGTCGGGTGAGAGAAGTCATATCAAATCCGGTTGATTAGCCATAATCTCTGGAGCGGCAGTGCTCAGTTCGCAGGAGCTATCGCCCGTACAATATCAGCATTTTAATTATGGCCATTTCGTCGGATCTGATGGGATGCCTGATTCTCTATTTCAACTGTAGCCGTCGCCACAACAATGTCCTATCTCTTCTGGCAAACACTATAGGATCCTGGCAAACACTATAGGATCAATGATTGGAGATCTAATAAAAAGGGTGCAGAGAGGTTTCTCTACACCCTTGGTCAACTTCAGCTAACTCAAACTAGCTAACTCAAACTTGAGACATCAGACTCAGGAGCCAAATCGACCTGCGGTGGATGCCAGGAGAAAGGCCGCATAGGTGAGAATGTAGCCTACCGTGAAGTGGGTTAGCCCCACTAGCCAGCCTTGAACGATGGACAGCGCTACCGGCTTATCTTTCCAGCGCACCAAATTGGCCAGCGGCGTGCGTTCATGCGCCCACACCAGCGTTTCAATTAGCTCTTGCCAATAGCCCCGCCAAGCAATCAGGAACATGAAACCCGTCGCCCAAACCAAGTGACCAAACAAGAACATCCAGTCCCAGACTGCTAAATTGTTCATCCCAAACGGGTTGTAACCATTGATCACCGGAGCGGAGTAGAGCCAGAGATAATCTCGCAGCCAGCCCATCAGGTAAGTCGATCCTTCATTGAACTGAGCTACGTTGCCCTGCCAAATTCCCAGGTGCTTCCAGTGCCAGTAGAAGGTGACCCAAGCAATGGTGTTGAGCATCCAGAAAGTAGCCAGGAAGAAGGATTGTTCCCAAGCAGCGGTTTGGCAGGTGCCGCCCCGCCCAGGACCATCGCAAGGGAAGGTGAAGCCAAAGTCCTTTTTGTCAGGAAACAGCTTGCTGCCACGAGCATCGAGGGCACCTTTGACGCAAATTAACGTAGTCGTGTGTAGTCCTAGCGCAATCGCGTGGTGCACCAAAAAGTCTCCCGGTCCAATGGTGAGGAATAGGGAATTAGTGCCGCTGTTAATCGCATCTAGCCAGCCCGGTAGCCAGACGTTGCCGTGGTTGGGCCAAGCGGTAGAGGCAATGCTGTCTGGATTTGAGAGCAAGGTATCAAAACCATAGAGCAGCTTGCCGTGGGCCGCTTGAATAAACTGGGCAAATACTGGCTCGATCAGGATTTGTTTTTCTGGTGTGCCAAAGGCATTCACTACGTCATTGTGGACATAGAGACCCAGCGTGTGGAATCCCAAAAACAGCGATACCCAGCTCAAGTGGGAAATAATCGCCTCTTTGTGCTTGATCACCCGATCCAACACGTTGCCCTGATTTTGCATCGGGTCGTAGTCACGAACCCAGAAAATGGCACCATGAGCAAAGGCTCCCACCATCAAAAAGCCAGCAATGTACTGGTGATGGGTATAGAGAGCAGCCTGGGTTGTGAAGTCCTGCCCCATGAACACATAGGGCGGCATCGAGTACATATGCTGTGCCACCAAAGAGGTTGCTACACCCAGAGCCGCTAGGTGAATGCCTAACTGAAAATGCAGCGAGTTGTTGTAGGTGTCGTAGAGGCCATGATGCGGCAAATTAAACTGGCCTTCGCTTCTGCCGCCAAACAGCCCGGCTTTGGAGTCAAGCATCTCGCGGATGTTGTGACCAATGCCGAAGTTGGTGCGGTACATGTGCCCAGCAATGATAAAGATAATTGCCAGGGCTAAATGATGGTGGGCCATATCCGTCAGCCAGAGGGACTGAGTTTGAGGATGAAAGCCACCTAAAAATGTCAAAATCGCCGTTCCTGCACCGTTGGCCGTGCTAAAGATATGCTCAGCCGTATCGGGGTTCTGGGCATAAGCTCCCCAGCTGCCGGTAAAGAAGGGCCGTAAGCCTTCTGGATGGGGTGGTGTAGTCAGGAAGTTTCCCCAGCCGACATGTTGCCCCCGCGACTCAGGAATTGCAACATGCACGAGGTGGCCTGCCCAAGCTAAGCAGCTAACACCGAATAAGCCTGCTAAGTGGTGATTCAGACGAGATTCAGCATTCTTAAACCAGGATAGAGAAGGCCGGAACTTGGGCTGGAGATGCAGCCATCCTGCAAACAAAAACACTGCCGCCAGCAGCAGTAGGAACACCGAACCCATCCAGAGATCGTCATTGGTTCGCATACCGATGGTGTACCACCAGTGATAAATGCCGGAATAGGCGATGTTGACCGGATAGGTTGCTCCTCCCTGCGTAAAGGCATCGACTGCCGCCTGACCAAAGTGGGGATCCCAAATCGCATGGGCGATCGGACGAATATGGGTCGGGTCTTTAATCCAGCGTTCAAAGTTACCCTGCCAAGCCACGTGAAACAGCAGACTCGAAGCCCAGAGAAAAATAATTGCGACATGACCGAAATGAGACGCAAAAATCTTTTGATATAGATTCTCTTCCGTCATGCCGTCATGCATTTCAAAGTCATGGGCTGTTGCGATCCCATACCAAATTCGGCGAGTGGTGGGATCTTGCGCTAACCCTTGACTAAATTTCGGAAACTTTGTTGCCATATAGTTACCTCATCCCTAACAGCGCTTGGCGCTTGAATGGCGCTTGAAGAAATGCTCTGTCAGCTTTCAAGCGCATCAGGTATTGACTCACACCAGGGTGAACGCTATTGCGGGCGCTAAACTTCCCTGAGCGGCACTTGATTGACGTAAGGGCTACCCTGCGTTCTCCGGTAATGATTTTTCTAGCGATCTGTTTTTAGCAATCTAGTTCTACTGATTAGTCTTTAGCAACCAATGTCTCCAGCTTGGGGTTGAAGTATGCCCTATCCCAAGTATGCCCTGTGCCGTAAAGTGCCAGTTAGCTCCTTACATTAAACTGCGGCCTCTTTGCCCTCTCTCTACCTGTAGAATGAGAATTGCGTTGATTTCGCCGGTAGTTTATGTACAGCCCTAATACAAGTCCAAATAGACTGAAAAGAATGTTCTTTTAACACTAAATTGCTTCATCTGATTTTATTCCCAAGAGAGAGGGTAGTTTCAAAGCGTTTTGAAGTAATAGAAGAGAGACTATAGATGAGAAAAGACGTGCGTATATTTAGTTTCATATTCAACTTCAGGGTTTTGGTAGTAGCAGCACTGCTGAGTTCGCTGTTTGTGATGGCTATCTACTACGGGATTATCAATCCTTAAGGTGGAGAACAAGTAGAGAACGGGTTTGGATTGCTGCTGTGACCTGTTGGAACTCGATGGTGAGTATGAATTAGGCACGGAAATCAGGAGATGAAAGTATGCATTGGTTTTTTGCGTTTGCAGCATGGGGATTTATTTCAACAGCAGTGTGGAGCCTGTGGGCTATTGTTCGAGACACCATTAAACAGACAAAACAACTCCACCAAATTCCCTGCTCTAACTGTTTATTTTTTACAGACAGCTACTATCTTAAATGTCCAGTCCATCCTCATAACGCTCTGACAGAAGAGGCAATTAATTGCCCTGACTATTTTTCACCGCATGCGAATTACTCGCTGCCCCCAACAACTGTTCCATCTCGTGTTCCATCTCGTACAACAACCCGTGCAACTGCTAAGCGCAGATGAATCTAACTTGCCAACCTTTTCCTTGGATTTTGGTAAAGGTTACCGAATGATAGATGCTGGTTGGTCGAGAAGAGGATAAAGTGTTTGGAGTTTCGTTTCCTCTCAGCCCGGCTAAATCCCCCATCTTTTAGCCCTGTCATGATCCTAAAAAGGGGGGATAGATTCAATAGAATCTGCCGTTCATAAATTTCATAGCAATAAAAAGAACAATAAAGACCAGAGTAGCAAAAGCTGTTCTCTGGTCTTTTCCCCTGTTATCGAACTGTTGTTATCAGCGTGGAATCAGCGTAACGTTTAGCGTCGGTAGTCTGGGCGAGTTGTGGAAGCAGGGTCTACATCGGCTGGGTCACGATAGCGAACACGCTCTTCTGGTTTACGAGCCAAGCCTGCTAGACCAAGCAAACCAAGGAGTCCCAGCAATCCCCAGTCAAATCCATCGTTGTCATCTTCCACAGTTGTGGTCGTGGTATCTGGAGAGGTGGTAGTACCCGTTGCCCCCGGAACCGTGGTGGTAGTTCCGGTTGTACCTGTCGTGCCGGTGGTGCCAGTAGTGTCTGGAGCAGTTCCGGTTCCGGTTTGAGCAGAACCAGAGAGGGCTAGAGGTGCTGTGAGGAGGCTCATCGCGATGGCACTGATCCAGAATGGCTTAGCGAGCTTAGATATTTTCATGAGGAAGTTCTCCTTGCTTCTACAGAGTAGAGTTGATTTCTTACTGGTTAGTTGAGTACTCGTTTTTTGAGCACTTGCTGCTCATCTTTCGGGTCCAAGAGATGAGCAATCAATTGAAAAACAGACAGAAGGAATGGGATACTTTAGCTGCTAACTTTAGCTGCTAACTTTAGTCGCCAAAACTTTAGTCGCCAAAAAGATAACCCAGTTATTAAGGATGACTCAGTTGATTGAGTTGGTTGATTGGTTCTTGCTCAGAAGCTGGTGGACTTTAGCCGATGCAGCAATCCAACGGAATCGCGATTCTGCTTTCAGTTTGCGCTAGAAAATCCGGTTTCATATCTAACTTTAGATTTATCTACGCTAACGGTCAGAGCTATACCTAACTTTTGGTATAGCTACCATTAACTAAAGCTGTATTCTAGGCTAAACAGTTTTAGCTGGATATAGAGCGATTGCCCTGCTTTGAGCAACAAAGGCAACCGCTTCAATTCCCACCAGTTTTCAAGTTAGCTTAACCAACTGTCAGAGAGGCAACGTTAACTTGCCACCTATCTACAGCCTTTTTCAGGCTAGTGAAGTACGAAAAACGGGGTGCCAGCGCCCCGGCGTGGGGGTGAAGCCTCCACACTCTCTACACCTCACATGAGTGAAAAACGCTGTATCTGAGCAAACTGCTCTACTTTTTAGAGGATGACTTGGAAGATGGCTGCATCGGCTGGCCTTCTGGAATAGCATTAGTTCCATGTAAGCGCGGATCGCCTGGAGGCGGCAAATGCTCTTCGCTCAGGGGTTGGGGCTTGGCAACATACTGAAATTCGCCTTTACCATCGGGGGTTTGCCCTTTGGCCCAGCGACCTTCTCCGCTCTCCTCACCGTCTGAGTGGTTCCAGAACTGATAGGCATACTCGTTCTTGCCATATTCGTAAGCAACTTTGGGAACCACTACATCTTCAAAGCCTTCTGCCTTCAGATCTTCAATGGCTGCTAACCACTGGTTTTGGTGCATCGTGTCGCGGGCAATCATAAAGCTGAGGTGGTCTCTCACGCCTGGATCGTCGGTCATTTCATACAGCCGTACCGCCTGCATCAAACCCTGAGACTCGGCATGCAGATTAGAGCGAAAATCGGCCAACAGATTGCCGCTGGCAACAATAAAGCGACCATTCCAGGGAAAGCCAACGCTATCAGCCGGCATAGCACCGCCACCTGAAACAATTCCATGCTGCGGATTCATTGCAGCATTGATCGTGTCCGTAATCACTTCTCTGGGATTACTACCTCCCATCACGGCACCCACTACCGGATCTTTGGCACCATTCTCTTGCATTTTGATCGGTGCTTTATCAAGTAGATAGGCGATCATTGTAGCCAGCATCTCGACGTGACCGATTTCCTCAGTGCCGATGTCTAGTAGCATATCGCGGTATTTAGCAGGGCCTCGGCAATTCCAGCCTTGGAAGAGATACTGCATCATCACAGTCATTTCACCAAAAGCACCGCCAACCAGTTCCTGTAGCTTTTTAGCGTAGGCGGCATCAGGCTTGGCAGGTGGAGTAAAATACTGCAACTGTTTTGCATGATAAAACATCGAAGTTACCTCAATTCAACTTCAAACAGAGCTTGGACAATGCTGCAAAGATGCCTGTGCTAAGCAGGCAACAAAATAGAGCATTAGGTTTTCGCTACTTGCTTTTCTAACGTTTGAAAATAGTTGCTAAATCAACCGCAGGAGAGACCATAGGAAAACTCAATCCTAAGGGCGACTAAATGTTGAAATTGAGGAATTTTCGCTATCTCAATCTGAGTAAGCGAAGGTAAGAAGCAGTGTATTTGCGATCACCTGATTAGTTCATTCAGAAGCTGTTTGAAATGGGGTGGTTGTCATCTGAACACTCCCCTTAACCTCCCGGTTCTAGGAGAATTGGATATGTGCGCATGCGAATCAAGCTCCCTTCTTGGGATGCGGGTTAGGACCAGCAGTTATTACTTCGGCGGGGTTAGGGAATGCAGGCAGAAGCATACCAGCAGAGATGTCCAAGCCTTCGCTGCCCCCAAACCCCCAAGATTGGGGGCTTTGAAGAGTTATGGGCGGGTTCCCCCAACTTTGGCTACCGTGTACACAGATCTCGATTGCGAATCAATGCAAGGGGGATCCCCCTTTTCTGAGATGCCCGCAGGGCTATAATCCCCCTTATCAAGAGGGATTATAGCCCTGGTTGGTAGGTGCTGCGCACAGGCTTCGCCTCTTCCCCTTTACTTAAGGGGGTTAGGGGGGATCTTCGACTTGTGTGGACACCGTAGCCAACGTTGGGGGCTAGGGGGCATTCTTTCACAGCTTCTAAATAGCTGGTTAAACTCCCCGCTTTCCCACCCAATTCTGGTAGGCATGGGTAAGCTGAATTTGTTCCCAAGTAGACAGTTGCTCCAGCTTTTTGGTCGAACCTTGGATTTGCAAAAACTGTTCCAGCTGCTGCCTAGTTGGAAGTAGGGTTGTTTGGCTTGATGTAATTTGTTTCCTCATAGCTAACGGCACTGTAGGCTGTTGTGTTACGGAATGCGCTGTAGAAAAAAGATTATACGAAGACATAGGTGTTGATTCTGGTTTTGTAGTTGTTTTGCGGTTGTTTTACGATTTTCAAACGTTGATTGAGCAAGTCTTTACTCAACCTGCTCCTGGAAGTCCATCAGGGCATTTGACAAGTCACTTGATGCACTCTCATGTCGTGCATTCTCATGGATACTATTTCATGTAGCATCCTATGTAACTTTGTAGCTTAAATAAACCTGTGCTAGGTCAGCCCTAGAATAGATTTAAACCTGCTTCAGTCCTTACTGTTTCCTCTATATCGGGGAAAAGCTATATCGAGAAAAAGACAGCACTACAGAGAGCAGAACACTGCTCAACGTCTTCCCTGAGTTTGTTTGAGCAAAGGGACACAGACAGACTGAAGGCTTTTCAGTTCACTTCAATAGTTAGCCCTGTAAAGGTTACCACATATGCCACCGCAAGCGCCACTCACGGTTATTGGTGGTTTAGACTATTGGCGATTTAATGTTTGCTGTTCAGCTGTACGCTTGTTAGAGTTGTATCGGTCCTTATGATGCGGCTAATACAATCTTTATACTAACAAATTTTCTCTACTCCATGTAGGTTGCTCATGTAGGCTGCTACTGAGTACATACTATACAAGCCCATTAGCTTGGGGTTGCATCAGGCCAGGACGAGATGCTGATGAACTTCTTCTGCAGCTTCCGTTGATCCAGACCTAATGCAAAGGCACAGCTATCAATGACTTGAGCAGAGACGCTAAGCAATACCTAGAAGAAGAAGCGAGTCCGCACGACGCCAATGATCACATCATCGTTCTCAGCGTTGTGGTTGGGAGCAGTGAGCCAAATCACCCCTGGAGTAATATCAATATTGTCAGTGAGGCGATAGCGGTAGAAGGCTTCGATGTGAAGCGAGGTGTCGGGATCGGCTTCTCCATCGTTGACGCTGCTGTCAATTCGGGCTAAACGCGGTTCCATACCCACGAACAGCCCACCAATATTCCCTTCGCCACCCAAATCAGGGAACGATAAGCTACCGGCCCAAGTCCAAACATCGCCATCCCCACGCCCAATATAGCGATGATGGGAATAGCCGACCCAACCGCCAATCGCCAGCCAATCGGTGATATCAATTGTGCCGGAGATGCCATAGGAGTTGGTGACTACTGGACGGTCAAAGTCGCTATTGGCCAGGTTACTCCCCGTGGCTAAGCCAAAGTCGGCCTCAGTAGGGCTGTAGGAGTTGATGTAGGTGAAACCGAGGCGGATGTTGTCGCTGGGATAGACAATGACTTGCCCCAATGCTCCGTATTTGCCGTTAAACAAGCCGCGACCAGGGGAAGGATCTCCCGCATCTGGCACCAGATAGCCCAGGTTTAACTCGACTACATCGCCGAAGAAATGCCGGAGGCCAAAGCCCGTGCCGCCTGAGTAGTTGTAAATTGGGTTGCGCAATGCAAAGAGGGAAACGGCTGTGCCGTCTAGATAGGGCGTCAGCTGACTTGAGGCATCCAGATCCACAAAGCCGTTGCCTGTACCGGCGAGATAGATATTGGTATTTTCGCCCACTGGAAACACATAGCGCAGCAAGGCCAGATTGACTTCATTCTCACTGTCGCCGTCAAATTCAATTCGGCCTTCGTTAGTGCCCAGAACACCGCTATTGGTGCCGCCCAGCGGTTCAACGTTGCTGGCCTGGAGCCGAGTTGTGAGCAGATCTTCGCCGGTGAAGCTGGTTTGCAGATTTAGCCGCACCCGGTAGCCAAACGTCGGATTGCGGGGCGCATCTTCGCCGTCGGCACTGTCGCCAGCTGCCACTCCAATCAGGCCAAAAATGGTCTCGCCTTCGAGCTTGGTCGTAGTCGAGAACTGGTTGGCTTCTAGTTCGGCTGTGCGGGCTTCTAGCGTATCGACCCGTCCGCGCAGGGCTGTGAGTTCTGCCGCAAATTCTTCTTGCAGGCGTTGCAGCGTCGCCAGGTCTTCCTGAGTCGCGAAGTTGACCGTGCTGGCCGCAATGAGTTCGCTGATCCGATCCAAACAGGCGTTGAGGCCGGCGGCGAACTCGTAGCGACTGAGAGCACGATTGCCGCGATAGGTCTGATCGGGATAGCCTACGATACAGCCATAGCGTTCTACCAAGGATTGCAATGCCTGGTAAGCCCAGTCAGTTGGCTGCACATCGGACAACTGATCTACGGATGTGACCTGGCCGATACTGGAGGGGCTTGACAAACTATTAACCCCAGCCCCTGTAGTTTGTGTAGTAGTCCCTGTAGCAGTTCCTGTAGCAGCCTCTGTGACAGTTTCTGTAGTAACACTAGCTGTTGATTGCGCTAATTGTACAGATTCTCCTAGTTGCGCTACCGGCATCCTGGTTTCTGTAGGGACAGGTTCAGGCAAGGGAGATTCTGACAGAGATTCCCCCAACGAAGCTGATAGGAAATCCGCGTGTTGCGAGGCAGCTACCGGGCTAACTGATTTGCTAGACGCTTCAGCAGAGGACTTTAGATTTACGGAAGTAGACGCATCTGAAATAGCGTTAGCCGGAGCAAGGGCTACTGGAGAATTTGCCGCATCCAACTCAATTGTTGCAGCGAAGCAGGGTAGTCCACCGATTAAGGCAAGCGAAGCACTCAGTAAGCATGAGTACTGTAACTTTAGAACTATCTTCATTTTTTGATTTAGCGATTTGAGGTAATTAATGATTTAGCAGAAACGCATGAGTTGGAAGCCAATGAGGATTAGAATTAAGTGGATTAAAGCAATGATCTAGCATTAGAGCGCCTGCTCATACTTAGCTCATACTTACTCATACCTGACTCATACCTGTACATCTACCTGTACATTAATTTGCTCATCAGGCTGTTGATCAAAAAATTGATACAACACTAATAAAATATCAACCTAAACGCTCTAACTTAACTCAAAATACTATTGAGCGTTGTGACAACTCAACCGTTCATACGTTCATAAGTGGTCTATGCACGATCCACGAGCGGCTGCAATTGAGGCAAGATTAGCGATTAGTTGATGAACCAAGAACCTATAGAAAAACTTGTTTGATCAAGTGGCACGGTCCACCCAATCAAGCTGCCTAGAATAGGCTCAGAATCCTCGCTTAGGTTCTCAGGTATGTAAAACTTGATAAGAATCAGAGAGCAGACGTAACGCTTTTTCTTTGCTTCTAATGCAATTTATACTGCAATCTATACTGACCCTATATTGATTTTTTTTATTATTTCTCTATCTCAAGAGTGAATTGAACCTAAAGAAATCTTGCTAAATATGCTACAACCAGGCAAGAAATAGGTTATATTTCTTAACTTTTAGTCTATGTCTATTGATAGAAGTAATTGGAAAATTAATCATCGTAACTTATAGATTGTAGGGGCTTGTATCCATAGATATACAGTGACGATGAAAAATTGCTAACACTTACAAACAATTTTTCTAAGTTTCGTATATTGTGTTTGATCTTGTCAAGTTCGCATCAAGTTCAAATCTCAATTTCTCCACCACTATCATAGATTTGATATTTGGTAGAGCAGTAGTATCTTTGATATAAACTCCATCTTGTGTTACGCAACTGCATTTACCTGTTTGAAAAGTAGAGTAAATGCTAGCGGTTCATAGATTAACAAAATTGCCTTTGCTCCATTCTGGTTTCAGAGTGGTGAAATTTTGCATTAGGGTGATTTATTTCGTTTGTTATTAGGGAACCATGAATGTTCATCTATTGATTCGTAGACTGCGTCGGCTTTTCTCACATTGGCTATTTCATCGCTGGCGCTGGGTTGGAGTCGCGGTTACGGTTTGTCTGGGCATCTTATTTGCCAGCGTGGCATTTTCACAGCAGCCGGTGCATGTCACAATGCTGACATCCGCTTTAGATGCGGCTCAAGAGCGCCACATTATTGAAGCATTTGAAGCCAAAAATCCCGATATTAAAGTTGACGTAATCGAGGGACCGAATGCCTCTAACCTAATTGAGGACCTCTATACGTCATCGTTTCTGCTGGGCGATTCACCTTATGATCTGGTGATGATGGATATTGTCTGGTTGCCCAAGTTTGCGGCAGCTGGGTGGTTGCTAGATTTGTCAGACCGGGTGACTCAGGCAGATCTGGCCGATTTTCTGCCTGCTGATGTGGAGGGGAGTCGCTACGATGGCAAGCTCTATCGGATGCCGATTCGCACAGACGCTGGCTTACTCTACTACCGAGAAGATCTGCTGCAACAGGCCGGTATCGAACCGCCCGAAACCTTTGCCGATCTGATTCAAGTCTCGCAGCAGCTACAAGACTCTGATATGGCCAATTGGGGCTATGTCTGGCAGGGTCGCCAATATGAAGGGCTTTCGGCCATGTTTCTAGAGGTACTCGCCGGCTCAGGTGGTTTTTGGATTCATCCCGAAACTAGAGAAGTTGGCCTCGATCGACCCGAAACCCTGAAGGCGATTGAATTCCTCCGCAGTACAATCAGTCAGGGCGTCTCGCCTCCGGGTGTGACGACCTATCAAGAAGAAGAAGCGCGCCGATTGTTCCAGAACGGAGAGGCGGTGTTCATGCGCAACTGGCCCTATGCCTTGCCTTTGACTAATTCAGAAGATTCGCCAATCAAAGGCAACGTTGGGATTAAGCCAATGGTCCACGCTCCGAATCAAGAGAGTGCTGGCTGCTTAGGCGGTTGGGGATTGGGCATTGCCAGGTCTTCTCCCAATGTGGATGCGGCTTGGCGGGTAGTTGAGTATTACTCCAGCACCGAAGCTCAGCGCAATCTGGTGTTGAAGAATGGTTATTTGCCAACCCGTCGCTCGCTCTACACCGATCCACAAATCGTGCAGGAGTATCCCTATTTCCCCGACATGTTGGAAGTAGCGGAAAGTGCCGTATTGCGGCCTCCAGTGGCTCAATATGCCCAAGCCTCTGATATCCTCCAGCGCTACCTGAGTGCCGCACTGACTAATCGAATGGAACCGGAACAGGCGATGCGAGCCGCGGCTGAAGAAACGCGCACCCTTCTGAAACGCTATGCCCCATCCTAAGGAGAACCCCATGACTGACACGATTCGGGCAAGAGAACAGCGGACGGGCTGGATATTATTGATTCCGGCACTGTTGGTGCTGCTCTTGGTCTATGCCTATCCCATTCTGCGGTCTTTCTGGTTGAGCCTGTTTACCCAAAACTTGGGTACCGAGCTACAGCCGGTGTTTTCAGGCTTAGAAAACTACGGGCGGATGGCCCAGGATGGCCGCTTTTGGCAAAGTATCATCAACACTACGGTCTTCACCATTAGCTCGCTGATTCTAGAGTTGATTCTGGGCATGGCAATTGCGCTAGTGCTAAATCAGGCGTTTCGGGGGCGCAGCACGGTACGGACGATTGCGATTATTCCCTGGGCCTTACCCACGGCGTTAATTGCTACTACCTGGGCCTGGATTTTCAACGCGGAGTTTGGTGTGTGGAATGACATTCTGATGCGGTTGAACATTATTCCCGAAGGTCAGGGTATTAACTGGTTGGGCGAACCGACTTTAGCGATGATGTCGGTGATTGCCGCTGATGTCTGGAAAACCACGCCGTTTATCAGCATTTTGCTGCTAGCTGGGTTACAGTCGATTCCCGAAGATCTGTACGAGGCTCATGCCATTGATGGCGCATCTGCTTGGCAGAGTTTCCGGCAAATTACCCTGCCGCTGCTAATGCCACAGATCCTGATCGCTTCGCTATTCCGGTTTGCTCAAGCCTTCGGGATTTTCGATTTGATTGCGGTAATGACAGGCGGTGGTCCAGCAGGTGCAACGGAAACCGTCTCTATTTATGTCTATGCCACAATCATGCGCTATCTGGATTTCGGCTATGGCGCAGCGCTGGTGGTGATTACCTTCCTGGTGCTGATTTTGGCGGTTGCCTTGGCTGCCGTTTTGCTGTCGAAAACTCGTACTGCCCTGAGAGGATAACCCATGACCACGACCCATCCGTCTGCCTATCCTGCGGCCAAAACCGATCGCGCCTTTTCACTGCGCAAAGTATTGCTGACGATTGGTGTGATATTCGTTGTGGTGTTCAGCCTAGCGCCAATTCTGTGGCAGGTATTGACGTCGATTAAAGTAAACGCTGACATTGCCGCGATTCCTAACGTTTACTTTCCCCGCCAGTTTACACTGCAACACTATATTGAAATTTTCAATCGGCGTCCGTTTCTCAACTACATGCTAAACAGCTTTTTTGTGGCAGCCACGTCTACGCTGCTGTGTTTAGCCTTGGGTACTCCGGCGGCCTATGCACTAGCACGGCTGCGAGTGCCGGGTGAACGGTTTATTCTAGCGCTGGTGCTGATCGTAACGCTGTTCCCCTATATTCTGCTGTTCATTGGTCTGCTGGAAATTGTCCGAGCCACTGGGCTGGCAAATAACTATCTAGCGCTGATCATCCCCTACACGGCAATCAATATTCCGTTGACGATTCTGGTGATGCGCAGTTTCTTTCAGCAGTTACCCCGCGACCTGGAAGACTCGGCCAAAGTAGATGGCTACAATACCTGGCAGATGCTGGTGCGGATCTTGCTGCCTCTCACCACTCCGGCCCTCGTCACGACCGGCATTCTCGCCTTTATCGCCGCCTGGAATGAATTCATCTTTGCTCTCACTTTCATTACGCGCGAGTCGATGAAAACTATTCCGGTTGCCGTGGCCCAGATCAGCGGTACTGCCGTGTTTGAGATTCCCTACGGTGCCTTGGCCGCCGCGACGGTCGTGGGTACTCTGCCGCTGGTGATCTTGGTGCTGCTATTCCAACGTCGAATTGTGCAAGGTCTGACGGCAGGTGCGGTGAAAGGGTGATGTGGCTCTGGCTGACCTATGGCAAGGCTATGGCCAACATAAGGGTGAAGCATTTGCCAAATAGTCCATAGCAGAGTCAGATAAATTTATCAGCAAATGTTTCGCCCCTACTGCATCAACCGAATCTGACATAATACCCAAACTCAAAACTTCCTAACGATCATGGCTAAACTTGAACTCCGACACCTGAATAAAACCTACAGTCCCAAAGTGATTCCAGTTAAAGATTTAAGTCTGGATGTGGATAACGATGAGTTTGTAACTCTTCTAGGCCCTTCGGGCTGTGGTAAATCCACGACGCTGCGGATGATTGCCGGCCTAGAACAGCCAACTCGCGGTGATATTGTGATTGGCGATAAAAAAGTTACCTATGCAGCACCGGGCGATCGGAATATCGCGATGGTGTTTCAGAGCTATGCACTTTATCCGCATATGACCGTGTACGATAACCTGGCATCTGGACTAAAGCTGCGCAAAATGCATTCGGAAGAAATTCGTCGCCGCATTGCAGAGGTAAGTGGTTTTTTGGGCTTGGATAGCTTGATGGAGCGCAAACCAGGACAGCTCTCAGGCGGGCAGCGGCAGCGAGTCGCGCTGGGTCGGGCCTTGGTGCGGCAACCGGAAGTCTTCTTGCTGGATGAGCCGTTGAGTAACTTGGATGCCTTGCTACGGGAACAGGTGCGAGCCGAACTGAAGCAAATTTTTGAATCGTTGCATACGCCGGTGGTTTACGTTACCCACGACCAAACCGAAGCGATGACGCTCTCCTCGAAAGTGGCCGTGCTGAACGATGGCTATCTGCAACAGCTCGATCCACCGCGCCGCATCTATACTCATCCAGCGAATCGATTTGTGGCTGGCTTTATCGGCAGTCCCCAAATGAATCTGCTCGACTTGAACTGTGACCGGGGTGCCGCTGTGTTAGGCGACTATCGGATTCCTCTGCCCACGGGCGCAACCCCACCGGCTAGGATCACGCTGGGTATCCGTCCAGAGCATGTAGAGTTAGCCAATTCGGATGTGAATGGGGATACCCAAACGGTGCAGGGGAAAGTCATTCTGATGGAGAATTTAGGCATGAGTAACTTGGTCAGTATCCGCATCAGAGGTGCAGAGAATGTGACACTGCGTGCTTTAATTCCTAGCGATCGCACTTGGCGCGAAGAAATGATTACTTTAGCATTGCCGTCGGAACATATCCATTGGTTTGATGTGGAGACAGGAGAGCGTTTATTCTCAGAGCCACTGCAGATACCGACAGCCCACCCCCAAACCCAACGGCTAGATATCCGCTCAACCTAGTGATGGTTAATACGCTAAGTCTTAAGGACAAGTAAAACTCGGTAGGTAAAAGGGCGCTCTTTGGGGTGCCCTTTTCTGGGTATATGGTGTGTTTATAGTGTTGTGTCTGGAGTAGCGCTACTATAACGGATACCAATTAGCTTAACATTTCTCCTTTCACCCGACAGAGGTTGGCAAAACGGCAAATCGGTATGTTGAAGGAATCAAGTCTAAGACGGAGTTATATCCGTTAACACACGATTTGACTCCATTAAGTTAAGGAAACGACGATGTCAGCACGTAATTTTGCCTTGTTTAGCGGTATCTTCTTTATTGCTATTGGAATACTTGGTTTTGTTCCAGATATGGTCAGTATACCTCCAACTCAGCCTGATCCAGAACTGATAGTGAATACGGGCTATGGCTATTTATTTGGTTTGTTTCCGACCAATCTAGTGCATAACTTAGTGCATATAGCAGTAGGTGGCTGGGGTGTTACCTCAGCTCGCACTCCTAAAAGCGCTATCTTGTATTGTCAGGCGTTCGCAATTCTGTACAGCTTGATTGCAGTAATGGGCCTGCTTCCTGGCGCTGGCACCACCTTTGGCTTAATGCCAATCTTCGGCGGCAATGTGCTGCTGAATTTGGCTACGGCGGCAGTTGCAGCCTATTTTGGCTTTATCAAGGTATCTGGAATCGATGTGGGGCCGGAAGATAAAGGTCGGGTAGCCGGTTAGAAGCATAAGCTAGGAGCATATTAATGAAAGCAGTTTGCTGGCACGGTGCCCATGATGTGCGGGTAGAAACGGTTGCCGATCCCAAAATTCTGAATCCGCGCGATGCGATTCTCAAAGTTACCGCCACAACGATTTGCGGTTCCGATCTGCATATCTACGATGGCTATATTCCCACGATGCAGGCCGGCGATATCATGGGGCACGAATTCATGGGCGAGATCGTGGAAGTGGGGCCAGAAGTGCGGAAACTGAAGCGGGGCGACCGAGTCGTGGTGTCTTCAATCATTGGCTGTGGTCAATGCCATTTTTGCTCGCAGCAAATGTGGTCGCTCTGCGATAACTCGAATCCGAATGGTTGGATGCAGGAGCCTTTGTTCGGCTTTAGCACCTCTGGTATTTTTGGCTACTCTCATCTGTTTGGTGGCTATGCCGGGTCGTTTGCCGAATATATTCGGATTCCCTTTGCTGACCATGGTGCAATTCGCGTCCCCAATGGCATTCCCGATGAAAAGATTCTGCCCATTTCGGATGCGTTTCCGACTGGCTACATGGGCGCAGATCTATGCAATATTCAACCTGGGGACATCGTGGCGGTGTGGGGTGCTGGTCCGGTCGGCCAGTTCGCGATGCTGAGCGCTCAACTGCTGGGAGCCGAACGGGTGATTGCGATTGATCGAGTTCCAGAGCGGCTGGCGTTGGCTCAGCGGTTTGCCAAAGCAGAACCAATTAACTACGAAGAAGTAGATGCTGGTGAAGCTCTCAAGGAAATGACTGGCGGACGTGGCCCCGATGCCTGTATTGATGCGGTTGGCCTGGAAGCGCATGGCATGGGCGCTGAAGGGATTTATGACAAAGCTAAGCAAGCGGTGCGGTTGGAAACGGATCGTCCTCATGTGCTGCGCCAAATGATGGTAGCCTGTCGCAAGGGCGGTACCCTATCGGTGATGGGGGTTTACAGTGGCTTTGTCGATAAGCTGCCGATGGGTGCGGCCTTCAATAAGGGCTTAACGTTCCGCATGGGCCAGATGTTTGGGCAGAAATATATCCCAATGCTGGTAGATCTAGTCGAGCAGGGAAAAATCGATCCATCGCAGGTGTTCACTCACCAGTTGCCGCTGGAACAAACCAAACAGGGCTTCGAGATGTTTAAGCACAAGCAGGACAACTGCATCAAAGTGTTGCTTAGACCGTGAGTAGCGTCCCGGATCAGTTGATGTCTCTCTAGTTTGAAATTCAACCCTCTTATCCGTAAATAACTATGAAACCGGAAGAATCCTCTAATCCCAATGCGTCCCAACCGACTGGGGTACAGCGAGATAGTGAAACGCCACTACCGAAAAAGCCTTCATTTTTGTATCTCGTTAGCACCACGATTGGTGTTCTCGCGATTATTCTATTAGCAGTCAGCGCTTATCACGGTATTACTCACTAGTCGGTGAGTAATAAATATCCGGTTGTTCCCTCCTAAAACGTTCATAACGTTTAGTTTCAGTCAATCGAAAATGAATTCGTTTGGATCCTAGACTTGGGATGGATCCCCCTTTTCTGAGATGCCCGCAGGGCTATAATCCCCCTTAAGAAGCTACGGTGTCCACACAAGTCGAAGATCCCCCCTACCCCCCCTTAAATCAAGGGGGGAACCGTAGGCGAAGCCTGGACGCAGCCCATACAAACCGGAATTGAAGTCCCCCTTAATAAGGGAGATTTAGGGGGATCAGACCCTTGCATTGAGCCGCGATCGCCCTCCGGGCGGTGCGGAGCACCATCGAGATCTATGTACACGGTAGCTTAATAATGGAGGACTTCAAACCACTGTGCCCGGTTCCCCCTTTTGTAAGCAAGCGAGAGCGGTGGAGCGATACAGCTTTACCTTCAAACCACTGTGCCCGGTTCCCCCCTTTTGTAAGGGGGGTTAGGGGGGATCTCAACAGGATTGCGACCTACTGAGTTTGTCTGTTATGAGCTTGGGGAAGCAACCAGATTTAATCGTGCAAGCAGTAGATGCTGAATTGTCTTCAGATACATTCTTGTGAATAAGTAGGTAGGTGAGCCGGTGGGATATAGAGTAGTGGTTCCTGTAACGTAACTATTTAAGCAAAGCATACTGGGGGAAGCATGAAGTTTAAACCACGGCGTTCAATTCTGATCCTGCTGATTGTGATCCTTGGGGCTGCCAGCTTGGGCTATGCTCTCGAACTGTCTTTACCAACTCGTGCTCCGCTCTTAAGCAGTACACTAACGCCCAACGCCCAACCCACGGCTCAGGAGGTTGGCTCTTATGATGTGATGGGTATCACTGTGGACCGGGCAACCGCAGAGCAATTGCTGCAAACCGAAGCGGGTCGGATTGAGTTGGCTCCCGAGAACGGAGCGGTGGCCGTCACCGAGGATTTGATCAATCTAGGCCGGGATGCCTTCTACCGGGAAACCTTTGGCAACGAGTATTTCTTCACCGATGTGCTGGGTGCCATCGATGGTCCAATTAATTTAATTAGCGTCAGCAAAGCCATTCTAGCTCTAAAAGGTCAGCCCACAACCAATTTGCAAATTGTGCTAGATCGGGATGTGACCGTCGGTGGGCGAGAGTTTCCAGCGGGAACCGTGCTAAATACCGGGTTAGATGTGCCGGCTGGATCGCTGATTCCGTTGGGAATGCAGATCCACAAACAGGGCGCTAAAATTCGCGTCGGTTTGACCTGTGCGCTTTGCCATGCCTCGGTGGATATGGCGAGCGGACAGGTTGTGGAAGGCGCACCCAATGCCGATTTGGATACGGGCTTACTGCAAGCGTTTGGCACAAACTCTGCGGCCATGTTTCGTCAGACTGGTGTAAACCCACTCACGATTCCTGTTGGCAATCGCACCTACATCAACGCGGCGGGAGAAGTGGATCACCTGCCCGATCCTGAAGCATTAGAAGCGGCAGTAGATGTCCAGTTCCTAGCTTGGCCTCCTGGTAATTTCGATTCAACTCCCGATAACGTCAACAACCCATCCCAAAATCCGTCTTCCTATACGTTTCAATCCTATCCTTACGGCTGGAGTGGTTTTTCTGCAGTGGGTTGGTTCCACGGACTGAGTACGCTCAACAATAACGTTCACGCTACCAATTCCGATCCCACTACCGGCTCCTATGCTAGCCAAGCTCTACTGGGAATGGATAAGGAAACCTATCTCGGCGTAATTCTGCAAAATTCAGCTAATCCCCTATTCCGCTTGCCCGAAGGTGCTAAACCATCTGAGTTTCTGCAAGCCCACGACCCGACACCCGGCACACCCGCGATCAACGAAGTAATCAAAATGCCAGGGTATCCCAAAGGTTCACCATTTATGATCGATGGCTTCATGGCTAATTCACCAGGTTTTCCGGTTGCGGCTCAAATTAACGGTATGTCAGCCTATCAGAACACTCTGGTTCCACCGCCCCAGCCTACCGCTGACGAAACAACGCTGCATCGAGGGGCTGCCGTATTTGAGCAAGCGAACTGTACCCAATGTCATAGCGGACGTTACTTCACGAATCACGACGTTATTCCGATTGACGAAATTAAGTCCCAACCTTCACGCGCTAAAGCACTCGCCAAACTGCCGCAGATTTTTGTGTCGCCCGAAACCTATCCCAGCAATGTGCCTGTCCCCCTGCCGCCCGATCCGCCGATCATCTCGGTGCCAATGGGCATTACACCTGAGCAGTCTATCCGCCTCGCCTTTGCGATAGATAATGCGGGTGGCTACAAAGTCCAGAACCTGATTGGGCTTTACCTGAGTGCTCCCTATTTGCACGATGGTGGGGTGGCCGCGAGTCGTGAAGCCTTGCAGCTCGATGCAAATGGGCATTACAGTGTGGCTAAACCCGAAGCAATGGGAATGGCCGGCACGTTGATGCAGCAAATTCCTGCCGATCCTGAAGCTAGCCTGCGAGTTCTGCTCGATCGAGACCTACGGGCGGCTGCGGTGGCGGCCAATCGTGCCCATCCCGATCTACAGGCAACCCATGTGGATGGTAGCGGTCATGAATATTGGGTGGATCAACAAGCAGGCTACACACCTCAAGAGCAAACCGATCTAGTGCAATTTCTACTCTCGATCGATGATGCGCCACTCGTGTTACCAGCTTCCAATCAAGAATAGATTAGATGCCCATTGTGCTTTGCGTTACAGACGTTATGCCAGTCTAATTCACCTTTCTGGGTACTCAAACATAATCCCAGAGAAGAGGTTTGTAAAGCGGTTTTCGATTGTAATAGGAGTGTCACGCTACTGGTACTACACCTTTGATTGTTGAGGTGATTATTAAGAACCAGTAGCTTGATTCGTTCATAACCTTTGCCAATATCGTTCATTTTTTGGAGTGTGATTCATGCAAGGACAAGGAAAAACCACCCAAGGTCATTATTTTCAACGTTACCTCTCGCTCATCCCCGTGCTTGCTGTACTCGCTATTTCAGTCGCCTTCACCACCTGGGTACTATTCAACGCAGCATTTCCCGATCTGCTATTTCACCCGATGCCGTAATTTGAGCTGCTGAGTATACAGCAGCCAGTTCTGGGTAGACAAGTGGCCTCCTTCTGGAATGCTAAAAAACAATAATCTTCCAATTCCGGGGGCTTTCAAACCATTCTCCTCAGCTAAAACAGAGGATAAAACACTTCGTTTCCCCCATCTCTCCCACCTCCCCTCATGCGGCGAGGCTCACGAGCTGCATCTCCCTCATCTCCTCACCCTACCTCTCAGCAAAGGACACAACTCATGGACCCCATACAACTTAGTAAAGAACTGCGAGAAGGCACCAGTTCCGATCTAGAGCGTCGCCGCTGGATTGTTGGACTTTCGGCAGTTAGTGCTTCGATGGCCCAAATTGTAACGCTTTACCAAATGGGTATTCTGAAACAGCTTCCCGATCTGCCAATTCCGTTTGTGGATTCAGATCGAGTCGATGCATCGGCCTATGCCTACAGTCGCCTGAATACGCCCGATGGTCCGCTCATGCTGGTCAATTACGGGATTACGGCCTGGTTGACCACGACCGGCGGTGAAAATCGCGCTAAGGAAGCTCCGCTGATCCCGATTGCAATGGGTGTGAAGCTGTTGATCGATGCGATTGCAGCGGTAGAACTGGCTCGTGAAGAATGGAGCGAAAATAAGGCATTTTGTGAGTATTGTCAGGTGGCGACGCTCTGCTCATTTGCGTCCTTAGCGCTAGCGGCTCCTGAAGTGCTAACTGCGGTTCAAACTTTGTTGGGTCAGAAAGATTAGCACGTTTCTAATGATGTAGTGTCAATGATGTAGCGTCGGTTGGGGTACAGTCTGGCTGAGGGACGGTTGCCGTAAGGCAGGACGCCGACAGAGATACACTAACGGTCCGAATAGGGGTATCCAGGTGAGCCATTCTGTTCGTCCAATAGCAGACAAGCCCCGCCGCGCCCGATCATCGCCCCAGAGGGTAGGGTAGGGAAAGAGCAGGCAAAACAGACAAAAAGCCAAACTCATGCCGTTGACAAATCGATTGGTTTGAAACTCATAGACAAAAGCGGCCCAGTCGCCAAATAGCAGGCCGTAGGCGAGCAGAATTGCTGTGCTAATAGTAAGGATAACCCCGGTTGAACGCGCATCCATCAGCGCTAACCAGGCGTCCTTTTTACCGCTAAATTCTTGATTCGGCTGGCGCATGGCTAAGTAGGGAATCAATCCCAGCACGCCGGTACCCATGGCCGCCAACATAAACGCCCAGGCCGGTAGATCCTGCATCCGACCGTCCGCAAAGATCAGACAACTATAGATCAGCAGCCAGATACCAATCAAGCTAAATAAGGCGATCATCACTGGATTAACAGTCGGTAATTGGCCGCTGAACAAGGTTTGAAGGGGTTGAAATGTATCAGCCTGGATAGGCGGAGCAAACAGCAGAATATAGGCAATGAAGCCCAGCCACACTATCCACAGGAGCGTCTGTCGCATTTTAATTAGCCTTTTTTGTGAGCTGTTACAGTGCCTTTTTATTGTTGGGGTTCGGCTGAGAAAGCAACACTGGCTGGGGAAAGATTGCCCGTCCGAACAAATTCTGTTTTGTAGAACACAGCGTCACGCAACATCAAATTTGCTACTCGAACGGCTAAATTTCAAGCCTATCTCTAGACAGAGGTAAATCAACCGCCACTCCATAAAGATAAAGCAAGCCGGAGCGATTGATAGGTATAAGTACAAAATAAAAAATGGAAAATTATGATGTAGTGATCATTGGTGCAGGGCATAATGCGTTGGTTTGTGCTGCGTACTTGCTGAAGGCTGGCTACCAGGTGCTGTTGTTAGAGAAGCGGCCTATTCCTGGCGGAGCTGCTACCACCGAGGAACTGATGCCGGATGAGGCTCCTGGATTTCGCTTCAACCCTTGCGCGATTGACCATGTGTTTATTCACCTTGGCTCGGTTATACAAGAGTTAGAGTTAATCAAGTATGGCCTAGAGTATCTATTCTGCGATCCGGTTGTATTTTGTCCCCATCCAGATGGCAAATACTTCTTGGCCCATCGCTCGATTGAGAAAACCTGTGCGGAAATTGCCCGCTATAGTCCTCGTGATGCGGAAAAGTACGCTGAGTTTACCAACTTTTGGCAGCGGATGGTGAGCATGGTGACACCGATCTTTAACGCGCCGCCGAAGTCATTGGTAGATATGGCTGAAAATTACGACCTCCGCAAACTGAGCGATTTGTTTTCGCTGCTAAATGGTGTTGACGAAACGCTGGATTTGCTGCACACGATGCTGAGCAGTCCGATGGATATGATCAATGAATACTTTGACTCCGAGTTCGTCAGAGCACCGTTGGCCCGCCTAGCGGCCGAACTGAGTACGCCGCCTTCGCAGAAAACCATGACGGTTGGTTCGATGATGATGTCGCTACGGCATGATCCGGGCATGGCTAGACCCAAAGGCGGTACGGGAGCTTTAACCGATGCCTTGGTGCGCTGTGTGCAGGACTTGGGCGGCAAGATTCTCACCGAACAGCCGGTACAACGAGTCTTGATCGATGACGGACGAGCCGTAGGCGTGCGCTTAACCAACGGCCAAGAGTATCGCGCTAAACGAGGCGTAATTTCGAGTTTGGATGCTAAGCGTCTGTTTCTCGGCCTGATCGATCCAGCTGAAGTGGATGCGGTGGCTCCGCGGTTACGGGAACGGGTAGATCGGCGGATTCCCATGCATAACGAAGCGATTCTCAAAATCGACTGTGCTCTGGCCGAACCGCCGCGCTTTGTGCATCACAATCATCAAGACGAATATCTGATGGGTTCGGTGGTGATTGCCGATTCGGCAGTGCAGGTGGAGCTGGCCCATACCGATCCACAAATAGGCCGAATTCCTTTAGATGATCCGTCGATGTATTTAGTAGTGCCAACGGTGCGCGATCCGTCAATGGCGCCAGCGGGCAAGCATACGCTGTGGATCGAGTTTTTTGCCCCATACCAGATTGCTGGTGCCACCGATGGACTGAAGGGCACCGGCTGGACCGAAGCGCTGAAAAATCAGGTAGCCGACCGCGTGCTGGAGAAGCTGTCCGACTATGCGCCGAATCTGCACTCGGCTATTATCGCTCGCCATGTCGAAAGCCCACCAGAACTGGAAGAGCGAATCGGGGTGCTGAAGGGCAATTATTATCATCTCGATATGTCTTTAGATCAAATGATGTGCTTCCGGCCTCTACCTGAATTGGCTAACTACCAAACGCCGATCGAAGGACTTTATTTGACCGGATCTGGCACCCATCCGGGCGGTTCCATTTCGGGCCTGCCGGGACGCAACTGTGCTCGTGTATTTTTGCAATCTCAGCACCCCATTGGTCAACGCCTAACCGATGTCGCTGATGCCCTCAAGTCTACAGCTAAATCGGTTTTTAAGCTGTAAATCTTTCTATGTACGAGAGCGGGCAGACAGTCGCTTCATAATGCCCTACTGTAAGAACAGAGACTCTTGCGCAGATATCATGCAAAAGTTTATAGAATGCCGTTCCTTCTGCACCCGGAACCACACTCAGGACCAGATTACCTGCTTCCATTTGGGCGATCCACTCACCCACGGTGGTCGCGGGCTGCTCAATCTCACCCAAGGAGAGAGCAGCCCCAAGGGACTCAGTACCAATAGCGTTTTCACGATCGTTCCTCACACATTGACTGCGTATCGTAGAACAGGCTGACTGACAAATCTTTGGTTTTGCCAGCCGCTCCGCCAGGAAAGGTTTTTAACCTAACCCCTAACCCCTTTCCCAGCAGGAACAGGGAAGCAGCTTCAAACCCCCTCTCTGACTCGGAGAGGGGTTTGGGGAGAGGTTCTGATCTCCCCCACCTCCCCTCTCCCACTCACTCCCGCCGCCGATACAGCAGCAAAATACTCATCACCTCATCCGAGTTGGGCACGGGCAATATCCGACTCCAGGAACCCGCATCGGCAATTCCGGCTTGATGCTGACGGTGAATCATTTCCTGTACACCTGCGGTGGAACCAATCAGAATCAAACGAAGACGCTCGCGCTCACCAAAATTGGAACTTACTGGAAGATTGGGTGAATTAAAATCGAACGGTAAATCGGACAGAAACTCATCTGCCATGAAGATACTCCTTGGAATGTTTGGGGTTGGAAGAAACCCCAAAAATTTAGCCACCCCGCCAAGCACAGCGCAGGATGGCTAAGGAGTGTTAAAATACTCCACTAGCCTCCCAGACTGCTTGCGACAGTCGAAGGGGTTAGTCGCCCTGGTGCTGCGTCAACAGCTAGGGGCGACGGCTAAATTTTTGGGTAGCCAGATTGTGCCCAGAGAAGCAACAATCTTAATCTGATACATTACCGAGATTACGCTACAAATGCAACCGCATCAACGAAAATTGGTAGCGCCCTTTCGTAAAGGGTAGAGGAAAATAGATAGAGTTAGCTTCTCACCCACATCAGTTCATCATGAAACCCTACCTGATTTGCCCAAGCTGCGGCTCTGACGACGGGATGAAAAACGGTACCACTCGACGCGGCAAGCAAAACTATAAGTGCTCGTGATGG
>KL662192.1:557151-646822 GCA_000733415.1 [Leptolyngbya] sp. JSC-1
AAATTTAGCCACCCCGCCAAGCACAGCGCAGGATGGCTAAGGAGTGTTAAAATACTCCACTAGCCTCCCAGACTGCTTGCGACAGTCGAAGGGGTTAGTCGCCCTGGTGCTGCGTCAACAGCTAGGGGCGACGGCTAAATTTTTGGGTAGCCGGATTGTGCCCAGAGAAGCAACAATCTTAATCTGATACATTACCGAGATTGCGCCCCAAATGCAACCGGATCAAGAAAATTTATTGAGCGGTGATATCAATTCATCAGGATGCACAGAATTGGCACCTGCTATTTCCCGGTTCCCCCCTCCCCCCTCCCCTGCGGGAAGGCTAATAAAAAGGGGGAACCATAGGCGAAACCTGTGCGCAGCACATACCAACCGTGGTTTGAAGTCCCCCTTCATAAGGAGTTTAGGGGGATTGTAGCCCTGCGGGCAGCTCAGAAAAGGGGGATTGTGCGATGCACACGCTGCGCGAACAAACCCAAGCCCAGTGATCCACAGTGCATCCGGGGTCAGCTCTCGTTTGGAACCAGCATTCGTCCTTTATATTCAGGTTGATTCCCTGTTTGATTATCCGCATTGTATTGCTGCAAAATCATCTGACCAATCGTTCTGGCTTCTCCCTGTTTCACCAGCGCCACACATGCCCCGCCAAAGCCGGCTCCTGTTAGCCTTGCACCCCAGACGGCAGGTGTGTTTTGCAGCAGGTCTACCAGGTGATCGAGACCGGCAACAGACACTTCGTAATCATCACGCAAACTTTGATGCGAAGCATTCATCAGTTCGCCAAAGCGCTGGGCCGAAACGCCCTGGCTCACCTCCAGAACGCGGTTATTTTCGGTAATTACATGACGGGCGCGTTGTTGCAGTGGGGATGGTAACGTTGCCACTTGGTTGACATCCGTGACATCTCTCAAAGCTGGAACCTTCAGAATTTGGGCGGCGGCTTCGCATTCGGCTCGGCGCTGATTGTAGCCACTGTCAGCCAGGGTGCGAGGAATGCCGCTATCGATCACCAGAATCTCGCTCTCTGCCGGTAAGGGCAACAGCTGCCGTTCTAGCGTGCGCGTATCGAGAAACAGTAAATGCTTGGTATCCGCTAGGCTGGCCGCCATTTGATCCATAATGCCGCACTGCACGCCTGCATACTCAATCTCAGCCTGTTGCCCCAGTTGCGCTAACTGCACCGGATCGAGATCCAGCTCCAGCAGCGACCGCAGCGCTTTCAGCGTCGCAATTTCCAAAGCCGCACTGCTCGATAAGCCAGACCCGATCGGAACCGTAGAGGTGACTAGAACATTCAATGGCGGCACCTTATGACCCAATTTTTCTAACACCTGAATGCAGCCGAAGATGTAGCGGCCAAAGCCAGAGGAAACCGGATCGTTGGGAGCCACATCCACCTGTGCTGCTAGTTCAACTGAGTAGAAGTGGTGACGCGGGTTTGGGCTAATGCCGATATACACCGTGGTTTGTTGGGGAATGGCGGTTGGCAACACAAAGCCATCGTTGTAGTCGGTGTGCTCGCCCAGCAGGTTGACTCGTCCGGGAGCGCTGGCCCATACCTCAGGGGAGTCGTTAAAAATTTGCTGAAAATCCATGATTAGCGCTCCAGAGGTAGCGGTCGCAAACGTCCGGCAATTTCGACAGCAGGCCAAGTCGGATCAAAGGTAAGATTCTCCAGGCTGCCATCCGCCAACAGCACAAACGTATCTTCGATTTTAGCTCCGGCTAAACTGGGATTCCAGGCCATTGCCATATTAGCTGTCAGGATCTCTAAGCAGGTGGGAGTGGCGATCACTTCGCGTGATAAATAGCCCGTCGTGCCACCTTGATGATGTTCTTGAATCACATCCGGATAGCCCAATCTCTGGTAAGCCTGAGCCAACACCTCATACACCTGACTCAACGCAGTTCCGGGCCGCGCCTGATTCAGACAGGCTGCCTCTATTTGCTGTACCTGATGATGCAGATCGGCCTCAACTGGCGTCAGGGAGCCAAAACACACAAATCGGGTGAGATTGGCGTACAAGCCATAGCCCCGCGCACAGAAGACCAGCATGGCAACGCGACCCAGCGGCTCCTGAGTCGGAATTGGATGGCGATAGCGAGGCAGACGTTTTTCTCCAGCCACTAAGGTGAGAGCCGGATGTAGCCCTCGTGACCACAGGGCTTCTGCCCCGGCCCCCGCCAGTTGATATTCACTCCAGGATGGTTCTGCTGCCAACAGCACCTCGGTCATGGCTTCGCTGGCTAAGCGCCCCACTCGGCGATAGCGATCTAGCTCGTTGGGCAACAGGATGCGTTTATGCTGTACCAAAGTCGCAGGCAATGGCGATTCTGCAGCAGTAGGGCGATCGCTGATCAGCGTTCCGGCATCCGTAACTTTTTGAATAAACGTTTCTGTCGCGTCTGGATCGCTCCAGGGATGCACAAACAGCTTGTAGTGCTCAGCTAGCTCCGCTCCCAACTCCTCGTCTTGAAAGCGCTGAGCCTCAATTTCGTTGGTGAGAATCCAAGCCGAATCAAGCGTAACCAGCACCTCTGCCACTCCCGTTTCTGCCGCCAACAGCACCGTATGGCAGGCTCCTGCCGTGGCCCAAGCAAACCAATCGGTGCCGCGCAACCGTATCCCGGCGGCTTGGGTTTCTTGCAATGCCTGCCGCATTAACTGAAGTTTGTGCTGAATTTCCGAGGCCCGTGACATAGTGAACCAGCCCCCAATCAAGCCTGGTCGTTTGGCGATTCCGAGGAGTTTTGAGAGGTTTCGGCTTTGGCTTGAGTTGGACGTTCAGTCGCTGCTGGGTTCACCTCACCGCCTTGAGCGTTATAGGGATAGCCTTCAGCGTCTCCAACTAGGTCCTGAGGATCGCTGGGAGTGGTGGCCGCAGAATCTAGCTCGCCGCTGTCATGGCTTTGCTTGATTCCGCTTCCTTTGTGGCTGGCATGTCCGCTACTCATGATTGTCTCCTATTGCGATAGGTTCTTGGCCAATATCAAATCCGATTTAATGCCCATATCTATTTGTGTACAGGCTGTGTACGGGCGGTATTTTCTGTGGAATGGCTATGCCTATCGAACCATTCCTAGGAAACTGACGGCTGATCAACCGAATTTGACATCGTCTTTTCATTCAAACCCAAATCACCACACCTTACCTCATCCTTCCAGAACATCCTAGGGATGACCGAGATGACGTTTATATTAATTACACTTGTGTTTACTGTTACGGCTTGAGGGCAATATGGGGAGCAACAACAGTTGGAAAGCGTTCAAAATTGCGTCTGACCCAGTCCATTCCCACTTCGTTGTTTAATTTGATTCGCTGAGGTGTGTTGGCATAAATTTTTCCTAAAATCTGAGCGTCCTGCTCTACAACAACATCAATCAACTTCAGCAAATTTCGTTTCAATAAATGGGCAAGGAGTGAATGGGCCTGCATATACAGCAAGATAAAAACACGAGACTGATGCTCAAATTCTGGAACATAGAAATGACATTCCTTCAGACTCAAAAGCTGATTGTCTCCATGCATTAGCCCCATAAAGGGAAAGAAGTTTTCTAGGTGGGCTTCCAGGACTTTAGGCAGCGCGAGCTGGGCTGGATTTCTGAGTATGTCGCGTAGGGTTGGTGGTTTGCGGGGTTGGGCTAGATACGCATGGGAATGAAAGCCTTCATCGGTAAACTGTTTCACCTGCACCGATTCGATCTCAAATAGTTCTCGATGCGTACCGTTTTGATGGTTGTAATCGTGCATATTCAGCAGCAAACTCAGGAAGTCGGTAGCAATGCTTTGTTCTCCCGTGACGCCGATAAACTCGTACTCAGCTGCAATCTCGTTCATAATCGATGGAATTGGCAACTTTGGCTCATGCCCACCATAGGACCAGATCAAATCTCCCTGAACGATCAGTTCTAATGGTTGCAGGAGTGGTTGTGTAGATTTATTCGACCCTGGTAGAACAGTACAGCCATCCCGATCGAATTCCAAAGCATGGAAGGGACAAGCCACAGCGCTACTGCCATCAGCTCGCGGCACACACCAGCCTTCGGAGAGCATCGCACCCATGTGAGGACAGGCATTTGGCAACGCTGTAATTTCACCATTTCGATCCTGCCAAATCACATAATCTTGACCCAACAGCGAAAATTTCTGCGGCTGATTGAGCTTCAGCATCGAACGATGGGCCAACAGCCAAGGTGCACCTCGCAATTGCTGCATAACTGCTTAAGATTTTACTTACTGATTAATTAGTCAGTTTACAAAGACTTGGCCCTAGCGTCAATTGCAAGGTTGAAAAATCTTCCACTTGAGTCGCCTTCTGGTATGATTAGAAGACTAAGAAAAAATTGCGAACTGCCGTGGTTCGACCGAAAAAACGAGTTGCCAAATCCATCCGCGCCAATCGCGATGCCGAGTTGACTCAACGGCAAATTTTGGACGCTGCCGAGCAGGAATTTGCCCGCCACGGCCTTAAGGGAGCGCGGATGAGCGCCATTGCTGACCGAGCACAAGTTACAACCGCCACGCTGCACTACTATTTTGAGACGAAGGAAAACTTGTACAAAGCGGTGCTGCAACGTCCGGTGGATCAAATCCAAACCACGCTGGGGCAATTGAACCTCGACGGTTTATCCCCTGAAGCAGCCCTGAAGCAAATCATTCGGATTGCCATTACCAGCGAAGCTGAGAATCCGCAGCGCCAAATGCTGTGGTTTCAAGAAGCGAGCCAGAACCAAGGCGGCTATTTCAAAGAATGCAATGTTTTGAGTTTGCACGCCCACTTACTCAAGGTGCTAGAAGAAGGAATCGCTGAAGGATGTTTTCGTCCGCTCAAGCCATTTCTGGCCTTGACTCATATCCTGAGTGTTTGCCTGTTCTACTTCACTGTCCACGAAAACTGGAAGCATCTCACGCCAGAGGTGGATCGGCTCAGTCCAGACCAGATCGAGGAACATACCGAAGCAGCAATCGCGTTTATTTTAGCTGCGGTGAAGCGAACCGCCGACTGAATGAACCAAGGCCGTTGACGCCAGCCACGGTATTCGCGGCACTCAAAGCAGCCGATGCTGAAGGACGGCGACGCGCCCATGAAAGCCAATAGGTGAGCCAGATAATCACGGAGGCAGGCTAGAAAGCCCTGCTTAATTGGCATTGTCATGGTAACGACATCAGAGATCAAACGAGTGATTTATGTCGTTACTCTCTGGTCTTCAAAACGGCAATCAGATCCAAACGATCACACTGTCGTCGCACCAGCAAACCAGAGGCTAGAGCGGCAATGACAATCACAATCAGAGCAAAGGCATAGCTGAATTTAGTAACAATCAGCGGAAAGCGATAAAGTTCCGTGTTATACGCTAGCGCTAACAAAGCAGCGATGCCATAGCCAGGCAGGCAACCCAGAGGAATAGCCGCAACCGTGAGTACGGCTTGTTCGCCCAACAGCACTACCGCAATTTCAGCTCGATTGAAGCCAATGATCCGTAACATTGCCCCATTCTGACAGAATGATTCACGGCCCGGTTCTTTCCATCGCCATGAAGGAGTAGACTTACTCACTTACTATTTGAGCGAAAAACTATGAGGAACTTGTGAGGTAAAGTTATGATCGGATTTTAATTTGCTGTATTACCATATGGTTATACTTTAGACAGACAAGATTGTTTGACATGGGAGTGAAATCACCATGCTATTTCGTCAACTTTTTGACCAAGATACTGGAACCTACACCTATCTGATTGCCGATACCAAAACACAGGCAGCTGTTTTGGTTGATCCTGTAGTTGAGCGAACCGAGCGTGATTTGAAGCTGATCAACGAACTGGGTTTGACGCTGCGCTACTGTCTAGAAACCCATATTCATGCGGATCACATTACTGGAACCGGAAAACTGCGAGAGCTGACAGGTTGCCAAAGTATTGTCCCGGAACATGCTCATGCGACCTGTGCCGATCGCTTTATCCAGGATGGCGAAACATTACAAATCGGCGATGTGCAAATTAAAGCAATTGCCACACCAGGTCATACCGATAGTCACATCGCCTATCTGATTGACCACGAACGAGTACTAACAGGTGATGCACTCTTGATTCGCGGCTGTGGTCGCACTGACTTTCAAAGTGGTGACGCAGGGGTCCTGTATGACTCTGTGACTCAACGATTGTTTAGCCTACCTGATGAAACGTTGGTTTATCCGGGACACGACTATCGCGGACAGACCGTGTCTACAATCGGTGAAGAAAAGCGGTGGAATCCTCGATTTGTTCAGCAACTTGGCGAATCATCTGCATTTAAAGATCGGTCTAGTTTCATCGAGTTTATGAACAACCTGAAGTTGCCAGATCCAAAAAGAATGATGGAAGCAGTTCCGGCAAACGAGCTTTGTGGTCGAGTCAGTGTAGAAGCCTAAACTAAGAAAAAGATCGACGTGCCTCTGATTGTAGGATCTGCGATCTTCGGTATGGGTTGGGGCATTGCTGGAAGTGTCCTGGCCCCGGTATTACAGCTTTAATACTGGTTTAATACTGGTTTAATACTGGGCAGTTGGAATCCAGTTTTATTTGTTGTGGCAATGATTGCAGGCTCGCTGACTTACCAATGGTATTCAACCCATCGGTATTCAATCCATCGCCGCGATCGTTCCAACTCTGTTTCATCCAAGTTACAAAAACATCGATAAATCCGAATCAGTTGAGTGGGCTGAAATGTTTGACCAAAATATGTTGTCAGCTTCACCTGCGGCTCTAGCTCCGGTCGCCAATTATTTCAAAGTGCTGTCTGAAGTGAGCCGTCTTCAGGTTTTATGTAGCCTTAAATCAGGAGCCAAAAACGTGACTGAAATCATGGAAGCAACCGGCTTGGGGCAAGCCAATGTTTCCAAACATCTCAAAATCCTGGCGCAGGCTGGTATGGTGACACGCCAACCCCAGGGCGTGAGTGTTTATTACGAAATTACTGATCCACTAATTTTTGAGTTATGTGACCTGGTTTGTGATCGGCTTTCAACTCATCTGGACATCCAATCGCAGCAGTTGAGACAGCTTCAAGAATTACGCCACAACAAAAGTTAGTCTTTGAATTGTTCGTATTCTTTATCTCTAGCTATTCAAGAGTGTTGACCGTGATAGTCAAACAATTTGGATTTCCTTTTAGAGGATGGCCAAAAAGGTAGGGGAATCCAAAAGTATCCCTAAGTTAGATGTCTCTAGAGAGGGGAGACAGTTTAATAGATTAGCGCATAGATCAGCACTTGGCACGGCTATTGCTTGTCCAGGCTATGAAACAACGTCAGTTTAGAGGCAAAATCAATCATGAGTCAGGGATGCGTCATCTCCCTTGGAAGCGTGAATGCCGATTTTCAGGTGCGGGTCGAGCGGCGGCCAGACCTGAGTGAAACCCTTTTGGCCCATGATTTTATGCAGCTCAGTGGCGGCAAGGCAGCAAACGTGGCCTATCTGGCTCGCAAACTGGAAAAGGATGCACTGCTGATGGCCCATGTGGGAACCGATGCCCTGGCCGAGCAGGCGCTGAAACCGTTGCAAGAAATTGGGGTCAACCTCCAGTATGTTCACCGAATCGAAGGGCAGCCGACCGGAGTTTCCATGATTACGGTACCGCCCGATGGCCAGAAGGGAATTATCCTAGCCGCCAATGCCAACTACGTCTGGAGCGCAGAAGATATCGCTGGGGTGCAGGAAGCCATCGTCAATGCGCCGGTTGGCTCGGTTTTAGTGGTGGATTACGAGGTTCCTCCCTTTATTGTTGAGGCGGTGATCACGGCAGCGAGGCAGCGAGGATTTCCGGTGATTCTAGACCCCTCCCCCGCCGATCGAGTCGATGTATCCTTGTTGGCTCAGGTGTCTTATCTGGTGCCCGATGCTGGAGAAGCCGAAAAGTTGACCGGGATTCAACTGGATTCACCCAAAGCCGCAATTCAAGCTGCTCACCAGTTATGGCAGCAGGGTGTGCAACAGGCTTGCGTCAAGTTAAAGGACGGCGGCTGTGTGGTGGTCAGCCAAGAGCAGAAGCTGCATATTGCACCAGTGCCGGTGCCGGTGGTGGATTCCACGGGTGCGGGCGATGCCTTTGCTGGAGCCTTGGCGGTTGCGGTGCTAGAAGGGCAATCGTTACCGGATGCAGCGCGGTTTGCCACGGCGGCTTCCCATCTCACCGTGACGCACTATGGCTCTCAGCCAGCCTACCCGAGCCGAACCGAAATTGACTCAATGTTTGAACGACTTGCAGACCATGTCCATTTGTTTTGATTCTCCAAATAGCGACCATGAAGCCGCCTGGAATTTTGTGTTTGACGGCTACGATCCAGACGATGAGGGCCACCGAGAAGCGCTTTGTGCCCTGGGCAACGGCTATTGGGCGACTCGAGCCGCCACCTGCGATGCTCAGGCTGATGCGATCCACTATCCGGGTACCTATCGGGCTGGCCTTTATAATCGACTGATAACGCCAATTGAAGGGGAAGCTTCCGAGGATGAATCTCTGGTCAATTTACCCAACTGGCTAGCGCTCAGCTTTCGGATTGAGGGCGGCGACTGGTTCTCGATCGATGCAGTTGAAATTCTGGCCTATCGGTTGACCCTGAATTTGCAACAAGGCATCTTGTATCGAGATCTGCAATTCCGCGATGCCCAAAACCGCCAGACGACCTTGCGAGAACAGCGCTTTGTCAGCATGGCAGAGCCGCACTTGGCTGGATTACAGCTTCAGTTGCGGGCCGATAACTGGTCTGGGGGACTGGAAATCCGCTCAGCGATTGACGGACGGGTGACCAACAGCAACGTGGAACGCTACGCTCCCTTCAGCAATCAGCATCTAGAGCCAGTTGCCGCTAACGTGCTAGAGCCAGCAGGAATCCGGCTGACGATGCGCACCAACCAATCTCGCATCGAGGTGTCGCTAGCAGCCCGCACTCGCATGGCGATTGTTAGCGAGGATGGTGAACAGGAACTGCACCCAGACCGAACGATTGAGCGAGCGGATTGCTACATGGCTGAGCACCTTTGCTGCTCGGTTGACCAGGGCACAGTGGTGCAAATCGAGAAAGTGGCCGCCCTCTACACTTCCCGCGACTATGCAATCAGCGAGAGCGGTATGGCTGCCGAGGATGCAATTCAGATTGCGCCTAGTTTTGCTGAGCTGTTGAGTGCCCATCAATGGAGCTGGAACCGGCTCTGGCAGCGCTGTGAAATTGATATAACACCCGTTGAACATTTGCGGGCACTGCGGCTGCATATTTTTCATATTCTGCAAACAATTTCACCCCACACGGCTGATTTAGATGCCGGTGTACCAGCGCGGGGATGGCATGGCGAAGATTATCGCGGCCACATTTTCTGGGATGAAGTGTTTGTCTTGCCGTTTCTGGTTTGCCGGTTTCCCGAAATTGCCAGAGAAATGTTGCTCTACCGCTATCGTCGCCTGAATTCAGCCAGACGGTTGGCGCGGCAGCAGGGGTATCAGGGAGCGATGTATCCTTGGCGCAGCGGCAGCACCGGACAGGAAGCCACCCCCCGCTTTCAGTTCAACCTCCAGTCGAAGCGCTGGATGCGGGACTACACCTACTTGCAGCGGCACATCAATGCCATCATCATCTGTAATCTCTGGCACTACTACAACTTCACGAACGATCTCGCCTTTATGGAAGACTACGGGGCCGAGATGATGATCGAAATTGCCCGCTTCTGGGCCAGTGTTGCCACCTACAATTCGGCTTTGGATCGCTATGAGATCCGGAATGTAGTCGGTCCCGATGAATATCACACGGCCTATCCCGATGCCAATACTCCTGGCATTCACAACAACAGTTACACCAATATCATCGCCGCCTGGACCCTGTACTGCACCCGCGAAGCGCTCGATTGGTTACCGCCCGCCTGCCGCACTGAGCTATGCGATCGGCTTAATCTAAATCAGGCCGAACTAGACCACTGGGATACGGTCAGCCGCAAACTGCGCGTGGTGTTTGAGCAGGATGGCAGTTTGAGTCAGTATGAAGGCTTCGACACTCTGCAATCGTTTGATGCCCAGCCCTTTCAGGATCAGTCGGTCAATTTGATCCTGGAAGCCAAAGGCGATGATGTGAATTGCTACCAGGTGATCAAGCAGGCCGATACTGCTATGCTGTTCTTTCTCTTGCCGGAGCAGGAGCTGTTTCCGCTGATGGAGCGCTTGAGTTATGGGTTTGACCGCACCCAAATGCACCAAACCATTACCAATCACATTCAGCGAACCGTACATGAATCGAGCCTTTCTCGTCTAGTGTATGCCGGAGCCTTGGCTGAGTGCGACCCGGAAGCATCCTGGCAGTTATTTCTCGAAACTCTGTTTGTCGATATTTCGGGAGCCAGCAGTAAGGAAGCCAAAAACGGTATTCATTTAGGAGCAATGGCTGGCACCTTACATCTCCTGCAACATCAGTATCTGGGATTACGGATTCATGGCGATACCATCTGTCTCGATCCGTCTATCCCTTCATCGCTACGACAATTGTGCATGAGTTTTGAGTTTCGGAGTCATGATCTCAAGATCGAGGTGAAAGAGGACAAGTTAAGCATCACTGCCTCATCCCTCAACTCATCTTCGATTCAGCTCTGTTGCAATGGTGAGGCAATTACGCTACAGCCTGGAAGTGTATATCAACGTGAGTGTATGCCAATATGAACAATTGAGCTTCACGATCACGCACGAGTCAAGAGACTAGTTCACTGGGTTCAATCGGCTGATCTTGAGGCACTCCCTTGGCGATCCGAAAGCCGGTAACCCCATAGGCGATTGACAAAATTGGGCTGGCAATATTGAAGATGCAGTAGGGCAAATACAGCATCGTAGGAATACCCAGAGTAGCCGCCATAAAGGCTCCGCAGGAATTCCAGGGGACCAACGGCGAAGTGACTGTACCGCCATCTGCTGCTGCACGGGACAGGTTTTGGGGTTGCAGGCCGCGCTTCTGAAATTCAACGCGGAACAACCGGGCGGGTAAAACAAGAGCAATGTATTGATCGCCTGCAATAATGTTTAACCCTAGGGCAGTTAAAACAACGGTAGCAACCAGAAGCCCCGTGGTTTTGGCTCGGTAAAGTACCGGATTGATCAGTTTTGCCAGCAGGCCGAATTCCTCCATCAGGGTGCCAAACGTGACCGCACCAATAATAATCCAGAGTGTGTACAGCATGCTATCCATGCCGCCCCGCGTCAGCAGTCGATCCACATCGGCGATGCCGGAATTCTCTTGATAGCCATTCGCCATCGCCATCCAGATGCCTTTGATATACACTAACGGCGCACCCAGAGACGGATCATTGACAAAGCGGAGAATCGCCTGGGGTTGCAAAATAGCGCCGGTAATGCCTCCCACGATTGCCGCTCCCATAATTGCTAATGAGGCTGGAGCTTTGCGCAGGGATAGAAAGACCAAAAATGCCAGCGGAATCAGATTCAGCGGCGTGATCCAAAACAGCTGATTCAGCTTGGTCAGATCGGTCGCCGTTTCCACATTAGCAACCACGTCAGCTCGAAGGCCAAGAAACGTGAAGATGATTACCGCGATGATAAAAGCCGGAACCGAAGTCCAAATCTGAGCACGAATATGGGTATAAATATCCGCACCGACGAGTTGGGCACTCAAAATTGTGGTCTCGGAAAGGGGAGAGGTTTTATCACCGAGATAGGCACCCGAAATCACGGCACCGGCTGTAATTACCGGCGAAACGCCCAGCAACGACGCAATACCCACCAACCCAACCCCAATCGTGCCTACCGTGGTCCAGGAACTGCCAATGCTAAGAGCAACCACAGCGCAGATAATTGCGGATGCAGCATAGAACCAATTAGCTTGAAGCACCTGAATCCCGTAATACACCATGGTGGGAATGGTACCAGACATATTCCAAACCCCGATTAACCCCCCCACCGCTAGCAGAATAAAAATAGCGCTGGCAACAGAGGAAACCGCCCTACCCGCTGATACACTGATCTCTGACCAGGGATGGCCGTTTTTGAGAATAATCAAGGCCGCAACCATAGTACTGATCAGCAGCCCTACCTGAACAGGGCCGTCAATCGCATTCAGACCAAACAGCATTACAGCTCCACCGATAGAAACCATGAGCACAACCAGTGGAATAATCACATCTAGGAACGAGGGTTCCCGAATGGCACGCGGAGGAGATAAATTTGACATAGAAGTCTTCCCTAGTAGATATAAATCAGGTCCTGATGGATGAATAGTCAGCGCCCTACCTGCGGGCATAACGCCATCCAACTGCTATACAATCGGTGCTCGTCGTCGCTGCTGCCGAATCAACAAGAAGCCAGCCATGAACCAAAACAATAGGACGACTGCCATAATTACCAAAAAGGTAGGCAATCCCCACTGGGCGATTAATACCGGCGAGATTGCCGTTATCAACCCACCTCCCAACAGAGGTTCAAAGAAAATTTGCTTATAGGCAAAGCTTTCAAAGGCACCACTGCGGTTGGCTGGATCAACCATGCGAATCAGGATGATGCCCGTTGAAGTTACTCCCATCGCCTGCCCAAAATCAGCAATTCCTTTTTCAAACCAGAAGCTAGGAAAAATGCGCGGTGCCCACCAGAGGAAAACCAGTACCACCCACAGGACGCCTGTCACGGCAAGAATCAGGAAAACGGCTAGATTATTGCCAATTGCAGTCAACGACATGGTTGCAATCGCGGTGGTAATCACCACATCCAGCGCTAGGCCGCCAATGTTTTGGATCATCGGTCGGCTGATCAGAGCACTCCGTCCGGTACGATTGAACGCAATCTGGGTGAGGATACCACCAATCAGCGCTAGGGGAAACAGCGGCACAAATGGAAACAGAGCGAAACCATCTCGTCCCCAGGTGATCGCCTCGATCCATTTCAACGCTTCTAGAATCAGCCAGCCAACTGCAATGGCCAGAGCCACAACGCCAAAGTTGATCGACAGGGGATCCATCAGCAAATTCTGCAACAAGCGCTGGCGCTGACGGCTGACCTCCAGCGGCTCCTCTAGGTGCAACGACGGAATATCCTTCGGCTCAGCTACATCTGGGTTAGCGTTTGCCACATATCCTTTGCGTCGTCCCCAGTTAGCCAGGGCTGTACCCAGCACGATGCTCGTCACCAAGCTCACGGTAGCCAGCCCCAGGGACAGATCGCCACCATCAGGAAAGTCCAACTGATTAAACACCTCGATCATCCCACCTGCCGTGCCGTGCCCGCCGGCAAAGCTAATTTCAATCAAACTGGCGGCAATTGGACTAACCCCAAAGACTGGTATCAAAATCAGTAGCGTGACCAAGGCAGCAACCACATACTGCCCAAAGCCCAGCGTCATCCCAAACACAACCTGAGGAGCCGCCTTGCGCCATACCTGATCTAGCGAGGGAATCGCTTCTCCCAGCAGCAGCGATGCAAACACCACATTAATGAAAACTTTCGGAGACTGGGACCAGACAGCCAGAATGCTCTCAGGAAACACTCCGCCTGCTAAAGGAGCATCAGGTCCAGCTATAGCCGTGGCCATGACTCCCAATACCTGCGGCCCCAGCAGCAGCCCCAACACTCCAGCGATCACCGACTCCGGTAAATACAACCGCTGAAACAAGCGAGTTTTGCGCTTCAAGTAGCGTCCGACTAGCAGCAAAATTGCCAGCAGGACGAACGCAAACATGACAGTCTCTAAGTCAAACATAGGTTTCTCTAGCCGCAACGCTCAACCAACAGAGAATAGAACAAATTCAAAGTTGTTTGCGTTAGTTTGGACACTGTGGTGATGACCCACTGCTTAAATGTGTCCTTATAAATGCACCCCGACTTTCCTATTCGAGCAGCTTGGCTTTGGCCCGCTGAAATTCGTCCTCGGTCAAAGCACCTGCTTCTTTTAGCTGGGCCAGTTGCGTCAGTTGGGCCAACAGATCGGGCTGGGCCGCTGGCGAAGGTGCGGCGGGGGCGGGGGCGGATGTCGCAGCCTGAACCTGCATAGCCTGCACGGTAGCTAGTTGAGCTTTCATCTGCTCCATTTCCTGCTGTGCTTGGATTGCGGCTGCTTGCTCTTGCTGAGCCTGCATCGCTTTTTGATCCATTGTGTTGCTGACTGCTCTGCTGGTAGCAGTTGCCGTACCGCTAATGACGGCAGTTCTAGCCACGGTTCGTAATAAACTAGGACCTCGTCGTCTGGACATGTGTGCCTCCGTAAGAATGAATGGGTGGATGGACTTCGCCGTGAGCAGCTCAGCCGAACGGTGGAGGGGGGAAATTCCTTGATCCTCAAAACCAATGAACGTGCTTATATCGCTATCTTGGATTGAGCAGCCATTACCTCTTCAATAACGCAGCTGGGAATTCGTTCGCTTAGCAAAAGCTGACCGTTGGCATTCAGCACAGCATCTCGAAATGTGGTTGCCCAGATGTTTTCGAATAGCATCAGCGCGGCAAACGAGTCATTATCCAGAGCTTGGGCGATGGTTTGCACATCTTCTTCCGCAATCAATCCGCTAATATCAGCGATGAGCGGATCCAGGATACTGTGATCGACATCGTCCATTTGATCTACTTCGGTGATTGTGACTGCACCACTCTCACTCTTGCGAATAAACAAAATATCGATAATGCGAATGGTTTTGTTTTCTACCAATGTTCGCAAGGCTATCGCAATCCCGTCTTTGATAAAGGTATTGGGAAACTTAATGCATAAAATCTCAACCGGGCCTAAGGACATAATTGCCTCCATCCTCTAGTAATCAGCCGCGTCTCGGATGATTGGACAGGTCATACAGTGGCCGCCACCGCGTCCGCGTCCTAGTTCTGCTCCGACAATCGTCACCACTTCGACGCCTTCTTTGCGCAGGGCGGTGTTGGTCAGAGTATTGCGGTCATAGGCCACGACTACACCCGGTTCCAGACAGACAAAGTTATTGCCGCTGTCCCACTGCTGCCGCTGACGGGCGTAGGCATTGCCCTGGGTTTCAACGACGCGCATTTTCTTGAGACCCAGAGAGGAAGCCACTACATCGACAAAGGGTTGCTCTTCTTTGGTAATTTCGTATCCCGGTGCTTTGTCGCTTGGGCGGATCGAGAAGGCGACCATCTGATTCACAATCTCGGCAAACAGACTGACCAAATCCCGATCGCAGAAGGTAAACACCGTATCCAGGTGCATCGCGGCCCGCAGCTTGGGCATTGCAGCCACGATCACCCGTTCGGCTCCGCCTTTGGTAAACAGAGCGGCGGCCACCTGAGTAATCGCCTGCCGTGAGGTGCGTTCGCTCATGCCAATCAAAACCACCCCCTTACCAATCGGCATCACGTCACCGCCTTCCAGCGTGGCTGAGCCATAGTGCTGGGTTGGGTCGCCCCACCAGACTTCAAACTTAGCCTGGGTAAAGCTGGGATGGAACTTGTAGATGGCGGTTGTCAGCACCGTTTCTTCATGACGAGCCGGCCAGTAGAGCGGATTCAGCGTTACTCCCCCGTAGATCCAGCAGGTGGTATCGCGGGTATAGAGAGTGTTGGGCAGCGGCGGCAGCAGGTAGCCGGTAATTCCACTCGCCTCTTGCGCCATCCGCAGCCACTGACTGCCAAAATCATTGGGAATGTCGTAGGCAGCCAGCCCGCCGATCAGGTATTCCGCTAGCTGGCGAGTGTTGAGGCTTTCTAAGAAGGAACGAACTTCGTCCACCAGACCCAGCCCAACCTCATTCGGCACCACTTGCTGATCGAGAACCCATTTTTTCGCTGCTGGGATCTCTAGCGTCTCGGCCAATATTTCGTGCATCTCGATCACATCGATGCCGCGATCGCGCATTTTGGCGATGAAGTCTAAATGGTCGCGTTTGGCCATTTCTACCCACATCACATCATCAAACAGCAGATCGTCGCAGTTGGTGGGAGTCAATCGTTTATGAGCTAAGCCCGGTGAGCAAACCATCACTTTTCGCAGTTTGCCAACTTCCGAGTGAACACCGTAGGATACGGTACCTTGATTGGTAGCAGCAGGATCGGTTGCAACAGTCATAGTCACTCCGTGAGATTGATTTCAGTACAAAGATTCAACATCAAATAGCAATCAGTCCAGTGGATAACCCGTAGATAGCAGACAAGGCAGCGATGGCAATGATGGTGAAAAAGAACCATTCCCAGGACTTAAAGATATTCAGGTTCTGCTCACGCCGAGCCATGAAAAACAAAATTGTGCCGGGAGCCAGGATCAAGCCCGACAGCAGCAGATTATCGAGGCCACCCGCATATAGCATCAAAACAGCATAGGCCGTGGCGATTGCAGCAATGACTAACTCCCGAGTGCGGTTACGCGAATTTCGCTCATAGGTTTCGCCGCTCCAGGCTAGTTTTAACCCAAACGCCGCTACCAGTAGATAGGGAATTAGCGTCATAGCACTCGTTAACTCTAATGCCAATTCAAATGCCTGTTGAGCAAACAGCGTCACAATCAAAAAGCTCTGAACCACAATGTTGGTCAGCCAGAGTGACCGCGATGGCACCTTTTGAACATTCTCATGATTCAAGAAATTGGGCATCAGGCGAGCCTTGGCTGCCATGAACGGCACCTCCGCCGCAAACAGCGACCAGGCCAGATAAGCACCCAATACTGAAATCAGCAAACCAATACTGATGAATATGTTACCCCAACGGCCCACAACCACTTCCAGCGCACCCGCCATCGAGGGATTACGCAGGGCGGCAATGTCGGCTCGGGGGAGAATGGCGTAGGGCAATACGGTCACCAGAACCAGCAAACAGAGCACGCCCACAAATCCCAATACCGTCGCCACACCCACATCGGATCGCTTTTCGGCATAGCGGGAATAAACGCTCGCGCCTTCAATCCCGATAAACACAAATACGGTAACTAGCATCGTACTGCGCACTTGGCTGAACAGCGACTCCTCATAGCCCTGACCAGCCGACCAGTTGGCTGCAAATAACTCTGGATTAAAGTTGAACAGCAGAATCAGAATAAAGATAACGATGGGAACGATTTTGGCAATGGTAACAATCGTATTCAACCCGGTGGCCTGCTTAATTCCTCGCAGGATCATGAAATGAAAGGCCCATAGAATGATGGAGGCAACAATCACAGCTTGAATCGTGTTACCATCTCCAAACACTGGAAAGAATTCGCCCAAGGTTGATTTGATCAAAACAAAGTAAGAAACGTTCCCGACACAGGTGCTCGTCCAGAAGGCCAGTGCCGCCAGGAATCCCAAATAATTGCCAAATCCGGCTTTGGCGTAGGCGAAAACACCGGAATCCAGATCGGGCTTACGTTCTGCTAAGAATTGAAACACAAAGGCCAGCATCAGCATGCCGACCCCAGCAATCACCCAGGCAATCAATGCGCCCATAATTCCCGTCGCTCGACCAAACGCGGCAGGCAAGGTAAAAATCCCGGCTCCCACCATTGAGCCGACAACGAGGGCAATCAACGAATTCAGAGACAGGGTTTGCTTCTCTTGAGTCGGGCTAAAATCCTGGTCTAATGTTGTACCGTAATCAGATGTCATGCTACCTCCAATGATGTTGTGCAACGATTGCGCCAACTAGCTCGCATGGAAAAGATTTAGCCGCGCTGCTACACCTCTGCACCGAAGTCTTCTCGCAGCTTGGCTTCCTGCTCGGCAGATAAATTGGATTGAATTAATTCCCCTTTTTCCTCAGCGGTAAAGGCCGCTTCCACTTTATCGAGCGTCACCTGGCCGGTCAGCAAGAACAGAGCCGAGGTACCTTCGGTGACTTTGCTCTGAACCTGTTTGATGAAATCATCGTTGATACCATAGTCGGTAAACTTGCCGGCAACCGCCCCCGCTGTAGCGCCAACAATCAGTCCTAATAGCGGCACAAAAAACAGCAGCCCAAACAGCATGCCCCAGAAGGCGCCGCCCAAGGCACCTGCCCCTACCGTGTTCATGGCCTGATAGGTTTTGGGACGACCGCGTCCCTGCGGCCAGGAGACAATCGCAGCATCGAGCACCTGAATCAACTGCTGCTTTTGCAGACTTTCCAGTTTGGTCAGTGCCTTATCCGCGCCATCAACGCTGTTGAATTTCCAGACTGTTAAGGTTGACATGCTTTTCTCCTAAGTCGATTCATAAGGGTGTAATCCTGACAGACAACTTCAGACTCCAGCCCACAAACAATAGAATTGTTAGGATTGCTATGAGTGTTTATCATTCCAACCCAACAAGCCAGAAATCTGAGTTGATACGATAGAAGGGTTGAATGGTTTTGTGATTGCTCCAGCAAAACCCATTTGAGAGAGCTGTTCTGGCGTAAACCAGTTGGCTCTGGCACTAATCAGCAGAATCGGAATAGATTGAGCGGTTGAAAGCTGCTTTAATTGCTCAATGAATATTAGCGCATCTGCTTCGAACGTAGATGTATCTAACAAGATGGCATCTGGATGAATGGTCTTGCATAGATCCACGCCTTCTCGAATTGAACGGGATAAAGTAACTCTCCAGCCGCCAAACTCACTGAGGCAAGTATGCAGAATCTCTCGGATACTTGCTTCATGCTCAATCAGCAAAACTGTTTTAGTAGACATGAACATCGTCCCTCTATCTACCGGAAGGCGGCTAGACTTCGGCGCTTTTTTAGATTAGGACAAAAAGATAGGAAACTCATATGAACAAAAATCTTATCAGCCAACGTTCAATGGTCCTGGTTGAGCGGCAAGGTGAAGTAAAAGGCGCTGCCCTCGCCCAGACTACTTTCTGCCCAGATCTGGCCGCCGTGCTGCTGCACAATCTTTTTACAAATAGCCAGCCCCAAGCCCGTTCCACCCTTCTTGCGAGAATCAGATACATCCACCTGCTGGAACTGTTCAAAAATGATATCCAGCTTTTCCACCGGAATACCGCGGCCTTGATCTTGGACGGTGAAGAGGACGTAGGGGGAAGATGGGGAGGGTGGGGAAGATGGGGAAGCATTTTTCTGCCCTATCTCCCTCATCTCCACCTTCAACCAAACCGTATGACCGGGAGCAGAAAACTTGATGGCGTTGCTGAGGAGATTGGTGAGGGTTTGAATAATTGCATCGGGAGAAGCCCAAAAGTCGATTGCCGAGGGCATAACGGCAAGGGTGATTTGGGACTGATCGGCAATGGCCTGCACGCTGTCTACAGCCTGCTGGATCAGGTCTGACGCTTGGCATCGCTCCATGGCCAGTTCTACTTTGCCAGACTCTAATCGTTCCAGGGTTAGGATATCATCCACAAGTCGGGCTAGCCGATCACTGTTGTTCATGGCGATACTGAGCATGTGTGCGGCTTTTTCGGGCCTGTCGTTGAACACACCAGAACCCAGGATACCGAGCGCACCCCGAATCGAGGTGAGGGGCGTCCGCAGTTCATGGCTGACGACCGAGATAAACTCATCCTTCATTCGCTCCACTTTTTGCCGATCGCGAATATCTTGCACCTGCCCTACACAGTAGAGCGGCTGTCCGGATGGGTCTCGAATCAGGGCCGCGTTCATCAGCGCTGGAACGATCGTGCCTTGCTTGGTGATATAGCGTTTTTCCATTTGGAATGAACGAATTTCACCGGCCATCATTTGCCGAAACCCGTGCCAGTCGGCCTCCACATCGTCTGGATGGGTAATTTCCGGAAAGGAGAGGCCCAAAAGCTCTGCTTCGCTGTATCCCAGCAGGTCGCAGTAGCAAGCATTGACCTTCACAAACTGACCCGTCAGCGAAACCAGCGAAATCCCAATCGGGGCATTGTCAAACGCGCCTCGAAACAGGGCTTCACTGGCCCGCAGGGCGGCCTCGGTTTGCTTCAGGTCAGTAATATCAACTTCGATGCCGTCCCAAACGATGCGGCCATCCTCTAGGCGGCGAGGCGTTGAGCGAATCGAGGACCACTGGATTTTGCCCCCGGCTGTGCGGTTCCGCATTTGGAGTTCAACTGGCGACAGATTTTGCAGCGACTCCTGCACCACCCGATCGGCAATCGCCAGATCTTCATCAAAGCCTATACTCCGGATTAGCTTAGGATCTGCGATCACGGCCTCCGGCTTCAACCCCAATAGGCGCTCAATCCCGGCGCTAATATACGAATAGTAGGAACCTTTACCAGGTTCGTAAACCCGCTGATAAATAAATCCTTTCGGTAAATTATCGCCAATTGCCCGCAGCATCGCTTCTCGTTCTTGCAGCGCCTCTTCTGCCTGTTTGCGTTCCGTAATGTCTTCGACTAGCCCAATGTAGTGCGACGGCTGTCCGGCTTGGTCGCAGACTGGAAAAATTTGCGCCGAAATCCAGCGAATCGCACCGTTTGCTTGAATAATTCGATAGTCTCGTTGAACTCGCCCACCGCCCTGTTCAACCAGGAAATTGAGCGATTCTAGTACCGCTGCCCGATCGTCTGGGTGGATGACGTCTAACCAGGAACTGGCATCTTGATAGAGACTCTCACAGGAAAGCCCCCAGATCTTTTCGTAGGCTGGGCTGATATAGAGATACTCTCCGGTGGCTGCTGCCTGCACAAAGAATATCTGATTGATAGTTTGAGCAATCTCTCGAAACCGTTCTTCACTCTGACGCAGCGCTTCTTCTGCCTGTTTAAGCTGGGTGATGTTGCGTACACTCACCACAACGCCAGAAATCGTCTGATCGGCCTCTAAATAGGGAGCATAGGTCACGCTAACAAATTGCCGCCCTAGGGTCGGAAACTCAAACCACTCGTGATATTGGATCGTTTCCCCAGCTAGACAGCGATCGAGGTAGGGTTGAACCACGGCTCTAAAGATATCCGCTCCCACTAGTTCATCAACGGTATAGCCCACAATTTCGCTGTAGGATTTCTGATTCCAGTCTAAGTACGTTTGGTTGACAATCTGGTAACGGTACTGGCGATCGACCAGGGAAACGGCATCGGTGGTGGCAGAGACAATTCGCTCATATCGCCTCAGGGCCAGTTCAGCCGCTTTGCGATCGCTAATGTCCCGATGCATCACAATTACACACTCTTGCCCATCCAGAGTTTGCACACCAGCAGACAACAAAACCGTTCGGACTTCACCTGACTGAAGGCAAAGCTGCACTTCCAGGTTTTGTGCACTGCCTTGTTGATAGAGCAAGCTGCGGCACTGGTCTCGCTGCGCCAAATCGTGCCAAAAATTCAGTTCCGTGGCTGTGCAACCAATCATTTCGCTACGGGAATAGCCAAAGAACTCGATCAGGCTGTCGTTAACGTCTAAGAGCCGCCCTTCCGCCAAACTAGCAATCGCGATTGGATCGGGGCTGGTGCGGAAAATAGTGGTGAATTTTTCTTCGGACTCCTCTAGGGCTGTGCGGATCCGCTCGAAGGACTGTTGCAGCTGATCCGCCATTTGATTAAACGTCTGCGCCAGACCGTTTAATTCCGCGATAGGGCTGTTGGTGGGTAAGCGTTGTTTCAGATTGCCAGCAGCGAGTTCTTGGCTAGCTCGATTCAGTTGGGCAAAGTGGGAGATGAACCAGTTGGCGGCCCAGAGTCCCACCCCAATTGCCCCAGCCAGCGTCAGCAGACACAAGAGCGCCGTGGTGCGGGCGTTATGCTGAATTTCTGCTAGGAAATGAGACTGGGGAATCACAGTGACAATCTGCCAACTCAGCCCGTGCTGGTCCTGAAATGGCATAATCTCAACGAATAGTCGTTCCCCATTGTGATAAAAGTCGAGTTCTTGAACTGCATCGGGAGCTAGTTCCTTCGGAGCGGGACTTGGAGCCGATACTCGCCCTTGCGGCGATTTTACAGGTGATTTCACAGATGATTTCACAGGTGATTTCACAGGCAATTCCAAAATATTGGTATGCTCGCGTAAATACTGCCCCAGCGATTGGATCAAGCCATCCTGACTTTCGTAAATTTTGAGCTGCCGAAACTGCTGATGATAGCCAGTACCCGACTTGAACTGATAGGGTGCTTCTTGAGTAGACGTGGCGACAAGATTCCCCTGCTGATCCATAATCAAGACTCGGCCAGAGCGACTGATATGCAAGCGATGCAGAAATTCACTCAGATAGTCTAGGCGGAGATGAACAGCAAACACGCCCAACAGTTGCTTGGTGGTCGGATCGTAAATCGGATGGGATGCATCTAATGTCAATAGTTTCGTCGAGCCATACTGGGAAATTGGGCTCCAACCGGGTTGGCCGGTTCTAACCGCTCGTTCATACCAAGACCGGTCGCGGCGAACATCCAACCCCTTCAAGGTAGTAACTAGCTCCCTCCGTTTGCCCTGACTGTCTAGCCGGTAAACGAGGATCTGATCGGGGCGAGAAGCGTTAGCCGCCACTAGATACAAATTGGGTAATCGGTCCACTAGGCGAAATAGCCCTTCTGGATTGGCAAACAGAACCGCCGAGACCTGTTGATCAAACTGCTGTAACCGATTAAACAAAGCCGCTTCGAGCGCAGGGATGTCCTGGAGATCGATCTGCCCCTGGTTGGCAGCATCAACATTCAACCGATTAATCAACAGCGGCGTCTGCAGATAGGTTTTGAGTTCCTGTGTCACTCGGTCATTGATACCTAAAACCAACTGGTGCCTCAAATTGTCTACCGCTTTCTGCCCGCTCCGATGCGATAGATACCCCACCAGCGCCGTGGCCCCAACAGTCAATAGCACAAACGGCACCGTCAAGGCCCAACGCAGAGGCACATGGATAGTCAAAGGAAACAGCTTTGGCAGCTTTGGCAGAGACATGCAGGCAGTTTGGCGCTGAGAGGTGCTAAGAGCAGTAACTTGATCTTAATCTGCATTCTAAACGCAGTTTCCAACTCCGAGAATCGTCAGGCTAGAACAGCAGTCCAACCATCAGAGCAGGGAGAGATGAGCTTTCAGAGCTTGTTTGTAAACAAAGATTGAGATCTCCCTGAATTCCCCTATACCCGCAGGGCAGGCTTCACCCAACAAAAGGAGGACTTTAGAGATTTGGTATGGGCTAGGCACAGGCTTCACCTACGGTTCCCTCCTTAATTTATAGGCTTAATTTATAGGCTTAATTTATAGGCTGTGCCTTCCCGTTAGGGTAGGAGGGTGAGGGAGGATCAGATGTGAAGCCGATTCTAGTCTCTTAAAATTCATTTACAAACAGTCTCTCATATGAATTTCATATTTTCTTGTTCTAAAATGCTGTTTAGCCAACAAATTACCTTAAAAAATACTTTAAAAATAACGGTTGTTATTCCCCTTGTTCTCCAGTCCATTTATCTATTGTTCTAGGTTCTAGTGTTCTAGTGCACGCCAAGAGGCTTGAGGATAACAACAGGCAAAGGAGCAAGCTATGAATACGCGCATCCCAGCCAGCGAGTTGGGCATTTCTTCAGCAATATCAACGGGACATTTGCCGCCTTCCCATTTCGTTCAGGCGCTGGTTACTGAGGCGTACAATCGTTTTCAGACCGTTGATCAGGGAGAGGTTGCCGACTATATTCCAGCTCTGGCCAAGGTGCCGCGTCAGTGTTTTGGCATCTGTCTGGTTGGGGTCAATGGTGCGGTCTATCAGGCAGGCGATGCCGACTATCCCTTCTCAATTCAGAGCATCTCCAAGCCGTTCGTATTCGCGCTGATCTGTCAAGCGATTGGCGAAGACGCAGCCCGCGACAAGCTGGGGGTTAACAGTACGGGACTACCATTTAATTCGGTAATTGCAATTGAGAAGATCAACGAAGGAACGAGCAATCCGATGGTGAATGCCGGCGCAATCGCCGCAACCAGTCTGGCCCCAGGTGATACGGCTGCCGAAAAGTGGCAGTTTGTCCAGACCAGTCTATCGAAGTTTGCAGGCAGAGAGCTGACGCTGAACCAGGGAATCTATCAATCCGAAGCCGCAACAAACCAGCGAAACAAAGGCATTGCTAAGATTCTCCAAGCTTACGACCGCATCTTTTTCGATCCGATTGCTGCCACTGATATTTACACCAAGCAATGTTCGCTGAATGTCACTGCGAAGGATCTGGCTGTCATGGCCGCGACGTTAGCAAACGGTGGCGTCAATCCGGTCACAAAAGAGCGAGTCATTGATGCCATCCACTGTCAGCATGTGCTAGCGGTGATGGTGACTGCCGGACTCTACGAAAACTCTGGCGACTGGCTGTATGAAACTGGTTTGCCCGGTAAAAGTGGCGTCAGTGGCGGCATAGTAACGGTTTCACCCGGTAAAGGCAGCCTTTGCACCTTTGCACCACCTCTGGATACTGCCGGGAATAGCGTTAAAGGCCAACTGGTAGCCAAATTCCTCTCTGAACGCTTGGGGTTGAATCTATTCGCATCTCAGCCTTTGTAGGTAAGACTTGGTAGCAATACTGCGATTCATCTGCTTTTGACCTATGAACTGATTTATATCAACGAGGACTGTTCTATGTACGCTGATTTGCCTTCTTATATCGATGTCCGAAAGTCTACCGGCTGGATCATTGCCCTCAGTATTGCCCTGATCATTCTCGGCATTCTAGCTATCTCATCACCTGTGATCGCCTCTGCCTTTTTTACGGCTCTGATCGGTTGGATTACCCTGATCGGCGGCGTAATTAGAATTATTCAGGCTTTTAAAGCCAGACCACTGCGAGGATTCTGGTGGAGCCTCGTGGTAGGTATTTTCTACGTGATTGCGGGTATTTACATTCTGTCCAATATTGCAGCCGCCGCAGTAGCATTCACATTTGCCTTTGGAATTCTGTTTATTGTAGAGGGCATTTTTACCATCATCATGGCCTTCACCAATCGGACAGGGCGGGGAATGTCGTGGTTAGTCGCGTTAAGCGGCATCATAACGCTAATTCTAGGCATTATGGTGCTGAATCGGTTTCCCTTTAGTGCCTTGTGGTTGATTGGTTTATACGTTGGAATTAGCTTGCTGTTCAATGGCATTGCTTTTCTGTTTGCTGCACTCGCCGCTCGACGGGCTGCTGCTGAGTATCTGCCAAGAACCGATGAGGCCAATTACTAGCAACTCTGCAATTGACCGACAAAACTGCTACTAAGAAGAGCAGTAAATGGTGAATAGTGTTTCGGTGGAGGGGTGGAGGGGTGAGGGGTGAGGGGTGAGGGGTGAGGGTGTTGACTATAAAGCGCTCGGGTTAGTAAGCAACTCTTCGCTGCGATTTTCAATTCGTTTGAGAGGAGGTTCGCTGTGAGCTAGACAGTTTTTTGCAGGCGACAGCGCAAGTCATCTAAGCAGACATTTCGCTTAAACGTTCTCCTGATGCTTATTTGTATCTTTCGCTGCTACTACTGCTACATAATGTTCGATTTCCTATCAGTTTCATATAACTGTCTGTCTATAATCTAGATTGCAGATGTTTCAAATAGCACTGCCTTTTCTATAAAAGCTTGTGAAAGCGAGGTTTTCTATGGTTTCTAATCGTGTATTTAGTGTTTGTTTGGCAGCGTTACCAATTCTGTTAGTAGTGAGCTGTACCAATCAGACCCCTCAAGCAACCACTCAAGACAAAAAGACAGAACTCTGCACCAATCTAGCCCGCCTCAACACATCGGTCGCCACGCTCAAAAGCCTCAGTCCCAGTTCTACAGTCAGCGACCTCCAAGCTGCGCGCGATCAGGTGAAAACTACATTTGCCGATGTCAAGACCTCAGCTCAGGCGGTTCAAGAAGCTAAAGTAGCGGATTTGGAGCAAGCCTACCAGGAGTTAGATAAAGCGGTGAATGCCATTCCTCAAACTGCTACTCTGAATCAAGCCGCGCAGTCGATTGCTCCTCAGGTGGCTGCGGTTGAAAATGCACGCAACCAAGTGGAAGCGGGTGTGAACTGCCCCTAACCAGTAGTCAGTTTTGATTCTGCTACGGTATTTGTAGTAGCTAGCTGAGGCTTTGCTGTTTAAAGGGCTGGCTGTCTAAAAACTCATTGAGCAATCCCTATGATCACTCGTCAAGATTTAAAGCAATTGCAGTCTTTGGTCAAAGTTCCTGCCCTTTCAATTTTGCTGCCAACCCATCGGTCTTTTCCTGAAAATAAGCAGGATCCGATCCTGGTCAAAAATTTGATAGATGAGGCCAAAACTCGTTTAGCTGAGGAATTCTCTAGCCGCGAACTAGAGCCACTCCTACAGCGACTTGATACCCTGGCTAGTCAAATTGATTATCCTCATACCCTCGACGGGTTGGCCCTATTTGTCAGCCACGACTTCGCTAAGCTCTACTACTTGCCGTTTTCGGTGCCAGCGCGGGTGGTGATTGATCAAACCTTTGCGACTCGCGATCTGGTGTATGGCATGCACCGAGCGCAGCGCTATTGGGTGCTGCTGGTGAGTCAGGCTTCGACTCGCCTGCTAGCTGGCACTGGAGAAACCCTAGAGGAAGTTCAAGACAAAGATTTTCCGATGCAGATGACCGGCCCCGCCGCAACAGCGCCCATTCCCTACGATGCAGATTCTAGCTACGTGGATGACCGGCATCGCCGCTTTTTCCAACAGGTCGATCGCGCCTTGGCGACCTACATGCAGGACGAGCCACTACCCTTGATTGTCGGTGGAGTAACTCGCCAAATTTCCTTCTTCCGTGAAGTGTCAGGACATGCCCAGCTAATTGCAGGAACCTTAGAGGGCAATTTCGACAAAGCTGCTATCCATGAACTGGTGCCGCAAGTCTGGCCGATTGTGCAGTCGGTACGGCAAGCCCAACAGGACGAGGCTCTGCAACAGCTAGAAAATGCGATGAACACTCGCAATGTAGTATCCACAATCGGAGAAGCATGGCGGCTGGCCCACGAGGGACGAGGTAAGCGACTCTTGGTTGAAAAGAGTTACCATGTCCCCGCCGTTTTGACCGAGGACGGTGAATTTAAGCAGGTCGAGCAGGTCGGTGGGGTAGAAGTAATGGATGATGCCGTAGATGAGCTAATCGAAGCCGTGCTGGCAAAGGGAGGAGCAGTCACTTTGATGGACGATGGCAAGCTCGCTGTCCACCAGCAGGTGGCATTGATTTTGCGATATTGAAGGTTGTGGGAGTCAGGAGCCTTCCCCCACTAGCCCACCCCCTACTAATCGGCATTCCAGAAACGGGGGCTACCAACGTTACAGCAACGCCACAATTCATGCCTCTATTCAGCAACGCCCATTTTCGATCGACTGATGCTATGTTAATGGCGTACTTTTCTGCTTTGAAGGGCAGACTATTGGGGCAGTTCATTCATGGTGCATCAGTCCAATCAGCTCACCAGATCGCATTCCTATCGTTGGCTCAAGCGCGGAATTGCCATTTTGGCAGCTTTGAATTTAGCATTAGTCATATTCGATCTTACCTATCCCAGTCTGCGATCGCTGTATGTAGAATTTATACCGCGCTTAGTCCAAATTTATGACCCGGTAAAGGGCATTCATCCCCATCCTGAAACCCAGGGGTATTTAGAGCGGATTGCAGCAGTGGAAGCTCAATTGGCTCAAGCAGAAAGCCAGGAAAACACCCAACTCGCTCCCCCAACCGAGGTGCCTGCATTGGCAGCGTCCCTTAGCGAGCTGCGGTTACTCAGTCAACGTCTGATGCAGCACAATCCCTTTTCAAGTCAAGAAAACGCCATACTGGAAACCATTCAGCAGAGCTTGCAGACTCGTACCGGCATGGCAACACCCTCTGCCGCCTTTGATCGCTTCTGGAGTCAAGACCATCTCACTCAGGCCAACTGGTCCACAGAGCTTGATTTTTGGCGTCAGCAGATCCGTCCCTTAATCAATGCCAATTACTATCGACGGGTCAATCGCTTCGGTCATCCGGTTGACTATTTCTGGCTGATTGATTTGCCGTTCATGATCATTTTTGCAATCGATTTAGCCGTGCGGATACGAGGAATTCGTCAGCGTGATCCACAGTTAACCTGGTTCGAGTCGATCTTGCGGCGATGGTATGACCTATTTTTGCTGTTTCCCTTCTGGCGATGGCTGCGGGTCATTCCGGTCACCCTGCGGCTGCATCAGGTAGGCTTGATCAATCTGGCTCCTCTAGAAGCAGAAGTGCAGCGTGACTTTGCCCTCGGATTTGCTGGAGAGCTGATCCAAGTAGTTGGTGTTCATGCTATCGATCTGAGTCAAGATGCGATTCGTCGAGGTGACGTGATGCAGTGGCTGCTTTATCCAAAACTGCGACGCGAATACATTCAGGTTAACAATCAAAATGAGATTAGTATTATCGTTAAACGGATTACCGATATTATTATTCATCAGGTGATTCCGCAAATACAGCCAGATCTGGAGCTATTTCTGAATTACACCTTACACCATATTATTCTCGAACAGTTCCCTGGCTATACTCAACTGCGATACGCACCAGTGATTGGTCGTCTACCGCAGCGAACGACAGAGCGAATCACCAAGAATCTATCGGAGGGAGCCTATCAGAGCCTGGTGCAAGTTTGGGAAGATCCGGAAGTGGCTGAGATGACTGTAAACCTGGCCCAAAATTTCCGAGATGCGTTGGCGACTGAGCTGAAGAAGAAACACAATATCCAAGAAATTGAAGACCTGCTAATCGATTTATTAGAAGAAATCAAAATCAACTATGTTCAGAGACTCACAGATGTAGACATCGAACAGATTGTAGATGAAGCAGAGCGGATCTATCGGCAAAGGGAAGGAGAAGCCAGATCAGAAATTTAAGTCTAACCGATCAATACCGTGATGTTTCATGCTTTGAAGCAACTTACAACTGATGACATCAAACAGCACTTCGACAGAGGTCTGCCTCAAGAGAAGTGAAGAAGTGAAATGGGAAGATACCCCGTCGTTAGGCTGTTGTGGGTGAGCATAGTACAATTATTGAAAATCTTCTCACTTGGAGTAATCTTTCTTGGAGCAATCTTTAATTTCGATACTCCCTCACTATGACGCTCATTCTCACCCAAGCTGACTGGGATGAGCTGCAACAGCAGGCTCCCCAACCCCGACCCAACGATTTGATCCCAATGAATTTGAAGATTTAATAAGCATACCGACCTGTTTGGGACAGGGATTTAGGCGAGATTTGGAGCTATCTCCTGGGATCTGTTTGACTCTTGCAGACGAATTGAATAGTCAGGACTGGCTGTTTAAACAGCCAGTGCATGATCATCCAATCCAAATTACAATCTTTTTATCCGATTTCGTTCATTGTGACATTCACCCCAGCTTTGGTGGAACGCAGGGCTATTTTTCGGGGAGTGGAATGTCGCCTGCTTATATTGAGTGCAATCAGGCTGGAGAGCATCTAAACCTCGTTGATATTGAGATTGAACCAGAGGTGCTAAGTTGTGTGATCTATAGAACCCATTTGGGATCTTTTGTTGGGGAGCTAAGATGGGAAATAAATGCCATACTCCAGCAGTCTAAGCGACAAAGAGTGGGAACTCATCAAACCGTTGTTGCCCCAGAAGAAGAAAACATGCCCCCCCAAATGGAGCAAACGGCAAATCCTTGACGGCATTTTCTATCAACTCAAAAACGGCTGTAACTGGTGTGACTTGCCGAAAGACTTGCCCCCCTACTCCACCGTCTTCTGGCACTACAAACAGTGGCGGTCAGAAGGTGTTCTCGACCAGATTTTGGCAACGCTGCATGGACAAGTCCGAGCAAAAGTAAAAAAAACCGAAATGGACACGGTTACTCATCATTGACTCACAAGCGGTCAAAAACACTTGTAACGCAAGCATTGTCTCCAAGGGGTTTTGTCACTACAAGTGCACCAATGGCATCAAACGCCATCTTGCCATTGATACATTAGGATTTCCCTTCTTCACCCATTGCACCAAAGCGAATGTTTCTGATGACCAAGGTTTGATTGAACTGCTGGAACGCAATCTTGATTACTTTCGGGCTAAACCCGTTAACATTCCTAAGAGTACAATCTTGCTCGACCACGGGTATCATCCCGATAAGCTGATTGCTGCCTTGCAACAACTCTACCCGCAGATTATGACGAAGATTCGCTTTGATCTCGCTCCAAAGCCTACCAAGGCACAAAATTATGCAAGACTATGGCAGGTACAGTCAGGTGTCTATGAAATAGCCCTAGAAAAGAATGGCTAAAGCCTCTCAGATTGCTTTCCAAAGAGTATTGTCCTATAGTTGACTTGCAAGTGAGCAATAACAATAGCAAGAAGCTGAATTAACACACGATTGAGAACAGCCTCAAAACATCCAGTTTCTGACTCCTGTCTCCTGTCTCCTAAATTAATAGATCAACCCTGATGCCAACTCCCGAGTAATAATAATTTGAAACTTCCCAACCGGAACGCTAGTGCTGAGTCGGCGCACGGTCAGATGATAGATACCCGTATTCGAATGCACATCGCGTTCAACAGCCACAATTGGCGCAACACTTTGGGCACTATCTTCTAGAAAGCTGCAAACTTCTAGCAAAGCATCAACTAGCACCTCATCTACGCCACCCGTAGCTTTTTCAACGAGGGCTAGCGCTTGGGCATATAGGCGGTTTCTGATATCGGCAGATGGGCTGAAATTCATGGGTGATCGCGAGCAGAGCTTCCCTAGATTACTATAGCCTTTCTACCCAATTCTGCCGTTTGAACATCTCTCCCAACCCACTCAAGGTTGCAATACCTCTAGCCGCAAAGCCAGCTTTTCACCCAGCCAGAGGGCGTGATTCGTGTGGTCAGCCAAATCATTACCGGTTTCGGGATGGATCAGGATGTCCAAACCCTGCCGATGCAGCATTAACCAAGGCACCACTTGAGCAAACTGGTCAAGCGAAAACACAACCTGATACATGGCTTGAGAATGGGGACCGATGGGACGATCATGCCAGCGTCCAAGCTGCACCTCAAACTGAGTTGCTAAAGCTTCGCGAATCTTGGCAGCGGCTTCCCGGCTCTGAGGATTCTCAGGATCGTAGTAAATGTGAGCGTGAAACCCTTTGACTTCTGGAGTAGCGTTCATAATTCCGTTCAGCTGTTGATGCATTGTGTCAGGGATGAAGTTCCTACACTCATTCTTCTGACAGCTATAGTATGACAAATGTTGAAGCTCTCAACCTCATCGTTTATTGAAGCGTTTATTGAGGTGAGGATGCAGTTTGCTTTTGGGAGGTGCGTAATAGCCGCCAACCGATAGCGGTAATTATGGCATTGAGAATCAGAAAACCAATGTCATAGGCCAATTCGTGAGGGCCAGATTTGACATGGTGAATGCCTAGAAGCTGGTGATCGATCAAACCCTCGACCAGATTAAATAAACCGAAGCCCAGCACCCCTGCTGCTAACAATGTGCGGGTAGAGAGCGGTACTCGAAGTTGAACCAACTGCCACATCAATGTGATTCCAAGCGATAGCAAGAACCAATCAAAAAGGTGAAACAAGCCATCGCCCAATGTGTTCAGTTCCAAACCCACAACAGTCGCATCGGTTTTGATGCCAGAAAACATATGATGCCACTGTAGGAGCTGATGCAGCACAATGCCATCATAGAAGCCTGCCTGACCCATACCCAAAATCAGGCCAGTTGTGACTAAGCGGCGCTGAATATCGCTAGGGGAACGGTCGGCTGGTGAAGTGTTCATAGCAGCAAGGAGGTTGACGAGTGATCAGGCGTAGCTGACTGCTGCGAATTTTCTTGCGAATATTCTGTAGTACTACTTCTTATCAAGGGAGGACGGAAACAGAGATATAGCAGTGGACCGAATAGGGGTACCAATGCCACACTCCAAAAGATCATCGGACGATGCGACCAACCGCGCCGCGCCATATCGTCTTTCAGCAGCGAAGTAACCGGTAAAATCAGCGCCATACAGCAGAAATCAAGGCTAATCAGATGCACAAAGGCGCGAGTTTGAAACTGCTGAAGATAATCCTGCCAATCTCCGGCAATTAGCGCATAAGCGATTAAGCCGAGGGTGATGAGCAACATCGCAAATCCAGTCGCCTGCCGCTCAAAAAAACGCAGTACCGGGTCAAGCCTGCCGTGGAATTCTTGATTAGATTGACGCAGAATCAAATAGGGCAACAGACACATGACGCCAGTGAAGTTAGACCCCAAAAAGTAGGGCCAAGCGCGAAACCGCTGCATCCGTCCGTCGGCGAACATGAGGCAGCCGTAAATCATTGACCAGATACCCATCAGCCAGAAAATTGCTGGAATAAAGGCATTCAGGGCAATCCAGTTGAAGCTGAGGAGCTGCTTACCAACAAACCAGGTGTAGGGACGATCCAGCGGGGCAATCCACAGCGTGTAGGCCGTGAATCCGATCCAAATTGCTCCCAGAATCAGCTTGCTTACCATTAGTTTGCCTAGCAGCTCCAACGTGCTCTGCTCAAAACGCAGTCATCACCTGCACTAACTCTTTCGAGATATCAATATCACCGTAGCTTTTTTGCTTGAATAACACCCCTGCTAATAGGTAGATGTTAGAGGAATAGAATGCTTTACGAGCCGCCCGCAACGTTTGGATGGTTTGCTTTACCTTGGCTTCTGAACTGTAATAGCCGAATTGCAACGGAGCAATCATAAAGTCTACGATCTGGTAGCCTTGAGCTAGAGCATGTTCAATTGTTTCAACCGGATTTGAATAGGCCGAAATCAACGACAACACCTGATCACAGCCCAGCGACAGTAGCTTGCGAGTCAATACGGCCCCGTCCGAACCACCATGCAGGGATGGCATGTACAGGTCATTGTCAGGGGCTGGAAGATAGGGAGGGTTAGAAATCAAACACTTGGCATCGGTTTGCTGCCAACCTTCGAAGAAACACTGGTTGCGGACAATGTAGTGACGCCCCAACTGATACTGCCGAATTCGCGATTGAGCCACCTGACAGGCCGTAGAGTTTAACTCATAGCCATAAACTGTACCTTTGAACTGAGTTCTGAGCAAGCTGTGGATCACAGGGCTGCCGTCTCCGGAGCCAAATTCAATCACGCGATCGGCCTGGGTGCAGCGGCTGAAAACCATTTTCTCCAAGCACTGAGAGTAAAAGTGAGACTCTTCGGGGCAGAAGAACACCTCATTGGGTGAATGACTCGATGAATACTCAGAGTGATCGACCTGAGATGCGGTTTGTCCAGAGTTTATCAATGTTCCTGTCAAGGTATTACCTCACTGTTTGTATTGTTGAAAGCTGAGTGACGTTGCGGTGGATCAACCACAGCTAGATCTGACCTCGGCTCAGGCATAGTCTGAGGATTTGATTAATTGAAATTGCATTGAAATAGGTCAGGTGAATGGATTTCAGCTATGCCTTTCCGAGGCTACGGCTGTTTCTGCAGCCTGAATAGCGGCAATCACGGCAGCACCGGCCCGATCGCCCATATATTTCTCCTGGTCGTAGCCTAGAACCAACTCCCATGCTTCATTTGGGTACAACTCTACTAGAGGCAGAGATACCTGTTCTAACATCCACTGGCCATGTCGTTCATCTTCACGGATGTGCAATTCCCAATATCCCATTGCTGTATCCGATAGTCCTAACCGAGATGCAGCCGCCATATAATCTTTGTAGATCGACGGACCCACAATCTCGAAATAGGTGAAACCACCGATATAGCGCAGAAAATGCCGCTTGCGCTGGGTCAGGAGAAAATTGTGGTTAATCGAAGCCAGAACTTGCCAAGGTACCCAGTCGAAGTAGGCTTCCGGATCGGGGTTCAGATCCAGCTCCTGCATCATCTGGGCAAAGAAAGTAGAATGCTTGCGGCTGAGGCGACCGTTGCCATATTCTTCGAGTAAAACTCGAATCAGAGTTGCCTGCACTTCGTTACTGGCTCCGCCCAAGATGTGACAAAGTCGGCTCGACTCTACCAATCCATCGAGCGATGCAATCGCAATCAAATGCCGATAGCCGGCCTGCGTCATCTGCTCGCGGATGTAGCGCTTGCCAGGTGACAGAGGCGGATCGAGATCAACGCTGGCTCGTTCTGTTAACGCCTGTTTCACGTCGATTTGCTGCAACTGCTCCAGATCAAACTGGGCGGTTTCCCAAGCCTGCCAGACCATTTCGATCCGGTCCCGCACCCATTGCAGGTAAACGGAACGCTCGTTGGTGTATTGACTTAGATCGCTGTACCAAACAAAGTTGAGCCGATTGATTCGGTAGAGAATCCGCTGCAAAAACCGATTTTCCGCCTCAGGCAACTGATTCTGATCGTGAGTTTGATCGGCATAGGCAAGGACAAGGGCTTGTTCCAGTGTGGCTTCAAACGCTTCAGTCAAGCTCGGCTGTGTCAGCACCTGTCGATCCAAATCTTCAGTGGTAAGGAACTGGATGAACTGCTGCTCAGCCTCATCGTAACTTAGAGGTAAAGTCTGTGCCGATGATCTGCTTGATGACTTAAGACGTGATGAACCAGGGAATGCATCCTGCCAGCTTTTGCTGAGACGCGATGTAATCATAGTAAAACCGAGGATATTTTGTTTAGTACTGCAAACTCTTGTAACTGCGACAGACTGTAACTGCAACAGACGGGCAGATTACCGATTCAATCATCACAGTACCCAAGCAGCGGCAGGTTAGCCTTCCATCTTTTGGTGGATCTCTGGTGTGTGGAATTTTACTTCTTTAGGGATGGCATGGATGGAATCTCTTCAATCTGCGTGGGGCAAGTGCGGTAAATCGGGCGAAATCCAGGTCAGCGGCCTCTGCAAAAATCACTCCCCAGTCGAGCACAGAATCGCTACACTGGTTATGTTGAGTGCAATGTTGAGCGTGATGTTGAGCGAAGAGTGGGCAGACTTTGGTCCTGAGCTTGAGGTGCAACCTAAAGCGCGAAAACTAGAGAAGCGCGAAAACTAGCTCGAAATTAGATTGAGAATTACTGCCCTTGTCTTAAGTTCGATTGTCTGCGCTTTTTGCCAGTTACTAAGGAGAGCGGTAAATGGTGCATAGGGTTTCGGTGTGGGGTGTGGGGTGTGGGGTGTGGGGTGTGGGGTGTTGACTATAAAGTGCTCGGGTTAGTAGTAATTGCAGGATTAAATTCATATCAGCTTTCATTCATCTGGTGCACTGTTTGATATTTTGCTGACTCTACTCCTTTCTGTTCTATCTTCTTGAAGCTGACGTGTTTATTAATTTTGCTAGAGCTGTTGTTAGATTGACCCATCTTCATCCAAAATTAATTTCTAGACTAGTTCCCAAACCAATTGCGGGGACTGCAATTGCAACTACTGTGGTGCTGTTGTTAACGGGTTGCGAAACCCTGCGGGAAGTCTTGCCAAATTTGCCGCTTCCGACTGCTCCGCCGTCTAGCCAGCCTCAATCAGCCCCAGCCCAATCCACGAGCACTGCTGAAATGGAGGCTCAGGTACAGGAACAAATCAATGCGATTCGGCAAGCAGAAAGTTTGGCTCCCCTACGCCACAACGATAAGCTAGCTCAAGTAGCTCGTGACTACAGCCGCCGCATGGCCGAAGAAAGCTTCTTTAGCCACACCAGTCCTGATGGCGATTCGGCAGCCGATCGAGTCCGCTCAGCGGGTGTGTTCTATTTGATGGTGGGCGAAAACCTGTTTACCAGCACCAACATTGCTCAGCCTGTCCCGGCGGCAGTCGAAGGTTGGATGAATAGCCCTGGGCATCGTGAGAATATTCTGCGTTCGGAATACCGCGAAACCGGGATCGGCGTTTGGCGTCAGGGCGATACGTACTATTTCACTCAGTTATTCATGCGGTCACTTTGATTGGATTTAAAAAACTTACTGACGGGAGTAACGCAGGGCAGCGCTGTCAGATTACAATAGCGCTCATGACTTCCTTTGTTGCCCTCGACTTTGAAACCGCAGACCACGGACGGGATAGCGCCTGTGCCATCGGCTTGGTGCGGGTAGAAAACTCGCGAATTGTGGAGCGGGTCCATTATTTGATTCGGCCACCACGTCCGCAAATTCTGTTTACCCATATTCATGGCATTTGCTGGTCTGATGTCGTCGATCAGCCGGAGTTTGGTTCGCTTTGGCAGCACATAGCGCCCGTGCTGGAGGGAGTCGATTTTTTGGCCGCGCACAATGCCCAATTCGATCAGGGTGTGCTGTATGCCTGCTGCGATGCCCACCGGATTACTCGACCCTCCCATCCGTTTGTCTGCACGGTGCAGTTGGCCCGTAAAACCTGGAAGCTCTACCCCACCAAGTTGCCTAATGTCTGTGAGTATCTGGGCATTGACCTAAATCACCATCAGGCCCTCTCCGATGCGGAAGCTTGCGCTCGGATCGTGTTGGCATCGCTTAAATCCACTACCCGATGACAGATGCGCCGCAGCAAGGCGGCTTCGTGGCTGATTACCAGTATGCCTAACCGATGTTGTGCAGCATGGGCGAGAACGGCTTGCCAGATCAGTGCCTGGGTGTTGGCGTCCAACATCGCCGTCATTTCATCGGCAATTAGGTAACGAGTCTGGGGATTAAGGACGCGAGCTACGGCAATTCGTTGGAGTTCACCGCCGCTCAGCTCATGGGGAAACCGATCCAGCCAGCCGGAGTGGATACCCAAGCGAGCTTGCAGATCCAGACTAGGAAACTGGCCCTCCTGCAGCACCTTAGCGATTCGCCAGCGGGGATTGATGGCCGACTCTGGCGACTGAAATACCATTTGCACCGGGCAGTATCCCTGTGGTGGTAAGGGCTTTCCTGCCAGAGTGATGCAGCCTTGAGTCGGCGTGAGATAGCCAGCCAGCAGTTTGCCCAACGTGGTTTTGCCAAATCCCGACGGCCCCTGCAACCCCACCACTTCGGCGGGGGTCACCTCCAGATTCACTTGATGCAGCACCCAGGGATGCCTAGGGCTATAGCGAAAACAAACTTGGTCAGCGATCAGCATGAATACACCTCACCCATCCATCTCGAACTGAACGCAGTTGTGGACGCGCCATCAGGCAATCTGGCGTGCCCCAGGCGCAGCGGTCGCTAAACAAACAGCCATCAGGCAAAGCCTCTGGACTGGGCTAATCTCCAGCGACGGGGATAAAGTCGTGCTGGGGCAATGCTCGCCAGAGAGCCTGCGTGTAGGGATGGCGCAGCTTACCGTTGGCAAAATCGCTAGCTGCGGCAATTTCCACCGTTGTGCCCGCATAAAAGACCGCCACCCGATCAGCAATTTGCAACGCTGCTTCAATGTCGTGGGTAATCAGCATTACCCCTTTGCCTTCCGAGGCCAACTCTCGCAAATGGTTTAAGGTCTCCGTCACCACATCTGGATGCAAACCGGGCGTCGGCTCATCGGCAATCACCAACTCTGCCTGACCCACCACCGCCATCGCCACCAAAACCCGCCGTGCCATTCCGCCTGAAAGTTGAAAGGGATACAAATGCTGCACTTCGCTCGCCAAATTGTAGCGCTTGAACGTTTCCAGCATTACCAGTTTGGCGGCTGGTTTTGCCAACCCATTCAACTGCCCCACCCGGCACACCTGCGCTCCTACCGTCATTAGCGGATCAAGATAGCCGATCGATTGGGGAATCAGGGCAATCGCCCGACCGCGCAAGGCTTGACAACGAGCAGCCGACAACGGTTCCCCCTGAAACAGAATTCTGCCGCTGGTTTCAGCATTGGCTGGCAGAATTCCCAGCACCGCATGGGCCAGCAGACTTTTACCCGACCCGCTAGAACCAACTACTGCGACCACTTCCCCAGCCCGGACCTCTAAATCCAAATCGGTGATCACCGTCAACTGTTTCTGGACCAGGCCACGGTCATACATAGTAAAAGTGACGCTAAAATTCTCAACTGATAGCATTACAATTCTAAGTTTGAGTCTTGAGTTTTAAGTTTTGAGTCTTGAGTCTTGAGTTTTGGTGGCGTAGCCTGTGCGCGTTCGGTGACCTCAGCGGAACCGGAGCACGTAGTTTTAAGTTACGGAACCTGCACAATGTAGCCTGTTGAGCTTGGTGAGCTGTAGTTCAATCAAAGGGAAATAGTATAAGCTACCACCCATTCACCCCTCTCCCTTCACAACTGGCTCGTCTTCGGATCAATCAACACCCGCAAATTCTCACCTAAGCTATCAAACGCTTTCACCGCCAACAGCAACAGCAAACCGGGCAGTACTCCCAGCCACCAGTAACCCGTGGAAAGATGGCGCATTGCTTCAGCCAAAATGATACCAATTGCGGGTGTGTGAGGAGAGAGGCCAATCCCAATAAACGATAATGCCGCCTCGTGCAGGATAGCATGGGGAAACAGCAAAATTAAGCCGACGAGCACCTGTGGGAACACATGGGGCAGCATGTGGTGATAGGCAATCCAGAAGGGGGAGTGCCCCAGGCGATGGGAAAGCTGTACATAATTGGAACTGTTGATTTGCAGCACCTCGGCTCGCACGATCCGAGCGAGGTTCGTCCAGTGGGTGAGGGCCACAGCCACGATCACGCCCTTAGTGCCGCCTCCAAGGGCAAAGGCAATCATGATCAGCAGCACTAGATGGGGCAAACTAAAAAACACATCCACAATCCAGGTAATCACCGCATCAATTTTGCCGCCAAAGCTACCGGCGATCATGCCCAAGCCAGTGCCAATCACGGCACTAAAGCTGGCAGCCAATAACCCTACCTGAATACTCAGCGACATACCATGTAGTGACCGCGACAGCATATCCCGCCCCAGCCAGTCGGTACCAAAGGGATGAGCCAAGGAAGGCGGTTGGTTGCGCTGTGTTAAAACTGGGTTTAGGCCCGCGTCACCGATTAGCCAGCTGCCAAAAACTAGGGTGATCAGCAACAGGGCGCACGCCCCAATGGCAGCTAAGGTACGCTGTCGCCGATTCCACAGGCGCGCACGTTTGGATACAGCAGTTGGGGTCACAGCCTGAGCAGTCATAGGCCACCAATCCGAATGCGTGGATCAATAATTTGGTAGGTCAGGTCAGCAATTGTATTGCCAATGTAGACGAATAGGGCGCTAAAAAACACAATCCCCACCAGCAGGGGCACATCGCTACGCAGAGCTGCCTGCACCGTCGCTTCGCCCAAGCCCGGATAGGCAAATACCTGTTCTGCCAGCACGGCACCGCCAAACAGTTCGCTGAGGGACGCAAATTGCAGCGTGATTGCCGGCAGCAGAATATTGCGCAACCCGTGATGCCGAATGATGCCCCACAGCGTTTCTCCCTGAGCACGAGCAAACAGAACATAGTCACTGTTCAGGACTTCGATCAGCTTTTGCCGAGTATGGAGAGCAATACTGGCTACGCCAATAATGCTGAGGGTGACAGCAGGTAGAATCAAATGGTGAATTCGCTGGCCTAGGGTAACATCAGTCGCTAACACGCCGGGAGGAGCAGCACAGCAAATCGGGGTGAGCTTCAGCGTTACTGAGAAAATAATCAGTAGAAGTAACGCCATCCAGAACGTAGGTGAAGATGCCAGGATATAGGCATAAAACCGAATCGTCCGATCAATCCAGCGTCCTTCGTAGGCTCCTGCCAGTACCCCCAACCCTAACCCTAGCAAACCAGATAGCAACCAGGCGATTGCCAGCATTTGCAGCGATACCTGAAACCGATTGGCAATCACGGTACCAACCGGCTGATTGAAGATCATCGAGGTACCCAGATTGCCGCTGCCTAACTGCTGGAGCCAGAGCCAAAAGCGCGTGATCATCGGCTGATCCAACCCCCAGCGCTCGGCGATCAACTGCCGCTGTTCCGGGCCGATCTGCAACATCTCGGCTCCCACATAGGCATTGATTGGATCAACCGGCGACAAACTCACCAGCACAAAGCTGAATAGGGACACAGCAATCAGCAGCAGTACCAGCCGAATCAGCTTGCGAACCGTAAATTGAGCCAAACGCTTTAGTTGCATGTCCACTTCCACTCAGCAATATTCGCAGTAATCGGCCAGCCATGTCCGTGCGGTTCAATTTGCGGCTCGCCAATATCCAAGCAATTGTTGACAAAATAGGTGTGATCTAAATTCACCAACCAGGCCCAAGCCGCATCTCCCTGAGCCGTGAACCCCTTTTGACCATCCCACTGGGCTGCTTTCCAGAAGGCAATGGCCTCCTGTTCTGAAGGCGCACCCATCGCCAGATCCAGCACCTGATCGATCTGAGAATTGGCGTAATAGCCTGCGTTATAGAAATCGCCCTGCGCCGCTTTGCTGTGGTAAAGATTGTACATCTCGGTTTGGTCGTGGCTGCCCCAACCAAACAGCACCACGTTGCTGTGCATCAACGGTTCGATTTCATCCCAGCTTTTACCAGCGGCTTTGGCTTGAATTCCGACTGGCTTCAGCATCTCTACCACTGATAGCGCCAGGGCTTGACGAGTACTGTCACTGGCCGGATAGAGAATCGTGAACTCGGCCTTGAGGCCATTCTTTTCAACAATGCCGTCTCCATTCGTGTCTTGCCAGCCCCCTGCCGCCAAAATTTGTTTGGCTTTCTCCGGTTGGGCATCCTGAATATTAGCTCGCGGTTCCTCCCAGGCCAAACCACTAACCGGACCATAGGCTGGTGAACCGTAACCTTCCAATACCCCTTCAACCAAAGCTTTTCGATCGACTGCATAGTTTACTGCTTGGCGAATCGCCCGATCCGCAGTTACATCGTTGCCAACCGGATCACCGTCCGGTGTTTTCTTTTGATTTGCCGTTGGGTAGGGAAACATCAAGCCGCGATTATCGATACTGGTGACATCGTAAAGCTTCATGCCTTCAATGGATTGTACTGCCAGTGACTGGGGCACTGAAGCCACCTGCACCTGCCCCGCCTTGGCTGCCGCAAAGGCCGCATCTTCTTCGGTAAACAGAAACACCAGGCGTTTAATTTGCGGCGCTTCCCCGTAGTAGTTTGGGTTGGCTTCCACAATCAACTGCTGCCCTTCGTCCCACTGCACCATTTGATAAGGACCCGAACCAATCGGCTTGCGGGCGTAGTCAGGGCTGTGGGCATGTTTCGGCACAATTCCCAACGTGATCAAGCGATTGATGAATGTACTCTGGGGTTGCTTCAGACGTAACTCTACCGTTGTTGGATCGATGGCCACGGCCTGATCCAATACCGTCACATCCGTAAGTCCACCACTCTCTGCCGCTTTGTTGAACGTATAGGCCACATCTTCAGCCGTAACGGGTTTTCCATCCGAGAACTTAGCATCCGAGCGAATCTTGACTGTCCAAACTTTGCGGTCATCGCTGATTTGATAATCTGTGGCCAAATCATTGACAATTTCTAGATTTTGGTTGCGCCGCAGCAACGTACTGTGAAACAGCGGCGAGCCATAGCGCCCCCAACCCAAGGTTGGGTCATACCCTTCTTCGCTCTCACCGCCGATCGCTAAAACAATCTGCTCAGCCGAGCCAACCTGAGCTGCTGGACTACCGGCATTTGGGCTTGAATTTTGATTCGGATTTTGAGTTGTGGTGGCTGGAGTATTCGATCGATTGGGAGTACAGGCGGTGAACAACATGGCTAATCCCAACAGCCAAGCAGAGAATTTAACACGCTGATTCATATTGAACTGTAGATGAACAAATTGCTTGCAACATCAAAGCGTACCTGGCGAATCAATAAGCCCTGTAGGCAAGCTTCACCAACGTAGCTACGCAGACTACACAGAAATGTATGCAGTTGCCAGTCACCTTCATAGACAAAACAGATTTGATGGGCCGTTGAGTGTGCGCAGGTGCACATTGTCTGTATAGTTGCGGTTAAAACCGCCAAGCTTCTTCGAAACACATAAGCTGCACCTTATCACTCGCACCAGAGCCAAACAATCCTGGGGCAGGGGATTTTTCTTCCCAAATCGTTCAAACTTTAGCCTTTCTTAAGCCACAAAAACTACTTTCCCATCTCCCCATCTCCCCATCTCCCCATCTTCCCCATCTATACAGCTACGGTATACACAAGTCGAAGATCCCCCCTAACCCCCCTTAGATAAAGGGGGGAACCGTAGGCGCAGCACCTACCAACCAGGGATTGAAGTCCCTCTTATCAAGGGGGATTATAGCCCTGCGGGCATCTCAGAAAAGGGGGATCAAACCCTTGCATTGAGTCGCGATCGCCCTCCGGGCGGTGCGGAGCACCATCGAGATCTGTGTACACGGTAGCTCTATACAGTCAGGCTTAACACTTTATCTTCAACATTCTTCCATTAGCAGGATGACGCCCTGAATCTGCTGTTGCTCACTGATCAAAGGCGTACAGGTAACACGACATTGAATATTACGGCCCCGTCGGTTGGTTGCACTCAGCACGACTTCAGTCACACCGTCTACTGGACCAGTTAAACAGTTGCGAATAGGCTGGCGCAGTTGCTCGACGGGTAAGCCAATATCTAAATTGAGGAAGTTTTGCTCAATCGCCTCTTCTGGACGCAATCCCCACATGTCTTCTGCTTTGTGGTTCCAGCTCTGGATATGCAGGTTGCGGTTGACTACGATTACCCCACCCTTGAGGCTAGTCAGAATTGCTTCTAGAAATGCATTACTACGATTTAACTCTTCACTGCGGCGCTGTAGTTCATCGTTTACAGTTTGTAATTCCTCGTTGGTAGACTGTAATTCTTCATTCATGGTCTCCAACTCTTCATTAGTGGATTGCAGCTCTTCGTTTGTTGTTTCCAGTTCTTCATTACTAGACTGTAGTTCCTCGTTGGTCGTTTCCAGTTCTTCATTTGTAGACTGTAGCTCCTCATAGGCCATCTCTAACTCTTGATTCGAGTGTTCCAATTCTTCTTGCAGGCGTTTGTAGCGAGTTATATCAATAAAGTTGATGCTCACGCCCAAGACAGTACTGATAGGATCAAACAGTGGCACGACCTGTATATCAAAATAGATCACTTCTCCCTGCGGCAATTGCCATTCGATATCTCGCAGATTGATTGTGATGCGCTCGTTATATGCTCGTTCAATACAAGAGCGTAACTCCACCGGGCGGTAGGAAACCTCTAGATCCTGCAAGGGCCGGCCTATGTCCTGAATAGTCAAGCCGAACAGGGAACGCGCTCGCTCGTTAAGTAATGACAGCGAGCCATTAGCATCAATGACAATGCGAGCCAACGGACCACTTTCAAACGCGGCTTCTCGCAAACGCAACTGGTTAGACAAGGCATTGATCTCCTCTTCGCTGTTGGTTTGCGCCATCATCAACTGATTGCGTAGGTTGGGTTTGGCAACTTTAGTAAAAATCCGGTATCGCAGTTGAATGGGCGTAAACAGATTGGGGTGGGTGAGCAGCATTTCGGCTTTCCCCAAAAAAATAAAGCCACCATCTCGCAGGGCAAAATGGAACCGGACCAAAATCCGGCTTTGGGTTTCCGCGTTAAAATACATCAGCGTATTGCGGCAGACCAGCAGATCGATCTTGGAAATCGGCGCGTCCTGGATCAGGTCATGACGACCAAAAATCACTGCTCGCCGCAGATCTTTGCGAAAGGTGTAGCGGTCTTCATTCTGTTCAAAAAACTCTTCTACCTGCTCTGACGTTAAGCCATGTAACTCTCGACCTAAATAGGTTGCTTGTCGGGCTTGATTCAGCGCCTCTTCATCCACATCGGTAGCGTAAATTTTTACCCGCTCGCGAAACTGCTCAGTTCCTAGCAGCTCAGCTAGCATAATGGCAATAGTATAAGCTTCTTCCCCAGAGGCACAGCCTGCTGTCCAAACCCGAATTGGCTCTTTAGGATCTTTGGCCTGGAGGATACGCGGCATAATCTCGCTGCTAAGATACTCCCAAGCTGGCCGATCCCGAAAAAAGGCGGTGACATTAATTAATAATGTATTGAATAAATGGTTGAATTCTTCTGGATGAACTTCTAGATAGTCAAGATAATTACTGTAGCCCTGAATATTAACGGTCTGCATGCGCTTGTTGACCCTGCGCGTCAAGCTGGAGCGTTTGTAGCCAGTAAAATCGAAACCGCGACTGAGCCGAATGTAATCCAGTAAGGCTTCAAATTCAGTATTAGGTGAGTCCGTCACTCGTCATCTCCCTGGTTGCCTGAACCAGTTTTACCAAAGTTGGGGCAATTTGGTTCAACGGTAAAATTAAATCTATTGATTTGGTTTGAATGGCAGCCGTTGGCATGCCTGCGAATGATGCGGTTTGTGGATCTTGCGCAATTGTCAGACCCCCTGCTTGTTTCACTTTTTGTATCCCCACTGCTCCATCCTGGCCTCTGCCGGTCAATACAACTGCAATGGCTCGCTGCTGATAGCTGGCTGCCAGTGACTCAAACAGTACATCCGCAGAAGGGCGAGTAAAATTCAGCTTTTCGGTTTGGGCTAAGCTCAAGCTGGCATCTGGATTAACTAGGACATGCCAGTTGGGAGGAGCGATATAAACCGTGCCAGCGTGTAGGGCGTCTCCTGATTCTGCGTGTTTAACCAGCAGAAGGGTGCAGCGAGCTAGTAAAAAAGGCAGCATACTGCGAGCATAGGGATCTAGATGTTGTACAATCGCAATCGGGGCAGAGAAATTAGCTGGCAATCCTTTGAGAATGTAACTCAAAGCCTCCAAGCCACCCAATGATGCTGCGATTGCCACAACGTGATTTAGCATGTCAGCCTCTGAGGGGAAATATTGGGGGGAGGCCGGAGGCAGAGTCTCCTACCCTTCGCTCCTCAAACCATTGTCCCCTTCTAATCTTAGCCCGGTCTGTTGCAGGATCACTTGCCGCACTAGGTCTGCATGCTGAGTGGCTTCATTAGCTCGGTCTAGAAACTGAGCTTCCGAGAGTGCTCGGTGTTGGTGTTTGGCTTGAGCGGCCATGCGTCGGGCTAGGGCAGCCTTTTCTTCCAAGGCACGAACTGCCGACCACAGTGCTCGTTCCAGATCATCGGCTTGTTCGGCTATTAAGCTATCCAGAGAATAGGCATGGCCGACATGGCAGCGGTAGCGAATGAAATTATTCTGCCGCAGTTCCCAAAGTACGCCCCCGCAGTCGGGGCAAGTGAAGGTAGAGGCCGTACCCGGACGTTTCCCCTGCTCTAAAATCGCCTTGTCTTGGGCGACCATTTCATCTTCTCGTTCCATTCCATTTGCCACCGTTGATTCCTCCTCAACCAGGTTTTGAGCAGTCTGCTGGTTGCTATGATTCTGAGATGCGTGATTAGAAGCCCAATCATGGGCAATCTGCCTCAAAAGCTGCGCAATCGCCTCGATTTTGAGCACGTAGTTGATCGGGACTGACTCAATTGCGGTGCGGGGCATGCTGTCAAATAAAGCTTCTTCTGGGTCTTGCACAATCGTGATTCCGCCTGCTGCATGAATGCTCCGCAGTCCAGCGGTGCCATCGTCGAGTGCGCCCGATAGAATCACGCCCACGATTTGCGATCCATAGGCGCGAGCAGCAGAACGAAACAGTGTATCTACCGCAGGACGATGACCGTTTTCGCGAGGGCCACGACTCAACCGCATGTGGCCAGACCGCACAAGCAGATGATGATCGGGTGGAGCTATATAGATTGTTCCGTGCTGAATTGCTTCTTGATCTTGGGCATGCTTGGCGGGCAACGGCCCTGCCCGGCTGAGAATTTTGGGCAACAAGCTGATGCTATGGGGTGGAAAGTGAACGACGATGAACAGAGCGGCTGCCAGATCGGCAGGCAGGTGCTGAACCAGACGGGACAACGCTTCCACTCCTCCTGCGGATGCACCAATCACAATCAGGGGATACTCCAATCCATTGACGGCTAATCGCTTGCCGTTTGGCGTAGATAACGGTACGGAGGAGGTTTTACTCATGAGCTGGGGCTGAGGTAATCCAGCGCGGTAGGTCGATGCGGAACGTTGTGCCCCGACCGAGTTCACTTTCAACGGCAATGTTGCCTTGCATCAGCTTCACCAGCGCATAGACGATTGCCAGCCCCAAGCCAGTACCGCCCTGCTTACGGGTGGTAGTCTGGTTGACCTGCCAAAACTCTTGGAAGATATGGGACTGATCTTCAGGGGCGATGCCAATGCCCGTATCCTGCACCGTCACTCTAATGCGCTCTAGCGGCAGTTGGCTCACCTCGACCGTGATGCTGCCAGTATCAGTAAACTTAATGGCATTTGAGAGCAAATTAATCATCACCTGCCGCAGCCGGGTAGGATCGTTAGTGATAGACAAATGAGCTTCAGGGGTTTTTACTACCAGTTTAAGTGCTTTTTGACTTGCCAATGGCCGTAGTTCTTCGACCGTCTGCGTGACAAATTCGACCAAGTCAAACGGCTCTGGTTGCAGCTCTAATCGCTCGGCCTTGAGCTTGGAAAAATCGAGCATTTCTTCAATTAAGGTGAGCAAATGGCGACCGTTGCGGAAAATTGGCTCCACCATTGGGATTAAATGTACATCACGCCGACGATGAAACTGCCGCAGCAGCAATTCCGAAAATCCCAAAATCGCATTCATGGGCGTGCGCAATTCGTGGGAAATGGTCGCCATAAATTGACTTCTCAGCCGGTCAGCTTCCAGGAGTTGGAGGTTCTGAAGCTGTATCTGCCGCAGTTTTTCTTCAGCCTGCTTGCGCAAGGTAATATCTCGCACCAACCAGCGCAAGGCCGTGGCTTCTCCTGCCGGAATCCGCACCGTTTCTACGGTCAAAGCAGCATCAAACGGCTCCCCATCTCGACCGCACAGGACGAGTTCCCATTCCTGCACCCGATTCATGCTCGGTAACTCGTTCAGCATTCTGCGAAACGCCCGCCGCTGCCCGTCTGGGACAAAATTGATCAGCGGCTTCCCCACTAACCGATTTGAACTGATATGAAATAAAGATGCGGCAGCCTGATTGGCTTCTCGCACTGTGCCATGCAGATCTGTGACCAGATATCCATCAGGTGCAAACTCGAACAGTTCCCGATACCGTTGCCGTTCTGCTTCAATCGCGTGCTGAGCGTCTAGTAAAGCGTCATGCTGCTGCCGTAATTCTTCTTCGGCTACCTGTAGCTCTTCTAACGCCAACCAAAGCTCTTGCAGGCAATCGATCACCAACTGGGGCTGACGCCAGGGTACTTCGCTGGCATTCTGGTACAGCGCCTGGGTGCGTTCCTGGACTGTCTGAATGTGTCGAGTAAAAACCGTATGATCTTCATCACCTTCGGTATACATAATTATATCTCCCAAATTCGGGGGATGCTCCTGATGGGTGGTTTACTAAGTTTGGATTAACAAAGTTTTGGATCAGCAAAGTTACTTTCAAAAATAGCCTAGTTATAGCCTAGTTAAATCGATGTGAGGATCAATAGATGGATTAACACTAAGTATGGGATACCTCTGGTCAAGAAATATCCCTCTTCTGGAAGGGTTACGACTATGTCAGGCGAATAGGCTTGAGATCTGGACCAATCTTAATCAATTGCTAGTTATGAGTAAAAGTATTTTACTTGAGGTCGATGGATGGGTGCGTATATAACGTAGCAAATTGATTCAGTATTGCCGAAAGCTGTACGAGAAGTGTAAATCAGGCCGGTATGTAGAAGTATAAATAACTTCCTTCAACACAAACAATGCCCCCCTTGTGGAAAGGGGGGTGAGTTTTTTGCCTGAGTCTATCGGATGGCAATAGCGTCAGGAAAATGCCGAATTGCCTCTTCCTAACCCTGCTGCCTGCTTACCGCATCGAGCTGGCCATTTCTTGTTGAATTCTGCTCTTAGCTGCCTTGAACTCAGACGCCATTTGTTCTTTCTGTTCGGTGCTGCAATTGCGGTCAATTGAGGCAAACATCGTGCTTTCTTCCTGACGAACGTGGTCTCCCACGACATCCATGAGCTGCTTGATCATCGACTTGAACTGATCTGTAGACCGCGCTGGATCAATTGCCTTGATTTGATCCAGCATCCGCTTCATCTCAGCTTGCTCATCGTACAGCTCTTGGGTGTCTTCGTTGCCGTAGAAGGAGCGCACTTGAGGATAAACGACCTCTTCTTCCGCTTGGGCATGGGCCATCAGGTCTTTGTAGATCTGACCGAAGTATTCTTGCAGCTTCTGCGGATCGTCAGTTGCACCAACTTGGGTAAACAAGGTATTCACCTTGTTGTGATCCAACCGAATCAGGGTTTGAATGTTCATGTCCTGCTTATCGGTGTTTTGAGTCACGACGCTGCCCGCCACGCCCGAAAGCGCCGCCACGGCATCTTGGACTCTAGCCCACAGGCCCTGATCGGCATCTTTGCCAGTGAGTTCCCGCACGCCGACCAATTCCAGCATGCCCTTGAGCTGCTCTTGATGCGCCCGGTTCTCGAAGTTGATCGTGTTGAGCGGACCAATTGCCACTTCAATGTCTGCTCCTACTACCTGGGCTGCCTTGTGCACCAGGAGGCCACTCATCACCTGACCATGCTTCAACAGTTCGTGTTGAACCAGCTTCTGATAGAAACTCAGCTCATTGCCCGACATCATCTGCTCGATCTGCTGCACCATGTTCTGAGTAGTCCGGTTTGGCTCAGACTGAATGCCGTACTGCACGATCACGGTTTCCAAAACGCCCATATTTTTCCGGTCATCTTCCAGCATGTTTTGCAGCCGCTCGCGCACATCCTGATCCGGACACTCTTGCATCAATCTTTGCTCATTAGAAATAATCAAATTTTGAACTGCTTTCATATCGGCCAGTTTCTCACCAATGGCCAGCCGTTTAGCATCATCTAATTGTGTAACCATGAGTTGTTCTCCTCAATCAAAAGATTGTGATCAAGCTGATAGCTCAACCCTTTTTGATCTTGAACGGTGATCACAAGTTGTTCAGCTATCCTTAGTTAGATGTTTGAGAAGAGGAGGTAGGGGAACTTCATTCTGCTGCACCTTCCCCGCCTGCCCAGTCCTGCGGAACAATTTCCCCTCTTTCAGCCTCTAATAACTGTTTGCCCCCATTTTTTCTTGACCGAATGCTATTTAACTCAGCCCTATTCATCGGTTGTTTTTTGCCTATAACGCTGCTGGCCTTCTTTCAGATCGGCGGCAGGGGCTATTTTCGGCTGGCGACGGCTTGGCTGCTGGCGGCTTCTCTGGTGTTCTATAGCTGGTGGAATCCGGCCAACCTGCTGTTACTGCTGGCTTCGATTGGGTTTAATTATGGTGTTGGTGTGGGGTTGGTGCACGTCGCCCAACCGCACCTGAGAAAAGCCCTACTGGTGCTGGGAATTACAGTTAACTTGACTTGGCTGGCCTATTTCAAGTACGCCAATTTTTTAATCGCGACCGTAGCTAATTTAACCACTACAGTCTTGAATCCGGTGGAGGTGGTCTTACCGCTGGGCATTTCTTTTTTTACGTTTCAGCAAATTGCCTATTTGGTAGACTCCTATCGCAGTCCTCAACCGTTCGCCTATCGTTTCCTGGATTATTCGCTGTTTGTTTCCTTCTTTCCCCACCTGATCGCCGGTCCACTGATTCACCATAAGCAGATCATTCATCAGTTTGCTAACCACACGATTTATCGTTTTAATTCTGCCTCGTTTGCGATGGGAGTCACCCTATTCGGCATGGGGCTATTCAAAAAAGTCATCCTGGCGGATGGGGTAGCGCCCTACTCGACGCAGATTTTTGCTGCTGCCACAGACGGGGTAGCCCTCACAGTTGTGGAAGCCTGGATCGGTGCGCTGGCCTTTACCCTACAGCTCTATTTTGATTTCTCTGGCTATTCAGATATGGCAATTGGTTTAGCCAAAATGATCGGAATTGACTTGCCGATCAACTTCAATTCACCCTACAAGGCCGTGAATATCGTCGATTTTTGGCGACGCTGGCACATTACCCTATCCAATTTTCTGCGTGACTATCTGTATATTCCGCTGGGCGGCAACCGCAAAGGCAAACTCCGTCGCAACCTCAACTTAATGATTACCATGCTGTTGGGTGGCCTGTGGCATGGTGCAGCCTGGACCTTTGTGGTTTGGGGCGGCCTGCATGGGGTGTATTTGCTGATCAATCATCAATGGCGATCGTTGTGGCAGCGGCTAGGGGGACAGAATTCGCAGCAGAACCCTGTCTGGGCCAAGCGAGCAAGCTGGCTGTTGACGTTTGTCGCCGTGGTGGTGGGCTGGGTGTTTTTCAAAGCCAAGAGCCTAGAGGTGGCTGTTTCGATGCTGAGGGGTATGGTTGGCCTAAATGGCATTTCCCTCCCGGCATCGCTGGAGGACTCACTGGGGTTCATGCAGGCGTGGGGGGTGCAGTTTAATGATCTGATGCCGAGCGTTCAGTTGCAGGTCGAGCAATTAGATGACGTGAATGAAATTGACCCAATCGTGCCGATTCTGAAAATTTCAGCATTGCTGCTGCTAGTGTGGCTAGCTCCAAATACGCAGGAGTGGCTGACCAGAGGGGCCGTTGCCGCTGTGCCTGATCAAGGCATCCAACCCAGCGATGCCGAGCAACTACACAGGGACGATCTGCGCATCGGACCAGTCAACTGGCAGACACTAGGGCGATTGAACCTAAGATCATTCAACCTGAACTCACTTAATCCAAACCAACTCAGCGCACGGTTGAGCTGGCGACCAAACCGCGTTTGGGCCGTAATCAGCGCGATTCTGACAGCCGCGGCCCTATTAAATCTGGCGCAAGTGAGTGAATTTCTCTACTTCGAGTTCTAGTGATGGCACACCCCTATCTCAAAACCTACTTCACGGTTCTGCTGACGATTCTGCTGCTGGTTGGCTTGGTAAATCTGGCGGTTGATCCGCTTTGGTATGGCCAAGGTAATTTGATTACGAACGTAAATCCGCCCTGGAATGAACGTCTGGCTAAAACGAATTTGCTGTTACAAAATCCTCAAGCCTATGACTGTTTAATTTTGGGTACTTCTAGGGCTACTCTGCTCAATTCGGCGTTTCTGCAAAACAATCGCTGTTTCAACTATGCCTTTAGCGGCGGCAAACCGGAGGAATTAGTCAACTATGCTGAGTACGTTAAACAACAAGGAATCAGTCCTAGCCGGGTATACGTTGAAATTGAACCTTCCGGCCTGAACCGCCGCGCCCAGTCCAGACAATTTGCAGAAGTCACTGACCCGCTGCCGATGTATCAGGCGTACCTGTTTTCATTCGACACCTTTTGGCTCTCGCTCAAAACCCTTGCTCAAGATTATTCCTATGCCAGACTCTACGACCACAACTTTCAGGTGCAGCTCTCAGAGGAGATTCCCCGCTATCAGCCGGAATTTGACGTGGAGAACGAGGATCACCTCGGCTGTGATCCCAGTCGTATCCAGTTCTATCAATCGTTGCGGCAGATTTTCTCGCAAGCAGAGCTAATTGGCTTTGTGGCTCCCGTTTCAGTTTGGCGAGTATATAACATGCAGTATGCCAACGGGTTGCTCAACTGCCAGCTCAGCGGTATCCATCAGTTGGCGAGCGCCTTTGATGCGATTTACGATTTCTCGGTTCCCTCTCCAGTTACCGAACGCACTGATAATACCTACGATGGTAACCACTACTACCCTGCCGTGTTTCAGCAAGTGGCAGCCGTGCTAGAAGGCAGAACCACCGTCAGACCTGAGACCTTTGGGATGAAGGTAGCCAGCAACAGTTTAGCTGATTACCAATCGCTTTATCAGCGCCGTATGCGCTCCTTTTTAGCCAGAGTTGATTCAGATGACCGCCCTGAGCTGCGGCCCTCTAAAAGCTAGGTAACGGTTCTAAGGTTGTCTCTTGAGTTGTCTATTAAATTGTCTAGTGAATCGTCTACTGGAGTGTCTACAGAGAAGTCCTAAGCTCGAAGCAGTATCGGCATGGTATCAGCTTTGTGAAAGCGCTGCTTTAAACATCAGAACCGCTTCTAGCCAGTCGGTTTCGCCTACTAAAACGCATTGGGTCAGTAGGTCAAAATCTAATGCTGCTAATTCAGAGATTTGACTTTTGTAGATTCTGGTGTATCCGTTGTCTCCCAAGCGGTAAAGGGTGAAAAGCCCGTCTTCCCAGAACCAAACTTCAGGTACTCCTAACGCTTGATACCGTTTCAATTTTGTGGCAGAACCGCTGGTAAAAATCACTTCAATCGATAAATCCGGGATCGGTTTAGCATTTCCAAAGCAGTAGGATTCGTCTGCTTGGGCAGAGGCTATCCCTTCCTGCTCCTGGGTGACCGCTCCGGTAGGAACGACCTTGATGCTCCAGTGCAGAAAGAATACTTCCAGCAGTGAGGCAATAATTTTTTTGAAAATTTCGTGCGATTGCCCCGGCATGAATAGCTCAACTACTCCTTCGTAAAAGGATAATCGCACACCTGGAGAGCCTTCCAAACCTTTCTGAATGTGTTTGAACTGTTCCCAAGTGCGGTCGTAGTAAACAGTTACCTTGTCTTCTGAAGATCTGGGTTGCTGAAGTACCTGAATCATGGCGATCTCCTTATCCATGCCGTTACTAACTTGGGTAACTGCCGATCGTGAGGGCGTGAAACTCTACCTCTGAACATGCACCCAACTATTTCTCTAACGCAAAACTTCCCCTAACGCAAATAGGCTGGCGGCGTCGAGGTGGTAATCAGCGGTAGGGTTACAGTAAAGGTGGCTCCTTGGTTTTCGCCCGGACTCTCGACCCGAATTTCGCCTCCGTGTAGTTCCACCAACTGCTGCACAATCGCTAGTCCCAAGCCTAGACCGCCGTGCTTACGAGTGATGGAGCTATCGGCCTGACGAAAGTAGTCGAAAATATAGGGCAGTACCTCGGCTCGAATCCCCTGGCCTGTATCGCTGACTCGGATCTCTGCCTGATCCTGGTTCTGCTCTAAGTGAATCTCAACTCGGCCTCCGGCAGGGGTGAACTTGACCGCATTTGCCAGCAGATTTTCCACGATTTGCTTGAGACGGTCGCTATCCCCTAGGACGGCACCAATGGCATCGGCGCAATGGGCTGTTATTTGAATCGACTTGGCTGTTGCTTCAGATTGCACGGTTTGAAGTGCAGCTTGAATCACCGCAGTTAAATCGACTGGCTGTTTATTCAGTAGCAGCTTGCCCCGCATCAGCCGAGAAATGTCGAGCAGGTTCTCGATCAGTTGACTTTGCAGTCTGGCATTGCGCGCGATGGTTTCTAAGGCGCGATTGGTGATGGTTTCGTTGAATTGGCGCGCTCGCAGAGCCTCGGCCCAACCCAGAATCGAGTTGAGGGGTGTGCGCAGCTCGTGGGAGACAATGGCTAAAAATTCGTCCTTCAGCCGATTGGCCTGTTCCAACTCCTCGGCCTGTCGTTGAAGGGCATTGAGGGCAATCTGAAGTTCCCGGCGACGCAGACTAACTTCCTCGACCAAGGCTTCCAAATTGTGGCTTTGGCTAGCCAGTTCCTGTTGCAGCAAATCGCGGACTCGCTTTAGCGCCACCAAGTTACCAATCCGGGCCTTTAGTTCTTCCACCGAAAATGGCTTCATCAGGTAGTCTTGTGCCCCTTGCCGCAACAGTTGCACCCGCAATTCATCGTCGGTCTTGGCCGTTAGTATCACTACGGGGGTATGGTCCAATTCGGGATGGGTGCGGAGTTGCTGAACCATCTGCTCACCGCTGAGCTGGGGCATCATCACATCACTGACAATCAGGTCGGGCTGCAGGGCAACGGCTTGCTCCAGGCCAGCTTGTCCGTTGGTGGCGGTGGCGGTGCGATACTCGCTGGCTAGGGTCATCGTGATGAATTGCTGCATCTCTAGGTTGTCTTCAACCACCAAAACCAGCGGTTTGCTAGTGGGCGACTCCTGGCTGGGTGGCTCGGTTGCACGCACGGTAAGTTCCTCAACGAGCAGGTCGGCCATTTCGGTAGCAGGTCCCCAGTCCCCGGCTGAGGTGGCTATGGTGATGCCAGTGATGCCGGCGGGTGGTTGCAGCGGTAGCTCCACGGTAAAGCAGGCACCACCAATTGGCGCATCGTTCACCGTAATCGTGCCGCCCTGGAGTTCAACAAATTCCTTGGCAATCGCTAACCCCAAACCCGTCCCCCCGAAGCGACGAGTGGTTCCCCCTTCGCCCTGACTAAACCGTTCAAAGATGGTTTCCCGAAGTTCTATCGGCACTCCCGGACCGCTATCTTCAACAGTGAGTATGGCTAGGTTAGAGGATGGGGCTGAATTTAGCGTGCAGCAAATGGTGCCGCCATCGGGAGTAAATTTGAAAGCATTGGATAGCAGGTTGAGCAACACGCGCTGAAGTTTAGCTGCATCTGCTTGGGCCAACAGCGACTCTGGGACTTCCAGTCTAAAGTCAAGCTGCTTTTCCTGAGCCAATCCATCGAAATTAGCGGCTGTGAGGCATACCAGTTGAGCTAGGTCAATTTGCTGGTACTCTAGCGTCATCTTGCCTGCTTCTAGCTTGGAGACATCGAGCAGGTCATTTACCTGCTTTAGCAACAGGCGGGCATTGCGTTTGATCAGTTCTAGAGCCTGCTGGTGCTCTGGATGCAGTCCTGCTTGGTGCAGCAGCTTGTCCACCGGACCGAGAATCAAGGTTAACGGCGTTCGCAACTCATGGCTGACATTGGCAAAAAACTGAGTCTTGAGCTGGTCTACTTCTTGGAGTTGAGTGTTTAGGGTAGCAAGCTTGTGATTGGCCGCTTCTAAATGCCGCCGCCGTTCTTCCGAAAGTTTGGCTGCTTCTACCAAGTTCAGTGCTTTGGGCACTAAGGCCGGCAAGACCACCGCCGTAGCCACCGAGGCCACCGCCGTGACCACCTTCAAGGCTCCAGACAACCAGTAGGTCGGATACCACAAGGTCCACACCTCCATGAAGTGGGTACTGCCACAGGCAACAATGAAGGTGCCAAAGGCCAAAAACATCCAGTGAAACGGAATTTCTCGGCGAGTGCGGTAGACCAGGTAGGCCAGCGTTGCCGAGATTGCCACATAGGCCAGGGCAATCAAGGAGTCGGAAATTACATGCAGCCATACCAGTTCCGGCTTCCAGAGGTAACAATGCCCGTGCGGCATAAAGCCGTTTGCGCTCAGCAGCAGATTCCACCAATCTGAAAACGCCATCAGCAGAGCAAGAGTAACGCCAAACACTCCTGCCCCCAAGCCCAGGTCTCGTTGGTTAATCCCAATCATCACGTTTGCAATTATCAGCCAAACTCAGTTTAGTCTGTAACTATTTTGACTGGTAATGGCAAGATTAGCCTCATCCGAATTGATAGTTGATTGTAAGGGGGGCAAGGGGAGCCTATCATAGCCGAATTCAGCAACACCCAGCTAGCTTCACTGCTTCTCCTAGCGAGAACCACCTGGAGATCTTCTGATTATGATCGGATGCTGGTCAGTATTATCAGCCAGTATTCGCTGAGCCGTCAGCACTAAATCAGTTACAGACTGCAAAGATTGGGGCTGAATCAGCAATCCCTTTCGTAGCTGACAGCTCGACAAAGACAAAATTGTGGGCAACAGTAGCACTACAAGTAATACCCCACTAAACAGACGCATGGGAATTCTCCTTTGCGTGACGATTTACAGCAACTCAAACGGCAGCTAAAACAGCAGTTAAAACAGCAGTTAAAACGGTGCTAAAACGGGGTTTCTGCTTTGTTTCAGCTCAAGCGGCTATGATTTTGGTAAGCAAAATTAATGAATGAGGAGAAACCTACTGGAGTTTTGATAATTCATCAAACTCTAGAGTGAAAGCAGTTCGAGAACAACAATGGTAACGAAATATCGCAATCAATAAGAACAGTAGATTGAATGCACTGTGAGGAATCGATTTACATTCATACAGTACCGAACAAAAAGCTCATATTGTCTTAGGAATTTCAAGACAATTGAATAATTTAATTCAAAACGATCAGGTTTCTAATTCAAGAAATTGAAAAAATTCATTTTCTTGAATTTTCAAATATTTATACGTTACGATTTCTGTTTTGAATTTCTCAGATCTTTTCTAACTAGAGAAACTCAAGCTATGCTGCTAATAGCAGAGCTGACTTTAGCAAGCTATGAATTCCACAGAAATATCAGAATTGATTCAAGTTGCCGATGCCCAGATCCATGCCAAGCAAGGTAGATCTCTGACGCTCCAGCAAAAAGAAATCCTGCGGCAAGCTCTAGGGGGAAAACGGCTGAAGCACATTACGATTGAAGGATATTCTGATTTGACCGTGCAGCAGCTCTATTGCCCAGAACTTTGGAAACTGCTTTCAGAAGCGACTAATCAAAAAGTCAGCATCAGAACCGTTGCTCTAGTGCTGAGGAACTTGAAAGAACAATCCGTTGGGTTAGAGCCTAGTGCGGCTGAGCTTACAACCCATTCGTTACCTACTGAGGTTTTCCCAGCTCATTCTTCAACTCCTTCCACCCGTGATTCCGCCCATCAGTCCGCAGAGGTTCCTCCTCGTTCTTCTACCAAGCCCTCCAATCCAGCCTCCTCCCGAGTTCGCCACAACTTGCCCACTCCTACCTATAGTCGATTTGTGGGGCGAGAATCCGAAATTGCTAAACTGCTAGAGCTACTCTCGCCTCGACACGGTGCCCATTTGATCAGCATTGATGGCATTGGCGGCGTTGGTAAAACTAGCCTAGTCGTCGAAGTCGCCTATCGCTGTTTGCAAGCCAGCCAAAATTTCGACGAAACTTTCCAAGGCTTTCCCAGCTTTGATGTCATCATTTTCACCTCGGCCAAACAGCACCTGCTCACATGCTTCAGTCTGCTGCCCCGCATCAGCAAACCCCATCGCACGCTGCAAGACATCTTTCGGCAAATTGCTCGCACACTAGGTAATATCGAGATCACTGGCATTAATCTGGAGGATCAAATTGAGCGGTTGCAAGATGCCCTATCGACCGTCAGGACGCTACTGATCGTTGATAACTTAGAAACCGTTGAGAATCAACAGGATGTTTTATCCTTCCTGTATCACGATCTGCCCCCCACTGTGAAAGCGGTCATTACAACCCGCAGGCAAGGCGTCTTCGTGCCACTGCGGCTATCAGCCCTATCCGCATCAGAAGCATTGCAGCTCATTCAGCATGAGGCAGACGAAAAAGGCGTGCATCTAACTCAAGACGAATGCGAGACCTTGTACCAGCGCACGGGCGGAATTCCGGTTGCAATTTACTATGCCATCGGTCAAATGGTGAGCTGCTATTCGGTGCAATATGTCCTGGAACAACTCTCTCAGTCTAGCAATGACGTAACTCGTTTTTGTTTTGAGCACTCCGTTGCGCTTGTGCGACAGCAGCCAGCTCATTTTATTTTGATGGCTTTGACTTTTTTTGCTTCACCAATTCAGCGGCAAACCCTGCTAGAGGTAGCATTGCCGCAGGAAAATTCAACAGCGGCTTCTAGTCATACAGAAGAACCATTTGCCCAACTCCAAGAGCTATCGCTCGTGTTGCAGTCCCAGGACGGCTATAGTCTGTTGCCCCTGACCCGTGAGTATGTAATGGCCGAATTGCCAGCTTATCCAGAATTTGAGCAGGCCGCACGCGAGCGCTGGGTCAACTGGTGCCTCAAGCTGGTACAACGCTATGGTGGGCAGAGCCGCTTTGACTGGCAGACGCAAAATGATGTTTTAGAAGCAGAATGGTCAAACATTCAAACCGTGCTGGATTGGTGCCTGCATCAAGAGCGGTACGAGGATCTATGTAAATTCTGGCAGTATTTGGATGCTCATATTTATTTACAAGGATCTCGTCAAGATCGGCTGAAGTGTTGGGGTGAGCAGTTGGAATGGATGGACTGGCTGATCCAAATGGCAAAATCGCGAGATCCGGCCCTTGCGATCAAAATCATGGCTAGTCGCGGTTGGATTTACACAACGATCGGACAACCTGATGGATTGGCAGAAGCAGAGCGGCTCTACATAGAAGCATGGTCGCTTAATCAAACCCTTGCCCAGAGCCTCGATCAACAGCAGCGCAGTTTGGATCTGGCTGTGAATCTGCTGGTGCTACGAGTTCATCAAGGCCAGACAGAAATGCAGCCTTGGCTCGATCATGCCCTGATGCTGCTAAAGCAGGATAGCATCCCCGAGTCTAAACGCGCTCTACACCTGAGCCGGATTCGCTATTACCAAGGCAGAGCCAGCTTCACACTGGGAGACTATGCTCAGTCGGAGACATACTTTTTAGAAGCCGTAAAATGTGCCCAAGCCATTAACTGGCAGAAAGTGATTCATCGTTCTCGTAATTGGTTAGCCGATATCGCTACCCATCGCGGAGATTATGCAACGGCTGCCCAGATCCTGCAGGAAGAATGCCGTAGTGCTGAAGTGAGTCACGACATCTATCAAAGCGCTTGCTGTCAGCAATCCCTGGCCCAATTGGCACACATTCAAAACCAGCCAGAAGACGCCCGACGATGGGCATTGCAAGCATTAGATAATTTCGAAAAATTAAGCATGGATGCAGAAGCGGATGCTATCAGGACACTGCTACAAACCCTAGCTAAAAGTGCTCCCTCACCAGTGTAGGTTGCCCAGATCAAAACGACTGCCCAGATTAAAACGCCAATCGAACCACACAATTAGCAGGCTTGAGTGCATTCAGGCTAGCCCAGTTGAAATGCTGTTGAATCAGCGCTTTTGTGTAATTAAACCGCTCCAACCAGGAGCAACGATCTGCCTCTCCGCGTGTACCAAATCCATTCTCGTGGAGCAAATCAGCACCAAACAGGATTTGACAGTCTCGAACATACTGGTCTGTTTCCAAATGGGCATGCAGAACTGAGTCGGTTTCGCGATCAGGCACAAATTCTTGATCGGGATACTGTTGAAAGAGAAACAAAAACTGCTGGTACCGCACCATTGCCTGCTCAATTTGCTGATCGCTCCAACCCTCGGTTTGAGAAAGCCGTTGAGCAACGGGAGCTAGATCTACTTGTGCTAGCTTGTGAGAAAATTGAGTATATTCTGCAAATCCAGTTGGAGTGGAGTTCATAAGGCTTTCCCTGTGTGATGTGTTTCGATGTTTTCATCAAAACTCTGGACTCATTTTGATGCAAGCCTCACTTAAGCCTCAGTCAACTCGTTGATTGGCTCTTAGATCAGCCTCAGATCATCTTCAGCCACTGCCAACATTCTCAGAGGATGATTGAAAAATGATGAGCTGTGAGTTTAGGCTTCTACGGCTCTCGCCTATCCTCCTTTTCTGCGAGGCTACCAAAGTTACAGCAACTCCACGATTCATACCTCTATTCACCTCTATTCAGCAACGCCATCAGGAAACGATTGCTGTCTGACTGTAGTTAAGGCCAATCTGTTGACATTGCGGCAGGAGACTATAAACTGATTGACTAAAAGCTTGATTAAAAAGCTTGATTAAAAAGCTTGATTAAAAAGCTTGATTAAAAAGCTTGATTAAAAAGCTTGATTAAAAAGTTTGACTAAAAAGCTTGACTGGGGGCTTGACTAGAAAACTGGCTAAAAGCAAATCATGCGTGCAGGCCAGATCAAGGCCAAAAAATTAAGACTAAAATAAGTGAGTTCTGACCTGTTTGACTGTAGGGCAATTGCCCAGTCAACGTCTGCGAAAAGGAATATTCATGAAAGTATCTTTTATATCAATCTAATTGTTTTAACTACTGAATAGCTAGTTAAGAGTTAGTCAAAGGCAGGGTGATGATGAACAAGCAGGAAAGGAATAGAAACAGCATTCCAGCCTCCATTGACGGACTTGAGCGGATCAAGGCTGAGATGGCAAAGCGAGGATGGCGACGAGAAGATTTAGTCGAACAGGCGCAAGTCTCTAAGGCAACGGTTGATCGGTTTTTTGCAATGAAGAATGTGGATGCTTCAACCGTTGAATCCATCGCCGAGGTATTGGATTTATCGATGGAAACGATTGTGGACGCCAACGTTATCGCCCCACCAGCCAGCTACGAATTTTATATTCGCCGCACTGAAGAAGAAGCCCGATGTTACGCCGCCCTACAGAAGCCAGGAGCAATTGTGCGAGTCAAGGGGCCGCAGTTGATGGGCAAAACCCTATTCCTGAATGAAGTACTCACCAAACTCAGCCAGCGCATTGATTTCCGTAAGGTAGAACTAGACATTGATCGACAGGTGCTCACTAATACAGAAGCTTTCTTCAAATGGCTCTGTGTGTCGGTCAGTATTGAACTAGATTTGCCGGTCAAGCTCGATGTCTACTGGTTAGATGAGCTAACGCCCAGCCAAAAGATTACTAATTATTTTCAAAAATATGTGCTGACGGAAATGGCTAACCTGAATAGCTCCTTGCTGCTGGTTCTAGACCGGGTGGACCATATTTTTGAGAATCTCGATATTATGGACGAGTTTCGTGCTCTGCTGCGGAGCTGGGGTGACAAAGTGATCAAAGGCAGTACAGCCAGCCAGAAAATCTGGAGCCACTTTCGGCTAGTCACGGTTTATTCAACCGATATTTACGGGTTATCGAATGATATCGATTACTCTCCTTTCACCTCGATTGGCACTGACGTTGAACTGTCAGAGTTTGATAACAACCAAATCGAGGAACTGGCCAGACGATACCGATTACGCTGGGAAAGCAATTATACCGACGAACTGGTAAAACTGGTGGGAGGGCATCCCTACTTGGTGGATACCGCCTTTCTCTACATCAAACATCAAAAAAAGGAAACAGACAAGGTGCTGAAACGCATCACGGAAACTGCTTGCACTCAAATTGGCATCTATACGAATCATCTGCTACAAATTACCACAGCTCTGGAAAGCTGCGCCGAATTAAAATTTCAATTTAAAGAGATTGTTACGGTTAATGAAGCAATGCCCATCGCAGCAGTTGATGCCTTTAAGCTATACAGCATGGGCTTAATCCGTCTGATTGACGCCTCTGAAAATGTTGCAGCGCCGCGATGTCATCTCTATCAACGATATTTCTATAACTATTTCAAGCGTCAGAGCTAGATGTGGATGGGTAGATGGGTAAATGGGTAGATGGCAGCTTCGTAGCAGTTGGGTGGATGGCAGACAGAGCAATGTTTATTATAAAGTGCTCTGGTTAGTAACCTTAGAATTTAGAATCGGCAGATTATTTATTCCCCATGGTTGGAATCAATACAGATGCTAGAACCAGATACTGAGAGCTTTAACCCATATTATGAGTACCAGGTCGGGGGCACGCTTGACCCTAATCATCCAACCTATGTGGAACGCGCCGCCGATCAAAAGTTGTATAGTCTGTTGAAAGCAGGTGAATTTTGCTACGTCCTCAACTCACGGCAAATGGGAAAATCCAGCCTGGTGATACGGACGAGAAAGAAGTTAGAAGCCGAAGGGGTTTTGTTTGCCTTTATTGACATGTCTTCGGTTGGGGCCGAAGTTAAGTCATTAGACCAATGGTACACAACAATACTGGACAACTTTAAGGAGAGCTTTGAGCTAGACGAGATTAGCCTATCGGCCTGGTGGCAACAGCATGATCACCTCACGCCCTCCGCTCGGCTGGGGAAGTTTATTGAAACCTTCTTGTTGACCCGATTTCCAGACCGCAAGCTGATTATTGTAATTGATGAAATTGATTACATTCTAAAGCTTAAACTGAAGCTGAAAAAAGAATCCATTGATGATTTATCAACCGATGATTTTTTTGCCTTCATTCGCAGTTGCTATAACCAGCGTACTAGTAATCGAGACTACGAACGACTGACCTTTGTACTGATCGGTGTGGCAACGCCTTACGATCTTATTTCTAACGTAGACTGTACTCCATTTAACATTGGTCAAGAGATCAAGCTCTACGGTTTTAGTCAAGCAGAAGCGAAACCGTTAGAATCTGGAATTGGCACGGTTGCAGATCGACCAGATTGGGTATTGAAGGAGATTTTGGATTGGACCGGCGGCCAACCGTTTCTGACCCAGAAGCTGTGTAATTTAGTGTCTAAAAAGCAGCATAAAATTATTGCCGGTCAAGAAAAATCGGCTATTGATACGCTGGTGCGTTCAGAAATTATTCAGAACTGGAGTCAGAAAGATCAACCCGCTCACTTTGGTGTGATTCGTGACCGTATTCTCAAAAGTAGACGGTCGCCCAGCCACCTGCTGAACCTGTATCAGCAAATTTTAGAGCAGGGGGAAATCATCGAGAATCGAGAAGATTTGGAGCATCTGGAGCTAAAGCTATCGGGGTTAGTGATCGAACGCGAGGGGGCTTTACGGGTTTATAACCCAATCTATCAAGAGATTTTTAATCAACAGTGGATTGAGCAAGAGCTGGCAAAACTGCGCCCCTACAGTGAAGCAATCAAAGCCTGGGTCAAGTCAGGTTACACAGATGAATCACGGCTGCTGTATGGTCAAGCGCTGCAGGACGCTCTAGCTTGGGCTGAGAGCCAGCGGTTGAGTAAAGCAGAACTCAGTGAAGAAGATCAACACTTCCTGGAAGCAAGCCGCACCCTGGAACAAATTTCCGAAGCAAAACCGGAAGTGATCCCGATTCTCAAGGCATTTTTGCCAAAGCTAAACCAGATCACTAGCCAACCCTCCCAGCTAATTCGGGCGATTCGCATCTGGGTTGGTTCCCAACCTGTTCTAACCGAGCTGCTGTGCCAGGACTTGCTCAAAGCTTACCAACAGCAACCGATTGCAGATGGAGCTGAAGCAGCCGTTGCCACCCTGATCCAAACTGAATGGCTGCAAAAACAAACCCAACCGGCAGTATTAGACCACCTGAAGCAAATCCAGGTGGCGCTGCGGGCAGAAGACGACAAGTTTGTAGCTCTGCTGGAGCTGTATCGCAGAATTGGGCAGGGGCAAGTTCCCCCTACAGAACACCCACCGGGGTTAAACCTGCTGGAAGATCTAGGCTTAGTCGAAAAACATCAGGTCGCCAATCGCCTCTATGCGGAAGTATTCAGTCCCGAATGGGTGGCTCAAGAGCTGGAAGAAAGCAGCCAACGCCGCACAATTGCTGGGCGCTTCCGCGAGATCGAAAAGCTCAAAACCAGAGATACTTGTCATATCTATCGGGTAGCTGACAAACACCTAAAAAATAAATCTTGCTTGCTGCGAGAATACATTCCTGTATCTAACGATGCCGAAACTCTAGAGCAGGCCCGCCACGAAATTGATCGCATTTTTCGCGATCTGGAAAAACTGAAGGGCCATGACCAGATTCCGGAGGTGTTGGCAATCGAAGATGACGGAAAGTTCTACATCACCCAGGAATTTATTGAAGGCGACAATCTCGATCAGGAAATTCAGCCAGGGCAGCCCTGGGATGAACCGAAAGTAGTCGATCTGCTGATCGAAGTTTTGAGCATTCTGGAATTTGTGCATCTGCAAAAACTGGCGCACCTCAACCTCAAACCATCTAACCTGCGGCGGCGGCGTCAGGATGGCAAGCTGATCCTGATTGATTTTGGTGCCTTCCAATCGATTAATCGCTTGTTGCAACGCCTCGCAATCCATCCCAAACTAGAGCTGACCGAATCGCCCCAATATGCACCACCAGCTAACATCGCTACTCGCACCGCGGTAAATCAGGACATTTACGCTGTTGGCATGATTGGGATTCAAACCATCACAGGGATTGCCCCAGAAGATTTGAGTGTCGATAAAGTGACTGGCGAAGTGATCTGGCTCTACGAAATTCCGCCCCACCACCCCAAAGCCCAAGTCAGCGACGAACTAGCCAGAATCCTAGCTAAGATGGTGCGCCATCGTCCTGGCAATCCAACCGCCGATCAATATACCAATGTGGCTGAAGTGCTACAGCAGCTCCGCGGTCTTAAGGAATCGGGCCGCCGGGTTGATCCAAAACGCAAATATGATTGGCTCACCGACAAGCGGATCTTGGCCTGGGGAGGCGTGGGTCTAGCGGTGGCTGGGATCGTGGCCGGTATTTTGGGGATGGCGTCTGTCGAACGCCTGAGAGCCGCCCAGCGCTCCGTAGAGCAGTGTAATCAGCCGATCACCGTTCAACCGGTCACGCCAGCTACCAATGCCTCTACTTCAGGGAACGCGGCTGCGGGAAGTTTGATCAACCGCCAAGTGGTGATTGATGCCAATCAGGTAGCTCAGGCTTGTCAACAGGTCTTAGCACGACAGCCCGAAAATCCACAAGCTTTGAAGAATCAGGGAAAGGCCCATCTTTTACTCTGGAAACATGCCGATCTGCTAGGCAATGCAGCCGAAGCTCAGAACAATTTAGATACTGCTTTGAACAACTTTAACCAGGTGATTCAGGCCAATCCAAATCAACCTGATCCGCAAGCGTTGTTCTATCAGGGGTTAGCGCTATCGGCCCAAGGCGATGAAAAATCCGTTGCAGCGGCTGAACAGGCATACGAACAGTCAATTGTGCAGTACACAACAGCCAGTACAGTACAACCAGAAGACTTTCCAATTCTGGCTCAGTTGATTGCCTTCCTAGTTGAGGAAAAGGATGGCAAAATCGTGTCTAACCAGAAATACAATCAGGCCCAAACCCTCTTTAATAAAGCAGATGCATTGATGCAGCATCCTGATTTAGAAAATAAGATCTATACCGAAAATCTGATTTACAATCGTGGCTCTCTCTATGCTAGAACTCAAACGTTGCAAGAAGCGTTGAACCTGTATGGTGAAGTGCCGATGAGATCTAAACAGATTGAGGTGTTGACATTGAGAAGCAAAGGTTTTGTACACCTACTGCAAAACGACTTTGACAATGCAGCAGATGCATTTCAGCAGGCGCTAAAAGTTGGTGCCGATCCGCTGGTTTCCGAATATTTGAACCGAGCGAACACCTGCCGCTCCAATCCGACGAATCAAGTCGCCTGTAGTTTTTCTTCGGCTCAATTCAGACCCATCTTTGCACAGATCTTTCCGATTCGACGCGTCTACCGATGCAAAGATTATCCGGTCCTGAGTGTTGTAGATCATCTCAGCCAATCTGTCTGCCAGCCATGAGCTTGGACAGATGATAGAGTGCAGCTTCACACCCAATCCGCCTGTGCGGGGCACTGCTTCTATTTAGAGGTCGGTAAGCAATATTGCTCGGTCATTGATTAACAGGCTGGAATAAAGTGATGAATATAAATTAAACACCAACCCTGATTTACTTTTAGCGGTTGGCCAATTAAGTGATTAAATAAGTAGCTGGCTGAACTTCTGGGTTGAACGATCAATAAAGGCTGGATCTCATTCGGCAGATCGGCTCGGATAAACGCCTCTTTCCACCCCTTTGATTGAACCTGGTCGGACATCGCATAGGTTTGAAACAGGGATTGAAACGATCTCGGTTGGTCCTTAATTTGCTCACAGGCTAACTGAGCCTCTACTCGATCGGTAAAGATCAGTCGAGAGAGCACAAAATAGTCAAACTGGTGTTTTCTGGCCTCAAATTTGGCTTTGATATGTTTATGTTTGTCAATGTGACTACAAAACTTCTTCATAGAAATAATAATTCGAATGCGCTCCATGAATGAATCGTAGTCATCATCATTTGTCTCTAACCACCGCTCAAATTGCTCTGCACTCGTGAGTTTACTCACCTCGCTGAATTGGTTCAGATAATCTTCCACTTCCTCAGAGCTGGGTGTTAACTCAAGATATACCTGTAAGAGTTGCTCTAAAGTGATCGGTTGATCCGCTAGGCTTGGAATATCTGACATAAGGTAGGCTCCCCACATTGGTTGATTCCTATGTCTTGATCAAATCTCTAGACTCACTTTGCGGCAAGCCTCACTTAAGCCTCACTTAAGCTCACTTAAGCCTCAGTTACAGCAGCAACAGCAAGAAATGGCGGAATATCAAGACTGCAAAACCTGCGTTGGCCGAATAATTAGTAGTGGGCTGACGCAAATCGAAGGATGACTACCGTCTAGTGCAACTGCGATTAGCACTTGCAATTGGGATAGCTTTAATTGATTTTGACGCGCATATTTCATATATTCGAGCTGTGACTTTATTTGTATTATCGCAAAAGCAGTCATGAAGCGACACAAGCACCTATCAGCGCCATTGATGGATCGTCATTCACGGGGTAGATTGTCAAGTCTTACAGTAGACGAATAAGGTGAATTTATAGGACAGGAGGCAGCAGGAGGCAGTGATCTATGGTCTACTATCAGTCTTTTGAAAGTGGTACGTGTTAATTGGTGCAGCCATGACAGCTACATATCGTTCGCTTCATACTAAAGGAATGCTGTTGCTAATTCTAACAACTTTGATATGGGGTAGTTCATTTTCCTTACTTAAACATGTCCTAATCAGTCTTTCACTTAGCGTTATTCTGGCAACGTTCTAGGATTGACTTTCTCTACCTCGGAACTAATCGAGCAGATGGCAGCGATTGCGAATCAGTGCAATAGTCTTCTCTACTTGAGTCTGATCGTAACAGCAACCCCGATCTAGACACAAGCGGTGGCTCAACGGTGGGTTGCAGCTCATGAAGCTGCTTTGTTTTATACGCTTGAACCGATTTTTGCCTCAATTTTTTCGTTCTGGTTTCTGGGAGAAAGCTTTAGTTGGCGGGGCATAATTGGTGCTGGGTTGGTGCTGGCTGCAACTGTGTTTAGTCAACGGCGTCGCTAAACGACAAACTGTTTGCCACAATCCTTACAGAGATAGCACTGCTTGCCCCGCCGACGCCCATTTTTAGAGATCTGATTCGATTGACAATGAGGACAAATCATTACTTTCATTACACAGCCCAACTGTGCATCGCCCATATGCGGCTCCAAATACGACACCAATAAGTCTTCAATTTGCTCGGTCAAACGTTGGCGATATGCTTCATCGGGGTTGCGAAGTGCGGCTAAAATTACGGCGTTACTGCTGTGCACACAAACTTCGGCCAGCAGATGATACTGGTCCTCCGATAGGGACGGATTGCGATGCTTGAGAATTTTGGCCATAAAGGCAATTGCGTCCTGGGTCATACTTTCATCAATTGACTGAAAAATCTGGCGGGCCAGATAAAATTGCACAAATACTACCCGCGATACAGGTTGTTCAAACAGTTCAGTAACCGAGACAACGAGCCTATGAATCATTTGACGTAGCGGCAGCCGAACTAGGGCTGGAATATCGATCTGTGTCCAAAATCCCTTGACTCGCTCGGCATGGCGTAACTCCATCGCCTTGAAAATCGCTGCTTTATCCGGAAAAAACTGATAGAGTGACCCAATCGCCGTTCCGGCTCTAGCTGCAATCATGTGCGTGGTTGCAGCCTCATAGCCCACCTCATCAAACACCGCCGCCGCCGCATCCAGAATTTTTTCAACTCGCTGCTTACCTCGCTGTTGTTTGGGTTGGCGACGCAAGCTAGTAGAGGTTTGCGGACTTGACGAACGTGAAAGTTCTGTCATATTTTAGAAACACGACGGATTCTTCATAATTTTACCCTGATCTAGCTTTGACGGAGAATGCTATGCAGTCTATGCTTCCAGGTGCACCCTGGCTATTGGCTCATCGGTCGATGCTGAAGCCCAACCAGCCTCGCAAATTTTCCCTCTATGGTATTGACTATGTAATCTGGCAGGATCAAGCGGGAGCGATTCATGCCCTACCGAATGCCTGTCCCCATATGGGAGCAATGCTGTCAGAAGGCTGGTGTGAGGTGCAACCAGACGGCAGCAGCACAGTTGTTTGTCCATTTCACGCGCTGCCATTCGATCACGCCGGATGTACCGTTCTACCCGACTCAAGCAAAAAAACATTACCTCTACTGCAGCCTCTAGAACTGATTGTTCAAGGAGATTTTATCTGGTCTTATGGAGGACATGAACCGAAGATTCCGATTCCCACAGTTCTGAACCAGATCGCAAACAAATATTCCTTTATCGGCTATACAGCCGATTGCAGCGTTGCAACCGATCTGTTGACCATGCTCTTGATTATGCATGACTATAATCATCAGAACGGTACTCATCGCGATCTATTTCGCATCACTGAAGTCAAATTCCACCGCTTTATCGATCAAGGGCATCATTCCCATGCATTCTACGATATGCCGACTGCACCGTACAGTTTGCTAGAAAAGCTGAGGAAGCCGGATCTATTTCTATTGCCAAGCTTAATCAAGGCCCACCTGGAAAATTACTTCCCGTTTCTAGTAATGCTGCACGGGGAAATGCCAATCGGTAGGGCAGTGCAATGTCATTTGTTTGTTCCCGAAGCGGAGAACCGCACTCGGACCTATATTCTGCTGTTTGGTCAAGCGAAACATCTTGCTTTCAAGGTATTAGGCCGCAGCTATCTCAATTTTGGCAAGATTGTTGTCGATCAGGATACAGATATTCTCGGTAAACTTTATGCTGATACACCCCAGAAAGTTAAACTGAATAACGAGGTTGGCATGGATTGGGTACGGCGTAATTTTGCCAGTTTCCCAGAGGTTTTAGAGCCGAATCTTTCTAGATAAATATCATCTAGGTAAGTATCATACAGAAGGCCGACTTTTCCGGTAGAGCCTGTCCCAGCAGGTGCCGACGAATACTGCCATCCAGATCGACTGGGAAATCACTAAGACCAACACGCTGCTGAAGCTGAGCCATAGGAATATTCGGTGGCGGCGGAATACCCGGTTCGGCATCGGTGGCTCCGGCATAGCAAACGGCAATCAGGTGCGGTTGGTTTTGGCTGAGTTGTTCAGCTAAACGTCGATATTGGGGTTCTATCGCAAAATCGCGATAGATATCTAAGCCAATCACAGCTGGCTGATAGGGTTCTAGTTTATCGAGCAGTTGAGCCAAACTTTTGTTCGAGAGCGAAGAGCCTTGGCGCTCGGTCTGAGCCTGCACATCGGCCTGCGTCACCGTAATTACCAGCAAACGGGGATCAGGAGGTTCGGTTTGGGGACGCCAGCGGAGCAACTATTACCGTTTGAAAAGAGTCAGAAAATCGACTCTGTGTACTGGTAAACTTGGTCAGCGTGCGTTTGACTGTCCAGTAGCACGGTTCTTGAAGGTAAGCTGACAAATACATAGCAGCCATTTGGCTAAAGGATTGGGTCTGCCAAACTCTGTACCAGTAAAGCGCCCAAAATTTATCAGATTGGGGAACATCAGGCAGTTGTTCTAGGCGACTTCGAATACTGCGGCGTAGAATTGGATCCGTGCTCCAATTCTTGAAATAATCGTTGTCAAATTGGATAAACGTTGAGAACAATTCAGAGATTCCTTGGCGGGGGCGCATAAAGAGAGACCTCTTGAGTAGACTGCTAATTCGAAACAGTTTTTTAGTGTGAGGGACACCCTACAAAACTCTACACTGGAAAACTTTTGGAAATTATGCAGCGAGGATAAATCTTTAATGCTGCTTTACTCTTTCCCGGTCTCTCTAAGGTTTGTTAGTTGGGTTTGAATTATGGCATAGCTGCGGCGTAGGTTGTTGTCATCGTAGAGGCGCGGCACATCCACGACCAAGAACCAGTTGGGGCGCTTGTGAAGGAGATAGTGGATGTCGTACTACAAATTCTGGCAGAGTTTGGCTGGAAGTTGCTGAATTATCCGCTGAAAGGGAGACGGATCATGCAATCCCTGGGCTAAAATCAGAGCACCTTGAATGGCAATTACCCCATCCTCACCCTGCTGTTGGGCCAGATTTTCCTCTAGGCCTGCTTCAATCAACACAGCAGCAATTGCATCAATCCAACTTCTAAATAGAGCGTTTACCCGCTGATGAAACACATCACGGGCTGAACCCAGCAGCAGAATAGCAAACAGGCACGGCTGATGGCCTCCTTCGTAAACCTGATTCAGGCGATCGCACATCTGCTGCAATCGGGATAAAGGTTCACCTGGACCGTTGAGCACTTGCAAAATATTTTGGTTCAGCCATCGCTCCAGATAATCCAATACGGCCTCAACCATTTCGTCTTTACCGCCGGGAAAATGGTGGTAGAGGCTGGCCTTTCCCAAGCCAGTCGCTTCAGAAATTTTCGCTAAGGTCGCGCCATCGTAGCCATACTGACGCAATAAACGCAACAAACAGGGAATACAGGTTTCTCTGGACATGAAGCAATTCAGAAATCAGCTATTGACATTGTACCGAACGGACGGTACAGTTGGAGTATACCGAACGGACGGTACAGTGTTTTGGTTTTGTTAGGAGTGGGGAGTGGGGAGTGGGGAGTGGGGGGTAATGTTGGTTGGACTATCGATCATTGGTGATAATCGAAACTTTTATTCTTGACGAATATTGGATTGCTATACACCATCAGGAGAACAGTCATGATTCAGCTCTATGGTCACGAACTATCTGGTAACAGTTACAAACCAAGACTGTTGCTGGAATTGCTGAATGTCGAATATGAATGGATCAAGGTAGATTTGATGAAGGGGGAACATAAAACACCAGCCTATCTGACGATGAATCCGTTTGGTCAGGTGCCGTTGCTGGTGGATGGAGATGCCACGCTAGCCGATGCTCAGGCAATTCTGGTTTATCTGGCCCGGCAGTATGGTGGAGAACAGTGGCTGCCAACAGAGGCTTTGCCTTTGGCGCAAGTGGTTCGCTGGCTGTCAATCACCGCAGGGGAAATTCGCCAGGGTCCTGAAAATGCACGACTTTACTATCTGTTTGGGGCGACTAATATCAATATTGAACGCGCTCATCAGAAATCAGCCTATATTCTGACTCAGCTAGACCAGCATTTGAGCAATCGTCAGTGGTTGGAGTTGGATCGCCTGACGATTGCTGATATTGCCGTCTTTCCCTATGTTGCTTTGGCTCTTGACGGCAAAATCGATCTCACGCCCTATCCTCATGTATTGACCTGGATCGATCGGGTCAAACATCTGCCTGGTTTCGTGGGTATGAGTGGCATCGCAGCATCCACAACCGCTTAGGAGGAGACTATGCCACGCAAATTTGGCGAAATTGCCTTTACGCCGGAGGTGAAAGCGGCGCAGGAGGAACGCGGCTCGCGGCAGACCTATGAAAAATACATTGCTAACGGTCCCGCTAACGATACGATTACTCCAGAGATTGCAAGATTTATTGCCCAGATCGATGGGTTCTATCTTGGAACGGTTGGTTCTAACGGTTATCCCTATATTCAGTTTCGCGGCGGCCCAGCCGGATTTCTGAAGATTCTGGATGAGAAAACGCTGGGCTTTGCTGATTTTTCTGGGAATGTACAGTACATTACCGTTGGGAATTTATCAGAGAATGACAAAGCATTTCTATTTCTGATGGATTACCGCCATCGCAAACGGATCAAAATTTGGGGCAGAGCCAAATTGATTGAAGGGGCATCTGAGCTGAGTGAACAACTGCGAGTTCCAGATTATGCGGCCAAAGTGGAGCGGGTTATTCTCTTTCATGTGGAAGCAATCAGTGAAAACTGTCCGCAACATATTCCGATTCGCTACTCAGAAACCGAGGTGGAGGCTATGATGGCTCCTCTGCGAGACCGAATCGCCCAGCTAGAGCAACAGCTTAGCGAACAAACTCCAGCTTTAATCACTACCCAAAACCTTGACCAATCGGTCTAAGTAGTATTAAAGTAATTCTATGAGCAGAGGACCTGACAAGCAATTCGATCCCGAAGTTGCGCTTGCGAGGGCAATGGAAGTGTTCTGGGCCAAGGGCTACGAGGCGACCAGCCTCTCGGAACTGCTGGAACAGATGGGAATCGGCAAAAAGAGTCTCTACGATACGTTTGGCAACAAGCGATCGCTGTTTCTCAAAGCACTGGAATACTACGCTCAGACACAGGTAAAATCCATCCGCGATCAGCTTCTGGCTCCAGGTTCTCCTCTGGATAATCTGGAAAAGGTTTTACTGAGTATTCAGCAAAGACAAGTTTGGTCAGGCTGTAGAGGCTGTATGCTGGGTACAAATATTGCAGACTTTGACACCCATGAGGTTGAAATTGCGGCAATTTTGCGCCATCATCTGCGATCGCTAGAAGATGCGTTGTGTACGCTCCTCACTCGCGCTCAAACTGCTGGGGAAATTAGCGCTCAGGCCCAACCTCGCGATTTGGCTCGAATGTTAGTGTGTACAATACAGGGAATGGCGTTGCTCAGTCGGGTGATGGATAGTGACACATTACTGAAAAGTACAGTAGATTCCACAATCACACTGCTCAAAACCAGCTAATTTTTTTTGCTTAATTTAGACCGATTGGTTTTAGTTTTTGCTGATCAACTAATTGGCAACTGCTGATCAACTACTTATCAACTAAGGAGAAACTACGATGGCCCGTTTACAAGGTAAAACCGCAGTGATTACCGGAGGTACCACCGGAATTGGGTTTGAGACCGCTAAACAGTTTGCAGCCGAGGGAGCGCGGGTGATCATTACCGGGCAAAATCCTGAACGCTTGCAAACCGCAGCTCAGGAATTGGGTTCCCAGGTGATTCCTGTCCAGGCCGATGTGCGCTCGCTTAACGACCTCAAGAGATTAGCAGAACGAGCCGAATCTGAGTTTGGTCAACTTGATATTTTGTTTGCTAATGCTGGAATTGGCTTCTTTGCTCCACTAAATGCAATTGATGAAACGTTCTACGACGATCAGTTTGATGTGAACGTGAAAGGAGTCTTCTTTACTGTGCAAATATTAGCAGAACTGCTGAGTGAAGGCGCGAGCGTGATCTTGAATGCCTCAGCCGTAAACGAAAAAGGGGCTGCCATGGGCAGTATCTACTTTGCCACAAAGGCTGCTGTCCGCTCCTTTGCCCGATCACTAGCGGCTGAACTGGGTCCCCGCAAGATCCGAGTTAATGCGGTTAGTCCTGGTTTTGTTCCCACTAACTTTCAAAGCAAGATGGGATTGACGCAGGACGCACTGGATGGGTTTGCGACCTATGTCAAACAAGCGGCACCGCTGGGACGTTTTGGTCAACCGGAAGAGATCGCCACAGCAGTGGTGTTTCTTGCCAGCGATGAGTCGTCTTACATAACGGCGACCGATCTGGTTGTGGATGGTGGGTATATGAATGTTTAGAGAAGCTAGTATGTCTCTACCGTTCCCAGCGAAATTTACGCTCTGCTTCCTGGATCGGTACATCATTGATACTGGCAAACCGCCGCATCATCAATCCGTTCTCAGCAAATTCCCAGTTTTCGTTGCCATAAGACCGATACCAGAAACCCGAATCATCATGCCATTCATATTCAAAGCGCACGGCAATGCGGTTGTCCATAAAACACCAGAGTTCCTTCTTGAGGCGATAATCTAGTTCCTTAGCCCATTTCCGCTTGAGAAACTCGATAATCGCAGGCCGTCCACTAAAAAATTCGGCTCGATTCCGCCATTCTGAATCTACTGTGTAGGCAAGCGCAACTCGTTCTGGATTGCGAGTATTCCAAGCATCCTCTGCGGCCTGCACTTTGGCTTTCGCTGTTTCTAGGGTAAAGGGAGGGAAGGGAGGTCTGCTTTCCATTGATGGATGAGTAGATGAGTGGATGGGTGAATGAATTAGTAAAATAAATGATGAACGGCTGTTGTGCTATTCACTAGCAGTTGCCATAAGCCAATGAATATTAGAACCATCGCTATGTATTGCAGCCAACCAATCAACTCAGATTGTAATTTAGAGCGAGTTAAGAAACGTTTCATTACAACTTCTTTAATACTTCTACGGAAATTGGTGATGAGATATCGAATACGCTGATAGAGGGCAGGTTGAAAAATGTATTGTTCAATCATAGTGAAGAGTTCGGCAAGCCCTGCCCCTACGATGGCATGTGTTGGTTCTACCACTTCTTATAGGGCAGAAACTTTCCATTCATAATCACCTTGACTCGATCTCCTTTTGGATCCTCTTCCTTCTCGACATCTAGCGTAAAGTCAATCGCGCTCATGATGCCATCGCCAAATTTCTCGTGAATTACTTCTTTTAGCGGTATACCGTAGACCTGCATGATTTCGTAGAAGCGATAGATCAAGGGATCGGTAGGTACGACGGGACCCAAACCTTTAGCAGGAAAGGCCATTAGTTCCGGCGCTAGATCAGCACTCAAGCCTAAGGCCGTCAGAATTTTGCTAGCTTCTTCAGCCGAAGCGCTAGCCTGACGGTAAATTACGGCGGCAATCCAGATTTCATCTCGACCAACTTTGGCTTCTAGCTCGGCAAAGCTGATGCCGATTGCTGCTTTGGCGGCCAAAAGCTTCTTGGTGATTTCAGGCAATTCAATCCCAGACATGAAAATTCTCCTTAGCAACTGAACAACATCAAGATAGTGAAATCATCAACGAAATCATCAAGACTCAACGGCGACGGTACGCCGAATGCGGGATTCTTCTACTGCACGGGTTTCTCGCGATAAATGCAGCTCCATTTCGGCCTTGAGCGAATGATAAGCTGGGTGCTGGTCCAACGATTCGCGATGGCGCGGACGGGGAAAAGGAACATCTAGAATTTTGGCAATTTTGGCTTCTGGGCCGCGAGTCATCATTACAATTTTGTCGGAAAGCAGCAAGGCTTCTTCGATGCTGTGGGTAATCAAAATCACCGTTTTGCGCTGCTGCTCCCAAATTCGTTCTACCTCGTCTTGCAGAAAGCCGCGCGTCAGCGCATCGAGTGCACCAAACGGTTCATCCATCAGCAAGATTTGCGGATCGATCGCCAAGGCACGAGCAATCCCAACTCGCTGCTTCATGCCGCCTGATAGCTCATGGGGATGGCGCTGTTCGGCTCCCCGCAACCCGACTAGTTCAATATACTCTTGAGCAATCGCCGTTTGCCGAGCCGCCGATAGTTTCGGATGCACCGTGGCAATTGCAAAGCGAATATTCTCCAATACCGTCATCCAGGGCATCAGGGCATAGTTTTGAAACACCACTCCCCGATCTGGACCCGGACTGCTGATCGGAACGCCGCCAATCATCACGGTTCCGGTTGTAGGTTGTGACAATCCGGCAATGATGTTGAGCAGCGTAGACTTGCCGCAGCCAGAGGGACCAATAATCGACACAAATGTGTTCGGTTCGATCTCTAGGTTGATATCCTCTAGAGCAACATAGTCGAGGGTTGCCTTGCGAGTAGCCCGACTCAGCCAATCGCGTTTGCCAAAATAAACTTTGGACACCTGATGAATGGATAAGTGAGCACTGGCAGACATAGTAGCAGTTCCGGAAAGAGAAATGGCAGAGGTGATCATAGTCGCTGTCCAAAGGAAACCCAAGTTTGCAATAAGCCAAATAAACGATCGAGCAATAATCCCATCACGCCAATTACCAAAATTGCAGTAATGATGCTGGTGATTTTGAGGTTATTCCACTCGTTCCAGACAAAGTAACCGATTCCAGATCCACCCACCAAAATTTCTGCTGCCACGATCACCAACCAGGCAATGCCAATGCTGATCCGCAAGCCCGACACAATATAAGGAGCCGCAGCCGGCAAAATCACCTTGGTTAGCGTGCGCCAGCGAGATGCGCCCAGCGTGCGGGTGACATCCAGGTAGGATTGGTCCACATGACTGACGCCAAATTTAGTGTTGATCAGCGTCGGCCAGATGCTGGTAATGGCAATCACAAACAGAGCCGTGCTTTCGGAATTTTTCAACAACCCCAATCCTAGCGGCAACCAGGCTAAAGGTGAGACAGGTTTCAGGATTTGAATGAATGGGTCAACGGCACGAGAAACAACTTCGGATAAGCCAATCAGAATCCCCAAAGGAATCGCAATCGCAGAACCAATTGCAAAGCCTAATAGAACCCGTCGCAAACTGGTGAGCAGCAGCCAACCAATACCCCGGTCATTCGGACCGTAATCAAAAAACGGATTGGAAATCCACCACCAAAAATCTTTTAGCGTAGCGCTGGCCGAGGGCATGAGTTGAGAAAACCAACCCATGCGCGCTCCCACTTCCCACACCAGCAGCACCATACCCAGAATCAGCAAAAACAGTAAAAACGCCTTTTGGTTTGTGTTGAGGTTAAACTTCTTGGCGGGCATGGCCGCTACCGGAATAGCTGAGTTGTTCATAGCACCTCCTTACTTACCAAACTGCTTGACCTGAGCGCTAACATAGGCCGCCGGATCTTTCGGATCAAACGAGTCGAACTTGAGGGCTTCTTTGCGTTCTAGCTGAGTTGGTGGAGTTTGGCCCAGTTCCTTTTGCAGTTCTGCCGCCAAATCGGTGAGAAAAATATCCTGAGCAATCTGCTCATAGTTGGCTTTTGCAGCAGGCATCAGATCCCAGCGCACGAGCTGCGAGGAGATCCACTTAGCAAAACTCTTCCAGGGATAGGGATCAAAACCAATCCGGTCAGGAACATTTTGCCTATTGCCCAAGCCATCTTCAAATTCACCCGTGAGTACCGCTTCGACCACCGGCAGCGGCTGGTTGAGGTATTTCCGCTCGATCAGCGCTCCGGCAATCTGCTTGCGGTTGGCCGCATCATTGGCATAATCCGCCGCATCGATAATCGCTTTGTTCACAGCGCGGAACGTGTTGGGATTGGCGTCAATCCAGCTCTGACTAGCGGCAAAGGCGCAGCAAGGATGACCATCCCACAGGTCTTTCGTCAGCATATGAATAAAGCCGACTTTTTCATAAACAGCCCGTTGGTTAAATGGATCGGGCATCAGCATCGCGTCGATTTCGCCGGCGGTCATTTTGGCGACGCTATCGGGAGGCGGCACCGGGAAGATTTGCACGTCCGTATCGGGGTTTAACCCGCCAGTTGCCAAATAGTAGCGCAGCAGCAGGTTATGCATCGAGAAGGGAAACGGTACTCCAATCTTGAAGCCCTTGAAGTCAGCCGGACCCTTCACCGTATCCTTGTGTTTGATGGCAACGGTAATGGCTTGCCCGTTGATGTTCTCGATACTGGCAAGTTTGATCGGAAAAGCGGTGGACCCTAAGCCCAAGGTGATGGCGATCGGCATGGGGGAAAGCATATGATAGGCATCTAGCTCTCCGGCAATGGCGGAATCTCGTACTGCGGCCCAGTTGGGCATCTTCACCACCGATACATTCAGCCCATGCTTTTTGTAGAAGCCTAACGGTTCTGACATCACAATCGGGGTCGCGCATGTAATTGGAATAAAGCCTATTTTCAGATCGGTTTTTTCTAAATTCGTCGGGGTGTCTGCGGCTCCGGCAGTATCGGTAGTTGGCTTCGTGGCCTCTTGGGTGCAGCTTGCCATTGCAATTAACGCACCAGCTACCGCAACCCGTTTAAGAAACTCTCGTCGGCTGTAGTCGCCATTGCGAATTGTGTTGCTAAAAAACTCGATGGCATTGATTCCAAACGCTGCCGCCATCGCTTGATCTAGCCCACCCGCCTCCCGAATTAACTCGCGGCAAAACTGCTCACGCTCTGGATTACCGCCGCCGATTGTTTTGAGCAGCAGCGCTTCTCGCATTTCTACTTGGGTCAGGGTATTCGCCAGATCTAGAGCTTCGGGCTTGTAGACCCCCATCTTCACTAAATCGCTGATCCAATCGGCTGGATGTTCTGGCATACTTTCCAAAAATTCCCAGTGGTCTTGTGGCAGATGATTTCCACCGCAATAACACCGGGCGTCAACGGGGATAGACGCTCTCGTAGAAACTGTCATAGCAAAAACTCACCTGGTTAAATGCGTGGTTTTGTCTCGCATTGATGTGCTGTTGCACTGCTCTTGATGTCGTTAGCGTATCAAAATTTTTCTAAACAGAGATTGCAACTTTTTTCGTTAAAATAGGACTTTCTTTTGAGGTTTGAGGCTTTTGGATAATTTTAGTTAGGAGTCAAGAAAAATTTGTTTTTGGCTGCCTAGTTTCAGAGTTGATCGGGGCTTACTGTATCAGCGGTTAATGTAGATCAATATGTTTGCACATATGCCAGCTAAAAGGCAAAAAATGAATGGAATGATACAGAATTTGCATCCAAAATTAGGTAGCAACAAAATTCCTCTGAGGCGCTACTTTACGCTGCTCTAAGATACTGCTATCTCTGCCTCGGTAGTTCGCCAGACTTGAGGTGATGCATTATGGAATTGGCGAAACTGGCGCACAAAATAGCTGACATCCGTATAGCCAATTGATTCTGCGATCTGGTTGATTGTTTGGGCCGTGGTTGCGAGCAGCCAGCGGGCTTGAGCCATGCGCCGTTCGATGATCCAGCGTTTCACGGTGCGGCCAGTCTGGGTTTGTACCAGGTTTGTCAAATAAGCCGGAGAATAGCCCACTGCTTGGGCCACATCGCTGAGACTGATCGGCTGGTGGTAATGCGCTTCGATAAACCGAAATACTTGGTCTAGTTTGGGACTATGGGGAAAAATCGAACCGGGGCCAGCATCAGCGTCCTCTTTGATCTGCGAACCCGTTTGAGGACTCGCCTGCGAATTACTGATATACCACTGCTTCAGCACAGCTTGTCGTTCTAAGCGCGTCGTGATCGCGGCCAACAAATGCTCGACGGTACAGGGTTTGGTCAGGTAGTCATCGGCACCCAGCTCCATGCCCTGCCGTAGGTCGGCCATCGTTACCTTTGCCGTTAGAAAGATAAACGGAATCGCTGCGGTTTTGGGATCCTGATGCAGCGTTGATAACACCTGATAGCCGTCCATATCGGGCATCATAATATCGCAGACAATCAGATCCGGAATATGGCTCTTGGCGAGCTGCACTCCCCTTGTCCCGCTTTCGGCAGCCAAGACCAAAAACCCCTCAAAATTCAAACAGCGTGAGAAAATCTCGCGGGTCTGAGCTTCGTCCTCAATCACCAGGATTGTTTTCATCAGGCTATGGGGTGAATCGGCTAGATCATCTTTCCCTTGATAAGATTTTTAGGGTAAGGTTTGTGGTGTACGAGGCTACAGTATTTACTTAAACTCAAATAATGCGCGCCCGTTTTCAACCGTTGTCGATTCTTTCCGATCCGCTGCCGATTCCTCGCGCATCGGTTCAATATCCTGTTTTTTCCTCCGCTCCGGTAGCAATTAGCGACCTCGATTCACTGCTCGGACTTCAATCCTACACGCTAGCGAGCCAAGTTACCTGTCGTGAGTTGGCCCGTTTTTTTCGGCATCATCCGGATGCTTTAGGCGTTTTAATTACAAAGGATGGAACAAAATCCAGAATACCGCTTGCTATGGTGTCGCAGCAGCGGTTCAAACAGTGGCGATCGCAGCGAGACATTTGGCGCAGGGTTCTTCAACAACGTCTGCCCCAACAAATTGACTGGTGGCAAGAAGCAAGGCAGTATGTGCAAATTGACGAGCAACGACCGCTGCAAGATGCTATCGATCAATTACTAGAGAAGCAGTTAGAAGAGCCAGCCGATGCAAGTAACCTGTCAGAACCGGTTGTGCTCATTACAGCCGCAGGAGCCAAACTGTGCGATCGCAATCGGCTGTTTCTGGCCTATACTCGATTGATTCGCGCTCAGCAAAAAGCCTTAGTAGAACCGGCAATTGAAACCCTGCGACGGCAGCAGCAGTTGATTTTAGATGCAATTGGGGATGGAGTTTATGGTGTAGATTTGCAGGGCAACGCCACATTTATCAATCCAGCCGCAGCTCAAATGATTGGCTGGGAACCCCAGGATTTAATTGGCAAATCGATGCACCAGGTTTTGCATCATTCTCGTCCCGATCATTCTCCTTATCCGCGCGAAGCCTGCCCGATTTATGCGGCGTTTCAAGATGGCATTATTCATCGCGTATCCGAAGAAGTATTTTGGCGTAGAGATGGCAGTTGCTTTCCGGTGGAATATATCAGTACACCGATGCGAGATGAGCAAGGCAAGCTAGTCGGAGCAGTGGTGGCTTTTCGAGATATTACTCAACGCAAGTGGGCCGAAGCCATTTTGCAGCGCACCAATGAAGAACTAGAGCAACGAGTACGCCATCGCACCATTGAACTGCAACAAGCCAACGAGCAGCTCAAGGAACTCAGCGAATTGCGCTCGCGAGTGGTGACGATGGTTTGCCACGAATTTCGGAACCCGCTCAACAATATTCTGCTATCTGTATCTTCCTTAGCCCGATATGAGGCTCAGCTCACATCAGATCAAAAAGAACACTATCTGGTGGGAATTCGAGAGAATGTAGAGCGGATGACGCAAATGATCGACGCCATCTTGATTATTGGCCGCGTCGAAGCCAAGCGAATTGAACTCCAGCCCAGCCGGTTTAATCTGATTCCGTTTTGCCGTAACTTGGTTGAGGAAATATCGGCAGAAGCACAGAACCGCCGTCTTCAGTTCACTAGTGAATATAAACGCTTGCTGGTGACGCTCGACCAATGCTTACTCCGCTCGATTCTGACTAATATTCTTACCAATGCGATTCGCTATACTCCGGCTGGCGAGATTCAGTTCAAGGTTTTGAAACAAAATCATCAGGTCGTTTTTCAAATCACGGATCAGGGTATTGGCATTCCTCCTGAAGATTTGCCTTATTTATTTGAACCGTTTCATCGCGGGCGCAATGTCAGCAATATCGCCGGAACCGGGCTGGGGTTGAACATCGTCAAACGCTTTGTCGATCTACAGGATGGACAGATCGAAGTAACGAGTCAACTAGGGCAGGGCACAACGTTTCAGGTCAATTTGCCATTGCATTTGCAGGTTTGCGGCTAAGAATCGTGCGGTGGCGCGGGTCGCTGGCCGTGGTGATGATAGGCTCCAAGCCAACCGAGCAGATCGCGGCTTCTACGTCAAACGTGTAGTAGTCGTCCGACCAGGGTTCGGTGCTTTTCATTAGGGTAAACAGCACCGGCGGCAGGTTTTGGATCACCGGCGATTGGGGGTTGTTATCGACCACGGCCAGATAGCCCTGCGGACGCAACAGCCGCAACGCCTCGCGGAAAATCGCAACCGTAGCCGTGCGCGGTAATTCATGAATCACAAACTGCAATGTGATCAAATCAAACGAGTTGGCGGGCAGTTCCGTAGCTTCGGCATTGGCGTGCATCCAGGTGCTAATTTCTCGGTTTTCGTCTCGCTGTTGGGCCACGGCCAGCATGTAGGGAGACAAATCGAGTCCTACGGTCCGCACAGGTATTGTTTGACTAGCTTGGTAAAACCGATGCAGCGCCAGCGTCGAAATTCCCACCGAGCAGCCGATATCTAAGATATCCTGCACTGGCTGAGCGATATGGGCAGCTAGCACCTGATGGAAACTGCCTCGTAACCGTGCCTGCGCCTCCTGCCAGCTAAGGGATTCCTGCTTCCAGACTCGCAGCGCCATCGCATGGGTGGCGGATTCCGCCTCAAACGCTGCCTGCCAGCAGAGATTCCCGGCTTCGTAGGCATGGAACGGCACTCGGTAATAGTCAGGATAGGTGATGCGGGGATTGGTGAGTTGGCCTAACTGTTGCTGGATTCCTAAGTTAGCCAGCGCTTCATAGTTTTGCCGCCAGGGGATGCCGTTCTTTTCAGCCGTTTTGATCAGCACCTGTCTAGCCTGTTGTTTCATTACGGCATAGAGCGGCTTGGTTTGAATCAAGCGGTTGACGCAGCGGGAGAGCAAATCATCTCCAGCCCAAGCGGGTTTAGGCAGTTGGTTGGTTTGGTTCATCGGTGACACATTCGTGATCGTCACAATCTTCATTATTGTATAGAGGAGCCGAGGCATCGCCTTGCATAATAAATTTGATTCTTTACATAGGAATTGGGTTAGACGCGGCTCCACTCAACCTAACTGTTCTAGCCCCAAAGTCCCCACCCGTTCATCATCTTCAGTCCCTGTATCCCGCTAAGCGAATCCTGCCATGACCAACACCCCCAACTCTAATCGTCAACCTAGCCAGACCGAGCATACCCTGACACTGCCCGACCGTCAGATTCGCTACCAAGCCTCTGCCGCGTGGCAAACCCTGTACGAGCGCGAAAAGCCCGTAGCAGAGATGTTCCATGTTGCCTACCTGGTTGAACCGGAGGCCAAATCCGACTCACCCCGCCCGCTGACCTTCGTGTTTAATGGTGGTCCGGGAGCTGCCTCAGCCTATCTGCATATGGGCGCACTGGGACCCAAACGCATCTACTTCGATACCAACGGCAGCCTGCCCAAACCACCCGTCCGCTTGGTGGATAACCTGGAGAGTTGGCTCAGTTTCACCGATCTGGTCTTCATTGATCCAATTGGCACTGGCTTCAGCCGCAGTTTACCTCCAGACAAACATGGCAAAGACGGCGAGAGCAAAGACAGTTCCGATCAATCCGGTAGCAACCATTCGGGCGAATCCGACAAACCGCAGGAAATCGAATTCTGGGAAGTGGAACGAGACCTGAGGGCGCTGGGAGAGTTCATTCAACGGTTTTTATCGCGGCAGAAGCGCTGGCTATCGCCAATTTTTATTGCCGGAGAAAGCTATGGCGGGTTTCGGGTGGCGCGGTTGGCCCGCAAGCTCCAGCAAGAATTTGGCGTCGGCCTATCTGGTGCAATCTTGATCTCGCCGGCCTTAGAATTCAGTCTCTTAGGCGGCAGTGACTACAATCTTACTTCTTGGGCGACTCTGCTACCGTCGTTTGCAGCAGCGGCAGCGCACCACGGACGGGCCAAATGGGCGGGTGCAACCGGCGATCTGCAGAGCCACATGACCGCCGCGGAAGCCTTTGCTCGCAAAATCCTGATTCCGCTACTGGCTACCGGCGATGCCTATCCGACTGAAGAGCGACAGGCGGCCTATCAGCAATTAGCGGATCTAATCGGCCTCCCCTTATCCGTCGTCGAACGACAGGCCGGACGGATTGACATTGAGGTGTTTGCCCGTGAGCTGCTACGCGACCAACAGCGAATTGTCGGCCTCTACGACGCTTCCATCACTGCCATCGACCCCTTCCCCAACCGCCCCTTATACGAAGGCAGCGACCCCACCCTAGACGGATTAGATCGGCTATTTACCGGCGCGATCAACAGCCACCTGCGCGACACCCTCAGCGTCGAAACCGACCTCTCCTACTACCTGCTCAACTACGAAACCTTCAAAGCTTGGAAGTTTGACCTCAAAGGCGAACTCAAACAAGGCTTTATCGGGGCAGTCGATGATTTGCGCGTCGGTATGACCCTCAACCCCTACATGCAGGTTTATATCACCCACGGCTTCTTCGATCTCGTCACCCCCTACTTCGCCTCCAACCATCTCGCCGACCTGATGCGCCTCAACCCCGAGCTGCGCCCTAACCTGACGTTAAAACACTACCAAGGCGGCCATATGTTCTACACCTGGGATGATTCTCGCCAGCAGTGGTTTGGGGAGATGGGGCGGTTTTATCAGCGGGCGGGGGTGAGGGGTGAGGGGTGAGGGGTGGGGGGTGAGGGGTGAGGGGTGGGGTGAAGAAACTGAAGATCTTGAAGATCGGGCTGAAGATCTAGCTGAAGTTCAAGCCGCAAACTGAATTACGCCCACTCTATGCTAAACGCAGATGAACGGCACTGGCGGTTCCTAGCCGTGATCGCTGAGCAAAGGAGAAAAACTATGGGTGTTGTTTGGAGATATTGGACGCATGTTCGATTGCAGATGTCGGGGGAGTTGCGAAAATCCGAGGTGGTGGCAGCGAAGCTGTTCTTTCAGCAGCAGTTTCCCGATTGGGCCGACGCCGTTACCGTTCCTGATCGATTGGTGCAACAACAGCTCGTGGCTTTGATGCGGCCGTTGGATCGCTCTCTGGCGGCCTTGGAGCGGGCACGTCTCGCCGAATGCTGCCTGCGCTGCTATGTATCCAACCAAATTCCCCAAGTCTGTTTTGGGTTGATGCAGCGGTTTAAGCTTCAGGCCGGGTTGCAGTGGGGTCACTTGCTGCCCTACATTCTGAATGACTTGGATCCGCTCCAGCCACAGGCAGTCCACACGCCATTCCAACCGCTTGCAATTCGGGTTGTGCAAACGTTTGATCCGGAACAGAGCCACCTCAGCACCTGGACCAAGCGGCTGGTGTTGCAGCAGAAGAGTTTGATTGCGGTACTGGCCGAGCATGGGATTTACCTGGCGAGCAGTTGGGCGATTTTGAGCCATACCTCACCGGCCCGGATGCGACGCTTGCTGGCGGGAATGTTGGCAACGCCTGAACTGGAGCGGGCGAGTCTGCTGCTAGAGAGCTACCATGCTGTGTATCGCCATGACCGGGTGCAGCGGCAATCCACCCAAGTCGGGCAACGCTGTAAGGAACCCAGCCACGAGCAGCTCCAGCGCATGGTGCAGTATTTACAGGCTCAGGGCGCAAAGGGCGATGGTCCTGGGCGGGTGCTGCAAGAATTGCGCCTGCTGGCCGAAAAGTTACGTCAAGTCAAAAGAATGCCAACGGTTTCGCTCGATGATGAAACAACGGGTTTTCTGGCCTATCAGCATCTCAGCCGCAGTGCCCCCAGCGAGGACGAACAGGACGAGTTTCTTAGCCACTACTACCGTGCTGCTGAGCAATGTCTGTATCAGGCGGTGCAGCAGGTGCTTGAGGAGAGGCTAGCCGATTTACGCCAACAAAAAAATCCTAAAGACCAGGTATTCCTAAAGGCATTGGCTTTGTTTCATCAGCAGCGCCAGTCAATGGCACAAATTGCGCCCCAAGTTGGCCTCAGCAAACAATTTCAAGTCACGCGGTTACTCGGTTTGAAGCAATTGCGGCTGGCTGTACGGCAAACTTGGCTGAAGCAGATGCGAGAACGACTGCCCCAATTGCTCGCAAACTATCTGGAACCGAACCAAATTGAACGCCTGGAACGCCTCGATGTTTTGCTCGAAGAGTATATTGATCGGATTCTGGCAGCAGATGCCAGCGAATCCTATAACCCCTATCGCAATTCCAGCAGCATGTTCACGGCTTGCCTATGTCAGTATCTAGAGTTGAGAAGTAGGAATGGAAGCGGTTATACAAATAAAAAACCATGAGCACTGAGAAACACCACATCGCTGAACTGATCAGCTCCACTGCTCATCTGCTCTTTACCAATGGCGAAATCGTCACCAATGCTTGCTAATCAGTCAGTAATTCAGTTTACAAACAAGTTGATCAATTCATCTACCAAAAAGTTCTGTATCATTCCCAGTAGCATCTTCTAACTACTCATCGGAGTAAGTGCAGAGTGCAGTTTATCATCGCCGTTTATTTCCCAGATGAACCATTCGAACCGGTTGATGAGCTGCGCATTTTGGAGAATACCCACGAAAGGATCAGCGCCAGCAAACTGCCCAACAACACTTCTTCGGCCCTGCGCAGCGATTGCTCAAAGCCAACCGCACTCGACTTCTGAACTAAAGCGGCGGTCAGCACCAGCGCGGTCGTCATCGGAGCAATCTTCCAACTTCCTGGTGTTTTAATTAGATTGGTGCAAACTAGAACCGTCAGGGCCAGGGTCGGAGGTAAGATCCACTCAACCGGACCGAAGATCAACAGGGCAAGAACGCCGGTTACACAGCCAACCAGGGTATTCATGAAGCGTGAAATAAAACTGGGCCAAGCAATTCGCACATCTGGATCAGAAACTACAATGAACGAAATAATCGCCCAGACCGGATTCCGGTCCCCAATGCCGCGCAACCCTACCCAAAGCAACAGCGTACCCAAAAATATTTCAATAGCATGGTTGAGGCTTGTGATATTGCGCAACTTTGTGATGTTGCGCGACAAAGAGGGGCGCATAGAGAAACCAGAGGGCCGATGCAGCAGTACAAGCTGATTTTAAGGCATATCAGAAATTTTCTGTCGTCTATTCAGAGGAGATTCCAGGGTTATGATAAAAGCTATACACAGTATTGCTATCACTTAAAAACCAGATTATGCCGGAATGGAAGGCTAGCGGCTATCAATCGATTTCTCAGCTTCAGGAGGCGATTGCCACTGAGCAACTGTCTTACGTAACGTTGGGGGAACACGATCGGGTGCTGGACATTGGCTGCGGCAATGGCAAAATCACAGCGGGTTATCGTGACCAGTTATCATAACCAGTTATCGTGACCAGTTATCGCAGAATGCGACACCAGTTTTTTTCGGCTCTCCATTGCAATCGCCAAGACACGCTTGGTTTCAAAATCGGAAGACGACACCTAGGTAAGGTCCCTGGAACAGCAGATTCAATTCAAGGTTTTCTCCCCCAGCCTCCGTATCATATCGCAGACTGGAAAGGCGATAAGCCAGCAGCAGTGATGTATCTCCTGAAAACATCCAATCGAGACCGCCCGTAAAGGAGGCTGCCATCAGGGTGCCACCAATGCCCAAACCGGCCAGATCGCCTCTGACCCAACCAGCGAGTTTAGGTGACAAATTCCAGCGCAGTCGTCCGCTGACCAGCGGTTGCACCAGTGTTCCGCTTCCCTCAAAATTGCGACTGGTGCCAAGATTGGTGCTGAGATCAATCTCCTGCCGCAAGGTATAGATTCGTATGCCTAAAATCGCATCGAAGGCCAGCGGGCCCAATTCAAATTCGTTGTTTGCCTGATTGACATTTTCGGCTATCCGGTAGCCAACGGCCAGATCAAACTGCCCATACTGTACCTTGATATCCGCAGTAATTTCGGAAGGAAAGATATCGCAGAGGCAATTGGGAATGGAAAGAGAACGGGAATTCTCCTGCCCTAGATTGAAATAAGCCCCATCAAAAATCAGACCCAGGTTGCCTCGCCAGGCTTCCACCCGTCCTGCTGCTGCAAAATTCAAGGGATCTAAGACATCGTCCAGTCCCAGGTCAATGTCTGCTGTAAAGTCTCTTACCGTTGCGCTGCCCTCTACGCTGAGCGGCACAAAGCCGTAGGGAATGAGGGTAAAGCGCCAGCGAGGAGAGGTTTCTTCTGCCTCTGGAACAGGTTCCGAAGGCTGGGATTCAGCAGGAGGTTCAGCCTGAGCAAGTGGCTGATGGTCAACTGACTGAACTTCTCCCAGATCCGCACTGCTCGAGCTGAGCGGTCCTAAAGCTTCACTGCTCAAGCGGAGCGGCTCGAATTCTGGCAGCACCTCAGCCAAATTAGATACATTAACTGAATCCGATAGGATACCAGAACTAGTAACAATTGAAGCAGCATTGGAACGCTGTACATCAACGAGCGGTTTGACTAGCGGTGTAGTTTGAAAGACATAGGATTGGGTAGCGGGAAGAGAGACTGGCGCAAGCAGCAAATCTAGCTGTTCAGAGGATGAGCTGATTGGTGTGGTTGCAACGGGCAGCACTACCGTTGCAAACGTTGCCTCGGCAATTTGTTCAGCTTGAAATTCGGGTGGTGCAACGACTGCTTCTGTAGAAAGGGAGACTGCTGCTGCTAATTCATCTGTTTCTGTGAGTTGAGAGGTTTCGGATGCATATCCGACATCTATCGTTAATCCAATTACACCAGCAACAATTGAAGTAATCTGCATCAATTGTTTAAATCGTACTGTTCGCATGAGCTAACCCCTCACCCTCAGCGTGTTTGCAAAAGATTCTTCAACCCCAACGATTCTGCTTGAATCGCATCGAGCAGAGGGCCGCCCTGCTCACGATCAGCTAAATCTAGCAATATTCGATTGCTCCGCGCACCCAAAAAGTCGCTGACATCAACGGAGCTAGACTGAACATTCTCCAGAATGGCTAGTTGTTGATTAGTTTCAGCAATGCTGATGACAGTATCTCTGCCCTGCTGCCGAATCTCCAGTTGGTCAAAGGTCAAACGACCGGGAAGAAAGAGGAGATCTCCATCTGCATCAAAGTCCTGAATGGTGTCAGTACCGCTTCGGGGTCGTAACGAAAACAGATCACAGCCACCACCGCCAATCAGTAGATCGTCTCCTGGTCCGCCACTCAAGAAGTCGATGCCATTGCCTCCCACCAAGGTATCTTGACCGGACTGGCCAAATAGCTGATCGCTTCCCGCTCCACCGCGCAGAATGTCGTTTCCAAAGCCACCCACCAGTAAATCATTATCCTGAAGTCCCTGGAGCCGATCATCTCCCCGACCACCCAGCAGGGTATCCCCGCCGCGATTGCCCTCCAGCGTGTCTCGTCCAGCCCGTCCAACCAGACGATCATTGCCAGCATAGCCCACCAGAACATCATCCCGTCGGGTGCCAATCCGGGTAATATCATCCGTAATTTCGTTGATGATGTCTTCCCGCAACGCACCTGCGAAAACAGTGTGTCCTCGCGTGGTGGGATGCACCTGATCCCAAAAGAAGAACTGATTGGGATCAGCGAATGGATCGGCTGGGAGCAAGCCTTGAAGATAGCTATTAGCTACGTTTGAAAAACCAAATTGAGAAGGATTTTGAGCAATCTCTTCACTAATGGGAAATAGATTACTGAGAATAATATTGAGGTCGAAATTCCGCTCTAGAGGAGTCAGAGCTGACTGCAATCGATTATTGAAGTCGCGGGTTAGGTTGGTTAGCGTATTGAGCAGCCCAGTCTGAAGGCTAAAGGGAGTGCGACCCAGATTGGAATTTTGCACCACAACAATATTTTTGGCTCCCAAATTCGCCAGTGTGGTAACGGCGGATCTGACATCCTCAACTGCCTGACTAATAGCAGCACTAGTCGCGTTCGGTTGGTTGAGCAAATCATTGCCCCCGATCCAGACAAAATATAAAGCTTTGGGATTTGCACCCCGCGGACCAGTGGTGCTGACAAATCGGTCAATCTGATCGAGCAGTCCTCCAAATCTGAAGGCAGGGGTATCGCCAACGTTTTCCCGTCCTGTTTTTGCACCGCCGATGGCAAAGTTGGTTTCGGGCATGACCGCAAGCCCCAGACGAGCTGCCAGAGTTTCAACCGCAACCGGCCCATTCGAGAATCGTCCACTGAAGTAAGGCGGACTGGGCGGAGACTGATTGCCAGTCACTGTAAAGATATTGCCAATGTCTGAGAGACTATCGCCAAATGCATAAATTCTGGCATCTCTGGACGTCACCCTCACCCGTTCGTTTTGCATGCGTTTCATAAAAAGTCAATCATAAAAGCTCAATCACTTTGCCCAAACAGCGTTATGCCAGTACTAAACAACCCTGATCATTAATTTGAAATATCCAGCAACATTGCTCCCCCAAATTCAAAAGTTGCGAAAGAAACAACTAATCCTAGGGTAATCGTTGCGCAAATGCAAGTTCAAATTTCGCCAGATATAGTTCGCCGCAGCTAAAATTGTCAACTTTATAATCAAATTTTAATCGAAAGCAAAATATTTGCTTGTCATTTCGCGTCAAGCAATACAAAAATACTTCATCTACATTTTCACGAAAGTGTAAATAATTGTTGTTATCGATAAGACAGCAATGACTTAAATTCTACGGCTGGTAAACAAATAATTCCTCACCAATACTCACGCAAATTAGCGAATACTTTCAGTTTAGAGCTGGTATTAAAAGTTAGTTTTGTAGGTCAGTTGCTCGAAGCCTTCTAGAAGGAGTGAATCAAAACACTGTGGAGCCTTTTCATCATCTCGGTGTGGATGTCTTCGCGAAAGTTGGACATTTCCTGTCGAAAATCAGCCATCACACTGATTAGAGCTTCAATACTCATCTCAATCCAGTCTAGGCGGGATGGCTCATGGTTTGAGTTAGCCATTTTCGCCTCCATTCTACCCTTGAGCAATCGCTTGAATGAGTTGAAGCATGAGCGCTCGGTCTCGGTCGGATCGTTCTACAAACTGCTCGAAGCGCTGTCTAGACTCTTCATGCAGTACTTCATGGCTCGCCACAATATCGGCCAGGGTGGCGATTGAGCTGCGCAGTTCTGAGACACTGCGGCTTGTTTCTGCCACGACTTGTTTTAGCTCTGCCATGTCAACCTCAACCCGGCTGAGGCGAGATTCCATGTCTTGTGGATTCGTCATTTAACGTCACTCCCCGATCAATGGCTAGAACTTCCTCGATTTTTCTCAGTCTACCCGCAGCACCCTAGCACAAGTATTACAGCAACAGGATCAGCTCACCAAGCTAGCGAATGGCCTTTAACCACAACACGAGCTTTGTCCCATGAATCTAACGACTGAATCTCACGACATGATTCAGCAACGCCCGTACAGTATCAGGACATGAAGCCAATTGCCCACTACTAACCCGATCGCTTTTTAGTCAACACCCTCACCCCTCACCCCTCACCCCTCCACCCCCTACCCCC
>KL662192.1:647315-728415 GCA_000733415.1 [Leptolyngbya] sp. JSC-1
TACCCCCTACCCCCTACCCCCTACCCCCTACCCCCTACCCCCTACCCCCTACCCCCTACCCCCTACCCCCTACCCCTCACCAAAACACTATTCACCATTTACTGCTCTCCCTAGTAAGTAGGTGGGATCATTTCGACTCCGCTCAATGCGCAACTTTCCGAGAAAAAGAGGGTTGAGCGTAGTCGTTGGCATAGCCTGCCCGTAGGGCATAACCCGGCATTTTGGAGTGAAGATTAATTTGGCCTACCTGCTTACCTTGCGGTTAAACTGAAATCATTTATCTCAACCCGTTCAGAATCAACCTATGAGCACATGAGCAAATGGGTTTGGCGCTTGCTGCCGACTGCTACTGTTTTAGTCACTCTACCGCTGCTGTTGGCAACTACCAATGCTGGGCAAGCCTGTGATTCAAATACGCTGGAGCAAGCCGTTGAGCAGCTTGCCGATGATCAGCAGCGGACGGGTGCCCAACGGCAATTCAAACAGTGTGGTGCAGCATCCGCCCAACCGCTGGCATTGGCTCTGAGTACGGATACAGCCGCGATCCGTGTTGCTGCTGCCGCGACTTTGGGACAGATCGGTTGGCAGGCAAAATCGGCAGTTCCGGCGCTGGTGGCGGTGAGTCAAGAGGATAACGATCTGCAAGTGCGGAGCGCGGCGATTCAGGCGTTGAGTGCGATTGGCCGAGATAGTCAGGCTGCGTCCAGTCAGTTACAGGGGTGGCAAACCGGGGAAATTCACGACCTGCAAGGGCTGCAACAGCAATTGGATGAGGTGTTGGTTGCCCTAGAGAAAGATCAACGCACCTGGCCCACCAAAGCCGCGGATTTAGCGACCCTGAGGCGGACTCGGAATGCGCTGCAAACGCAGTGGCGAACGTTGACGGATCAGCCGAGCTATCAGGTCGTTGCTTGGGCGCAGGCGCATCCCTGGATCGCGACAGCAGGATTGCTGGGATTGGGACTGGTGATTGGCTATGGCAGCATTTTTCTGCTGAGGCCCCTTTGGTTGCTGAGGTTAGGAGATGGGCCAGTCAAAGCAATCGCCAGCATTCCGACCATCGGCCCATGGCTGAGTGGCTTGCTGCAAGGATTATTGCCTTTGAAGTATCATCCCCATGTGTTGTATACGTGGGTTGCTCAACAGCTAGCGACGGCAAACGCCAACTTCACCAGTCCAACGAATAAAACGGTGAGTGACCGGGCGATTCATGTGCCGTTACCGGTGAAGTGCAATGGCAATTCTGAAACAGACTTTGGACCGCAAACGCTTCGGCCCTGCTTCCGGCAATCGCGCCTGTGTTTACTGATTACCGGCGAAGGCGGAGCGGGCAAAACCAGCCTTGCCTGTCAGATTGCTCACTGGGGTTTACAGCGCCAGTTAGCGAAGCACGCGATTCTGCCGATCTTGATTGAGCAGGAGTTGGAACCATCCGACAATTTACTGGACGTGGTGCAGGGTCGTCTGCAGACGCTGGTAGCTGCCGCAGACCCACTAGATCCAGCCCTGGTTGCAGCCCTGTTGCGTCAGCAACGATTGCTGGTGATTGTGGATCACCTATCGGAAATGGCTGAACCGACGCGGACCAAAATTCGCCCTGCCGATCGGCAGTTTCCGATTCACGCCCTGATCGTTACGTCTCGCCTGCTAGAACCTCTGGACCATGTGCCCAAACTGGTGCTGGAGCCAATGCGAGTCGAAGGCAATCGGCTGTCTGAGTTTGTCAATGCCTATTTGACGAAACAAGAAAAACGGCATCTGTTTGAAGATGAGGACTATTTTGAGATCTGTCGCCGCTTGTCTCGCATGGTGGGGCAGCGCAATATCACGGTGTTGCTGGCAAAGCTCTATGTCGATCAGGCGATCGAGCAACAGGAAGGCGCGGGTGGAACACTGCCGGATTCGGTCCCAGAGTTAATGCTGAGTTATCTGAATCAGTTGAATCGCACCATTGAACCCGCCAATCAGCGCGATCCACTCCAGGTGCAGCGGGATGCTGGGGCGATTGCCTGGCAATGTCTGAAACACACCTATCGCCCTGGGACAGCTCCACAGGCAGATGTCTTAGCAGCCTTGGCAGCCCAGGGAACTGAAGCAGAGGCCAGAGATCGATTACGCTACCTAGAAAACCGGCTCCAATTGCTGCAAACGCTGGAACCGGGCAACAAACTGCGGATTGTCCTCGATCCGTTGGCAGAATACCTGGCCGCCCACTATTTGGTGGACTGGTTCCATGCGCCCTCGATCCAGACGGCTCCCGATTTTCTGGCTGACTATCTCCAACAGTTAAGTGAATCCCAGTCTCGTTGGGCTGACCCAGAAGTGATGTGGCGTCAGTTCCTGACCTCGATTGAGCAACGGTTGCACCAGACCAACGACACACCCGAAGCGATGCAGGGATTTTTGCTAGCCGTGCGCGACTGCTGTCTGGCCAAGCAAGCGGAGGATAAAATTCCTCAATTTGTCCCCGCAGAACTGGCCCGCAAAGCGGGGTTAGACCCAGAGGAGCTGCGGCTGGCCCAGGAAAAACGCCGGGTTCGTCTGCTGATTTCGGAACTCTCAGCCCCGGAGTTGAAGTATCGGATCCGGGCGGCGGACGATTTGAGCCAGTTGGGAGCCAGCGCCAAAATCGCCGCGGCTAATTTGATCGGCATGCTGGAAAACCGCAATCAAATCCTGGAGGCACGGCAGGCGGCAGCCCAAGCCTTGGGTAAATTGGGCATGGGGGCAGAAAACCTGCTGGCGCTTTTGACTGATGCTGACGAAGAACTGGACATGCGGCGCAGTGCGGCGGAAGCCTTGGGCTTAATGAACGCTGGGGCGGAGCCGTTGCTTCAGATTCTAGAAACTCAGGACCAGCCCTTGCGGCTGCGCCAGAGTGCGGCCCGTGGCTTGAGCCTGATCGGTGCGCCCAGCGGCGAGGCAGTGCCGATGCTGATCGTGACGTTGGAATCTGACCAGACTATCCCCCAGGTGAAATCGATCCCAGTCTGGAAGGAACCCCTCAGCGAAGAATTGAGCCTGGATCTGGTGCAGATTCCGGCAGGTGAGTTCCTGATGGGGTCGCCGCCTGAGGAAGAGGGGCGAGATTGGTACAAGGATTCCTACCCTGAATTAGAGGGGGTGGATGTGGAAGCACAGCACCGAGTCACGGTGTCCGCGTTTGCCATGAGCCAGTCTCCGATCACGCAGGCGCACTGGCAATTTGTGGCATCGCTGCCCAGAATCAACGGCGATCTGGACCCTGACCCGGCCCATTTCAAGGGCAGTCAGCGTCCGGTAGAAGTCGTGTCCTGGAACGAGGCAATGGAGTTTTGCGCCCGCTTGTCCGAGTACACAGGTAAAGAATACCGCCTGACCTTGGAAGCCGAGTGGGAATATGCCTGCCGGGCTGGCACCACGCAGTCGTTTCATTGCGGGGAAACCCTCTCGACCGATCTGGCCAACTATAACGGCACCCGTACCTACAGAAACGGGAAACAGGGCGTCTATCGTCAGCAAACCACGGAAGTCGGCAGTTTTGGTGTGGTGAACGGATTTGGCTTAGCCGACATGCACGGCAACGTCTGGGAATGGTGTCTGGATCACTGGCATCCGTCCTATCAGGGCGCACCAACTGATGGTAGTGCCTGGGTCGTAGATGGAGATCATCGCTATCGAGTGGTGCGCGGCGGTTCCTGGTACTACGACCCTGGATACTGCCGCTCTGCTTACCGCGGTCGGGGCATCCCCGGTAATCGGAACGATGGCATTGGTTTCCGGGTCGCCTGTGTTGCTCCCTGGACTCAGTAGCCCTTTATACTTTGGCGCTTTTGCCCTTTGCCCTACATCCAGCGCTGCTACCGTATATCCATAAGTTCTCTCGGCCCCCTAAATCCCCCAATTTTGGGGGACTTCCGAACCCGTTATTTGCAATGTTGAGACATCAATTAGGATTGGGTCAATCCGGACTCGAAACGCTGAGAGGGTAGGATAGCAAAGTTTTCAAAGTCCCCCATTCATGGGTTCTAGCGCCTGCCGGAGCCAAGAAAAGGGGGCTGAGAGGACTTGTGTGTACAAGGTAGCAATTTTGGGGGGTTGGGAGGCAAGGAATCCTGCCAATACATTGGGGCGATGGGCAAACTGAAAGGAGTCATTCCCATTCGGCAGTATGAAATCTCAACGCATTCGTGGCACCACACCCAACATCATTGCTGCAGCTCGTCAACTGCGACAACAGCTCACACCGGCTGAACGGCAGTTATGGCAAGCACTCAAAAATCGGCAGCTCAAGGGATGGAAGTTTCGGTGTCAGCATCCGATTCAATCGTTTGTAGTCGATTTTTACTGTCCTGAGCATCGACTCGTCGTTGAACTGGATGGAGACATTCACACTCAGCAAGTCGAGTATGACGCTGCCCGAACCGAGTAACTGCATCAACTGGGATATCGAGTCATTCGCTTTAGGAACCAAGCCGTGATGTCAGACTTAACGGCTGTACTTACAGAAATTGTCAAAGCCATCGAACCCTAACCCCACTCTACTCAAAGTCCCCCAGAATGGGGGATTTAGGGGGCTGAGAGGACTTGTGTGCTTTATCGAGTGGGTCTTTAGCAAAGAAATAAACCCAGAGATTATCCAGAGTTTGTACAGAATTTTGTGTCAATCCGATTGTCTCGGCTGCGTCATTGCCCACCCGCGCGTCAACAGCGGGCTAGTAGGAGAAGTCTGCTCTACGCACAGCGTTCCCGCCGGGTAGCAGACTAGACCAGGATTTTAGCCCGTGCTTCAGCAACGGGTGAGCAATGCCGCAAACGAATACAACAAAATCTACAGATTCACCACCACCATCTTCTTCGGCGGTACCGCAATCGGCTGACTGTTGTTGACGGACACCACCTGGCTATGGGAGAGATTGCCATCGGCAGCGAGGCGGTAGAACAGGACATAGCGCGTTTCCCAGCCGGGATTAAAGGCAACCAGCGTTGAAGTCACCGAGGAATTTTGGGGATTGACTTGGGCGAATGCTGCCGTGAACACAATTTCATTGGCCTCGGCACCGGTTTGATCGGTGACTTTGGCGTAGATGCTCCAGTCGGGGGTGCCATACTCCTCGATCACATGCAGCAGATTCAGCACCGAGGTCGGCTGTTCCGAGGGCTGCATCATGCCCGTCACCTGGCTGCCCGGTTCTTGCCCCACCACATTCCAGCTCGACCAGACCCGATTGACGTAGGGTTGAGTTTTGGTGGGGTCGTCACCGGGGTTGTAGGGCACGCCACACAGAGACGAGGTCATGGCCATGCCCAGCCAGTTCCCGGCTTGAAACAGGGCACTGTTGCGAGCATCGGTCCACTCGGCGCGAGTAAACACATCCGCCCACTGCTGCATGTAGGACAGGTTGCGGGTTATACCCATCGTCCAGGGGGTAGGCGGGTAGGCTTGGATGAACTTAGAACCCGTCGGAAAGGCATAGAAGAAGTTATTCAGCGACGGACTGCCCTTTTGCAGAATCGAACAGCCGGCGCTCGCATCGCCGTAGAAGGCGGTGGGGCAGGCATCCACAAAGCCGGTATGGGTCGGGTAGTGGTTGCCGCCATCTTTCTGGCTGGCGGGGGTGCCGGTAGTAAGGGGGCACCAGGTGTATTGGTTTTGACTGCTGTGCTTCAGGTTGTAGTTTTTGTCCAGGAAGTAGAGATCGCTGGCGGCATTGCCGGTGGTGAGCAGGTAAATGCCCTGATCCACGATGGCTTTGCGGTTGCTGCCTGCGCCCCAGAGAATCGCCGCACTATAGGCTTGCAGCCCTTCCCAGGTGGAGTTTTCGTTCTCGTCATCGAAGGGGAAATTTCCCGTTCCGTAGGACATCCACACCGACCAGGGATCGAACGGTTTTTTCTGGCCATCGCTGACATCGCCCGCTCGTCCTGGCGAGACCCCTGCTGCCCAGGGATGCCCATTCCACTGGTCGAAGAAGGCATATTTGCTATAGGTGATCTGATTCGATTGGCAAGTCTGGTTGAAGTCAAAATACTGCCCTTCCTTCTCCAGTGTCGGGTCGTAGACCAGGGTTTTCAGCCATTGGTCAATCGCCGTCCCCATCTGGTCGGGGTCAGCCCAGAGGTGCGCCGGTTTGGTGTCGCTCCAGCAGCCATCTAGCAGAGACACCAAAGCCGCCGTAGACAGGTAATAGCCGTAAAAATAATGCTGGTCATTCCACTGGTCAGACACCCCAAAGCCGCTCCACAGCATCCCGGGATTCCAACGGTTCAAGCCCTGTTTCGCCTGGTTCTGCTCGGCGGGAACGGCAGGCGGGTCCATAATCGAACTGACGACACCATAGACGGGAATGGTCGCGGTGGGATTGACGACGACTCGCCCCGCCGGGTCATATTGGGCAAAGTAAGCCATCGGCCAGGTTTGGTCCGTGTCAGCCGGCGTGTTGGTATAGGGCACCTGCTGAAAGAACAGGCTCAGGGTCCGTTGCAGCGCCTGAGTCATGGTTTGTAACCCACCCTTGAGGCTAACGAGCGGGTTGTTTTCCACATAGATTGGAAACTCAAACTGGTCTGGGTTGCTGCTGAGGGTTTCCAGAATCGCGAACAGACTGGCCCGCACCGACGGCAGATCCTGATTTTTGTCCGCATAGTGCTGCTGCAAGTGATACAGCACCCCCAACACCTTGGCCACCGACGAGAGGGTATTGCCCAACCCATAGCCGTCGGGAGCGGTGTCGCCGCCAAATCCACCGCCAAACGGTTTCAGGTTACTTGTGGCCCAGAGCGAGAAGCGAGAAACCAGCGAATCGTACAGCACCTGCTCAACCTTCAGCACCGGCTTGGCCACCTCCGCCATAAACCCAGCTGCCTGGTTTGCCGTGGCGATTTGGACGATATCACCGTAGCGCAAGATCGCCGGCAGGGAATCGACCGTTGCCGTCGGAGAGCCGCTGATGTAGCCTTCGCCCGGATCGACGCTATCCACCTGCACGCCGCCGCTCGCCGTTGGGCTGTAGTGGATTTGCGCCTTCTTGCCCTTAGGAGGATCAGAATTGTAATCGCCGCCATTGGTCCATCCCGCCTGACTGATCAGAAAGATGGGTGGAATCGTATTCAAATTGGTGTAATCTACGTTCGGCATTAAATCTACCTGAACGACCTGACCTGCCTCTACCGTGACGGCCAATTGCTTGCGAGCCTGCGTATCTTGAGCATAGGCGACAATGTTCGCCGGGTAATTCGAGCCGGGGCGCAGCACTTTCACCGCCAGCAGATCATAGGTGATCTTGCCGCCAGAGCCGCTGACTGGCCGGACCACCGGCACACAGACCGCATTAAAGCCTTTGCCGCCTTCTACATCAAACGATCCACCGCGATAGAAGCCGCTGCCGGCGCTCTGCACCGTTGCCTTGGCAATCCCGCCATTGACCACCTCCAGCGTCAGTTTCGGCATGACTAAGCTCGCAGGGGCCGCATCGCCGCCGGAAAAGGAAATTTCCACATCATCCTGGTAGCCAGAAACGGCAGCTCCAGTTAACTCCACCGCCTGCACCGAGAAGCCGGGATACAGCGTGGCACTAGCCTCACGGGTAGGTGTATTTTCACCAGAGGCAGGTTTGAACGTCACCTGAAGCGGCTGCGTGAATGGTTGCGTGAATGGAGCCACTGATTGATCGGGATCAGCCACAATAATCCGCCCGCCTGCTGCGCCTAAGTCAAACAGAATATTGCTGAGCTTGATGACTGAGCCATCCTGGGCGACACACTGCACCGAGTTGACGCCGTTGGCGTGGTTGCTGTATCCCTGACCCGGATCGGTGATCAGGGTCTTGAAATATTTGCCCGTTGGGCTGACCGCCGTGACGTTCATGGTTTGTGCGGGTTTGCCCTCAGCCGGTGGAGGCACGTTCACCGTAATCGAGGCGGCATCCTGGGCTGGATTTCCCGAACTGGGATAGGTGCCGCCGCTGGTGAACCCAAAGCCAATTTGATTCACCTGGAGCATTTGCCCCGGTTGGATGACTTCGGCTTTAGCGCCCGTTCCGGTTCCCTGCACCGTTGCCGTCACCGTTGCCGAGGGATCTCCGACCCACCCAGCTCCGCCAACCACCACATTCGCCAGTCCGCCGGTCAAAGCTTTGGTTTGGGCGTCAAAGCGAGGCAACACGATCGCCGGATCGGTGGTGTGCTGGGAGGTCGTCGCGATTTGAATCGTACTGCGATAGCCCGCCCCCTGATCGTTCATAAACACGGCCACCACATTGCCGCCGCTGACCTGGGCTCGGGCTGAGGCAGTTCGCCCTCCCGGCACCTTTGGGTTAGGCGGATCGATCTGTACAGTCACCTCTGGAGGCGGGTTGCCATTCGGATAGCCGCTGCCGCCATTGGTTACATTAATTTGCTGAATCCGGTCGGTGTGAGGCTCCAGCACCACCTGTAGCTCTGCCCCGCTGCCCTCAGACGAGACAATCGTTGCTTGGGGCAGGGCGTTGGCGGGCGGAGCATCCACATCGGTGGGCAGCTCCACATAGCCACTGCCCACATCCACAATCCGCACCCCCTGAATGCTGGTCTGCTGGTATTCCTTGTCCCAGTTGGGTGGAGGCAGCAGCGGCAGGAAGTTCTGGAACAGATAGGAAATGACCACGCGATCGGTAGCTAAGGTCTTGAGATTGCCCCGTGGTCCCCAGTAGCCCCAGTGGCTGCTGCTGGCCGGATCACTCTTATTGGCATTGGGGAGATGGATCGCACCAGTCGGCAAATCGGCCCCGGTGGTTTGCAGCGGTTGCCAGACGATCTGCTGGCCGTGGGGCTGACTCGGATCGACTGGTCCTAATGTGATCGGCTGATAGTGGTGGGGCAACAGCGCGATCACCGTCTTGGTTGGATCCGTCGTCATTTGGCTGGCGTTCGGCTGCCCTGCCGCCACAAACGGATTGGCCACCGTAGTTTGGTAGGTGGTCGTCGCCAGGTACATGTTGGTGACCTGATAGGAAATTTGCGTGTTGGTGAGGAAGTTGAATGCGTAGGCTCCCATGGCTTCAGCCCACTGGCGAGCAGCGGTCAATCGGGTGGCGGCATCATCTTCTTGGAGCAGGTTGCGGTCGGAGTAGTATCGCATCACCGGAATCGCTCCCACCACGTACCAGTTTTTCTGATTTTTGTTGAGAAATTCCAGATAAAAGTAGGGGTTACCATCGCCATCGGTGCCGCTGTGCTGGCTGAGGTCCACCGGCACCACGGTATCTTTTTTGAAGTAAATGGCGATGTAGGTGTGGTTGCTCTGCTGCCCCGGTGGGTTCCAGCCGCCCGGCGACCCCGTTTGCGCGTCCCATTTGAAGGGTTCAACTTCCTGATAGAACTGATTGGGGTTGGTCTGGTTGCCGTAAAGCAAAACATACTGCACATTGTCCACACCCGGCACATCCCAGACGCCCTGCTGGGTGGTGGGGTCAATCGCCATGCCGGCGTTCGTGGGCAGCGTGCCTCCTGTGTCGGCAATGTATCCGAGTTCGTTAGTGCGAATCAGATTGTAGAAGTTGACGTACTGACTATTGTTGGTTTCGCACCAGATCAGCGGCGATCCCTGGGCCACCGTCATTTTCAGGTAATTGCCTATTCCCGGCTGATGGAAGGCCGTGGGCTGGTACTTGTTCTGGTCGTAATGGGCGGCATTGGCGTGGGTGCCTTCCCAAATCAGATCGGCATCCCAATCCCCCATGCGATCGACTTTGATGCAAAAGGGCGTTTGATCCGCAGGGCCGAGAGTTTCATCCCAAACCGGATAGGGAAAGGGTTGATGATCCGTGCCCACCTGATTCCAGCTCTCTGGGGTTAGCAGTTCCGCCGGAGTTTTAATTCCGGGCACCATCACCAGGGTTTCCAGCGGTCGCGTATGAATATACAGCCAGGAATTCCGCCACTCATTGGGGAAGTACGGCACTTTGGTTTTGTCGATATAGTCGCCATATTCGACCAGATAGGGATAGGACAGGGAAAGATTGGGTCCGCGGACGATTTTTTTATCTGCCCAATAGCCAACGTTGTTTTTGAAGGGAAGCAAGGGCTGGGTTTGATAGCCAAATCTGCCCGGTGCCCAGTTGTAATTGATCCGAAACGGATTCAAATACAGCGGCTGTTGATCCAGTCGAATCGCTTTCCATTGACCGTTATTGGGGTCATCTCCGGCTGAGTATTGCCAGGAAAAATAGTCCCAGTTGTCGTTGTTATACAGTGGCGGTGACGCTTCATTCACCGGATAGCCCGGTGTAATTCCCGGCGGTGGGGTGCCGTCGCCCCAGAGAAACCAGCCCATCCAGGACCGTTTACGAATATTTTGGGCTGTGTCGGTGACGGCCAAGCGCCGAGTCCCCACAACATTTGGATACTTGGATTGATCGGGTGTCGAATTGGAATTAGATACGGCTGGAGCAGCTAGATGGAGATAGGGCGTTACTGGATCTAAACCTTCCCAGCCACCAATCGGATTACCCACTTGGATACTGTTTGTTGAATTATTTTGGACAGAATCAGACATGATTAAGGCTCCATATATTGATGGGAAGGGAGTTGATTTCAAAAACTTTCTCGATTAGCTTGTGATTGAGTACTCCTCTACCGGCGAGTAAACTGCGGGCTGATAGAGCAAGTCTGCTCAAGCAGACTAAAGAAGCGAGTCAGCCCACTTGAGTGGGCTTGCTGCAATAGCCCGCGATTGATCTGCGGGCGGGCCAGGCAACCAAGGTGAGGACAAAATCCACGGTAGGATGTGGGGGTCCGACGCTTTCAAAAAATGCCCGGAGTATTGTATCAGGACATACCGTTACGAAGGTTTCGTTACGAAAACATACCGTTACGAAAACGTATAAGTGTAAGTGTTGCCAGGTGTGACGCTTGAGTCAACGCTTTGACTCAGGGTGACTGAATGATCGCCCGCGTTGGGAAGCTTGACCCTAGTTCCTGGAACTATACCCGGTCCGCTGACCACGGCTCCCAGCAGTCCCGCATTGGCATCGGGCGGCGACAGCTTCCAGAAAACGGTTGAGTCCAGGAGTTTGATGGTGCTAGAGTCCACCAGTTGCCCTTGACCACTGACGGGACCGTAGGGCGCACCATAGGTCCACTGATTCGGATTGGGCAGGCTGCCCGGCTGATTGGAACTGCCAAGACCGCCGATGCCAATGTGAATATTGGTGGCTCCTCTCGCACCGACATCGGCGATATCATCATCGACCGAGAAGCCATAGCCCGACAGCCCCAACTGTTTGTGCACAAACCAAACAAACGGATCCAGGTTATAGACATTAAAGGAGCAGCCGCCGGTTGACACGGTCGGGTCCGGGTACCACAGCCCAGAGGATTCCTGCCACTTGGGGTTCTTAAAGTCGGGCACGCCGCGCAAGACAGATTTGAGGCGGTCGCGAATTTCGCCGGCAATCTGATCATTCTTGGGTGAGAGATCTTGACCAATATGGGGAATTTGGCCAACGTTGCAGCCGATGACGTTGTACAGTAACCGGACCGGACGGGGAAGCGGCTTCAGGTCGTTCGGATTGGGCGGAATTGGACTCATGGCACTCATGACTTGATAGACCGCCTGGGCAAACAGCTGGGCGGTGACGGCATCGTCGCCCTCAAAGCTGAGCGGGAAAGTCTGAATCTTATTGCCCTCAAATTGATCATCGCTCCCGACAATTGGCGGTGGCGCAACAAATTGGTAACTCCCTGTTGAACCAACGGTGACGAGTTCGCTCAGGGTCACGGACGCAATCGCTTGGTTATCGGTGGTGAGGGCGGTAATTGTGCATAGCGATCCGTCGGAGTCGTCGGGAATGCCAGGTCCAGTCACCTGCATTCCTGGCACCAGGGCATTCAGCGGAACCGGAGCGGTGAATGTCAGAACACGGTTTGTCGTGATACTGCCGGTATAGGTCTGACTAGGCGACTGCTGATTCAGCAGCACATAGTAATTAGCCCAGGAATACCAGAGATTCAATAACGCGCTGGTGACATAGTCATCAACGGGGCGCTGAAAGCTCACGACGTAACCCGTTAAATGCGATGGATCGGGATTGGATGCTGGCTGGCTCAATGTGACCGTGCTGCCCGCTACATCCACACTGACCAGCTTGGTGCCGGCTGGAATCACCCCTGCTACACTGCAGGTCACATCCATCTTTCTAGGTTGGCTCTCACCATACAGCAAGGCCGCCTGCTGCGCTGGACCATTCACCGAATCCCAAACGACTGGCAGCGTCGTTGTGCCATTCGGCAGCGCGTTGGGGTCCGTCCCGATCGGTCCTGTGCCGCCACTGATCAGCATGTACTGGTTATTGCTGGGGTCGTAGCTCGAGAGATGAGAGGCAAAGGGACTATCGCCCACAGCCTGGGCACCGGACGGCAGCTTGACGCCCGCCACCGCCTCCATCTCGGCAGGGAAATTGTATTTCGTGTAGCCTTTTCCGCCAAAATACTGTCCCAGCGGCGTCAGCGTGAAGTTCTTCAGCGCTTGCTGAAACTGATCCTCGGTTTGGGATGCCCCGATCCAGCCATAGGATGCAGTCTCATAGGGCGGCTTCATCGCGTCGTTGAGGACCCAGGCATCGGTCGCTTCCACAGCAACCGGCAGGTAGATCGTGTCCACATAGGAGACGTCGTAGTTAATCAGCGGACCCAAGATGCCCGGATCGAGCTTCGAATTCAGGTTGAGCTGCCACGGATCTCGAATTGTGAATTCAACGAGCTGAGCAGCGGCATCATTATTCGGCCCGATCGCCTGCGTGCCATGAAACCACATCACAACTGCCGTTACCCCAGAGGGCGTCAGCGTACCCGACTGCTGGTAGCGGCGCAGCGTGGTCGAGCCATCCTGGTTCTTGTCGTAGTATTGGTAGGGGTTGATGGGTGGATTAGGCTGGAGAAATTGGGCATTTGGGGTGATGTATTCGCCATCATTACAAATAAATATCCGCGAGCCATCCCAAAACACCAGCGGCACGGTGATGGTTACCGTTTCACCGGCGGGCAAACCTAAGTAATTCTTGCCATCCTGCCCAGTGTAGCCAATATAGCCCCGATAGTCTTCGTTTTTGGGATCTTGGGGATCATAAATTGTTCCTCCTCCATAGGCAGCCGCATCGTTGGGAGTAGCCAGAAAGGGATAGACGGTATGGTCGGTAAAGTTGGTGAGGGTGATGGTCTTGGTGGGTACTGCTGGCACGCTGCTATCCCCCATCCAGACCACCCGATTCGGCTCATCTGACGGATAGTTTTCAGACGGCATCAGCGGCTCAGTGGTAGAACGAACACATTGGGTTGTCATGGTTAAACTTCTCCTTCAGGTAATTCGATCAAATCCAAAAAACATGAATAAATGACGCTTTTGCCTAATAAAAGTAGTAGACTAACAATACAGGAACGACGATTAGACCGTGGATGCACGAAACGCATTCAGTCCATCGGAAATCTCAAACAGATAAAGGGTAGAAACAGTATCCCCCACGACTCCATAGAGACAGGTACCATCGGGCTTTACAGCCCATGTCTGAAACTGCGCATCACCTGGAGATACCACGGTGCCGACAACCTGGAATGTGTTGAGATTAATTCTGACGATATTGTTGCTGCCACTACCGTCCGTATGTAAGGTTTCAACCTGGGCATAGAGGTGCAGCCCATCTGGACTCAATACTAACGATCTAACAAAATCGAAAAAGGGGTTAAGGTCAGGAAAGAGAATCGTATCAACGATCTGATTCGTATTGGAATCAATCACGGTAATCGCGGGCTGAATCTTCCCTGAATCGACTGGGACGCCACCACCAATGTAGTAGCAACGTCTGACTGTGCTGAAAGCGAATGCACTTCCTAATGTAGAAATGCCAGTACTGGAAAACTGGACTTGAGATAGCGTATTAGAAGTAATGGTGTAGGTGTAGAGAGTAGTTCCCGTAAAACCTGTTTGATTATCATCAACTCCACAGAGGAAAATGCGATCACCTTCCGGAGAGGCAACGACAGTAACAATACCGATGGATGAACTGGGTAACACCAACTTCTGAATCAAACCACAATTATTTGATGGATCAAGAACGTAAATACAGGAGGAGGGCTGTGGAAACTCATTAGAAGTATCTATCAAATCCGTGACAACAAGACAAGACCTGCCATTGTGGGTACCCATTGCGATTTCCCCCAGAAGCCAGGGTACTGGTATGGATTGCACCTGATAGTTAGAGAGGTTCACCACTTGAATCACAGAACTTGGATTCGGATATCTGTTGTTGGTTGTCAGCACATAAAGCTGTGATTCATCTGGACTTATGACCATTGAATTGCTGCTTAGCTCCATCCCTTCCTCAAGATTCGGCCACTGGATGGAATGAGTGATCGTGTTGCTTGCGGTTGAAACAACGTCTAACCCAGAACCCGCTACATAAAGCGTTCCATCCGCCCTCATTACCATCTGACCGGCGAGATGCGTAATGTTTCCAATCCGGTCAGGCAGCAGCTTGAATTGAAACACGCTGACCGTTAGCTGTAGAGAAGCTGCGTACTCGCCTGTGCTGTCGTAGGCATAGAGCATATACTGTGCCGCTTCTGCCACCAACGGCACCGTGACGGGATAGCCCTGGCTGGCATCCACGTTGGCTGACAGGTTTTGAGCAATCGTAACGCCATTCAATTTCAGACTACAGGACGCCGCATTTTCGGTAGTCCAGTAGAGCTGAATCTCGCTGCCCACTAAAAACTCAGGCTGGTTGCCTACCACCCCAAACTCCTTGATGATGGGTTGATTGACGGTGACCGTGCATTGCCGCTGGATCTGAAGGTTGCCCTCTGCGGTCACCATGAGCGTAAAGTTTGTCGTTTGCTGGAGATCGGCAACCGGAAACTTGTAGATATTCGGCAGGTTGGGATAGCTGAGATTGTCATAGCTCAGGGTGTAGGCACCGCCCGCTGTGCCACTCCATGACAGGGTTGCCGTACCGCCGGGGGCAACACTGGTCGGTGTGGCGACCAAGTCGCTGACGGTAAAGTCCTGGGGAAACTTGGCGATTGGGCGCGATCCGTTGCTCGTCCCGCTCTGCAACGTTTCGGTGATATACAGCTCTGTGGTGCCTACCTGACTATTGACGGCAATGTTGCTGAGGACAAAGCTTAACCCGTCAGATCCAATTTCACCCTGACCCGGATTCGGCGTGAAGGTGAAGGTGCCATTACCATCGCTGCTCACTCCCCAGTTTGGAGGAGGAGCAGCCGAGATGGTAGAAGGGTCGGTGGTCAGGTCGGCGGCGGCAATGCCTGTGTTGATGCTAAACGTGAGGCTGGTACACTGAGCTATGGGGGGGTTCGATTTGGAAACGGCAATCGAGATGCTGCCGGTGGTGTTGATTTGCAGGGGATTGGGGTTCGTCGTTACCGCATAGATCAGCGCCAGACCGTCAGTGGATAGAATGTCAATGCCGTTGATCAGAATCGTCATGGTGAGGTTGTGTGAGTAGAATGTGAGTAGAAATAGTCATACGACTGCGCCCAGTTCAGGTAGCAATCTTCTGATCGGATGAAGTCGCAGGGTCTGCAATTTCGACCGTCCAGAGCTTGGAAGCAGGAGGATATGAATTTTGAACAGAATCAAGGATATAGAGATGGGTGCCTTTAGCATCCATCACCAGCGCAGTTGGAGCCGTACCGACCTGGAACGATTGAGCCACAGATGCTGTGCCTAGATTAATTCTGGCAATTGTATTGTCTTCAAGTAGCGCATATAGACAGGCTTCAGATGGAGCGGCGACCATCCATCTCACCCCAGATGATAGGTCAACGGTGCTTATAATTTGCTTCTGTGCTGCATCAACAATGAGAATAACTGGCTGGTGACTTGGCAGAGATACACCTGACACATAGTAGTGATTGCCGTCTGCACTGAGAATAACAGTTTTGAGCTGATAGGTAGAAGGAAGCAATGAGCTAGATAAGGTATTGGAGTTCGGTTGATAAATATAAAGATTGCCATTGGCACAGACTAACAACTGATCGCCTTGGGGATTGGCAACTATTGAAGTCAGGGGGAGACTGGAGGTTTGCAGAACTGAAATCTGATGAACCAGCTTACAGTTATTCGATGGATCGAGGACATAGAGGTCGATCGCTCCCTGCTGAATGGGGCCAGCCACAGATGCAACCAGCATACTTCCTGGGGCTGACCCTTGTGCCAAACCTGTATACGTCATCCCTTGTGGTTGTGGGGCTGCGGTTGAACTCAGTTGATAGGTTGAGGTACTCAGACTTTGAATTTGGAAAGCAGGATAGGAACTGGTTGTAGAAATGGCACAGTACACCTGAGATCCATCTGCGCTGAAGACTGCGGCACTGCATAGGTAACCAGAAAGACTGTTGACAATCTGCTGCTGAGCAGTAGAAATGAGATAGAGCAGATCACCCACAGCAAACAAGAGAGAGGCACCGGGGTCGATAATCATACCGAGAGCAGCTTGGGGAAGAACCAGTGGATTAGGCAACACATTGAACTTAAAAACGCTGGTGAACGTCGAGCTATCAACACCGCCAGCGTTACTCTGGCTGGGAAAGGCTGTCAGGGTATATTCATAGTCGCCTGAAACCGCAGGAGCAGTGATGGGATAACCTGGGCTAGAAGCGGCTGTTGCCGGTAAGTTGTTCAGTCCTGAAATCGGAATTCCATTCTGGCTCAACATGCAGTGATCAACACTTTCCGTTGTCCAATAGAGCCGTAGAGTACTCCCTGCTTCCACATAGGTCGGGTTGCCGACAATGCCAAAGCTGCCGATTTGGGGCGACAAGACGGTAACGGTGCACTGGCGCTGGAGTTGAAGAGTGCCGCCCTCAGCATTTACCGTGAGCGTAAAAGTTGTCGTTTGCTGCAGATTAGAAATTGGATAGTTGTCGATATTGGGCAAATTAGAAATGCTCTGACTACCATAGCTCAGGGTATAGGCACCGCCCGCTGTACCATTCCACGACAGGTTGACCGTGCCGCCGGGTGCGACATTGGCAGGCGTGGCGACCAAGTCGCTAACGGTAAAGTTTTGGGGAAATTTGGGAATCGAGAGCGATCCGTGGCTCGTTCCACTCTGCAAGGTTTCGGTGATATACAGCGCTGTGGTGCCCACCTGACTATTGACGGCAATGTTGCTGAGGACGAAGGATAGCCCAATCGAACCAATTTCATCCTGACCCGGATTGGGCGTGAAGGTGAAGGTGCCATTACCATCGCTGCTTACCCCCCAGTTAGGAGGGGGAGCAGCCGAGATGGTAGAAGGGTCGGTGGTCAGGTCGGCGGCAGCAGTGCCTGTGTTGATGCTAAACGTGAGGCTGGTGCAGTGGGCTGGGGGTGGAGCCGATTTGGAAACGGCAATCGAGATGCTGCCGGTGGTGTCGATTTGCAGGGGATTGGGGTTTGTCGTTACCGCATAGGTCAGCGTCATACCGTCAGTGGATGGAATGGCAATGCCATTAAGTTGAATGGTCATGGTGAAATCTCTGGTGATGAGTAAGGGGATGGAGGGTGGATTTTTGTTGCCCTCTCCCTAGCCCTCTCCCTGAAGGAGAGGGAATAAGAGAATCAAGAAATATAAGGAATAAGTGGTTCAGCACCCTTCTCCCTGAGAGACAAGGGTTGGGGATGAGGGGGAATTCACCATTCCTGTCATCAGTCCTCTCGTTCGACCAGCTTCAGCCAACCTTCGTGGATCACCGGCGGCAGACTGGCGAGTCGCGGTTTTTGATTCGCTTTCACGATCGGCAAACTCGTATTCCAGGTTTGCGGATCGCTGCGCTCAATCCAGGACCAGTCGGCCTGCTGCGCTGCCGGAATCGGGATGCGGATCGTCTCGGCATCGGTGAGCAACCCACTCACACGGAAGGTGACATTTAGCGTCTTAATCGCATCCCCAATGTAATCATCCGGGAGCGTCACCTGCTGGGTCGGCAGAATGCCAGTGGTGGCGTGGATGCTGCCGCGCGGATCGAGCAGGAGCGTTACCCATTGGACAGTTGGCGATGACTGACCGAGGTAATTCGGCGGTAGGGTGATGCAGTTGCTGGGGCTAATCGGCGCAATGTAGGGCGTGGAGCCGCTGGGCGGATGCACCGAGTTGAACTGCTGATAGTTGTCGCCATTGAAATAGCCCAAGACGCCATCATTCAACAAGTCCGCTCGGCCCAACCGCACATTGAACTGCACCTGGGTAAAATCGAATGTTGTTTCTCCCAGCGGGTTGACGCCACAGGTTTGCACCCAGGCTTGGTCCTGCACCGGGTCGCCTTCCAGTATCAGTTGCAGGCTGGCGCGAACCAGAGCCAGGGGTCGCCCAATCAGCACCGACAGGTTTTGATCGCCTCTGCCGCCTATGGGGTCAATCGTCCACAGCGTCGCGTCAATCACCTGCAAGAACGCCTGGAAGCCCTGCCCCTGATCGTTGAGGCTCAAGAGCTGCTGCACAAATCCCTTCAGGTGTGGGTTGGCAATGTCGGCGGGGAGAACGGGCGCGGGATTGCCGGGGTCGGGTTGCCAGATCAGCGTTGGTCCCTGGCTCGTGGCGATTAGCAGCAGTTCGCCCAGCAGTTTGCCAGTCGCGTCGTAAATTCCCAGCCCCTGATCGAGGTGGTTTGGCAACACCCAGCCACAAACCGGATTGGCATTGGCAAACAGATTCGACGGCTGCTGATCGTTAGTCGCGGAGACGAAATTCAACTCGAGACGGCTGGGCTGCACCAGGCGCGGCGGCTGCTTCAGCAAACATTGGGGATAGGAGAGGGTATTGCCGGAGTCGGGTACCAGTCCGGTTCCCCGAATCGGGTAAAACGATTGATAGTTGCCGGAGGGGTTGGTGTTGGCTTGCAGCAGATTCAGCACCTGACCAAACCGATCGACGACCTGCAATTGCCGGAAATAGAAATGGCCCGCCCGAACCGGGAAGAAGTAGTTGGCGGGGGTGGGGGGTGGATCCCAGCCGCTGCCGGAGGTGGCTCCTGGAGCCGTATAGGGGAACGAATCGTATTGGCTGTCGATCTGCGGCAGCACCGAGGTATCCGGCGGCATCGTTACGTCCAGGTCTTGCATGATCAGGAAATCATTGAAGCCGCTCAGCGCCTGCGACAGGAAATTCCAGTCGCCAATCTGGTCAATCAAGCCGGCGATAGCCTGCAAGCCAGGAGCGTCAGGACTGTTGGGGTTGTCTTGCAGATACCGTTTGAGTCGGGCAATGAAACCCATCGTGATGTGGGGGCTGAGAAAAATCCGGCTGCTGTAGGTCTGCTCTTGTTGGGAACTGGGGCTGCCGCCGGTCCACTGATAATCACTGCCGTCAAAGGTCCAGTTGACGAGTCCGGGGGTGGAGCTGGTGCCGGTCGTGGGCTGCCAGGTGATCTGCCATTCCAGATATAGCGGCGACCAAGCCTGCTGCCAGGACGTGACTGCGAGTTGGGCCGGTACATTGGCGGGGGGCTGTTGATTGATCACCGGAGCCGTGCTGGGGCTATTCCCATAGGCACTGATGGCAGCCGCTACGGCAGCGGGTGTAACGCCGTTCAGGTGGGCGGCAATCACGGCAGCGTTGCCCGGATCCATCCAGAAGGCTTCCTGAAGCACGGCGATCATGCAGCTCAGCAAATTGGACGGCAGCTTGGCCTGACCCTGAGCAGAGAGCATCGGCATCGCGGCACCGATCTGGCTGGTCGTGAGCGTTTGACCGCTGACCGTCAGACCCGTGATCGTGTGATCGCCAAACCGGGTTAGCAGCGGAGCCGTTGGATCGCTGACACCGCCGTAGAGATAGCGGTCGGGCCACTCCATACCGCCGATCATCAACACCGGGTCGCTGGGCTGATAGAAGCGCGGTTGCGCCACCGGAATTAGCTCGAAAGTTGCCGGTAGTTTCAGCACTGTCGTGGCATAGGTGCTGATGCTCTGCGGGTTTTGCGGATCGGGCAGGGCGGTGGCCTGGGTCGTGACGCTGCTTTGGAGCTGGTTGACCTGGCTGATCAGGCTCTGCGGGTTGCTGGGATTCAGCGCCGCACTCAGGGCATCCAGAATGGGCTGCCAATTTCCTGCTAAGCCTCGCTCTGGCGGACTGTTGGGGGCATTGTAATTGTTTTTAGTGATAAACTGCTGCTTCCACCAGGCATCGTGGAGCTGCGACTGCCGAGATTGGAGCTGACGGCGAGTGCGATCAAGCTGAGCTTGAGCTTGGTTAAGGGCGGCGAGGGCGGCTAATTGGGTGGGGGTGGGTTGGGGCTGCGGTTGATTGGTTTGGGTGAGGTCGGCGCGTTGGGCAGCCACAATTTGCCAGAGGGTGCCGCCGGGGGTTGAGGCAAACCAGGCTTGCTCGGTTCTCACGTCCACCTGAGCCGATCCATCGGGCTGATCCAGCTCGTTCAGCAGGTTGTACTGAAAGGCTTCCATCAGCTCTGGATTGATCGGGCTGTTGGGGTTCTGCGCCGCCTCTAGAAGCGCTACAAAGGCGTCGATGCCCTTATTGCCCACGGCAACCCGCAGCTTGGTGGGGTCGGAATTGACGCGATTGGGCGCCGATTGGGTCTGCCACTGCACCGTGCTAATCAAGCCATGACAGAGGGACTGCTTCGGCAAGCTGGCAGCAGGGAGCTGGTCGGCACCGGCTGGCATCGCCCAGTTCAAGGTCTGCATCAGGTCCTGCCACTGCGCTGCCGTCGTCCAGCCGCTGGGGCCATACTGGCTGCCATAGAGCAAATCTGCCGTCGGGTCGGAATACCAGCCCATGACGACATAGCTGAGGTCGGCGCTACTGCCGGTAACATCGCTGAGGTCGTCATAGACCGAGAATACGTCGGTAACGTTGGGCGTGTAGGCGGAAAAGGTGACGTTGGCCGGACCCACTGCCTTGAGAAACATCTGCACCGCTGTTGACTCTACCCAACTTTCCAGATCCACGGTTTTGCCTAGAGTCGTTGCTTCAATGCTGTTGGGGTCGCTAGGAAAGGGATTGGGATAGGGATTCGAGCCGCTGCCGCCATTATTGGGATCATAATAGTCACTTTGAATCACCCAGGCTTTGCAGGTGCCGGTCGTGGTTGCCGTGCCCGGAACAATCCGCACTACTAGCCAGCGATTGGGCACATGGGGGTAGATGATTTCCTCTTGATCGGGTAATCCCGCAGCTGCTCGGATCGCGGCAGCCGTACCGGGTTGGGGTGAGGCGGGCGGCGGCTGTTTGATGCCGTGGGCAAAGGTATCCGGCAAGACCCAGTGCAGATAAACTCCGTGGGCAGGGCTGCCGCCCTGATTATTAAAGGGGGCAGGAATAGGGGATTTGAACTGATTGAGATTTTCATACACCGGCGACCAGCGGCTAAAGGGAACCGTTGCGGTCACGGCATTGTTGACGATCAGCGCTTCCAAAGCAACGGGAACGAGGAGAGTCGGAGGATTCGTAGAAATCATAGAAGTGAATAGGTGCGTAGAAAGGGCAATGAAGAGAAGTGGAATGAATTATGCAAAATTCTGAGCAAGACTCTGAGTAGGACTCTGAGTAGGATTTTGAAACACCATCTTTTCAGGTGCTTGCATCAGCTGAATCGCAAACTCTGCCGGGCTAATCATGCCGTTGGGATGGTTGAGCTGGCCCTGCAACTTCTGCTGGATTGCCGTTTGCAGCGCCCCAATATCCACCACCGTGCTCGTTCCCCGGAAGGGAATGGGCTGCGATACTTCGGGTTGAATGATGCTGCCGGGTTGGGAGCCGGTTACCGTGCGCAGATCGATTTGCAGCGTAGACTGCACCACCTCAACGCCAAAGCCGAAGCTTTCCTTGGGTTCGCTGAACTCGATCCAGGCGGGCACGGTGGGCAGCAGACAGAGCAGCACATCCTTCGTCAAACGGTCAATCCGCAGTGGCAAAATCAGGGTTGCCGGAGCTTGCCCGTTGCTGAACTGATAGCAGTTGATTTCCAGTCCCGGCAAGGCCGAAACCGCCTGCGACCGCAACAAAAAGCCCGCCACCGGCTGCGTCACTGTCACGGAATTGCTGCCATTACTCGCATCCATCGCCGCACCCAACAGCCGTGAGCGGATCATTGGCAACGACTGATGCACCGCCTGGCGAATCGTGTCTCTGGCGAATTCATTAAACACCTGCTGCTGGCTGCTGTGGACGCCCAAACTGAGGGCACCGTCGATCAGGCTATTGATGGCGTTGGGATCGACATAGAAAAAGCGAATCGACTCCGGCGGCAGCATCTGCGGGTTGGGCACCAGCGTATCGAAGGGTACGCCATAGAGCAGCGCCAGCCGAGTCAGCCAAGTCAAAATATCGGCTGGTACGGTATCGGCAGGCGAGTCTCCCACCGCATTTCCCACCGCATCTCCCTGGATCTGCCGCAACGCCAGCAGCGTTCGTTGGAAGATTCCCGCAGTCTCGGGTTGCTGCATCCACTGTCGCAGGTCGGCCAGTGCGGGAGCAGCCGGCGATTGCTCTTTGGGTAACGGCAAGGGATGATCCTCGATGCCCAGGGTCGCTACTCGCGGTGCAACCTGCGCGGCAAAGTCCTCTCCCAGATACTGCATAAACGAGTCGCGAATCAGATGGGGATGGAGGAGCTGGCGAATCTGCTCCACCGTGTCGGTTTGCTTCAGCGCCGCAGGGACATGGGGCGAGTGCAGTCGCTGCCTCAGCAGGTGCAGGGCCTGATTGGTCTGCCGTCGCCAGTTCAGTACACTGACAGCAAAACTGCGGTCGGCCAAGGCCAACATCCGCCCGGTCTGCCACGCCACCGCATAGGACTGATCAAACAAGCCCGTATTCGCGTCGTAGACCAAAGCCGCTTCGGCAGCACTGTAGGCGGCACTGCTGGGATAGGCAGTAATCGGTAGGGGCGTCAGCGGTCCGCGATACCAGGAATAGGTCTGGTCGCCGGCTCGCGTGTTGTATTGCAGCGGCACATAGCCGTGGGAGAGAATCGTCTGGGCGAGCTGCTGATCGGGGGTGGGGTTGGCAGGCAGTGCGGCGGGCAGGGTCAGCGCTAGCGCCTGCGGATTGTTCTTTGCTTGAGCAACCAAGTTCAACATCAGAGCGCTGAAGTCTTCTTTGGACTCTGCCAGACAGTCAAAGGTCCAGCTCGCTAGGGAAACCAGACGAATGCTGGTGATGCCGCTCGGAAAACTGGGGGAATCAGTAAGATACGATTGAAATCCTTCCAGAGATACCAGATGGGCAATATTACGAACTGCCGCTGATGAACCTGCTGGAGGCGCGATGGGCAATCGATTCGCCATCACAACCGAAAACCATCCGGTTCCCGTCAATTCCGATTCGCATTTGCCCTGAAGACTCTGCTGATCAATCTGCCGGACATGGGTTAGATACTTCAGCTCACCCAATCTGGGCAATAGGGCTGTGAATGTTGCCGGTGAAAGATTGATCGCTCGACAGGTCGCCTGCGGATCATCCACCACGCTGAGCTGAATTGCTGGCCCCAAAACGCCCGCTTCCGGCTGCACGATCTGGCTCAAGCTATAGGTTCCAGCCCCGGTTGGGTTAGATAGAGTCCCCGAATTCCCGGCAGGGGCAATCAGTTCGCTCTCCTGAAACAGCAGCAGCGCCACCCAGGGAATTGTATTGTCGCTGGGTTGAAGCAACCGCTCCCAGGGAAGGGCGCGTTTCGTCAAGACAATATAGGGAAACTGTTGATCGAATTGTCTCTGGCTTTTGTTGGCAGGAAACTGGGTTTGAATATCTGCTGCCGTGATGCTAAATCGTGGTCCCTCCACCAGAAACTGCTGCGTCTCGGTGAAGGGCTGCGGCGGGGAAGGCGGCAGTTCAGCATCTCCCGAGATCTGATGGGTCATCGTGATCGTGTAGGTGTCTGCGGTCAATGCCGGAATGTAGTTGTCGCAAAATTGAATATCGGCGAGGGTTGAGCTTAAATTACCCAGCCGTTGCGTTTTGATATCTGATGCGTGATCCGATGCATGAGTTGTTGGATTCATCGAGGAATTCGTAGTCATATCAATCTCGCTAGAGGGGTTGAAAGCAAGCAAAAGAGAAGGGTCAGAGAGTTGGCCAGTTCAGGCAAGGGCAACTTAGGTCGGAATTCCATCGGGAGTACCAACCATCGGCAGCGCCTGATAGTTCAACCCCAGGTTTTGCTGGACATCATTCAAATCACCATCCATTCCCGCATTCACGCCCAGGGTTGCCAATGCTGCAAACAGGCTGCTGCGTTTGGCCTGCACGGTCGCATTCGTCAGGGTCTGGCTGATCAGCGTCAGGGCCTGATTGTTGGTGGCAGGAGGTTGATTGATCACGGGAGCCGTTGCCGAAACCGGCAGGTAAACGGGGATACCCTGGTTATTTTCACCGATGATCAGATAGGCGAATGCCTGCGCCGCCGCGACTGGAATTGGTGTCGCAGGAGCACCCGGCTTCAGTTGTATTTGACTCAACCCGACCAAGCGATTCGGCAGCAGCGTGGCCTCAGGAGTAGGCGCTTGATTGGGACCGAGCGGTGGTCCCCACATGGCTTCGGGAACAGCCCGCTGGCTGAGCACCCACTGCCAGTTCTGGTTCAGATCCTGGTAAGCACCTAGCGAATTGGTGATCTGCACCTGGGCTTTGGAGGTAACGCTGGCAATTCCCATCGGGCGAATCCCGACCGTGTAGCTGGTGGTGGGAGTAATCGAGGTGTCCTGGTTGTTGGGACCCACTAAGGTCATGCCGGTGAGGGGAATCGCCGTTTCCACTGAGAACTGGAACTCATCGGCCCGAATACACCAGAGTCCGGACTCGGTTTGCTTGAATAGCCCATTGGCTGCCCGAATATGACAAACCGCCAGATCCACAACAACCTGGTCTCCCCCAAGCGTAGTTTGGGAAATCTGGGGAGCGTTGCTATGGGGCAGCAGCGCTTGGAACTCGGTCCAGCCAATGTTGGGGGGTGGCGTTTGAGGCGGACCGAAGGGAATCGTGAAGGAAATAATCCACAGCGTTACATGCACAGTGCCGCCGGTCGGTGGTCCCCAGAGGCTGAGATCGGCACCAATTTCCAGCTTGATCGTGTGGGTACCAAAGAACGTGAACGTATAGGCAACCCCAATGTCAATGCCCACGGATGCCGTGTAGGAGAAGGGCTTCCAGAACATCAAAAAGTCGGCATGGGCAATAAACCAGGCTTGCAGTCCACCGTCTTGATACAGCGCTTGCAGCCGCCCGCCGCCCATGACGCAGGAGGGGGTTAGGGCAAAGTAAGCTTCCCCAGAAATCGTCAGCGAACTATCGATTGCCCAGTTGAAACCTAAGCGTGGCAGCGTTGGATACCAGGAATACGCCGCCAGATTAAACTGCGGGTGATAGCCGCCAATCGACAAGACGAAATCGCCCGCGTGCTGATTCGAGCCAAACCAGAGGCAAAAGGCAAAGCCGCCGGTGAGGTGGCAACTGGGATCGAGCACGTAGGAGTTGGGCGTCAGCACCGCAATTGCCGAGAATTCCCCTTCGGCTGGCTTCAGCACCACCTCTAGTTCCAGCTCAGCGTAGGCAAAAGTTTCCGGACCTTCCGCCGGTAGCTTAATGGTGGAGAGTCCCAGCAAGGCGATCTCCAGCTCTTTGCCAAACTCTACTACCAGCAGCGCGTGCGACTGAATCAGCTCAAAGGAGGTAAATTGTAGCCCCACAGCTAGCCAATTTTCGCCGCGAGTTGGAGGCACCGAGCTGGCAATTGCCGCTAATGCAGTCGCGGGCGTGGCGTTGCTTCCCCCGATCTGGGTGGGGTCAGTCAGCCCTGCCACAAACGGAAACGTCTGGATCTGATCGACTGCCGGCAGGATCAGGCTGCGATTGTAGCCAAAACCGCCACAGATCCCGGTGATGAAGCAGGGCGGCGGACCCCCTAGCGGATCGGTGAGAAAGGCAAAAATAAACAGCGAGGGATCACCATTTAGTGTCGTGTAGGAACCCAGGGCAGAGATAGAAAACTCGCCGGCTTTGATCACCGCCTCGCCGTTGTAGATCAGATTTTTTTGAGCATCGCGGGTTTCTTGCAGTCCACCGCTGATCTCGACCGGGTCCGCGTTCAGGGTAATATCCAACCCGCTCAGATCAAACTGGTAGTTACTGAGGTTTGCCGGCGTGGTCACCGGAATCGTCACCGACAGCCCCTCTAGCTCAATGTCTAATGCCGCTAGGGACACACCGCCGTAGTAGAGGAACGACAGCAATTTACTAGCGTTCTGCCAGCCAACGCCGATCTTCTGACAGTGCAAGGGTCCAAAAGCTCGCTGCATCGGGATCCAGACCGTATCCGCCGCCGTACCGTCGCTGTCGTAGAGCTGCACATTCACCGTCGTGCTGTAGGCAGCCGCCAGGGAAAAGGTGGGATTGACTGCCTGATTATCTTGATTCTGAGCCGCTTCGTCTCCTAAGGCATGGGACGCGGCGGTAGTATATCCAGCAGCATATCCAGCAGCGTGCCCTGAAGTATTCTCAAATCCCTTAAATTCTTCGTCGGCATCGAGCAGATTTTGAGCTACCGGATTGTTACTAGAAGAGGCATTCAGCCCCGATCCCAGGGGCAGCCCCAAATCATCGCAGCGCAGCGCTACCCCCCAGGAAACGGGAGTCGGATGCTCGAAATCAATCGAGACATACATACGGGGATCGATTCCCGCCAGGGTGACCCCCTTGGTATTCACCAGTGGCGTATCCTTGCTGCCCTGAACGGTGAGTCCCAGACTGACCAACTCCAGCTTGGGGTGAAACGAGGCAGTGTTGCTGCTGTCGGCCTGCACCAGATACAGCGCTAGCCCCGGACTGGGCGTGGTTAGGCTCGGTGCCGCCCGATTCAGCCAGGAAGTGCTGGGGGTGGTTTCTCCCGGCAGCCACTGCCCGAGCTGCAATTTCAACTGCGGCGAACTGGCGTTGGTTAGCTCATCCGCTTGGAATGAACTGGATTTATTCTGCGAATTGTCAGTTTGTGCACTGGAGGTTAGGTCAATATCGCTAATTTGCAGGCGCAATCCGTAGTCGGTTGCTCCACCCCCCTCCGCCTCACCCACGACATAGATGCCGTTGCCCTGACCCGAGAGGGGAATCAGCGGATTGGTATTGCTAGAAAGCTGGCTTAAAACCGTAAAGCAGAAATTCTCCAGCAAGGTCTGGGGCGATTGGTTGAGAAACTTCGAGAGGTCGCCCAGCACGTAAGGCTGACCCGATGCTTGACCCGATGCTTGACCCGATGCTTGACCCGATGTTTGCAGTAACCCCATATCCACCAGCAGTGTTCCAGGAGTTTCATTGGAGGTACCAATCTTCTGAGTCAGGAAATTGATCACGTCCTGGGATGCCAGAACCACATTGATCCAGTCTTTGGGCAAACCGAGACCAGGGAGGCTATTCAGCAGTTCTTGGATCGTTGTGAAAGGACCGGTGCCGGGCGGCTGCACATCCAGGAAGCTGAGCTGAAACGAGGAGCCGGTGCCCGCAAACAGGACTTTGCCGAGCAGCTCCAAGCCGTCAAACGAAACATTGCCACTCGTGAAGCAGGACTGGGTATTCTTGAGATCCAAGCCAATTTCAATCGGGTAAGCAACCGAGTTGTTCGTTTGTCCGGTAATCACGGGATTGCCAGAGATCGGCAGAGCCAACAACGGCATATATAACCGAGGCGTCACCGTAACATTCCCGTCTACGTAGGGATATAGGAGGCCGATCCCAATGGTGGAGCTGGTACCGCTATCGTCCTTCGGTAGCACAACATAGCAGGGGGTGGGTTTGCCCTGTTGCGTGATGGCATACCAAGCGCGCCCATCAGGAGGCGGATTGGGAATCGGACTGCCTAGCAGCTCACGCAGCAGTGCCAAAAGGTTCGTGCGTTCGTTGGGAATATTTTTCAGAGCAGGAGCCGGATTCTGGAACCAATCGAGATCTAGAAAATAACTATTCTGGATTTGCTGAAAGATGCCGATAATGACACTCAGTTCCACGATAACTGGATGGATATCTTGAACGTCAACCAGCAGCAAATTAGACATTTGATAACTCTCCAAAGAAACCATTGATGTGTTTGTCGCATAGCAGTATTAGACAGCCATAATGAACACATAGACTGTCTTTATATGTTGCTTCTGTATAACGTCAGGAATAGTATGATGATGGCGTTGGTTGGTCCTGCGATTAGGCAGTTTCTCCTTTCGTAATGTGATGTGCCCAGAGTTGGTTATCGCTAGAAACGGTTTGATACATTAAATCCCAGGAATAGTGCAAATTTTCCCCAGTTTTGCTTTCGTCATAGCCGTCTGGGGTCCATTCTCCGTTGGGGTCATTCACCCAAACCCCTGTCTCGTCATATCCCCGCAGGAGAATCACATGCCCGGATCGGGTCAACTGCGTATGCACCACAACCGGCAGTCCACTGGCCAACCAGGTTTTAATCGCATCCCAATTGCTGTTGTAGCTAAAATCATCTTTACAGCCGTAGGCTTCCACAACTTTGGCTAAATCGAGCGGCGAGTGCCGATCTAATCCATGCTGATCGCAATAGGCATCTAATTCATCGGGATAGCGCATAGCAGGATGACGTTGAGGCACCCCCAGATAGGCCAAATCCATCGCTAGTGCCGTGACATTGCAGGAACCTCCGGGCGCTTCCTGGTTGTCATTCTGGTCGTAATAGTCATAGTGCGGAATTGGCAGGTTAACTGAACTGGGGGTTAGATCCAGAGGCTTACCATCTTGCAGAATTTCTACATCCGGTCTAAAGACGTACCAAGTGTTGTGCCCTTGATAGGACAACTGCTGGCCCTGAGCGTCCGTTCCCAGGGAAACCTTTAGATGATCGCCGACAATTTCGTAGCTAGAGATGGGCAATAAAGTTCCGGCTGAAATGACTTGCTTTTGGTCATTGGCTAGGGCTGAGCTTTGAGCAGTAGACAGTTTCAGCCAAGTAACACGATCGATTTTTAGCGTGTAGGTCATGATCAAAAACCTGATTATGGAAGGTTAAATCTAGCTTTAGCCAACGTTTCGGGCACATGGAAAATCTACTGATCAGGCTAGATAATGCCTTCAGTAGAGTGATGGGAAGGAAGTGTTTCGACGCAATACCAGAGAATTGTGAGCATTGCGTCAAAACCCAATCAAGGTAATTTAAGCGATGATTGTTAGGGATAATTAAGGGTTTCTAACACCAGAGCAATAATTTGCGGTCTACCCGAATTGTCCTTCAGCTCAAACCCAGTGTCAGTGGAAGTATACTGAACCTGATCGGATTTACCAGAAGCAGATTCTGAACCAAGATGGATAATGTTCAAAATGCTGACATCTACTTTTTCACTCCAGGTAGTATGAGTTTCTGTATCTGACCAGTTGGAAAACTCCATTTTGATCCAGGGTTGATAAGCAACAATAACACTAGCAATGCGAACATTGAAGATACCCTGTGGTCCCCACACTCTGGACTTTCCACTCGCATCTACAAAAGGGCTTGACTTATCAAAACCAGCATAATTTTTGTACTTTGCAATCATTGACGAGTCATACCAAGTGCTGGCTGGTCCTAAGGAAATATTTTTAATGGACTGGTATGTGACCGTGGCCTTGAAGTCATACTTAGACATATCCACCTTGCTTTGAGAACCACTCCCCTCAACACCCACCATAAAGACATCTTCAATCGGAATAGTGGCATTGAACGAAAACTGCCAGCTAGAACTATTATCAGTTTGCGTGGAGTTACTCAGTTCTACAGTGACTTCTGGATCATTACCATTATTAGCAGCCGTTTGTGCTGTTGACAGCCATGACTTGAAATCAGCGATCGTCTCGCCCTGTTGCAGGGCATAACGGGGCTGCCAAATCACTGCACCATCTTCATCCACCTGAATTTGATATTGATTTTGAGCCTTTTTGTTGGGGAAACGATTGTTTGGGTTTCTGGGATCAGCCTTTTGCACCGCCGATTTAGCTTCAGCAAGTTCTCGATAATCTGGGCCGTAGACCTTCTCTGCTAGCGCATCATACTGTTCCTGCAAGCCTGCCAGGTCGTCTCCATAGATTTCATTCAGGTTTGCCACCTTCTCTTGATAATCAGTGCTCTGTAAATAGGTTTGCAGATAAGTTTGGAAGGTTTTGTCACTATAACCTGGAATCCAAGTTGTGCAGGTCATTCCGTCAGCACTGGCATTGACACAATAGTTACTAATGTAATTCTTATACTCCCCCTTTACAATTTGTTGTGTGGCGTTCTGATAGTTGACAATTTTCTGTCGGATCGCATCCAGGTCAGTTGTACTGGTACCGGGTTGGGGGGAAAGTGAGATCTCATCCAGCCAGCTCTGATACATGCCAAAAAAGTTATTGTTGGTAATGCCATTCCAGGTTAAGGACCAGGGAGGAATGGTATTCCCCAGATCAACTATTTGACCATTCGCATCATTAGTAGCGGCATCAAAGTTACAGGTAATCCCTTTAGAAACCATCATGATATTTCCTGGATCGGTTCCTGTCTGACTTGCAATCGCTTGAGCCACAGCCTGCCAGAACTTCGTCTGATCACTAGTTTCTTGTCCCATGATTTTCTGTCCTCAACATATTGTAGTTGACATAGTTAATTGCGCAATAACGAGGTGGTAGAGACCCAATACATTCTCACAGCTCAAGTTAGAGAGCACTGATCACCTCTTCTAGATCAGAAGCCCAACCTTCTCCTTCAGGATCGGCTTCTTGTTCTGGTTGCTGGTCAAAGTCATTTTCACTGGTTTGTTGTTCTGTAATTTGCTGCTCTAGTGCTGCCTGCTCTTCAACTGGAGCGATGCTCTTTCTGTATTCCAGATCTTTGAGCATGTCACTGCCTTTAAAGTCCAATTGCCGAAATGGTGACTCACCGACTTCTTCAATATCCTTTGCACCCTGCTCAGCGCGGCTTGAAGCGTCTGATACTTTATCGCTCAAGGCTCCATCGCTGTCGGCTTCAAAATCTTTAAAGGAAGTGTACTTTTTACCGATTGACACTAGCATCTTGAGAATAAACATGCCAAGCAAAGCATAGTTTATCCACTTCAAAATTTGGCTGAGTAATGATGGATCTTCATTCGCAGGCAGACGGTGACTAATATCATCCGAAGATAATTCGTGCAACCGACCAGTAATTTGTAAAACATCTCCCTGCTTGCGGTTGTTAATCGGATCATCTTCAGCATAGGTAAGCGTACCCGAGAAGAACGGACCTGTGTAAGCATCTTGGGCAGTGGCTAACGTAATTTCGCTGAATGTCAATTTTCCAGCATACTTTACTAACATATCGGCTTGCCATGTCAGAACGCTGTTGTCATATTGCAACTTGTTCATATGGCGGTCGGGCATGTCGTGATCCAGACTGAACTTGTAGTTGCCATATACCACAACCAGTGGACCTTTTTGGGTTTTTCCATCTGCGTCGGTAAGGACTGTATCGGTATAGCTACCAGCCCAATAATTCATGTTGTGATTACGCATTTTCACAAATGATGCATTCACTTGTAGATAACTACATTGAAAGCCATGTTGATGTAAGAATGCGTCCAGTTGTGGGGTTGTGGCTTGTCCTTGGACCACATTTTTGAGCAAGTCTTGCCATGCCTTATAAATGGTCGTGCTGGTTAATAGGGTTTGCACAAACCGATCAGAGGCATCGTTTGGGGCAGTATCTTGCAAGTACTCCTGATAAAAAGGAGACTTCAGCATGTTTAGCACAACAGCCGCTGTAGTGTTATATCCATTACTAGCGAGGAAATTATCGGCAGCTTGAAGAGCTTGCTGATAGACCTTTTGAATCTGATCAGAGGACTCACCAGCTTGCTTAGCTTGTTGCACTGCATCATTCATCTTGACCAAAAGTGTGCTCCACTGATCGCTCAAAAATGAGTTTGACTTGAGGTCTGTGACGAACAGGACTGCATTGGCTTGAAAACCAGCGTCTTGAGAAGACGGCACAGTTGAACTGAAGGATACGGTCATAGAAATTATCCCCGTTGAATACATCCTGCATCCCCTACATTGTTTCTATAGAAGATGCAAGATTAATACCAGATTGAGAGCGAACCAGTTCTAAGAATTAGATGCTAGAGAAGATAGTTTGCTACTAAATCGCATCCTCAACCACATCCTCAAGCGTATTAGCATTGTCACCCTCCCCAGTCAAATTGTCTTCTCCGTCTTCAAAGCTTTCCTCATCCGCTTCTTGCTCCTGATCAATTTCTTCTTTGATCTCCTTTTGCTCCTTCGGATCAGATGTATTATTCATCTCCTCAGTAAGCTGCTTCACGGTTGTACTTTCGTTGTTGAACTCGTCTGGGGGTACTTCAGGCAATTCCTGTTTAGTCGTTTCAACCGCATCATCAACCTTTTCCTTGACCTCTGAACTGAATTTGTCCTTGAGCCATTTACCCCCTTTGAATAGAGCACCACCAGCTCCAAATAGCAGCGATATGGCAAAACCAATCTGGATATAGGGACCTAATGTTTTGGCAAGTTGGTCAACCGTGTTTGTATCAACACTAGGAGGATGATTAACATTGCCTCTCTGATTGGGCGGTGGATCACCTATCTTGCCATTAAAGGTATAGGTACCACTAAAGTTTTTGTTTGTGCCTTCAGGATAGGTAATCGTTCCCGAGAAGGTGCAACCAACATAGGAATCCTCACTCTTGGGACGATTGATCTGACTGAAGGTGATCGAGCCAGAAGTTGAGTTGGTTTCAAGCCCCCCGCCACCATCAGTCGTCCAGGTTAAGGTTCCTTGACTATACTTGAACGCAAACAATTTCTCAGGACCAACGCTGACGGTGCTATCTCCATACACAATCACAGCCGGACCAGGTTGGGCATCACCGCCGCTAGTAGGTTGGACAATAGTTTGACCGTAGGTTCCAGTCCAAAAGTTCAGGTTTTTGTCACGCATCTTTAAGAACGAAGCGTTTACCTGAATCGCAGTGCAATCGTAGCCATTCTGCTTTAAGAACTGGTCAGCCTTGTCCAGATTGCCACCTGTAGCAGATTGCTGGATGATCTGCGCCCATTCTCTATAAAGGTGGCTATCTTGCAGCAGATCCTGAACAAAGCGATCGGACTGATCATTGGGTTTGCGCGAAGCGATATAGTCGTTCCACCAAGGAGTTTTGAGAAGAGACAATACAGCTTCTGCTGTTGTGTTGTACCCATTATCAGCCAGGAAGTTGTCCAGATAATTGACTTTGTCTGAAATGCCATATTTGGGATCGCTAGCATTAGTCAAATGAGTCTGCCAATCTGCATTCAGAGCCTTATTCGTCTTCAAATCATCTAGGAAAACATAGGCCCATCCCATTTGCTCTTCTGTCGGTTCATCGGTTGTCAAATTCGTTTGCAGGTTGTTGCTCATAATACACTCCAATAGGTCAAGATGATTGTTTGGCTCAGTGAAATAGGTTGAAAAGTGTTGCAGAATTACACAAAGCACCATATTTCACCGAAAGCAATCTTTATCGATTAATTCTTCTCTTTTAGAAGATCATCGACCTCAGAAGAGGAATCTGAGTTATCATCATTTATACTTTTTTTCGTGTTGTTAATCAGCAAGCTTGTTGTCTCATCAAAATCTTCCTCTAGTTCTTTTTTAACTGATGGATCTGTGGTTTTTTCAATCTGCTTGCTCAGACTGATAGTTTGATTGATTGATCCATAGTCTTCAAAAATTTGAACTCCATCTTCAAAGCTATTTACCATTTTCTTTACGATAGGATCATCCGAGCTTGCTTGGCTTTTTACTTTCACCCAATCTTTCCCAATATCTTCGGCTTTATTCTTAGTCTTACCCAGCTCTTTACTGAGTTTTTCAGCTTCCAGTCTCAGCTTGTCCATCTCCAGTTTAAGTTTAGGAAATTCCCTAACCATCTTGGCAACAAGGACAATCATGCCAACAGTAGCAACAAGACCTGTAATCAGTGGACCAACGAACTTGGTCAACAAGTCATAATCAGCATTTGGTATAATCGGCGGGTCACTGGATGGAATAGCAGTGATGCGTCCAAAGTAATCCACTGTACCCTTAACAGGATAGGTTGATGAGTCGGGCAGCGTCAAAGTTCCGCTAAATTCGTTACCCGTATAGTTATCACCGGGAGTAGTTTGACTACGGTTTGAAAAGGTGATTGAACCTGCTGTGTCATTAGTGACGCCGCTGCCCTCATTTTTCCAGGTTAGTGTGGCGGTTGTTGCATCAAACTGGGGTTGAATCAGCCGATGCCGACCAATTGAGACATAGTTAGCAGTAACAATCAGGGCTGGACCAGTGACTTCTGAAGTTCCTTCTTTCGAGATCGTCGTATTGCCATAGGCACCGACCCAGGGAGTAATTCCAGCAAGGGAGTTGGGATCGGTAGTGGCTGCCGCTGCTTTGGCTTGCACAGCCATCAGCTTTGGAGGTTCTGTATTAGCGGTTTGTCCAGACCTGCCGTTGATAACTGCACCTACTGCATTCACCACTTGGGCTGTAGACGCTTCAACTCCATTTTGAGCTAGGAAATTTTCGATTGGCGCTAGATCAAGGCTACTGTCTGCCCGCACAGTTTGGCTACAGGCATTAACCCAGCCACAAAACAAATCTACATCTGTCAATAGTTGAATCGCAAACATCATAGCACTACCGTTGGGCAGGTCTGCTGGATCAATCGCTTGATCAAATGCCTGTTGTACCAGCTCAATCGTTGTGTCGTAGCCTTGGCTGGCTAAAAAAGCATTCATGGATGCAGCACGCTCTGATTGAGGTAGTTGCTTGGCTTGGTCAAGTGCAATTCTCCACGCTTGCTTGAAATAGGGATCAACACTGAGCCTACTGACACAGGCTTGGGCATAAACAGTTTGAAACGCAGAATTTTGAGTGGATACCATCAGATTAGTTCTCCAAGTTATTACTTTTAAAAAGAAGATTGGGTGCGACTCTTACTTTGACAATCTGATGCAACCTTGATTGAGTTATAGAAGGCAAACGCCAAACAAACGCCAAACAAACGCCAAACAAACGCCAATTGCTGAAAAAACATCAATACTTAGGTAAAAATCTGAGTACCCGACAAAAGTGAGGTGTGATAGGAGTTTAACAAAAAAATAGTAAAAATTACTGGAAGACATTCAGGATTTAGAAATAAATGGTAAAGTGCAGTAAGAGGCTATCTACTAATTCATTATTGAGTTGCCTTTCACAAGAATTTTGATGATTCAGAAAAGACTAGGCATAAATCAAGAGTTGAAAACGCCTAGAGCTTGACAGGATGGAGTTTTAACGTTTCAGATGGGTGTCTATCCATTCAGAGGCAGCTAGGAGATAGTCAATAATGCATCGTCGTTATCCTGGTTGGTTAACTCACAGGATGCTTTGGGTGCCATCCAGCAACCCACCTGACAACCATTACTAAAACTTGCAAGGAATTTAAAATGTCTACCTTAATTGGAGTAGTGCAAAGTGCGCCGTCAGGTCGCGTAGGCTTCGATACCGATACCAAACTAGACTTGGCGACTGCTAAATTATTTCGCCAAAGCGGCTATGATTTTTGCTTGCGGTACGTTTCTCTGGGCAGCGAAAGCAGCTACGATTTAGACCACGATGAAGCCCAGGCCATCCTCGATGCTGGCTTAGCCCTGATGCCGGTGCAACATGTCCGCTATGCCGGCTGGCTACCCGATGCCACCCTGGGAACTCAGACCGGACAAACAGCAGCCAATAATGCCATTCAGGTCGGCTTTCCCCCCAAAGTCAATGTTTGGCTCGACCTCGAAGGCATCAGCTCCAGCGCTACCACCCAAAATGTGATTGCCTACTGCAACAGTTGGTACGATGCCGTTGCCCAAGCAGGTTACCTGCCCGGTCTCTATGTGGGAGCCAACTCAATTCTCGATAGCCAACAGCTCTACAGTGCACTCAAATTTCAGCACTACTGGCATTCCCTCAGCATTGTCCCCAATGTCGCCGTGCGGGGCTATCAAATGATCCAATCCAACGGCGGCACAGTCCATGGCATTGGCATCGACAAAAACATCACCCAAACCGACACAGAACACAGCCAGATCCAATGGCTGATTCGGCAAACATAACCACCTTCAACTACAACCTCCCCACCCCCACCCCCCACCCCCCACCCCCTACCCCCTACCCCCTCACCCCTCACCCCTCACCCCTCACCCCACCAACTCCTATGCTCTCAACCGCTCTTACCCTAGCGTGCCGTTCGCTGTGCGCTAGCGTCGCCGCCTACGGAATCAATCCAACCGGCAAGCTCACTCCTCAGGATCCTTACTACAGCGCCGTTGGGTTTCTCAAACCACCCGTTGCGTTTGCTGCCGGAGAGGATGATATTGATGCTTGTTTAGTCGGCACTACCGACCAAGGCGTCATCCTTGCCTTTCGCGGTACTATTCCACCTGATATTCACAGCCAGGAAAGTATGCTCGACTGGATTAGCGATCTGACCGATGAACCCGTGGCGGCAGCCGGTATGCCTGGCAAAGTGCACGACGGCTTCTGGCAGGCGCTATCGGCTCTGTGGGAACCGCTGGTGCAGGAAGTTAAACAGCAAATGCAAGCAGGTACAGCCCCCCTACCCCTCTATATCACCGGACACAGCAAAGGCGGAGCGTTGTCTAGTTTGGCGGCTCTGCGGCTCAAGCTGCAGGCAGGCATTGTGCCTACGGCCATCTATACCTATGCCTCACCCCATCCTGGAGATGCCACCTTTGCCAGCTACTATCAACTCAAAATTCCCAATCACATCCGCTATGAGTTTGGCAATGACATTGTGCCTCACATCGTACCGGACTCAACCTTTATCCAAGCCATCGCACACCTGCCGGAACTCGGTCAATTCTTCAAGGGGATGGAAACCTGGAACTATAGTCCGGTGGGCATGCTTCAGTTTATCGAGTGGCATCAGCACATGGTTGTAGGAGACTCTCCAGAACTTCATCTGGAACGCTTGGCGCGGCTCGTCGGTGCGATTGTAGAAGGCCAGTTTGAGGCGATTGTGACGGCGCACTCGGCTAGCTGTGGCGGTGGTTACATGAGCGGTGTCTGCGCATCGGGAGTTTGTGGATAACCATTTTTTGAATGGTAGGGGTGAAACCAAATGTTGAGTAATTTTCCGCTGTTGGATATTGCGATTGGGTTGATCCTAATCTACACCTTCTTGAGTCTATTAACTTCCGAGTTAACCGAATTCATCACAACCGTGTTGCGGTGGCGAGCCAATCACCTGCAGCAGGGCATCATGACTCTGTTAGGAGAATCCTCAGCTCTGAGGCGAGATCCAGCTCAGTTCAAGAACACAATTACCGGCAGACTGTATGCTAGTTCTTTGATTAGCTCCATGACTCAGCCCTTCAGACGGCGCAGGCGGGCAGTGGGTCCCTCTTACTTGCCCGCTGAGGTGTTTGCCGATGCCCTGCTCGAAGTGTTGCAGTCCCTACCGGAAGTAGAACAGGATCAGGCTCAACTCCAACAGGGTGTGAATCAATCCGTAAATGACCTGACTCGACTCATAGCCAAGGTCGAGCACTCGGACCAACTCCCTGCTCGCTTAAAAAAGAACCTCACTCTTTTGGCGAAGCGCACCCAAGCACAGATCCAGTCAAGCCAACAGCAGATGGAGCAGTTCCGGCATGAGATCGCCCTGTGGTATGACCATTCAATGGACCGGCTCTCTGGCACCTATCGGCGCAATGTCAAAGTCTTTACGATCCTGATTGGTTTCCTCCTGGCAGTTCTGATTAATGCGGATTCGCTGTATATGCTCAGGCGCATCAGTGAGAATACAGCCACGCGCACGGTGATTATTCAAAATGCGATTCAAATCGAAGGATGCGAGAATGACCTCAGTTCATCCCAGTGTATGGAGAAAATGGCCGACCTGCTAGATACGACTACCATTCCGATTGGCTGGCACCCGGTGAATTTCCAACAGCAGTTTCCCCAGCTCAATCCGATGTATGGTCTGAAGGCAGGACTTGGGTGGTTACTAACCGGCATTGCCATTTCGATGGGGTCTCGCTTCTGGTTCCAGATTCTCGACCAGCTCATTCATGTGCGAGAAACCGGAGAAAAACCGGATAGTGTCGAGGAGCAGCGTTCGTCTTAAACAACTCTTAAATCAATCAGTATAATCACGAATCAGGGAGATTCTAGCCATTCTGATCCAAATCCGTCTCAATTCTGGAGCGATCTGTGGAGAACCTTCCCCTGTTGGATATTGTGATTGGGCTATCCCTGATTTACACCAGCCTAAGTCTGCTGGCCTCTGAACTGACACAATACACCATTACGGCCCTGAAATGGAAGCAGAAGTATTTCAGACGCTGCCTGATGATTCTGCTGGGCGAATCATCCCTGATCGGCGATCCAGAACAGTTCAAAGACACGATCACAAATAGAATCTTGCTCACTCCACGCATTATTTCGGTTATGCAATCAGCCCGTTATCGTAACCGAGCCATGATGCTATCCGATGTGCCTCCTTTACTATTTTCAGAAACATTATTAGAGGTTTTACAAAACCTCTCTCAATCCAGTTCAAGCAGAATTCAACAGTACACAATAGACCATTCCAGCACTCAGCTACAGTCAATTCAAACGATTGTGGAAGAGTCTTCTACTCTATCCCTATCCCTGCGGACTAATCTAACAAGGCTGATTCGTCAGGTAGAAACCTGGGAACCCGATCCCCAACAGCAAATGGCTCGCTTGAAACACGAGATTGCCCGCTGGTATGGTCACGCGATGGCAGAAATGTCACCCATCTACAAGCACCATTACAAGCTGGTTGTCTTTTTCGTTAGTTTAGGGCTGACGGTTGCCATGAATGTGGATTCGCTGTATATCATTCGACGCATTAGCGAGAACACGGCCATGCGAGCCATCACGACACAAAACGCTACCCAGATTCAGGGCTGTAAAGCTAGCCTCAATTCACCGCAATGTACAGAGCGACTATCAGGTTTGATGGAAAGCACCACAATTCCGGTGGGATGGCAGGATTCGAATCGCCGTAAACAATTTGCTCGACTCGATGGAGTAATCTTCTTACGGACCATTGGCGGCTGGTCTCTTACCAGTATTGCCATCGCGATGGGATCTCGCTTTTGGTTGCAGTTGTTGCGGCGTCTGGGTACATTTTTAGGTAGAGATAGCCAACCTCGACGGTGAACGATTGCTTTAAAGACGTGTTGAGAATCAGGATACAAATCAGCAAGGCGATTGACCAATCGTGGTGAAAGGTTTTGATCAAACAGCAGTTTCATGCTTAAACCATTAGCGTTTGTCGTTCTCGGGCAGCCGCGTAGCTCAGGCAAGCATATCTTCCAGAGTTAAATGTTGCAGCAGGGGAACGACATCACTTTTGGCGGAGCAGAACGTTCAAGCGCCTCGAGCAAGAGTGACTGTATCATTAGTCTGCTTGATTTGCTCAACTGCTCCCAATGCTTTCAAGCTAGTTTTCTGTGCCCTAGTCAAACCGGTAGTTCCCGTAATGTTCATACCTTCGTAGGGTCGATCCGCTCTGAGAATATTCAAACACTGGCCGGTGCTGACCTGCCAAATTCGGATCGTATCATCGTCTCCCGCACTCGCCAGTAGATGCCCTGCGGGTTGCCACGCCACAGTCCAGAGTGAATGAGTATGTCCCTCCAGTCGCTGCACACATTTCCCGGTATGAACATCCCAGATCTGAACCGCTGGATCGCCCCCACCGCAGGCTAGCTGCTGGCCATCTGGACTCCAGGCCACAGAAAAAATGCGCATCGAGCTGGTGTGAAGCACACGCAGACAGTCACCGGTTTGCGCATCCCATAGCCGAGTGGTACCATCTTCACTGCCAGTTGCCAGCATTTTGCCATCCGGACTCCAGGCCACCGACCAGATCCAACCATGATGGCCCTGCAATGAGATGAGACGTTCACCTGTTTTCAGGTTATATAGCCAAACGGTGCAATCCATGCCGCCACTCGCCACGAGCCTACCATCGGGACTAGGCGCAATTGCCGTCACCCAAGCATCACTCTGGAAGCACTGCAAACATTGTCCAGTGTTGCCATCCCAAACCCGAATGGATTGATCATTACTGCCGCTGATGATCGTTTGACCATCTGGACTCCAGGCCACTGACCAAACCCAGTTGGTGTGTCCAACCAGCGTTTTCAGGTATTGCCCTGTATGAGGATGCCACAGCTGAATCGTCTGGTCATCACCACTGCTGACAATCCGCTCACCGTCGGGACTCCAGGCTATTGACCAGATGCAGTTGCCAGACCCGCGTAGCTTTTTCAAACATTCGCCAGTGCTGGTATTCCATAACCGAATGATGCGATCATCTGAGCCAGTCGCCAGGGTTTGATTATCGGCATGCCAAGCCAGCGCCCGGATACAAGCACTGTAGCCCTGGAGGATGCTTAAGCAATCTCCTGTCTGAGCATCCCAAAGCCGTGTGGTGTGATCGAAACTGCCGCTAGCAATCAGCGGTTCTACCGGACTCCAAGCCAATGACCAAACAGTATTTTGATGCCCCTGCAAGATGCGCAGGCACCGGCCTGTCTGACCACCCCAGAGCCGCACCGTGCTGTCATCGCTGCTGCTAGCCAGGGTGCAACCGTCCGGGCTCCAGGCCACTCGCAAAACCGCATTGATGTGACCCTGCAATGTTTGCAGGCATTGCCCTGTGTGGGGTTCCCAGATCCGAATCGTATGATCGGCACTAGCGCTAGCCAACCGCAGCGGATGGTGGGATTGGGGATAATCGCCCCTGTCATTCCACGCCAAATCCCAAATGCCATGACCATGACCCGATAATGTTTGCCCACAGGTTCCAGTTTGGAAATGCCAAAACTTGATCGCACCATCATCACCACCCGTCACTACCCACTGTCCATCCGGACTCCAGACAACCGCTTTGTTACCATGATCTTGCGTGCTGAAAATCTGGATGCATTCCCCTGTATCCACATCCCATAGCCGCAGGGCAGCTTCAGCGCCAACGCTTGCCAGCATCTGACCATTGGGACTCCAGGCCACCGACCAGACAACGCTTGGTCCCTGGATGGCCTGCAGGCATTCGCCGGTGTAGGCATCCCAGATCCGAATCATGCCATCGTTACCAGCCGTTGCAAAAGTTTCGCCATCCGGACTCCAGACCAAAGCCCATATCGTGTTGGAGTGCCCCTGCCAGGATAAAAGCAAGTGATTATCGACCACTCGCCGCACAAAGATATCACCACTGTTGTTCCCACTCCCTAGTAGGGTACCATCCGGGCTGAAGGCCAACGCGAACGAGGCTTTGACAACTTGGGTAAACGAGGAGGTTTCAAACTGGCTGTCTTGAAAATTGACGAATTGCAGCCACTGGCCCTGTAACTGAGCGTGGCGAAGGCTGAGCTGCGAAAAGTCATAGCCCGTCAGATCAATTTGCAGATAGCAGCAAAGGTTGATTAAATTGCCCGCTGCATAGACTGGTGACACAGACCGGCTTTGCAACAGCCTGAGGATTTTCTGCAACCGCACTTCAATTTGCTCTGAGGTTGCCAATTGGGACTGTAACTGAGTGGCAACGCCCGACAAAATCAACCGCTTTTGTGTTTCTCTAATGTATTCCTTGACGTTCGCTTTGATCAGACCATAACTGTCGAACAAATTGATGTTTTGACCAACTATCTCATTCCCGACTTTTTCTACTAATGTGCTGGTAATATATTCCATCACAATAGGTTGTTGGGTGTAGTAGCCCTGGCGGCGTTCGATCAAATTCCGCCAACTTAGGGATTCCAGCGCCTCTAGCAATTTTACTCGCGGCACTGAAGCAACAATATCTTCAGCCAGTTCGGCGATAGTTGTCCACTCACGGTTAATGGCCAACCAGTACATGATGCTTTGTTCTAAGGGCGACAGCCGCTTAAACTGGTGCTCTAGCAGCCGCCGGATGCCGTTGAACAAAATCACGTCTTGGTTGAGAAATTTTTCAATATCGCCCTCGAACATGTCGTGAATTGAGCTAGTCACAATTTTCAACGCGAGCGGATTATAGCCATACTGTTGGGCTAACTGTTGCTTTTGGATGGGAGACCCTAACAAGCCCCTTGTCTCCAGCAATGCTTGCGCCATTGTGGGAGAGCCAGTCACCACGAGCGTCTGCGCGGCGGGGTCTCCTTCAAGAGCCGCTACTTCAGCCAATTTTTCTCGACTGGTGAGCAGAACGCAACTTTGGTGCTGGACTTCTCCAACCACTCGGAACAGTTCACCATAGACCTCCAAGCCCGAACGGTACTGTCCGGCATAACTGCCTTCCTGAAATAAGGTTTCCGCGTTATCAAGAATTACCAAACAGCGATGCGTCCGCAGCCAGTGGACCAAGCGACCAATTTCGGCTCTGCTATCCTGCTGATTCGACAGAAACGGGACTAAGTCAGCCAGCAGTGATTCCAAAGGAGGTGCATTGCGGAGTGATCGCCAAATCACATACTCAAACTCCGTTTGAATCGTCTGAGCTAGCTTCACAGCCAAGGCTGTCTTACCAATGCCACCCATCCCTAGCAGCAGAACTAACCGATTGTGATCTTGAATCACCCATTTTTGCAAAAGGGACAGTTCTGTTTCCCGACCGTAAAAGATAGAAACGTCAATGGCTTCACCCCAGTCGCAATAGCACATTGGCAGATAGGGCAATTCTGAGTAAGAAAACGGAGAACGGGAAGCGAGCAGGAGAGAATTGGAATCGGTGCTGCCACTCTTGTTGCTACCATGCCTGTGGCGGCTTTCGAGTTTGGATGGTTTTTTGAAGAGTGGATCCTGGGATGCTTCCAGTAGGTTGGGACTTAAATTCTCATTGTTGTTACTGCATGATTCCACCTCACTCAGATCGGATCCGTCCAGATCACCGGATCGAATTCGCTCACACAGCGCCGTAGTTTCTGCCATCGGCTCAACATTAAATTCAACGGCTAAAATTTGGCGACAGGTATTGTACTGAGCTAGTGCAGCGCGACGTTGCCCACTGCGGGCTAGAAACAGCATTTGCTGCTGGTGCGCTGTTTCACGCGATGGATCAAGCATCAGCAATTTGCGGGTTGTAGCTAAACCTTCAGTATAATTTTGGTGTTTGAGGTAATATTCAGCCAAATGATGTAAGCCTTCGATCACTACTTCCCTTAGTCGTTCTCGTTCCATTAACACCCAATTCTCAAATTCTGGCGCATCGGGCACATAAAACCCTTCTAAAAAGTCTCCCTGATAGTGAGATACTGCTTCGGTCAGAAACTGCACGTCAACATTAGTTTTGGGGCAATCTTCAATGGCTGCAACGGCTTCCACATCTAAGTAGTAGGAACACTCTCGATTGAATAGAATAGTTTGTCGAGTGATGATTAAATGCGAGCCTACCAGTTGTCGTAACGCAGGCAGCACAGTGCGTAAATTCTTCATCGACTGGTTAGACGGCATATTTTGCCAAAACAAATCTGCCAGCACTTCGCGGCTGTGCAGCTTGCCCGTCACAGCAACATAAATCAGAAGTGCCTGCGCTTTCCGACTAATTAAGTGAGTAATCGAATGTCCGTCTAAACTGATTTGAGGGGAGCCAAACAGCTTTAGTGTTAAAGTATTCATTTATCGAGGTGTTCCTTGCATCAACAGGCTGATTAGTAGGCTTATTGGTAGGTCATTTGTATCAACCGTCGCTCTGAGATAGGAGCACCCTATATTAGTGTCTATGCAGAACCAATAATTTGGCGAAAATGAAACAAAAAGTTTAACATTTGCTCCAAACTATGGATTGCGTTCGATAATTCCAACTAAGCTACTTCATACCACCGTTTAGTGGTTTAATCCTTTAAAGGAAGGGAAAGTAACGCCAAGCCCTGGAGCTTGTTGCAACCTTTGCTAGCAGTTTCCTCCATGGTGCTTGCTCAATGATTCTCATTCTCAAGGCGGTTTACTTTAGCTATACGCTTTCACTCTAGTAGGCACTCTAGTAGGCACTCCGGTAGACACTCCAGTAGCATTTATATTCCCATCCACCTGATTAACACAATTCAAGGCAAAATAACTGACCAGGCGCTGGCGTGTAACAGATCGCAAGCCGCCTGCCTATTGTAGAAACCACCGAATTCCTGCTTGAATAGCGCTTTTGTAGTCATGCGCCAACGCTTAGCGGATTTTTTGGGGCGGAGTCGCAATACCGCGTTTGATCAAAGTAGCTTCCAGCTCTCGGATGAACTGGAAATCCTGATCAGGCAGAACGAATCCAGGATCAACCGCACTGACTGCAGACGGCGATTCCAGAAACGTGAAGGCTTGGCGAAACTGATGCGGACCAGCGGCAATGGGTGCGTCAAAATGGCAGGGAATGATTCGCTCAAATTCCCAGCTTGCGATTCGGTCGGCCCAGGTCAGGGTTTGCTGAGGAGCCTGCGGAAAGATCAGCGTTTGCAAAATCGGAGCTACAAACAATCGCCCCTCGCCTCGTAGCGCCTCAAACGATTGTTTCCAGTCCGGCTGCCACACAAACGGATAGAGGCCGAAGTAAGCTTTTTTGGAGCGATCTGGAGCCTTGAATGCCCCTTGAAGGGTGCGAGGCAGACTGACCGGCTCTAGGGCACTAGGACGAAAATAAAAGGCAAACAGCGAGATCCGCTGCCATCCTTTGCGGCGATTGGCCTCAGTATCTTCTATTGGCTCAGTCGCACTGTCTCTAGCATGAAACAACAAGGGATACGGATCGAGCTGCACGATCACCGGCGGTTCTTCTGGCACAGACACCACTGCATCGGTGACCAGCAGGGTGCGTGACCGGCGGTGCAGCATCGCCACTTCGGCAAACGTACCTCGTCCCAAATCGATATCCAGACTGGCATACTCAAACTCATCAGCAAAGGGGGTCAGAATGCTATATTCCGGCAGCACGCGAGTCCGCTGGGGTGGAAAACCCAACCAACTCAGCGGCAGATTCAGCGGAAAGCTCCACTGATGCGGAGCCACCCAGACCTGCGCCTGCGGAAACCGTCGCGCAAACGGCCCCACAAAAATCTTGTGCTCCAGACCCGAACTGGTGGGCAGAATAATATGTTTCACCGGACCATGCACCGCTGCCAACTCATTGAGCAACCGAATGCACTCCCGAGTGGGAGCCACGGGCGCATAGACAAGCAGCCCCCCTGCCGCCAGCTTGACAACAGTCATCCGGATCGGCACCACCGTGTAGAGAATGCCCTGCACCTGGTCAAAGGTCCAAATCGTGTCCTTAACCACTTCGGTCCGGAGTGTCCGCCGCTTGTTGTAAGGATAGAGCGGCAGAGTAAACCAGAACGTCCAGGCTGAGTCCTTAACATCAAGTTTCATCGCGGTCACATCGCTCCTTTAAGCACCACCCGATCCTTTTCATTTTCGTATACTTGTGGTCGATTTCACAGAGGCTGCAGGGCTGATCTCACCGGGCTGATCTCATAGGGCCGATTTCACAGATCCATGACTGGAAGCTGAATCAAAAATTCGGTTCCCTGCCCTGGGGACGAGATACATTCCAGCTTGCCACCATGCTGCTGCGTCACAATTTGATAGCTAATCGAAAGTCCTAAGCCCGTTCCTTTACCTTCTGGCTTGGTAGTAAAGAAGGCATCGAAGAGTCGCTGCTGGATTTCTAAAGGAATCCCAGGGCCATCATCGACGATGTGAATCTCAACTCCATTATCTGTAGCCGCCGTTCGGATCGTGATTGTATTTTGTTTTTGCTTCAGCCCTGCTGTTTTCCGAGTCATATTTTCCTCTTCGATGGCATCAATAGCGTTCGCGATTAAGTTCATGAACACCTGATTTAGTTGTCCGCTGTAGCATTTAAACGGTGGCAACTCACCGTATTGCTTAACCACTCGAATCGCTGGACAGTCGGGTTTCACTTTGAGTCGATGGGACAAGATCATCAGCGTTGTGTTGAGGCCCATATGTAGATCCGTCCATTGTTTTTCTTTGCCATCCTGACGCGAGTAGTTTCGTAGCGACTGCATTACATCGCGAATCCGATCAATGCCCAGCTTCATAGAGTCAATCATCTGCGGCAGATCTTCGAGCAAGAATTCTAGCTCGATTTCCTCGGCATGGTTTTGGATCGCCGCTCCTGGTGTGGGATAGTGCTGCTGATAGTGCTGCAAATGCTCTACCAAATCCTGAATGTATTCAGCCGCGTGGGAGAGGTTCCCGGCAATAAAACCAATCGGGTTATTCACCTCATGGGCCACGCCCGCCACCAGTTGACCCAATTGGGAAATCTTTTCGGTTTGCACGAGCTGCGCCTGCGAGTGTTGCAGTTGTTCTAACGAAGCCTGAAGTTGATGAGATCTTTCTTGTTCGCGAGCATACAAACGGGCATTTTCGATCGCGATCGCTGCCTGAGCCGTCAGCAGCTTCAGCAATTCCAACCGTTCAGCCGTAAATGCTCCTAGCGTCAGGTTGTTCTCTAGATAAATAATCCCAATGAACTCGCCCTGGTAGAAAATCGGAGCACACAGAACCGATTGAGGCTGATAGCGTTGCACATAAGGATCGGAGCTAAACATCGCCTCCTGAGCCGCATTGTCCAAAACAAGAGGATACTGAGTCCTAGCAACGTAGTTGATCAGCGCTACTGGCACATCTGGACTCGCTTCCAGCGGTGTAGAATTCAGTGCCACAACGGTCTCATTGCCAGCTATCATCGCCTCAATGCACAACTGATTTTGCTGGCTGAGAATTAGGTAGCCTTTTTGGGCCGCCGCATTTTCTAAAATGATGCTCAAAATTCGGCATGGCAATTTTTCTAGCAGTAGTTCACTGGCAATCGCTTCTGCCGCCTTCATGGCCGTAGCCAAATCTAAAATCACGGATGAAGTGGAAGTACTGCGGGTCGGTTGAGTATCCGCCAACAGAACCGGATTTCGATCGGGTAGTACCTCGTAGTTGCGCAGAATCAAATCGGGATAACGGCTCTCTAGCTGCTGGACTTTGGCAATCGCACCCCATTGCATATAACCATAGTAGGCATCGGTCATGTAGCCTTGAGCAATTGATTTACGATTCTGTGATAAATAAAATTCAGCCGCTCGTTCACTGGCAATTGCCGCCTCCTGAATATAGCCATTAGCAAGTGCACCTTGAATCGCTTGATCATAACCCATCATTGCCTGATAAACCTGCTTTTCAGACTGCGCCAGTTCAGCGACGACCAAGTCTAATTTGTGCTGGTAATTCATCGGAGCTGCCTCAGCCCACCGTTGCAGCAAAACGTGATGCTCGATGATCACTTGCCGGTACTCAGCCTGCTGAGTTGCATCTACTTGATCCAAGCGCGCCAGTAGGATCAGCGCATAGTAAAACGAATGCTCAATCGAAGCCACCAATCCCGCTCCACTGCTAGCATAGCGGTCTGCCAAGGTGGCATTCTCAACGGCAACGGCATAGTTGTGAAACAGGTAGTTGAGAATTGCGCGGGCTGTGTACACTCCAAACAGAGACTGATGGTTTTGTGCGGCTTGCAGCCTGGGCAGCATCACGGTTTCATCAAAGCTTTCGCCAATTAGACGACAGGGGTTCCTACTCTCGCCTTGAAGGTTTAGCGTCACCTGTCGCCAAAATCGGGCGTAATAAATTTGAAATTCTTGCTTTAGCTTCAGCAGCAAATTGACGTACTGCAATTGAATCGAGTTCAACTGGTCTAGCGGCTCGCCGCTAAAAAACAGATGGTTGCAGTAATTCATCGCTGCATAGCTGACATATTCAATGTCTCCTGTTTCCAAACCAAGGTGAATTGCTTCTACTAGCGGAGCAAACGTTTCACGAATATGCTCTTTTTGGTGTCGAATAAAGCACTCAAAAATTTGTACAATACTGCATTCTAATTCCTTAGCATCAAACTGCTCTGCAAGTTTTAGCGCAATCTGACCCGCAACATAGGCTCGCTCTGGTGCATTGATAGTGCTACAAAACCAGCCATAGGCAATGTAGGCAAAAGGCGCTAAGGCAGAATGACCATACTCAATGCACAGCTGTAGCTGCATTAAAACAATCCAACGAAAGATTTCAGCTTGGGTTTGATAGGCAGTAGTAGTCACCGTATTCAAAACTCGCAGAGCTGCCAGCTTGACTGGATCAGTCATTAGAGGAATTTGGTCTAGTTCAGCTAGCTGCGGCAATCGAATTGAGAAATGATTTTGCTCTAGCTGACTAACAATCGGTACACCCAGCATCGACAGGGCTTCCATGCCGGTATCGATTGCTTTCATCATTTCCAACTGGGCCATATAAAGCTGTATTTTTAGCTCATAGGCTTTAACCTTATCTAAGTTGGTAATCGAATATTGCTCAATTCCGTTCACTAGCTGTTCCGAGCGAGCATAATCAGTATTGAGATAGGCCACTTCAGCGGCTTCAGCATACAACGCCAGCGTTAGCTCATAGTCGCTTTGCCAACTATCTTGAGCTAGCAGCATAATACCTTGTTCCAGGTAGCTGAAAGCTGGCTCGTAGGCAGCAGCGGACTTGGCTTTTTGACCCGCGATCAGATTCAGTCGGGCCAATTTTGTTTTTTCGGTTTGCTCAACCAGCAGCTCGGCTCCCTTGTTCAGAGAATTGACAATCTCGAAAATGGCCGCTTCTAGATCGGTGGGGGCAGTATTTTGCAACAGCAGTTGCCCCACCCGTAAATGGGTAGCTGGCCTGTGCGATTCGGGAATCAGGGAATAGGCCGCCTGCTGCACCCGGTCGTGCAAAAACCGATAGGCGACACTGGTATTATCAAATCCAAAAGCGGCCAGTTCACTGTCGGCAAACAGCAGCGGAATTTTGTAGGTATTGTCGAAGGGTAAAATGAACCCATTCTCTAGAGCTGGCTGTAGCGTTTTTGCTAGCGATAACAGATTCATTTCACTCACTGTTGCTAGCCCCTGAATTGTGAAACGGTCGCCGACACAGGCTGCTAATTTGAGGATTGTCTGGGTCGGGGGCGGCAGTTTCTCGATATTGCTAGCCACCAATTCCACCACACTTTTGTCGGCAATGTCGGTGGTTTGAATTGTTTGCAGATCCCACTGCCAGCGACCTTGAGCAAAATCAAACCTGATCAGCTTTTCTTGATAAAGCGTCTTTAAAAGCTGCTTGAGGAAAAAGGGATTGCCTTGGGTTTTAGTAAACAGTAGTTCCGCTAGTGGTTGATAGGCATTACTTTGAGAACCGCTTTGAAAACCGGCTTGTGAACCATCTTGAGAATCGCCTAAGGTATCTGCTACCAACTGCTGCACATGGTTGAGGGCTAGGGGGCGAATCACAATCTGGTTGACCACAGCTCCCGCCTGCTGAATTTCGGTCACGGTTTTGATCAACGGATGCACTGAATCCACTTCGTTGTCCCGGTAGGCTCCAATCAGCAGCAAATGGCGACTATCTGGATGGGTCATCAGCAGTTGGATCAACTTGAGCGAAGCTGAATCTGCCCACTGTAAGTCATCCAAAAACAGCACCAGCGGGTGATCTGGCTGAGTGAACACCTGAATAAACGTCAGAAACACCCGATTCAGGCGGTTCTGAGCTTCGGTTGCGCCTAGTTCAGGTACGGCAGGCTGGGGACCAATAATCAACTCCACTTCGGGAATCACGTCTATGATCACCTGCCCATTCGCTCCTAGAGAGGCTAGCAGCTTTTCTCGCCAACTCTGCAACCGAGCCGAACTCTCAGTCATGAGCTGCTGGATTAAGGATTGAAACGCTTGAATAAGAGAAGCATAGGGAATATTGCGTTTAAACTGATCGAACTTGCCAGAGATAAAATAGCCGCGATTCTGAGTAATCGGTTTATGAATCTCATTGACTAACGAAGATTTACCAATACCAGAATAACCAGTAATCAGCATCAGTTCAGATTGAGGAAGGGAAGTAGAACTTGCGATTACCTGATTTCTAGAAGACTGATTGGCTTTAGCTGCATGTCCCACAACCCGGTCAAACGCAGCCAGTAACATGGCCACCTCGGCTTCGCGTCCGTAGAGTTTTTGCGGAATTAGAAATTGCGCCCGGCGGTCACGGGCACCTGGAACGAAACAGGGAAGAGTATGGCTGGTTTTGAGATGACTAAGGCAACATTCCAGATCGGCTTTAAGTCCGGTAGCACTCTGGTAGCGATCTTCCGCATTCTTCGCCATCAGCTTGCTGACCATTTCTGCGATCACCATCGGAATTGCTGGATTCAAAACCTGGATCGGGACCGGCTGCTTGGCAATGTGACAATGCACTAGCTCCAGCGGATCATCCCCACTGAACGGCAGCTGGCCGGTCAGCATTTCATAGAAAGTGACGCCCAAGGAATAAAAGTCACTGCGGTGATCCACAGAACGATTCATTCGCCCCGTTTGTTCCGGCGACATATAGGCAAGGGTGCCTTCTAGTTGATCCGGATGCTTCAACTGGGGCACTTCTTTTCTGAGATGGGAAGCAATACTAAAATCAGTAAGTTTGACTTGTGCAGTGGCTGGATTAAAGATGATATTGGCCGGTTTGATGTCCTTGTGGATAATCGCATGCTGATGCAATACCTCTAACGCTTGCGCCAATTGCACCGCCATCTCAAGCCACTGGATCAGAGCTGGTTGATCCACGGGTTGACCGGGTTGCTCTGCCAGCCAATGATTCAACGAACGCCCACCAAAGTCCTCCAGCACCAAAACCATGCGATGCTGATGGATTTCCAAACCGTAGGTTTTGACAATTTCCTCTAAGTCAAGGGACGCAGTAATTTGGTACTCATGCTTGAGGCGCGTCAACTGAGACAGATTCGGATAGTCTGCTTTCAGCGTCTTTAAAATTACAGGCTGCTGATGGGATTGAGACCAACCCCGATAGAGAATTGTCTCTGCTCCAACATGAACAACTTCGGTCAGGTGATAACCTGGCAACAAGCAAGTATCCAGCATGCAACTCTTCCCCAAATTCCCTTCCCTATAGCATGCCCAAGCTAGGGCAGAGCCTCGCAAGTTTAACGCCTTGTCGCCAGGTTAATCAAGTCCAACCAGAGGAATAAGTTTGCTTATCTTGCCGATCCACAAAGAATTGTTGGATTAAAGCTGATGTTGTCTAGCCATAATTCAGTCTTCCCAGTATTCAACGCCCATTCAACGCCTATCCAACGCCTGGTACCCCCAATACCTTCACTTAGCGACTGAGCTGGGAGTCTGGGAAATCTGCTGACGCATCTTGAGCGGCTGAGCAGGATTTCCAGCATAGATCGTCATTGGTTCTAGTGAACGACCGGTCACACTACCCAAAGATAGGATTGCGCCGCGTCCAATCGTGACTCCTGGGCCAACAACTGAGCGGGCAGCCAGCCAGCTTCCCTGCTGAATGTGTATAGCCGCAGTCCTTAATGCAAAACTTGGATGGTTCCAATCATGGTTGCCTGTACACAAGTAAACGTCTTGCGATATACAGACATGGCTCTCAATTGTAATTTCCGCTAGGTTATCCAACCAGGCATTTTCCCCAATCCAAACGTAATCGCCAATGGTCAATCGCCAGGGGAACTTCACCCGCACCCCTGGTTTAATCCGCACGCCCCGACCAATCTGGGCACCAAATCGTCGCAACAGCCAAACTTTGAAACCAGAAAATGGTAGGTAATAACTTTGTACCAGCGGCGACCCGACAAAATACCACAGCATCTGCTTCCAATAGGGTGCACCAGGTGTATAGGAACCAAGAGAATACTGATCTAGCCGCATAAATCATCTGCCTCCTTTTTTCTTTACGCGGCAGTAGAATCAAATCCGGAGAGCTAACTAGCTTGGCGAACTAGATATGGCTATTGCTGTTATTATTTTCTATGCAATCTGGCTTTTACTTATTTGGTAGATAAAACTTTGTTAGATATAACTTCATTAGATACAACGAAGAGGAAAGTCGTTATTGTACTCATAACAATCATTTCTCCACCATCTTCTAAAATCCCAAACATATGCTTTAGCGTCTTGGGTGACATAATATGTAGCATGTCAACTACAATTCCGAATGCTGCAAGTGCAGACAGTAGAATGATCAAGATTCTGGAAACCCTTCTAAACGTACTATCTCCCAGACGATAGGCAACACCAACACAAGTGAAGAAGAATAGACCCACTAAAGCAGACACTAGGATCTCCCCAAAATCCCGTGCTCGTAATCTGAACATAGGGACAAAATTTAGCAATCTACTCAGATATAGTCCCAGTGTTTCATGGATTTCAGCATAATCATCGATTAGAAGATAGAGAAAGAAGCAGATCCAGCTTAGATAAAGCAGTGAACGTTTTCTGATAGCAACAAACCCTAGCAGAAGAATGCACCAGTACTCTTTCATATACTGAAAAAATTCGGCATATCCTCTATCCATCTCAATCAAATAAGGATTTTTGTAGAGATTAGGATAAGAATCGCTCCAACCACCCATTAAGGCAACGATGTGTAATGCAAAAAAGCAAATATCTGTCGATAGAAATAGAAAAAATAATTTAGCAGACTGATTGCTGATACTGCTTCTGCATAGCCAGCTATCTTTGCCAATTTTCACTGCGAAATCTCCATCTATGTGAGGACTTGTTGTAAGGTAAAACTGCAAAGACTAGGAAAGGTAAAGCTAAGCTCTACCTACAACACGTACCTTGTCATGTCGCGCTGTTACGTCTGCAACCGTGCTACTTCCTAACCCGGTCATATTTGAGTTGCACTCAAATTTTTGAGTATAACAATATGCTTTTTGAGTAGCTTAGTACCGGAAATATCCATACAGCTTCACCAAAATTTAACCTAAAGTTAATACAGGAGCTTTGTTACCTAGCAACTGTCAACAGACAAGTTTTGCGTAATAGTGAAAATATAATCTAGGTTAATAAGAGGTTAATAGGAAAACGATGAGAGATCTCTCATCTAAGTAGGTGGGCGCAATTATTGAGAAGACGCATTTCGACTCCGCTCAATACGCAACTTTTCAGGAAACAGAGGGTTGAGCGGAGTCGTTGGCATAGCCTGCCCGTAGGGCATAACCCGGCATTGTGGAGCGAAGATTAATTTAGCCTAGCTACTTATCTGCTAATGCAGCCATGCTTTGATTCAAAAACATTGGAATGTACCGCTACTAACATAAAAAAGCCCAAAGTTTGATCAGAACTATCAAACCTTGGGCAATTAAGAAATCGGTTTTAGTGAATTTATCCTGTGGAGTTAGAAAGCATCTAACTGCGAATAAAAAAAGACTGCTTTCTTAGACTTCTTGAGTCACTCCCGCAGCTTGTTTCTTCTTCCGCATCGCAGCAAGTCCCATGCCAATTAGGCTAGGAAGCAGAGCTGGTGTGGGGATCGGGGTAGATTGGCCTCTGTAGTAGACACTGATATGGGATACATCTTGGGTTTTAGAATTACCAGGCAAATCAAACGGAGGATCTGTAAATGGAGTTGACCAATTTCCAATGTTTCCTCCCAATAAGTAACCAACCAAAGGGTTCTGCCCACTCTTGAAAATTAGCATGACTTCTGAAGCTGTAGAGGGAATTATACTACTGAGGTCGAACGTCCCAGATGCACCATCAGCAGAACTGAAGTAAGTAGGTACAGAACCACTCTCATCACTTTTTAGCAGGCGTGTCCAATCTGTAAAGTTGAAGAAACCACCCTCATCGTTTACTACACCAGCAGGGTTATCCTGGTCATAGGTAGTACTGTACTCACATCCGATTGCAGAACTCACCTTATTTTCAATACTAGACGGGCAAGAAAGGATAGCTGCTTTAGCAGAATTAATCTGCCCCAGGGAACCAACCGTCATTGCGCCCATAGCTAGAGCGCCCATCAAAACTTGTTTTTTCATTGTTTTTCCTGAACAAGAATGAAATGAATGAATGCATCCACTGACTGCTGAGACGTTCGTACTCAAACTTATTGCTTTCGATCGTATCTAGCAAAATGGAAATCAACAGGGCGATTCACAGAGTCCCAGCAATTAGAAAGTCAATGCCCTGGGTAATGCACCTTGTTCAGTAGCCTGTATACTAACACACTCTTTCTATGAGATGTGATATTCATCACTCATCTTTTGTATGATTTTACACAGCTAAGTTTGTTTTGAAGTTTCACGTCTAGTTAAGACCGTCAGGATAGCATCGAATCTATTCAAACGTACATAATCCTATTCCAGCTCTTCAGGGTTAGAATCACCGTAACGTAACCCGTTCGCAACCAAGCCAATTGTAGATTTCTGGAAAACGGCTAAATTTTCAACCGCTTGCTGAACCGCGGTTTTATCGGTTTTGTCTAGTCTGACAACTAGCAGGATGCCGTCAGTTTGCGTGGCGATCAGGCTGGCATCGGCTAGGCCCAATAGGGGAGGGGCATCATAAATCACCAGATCAAAGGTTTGATTTAACTGAGCCATTAACCGCTTCATTTTGGTAGAACCAAGCAGTTGGGTTGGATCAACCGGAACATTGCCTGCGGTGAGAAGAAAGAAAGTGGCATCAGGAAACGGTTGAGCCAGGGCTTCTTTCAACGGCAGATTTTCTACCAGCACATCACTCAAGCCTTTCTGCTCCTCCAGATTAAACCATTGTTGAAGTTGTGGTTGACGCAGATCGGTATCAACGAGCAACACTCGCTGCCCCATGGTTCTAGCAGTCTGGGCTAAGTGAAACGCAATCGTCGATTTTCCTTCACCGGGCAGAGCCGAGGTAATCACAACAGAGTGCAAAGGGTGGCCCGAATCGAGCAGACGGAGGTTCGTATGGAAAACACGCAACGCTTCTGTGAAGCTAACCGACACCGAAACGCTATCCAACTGCAAGGCTTGCGTCGAAGCTAACCGGCGACGGGACGATTTGCGCTTAGTCCGCTTTTTAATCACCTGCTGTAAAACGCGAGTGTGACTATATTACCAACATCTTAAGCGATTTGAACAATACTTCCATCGTAGGAATATGCTGATCATACTATACGATGACTTCAAGAAAGATGTTCGGGTAGTCGAGCAGTCGATCTATAGATTTTTAGAAGTAGATGATACTTTTAAGGCTGTAAAACCTCGTGACAGAATGGTTGCTAATTATCTAAACAACCATGAATTGCTGATCAAACTATCAGAGCGTTCTTCAACCTTCAACTACTTCTGGACTAAATCAAGACATTTTCGCCAGGTTTTTCTAAGCAGATCTTCTAAAAGAAATCAAATGTCTGACTTGGATAGAAATTACCTACTAAAGGTCTACGATGAATCAAACAGAAGGCTTGAAGAGTATCTTGGTGTTGATTTAAGTGCCTGGCGTTGAGCACCCAACCACCTTTAATTCATCTATCTAAAATAACAGGCTGGATGATATGCGTATCCTAGTTACCGCTGATCCCGAATTACCAGTTCCTCCTCAACTTTACGGTGGAATTGAAAGAATTATCGATCTTTTGATCAAAGGTTTAAGAACGCGCGGATATACTGTTGGGCTGATTGCACATCCAGAATCTACCGTAGATGTAGATGCTTTCTTTCCCTGGATTGGACGGCGATCTCAAGACAAGTTTGATGCTCTGCAGAATACTTTCTTGCTATGGTCAGCAGTACAAAAATTTCAGCCTGATCTGATTCATAGCTTCTCTCGAATTCTGTACCTATTACCTTTGTTGGGTTCGCGTTTACCTAAAATTATGTCCTATCAGCGGAATCCAAGTTTCTACACCACAAGTTGGGGCAATCGTTTGGCAAAGGGTTCTCTAGTATTTACGGGTTGTAGCGAACATATCTGCCAGATCGGACGGACTGCTGGAGGTATATGGCATCCTATCCATAACTGTGTTGAATTGGAAAAGTATACCTTCCAACCTACGGTTGCTGATGATGCTCCACTCGTATTCCTGAGCCGGATTGAGCGAATTAAGGGTGCACATATAGCCATTGCTGCTGCTCGTCAAGCGGGTCGCCGCTTAATAATTGCTGGGAACCAAGTCAATACTGAGGAGGGAAACCGCTACTGGCAGGAGGAAATTGCGCCTCATCTTGGCAACGCAAGCATTGAGTATGTGGGGCCAGTGAATGACATCCAGAAAAATGAGTTGCTGGGTCAAGCCGCCGCCATGATTGTGCCCATCGAGTGGGATGAACCCTTTGGCATCGTATTTGCAGAAGCATTAGCCTGTGGAACTCCGGTTATTACTTGCCCTCGTGGAGCATTGCCAGAAATTGTACGTCAAGGTGTAGATGGCTTTCTAGTGAATAACCTTACAGCAGCCGTTGATGCGATCAAACAACTTCCCAACCTAAACCGAAATCATTGCCGCCAGCGAGTTGAAAAGAAATTTTCGGCTGAAGTAGTTGTGAATCAATACGAGCAGCTTTATCAAAGCTTGATAAATCGGCCTATTTTAGCGCCTGTTTGATCTTTTTCCTGGTCCTACTGTACAAGCCTTGTATCAGTAAAAGGCACGGGTAAGAAGTTATCAGAACGGAGTAGAGAATTGGGACAGCGAGTTCTTATCATCAGTCCTCATTTTCCGCCTATCAATGCGGCAGATCATCAGCGCGTGCGAATGGCTTTGCCTTACTTAGAGCAATTTGGATGGGAGGCCCATGTGCTTGCTGTGCAACCAGATTGCATTGAAGCAGGCGTAGAAGATCCGTTTCTCAGCAAAACCATTCCATCCCACATCCCCATCACTTATACCAAGGCTCTATCCGTTCAGCAAACTAGAATGCTCGGACTAGGCAGCCTGGGACTACGCAGTTTTCCCTACTTACTGCAAGCAGGCGATCGGTTGCTTCAGCAACAGAAGTTTGATCTAGTTTTCTTTTCAAATACTGTCTTCACCTCAATGGCGCTTGGTCCACGCTGGCGAAAACGGTTTGGAGTGCCTTATATTCTAGATTTTCAAGATCCTTGGTTGAATGACTATTACAAACAATCAGGAGTTAGACCTCCGGGTGGGCACTTCAAATACGGATTTTCTCAACTTCAAGCGAAGCTACTCGAACCTAAAGCGGTTATACAAGCAAGCCACATCATCAGCGTTTCGCCCGCTTATCCTCAACTCCTTCAACACCGCTATCCGGCTCTCAAGTCCAATCAACTGACGGTGCTTCCTTTCGGAGCACCTAAAATCGATTTTGACCTTTTGCCATCGCTCCAAATCCAACAGCGCATTTTTAATGCTAACGACGGAAAGCGGCATTGGGTTTATGTCGGACGGGGTGGCGAGGATATGGCGTTAGCCCTGCGCTCGCTCTTTTTAGCTATTCAAACAGATCGTCGCCAAAATCCTGAGCCTTGGCAGACGGTTCAGCTTCACTTTGTGGGTACTAGCTATGCCCCGAAAGGACTAGCAACTAAAACCGTAGAGCCGATTGCTCAAGAATTTGGCATTGCGGATCTCGTCACCGAACATCCCCAGCGCATTCCTTATTTCGAAGCTTTACAAGTTCTCGCAGAGAGTGATGCTATTTTACTGATTGGTTCTAACGACGTAGGGTACACTGCCTCTAAGCTTTATCCCTGCATCTTGGCCCAGAAACCTATTCTGGCTGTTTTTCATCAACAAAGCTCAGTTGTAGATATTTTATACCGTTGCCAAGCCGGACAAGCAGTCACCTTTACTTCAAATAGTCAGCCACAGGACCTGGCAACCAGCATCATTGAAAAGTTTCGTTCCTTGTTGACTTGTCCAAAAGGGTGGCATCCTCCAACCAACTGGACAACCTTTGAGCCTTATACTGCTTTCAAAATGACGGCTAAACTATGCCAAATTTTTGGTCAATCTGTTCCTCAGTCAGTGCTCTACTTCCATAACGCATGATGTTCCAGCAAGAACCAGGCTATTCCCATCCTCTCCTGCCTAATCTTCTATTTGATCTGTCGCGGCAAAAGCAGCGACAACTGCTAAGCGCTTTTTGGATCGTTGCCCTATCCCTGATTGGCTATGAGCTATTCTGGGCTAAAACGGATTCTTCGCTGAGTAACATTGGAGCCGCTCTAATTACAGCCTCTGCGTTGCTACCCGGATATCTATGGTGCTCTGGACAGGCACAAGGCATGCCAATATTTCCTTTTTTTGCCTTGACCTATATTTGGACTTATGGTTTGCCGCTAGTGATTAATCACCCAAAGGTGCTCACCTATACCCCAGAGAATCGCCTATTTGCTGCATTGACAACATCAGGTTTTCTGTTGATAGGCACCTGGATATGGTTTCGCTTTGTGAAAACACCATCTCCTTTACCTCCAGTTTATCGAGCTTTAGATGAACGCAAAGGGGAGGGTTTTTTTATGACAATGTTAGCAGCTGCTGTTTTATTTAATGTGGCTGCAAATGGAGGGTGGCTGCCCTTGTCTGGAGGTATTCTGGGAACAATTCGGAATGCCGTTTTAGGATTGACGGCTCTTGCCAGTTTTGTACTTGCCTATCGGATGGGATCTCAAGAGTTATCAAAACAACAATCAAGACTTTTCATTATTTTGCTAGTGTCCTACATGACAACGAGTGCATTGAGGCTACTACTCATAGGTGCATCCTCGACTTTTCTAATTTCAACTATTGCCTTTGTGATTGGGCGTAAAAAGGTTCCTGTTCTGCCTATTATAATAATGCTGATTTGCCTCTCGTTTCTACACTACGGCAAGTCAGATATGAGAGCTAAATATTGGAATGAGGCAGCCATGCCTCGATTACAACCCTGGGACTATCCTGCCTGGTACTCCGAATGGGTAGGATATAGTATAGAATACTTTGGTAAACAAGAAGAAGAGTTACCTGAATCCGAAGAGAAAGAATCATTTTTAGTGCGCTCTAGCGTGATCCAGATGCTTCTCTTAGCTCAAAGTAAGAGTCCTGAAACTGTTCCTTACTTACATGGAAGAACCTATGCTATTCTGCCACAAGTTGTGATTCCGCGAGTGCTGAACCCTAGCAAAATTCGCACAACCGAAGGCACGCATATTTTAAGCGTTCATTATGGGTTACAAACCTATGAGCAAACTTTTACAACTAGTATCAGTTGGGGATTACTTGCTGAGTCCTATGGGAATTTTGGTGTATTTGGCTGTGCGGGTCTAGCAGTTGTGCTGGGATGGGCTTATGGAAAGGTTACTCGATGGAGCCTGAATGCACCAATTTTGTCTGCGCAATCACTGTTTTCGGTCATCATGATGACTTTCGCGTTGCAGACTGAATGGACAGCCGGAGTGTATGTTGCAGCATTGTATCAAACCAGCATAGTACTGGGTGGAATTGTCTTCGTTTTGATGCGGTCTTATTCCACAATGGATTTACCCATGATGGCTTATAGAAGGTAAATTTGTTGTATGCAAAGATTAGCAATTATCACATCTCACCCAATTCAGTACTACGCTCCTTGGTTTCGCTATCTAGCCCATACCAGAGATCTGGATATTAAAGTATTTTATCTTTGGGATTTTGGCATTACTCAACAAGTAGATATTAAGTTTCAAAAATCATTTCAATGGGATGTTCCTTTGCTAGATGGATATAACTATGAATTTGTGCCAAATACTAGCTCTAACCCAGGAACGCATCATTTTTGGGGGCTGCAAAATCCATCATTAGTCGCTCAGGTTCACGCTTATCAACCTGCGGCGGTCTGGCTAATGAACTACAATTATGCAAGTCTTTATCAGTTTATTTGGAGATGGAATAATCGTAAAGCTCCGCTATTGTTTCGAGGAGACTCTCACCATCTGCTGCCAAACAGGGGCATCAAAGAGTGGAGCCGGCGGCAGATTATTTCTACAATCTATCGGTGCTTTGCTGCCTTCCTCTACGTTGGTAAAGCCAATTATGGCTACTTCCGCTACCATCATGTGCCACCTGAGAAATTGTTCTTTTCTCCCCATGCAATCGATAACGAGCGGTTCTATGCACAAGCTGCCATCGCAAGCGAACAGGCAAAAATTTGGAAGCAGGAACTAGGGATTCCTGCCAATCACCAAGTTATCTTATTTGCCGGTAAATTTGAAGCCAAAAAGCGACCGTTAGATTTGCTGCAAGCTTTCTTAAAAGCCCGATTGCCCCAGGTCTCTCTACTCTTCGTTGGTTCTGGGTCGCTAGAAGCTGAACTCAAATCTGCTGGCACAGGGCATTCCCATATCTACTTTGCCCCGTTCCAAAATCAATCCCTAATGCCTCGAACCTATGCGATTGCTGATGTTGTAGTACTTCCGAGTTATGGATCACAAGAAACTTGGGGGTTGTCCATCAATGAAGCGATGTGTTTGGCTCGGCCAGTAATTGTCAGCAACCATGTCGGCTGTGCACAAGATTTAGTACATCCACACGAAAACGGGTTGGTTTTTCCGGCTGGTAATATTTCAGCTCTGACTGACGCATTACGGGTCGCCTTTACTGATCCAGAACGTTTAAAGAAATGGGGGAATCACAGCCGCCAAATTGTTTCCCATTACAGCTATACACAAGCTACACAAGGTTTGTTACAAGCCCTCAACTCATTGCAAGAGAAGTTCTAATGGTGTCCCGATCTCCTCGTTTCCATCTCTGGTGTCCTAACCTATTTAATTTCAAGGGAGGAATCCAAGTTTACTCTGCATATTTTTTGCAAGCGCTACAGGATCTGTATCCACAGGCGAACTATGATATCTTTTTGATGCATGATACTCATACTTCCCTCCATATTCCTTACCTGTACCATACTCAATTTCATTTTACTGGTCAATACCTTAGATCCATTCGCAATCCTGTCTTTGCTGCTCAGCTCATAAGACAAACTATTAGGCACCGTCCTGACTTGATTATTACTACTCATCTCAACTTTACACCTGTTGCCTATTGGCTCAAGCGCTTGTTAGGTATTCCTTATTGGACTATTGCTCATGGTGTAGAAGCATGGAACATTCAACGTCCAGCCATAAAAAATGCTTTGCATGATGCCAATCGCATTCTGGCCGTTAGTCAATATACCCGCAATCGCCTACTAGATGAGCAAAAGCTTGATCCAACTCAGATTTCTCTGCTTCCAAATACAGTAGATACCACACGTTTTCAGATCGCTGCGAAACCAAATTATTTACTGCAAAAATATGGGTTGACTCCAGAGCAGCCGATTATTCTCACTGTCAGTCGTTTGTGTAGTACAGAATCGTATCGAGGTTATGACAAAGTTCTAGAAGCCTTACCAATGATTCGCCAATTCATTCCTAATGTTCATTATTTGATTGTAGGAAAAGGTGACGATCAAGCTCGTCTAGAACGGTATATTGCTCAACTCAATTTACAAAATTCTGTAACACTGGCTGGGTTTGTACCAGACGAAGAGCTTTGTGATTACTACAATGTATGCGATGTCTTTGCCATGCCCAGTAAATTGGAAGGATTTGGAATTGTTTATTTGGAAGCACTAGCTTGCGGCAGACCTGTTTTAGGAGGCAATCAAGATGGGGCAATCGATGCACTTTGCCAAGGTGAGTTGGGAGTTTTAGTTAACCCCGATGATGCAGAGGAAATCGCTAAAAACTTGATTCAGATTCTTAAAGGCCAGCATTTGAACAGAACTTTATATCAACCTGAGATGCTTCGCCAACGTATGATTGAGCATTATGCCTTTTCTCAATTTCGAGATAACCTTACTAAGCACTTGAATGATTTCTTTACTGTTTCTAATTCATTGTTGTAGTCTAACCCCAGCCTTTCCAATTGTCAAAACCTCTTATTAAGCAATTTTTTAGAAATGAAAGTTTTACATGTTATCCCCTCAGTCTCTCCTGTAAGAGGAGGACCAAGCCAAGCTGTATTGGAAATGGTCCATGCTTTGAATCAACAAAGCATAACAACAGAAATTGTTACAACCAATGATCATGGCTCAGATTTACTAAATGTTCCTCTAGAGCAGCGAATCTGCCATCCTTTACCATCCTCTAATCAAACAGTTCCTACTTGTTTTTTCTCTCGTTTTTCACCTCGAATTGCCTCAATTCGGGAATTCTCTTTTTCAGCACAGCTGACGAAATGGCTATGGAAAAATATAGCCCAATATGATTTGGTTCATGTTCATGCCATTTTCTCCTACCCTTCGACCATAGCAATGGCAATTGCCCGTCTTCAGGGTATTCCTTACATTATTAGACCTATTGGACAACTCTGTGAATGGTCACTTCAACAAGGTAAGCAGAAAAAACAACTCTATCTGAATTTAATTGAAAAGGCTAATCTCAACCACAGCCAATTTTTGCATCTAACATCGGAGCAAGAACATCTTGAACTTTTGAAACTAAATGTGAAAGCTTCCAGCTTTATTCTGCCTCTGGGTTTCTCTTTTTCCAACAGAATTCCGGATGCGCGGCAACGTATACGCCTCCATCTAAATCTTCCGCCAGATGAACCCATTATTTTATTTCTCTCTCGCTTACATCCCAAGAAAGGGCTAGATTATCTAATTCCTGCGCTCGGTCAACTAGCACATCATCGGTTTACATTCGTGCTGGCTGGTAGCGGTGAGCCAAGCTATGAAGCTTATGTTAAATCCTTACTAATTTCCAACGGAATTTACAACCGCACTCGGTTAACCGGTTTTGTTGAAGGCGAGATAAAAAATCTATTATTACAAGGTTCAGATTTATTTGTCCTGACTTCTCACTCAGAGAATTTTGGCATTGCTGTGCTGGAAGCAATGGCATCTGGCCTACCTGTTTTGGCTACTCCAGGGGTAGCTTTGGCTGCGGAAATTGAGCGATACCAACTAGGGTACATATCTCAGCTCGCTATATCTGATATCACTTCTACACTTGAGACGTATTTAACTGATCAAAAACGAGGAAATCTAATGGGGCAACATGCTTTTCAATTCGTTCAGGAGCATTACAATTGGAGCAAAATAGCTACTCGTTTGATTCAAATTTACCAAACCATAGTTGAACCAAAACCAATTTCTATCGTCTCGCACTAGCTCAATTAGGATCAGCGTTTCCATTATTAGAAAAACCTATGCTCGTAGAAAGAATTACCCCCCTGATCCTCACATTCAATGAAGCTCCTAACCTCGATCGTACTCTTCAGAAACTACTTTGGGCAAAGCAGGTTATTATAATCGATAGCTTTAGCACAGATGCAACCATAGAAATCGCTGCTGCATATCCACAGGTCAAGCTATTCAAGCGCAATTTTGACACCCATGCGACCCAGTGGAACTATGGTTTAGAACAGATTGAATCGGAGTGGGTGCTGTCATTAGATGCAGATTATGTTCTATCTGATAAGTTGGTTACTGAACTAATCAGCTTACCAGAAGATATATCCATTGATGGTTATTTCATTAGATTTAAGTACTGTGTGTTTGGAAAACCTTTACGGGGAACAATCCTTCCTCCGCGGCAAGCTCTTTTCCGTAAAAATCGAGCCACTTTTGTTGATGATGGACATACCCAGCTTGTACGAGTCGATGGACAGTCTGGTACATTATTTCATCCAATCTATCACGATGATCGAAAACCGCTGAGCCGCTGGCTTTGGGCACAAGATCGCTATATGCTGATTGAGGTAGAAAAGCTGCGAGCTACACCGGTGCATAAATTGAGCTGGGGCGATCGCATCCGCAAGCAAAAAGTGCTAGCTCCATTCATTATTTTGTTTTACTGCCTAATTTTCAAAGGAGGAATTTTAGACGGCTGGCATGGTTGGTATTATGCTTTTCAACGATTGCTAGCTGAAGTTCTACTGTCAATTCGCTTAATTGAAGCAGAACAACAGAAATACACAGAAACAAGATACTAAATTAAAACTGAAAAGATAGCATGCTAGGTAAACTATCGCGTCAGCATCCGCCATTGGGAACAATCTGGATCATAATCATCGCTCTAATTGGGCTGAGCATAATTCCGTCGCGATTGATGATTGCTAGGCATCTAGCCCCACAACCAGAGGCTGTTTTGGTGTTAGGGGGAGGAACTGGACGAGAAGAGGCAGCAGCCCAATTAGCACAACATTACCCTAGTCTGATGATTTGGGTCTCAAGTGGTAGATCTCCTCAGGATATTTACGCTATCTTTCAATCGGCTAGCGTGTCTACGACACGGCTCCACCTTGACTATCGGGCAACCGACACCGTCACCAATTTCACAACGTTGGTTCTTGAGTTGAAGCAACATCAGATTCAGCATGTTTTTTTAGTAACATCTGACTTTCACATGCCCCGTGCTCAGGCAATTGCTACAGTCGTCCTGGGAAGCCAGGGAATTGCTTTCACACCCTTTGCAGTTGAGACCACTGAACCACGGGAGCCAGTGATTCAGATTGCGCGGGATGTATGCCGATCCATTGTTTGGCTCTTAACTGGAAGAACCGGAGCGAGCCTCAGGCAACAACTATTGTTTCTACCCAACGAGATCTTGAATAATTCATAATTCTGCACCTTCATTTCGAGCGTAGCCTCATCAACTACAATAGGAACAACCTCTGCGGCGCTGAGGAGGCTGCCAGCTATGCCAGATCCCGTCTTGGAAGCAGAACAGTTTGCAGAACAATTCACAGCAGAGCCTGAGGCTGAGTGGCAGATCTATGCTCCGACTCAGGACGATTTACCCTGCGATGATGGTATTCCGATGGAGACGCTTCGCCACAAGCTGCAAATGGACATCTTGGTGGATGCCTACATGAACTGGTTGATTGCCAACCAATTGCAGGGGTTTGTCGGAGGCAACATGTTTGTTTATTTCAGTCCCGATCAGGTCCGCAATCAGAACTACCGGGGGCCGGATGTGTTTGTCGTCAAAGATGTACCGCCAGGGGAGCGGCGCAGTTGGGTGGTTTGGCAAGAGGGCAAAGCCCCGGATGTGGTGATTGAATTGCTGTCAGACTCTACAGCTAGACACGACAAAACCGAGAAAAAGCAGATTTATCAGGATCGGTTGCGGGTAACCGAATATTTCTGGTATGACCCCTTCAACCCGGACGATTTTGCCGGTTTCAGTTTACAGCGAGGATTTTATCAACCTCTAAATTTTGATGCTCAACAACGCCTCGTGAGCGAGCAACTGGGGTTAGCACTAGTTCGCTGGCAGGGTATTTTCAAACAAGTTGAGGCCGTTTGGCTACGCTGGGCAACGTTAGATGGTGAACTGCTACCGACTGATAAAGAACTAGCGGAGCAAGAGCGTCAACGCGCTGAAGAAGAACGTCAACGCGCCGATCGCCTTACTGCCAAATTGCGAGAACTTGGCATCGATCCGGATCAGCCTTGAGAGCTTGATTCTTCAGGAGATATCAATACCAAGCAGTCTAGCGTTCTTCAAAGCTAGGCAGGTGGTTGCGTCGTTGACGTAAGACCGGACGGTCTTTTGTTTTCGCTGAGGATGGCTGGGATTCAGACAGTGGCTCCTGCATCGATTCCATTTTGTTAGCTTCTAGGAGAAAGACTCGATAGCCATACACCGTATAGAGATTCTGGTAAGTGCAAATGTAGCCTTCCTCTTGCAGTTGAGCCGCGCGTGCTGCACGGGCTTGTCTAGCTTGGTCCTCATCACCCCAGTCGAGTTCAAGGAAGGTTTCCTGAATTGTGGTTGTCAAAGCACACCTCGGCACGAAACGGAGACAACGGACTATTGAACTATTGAACTATTGTGTTCTGGTTTCTCCACAAAAATTTGTAGAAGGAACGATAGTCCAGTCTTTATTCTAGTCAACTTGAGCGATCCTGGGCAGACAATCAAAACTAATTTGTAGTTTGAATCTGTAATTTGTAATTCCTGCCAATGGCCACTTCTTGAAGATCTGATGAAATGACAGCAGCGCTCTTGCTCTTAATTGGTGGGTGTGTTTGGATCGAGGGAACAACTTGGGTGATTCTACTGAAGCGGCAATTAGATGCGAGCAGTGCCAGCAGGGGCAACACCAATCTGAAACAGCAACCTAAAACAGCCAGCCTAAAACAGCCAGCCTAAAACAGTAAGACAGGGTAGCAAGTTGTGATAGATAAAGTTTAACGGATGGCAAAATAGTTACTCCTCTGATGTATTAGCTTGTATTAGCTAATGAGCCTAAAAGCTAATTCTCAACGCTAATAGTCAGGTAATAGTGACAGCGAAAGAACAAGTTTGTTATTAGCAAACAATCAATCGAGTGATCATAGCTAGTGTGGCGTCGAGCAGATGATCTGCTTGATAGTAAATTAAAAAGTGAAGATGCAGAGAAATTGACGGCAAAACCTGAAGACTCATCAAACCCAAATCATGTAAATCCGAATAATAGTAAAAAATGAATTTAGTCTTAAACATTAAAGAGATAGCAATCGCAATTGTTGCCGACTCGTTCAATCCACTGTTGCTAACCGCAGATTTTTTGAAATACGGCGGTATTATTCCAGCCGGGTGGGAATTATCCCAGCAGCCGGTTTTGTCCGCAATGGCTTCCCAGGTTGTGTTTCAATCTGGGGTTAGCATCTTGGCTCAAGCCAATCGGCTGCTGTTTGTCGAAGCTTTAGTAGCTACAGACCCCAAAGAAGTAACGCTTGCAACCATCGCTCAGAAATATACCCACGCTCTGCCCCAGGCTAATTATCAAGCTGTCGGCATCAACTTCACTGGGTTTGCTAACTCGATGGGAGAAACAGTCCATCACTACCTAACAAACACGCTGCTGGCTCCTGGCCCTTGGCATAGCTTCGGAGAAACAGCTCCACGAGCGACGTTTCGCTTGAGTTATACCCTGAAGCAGGCGCAGCTCAATTTAGACATCGCGGAGGTCAACTGGCAGATCTCTGAACGAGAGGAACAACCGGCTATCCTGTTTGCCGCCAATTTCGACCATCTGCTCCAAAGCAGCACCCCAAGCGGGCGATTGCAAGAGCTGAACCAAGCGATTGACCGTTGGCCAACTTACCTTGAAACCTACCACAATCTAGTCAACTCACGGTTTCTCCAGCCCGAACGAGCGGTTAGCCCCGTTTAAGCTCCAGTTGGAAACCCAGCTCAAGATACAGCGATTGACTCCGCTTCAAACCAGGTGCGGTCGAATTTACAGCCCAAGTGCTGCTGAATCCGCAAAATATCCTGTTCGGCATTGCCCAAGCAGGTCGTTGCTCCGGGTGAAGGCGTAATATTGAAGCGAATGCCATTACCGGGATCGATCTCGGCCTGTCCTAAGATCAATTTGCGTTGAGTCCGATCAATCAATTGGGGACGCACACCGCCTACACCTTGGGCAAATTCCAGATCTTCTAGCTGCAATGACGGCACAATCTTGCGAGCATCGTTTAGGAACAAACGCCGATTCACAACCGGCATCTCGAAGGCGATATTTTTGAAAATATAATTGCGAATATCGCGCACCTTAAACAAATCCCACAGAACACCCGTCACGGTCTGGTCGAGCTTCAGCACTTCTAGATAATCAATCAGCGTTTGTAGATTATGACGCTCTAGTAGCGGTAAGGGCAGTGCTGTCGGACCAAAGCGAGTTTTATTGGGCATTGTGATGTCTGGATCACCGTGAATTGCCGCAAAGGGCAGTTTATCGTTCTGTACGGTGTAGACCTTACCGTTGAGCACTTGGGGCGTGAAGTAGAAATTGCCCGCAATGGGCAGACAAGAATACTCCAAGCCGATGCCCATGCGGTGCGCAAACAGCAGACTGTGGCCTCCTGCCGATACCACCACGAACCGAGCCAGCATTGTTTCTGCAGCGGTTGTAACTCGGTAGTTCTCGCCCACTGGCTCAATCGTCTGTACCGGATAGCCCAATTTCAAATCTACAGTTTTGTCACTAGTCTGCGCCTGTTCAATAAACGATTGGGCTAATGTACCGTAATTAATCGCCGTATATTCATCCAACACTGCAAGAGCGACTAATTCTTCCGGTCGGTCTTGTCCATTTACCTTGACTACACTGGGTTCTACGGCTGCAATTTCGACCTTGTCTAAAAGCTGCATACCCGCAAAATGGGGCTTAAAGGTTTCGTAGCGCTGCCGTAGGAACTCACACTCCTGAGCACCAACACCCAGCACCATTTTGGGAAAGCGGTAGATAATCTGGTCTCGCTGAGCTGGGGACAACTGTTCAGCATAGCGTACTAACATCTGAGCCGAGCGACGCACCTTCAGCGCCTTCTCGAGGCTGTAGTTGGTTTCAATGTCACCACAGTGAATCGTTTGGCTATTGTTCGTGGCTTTAGAATTGACCGACGCAACTTGGGAATACTTTTCTACTAGCGCCACTCGCTTCAAATCGGTGAAGGTTGCTAGCGCATAAAGCAACGCCGCACCAGCTACCCCACCACCGATAATCACTACGTCGTATATGCGATCTGTCATGCGGTCAGTTGTCGTATTAGTCATGCTAAAGCCCTTATGTTTTCCCTGAGCGGAACTTAGTTCAGTTCTAGTAGTTCAGTAATAGTATAAGGGTGTCCACGCTTACTGGTCCCCCTCCATTCGGGTTAGTCCCAGCGGGAATTGGAGGGAGTTAGCGACCTAAGGCAGGAATTGTGACCGTAAATACCGTTCCCTTTGTCGCTTCACTGCTAACGGCGATTTCTCCTTGGTGTAGCGCTAAACAGGTTTTGACAACCGCCAACCCAAGTCCAGTTCCAACAATATGGTTGACATTTTGGCCGCGATAAAACGGTGCAAATATCTTTTGCTGCTCTTCTAAGGAAATGCCGATTCCTTCATCTTTGACTTGAAAAATCGTCGCGTCTGGTTTGCAGATCAAGCTCAGGTAAATACTACTTCCCTGAGGAGAATACTTCACGGCATTCAAAAGTAAATTACTCAGAATTGAATAGATCAGCTTTTCATCTAAATTGACGCGCGTACAGCGCCCCTGACTGACAAATTGCAGCGAATGCGACATTGCTTGACTCGCCTGAATATCTTCCAGCAAATTCAGACAGAAGGCTTCAATATCCAGAGGAGCAGGCTTAAATTCTAGTTCTCCGGCCTCGGCCCTAGAAAGCGTCAAAATATCAGTCAACAACTGGTTCATCAGCCGCGCTGAAACCTGGATGCGCTGCAAATTCTTGAGTTTACTTTCATCCACTAGCTCCTGAAGAATCTCCTCTAGGAGTTGAGAAGAGGCAAGAATCACACTCAGCGGCGTGCGAAACTCGTGAGATACCATCGAGAAGAAGCGCAACTTTAACTGATTCAGTTCTTTTTCTTGAGCCAGCGTGCCCTCCAGTAGCTCAACTTTTTGCCGCTGCATCTGCTGATGATAAAGCGCGAAACAGGCTCCGGCAATGGCGGCAATGCTAAGCAGAATGCCGATTAGCTCTAGTAAGGTTTTGCGCCGAATCGTAGCTTCAGATTGGTCAATAGATGCTGCCAACTCTTGTTTTTCTTGAGCTGTGATTTCGGTTAATCTGGTTTGAATTTGGTCGCGCAGGCGAATGCTGTTTTCAGTAATCAAATTTTGGGCTGCAATCGCAGTTGGCTCGGTTTGATGCAGAGCGATCGATTGCTGCAATAGCTCCAGTCGTTGATTAATTAACGCAACTAGGTGCTGATACTGCTCTTGTCGAATACTAGTGTGATGAATTTCTGATTGAACTACCTGCAATTGCTTGTGGATTTTGGCTACCGCCAGTTGATAACGCTCCAGCTCTTGTTGATTGTTGAGAAAAACATAGCCCCTTCGGCCTGACTCAGCAATCAATAGCTCTGCGTAAAGTGTAGCAAGCTGATTAAGAACGTCGTAGGTTTGCTGCACGTGACTTGCATTTTCAGTAATGGCAATCGTATTGCGGTAGGAGGCAAAGCTGACACCCGTCATCAGGAGCAAAGCCAGACCAAATCCTCCAGCAATCCATTTTCGTTCCAGCGATCCCTTCATCTAAAGCGAATCCACCCAGCTACACCTTCACTCTCACCCATCTACCCATCCACCGCGCTAGTAACATGGTAGAGTCAAATGGCATAGCTCTCTTCCTACGACTCAAGCCAAATTCAGGTAATGCGAATTTTAGTGGTTGAAGACGATATCCAGTTAGCAGAGGTGATCAGCGAAGCCTTGAGCCGCCGGCATTATGCAGTAGATGTTGCTAAGGATGGCAATGCAGCCTGGAAATGGGTGGAATTAGTCAAATATAGTCTGATTGTGCTGGATTTAACGCTGCCCAAGCTGGATGGTATTCGCCTTTGCCAACAGCTCCGCCAGGTAGCACCCAATCAACCCGCTCATCAAAATAAAACCAGCCCTGTGCTGATGCTGACGGCCCGCGATACTGTCACCGACAAGATTACCGGACTAGATGCGGGAGCCGATGACTATGTGACCAAGCCTTTTGATCTAGAAGAGCTAATGGCTCGGGTGCGAGCAGCGCTGCGACGCGGTAGTTCAACTACAACGGCAGATTTATGCTGGGGCGCGCTTCACCTCAACCCGGAAACCCATGAAGCTCGATATGACAATCAGCCGCTCCTGTTGACTCCGAAGGAATACGCGCTGCTAGAATTGCTGGTTACTAACGGTAGACGAGTCCTGAGTCGATCGGGGATTATCGAGCGAGTCTGGTCCCACGATGATGCTCCAGTAGAGGAAACGGTGAACTCTCACATGCGGGGATTACGGCAGAAGCTCCGAGCGCTAGGTGCACCCGACAACTTTATTGAAACCGTACATGGTTTAGGATATCGCTTAAAATAAGCCTTCTACCTCCAAGTTCTGCACCAAATCTACCCAAAATCTGCACGAAATCTGCATTTCTTCTGCATCCACGGGTGATATTCTGGCAAAGTGATTGTTTGGAGGTAAGCCCCAACCAAGCAGCGAGGAGCGTACTATCTCTGGCATTGGTGAATTACTGATTGTGCATGGGGAATAGGGTTCTGATGAAGGTGAAAGAGCAATATCACGGCTGGGTGATTGAACTAGTCTCACACCCAAATGGCTATTCATTTCATTGTTGGACGGCGCAGGAACGGATTGGCATCACCGATCGCCAGCTGTATTCCAGCCTTGATCAAGCATTAACAATTGCCAAAAAGCGAGCCGATCTGGAAACAATGCGGTGGGCCTTGACCCGGTTCCTCGATGACGCCTGCCTGCATTACAAGCTGAATTTGGACGAAATGATTGCCTTGGAGGCTTCGATTTTGGAATTTGTTGCAGCCGCTTTTAGGGAGGATTCAGCTATGCCCAGTTCTACTGAAGTTCACATGCTACAGGCCACCTGCGAGCTTTTTTGCGCCTATAAAAATACCACCTCCAAGCTTCAAGTCGTCCGCATTACTAATATTTCTGGCTGGTATTTTGAAAAAGTGGTTTTTCCGCAGGAGCAGCTCTTGTTTGAAGCGCTACCAGAGGCAGAGCTAGAGATCTATACCGGCACAGCCTGGGGCGCTACGCTGGTTGAAAAAATTCGCTGTTCTCAGTTGAAAGCCTGTATCTTTGAGTAATGTGGATGTTCTCAAAGCCATACAATTAGTCATAGTTCTGTTTATTGCGACCTGTATATTTTGCTGGGTGTTCACCTCCCATTGGATTTTCGGTCCTATAGTCACAGTAGCTGCGTTTCTGAGCGGGCTGCTTTTGCTTGGGTTGCTAGGACTTGTGCTATTAAAGCAGCAGTAACCGACGTTACTTTGCGCCCACCAGTTGCCGAGCCGTATCCTGTTGCCTCTGCCAAACCGAGCGGCCCGTGATTAGTTCCACCACATCCATACCGTTGCCGATCACACCGGGCACACTGGGGTAGCCGGCACTGGCTCCAACCAAGAAAAGATTGGGGATTTCGGTGGTATAGCCGAGGCGATTCAGCCCTACCTGTTGCGGAATTAGCTTGGCACCGTAGATATTGCCTTGGGGTTGCCCCAGATAGTATTCGCTCGTGGTTGGTGTACCGTAGACCTTCATACGAGTATAGGCATCTACGTCAGGAATCAAATCGCGTACACTGGTCATAATTTGTTTGTAGACTTCCCGTTTCTTCGCTTTATAGGCTTTCGGGTCGGTTTTTTGGAGTTGAGCAAACGGTTCGTAGGGGCAGACCGTAGCAATTTCCAAAACGTGGTGGCCCGGAGGAGCCATACCTGGCTCTCGAGATTTTAATGTGGGGCAGGATAAAAAGATCCAGGGATGGCTGAGGTCGCCTTGCAGTTGTTTCTGGTATTCCTGGTTCAGATTACCCGTGGGATAGTACCAGATGTTCCAGTTGCCAATCCCATAGCGTTCAGGCTGGAAGCGGTTATCTAGGCCAAGATAGACATTGAAGGCGCTGGCTGAATATTGATATCCAGTCAAACGCTGATGCTCACGCGAACTCAATCCATCGGTCTGCTGCATGAGCGCCACCGTGAGTTTGGGATCCAGGTCGCTGATGTAGGCATGTTTTGCATGATAGACAGTGCCATCGGCAGTCGTGACATGCTGCACCTGACGACCACAGACTTCGATATGCTCGACTGGAGTTGACAATCGCACCATTCCTCCTCTAGCGGTGATGGCATCCACAATCGTGTTCACCAAATGGTGAAAGTGATGTTTAGGATAGTAGGCCCCTTCAGAATAGTCCCAAACCAATGATGTGTGGGTCAGGAGGGCAATTTCATTCGGCGGTAGCGCGTAGTCACCGCTTTGCCCTGCCAATAGATTTTGCAGCTTAGGTGAGAGTCCAACGTGATCGTACAGATCTTGCAGCGTCCAATTCCGCTTGGCGAACAGGTTCCAGTATTTGGGCAGCTTCAGCCAATCTGACCACTTCTGGTCATACCAGCGCACGTCTCGCACCAAGTTGTGAATGTCTTGATGCAGGTGGCGAATCTCATCGCAGTAGCGGTTGATCGCCGCTCTTTCATCTGGGAACGTTGTCAAAAGGCGCGCCCGTAAGGTTTCCCATCCCAGCGGAATTTTGAAATCCACTTCGGGCGTAATCACCCGATCAATGCAATCCGGATCTAACGAGTTAAAGGGGATTGGCCGTTCCAGATAGTTGAGGAATTGGTCGATGGTTTGTCCGGGGCCGCATTGAGAAATGTAATGCACATCGGCGCAGAAGTGGTACTCACCGTAATCAAAGGTATGGCAGCAGCCACCGGGCAAATAGTGTTTTTCTAAAACCACCACTTCATGACCTTGGCGAGCTAAACACGCCGCTGCAGAAAGCCCACCTAGTCCAGCACCTAGAATCACATAATCAAAGCTTCTCATCGTCGCCTCCTTAAATTCTGGCGTTGTTTGAGCTTAAATCGCTAATTTAGATCGACAAAAAACAGCTCGACAAGAAACACTGTTCAATGAGTTCAAGTTCAATAGCTTATAGCTTATAGCCAATTTTCCGTAACAACTCCTGCCGTGCGCTGACATCTTCTGTACTCTCGACACCCTTGGGCGAAAAGCCATCAACCACCCCCAGAATGCCCCTACCTTGAGCCGTCTCGGCGACAATCACTTCAACCGGATTAGCCGTGGCGCAATAGATCGTACATACTTCCGGACATTGCTTGATCGCGTTGAGGAAATTAATCGGATACGCTTCTTTTAGGACGATAATAAAGCTATGTCCGGCCGCAATCGCTTTCGCATTCTGAGTAGCGGCCTCTTGCAGGCTCGGCTCGTTGCCCACAACTCGAATCAAACAGGGGCCGGATGCTTCACAAAATGCAATGCCAAATTTGACGTAAGCCGACGCGCCGACCATGATTTCGTAAAGGTCTTCAATGGTTTTAATAAAGTGGGTTTGACCTAAAATCAGATTACACTCGGCAGGAAGCGTGAGGGCCACTGACTGGAGTTCCATAGCTTTCCCCTCTGGTCGTAGAATTCAGTGCAGAACTCAGGGCAGAACTCAATCCAAGACAACGCTTGTGAGTCTATTGTCGTTGATCTGCCTGCTTCATCTCTAATCTCTACACATTTTTTGACGATTGGCCGCTTGAGCTGTCGCAACCAACGCAGCTTCTAGCCCTTAGCTCAATCCAGGATGGCGCGATCGATCAGGCACCTGCTTCTATGCAGCGCTATGGTAATCAAAAAGACCCTCCTTAAGGGTTGAGGGCCTAGATTGAGTTCTATGTATAGATAGGATTATTAGCCGATTAACGAGAGCCTAACGGATCCCGTTCGTATGCCTTTTGAGTTTCCCGTTCGGGATCGTACCCTTCAGTGAGTTCATCTAGGTTGAGCTTCTCGTTCACTGCTTCACCCAAAGATTGCGGTTTGTCGTTTTGTTCATGTATAGATGAAGCTTTGCTCTGCCATTCACGCCGTTGTGCCTTTAGCTCCTCAATGTTCTGGCCTGCAACTGGCTCTGTAATTCCTGGTACTGCAACGGGGCTTTCAGAACGCTCAGGTATGGCCGAGACGGCAGTGGGAGCCAAACTCAAGAGCATGACTACGCTCAAGCACAGCAGGGTCAACAGTTTAGCAGCCGATTTGAACCAACGAGATAGATTAATTGCCATAATCTTTACCTTCAAATGGATTGCAGTGAATGAATCGCATCCTGATTATTCAAAAGATGCCAAGTAAGTTAATTTCTGTATTGCATGTGTGAATTGGGTTTGAACCGATCGAACTAGTCCCTTCCGCTGAAGCTCTTTCGCCGACAATGCAAGCAACCCTAGCCCATAGAATTTGATTTCACCAACCCTACAATTTCAGTAGCCTAAACCAAAGCCACCAATCCCACGTCTTCCGCAGGATAGAAAGAGTTGGGCAACCTTCCGAGCGATTTGCTGCATTTCAGCGTTTTCCACTCATGTGAGGTATGGGGGATGTGGAGGTTTTGCTCCCACGCAGGGGCAGTGCCCCTGCACCTCGTTTTTCGGACTTCACTAGCCTGAAAAAGGCCGTAACTCGAAATTCATGGTAAATGAGGCGTTCTGGCTTGAAGCCGACCGATCTCAAAAATGAGATAAAGGCACAAGTTTATCTCGTAAAACTACGGAGATTTTACATTTTCAAGTTCAACCTAGTTCTGAAATAACACGGTTTCTATAAATGGCAGTTGATTCACAACCAATTCTTTTTAACGAAGCTGTTATTTTTTATTGCCTGAATTTGGAAACCTAGATCAGTAGGCAATCAGAAGCTTTTCTGGCAAGGAATATCCGTTGGGGTGACTTGTAGCCTTGGCGCTTTGCGGCTGTGGTTGCTTGCACTGGCAATTGCGCTGTCTTTGTTTGGGTGTGTCTACGATGATCCCATTTTTCGAATCAGGTGATATAACCATGTCTTCTTTCAAAGCTTCTACCTTAGTTTTTATTGATCCAACGGTTCAGGATTACCAGCATTTAATCAGCGGTCTGGAACATGATGCCGCAGCAATTGTATTAGACCGCAACCAGGATGGCATCGAGCAAATCACGAACGCTATTCGCCAACGAGGGCAGATCGAAAGTATTCATCTTGTTTCGCATGGGGAAGCAGGAACTGTATATCTAGGTTCAGCCTGTTTGAATGGAGAGACGCTCCGTCGCTATGCCCAACGTTTGCAAACCTGGAGCAATCACCTGACTGCCGATGCAGAGATTCTGCTCTATGGCTGTAGGGTGGCCGCTAAGGCCGCCGGGAAAGCCTTGGTGCGGCAATTGAGTCAGCTCACCGGGGCAGCCGTGGCCGCTTCTACGCAACTGACGGGCAGTGCAGCTCTGGGTGGCAACTGGGAGTTTGAGGTCCAAATCGGTAACGTGAAGTCCGGGGCAATCTTCAGCAATGCAGCAAGAGCTAGCTACGCCTATACGCTGGCTCCCGATGCCATTCCTAACCTGCTTTACACGATCAACAATGGCAAAATTTTCTTCACTAGTATCGAAACGGGCGGTACTGTAACGCCTACAAGCCTAACCACGGGGAATATTATTCCTAACACATTGGCGTTTAATACCTTTGCCATTGCTAGAGATCCGCTTTCCCCCAACCAGTTAATCTACTACGTATCCAGCAGTTCTAACCGCTTAGGAAGTTGGGATCCGCTCACTGGGGATGCCGTTGATCTGGGAGCCATCACAGGCGCAACGCTGCAAGGAACAGCACGGATGGCGTTTCGAAACAATGGGCAACTTTACGTCTTAAGGGGCAATCAGCTTTACACAATTAGCACCGGCACTAATCTAGGCGCGGGGAATTCAGCTTCGGTAGGAACGGCCAGCTTGGTTGCGACGATCAGCGGTCTGCCGGCTGGCAATAGTGGAGACATGGCTTTTGATCCAGCCAACCCAGATATTCTGTATATTACCGGCTCCGAAACATCGGGCCTCTACAAAGTCACCTTTACGGGAGCCACCCCTTCAGCTGCCACGCTAGTTGGCACAATGGTAAGCTCTTCGCCGGGGTTAGCGTTTGGACCTGATGGCAATCTCTATGGCAGCAGCAGCAAAAATCTAATTCGGATCAACACCAGCGATGCCAGTACAACTCTAGTCGCCGCCGTAGGCACTGACATTAGTGATTTTGCTACACTGCCGATCCTATCGCCCGATGTCGATTTGAGTGTCAGCATCACCGACTCGCGAACCACCGCTACGACGGGAGATGCAATTGCCTATACCATTACCGTCACCAACACTAGCGGCTACAACGTCAGGGGCGTTTCGGTCCGCAGCAGCTTTACAAACTCGAATCTCAGCGGTACGCCCAACTGGGCAGCCGCCAATGCGTCAGGTGTTTCGTTCCCAACTGCGGCAGATCAAACGGGTAGCGGAAATCTGAATGCAAAGGTGAATTTAGCAGCAGGTGCGAGTGTTACCTATACGGTGACGGGCTTAACGGTCGCTGGCTCACCGGGCAACATCATTTTGACTACGGTGACTGTGTCTCCGCCCGAAGGTTTGACCGATATCGCCACCAATCCCGGCCCGAATACGGCTACTGACACCACATCGATCCCGGGTGCCGACACAACTCCACCGATTGTAACGGTCAATCCCCGTATCACAGCCGACAATACGCCGGATTTAACTGGAACGGTGGACGATCCCGCCGCCAGGGTATTTGTCACTGTCAACGGCACGACCTATGAAGCGACTAATAAAGGAGACGGCACCTGGTTCCTAGCTGGCTCGAACATTACTTCGCCCCTGCCCAATGCGGTCTATGACGTCACAGCCGAGGCGATCGATACTGCTGGGAACAAGGGAATCGACAGCACCAATCGGGAACTGACAATCGATACTCAAGCGCCGGTGGTGACGGTCGATGGGCCAAAAGTTACCAGTGACACGACGCCTGATCTGACAGGAAACGTCAATGACCCGACTGCTAAGGTGTTTGTCAGCGTCAATGGCGTTACCTACGAAGCTACCAACAAAGGAGACGGAACTTGGTTTCTGGCTGGCACTGAGCTAACTCCGTTGCCCAACGGGATTTATGACATCAAAGCCGAGGCAGTTGATCCGGCTGGGAATCAGGGGTTTGACGCAACCGCGAATGAACTGACAATCGATACGAAAGCGCCGGTAGTCACCGTCAATCCCAGAATCACCAATGATACGACACCCGAATTAACCGGCACAGTTGATGATCCGACTGCCAAGGTTGAAGTAACGGTGAATGGAAAAACCTATCTGGCTAGAAATAATGGCAATGGCACCTGGACACTAACTGATAACGAGATCAAAGAGGCATTGGCAGACGGACTTTATGATGTTTCAGTTAGCGCTACGGATCAGGCTAATAATATTGGTCGAGACAGCTCTAAGGATGAGTTGACAATCAAGACGCAAGCGCCGGCAGTGCTATTGACCACCGTTGACCTAACTACAGGTGAGGACGGCAGTACGGGCGAGTTTCAAGTTGTGCTGAGCAGTCGGCCAACGGCTAACGTCATCCTCAGCTTCACGAGTAGCGATACCAGCGAAGGAATTCCGACGATCACGACGATCACCTTTACTCCGGGCAACTGGAATTTGCCGCAAACGGTGACGATCAAAGGTCAAGATGATACCTCGGTGGATGGCAATGTTCCTTACACTATTCAGACTAGCGTTAGCAGCGCTGATAGTAGTTACAATGGAATATCTGTACCTGCGGTTACGCTCACTAATTTTGATAACGATGCACCTGGAATTACGATCACGCCTACCGCTGGCTTGATTACTTCGGAAGCTGGTCAAACGGCTACCTTCACAGCGGTACTCAACAGTCGGCCCACTTCAGATGTGATCATTAACCTGACCAGTTCTGACCCAACTGAAGGAACGGTTCCAACCTCGATCCGCTTCACTCCTAAGAATTGGAACCTGCCGCAGACTGTCACCATTACCGGCGTTGATGATAATTTGCTGGACGGTAACATCTCCTATACAATTCTCACCAGCGTACTCAGTGATGATTCAAACTATAGCCAAATTGATCCAGCCGATCTGCTTGTGACCAATCTGGACAACGAAATTCCAAAGAGTGCCACCCCAGACAATCCAATTCCGAATCCGGGAGGTACACCGCTGCCGCCCTCCAGCCTGCCGCCGGTTGCTCGCGATGTCGCCATTCCGCTCGTGCCAGGTAGTAGCACTAACATTTCTGGACTGTTTGCCACCGATCCGGACGGGGAGATTTCCGCCTATGTGATTTCGTCTCTGCCGCCTGCTGACCAAGGCATTCTGTTTCTGGGCGATCCTGCCAACGGCGGTGTGCCAATTACAATCGGGCAGAAACTCACACCGGACCAAATCAATCGGCTGGTGTTTCAGTCTAGCGGCAGTTTTTCAGGAGCTAGGTTCACCTACACGGCAATCGACAGTAGCGGGACCTTGGCACTCACACCGGCTACGGTAGCTTTGTCGGTGAATTTGGCGCAACCCGTCTGCCAACCGGGCACTAGTCTCAAAGGCACCCGGCGCAAAGATGGTCTGCAAGGCACGGTGGGTAGCGATCGGATGCGAGGGCTGCGTGGCAATGATGTGCTGAATGGCCGGGGTTGCAATGATGTGATTCAGGGCGGACGGGGTCGAGATCGGTTATTTGGCGAGGATGGCCATGATTGGCTCAAAGGAGGCGTGCATCAAGACCGGCTACGAGGCTGGAAAGGCAATGATCGGCTCGATGGCGGACGCGGCAAAGATGCGTTGTTTGGTGGTCCAGACCAGGATAGACTCCAAGGTCGGCAGCATCACGATCGGCTCAACGGCAACGAAGGCGATGACCGACTCGATGGTGGTTTAGGCTGGGACCGGCTCCGGGGTGGGGCAGGCAATGACATCGCGAGAGGCAAACGAGGCAACGATCGACTGCGGGGCGGCAGCGGCGATGATTCGCTGCTGGGAAATCGAGGTCGGGATCGGCTCTGGGGTGGCCGGGGCGAGGATCGGCTGCATGGAGGACTGCAATCGGACCGGCTCAGCGGTAATCAAGGCAATGACACGCTGCGGGGTGGGCGGGGTCAGGATTGGTTGAGTGGACGGCAGGGCAATGACCGGCTCTATGGCGGACGACATCGCGATACGCTCAAAGGCCATCAAGGACGCGATATTCTGCATGGCGGGCGAGGCCGCGATCGGTTGCTCGGTGGAGCGAATGACGATGTGCTGGTGGGCGGCGGTGGCCGGGATATCCTACTCGGTGGATCGGGCCGCGATCGTTTTGTTTACCACTCCCTTGGCCATCGAGGCGATCGGATTCTAGATTTTGACCCAAGCGAGGATGGGATTGACATCAGCCGTCTGGTAGCCAAACAGCCCGATGCCAGTTTGCGCTGGCAGGATATGATTGCACTGACGCAAATCGGTCCTCATACCGCAGTCAAGCTGAACTTGCAGACCAACGGCTCTCAACCACTGCTGGCAATGCTAGAGAATGTCAACGCCAATACGCTAGGAAGGCAAAATTTTCTTTGAAGCGGTAGAAACTGTCATGGGAGACTCCCGTGACTTTGCACGCTTGGGAGACGTTGCCCAGCATCTTTGCCAGATTGAGTACACCCAGTTTGGTTTGAATGATCTTGTCTTGTGTGTTCATTGCGACACTCCTGATTTATTCTGAGTCTACAGGAAGTGCCGGATTAAATCTTGTCTACTACATCTTATTCACCAGAAGCTTCATTAGAAACCTCAGAAACATTAGAAGTTGAACTCACCAGTATTGACTTTGCCTGCCCGATTACTTTGCTCTATGAAGACCTTGTTTTTCCGGAGGATAATTCAGACGAAATTTCTGACAATTAATCAAGTGCTTGCTTAAGCATTAACTCAATTTCTTGTAACGATGGGTGTGATTAGATTATCTGCAACTCACATCCCAAAGAAATCCTCATCCAGAATCTGCTCGATCGAAAATGGGCAAGTCACAGGATACTCCTCTTCCTCCGGCACCCGCACCCCAAACTGAGCCAGCCTCCCTTCTTTTATTGCCAGTTTTATTGCCAGCTTTCGTCCATCCGTATACGCTTTGTCCACTGCCTCTACCAAACAGCCCTTAAGCGAAGGAGTATCTGCCAAATTACTCAGCACCCGCTGACGATGTTCTAACACCGAGCTATACCAGCTTCTCTTCATACTATCGGGGGCATCATGCTGAACCTTTAATTTGAGCAAATGCGCTAACAAAATCATTAAATTTCCCTTTAGCGAATTCTTTTCTGCCCTGCCCAAATCAACCAGTTCCTCTACCAAATGCTCAATGTCCAATGACTCAAACTCATGATTCTGTAACTGACGAATCGTCTTTTCAATCCACAAATTAAAGTCCTGCTCATACAAGGCATCAGACATAGCTCAACCCCTCCAAACCCAGATTTGCCTTTCCCCATTTTAAGCCAACAACCGTAGATCCCTGACTCAGCAGCGATCGATCCAGCCCTCAACCTTCAATTTCGGAGCAAACAATCCTTCAAACCGAACCCTCAGGAGAACTCCAATGAAACTGCAAGGACGCAACCTATCCAGATGTCATCTGACACTGATCTTCCAGACAATATTGTTTTTCAATCGTATGTTTGTTCTATTTCTTCCCATGTTGCTGTCTCACTCGCTAAACCCATCCATTTCTCCCACGACGTTCTTCCATTCAGTGTCTATGGGTACAGCTTGGACGCAATCTTGCATCCATCCATCTGGACGCGCTCCCCAGCAATCGCACGCCCATAGCGCGTGATACGCTTGCAGAGGGTACGAGTGGTATGAAGTGGAGGTTGCTTGAGCCGCTTGAGAACCTGGTCAATCGGGGCAATGCAGAG
>KL662192.1:731356-741635 GCA_000733415.1 [Leptolyngbya] sp. JSC-1
ACTGACATACTCCAGGATATGTCCTCGCACGGCTGACTCGATTCCTTCTAGCGTCGTCAATTGTTCCGGTGCTGTTTCCTCATATAGCAAGGCGGCAATGGCACGAGCATGGTCTTGGATTTGTTGCAATTTATCGGCGTCCATTCGTTGCACCTCAGAGGTCAGCAATTAATTCCTTAAGCATAATGGAGATGCTCTGAACTGACCTGTTAAGCATTTCTACTTATTACATAACTGGGATGCACCCGGTCCAAGTGATGCCCTCGCTGTCAGTGACTTCCCGTTCCATACCAATTTGATCTAGTAATGACCTGAACTAGCAATTAAATGAGTGGAAGTAGCCTTGCATCAGGCACACTCCGCCTTTTGATTTTAAGCAAAGGAGGAAATTTCAGCTTCTAACAAATGGTAGAGAGATTATGCTTTATCCAACAAAGCTCCTTCTGAGATCTTTTTGAGATTGATCAGTCCTGAAACTCAATCTCTACGGAACAGCCGCTCCGAGTCATGAAGTATATGAGGTTCGGAATTCAAAGCGCGAAGTTTGATCTGCTTTCGGATTCGCTTCACACCACCCAGCGTCAATAGCATCAACCCTGTTCCCAGCAGGCCCAGTTGCCATAAACCACAGCCAAATGCCGCGCCCAGACCCGCCGCGCTCCAAATTGAGGCTGCCGTCGTTAACCCTCTAACCTTCACCTCACCAGACTTCTGCGACGATTGCTGCAAAATCAGACCCGCACCTAAAAATCCAACTCCCGTGGTGACGCCCTGAATGGTGCGGCTGAGGGCATTAATTGAAGCCACAGGACTCACCCCTTCTATCTGTAGAGGAATCATCACAAATAGGGCAGCCCCCATGCTTACCACCATAAACGTTCTCATGCCTGCGGGACGCCCCCCCTGCTGGCGGTTCAATCCAATCACGCAGCCAGCCAATAGGGCTAACATCAGTCTACTTGCAAGACCGAGCCAGTCGTTTGAGGTCATGAACATTTGCTCCATTCCAAATCACCCACCTTCCGCTTATAGAAAGGTTCATTTGACCCGTCTTTAGCCATTTGGTAAAGATTAGGTTAAGTAAAGATTAATAGAAATAGCAGCCACAGTTAATATCTCGTTTGGGTTAGATCGGGTTAAGCAGAGAACGTATTGCGATTACCGAGGAATGGGGAGATTAAGGAGTCGAAACTACCCAACAGCTCAGTGGAGCTTCTGAACTTACAGCTGAATTGCTCTGCATGGGCTAGAGAAAAGCTGGGCATTGGCATCCAAAGCATCTCAAGAGACAGCATCAGTTTTACCAGCTGCTGTTATACCAGATAAATTACTAGACAAAAGATATAGATTTGATGCTGCCCGCCTTTGCTCGACAACCCCTGAGTCCTAGGCGTTGCACTTAAACAGGAAGCGCCCCTGGCTGAGCTGCATCTGGTCCTCGATAGGCCGTTACCTCAATTTCAATCCGCATCCGGGGATCGGAAAGCCCAGCGACGATCATCGTGGCGGCAGGTCGCACCTCTCCCAAGTACTGGCGCAACACTCGCCAGCAGAGTTCAAAATCATCTCGGTTGGGCAAGATATAGCGAACTCGAACGACATCATCTAACGTGCAGTCTGCCTCAGCCAAAGCTGCAATGATGTTTTGAAAACACTGGTCAGCCTGTTCAACCACATCGGCAGCAATCGTCATCGTGCCATAGTCAAATCCGGTAGTGCCGGCTACAAAAACCCAGTCACCGGCTACTACTGCTCTGGAGTAGCCAATTTCAGCTTCAAACGATGATCCAGAAGAAATCAAACGGCGATTCATGACGGTTCTTTCTTATCGTGCTGATTCACAAGTAAGACTGCACACGCAAAACCTCGCGTCATTATTTCAGGCTTCTATTTTTCTTACACTAAAATTTACTCTAAATATGATAGTTCCGACGATTAGCCCATCAGCAACTCCTCCAATTGATTCAGCAAGGTTTCAAGCTGCTGCGTTTTAGCCGCATCCCGCCAGAGCGTCTTGTTTTTCTTGACTTGCTGGGCTACTTGAGTCAATCGTTGCTGTAAGTTGGGTGGTTTGGCAGTAGCTTCAGGAGTAGGGCTAAGAGCCTTAATTTGGGTTTTGAGTTCAGATAAGCTAAGGGAATCGTACACGGCCTTTTCAAGCAGCTGTTGTCGCTGTGATTCATCCTTGACCCCGGCCAGCAGAATGCCTTTGGTGTAGTGAACTTTGCCCTGGCGAATCACTTGCAGAATTTCGGGTGGCTTTTTCAGCAAAGGTAAACGTGTTGCTACAAAAGACTGCCAAGTGATGCGACCAAAGGAATTAAAAATTTGCTTCACGAGTTCGGCTTCGGGACTAACCAAAACGTTTTGGTTAGTTGTGCCTTTGGCCGCGTTGTTCATCCGGTAAAGCAGGCTGATCACATCGTCAGTGCTCTGACCGAGCTGAATTTCCAACAGCCGCAGCATGTTATCTAGCTCTTCTAGGGCGCTGAAATCGCGTCGGTTGGCATTTTCCGAAATTGCGGCCTGAAATGCGGTTCGGTCATCCCAGTCAAACACCTTCACCGGAACGGTGGTTAATCCAACAATGCCAGCAGCTTTTAAGCGTCGCAGTCCGGCTACCAGCTCATACTTTTGGGGTTGGATCGGATGGGGGCGCACCCAGAGAGGCGAGCGGATACCATTGGGTTTGATGTCGTTAAAGGCCCATTGCTCCAGTTCTTCGGCATCGTAATAGTGGCGAACTGGTTTACCATCGGGCACAAAACTAAACGAGCAGATCACGGCATCCCAGGCAACTTCCTTTTCTGTTGTCGCTTCCGCTGCCTGAACAATTTTCTCAGCGGTTTGCCCAAACACAAAGCTCAGTTCCTGATTGCTAGCGATTGCGTCCTTTAGCTTGCGACGAGTCGTCATAATTCAGCCTCAAATAGCTTCAGAGCTTCCGTCAACAGTTTGGTGTAGGCATTCGCTGCCGATTTGGGCGCTGTTCCCTTCATGCGAAACACCGTACTAGCCTGACCCGGTGCGTCTTTGATACATTGCCGATCGGGCAAGACCGTACTCAGCAACGGTAAAATGCCACCCTGTAACGCTTCCTTTGCTTCTCGCAACAGAACCGTGTTTCCTTTGACCGCATTCAGATAAAGAGCTGCTACCGGCCAACCACCCCGGATCTCGCGGGCCTGACGCACAAACTGGACAATTTTTCCCGTACTGGCCAGATCGATCATGGAATCGCGACAGGGAATCAGCACCAAGTTTGACCGCACCAGAATCGCTTTAGTTACCTCACTGGCGTTACCAGGCCCATCGACGACGACCACATCGTAATACTCCGTCAGCTTGGGCAACTCATCAAACAGCGCCTCTGGATCGCCAATCACTTTGCAGGGAAGCTGGAGTTCATGCAGCCAACCCGAAGAACTCTGTTGCCCATCTGCATCTACCAGAACCGTCGTGTAGCCCTTCTGCGTAAACCAATCGACTGCATGCACAGCCCCGGTCGATTTGCCAGAGCCACCCTTCTGATTCACAAACGCCAAAATTTTGGGCAATTTTTGAGGTGCAACTGCCGTTTTTGCAGACTTAGCCTTTGGCATAGGTTAAATAACCAAAATCTTTGTTTAGCCATGACGTTTGATGGTAACACCAATTCTCTGATCTGGCATCAAGCTGTCAAAAAAATACGTAATGCTAATCCCTGAAGCATGGCTACAGCATCGGGATCCACCCATCTTTATGAGATGTTCCACAGGAAAAGCATCTATGTAGCTTCCAACCTAACCAAAACGTTTTGGTTAGGTTGGAAGCTAAAAAGAGCCAATGCAGTTACTCATTTGAATTAGCCGTAGAGGTCGTCAATTCAGCAATGCGGCGGTCTAGTTTGCGGGCTACCGTTTTAAGCGGAATCAGTGGTTCTTGTCCTACCTGGTATCGCACTAGTGCAGAGTTGATTAGGTCTCCCCGCCGGAACAGCACCACATCTGTTTGACCAATCTCTGGTTCGGTTTTGCTGAACCCGCTGGCCACATCACCGATGTTTTGAAGCTGGGACAGCGTCTTGACTCCCTCTACCCCCATCGACTGCGCCTGTTCGACCAGCGCCCCAGGATTTTGCAAAATTGCATCATAAACCTGTCGCACCCTATCTACCTGATCCGGATCTGGACTCACCGCCGCCAGCGAAAACGACGACACACAGATCAGCTCGATCAGTTGGGACTGCTGCTTCAGCACAAACGCCGACTTTTCACCTGCCATCTGACAGCTCTCGGCTTCCGCCTCAGAGGCCACCACAAACTCCGTCGGCAGATCCTCCAGGCTCAAGAATGGGTTAGAATTTGCAGCTGGGGCAGCCCAACTTACCAGAGTCAGGGTTAGCCAGAGGTACAAGCTTATACAACCACAGAGACACAGAGAGAACAGGGAGCTAAGTTTATGCTTGAATCTGGACAGAGCAGCACAGAACCAGGATAGGTAATTGGAATGGAAAATGCTCACTGTGTTGCTCCTCTGGCGTCAGATCGCTGCTTTCAAAAATAGTAATCGATTAGCAGCAGAAACGGGGGAGGCTGACGCTGATCATTCAGTTACCGCATTGGCCCTAGCCTTGGCCTGCTCCAGCAAAGCCCGAGACGGAGCGTGGTTGGGATCTAATTCTAGCGCTCGATTCAGGGCAGCAATCGCTGCATCAAGTTGGCCTTGGCGTAGATAGACACGTCCTAGACCGTTGTAGCCAGCAGGCCATTTTTGATCCAGTTCTATAATGCGCTGAAAGGTATTCAGGGCTTGATCAAGCTGGCCTTGCTGCAAATAGGTATGGCCCAGACCATTATGAGCCTGAACAAAATTGGGGTCGAGCTGAATCGCCTGTTGAAACGCCTGCTGCGCTTCGTCAAACCGTCCCTGCTGCAGGCTTGCATGTCCCAGACCACTATAGGCTTGCACAAAATTGGGGTCGAGCTGAATCGCCTGTTGGAATGCTTGCCGCGCCTGATCCAACTGCTTTTGCTGTAGGTTCACCTGCCCCAGAGCATTGTAGGCTGGCGCTAGGTCAGGTTTGAGCGCAATAGTCTGTTGGAGCGCTTGCCGCGCCTGATCCAATTGCTGATTCTGCAAACAAGCCTCTCCCAAGCCTTGGTAGGCCCAGAAGAATTCTGGGTTCAGCTCAACAGCCCGTTGAAAGGCAGCAATAGCCTCGGTCAAGCGCTGCTGACGTAAATAGGCCCGTCCCAAGCTTTCGTGAGCTTTAGCATCCTGGGGAGAGCGTTTCGTGAAGTAATTAAAGATTTCAATCGCAATATCTAGATCCCCTTTACGCAGCGCAGCAAGGCCGTAATTGTAAAGCGCAGGAAGGTAAGTGCGATCTAACTCAAGGGCACGACGAAAATAGTTGAGTGCAGCATCGAGCTGACCTTTTTCCAACAGTACTTTCCCCATCCCATCCTGACTAACCACGGCGGTTGGAGCTAGTTCTAGCGCTCGCTGAAACGCGGCGATGGCCGCATCGAACTGTTTCTGCTGCAGGCGGGCAAAACCCAACCGCTCATGGGTCAGGGCAAAGTCAGGATTGAGGTCTAGCGATCGTTGAAGAGCTGCGATGGCGGGTTCAATCTTTCCCTGTTCTAGCAGTGCCTGCCCTAAGTTGCTGTGGGCTGAAAAGGAATCTGGATTTTGTTCAACCGCTTGTTCGAGTTCAGCAATAGGCCGGCTAGCTTGAGTGTGTGGCATAGAAGGAGTTTCAGGTGCAAGATTTTCTGCAAGAGACTTTAGTAACGCCAAAGCAAACGGTTCTGCAGCCCTATCTTGATTCACATCTGTATTTACATCCCCAACTGGCAGCAATCGGGATTTCTCGGCAACAAATTGTTCAGGTACTGGTTTAGAGATAGATTCAGGCACTGGTTCAGACGCTAGTTCAGGTACTTGGTCTGGTATTTGGCCAGAAACATCAGGAGTCTCTTCCGGCAGTGCTGGTTTTTTGGCAGCTACAGCATTGGATAGCTCAGTGTAGATAGCAACTAGAGAATCAAGTTCAGTGCAGGCCATCTCCAGCGCGTTGGATAGCTGCGTATAGGTGGACTCCAGCGTCGATACTCTAGAGGCTTCATCAACAGATGCTTCATCAACAGATGCTTCATCAACAGATGCTTCATCCAGCCCTGACTCGCTTGACATTATCTGGTTCGTCCGATCGTCCGTTGCTGAAGCTGAGGATTCGGGTAGAGCAGACAGCGACGGCAGAAGGTCAGGCGCTGCTGCAATTTCTAGCACCTCTGGTTCAAGTAATTCTAAAGTCAGCGTTTCTGGAACCGAAGAGTTTGCAGCAACAGAATCGGGTGGAGCGGTACTAGCAGGAAGCTGTGGCCTAGAGGAATTTCTGGAAAACTGACGGAACCAACGTTGAACTTTGTGCACCAATCTACCGATCACAGCCATCATGCCATGCTACTCCAACGCGGTTGTGCAATGCCCAAGATAGCTAAAACCACAATCAATTGATCAGCGAATCGTGCAAACTTCAATTTATCTTTAATTTTTCGTGGGTATTTATCAGGACTGCTGGCAAAACCGAAGATTTGTTGATCAACCAAAATGGTTACACTTGGGTGAGAAACCTTCTACGTTCGCAAATGGGTGCAATGCACAAACCAAAAGCGACCTTTTCAGCAATTCTGGCTTATGTCATCTGTTTTGATCATTGTTGGAATGCACCGTTCCGGCACTTCGCTGACGGCGTCTCTGTTGCAGAGTGCAGGCGTCCATATCGGTGAGCAGTTGCTAGCCGCCAATTCCACCAATCCCAAAGGGCATTTTGAGAATATCGATTTCTTTGAATTTCATCAGTCTGTCTTACGGTCTCAGAGCCTTTATCCTGAGGGCTGGACCCTACAAGACAGAATTGAAGTAGAGCCATTTTATAGAGAGCAAGCGCAGCAGATTATTGAGCGCAATCAGACTAGCTCGATATGGGGCTGGAAAGATCCACGCACAGCGCTGTTTCTAGAATTTTGGGCCGACCTGTTGCCCGACGCCAATTTTGTCATGGTTTACCGCTCACCTTGGGAAGTTGTCGATTCTCTCTACCGCCGTGGCGATCCAATTTTGCAACAGCAGCCGGAGCTAGCAATTAAGTATTGGCTGCACTATAACCGAAAAATTCTTAGCTTCTATCAACAGGCATCCCATCGATGTTTGTTAGCCAATATTCAAACCATTATCCAAAGTCAATCTGCTTGGATCGAAGCAATTAATCAAAAATTTCACATTCAATTAACTGTGCCTGAGCAGCAGTACGATCCTACTCTGCTACATACTTGCCAACATAAAAGCTACCGCATCAATTTAATTCACCGCTATTTTCCTCATGCAATTGAGCTATACGAAAAACTGGAGACTACCGCATGGCAAGAGCGCATCGATCAATCTTGGCAACAACATCGGCAACAACATCGGCAACAACAGTTGAGCAACACAGGAGATGCAATTTGGGTCTTTCAGGACTGGCTAGAGCTAGCAAACCTGAAACGGCAGAATCAATTGCTGCAAGAGGAACTACAGCAGGTGAAAGCCAAACTAGCTGAGGCTAACCCACTACAGCCCATAGAGCCAACTGATGAGCAACGGCGTCAGAATCGTCAAGATTAAATTCAGCGGGGCACCGATGCGGGTAAAGTCGAGAAACTTGTAGCCACCCGGACCGTAGACCATCGTGTTCGTCTGGTAGCCAATTGGCGTCATGTAGCTGTTGGAGGCTGCGAACGTAACGGCAAACATAAAGGCGTAGGGATTCAAACTCAGCGACTTGGCTACCTCCACCGCAATCGGAATCATCAAGACTACCGTGGCATTATTTGACAGAATTTCGGTCAGCAGCGTGGTCGCCAAATAGAACAGAGTCAAAATCCAGAATCCAGACAAATGACCACCGGCCAATAGCAATTGATCCGCCAACCACTTGGTCGTACCTGACTTATCCATAGCAATCCCCAGCGGAATCAGGCCAGCCAGCAAAAAAATAATGTCCCACCGCACCGCACCATACAGTTCACCGGGTTTGAGGCAGCCGGTTATCACCATCAGAATCACGCCAGCCAGCGACGCCACCAGAATCGGCATCCAGTCAAAGGCCGAAACCACGATCACACCGACTATAATCGCCAAGGCAATCCAGGCTTTATTTTGCCGCAGCGATTCCACATCACGCTGCTCTAGCACCAGCAGTTCGCGGCTTGTTTGTAAACCCAAAAAGCTCTCTCGCGGCCCTTGCACCAGCAGCAGATCGCCAAACCGGAGGGGCACTTTCCCTAGCCGTTCCCGCAATACTTCCGAGCCACGCCGAATTGCTAGCACCGTGGCGTTGTAGCGTTGGCGAAAGCGTAGATCCTTGAGGGTAGAGCCAGTTAACCGCGAGTTAGAGAGAATCAAAACCTCGGCAATTTTTTCTTCCCCCGAACTCAATTCGGCCTCCAGGGATTCCTCACCAGACGGCCCCTGGCCAAATTTGACATCCGGCAGCATGTCTAGCCCTCGCTCTTCCCGGATTTTTAGCAAATCTTCTCGACTACCGCGCACCAACAGAATATCGCCAGCTGCCAAGAGCTTATCAGCTAGAGGCTGAGGGAAATGGGCACCATCGCGGATTAGCTCCAGCACGTCGATGTCAAATTTGCGTTGAATTTCGCTTAAGCGCAGCGTTTGCCCAATCAGATTAGACCGAGGCGTAATCACAACCTCGCTAACATAATCCCTAAGGCTGTAATCTTGACTGAGGCTACTTTCGGGCGCTTTGCGGTTGGGCAACAGCCTAGGGGCGGCAAACGCCAGATAGGTTAGCCCCACGGTAAAGGTGATCAGTCCCAACCCCGTGAACTGGAACAAACTGAACTCGCCATAGCCCAATTTACTGGAAATGCCGCTGGCTAAGACATTTGTAGAGGTACCAATCACCGTGATCATGCCGCCCAACACCGTCGCGTAGGAGAGGGGAATCAGCAGTTTAGACGGGGAAATTCTCTGCTTTTTGCACCAATCTTCTACAATGGGCAGAAACACCGCCACGACCGCCGTGTTATTAATGAAGGCCGTAATCGGACCCACAATCAATCCCATCACCAAAATCTGCTGGCTGATGTTCTTGCCGCCCCATTGGATCAGAAAATTTCGAATCACTTGAATTACCCCCGTGCGGGCAATCCCAGCGCTAAGAATAAACATGGCCATCACCGTAATCGTGGCCGAGTTGCCGAAGCCAGAAATGCCTTCCTCTGGCGTCACCAGTCCCAGCAGGATCAACACCACGGTAATGGCGAGGGCAGTTAGATCCACCGGGAGCCACTCGGCGACAAAACAGACAAGAGCAGCAACCAGAACGCATAACGTCAGGGCAATGGGATTAATCAAAGAAGTCATAGTAACGCAGTAATCTCAAACAGCCATTTTAGCCCTGAAGTGTATCGGCAAGTAGCCCATCTCTTCCAGAGCTGCGAAAACCTTGTTAACGCTCTCATCCAGGGTTTCCAGGTCGGTGCGACACTCCACTTCCGGGTTGAGAGGCGGCTCATAGGGATCGGAAATACCCGTAAACTGCTGGATCTCGCCAGCTCGCGCTTTTTTGTACAGCCCCTTCACGTCACGCTGTTCGCAGACTGCAAGCGGCGCATTCACATACACCTCGACAAACTGCCCGATTTTACCTCGCACTTCTTCCCGCACCGCCCGATAGGGAGAAATGGCCGAGACGAGGACAATGACTCCATTGCGCGTCAGCAACTGCGAGACGAACCCAATCCGGCGAATGTTCTCATCCCGGTCTGCTTTGCTGAACCCCAGCCCTTTGGTTAGGTTCTCCCGAACAATATCTCCATCCAGGACTTCAACCCGACAGCCTTGATTGCGTAATTCGGTAGCGACGGCTTGAGTAATGGTTGTTTTTCCAGCTCCACTTAATCCAGTGAACCAAACGGTAACTCCACGATGCTGCATGATTTGCTCCATTGCCGATTAATACGAATGATTGTCGATCCTCCTAAATCCCCTTCATAAGCTACGGTGTCCACACAAGTCGAAGATCCCCCCTACCCCCCTTACCCAAAGGGGGGAACCGGAGGCGCAGCCCATACCAAACCGGGATTGAAGTCCCCCTTGATAAGGGGGATTATAGCCCTGCGGGCATCTCAGAAAAGGGGGATCAAACCCTTGCATTGAGTCGCGATCGCCCTCCGGGCGGTGCGGAGCACCATCGAGATCTGTGTACACGGTAGCTTCATAAGAGGGA
>KL662192.1:744588-762553 GCA_000733415.1 [Leptolyngbya] sp. JSC-1
TACCAAACCGGGATTGAAGTCCCCCTTGATAAGGGGGATTTAGGGGGATCACCTCTTGCATTGAGTCGCGATCGCCCTCCGGGCGGTGCGGAGCACCATCGAGATCTGTGTACACGGTAGCCTTTCATAAAGAGGGCTAGGGGGGATCTCAACAGGATTTGCGATCTACTGAGACTAGCTAACGCAACTTCAGTAACTCTAGGCTGTTTTGGAACAGATCCACCCTTATTTGTCTCTTAGTTAATATCCGCAACAATATTGGATCGTCCGGTAGGAATTCAATGATCTAGCTCATTTTGCTACCGATATTTATCAAATCATTACCCTATTGCAAAAACTGCAAAAAATCTTGTAGAGAAGCAGAAGTTGTAGCAAAAAAGCAAACATAACAAAATCTTGACAAACCCCTAGCATACGCTTGCCTTCTGCTCAGTTTTGCTCTATCCTGTCCGATACTGGTTTTTCTCGCCCTAGATTGACCAGTGTTACGGCTTAAGGCAGGGCGCTGATCAAGAGTGTCGCAACCACTCAAGACCAGCTAACCTGACTTCCTGTGGTCCCAGGAAGCAAGGCTGTGTTTGATTTTATCTCACCTGCCTCGCTGAGTGTTGACTGTAAGTCAGGTCACTCCCCTTAAGCCATTTTTTCTCAACTCAACAGCGAGGTTACTACTCATGACTACAGAGTTCAACGAACTGCTGCCCGTTCCGCCTAGCGGTAAAACCCAGATCTGGATTGTCGGCCAGCGCGATGAGGTGCTGCACGTGATCAACGAGTTCACCGTCAAGCGCATCGCCACCGACCGCTCGAAGTTCACACCACTGGTTCCCGCTCCGTTTGCGGCAGGGCAGTATATGACCGTGTTGGTGAGGTGATAGAGCGATAGGGGAGATGGGGGAGATGGGGGAGATGCAGCTCGTGAGCGTCGCCGAACAAGGGGAGCCATAGAGCCTGTCTTGAGTAGTCTTCCCCATCATTCGGATCTTCGCTACCTTTGTCCTTTCCCATCATCTCTACCTATGTTTGATAACGTCTGCAAATACTTAGCTGAACAATTTTCGAGTGATTTTGCCCGCTGGCTATTGGGAGAGGCTACTGTGTTAACCGAGTTAAGCCCTTCTGAGCTGTCGTTAGAGCCAATTCGAGCAGATGCACTCATTTTGTTGCAGTCCGAAGCGGTAGTCTTGCATCTAGAATTTCAAACCCAAGCGAGCGCAACCATTCCATTTCGGATGGCCGATTATTGCTTACGAATCTATCGACGGTTTCCCAATAAACGTCTGCGGCAGGTGGTGATCTATCTCGCAGAAACAAGCTCAGAGCTAGTGTATCAACAGGAATTTATAGCAGGTGGCATGTGCCATCGCTATGAAGTGATTCGCCTATGGGAGCAACCGAGCCAAGTGTTTTTTGAGTATCCAGGGTTATTACCATTTGCGGTGCTTGGACAAACTCAAAATCGGATCGAAACCCTGCAACAAGTAGCACTAGCAGTCGATGGAATAGCTGATCGACAGATGCAGAGGGATGTGGCCGCATCAACAGCGGTGTTAGCTGGATTAGTATTAGAAAAAAGCGTAATTCAACGAATACTCCGGAGAGAAATCATGCGCGAATCGGTAATTTATCAGGAATGGCGGGCAGAGGCACTAGCAGAAGGTCGGGCAGAAGGTCGGGCAGAAGGTCGGCGGGAAGGAGAGGCCGCTTTAGTCCTGCGGCTGTTAGCACGACGAGTAGGGCCAGTGCCAGAGGAGCGACGCAATCAGGTATTGCAGTTGAGCGTGGAGCAGTTAGAAGCGCTGGGGGAGGCGCTGTTAGATTTTTCCACTTTGGCCGAGTTGGAGGCTTGGTTGGACGCACACCAGCAGGCGATCAACAACGATTAGGATTTGCTGCTAGCTCTGGTTGAGCCATTCTTAGAGCCATTAGTAGAACCATCAGTAGAACCATTGGCAGAGCCATTGACGAGGGCGAGAGTGTTGATTGAGGTTGGGCGGCGGCGAACGGTGCGGCGGGGTGTGCCTCCGGCCATTACGTATTCGTTACTGTAGCGTCCGTATTTAGAGGCCACTCCCGTGAGCATGCGTTCAGCATATTCGGCCAACATTTGTTCGGCTTCTAGAATGGTTTGGTAAGTTTGATCTACGGTGGATAGGGCCGTATTATAGGCTTCGAGTTTTTGCTGCGTATCGGCAATCAGGGCCGCAAAAGTAGCGATGGTTAAGCCATTGCCCAGATCGAGGGAGGGGTCAATGGATTTCATGCCAGCCATCCGGCGTTGGGATTTGTCGAGAATCGCGGAGCCACGTTTGCGTCTAGGCATAGTCGATGACCTCATGCGGTAAAGAGTAGATGCAGTTGTAGATGCAGTTGTAGATGCAGTTACAGAATATCCACACCTTAGCCTAGGGTTTAAGCATAGGAGCGCAGTATTTTTGAGGAACTGTTGTATGAATTTTGGTTGAAAGGTTCGGGTTTTCTAGGAGAACTCCGCAAAAAGCAAGTTTGGTTGCAACGGATGCAACGATAGAGGAAGTTAATGCAGCGATGGCTTGAGCAAACGTTGGGATGAAGGGAGCCAATGCAGCGATTGTTGATGCAAACGTAGGATTTGCTTAAGTATCAGTTATACCTGAATCAGCGATTAGAGCATAGGTTTACGCAAGGGCTGTATTTGTTTCAGGACTTATGCAGCTCAGCAATTTCTGCCCCCCTCGCCCCCCAGATTTGGCTACGATTCCACAAGTCGAGGATCCCCTAACCCCCTTAAATCAAGGGGGAAGAGGCGTAGCCTGTGCGCAGCACCTACCAATCAGGGATTGAAGTCCCCCTTGATCTATGCCGAAGGCGCATCCCCGTAGGGGTATAGAGGGATTTAGGGGGATCATCTTTAGGGACGACTATGATACATTTGCACTATGTATGACAATATTTGCAAATACCTGATTGAACACTACACAACCGACTTTGCAACTTGGCTGTTGGGCGAAGCTGTCACACTGACTGAGTTAAGTCCTTCCGAGCTGTCGTTGCAGCCGATACGAGCCGATGCGCTGGTGCTGTTGCAATCGGATCAGGTTGTGCTGCATGTCGAGTTCCAAACCCAACCCAGACCTGACATTCCTTTTCGCATGGCCGACTACCGCTTGCGAGTGTATCGTCGGTTTCCGAACAAAACTATGCGTCAAGCGGTGGTCTATCTCTACCCGTCTACATCTCCCTTAGTCTATCAGAATGCATTCGAGATACCCGGCACTCGGCATGAGTATGAAGTGGTGCGGCTATGGGAGCAACCAACGGAGTTATTTTTCCAGTCTCCAGGATTATTACCTTTCGCCGTGCTAAGCCAGACAAGTCAGCCGGAGCAGACTTTGCAGCAGGTAGCAGCAGCGATTGAAGGCTTACCGGAACGAGTCGCTCAAAGTGACATAGCGGCTTCTACAGCAATTTTGGCTGGGCTAATATTAGAACAACAGGTGATTCGACGCGTGTTACGGAGAGACATTATGCAGGAGTCAGTGATTTACCAAGACATTCTGACAGAGGGTCTGGAGAAAGGTCGGGCTCAAGGTCGGGCTCAAGGTCGGGCAGAAGGACTAGAAGAGGGCCGCAAGCAGGCCACCTTGAATCTGGTGCTGCGCCAATTGAACCGGCGATTACAAACCACCTTATCAGAGCCGCTGCAAGTGCAAATCAGCAGCTTATCGTTATCCCAACTCGAACAGTTGAGTGAAGCCTTGCTCGATTTCACGACGATTGCGGACTTAGAAGCATGGTTAGCTGCCCAGCAGGAACAGCAACAGGCTGATGAATAAAGTTTTCATGCAATCCCATAGCTTCACACGAACGTTGCTCAGTTACAGGCAACGTTGAGACACTTGCGTGGTGAGTAAACGAATTCAAATTTTTGCTCGGCTTATCACTGGCGTTTGGGATGCTTTTGGCGGCGGGGTCTGGCCCGTCCTAGGAGACCAATGCCGTAAACTAATCCAAGCAGCGCGGCTAGAACCAGTGGAATGACGATGAGAGGCATTGCGGCACCGATTGAAATTGTAGAGGCAATCGCAATCACAACTACTAGATAAGGAAGAATAATGCAAAGAGTCGCAACAGTGATTTTGAGTGGAGACCATTTGATATTCTTCGCATAGTCCTTGTGCTGATATTTGCCTCTGCTTGCGAACTCATTGTCCTTGGAGTATCCTTTTAACCGATTAGGAAGCATGACACACTATTCCCTAGAGTAAATAAACTCTGAAACAGGATAATCTACATACAATCCATTGAAACTTTAATCTAAACTTTATTTGCCTCGAACTTGGTTATGGTGCTTAGTGAACCATTCATAAGTCTTTTCAATTCCTTCCTTAAGCGATGTTTTTGCTCGCCACCCCAAGCTGTTAATTTTGGAAGTATCGAGTAACTTTCTGGGTGTACCATCGGGTTTAGATGGATCAAACTTTATCTCTCCTAAGTATCCAACTACGGCTTTAATTGTCAGCGCCAGTTCTCTGATGGAGATCTCGTCACCGGTTCCGACATTAATAAAGTCTGCGCTGTTGTAATGCTGCATCAGAAACAATAGCGCATCGGCCAGGTCATCTACAAACAGAAATTCTCTCAGGGCAGAACCCGTGCCCCAGACTTCAACATAGTCTGCTTGAGTCTGCTTAGCCTCATGAAACTTACGGATCAGGGCAGGCAGGACGTGGGAGTTGGCTAAGTCAAAGTTGTCGTTGATGCCGTAGAGATTGGTCGGCATCGCAGAAATGAAGTTGACGCCATACTGATGACAGTAGTTTTCGCAGAGTTTGAGTCCGGCAATTTTGGCAATAGCGTAGGGTTCGTTGGTGGGTTCCAGGAAACCAGTGAGCAGGTGTTCTTCCCGCATCGGCTGGGGGCAGAGTTTGGGATAGATGCAGGATGAGCCGAGGAACAGTAGTTTCTTGACACCGAATTGGTAAGCGCTATGAATCACATTCGCTTCCATGATCAGGTTGTCGTAGATGAATTCAGCTCGATAGGTATTGTTGGCATAAATCCCTCCCACTTTGGCGGCAGCGAGAAAGACATATTCTGGTTGTTCGTTTGCGAAGAAGCTCTCAACCTGGTCCTGGCGACGTAGATCGAGGTCTTGGCTGGTTTTGAGGATGAGATTGGTATAACCTTGGGCTTGCAAAGCTCGAACGATAGCACTGCCCACAAGTCCTCGGTAGCCAGGAATATAGATCTTGGCGGTTTTCTCCATGGTTGTTGATAGGTTAGGGAGAGTGGTTGAGTAGCTAGGTAACATAATAATTAGAAGAATCTGAATCTACTTGCTAAAAATTCGTTTGCACATCTGGGCCAAGCATTTAGAGAGATTAAAACGAGCTGGGTTTACTGAAGTTTGGCAAAGTTTTCGTGCCCGCTGGTAGGTGGCCAGCCCGATGATTTCGATCTGGCTTAAGACAGATGCAGGGAGTTCAATTTGAGAGCGGCCCACTTGCCCTTGCCGAAAAAAATCAACCATCGGAATATCTTCCCAAAATCCCAAGGCTTCGGTTTCGCTACAAATAGCCCGTTGTTTGACCTGAGTGAAGGCTTGCCGATCGATGGCCTGTTGGATCTGATCGAGTTCTATAGGTAAATTGATAAACTGCACCAGATGGTGAAGCACTGCGGCAGGGTTTGAGTGTAAATCCTCGTAGGCGACAAATTGAATCCTATCTACAGGAATACGGCCACCAGTTGTCGGGTGCTTGCTGAGATCTGCGACGAATTGCAAGTAGGATTCAACATGGTTCACCCATTGAGGGAGATAGGTTTTGTAGAATCCTAATAGATCGGGGATTGGTCTGGATTGAGTCAGGTTAAGTGCTGAAATATAGCGGTAGTAAGAGTAAAGACAGTCGGCAGGATGGCGGAAGATGTAGATAATTCGATGATAGGCTGGGTTGTAAAATTCGTGGGTTTTAATGATACGGGGCCAAATAGCAGTAACAGGATTTTGATCCCAGGTCCGGATATCGACTTTGTAGACATCCGGAATCAAATTTTTGATCTGACTGGGGTCAATGCCCTGATTTTGCTGCAGCAGATCGCTGAGCAGGAGCCTCATCCAGGTGTTGCCTGAACGTGGGTAAGAAGCCAGAAAAATGTCACTCGCTCGAAAGTGCTCGGCGTTGCTTCGATATTGCTCGGAGGTTGCAAACATTTCCTTTGCCGTGAATGGACTGAATCAGCTTCGCTCCCTTACTTGCCAACTATAAAAACTGCATTCCCCGTGATGACAACTGCAAGCAAATAGCTCGAAAGTTGAAGACGGGGCAAAATCAAATATAGCAGCCAATCGGTCTACTACTTCTAAAACACTGTACCAAGCGATTGACGCACAGTGGCCATGTCAGCGATGGGCTGAACGACGCTGCCATTCAGGGGAATTAAACCAACTGCTTTCAGGTCGGCTTCCACCATGATTTGAACTAACTGCTCAAAGGTAACAGAGGGTTCCCAGCCCAGTTTTTGTTTGGCTTTGCTGGGGTCACCAATCAGCAGGTCTACTTCGGCAGGGCGGAGATAGCGCTCGTCAAATTCGACATAGTCTTGCCAGTTGAGGTTGACATAGCCGAAGGCATGATCGAGAAATTCTTTAATCGAATGGGTCTCGCCGGTAGCAATCACGTAATCATCTGGCTGGTCTTGTTGCAGCATCAGCCACATGGCCCGGACGTAGTCTTTGGCATAGCCCCAGTCGCGTTTGGAGTCTAAATTACCCATGTAGAGATTTTTCTGTTGTCCGGCAACAATCCGAGCCACGGCACGGGTAATTTTGCGGGTTACGAAGGTTTCACCACGTCGGGGAGATTCGTGATTAAACAGAATGCCGTTGCAGGCAAATAGTCCATAAGATTCGCGGTAGTTGACGGTTTGCCAGTGGGCGTAGACTTTGGCGCAGGCGTAGGGGCTGCGGGGGTAGAAGGGGGTGGTTTCTTTCTGAGGTACTTCCTGAACCAAGCCAAACATCTCGGAGGAGCCAGCTTGGTAGAAACGAACCTGGATGCCTGTGCGCTGTTGGTAGTCGCGAATCGCTTCCAGAAGGCGGAGGGTGCCCATACCTACAGAGTCTACGGTATATTCAGGAGAATCGAAGCTGACGCGGACATGGGATTGGGCACCGAGGTTATAGATTTCGGTGGGTTGGATTTCTTCCAGGAGGCGGCGCAGGGTGGTGCCATCGGTTAGGTCACCGTAATGGAGGCGAAGATGAGCATTGGGATCGTGGGGGTCTTCGTAGATGTGATCAATGCGATCGGTGTTGAAGGTGGAGGTGCGACGGATGATGCCGTGGACTTCATAGCCCTGTTCGAGCAGAAATTCGCTGAGGTAAGAACCGTCTTGTCCAGTAATGCCGGTGATGAGTGCGCGTTTGGGATGAGTCATGGGATCTTTGTTAGGTAGCTATTGTCTTAGTAACTGAACATTACTTCATTTACTGCCAGTTGTGAAATTTCCTTAAGTCGCTGTCTTCTTTAACAAATGCAATATTAATTTGACCAAGTGCACCATCAAAAGGTCTGATCTTATAGTGAATAAAATCATAGACAACAAACCCTTTCTGGTACATATATGAAATCATGTTACTGACTGTATTATCTTTATACTCTCCACAAACATTGAAAAGTTGCGATTCCATAATAATCATATCCACCACCTCTAGTATGTTCGTTGCACCCTTGATCACGTCAATATCGCTACCCTGACAATCAGTTTTTAAGAGGACTGGATTCTTCAAGGTTTTGGTTTGCAGTAGATGGTCTAAGGTATCAACCTTTACCTTACGAATTTTCTCGAGATTGCTAACCTTCGTAAATTTTAGAGACGAAGTATCGTGTTGATCAGGGACAAAAAATGAGGCTTCACCCTGATAATCAGATAAAGCAAGCAAGTGATACTCTGCTCTTAGTTTTTTACATAATAATTTTAAGCGCTCTTCTAACTCGTCTAGTGGTTCAACGAGAATATAGTATGCATCTGGATAGCTGTCATAGATTTCTGGGGTTCCATATGAAACACCAACATCAATAATGGTTTCAGGAGCAAAATTTAAAGAACGGAGATGAAGAAAAAACTCAGAGAAGTTACGCATGGATTCAAGTTAGTAAAAGGTAATTCGACAAGTATTACGAAGAGTACGGCTTCCCTTCTAAAAATCGTTTACAACATCAAGGCCCAGAAGTTTTGAAGCGAGAAATAAAACGAAAAAGGCTGAAACTCGTTAAACTGGTTGTAGTTGTATAACTTCATGGGCGTGAGCAATTGCATTCTCACCGAAAATTTCCAAGTATCTTCTCATTAATATATCACGCGTAGTTGCATAAGCAGAAAAGTCGGGATTAGCTGCATCTTTCAGTGCCTGTACATCTTGAGCATCTAGGAAGTCATCTAAACTAATTCTTGGAAGTGACATGGTTTCAGCCAATTCTTGAGTCCTAGCATCATGAGTTATCCATATCGCAGGAGTTCCTGCCTGAAAAGGCACCATATTTCCATGCAGCCTTAAACCAACAGAAAGATCAAATCGACTAGCATCCTCCAACCACTGATCTACATCAAAGTAGATGCGGAAACAGGAATAGGCAAATTTTCTAAAATCTTCTGCACTCATCTCCGGCGTGAGAGCATTACATAAACTCAGAGTTAGCTTCTCTAAATCTGATTCTGGAAGTTGATAACTATTCAAAGCTCTCATCATTTTGAAAAAAGGTTCAACGGATTGAAGAATATAAACTCCTCCATGTTGTTGAATCAAAGTGATGAGTTTTCTCTCAGCTTCCCTCTTCAAAGCGCTCTTGGGCCAAGGCTCGTCTCCCGTCACAGACAGTACATTACTGCTCTGCAAAAACTTTTTCTCCAAAATATTAGGCAAATTAGGATCGAAATTGAGGAAGTTACTAGGGCAGCCAATTACTGCTGTATTCTTAACCCCCATGCCTTCAAGTATTTCAGCAGAGTAAGGTCCACGAACACCAATCGTCCTACATCTTTCCTTAAAAATGTCTAACAGCCTTTGGGTACCTGGTAATAGTTCAAAGCTTTTCTTACTGTAGTCATCAGCTTGGGCACCAAGACCTAGAACAACAAGTGGCAAATCCACCTTCTCGAGAAAATTAGCCATACTAGTAAAGTCTGCACCTTCACGGACGAAGTTTGCAGCAGGGATAACAATTACGCGACAAGTTTCTCTAACTTTGTCAGGATCCCACGGTAATTCTGAACCAATGATAATCCGCTCATCGTAGATCGCATTATAAACGGCATACTGGAATACCAGATTGCCAGTATTCATTCCAGTTGCTTGCAACAATTCCTGATTTTTCAACTGAAAGGTTTTTGGTATTTTTCCAACAGTGCCAATGATTCCAACATGCTTCTGCATAGAGTAAGATCCTCAGGATAGATACTAGGGAAAAGATAGAGAAACTTGTAATCCAAACAAAATCCTTCAAGAAACAGCTTTCTGTGACTTTAATCCCGAGCTGTGTTGCATCATCTTGCCTAAGTCTAATGTATAAGAATGAGGACAGATCGCCATATCTTTCTGCAACAGCCTACAATATCGGTCTGCGATTTGCTGTTCTAATTTCTCCTTATTACTAAATCTGCGATTGTGAGAAGTTGGATTTTCCAGATATAGACCGAGCGGTTCATCAATCAGCATAAAGTTTGTACCTTGAGAAGCACACCTTAACCAAAACTCCCAATCGCAGCTTGTACCGTAGGTATGTTCATCAAAATAGCCAAATTTATTGTGTAACTGTCGTCTCCACACAGGCATGCAATGCGCAATATTCTGGGATTCAATCTTTCCATTCTGCTCTACAAACAGACTATTGACATCATAAAATTTTGGAAAACCTACAAACCAAATATCGTGAGCAGAACTATTTTCCCAGAATTCATTCTTTCCGTAAGTTACGTATAGTGCAGATGAAGCAACATCTACATCAGGATGTTCATCTAAAGCGGATACCAGAACCTCCAAATGCTGCGGTGCTCGTCGATCATCCAAATTTGCATTAGTAACATATTCACCGCTCCCCATCATAATAGCCATATTCCAAGAATCATACAAACCAGGATCATGATCCAGTCTTTCATATCTAATATTTCTATAGCGCTCCATGTATCTTTTTATCACTGGCTCTTCATTACCTGGAGAGTTAGGATTGATTATGATCAATTCACACCTACCAAACATAGTTTGTCGGGTAATATCCTCCAAAAAATGTTCGATATACTCATCTCCTTTGAACATGGACGTTACGATCGTCACTACAGGTTTCGAGTATGCTTCCAACTCCGACCAAAGCCAATCTCTAAATTTGCTAGATTCATCAATTTTTTGTTCCACATAGGGTCCTAGAGCTTCGCAAACTGATATGAAACACTCCAAAGGCTCTTGAAACGGCGCAAAGCGAATTGCGCGCTTAACATACTCAAGTTTCCCTATTATGTCTTCTACTTTTTGAGCAGTTTGTAGTGAAACCTCGTAAAGTGTTGGTCTATACTTCAAATCTTCGTAGGCTAAAAACTTAAGCTGTCTCTCGCCTTGAGGATATTTGAATAAAAACTTTCGACTCTCATTGTCCAGCAAATTTTGAGAAGCCAGCTTTCCTATCGTCTCTTCATCAAGATCAAGAATAAGATTCTCGGAAACAGATAGCACACTAGTATCCATCCTAATATTCTTACTGCTGATCTGTCGCATAGAATTTTGGTCTGGATACCAGTCAGGTAAAATAATTAACCGGGGATTGGCTAGAAACCTAATGAACTCCCTGATTTTATCATTGACTAATCCCTCCCTAATACACAGATTCTTAGCCACTTTATTAGTCAATCCAAGCAGGATATAGAGGCAATAGATAAGCTGATCTTCATTTAGCGCAGCTTGTTGAATAATTACACTATACGCGCATTTATTCTCGGAAAGATTTACATAATTAGTTAGGAAAAGATCAAATCTAGAGATCGATTCAAACTTTCTCGTCCGAAGTAGATATTCTAACTTTGCATGATCTAAAGCCAGAGCACCAAAACCCAATCTCCAACACAAAAGCTCCCGTGCAGCATAATCTTCTGCGTCCTGCATCGTAAAAACTGGAACCTGATGATAAGACTCATGACTTTGCTTACAAATAAACTGCTTCCCAATCCCTTCATGCTCAGTTTTTTGGCTTGTAAGCTTAAAATCAAGCATTTGCCTGTCCTGGTTCCAATCAGGCATCATCAAAGCGATAAAGCGATTCTTCTGATTATTAAAACTAGGTGATTGTCTCAATTGATCGTATCCGTACTTACCAGAAGTTCGAAATTGATGAACTAGCCTGTCTTCATCAGTATGTTTCATATGGTTGAGAGTTTCAGGAACTAAATCCAATCTTTGATACCCTCTCTCTTCTAATCTTTGATACAGATCAGTATCATCCCAACCATAAGTCGTGATCCATTCATTGAAGCCATTAACATTAAAGTATGTGCTTCTATGTAGGAAGAAACAGCCATTGATGTATGCTTGATCTGCCTGAGTTAACCTCCAGTTTCCCGCTAAAAAACCTCCTTCTCGTAGGATGTTCCTCTCTAGAAAATCTGGTGAGATTTCAATATCTGCATCAAGTTTGAGGATCCTGCTTCGTGTGGTTAGTCGAGCAGCCAAATTAAAAGCATGAGACAAAATCCATTTCTCCTGATTGACCACCCTGACAATTACAATCCTGGAATCAGCGATATCAGATAACGAAGATGAGACTGGCTCATCAGAACTCCAATCCACAATTACGATTTCATCAATTCCCCTGCACCGGAGCCAAGTTTGAACTGCTTTTCGCAAATTAGAATTCCGGTTCATGCAGCAGGTAAATATTGAAGTTCCTTCTACAGGCTCCAATTGCCGATTCCACTCATTCAAGCTTGGAATTTCAGCACTATAATCCATCTGTTCTATCAAAAAATTTAGACCAGATGTCATTTGAGCTTCTTGCTGTAGGGTATGTAAGTATTCTCTTAAAGATACCTCTCCTGGATGCTGCTCAGCTCCTTGCTGACCGATCGCGATTGCCTCTTCTAAATTTTTTTGGTGGTAAACTAACTTTAGTAAAGTCTCATAAATCCATGCCGGTTGCTGAGGCTCTAACTCAATCACTTTACGAAAGCTGACAATCGCGCCCGGAGCATCGCCAATCCTCTCCTGGGCTACTCCTAACTCACGATACAAGACCGCATCATTAGAATGCGTTTTTACTGCGGTTTGATAAGTTCCAATTGCCTCTTCCCATTTCTGCTGTTTTGAGAAAGCATAACCCAGACCAATATAGACCTCAGCAGAATCAGAACCTAGACGAATGGCTTCTTGAAGTGCAGTAACAGCATCGTTCCATTCCTCTAACTGTAGCAAGGCCCTACCTAGATTCCAATGAGTCCAAACATAGGACGAATTTAATTCAGCAGTTCTACGATAAGCAGCAACAGCTGCCTGATAGTTTCCTTGCAGTAGAAGATTATCTCCGTAGTCATGATGATAGATAAATTGACCAGGCTCTAGCTCAATTGCCTTCTGATAGTATAAATTTGCCGCTTCAAAGCGGTTTTGTTTAGTAAAGGTACGTCCTAGAGAACACTGAGCTTCAGCCAACTGAGGATCTGCTTCAACAGCCTTCTGCAAAAAATCAGCAGCTTCTTCAATGCGGTTTTGATACAGCAGTGCTCTACCTAAATTGCAGAATAGCCAGGGATCATTAATCTCACTATCAAGCACTTGACGATACAAGGCTTCAGCTTGCTTATACTCGCCTTGCAGCATCAAAGCATTTGCCACTTGGTAGCGGTACACCGCTTTTCCAGGTTCTAACTCAGCAGCTTTTTGATAGTGCTTAAGCGCTTCTTCATAGTTCAGCCGAGCCTGACAAACCTTTCCCCATAGGGCATAGGCTTCTGCACTGCCGGGTTCTGCTGTAGTAGCTTGTTGAGACAGAAGATATGCCTCGTCCAAATTTCCTTGGCTATACGCAGCGTAAGCTTCAGCTAAGTAATTCATAGTTCAGGATTTAGCAAGACGTGAGCAGGATTTCTAAATTTTGATAAACTCTAGAGCTGAGAATTAGTTGTTAAAACCTGATTGAATTACTCTTTTAAAATCTGTTTTTAATAGGCTCTAGATTAAGTCAATTCGTATCGATACCTAATCAGCACATCTTCCAGCAATTCGCTCAAAATCTCTATCGTGCCTGGCTTTAATTTCTCTTTGTAATCACCAGGTGTCACTTTACGTATATGCAAGTCAACATTCTCTCGATTCGGAAAAATATCGTGCCGTTTTGCAATTTCTGTGATTACAGACTCTTCCATTTTCAAACCTAGAAAAGCCAAGATCTCGCCAATCCACTGATGTTTAGCAAAAATAATATCCTCATAACGGAAAAGCTTAAGATTCTCATCCTCAATTCGAGCATAAGCCCTGAAGATATCAGCAAATCGCTCAGCATTCTCTAATACATAGCTATCGATATCTACTTCCGATAACTTTTGCCGCAACTGCGCTAGCTGATCGCCCATTGCACCCTGAGGTAAAGGATGGCTCTTCTTCATCGAGAAATAGTGAGACACCAGAATATCCCTCGGATCCCGAACCAGCAGAATTTTCTTAAAATCCTTGATGTCAAAATCATTCAGATAGGGTGGGAAATAGCGAAATCCGTAGTAACAGTATCCCTGTTCAACAAACAGTTCGCAGATATCCTCACCAAATCTACCTTCTTCAATGCCTTCCTTAAAGGCAGCTTTGGCAATACTGACAGTCGGAATCTCAAGATGCTGACAAATGTCTTCTATGACGTTGTCTTGCAAAACACTGCCAGATTTCGGAATTGCAAAAACAAAGAAGCTAGCCACATTAGCTGGAGAAGCAATTTCTAGTTTAATCTCCTGTTGGTCCCGTGTATAAATCACCCTTTGCATATATCTATCCTAACCACTAGAACATTGACTATTTAAACCGGAAACTGACGCACAAGTAAACCACACCAAAACATCCATTTTTAATCTTCATCTTTGTCCCTCTGTATGTAAACTTTGAGAACTACTAAAACTCAGAATAGAGCTATTTAATTTAAATTAGCGTGGACGCTAAACTCAATTTTTTCAATTAGTACGCCCAACTTTCGCTGGCTTTCATCCGTTTGATATTGGTTCACCTTTAGCGTAAACTTATTGATTCCTTGATCAAGCAAAACTGTCAACAGCAATACATTCTTTTGCTTAATATCAGAGGAAGAAATTCGCTCCTGCAAACATAGCTGTTCACCCTTCCAAACCTCCAGATCCTGCTCCGGAGAAATATTGCGGCAATTGATCACAAGCTGCCCCTTTTGAGCATTTGAGGAAATGATCATAAACTCTCCTTCAGGCCACAGCAGCCACTGACTGGGATTGTCTAGCTCAAGCTGGGGATAGGGTGGCTCCAAGCTACTAAATCCTAACAAGGTGTGACCAGTAATGCCCGTGCCCGAAATCACACTATGCTGAACTCGCGTATTCTCACCTTTAATAACTGTCGGTTGGGCCAGATCTGGCAGATGGGCCGCAAACTTACTTGCCGGATTGAGCTGGAGTAGATTCAGCCAACCGCTCTGGTCCAGCGCCACCATAAAGCTGTGATAGCTTGCCTGGAACGAAAAAGTAGTGGCAATGTAAATGGGCGCTAGAGTACCCAAGAGCTGACGTTGCTCCTGATCCCCATACAGTTCTGCAATTACCGCTGCTAGCGCTTCAGGTGTTCGTTTAATAGCCACTCGACCCGTTATTCCATCTGTAATCGCCTCTTTGATACCCCCCAACGCATAGCCCACTGCAGGCGTACCGCAAGCCGCCGCCTCAATAAAGGTTTGCCCAAACGCCTCCTCCTGGGAAGGGCCAACAAACAAATCAGCCGCGCTGTAATAGCAAGCTAACAACAGAGGATGGCTGACATAGCCAGCACTGTGAACTTCTACGCCTTCCACAATCGAAGCCCCATAACCAAAGCTGACCACCATTACATTATCGAGTGCAGCAATCTTAAGCGCTTCCACTAAGAATCTGAACCCTTTGCGCTCATCTTCAATCGACTGACTACCCGTTAAAATAATGAACTTGTCTTCCGGTAAACCCAATTGCCGACGACACTCTTGGCGATCCCGCGGATAGAAAGTTTTCAGATCCAGCCCATAGTGAATGGTTTGAAATTTATGATCTAGCTCAACTACAGCTTGTCGAGGTTGATAATTGAAGAACGCATACCTAGCCCAATTGGTAGTCCAATGACTATCACCCAACACCAAAAGCCGATCGCAGTTACGCACTAGAGTATGTTTACGTTCAAAAGCATCCTTGATTTTGTCCGGCGCTAGGCGGGGATATTCGTTACTGGTCGGGCAGGCAGCATCACAGGTCACCATGTATTTTTCGCAGGTTCCCACATAGCCACAGCGTCCAGTCAACAACCACTGGTCATGCATGATGAAAACTGTATAGAAATGGCTAGCCAACAGTTCCAACACATCCAGCGGCTGTTCCATGTTGTGTAGATTACCAACCACCACCAGATCGGGGTTCACCGCAGCCACCAGTTGAAACACATCCTCAGCCGTGCAGCTCACTGGCGTCAACGACCAATCCAGCGTACCTGCAATCGGGATCACCTCATGGCCAGCTAAAGCAAACGCCTGACCCATGCGAGAATGGGCAATTCCCGCTCCTCCCAATGTGCCCACATCATTCACAAGGGCAATCCGCAACCGACTGCGGTTAGCTTGGGAAGCACCTTGAGAACGTAAGCAGTTAAACCGGAGCCGCAGGGAATCAGCAGTCTGTCGCAACTCCGGCTCATATTTATCCACTTCGCTAGTTTTTTGCGCTGCATGCATCCGGTACTGAGCAATCGGATGTCCAATAACATACAGCCTTGCCCCTTGGGCAGCGAATCGTGTCCACAGCTCATAGTCCATACTGTAGAACAATGATTCATCTACATATCCACCACTCCGCTCCCAAATCGAGCGGGTAAACATCACCTCAGGCTGATAGAAAAACTTTCCTTTCAGCCAACAGCGATCCAGATCCAGCAAATCATCGAGAGGCAGCAGGCCATCTACACAGGATGTAAGATGCTGTTCAATTTCAATTCCATCCCGAAATAATTGACAAACTCCCGCGACTACATCTGCACCACTCGTGTAAAACGCCAGGGCCATCGCGTACAGCGCATCTGGAGCCAAGCGATCATCGCTATTGAGCCAAGTCAGAATTTCTCCTGTTGCCTGTTGAAAACCCTTATTGAGCGCATTGCTCTGTCCTTGATCCGGTTCACTGATCACATAGGAAAAATGGTCTCGGTACTGATTCACAACCTGCATCGTGTTGTCAGTAGAACCACCATCTATCAAGATATGTTCTACGTTGGGATAATTTTGGTGAATTACCGAAAGGATGGTTTCTTCAATGTATTCTCCCTGGTTGAAGGAAGGCGTGATGATTGAAATTTTCGGCCAGGGTTGACCATTGGGTAGAGTGGGTGGTACAGGACGGGGATCTGCTCCATAAGGCCAGGGTTTAACAGACTGGTTCTCCTTTGTCTGAGTTGACATTTCGTAGACAACAGCTGTTTGGTTCAACTTAGCTCGAATGTCAACCGTATGAGGAGCAAATTTAAGGGCAGTATTGTAGGCAGCAATCGCTGCTTCTAGGTTTTGAGCAGCTGCGTAGGCATCTCCTAATTTCGTGTAGACCGATGAGTGGGGTGGAGAGAGTTTTCCATCTTCATCTGTTACCGGCTTGAGAGCAGCAGAGCGCAAAGCAACATTTGCACCGGGAGCACTCACAGCTCCATTAGAATCGGTCAATCCATCTGTCTGTTTCAACTCCAACAGCAGTTGATTGAGGCGCTGCTCAATTTGACTCAATGAAGAAATAAATTGGTGTATTGTTTCTGATGCGATGTAGGACAAACTCGGGGAAACTTCAAGGCTCAGAACGCTGAAGTAACTGCGTAGCGTTGCTGCCAATAAAGGACGAGACGGAATGCAGACATCAACTCGGTCAGCAATCACAGCATTGTGGTCAAAACCCTGCTGGTGGTTCCAAAACCAGGCAAGACGCAAGCCGGCAAAGCTTTGTTGCTCCAAGCTCTCAATGGCAGCATATTCTTGCTGTAAGTCCACAACTAGCAGAACGGCATCAAAATTATCCAGGTCAATTTGGTTTAGATGGGTACAGAAAGTTAGAGAATAATGCTCAGTCTCAATTGCTTGCAGCGTGTTCAAGGTTCCTACCGGTTGATCTGGCTGGTGCCAAACCAAAACTCGCCGGCGTGGTCGATTCAGGAAGGTTTCGAGCCTCCTGCAAATTGCTTGTTTGCGATCGGGTGAAGCAGCAATGGTATGGTAGCGCTCAGTTACTTGCAGCAGTTCTCTGACGGAGGAAACTTGATCTGCTGTTTTTTGAGATGGATGATTCCTGAAGCAAGCCAACGGCCAACTTACGACCTCTAGATGAGCATCAGTTTGAGCAAACCGCATCCAGAGGTCATAGTCCATTGCATAATGTAATGACTCATCCAAAGCTCCACCAACCTGTTCCCAGATGCGGCGGGTAAAAATGACCTCAGGTTGAAAGAAAAAATGACCGGTTGTCCATAAGCGCGCTATGTCTGCTAAATGCTGAACCGTAAAATTCTGCGTCTTAGTTCTGGGTTTTCGCACTGCTACAATCTGGTGATCTCGATGCATGAGGCAAATTCCGGCCATTACATCCCAACGCCGTTGCAGATAGGTAAGCGCTGCGATATGTAATGCCCCAGGGCCGAGTAGATCATCACTGTTGATCCAGGTCATCAACTCGCCGCTTCCTCGCTGAAACCCTTTATTCAGCGCATTTGCTTGACCGTGATCGG
>KL662192.1:771680-881568 GCA_000733415.1 [Leptolyngbya] sp. JSC-1
TTTGGGGACTGACATACTCCAGGATATGTCCTCGCACGGCTGACTCGATTCCTTCTAGCGTCGTCAATTGTTCCGGTGCTGTTTCCTCATATAGCAAGGCGGCAATGGCACGAGCATGGTCTTGGATTTGTTGCAATTTATCGGCGTCCATTCGTTGCACCTCAGAGGTCAGCAATTAATTCCTTAAGCATAATGGAGATGCTCTGAACTGACCTGTTAAGCATTTCTACCTATTACATAACTGGGATGCACCCCTTTTAAAAGCACAAAACCCAGCCTGGCTGGCCGTTTCAACGTTCTATATTTAAATTCATAATTGGTTCAACAATGAGTCATTTTAGTTACACTCACCGTGCTTGAAACTCAAACTCAAATATCACCTATTTTCGCTATTGTAAATCGGTTTAATTATTAACATGACCTGCTTATAGCGTCCACTGAACTACAAAAAGACAGTCCAAAATGATTAGCTTCAGTCAAACTGAAATTATGCGATACAGCCTTTTTCAGGCTAGTGAAGTACGAAAAACGGGGTGCAGGGGCAGTGCCCCTGCATGGGGGCTTCGCCCCCACACCTCCCATACCTCACATGAGTGAAAAACGCTGTATATTGACGACCTGCCCGAATTGAATTTGGGCAAAGCTAAATCAGTCCTACAGGGTAGAGCTAATTCTGGTTATGAAGCTATCTCTCGTTAATAGGGGCACACTAAGATCTACTCTTTAAACCTCCAAAATCCACCGCTAATCGCTTCAAATCACTGTTGTACATACTATCCATTCGGTCGTCCATTCAGAAGTTGATTGGCTGGAGTTCACATCGGTGTAGGCTTGATCTAGCTATTGAAATCGCTGCCTCACTTGCTATGCACAACTTCAACTCGTCCGATCAACATCAACAGGCTCTAAATCAGGAGCGGCGGGAGATTCTACAGCAGATCGAGGACTGGTTCGACATTCCCATGCTCATTCTTAGCATTGTTTGGCTTGCTCTATTTGTGATTGAACTCACATATGGCCTTACGCCTTTGTTAGAAGCAGTCAGCATGACCATCTGGATTGTATTTATTGTGGATTTTCTTGTCGAATTTCTCCTGGCGCCTGATAAACGTCTTTATCTACAACGAAACTGGCTGACAGTATTATCCCTCGTCCTTCCGGCTCTCAGGGTTTTCCGTATTTTTAAATTCCTACGGGTTCTGCAAACTACACGCACTATCCGCAGTCTCTGGCTCTTACGCTTACTCACTCAAACCAATCGCGGCATGCGGACCTTGGCAACGAGTGTGCGTCGGCGCGGCTTCGGTTATGTGGTTGGCTTGACAGCCTTGGTGACGTTGATAGGAGCAGCAGGAATCTATGCATTTGAACAGGATGTACCCAATACAGGTATTCCAGACTACAGTACGGCCCTCTGGTGGACGGCCATGTTGATGACAACGATGGGAACTGACTATTCACCCAAAAGCCCGGAAGGAAGAGTGCTTTGCTTTTTTCTGGCGCTCTACGCCTTCGCCATGTTTGGCTATCTCACAGCCAGTATCGCCAGCTTTTTTATTGGGCAGGATGCAGCTGATCCCAATAGCGAGGTTGTAGGAATGGAGGCAATGGCCGATTTAAAGGCTGAAATTGCTGCCTTGCGAGCTGAAATCCACACATTGAACAATCAACAGCAAGAACAATCATAGATGTGGTTGAGGCAAATCACAGCTACTGGTTGCTGATGAGGTATGAGGCGAAATCTTTAAAGGTCAGGAGCTAGAAGTGGGATGGACAGGTTACACTAAGGGGTCATTCATTCTCGATGTAGCTGCTTCTGCCCGTAAGATTTCGATAAATATTCATGCAGAAGATTTCTTAGGATTGCAGTAAAAGCCCACTTGGTGAGACTAAATTGATATAAATATAGAATGAGGCAAACAAGTATAACCCATACTGCAAACGACAAGGCAAGAATAATTTAAAGATGCATACTAGCTTTAAACACAAGTTGAAAATGCAATGAACATAATTTTGCATATTGATCATTGTTTGCTTTAATTACTCGCATGAGTAATATCAGATCCTAATTCAATAGCTATAACTTAAATCCCCAATACTGCAAGAGCACTATTTCCTAGGAAAAGGCTGTACTCACGCAAATCGGCCATATCAAAATGGTGACTAGTCAACGAGATTTGCATATGACAAACTGACAATGTCTTGTTGCGCTTTGCTAAACTATTCAGCTAAGTAGAACAACATAATTAAACATGAAACCCAAAGGAGGTGTTGTCGCCGCTCGAAAGGCGGCGACAACACTCTGATCTTGGTTTTAATTCAGTTGAATTACTTACTTTTCCAATAAAACTTTTACAATAAAAGAAGATAAAATGCGGGGTTCTTTGTGCTACTACAGGCGTTACATCATTTGCACACCATCGAAGTTGAGTTAGCAGAAACCTTACTGCGCCTAACCCTACTGATGGCGCTGGTACTCGTGATTGGCTTCTTCGTTGCGGCTGAACTCTCGTTGGTCGCTGCTTCAAAAACCGAGATCAGCCAGTTAGCAGAACAAACCGAGCAACCTCAAGCCAAAGCAGCTCAGCTCGTGCAGCAGGCCCAAACGAACCTCCAGCAGTACCTCTCAGTCACGCAGACGGGTATCACTGCTGCCAGTCTATTGTTGGGTTGGTTGGGCGAGGGAGCTACCGTTCATTGGATTGAACCGTGGATTGCCTGGCTACCGCTGGGTCAACTTCCTGCTCAGGTGACAGCCCACTCGATTGCTGTTGTGGTTGCTTTTCTATTCGTCACCTACATTGAGATTCTCTTAGGAGAGCTGATTCCAAAAGTCCTAGCAGCCAATGCACCAGAGAAAACAGCCCTGCTGCTGATTCGCCCACTGCGATTCTGCTCTTATCTATTCTACCCGCTGCTGTTGGTATTGAATAGCAATGTGCGGCTGCTGACTGGCTGGTTGATTAAATCACAATCCCTGGTCGAACTTACCAGTTTTGCCCCCCTAACCATACCCTCACCAGCTCAACCAATTCTGGTTCCAGGCGACATGGAGCTAACGGCTGCAAACCAAGCCTTAGAACTCAACTTACCAGCCCATTCCCCGTCCCAAACCGTGGCCGAATTTATGATTGACAAGCTGGGGCATGTGCCGGTTCCAGGCGAACGCATTGTGCATGGCGAGCTAGAGCTAGAGGCTACCGGCATTGAAGAAAATTCGCTAAAAACCGTACTGCTACGGCGGCGGCCCCTAGCGGCTCACCATTAAATCTAATCAAAGCAAGTGCCTCAAGTGGCCAACAGCGCTACCGGAAAATGCTGTAGGGCCTGAGCGATCAAAATTTTGCCCTCAGCAGCCAATGATTCAGCCGTAATTAAATTCTGCTGCACTGCTAATCCATCCGGCAATTGCAGGTAAGTATCACCCCAAACAGAACCCAAAGGATATTCTCCCGGCTCTACTATCGACGTTAGATAACGGGGAGCAATGGTAATCACCGTAGAATTCGCGTAGCGGCGAGCGAAGGCAATGATATGGTTTTTGTGCGGTCCCTCTACTTCAAGCGGCTGATAATCGCCTATTTGAAATACGGCTCGATGCTCGTTTCGCGCCTTGAGGGCTTGGACGATCAGAAATAGCTTGATTTTACCGTTGGCTGGATTGGCTAATAGGCTAGAGATTAGCTTCAGAACGTCAGCTTGAATCCCAGCTTTAATTTGAGCAAGATAGGTTCGTCGCTGCGCGAAATCAATCGGACGCCGATTATCGGGATCAACCAAACTCAAATCCCAGAGTTCGCTGCCCTGATAAAAATCGGGAACGCCGGGAGAGGTGAGCTTCAGCAAAGTCTGGGACAGAGAATTGAGCACACCGTAATGGGCAATTCCGTGCTGGAAGGGCAAAAACACCTGGAGAAACGGATTATCTTCGGTAGCGAGAATAGCATCCACAAACTTGAGACAAGCTTCTTCATAGGTAGGGTTGTTGCGCAACCAGGTTGTGTAGAGCTTAGCTTCTCGAATTGATTTCAGCATATAGTCTTTGACTCTTCCAACAAAACCGGCTTGTTCCGATTTGACAAAGGGGTAGGCCCCAACTAGCGTTTGGTAGAGCGCGTACTCATCATTACTGTCGGGAAAGGTAGCCTGCTTGACCTGAGTTTTATGAATCTGATTCAGCTCACTCCAGGCTTGCACCTGTTGCTGCCATTCCTGCGGCAGTTCCGACAGGACATTCAGGCGTGCCCGGACGTCTTCGCCGCGTTTGGTATCGTGGGTAGATGTTGCGTTCATCGCATGTGGCCAATGAGCCTGCCGGTGCCGATTAAAGTCATGAAACTCAGCTATACTCAAGCCAAAGTGACTCGGCTCACCGCCCACTTCATTGAGGGAGAGGAGACGGTTGTAAACATAGAGCGCAGTATCTTCAACTCCCTTAGCCATCAACGGTCCAGTATATTGCTGTAGCCGCATCACCAAGTAGAGCCATTGATCCTTTTCAGCCGAGGTGAGGAAGCTGTCATACTCTAGTAGCAGCAGCTTTTCGATAAAATCCAGCTCATGTTGCAGCAGGGGAGCATGATCTTTCGCTGCCTGAATCACCTGCTCAATGTATATCCGATCGCTCTCCAGCAAACCGGATTCATTCGTGTAGGTGCGGTAGACCGGAAAACGAGTCAGAACTTCGGCGATAGCCCGCTTCAAACCATTGATCGTGAAATCATTACCATAGCGATAGCGGTTAGAGATTTGCTTCAGCAGTACTGCCAGGTTATCCACATCGCCAGCTAGGTTTTTGTCCAGAATCAACTGTTTTTTCTCGGCCACCAGTTCTTCAAATGGCGTTCGGCGTCCGGTAAACTGCCAATAGATTTGATCGAATTTAGCTTGATTCTCGGTTTGGCAGAAGATGCCGTTGACATAATTCAAATAATCATAGCCAGATGTGCCTTGAATGCTCCAGTTTTGCGGAAGGTCTTCTCCCGGCTGCAAAATTTTTTCGACTGTAATGTAGGTATTCCCCACCTTTTCTTGTAGCCATTCTAAATACTGGGTTGGATTGTACAAACCATCAATGTGATCAATACGCAATCCAGTAAACGTGCCTTGCTCAATTAGCTTGAAAATTAAAGCGTGGGTTGCGTGAAAAACCTTAATTTCCTCAACCTTGACCGAGATCAGTTCGTTGACGGTGAAGAAGCGACGATAGTTCATTTCTTCGGCTCCCACTTTCCAGAAGGCCAGCCGGAAAAACTGCTCGGACAGTAAACCATCTAGCAAATTGAAGCTGTCGGGATCGCCGGGTTCACCATTGAAGGTCTGGATATTCTCATCGATAAAGGCTTTGACATCCTGATTCTCCAAATACAGATCCCACAGCAAGCCTTTGACAAATTCGGTTTGGTCGAGCCGCTGTTGGCCGCTTAGGTCTGGCACACTTTTGAGCGAGTAAAGAATGCCCAGTAGTCGCACAAACACCGGATGTTTGCGGCCCAACTGCTTGGCTAGTTTACCTAAGTTGTGAGTCAAGAAAGTGGCGTAGGATTCGAGCCGCAGAGGAATGCAGAGGCTGTAGTAATTAACAGTCAATCCAGCTTGATCGTAACGTAGTTGAATTTCACCGTTTTCCAAACATTCGCCGTAAAAATTACCCAACAACGGCACCAGAATCGGTTGATGATTTCCATCAAACGGTGAGTTCCAGGCGATATCAAAATAATTGACATAGTTGGATGCGGGACCATTTTCTAACACATCCATTAACCATCGGTTAGCGCTGTCATAGGCCATGTGGTTTGGCACAATATCCTGAAGCCAACCCATCTGCCGCCGCTGAAGGGATTGCACGAGCTGCTCAAATGCCACTTCGGTACCCAGTTCTGGATTGATTTGAGTAGGGTCTACGACATCATAGCCGTGGGTGCTACCCGCCCTAGCTTTGAAAATTGGAGAAGCGTAAAGATCCGAAATCCCTAAATCAGTCAGGTAATCAACAATTTGATTAGCAACATCAAAGCCAAAATCAGCGGTGAACTGAATCCGATAGGTCGCTTGAGGAATCCGCATTGTAATTTACGATACATCCAAGTTTAGGTTTAGGCTAACAGCACATTACCGAGATTAGTCAATTTTGCCTATCTCTCGCAGGATAGAAACCAGACAGGTGCATTTCAAAAAAGCATCAGGCACCAGCAGGGCAATTGAACAACCCAACTGATACCCAATTCATAGAAATAGAAACAGGCTGACGGATCTTCGCGTATGCGTTACATCGTTAGCTCATCTATTACCGCAGCAGTACTGATTCACATACCGACCCAAATAGTCCACTGAATAAATGACTGACTAAACCGAAGCAGTCTGAGTAGGTTGTCCTGCATCCGGCCTGTTTAGGGACAGCATCAGGCGAGAAATTCCAGTAAAAAGCACGCTAGCACCGACCAGAGTACCCAAGAGCCAAGGCGCATCAAACGGCCACTGGAACCAAATCATTCCACCCAGCAGCAGGGTGATTACCCCATCCCCCAGAACCCACAACCAGTTTTTCTGTGACCGCAGCCGAAAGGCAAGAATCAATTCAAACACACCTTCGGTAAGCAGGAAGCTGCCTAATAATAACGTCAGGGTCAAAATACCAGTATATGGGTAGACAAACAGCATAATACCAGTAGCAACATAGAGAATGCCCAATAGAAGCTGCCAGATAAAACCACCCGATTGGCGCATCTGAAACGCATAAACGATCTTGGCAGCACCCGCCGACACCAAAATCAGAGCCGCCCAAGTTTCTACAAAGATCGTGGAAGCAACTGGTAGAGCAATAGCCGCAATTCCCAACACGATCAGCAGTACTCCAATCCAAGGAGAACCACCCACTCTGGGAGCAAGTCCATCGGGTCGAGAAGCGGTTGGATTTGTGGCGTTCGCATTAGTGGCGTCAGGATTTGTATTTGTCGTCATATTGGTCGTCTGGTTCAAAGCAACATCACCGATCAGGTTAGGAAATTTTTCAGAGCCACAACAGTTCCTTTGGGTAGACTCTAGGCTTTGCAATAGCAGCAGCTATACCTAAACGATGAAACTATATCTGAAGCGCCACATCCTTCTGAGTACTTGCTAAATCAAGCGGGTCAGCATTTTCTAGATCAGGTTCGGCAACCTGTAAGTACTGTTCTAGAAGCGCTAAATTGCGAATATTGGATTTATAAAAGGCATCAAATAAATCGCCAAACAGAGGAATAGTTCCGACCACAGCTTCTAAACCAATGTTGAACAGCATGCGACGAATTACCGCACCAGGCAGATGAAATCGGGTTGCCAAATAGAGAATGTACAACGAAAACCCCGTTGCAACTAGGTCACCAGCTCCTGGAACTAAACCGATGATTGGATCAAGTCCAAATCGCACGCCAATCACAGGAAGACGGAACGCACTATCCATCAGACGGCTGAACCAGCGAATTCGATTTAAAGTAGCAATACGTTGAGCAATATCCATACTTGCGATCATACAGTGGCTAACCAGCCTACTAACTTGTATCCCAGGGTAGATCTTGCTTAAGCCACCGTAGCCGTTTGCAGGTACCATTTTGAATTGATCTGGTTAAGTTGACCCGATTGAATTGACCTGATTGAATTGAGCTTAAACCTGACCTTGATCTGACAGCCTCTATCACGCAAATTGCTGCCTATGCGGACTGTTTCTGCCCCTACCCTGCCATTTGCTCAATCTATAACTTTACTACCGCTACTGCGGCGAGACGAGTTAGGGCAGCAAGCTGCTGCCCAATTTTCTGCCTCTACAACCCCCAAGCCGCTCGCCAATTTTTGGCATCGCTCTAGTCAGAATCTCAGCCAGAACCTCAGTCGAAATTATCAGCAAAGCCAGTCCAGCCGCTCCGCAAAGCTGCCTAACTTGAGGTCTAAGAGGTCTAAGTCGATGTTTAACTTGCCGATGCGACCTGGTTTTACCCTGACATCCCACTCCGACTCTGGCTTGCTGGGCGACAATAAAACGACCGCCGCTAGCGTTGACCTATTTGGTTTGACTTCACCCAATGTCAAAGTATCCCTCCAGGGGACATCGTTAGTCACCACCGCGAATGCAGCCGGTCAATTTCTGTTTACCGACATCCCCCTCAGCCCAGGCACCACATCATTGACCGTCGCAGCTCAGAATCGATTTGGCACTCGCCGCTTTACTACCAGCCTCGAACGAGTCACTGCCGATTCTGTCGATGCGGTGCTCAACTGGAACGCCACCATCCTGCGCACGATTCGAGCGGAGGGAGTGGGTGGATTGACCGCCGCTCGCACCCTAGCCATCGCCCATGTTGCCATTGATGATGCAGTCAACGCTCTCGTGGGGAACACCCGTCTATATCGTCCGGTGGCAGAGCCGATTCCGGCTTCAGCGTCAGTAGCTGCAACCGCAGCCGGAGCCGCCTACCAAGTTCTATCCCAACTTTACCCCAGGCAAAAACCCCAACTAGATGCAGAACTCTTAGCTTGGCTCACGGCCCTATCCGAATCCGAAACCGCAGAAGCGAGCGGGGTCGCCTTTGGGCAAACCGTAGCGGATGGAATTCTGGCAGCCCGGCGTGACGATGGCTCTGACCGCTCCCTGGCCTATCAGGCCAAAATCAAACCTGGGCTGTGGCGTCCCACTCCCCCTCGCTTCCTGCCAGCAGCAGGCGTTGCCTGGAGGCAAGTGGCTCTCTTCGTGCTCCAGCAAGCAGCCCAGTTTCGGCCTGAGGCTCCCCCCCGATTGGCAAGCCGCACCTACGCTGATCAACTCAACCAAGTCAAGCGCCTCGGTCAAATCGACAGTACCAGCCGCACTGCCGAACAAACGCAAATCGCTCGCTTCTGGCTTGGCAATCCTGGAACTTCCACCTTTCCTGGCCTGTGGAACGAAATTGCCGCTCAGACTGCCGAGCAAACCAGAACCACCCTGTTGAACAATGCGCGATTGTTTGCGCAGCTCAACCTAGCGCTCGTGGATGCCAGCATTGCCGCCTGGGACACAAAATACACCTACCGCTCCTGGCGACCCGTAACCGCAATTCGGTTAGCTGGCTCGGATGGCAATGCCGCGACTCGTGCCGTCCCCGATTGGCAATCTTTCCTGGAAACACCTGCCCACCCCGACTATGTTTCGGCCCATAGTACCTTTGCCGGAGCCGCTGCAATGGTGCTCACCCGGACCTTTGGCTCCTATCGGTTTACCGCAACCTCGTTCGACCTGCCTGGTATCCGTCGTTCGTTTCAATCCTTTGATGAGGCAGCCACAGAAGCAGGTATGAGCCGCATTTATGGAGGCATTCATACGATGTCAGCCAACCGGGCTGGAGTTCGTTTAGGGCGACAGGTGGCGAATTATGTGCTGCAAGTGAGGGAGTAGGGAGTAGGGAGTTGGGAGTTGGGAGTTGGGAGTTGGGAGTACTTTTTGGAAACTTGTTCAAAACTATACAACATCATAAATTTTTTACCAAAAGCCCCGTGCTTATACGGATCAGAATTGGGCAGGGGTTATAACAATCTTGGGTTTTAAGTTTTAAGTTTTGGGCGTGGTGGAATCTGCATTACAGTTCGACTGGTAGCCCAGTTAGAGAGAAGTGGTATTAGAAGCAGCTCGGTTGATCTTGATTCTGAGTCTGCTGCAATTGGGGACGCATCGCAACAAGTTGAACAAAATTAACCCAATCGTAATTGCTAAATTCAACCATCTCACCATTGCTTGAAAACCTTGTGGAAATGCAGCTTTAGTACCATCAATAAAAAAATGACGAGCGATATTGTCGGAGACAGCAAAGGCATCATTGGTCTTGATGGCCGTCAAACCGTTTTGAATTACACAGCCTATCCTTTTCGCACAGTTGGGCGAATTTTGGCCCGCTGGCGGGGTCAGGATGGACAACTCTACACCGCAGATGATACGATCCTCAGCTCGTCTGGCACGATGGTGAGCAGCTATCATGTTTTAACGGCTGGACACGCCTTTCACAATAAAGATTTGGGCGGTTTTGCTGATGTGGTTGAGTTTATCCCCGGATCCGGGGGTAGGGCGATCAGCAATCGGTCAGCAACCGATACCTATGCCGCCAGCAACGAATGGTTTGGTCGAGCCAAAGCAGATTGGATGACAACCTTTGCTAACTGGTCAGCCAATCAAGATTTGGACTGGGATCTGGGAGTCCTTACCCTGGACCGTAACCTAGGCAATCATACGGGCTGGCTCGCCTATGGCCACACAGATACCTTGGCGGCTGGCACTAGCGTCACCGCGACGGGTTATCCAGGCGACCGATTTGATGCGGATCGGAACGGGGTTTGGGATAACTACAACATGTCTACCCAAACTGGGCAAATTACTAAACTGACAACTCATCAATTGCAGAGTACGCAGCTCGATTATATTGCCGGAAATAGCGGTGGCCCTGTCTGGTTAAATAGTAACCAAACCATTTACGGTGTTGTCTCCCACAGCGATTTAAATGCTCAAGGACTGGCTGTTTCCAATGACGCCACCCGGATTACTAAAGATAAATTCGATACCATCAACAGTTGGATTAACCAGGACAATCAAATCCGTCGCCCCACCGATCGCCCTGATCTGGTAGATTATGACCGCTGGTTTGACACTCAATTTGGCCGCTTCAACAAACTATCAGTGAGGTCAGGAGAAAACTTTAGTGTCACTGCCTATCCCCGCAACAATGGCACAGCTCCATCAGGCAATTTTACGGTTTCGTTCTATGCCTCTACCGATCGCAGTGTGACCAATACCACAGGATCCCACTGGCTATTGGGCAATGCCAACGTCTCATCACTGGCCCCGTTTAACTGGCGAACTGTGACTTGGAGTGGCGCGTTTCCTGCAGTACCAACCGGCAGTTATCATATCATTGCCTTCTTTGATCCAACCAATGCAGTTCCTGAGTTTGACGATAGCGCCGACAGCAACCAGAAGGTGTTTGCCCAGAAGCTGACCGTTTTGCCGACCGCACCACTTTCTAACCCCTCGCCTCCCCAATCAACCCTCAAGCCGGGTACTACCCCCTCAATCAATCTTGGATCCAACCTAATCGTTGGCTTAGGCAGCGGCAAGGGGGGCAGCCAAAAAGGAACAGCGGGCACCACCCTAAAAGCGCTGAATCAAATTCGCCAGTCAGGCCAAGCTGCAGATGATTCGCTGATTGGCAGTCGTGCTGGTGTCTGGAATACGATCAAAGATGATTGGCTCAACATGGCCAAAGTTGCCAGAGGCAGCGCCAAAGCCGACAGCTTCCAGCTCAGCTCTACTACTCCCACCTTGATTAGAAACTTCAGAGGCAGACAGGGTGATCGGATCCTGGTACGGGAAGGCTTCGACTATCAGATCGACACGGCTGACTATGGGTTAGGCACGCGAGCAAAAGATACAGGAATTTATCAGGACAATGAACTCATTGCCCTCCTACAAGATGCTAGAGGGATTAGAACACTCACCGCCAATTCAAGTCCTCGCCTCCCCTTGAATAACTCTTGAAACTACAGTATTCTTAGGGTAAGCGAGGCTGTGTAAGACAAGGGGAGCTGAGAACTGGAGCGCGATTCGTTATGCGCAAGGTTCTTAGCTCCCCTTAAGCTCTTTAGATTAATTGTTTTAGATTAATTGTTTGAATTAATTGTTTGGGTTAACTGTTTTAGCCATCAAGCTGCTGCTATAGCTGGAAGAAACACTCGATGCGCCCAAAGTAGGACTACCAGCATTTCGTCCAGCTTTTATAGAGTTAGCAGCGATTAATCAAGCAGAATCAGCAATCAAAATTAGCGGTTGTATTCTTGAAAGGATTGATAGGCCGTCTCGGGATGATAGAGATGGCAGCGATCAACAATCCGCTTCATTAAGTCCCAAGAAAATTGCTGTTCTTGAATGTGACGACCCCAATTCTGCTGGAGGCTAGCGTGGGCTGCCCGCAAATTGTAGGCCGGAATCGCAACAGAGATGTGATGCGGCACATGCACATTAATATCGTGACAAAGGATTTCTACCCAACGGGGATAGCGACAATGAACCGTTCCAGCCAATTGCGCAGCTGCGGCATTCCACATCTCAGTTGGATAAAATTGAATCTCTGGAGCGGTGTGGTGCACCAGCGTGAAGGTGCTCATCCAGAAATGGTAAACCAACCAAGGCAGAAGCCAAAACTTGACAAAGCCCCAGATACCTGTAAAAGCAATCAGGCTAGGAAAGAACACAACCGCAAAAATTACAACCGCAGCAACCGAAATTTTCACCTTATCCCGATCCCGTTGGGAGAACTTGGATAAGTCAAAATGCAGGTTTCCCCAGTGGAAAATCGAAGCTAGCCACCAAAACCGACTGCGCAAACCACGATAGACGAATCGAATCAGCGGAGGTGCTCCGGCGTAGCTGTCGGAAGTCCAAGGTTGCCAAGCATTGTCTACCAACAGTTCATTCGTGTGGACATGGTGGAAATCATGCAGAATGCGCCAACTATGGAAAGGATAGATCAACGGCAGCATCAAGATATGCCCGACCCAATCATTAACCCAACGGCGTTTAGCAAACGAGCGATGCCCACAGTCATGAGCAATCACGAAGAAGCCGGTCAGGGCAGTGCCTGTGAAGATCCAGGCGAAGGGAAGCAGAAACCAGGGAGCATGAGCAATGGCAATATAGCCAGCTGTTACAGCCGAGACACTGAGCAGCACCTGTAGCCAAGCCTTACGGCGGTCTTTTTCAAAACAGGTGGGCGGCAGGGTTTTGATAATGTCTTTTAGTTCAAAATCAAGATCGGCATCTACTGAGAGAGCGGGTGTATTGACAAAATTTTCCGTCGTTGCAGTCATGTAGTCGATTACATCTCCATATAAGGATGGGTTGCATCATCACACAACCCAGAGTCGCGAACCTGACGCAAACACAGATAATGGCCCCATGCCACGTAAACTCAGATTCGGGTTCTAAGTAACCATCAGGACAGGCAGAACCCTGAAAATACTTAAAAAACCTTTACATTTATACCACAAGACGGGATTGACTATCCGATCCAAAAGCAGGGATTTTCAATCAATTCCATAATTTTTTAAGGCTTGTAGCAATTTTGCGTTGAAGTTCCTCAAAAAGCGGTCCTGTTGGCTTACTGCCATGAAGCGATAGGACAGAGCTTGGATCTTGAGTTGAATCAAAAATTGGCCGTCAGCCTTACCAACCTTAAGAGTTAGAGCAAAATCATTCAACTTCGCATACATTATATATGTCTAATTTAGGATTGAGTAATAGTTACGGCATCCACGGATAACTGTGTCAATTTTAATCACCAAACTACTTAGCAGAAACGAATCATCCGATTCTGTATATTACTTCTGGTTGATCTGCTAATTTCCCGCTGGTTTTTTGATGATTTTTTGATGATTTTGTATAAACTATGTTTCTCGATAGGTTGACTATGCCTTGAACCGTTTCATTTTTTCAGTCAACCCATTTCCAGTTAACCCGATTGCGATTAAAAATACCTCCGGTCAAATTTGGAAGCTGGGGACGAAAAACCCAATATCCAAGAAACCGGAGGCAATATACCTAAAGATGAGTCCTCTCTAGAACTGATTTAGTACTGTATACAGAGAGGGTAGAACCGCTAGAAACGGAACCAATCCATGCTAGAACACTTGCAGTAAATGAGTCGTTGAATCGGAGTTGAGGGGAACACTACTTAGAATATCAGCGACCCGAGACTGACCTGAGACTAAGAAGATGCTTTGCCCCGCCGCTTACGGGTGGGAGCAGCCGCAACCGATTTAGTGCGTGAAGCAGTCGAGCGAGTTGTTTTGGGTTCAGGGGCACTTGCCTTCGCCGCGCTGCGTCTACCTCGTTTGGGTGCTGCTTCCGTCGATGCAGCCGTTACCAAATCTGGCAATTCTTGATCTTCCTCAGGCTCTAATGCTTCAGCCGCCTTCGATGAACGGCGACGACGAGTTTGGGTGCCTGCTCCCTTTGCTTTGAGCTGGCGGTTACTACGTGCGAGGTAATGCTTCAGCGATGATGGCGCAATGGAAACACCCTGCTTAGCCAACATTGCTGCAATATCCTCGTAGGAATAACCTTTGTCCAAAGCAGCCGTAATGTGATCACGTAGCACATCCACCGCTTCCCGGAGGGAGAGCTTCTCTTTAGTTTTTTCGGGCAGGCTTTGTAAAGCTTCGGATGCCTGATCAATCGAAGCTTTCGTAACAAGCGTAGCGTTAGGAGAACGTCTAGTAGTTGAAATCATTGCGCAGTAGACTGAATCGTTTGAATCTAATCCTAACTTATTCTTGGTAATTTCAATCATCTTTTAACCATAAATCTAACAATTTCAATCATCTTTCCATGATAAATTCCGGTCGAAATTAAGCCCTGTGTTACTTGGCTGCTCATCTCCTACTTGCTGAAACCGCCAGTCTATCGGAAATTGCCCAAAATCTTGCTGCCGATCGCTTGCCCCAACTTCCCTGATCGTCTAGAACCTTTCACTCTTTCTCGATTAATCACTTCATTCGCCTAGCTATCTCTGGATTGTTCGGCTAGCTAGCATTTTGATAGTTTTGCCACAGTTTTGCCGCAGTCTTACGATAGTTTCGTCACAGTTTCGGCCATAGTTTCGCCTAAAATTTACCCCTATCTCTTGGTTATTGCCTCAGATCACTCAAAATGGTGCCCATCTTACGTCAAAAGTCGCAGTAACATCAGCAAAGTAGCGGAGCCGTTCCAGGCTCAATCGCTACAAATGTATCATTGTATGAAGAATTGCAACCTCAATTAGTGGTTTGCGATTTGGAAGACGCAAAACCAAGACACGATTTAATTTGCCTACAAGCCAATTACGATCTCGTCTATGATTTGCTGGTTGTGCAGGGTCTTATTTTTAGCCCTGTTTTCAATCCTGTTGCTAGCCCTGATGTAATCATTAATATAGAACATTCCTGTGAATTCCCGAATCCTACTTTGGTATCGTAACGACCTGCGCTTGCACGACCATGAACCTCTAGAGCAAGCACTTCAGGAACAAGCAACCATCATCCCCGTCTACTGCTTTGACCCGCGCCAGTTTGGTAAAACTCAATTCGGCTTCCCCAAAACCGGCAGATTTCGGGCTCAATTTTTACAGCAGAGCGTCCTCGATCTACGCCGCTCGCTACAATTACTCGGTAGCGATCTGCTAGTTTTCCACGCACTGCCAGAGCAGGTGATTCCAGACTTAGTAAAAACGCTGAAAATTTCAGCTGTACACTATCACCAGGAAGTGACTGCCGAAGAACTAGCCGTTGAAGCTGCACTGAAGCAGGCTCTGGCTCAACTGCGTGTTCCGCTCAAGCCATTCTGGGGACACACACTTTATCATCCGGATGATTTGCCATTTGATCGGCAGAATATTCCAGAAGTTTTCACTACCTTTCGCAAGCAGGTCGAAAAACAGTGCTCGATTAATCCGGCCTTTCCCGCACCGCGTGCCCTCCCCCCTTTACCGACAACCATCACCCCTGGGCCAATTCCCAGCTTGAGCGATTTAGGTTTAGAGCCGCCCTTGGCTGAACCACGAGCCGTATTAGACTTTCAAGGTGGAGAAACCGCTGGTCAGGCTCGTTTAGATCAGTATTTTTGGCAGCAAGACTGCTTGCGTTATTACAAAGAGACACGCAACGGTTTATTGGGAGCAAACTATTCATCCAAGTTTTCACCCTGGTTAGCCCTAGGCTGTTTATCCCCTCGTTATATTTATGAACAGGTGCTACGCTACGAAGAACAGCGAGTACGCAATGATTCGACCTATTGGTTAATCTTTGAGTTGCTGTGGCGAGACTATTTTCGTTTCGTTTGTACCAAACACGGCAATAAGGTTTTCCACCCATCCGGGCTACAGGGAATTGCGCTGCCGTGGAAACAGGATTGGCAACGATTTCATCAGTGGCAAGAAGGCAGAACCGGCTATCCGTTCGTGGATGCCAACATGCGAGAACTCGTCACAACTGGGTTTATGTCGAATCGAGGTCGGCAAAACGTAGCCAGTTTTTTGACTAAAAATCTTGGAATTGATTGGCGCATGGGCGCAGAGTGGTTTGAGTCACAGCTGATTGACTATGACGTGTGTAGCAACTGGGGCAACTGGAATTATACGGCAGGGGTAGGAAACGATGCACGTGGATTCCGTTTCTTTAATATCTCTAAACAAGCCAGAGATTATGATCCGCAAGGAGATTATGTGAAGCATTGGTTGCCGCAATTGAGACAGGTACCGACCCAGTGCGTCCACGAACCGTGGCAACTCTCAGCAGCAGAACAGAACCAATATGAAGTGAGGCTAGGGGTTGATTACCCACTGCCGATTGTGGATTTATTTAAGTCGGCAGCCGCTAATGAAAAGCTGTACAATGCGGTAGTTTTGTCCTCTAATTTGTCTTCTAATCGGAGCAAGCAGCGCCGGAAACGGTAATTAGAACTGATTACAACCATGATTACAGTCGTGATTACAGAGGTTGTAATCAACAGAGCCAACCAGGGCCAAGCCGGGCTAATTCACCCCGATGATTACAGAATTTGATTACAGCCACCCAGCAGTCAGGTGTGAAGATGAAAGCGCAAAATTCTTTTCCAGCACGTATTACAGCGATTAAACCTGGAACAAACATGCTTCTCTTTGGGGGTTGCGATCTAGACACATGGCTTGTAATCAGGGATTGGGGTTTAGGCTCTAGAGGATTTGTAATCAGAAGCTAGGTTTAGCTAGTTCGGGTAGCTTCAGGTCAGAATTCCTGGATTCAGTCCAGGCTTAGCCCAACGGGTCAAACAGCGCCCTCTTCTAGCCATGATTACAGCCAAAGCCTGATCTAGAGCCAACTTCAAGTCAGTAATTTTTTGGCTATCTTCTAAACCCCAACCCCCAAACTCAGTTCTGATTACAAAACTAGTCTAGACCCCAACCCCCAACTGATAACGGCTCAGTCTAGACCCCGGTCCCCAATCTTTCTAGACCCCAGCCCCAAGCGCCTCTAGACCCCCTGGGTCAAATTTTCTAGACCCCCATTCCCCTGCTCTCTAGAACCCAGGTCCCAATTTCTCTAGCGCCCATCTCCCAACGCTAAACTGGGAGCCTTGTGGGACGGGAACTGTCCGATCTTTGATTACAAACTCCTGTAATCAGTTTGATTACAAACGAGGCTGATTTCGGCCCAAACGGGATTAAACCACCTGATATAACCAAAATCAGTTGATTTAAGACAGCGGCTCATGAGTACTGTCCTAGGGACAGAAAGATTAGACGAAGGTAGAATGGCCAATCCGACCGCCAACAGTCCTGGAACTAGCAAAAGCGGTTGGATTGGTAAAGCTGCGCCTGATCATGCGCAAGAGTGGCTGACCAGCGGTGTAGATGCGGGAATTATTGCCCTGAATGTGGAAACTCTCACCGATACAGCTAGCCATCCCTATCCTGTAGCCGCAGGGCAGTATGCAGATAGTTTGTTTCCAATTGCCGAACGGCTGAACTGGACGATTAAACCGTTTGGTCAAAAACCCCGGCCCACCCTACGCGGTTGGTGGGTGAGTGGAATTGATCCTTTTGGCTGGCAGCCAATGCTGTGGGGCCGCTTTAAGCCTGATGCCAGCACTCCCGTCCTAGACCGAGCCAAAAATAAGCCCGCCAAGTATCTTAGTCCCCGTTGGGGGGCAGGTTCTAGTCGGTTGATATTACTGGATGTACCAGAGCAGATTTGGCAGCGGGTAGCCCAGCGCTACGGGGTGTCGATGCCGCTCGAACGGTCGCAGGGCTTTTGGCATTGGGTTTGGCAGCAGCAGCTTCCAGTCGTTTTAACCGAAGGTGAAAAAAAGGCAGGCTGTTTGCTGACCTTGGGCTACGCGGCGATTGCCCTACCGGGTATTTTTGGCGGCTACCGCAAGACGGGTCAGCTGATTCCAGAACTAGAACGGTTTGCGACCAACAAACGCCCGGTTTTCATTTGCTTTGATTACGACGCCCGCCCCATCCCACAGCGCCAGATCACCTTGGCGATTACAAAGTTAGGCCAGCTCTTGCAAGCTGCCGCCTGTCCGGTACAGGTGATTACGCTTCCTGGCCCAGAAAAAGGCGTAGATGATTTTGTCATGGCCCAGGGTGCAGAGGCATTTCAGCAGCGATACGAGACAGCCTTACCCTTAGGGATCTGGCAGGCGCGGCGGCTCTGGTCCCTATCCTATCCAGCCGCCCTAACGTTGAACCAGCCCTATTTGCAGGAAATCCCCTACCCCCAGTCTGGGTTGGTTTGCATCAAAAGCGCCAAAGGCACCGGCAAAACGACGGCTCTGCAACCCCTCATCCAACAAGCCAGCCGCAGTGGCCGCAAGGTTTTGGTGATTACCCATCGGATTCAGTTAGGACGGGCTATTTGCAACAGCATTGGCATTGATTGGATCGAAACCATTCGAGATACAGCCACCCATCCAGATCCCTGTTCAGAAGAATGGATGGGCAAATACGGGGATGGGATGAGTGGAGCTGACCAATCTGTTTACTCGTCTACTCAGCTAGCCAGCCAGTCAGCAGCTCAGCAAGCGATTACCCAGCTTGGGTACGGGTTGTGTATCGATTCGCTGCATCCCCATTCCCAGGCTCGTTTTAATCCCCAGGCATGGGAAGGGGCAATTGTAATCTTAGATGAAGTAGAGCAGGTGCTTTGGCACGCCCTCAACTCCTTGACCTGCTACGAACACCGCATCCAAATTTTGGAAACTCTGCGCGAATTGGTGCAGGTGGTTTTAGGCAGCGGCGGCTTACTAATTGCCCAAGACGCCGATCTGTCGGATGTGAGTGTAGATTACTTGCTCAAACTCAGTCAGGCGTCTGATTCTGATCAGGGATGGGGAACCGGACAATCAGTTATTCCCTGGATTGTGGTAAACCACTGGCAAGCCAAAGCCAACTGGGAGGTAGGGTTCTATGACACACCCAACCCAGCCGCGCTCGTGGCTCGCCTCACAGAAATCGCCAAAACCGGAGCCGTGTTTGTCGCGCTCGATTCCCAAAAGGTACGCGGACGCTGGAGTTCTAAGAATCTAGAGCGCTATTTGCAAAACCAGTTACCGCACAAACGAATTCTACGGATCGATTCAGAAAGTGTCACCGATCCAGACCATCCTGCCTACGGAATTGGCGAACGGCTGAATCAGGAAATTGCCAACTACGACATTGTGCTGGCTACACCCACCATGGGCACCGGCGTCAGTATCGATATCCGGAACCATTTCAAAGCGGTGTTTGGGATTTTTCAGGGCGTCACATCCGATGCCGAATCCCGTCAAGCCTTGGCCCGTGTCCGCGATCCGGTGCCCCGCTATGTCTGGGCTGCTCCGTTTGGACCCGGCAAAGTGGGGAACGGAAGCTGTAATTACCAAGAAGTCGTAACTTCGACAACCCGCTTGGTTAAGTACAACATTGCCCTACTCAAAAACATTGATTTTGATATTGACCAACAAACCGATCCAATCACTCTCCGCACCTGGGCCAAAATGGCAGCGCGAGTCAACACATCGCTGTGGAATTTTCGCCAGCAGCTCGCCCAAGGGATACAAAATGAAGGGCATCCGCTTACGATTGTCACAGCTGATTTAACTCGTATTCTCAGTGCAGCTCAGGATAGTCAACACCTGTTTGAAATAGCCCAGCCAGAAGCAGGCCCAGAAACAGAGCAACCCCAACCCCAGTCCCAAATTCTTTCAGCATCTACTGCTCTGGATCCCGAACAGTCAGAGCAAATTCGCAGCGATTTACTCAACGGTAACCTGCAAGTACCTGGCTATGAATTTTTAGAGCGCCACCACTCGAAACCCAAAGTGGCATCAGTTTTAGCTGAAATTTCCACTGTGCGACAGCGCCATCGAGAGCAAGAAGCCCTCGCCATTTCCACCGCACCCGATCTGCTCACTGCTGATTACGAAACGCTCAAGGATCAGCGCAGCAAAACCTGGCAAGAGCGCTGCGAAGTGCAAAAGTACGAGCTACAGAAACGCTATGCGGTGCCAATTACAGCAGACCTCAAACTTAAAGATGAACAGGGTTGGTTTACCCAACTGCGGCTACATTACTACCTTACCCATGATGTCAGCCTGGTTCACGCCCGCGATTACCGAGAGTGGCGGGGGCATCTAGAGCGCGGAAACGGCAAGGTTGCTCTGCAGGATGTGCGACTACTAACCGCCCAAGTTGAAGTTTTGAAAGGGTTAGAGATCTTAAATCTGCTCGACTCCCAACGAGAAGTTCGGGCCACTGATGCCGATGTACAGCAAATCGCCAACTTCTGCATTCAGCACAGTCAGGATATTAAAACGCTATTCAACCTGACCATCTCAGAACGCATGACGCCGATCGAAATTATTCAAGCGCTATTGAATAAATTGGGCTTGAAGCTAGCCTGCATCCGACGAGATCAAACAATTGATGGCCGCCGGGGCGGATTGCGTGTGTATCAGTACCATCCGCCAAACGATCAGCGAGATGCAATATTCAGACACTGGCAAACCCGAGACACCATCTACACCAGCAGTCCAGCCCCGGCCCCCCTTGCTTCCACAAATAGCGTCAGCGTCTCTGATCCACCCCTAGATATATTAGATCTAAATCATTCATCAACTGGATCAACAGCGGACAAGGCTAACCCAGATGAGCCAAATCCAGACAACCCAAACCCACAAAATAATGCACAGCCTACCGCAGCCCGTACTCAACTGGATAAAAAACTCAGAACGCCTCTAGTTGAACAGAGCAGAGAAGAAGCCAACAAGCAAGACTTAGGGGCTGTTTTGAGTCCAGAACTACATGAAAAGTACCTCTTAATGTACCCTAACTAAAACTAGCTATGCCCCGCACCAAAGCTGTACCTACTCTCGAATCCGTCACAGCCCAAGCTGCCCAGCTCCCACGAGCAGAGCGATTAGAGTTAATCTCAATTCTGCAAGCAATGGACGAAGCAGAAGCAGCTCAGCAAAAACCTAATAAGCAAACCCGTAAACAAATTGCCTTGGAACGAAAAGGCATTCGTGGTGGAAGAGGCAGCTTCGAAGATAAGTATATTAATGGTTATGGCCCTTACCGTTACTTGCGTTATTGGTATGGCAAAACTCACAAAAGCGTTTACCTTGGTCGAGTTAAACCTTCGCAGATAGGTGAACCAACTGAGGAGTAAGTATTTTCATTTAACTCTAAGTGCAATCAAGATAAACCTTTGCATATTGCTGGATCAAAGGTTTAAAAATTACTGAGGTTTTAAAAAGCTGGTTTCATCCTAAATATTTTAGGAACTAGGCTACTAAGTATTTTCGGTGCGTAGCTCAGTTTAGTAAAATGCAATATAAGTTCAATTTAGAGAACGATGGAAGTTAAGCTTATATAACCCAGTGAAAGTTGAAGTAGATTGCCCAATCAAAGTTAGATTAATAGCACTAGCTTATTGGCAAATTGCGTTTTAGTACTATCTTTTTCTTCTTTTTCTGCCTGGGTAGCCGGTTTACGGTTTATAACCTTATGATGGTTGTCCTGTTGCAACGTATGACGTTTTCTGGAGATCGGAGTTTGAGTTAGGTACTGATCGGTCGTTTCATTCCATCTCTCTAACTCATGTTGGCGTTGCGTATAGTATTGTGCTTTATCTTGATGCCGAGACTCGTAATAGCTAATTAGCTTAGTGCAGGCATCCACGGCAAGCTGATGGAAACACTGGCGGTGTAACATTACCCAGTCTTTGAGAATTTTGCTATCCGGTAGTCGGACTTGGCCGAGAAAGGGACCTCGGTATAGGGCTATAGCCTGCTCTAGGTTGGATATGTAGCTTGCATAGAACATACTAGGCTGAAGCACATATTGATGATAGCAATGTATTTGTTCTGTAAATACGGTAGTATCTAGTGTACACCGATTTCCTCCAGAGTTAAACTGAACAGTGTTGCGTGTCGTAAAAAAGAGTGGAGCATCACTGGGTGAACTGTTGAGCAGACGGCGCAATAAATATAGAGCTTTGCGCAGATTACTGCGGGCATCTGCTTCATCCTGATCGGTCCATAATAGCGATGCCAGATGTTGACGGTAATGACGCCGGTTAGATTCTACCATTAGATAAGCCAGCAGTACCTGTAGTTTTTCATAGGGGAAGGTGATCTGCTGGCCGTTTAACGTAGCTTCTATTGGCCCTAATAGTTTCAGTGTTATGTCAACCATGACGTTTTCTAGGGGGGCTTACTTGGACCTTTAGCTTTAGGTTAAACCAACGATCTACATCTGTCGGTCGGAAAAAGTCGGAAAAGGTCAGAAAAGGTCGGATTAATTTTATTTAGTTTTCAAGTCATTTAGCTTAATGAGTGATCAAGGGAGTACGAGTACCTTGCCCATCGCGAATCGTACACTCGTACTCTATTTATTGTTTAATTGGGTAAATCACTTAGTTAGGGTACATTTACTTGTTTGATATTGGGTTAGTTCTACTCATTTTATAGTTAAATGTACCCTAAGTTACGCCTCGACCTCTTGAGCTGGAACCTCCAGACTGACGGCATTCATCTCCATTTCTAATTGCTCCACCGTGGGAAGATTGCTTTGCAGCGTTTCTGGCAGTCCTTTCATTTGGTGGGTGGAAATGCCAATTGGTTTGTTGACATCGCGCAGGGCGTATTCTGCTACGGCTTTGTTTTTCGATTTACACAGAATCATGCCGATGGTGGGCTGGTCGTCTGGATGGCGCAGTAGATCATCGACAGCAGAGACATAGAAGTTCATCTTGCCCGAATATTCGGGCTTGAATTCGGCCATCTTGAGATCGATGACGACAAAACAGCGCAATCGTAGATGGTAGAACAATAGGTCAATATAGAAATCCTCGCCGCCTACTTCTAGATGATACTGACTGCCGACAAAGGCGAAACCAACGCCCAACTCCAGCAAAAACTCGCGGATGTGATTTACTAAAGCTTTCTCCAGATCGCGCTCTTGGACCTCTTTGCCCAAGCTGAGAAAATCGAAGTTGTAGGGATCCTTGAGAAGCTGATGGGCCAGATCCGACTGAGCTGGCGGTAGGGTTTGCTCAAAGTTTGTTACCGCTTCGCCCTGACGATGATAGAGGTTGCTTTCAATTTGGCAGGTGAGCACGGCACGGCTCCAGCCGTATTGAATCGTTTGTTGGATGTACCATAGCCGCTCCTGCGGGTCTTTGACCTTATCCAGCAATACACAATTGTGAAACCAGGGAATTTGGGCAGCAGCCTGCTGCACGATTTGCTCATTGGTGTAGGCTTCAGCAAAGGACCGCATATACTTGAGGTTGCGGGTTGAAAAGCCTTTCATATCTGGAAATTCCTGCTGCAGGTCTTGCGCTAGCCGGTTCACTACCTTTGCGCCCCATCCCTGCTGCTGCTGCCGCAGGACAATTTCTCGCCCAATCTGCCAGTACAGCCAAATCAATTCTTGATTAACAGCCAACGAAGCTCGGACTTGCGTGGTGCGAATTCGTTCTTTTAGATCCTGGAGCAGGGCCGAGTAGTCATCTGGAAGAAGTTGGTCTGACATGAGTGGATGAGTGGATGGGGACGGTTATCTTTTTACTTTGGGATGCTCTAGTTGGTTAGGAGAGGAGCACCTAGATTCGGCAGCCTTTGATAAAGCGACCTATTATAGCGGTTGTAGAACTTTTCGGCGTTGGAAATAGGTGCTAGCAAATCGTGCTTGGTTTTTTGATCGTTTTATTGTCTTCGGTGTTTTTCTGCTTTCAAAATGTGATTGTCCGCGTTTTGTTTAATCAGCAGACGGTGTTGGGTGTATTTGAGACTGGCGGGTTTGTCACGCCCGACTTGCACCATTCCTTTTTATTAATGTTTATGCGAATGCTGCTGGGCGTTCCCTTAATGGCCTCGATTGCGCCCCGCCTTTATGGGCCGATGTGGAGAGATGTGGCGCGGTTGGCTCAACCAGAGCAGCGGTTTTTGCTATTGCAGTCGGTGGGCTGTGGCGGCTTGATGTTCCTCTATCTGGCGTTGCTTTACATTTCGATTGGCTTGATTCCCACCAGCATTGCCCTAACGCTGTTCTTTACCTACCCAGTATTTACAGCGCTGTTTTCCTGGAAGTGGTTTGGCAACCGTCCAACTGGGTTTCGTTGGAGTATCATGGCTGCTGTGTTGTTGGGCAGTTTGCTGACCATGCCTGTTCCGAATACCACGGCTGGTGATTACAACTGGACGGGCGTGATTACAGGTGTGGTTTCTGGTGTGGCCTATGCCCTTTATACGGTCGTGGCGCAAAAAAGTTTTGAAAAGTTGCATCCGGTTCCCTTTAGCTGGATTAGTTTTACAACAACTCTGGTGTTGTCGGGCTTGTGCCTGCTGCTGTGGGCGGGCGGTCAGGATCAGTTGCCGTGGTTGCCCCTCTGGATTGGCGGTCTGCTCTCGGCACTGATGACCTTCAGTGGTCACATTCTGAACAATTTGGGCATTCGGCGCATTGGGGCTACAACGGCGGCCATGATTGGAGCCAGTAATCCCGCCCTGACGGCGGTGCTGGCTTGGCTGGCGATTCAGGAAACCCTGACGAGCATACAACTTGTGGGAGTGGGGGTTGTGACGCTGAGTGTGGGATTGCTGAGCCTAAAGCGGAGCCAGTAGGTGGGAAGCTAGTAGGCGTAGAGAGCTAGAGAAATCTATCTACAGGGGGATTACTTCAAAAGCTGTAACATTATTTGTCCCCCTTCAATGGGTAGAATGAAGAGCTTAGAACTGGTAGAGCTTAGAGCTGGGGGAATCTCAGCACCTTAGTTTTAATCTCACGACTGAACCACCAACTGCGTCAAAACCCATGAGAACTCCCGTAACGTTGTATTGCTATCAGGTCCCCCTTGCTAGAAATCTCAGAGATATTATTCGCTTGTGGTGTTTACGGATTTGTCTATTTTTGTTTACAGCATCGTTTCGTCATTTTGGGCCGGCAATGACCATTGCGCTGCTGCTATTTTTGGTGGGCATTACTGGTGAACCACTAGATGTGCACCATCTTCAACTAAGCACAGTCCTGGCTTTGAGCATTCGGCTGGTGAGTATTTTGTTGGGTTTGGGCTGGCTGGGTTTGGGGTTGTGCCGTTTGTCGATGCAGTTGGCAAATGCCGATACTTGGCAGCAGGAACTGCAAACCAATGAAGCTAGCTTGCGTCACCGCATCAGCATCTTAGAAGACTGGATTGTTTGGCCGCGACGGGGTGGTAAATGAGTTGCGAAAAATTAAATAGAATGGCTGAACTACAGCGTGAGGCAACAAAAAACCTGCTGGGATTGAGTAATTCTCTGATACCAGCAGGGCATGAGTTTGAGTCAGCTTGAATCAGCGCTTGATTCAGGGAGTTTCACCAGTCTGAAACGTGGGTGAGTCAATGGCCGTCACGAGCTGATTCAATCGTCTAACGTGCAGCGTGATTTCTGAGCCAACTGCTAAGCCAAACTGCTCCTGAGTACGTCTGGGAATGCGATAGGTACGCATTTGCTGATCTGGCAACTGGAGCTGCACCTCGCTGCCATCGATTTGGGTAATAATGCCACGGATTGGAACCGATTCTAGCAAGGGCAGGGCATTGGATGTGGTGGTCAGGGTGCTCAGAGGGCGGGCAAACCCAGGTTGGATTGCCCCAAATGTAGCAATCAAGAGTACGATAGCGATCATTTTGCCGTGATAGACCATGATGGAGTTCTCCTTGCGAATGCTGAACAGGAACAGAACAGGAACAGAAACTGGTCTGGGGCAGAATCAGAGGTTAAACTCAGAAACCGTTCAACTCAACGCCTGCGATTGAATTGCTGGATGAGATTAGTATGGACGCTGGCTCTGAATTGGGTCTGAATAAACCCTGAGGCGTTTCTAATCTGTAGATGAGAAAGCTGAAGCGCAGATAGGAAAAAAGCGGTTCTCACCCAACGGGTTGAACCGTAGCCATCTTTAGTGCGGCAGGGCTGGGAAAAGGTTTGCTAAACGAAAAAGCGTAGGCCGTTGAACCGTACTGGCGTAGATGCTCTAGCCGCTGTTTGGCTTCGGCCACTGTGGGCAGATCACCGGCTGGGATCCACCAAAGCGCCAGAATTGGCTGATCCGCTTTCTCGAACCAGCGCCGCCGATCCCGCATTACGCCAGCATGGGCACTGCGATAGACGTAGTTAGACAACGCTTCCAGCGATTTCCAGACAGTTAGGGTAATCAGAATTCGCTCATCTTCAAAGGCGCGAATGCTAGTGGCATCCTCTTCTCCTTCGCCGCGCAATCGCCAAACGAAGCCTGGATCGGCATCGGCGACGGCATTGACAGCACGAATTTGCGCCACAAAATCCGCCATGCTGGGGTCGCAGAGTGGCGCACGCAGAGTGGCGGTATTGACCTGTGCCAGATAATACGACGCTCGTTGATTAAATGACATTGGTTAAAGGGGTAAAGAAGTGATTCTTAAGACCTTCCCACAAATCATCTATCTAGAGTGGTATTTAAACATGCAATTTTATAATCAGATCAGTTTTTCATCGGCTTCTACCTTTACGGGAAGTCCGAAAGTTCAGTAGCATCTAATCGATGGAGTTGTGTGCCATCAAATCCAATCGGGCAATATCATGCGATGGGTGGATTAGTCCATCTCGGCATGAGTTATTTAGCAGGAATCCTTAGCAAGAATTCTATAGAAACCATCCTTCGGCCCAAACATCACCGGAAAAAACAGGAGATTGTCATGACCACCACTCAAAATGTAAATATAGGCTCCACAAATCTGCTAGTTAGTTTGCTCCGCTCAACCGCCACTGGAAATCTGGGGTTTCAAGTCACTTGGGCTGTGCTGCGAATTGGAGCCAGCCTGCTGATGATTCACAACGGTTTGGACAAACTAGCCGATGTCCAGGGGTTTGCAACGGGCGTGGTCGCGACAATTGGGCTGCCCTATCCAGTGTTCTTTACCTACTGTGCTGCCTATACTGAACTGTTTGGGTCGATTCTACTGGCGTTAGGGCTGTTTACGCGGGTCAATGCCGCCTTTTTGCTGCTAACGATGTTCGTAGCCGTCTACTTCCACCTCAAAGCAGATGGATTCAAAATTCCACCTTTGGAGACGGCTTCCCTCTATGGCACGATATTTCTGTTTTTCTGCGTCAACGGGGGAGGTGCTTTTTCGTTAGATGCGGGTTTGGTTCGCTGGCTGATGCAGCAAAAAGACGGGTGAACCGCCCCTAGCGAACGGCAGGCAGAACGCTGAGCGATACGATGCTCAAAAACAGCAAAGCACTGCAGGTTTCCAGCATTGCCACAGCGCGAATATCGGCCTTGCGGTACCACTGCTGTTGCCAGCAAATCAGCCCAAACTTGAGCAGCGCCACACCAAATGCTAAGGCCGTCACCCACGGCAACCACCCGCTACCGTACAAACCAAACACAATTAGGCTGGCAATGGCATGATAAATTGCTCCTGGCCTGATTGAACTTAGCTTGGCTTTCCGCCACTTAACTGCAAAAATTGTGGCGCTAAAAAATAGGCTATTTAATAGCCAGAGGCCGATTGCCAGACGTGAGAAAGTCCCAATGGTTGCGCCGTAGGCCAGCGGTGCTGCTAAACAAACGGCTGTAAAGGTAACCATTTCGTTGAGAATCGATTTTTGTTCGCGCTGCCAAACCGCAATGCCGTCAGCTGCTAGGGCTGCAATTGCCCCAGCATAGAGCCACAGCAGCAGCGGGAATTGCAGCGCTAGATAGAGGGCGATTCCCAATGCGGTGCCGCCGTAAACCGTTGCCCAAATCAGAAAGCGAGGCTTGAGGCTTTTGCGCTGACGAATTTGTAAAACGAACGGATGCTCAGCCTGAAAGCCAAGAAAGGCACAAATCAGCGCTAGGGTTGTCTGCCAAGTCCAGGTTTGGGCTGCCGCTGCTCCGGTGATAAATGACACCAACAGCACAATATACACGCCATGTTCGGGGGACAGCATCGGGCGGTATTGGCTCAGGCGGTGAGATAAGGTAGGAAAGGTTGGTTCTACGGTCATCCTAGGATTATTTCAGGTGTGTAAAAAGGCGAGATTTTCGTCAGCTCGCAGCGAGTGGGGAGTGTTGGCTGGCATATAGACAAATACTCCTGGTTCCAACCTCACCTCCTTGCCTTCGATGGTTAAGCAACCATATCCTTCTAGGATAGTAAGAGAAACATTGCGAGGTGCCGTGTGTTCGGGCAATACGGTTCCTGCTGTAATACACATCAGCATAAACGAACTGGTCTGATTTTTGATTAGAACCTTTCGCGTCACGCCGGGCTTGCTGTAATCGATTTGGTTTTTGAGCTGAACCGATAGAGACGCAGTCGTTGTTTCTGCGGCAGGAACCTGCTGGTTGGATGCGGTTTCTAGCTGAGTCGGGTGGGTCATGGATGATGTTCTCCAAATAGCCTTCCTTTTTAATTTGTCAAATTAGCCGAGATTGATCTATGAGCTAGCTCATATTGGGAAATCCGCTAATCGCGCCTATGCAGAAGGGGGAGATGGAACAGTTTAGGGGTGCAGTTACACCCCCCTGTCTTCTATTTTCCGTTTCTACTGCGATCAAGACATCGCATAAACCATCTCTGCTACCCGATCAGCTGCAGTAGGATCAAGTGAACGCAACATCTTAACAAAATTGGGATGAACCATTCCCGATCCCAGGAATGTCCAACGGTAGGACTTTTCTTGGGCAGTTTGAATCTCTTGCTTTTCGCTCTCGGTAAACAGTCGTCCTGTAGCCTGTTGCAAAGCCTCAATATCCAGTTGAACTTGTGCCATCAAGCCATTATGGATAAAGTTGCCGATCGCAAAGTAATCGGCAATACCTTGCTGAATTTCTGCGTCATTCAGGTCTCGCACCATTGTTTCCACCATGAGAGTATCGAGCTTGGCATGTTGTGCTTCTTCTAGCCAGTGATGCTTCAACAAACTGCAAAACTGGGGGTCAAGTTCTTGCTGGGGTTGAATGCTATCGAGGTAGTGATGTTGAGTCATCCACTCAATTTGCAAAACCACCAGCGCAATGCCCAACGAGCTGTGTTGCAAAATGGCATCTGCAATTGTCTTAGCTGGCCCAATTACACCACAGGGTGAGCCAAACCCAGCTTGAAATTCCTCCTCAAATCGACGAAACAGGTTAATGTGCTTGCCTTCTTCTTCTGCGAAACAGAGGAAGGCTTGGGTCGCCACAATATCTTCGGTACCGATGCGTTGAACATGCTCCAGAACCAGTGGCACGATAAACTCTTCGACCACACCAAATAGGTAGAGGTAGCTGTTGCCGCGAATATGATTTAATACCAGCTTTTCGGCTCCATTCAGGCATGGAATTGACTCAACCCCAGCAAGCGAGTCAGGCATGAAAGGTTTACTGAAGTCAAGGCGCTTGTCACCGCCAATAATGTCTTCAATGCGCCAGGTGATTTTGTGGGCTGCTTCGAGCGTTGCTTTGTAGGAATAGGGGCTGGAAACAGTAGAAACCATTTGAGTTCTCCTTGAATTAGTAATGAACTATGGAATGAAATAAAGATGTTGCAAACTAAGAAAATAAGAATGGAACTAGTACCAGTTGTATTGCTGCTCTAAGCAGGAGTGCACTTCTGTCTCAGAAGCACAGATAGTACGCTGGTTAAAGGATGATAAACAGTCCAGGAAATATGACCATCACGATATACGTATTGAGAGATCTTGGGTTCATTACCCTGTGTCAGAAATTGAACGATGGTGCGACTAATACGGCTGAATCGATCTGAGAGTATATAGCGTAGCGACAAGCGATCCCGCTGTTGACTTGATAAAGCAGAGGTTGATGGAAGAGAAGTTGAATTAGATGCCATTGGTTTATCTCCAAGGTGTGAATTCTAGAACAGAGCTGGTTTGAGAAAACAGATTTTTGTTTATTGGTTGTTCTGTTCATTTGTTTTCTGTTCTGTTATTAGGTTATTCACATTACTGTCCTAAAAACGTCCGAGCATCATCCCAGAATCATCCATTGGGCTTGGCTAGGAAAAACTTTCTGTCACCATGCGTTTCTATAGTCATTCCTCCGTTGCATAGTTCTATCCTACAGATGCGGTTTGCCTGCTGCCTTGGAAGACTTAAAGTATCTGAATCACAGCATCCTAGTTGATGTCTGAATTAGAAGTTGCAAGCTCTTTTCTGCTGGAGCGCTGCTGCCAGATGACCAACGCAATGCCACCCAGTACCGCAACAGACGCTAATCCTAACCGTAGGGTCATCGCTTCATTCAGAACCAAGATGGCTCCAACAGCGGCAATGATGGGCACACTGAGTTGCACAATCGCAGCTTGGGTTGCTTTTAATTTGGGTAAGGCGTGATACCAGATTGCATATCCAACCCCCGATGCGATCGCTCCAGAGCAGATGGCATATAATACGCCTGCGCAATCGAATGAAATTGCAGGACGGAAGATGAGACTCAGGATGATGGCAAAAGGAACCGCACGTAAGAAATTACCGCCTGTGGATTGGATTGGATTGGCCACCCCTTTCCCCAGTAACGAATAAATGCCCCATGCTGTACCCGCCACCAGCATCAACACTGCGCCTTGGAGTGGTGGGGTTGAAAGTCCTGGTAGCAATAGCCCAACTAAGCCAGCAAGCGCGATTAGCAACCCCATCACCTGCATTCCTCGCAACCGTTCGCCTACCCATAGTCCGTAGCCGATCATAGTGATTTGAACGGCACCGAAGAGGAGTAAGGCTCCAACGCCAGCTGGCAAGCTGATGTAGGCAATTGAAAAACAGGCCGCGTAGGTAAACAACGCCAGCGCAGAACTCCAACTTCCCCCTTTGCTGATTCTGCCACCCCGCAGATGGATAATCAGCCCTAGCATCAGGGCACCAGCGATCAGACGAATAGCGGTAAAACTGGTGGCATCGATACCCGTGTGTTTGAGTGCGATCCGGCAGAGCAGAGAGTTGGCAGCAAACGCGACCATGGCAAGGGTAGTTAAGCAAAGAGTACGTGGTGCGATCGACATAAAATGTGAACTGGGTGACAGGAACGTTTAATTTGAATAACCTTCTATGCTCAGGTTATTCTGCTCACCGTCCTGAAACCGTCCTGAAATTCTCAAGGCACAATTGGGTTCTGCTCCAGACAAATTTCGACTCGCCAAATTTGGTCATAGGTCAAACCAGCCTGGTGGCAGGCATCGCGAACAAGTTCTGCATAGGGCGCTTCAAATTCACAGATCGAACGGGTGTTGTCGATCGCCACCAATGAGCGAATCCAGGTAATACCACGCTCGACAAAACAGGGATGTAAGGTATGATCGAATTCCTTGAAGGGCGGATTATAACTGCAATTGAGAATGATTCGTGCCATTGCTCTGTCAAGCCCCTGTATGTAGAGAACCCACAGATTCAGTCACTGGTTGGATCAACGTCGCTTTCCAAATGCGTTCAAAAGGGATTCTCACTTTGCGGTAAAGCGATCGCACCTGTTCCGCACTAGATGCCGAAAATAAACAGACCGAATGCGTGCCATCCATTGCGATGATTGAAGAGGCAGACTGGATATTCAGCTCATCCAAACAGCTCTTGGACTGCCGTTTGGTTGCTTCATAGACGGTTTTGGTGATTGGTGGGTTGTAATTCACCTCTGCCACAATCAGGCCAGCACCTTGGGGAAAACGCTGAGGAGTTTCTGGTAGCCACAGTTCTGCTTGCCAGGCTCGCTGAAACGGCATCCGAGTTTCACGACAGGCTTCCCGCATGGTTTCGGTATAGGGCACATTGAACAGACAAATGGAGCAATCGCCATTCACCGATACCAAAGAAAAGAGCCAGTGCACCTGACGGGCTTCCAGGCAGCCATCCAGCCTGTAATTCACCTGCATCCAGCGATCGAAGGTCATGGGAGCTGCAAGCGCAGGTGAAAAGGTTCTTTCCAAAACGGCGAGTTTCATGTCGGTGTTCAGGTTCATACGTCGAATCCCTGAATGCTCTAGCTTTATTGTACGGCTGAAGTTGGCGATCGCCTCGTTAGGGTACTGCTGCGAGATCGGGTTCTTCCCACCATAAGCCGCTAGAATTTGAGGTAGTTTGATATCTATGCTTCTAAGTACCTCGGTATAATTAAAAATCAGATTCAAAACCCCGCGCAGAGGGCGGCGCAGGGTTTTGGGTTTTATGTTTAATTATGCTCACCTACTTTACGCCTTCGATTTTACAAAACATGAGTATTCTACTTCCTTCTATAGCCGTCGCCACAACAATGTCCTATCTCTTCTGGCAAACACTATACATCAACCCTTAATTTTCATGCTTGAGAGAGACTGAGTTTGGGGCAAGCATAAAGAAAAGGACTGATTGAGAACACCACATTGTGATGAACATGATTCAACCTGCATTTCCCTTATCAGAACAAGACATTCAAATCTTTTGCGATCGCTGGCAAATCATTGAACTTGCCCTGTTTGGCTCCATTTTGAGTGATGATTTTCGCCCTGATAGCGACATTGATCTCCTCGTCACCTTTTCGCCAAAAGCAGATTGGAGCTTGCTTGATCATGCCAGAATGCAGCAAGAACTCGCCAGTTTACTTAATCGAGATGTTGATTTGGTTAGCAAGCGGGCAATCGAGCGGAGTCACAACTGGATTCGTCGCCAAGAAATTCTCAACACCGCACAAGTGATTTATGCCCAACAACCGTGATGTTGCAACACTTCTTGATATTGCAAGAGCAGCCCAAAGGGTCCTGGATTTCAAACAAGGCATGAACAAAACGGACTTCTTGGAAGATGCTAAAACCCAATCTGCCATCGTCTATCAACTTCTCATCATCGGTGAAGCTGTCAAGCGTTTATCGCAAGATCTCCGTGTCCAACATCCCGAAACTCCCTGGGCACCCATCGCTGGAATGCGAGATAACCTCATTCATAACTATGATGATGTTGATCTCGATGAGGTTTGGAGAACCGCCGAGCGAGACATCCCAGACCTACTTACTCTGTTAGAGCCTCTCCTCCCCTCCCCATAGGCGATTTCATCTATATTCCAGACTTGGTATGTTAATGTTACATCTCCTTATCATTAAGGCTTATATAGCGCTACGCACTTGCGTTAGGACACTCCTGATGATGGAGAAGCCCCGCGCAGCGGGGCTTCTCCATCATCAGAGAGTCTCAATCTAGGCGCGTAGCACCATATAAGTACCTCGGCATCATTAAAAACCAGATTCAAAACCCTGCGCCGCCCGCGCAGGGTTTTGGATTTTATGTTTAATTATGCTCACCTATTTACCAAGTTCTGTATACTTTTGTCCAACCTACTTCTTAAATTCGTTTAAGCTCGGCTGGTCCTCGCTCCAGTTGCGTCATGTGCTCCTGGGCCAAAGTGCTCAAAGCATGTCCTTTGAGTTGAGCTTTTAATTGCGTAAACTGGTGTTTAGCGCAGTCTACATCGCCCAGTTGAGCGTGCGCCTGAATGACGATCGCCCCTGCTAAGGCAATGTCGCTGGGGTTATCCACCACCTGAGCGGCTTCTAACGCTGCTTCGGCCCGGGTAATCGCTTGTTTCACATTCCCCTGCTGAAGATCCGATTGAGCAGCGATCGTTTGAATATAAGCCAGTATCCGAGGCGAATCGATTTGTTTGAGCACCTGAAGCGATCGCTCCAAGGCGGCTGTGGCATTTTTTTCCTGCAAAAGGTAGCGGGTAACGGCATCCAGGGCAGCAGCGTGGGGGGCTTCACTGCCTTCTCCCATTTGGGCAGAGACATGGATGAGTTCGCTGCAATAGTCTAGCGCGATCGAGGGTCGCCCGCTCTCTAATTCCAGCATCACCAGGTTGAGCAAGCAGGTACATTCGCGCCAGTGATCTTGAGCCAGTTGCGCCATTTGCCAGCCCTGACGCAAGAGCGATCGCGCTTCTTCGCCTTGCCCTTGATAGCGCCGCACACAGCCCAACCCAAAGGGAATATCAATGGTTTCCAAGCCCAGGCGATCGCCAATTGATTGCGCCTCCAGCAGCAGTGCCTCTGCCCGAGGAATATCTCGCCCAATTTCTGCCAAACAAGACCCAGAGTGCGCCAGCATATACATGGTTGTGGCAGGGCTGGCAGTGCGCCCCTGCTCAGCCGCACGCAGAGAATACTGTTGCACTTCACTCAAATTACCGTGGTCGTAATTGAGGGCAATCAACGCTTCCAATCCGGTTGCTTCTTCATCCTTGAGCTTCAGCGCTGACGATTCCTGAATGAGTCGCTGAAGTTCCTGTTGCAGCGCCACCACCCGCGCTTTGGGGACTCCCGCTTTAACATACGCTTTCAACAATCCCAACTGAAGCCGTATCCGTGTGCCTGTCTCCAGATACTGACAGTGGCGAATGCCCCGTTGAGCCAGTTCGGAGGCTTCTGCATAGGCAAATAGTCGCAAACAGCGTTCTGCGGCCATCAGAGATGATGATGCAGCCAGTTCATGATCGCTCCCCAAATCTGCATGGTGTGCTACGTCGTTGATCAGTTGGGAGGTGGGAGAAGCGGTGGCGTTAGCCTGTGCGGTAGCATATATCGCCTTCAAGGCTTGGGCAATGTGGGTGTGAATCAGTCTGCGCCGAGGTTCAGAGAATTGCTCATAAGCTACCTGCCGCACAATGTCATGGGCAAAATCGTAGGACACTTCCCCGTCGATCGTGCTGCCGGGACGGATAATGCTGTGCTGTTCGAGGTGGTCAATGGCCGTGAGCAGACGAGGCAACGGATAATCCACGACTTTCGCCAAGGTCGTTGGGTTAAAGCTTCGTCCCAATGCGGCCGCCCAGGACACCAGCTCGCGCGATGCCGCATCCAGTTGGCTCAATCGCCCCTGGATCAAGGTTTCCAATGTGCCAGGAGAAGTGCCGCTTGACTGCGATTGCATCCGGGCAATTTCCAGAGCAAACAGGGGATTACCGCCGCTGTTGGTAAAAACCTGGTCACAATCTACTTTGCAACCCACGGATTGCACTAAAGCAAGGGTTTGATGGCGATCGAGGGGAACCACTTCCACTGTTTGAATGCGGTGCTCGCGATGCAAGACCTGGATGAATTTGTATGCCGGGATATTCGCTTCAATCTCGCGTTTTCGGGCAGCACAGGCAAACCAGACCGGCAAATGGCTCAAGAGACGGGCCACATAATGCAAAAAGGCGATCGAGGTTTCGTCTAACCACTGGATGTCGTCCAGGATAACCAGCACCGGCGCGGTTTCTGCCAACTGGGTCATAAACTGAACTGCCAGGTCAAACAACCGTCCCCGATTCAGTCCAGCAGAGGGGTCTGCATTCAGCATCAAGGATTTGAGTTCACTCAAGAAGTCCGTTGCCCCAAGCACCTGAAACGCATCCATCCAGACTCCATAAGGACGCAACAGTTCTGCCTCAAAGCCCCTGCCCCAAAGGACGTATCCCCCCTTTTGCTGAAACGTCCGCGCCAGTTCTTCCAGCAATCGAGTTTTGCCGATGCCCGGTTCCCCCAGCAGAAACAGGAAATTATTGCCGATGCGATCGCGGCAGTTGTTCAGCCATTGTTGCATTACCCTCCACTCAGCTTCCCGTCCAATCAAGGGCAATTCAGAGACAAGCAAAACAGGTTGAGTTGTGGTTTTGGGAAGGGACGTAACAGGAGCCGATTGGGCGATCGCCACACAACTGGGTGGTGTCGGGATATCCTCCAGGGTCAACAGATCCTCGTAAAGCTTGCAGGTAGTCGGACTGGGGTTCACCCCCAACTCGTCTTGCAGCACCGTCATGCACTGGTGATAGACCCGCAATGCACTGGCGCGATCGCCTTCCTGAGCATAGAGGCGCATCAGGTGGCAATAGGCAGGTTCAGAGAGTGGATCGATCCGCTGCAACTGTTGAGCGTAGCCGATGGCAGCACGGGTTTTGCCCTGGTTGGACAGTAGGGAAATCAGAGCATCCAGGCTAGCAATCGCTTGTTGCCGCAATTGGTCACGATAGGGCACAATCCAGTCGTCGTAGCAACTGGGAAGCAGATCGCCTTGATAGAGCTTTGCCGCCTGTTCTAGGGCTTGCTGAGTTGGTGACGGTGGGGCGATCGCCGCTTCAAATTCTGCAATATCCAGGAAACAATCGTTGTTCTGTACCCATTGCACCGTTTTCGTTTCAATTTGTAACCAGCGATCGGCATCGGGAATCAACTGTTTTAACTCATGCAGCCGTCGCCGTAAATTCGCCTTGGCATCTGCATCGGTAGCATCTGGCCAGAGATGCACTGCCACTTGCTGTCGGGGTTGTGGCGTGTCCCGATGCAGTAAAATAAATGCCAGCAATGCCTGCAACCGTTCTGAGTTGATTCCCGTGATGGGAGACCCGTTGGCAGTGAGGCGAAATTCCTCAAACAGCTTGATATGGAGACTGATAGACACAGCAGTTCAAGAGGCGAGAACACAGGTGAATTGGGAATGACCAAATTTTAAAGGGTCAATTCTTGAACCCACCAGAAGCGATCGAGAAACTTAATTTTTGAAGTCAAAGCAATTTTGTAATTTTAAGTGAATTTTGGCGCATCAACAAACCCGACCTGGGAAATAAATATGCATGGTTTTTGCGGATTTATCTAATGCCACCAGTTCATGAATCTCGAAGGGGAATGTCCAGGCCCACTGTCCTGCCTGAACCACCCGTTCTGAAATCACGCGAAGTTGTCCACCAGAAATATGATATTTGCGCTCTAATACCTGCCCAGATAATACTTTGGTGAAATTAATTGAAGCTAAGTGACTATGCGGTTTAGATTCCGAACCAGCAACCCATTGCAGGATCAGCAATTCTCCTAAGCGATTACAGAAAATTGGAATATAACAATATCCACAAGGATGCTGCTGCAACCGAGAATTAATGCATTGTTGGATTCTAGTTTGGAGAGGTGTAAGTAACGCTTGTGGTACGATCACAATATGCTGACGTAGACTATGGATGAATAAATTGAGCGTGTGTTTGAACTGAAGGAGTGTATTCGGAATAGGTTTTGCAAAGTTATTATAAGAATCCATGATTGCGATCGCTCCTTTTCAAGAAAATATTTGATGAACAAACTATTTAACGAATCGATTGGTGAAATAAATTGGATGAGATAAAAAATGAATCAACCGAAATTTTTGGCTTTTTCTAACAACTGTGTTTCGCTGGATGGGTAGATTTCATTGAATATTCGTCCAACGTTTTGATGAGTCATGCCTGACCACAAAAATGTCCAACGGTAGGACTGAAGTTGAATCGTTTGAATTTCCGCTCGTTCCACGTCAGAAAACCAGCGATTTGTCGCTCTGGATAGGCTCTCTAAATCCAGTTGCACCTGTTGTTGCAAGCCTTGATCCAGCAGGTCAACAATGGTGAAATAGTCTGCGATCGCCCTTTCTATTTCTTCAGGAGATAGACTTCGGGCAATGTCCTGTACCATCAAGGCATCCAACTTGGCATGTTGGGCTTCCTCCAGCCAGTGGTATCGCAGCAAGCGACAAAACTGAGGATCTAATCCCTGGTTATCGCGAACGCTTTCCAGATAGTGGCGTTGGGTCATCCACTCAATGTGCAGGGTTGTAAGGGCAACAGCCAAGGGATGGTGATTGAGAATACGATCGCAAATGGTGTGAGCAGGTCCGATGCACTCACAGACGGTTCCAAAACCCTGTTCGAAGTCCTCCGCAAATCGTTGAAATAGTAGAATATGTTTGCTTTCTTCTTCAGCGAAGTGCAGAAATGCCTGAGTTGCATACAGGTTATTCCAGCGAATCTGGTTGATATGCTCAACAACAGAGGGTAAGATAAACTCCTCACATAGGCCAAAAAGAGAGAGATAACTGTTGCCCCGAATCTGGTTGAGCTTGAGTTTTTCTTCATCGCTGAGGCATTGAATGGCGTTAATTCCAACCAAGGCGTCAGGCAAAAAAGGTTGGGTAAAATTCAGGCGCTTATCTCCTCCAATCAAATCCTGGATATTCCAATTAATCCGGTTGGCGGTTTGCCAAATCGATTGATAATCCTCAGCTATCCGAAAGTCTGTCGAACGCATAGATCTCACCAATTGCAATAAGGAAACTGCGGAATCAAAACCGCTGTCAGGACCATCGGCAGTAGAAAGAGTATCTGTCAGAGCCATCTGTATCCTGTTCTGTTATCAGGTTATTCAGAAGCTCGTCCTAAAATCGTCCAAGAATCATCCAAGTCTGCTCCTGCTTGTGACACGCTTGATTTGACCAACATAAGAAAAGGACGAAGGCGTTAACCTCCATCCTTGCTTCTATCCCCTATCTGTATGGACCTTACTAATTTTTCTGGTCCAATTGGTTTATGCCTGGTTCACCGCTATGGCAAGACCCATTATGGCAAGAATCGTTACGGTAGATTGGGATCGCGGTTCATCATGGCTTCGGTTTCTGGATCGTTGCCTAGCTCGGTTTGCAGCTCTGCTTCGATAGTTTCCTCAAGCCGATTTAAGTCCTCAGTTAGCTGCTGCTGAGCCTGATCGCCATCAACCTTTTGCATCTGGTTTTGCATTTGATTTAGGCTCTGGTCTAACTGCTGCTGCCCTTTGGGACCCAAGAACTCGGCCTTAATCTGGTTGATCTGATCAGACAGCTCTTGACGACTCCGCGCATTAAGCATGTAGCGATAGATAAACCAGGTGATATAGCCGATACCTACTAGCTCCAACAGAGATGGCAGTAGTGGGATATCGTTAATTGCGTCAACGATGGCTAACAGCAGTTTGAAGCTGACCAAGGCTAGAACAATCCAGCCTAAACTGATTAGCAACGAACGATTTTCGCCAAACAGCTTAGCCGTAGACTGCGACAAATTCCGCAAGAATGCCTTTGCGTCTTGCTGGAACCGCTGCCAGTCTTCTGCTGATGTTGGATCCGACGGTACATCTTCAATCACAACCTGATTCAGATTTTGATTGGCAGCATTAGCATCAATCGTGGAAGAAGCCGCCAAATCGGTTGTCTCAGGCTCTACTTTGACAATCTCGTTATTATCAATTCCGGTAGACATGTTTCAACCTCATGCATTAGACCCGTGATTAGATGAGTTGGTGAACTCATTGGTGAAAAACTACAGTGAAAAACCACAGTGAAAAACTACCGACGACCAAACCACTTAGCGGCGATTGCACCCAGGGCAGCTCCTACCAGCGGATTGCTGAGGAATTTTACCAGGGCTGGCTGGTCGGCTAACACTTCTTGGAAGATGTCAGGATGGTTGTGGTAGGTAAAGGAGGCTAGCTTGCTAACATCGTCCGCATTCATTCGGTTTGGGTGGTGGGTCGATAGACCAAGCTGCTGCTCTAGCTCACGTTCGTTCAGGCCCCGCTTCTTGAGATGATTGAAGAATTCGCGTGCCACATCATCCCGTTCGTTGGGTTTGATTTGGGCAATCGCTTTTTGTAATTCAGGTTCCATTTGCTGGGGAGGAATGCGGTCGGGATGGAACGAGCGACGAAATAGAGAATGGCGTTCTTCCCTAGAAGACCGACGGGCGAAATCGTCGAAGTTGTCGTATTCATCGCCAGAACTGACCGTATTATCATCCAGTGATTCCACATTGCCCTGGGCCAGATCGTCCATGATCTGACGCTTATACTCATTGCTGCTAGGCATTGGTTTTACCTCACGATTTTCAGAATTTCAATTAATCAAAGCGTTCTAGTGCCATTCAGTCGGGTTTAACCAACAGGCTGGTACTCGATTTGCTTGGTCGTGTTGTCATAGCGAGCTTTGAGAATCAGCTTTTTGTCGGGGGCATACATCAACACGTTTAAGTCACGGTTAGGAAAATTGCGGTGAAATCCTTGAGCTAGAGACCTGGCAAGATTACGGACTTCATTCGGCTTCACCTGAGGTGAAATGACTACACCCAGTTTGTCATCGTCCCGCACGTAGGCATCTTTGACTAAACCATGTGCCGTCTGCACGACCCAGTCAGCAAAGTTTTGACCCACAGCAGTATCACCTCGCTCTAGCTGATTGTAGCTAGAGCTAGCGGTGCCGCTGGGCTGGTAAGATGTACGATCGGTTTGAACGGCTCCAGCACAGGCACTCGTAACCGTCAAAATAAATACTAAAGACAAAGCAACCAAAACGCCGCGAATTCTGTGGAATAGATTCACTTTAACCTCCAATCTTAATGCTTGACAGACTTAAAAAGTTAAAACCTTGGTGTTTTAGTTCGTAGTTCTAAACCTAGAAAAAATACTTTCTATAGCCATCCTTCAGAAGTCATATTACGTATGAAAATTACTCGACTTGGCAAGCCTAATAGCAGAGGCTGGAGAATCCTGAAGTGGCGAGAATTCAATTATTCCAGACATTTGTTGGCAATGGCAGACGGCCTATTTGTGCGCAGAAATTTCAGCCTAAGTGAAATTCATCGAATTTACAAAAGTTTGCATAGTCATTGTAGATAATTCATCTGGCTATCCTACTGCAGCAATAAATCATTTTGGCGATAAAAATAGCCGTAAGTTGCTTCAAAGGATAGAGGGTGAAGCGAAGCTGAAGTTGGTAACGTGAGTAAGCGATAGAAAATACAGTCCGTAGAAAGCTCGGGTGCATAGGCAACCATTGGACAATTACAGCTAAGCGTTACCTGGAAAACAATAGAATCAACGGCAAGCGTGCTTTTGGCTTCACATGTCCATGGAACAATGCATTTAAGCAATTTAACGACGGATTACTAGATAGAGAGCATTATTCACCTGTAATAAGTAATGCACCCGATTAAGCAGCTTAAGCAATCGCTTAAGGGCGCATCTCGGATATCTGGCTTACCGTTCGCGAGATAGGGGCACTGCACGATCGCCAAATGATCAATTGATCAATGTAGGAGGACAAAACATGGTTTTAGGTTCTGATCAAACGAGAAATTATCACAGACGGGCCGTGGGTACATTCCCTAACCGTCAAATGGCTGAACAAGCATTGCACGAATTACGAGATTCTGGCTTTCCGATGGACCGGGTTTCGGTAATTGCCAAAGACGCGGACCGGAATGATGAGATTGCTGGAGCCGATGTCAAAGGCCGCGACGCAGCTGGCAACAAAGCTGATAAAGGGGCAACTGTCGGTGCTGTTTCGGGCGGTGCTCTTGGTGGTATTACTGGCTTGCTAGTGGGCTTGGGTACATTAGCCATTCCCGGAATCGGTCCCATTATGCTGGCTGGCGCTGGAGCAACGGCCTTGGCAACTACTCTAGCTGGAGGTGCGATTGGTGCCGCTGCCGGTGGGTTGCTTGGAGCGTTGGTAGGATTGGGTATTCCAGAAGACCGGGCCAGAGTATACAACGAGCGAGTTTCGCGGGGTGAATACTTGGTTCTGGTAGATGGTACCGATACCGATATTGCTAGAGCTGAGTCGATTCTGCGTCATCGTGGTATTGAGGAGTACGGAGTTTACGATATTCCGGCTCACTCTGCATCAGCTGGTGCTGCTACTGGTGTTGCTACTGGTGCTGCAACTACACCTGGGGTTACGGCTACCACGGCGGCTACTCCTACCACAGCAACGCCGATTCCTCCCGCTACAACTACTGCCACCACTGCCACGACCACTCCATCTCGGATGGTGAATGCTCGCAGGCGAGCGGTTGGTGCCTTTGAAAACCGCCGCGATGCAGAACGGGCGCTAACTGAACTGCGCGATTCTGGCTTCTCGATGGATCGAGTATCGATTATTGGTAAGGACAGCGACGGCAATATGGCAGGCGTTGATGTCAATACAGAACGTGGCAGCAAAACTGGCAACAAAGCAGATGAAGGTGCAAAAGCTGGAGCTGCGACTGGTGCAGCCGTGGGCGGTTTAGGTGGCCTATTGGTTGGGCTGGGCGCACTGGCGATTCCTGGTATTGGGCCTGTGATGCTGGGTGGTGCCGCTGCAACAGCCTTGGCTACAGCGTTATCAGGTGGAGCGATTGGCGCTGCCGCCGGTGGGTTGACGGGTGGACTGGTCGGTTTGGGAATTCCTGAAGACCGAGCCAAAGTCTACAACGATCACGTCAACCGGGGCCACTATCTAGTCATGGTGGATGGCAGTGAGGATGAGTTGCGTCGCGCTCAGTCTATTCTGAATCGTCACAATATCCGCGATTGGGATATTTATGATGCGACTGAAGTTGATCCCCAGGGTAGTGTTGCTCAACCGCACCACAGAACTACGACAGATGCTATCAGTCCTACCGATCGAATGATCAACGAGCGGACTTCGGATAGGGTCGTGGATCAGGATCCGGACGTGATTATTGTGGATCGGCGGGATGAACCTCGATAGAGGCATTTTGCCTAGTCTGGTTGAAGTGCTAACTCGAATCAATTGAAATCAAGTTTGTGAGGAATTCTCAACATGAAAAGACTAACAACAGCTCTGCTGGGTGGCTTTTTGCTGCTGGGTGCAGTCGCCTGCACTGAAACGGCTCAGACCAATACCGAAGCTCCGGATCAGCCGAGTGATACTGCTCAAGCCCCTGATGCAGGAACGGCTCAAGACACCCAGGATGATGCCACTAGTGAAATCCGCAGGAATCAACTCGAGTCGGATATTCGCGCTCGCGAGCAACGTAATGAGATTACGGGCGGAGATGCAGACCGTGCGGATGGTGACCTAGAGAGTGAAGTTCGTAGTAAATTAGAAGCGAACTTGCCTGCTAGCCAACTCTCTGTTGAAGCTGAAGATGGAGCAGTGACGGTTCGAGGCACGGTTCCAACTGAAGAACAGCTCGCTCGAATTGAACCGCTGGCAAGGGAAATCAAAGGTGTTCAAACTGTAGCAGTTGAAGCTGAGGTAGCTCCGGCTCAATAAATTCCGCAGGATCTGGATTCAGATTTGAACGAAATGAAGCTGTGGGAAACCACAGCTTTTTAAACAAAATGTTTCTGAAGTACTTGCTCTTGCAACGGAATTCACCAACCAGCGACAGAGGGGGGACTGGAACAGAATATCTAAACTATAGGCATTGAGCAATTCGCACTAAGTGCGTAGGGGGCAGGTTTCCAAGCGTTTGGAAATTTGCTCCTTTTTCTAGTTTCATTCTAATCGAATGTTTCTAATTCGGTATTAAAAATTATAGCCGTCGCCACGATAGTTAGGACAGAAATATTGTTGTGGCAAACACTACATCCAAACACTACATCAATGCTTTTCTTAGTTTACTTCTGTAGACCATCACGATAAAAGTATGAGTTGATGTACAGCTTACTCACCAACTCATACTCTAAATACTCTATTAGAAATTATCAGTCTCTTTAGCGGGAGTCCGTCCCTTGGTTGGGCAACCCTGGACGCGGCACAGCCCCTCCAGGAGCTTCAGACTCAGCACCTGGGCGGACATCAGTACCGGCTTCTTGACCAGTCATGCGATAGCGCTCATCCAGTGAAGTATCGCCTTCTTCTGTAATGGGAACTTCGGTATCAAGCCCAGGGTTATCCTGCGGGTCGTTCCTAACGTCATCTTGTCGATCATCAGGAGGAGTTTTCGAGGTCATGATTTTTCTCCTTAATCGTTAATATGTATTGCCGGTAGTTGGGTGGCGTTGCCGCCGTTTTGTAGAGACTGTGTGCGAGACTCTTAACAGTTACCTGCTCTCCAGGACAAGTAAAGATATTGAAGCGATTTGTCTTATAGAATACTGGCTGCCTGTTGGTTGGGCTTCCACCTTAGGATAAATTCGACTCTGTTAAAAGGCAGAGATACGATGAAGTGATGCAGTGATGTATATCGCTAATTGAGTTAAACTTCCAGGATAAAAATCGAGCCTTGGGGTTGATTGGGTTCAATGCAAATGCTGCCACCGTGAACCTCAACCACCATTTTGCAAAATGCTAATCCTAACCCTAGTTGGGGTACACCTTTGACTAAGTCGCCGATGGTGAACTTTTCAAAAATCTGTTGCTGGAGGTCTTCGGTGATTCCCAAACCTTGGTCGATCACAGAAATTTTGGCTTGTTTGCAGCGTGAGTTCGTGGCGGCAATCGTTGGATAGGCGACTTCTACAATCACTGAACGATTGGCAGGAGAAAATTTAATCGCATTTGAGATCAAATTGTCCAAAACGCGACGGAACAAATTAGCGTCGATAGAAACACTCTGTTTCTGGTCGGGAAGTTGAGCAACTAGCTGAATCTGCTTTTGGTCGGCAATTGCTCGTAAATGCTCGACCACTTCCATCACCAGATAATTCAAATCAACCTCAGTGCAGCTGAGGATCAGCTTTCCCGATTCCATCTTGGCCATGACCAACAAATCATTGATCATGGCCTCTAGCTGCTGAGCGGTTGATTGAATCACCTCAGCACTCTGTCTAGCTCGATCTTGCAGTTCCCCTCGACGCAGGAGAAAATCGCTGTAGAGCAGAATTGTGGTGAGGGGATTGCGCAAATCATGCACGATCATCCGCGATAGGTCTTCGCGCAGTTCTAGCATTTCTTTCAAGGTGGCCTCCGCCTGCTTACGCTCTTGAATTTCCTGCTGAAGCTGGGCATTTTGCTGTTCTAACTGCCGCCGCATGTTGAGCAAACTTAGCTGATTTTCGACCCGCACCAGCACTTCCTCTAGGTGAAACGGCTTGGTAATGTAGTCTACTCCTCCAACCGAAAAGGCTTTGACTTTATCGATAACTTCGTTCAGCGCACTAATAAAAACGACCGGAATCCGATAGGTCTGCGGATCGGCTTTTAACGCCATGCAAACGTCATATCCGTCCATGTCAGGCATGTGGATGTCGAGCAGTATCAAATCAGGTGGGGCGGCTTTTACGGCTTGCAATGCGAACAGGCCACTGGTTACACCGCGAACATCATATCCACGCTCGGTCAACATGCTGGATAGGACATGCAAATTTTCGGGTGTGTCATCGACCACCACAATTCTTGCTCTAGAGAACTCTGCCCGCGTCTGAGCCATTAACCTTCCTGCTGCAAGATTTCGTTAGCATAATCTGTAATCTTATCGAATCGGAAGTTATTCACCAAATCGGTGAGGCTATGGATCAGCAGCGTTTGAGTTGCCGGAATTTGCTCGATCAGCTGCAAGATTTGCTTACCGTCAAGTTGTAGTGCTGTTTGTCGTAGTGTTCTTACCCAATCAACGGGCATGAGCGCTAGAGCCGCTTCCAACGATGGCAGGCTGTCTGGTTCGGTCGGTTCAGCCGCTGCGACTAGCTCGCTGGCTGCGTAAACATAACGCACACCCAAATGGGCTGCTATCTTCTCAAAAATAGTGGACTCACGAAACGGTTTCCGGACAAAATCGTCGCAGCCTGCCTTAAAAACTGCCATTTGGTCTTCTTCAAACGTACTAGCCGTGAGGGCAATAATTTTCGTAACGCGAGCAGCCAATCTATCTTCTCCCTCTTCCCCCTCTTCCCCCTCTTCCCCCTGCTCCCATGCCCGAATCTGCTGCGTTGCCTCATAGCCATTCATCACCGGCATTCGCATATCCATCCAAATCAGGTGGGGCTGCCACTGTTGCCATTGCTCTAGCGCCTGCTGACCGTTCTCTGCTTCGCAGACTTCAAATCCGATTGGCGTCAGCAGTCTGATCAAAACCTGACGATTTTCCCAGCGGTCGTCTACGATCAGAATCCGGTAGGTTGGCTGATCGGCAGCTAACCCAATGACCCGTTGTAAGGAGGACTGAGCCGGTTGCTCGGCTGTTTCTGTCGGTTGAACCTGGATATCGAACTGAAAGCGGGTGCCTTGATTGACAGTACTGGTAACGGTGAGTTTGCCACCCATGAGCTGAACAAACTGGCGACTGATTGGTAAGCCCAACCCTGTTCCCTGCTGCGAGCGTCGCCCGGTTTCGCTTTGGGTGAAGGGTTCAAAGATGGCTTCTAGTTCATCCGCCGCAATACCGGGGCCGGTGTCCTCCACTTCAAAATGGATTGTGATTGGTTGAATGTCGCCCGGTTGTTGATTTATTGTTTGTTGGCTATCAAAATCTGAAGATGCTACTTCACTGGCTGTGCCTAATTTATAACTGTGATTAACTGTTGCTCGGACTATGACATGTCCGGTTTCAGTAAATTTAATCGCGTTACTCAGCAGATTGATCAAAACCTGCCGCAGCTTGCTTTCGTCTGCTTTGATAGACAGAGGTAGGTCAGAACTAGATTCAAAAATCAGCTGTAGATGTTTAGATTCGGCCCTCAGTCTAAACATTTCTTTCAACGTATTCAAAAAGCTTCGTAAATCAAAGCAATTTTGGTTCAGAGTAATGCGTCTAGCTTCGATTTTTGACATCTCCAGCACATCATTAATCATTTCTAGTAGGTGTTCACCGCTGTGACTGATGATGTGCAAGTTTTCCTGCTGTCTGGTAGTGAGAAGCGGATCGCGGCTCATGATTTGGGTAAAGCCAAGAATCGCGTTCAGCGGTGTGCGCAGCTCGTGGCTCATGTTAGCCAAAAATTCACTTTTGGCCTGGTTGGCGGCATCGGCTGCTTCCTTTGCCGTCTTTAGCTCGGCGGTTCTTTGTTCGACGCGATTCTCCAGTTCCGCGTTGGTGCGTTCCAGGGCAGTAAAAGAGGCTTGGAGCTGTCCGGCCATTTGGTTGAAGGACTGGGATAAACCCGCTAGTTCGTCAATTCCTTCCCCATCAACCCGTTGATTGAATTCACCGCTGGCAATGGCTCTGGACGATTCTCGCAGGCGACGAATCGGCTGGCTGATCCAGCGAGAGGTGAGAATTCCTAATCCGATGGCCACCCCAAGCGCCGTCAAGCATAACAGGATCGTGGTGCGAGTGTTGGCATTGATTTGGGCCATAAAATCGGACTCCGGCACAGCCACGACAATCAGCCAATCTAAGCCTCGGCCATCGCTCAAGGGCGTCACCTGCAGAAATTGTCTGGCTCCGTCAATTTCGAAATCGAGTTGATGCGATTGATTGATCTGGCGAAAATCTCCAAACTGATTCAGCAGAGCTTGCGCAGCCTGTCGAGTCAGTAAATTCTGGCTGGCTGTGGCTGGAATCCGCTGGGTACTGTTGCCAGTTTGAATAAAGGCCGGATCGGTGGTGGAGGTACTGACGAGATCGCCGGTTCGCTCCATGATGAATACCTGTCCAGTTTTACCCACTTGAAAGCTGCGCAGAAATTCATTCACCTGCTCGCCACAGAGAAAGGCCGTACCCAAGACGCCCTGAAACTTGCCTTGGTTGTCGTACATGGGTTCAGCCGCGCTCAGGGCCAGACCGCCATCGGCTGAGACGTAGATTGGACTCCAGACTGGTTTTCCAGCCGCTATCGCCCCTTTATACCAAGGGCGCACCCGCGTATCGAGTTTAGGGCCAATTTGGGGTGGTTGCTTGCGCCGACCCTGCTCATCGGTGGGATAGTAGTAAACCTCGCCAGTCGGTTGAGGTTGGTAAATCACATCGATTTGATGCTTGCCATCGGGTAGGCGTCTAGCGCCAATGTATTCTCCTGCGGGTGTGCCAATGAAGGTGTGAGTCACTTGAGGAAAGGTTTTGATCTGTCGCCAAAAGTAGCGTTCGCGGCTGGGCAGATCCGATAAATCTAACTGACCGAGGCTGAGAGCATTGGCATTCAGTTGGTTGATCAGGTGGGGAACCTCCATGCCGGTTTGCAAACGTTCCTGCACCCGCGTTGCCACTTCGTTGCGCAGTTGGGCCGCTACCGTGTTGACTGCCTCCCGTCCGTTACGCAAAGACAGCCAGCCGGTCAATCCCACTGTGGCAAAAATTTGCAGAACAAAGGGCACAACTAGCACCCAACGCAGCGGCAGTTTGTAGGTAGACTTGGCAGCCGGATGGCCAACAGGGAAATCAAGCGCTTTTGTCATTTGATCTTCGACCTTTGTGATCTGTGGAACAGTGTCATAACCCAGATGATTTATTCTGGATCAGAACGCCATGCTAGGCGAAATCCTGTTGCCTCTGGTGTATATTCGGCGTTCATTGCCGCGTGAAATTTTTCAGTGGTGCGATCAAGAACGTTCTTGGGAATGGCTTGCCAATCAGCAAAACTATTCCAGTGAATCACTATTACTAACTCATCGGGGCGGTCTGGATTCGTCCAGATTTCTTTGGTTTGAAACCCTGGATAGCTGGACAAAACAGGCGTCCAAATCGCCGCGTCTTGTGCAATGAAGTCAGGCTGCTGCGCAGCTGGAACTTGAAATTTCAACCATTCTACGGCTGGCAATTCGGCTGAGGTCAGCGTTTGGGCGGTGGCTATTGGGGTAAATGTCAGAACTGCCAATCCTACCATCAGCGATAATGCGAACGGAATTACCAGGCTGAATTTTTGTTTGAGTTGATTCATTATCCTCACTCTGATTCAATCAGAGAAAATCATTAGTTTAGAGGCTAAGCCTTCCTGAGGAGGAAATCAAGCCCGGGTGTGCCAATGAATCAGCCGCACGAAATCTCACGGTCTTATGCGTACAAGTGCGAAACAGCTAATTTGAGTAGAGGATTCTAGCCCTCAGCCAACGGAACTACGCCAACCAGTAACGAAAACGGTGGATGTACACTAGGAATGGTAGGGGGGCAGTTTGAGTAGCCTTCAGCAGCTTGACAGCAATTTCTTTAACGATCCATCAAGCTGCCTGTAGGGTAAATGGCTTGTTAACCTAATTGAGCGAGGATTCTCTGTTTAGCTCAGAATGAGAAGATTGTCTGATACTAAACATTGTTATTTCTTCAGGTGCATCTGATTGCTCATTGAGTATGTTCATGTCATTTAAGTTAGTTGTAGTGGGAAAATGCCTGCTAAATGGCCAGCTAATTTGTTGAATTAGTAAATTTGTCGTATACTTCAGCGTCACTGTTTGTTGACCAGTGTGAATACAGCTCGACGCGGTGGTGATTTCAATTAGAGCACATCGTTGGAGTTTAGCAATGGCCTGCATCAGTTCACTGGTTGAGATTGAATAGGCAAGTCCTTCCTGTAGCTCCTCCAAAGTAACTGGCTTTTGGTTGAGCGCTAACCAACTCAGCAGATCTTGGGGTATTCTGCCAAGTCGGTTGAGGTGCGATTCCAATAACTCCTGCACCTCTTCGATCAGGAAGGGGCTGTGGTCAAGCAGAGTCAGAAAAGCTGTAATACTGCTGCCAAACAGATTGCGAATTGTCGATACAACTAGGTTTAGCGCTAGGGGATTACCTGCATAGCGCTCGGTTAGGGCCGCCCACTCGCTTGCTGCGCCGATCAGATTGCCCTTGGCTTGAGCGAGTTGCTGAACCGCGGTTGGGGATAGTCCACCCAGATGCAGGCAGCGAACGGGAAAGGCTTCGCCCTCAAGCCTGGATAGCTGGTGTGGGTATTCTCTAGAGGTAAACAGAACACAGCTTCTGTGATTCGCTTCGCCTAGTTTAGTTAGTAGCTGCATATATTCAGCCTGATATTCTACATTTTCTAACTGACTCCTATCATCTGTCGTTATCTGACTCGGCAAAATGGTTTCTACTCCGTCCAGTATAATTAAACAGCGGTGGGCGCGTAGGTATTTAATCAGGACTTGGCTGTCTGGCTTCTCGCTCTGATTGCTCTGATTGCTCTGATTGCTCTGATTGCTCTGATTGAATTGTTGTCCTAATAGGGTTTGGAGCAGTTCGGTGAGGAGTTGACCGGGTGATAGAGTGGAGCTGAGACTGCGCCAGATTACAAATTCAAACTCATCTCGATGTAATTGGCTATACTGAGCGGCTAAAGCCGTTTTGCCGATTCCACCCAGCCCCAGTAGTCCGACCAAACGACAGCGATCCGATCCAATCCAGTTCTCAAGGGTTCGCAACTCGCCAGTGCGGCCACAAAAGAACGCTGGTTCTGGAACTTCTTCCCAAATTGGACATGTAGGTCTGTCGCAGTGCGGTTCTATGTAGGAGCCTACTTCCTGACTCGAGTTAGTGGAGTTTGGCGCAGTACGGTCAGTAGTCTGACGATGCGATGGATCGTTGGCCGGATGCGGTTCTGCTACTGTTTGCCAATCTACCCCGACCGCTTCGCAGATGGCGATAAACATCTCGCTACGGATTGCCTGACCAGCCCAAAAGCGACTCAGCGTTGCTCTTGATGTAAATGCCTGACTGCACCAAACTTCAGCCGTTTTGTTCCACCGTTTCTTGCGCCTAGCTTGGTCCACGAGGCCGAGTCCGCCTGGAGATGCCTTAATAGAGTCGATCATACTTCCCTCATTGGATAGATAGCACTTGGTTAGTCTGTGCTATCCATACTGGCTGGTTGACCTAAGCAGGGTTGGGGAAAAAACTGAGAAAGCGCTGAGAAAAACCTAAAGAATTGCTGAAATTGATGTGCGAATTTATACATGCATAATGAATGGAAAAATAGCTATGACTCTATGTCTATTCATCTGAACTATAGCTGTCGCCACGACAGTTAGGACAGAGATATTGTTGTGGGTACGCTTCGCGCCCAGAACAATGTCCTATCTCTTCTGGCAACACTATATCTATCGAGCTGAAATATCAATTAAACCTGCGGTATGGTGAACGAACCGGGGTCCTACCAAACCGCATCGGATGGAATTTGATTCAAAACGATGTCGCGGAATCAAGATTGCAGCTTTAACATGCCGATCGCACGGCAACAGGCCAAAGCGAAATGGGCCGTTCCGTCCGCTGTTGAGACTGGGTCAAAAGTTGGGCAAGGGCATCGAGTTTGGCTTTACCAATTCCGCTGATATAAGTCTCTGCCGCGTCTGCTAAGAGGTTTAAATGAGCTGGATCCGTATCGTCTACTTTGTCCTCGACTGCGAGCGTGGTTTGAAAGCGAAAGTAATGATTGGCAGCCAGCATTTGTTCGGCGAGAGAGTCAGTCAGATCTGCAGGACCATCCACCAGAGCATGGACTAGCGGTACTGCCGATGCTAACGCTCTCAAACGGCGGGCCTGTGCCGCAGACACCTCAGGTTTCAACCGTCCAACCCCAAAAGAGGCGACCACAATCTGATCGAGATTGAGCGGTTGGGTAGAGTGTTGATTTGCCTGTTGATTTGCCTTGAAAATTGCTGCAATGGCGCTCATAGTAGGATTTTTGGCAGCAAATGCACCATCAATGCAGGGAATGGCTTGCCCCTGAAGAGAGACGGTATGGGGCGGGAAATAGGCCGGAATTGCAGTAGAGGCCCGACAAACTTCCCAAACTAGCAAGTTGGCGTGAGCCAAATCGGTACTGTGAAACAGTAGGGGCGTGCGATTCAGCATGTCGTAGCTGGTTGCTAACGTGGGTTTCACAAGCTCACCGAAGCGCATTCCGCCAAACATCTGCTGCAGAAATGTGCTCATCGCGGTTCCGTCATAAATTGGATGTCGATAGGGATCCCGAAACAACCAACTCAACGGTTGCCAGATGCTGGTCTTGGGGGAGGGAAACATGAGTTGGGCATCGTGGAGCAGCAGATTCACTAGGGTTTGGGTATCGATGCCGGCGGCTAAACCACAGGCAATAATACTGCCGCTAGAGGTGCCAGAAATTAAGTCGAAATAGGTTTGAATGGGTTGGCTCAACTGCTGCTGGAGGTGGTGGAGCCAGATGGCAGAAATCAGCCCCCGCACGCCTCCCCCATCGACAGTCAGAATACGATAGTGTTTCATGATGCCCCCCAGATCAGCGTAGGCAGAAGTTTGAAAAATTCCTGGGGGTTTTGCTGCAATGCTTGCCGAATGTAGTAGATGCGGGTCATTTGCAGATCAGGAGCGAGCACAGTGCGAGGCAGCCGAGTGACAAAATACTGAATTCCCGTCCACAGCGGCATGGTTCTAGCAATCGAGACTAAGTCTTGAACTCGCCGCCATTCGGCCCCAACGGTTAGATCCAGCGTGGCTTTGTAGGCGGCTTGTTCGATTAAGCTATATCGCAATTTGGCAACTTCTACTTGGCGACGATGGGCAGGACTTTGAGCCGCGATGTGAGCCAACCAGCGATTGCCCCAGTGAATATGTTCCACTTCCTCAACCCAAATCCGCTCGATCGTCTGGCAAATTTTGCTCACCTCTGCGGTTTGGGGCTGCTGTTTCAGCACATAAATGTGAGCGGCAAAATTTTCACAACCGCGTTTTTCGCTGGCATTGATAGCCGCTAAGGACGCAATTACAAAATCCTCGTGGTGGTGAGGCTGCTTTACCTGTGGATCGAGCAAATGATTGAATTCGCTCAGGTAGGACAGTCGGGGTGGATTCTCGACGCTGAAGTCTAGTTCAACTAATAGCTCGGTTAACCATGCGGCATGTCTCGCTTCCTCAGCCAAATGCTGGGCGAGATCCCGCACTAGCTCTGGCGGTTGTCCATCGAGTTGCTGAATCAGGGTTGCTAGCTCTGTGCAGCTCGCTGCCTCGTTGAACCGATATTGGTTGAGCGTCACTGCGTGGGCATCTGGATCGGGCACAATTAAGCGTAAAAATTCGCGTGCATTTACCCTTCTGTGGGATCGACGATAAGCTTCCAGTAACTCTACTACGGCTTTCATCGGTTAGCTCCTGTTGTTTCAAGTGTTTTTGCGACATTTACAGTAGATTGCTGTAGCATCTCCTGCTGTTACTGACTATCGCTGCTCTGGAGAACCGAAACTTCTCAGCTTTGTCTCTGAAACATCTGAAACAGCATTTGAAACACCTGAAACAAACCAGTGGTTCACACTGAGAAATTTTGTTGTTTTGGCTCAGGCAAACTAATAGTCATGCCAGCCAATCGAAAGAGCGATTTGATCGAGCGCTACCGCTAGCTCCGGCACAACTCCTCGAACTGCAAAGCAGTGCTTCTCGAGGCACAAAGGTTGCTAGTTCAATACTCCGGACAGAATTAAGCGGCTATGATGCCGTAGGAACGGAGGTTTTCATAGTTGGGATGGGATTTAATCAAAGATGGGTCTAACTCTAACTGGCAAATCAATCGTTCCAGTAGGTGGTCATTGAGGGCGAAGCGCTTATAGCTTGCCATCGAAGCGGGTGCTGAAGGTTGTGCTGGTTCTGATTGGATATGGCGCAATTGCTCGTGATGTTTTGCCAGATTCAAAGCGCTCAGAGCAGCATTGAAATGGAAGTCCAACCTTTGACGGTCGCGGGTTTGAGCATCGCACAAACCTGTGAATTGCTTGGCATCCCTAAAAATGAATTCAATCTGGAATCTCGCCTGATAATACTTGACAATGCGCTTGGCATCCAGCTCAACATCAGTTGAAAAGAACAAGGCAACTCCCGTTTTACCCGCTTTACGAGTATCGACCAGAGCGGCGATGCGAATTTGGCGCTTGAGCGAGACATGCCAAACCACAGCCGTGTAAAGGTTCAGTTGGGCTTCGAGTTGTTCAATAGGGCTGAAGCGACCCCACTGTTGGAGGTTGACTATGCCATCATACTTGCGCGTGGCACCCCGTAATGTTTGTGCTCCGGTGTCAAGGTAGCGCATATCGGCATCATGACGGAGTTGGCCAATCAGGTGTAGGTTCAATGCAACAACCCCATCAACAAACTTTTTCTGGCTATAGAAGCCATCGAGACTCAAATACTTCAGTTGGGCTGGTAGATAGTTCGCTCTAGCGACTCAAGTTGGTGAAGTTGACTTTGCCAAACACCAGAAGAATCGTGGAAAACAGCGTCAGCAGAAACGTTTGTTGCGGTTTGCTAAATGTCCCATTTTGGCTAACAGGGCTTGTAAACTATTCTCCATCGCTACCTCTCTGGTGTTTGACTTGATATCTGCACCTTACAAAGGGAGGTAGCTTCTTGTCTAGATGCCTATTTTTTCTCTCCAAAAACTGTCCGAACTATTGATACTGGAGACCTTGTATTTAATGACCCCACTGCAGCTAACCGATAACCACTCGTCAGATGTTCAAATTCCGTCAAGCTTTCAGCCTTTGCTATATCGAGGCCAACCTTACCTGCGTCCTCGTTACTAAGCGATTGCATGACTAAGCGATTGCATGAAGCTATCTTGGTTAAACAGCTGTTTGAGTTAGTTGTTCCTACTGCAGGCGTTGGGGCAGCTCTTGGATGATGAGTTTTATCTGCAATCAACTGTGTTAATTGGGTTAATTAGACTCACTCATCTTTGCAGATCTGGCCCCAACCTCCATCAATCGACCTGGTGTTATTTCAAAGATGCTTTGAGGTTGATTGTTACGCTGCCACGTAGAGCATTGGAAACCGGGCAGATTTGTTCCGCTTCCTGGGCAATTTGATTGAATGTTTCAGCGTCAATGCCGGAGATGTCGCCCTGGGTTTCTAACTGCATGGTTGTAATTTTGAAGCCACCATTCTGGGATTCAATTGTACAGGTGGCCTGGGTTTGCACCTGCTGGGGCTGGTATCCTTTTTCGCTGAGGGTGAGAGTCAGTGCCATGCTGTAACAGGCGGCATGAGCAGCAGCAATGAGTTCTTCAGGGTTGGTCCCCGATTGATTTTCAAATCGAGTGGCAAAGCTGTAGGGGGTGTTGCTCAGCACACTGCTGGTAGCGCTAATTTGGCCTTGCCCTTCCTTTACAGTGCCGGTCCAGGTGGCGGATGCAGATCGATGTAGTGCAGTCATATTTCCTCCTGATTCTAAAACTTGTCATTTCATCATAGTTTGACAAAGGAATCTGACAAAAAAATCTGACAAAAGAGTCTGCCTAAAGGCATTACTTCTGAGTTTTGACCCAAGCTCGCACGGCACGCCGCAATGCTAACCGGCCCTGACTGCGATAGGTCTCAAGCAGGCGAGGCAACTCACGAATTGCCAATGCAGGAAACACCTGGCTTCGTTCAACCTCAACGTAGTGCGTTTGCTGAAGCCGATATATCCTCAGCGCTCCGCTGTCGTAACACCAGAGTTCGGGCACACCCAGCCGAGCATAGATGGGAAAGCGCTCTAGCGATTTGCTGGTCATGTCGATTTCGAGCGCTAGATCGGGGGGTGGATCATGGTCTAGATCAATGTCGAGCTTGCCGCGAATGCGAGCTTCATTTTGAAAGTAGAAACAATTGTCTGCCTCTAATCCGGCTTGCTTGGCTCGCTGCCGCCAAGTAGTAGATCCATGGCTTTCGTAGTCAAGATTCAGTTCTTCCGCAATATCTTTGACTGCATCGCTGATTGTTTCTTTGAAATACTCATGTTCGGGCAGTGGCGTCATTAGCTCTAACCAACCATTGTCGTAGGCAATCCGAATACTGCGCTGCTCCTCCAGTTCCGCCAGAATTGCTTCAAACTCAGACCAGCTCACATCGTGGAGCAGCAATGACTGTCCCGGCAGGATCTCGAATTGTCGGAGCTGAATCGCTACCATTGGCTACACCTATGGCCACATCTAGAGTTCACCTCACCGTAGAGTATGCTGGAATCGACGGTGATAGATTTTATAATAGCCCTTCCTGCTTGAACCTTCGTGAGTTCAAGAGTTAACTGCGATATTCGACCGAATGGAATTCTGGCAATGGCTGATTTTGCTGGTATTCCTCCAGGGTAAAGGTGTCTACCTGAATGGCATCATTGCGCACGAGTTCGGCTTCGCGCACGAGGTTGGCGTCATCTAGGGTGATCACATCGGCAGCCACAGCAGCATCGAGTAGCGTTTCTGGTTTGGCCTGCGGCAGGTGGCCGGCCCGACTGGCGGTTTTGATCGCTTTCAAAATATCTTCTGCGGCCACGCTGAGGCGAAAGGCTTGTTCTAGTCGTCCTAGAGCTTCGTCTGGATGGCTAGGTAGATAGATATGGGAGGTGAGATGGTCGCGAATGTGATCCGGAATTTGCAGGGCATGGGCGAGTTGATGGCCGAGGGCATCGCTGGGTGAACTACCAATCGGATTGAAGCGCCACCAGGCACTGACCGGACCTCGGAACAGGGTACCCAAAACCGGAACGGGAAAATTGGCGAAAATCCCCTCAAAGCCCTGCTGAATTTGGGCAAAGCTGTACTGCATCGCCCAGTCCACTAGGGGCAAATCGTCGGGATTGCGTCCTTCTGCCTCAAATCGCCGTAGGGTAGCCGTACCCAGATACAGCCAGGACAAAACATCAGCAAAACGACCCGTCAGGGTTTCTCTGCGCTTCAGGCTGCCGCCTAACCCGATCAGCGCCAGATCGGTGAGGCTGGCAAAGGTGGCAGAGGCCCAAGCCAGTTTGCGGTAATATTTGGCCGTGGGTCCCGACACCGGAGAACGAGCAATCATACCTTGCGATAAATGGAGCAAAACGGCGCGAAAACTATTGCGAACAAATAAGCCGATGTGTTGCCAGAGAGCTTGATCAAAGGCGATGACATCTCCGGTTTGTAGAGCGGTGACTTCTTGGTAGACATAGGGATGACAGCGAATTGCTCCCTGACCAAAGATCATCATGGTGCGGGTGAGGATATTTGCGCCTTCTACGGTGATCGGAATTGGAGTGGCGGTGTAGATATTCGCCAACAGGTTTCTGGGTCCGCGACAAATGCCGGAACCACCCAGAATGTCCATGCCGTCATTGATCAGGCGACGCGACAGTTCGGTGAATTGATACTTGGCAATCGCAGACACCACCGCAGGCCGTTCCCCTTGATCGACGGCGGCACAGGTGTAGAGGCGGGCAGCTTCCATCAGGTAGGTGAATCCGGCAATCCGGGCTAAAGGTTCCTCGATGCCTTCAAACCGGCCAATCGAGAGGCCGAACTGGCGGCGCACCGTGGCATAGGCACTCGTCACGCGCGTTACCAGCTTAGCGATGCCGGTGCAGGTAGCCGGAAAACTAATGCCGCGACCGGCAGCTAAGGTTTGCATCAGCATCTTCCAGCCCTGACCCGCCTGCTCTACCCCACCAATAATCTGCTCGACCGGCACTACCACATTCTCACCTGCGATTGGCGAATTGTAGAATGGAACGCCCATTGGGTCATGCCGTCGCCCCAGGATGACTCCCGGTGTATCTGCCGGCACCAGCACGCAGGTAATGCCGACCTGTTCGCCTTTGCCGAGTAGATTCTCCGGATCCCGCAGTTTGCAGGCCAGCCCGATCAGCGTGGCGATCGCTCCCAACGTAATGTAGCGTTTGCGGAAGTTGAGACGCAGATACAGCCTGCCATCCTCACCGCGAAAGACAATGCCCTCGGACGTGATACTGGCCGCATCCGATCCGGCTTGGGGTTCAGTGAGGGCAAAACAGGGAATCTCGTCGCCTCTGGCCAAACGCGGCAAATAATAGTTCTTCTGGGCCGCAGTGCCGTAATTCAGCAGCAGCTTCGCTGGACCCAGGGAATTCGTCACTCCCACCGTGGCCGTGTGAATAAACGAGCGCGACGCCAGCTTCACCATCACCGTGCTATAGGCCAGATTAGAAAACCCCAGTCCGCCGTATTCGGTGGGAATCATCATGCCAAAGAAGCACTCTTGCTTCAGGTACTGCCACACCTGCGGCGGCAAATCCTTGCGGCGATAGATTTCCCAATCCGTTGCCATGCGGCAGACCTGCTCGACCGGCCCATCCAAAAATGCTTGAATCTCCGGCGTGAGCTGTGGATAGGGCTGTTCAGCCAGGCGACTGAGGTTAGGCGCACCGGAGAAAAACTCGCCCTCAACCCAAACCGTTCCGGCTTCAATCGCCGCCTTTTCCGTCTCTGAGATCTTAGGCAAAACATTGAATCTCTGAATCGCTCGCATGATTGGAGCTGTAATCAAAGAGCGACGCACAAGAGATAAATTTAGAATCACGGCTATGACGCCAAACAGCCCCCAGATCCACAATGGTGCGTTAAACGTAAACAGCACAGCTGCCAGATAAATTGTCCACAGCCATAGGGGAACGCCCAGGTAGCCGAGCAGTAAAACCAGAATCAGAAAACTAGGGATGCTAATGATTGGTTGGAGCATGGGGTTTCTCCGATTGTTGATTGAGGAGTAGGGGAAAGATAGGGGAGATGGGCCTCACATCATCAAATTCTCAAACACCCCCGCCGCTCCCATACCGCCACCAACGCACATGGTTACTAGACCGTATCGCACATGGCGGCGTTTCATTTCGTGCAGGATTGTAGCCGTTAGTTTGGCTCCGGTCATACCCAGAGGATGTCCGAGGGCAATTGCACCGCCGTTCACATTGATAATCTCTTCATTTAGATTCAGTTTGCGGATCACGGCGAGGCTTTGGGCCGCGAAGGCTTCGTTCAGCTCGATCAAACCGATATCATCCAGCGTTAAACCCACCTGCTGCAACACTTTCGGAACAGCCGCGACTGGACCAATACCCATGATTTCGGGTGGCACGCCGGCGGTGGCAAATCCCAGCAGCCGACCCATTGGTTTTACGCCCAATTGGTTCACCATGTGCTCGCTCATCACCACCGTTGCTGCTGCTCCATCCGACATCTGGGAGGCGTTTCCCGCCGTTACCGTTCCCTGGGCATGGAACACTGCCGGTAGTTTGGCTAAGGCCGCTAGGCTGGTGTCGGGGCGTGGTCCTTCGTCAGTTTGAAACAGGATTTCTTGAGTTTCCAGGTGATCATCGCTGTAGACGGTTTCGCGTACCTGAAGCGGCACAATTTCCTCGTCGAATTTGCCAGCCTGAATCGCGGCTAGGGCGCGTTGGTGCGAGCGCAGGGCAAAGGCATCCTGATCCTCACGGGAAATCTGGTGCTGTTGGGCTACATTTTCGGCGGTCAAGCCCATCGTGCAGTAGGCTTGCGGTGCTGCCTCGATCAGGTCCGGATTGGGAGCAAGGGTGTGTCCTCCCATCGGAATCAAACTCATTGACTCGGCTCCTCCGGCCACCATCACCTCCGCCTGTCCGGTCATAACGGCCTGGGTTGCCATCGCAATCGTTTGCAGTCCAGAGGCACAGAATCGGTTCACGGTACAGCCCGCTACCGAATCGGGTAATCCAGCCCGCTGGGCCACAATCCGCCCCAGATTAAAGCCCTGCTCCGCCTCCGGAAAGGCACAGCCCAAAATCACATCATCGATTTGCTCTGGCTCCAGTTCTTTAACACGCTCGATCGCCGCTTTTACAGCAACGGCCCCCATGTCATCAGGCCGCATCGTGTGAAGCGTACCGCGAGGAGCCTTACCCACTGCAGTACGGACACTACTAACAATATATGCGTCTTTCATAATTTCATTTCCCTATGTTCATCATATTGTCTTTCTTCCCATCTCCCCCACTCCCATCTTCCCCATCTTCCCCATCTCCTCCATCTCTAATTCCGCAGTGGCTTCTTCGTCTTCAACATATGACCAATCCGGGCCTGCGTTTTCGGCTGGTTCAGCAGCGGCAGGAAGCGGTCGCGTTCGAGTTGGAGCAGATAGTCTTCTGAGACAAATGCGGTTGTGGTTAGCTCGCCGCCGGTCATGACGTAGGCTAATTGATTCGCTAAATAGCGGTCGTATTCGCTGGCAAAACCGCCCTGCTGGAAGATGTAGGCCGCATGTTCTAAAACGGCTCGCATCGGACGACCCAGAACTAGGATGGCGTTTTGGGCTGGAGGAGGCTGGTAGCCGAGGCGGTCGAGATGCAGCACTTGCTGTTTGGCAACGTACAGGCGCCGTTCGCCATTCATGACAATCGTTGCCGTGGACGGCAGGAAGCCGAGGGCTTGCCCTTCGTAGGCGCTGTTCGACACTTTAGCCATGGCAATCGTCTCGAAGGTGGCTTTCAGGTAAGGGCGCACGGCCTCTGGCGTCTCAAAGCCAGCTCGTTCCACAGCTCGTGCGACGGTGCGCATAATGCCGCCTGCTCCTGGAATCAGGCCGACGCTGAGTTCCACTAAGCCAATGTAGGTTTCGGCAGCCGCCACCACTTCCGGACAGGCCATCACCAGCTCACAGCCACCTCCTAACACCCGGCCCTGAATTGCAGCCACAATCGGTTTACTGGCATAGCGCAGGCGTTGCAGAATCGACTGAAACTGCACGATTAGATCGGCAAGCGCATCGAAATGACCGGACTGGGCCATCATGGCAATTTCTGCTAAATTCGCGCCGCCGGAAAAGTTGGGGCTGTCGTTGCCAATTACCAAGCCTTTGAGCGCATCGTCGGTTTCCAGTCGGTCGAGGACTTCGGCCAATCCCTTGACCACATTTAAGCTGAGGGTGTTGCCTTTGGAGCGAAACTCGTACAGCGCCACCCCGTCGCCCAAGTCCAACAGCGCTGCTTCTGGATTTTCCCAGAGGATGCAGTCTGGATTGGCTTTCAAGTCGGCTAGGGATAGTTCATCCGCAGGGGTTTCTACCCGCACGTACTGGTACTTTGGCTCATAGGCATAGTGATTCCAGTAGAAGCTTTCGGTGTTGTTGCGGTGCATTTTCTCGACCCAACCGGGGATTGGGATACCGGCGGCTTTCATATCGGCGCAGACGGTGTCAAATCCCAGTACATCCCAGATCTGGAATGGTCCCAGTTCCCAGCCAAAACCCCAACGCATGGCCCGGTCAATATCGATCGGATGATCGGCGATTTCGGGAATCCGGTGTGCGCTGTAGGCCAAAATGGCCAGCATGGTTTGGCGGAAGAAGGTTCCGGCTCGGCCCGAATCACGGTAGAGTGCCCGCAGACGTTCGGCTAGGGGCAGTTTCTCGATGGCCTGAATCGACTGAATATCGAAATTCAGCGGTTTGGCTGGCTCATAAGTCAGCGTCTCCCGGTTCAAGGAGAGAATTTCACCCTTTTGCTTTTTGTAAAATCCCTGGCCGGTTTTAGCGCCGAGCGTGCCGGTGGCCACCAGTTTGCGCAGTACTTCCGGTACCCGAAAGGTCTCGCGGCTCTCATCGTCTGGAATGGCGGGGTAGAGATTTTCAGCCACGTACAGTAGAGTATCGAGTCCGACTAAATCCGCCGTGCGGAAGGTGGCCGATTTGGGGCGTCCGATCAGAGTGCCGGTGAGGGCGTCAATTTCTTCGATCGTGTATCCTTGATCGATCCAGGCTTGTAAACCCAGCATGGTGACATACATGCCGATCCGGTTGCCAATAAAATTCGGCGTGTCTTTGGCGATGACGATGCCCTTACCGAGATGGAGCCGCCCGAACCCCTGCATCCGCTGCAAAACTGCTGGATCGGTGTCGGGAGTGGGAATCAGCTCCAGCAATTTCAAATAGCGAGGCGGATTGAAGAAGTGAGTGCCGAGGAATCGCCGCCGGAAGGAGTCAGAGCGGCCTTGGGCGATCGCCTGAATCGGTAAACCGCTGGTGTTGGTGGAAATAATCGTCTGTTCGCTAACGGTGGCTTCTAGCCGCTGCATCAACTGCTGTTTCACGTCCAGATTTTCCACTACCGCTTCGATCACCCAATCCACATTGGCGATGCGGTCAAAATGCTGCTCGAAATTGCCCAGCCTGGCCCGATGTGCGGTTTTCTCGGTAAAGAAAATCGGAGGCGACTGTTTAAGGGCTTTCTTAAACGCTGCTTCGACTAGGTCATTTTTAGAGGCAGAAGCAGCCGGTAGATCGAGTAGTTCGACCATCAGACCGGCGTTGGCAAGGTGGGCCGCGATTTGGGTTCCCATCACGCCTGCCCCCAGCACAGCAGCAGTTCGGAATGGCTTAAACATGATGCTAAAAACCTCTTGTTGAAACGTCAAAAGATGGTGGTTAACTTGGCAATTCGGCTCGGCAGATCAGGCAGATTGATTCCAGTCCCTAATAGGAAGGGCACAACCGAGCGGAGGGTCGTCAGGCGGGGGTTCAGCGACTGAGCTACCACTGGACAGGGCGTCACCGGAATTGTGGGACAGAGCGCTTCGATTGGTTCATCAACTGGTTCATGAACTGGTTTGTTCACTGGTTCATCAACTGGAGATTGCTTCGGTTTGAAAAATCCTCTGTGTTTTCTCTTCGAGCTGGTGAGTTTGATGGTTCGCGTTGTGTTTTCGGCGAATAGGGCGGTGATTTCATCAGCTAATGCTTGCAGCGTTTGAGACCGATTGGTCGTTAAAGAGCTTGTTAAAGAGCCTGCTTCAACTGCCGCAGAGATGACCGTGGCAGGAATCAGGCGGAATCGCTTCACCGTCGCCCAATAGGGCAGGTGACAGTTGGCCATATTCACGACTGCCTGATACAGAGCCAGCACGCAGGGATGCTTCAGCAGTTCCTCCGCAGGCAGATTCAGCCCCACCTCTAGGGCATAGCTGTGTAACGCCTCCAGATTGGGAACCAGCAGAGCCGCGCAGAACTTTTGATCGGCCCCGACGATAATGGCTTCGGTGACAAAGGGCGATTGGTTCAACCGTTGTTCGATCGGCTGGGGTGCGATGTATTTGCCAGTCGAGAGTTTGAACAGCGTTTTTTTCAGCCCGGTGAGTTGCAGGAACCTTTCCGTAGTAAATTGGCCCAGATCGCCAGTGTGCAGCCAGCCTTCCGGATCAATCGCTGCCTGAGTTGCTGCCGGATTTTTGTAATAGCCCGGTGTGACATAGGGGCCGCGGATCAAAATTTCGCCATCATCCGCGATCTTGACTTCCGCGCCCGGAATCGGAGTGCCGACCGTACCCGCCCGATTCAGTGCACCCCGATTGCAGCAGACGACTGCACTGGCCTGTGTCAAACCATAGCCGTTCATGATCGGCAGACCGGCAGCGGCAAACTGATTCGCTAATTCGGTGCGCAGGGTTGCTCCACCACAAATTAGATAGGTAAGCTGCCCGCCAAACAGTGCCCGCCATTTGGCAAACACCAGCCAGTCGGCGAGCCTGAGCTGAAGGGCATACACTCCTCGCGGGGAATTGCCCAGTTCGTACTGCCGAGCCAACGCCAAGGCCCAGCGCAACAGTACCTGCTCTAGAACAGACCCAGATTTCTGGCTGGTTTCCAGAATCTTGCTATAAATTTTCTCCAGCAATAGCGGCACTGTTACGAGGATGGTCGGATGTACCTGCTGGAGATGCTTCATTACATGATTCGGATTAGAGAAATAGATGCTGTATCCCTGACTGATGTAACCGTAAAGTAGGGTACGGGCGAGAACATGATTCAACGGCAGAAAGGAAAGTACGACTTCTGCACCGCGCCTCAAACCAGGAATCACGGCAAACGAGGTGAGGGCATTGGCCGATAGATTTTCGTGGGTCAACATGACTCCCTGGGGCTGGCCATGTTCATCGGGGATGTAAACGATCGTCGCCAAATCAGATGGTTGCAAGTTGGCATACAACTGCTGAAGTTGCGATTGACTTTCTGGCCCTACCTCCTGACCTTTAGTTTGAATGGCGGCTAGTGAATAAACCGGCAGATGGCAAGGAAAGGAACCAGCCGGGTGATTGGCAACCGGATGCAGCAGCATCGGCACATCGAGACAGGCAGCTTCAGGAATTGGCTCAGCCTTGCTCTGGGCCGACTCTGAGGTGGATGCGGTCGCTGGGGTCCAGTGTTCCGGGACTGTAGCTATGATGATCTGCTGCAATGCGGTGTTTTCCAGGTAAGGCGCAATCTGGGTCAACAAATCCAAATTGGAAATGATCAGAACTTTGGCCTCACTGTGCCGCAGCACAAAAATAATATGTTCGAGGGTTTGGGTTAGATCAATTGGTACATCTACCAAGTTGGCTAGCAGGCAGCCTAGATCGGCGATGCAGAAGTGAATATCGCTGTGCATCAGTAAGGCAACCCGATCGCCCTGCTTTAACCCCAACTCCACTAATCCCAGCGCCAGAGATTCAACCGCCGTTCGGAATGCCTGATTGGATAGCGGTTGCCATCCGGCTTCCGTCCATTGGTTGAAGGCATGGGCATTGGGCGTATCAACGCAGGCATCATTTAGAAGTGAAGGTAGGGTATATCCTCGGACCACTTCCTCTGATGCGCCTTGTAATGCGCCTTGTGATCTGGCTTCTGGTGCAGCTTGTTGACTCGTCTTAGTGCATACCATTTCTCTTAGAAGAAGAAACCCTTCTCCAATGCAGTGTTTGATGCATGTTTGATGCAGTGTTTGCTCAATAATTTTTCTGGTGATTGGTCAGTAGTTACAGTCTAGTTACAGTCTAGTTACAGTCTAGTTACAGTTTACTCACACAGGACAGACAAGGCCAATGGCGAACCTAATCCAAGGGTTGACAATGCCCACCTGCTACCTGGGTGTGCAACGCATGGTAACCAGCCCTGAAATTCATCCTCACGCCACAAACTTCGTGAATGATTTGCAAATCATCAATTTTCTGTAGAGCCTTTTTGGAAGTAAAAATGAATCGCAAATGACACTATCAATGGCACTGACACTGGCACTGGCACTGACACTATTGGCGACATGCTTTTAGTGATATTCTAATGTCATTGCGGTTTTCTGAGCAGATAAATGACAAATCACCAGTTTTGAGATGCAACCTGTAAGACGGATGCTGACTTCTGATTCCTGAGTTTTGAATCCAGAATCTCCTTTCAGGTTAGTAGCAATTAGTAATAATAGACAAACGCTTTGAGATTTTGGCTCTAATACGCCTAACTCTCTCTAGCTGTTAGTTTTAGTGTAGCGAGTCAATTATAAAAATGTCAGGCTTTATACATTTCTTGAGAAAATAAGTCTCAAGTGTTAAGTTTTTGAAGCTTTTCTGAGAGTAATTAGGGCAGCCTGCTCGAGACAGTTATTAAAAACAGTAGCATTGCTGAATAGTGCTACAAATCCGCGAACAAGATGCTCGCACGGTTGCGTAATTGTCCTTGTCGTGTGAGCATCTCACTCACGTCTGGAGGGCATCCTATTGCAATTCAGCAACACCGAAACAGCACCCACTGCTCCCTATCTCCCCCATCTCCTCATCCCCTTATCCACCCTCTTAAGACGGACAGGGAGTAAAGGACTGATCATCTTCCCCAGTGTGTCGCTCTAGCCAGTGGTTCAAATCGGCTAACACCTGATAATTTCCATCAATGTATAAATCATGGTAGCAACCTGAATATTCACGATGCTCTTTATCTAGAAATATAATCTGCTTAAAAAATTCTCGGCTCGCCTCGGCTAGGGTGACTTCATCTTCACGGCAATGCAGCAGCAGCAACGGCACCTTTAACTCGGAGATATGGCGATAAATCCAGTTGACGGTAGCGAAAAACTCGGTCGCTAATCGGGCACTGCCATATTCGTGACGCAGTGGGTCTTGGAGATAGGCGACGCAAATCTCAGGGTTCTTGAGACAGACATCGTTGCGCAGACCGATCTTGAGGCTAAATCGAGGCACAATCCGCGACAGCAGGTAGCCAAGCGCTAGCTTAAACGGCGAAACGCGAATTTTGTCCAACGCAGGTGCTGTTACGATCAAGCCTTCTAAAAATTCGGGTGAATGGAGGGCATAATCAAGCGCAATCGTACCGCCCAAACTGTGACCCCAGAGGAAACAGGGACGCTCTGGGTTTTGCTGATGAATCTGCTGCATAAACTGGTGCAGATCTTCGCGGAATTCTGCCCACTGATTAATATGACCTCGCTGTCCAGGTGAACGTCCGTGACCTCGTAAATCGAAGCTGTACACTTCGTAGCCTTGGGGCACGAGATACTCGACAGCCGGTTCAAATAAGCTACTGTGTCCACCCAGGCCATGCACCATCACCACCGTTGCTTGAGTTTTTTCTGTTGTTTCCGGGTCGGGATGCCAGCTTTGATAGTACAGATCGAGGCCACCGCTGCCAATAAATTTTCCTTCAATCCGCTTCATTACAATTCTCCTGAGCTGTTTAATCGTTGTGTTTGGCTAGAACCCAGAAAGGAACGATCAGGCAATGGGTTCAGGCAATGGGTTAATCAGCCAATAGTGACTGCAAAAAAGATGCTAAGCACTATCAATCGATTGAAAACGAATTTGTTTTGATCCCCAGACTTGGTTTCGTTCGCGCAGCATGTGCATAACACAATCCCCCCAAATCCCCCTTCACAAGGGGGACTTCAAACTACGGTTGGTATATGCTAGGCACAGGCTTCGCCTACGGTTCCCCCCTTTTGTAAGGGGTTGGGGGGATCTCAACATGATCTGCGATCTACTGAATATGCTCAGCATTAGGCGCAGTCAGCGTCTTAGCCAATGGTGTTCTAACCAATTGATAAACGAGTGCTCTGCTGCTTTAGATTAAGGTGCTTTAAGTCAGCAGCACTCTAAATAGACGACAAGTAAACGACAACTAACCTGGAGAAAAAACTGCAAGCGGTATGAACTTTCCACTCAAAACTTGTTGCTCAGAGTTGCTCAGAGCGTAGTGATCAGAGCCAGATAATCCAGAGTTGATGGTAGAACGTAGCGATCAGAAGCCATTGTGCATCTAACCACATTATAAATAGATGAATGTTGCCGATGCTACCTCGTTAGTATTAATTTGAGATGACTTGCCCACGACACTCACCTAGCCCAATGCGGATATGGCCCTCGCGTTCGCAATAACCCCGTAGAATCACTTCATCACCCTCGGCTAAAAAGGACCGCGTTTCCCCAGTGGGTAAAACTAGCGGATTGCTGCCACGCTGCGTTAACTCCAGCAAACAGCCCTGCATACCTGCCTCTGGTCCCGAAACAGTTCCGCTGGCGAATAGGTCCCCAGTCCGCAGATTGCAGCCATTGCTGCTGTGGTGCGTTAGCATTTGAGCCAGGGTCCAGTAGAGCTGCTGTAGCGAACTGTAGCTGACCTGCAAAGGCGGCATATGAGCTTGACGCATTTGAGCCGAAGACAGCCAGACTTCTAGCCTCAGGTGAATCGCGCCACACTGTTGGTCCATTGCCGAGGTCAGATAGGGCAAACTGGGCGGATCGTCAGCTGGCCGCGCGAAGGCTTCACCACGAAACGGCGCTAGAGCTTCCAGCGTCACCACCCAGGGGGAAATGCTGGTGGCAAAACTTTTAGACAGAAACGGCCCAAGCGGCTGATATTCCCACGCCTGGATATCGCGAGCGGACCAGTCATTGACTAAACAAATCCCAAACAGATGGTCTTCTGCCCGGTCGATGGTGATCGGCTGGCCGAGTTCATTCCCAGTGCCGACAAAACAGCCCACCTCTAGCTCATAATCCAGCATTTGCGACGGAGCAAAAACGGGCGCACTGGCGTTAGCTGGCTTTTGTTGCCCAGAGGGCCGCTTGATTGCCGTACCGCTGATCACAATCGATGAGGCGCGTCCGTGATAAGCAATTGGCACATATTTGTAGTTGGGCAGTAAAGGCTGATCGGGGCGAAACAGCTTGCCGACATTGGTGGCGTGAAAAATCGAAGCATAGAAGTCGGTATAGTCGCCAATGGTGGCCGGCAACAGCAACTGAGCCTCGGCCATCGGCACCAAAATTTGATCACCCGGCGGATGGGTGGCTCCGACTTGCAACAACTGGCTGAGATGGTGGCGTAACGGCAAGGAAGCGGCTCCTCCCAGCGCCATCAGGGGATTGAGGCTTGCAGCAGTACAGGCGGCTTGCAGCGGCTCTGGCAGCTCTTGGAAGACTCCGGCCGCAGTACAGGCAGCTAAGTCGAGAATCTGGTCGCCAATCGCCACCCCAATCCGTGGCCCGTTCATGCCAGTTTGAAACACCCCGAACGGCAGATTTTGAATCGGAAAATCCGTGTCGGCTTGGTTGGCGGATTCGAGCCAACTGCGTAGATCGGGATTGTGGGTAGCGTCGGTGGAGCAGATCATGTTGGGGAGGTGGGGGGATGGGGAATGGTTGGAATTGGTTGCTGACTTCTGGCTCCTGGCTCCTGAAAAAATCTAAAGAAGTTTTAGCTGCTCCAGATCGGTGATGGGGTCTTGGTAGGAGCAGGAGCCGAATGAGCGAAAGAATAGCTGACGAGTCTGGGCAATGGCATCTGTAGAAAGGAACTGATTGCGCCAGCTAATGGCTGTGTTGCTGAATTGAAACTGGGCGAGCGAGGTTTCTTCCAGGAGGGCAACCGCCTGTTCTAGCGGCAGGGATTGCTGATAGAGAGAGTGCTGATAGGCCAATGCCGCTAGGATCGCTAGATTGAGAAAGCCGTGCATGGTTGCGGTTGGGCTGTTGGCTGCGTAGGTCAATGCATAGCGGCCCCGAAGCGGATGATGCAGGCCAGCCGTTGCTTTGAAGGGAATAGCAGCTTCTGCTAAGGCCAAAATTCGCTGAGCTAGCTGGGATGAGTCAGGAAATTGGTCTGAATTGACGCCCCCGGTGCGCAGTTTAGCGGCTCTGCCGGTCTGGTGCAAGGACTGGAGATATGGCTCTAGCTCAGCGTCAAAGGGGATTTCAAAAAAGACCTCGATTTCGGGTGGTAACTGGCGGCAGAGAGAGGCAACGGTGCTTGGGGGTAGGGGGGCAACTTCTAAGGTCCGAATTTGCAGCCGGTCACCTTTTTCAGCGGCGATGAGCGACTGGATTTGCTCCAGTTCAGTAGTCCAGTTTTGGGAAAGAATCACACTCAGCGGCCAGGGCTGGATAGAAAAATGACTGAATTGAGGCAGCAGCTTGATCCAATTGGAGAGATGAGTGGCAGGCAAAACAAAGCAATTGAGTATCCACGACTGGGGAGACGACTGCGCCTGGGCATAGATAGCCATTGCTTCCGACAAATTGAGCTGCGCGGGTGGAAACAGGCCAGCATAGTCCACGATGGAGGTAAGCAGGAGATGGAGGGGAGAGAGCATAGGAGTCAGAAGTTTGAAAATATTTCAAACCCTTAAATTTCAAACCCTTAAATTTCAAACCCTCAAATTTCAAACTTTGATTCAGCGAAGCGACTGGAGGAAAACGTTTTCCCCAATTCTAACTCATCTCAGTCGTCTATTGGAACACTGTGACTGTCATTTTTGTTCTATTATTTCGTCCTATTAGCTGCAGAAAACTGTAACACATTTAGCTCAATTCCATTCTGCATTGTACAAGGATCAGCTATCTGTCTCCCTTTTCTATCTTTTAATATCAGGTTCAACAACAAGTTGAACAATAACGGCTTAATGTTTTTAATGTACCTAACTAAATAACTAAATAGCCAAATATGGGTTAGTTTACACCTATCTGGTGATCAGGATTGGGTAGACGGATAGATGGCGTTATCACCATTGGTAAACCATTCTGCGGGCGAGTATTGAAGCGGTAAATGGGTTGAAACTGATAGCCCGGCACAGTTGAAAAGCGGTATTCTCGCAGTAAGACAGCCAAATTTACTTTCATCTGCATCATTGCTAGCAAGTTGCCGATGCATACTCGCGGACCGGCGGAGAACGGTAAATAGGCAAACTTGGGGATAGCCTCCGGGTTCCGAAATCGCTCTGGATCGAACTTGAGAGGGTCTGGAAAGTAATCTGCTCGGCGCTGTAGGGTCCAGGGGGAGATCAGGACCAGGCTGCCTTTTGGAAGCGTGTAGCCAGCAGGAACTTGAATCTCCTCGACCACCTGCCGCCCCAATACCGTCGTCACTGGCAGCAGTCGCATTGACTCCTTCAACACCATCTCCAGATAGGTAAGTTGCGGCAAATCGGCGGCGGTAATGGCTCGCTGACCTAGCAGATTGTCCAATTCCTCGCGGAGCTGCGCTTCAACCTGCGGGTGCTGTGAGAGCAGATAGAAGGTGAATGCTAGCGTGTGGGAAACCACCTCATAGCCAGCCGCAAAGAGATTGGAAACCTCATTGCAAATTTGCTGATCGCTCAATCGACCAGAGGAGTCTGTCTTTTGTGCCTGAATTAGCAGCGACAGCACATCGCCGTTATCTTGCCCTGACTGTTGCCGTGCTGCAACCAGCATTTTGAAATAGTTATTAATGAGGCGAAAGTGGCGTTTAATTTCGAGATGCTTTGGGGTCGGAATCCAGAGGGGCAGGGGAAAACGACTGATCAGCTCCGAGAATAAATCTAAAAAGCGCAGCAGCGATGTGGCAGTAGCACTCTGGCGTAAGTCTTGTCCAAACAGCGCTTGGGTTGTAATTCCCAGCGTCAGATCCATCATGGCGGTCGGAATATCGATTACTTGTCCTACTTGCCACGACGCTATCAGGGAGCGGGTTGTATCGACCATCATATCAACCTGAGCATTCAGCCGCTTGGCCTGGAATGCTGGCTGGAGCGTGGAGCGCAATACCTGCCATAACTCGCCATCGCTGGTGAACAGGTTTTCACCAAACACCCCCTTGGCAACTTGTTTGACATTCCACGGCTTCTGAACCTTACGAGCCTGCTTGAGCAAAATCTCCTGCACTGCCTCAGCGTCATTGATGAAATAAGCGCTTAAACCAAAAGCCAACGGAATGCGCAGGTAGTCTCCCTGCTGGGCGAGGTGTTCTAAATAGGCAATAGTGTCCCGGCGCATGGCCTCAGTATGGCTGGAGCGGGGTTGGTTAGCGGGCAGAGTCGCTATTGGAATAGTCAGAGAAGGCATTGATTACTCAAGTCCCATTGTTGGGTTTAAGGTTTTTAATCTGGGCAGGTCAAGATTAGCATATGCGATCAATCAAGCTACTGCAAACGGCATCTGCTTCTTGGTGTCCTAATTCTCGCTCCCCTGACTTTTGTTAGCAAATAGAACAAAAGACCAATCGAGTGGGATCATGCCATTGCTTGGGATATTCCTGCTGTCAATCATGCTTGGCGCTATGGCATTTATTTCTCTAGACGCATGAAGTAAGGCCAGATATTCCGTAAATTAAAAGCAGATGAAACAGCATCAAACGAACTGGTGAATTAATTTTATGAATTAATTTTACTGGGCGAGTTGAGAAAGTTGAATCTATAATCTAATTATGGCTTCTCAAATTAGTCAATTTCTCATTGCTACTGATTCGAGAAGCCTTAGGAACTCTGCTTAAGCGAGCAACTTAGCAACTCTACACTATTGTCCTGTAAAAATTTCTTGTGTTATTTAGCTGCCGCTTCAGCTATTGGTTGTGCTTTCTGTTCCGATTGGTTTTGGTAATTTCTGCTGACAATTATTCACGCGATCAATTCAGATGTAATATATAATTACTTACGTGTAATTACTTGCGCCGTTAGTAGACACCGTTAGTAGACACCATTAGTACGCACCCTGGTTGATAAACAATTAGTTGATAAACATTTTCTAAGCGTGACTTATTAAAAGTTTGCATTCGTTCGAAGAGTGTTCACGGCTTTTATTTCCTCTACTCAGGAGGAATCTAATGACTGATTTCTTTCCGATTCTTGGTTATGATCATCTAGAATTCTATGTCGGCAATGCTAGACAAGCAGCCGGTTTCTACGAGGCTTTTTTTGGATTTAAAACGACGGCCCATCGAGGGTTAGAGACGGGCAGCCGTAAGGTTGCTTCTTATCTAGTTGAACAGGGCTATATTCGGTTTGTTTTGAGTACAGCACTGACGCTTGATCATCCAATTGCTCAGCAGGTGCTGAAACATGGCGATCACGTTGCGGTGATTGCGCTGGAGGTGCCCGATGCGATAGCTGCTTACAAAACCGTAACGGCTAGGGGAGCGATGGGGGCAGTACCTCCGACGCTGGTGGAAGATGAGCATGGCCTATTCCGCTACAGTGCCATTCATGCCTATGGAGATGTCCTGATCAAATTTGTCGATCGGCGGGACTACCGAGGCAATTTCGCGCCGGAATTTCAAGCATTTCAATCGCGCTCTACCTCACCCCATGCGGATGCAGGGCTGCAAGCGATTGATCACATCGTTGCCAATGTTGAGCAGGGGGCAATGGACCGCTGGGTGCAGTTTTTTGCCGACACAATGGGGTTTCAGCTTCTGGTCCAATTTGATGCCGATGCTATATCAACCAACTATTCGGCCTTGTCGTCTAAAGTTGTGCAAGACCGTTCCGGTAAAATCAAACTGCCGATTAACGAACCCGCTCCCGCCAAAGGGAAATCCCAAATTCAAGAATATCTGGAATACCATCAGGGGCCGGGAATTCAACATATCGCTTGCTCCACCGCTAATATCATCGCAACCGTCACCCAACTGCGGCGAGCCGGAGTCGAGTTTTTGCATGTACCGTCTACCTACTATCAAAATCTGGCGGCGCGAGTCGGTCAGATTGACGAATCGATTGAACGGCTAGCAGACCTGGGAATTTTAGTTGATCGCGATCAGGAGGGGTATTTACTGCAAATCTTTACGCAGCCGTTGGAAGATCGTCCGACCCTCTTTTTTGAAATCATTCAACGCCACGGAGCTGAAAGTTTTGGTGAAGGTAATTTCAAATCATTGTTTGAGGCGATTGAACGGGAACAAGCGCTAAGAGGCAACCTTTAATAGAGTTTTAAGTTTTAAGCTTTAAGTTTTGAGTTGCGGCGATGACGTACTACTACCGTCTGGGCACGGTCCCCCCTAAACGACATACCCAATTCCGGCAGCCGGATGGTTCGCTGTACCATGAGGAGCTGATGGGATTGCGCGGGTTTACGGGCGTTCAGTCGCTGCTCTATCATCTGCATCCGCCCACTCAGGTTGAGAAAATTCGGCTGGAGCAGACGGTGATGCTAGAGTTCGAGGAAATGGAACCGTTACGGCATCGGCATCTGCGCACGGGTAAAGCCTTGAGTCAGGGAGATGCGATTAGCGCTCGGATTCCGTTAATGGCGAATGCAGATGTCTGCATTTCGGTGGCCCATCCGACGGAACCGATGTCCTATTGGTATCGATTTGCCCACGGGGATGAGGTGATATTTGTTCATCAAGGCAGCGGCTTTTTAGAGACTCAGTATGGCATCTTGCCCTATCGAGCTGGAGATTATCTGGTGATACCGACGGGAGTGATGTGGCGCATAGTGCCGGATATGGATGTAGCTCAGCGTTTGCTAATTATCGAAGCGCAAGGCCATATCGAACCGCCCGCTCGCTATCTCAACCGTTACGGGCAATTGCTGGAACATGCACCCTACAGCGAACGAGACCTGCGCCCACCCGCCCATCTCCTGACCTACGATGAATCCGGTGAATTTGAGGTGCGGGTAAAAGCTCGCAACCGGATTACCACCTATCTCTATCTGCACCATCCTTTGGATGTGGTCGGCTGGGATGGTTATCTGTATCCCTACGCCTTCAACATTGCTGATTTTGAACCGATCACTGGACGGATTCACCAACCGCCGCCAGTACATCAGACCTTTGAAGCACCTGGATTCGTGATTTGTTCGTTTGTGCCGCGTCTATTTGACTATCACCCCTTAGCGATTCCGGCTCCCTACAATCACTCCAACGTCGATTCCGATGAGGTGCTCTACTATGTCGAAGGGAATTTTATGTCGCGCAAAGGCATTGAGCCAGCGTCGATTACGGTTCACCCCAACGGCATTCCCCACGGTCCCCATCCGGGCATGTACGAAGGCTCGATTGGTAAAGAACGCACCGATGAACTAGCCGTGATGATTGACACGTTTCGCCCGTTGCAATTGACGCGGCAGGTGGTTGATATAGAAGATATGCAGTACCCATTGAGCTGGAGGAGCTAGGCAATTCCGGTCATTTGTTATTCGTTTCGCGGTTTAGGAGTAGTTCCCGTATGAGTTCAGTTCTATTACCTTCCTCCCATCCCCTCACGGTTTCTGCACGGATTCAGGACCGCTTACATCGAGGTGAGCTAACGCCGCAGCAGGTGGATGAGTTCCAGGATTTTCTGCATCAGGTCGAGCGAGAGTTTTTGCAGCACCGCATCATCACGGCTAATGCCTATACAGCTTGGTTTCAGGCCGGTCAAGTCAGCGATGCCGAGCTGCGCCATTTTATTCGCCAATTCTCGGTGTTTTCGAATCAGTTTCTGGTGGCGGCTCTGCTGAAGGTGATCAATTCGCCTACCTTGCAACAGTCCCGCGCCAGTCGAGAAATTTTGCTGAATGAGCTGGGCGTGATCTATCGTAAACTCGACGGCTCAGTTGATTCTTCAGCTAAAAGTGATGAGGAAAAAGACCGGGAAGGCGATCCGGAGTTTGTCAGCACCACAGGTACGGTAGATGGCGGCATTTGTCGATTTCGGGCTGCTCATTTTGAATGGTTGACTGCCGTGGCTGAAGGGCTGGGATTGCACTACGAAGATATTGGTCAACGCAAGCATGGCACAGCTACAACGCTGTATTTCTGCGATGAGTTGCAGCGGCTATACGGCAGCGACGACCCCAACATTGCTGAGGGAGCCAGCTTTGCTGTGGAAAATTGGGCGGCGGCAGGGTTCTGGCAGGAGCTAGAGGACGGATTAACGCGCATCAAACAAACTCGCCATCCCCAGTTGCGCTTAGCCTTTTTCACCTGGCACAATCGTGTAGAAGCCCAACATGCGGGTCACACGCTGGAAGAACTAGAGGCGGTTTATTTCCAACCCGGTTTTGAGCGAGCCAAATTCATTCAGGGCGGCCAGGAAATTCTCAATGCCATCGCGGTATTTTGGGATGGCTTAGAAAGCGACCGGCAGCATCGGATTGGAATATGAGACTGAACTGTGAGGTTGAACTGTGAGGTTGGACTGTGAGGTTGGACTGTGAGGTTGGACTGTGAGGCAGGGGCAATGATGCAGCAGGGGTTACTAGCGCAACTGCTTGAGTGCGGTGTAGACAAGGATGAAGCGATTGCCCTTCTACCGCAAATCGAGTTGTGTCTGACCCTACCAGCAGTTGATGCTTGGCAAACCCTAACCCGCGATCTGCTCCAGCCCCATCATCCCTTCTCGTTGCACCTACTGCTATACGAACTGACCTTTGCTGAGTGGAATAGCCAACAGTGGGATAGCCAACAAGGCCCGCCGCCCGCCTGGTTTCCCACTCGCGAACAGATCGAGGCGACCCACATCGCCGCATTGATGCGCCAGCTCAACCTCCGCTCCTATCCCGAACTGCATGCCTGGTCGGTTCAGAATCGCGCCGCCTTCTGGAGTCTGATGATTGAACGGTTGGGAATCCGCTTCCGGCAACCCTACACGGAATTGGTTAATCTATCCCATGGGATAGAATCTCCTGATTGGCTAGTAGATGCGCGGATGAATATCGTGGAAAGCTGTTTTCAAGCCGCAGAGAATGCTCCGGCAATTCTGGCTCAGTCAGAAGACCAGCCGCTAAAACGATGGAGCTATAAACAGTTGAAATGTTTGGCGAACCGTATCGCAAACGGTCTAGTAGATTTAGGCATGCAGTCCGGCGATGCGGTGGCGATCGATTTGCCGATGACGGCAGAGGCGGTAGCGATTTACCTTGGCATTATCCAAGCGGGTGGAGTGGTGGTATCGATTGCAGACAGTTTTGCGGCGGCTGAAATTGCTACCCGGCTACGAATCGCCAAGGCCAAACTGATCTTCACGCAGGACTACATCCAGCGCTGTGGGAAACTGCTACCGCTCTACGCCAAAGTGATCGAGGCAGTGGCTCCTCCAGCAATTGTTCTATCTAGAGATTCATCTAAACCGACTGCGAGCATCCGATTACGCTCCGGTGATTTGCCCTGGAATGATTTTCTCAGCTCTAACGAACGCTTCGACCCGATTCCAGCTCAGCCTGCTGCCCACACCAATATCCTGTTCTCCTCCGGCACCACCGGCGATCCCAAAGCCATTCCCTGGAGCCACACCACCCCAATCAAATGCGCCACCGATGCCCATCTACACCACGACATTCACCCCGGTGACATCCTGGCCTGGTCCACCAATCTCGGCTGGATGATGGGACCCTGGTTGATCTACGCCAGCTTGATCAACCGCGCCACGCTAGCTATATGTGACAGTGCCCCCATCACTCGCGAATACGGTCAGTTTATCCAAAATGCGGGGGTAACGATGTTGGGAGTTGTGCCCAGTTTGGTCAGCGCCTGGAAAGCCAGCCACTGCATGCACAGATTAGACTGGAGCACCATCAGAGCCTTCAGCTCCACCGGCGAATGCTCCAACCCGCAAGACATGCTGTTTCTCATGGCATTAGCCAACTACAAACCCATCATCGAATACTGCGGCGGCACCGAAATCGGCGGCGGCTACATTACCAGCACCCTCGTCCAGCCCTGTGCTCCCGCCAGCTTCACCACCCCCGCCCTCGGCCTAGACTTTGTCATCCTTGACCCTAACCACCACCCCGCCAACAAAGGCGAAGCCTTCATCATTCCGCCCTCGATTGGCCTCTCGACCGAACTGCTGAATCAGGATCATCATCGGGTTTATTTTGAGGGAGTAGGAGTCAGCAGTCAGGAGCCAGGAGCCAGGAGCCAGAATTTGAACTTCGAGATTTGCAGTGCAGCAGCTAATTCCCCCCCATCTCCCCTCCGTCGCCACGGCGACTACATCGAACGCTTCCCCAACGGTTACTACCGCGTCTGTGGCCGAGTCGATGACACGATGAATTTGGGTGGCATCAAAGTCAGTTCTGCCGAAATCGAACAGGTAGTCAGCCGCGTATCTGGAATCCAAGAAGCTGCCGCCATTGCCTTCTCGCCACCCAACGGCGGACCGAGTCAGCTAATTATTTATGCCACCCTTGCACCCCAGAGCCAACAAACCCAGGCAGAATTAAAAGCAGCAATGCAAACCGCCATCGCCCACCAGCTTAACCCCCTGTTCAAAATCCACGATCTGGTAATTATTGACGCCCTGCCCCGGACTGCCTCTAACAAAATTATGCGGCGTGTTCTTAGGGAGGGTGGGGGGTGAGGGGTGGGGGGTAGGGGGTGGGGGGTGAGGGGTGAGGAGATGGGGTAGGTGTAATAGGTACTGTGGAATTCTCTGGTAGATCTGGATTTTCTTTGTGTCTTGTAAACAAATAGTGAATCGTAGCCAACGTCAAATCATCTTAAATCCGACCAAATGCCAATATTTAAATTAAACCACCGCTAATGTAAAAGCATCGTGACCTGATCATGACCTAACGACACCCAACTAACTAGACGTTAACCAATAACCATCCCATCCAACATTCATTATCACCCCTCACCCCTCACCCCCCACCCCTCACCCCCCACCCCTCACCCCCTCCCAAACCATGCCCAAAATCCTGATCACCCGCCGCCTCCCTGCTAGCCTCGACGCCCTGGACGCCATTGCTTCGGTGGAAGTCTGGCCGGAACGACAGCCGCCGCCTTATGAGGTGTTGCTCGACCGGATTCGGCAGGTGGATGGGTTGCTTTGCCTGCTGACTGATCCGATTGACCGCGGCTTGATTGAGGCCGGTGTGAATCTGAAGGTAATCAGCCAGATGGCGGTCGGTTACGACAATATCGATGTGGCGGCGGCAACGGCGAGACGAATTCCGGTGGGGCATACGCCGGATGTGCTGACGGATGCGACGGCTGACTTTGCCTGGGCGTTGCTGATGGCGGCGGCTCGACGAGTGGTGGAAGCGGAGCGGTTTACTCGCGCTCGTCAGTGGCAGACTTGGGAGCCGGATTTGCTGCTGGGAGCGGATGTGGGCGGCGCGACCTTGGGAATTGTGGGACTGGGCCGGATCGGGCAGGCCGTTGCTCGCCGTGCCAAAGGCTTTGAGATGCGGATTCTCTATACGAATCAAACCCGCTGTTCGCCGGAGTTGGAGCAGCAGTTGGGTGTGGAGTTTGTTGCGTTTGAGGAGCTGCTGGCTAGGGCAGATTTTGTCACGATTCATACGCCCCTAACACCGCAAACGCACCATTTGTTCAGCGATCACCAGTTTGAGCAGATGCAGTCTTCAGCGGTTTTAATCAATACGGCCAGAGGGGCTGTGGTGGACCCGGCTGCGTTGTATCGTGCGCTTAGCCAGGGCAGGATTGCCGCAGCGGCGATTGATGTCACCGAGCCAGAGCCGATTCCGTCCGATAGTCCTTTGTTGACGCTAGAAAACCTGATCATCACGCCCCACATTGCCAGCGCCAGCCGCCAGACGCGCACCAAAATGGCGACGATGGCCATCGAAAATCTAATTGCCGGACTCCAGGGCAATCGCTTGCCCCACTGTGTCAATCCTGAAGTTTATTCGTAAATTATCCATGAGGTGTTGCCGATGGAACTTGCCGAACGAATGAGTCGCTTAGGAACCGAATCTGCCTTTGATGTATTTGCTAAGGCAAAACAGCTAGAGGCGCAGGGCCGCTCGATTATTCACCTCGAAATCGGCCAGCCCGACTTTCCGACGCCCTTTCCCATCTGTGAAGCCGCCTTTCGGGCCATGAAGGATGGCTACACGGGCTACACTCCAGCCGCGGGATTGCTGGAACTGCGGGAAGCGATCGCTGAATATATTACCCTCAGCCGTGGAGTTGTCGTTGATCCGAGTGACGTGGTGGTGACCCCTGGAGCCAAACCGATTATTTTCTTCACGCTGATGGCCCTGGTGAATCCTGGCGATGAGGTCATCTATCCCGATCCGGGTTTTCCAATTTATGAATCGGTGATTCGGTTTGTGGGGGCCAAGGGCGTGCCGCTGCCGCTGCGGGAAGATGTGGGCTTTCGGTTTCACCTTGATGATTTGCGCCAAGCCGTATCGGACCGGACCCGCTTGCTGATTCTCAATTCGCCCCAAAATCCTACCGGCGGTTTGTTAACGGCAGAAGATCTGGCTGCAATTGCCGAACTGGCGGAGCGCCACGATTTCTATATTTTGTCTGATGAAATCTACTCGCGCATTCTCTATGAGGGTAACCACCACAGTCCGATTCAGTTTCCGGGCATGAAGGACCGCACAATTCTGCTCGATGGTCATTCCAAAACCTATGCCATGACCGGCTGGCGACTCGGCTACGGCATTCTGCCCAAACCGTTGGTTGAGGCGATTGTGCGATTGATGATCAATTCCAACTCCTGCACCTGTGCCTTTACCCAAATCGCGGGCATTGCAGCGTTCAAAGAAGCTCAGGACTTTGTCGATCAAATGATGGCCGAATTCCAGCGACGGCGGGATGCGGTCGTGGCGGGTTTAAATGCAATTCCCGGTATACATTGCCTCAAACCGGCAGGTGCTTTCTATGCCTTTCCCAATGTCCAGCAGTTGCCGCTGAATTGTAATGCCCTGGCCGATTATTTGCTGGAAGAGGCGGGCGTCTCGGTGCTGGCAGGTACAGCCTTTGGTGAATATGGCGATGGATACCTGAGAATTTCCTACGCCAACTCATTAGAGAATATCTATGAAGCATTAGAGCGAATGCAGGTGGCAGTTTCTAAATTACTTTGAGTTTCTATAGGTGCGTTCTATGCTAGCGAAACTAGATGGCATCGATTCGATTCAGGCATTGCTGCATCTGTTGCGCTTACCCGTGGCGATTGTAGCCGGTATGGCAGGCTGGGCTACGGTTTACGCCCTCGACAAAACTCTGCCGCTGTATGATTATTTGCTGACGGCTGCGGTGCTGGCTTTAATGTTTTCTGCTGCCTGTGTGATCAATGATTATTGGGACGTGGAAAAAGACCGCATCGATCACCCGGAACGCCCACTGCCATCGGGTAACCTATCGTTGCCACAGGCTTGGTGGCTGGCGGTTGGGCTGTTTGGGCTGGCGGTGTTAGCTGCTATTCCGCTAGGGATTTATCCACTCCTGCTCGTGCTTGTGAGTATCGCCCTGCTATGGAACTACTCCCATATTCTGCTTGTTAACGGTATCCTCGGTAATTTGGTTGTCGCTGCAATTGTATCCGCCTTGATCTTTCTGGGCAGTTTAGTGGTTAGTCAACCCTTTGCCATGCTGTATCCGACTGGATTCCTGTTCTGCTATACTTTAGCTAAAGAGCTGATCTGGGATGTGCACGATGCAGAGGGTGATCGCAGTCAAGGCGTGGTTACTGTCGCCAATCGCTGGGGAGCCAACACGGCCTTTGCCATTGCCTGGGGGCTAGTCGTGCTGCTAATTATCTCTATCCCGATTGCACTCTTCTATCTGCCGATGGTGCATCCCTTGCTCTTCGGTGGTTTTGCCTCTATTACCATGCTGTGTCTGGGCATCGCATTCGTGCAGTATCAACAGCAGCGGAGTGACCATGCCTACCAGCGCCTGATTGCTTGGGAACGGCTGAGTATGTTATTTGGTGTTGTGGGTCTGTTGGGAGCGGCTCCAGCCTAATTCATATGCTTTGCCTTTTTACTTACCTTTTCACCGATGCAGCTTCCTGGCTGCTATAAACGCCAACCCCCGCTTGGTCAATGCCTGGGCTGTTTGATTCACGGCATCTAACTTATCAAGGAAATTCAGCGTCAGGTGTTGCCAATCGCCAGCGGCAATAATCTCTGATTTATCACGAAAATAATCGAGAATATCAGAAGGATGTTCGCGGATTTGTTCAATTGCTGGATCACCGCCCTCATGCTTGGCCGAAATGTTGGGAATGTGATCCGCGAGGGCCAACAGCTCATCCCGCCGATTGTAGGGTTGCCGCACGATGCTCTTCCAGGTTTCGGTAATGTGATGCTCAAACCGCACCTGTTGTTCCAAACCCAGCGCCTGCCGTACCTGAGCAGTGCGTTCAATGGTGTCGTTGTCTACCGAATTGCTCCAGTTGAAGCCAACTAGTGGCGTAGAGCCATCATCTCTAGCAAACAGTTTGGCGGTCAGCAGGGTCCACAGCGCCGAGTAGGGGTTGTCGTTGCCCATGAATACAGAAATTTTGAACTCGATATTTACCCCAAGGCGATGCAGCAGATAGCCGAGCAACACAGTGCCGGGATTGAGATTCAACACCTGTTGTACCCCATAGCGGGTGTAGTAATAAAGATATTCATCCAACCATTGCAGTGCATAGGCATTGGGTTGACCGACTCCGCCGAAGTAGCCGGTAATGGTGCTGGGTCCATTTAGATGAATGTTGGAACCGTCGGTGCCTTTGGTATCGAGTGTGGCGACAAAACTAGCGCCAATCAGCTGCATTGCGGCGAGAATGGCAACCAGATCCCCATCAGCTTCCTGCTCTTTCATATTGCGCACCTGAATGAAGCGAGCGGGCAGCAACTCTCGGCGAGCTATCACCTGCTCAGCGGCGGCAATGATCCAGGGAAAATATTGGCAAGCGCTGATTTCTAGCGTCACAGCAAATGCATCGGCAAAGTTAATATTGGCGGCAGCGTCAGCCAAAATTTGACGGCGGTAGTCGGCAATGCTGATAAAAGCCTGGTTCTCGGCCTGTTCCTTCAGCCAATGCAGTTGCGGAATATAATCAGGCCGGATCTGTTCCACCTGTCGTAGCAAGGTAGAGAGCTGCATAGCCTGCTCAGCTTTAGCGTTGATTTCTGCTGGCGTGCCGTATTTGGCAACAATCGCTAGAACGTCATTGATCGCCTGCATCTCTGTATCAGCCAAAACAGCATTCAGGACATCCAGGCGATCAGGTGAAATATGGATCTGCTCTTGTAATTCCTCTTGTAATTCCATCATGGTTCACTCCTTCAGGCTGGCTCCTTCAGGCTGGAATGACACCCAAACGCTGACCAACCCGTGTAAAGGCATCGATACACTGATCCAACTGCTCGCGGGTATGGGCTGCCGATAGCTGCACCCGAATCCGCGCCTGCCCCTGCGGTACCACCGGATAGCTGAACCCGATCACATAAATACCTTCGTCTAGCAGCGCCTGCGCCATCTCCTGCGCGAGTTTGGCATCGTAGAGCATGATCGGCGTAATTGGGTGAATCCCCGCTTTGATCTCGAAGCCCCGCTGCTGGATTTGCTGACGAAAATAGCGGGTATTTTCCATCAACTGTTGACGAAGCTGATCGGTCTGCCTGAGCATATCGATTACTTTAATACTGGTATAAGCAATCGCAGGGGCTAATGTATTAGAAAACAAATAGGTGCGCGATCGCTGCCGCAAGAGATCGATGATTACTTTGTGCCCCGACGTAAAGCCCCCTGATGCACCGCCTAGTGCCTTACCCAGCGTGCTGGTGATAATATCGACTCGCTCCATGACTCCACAGTATTCTGCCGTACCGCGTCCGGTTGCACCCAATACTCCTGTTCCGTGGCTATCATCCAGCATCACCAAAGCGTCATATCGCTCGGCCAAGTCACAAATCTGCTCTAGCTTGGCAATATCGCCATCCATGCTGAACACTCCGTCGGTAGCAATCAGGCGGATTTTAGCAGAACGGGCTTTTTCCAAGCACTGTTTCAACTCCTGCATGTCGCTATGGGTATATCGATAGCGCTGTGCTTTACAAAGCCGGATCCCGTCGATAATGCTGGCATGGTTGAGGGCATCGCTGATCACAGCACAATCCGCATCTAACAGCGTTTCAAATAAGCCTCCATTCGCGTCAAAACAGGATGTATACAGAATCGTATCCTCGGTACCCAAAAATTCTGAAATTTTAGCTTCTAGCTGTTTGTGAATAGTTTGGGTGCCGCAAATAAACCGCACCGACGCCAAACCAAAGCCATACTCAGCAATACCAGCTTGAGCCGCCGCAATTACGCCTGGATGATTCGCCAATCCCAAATAATTGTTGGCACAGAAGTTTATCACCTGGCGATTCCCGGCAACGGTAATTTCTGCACCTTGAGGCGTGGTTAAGATCCGTTCTGTTTTGGTGAGATGCGATTGATCGATCTCATCCAGGATTGATTGAAAGAGGGAGAGGGAGGGTTTCATAATTGTTAGGAGACAGGAGACAGGAGTCAGAATGTAGAATTGGTTGAAGCTGCGTCTGTTCAGAGTTTTGGGTCAATCCAGCGTTTGACTTCGTACTTCTCCCATCCCAGCCGCGAATCCATTGCGGGTTAATCAGGAAAGTCTGCTGTAGGCGTAGCCTTCTCGCAGAGTAGCAGACTAAGCAAGAGGTTTAGTCCCCTACCTTGCGGGAACGCAAGCGTATAGCGGACTTGCTTCAATAGCCCGCGATTCATCTGCGGGCGGGTCAGGCAACGAAGCGACACAGAAACAGTTACAGATCCGATTGGTTTGAAGCTTTCTACTACCATTCCAGTTTTCATCTATACATCTCCTTTCCACGAAATTTTGCATTATCCCAGTTTTCTGGATCAACCCTTGTGGAACTAACCCGAATCAAACCTGCCGCCTTTTAATTCCCAGCTCTCTAACTCCTAACTCCTAACTCCTAACTCCTAACTCCTAACTCCTAACGCCCCAATCATCTCCTCCACAATCGCCGCCAAATCATATTGATGCTTCCATCCCCAGTCGGCGCGTGCTCTGGAGTCGTCAATCACCGAGGGCCAGGAGTCGGCAATGGCTTGGCGGAAATCGGGTTTGTAGTAGCAGACAAAATCAGGGAGATGCTTTTGAATTTCGGCAGCGAGTTCGGCGGCGGAGAAGCTGACGGCAGTGATGTTGTAGCTGGAACGAATGGTAATCGCGGTGGAGGCAGCCTGCATTAGACCCAGAATGGCTCGAATTGCGTCCGGCATATACATCATCGGCAGGCGAGTTTCGGGACGAACAAAGCAGGTGTAGGTGCCGAACTGAACAGCGGTGTGGAACATCTCGACAGCAAAATCGGTGGTGCCGCCGCCAGGAGGAGTGCCATAGCTAATAATTCCAGGTAAGCGCAAACTGCGGACATCGACGCCCTGCTGAGCGTAGTACTGACAGAGTAATTCTCCTGTTACCTTAGTGATCCCATACATCGTAGTCGGATCTTCAACCGTGACTTGGGGTGTGTCGAGTTTGGGAGAATGGGGACCAAAAACGGCAATGGAGCTGGGAAAAAACACCTGGATGCCGAAGCATTTTGCCGCCTCTAGTACATTGCGCAAACCGTTAACATTTACGTTCCAGCAGCGTTCTGGATGCTGTTCTCCTTTAGCGGATAGAACTCCGGCCAGATGGTAGATTGTATCAATCTGATGATATTCAATCAATTTGTAGAGCTGGATCTGATCGGTAACATCTAAGATTTCAAAAAGCTGCGATTCAGATAGATGGGGCGGTGCTCGCCAACCACTTTCGATCACATTTGTCGCTCCATAGCGCTCGCGTAAGGCACTGACCAGATCGCTCCCAATCTGTCCCCCCGCTCCAGTGACGAGAATTTTGTTCATAGTCCTCCTATCAGGCGGCGACCGGATGCAGCGCTATCTGATGCAGCGTATGCAGCAACCGCTCGATTTCCTCGATGGTGTTGTAGTGGGTACAGCCGATCCGCAGCAAACCGCCGTTCGTCTCAATTCCCAGCCGCTGAGTCAAGTTGAGGGCATAGAAGTTGCCATTCCAGGTGAAAATACCCCGCTCGCCCAAGGCTTCAGCCAGAGTCAAGGGAGAATAGCCCGCCATCCGCAGACCCACTGTAGGCGTGCGCCAGACAAACTGCGTCGGGTCAGTAATGCCGTAGAGCGTGATGCCGGGAATTTCTTGCAGATGGGGAATCAATGCCTCGGAAAGGATGCGTTCATATTCCTGAATGGCTACCATCGCCGTATTGAGGGCCTGACGCCGAGTGGTGACTGTAGGAGAGGTGTGCCGCCCCAATTCGGTGAGGTAATCAATCGTGGCTACTACTCCGGCGATGCCTTCAAAGTTGGGTGTGCCGGTCTCCCAGCGGTAGGGTACCTCCTCCGGCGCGGGACGAGGTTTATAGGGACGCAGACGGGCCAGATGCTCACGCTTGGCGTAGAGGATGCCAACATGGGGGCCAAAGAACTTATAGGCCGAGCAGGTGAGAAAATCACAGTCGAGCGAGCGCACGTTAATCAAACCATGCGGCGCATAGTGAACCGCATCCACAAACACCCAAGCTCCCACCGCCCGTGCCAGCCTCACCGCTTGAGCCACATTGTTGATGGTACCGACCGCATTTGAGGCGTAGCCGATTGCCACAAGTTTGGTGCGTTCGCTAATTTTTTGCGCCAGATCGGTCATGTCTAGGGTGCAGTCCTGCTCGTGGATATCCACCGTGCGAACCACCACACCGCGTTCCGCCAACGCCAACCAGGGAGCCACATTCGCGTCATGGTCGAGGCTGGTCACCACCACCTCATCACCGGGCTGCAACTCGCGCCCAATCGCCCGACTGATGGCAAAGGTTAGCGTCGTCATGTTGGCCCCAAATACGACTTCATCATCGGCACAGCCCAGAAAATCGGCAACTGCAGCTCTGGCCTGTTCCATTAGCGCATCGGTTTGGCGACTGGTAACAAAGGCTCCGTGGGCATTGGCGTTGGAACTGCGCAGGTAGTGACTGATCGCCTCAATGACTCGCCTCGGAACTTGGGTGCCGCCTGGCCCATCCAAAAATACAACGGGGTGGCCGTTGAGGGTCTGCGACAGAGCCGGGAACTGGGAGCGAATCCAATCCAGATCAAGCGTCGTCATGGCAATCTCCTAGGCGTCTGGCGGGAATAAACCGGGGCAGGTGAGCACAAACACATCGCGCGTGCCCTGCTCAACATCTACAGTCTTGACCGGCGAGGTGTAGTGGAAATATTGATCATCCCGGAATACCAGAAATTCGCCTGGATTGAGAACTTTGCTAAAGGCGGGTGGGTCCGTCTTGGTTTTGTAGAGATGGGTTTCGCCGCCGTCAATGCCGTACCGATCGACTGAGAAAATTCCGACTAGATCAACCCCATCGCGGTGAATGCCTTCAGGTGCGGGATTGCCTAACTGTTGCGAGGATGCGGTAGTGCGGATTTGGTGTACGGCGATTTCATTGGAATCCGAACAAAGCTGACAGAACTGGAAGAATTCCCAAATCAATCGTTGAAAGTCTTCGAGCTGAATCAACTCATCCTCTAACTCGGCATACTCGCGAATCACATCTCCCAACAGCGGATTGTACTGTTTGCTTTGAAACAGGCGACGATGTGGCATTTGAATTAACCGATTACCCATCACCTGAAAGTGGGAAAGCCGCCTGAACCGATAGTGGCCTTCGAGGTAGGGATCTTCTGGCAGCTGCGTAAAGGAAGGCTTCAGCGCATCGACATTGATGGCTGTCAGCATTTCCAGCACATAGCTGGCTAAACAGTTAGCTTCTGGCTTAATGAATTCTGTCGGTTTAGATAGGTTCAGCATTGGACTGATTTCCTCGCTCAAGGTTTAGTAGGGGTGGATGGGTAGATGGGTGGTAGCTGGCTTCTGCGCGACGCGCAGCGTTGCCGTAGGCAGTAGCAGTTGGGTGGTTGCTGGGGTGTTGTTGTGGAGTAGAGTGATGTTTTTTTAAGCAGGAATTTGGTTGGCAACAGTAGTTAAGTGGAGAATATAAGAGCTATATTCAAATGAACACAAATAAGATAACAAAGAAATTTGCTTCTTAGCTGTAGATTTATTAAAGATTTTTAATATGAAGATTTGATGTTATGGATATTGCTTTCCTGGGTAAAGATTAGATACATCAGTTTATCGATGAAATACGGATTCAGTTGCATAATGCTTGTGCATTGCTGTCTTGGCTGGTATTCTAGATGTCAACCATATGCTAGCAGACTAACGAAAATTAGATGTAGGCGGCTCTGAACGTGAGATGGCTTTTCTTGGCCAAACTCTTTATACAAATCTGCATGCGTTACTCAGTCAGACTAACTGTCAGTTATAAGTAAACGATTTTTTAATCACCTAGGTATTGCAATCCAACATAAGAAAATTTACCTATAGCCTACATTAAGGCTATAAGGCAGAGCACGAAAAAGACAGTGAAGCTAAGAGGCAGTAAGAGGAAACAGCAGCAATAGTGAAAGAAGCGAGTAAACTACTGCTCTTGCAACAGAGTCTTAAACGTTTTTTCTTGAGGTAGAGGCTGGGTTGTATCGACCGCCTACCCGCACCTCTTACTCACAATTGTAGTGACATTTTAATCAGATTGTCGATCCCCGGACAGTTTAAGTGCTGTTTTCCTCAATTTGCTGCCTTTTTACATTATTAAGTAGAACAACATAATTAAATATGAAACCCAAAGGGGGTGTTGTCGCCGCCCGAAGGGCGACAACACCCTGATCTTAGTTTTAATTAAGTTGAATGACTTACTATGGGTTGAGCGGTTGACCAACCTGAATTGACCGGATGATTCGTTCTGCGGCGGTTGATTTACGATAGGATCAGCACTGTGGTAACTCAATCACAGGTAACTCAATCGCAAACTCCGCCCCTTGCTCGGTTTGAGAATTGACGCTGAGGGTGCCGTTGTGTTTTTCCACAATAATCTGGTGGGCAATCGCTAGCCCCAATCCGGCCCCTTTACCGACGGGTTTTGTCGTAAATACAGCCTTTTCCAGGCTAATGAAGTACAAAAAATGGGGTGCAGGGGCACGGCCCCTGCGTAGGGGCGAAGCCCCCACACCCCTCGTACCTTACCAGAGTGGAAAAAGCTATAGAGATTCGAATAAGCGCTGGAGGATGGATTCTGAAATCCCAATCCCGTTATCTGCAATGGTGATTGCTACCCGCTGATCGGCTTTTGCTTCAGTTGTGATCCGGATCTGAGGGATTTGGTTAGTTCATTTGCTCTGCAGTGCCGCTTCTTCTAGGGCATCAATCGCATTGGCTAACTATAGGGCCATCTTGTTCTCAACCACTACTCCCAGCCCAGCGGCGGCTCAATCAATGGTTCAGCCGAATCGCCGACACTGGCACCCGGTTTATCCACAATCTGCACGGTAGTCGCGTGTAAAATCCCATCCTCGTCCTCGATCACCTCAAATCGCACTCCTGTACCAATTTCTAAGCGATCGAAGTCATTGTGGAGAACGCTATTGCGTACAAAATGAATATCCTGTCCATCCAGCGTTTTGAGAAAGCCGTATCCCTGTTCAGGAAAGAGTTTTGTCACGAGTGCTGTTGTGGCCTGGGCACTGTCGTTGGTTTTGCCTCTGCCATACTCCTGCTGTTGCTTCGACAAATCTCTTAGCTGTCGCCATGCCTTTTCAAACGCATCGCGAATCACAGCATCTAGGTCAGCATATTGGGTTTGATGCCCCATCGTGCTTTCTGCAGCTAGTTCGTGGCCCGGAGGAACTGTGATATCAAGCCGGACACGGTAAGGTGAACGATCACGGGGACGCTCCTGCTCCTTTTCGATTGCAATGTGGCAACTGCTAATGTGATCACAGACCCGCTCTAGCTTGGCGAGCTTTTCCTGAATAAGCGCCTCGATTGCCTCGGTTTTTTCAACTCCTCGGTAGGTAATTTCTGGTGGGACTTTCACGGTTAATTTCTCCAATTTTCGATACGCTGCTTATCCAATCAAATCGTGTATTCCTAAGCTGGCCGCTGCTTATCTTTTTGAAACAGGGCTTCTTTCACGATGAGATGATTGTGGGAATCGATTTCTAGCTTGCCTTCCTGCTGCAATTTGGTAATCAAGCGGGTAATTGTGACTCTGGTTGTACAGCAAGCGCTAGCAAAATCCTGGTGTGTCAGACGAATCTCTAGCCGCGTTCCTTTTTCAGTCGGTTGTCCAAAGGTTTGCTGTAGCAGAAACAACAATTGCTTGAACCGATCCTCTACGCGCATTTGCCCATGGATCGCTAGAAAGCTTTCGGTTTGCCGCAGCCGCTGACTGATGGCTGTGAGTACGGTTTGCAAAAGCTGGGCTGATTGGCTGATTTCAGGCAGAGAGATTGCCGCCAGCTTTACCCTGGATAAGGCTGTTGCTTGATAGGTCGGTAGGGCCGTCAGGTTGGAACCAAACACTGTTGATTTTCCGGCTATGCCAACCAAAATTTCTTCACCCCTTTCAGACAGGGTTGTTAACTTAACGGCTCCCTGGGCTACAAACCAGAGAGTCTGTGGCTCTAGGGCAATAATCTCACCTCGGCTGTAGTGGTACAGGGAGTGACTGTGACTGGGATCGTGAATGTAGTCTTCTAACGCAACGGTAGCTCGCTTTTGGGCGGTGATGTCGCGCAGAATGCAGCAGATATAGGAACCATCCGATGATTCGGTCACGCCTGTTACAGTCAGCTCGGCGTCAAAGAAGGCCGTCGGATAGCGCGAAACAGATAGGGAAAGCTCAACACAGGGTTGGTGGGCTAACTGGGCTAGTTTTTCCTTTAGCAAGGCTCTATCTTCATTGGCAACCAAACAAAAGAAGGATTTTCCGACCAAAAATGATTGGGGTAGGTTCAGCAGCGTTGCCGTTGCCCGATTGATCTCTTGAATGTTACCTTCCTGATCTAGAATTAGGTAGGCATCAGGCGAAAGTTGAAACAGATGCTGATAACGCCGACGTTCTGCTTGGACCTCAGTCTGAGTATCGGAAATTTTTTGGGTTTGTTGGTTAAGTTCCTTCAGGGCAATCTGTAGCTCTTCACAGACGATGCCAATTTCCTTCAGGGCAATTGGCAGCAGATCAGGCAGCAGCGTGGATGAAGTACTAGCGCTCTGATATAGGTCAAATAACCGCTTGCAGGCGGCTTCTACATACTGGTGTAATAACGGGATCCTACTCATATTTCAGTCTTCCTACTGCCTATTGCCTATCTCGTGCCTAGATTGTGAAAAGTGGTGAACTGAATCAGGTGTTTAGGAATTCTGTTAAATGAGTTATGGGAAGGTGATCAATGACTCATGGTTTGACTGTCATTGCCTATCGCCATTGGCTAGTAGTCAAATGGCTATTGGTCAGTAGGGGGAGATTGCCTACATGAAGAACTTGTGACCAATGGCAACCCTAATCTAATCGATAGTCGTAACCACCTTACTTGTGACTTTTTATCTACAGCGATTTATCTACAGCGATTGATTGCCGCATAGGCCGTGTTTTGTTTACCTGGCGCTGGGTAAATCTGAAGCGTTGGGATCGGATGTGCTGGGCACATGCTCTTCTGCGGTACTAGAAGCAGGACCTCCAGCAGCATTGTTGGCTTTACCCTCGGCAGCATTGCGTGCCTCTTCTAGAGAAATTTTAGGGTTCTGATTGATTGCAGCGGCTTTCATCCCAGAATTTTCATCAGAGTTATCAGCGCCCGTTTCGACTGAATTGCTTGATTGTTCTTGATTCATAACATTGCACCTGAATTTGAGCCGGATTAAATCGTTCTCTCTCCTCTGACAGCTAGCTTGCTCAACTCGTTGAATTCAGCAGATTGAAACTGTGTAGTTTCAACGACAACGAGCTAGCTTCAGTGTAATTCTTTAAGCTTAGAAACTAAATAGATCAGTAACGTCTGTCTTTAGGCAGAGTAAACGCTGTACGGCATCGTTTCTTGACTTTGATATTCCACCAAAAGGATGATGGTTTGCCTCGACGGCAATGGCACTTTCAAATAGTATGCCGATGTAGTTTTTGATAGCAATCAACCTGCTTGATCCTGAGGAGAACTCAAATGACGAAGACGCAAGCGAAAGACATTCTTTCTTTAATTGAGGCTGATCACGAAAAGGTAGAGCAGCTGTTTGAGCAAATGGCAGAGGCTAAGGGAGCCAAAGCTCACACCTGTTTCAATCAGATCTATAAGGAACTGACACTGCATGCCAAAGCAGAGGAGTTGGTGTTTTATCCAGCAATGCTGGAGTATGAGGAAACGAAGCAGTATGTAGAAGAAGCTGAGTCTGAGCACAACTCTGCCAAAATTCTCTTGGAGCAGATGAAATCGCTCAATCCGAAAGACGAGGAATTCCAGACCAAGTTGACCTACCTCCAAGAGACGATGCTGCATCATATCGAGGAGGAAGAGAGTGAGCTATTTGAGGCCGTTGAATCCTGTATGGATGAGCCAATGCTGCAAAAATTAGGTGAGGAATTTCAGACTGCTAAACAAAAGCTAGAATCAGAAGTAGATTTAGCTTTGACGCAGTGAAACCCTCGTCAGAGATCAGCAGATTGACTGATAAATTTCTGCTGAGTTATCCGATTGAAGGACTTGGGCGAGCAGCCTGAAGTTTTCAATTCTGGAAGCAACAACGCAGAGAGATCTTGTCCCGCTGCCGTAAACAGCGTTTCTAGCTTCTGTTAATCGGTGAAAACTAGACAAGATCCTAAACAAGATCATTCAAAATTGTATTCAAATATACGAAGTGATGCACTGGGAAGGAATATCTTTCCCAGTTTTTTGTTGTCATCTTTCTCAAATGTGCAATTGCATAATTGGGCTTCGTGAAAAATTTGATTCTTTATGCAATTGCACGATGAATCTTGACAAATGGAGCAACTAGGATAACACCATACATTGGTACGTTTGATTTAGTTGATTCAATTGACTGAAATTATTAGTTTGTACTTATTCAGCAATGGTCCGAGTAATTTGACTCTCTAAACTTGTCGATGCGGCGTGAGATACCAACAGGAAACAAACAAGAAACAAACAAGAGTAAAAAGATGGGATTGCTGAAGGCAGAGCATCGATTAGGACATCCCCTACCTCGGACTGTTGTGGTAGTACGGGCCTTACCTGGTTTGGGTGATTTCCTCTGCTGGGTTCCTGCCTTGCGGGCTTTGCATCGGGCGCTGCCGCAAGCGCAATTGACCTGGATCGGGTTGCCGGAAACAGCTGATCTCGTGCAGCGGTATTGCTACATTCAGAATTGGCTGCAATTTCCAGGCTATCCTGGGATTCCAGAAGCGCCGGTTTCTCCCCAGAAAACAATATTGTTTCTGGCGCAAATGCAGCAGGTCAATTTCGATTTAGCTTTGCAAATGCATGGCAGTGGGTTAATGATCAATAGCTTTACAACACTGTTAGGAGCAAAACAAACGGCGGGCTTTTTCCCAGTAGGACAGCCCTGTCCCGATCCCCAACGGTTCTTAGCTTATCCAGAGCGGGAACCAGAAATTTGGCGACACTTACGTCTGCTGGAGTTTTTAGGCATTCCCTTACAGGGAGATAAGTTGGAATTTCCGATTTGGCAAACCGATTGGCATGAGTGTAAGGCAATTGTATCGGCCTATGAACTCCAGCCCCGAAACTACATCTGCATTCATCCAGGCGCGAGTATGCAAACCAAATGCTGGTCTGCTCAAGGTTTTGCTGCCGTAGCTGATGCTCTGGCTGCTCAGGGCTTTCAAATTGTGCTGACCGGCACGAATGCTGAGGTTGGCCTGACCCAATCTGTAGCTCGCGCGATGCAGTTTCCCAGTATCGACCTAGCTGGACAAACTAGCCTCGGTGCCCTAGCCGTTTTGCTAAAACAAGCTCGACTGCTCATTTGCAACGATACGGGTATTTCCCATCTAGCGGCAGCCCTACAGGTCAAAAGCGTAGTGCTCTTTTCTAATTCAGATCCCCACCGTTGGGCACCTCTAGACCAGAAGCGTCATCGGGTGATCCAACTCGCGGCAAACAATGACACGATGAGTCGAACGGGTTGCTGCTCAGTAGAGGCCACTTTAGCAGAAGCTAGAGACTTACTACACCAGGAGATGGCCTATGCGTCCTGATTGGCAGACAATGCAGCGGTTGTTGTGTTGCCTTCCTGGAGCAAGGCTACAGGATCAGGTTGCACCGGCTCTGCAAACCTTGCGCCAAGCCCTGCCCCAAACTGAGATAGTGCTGCTTGCTAATGCTGTAGCCGCTAATGCAGATGTAGTTGATGCAGATGTAGCTATAGATGTGGATGTGAATGTTGAATGGAAGCTATTTAACCTGACTTGCGATCGGTCTACTCCTTTGGCTACAGCCTGTTTGACTCAGTTGATTGAAACAGTACGTCACTATAGTTTCGATGCCGCAATTATTTTTACGGAATCCGATCAATCGCCCTACACAATGGCGTACCTCTGTTACCTAGCTGCAATTCCGATTCGGATCGGTCAGTCGCGGGAGTTCGGCGGCAATGTGCTCTCGTGCTGTGTCACTCCTCCCCTCGATCCGGTGTCTGCTGTTACTTATCACCTGCATCTTGTGAATGCCCTCGGCCTGTGTGTTTCCTCGAATCAAAGCAACGCTGAATCCAACTTTCAACCTCCTGTACTGAATCATGCGGTTACGAATTCTCACCTGGCATATCCACGGTAGCTACCTTTATTATCTAACTCAAGCTCCCCACGAGTTTTATCTGCCGGTCAAACCCGGTAAACCAGAGGGCTATGGTGGATGCTTAGGCAGTTTTGCTTGGGGCGATAATGTGCACGACATTGCGGCTGACGATGTGCGCCATCAATCGTTTGACTGCATTCTATTTCAATCGCGCCGTAATTATGAAATCGATCAATACGAGATTTTGTCTGAGGCGCAGCGACAGTTACCGCGATTGTACCTAGAGCATGATCCGCCGCGTCAACATCCAACCGATACTCAGCATATCGTTGATGATCCCAATCTTTTACTCGTACATGTCACCCATTTCAATCGCCTGATGTGGAACAACAACCGCACCCCAACTTGCGTGATTGAGCATGGCGTGATTGTACCAGAGGATATTGAATACAGCGGCGACTTGGCGCGGGGTTTGGTGGTGGCTAACGGGTTGCGCACGCGGGGACGGCGACTGGGATCTGATGTGTTTCAGGCTGCCCGTCAGCAAGTACCGCTGGATCTCGTCGGCATGGATGCGGCATCCCTCGGTGGCCTAGGCGAAATTCCCCATGCCCAGTTAGCTGCCTTTCAATCGCGCTATCGGTTTTTCTTTCATCCGGTGCGGTATACCAGCTTGGGCCTAGCTGTCTGCGAGGCCATGATGCTGGGTTTACCGATTGTAGGACTTGCGACTACTGAATTGGTAACGGTGATTCAAAATAATGTATCTGGTTACATTGACACTAATATTGATGCCTTAATTCAATTCATGCAGAAGTTGATTGCCGATCCCGATCTGGCAAAACGATTAGGCCAGCAAGCGAAAGCCCAAGCTAGAGCAAGATTCAATATCCAGCGATTCACCCAAGACTGGCAGAATGCCTTTGAGCAAGCCATTGCCCTGAGTTCCTCACCGCTTAGCCTCACGTCCTGCTCCTAACTCCTTGAGTAGATGATAACTTAAAGATTCCCTTTGACCTCCAAAAATAAACCGAACCAAAAGCAAACTGTATCCTTCTTCATCTCCCGCACCTTCCCCATCTCCCTCATTCTCCTACCCTCCTCCTCAATCATGACTAAACGTATTGCTCTTATCAGTGAACACGCCACGCCCCTCGGTATCTTTGGTGGCGTAGATAGCGGTGGCCAAAATGTCTATGTGGGCCAATTAGCAAAACATTTGGCGGCCATTGGCTACCAGGTCGATGTATTTACGCGGCGGGACAATCAGCATCTGCCTGATGTCGTCGAATGGCAGCAGGGCGTGCGTGTCATTCATGTGCCTGCTGGTCCACCGATGAATTTACCGAAAGAAAAGCTGTTGCCCTACATCAACGAGTTTACGGCATTTGTGTTGGATTGGTGCCGTCAACATACGATGTATGATTTAATTCACGCTAACTTTTGGATGTCTGCTCTTGTAGCAGCAGATATTAAACGATTGCTGAAAATCCCGTTTGTTGTCACGTTTCATGCCCTGGGACGAGTGCGACGCTTGCACCAACGCGATGCCGATCAGTTCCCCGATGAGCGGTTTGCGATCGAGGATCGGATTGTGCAGGAAGCCGATTCCCTGATTGCCGAGTGCCCGCAAGACCGAGACGATCTGCTGCGGCTCTACCACGCCAACCCAAATCGCATTCGCGTCATTCCCTGCGGGTTTGATACGGTTGAGTTTTGGGCGATCAATAAAGCCCATGCCCGCCTGACGCTGGGATTGTCTACCGATGAGTTCCTGATTCTCCAGCTTGGTCGCATGGTGCCGCGCAAAGGAGTGGACAACGTGATTCGGGCCTTTGCCTATCTGCTGAAGCAGCAATCCTTGGCGGCGCGGCTCCTGATCGTGGGTGGTGAAGCCGATACGCCCGATCCAGCACTGACGCCTGAAATTGGTCGCTTAAGTGCGATTGCTCAGGAGTTGGGTGTGGCTGCACGAGTCACCTTTGCTGGACGCAAGGGACGGGAAGTGCTGAAGTATTACTACAGCGCAGCGGATGTGTTTGTCACTACGCCCTGGTACGAACCCTTTGGGATTACGCCCCTAGAAGCGATGGCCTGCGGCACGCCGGTAATTGGTTCGCGAGTGGGCGGGATTCAATTCACCGTAAAAGATAGCGAGACCGGCTATCTGGTGCCGCCGAATGCGCCCGAACTGTTAGCCGAAAGGCTGCTGCATCTAGCCGAAAATTCACCGCTCCGGAGCTTGTTGGGACAACAGGCGATCCGGCGCTGTCAAGAGCATTTTACCTGGCCAAAGGTGACGAGTGCGGTGGCGGCACTGTATGAGGAGGTGTTGAGCGGCGCTAGCCCAGTCACAAATGGAGAAGCCAGCCAGTTAGCGATTCTGGATCGAGGCTTTGAGGCGGTGATCAGCGCGGTACAGCGCTCGCAACGGTTGCTGCGTCCGGCAATTCAGGCCGCATCCCAAGCTATGAGTGCTTGCTTTGCGCGCGGCGGCAAGGTGCTGATCTGCGGCAATGGGGGTAGTGCAGCGGATGCCCAGCATTTTGCGGCGGAGCTGGTGGGGCGGTTTTGCTGTCCGCATCGAGCTGGACTACCGGCGATGGCGCTCTCGGCGGATTCAGCCTTTCTCACTGCCTGGGCGAACGATGTTAGCTATGACGATATCTTTGCGCGCCAGGTGGAAACCTTTGCCCAAGCCCATGATTTGCTATTGGGAATCAGCACCAGCGGACGTTCCAAAAACGTAATTGCGGCCTTTCAGGCGGCCCGACGGCTAAACGTGAAAACAATTGCGCTGTTGGGTGGTGATGGCGGTGAGTTGCGCAGTTTGGCTGATATTGCGATTGTGATTCCAGCGCTAGAAACTCAGCGAATTCAAGAGGTGCAGATTTTGGTGATTCATTTACTCTGTGAATTGGTCGAAGAACATCTCCTAGCTGCTGATTCAAGCAACGTCGAACGTCTGAGTCAATGGAGTGAAACAAGTTATCTTGCTGTCGAAACAGAGAGGCTGGAACCCTATCGAGTAGTGCAAGAGCAACCGCTCCATGCAGGAAAAACAAAACGGTCGCGGAAGGTTTCTTTGGCACGAACAGAGAAGCGGGGAGGGGGGTAAGGGAGATGGGGAGGATGGGGAGGATAGGGGGGGATAGAGAATGATTTACGCAGTGGATTGGTTTAAGTTCCTCAGAATATAGCGCTGATTGAAATATGTGAAAAGAGAGCAGGAATTTTCTAGAACAGATGAGTCTAGTGGAAGATGAATTAGGTTACGTGATTTTTTGAACATGAATTTTTGAACGTAAAACGGTGTTCTATATGGAAAATCTGGGTGGAAACATTGCCTTAGTTACGGGTGGTGGGCGTGGCTTGGGGGCGGCGATTTGCCAGACGCTAGCCGAAGCTGGAGCAACGGTAGTGGCGGCGGATATTCGGTTGGATCTGGCGGAACAGGTGGCGCAGGAATTGCGGGATCGGGGACTGGAGGCGATGGCGTTACCGCTGGATATTACCGACGCAGCTCAGGTGGAAACTGCGGTGCAGAAGTTGATCGATCAGTACGGCAAAATTGATAGTTTGATCAACAATGCAGGTACAGATGTCACCTTGCCGGTAGAAGAATTATCAATTGCGGATTGGGACCGGGTGATGAGCGTCAATTTGCGTGCGCCGTTTGTGCTATCGAAACTGATTCTGCCGATCATGAAGCAACAGGGCCGTGGTCATATTGTCAACGTGGCGTCAACGGCTGCCAAACGGGCTTGGGCGAATGCATCGGTGTATCATGCTAGCAAATGGGGATTGATGGGATTGAGCCATGCGCTGCATGTTGAGGCACGGCCCTATGGTGTTAAAGTGACGGCAGTAGTGGCTGGTGGTATGAGAACTCCCTTTTTGCTCGATCGATTTCCCGATATTGATCCCAACCTGTTGCAAGATCCGAAAAATGTGGCGGACACGATTCGCTATGTGCTGATGCAGCCCGCTGAAACCGTGATTCCTGAAATCATGGTGATTCCAATGCGCGAAACCTCCTGGCCCTAGTGGAACAGCAAGCCATGAATACCCTTTCTTCGTTACAGGTTTCTCCCGCCGAGCCAGGAATTTCTGCTTCGGTGCGAGCTGTATTCCTCGATAAAGATGGTACTTTACTCGAAAACGTTCCTTATAATGTTAATCCCAATCAGATGCGATTCACTGAAGGGGCGCTCACGGCTCTGCAACTGCTGCATCAAGCTAACTATGTGTTAATCGTAATCACCAATCAATCTGGCGTTGCTCGTGGCTATTTCCCAGAAACGGCTTTGATTGAAGTAGAGCAGCATTTGTATCGCCAGTTGGCACAGGTTGGTATACCGCTGCGAGGGTTTTATTACTGTCCTCACCATCCGGATGGCGTTATTCCTCCCTACAATGTTGCCTGTACTTGCCGCAAGCCCCAGCCGGGTTTGCTGCACCAAGCGGCAGCAGAACAGGGGATTGATCTGACACAGTCCTGGTTTATTGGTGATATTTTGCACGATGTGGAAGCCGGGCGAGCCGCTGGCTGCCGCACAATTTTGCTCGATAACGGCAATGAAACCGAATGGCAACTTTCCCCAAACCGTTTGCCGCACCATGTTGTCACTGATTTACGAGAAGCGGCAGCTATTATTCTGGCGCTGGATGCGGCCCATTCTCTTGCCAATTCTGCTTATCCTACTGTTGCTCATTCCACTTGCCTATTCCCCCTTGGAGGCCAGCTATGAGTGCTGATTTGTTTCAACTCGATTTGTTTCAACTCATTGATGCCTGGAAGTCCCTGAGGCTGCTGGTGATCGGTGACGCGATTCTGGATGGTTATCTGAGCGGCGATGCCAATCGGCTGTGTCGAGAAGCCCCAGCCCCTGTAGTGGCAGTCAACCAACGCCAGGATGTTCCTGGAGGCGCGGCCAATACAGCAGCCAATCTAGCTAGCTTGGGGGCACGCACGCAACTACTTTCGGTGATTGGGGCCGACCTGGAAGGGGAACGGTTGCGGCAGGCATTGGAGCATCGAGGGGTTTCAACGGCGCTATTGGTTAGCAGTGAGGAGCGGCAGACCTTGGCAAAGCAGCGGGTGATGGCGGACTCGCAAATTCTGGTGCGGTTAGACCAAGGCAGCACCGGCCCAATTTCGCCTGCTCTGGAACAAGCTCTGATCGATCGGTTGGTGGAGCAGTTTCGCAATTGCGATGCCGTCGTGATCTCGGATTACGATTACGGTATTGTGACTCCGCGTTTGATTCAAACCCTGGCAGACCTCCAGGCCGCGCAGCCGCGCATTGTGGTGATTGATTCGAGACGGCTGGAGCGGTTTCGCTCGGTGGGAGCAACGGCAGTGAAGCCCAACTATGAAGAAGCGCTCCAGCTACTGGGATTGGCGCGGCAGTCAACTGCACGAGCTAACCAGATTACGACCTATGGCGATCGTCTACTGGATGTGACCGGAGCCGCGATGGTTGCCGTTACCCTAGACCGAGAAGGAGCCGTTGTATTTGAACCAGGACAACTGCCGATTCGCACCGATGCCCGTCCTGTGCCGCCCAATCAAACCTCTGGAGCGGGCGATACCTACATCAGCGCTCTGACATTGGCTTTAGCAGCAGGCGCAACCCCAACCACGGCTGCTCTGTTAGCCGCTACTGCCACGGCGATTGTCGTGCGTCAGCCAGGAACCACGGTGTGCCGAGTCGAGGAGTTGCAGCAGTTGTTGCTCAGTGATTCCAGTAGCCAACCCAGCGGTAAGCTGATTTTGGATCAGTCAGATTTAGCCAGTTTGGTGCAGCAGTATCGGGCAGCCGAGCGACAAATCGTGTTTACAAACGGTTGTTTTGATATTTTGCATCCAGGCCACGTAGCGTATCTGACCCAGGCTAAAGCCCTGGGCGATGTGCTGATTGTAGGCGTCAATACGGACGAAAGCGTGCAGCAGTTAAAAGGCAACGACCGCCCGATCAATCCGCTCAGCGATCGCCTGACGGTACTGGCGGCTCTGAACTGTGTTGACTATGTAGTGCCATTTGCCGAACTGACGCCCAAAAACCTGATCCGGATTGTTTGTCCACATATCTATGTCAAAGGCGGCGACTACACGCGGGAAACCCTACCAGAGGCCGATCTGGTCGAATCGCTGGGTGGTGTGGTGCGGATTCTGCCCTATGTGGACAATCGGTCTACCACTCGTTTGATTGCTCAAATTCAAGCCCTGCGCTGTTGAATGGTGAATTATGGATTCCTGGGATACCGCTGAGCATATTCTTTGCATTCGTTTGGATACGATCGGTGATGTGATCATGACCGCGCCCGCTCTGACGGCTCTCAAGGCGGCCCAGCCTCGGCGACGCTTGACGCTAATGACCTCAGAGGCAGGAGCGACGGCTGTACCGTTAATCCCCGCAGTGGATGAGGTAATAGTCTATGATGCTCCCTGGTTAAAAGCAACCGAACCACGAGTAGATAGTTGCCCCGAATATGCCATGATTGAACAACTGCGGCAGGCTAAGTTTGATGCAGCCGTGATTTTTACTGTCTATAGTCAAAATCCGTTACCGGCAGCGTTTCTGTGTTATTTGGCTGATATTCCGTTGCGGTTAGCCCATTGCCGCGAAAATCCGTACCAGCTGCTCAGTGATTGGATTAAGGATTTGGAGCCAGAACAGTTGCGTCACGAAGTTCGCCGCCAGTTAGATTTAGTTGCTCAGATTGGTGCTCAAACGCCGGCTGATCCCAGCTTTGGCGGACAGCTTTTATCAGTTTCGGCTGAAGCGCTGCAACAGATGCAGGTGCGATTGCTGGAATTGGGCATTGATCTGAATCAGCCTTGGGTCGTGATCCATCCAGGCGCTACGGCTGCGTCGCGTCGTTACCCGCCAGAAAGTTTTGCCCAAGTGGCTCACCAGCTCGTCAACCAAGGTATTCCAGTTGTGTTTACCGGCACAAGTCCCGAAGCCGAACTAGTTGAGTCAATTCAGCAACAGATGCAGGCTCCGGCTCATTCGCTGGTGGGGTGCTTGGATTTGAGCCAACTAGCCGCTCTGCTGAAATTAACGCCGCTGCTGATTTCCAACAACACAGCGCCAGTGCATCTGGCTTCGGCACTGGGCACACCGGTGGTTGACCTTTATGCCCTCACTAATCTCCAGCATACACCCTGGGGAGTGGCCAACCGAGTGTTGTTCCATGATGTTCCCTGTCGCCTTTGCTATAAAAGCATCTGTCCAGAGGGTCATCATCACTGCTTGCGCTTAGTCGCTCCTGAAACCGTAGTCCAAGCTGCACTAGAACTATTAGCGCAACCGTTAGCAACCAACCCGACTCTATTCCCACTCTGTCTAACTCCCTAATTTACCTGCCAGCCAAAATCCCCTCTACCCATCTACTCATCTACCCATCCACACCATGCCCGCTACCATTGATATCCTCATCCCTACCTACTGTCGGCCTGCGGCGTTAGCTGTGACATTAACGAGCCTTTGTAGCCAAACGTACCGTGACTTTCGCGTGATTATTTCCGACCAATCCGATCAGCCCGATCCAGCCTTAGCGTCGTTAGAGGCGGGGGAAGTCGCAGCGGCTATGCGAGTGCTGCGAGCGCATGGCAATTCGGTTGTAACGCACAAACACTTACCGCGACGAGGTATTGGAGAACAGCGCCAATTTTTGCTGGAGCAGGCGACAGCCCCCTATGTGCTGTGTCTCGATGATGATGTAATTTTGGAACCGTGGGTGATAGAAAAGTTGCTGCAAGCAATCGAAACAGAACGCTGCGGCTTTGTTGGCTCAGCTCTGATTGGTCTAAGTTTTTGGCAAGATGTGCGGCCCCAGCAGCAGCAGATTGAGTTTTGGCAGGGGCCAGTGCAGCCCGAAACTATTCAGCCAGGAACACCCCAATGGCAGCGCTATCAACTGCACAATGCGGCGAATTTGTATCACGTTCAGCAGCAGTTGGGTCTGACGCCCACAACGGCTCGTAAATATCGAGTAGCCTGGGTGGCAGGCTGCGTTTTGTACGATACCGCTAAACTGCGTAGCATTGGTGGATTTGAATTTTGGCGTGAATTGCCAACGAATCATTGCGGTGAAGATGTGTTAGCCCAACTGCGAGTCATGGCAAAATATGGCGGCTGTGGGTTGATTCCATCGGGAGTTTATCATCAGGAACTACCCACCACTATTCCGGATCGCAGTGTTGACGCGCCTCAGTTGCTAGGTATTGGGATTACTTAAAACAGGTATGCAGACTTGAGATATGCAGATTTGAGATATGCAGATTCGCCAAATTTTATTTATCGAATTATTAGGCGGTATTGGCGATTTGGTGATTGCCTTGCCTGCAATTCATGCTTTGGCCCGCACCCATCCAGCAGCCAGACTGACAGTGCTAACCTTTGCGCCTGCCGCAGAGCTACTGCAAACCGACCCGTTGGTTCAGCAGATCGTGATTGCTCCCAACGGACAGGCGAAGCAAGCCGTCGCGCAAATTCTCCAATCTGATCAATTTGATTTAGTTGTTTCCGATACTAACTACGACCAGATTGCCGATCTGATTACCAACCATCAACGGCAGACCGCCCACTCTCCAGTCACTATTACCAATCTATGGCGTTCGCCTCCTGACGATCAACGAGTGGGCGATCGATTCCTGCGTATTCTCTGCTCTGAAGGGGTAATTACTCAAGACTATGCTGATGCCCAAGCCCAGCTACATCTGACAGCTAGCGAATATCGAGAGGCGCAACAGGCCCTTGGTGCTGCCTCTCGGCCTCTAGTCGTCTTCTGTCCTGATGCAGGCATGGCGATTAAACGCTGGCCACTTGCTAACTTTGTGGCGCTAGGCAATGCTCTGCTGCAGCAGTATGGAGCTACGATTTTGATTCTTGTTGGCTCGGAGCCGGAGGCCGCAGAGGGATTAGCAACAGAGCTTCGAGCTAACAACATCTTGGAGAAATCAGGGGAAGCGGTGCGAGTATGGCCACGCAGTTCTCTGCGGCAGGTGGCAGCCGTGATTGCCCAAGCTGATTTAATTATTGCAGCTGATACTGGATTGGCTCAAATTGCCGCTGCCCTCAACGTACCAACAATCACTTTGTTTGGCCCTTCCTGGCATGCACGTTATGGCCAACTACCGCCGCACATCAATTTGCAGGGATTTTCGGCCTGTCCTGAGCGCAAAATTTCCAACTTTACCGAACAGCGCTGTTGGTATAGCAGCCACTGTCCCTATGAATGGGAAACCTGTCTAGAAGACATTACGCCCGACCAGGTGATGAAGGCAGCTCGGCCTCTGCTTGAGCAGCAGCTGATTTCATCATCTTCATCATTAACTGAATCATTAACTGAATCATTAACTGAACTAGATTTGTCCTTTCAGTTTGTCAATCATTCGGCTTGGCAAGCAGTTCGGAATCTATTGGTGATGCGCCTGGACAACATCGGGGATGTGATCATGACCAGTCCTGCCCTGTATGCGCTGCGGCAAGCTTTACCGACGGCGAAGCTTACCCTGATGGCGAGTCCGGGAGGTGCTTTGACAGCTCCACTCCTGCCCTGGGTGGATGCGGTTCTGCCGTGGCGAGTGTTGTGGCAGGATCTAGGCCGACTTGCATTTGATCCAGAGCGCGAGTGGGAATTGATTCATACCCTGCGGCGTCATCAGTTTGATGCGGTGATTATCTTCACTAGCTTTAGTCAAAGTCCCCATCCAGCTGCGTTAGTGGCAGCCTTGGCAGGAATCCCACTGCGCTTAGGCGAATCGAAAGAACAGGATAGCTGGTTGACCCACGCGGTGTCTGTCGCGCCGGATGCGATTCACCAGGTAGACCGTAATTTACGCTTGATTGCCTCAGTTGGGTTTGAGATTCCTGATCGGCGGCTCAAACTGTCGATTCCGCATCAGGCGACTCAAACCGCTCAACAGTTACTCCAATCGTTGGCTGACATATTGCCCACTCCTCCCGGCAACCAATTTCCACCCTACTTGTTGCTGAACCCCTGGACAAGCTGCCAATCTCGCAACTATGAGACTGAGCGATTTGCGCTAGCGGCCCGTGAACTGAGTCGGAAAACCGGATGGCCTGTGGTTGTGACTGGCGTGGAAAAAGACCGTCCGCAGGTGCCATCGCTGTTGACCCAACTAGGTAGTAGTGGGCTGGATCTGGTCGGTGCTACTAGCTTAGCCGAACTGGCGGCTTTGATTGCCCAGGCCCGGTTAGTATTAACCAACAACACCTCTACTATGCACATTGCTGATGCCACGAACACACCTAGCGTAACTCTATTCGCTGGCACTGAATTGGAATCGCAGTGGAAACCTCGCTATAGCCTTAATCGTGTATTACGATGTTCAACAGTTTGTAGTCCCTGCTACCAGTTTCAATGTCCTTATCAATTGCAATGTTTAGACATCCCCCCTGAGACAGTAATTACTGCCGGATTGGAACTTTTGCAACCTGTTGATCTCGAATACATGTCGTTGTCATGACGGATCATTTCTCCGGCATTAGTTGATTTCTGAGTTAAGGCAGATCATTGTCTCGTTCTTGGGGGTGAGGATTAAAGGTTGGTTGCTTCCCTATAGTTGAAGTGCAAGTATGGAGGACAATAATTATGTCGAACGTCCAAGATGCCATTGTAAATGCCAAAGATAAACTGCCTAATGTAACCCCAACTCCTCCTGGATTTCATCCTGAGGCCAGCGTGCATGAGCTGAAGTCGCGGTTGCTCTGGGGCGAGCCGGGACTGTCGATTATCGATGTCCGCGACCACAATGTTTACAACCAGTGCCGGATTCGCGGTGCAATGAACATGCCGATGGATCGGCTACCTGGCGGTGCGGAATTCAGTCTGCAAAAAGATCGGGACATCTATGTGTATGGTGCTAACTCCGGAGATACCTCGCAGGCAGTTCAGATGCTGAGGGAAGCGGGTTTCCGTCGAGTCGCTGAACTGAAGGGTGGCCTGGATGCTTGGCGCGAGATCGATGGTCCGCTAGAAGGTGTGGATTCTATGGATGATCCTGGCCCCGATGCCTATAATGTCTTTGCTCGCTTGCAGGCATTCAACGAAGAGAAAGCCAAAGAAAAGCGGATGAAATAAGTCATCTATCCAGGTAGCGCACTGAGGATCGAGCATCGGTGCGCTATTTCTTAAACTATTCATTTCTTTTGTCATGGTTCGTGTTGCCTTTGTTGCTGGCACCTATCAACCGCAGCACTGTGGTGTCGCTCATTACACTGCTCATTTACGTCAGGCATTGTCTGCAAGAGGCATAGAATCGCTGATTCTGACAACCCATAAGGCTGCGAATCAACTAAACGATCCGACAGTACAGGGTGCAGTGAATTGCTGGCATCTGTCTGAGCTGCTGGCACTGGTGCAGGCGATTATTGAGTCAAAGGTTGACTGTTTGCATATTCAACATGCGGCTGGCACCTACGGCTTTGATCGAGCCATTTTTTTGCTGCCGTTGCTGCTGCGGCTGCGGGGCTGGCGGCTGCCGATTGTGACCACTGTGCATGAATACGGCTGGTGGGAGTGGTGTCCAGCCTATTTACCGTCCCAATGGCTGGAGTGGCTCAAAACCTGGGGGCAACGGCGCGGCTGGTGGGACCGGGAAGATGGTTTTCTGCTCACCTACAGCGATGCAATTATTACGACAAATCAGCAAGCCGAGCAGATCATCTATCAACGCTTGCCTCACCTCAAGTCTGTCACTCACCGAATTCCAATTGCTGCGAATGTGGAGACCGCACCGCTGGATCGTAGCACAGCACGTCAGATGGTGCAGCAAGCCTATGGCTGGTCTGGTGAAGTAGCAATTATTGCCTTTTTCAGCTTTTTGCATCCGGTCAAGGGTTTGGAAACTTTATTACCTGCCTTTCAGCAAGTTGTGGCTGCCTATCCTCAAGCCCGACTGTTGCTGATCGGAGGCGTTGAAAGCTTGGCATTACCAAGAGCGCAGGCCAGTTGCTATTGGGAGCAGCTAAAGGCACTGGTGGTAGAACTGGGCCTCACTGAAGTTGTGCAAATGACAGGATATTCAGATCAGGTTTCTACCTATCTCAGGGCTGCCGATCTGGGCGTTTTACCATTTCATGCGGGCATTACCCTCAAAAGTGGTTCTCTTTTAGCGATGATGGCCCATCGTTTGCCAATTGTAGCTACCCGTTCCAATCCACCTGACCCAGATCTGACCGACGAGTCGCTGCTGAAGCTGGTTAGTCCCCGTGATGCCTCAGCGTTGGCAACGGCTTTGCTGGAACTTCTGACCGATCCAGCCCAACAGCATCGGTTAAGTCAAGCTGCTTGGTGCTATAGCCAGCAGTTTAGCTGGACCTACATTGCTGACGCTCATCTGCGAGTTTACAATACTGTTATAAATTAATGAACGACTCATTTGATCTAGCCGCCCGCAAATGGCGTTTATTGGTTTATACTGATTCGTTGGGAATTGGCGGTGCTGAAATTAGTCTGGGACATTTGGTAAGCAATTTGTCCTCAGATATTCAGGTAGCTGTTGCCGGAGTCGATCAATCCGTTGTCCAGGCAGTTGCGGCTCGTCGTTCTTCTACTGCTCAGCCGACTCAGCATATTTTGCCGCAACAGGGTGTAGGCGCATGGTTAGCTCATCGTCAGCTCTTTCAACACTGGCGTCCTGACATCATTCACTTTAACCTCTGTACACCTTGGGCAGGGGCAATCGGTTTGAGTGCTGCCTTGACATTACCTGATGTGCGAGTCGTCCGAGTAGATCAACTGCCGCTCCGCACGACCGATGCTCTTATGCTCTGGCGCACCCGTGCCCTTTGCCTGCGGGTCGATGCCCATGTCGCCGTCGGAGAAACCAGCGCTCGCCGGATGGAAGACTTCTATGCCTTAGGCCGCCAGTCGGTAATTTCAATTCCCAATGGCGTTCCCGATGTGAACTTGCCGATACCGTCAGGCAACCCGTCAGCGCAGAGGCTAATTGTTGGCAGCGTGGGCCGATTAGATGCGATGAAAGGGCACGATATTTTGCTGCGAGCTGTGGCTCAAGTTGAAGGGGTGCAGGCTGTGATTTTGGGGGAGGGAGAGCAACGATTTGCTCTGGAACAGTTGGCAAACGAGTTGGGCATTCGGGATCGAGTGGAGCTACCTGGCTGGGTTATGGACCCGCGCGCCTATTTGCCAAAATTTGATGCTGTTGCATTACCCTCGCGCTCGGAAGGGTTTCCCTTAGCAATGGTGGAGGCCATGCTAGCGGCCCGTCCGGTGATTGCAACCCGGGTAGGCAGTATGCCGGAAGCGGTGATCGATCAGCAAACTGGAATCTTGATCGAGAAAGATGATGTGGCTGGATTGGCTCAAGCCTTGACCTATCTCCGCGATCAGCCCGAACGCCGATACCAGCTCGGCCAACAGGCCCGCATACTCGCTAAAGCACACTTTACGGTGGAAGCAATGGTGGCCAGCTATGAAAAACTCTGGAATAAACTGCTGACAACACCACGCCAACCGCGTTTACAAGTGCCGCGCCCCAAGGATTAGGGGATGAATTGGGTTTGGCAATCGAGTGTTTGGCAATCGAGCCAATTGCAGCTATTTATTTACAGATAGCTTGGTTCTGCTATGCGCCGGTCTGGCTGGCGTTTGCGGTTCGCTCAACAGGGCAGATTGTGATGCCGACTGTGATGCAGATTGTGATGCAGATTGTGGTGCAGATTGTGGTGCCGACTGTGGTACAGACTGTAACTGCAACGAACGCAGCAATAACGACAGCCGCATCTGCACCGCATCGTCAAATTTGCGCGGCTCCAAACCCGTCAGCGAAGCGATTTTATCTAGCCGGTAGCTGAGAGTATTGCGGTGAATCGAAAGCCGTTTAGCCGTAGACGACGGGCAACAGTTTTCTGCGAAGAAAGTGTCGAGGGTCGCCAACAGCTCGGTTTCTTCATCGAGAGGACTGAGCAAATATTTGGCCAGGTCAATTTTCGTTTCCTCGTCGGCAATACCAATAAAAGCCGCGATGCCCAACTCGCCCAGACAATGCACCCGATTGCATCCCTGGAATCGTCTGCCTAGAGACAGCGCCACGCGAGCATCCTCATAGGAACGAGCTAAACCTTGAAAACCAGGATGATAACGACCGATGCCAATATTAATGGCAGTGCTCGTATCGCTGCGTAGGCGAGTCAATAACGCATCTGCGGCCCGCTTCAGAGCGCTCAAATTGGCCCAGGAGGCTCCCAACTCATCCGAAGCGTCTGTATGCGTTGCCCAGGGATCGAGATTTTTGGTATTGCTTGCCTTCAAAACGCAAACTTTACCGTTGCCCAGATCGGCGCAGATAGTGTCGTTTGGCAAATGAAAAAAGCTGACAATACTATTGATAACCGTCTGTACCCGCTGTTTACTCGCGCTTGCATGGGATTGTTCTGTCTTGCTGTTGAAGATATAGTCGGTTGCGTCAATTAAAATCACGGCCCTAGGCTGGTTTAAGTCGATGCCTAGGTGCTTAGCTTGGTTCAACACTACACTACTGACATGACCCCGCAGCAGACTATAGATCAGCTGGTTTTTCAATTCATACTGGTTGGCTGACGAATGAGGAACTCGCTGGTTGGCAAACGTTTCTAGTAAAGCATCCACTAATTGCAGCGAAACGGCTTCTCGCTCAAACGATTGGATCAAATTGGCGTCATTAACAGACGAGCGACACTCCAACAAAAGTTGCAAAAGCTTGAGAACAGCAGATTGATCTGAATCCCAATTCAAACCTTCACCAGCCAGGTGAGAGGCACAGTCGGGCAGACCGCGCTCATCTGTTCTCGCTTCAGTCGCACAGGCAGACAAACGAAAAGATACAGCCGTTCCCACTGCATCGCCGTTTCCTACTTCTGCTGGATGGGCAAACTGGTCGAACATAGAGGAGTATTTATTTGAATGAGATGATGAACAACCCTATCAACTCTGAGAACGCCTGTGATCATTCCCAAGAGGAATCGTCTGTGAAATCAACATGTGATTGATAACACTTAACTGATTTAGGATTGCCCAAGCATCTGCAAGATATAGTTCAAGAAAATAGGTTCAAGAAGCGCTACTCCGCCGTTTGCGAGTCGAACTGGTGCCTGAGCTGGAGCGAGTTGTTTTGGTTTCAGCCTTTTGACTCGATGGCCGTCTACCTCGTTTCGGAGCTGCTTCAGCCGATTGCCCGTTCGATTGTCCGTTCTGGGTCGGTTCAGCCTCTGTCGCCATTGCATCTAGTTCTGAGCCTACCTCAGCTTCCAGGGTTTCCAGTGCTTCCACCTTCCCTGTAGTTTCTGTAGACCGCCGCCCTGAAGAAACAGAACCTTTTGCTTTGGCTTGGCGGTTGCTGCGAGCTAGGTAATGCTTGAGGGAAGAAGGGGCAATTACAACGCCTTGCGCTGCTAGCATGGCTGTAATGTCTTCGTAGGAATAGCCCTTATCTAAGGCAGCCGTAATATGCCCACGCAGAGCATCCACAACTTCTCGCAACGAGAGCTGTTCTTTTGGCTTTTCTGGCAGTTCCTGCAAAATCTGGGATGCTTGATTCACCGCATCCTTCGAGACGAGAGTTGCGTTGGGAGAACGTCTGGTAGTTGAAATCATTGCCTAATAAACTAATCGTTTAGTTTAATCTTAACTAATCCTAACCGAATTATTGCTTATGCTGAATCTTTTTTAGTGAATTCTTTCATCTAAATTTTGTAATTCTATTCTCTCTTCAGCTATAGAGCCAGCTATTTTTAACATAACAGTCTTAAATGAGTTGGGAAATTCATCTAAGAGCTAAGAGTCAGGAACAGGGAACCAGGGCAGGGTTTGCAGTCAGGTTGATGTTAGATTCCCTCTAGATAAAGCACCTATACCTATACCTTAGCCTGTCGATCAGCTAAAAAATATTCTGACTCCTAACTCCTGACTCCTAACTCCTAACTCCTAACTCCTGACTCCTGACTCCTGACTCCTGACTCCCAACTTCCATTCAAACTCCATCTAACGAACAAAAGAACTAGGCGTGGACTGGCTGCCTTGAGGTGGTGTATCAATCCGAGGAGGAACTTGAGCCACTTCATAACCCGTCAGGGCGCTAGCGGTGTTGTAGTGCTGGGTGATAATTGACAAACCTTGAGATGCCAATCTGACTAAGTCCTGATTTTGTCCCAACCCCGCTTCCCGCTGATAGATTGCAGCATTTTCTAGATGGGCATTGATACCAGTTTCGTTCATAAAGGCGACATCAAACTGCTCACCAGAGAGGGACATCAAGCGCTGCATCACTTCCTGATCTCTAGGCGTAGGTTCTGAAGGTAAGTTAACGCCGAGACTGGGTGCCAAACGCACCAAATTATTTCTCACGCCCACCTGTTCATCCACTTCGGCTTGGGCAAAGCGTTTCACCTCGTTGTTGGCTGACTGGGTTAAGGCGAGTTGCCCAAGGGCAATTCCTGCCAAGGCGTTGCGATTAGCATCGATCATAAATTGGTTATCGACTTGCGATAATTGATTGCGGTTGGGTACCGAAGGAGCGGTCGGAGAAGTGGGGCGGTTTGTTTGGGCTAAGCTAGGCAGCCCGATTGTGATGACCAAACCCATGAACATGGCGATCAGCACTGTTCCAACTCGTTTTAACATATTGAACTGGCCTCAAAGTGTAGTTTGAAATTGCAATTGCCTTCAACCTATCCACTTGTTATTTTTCTTACTTCAATCGTTGGAAATAGCGCATTATGAAACAGACGCATCTCAAGTGAGAGATCATGTTGCGCTAGTTCGCTTAGTTGGTCACATGATTGATGCTGATAGCAATCCTATATTGGTTGTGAAAACATTGGTTGTGAAAATGGGAGACAGGTGATTACTTTTTTCCAGCCATGTAAACCGGTACCAGCATCGATTCAGAGAGCAAAAAAATTTTGTCTGCCGCTTTCAATCTATCTTTGGATAGATGCATTTTCACTCAGGATAAGTGCTGCAACTCGATCTAAGAAACTGTTTGAAAAGCCCCCTACATTCCCCATTCTGGGAGGCTTTCCCGAGTCGTTGCTGTTCAAAGTCTTCCATTGGCACCTACCGTGTACACAGATCTCGATGGTGCTCCGCACCGCCCGGAGGGCGATCGCGACTCAATGTAAGGGTTTGATCCCCCTACCATCCCCCTTCGAGAAGGGGGACGTTCAATCCTGGTTGGTAGGTGCTGCGCCCAGGCTTCTACAGTTCCCCCCTTT
>KL662192.1:882599-914565 GCA_000733415.1 [Leptolyngbya] sp. JSC-1
GGGACTTCAATCCCTGGTTGGTAGGTGCTGCGCCCAGGCTTCTACAGTTCCCCCCTTTGGGTTAGGGGGGTTAGGGGGGATCTTCGACTTGTGTGTATACCGTAGCCACTGGTGCGGGATTATAGCTCTGCGGGCATCCCAGAAAAGGGGACGGATCCAGACGACAAAATCCTTTTCAAACAGCTTTTAAAGTCTGGCTTCAATTGCTAATTAGATGCCTAATTAGATATAGAATTGTCTTTACATTTAGTTGCAAGATTTGTCTGTCTTAAGGACTACTATTTATTGAGCAAGCTATTACGTTTTATTGCATCTGGCTCACATTCAAATTTCAGATCTGTAAAAGTAATAATGAACAACTGAGTAATTCAATCAATTCCGCAGCAGATGCAATGTAGATATCTGGGCCGCCACTAGTGAGATGTCTGCACTGCAGAACTTGCGCTGTGGAACCTGAAAACCCAACAGATTGGCTTACTTAGCCTTCCCCAGTTCCTACTTCTAGGTAGTGGATCTAGATAGTGGATTGCGCAACAGATTCGTCAATTAATTCGATAGAAATTTATCAAGGAGGCTAAAGTTTATCGAATTCCAATGAGCAAACAACTAGAGAAAAACTGGAGAAAACAGCATTATCAGAGCTGAGTTAAGCAAAGATTCTCATTTTCACCTCAGAACGCATTGATTTTAAATCATCTAATTAGCCTACAGCCTTTTTCAGGCTGGTGAAGTACGAAAAATGGGGCGCAGGGGCGAAGCCCCCACACCCCCTATACCTTACATGAGTGAAAAACGCTGTATGTAATTAGCCTAGGAACTGAGGGCAGTCATGGTGTCAGTAACTGTCTGCTGTTTTTCTGCATCATTTAACAATTTGCAGAGAAACATAGGCTGAGTTTACTTGCCGTATTGCAGTGAAAATGGCAGTGAGTTTTTTCGCTGGTAAGCTCTGGCTGACAAAATAAATTGCCTAGACATCGCAAAAGATAACCCACGATGGCACGTCAATTAAATCACGAGGAAGTGAATACAATGCGTCAGTTGAAGCGTGTTGTGCATCGTTGCCTGCCCGTTTTAGGGATACTCGTACTGGCAGCCTGCACAACCAATAATTCGGCTCCCAATAACTCATCCAATAGTTCAGCTAATAATTCGACCGAAACAGCCCCGACCGAAACGGCTCAAAACACAGAATTTCCTGCTGCTAAGGGCTGTAAGAACGTGGGAATTTTGTTGCCAGAATCCGATTCCTCTGCTCGTTACGAAGCCTATGACCGTCCCCTGCTAGAGAAGGAAATCAAAGCTGCCTTGCCGGGGGTGACGATTCAATACGCGAACGCTAACAACAACGCTACCACGCAGCAAAACCAAGCCGAAGCCGCCCTGACGAAAGGAGCCTGCATTCTGGTGGTCGATCCCAACGATAGCGATCAGGCATCGGTGATTGTGCAGCAGGCCAAAGCTAGCGGTGTGCCGGTGATTGCCTACGACCGTTTGATTCAAGACCCGGATACAGCGTTTTATGTGTCGTTTGACAACGAGCGCGTTGGAGAACTGCAAGGCCAGTATATCGCTGAGCAGTATCGGGCTGGGAATTTTGGCCTGACCAAAGGGGCGAATTTGGCTATGATCAACGGGGCACAAACCGACAATAACGCCCTGCTCTTCCGCAAAGGTGCCCTGAAAGCGCTGCAACCTCTAGTGGATAGTGGCGATCTGAATCTAGTTTTCGATCAGTACACGCCCAACTGGGACAACAGCAGGGCTCAATCTTTGATGGAAGGGGTGCTGACCAAACAAGGCAACGATGTCCAAATTGCCTATGTGGCGAATGACGGCATGGCAAACACAGTGATTGCAGCTCTGCGCACTCAAAAACTGAATGGGAAAGTGCTGGTGACCGGGCAAGACGCTACCCCGACCGGCATCCAAAACATCCTGACGGGCGATCAGGCTATGACTATTTATAAACCGATTGCTCAAGAAGCAAAAGCCACAGCCCGACTTGTGGCTGCCCTCAGCAACGGTGAAGACACCAGCGATATCGTCAATGGTGAAACCGAGATCAAAGGCGGCGGTACCATTCCCTCGGTTCTAGAAACACCGATTGTGGTCGATAAAAGCAACGTTGAAGAAACCGTAATTGCCGATGGTTTCTTAACCAGGGAGCAAATTTGTAGCGGTTTACCATCAGGTGCAGGCGGCGTTTGCCCCTAAACTAGCAAATCTGGTTTTGCCTATTTCTTGATTGGTTGATCTTGATTGGTTGATTCTGACAGTCCCCTATCCGACCTGGCTGGGGGACGTTCAGAGACTTTCCTAGCTAGGCGACTGTCCTGGATGACTGGACCCAGGCTAGGAGGCATTTACCCAAATTAGAACCCCAAATTAGAACCCCAAATTAGAACCCCAAATTAACCGACCATGACAAACAGTTCTCTTTCAGTCGCCTCCGATCGCGACTCGACTAATGGGCCACTGCCTCGACTCCAGATGAGGAATATCTGCAAGTCTTTTGGTGGAGTTCAGGCCCTCAAGCATGTAGATTTTGAAGTCTATGACGGCGAGGTCGTGGGGCTGGTTGGCGATAACGGAGCTGGAAAATCAACGTTAATTAAAACAATTTCGGGAGCCTATACTCCCGACACGGGCGAGATTTTGATCGACGGACAGCCGGTGAGTATCCAAGGTCCCCAAGACTCGACTCGACTCGGCATTGAAACGGTCTATCAAGACTTAGCCCTTTGCGACAACCTGGACGTGGTGGCAAATCTGTGGTTAGGACGGGAAGCTTACCGCGATCTGATTCCCGGTGTTTTGCGGGTCTTGGACGAAACCGAGATGGAGCGCAAAACGATTGAAGTGCTGCGGACATTGGATGTCAAAATTCCGTCGGTGCGTTCAACCGTGGCTGGACTTTCGGGCGGTCAGCGGCAGTGTGTTGCGGTAGCGAAAACAATTCTGCGGGAACCCAAAGTGGTGCTGCTCGATGAACCTACGGCAGCCTTGGGTGTGGCCCAAACCCGTCAGGTGCTGAATTTGATTTTGCGGCTGAAGGAACGAGGTCAGGCGGTAGTCGTGATTTCCCATAATCTCCAGGATGTGTTTGAAGTCACTGACCGGATTGTGGTGATGCGGCTGGGTGAGCGCGTCCGGACGTTTGAAACGCGCGATACCACCCGTGAAGCCGTAGTAGGAGCTATTACCGGTGCGGATACTGCCGTTTTGACCGAAACCGATGTAACTGGAGTGTAAGTTTCATGCATGCACTTGCGATTTTGATAGTTGATCAACGATGAAAACCTATGAAAAGTTTAGATCCTAAGCCACAGGATACGCCCCAAAATTCACCGGATAATAACCGAGATGCTGCTCAAAGCAGTGCGTTGGTGCAGCCATCTCCAGCCGCAGCATCCCAACGTGCCCGATTTAGTTTACGTTCGTTGATGCAGGGCGACTTGGGCTTTATTCCAGTTTTGCTGACCCTAGCCCTAATCACGATCTATTTTCAGCTCACCACCAGCGGCGTATTTCTCCAGGCTCGCAACCTCTCTAACTTAACTCAGCAGATTGTCGCGATCGGCATTCTCAGTATCGCGGCGGTGCTAGTGTTGCTGCTGGGGGAAATTGATTTAAGTTTGGCGGCGGTGGCGCAAGCTTGCGCGGCGATTATGGCAACCGTTTCGGTGTATCAAAACTGGAATCCCTGGCTGGCTATGTTAGCGGCGCTGCTGTCGGGAGCGGTGATTGGCTTGCTCAACGGCCTTTTCATTGCAGTGTTGCGGGTACCGTCGTTTATTGTCACCTTGGCTGGTTCAATTGCCTATGCCGGACTGCTGTTGGTAGTAATGGGGCCGCAGACAACTCTGGTTGTGCGAGATCCAACCATTCGTGCCCTAGCCCCGACCTATCTACCGCCAGCGCTAGGTTGGGGCATTCCGCTGGTTTGTTTGGTGCTCTATGCCGCAGGTGTTTGGTACAACCAACGGCGTCGCTCTCAGGTTGGCTTGCCGATCAAACATCCGACTCAGTTAGTCTTGCAGCTCCTGGCAGCAACGGTAGTGGTGCTGATCCTGATGTTCCTATTTCATAGCTACCAGGGTGTGCCGCAGGCGGTAATGATTGCCTTGGGGTTGGTGGTAATTTTCTGGCTCGTGTTGCGCAAAACGCCCTTTGGCCGGCATTTGTATGCGGTGGGCGGCAATGCGGAAGCGGCTCGCCGGGCTGGAATTAATGTTGTTCGCATGAAGCTGACAGTATTCATTTTGGCGTCTACTCTGGCCGCTTTTGCCGGCATTATGATGACTTCTCGCAGCACAGCCGTTGCCACTCAGATTAGCTCGACGCTGCTGCTCAATGCGATCGCGGCGGCGGTGATTGGCGGAGTGAGCTTGTTTGGAGGCCGTGGCTCGGTTTGGGCCGTGGTGCTGGGTGCTCTAGTGATCGGCAGCCTCGATAATGGCTTGGATTTGCTGAATCAGGATCAGGGCGTGAAAAACATCGTTCAGGGCGCGGTTTTGGTGTTAGCTGTGACTGCGGATGCGGTTGTGCGACGGGCCGGATTCTCTAGAGGCAAGTGAGTCGAGCAGCATCTACGCGGCTATACCACTCAGTAATGCTATCAGCAATCAGCCGCGTGATTCTGATGCGCTAAAGCCGTTGTTTAAGAGGGAAGACTGGAAGGTTTCGTTTTACCTGACTGTTACTCCTGCCATTTGATCGATCGCCCAGCAGATGTGGGACGCGCCGTATCGCGGAGAGTTGAAGCGGATGTATCTTTAGGCAAAGGTGATGGAACTGCTAGTGATTTATCTTGACCTGATTATGAACAATCAGGGACAAACGCAGAGTCAGCCTGGACTGAAGCCGGAGACGATCGATCGCTTGCACAATGCCAGAGAAATTTTAACCCATCAAATTGAGAATCCGCCATCGTTGCTGGAGTTAGCGCAACAGGTAGGAATCAGCGAAAGGAGGCTTCAGCGAGGGTTTCAGGCTGTTTTTCAAACCACGGTGCAGGGCTATCTCAAACAGCAGCGGTTCAAGCAGGCAGAAAGGCTGTTGCGCCAGGGGAATTACGCTGTGGGAGGCGAATCTCGTAGGCTATGGGCATCTGGGACACTTTGCGGCAGCGTTTAAGCGGCAATTTGGGATGACGCCGAGCCAGTGTTTGGCGGGGTATAAAATAGTGAACTGAGGGGATTGAAAAGAAAATTGCTTGTCTTGTTTCAGGAGGTTGTGATGGGTTTAACTGTAAAAGATCTGGAGCGGGTGCAGGCTCAGCTTGATGGGGACTATCGGATTGAGCTGGTGAATGGAGAAATTATCATTATGAGTCCGTCTGGTTACGAGTCTGACGAGGTGGCGTTGGAGTTTGGTAGTCAGCTTCGTAACTGGGTAAAACCGCGCCAGCTTGGGCGAGTGACTGGATCGAGTGCCGGATTCATTTTGCCCAATTCAGATGCTCGCGCCCCGGATGTAACATTTGTGAAGGCAGACCGATTGCCCCGCAGCCCCCGTAGTTTTGCTGAACTTGCGCCGGATTTGATGGTGGAGGTGAAGTCGCCTTCGGATAGCCTGGTGGGGCTGCGATCGAAGATTGATCAGTTTTTGCAGCAGGGGACGCAGATAGGAATTTTGATTCACCCGGAGCAGCATTGGCTGGAGGTGCGGCGATCGAATCAGGAGCCGGTGCTGCTCAAGGATGGCGATGTGTTGACGCTGCCGGATTTGTTGCCGGGATGGGAATTGCAGGTGTCGGAGCTGTGGCCGCCCGTATTTGATGAGCGACCGCCCAGTTCTTAGTACGGCTTCTGCTGTCAGGTTTAAGTTAGGAAAGACAAAAGAAACGATCGGCTGGTTGCCTCGTAGCAGTTGCCGTTCATAGCGACCCTCTTCGCTCAAGATACAAACGGTTAAGGTGGGCTGTTTGGGGCGACCGATGAAGAATTCACCGCCTAACCCCTGATAATCTGCAATCCAATATTCTGGGATGCCGAGCAGGGCATAGTCTTCAAATTTATGCGCATAGAAGTTTTGGGGGGACCAGCCTCAGTTCTATTCAGCGCTCAGGAACCGGGTGGCGTTGTCAATGTGATTACTCGGCAACCCCTTGAGGAACGCTATTACATACGCGAAGCCTCAGCACACACGCTATAAAGCTGGGCATGGAGGTCGGAATTGCGAGCCATAAACCGAGCACAAATCGTGCAGGTATCGACACAGTCGCGGTAACGTTTAATGCATTCAGCCATCATTTGCACCTACATCTTCCGACAGGTAGGCATTTCATCCTGATTTCATTTTTTTGTGGGAATCTGAACCACAGGCGTGAGAGGCATGCGCCGCTCAAATAGTTCTTGCTTCGTGTCTCCTACCGATTCCCCTACGATGAGATTAATTTCCCCATCTTCCCCCAGGACAGTGCATCGATTTTCTGGAGCCGTACTCAGCTTTATTTTGCTTGCCACACCTGTTGCGGTTGTTGCCCATGGTGGTCATGGCGATGAATTTCATAGTCATGAAGCCCAATCTGCCGATAGCATTCAGGTGGATGCAGAAACTGCGCAGCGAATTGGATTAAAGGTAGAGCCAGTGATGCTGCGACGCCTAGCGTTTGGCATCAAAGCGACAGGGCAAATTGAAGCCTTGCCAAGCCGTCGGGTAGAAGTGACCTATCCGGTGGGAGGCACGATTGCACGGCTGTTTGTGCAGCCTGGTGATCGGGTTAAACAGGGACAGCCAGTGGCCGTGATTACCAGCGCTGAATTAGCCGAACTGCGAGTCGATGCCCTCGATCGCCAAGTCGAGATGAGCGGTGAAGTGGAAAAAGCCAAGGCTGATTTGCTGTTGGCACAACAAACCTACCAGCAGCAGCAGCAGATTGCTCGTACCCAAATTCAGCAGGCCCAAACCGAATTAGGAGTAGCGCAGGAGCAGTTTGAGCGAGACCGGGAATTGATGGAGCAGGGGGCAATTCCCAGACGCGAGTATCTGGAATCGGAAGCCCACCTGGCCACCGCTCGCAATGCCCTCACAGAAGCCGAGAGCCGCTTAGCGGTATTGGATGCCGCCGCTGATCTGAAGCGTGCCCAAACGGCAGTTGAGGTAGCGCAGGGCCGAGCCAAACTGAGTACCGGCACCTACAGCACGCGCCTGAAGCAGTTGCAGACGCAGGCCAACCCAGACGGGACAATTACTATCACCGCTCCCATCGCTGGACAGATTGCTGACCGCCCAGCCACCCTCGGTCAATCGGCTGAAGACGCAGGAGCCGCCTTGATGACAATCGTAGATGATCGCACCGTGTTAGCCTCGGCAAACATCTACGAGAAAGATCTGAAGCAAGTTGCCATTGGGCAACCAGTGCGAATTACGGTAGTCGGAATGCCGAATCACAGTTTTCAGGGACGGGTGACGGTGGTGGGGGCCGTAGTGGAAGGGGGAAGTCGTGTGGTACCGGTCAAAGCAGAAATTGCCAACTCGGAATCTGTTTTGAAGCCAGGGATGTTTGCCGAGATGGAGGTACTCACTGACCGCAGTTCAGCCTCCGTTGTGGCGATTCCCCGTTCGGCTTTGGTCGAGATGAATGGCAAATCGATTGTGTATGTCCAAAACGGCGATGCTTATCAGCCGGTTGAAGTAACAGTGGGTCAAACTTCAGGTGAATGGATTGAGGTACGCGATGGTTTATTTGAAGGCGACCGAGTTGTGACTCAGCGAGCGGCCCAACTCTATGCTCAGTCGTTGCGAGGCGACCGTCTAAAGCCCGAATCCACGGAGCCAGCAGCGCCAGAGACCACAGAAATTAGCCTAGTCGCAACTTACGGGTGGATAATTGCCTTGGGCGGCAGTGCCATTGCCGCCACCACTTTTGCAGCGGGGACTTGGTGGGCCAACCGTCGGTTCAAGCGTCTCCTAGCCATGCAATCTTCCAGCTACAACAGCGTGGCAGATCCTGTGGCAGATCCTGTGGCAGATCCTATAGAGCAACATCAATCGCAACCGATTAATCATCCATAAATATCCTTTATTATTCATAATACTCGCAAATATCCATGCTCAATGCCATTCTCAAATGGTCAATCGTTCAACGCTGGCTAATCGTGATTGGGGCCATTCTGGTGACAATTTTAGGGGCCTACAACTTAACGCGAATGCCTTTGGATGTATTTCCCGACTTTGCCCCGCCCCAGGTGGAGATTCAAACAGAAGCAGCTGGTTTGGCCCCCGAAGAAGTCGAAGCCTTGGTTACGCTGCCGATTGAAAGCGCCGTGAACGGCACACCGGGTGTAGAAACCGTGCGCTCTTCCTCAGCGGTAGGAATTTCCGTTGTTAAGGTGATCTTTAATTGGGGTACAGATATTTATCGAGCACGACAGCTCGTGACCGAACGCCTGCAACAGGTGCAAGAAAAGCTGCCGGAGGGAAGCGGAACGCCGCAAATTTCTCCGGTTACTTCTCCGGTTGGCACCGTGGTGATGTATGCCTTTACGGCAGAAACAACGCCGCTGATGCAGGTGCGACGGTTAGTAGATCGGGATGTGACGAATCGGTTATTGGCGATTCCTGGGGTTTCTCAGGTAATTGCCTATGGCGGCGATGTACAGCAGTATCAGGTGTTGGTGGACCCGGCCCGACTGGCGGCCTATAACGTCTCGTTGCAAGATGTGACCGAAGCGGCAGAAGCAGCAAATGCTAACGCAGCCGGTGGCTTCTTGTCTACGCCCGATCAAGAACTGATTATTCGCGGGGTGGGTCGGCTGGAATCAATTGAGCAACTTGGCGATTCGGTGGTGACGGCTCGGAACGGCAACCCTGTGCTGCTGCGGGATGTGGCCGAGGTGCAGATCGGAGCGGCGTTGAAACGGGGAGATGGCAGCGTTAATGGTCAACCGGCGGTGGTCGTGGTGGTAAACAAACAGCCGATGAATGATACACCAACGGTAACGCGAGCGGTGGAACAAGCAATGGCGGAGATTAAGCAGGGATTCCCCAAAGACATTCAGGTGATTGAAACCTTCCGGCAGAATAACTTTATTGATGCCTCGATTGAAAATGTGCTGGGTTCACTGCGGGATGGGACGATCATCGTCTCGGTCATCCTGTTATTGTTTCTGATGAACTGGCGCACGGCAGTCATTACCCTCAGCGCTATTCCGCTGTCGCTTTTGATCGGCATGCTGATCCTCAATGCCTTTGGTCAGGGCATTAACACGATGACGTTGGGTGGTTTGGCGGTAGCAATTGGTTCGGTTGTGGATGACTCGATTGTCGATATGGAAAATGCCTATCGGGGCTTGCGCAAAAATCAGTTGGCCGGCACACCGGAGCATCCCTTCAAAGTTGTCTACGACACCTCGGTAGAAGTGCGCGTTAGCGTGATTTTCTCGACGGTGATCATTGCGGTGGTATTCGCGCCCATTTTTAGCCTCACAGGCGTAGAAGGCCGAATTTTTGCACCAATGGGCATTGCCTATTTGGTTTCGATTTTTGCTTCTACGTTTGTGGCAATGACGCTATCGCCCGCCCTATGTGCTATTTTGCTAGCCAATCGTGCCTTACCAAGCGATGAAACCTGGGTAACGGCTTTCTCGCAGCGGCTGTATCGGCCCGCGCTGAATTTTGCTATCCGCCACGCTAAGGTGATTCTGCTTGTTGCTGTAGCATCTCTGATCGCATCCCTAGTGATATTCACTAATTTGGGTCGGGTGTTTTTACCAGAATTTCAGGAGCCATCCTTGGTGAATGCAATGGTTTTGTATCCGGGCGCATCATTAGAAGCCACTAATCAGGTTGGTTTAGCGATGCAGGACGCACTCAAAGACGATCCGCGCTTTTCTTCGGTGCAATTGCGTTCAGGTCGGGCACCGGGAGATGCGGATGCGGGAGGCGTCAACCTGGGCCACCTGGATGTGGAATTGAGTGCGGAGGGGATGCAGGACCGGAAAGCTGCTGTTGAGCAGGTCCGGGCCGAGTTTGCCCGCATTCCTGGCGTTGCGCCCAGCGTCGGCGGATTCATCAATCACCGCATGGATGAGGTGTTATCGGGGGTAAGAAGCGCAATTGCGATTAAGATCTTCGGCCCCGATCTGGACCAACTGCGGACAATCGGTAGCCAAGTTGAAGCGGCAGTCCGAGATGTGGATGGTCTGGTCGATCTGCAGTTAGAACCGCAAGTGCCGATCCGTCAGGTGCAAATCCAGTTTGATCGGGCTGCTGCCGCTCGCTATGGTTTAACAGTCGGGCAACTTTCGGAGATGGTGGAAATTGCCTTGAACGGACGGGTGGTTTCTCAGGTGCTAGAACAACAGCAATTATTTGACCTGGTGGTCTGGCTCAAGCATGACGCGCGCAACGACATCGAGACGATTCGCAACCTGCTGGTGGACACACCTACCGGCCAAAAAATTCCCCTAGCCCAGCTGGCCCAGATCAACTACGGCACTGGACCAAACACAATCAACCGAGAAAACGTGTCGCGTTTGATTATTGTGTCCGCAAATGTGGCCGGACGCGATCTTGGTTCTGTAGTACAAGATGTTCAAGCTCGCGTCAAGTCGGCGGTACAACTGCCATCCGGCTACTTTATTCAATACGGCGGACAGTTTGAATCCGAACAGCAGGCCAGCCGCAATCTCTTGATCTTTGGCGGATTGGCGATCGTGGTGATTTCAATTTTTATGTACTTTGCCGTTAAATCGGTGGCTGGAATGGTGATGATTATGATTAACCTACCGCTGGCCCTAGTGGGAGGTATTGTTTCGATCGCCGTTAGTGGCGGTGTTGTCTCGGTGGCATCGCTGGTCGGTTTTATTACGCTGTTTGGGGTGGCAACTCGCAATGGCCTACTCCTGGTTGATAATTACAACCGCAAATTGGCTGAAGGATTGCCCTTGCAGCAAGTCATTGTCGATGGCTCTATGGAGCGCTTAGTTGCGATTCTCATGACCGCGTTGACTTCGGCTCTGGGGATGGTCCCGCTGGTGCTGGGGGGTGGTGCGGGTCAAGAAATTCTCCAGCCGTTAGCGGTGGTGGTGTTAGGAGGCTTATTTACCTCAACGGCCCTGACGCTGCTGGTTCTACCGGCTCTCTACGCTCGGTTTGGTCGATTTCTGGTTCCCAAAGGGCAGGCGGTTGTTGATCCAACTGCTGTGAGTTCGGATGGAAATCAGCTAGCAAACGCCGTGTTGACTGATAGCCATTAGCTATTACTTGCCTGTTATCAATTATTGATAAACGCCAATAATCAACGGCTAATATACTGCAAATTAATCATTTCTCAACTTGGAGATAGTCTATGAGATTGTTTCGTTCACTTGCAGCCCTATTCACGGGGTTAACCGTTTTAGGTCTATCAAGTTGTGCCAGTCAGCCGCAGTCAGCCGCTGAATCCCCTAGCGCCACAGCCGAGAACTCACCCACTCTAGCTGCTGCTCCGACACCAGAAACGACGAGCGCCAAGGATCATTCCCATGGTGGTCAAGGCGGACAGGTGATTGAAACCGGCGACTATCATCTGGAACTATTGGCTAAACCCGAAGCCAACGGCACCCATCTCGATTTCTTTCTGCAAAAGGGCGACGATCACGAACCAATTCCCGATGCAAAGGTGGTGGCCCAAGTCCAGCTACCCAATGGCACTCAGCAAAAATTGGATTTGACCTACGACGCAGCCGGGGGACACTACACGGTTTTCCTACCGGCGACGGCCACTGGAGAATACAAACTTGTGGTTCTGTCTGACCTCAATGGCGAGAAGGTGAATGGTCGATATACGTTTACGAAGTAGTCTGAAGTAGTCATCTACTATAGCTTTCCTCATATTGCGACGATTGTTTTGGAGCAGTCGTCGTTTTTTTCATATCGGTTTCATTTTTGTAAGTGATACTGAAAGCTAGATTGGTGAGAAATAGCCTAGTTCGGTCAGAGGTTATATATCGCTTAACAATTGCAAAACGCAATCGTTTAACCTATAGTTACGAAGGAGAATACCAATGCAATATATTTTGTTAGCCAGTTTATTGACAGCGACTGCTTTTGTCAATTTCTTCTCGCTACCGGCAGTTGCGCTTGGCAATAGGACTTGTCAGGAGCGTTGGCAAACCTTAAACAAAACTGAAGATGCCAAAGCTCATCGTCAGCGGCATCGTCAGCAGATACTAAATAAACAGATTGAACCATTAGAGCTGATCCATCAGCCAGAGCAGTGGCAAGTGGCTAACAAGCATCTCTGTTCATAAGCATCTCGGCTTTTAGCCACTCCTAACGAAAGTCAAGGCAATAACTGCTTTACTTTCGTTAGGAACTGTTATCTCATACGCTTTTATCAACTAAGATTTGGCTTCAGTTGTTTGGATTGATTTAAATAGTAGCAAGGAGATAATCATGGCTCACCTCACCCGTCGGCAATTCTTAACTCTCAGTGCTAGTACAGCCGGAGCCGTGCTACTGCCCCGTTGTGCTAGCAATCAAGTCGTAATTGGGCAGACGTCAGATGTCATTCGTAGTCAAGCTGGGCTACTGGGAGTAACGTTGACAACTCGTCAAACTAAACTCCGGATTGGTGAAACATCGGGAGTATTCATGAGCTATAATGATCAGATCCCTGGTACAAGACTAGAAGCGCATCCGGGTGATACAGTTAAAATTCGCTTGCATAACCAACTACCACAAGCCACCAACTTGCACTATCACGGATTACACATCTCGCCTACTGGCAACGCAGATAATGTATTCTTAAGTATTCCTATGGGTGAAACCCCAGACTATGAATTTAGGATTCCAGAGAATCACCCGGCTGGTATATTTTATTATCATCCTCATCTGCATGGCAGCGTTGAAGATTGGGAATTGGTAAATAGTGATCCAGATGGGATGGATCACCCCTTCCATTTGCATGTCAATCCCTTTCAAATTATTAGCCGTAATGGGCAACCGGAACCCTATCGGGTATGGAAAGATACGGTGCTTGTTAAAGGCTATGAAACCGTCCGTATCCGGATCCCCTTCCGGGACTTTACCGGCAAGACAGTCTACCATTGTCACATTCTAGATCACGAAGACTTGGGTATGATGGGACTGATTCAAATCGACACAGCATTAGCCAACAAAAATGAGAATTCTTCTAGTCGAGGATGAACCAGACTTGGGGCGAGCCATTCAACGGGCACTCACTCGGGAAAAATACATCGTCGATTGGGTTCAGGATGGTGGCGAAGCTTGGAACTATCTAGACAACGGTTGGGCAACCTACACGGTGGCGGTTTTCGATTGGCTTTTACCTGGGCTATCGGGGATTGAGCTATGTCAACGCTTGCGACAGCAGCAGAATTCACTGCCTGTCCTGATGTTGACTGCCAAAGATCGGTTGGAGGATAAGGTGGCTGGGTTAGATGCGGGAGCTGACGATTACTTGGTCAAACCCTTCGGTATGATCGAGCTACTGGCACGGCTGCGGGCCTTACAGCGTCGCTCACCCCAAACCTACAGCCCCTTTCTGCAAGTCGGTCGCCTCACGCTCGACTATGCCACACTTACGGTTTCGGTACAGCAGAGCAGTCAGGCACAAATCATTCAACTCACAGCCAAAGAATTCCAGCTCTTAGAATATTTCATGAAACATCCCCAGCAGATTGTCAATCGCGATCAGTTGATGAATGCACTCTGGGAAGTACAGGCGGAGCCGATTAGCAATGTAGTCTCTGCCCAGATTCGATTGCTGCGGCGAAAATTAGCCGAATATAATTGTGACGGTATGATTGAAACTGTTTATGGTCTGGGATATCGTTTTAATTTGAGTTAATTTCACCCATGCACCAGAATCAACTGTTTAACTGGACTCGCCTAAAGCTGGCCGGCTGGTATTCGGGCGTCATGGGGTTTATTCTCTGTCTGTTTGGGTTTGCCATCTATCAAGTGATGGCGCGGGCGCATTGGTACGGGTTAGATCAGGAGTTGGAGGTGGTGTCGGGTACTCTGCATGATGCTCTGGAACCCAACCTGAGTCAGCCCGGCGCAATTAATCCGGCGGTACAAGCGCTCTTGCCTAGCCTGTGTGTTTTGAATACCGACTGTATGGGCTTACAGGCAGAAGAGCTAACGCAAACGAATAAGCAGCGCCATATTCTGGGTGTAGTTGGACAAGAAGCTTATTATCTACGATTTCTCAATCCGGCTGGTGAAGTTGTGGCAATCATTGGCAATCAGCCAACTTATACATCATCTCAATCCTCGTCTCAGCAAACCTGGCAAACTTTGGAAGATACGGATGGCAATCGCTATCATCAAGTCTCGATTCCTTTGAAAACCAAAGACAGCCGCTTTTGGGGCTACATGGAAGTGGGACGCTCGCTGAAAGAATTTGATGATCACTTGTATACATTGAAGTGGTTACTTCTGGTGGGCTTGCCGTTTGCCTTATTTTTAGTGGCGCTAGCAAGCTGGTGGTTGGCTGGACTGGCGATGCAGCCGGTTTATCAGTCCTATAACCAAATTCAGCAATTCACCGCGGATGCTGCCCATGAACTGCGAACGCCCTTGGCAGCCATTCGAGCTACTGTAGAATCGGTGCTGCAAACCCCAGAGTTAACAGAACCAGAAGCCCGCACAACGCTACAAATTGTAGAACGGCAAAATCACCGTCTTTCCCAACTCGTGCAGGATTTGCTGCTGCTTTCACGCATGGATATGCAGAAGTTTCGCTGCAAACATCAGCCCTGCTGTATCAATGATTTGATTAGTGATGTGATCGAGGAATTTGCTGCCTTGGCCATAGCCGAAGCGGTTTCGCTAGAAGCTGAGATTAACCAGACAGGATCACTACCAGAACTCTATGTATCAGGCGACGAAGAACAGCTTTATCGTCTGTTTGCCAACTTGGTCAACAATGCCATCCAATATACTGGTCCGGGTGGAGTCGTAAAGATTAAGCTGAAGCGTGAGGAAGCTTTTGCTGTGATTACAGTTCAGGATACGGGGATTGGCATCTCAACTGCCGATCAAGCTCGCATCTTCGATCGGTTTTATCGCGTCCACAGCGATCGCTCGCGAGCAACGGGTGGCTCAGGGCTAGGTTTATCGATTGCTCAGGCGATTACCAATGCTCATCAAGGGATGATCCAGGTGCAGAGCGAAGTGGGTAAGGGAAGCATCTTCACCGTGCGGCTGCCATTACTGACCTATAAACACGGGTCCCTACCCCACTAAAACCAATTGGCTCAAGTAGAGTAGGGAGCCATTCAGTTTATTTGGTGCAGCACCGATAGCGAAGAGCCTATCGTCTGACTGCTTATCTTGAACCCGATGCCGCCGGTGCCATCTGGGCAAACAGATTCAGCATCTCTTGATTAAACACCGGAATGTCATCCGGTTGACGGCTCGTAACCCAATTTCGGTCAACAATCACATCCCGATCAATCCAGTTGCCGCCTGCATTGCGAATGTCGTCTTGAATCGTGTAATAGCTGGTTAGGGTACGGCCCTTTACTAAATCAGCCGAAACCAGCAGCCAAGGCGCATGACAGATTACGGCAAAGGGTTTGCCAGCCTGCTGCATTTGCTGGAGAAAACTTTTCACCTTAGGTTCAGCTCTCAGTGTGTCGGTATTCAAAGCACCGCCCGGCAGCAATACCGCGTCATACTCGTTAGGCTGAACCTGATCAAGCGAACGATCTACATTAACTGTAATACTCTTGTCGTGATGGCGGAAAGCCTGAATTTGTCCAGTTTTGTTTGAAATTACATCAACCTGCGCTTTTGCGTCTCTAAGTGCCCGCACAGGCTCTGTCAATTCCGTTTCTTCGAATCCGTCAGTTGCCAACACGGCTACGCGCAAATTCGTTAAGTCGGTCATGATAACCTCCAATTGAAATGAATGACCCGATGAACAGCTGAATCGAAATGATGTCAATTTGTAATTTCTTGTAATTTCGGCATTCAGCATTCATACCCGTTTCCAGGATTTCGCTTGTAACGGTTATTGATGAAATGGCTACAGGGGTGCGTAACTTCCTTTGTGCTGTCTTGCTCCCAAATCCATCCGCGAGTCAGTCGCACACAGAAAGTGACCAAGCCAGAAAAGTTACCACAAAGTTCTATACAGACCCCTACAAGCTTCTTTAGCTTAGGGTGGCTGGTTGATTTCAGCCTTTGTCCTAAGACAGATTTGCTGAATGCTTCTGATCCAATCGTTTGTATGTTGCGAACAGGGGCCAGGTTCGCTCTCTGGATCGAGCCGAGTTTTGCATCTAATTGTCACAATCACACTATTCATCAACACAACCGATCGGTTGATCAACGAAATTGATTAACCGATTGGATTCACAACCCGTCCTCAATGCGATTGGAGGCAAAACTATGCTGCAAAATTGGTTAACTATCAATGCCGTCACAATATTAGTAGCGCTGGGTAGCTTTTTGATTCGTCCGCGCGATATTCCCTGGGCAACCCATCTGGATCGCCCCAAATGGCTGTTTTTTGAACCAGCAATTCCGCTAATCTGGATGGTTATTTTTGTTTGCGGTGCTAGCTCGGCTACTCTAGTTTGGCAGCAGGAACCCAACAGTCTCAAAACCTGGCTGTTGATGGCAGTTTATCTACTGGTTGAACTCGTGACTGTGGCCTATATTCCCGCTACGCTCCGCCTCCATAGCTTGACGGTGGGAACGGTTTTGGGCGCGTCTGGACTGATTCTGGGGTTAATCTTGACGCTGCTGGTCTGGCCGATTTCCGGGTGGGCCGCCCTGCTGCTCGTGCCCTATTTGCTCTGGAGTCCGATTGGCACCTACACCACCAAGCGCATGATTAAGCTTAATCCTGATGCGGCGTAAAAGCGCAATGTGCGACTTTAATATCTGGCGGTTTCAACTGCGACTATACAAACGATGTCCACCAGCGCGGACTCTAGCCTATTCACTGGCGTTGAACCATGCGCAGGTAGGTCCTATCTGTGTAGGCTGCGTACCCTGCGGGACGCTGCGCTAACAGTTGCCAAGCCTCATATAAGTCGCACATTGCATACAAGTTGGTATTTATTGCACTGGCGATACCACTTCTGGTCTTGTTTCTGCTTTGGCTTTAGGCTGCCAGCGTTTGAGTTGCGACGCCAGCACAGCCGTCACTAAAGTCCCAGCGGCGATGGCGACCACATACAATCCGCCTTGACCGACGGCATTGGGAATCGCCAGCACGAACGCACCTCCGTGAGGAGCGCGGAGCGTACAGCCAAATAGCATCGACAATGCGCCTGCTACGGCTGAACCGATAATACAGGCGGGCAGAACTCGCAGTGGGTCTTTGGCCGCGAAGGGAATTGCACCTTCGGTAATGAACGAGATGCCTAGCACAGTGGCAACCTTACCCGCTTCGCGTTCTTCCTGGGTAAAGAAGCGTTTGGCTAACAGGGTGGCTAGGGCCAAGCCTAAGGGGGGCGTCATGCCAGCCGCCATCACCGCGGCCATTGGTTCGAATACATTGCTGGTCAACAGGCCCACCGCGAAGGTATAGGCAGCTTTGTTCACCGGACCACCCATATCTACCGCCATCATGCCACCCAGAATCAAACCAAGAATTACGGCGTTGGTTTGGCCCATGTTTTGCAGGAATGCCGTTAGGCCATCCAGAATCGCCTTCACCGGGACGCCGAACACATAGATCAGCAGCAGGCCCACCGCCAGCGTAGATAGTAACGGAATCACCAAAACTGGCTTCAGTCCCTCAAAGTTGGCGGGTAGTTTAATTTTCTCGCGCAGGAACAGGGTAATATAACCAGCTAAAAAGCCGGATAAGATCCCACCCAAAAAACCCATACCCAAATTCGAGGCCAACATGCCGCCAATTAGGCCGGGAGCCAATCCAGGCCGATCGGCAATCGAAAAGGCAATGAAGCCGGACAGCACCGGCACGATCAGGGCAAAGGCCGACTTGCCGCCAATCTGCATCAGGGCATCGCCAAAGGTGCCAGCCGGTGGATTGAGTCCAAATACAAACGACAGCGCAATGATCAAACCTCCGGCCACAATCAGCGGCAGCATGTAGGAAACCCCCGTTAGCAAATGCTTGTAGGGTCCGCTGCGGCGAGCGGATTGATCTGCCTTGGCCTGCTGTACTGACTGGAGGTAGTTGGGATCGCTACTTGCTGCACCACTCGATCCGGCCACGGGTTCCGGTAGGGCCAGCGCCGACTGAATCACGCCCGTTCCATCCTTGAGGGCTTGTTTGGTCGAGGTTTGGTAGAGCCGTTTCCCGCCAAAACGGGAGGTGTCTACATGGGTATCGGCGGCAATTACGACCGCGTCGGCTTGGGCAATATCTTCAGGCGTGAGCTGGTTTTTGGCTCCCACCGACCCCTGGGTTTCGACCTTGATGGTGTGTCCCAGTTCGTTGGCGGCTTTGCGTAGCGCTTCGGCAGCCATGAAGGTGTGGGCAATCCCAGTCGGGCAGGAGGTAATGCCAACCAGATACTTTGAGCCGTTGGCCGCAGGGCTGACAGCATCGGGCGGCGGTATCGGGGTCGGTTCAGGTGAGAGCGATGGGGTGGCGGTCTGTGGCTCAGTCGGGAGCGGGATAGCTTCGGCTTCGGCTACAGCGGCCTCAATTACGTCTCTGGTGTCGCGAATTGCCTGACTGGTAGAAACGGCATAGACCGGCTTGCCGCGAAACCGCTCTAGATCGACGTGAATATCGGCAGCCACAATCACTAAGTCGGCAGCAGCAATATCCGCATCAGATAGAGCATGCTTGATGCCATCCGCTCCTTGTGTTTCTACTTGTATGGTATATCCCATGTGCTGAGCCGTTTGCTTTAGTGCTTCCGCAGCCATAACCGTATGGGCAATTCCGGTCGGACAGGCCGTGACAGCAGCAATGGTTTTAATCGATGTCATTGTAATGTTCCTGTTTACTGCTACATTGATAATCTTTCGATTCGCACTTGCTTGCAAAACGCTTCCACTTCCGCTGGAGGAGGCAGGCGCGGTCCGACCTGCCTCAAGGCTCCAACTGAAAAGGCGGTTGCTAATTGGGCACAGTCTGCCAGCGGCAACCCGCGCAGTTTGCCTGTTACCAGACCGGCTACCATTGCATCGCCCGCTCCCACCGTGCTAACTACCTCAACCTGGGGCGGATGTGCCCATAGGGCCGTGTCTGCCTCGACAAAAATGGCCCCCTCTGCCCCCATTGAAATCACCACACAGGTAATGCCGCCCTGCACCAATTCGCGAGCTGCCTGCACAATAGCTTCTGAATCACTGAGGGAACGCCCCAACGCCTCTTGCAGTTCATCCAAGTTGGGTTTGATGGCATAGGGAGCGGCTGGAATTGCCTGTCGTAAACTTTCGCCACTGGCATCGAGCACCACCGTTTTACTTTGAGCCTTCAGATACTGAGTCAATTCGGCATAGATCGAAGCGGGAACCCCAGTCGGAAGGCTGCCAGAAAGAATAAACCAATCGTGGTTGATGGCTAATTCCTCAATCAGCCGCCGCAGCAAAGTCAGATGCTCAGCTACGGGTGATTGACCGGGAAAATTAATATCCGTAACTTGATTTTGCACCTCATCGATAATTTTGATATTGGTGCGAGTGCGGCCTGGAATCAGCACAAATCGATTGCTGATGCCTTTGTGCTCAAAAAGGGTTTGGAAGGACTCAGAGGTTTCCTTCCCCAAAAATCCCGAGACCGTGACTGCAAAGCCAAAATCGCTGAGAAACGAAGCCACGTTGACCCCTTTGCCGCCCGGATCAGCCTGCTCCCAAGCGACTCGGTTCACTGCTCCAGCCTGGAAGTTGGGAATTGCGGCGGTTTGATCGATGGCGGGATTGAGCGTGAGGGTGACAATGGGGGGAGGCATAAGGGGGTGGGGAGTGGGGAGTGGGGGGTGGGGGAGTGGGGAGTGGGGGGTGTAGCGAATTGGGTTGGTTTGTGTCTAGGGGGCAGTCTAATTAGCGTAAGGCGCGGACTTCTGCGGCAGATTGGCAGGCGAGGGCGTGTTTGGCGAGGTCTTGAGTCTGGGTGAGGGAGAGGCTGCGCAATTTGGCTTTTACTGCTGCTACGCTGGGAATGCTGACGCTCAGCTCGGTGACGCCTAGGCCAACTAGAATTGCAGCTCCTAGGGGTTCTCCGGCCACGCCGCCGCAGACGCCCACCCATTTGCCTTGGGTTTGGGCTGCCTGAACGGTTTGGTGAATTAAACGCAGCACGGCTGGATGCAGACCGTCGGCCTGTTTTGCCAACACCGGATGGCCTCGATCCATCGCTAGCGTGTACTGGGTCAGGTCATTGGTGCCGATCGAGAAGAAGGCGACCTCTTGAGCAAATTCTGCTGCCATCAACACGGCTGAGGGCACTTCGATCATCATGCCGTAATCGACCGGATCCGCGCCCACTTCTGCCCGAACGGCCTCGGCGATCTGTCGCGCTTGGCGGAAGTCTTCCAGGGTGGCGATCATCGGAAACATGATCTTGATCGGTCCGGTTTGGGCTGCCCGGAAGATGGCTCGTAGCTGGGTTTTGAACAGATCCTGCCGCTGGAAGCAGAGGCGAATTCCCCGCATGCCCAGAAACGGGTTTTCTTCCCTGGGCAGACTGAGGTAGGGCAGCGCCTTGTCGCCACCAATGTCGAGGGTGCGGATAATCAAGGGTAAACCGTTTAAAGCCTGAATCATTTGCGTGTAGGCAGTGACCTGTTCGGCTTCAGATGGGGGCTGGGTGCGATTCAGGAAGAGGAATTCGGTTCTGAGTAACCCTACGCCTTCAGCTCCGGCATTCACCGCCTGCTCTGCTTCGGCCACTGCTCCAATATTGGCCACCACTTCCACCCGGTGTCCGTCGGTCATCAGGGCGGGCTGGTAGCAAGCCAATTTCTCAGCTTGGCGCATCGCTTGCAGATCGGCCTGGGCTTGGCTAGCCGTGGCTAGATCGGCTTCGCTGGGATTGGGATACAGATTGCCGGTTTCGCCATCTAAAATGCAGCGAGTTCCGTTGGCCAAATTCAACACCGCCGGACCTGCCCCCACAATTGCCGGAATATCGAGCGAGCGGGCAATGATTGCCGAGTGGGACGTGGGACCGCCATAGGCTGTACAAAAGCCCAGCGTCAGAGCTGGATCTAAGCCTGCCGTATCTGAAGGCGTCAGGTCTTCGGCTATCAAAATCACCGGTTCGCTTGGCGATTCAGCTTCTGCCGTTACAGTTTCGCCTAGTTGGCGCAAGACCCGTTCGCCTACATCTCGCAAATCGGTGGCTCGTTGGGCTAAGAGGGGGTCGCTCAGTTGCTCCAAGGCAGCAGCTCGCTGTTCGTAAGCCTGCCGCCACGCCCATGCGGCACTGCGCTGATTGGCTAATAAGGCCACAGCCGCATCGTGCAGTTCCGGATCGGCCAGAAATTCCTGATGGGCTTGAAAGATTGCGGCCTGGGCTGCTCCAGCTTTGGCTTTGACGCTGTCATACAGATCTTGCAGTTCGGCCCTGGCGGTTTCGATCGCCTGCCCTAGACGCAGTTTTTCGGCTTCTGGATCCGCTGCCGTTTCGACAAATTGAATCTGACGTCGCTGGAGTTGATAAACCGGGCCAATCACCAGTCCAGGGGAAGCCGCAATTCCCGCAATTGCCGGGGTTGTAAACTGGAGGTTACGGTTCGAGCTAAAGGTAGGCGGGGCTTCGGCTTCATCTTCTAAACCAGCGGCAACGGCAGATTTTAGCGCTGTCAGGGCTGCTGTAGCATCCTCACCGTCAGCCATCAGGCGAATCGTTTGCCCCCCTTCGACCCCCAGCTTCAGCAAGGAAATCAAACTTTTGGCATTGGCGGTTCGCTGGCCGTAGCGGACTCGAATCTCGGACTGGAATTCTTTAGCCAGATTCACCAGTACCGTAGCCGGACGGGCGTGCAGTCCCGCCCCAGGAGGCAGTTCAACCTCAACCGCATGAGCCAAATCTAGCTCTGATTCTGGCCCTGAGCTAGAAGCCGATAGCTGCGTCAACCGCCGAATAATCTCAAACGGTTCGGTGGTGGTAGCCATCTGTTGAATTGCGGCTTCGTCGCCCAGCACATGGGTCAAGTTGGCCAGTATTTCCAGGTGCTCATCAGACTTGGCGGCAATACCAACCACTAGACGAACCACCTCACCCGCATTCCACTCCACGCCAGCAGGAAGCTGCAACACGGCAATTCCAGTCTGGTGAATCAAAGTCCGATCGTCTGGCAAACCGTGGGGGATTGCGATGCCGTTACCGAGATAGGTATTAGCGACCTGTTCCCGTCTGAGCATGCTAGCAACATAATCGGCCTGCATATGGCCCGATTGCACCAGCAGTGTCCCTACCTGTTGAATAGCATCTTCCTTGTTCTGTGCTGATGCCTGCAACCTTATATTTTCTTTAGATAACGTCAACATAATAGTAGAAGCGGAGCCTATAGATTTCAGCTTAATGTTTTCAGCTCCGCATCATCGTGTTCGTTAACGATTCGATAAATGATTAAAAATAATTAAAAATTGTTAAACTGTCTTATTAATTAAACGGTGCACTTAAACTTAACTTCTATATTCTAATTGCCAGCCATATCAGAATACAGTAAAACCTGAATCCCTCGAGAGGAAGAGTTCCTAAGCTCTCTTACCTGATTTTTTAATAGATGCACAGGCCAGCAACCGTCTGCATTATCTCAAACCAAAAGCAGATTTGTGAACACTACTGCAATGTTCTCTGTACCTCTATGGTTCTTCCACTGTGCTTCTATTCTTTCTTAATCATTTAATCTCCCAGTAATCTTAACAAAGAGCCTGTCTTATGAGGGATGTGTCACAACGCAAAACACCGTAATTCTTGAAAAAGCACCTCTTCAACTTTGTCAAATCTACTATGCCTGATCTTTTAGAAACTGCTGCCCAGGCCGGTTCGTTCAAAACCTTGCTCAGTGCAATTGAAACTGCTGAACTAGCTGACACCCTCAAAAGCCCAGGTCCATTTACGGTACTCGCTCCCTCGGACGCGGCATTCGCCCAACTTCCAGACAGCACCCTGGACGATCTAAAACAAGATCCGTCTAAGCTAAAGCAGGTCTTGTTCTACCATGTCCTTTACGGCGATGTCCGTTCTGATGATCTAGCCGAGATTCATGAAGCCCCGACCGTAGAAGGCTCGGTGGTGATTGTAGAGCAGCAGAATGGCATCAAAGTCAATGATATTCCAGTTGTACAAACCGATATTTTGGCCGATAACGGTGTAATTCATGTGATTGATGGTGTTTTGATGCCCACTATTCTGTCTCCAGAATGAGCTGTCTTGATCAATACATGACTACTTCTATCCTTTTGGAGCGATGGCGACCGTGATGGGGTCCGCCACACTGGTCTAAGAAGTGCCCATCTATTTGATACTGAAGGATAGAACTGAATGAGCGGTGAGCAGAATTTAGGAGAGCAAGCACTCGATAAGGTCGCTGAGGTTGCCATTACCAGCCAACTTGATCAAGTAGACCAAATTGATGTAGACATCCAAACCGATCCCCTCAAACTAGTGCAGGGTAAGCTAGATTCGGTAGCCATCAGCGGTGAAGGACTGACGATGAAGCAGGACCTGCGAGTGGAGGCCATGGGTGTTAGTACTGACTCGGTGGCCGTTAATCCCCTCAAGGCGATGGTAGGTCAAATTGAGCTAACGGAGTCAACAAATGCCCAAGTCCAAGTGCTTTTGACTGAAGCTGATTTAAACCGTGCCCTCAACTCTGATTATTTACAGCAAAAAATGCAGTCTCTAGAGGTGAATGTCGAGGGAGAACCTTTAGTGATCACCCTTGAAGATATAAAGCTGCAATTGCCTGGGGATGGCAAAATGGTGATTGACACAGCTCTGAATTCGCCAAGTTTCGATCAAGCTAAGCATCTGTCGGCAGTAGTGAAGCCATTTTTAGCCGATGAGGGACAGCGGATTGGGCTAGAAATTATTTCGGCAGAAGTGCCTGGACTTTCGATTGAGGTCGTTACCGCATTGCTAGAAAAGATTGTGGAACTACTAGATTTGCGCAATTTTGATATGGATGGGTTTGCCATGCAGTTGAAGGATTTTGATCTCCAAACCGGCAAAGTCTTGCTGCGCGGCAGTGCCACTGTTGAGCAGGCTCTATTTGAGCAATCTTGAGCAATTTTGATCGGTTAACAGGTGAGGGTAGGAGATAGGAGTTAACTCAGAAACCAGAATCAGTAGATCGCAACTTCATGTTGGGATCCCCCCTAGCCCCCCTTATGAAAGGGGAGAACCGTAGGCGAAGCCTGTGCAGCACCTACCAATCAGGGATTAAAGTTCCCCTTCATCTACGCCGAAGGCGCATCCCCGCAGGGGTTTAGAGGAATTACAGCCCTGCGGGCATCCCAGAAAAAGAGGATTATGCCATGCACACGCTGCGCGAACAAACCCAAGTTCAGTAATCACAACAAATTTCACAACAAGTTCATTCCTTGACTGCACGCTCCACTCCTACTGACTGCTGCATTCTGGCTCCTGTCTCCTGATCTTATCTACATAAACCCCAGCTCTCATAAAAAAGGAGGTTCCTATGTCCCAGTCAACACAACAACTACAGCCCAAGCAACACCAGGAACAACGGCCTGGGGTTGAAGCCGAAATGACGCCCCGGCCTAAATCGCAGGACAAGCAGTACAAAGGCAGTGATAAACTGCGGAACAAAGTTGCGCTGATTACTGGCGGCGATAGTGGAATTGGGCGAGCCGTGGCGATTGCCTATGCCAAAGAAGGCGCTGATGTTGCGATTGTTTACTTGAACGAACACGAAGATGCGAAAGAAACTCAGCGGTTGGTGGAACAGGAAGGACGCAAATGTGTAGCGATTGCCGGTGACATTGGTGTTGAATCTTTCTGTCAACAGGCTGTGCAAAAGACGGTGCAGGAATTAGGCAAGCTGGATATTCTGGTCAATAACGCGGCTGAACAGCATCCCCAGGAAAGCATTGAAAACATTAGCGCTGAACAGCTAGAGCGGACCTTCCGCACCAATATCTTCTCGATGTTCTACCTGACCAAAGCAGCTTTGCCTCACCTGAAGGAAGGTAGTGCCATCATCAACTCGACATCGGTGACGGCCTACAAAGGCAATCCACAGCTCTTAGATTACTCCACTACCAAAGGCGCGATTGTGGCCTTTACTCGTTCGCTGTCGCAGGCGCTGGTCGGCAAGGGAATTCGCGTCAATGGCGTGGCACCCGGTCCCATCTGGACGCCGCTGATTCCGTCTACCTTCCCCGAAGAGAAAGTCGAAAGCTTCGGTGCGCAGGTGCCGATGCAGCGAGCCGGTCAGCCAGAAGAAATTGCGCCCAGCTATGTGTTTTTAGCCTCTGACGATTCCTCCTACATGTCGGGTCAGATTCTGCATCCCAATGGTGGTGAAGTCGTCAATGGTTAAGTAGGTTGTCTAAATTGCCCCCTAGCCGCCCAATCCTGGCTACGGTATCCACACAAGTCGAAGATCCCTCCTAATCCCCCTAACCCAAAGGGGGGAACCGGAGGCGAAGCCCGTGCGCAGCACCTACCAATTAGGGATTGAAATCCCCCTTATCAAGGGGGATTATAGCCCTGCGGGCATCTCAGAAAAGGGGGATCAAACCCTTGCATTGAGTCGCGATCGCCCTCCGGGCGGTGCGGAGCACCATCGCGATCGGTATACACCGTAGCCGATTCTGGCGGGGAACTTTGCTTGGAAGTTTTGTTTTCTAGAGGTTCGTAGGGCTATGGGTAGAAGACCTAGAAGCGGCAAGTTGGACGATCCGATGCTTTATCAAGCACCCTTTAAACTGAAAGAAAACTAAAAGAATCCTACTGCTGAGGCAAGCAAGATGAAATATCGACAGTTGGGCAATAGCGAATTAACCGTGTCTGAGATCAGCCTTGGCTCGTGGCTGACCTATTCGGGTGGGGTAGAGCGGCAGAAGGCCGAAGCCTGCGTCCACAAAGCCTTTGAAGTCGGGATTAACTTCATTGATACGGCCAATGTCTACGGACGGGGTGCGGCGGAGAAATTATTGGGAGAGGTGCTACGTGGGATTGACCGCTCGTCCTATGTTCTGGCAACGAAGGTGTTCTTTCCCATGTCCGATACGGATCGGGGACTGTCGGCTGCCCAGATTCGCAAGCAAATTGACGCTTCGCTGCAACGGCTGCAAACCGACTATGTCGATCTCTACCAATGCCATCGCTACGACGTGAATACGCCCCTAGAAGAAACCATGACCGCCTTGACAGAAGTGGTGCAGCAGGGTAAGGCGCGCTACATTGGCTTCAGCGAATGGAAGCCTGACCAGATCAAAGCCGCGCTATCGATGACAGGCGTAGAGCGGTTTGTCTCTAGCCAACCCCAATACTCGATGCTGTGGCGCAAACCCGAAGCGGAGGTGTTTCCCCTCTGTGCTGCCAATGGCATCGGCCAAATCGTCTGGTCGCCTTTAGCCCAAGGCATTCTCACCGGCAAGTATCAACCCGGTCAACCGCCTCCATCCGACTCGCGGGCTGCTAACGATAAGATGAACGCCTTCTTGAAGGACGAGATCGCCAATGATCGGGTGCTCTCTGCCGTCCAAGAGTTGCAACCAATTGCAGCCGATTTGGGTTTAACCATGTCCCAGTTGGCGCTAGCTTGGGTGCTGCGAGATCAGCGGGTTTCCTCGGCCATTATTGGGGCCAGTCGCCCAGAGCAAGTGGAGGAGAATGCTAAAGCTTCAGGCGTGACGCTGTCGGAAGCGGTGTTGGCCCAGATCGACCAAATCCTGGTGCCGGTACTCGATCAGGTCCGTTTGGGATAGGTCTGGAATAAAGCTAAACTTAATCCGCCTGCCCCACCAGGGTAAACGCTGCCCAGCATCGGGGATGGGGGTATTGCTGCCGGGTTGAGAGCATGGCTTGCCGTAGGGCTTGAGCCTTATCGGACTGGTGTAGCAGATTCTGATAAAACTGCGTCATCAGATAGGCTGTACTCTCATCGGGTACTTTCCAAAGCGAAACAATCACACTCGGTACTCCTGCCGCAACAAACGAGCGCGATAGGCCAATCACACCATCGCCGGTAATTGTACCTCGACCCGTATCACACGCGCTGAGAACCACCAACTCAGCGTTTAAGGACAATTCGGCAATTTCAGCCGCCGTCAGTAGGCCATTTTGCCCAAGCGTTGCCGCGTCTGCTGGGTTATTAGAATCGGGTTCTGGCGCGAGCGCAAGCGCACCGGGAATGGTATGGCCTTCAGCCAGATTGGTGATGCCATACTCTAACAGCCCATGAGTAGCCAAATGAATTAATCGAGCCTGGGGCATTTGTTGCACGATTGTTTTCTTGGTAGCGTTTACCCCAGTGTATACTTTGGCATTAAAAAGAGCGGCAATCATCTCAGCTTCGCGTTGGGCTTCTGGCAACGGCAGTAGGGGTGGAATCGCTGGTGATGTTGGCATCGTCGGGTTGCCCACGATTAGCACGGTGTCTGGATCAAGAGCCGATTGACTGTACAGCAAACCCAGTTCCTGTCGTCGCTGCTGGGTCATCGCCAGAACTTGAATCGAAGGGGCAATCAAGACCGTATGCTGCTGGATCAGATAGGTGCCCTGTTCATCTTGGAGAGCAGCAAACGGAACGAGAAACAGCTCAGCTTGGGGAATAAAAATAATCCGCGTTGTGGAATCAGACGGAAATTGATCTCGAATTGGTCGAATCAACAGGTCATAAAGCTGGCGTAATGGATCAATCAACGGTTGTGGATATGCTGCCTCTACGTTCGGTTTGTTGGGTTGGGGTGGCGGACTACTGATCCTGCGTCCCCTTGCACCAATGGCCTGCCGACCTAAGTGAACCAGTTCGCTCAGCGATTGCTCCAGATTTACCAGTTCAACTTGGTGAAAGCTAATATGCCTGGTGGGTTGTACGACCCAGATATAGAGCTGCGGATGAGACGCGCCGACGTTGATCAACGAATATTGTACCAGTACGGCGTTCTGCTGTTGGGCGATTTGCCGAATCAAGGACAGCGTGGGAGCTGAGGCAATCAATTCTTTCGCTTGTTGGTCCGAGAGCTGATTGGCTAGCAGTTCGACAAAGGCTCTGGCTCGGCCTCGTTCTGCCACTTCTAGCGCTTTAAGCTGCTTCTCTGGATGCGCCTGACTCACCAACACTTGTTGCAGGAACTGATAGACTTGAAGCTGGGTGTCAAACAAAGATACTTTTTGAGTATCCGATAATTCCGATTGCCGCAGCGTTTCCAGAATTTCTAAAGCGTTATAGAATGTCTCTTCAGCGGCGGCAACTTGCCCTTCCTCGAACAATGCGTTCCCTATATTTACCAACGTTGTCCCTTGACCGGCTCGGTCGCCAATGGTTCGGGCGATTGCTAAGCTTGCTTGAAGAGCAGAGAACGCCTGCGGGTATTGTTCCAAATACATATAGGCAGTGCCGATATTATTGAGTGCAAACCACTCTCCAGAACGGTCGCCTACCTCACGCGCCACCACCACCGCCTGCTGATGAAATTCCAACGCCTGTTCCGGGTTTCGCAAATCTAGATAGATAGCTCCAATATTATTGAGCGTCACGCCAGCAAATACCCGATTTCCTATTTCTCGATGCACCGCCAAGGCATCTTGCAACGCAGCTAGGGCTTGTGGGTATTGTTTCAAGTTGATGTAAATGGCACCCATATTATTGAGGATGGTTCCCTCCTGAGGGCGGTCGCCAATTTGCCGCAGTAGGGTTAGGGCCTGCTGAAAGTGATCCAAGGCTAGGGAATATTGCCCCAAATTTCGATAGATGCTGCCGATACTATTCAAGACAACGGCTGTTTGAGCCTCATCCTTCAGTGCTTGAGCAATCGCCAAAGCTTGCTGCGCGTACTGTAGGGACTGCGCATACTGGCCTAAGTAGCTGAACACAGCGCTCATGTTATTGAGGATGAGACCGGCTTGAGCGCGATCGCCCGTGCTGTGAGTTAGCGTCAGGGCCTGCTGAAACGGCTCTAGCGCCTGGGAGTATTGACCTAACTTGCTCAGCAGGTTGCCAATATTATTAAGCAGGATGCTCTCTTGGGCTGATTTTTCTGATTCTGGGACAGTAGCACCGAGTTCCCGCATCATCTCCAGTGCCTGCGTGTAGGCGTCAAGTGCCGCTGAAGGCTGCTCCAAACTTGTGTAAACCGCTCCCAGACGAATGAGCGTTTGTGCTTCGCTGGCCCGATCTCCCTGCTCTCGCACCAAGGGTAGCGCTTGTTCATAGGCCGCCACTGCCTGCGCATACTGCTGCAGATTCTGATAAGCTACCCCAAGCAGGCTGAATAAATGACCTGGCAGAAGCCGCTCGCCTAATTGTTGGTACCAACTCAACGCTTGCTGATAGTGCGGGATCGCATCCGCGAATCGATTTAGGTTGGCACAAACAATACCAAGAGACAGGTGAACTTCTGCGGCTCTGCCCTGCTCGCCAGTTGCCTCAACGGTGGCTAATGCCTGCTGTAGCGGCTCTAGCGCTTGGGAATATTGGCCTAACTTGACATAGACCTGCCCCATGTGGTTCAGCGTCGCGATTTCTCCGATCGCATCACCGGCGGCACGGGCTACACTCAGCGCCTGTTGATAGTACTGTAAGGCCGTTGAACATTGGTTGAGTGTGTCATACACCAGGCCGATATTGTGCAATGACGCCGCTTCTCCCGGCTGGTTGCCATCCTGTTGGGCCATCACCAGTGCCTGCTGAAACTGCTCCAACGCCTGGGAATACTGTCGATTGCTCTGGTAGGCCAGCCCGACGTGGTTGAGCCGATTCACCATTGCCCGACGATTAGCCGCTTCAGATCCGGCTGATTCGGATCCAGCTAACACTGAGGCCGCATCCAATCCGCTAGCCGAACGACCCAAAACCTGACGAATTTGATTCAGGGTGGTCAGAATTCGTTCTGCTCCCAGCTGGTCCCCCGTCTCCTGGGCAATGGACAAGGCCGCCTCAAATTGGGCTAAGGCTTCCAGGTACTGATTCAACCGAGTGTAAATCAACCCCATATTTTGCCGTGCCACACTTTCCTTCAGCCGATCGCCCACGGCTTGCAGCACGGGTAACGCCTGCTGATAATAGGCCAACGCCTGCGGATACTGTTCTAGATGCTGATAGGCAAAACCCAGATTGACGAGGGTGGCTCCTTCCCCAGCCCGGTCAGCAATCGCCTGACAGATTTCTAACACCTGCTGCCAGCTTTGCACGGCTGCTTCTAGCTGATTGGCTTGAAATTGCTGGAATCCAGCTTGATTCAATTGCTCGGCTAGCTGGGTGTAGCGTTGCACTTCTTGCCAATAAAAATTGCTGAATGAATCGTCCTGCATAGTCTTTAATTAATTCAGAACTGATTGTCTAAGCTCAAACATCAGGCATCGGCTGAGCACAACCGCAGGGTGCATAGCATTTCACCCTCATTGATGCTTTACCGATGCTTTGCTGTAGTTTAGCTTTTTAGCTTGAGCAGATATGCAGTCTGTGAGTATGCAAGTTAGCCGACCACCCTATGGTGCTCCTAGAATTCATGCAGCACTCAGGACCAGAGGATTCCAGGTTGGTCGTCATCGAGTCGCCGACTGATGAGTCAACTGAGCATTAGCGTTTGCCCCAAACGTCGATTCAAACAGACCCTCAAGTCGAATCATCCATTCCCGAACGCCCCAAATCTCCTGGAGAAGAACTTTAGGGCAACAGAACCGGACAAAGCTGGGGGAGCGGCTATAACTTATAGTCCCACCCTGCAAGGTTGGTTGTATTGAGCGGGGATGATTGACCTGTTATCGCGTCGAGTCGTCGGGTGGTCAATGGCAGAGCATATGCGAGTAGATTTGGTACTTGCAGCGTTGCAGGGCGTGTTGGGGCATCGAGTTTCTGCTGCATCAGGGCTATTGTTTCACTCAGACCGAGGCAGTCAGTATGCCAGTGGTGATTAGCGAGCCGTGCTCCAAGAATCGGGTAGAGCTTGTAGTATGAGCCGAAAAGGGAATTGTTGGGACAATGCAGTAGCTGAGAGTTTCTTTACACTGAAAAGCAAATTGGTACATGGTTGCAGCCCCGTAGGAAGAAAGGACGCTTCTGGGGAGCGCCATCAACTACTCTACTCACGACCATGCCAATGAAGTTGCCTACCGAATTGCCAGAATTTTGGCACAGATCCGGATAAGTCTTGCAATTGCTAAAGCAAGGCTACTATATAATGGCAAACGATGAAAATGTCTTCGAGCACCTCTGAATCCAAAGTTTTTCGCGTTCCATTGTCTTCTAGCCATGCAGTTAGTACAGGTTTCAGGACGTTGAATAGTTGAGTTGGTCGGTTTGACACGCAGCAGTTGGTTCCATTTTTCGGGCGATTGTGCATTGTTGGATACATCTTCAGGAGAGGGAGGGACCCCAGCAGTAAGCGACGATTTGAGCTTGCCTTCATTGTGTGTCGAGTAGAACTCACTTTTGACCTTCACAAAAAGCTCGATCCTATCAACAGTTATTTCTCCAGCTTGGAATACGAATGGGAAATGATCTCTGCAAAATGGAAGCTTCAGCATATGGTCACCAGTTGTACTAGCGGGATACAAAAACTGATGCCATTCTGTGGGAAATTCATGACGAGCACTGAAAAGACGCACTAGCTCTTTCTGGTTCTCTGCTACCACTATCTCTTTAAGTATGTGATCTATAGAGATGGTTGCAATTTTCTTTGCTTCATATCTACATCATCATTCTGTTCTCTTATCCGTTCTTTTGAACTATCGTATGTTTGTTCTATTTCTTCCCATGTTGCTGTCTCACTTGCTAAACCTATCCATTTCTCCCACGACGTTCTTCCATTCAGTGTCTATGGGTACAGCTTGGACGCAATCTTGCATCCATCCATCTGGACGCGCTCCCCAGCAATCGCACGCCCATAGCGCGTGATACGCTTGCAGAGGGTGCGAGTGGTA
>KL662192.1:915903-935861 GCA_000733415.1 [Leptolyngbya] sp. JSC-1
ATTAGGAGAGTGGTGAGGACGGTTGCTCTGACTTTGTAGCCCTGCAACACCCTGTTGTTGGTAGCGACGCCACCATTTTCTCAGGGTTGGTCTAGAGATGCCACAGTTGCGACAAACAACACCTGCATCGCCTAATTGCTCGTCGCGTTTGACCCAGCCAAGACGTTGCTTAACCTCATAGTTCATCCCGCTATTAAAGCATGCAACCAGCTCTATAGATCACACATGTAATTCAATCAAGCTAGAACGTTTTTCTGATCCGGCTAAGAAAACTTAATACATTCAAATAAAACACGTTGCTCAAAGCCAATACAGTACTGCGGTAGTTGATTTGTAAACTTTTTTTGATTCGTCCTGATGTCTCTAAATTAAGCTGAATTTTAATCAAATTGCTTGCTCAGTCATACTTGTTAGAAAGTTCATCATATTGGGATACTATGCCAAAACCTATAAAGCAATTCTGAGTTGTATAATAAAGATTTGAATAAAAGATCTATTTGTATATGAATTTTAGTATGAAAAATTCGCATGTTTCTACTGGCAAAACGAAAGCTGCCCTGCGTTCTCTGGCTAATCAAAATTCCTATCAGGTCGGTGTCGCCAAAGCCAATATCACTCCATCCGATTGGCAAAGCCGCACCTACTGGCTGGCTGGGTTTAATGCCGATCGTCCAGCCACCCGCGTCAACGATCCGCTCTACGCCCGTGCGATGGTGGTGGATGATGGTACCACGCCTCTGGCAATTGTAACGCTAGACTTGATTGGACTCAGTGCTCCTGATGTGCAGCGGGTGCAAGAGGCGATTGCGGCCAAGGTGCCGCAGTTAGCCAACCGAATTCTGGTTCATGCTACCCATACTCACGCCAGCCCCGATACGATTGGCCTCTGGGGAGGAGTGGGCGCAGTGCCGTTTCTGAATCCACGTCCGCTCGACTATATTGAAACGATTGCGGCTCAAGCCAGCAAAGCGGTCAAATCGGCCTGGACGAATCGCAAAGCCGCCACTCTCAAAGTCGCCAATATTGACCAGAAAGTGCTGCAAGACTTGGTAGTAGACTATCGTCCACCCGATGTTTTTGATCCAGCGGCGCGATTGCTGGTGTTCTCGTCAGGTCAGCAGGTGGTGGGTACCCTGATAAACTGGGCCAGTCATCCGGAGGTGCTGGGGGAAAAGAATCAGGCTATCACGGCTGATTTCGTTAAATGGGTCGTAGACGAGATGGAAGCCAAACTGGGCGGGCAGACCCTATTTGTGAATGGGGCTGTTGGCGGACTGTTGACCAGCGAAAGCGGTGATGTTTTGCCGAACCTACCGCGTAAATCCTTTCAAAAAGCCGAAGCGATTGGTCGTCAAGTGGCACAGCGCCTGCTGAAGCAGTTGAATAATCCGGGTGTAACCGACCGGATCGAAACCCTCAGCCAACTGTCGCCGATCGAATACCGCAGCCGCACGTTCTATTTGCCAGTTGAAAATCCGCTCTACATCAGCGCCAAATCCCTGAACCGAATTCCTACGCCTACCTTCCGACAGGACCAGATTCCGACTCCAGAGCGGAGACGAGCTGCGGGTTCACAAACCTTGTATGTCAAAACCGAGGTGAACTATGTTGATTTTGGTGCGGTGTCGTTTCTGACGATGGGCGGGGAGCTATATCCCCAGTTGCTAGTGGGCGGCATTGACCCGTCGATTGGTACTGCACCCTACAATCAGGCTCCGTCGGAACCCCCCTTAGTCAACCACCCCGACTGGGCCGGAGACCCATTCAAGTTTTTCTTTGGCCTCACCAATGATTTCCTGGGATATTTTGTACCGCAAGCTGAATGGGACGGATGGTTTGAGGGCTACTATGGGGAGCAATTTTCTCCCGCTCCTGATGCGGGCACCATCCTGTCGGAAAATCTGCGCTGGTTGCTGGCGGGCTACGAAACGGGTGAATATCCCACTATACCGGGTTTGACTAGTATCAACGGTGGCATCGGCAACGACACGCTCAATGGCAGCAGTGGAGCCAATATTCTGAACGGCTATCAGGCTGCGGATGTCCTGAATGGGAACGACGGGAACGACATCCTCTATGGCGGCAGTGGAGCTGATACGCTCAGAGGCGGCAATGGAGCCGATAAACTCTACGGCAAAATTGGACGAGATACCCTCTTGGGCAACGGCGGCAATGATATCTTAATCGGCGGACTGGATGGCGATACGCTCACGGGTGGCATCGGCAACGACCGCTTTGTCTATCAGCAGCTCGGCGACCGTCAGGACCAGATCACCGATTTCAATCCAAATCAGGACCGGATCGACCTGAGCCAGATTTTTGCCAATCCGGCTTACACCAGCAACGCCCGCTTCCGAGACTATGTACGTCTAGTGCAAAGCGGAGCGAGTGTGACGGTACAAGTTGATGCGAATGGCGGCAGCTCTGGTTCGTTTAAAGCTCTGGTCGTCTTAGAGAATATAATGGTGGATCGCCTCGGTGCTGCGCAGTTTTTGCTGTAGAGTACTGGTGATTGATATTGCGTCTAAACAAGTTGGTGTAACAAATAATCAATTTGTTGATGAATGTTAGTGATATGGAACCGCTCGGCTGCTTCACGCTCAGCATCATGGGCGACTACGGCTGCCTGCGCAGGGAACTGAAAGCAGTGGTTGATGGCGGCGGCCAGCTGTAGCGAATCCTGTGGCGGTACGAGCCAGCCTGTCCGGTTGGGTTCGACCAGCTCCATTGCGCCTCCGGCAGCGGCGGCAATCACGGGTTTACCCGTCAGCATTGCTTCGACAATCACGCGGCCAAACGGCTCAGGCGCTACCGAGGAATGCACCACCAAATCGCAAGCCGCCATTAACTCAGGTACATCAGCTCGAAACCCCAGGAATTGGACCCGCTGTTCTAGCCCCAACTGCTGGACCTGTTGATGCAACTGCTCGACATAAACCTGTTCGCCAAACAAGGCATCGCCTACAAACAGGGCCATCGCCTGTTCAGGGCAATGGGATAGCGCCTCCAGCAGGACATGTTGCCCTTTCCAGGGAGAGAGACGACTAAAGTGACCAATCACCCACCGCTCCTCTAGCCCCAAAGCGGCCCGAAGCGCCGAACGCTGCTGCTTGGCCTGTTGATAGGGCTGGGGGTCAAATCCGTTGTAGACCACATGAACCCGCTCAGGGCGTCCACCTGCCTTGATGAAAGCTGCTTGGGTTGCGGATGAGTTGGCAATAATGAGGGCAGCAACTCGATTGGCTAACGTCACCAGAATTTGTCGATTGACCGCACTAAAGTGATCAGGTGAAAGAATATCGTGGAGATGATAAACTAACGGTTTACGGCTAATTAAGCTAGCCAATGCGCCGAGTACGAATGCTTTCTGCGTGTTGGCATAGATCAGATCAAACTGGCGGCTGAGCTGAGCAATTTGCCCGATTAGCGGCAGCAACTGTGTGCTACTGTGGATCCCCTCCAGCCAATTGCTCTCTTTACGGACTCGAATTGCTTGTGTGGTCAGCACTCGAACTGGGATTTGCTGCTGCTCTAGTCGCTCCCTAAAGCTACCATCTGCCAGCAGCCCAACTAAACAACATTCCCGATAGGGGGTTGCGATATCCAAGAGACAAAGTTCCGCTCCACCCGGTTTGCCGCTCTGATCCAAAAACAGAATGTTCATGGTGCTATTGCATATTCTGTCTAGAAACTGGATGCTGCTTCATAAACTTCTCAAGGCTTAACAAACTGATAATTGATGCTGCAAGGAAGTAAGCGTTGCAAGTAGGGCAGCTTACTCAAAATCATGTAGTATAAAGTTTCGCTACCCCCACGTCTGAACGTGTGGGGATAGAAGTTTGGTGTACAGACTAATCCTGATTCACGGGCGATTGCCTCGATTTTGGGGTAAATTAGCACATCCTCTGGAACCTCTGGCCGCTTGTGGTTGACTCGCCAATGGGCCAAGCTGTATAGGAATGCTAGACAGGACGGTTCATAGAAGTAGTAGCAGTGGCCATTTGGTTTCAGTACTCTGGCAATTTCTTGCAATGTACGGCGATGGGCAACAAAGTGATGGGCCGCTGCAAAGCAAAAGATCAGATCAATAGATTGATCGGGTTTAGGAATTTCGTAGCTTTTGCAGGCGATCGTTTCATCGATCTTGACACGGTAAATGTATTCCCATTTATGGATTGATTGTAATGCCCAGTCGCTGATGTCGGTAGTGGTAACAAACGCAGTTGGACAGAGTCGCTTTATGAAGCAGGATGCCCATCCTTGCCCTGCTCCCAGTTCTAAAATCGTTTCGGCTGAATTGAAAACGGTGGCATAGGGCTTTAAGCAATCCGAGAAGATAGATGCATCAATTGCTTTGTCAAGCATTACCTGTAATGAATCAGCTTCAGGTCGTTCAATTGGAGAATACTTCCAAAAGTTGATTTCAACCTGTTGTCGTGCTTGTAGTTCCATGCTGATGGCTCCAAAATTACTGCTTTTGTTTCTATAGATTGTTATTGAGTTTTGTTCTAGTCATTTGATGTAGCTGTTGATAATACATACGCGCTGCTATACTTACACCTAAAAAAGACCACAGGATTACCCCGCTCACTCCGCTAATTGGGTCATTCACAGGTAAGCGAATCATGGCACTCAGTACCGCAGCATGAGCTGCCGCTATAAACGGATCAAAATTCCCCTCCGAACCTTGGAAAACAGCAAAAACTAACAGTAATAGACCGCTGAGATAAAAGCTGGTGCCAATCCATCCCAAATTGAGCAACATGGTTAGAATAGCGCTATCGATAGCGCTATCTGCGTCTGTGCGATCGACCCTTTCGCTGGCTGCTCCTAACCCTCCTCCCACAACTTCAGTCACTGCTTGTCCAGCAATTTCGCGATAGGTATTCCGCCTAGCCTCCACGCTACCATCTTTGTTCAAGTTAGAAAATGTGCTGATTCGTTCAGAAATCATTTCTGAGAAAGGTTCCATTGTAGTTAAGGGAGCCAACAGCAGAGCAATCACCAAAAAGGTAGCAAGCAGGCGGATTTGCAAACTAGATTTCAACGATTTGGCCTGAGCGAGCAAACCAATCAACCAAGCCAGCCAAGCTGCCCGCATTGCGGTGAGCAGAAATGCCAGAAAGCCAACAATGATGGCTGGAATTTGTAAGGCACCGCTGGCGCTGAGGACAACCAGCAACCCTGCCGCCATGAATGTCCCAAAGGGTTCGACTGAGTTCATGGTACTCCAGACCCGTACCGCTAAGGGTTCAGGGTTACCATGCGAGGTTAATTCGGTGCTGATCAACCAGAATCTATCCCATTCTGGCAACACTAAGAACTGAAGGATGCCGTAACTGCCCATGATTAAAACACCCCAAACAAAAACATGGGTGATATTGCGACGATAGGCAGGATAGTTGCGCCAGTTTGCCATCAGATGAAACCCCAACAAAATCGGAGCAAGGCTTTGCAAAAAATTCAGACAGACTCCGACTGGAGGGCGTTGAATCAACCCAATCAGAAACCCATAGGTTACTCCCGCAATCACTAGAATAAATGGGAATCCGGCCCGATGTCCTAGTTGGGGAAGGTGTCGCCCTAAGGTAATTACCGTCACCATAGCCACCAAAAAGGGAGCCAACAGCATTGGGCTAGGATCCATAAAGCCAATTTTCTGATCGACTAAACGGCGGACAAAGGGTGTCAGAAACCACATCCACCAACTAAATCCATGATAAAGAATAGGATAACGAATATAGAGCAACACACCTACGAGCAAAGCGCCTGCCGGAAAAGCCAAATTGAGTAACTGGCTTAATCCCGTAGCTAGACATAAAGCCGTGAATACCACAAAGCCGAGAATGATGCTCCAGCCAACGGCTGGCTGAAGACCAAAGCTGAATGAGTGAGCTAAGGCATGGGTAGTTGTTCTTGCTTTCACACTATGCTCCGTGATGCCTTCAGAAAATTGGCCTTACTAACTGATGAGCGTCAAACGATGGTTAGTTGTATTTGTAACCATATCTTCAAACAGTTGAATATAGCGCTTGGCTTTACTACTCCAGCTATGCTGTTGAGCAATCGCGTAACCGGCTTTGCCCATGCGGTGGCGCAGGTCTGGATCGGCCATCAATCGCTGCATAGCGGCTGCCAATGCTTCTACATCTTCTGTGTCGGCTAGAACGATGCCGCAGTCTGGGGTAATTAATTCAGCTACGCCGGCAATCGCGGTTGTGATCACCGGTAATTTGGTTGCCATCGCTTCCAGCACCACCATGCCAAACGGTTCATAACGAGTCGGAAACACAAAGAAGTCTACAACTCGCATTATCTGGGCAATATCCGAGCGAAAACCCATAAAATGAACGCGATCCGCAACGCCTAGTTCCATCGCCATTTGAGGATAGGGACTGCGCTCCACTGCTCCAATTACGGCCAGATGCAGTCCGGGCACATGCACCAAAGCCCGCAAGACGGTATCCAAATTTTTGCGATTCAACCGAATATCGCCCGCAAATAGCGCTAAAGGCACATCGATAGGTAAATTGAACTGATGCCGATCGGTTCGCTCTGGATTGGGTTCTGGATGAAATTCGGTTAAATCGACACCGTTGTAAATCACCTCAATTTTCTCAGCCGTGACTCCAATATCGATCAACTGCTGTTTCACGGTTTCGGCTACGGCAATAGCCTGTTTAGTTTGGCGAAAGGCCCGCTTTTCCCAATGGGCATGCCAAGCGGTGTGCAGCCATTGATAAATGCCATAGAAATCGCGCCGCTGACGACAGGCATGCACTGGTGATTTTAGCCAAGCATTGTGGGAAAACTGAGCGGTGTTGACATCGCTAGCAATCCCAGTGGCGGTACCATAGACCTGAATCAGGTCAAACTCGTGCCGATGTTGACGTAGCCAAGCACTACTGCGCCAAGCAAAGACAATCTCGCGTATTAATGCCAACGGATACTGTTTGGTTGGAATATTGATCCAGCAAATCTGCGGCTGTTGCTGCAAATCGTGAGCCACCTGACTGGCCACCAACGTCACCTGATGCCCCTGGCGGATTGCTTCCCAGACGATTTCGTAATTGGCCCGCCCTTGTCCATCGCCGCGGATCACGCCGGGTGTGACTACACAGAGCTTCATGCAATTCCTCCTTTTGCGCGCAAATAAATTGGCAAATAAATTTCCAAGTAGATTGCCTGGTTGCAGAAAAGTTTACGATCGCGGTAATGCCTGGGATGAGACTGGATTAATCGGCTCTAGTTCGTGCTGCATTTGGTGATACTTCCAGAGTACTCCCCGCTGTTGCAATAAATCTCGGTAGCTGCCCTGTTCTACAATCTGACCCTGCTCTAGTACCACCACCTTATCGGCCCGTGTAATGGTAGAAAGCCGATGGGCAATAGCAATGACGGTACGGCCTACCGACAACTTCTCCAGCGAAGCCTGAATCAGACGTTCTGAAACCGAATCGAGGGCACTAGTTGCCTCATCGAGGATCAAGATTTCTGGGTCACGTAGGAGTGCTCTAGCAATGGCTAGCCGCTGGCGTTGCCCTCCCGATAACCGCACACCCCGATCGCCCAACTGAGTATCAAACCCCTGCGGCAGATTTTCGATAAACTCTAGAGCGTTGGCAAGACGGGCCGCCTCGCTCACAGCAGTATCGCTAACATTTACTAAACCGTAGGCTATGTTGTCTCGGACTGATGCATTGAAAATAAACGTATCCTGACTGACCACAGCAATTTTGCGGCGTAGTGAAGTTAGGTCAAATTGGCGTAGATCGATACCATCGATTTGAATGAGTCCGGCAGTTGGATCATAGAAGCGGGGAATGAGGTCGGCTAAGGTGGTTTTGCCAGCACCCGATGCACCCACAAGGGCAATCATTTGTCCTTGTGGAATAGTGAGCGTAATGTTTTGCAGGACTGGATGGGTGGCATCGTAGCTAAAATCTACCGAGATGAATTCGAGCGATTGCTGCAAGCCGCTAAAGGGGAGTCTGCCATTCTGGAGGTAGGGTTTGTTAGAAGTTTTCAGCAGTTCTTCAATTGTTTTGACCGCACCATGCAAACTGGCGATCCGAGCGATGCCACCATTGATTTCGTGAATTGCTGGTACTAATCGAAATAGCGTGAACAAAAACGTTAATAGGGCTGCGATCTGAAGGGTGCCATTAGCGACGAACACTGTCATGCCAACAATGATCATGCCGACGAGTACTGTGGTAGCTAAGCCTTCTGCTAAAGGACGAACTAAGCCCCAGCCCATGACCGAGTAAGTGGATGCCCGCACTACCTCCGTACTCGCTTGATAGTAGCGCTGCCGCTCAAAATCTTGCGTTGCAAAAGCTTGAACCGTGCGGATTCCGTTGATAAATTCCATTGCAATTGCAGTAAACCGACTATTGGCTTGCGAAACTGGGAAACTGCGCTCACGGGCTATGCGGTTCAAGCGGGTTAATCCGACAGCTACTAGGGTAAATAGCAGGGTGGATATCAGCGTCAATTGCCAGGAGATTTGCAAAACAACGACGATGTAGGCAATTAACGCTAATCCTTTGGTCAGTACAAAGCCTGCCGTTTGCAAAATCTGCTGCAACAGCGTTGTTTCGGTCGTGATCACATTAATGATTTCGCCAGAATTCGATTTACTGAAGAATCCTAAACTCAGGGCTTGCAATTGTTCAAAGATGCGTTTGCGCAACCGATCGACTAGGTTGACCTGAGCCATCTCTAAGAAAACATAGCTGAGGTAGTTAAAGCAGGCCCGTATCCAGGTTGAGAGTAGAATCAGCCCGGAGACGCGATAGAGCCGCTCGGTTGCCGATTTGTGGATGCCTAGCACCCAGATGTCAAACCATTGCACGCCAGTTTGAAACGGCTGATCAGCAGCACCCACTAAGCTTTGAAGGAACGCCAGCAGAAATCCCATCCCAATTCCTTCACAAACGGCAGCCAGCAAGGGAAAGAGAATGGATAGGGTCGCGATCCAGGGAAAGTATTTGACTTCTCGCAGGACAAGCTGATTATCTTGCCAGAACTGGGATGCTTTGATGCCGTTCCGTAGCATAGACGAAAATTTTCTTTGCATAAATTTGCATGAATGATTGCATCCAGATGGATCAATAAGCTCCGAACCCTGAGATTACTTTAGGAATGGTCAGCAGCAGTAATTTCAAATCTTGCTGAATAGACCAGGAGGTGAGATAGTACAAATCCAATTGATTCACGGCCTCTAGATCGAGCAGCGTCGAGCGAGCCTGCACCTGCCATGCGCCGGTAATACCAGGTAAGGCATTTAACCGACGTTGGCTTTCGCCCGTAATCCGCACCGCGTCATACAGCGCCCAAGGGCGGGGACCAACCAAGCTCATTTCACTCCGCAACACGTTGAATAATTGCGGCAGTTCGTCCAGGCTATATTTCCGCAGCCAGCGACCCAAGGGCGTAATGCGTGGATCATCGAGGTGCTTGTGTAAGCCGTTCTGGTTGCCCATAATTTGGTGATGCATAGTTTCGGCATCGGCGATCATGGTACGGAATTTGAAGACGCGAAATAGCTTGCCCCGCTCTCCAACGCGCCACTGTGTGAACAAAATTGGCCCCGGCGAGGTGAGACGAACCAGGAGAGCAATCGCGATCAGAACTGGACTGAGAAGCGTCAGGATCAGGGCAGATGCCAACCAATCGACCATGCGTTTCAGTCGCCAGCTTAAGGTGCAGGCTTTTTGCGGCAGTTCGGTAGCGGCGGGCAAACGTAGAAAAGCAGTCTTTCCAGCCTGCTTACAGGCATCTGCCCAGAGTTTTAGGGCTTCTTCTCCCAGGTTCGGATCCAGGCAAATAAGTTTGACGGGCGAGCGATTCAAACAGCTTTTCAGCCAAGCTTGATTTCCTAGTGCCGGAAGCAGCATCTGCGGCTGAAACTGGGCACGACTGACCCAAAGCTTGCCATCCCGCCATTTAACGGTACAGTGATGGCTTAAGTCATAGGATGATGACTGAGGCGCTTCTAGCAGCAGAATTTTGGCGGTTGTGAGTAGAACGTTAGATGCACTCATGTTAGTTGTAAGTATGGATTTTGAATTTTGAATTTGCAATGTTGGATCGAGACTGAAAACATTTGATTAGCTCATCTTTTGGTGTTTGATCTACGGCAAAGCTTGTGATACAGGGGATTACACAGTCTTCAAAATTTTTGGAAATTCATCTCTGATCGATTTGGGGTGGTATTTGTCTGAGTGGTTCTGATGGTATAGGAGAGACTGACAGCGCCCTGCTCTCGGTTGTTCTACCTGAATTGCCGCCTGCTAGTTTGACATTATTCGCTACTACTCCTACTAAATTGAGTGAACTGAGCATGGCAGTGGCTTGGGCTAAGTCGGAACGAGTCACCTGATGAAGTCGGGCACTCAGGACAAAACCGCTGCAGCAGGAGCCGATTTGAATCGCATCGACTAATCCGAGAATGGGCGGGGCATCGACTACGATTAGGTCATAGTGTTCGGTAAATGTGGCCATCAGATCGCGAAACCTTTGGGAACTCAAAAGCCGCATGGGGTCGGTAGGGGCCGGACCGGCGGTGAGTACATCAATCTCGGCATCGGCAATCACGAGATGGCGAATAAAGTCGTTGGCCGATCTGAGTTCTAGGATTGCCATCGACAAACCCTGATGATTTGTTAGCCCCAACTGCTGGTGAATGGCTGGCTGCCGAAAGTCTGCGTCTACTACTAAGACTCGCCGATGGGACCGAGCTGCACTCAGCGCTAGTCCTAATACCAGGGACGTCTTACCTTCCTCGAACGAAGCAGAGGTGACGACCAGTGATTTCAGCAGTTTGCCTGGGTTCTGGATCTGAAGATTTTTGTAAATCAAATCCAGCGATTCGCGGAATTTTGGATGCCATAGGGTTTGGATTGTGGGAACGGCAGGAGTTGCTTGGAATGGCCAGCGGTGATGCGGTTGCAGGCTGGACAGTGCAGGTAGCGTGCCCAACAGGGGCTGCTCGATTTGTTGCTTCAGATCTTCGAGGCTGCGAATCACATTATCCAGCATCTCGCGTGTAAAAGCGGCAATCGTGCCCAAGAAAATTCCGATCACGGCTCCCAGCAATAGGTTTTGTAACGGTTTAGGACTGATTTTTTCACCTAGCTGGGGTGCTTCCACCACTTCCCAATTAAAGCCTCCCCGCAGCAGATCATTGCTGAGTTCCTGCCGATCTTCCAGCAGGTTTTCCAAAATGACTCGTTGAGTTTCCACTTCTGGTTGGAGCCGGTCATATTGGGCAATTAGGCTAGGAAAGCGGTTGAGTTCCTGCCGCAACTGCTGTTCCGATTGGGCCAAGCTTCTCTGACGCGCTGCTAAACCGGCCAGTAGGGACTGGGTTTCTGCTAAGTCCTGAGCTAGCTCCAAATCGTTCTTACTCAGTTGCCCAGCGGTAAGCAAGGATTCGCCCGATGCACTGGCTTCTGCTCCTAATACTCGTCCCATTTCCTGTTGTAATAGCTCTAGCTGTTTCTGTCGCCGTTCCTGAAGCGATTTGATACGGGGCGTGATGTCTGTGTAAATTACCTGATTTTGGGCCAGCTCTAGTTCAGTTTTCTGAAGCTCGTTGAGCAATTCTTGATAACGGGTTGATTGGCTCAGCCGAGAGGCAATCAGAGCATTGCGAGGCGACAGGGCGAGCTGCTGCTGCAAACTGGTATATTTTGCTTGAGCATCCCGATATTCAGCCTGTACCTCGCGCTGATCCTGCAAAACCTTCTCTAGTGCTTCTGCAACGGTGGTTGCTTGCTCCTCTGGATCGATCAGGTTTTGATTTTGCCGAAATCGCTCTAACTGCTGCTGAGAGCTTGATAGTTCTTGCCGCAGCATTTCCAGCTGTTCATTGATTAGCGCTAGCCCTTTATCCAGCCGCAGCTTTTGCTGCTTTAAATTGTAGTCCTGATAGATCTCCTGAATTGCTTCTAGCATCCGCTGAGTTTTGATATCGTCGTTATCGGTATAAACCACCTCGACAATTTTAGTTTCAACTTTACCTTCTTCTAATAGGGAGATCGTCAGGTTTTTTCTAATCTCCTTGATGGTTAAATCTGGATACGCGCCTTTTAATCGCTCTAGTGCCTGTTCCATAAACTGATAGCTGCGTATCAAATTCAATTGAGTGGCATAGTCTACTTCATCCTGGCGGTCCGTTCGGTATGTATTACGTTCGTTGTTTCGCTTCAGTCCTAATTGGTAGTTTGGCTCGACTAAAAGCTGCATTGAGCTGCGATAGGTAGGTTTGGAGAATAAGGTGATCAGCATTGAGGTACCCACTATTAGCCCAAATGTTCCAACCAACCAGAGACTGCGTCGCCACAACACTGCAAACAGTTGCCCGTAGCTAAGCTCATCATTAGCCGCAGATTTAAGAGGGTCTACAGTCACAAAAACCTCGTTTGCCTGATTGGATTCCGATAACCTACGATGTTGGCCTTTCAGGCTGGGGTCAGGGTGGCCCCAACGCCCAGATCCTTGAGCACCTGTTCAACCCGCTGAAAGAATACCTCCTCGGTAAAGTTATTTAGGGCATGGTTGCGAATCTTGCCATAGTCCCACTCAGTTCGGCTCGCTGCTAGCAGAGCGGCTTGGACTGCATCGGGTGTTTGGCGTTTGAAGAAGATGCCGGTTACACCAGGCCGTTGGGTATCTAGGACACCGCCCGCCCCAAAGCAAATCACTGGAGTGCCGCTGAAGTTGGCTTCTATTGGAACTAGACCGTAATCCTCGAGAGCGGCCACCACGACTCCACTGGTCTGAGCCATTAAGCTGGCTCGTTCTGCATCACTCACATGACCTAAAAATTTGACATTTTCCAGGGCGATCGCTTCTAATCGTTTGCGCTCTGGTCCATCACCAGTAATCAACAGGGGCCAACCTAACCAGTTGAATGCTTCAATAATAATGTCAATCCGTTTATAGCTAAGTAATCTAGAAGACACAAGATAAAAATCTTGCTTGCGATCGGAAAAGAAGAACCGGCTGTTATCGATTGGATAATTGATTACAATTGCCTGTTTACCGTAAATTGAATGGATTCGACGGGCGACGGTAGTAGAGTTGGCAATATAGAGATCAGGTTCCTGAGCATATTTGACATCTAATTTTTTCAAGTGGCGAAACACGCTGTTGATCATGGGATACAGTCGTTGATACTCACGGTATCCCTGAAGATAGACCTGAGTATCCCATAAAAAGCGGGTGACGTTATGACAAAAGCAGACATGCATTGCATCCGGACGTTTTCTCACGGCTTTGGCAAAACTGGATGTACTGCTGAGAATCAGATCATAGTTCTGCAAATCGATGGCGCGAAAAGCAGGGTAATAGAGGGGAGCTAATAGCCGGAAGTATTTACTAGAACCGGGAATGCTTTGCAAATTTGTGGTGTGAACCGGACGTGCTCCCAAATCAACCGTCGCTTGGGGATTGTACAGCGATGTGAATACATCAGCCTGAGGAAATCGCTTACACAACAGCTCAAATACCCGTTCGGCACCGCCACGCTGCGTTAAGTAATCATGAACTAGTGCAACTTTCATAGATTGTCCTACTGTACGTTCATAAGAACTCAGGTGAAAAATATGAAAACAGAAAAACTATGCTTCAGTTGATTCCAAGAAGCATCACGCGGCTCAGTTCCAGCTTTACGATCTGCAAAGCGCTCGTTGCATAACGATTCGCTTAAACAAGCTGCAAAATATCAGCCTATTTTGGATATTTAAATCTATTTGTCAAATTATTCCTAGATTGACTAGATAGGTGCTGTTGTGCAACTGGTTACGAAGCAAAAACAAACAGAGAACACTTCTAGCTACACCTATCTATAGTCCCAGCCATATATGTAGCTATAGGACTGAAGCTATGGAATCAGAACTTAGAAGTCAAACACGAGTTTATAGTTGAGTGACGTCGAGTAGATATCCCGATACAATTAGGGAGATTCCAGCCCGACTTCTTACTCTAGGAACTCATCCCTGCTATGGAGCAGTGCATTCGCAGAAGAAGCAAGTAAAAAGCAAGGCTATAGAACGATACGACAATGGGTACAAGAACAATGGGCACAAGAACAGGTCTCGTCCCAGAATTTGTCTAGCACTCAGAGAAACCACTTCCTCAAGTGCAACCGCTTGAAAGCTTTGCACAGAGCGCTTAGCTCAAATACAAGCAATGAGCTAGCCTGATAGACCTTGAGAAGTAACATTTTTGAAGCTCCTGAACCGCACCTTCTGAGAATTAGACAATTAAAAACCGGTAAAAACCTTGCACTCTCTCGTTCCGGACATCAACAGTGGATTCAGTACGACTAGTCAAACCAAGGATAGAAGTCAGTATCACATACTGCTCTAGGCAACGCTATACCCAATTATAAAGTTTGTATGAACTTAATGTAAAATTGCTGTAAAGAAGCGTCCCATCCTGGAACATTATTTTTGGTCTAAATGCATGAAACCTTAAAATCGCTGGTGCTGATCGAGTTTGGCTTCAGAAATTTGAGATGGTGCCGCATGACGCTGCCGCAAAGTTGAGCGGCCTTTTGGAACGTTCCTTATGTTATGGCTAGATGCTTCACGGTTGCGTATATTAGCCTGTTCGTTGTTATGCGGAACCATTTTGATGATTCAGTCAATTTAACAGCCTGTGTATGCCTAGATTACGCCAGATAATACGTTGGATCTGGGCGAATTTGTGATCAGTGGGTGCGGCAGTTTACTACCCAATCCGCTAGAGCCATTGGCGGCACAACCCCCACCGGGCAACTCCCCAGCCTCGACGCTACTGCCAACGAAACCAACTAGCCCACCAGCACTGCTGTTTTGGCTCTATCGGTGTCGTGGTCAGATCCGCCCAGCCAACCAGATCAAATTGTTTGGTCTGTCTCAGGCAGAAGCCGATTCTAGGGCCGCTGCCACGACTCGATAATTTTCATCTTGCTGGAGCTGGGCGAGCAGTTGCTTGGCTTGTGGATCTTGACAGCCGTGCAGTGCGGTTGCAGTTCGCCAACGAGTCCGCCAATCTGCATTCTGAGCCAATTCACTCAGCAAGGTCAGCGCCTGCGGCTGCAACGGAGATTTTAAGATTTGATTGAGGGCCAAAATGCCGGTTTCCTTGACTGTTTCGGTGTCGTCTTCAAGTGCTTGGCGGACCATTGCTAGCAGCACCTCGTTGTAAGGTGTGCCGATCAGCAGGGAGATGATGGTCTGCCGCACCAACCAGTGATCCGAGCGTTCAAACAGCTCCTGAAGCGACGGAATCGCCGCCTCGCCAAACTCAAACATGGAATTGGCGGCTTCGGCCAGCACATTCGCGTCCTGATCCTGGCTCACCATCTGCTGTAGGGCCTGGAAAGCGGCATCTGTCCGATGGTTGCCCAATCCCATTGCTGCTAAACGCCGCAGTGCAAAATCTCTTTCGCCAGCCAGCTTCTCTAGAATGGGCACGGCCACCTCTGGGGGAAACTCGGCCAATTCATCCAGAGCCTCCTTACGCTGATTCAGAGCTTCAGAGCGGAGGCGCATCTGCATTTGTTCAATCCGCTGACGTTCCATGCAACTGATCTACCTTGGGCTTTAGGACAAGAGTCGTTTGACTCTTGAGTTCACCATAGCAGAAACAGCTAATCGCTTCAAAAAAAGCACTTCTGAAAATTGCGTCTGGAATGTGAGAGTAAATCTTGCTTACAGCCTTTTCCAGGCTAATGAAGTACAAAAAATGGGGGGCACGGCCCCCACACCCCTCGTACCTTACCAGAGTGGAAAAAGCTATATCTAGAAACTAGATTTTTAAACTACTGGAGCCGGGTTTCCAAGCTCAAGGTTTCAGAGGCGAGCTTCAGCTTGGTAGCAGCATAGCCTTCTAAAATCGGATCGCCGATCTCCTGAGCAATCAGGATGGCGTTTTGGTAAGCTTCAATCGCTGAGGGATATTGGGCCAGCGCTTCATGGGTTAATCCCAAATTGTAAAAAGCAACTGCGGCAGCCTGACCGTCGCCACTCGCTGCTGCTAGCGTTTGCGCCTGTTGATAGAACCCCAAGGCTTGCTGGAATTCTCCTAGATGAGAATAGGTGGTTCCTACTGCCACTAGCGCTTTGATCGTCAATGCGGGATCCGAAATAGTTTGAGCCAGTTCTAGCGCCTGAGTATAGAGCGTCAACGCCTGCGGATAGTTTTGCTGTTGCAGGTAAACGGTTCCTAAGTTCCCCAGGCTGTAGGCTTCTAAACGCTGATCGCCAACCCTCCGATTTAGCTCAATGGCCTGCTGACAGGTAACAATGGCCTGCTGGGCCGCGTTTTGGTAGACCAGATCCAGACAGGTCTCGCTGACTGCCGTTGCCTCTGAATGCGCTGGCTGTGGTTGAGCGAGGCCCTGAGGCGCATACCAGACTGTGCCCAGCAGGACGAGGAGGCCAGACAGAGCGGTGAATTGGGAGAAGGCACGGGTGGTTTGGCGGAGCGAAATGGCGGTTCCTGGGATGCTGTACATAGTCTCTGCTCTGTGGTGTGGGGGTAAGGCTACTATTCAGTGCTTCACAAGCCGGGAGGGGCTTTTCGCAAGACTTTGGAATCTTGGGATGCAAGCTGTAAAACTAGCTGCTCTCGGCTTAATTAGCTATAGTTCTTGACCCACTGCTACTATGCAGGGTTTGAGTAGGCACGGTTTGGGATTGATCGGCAGATGCTGCCCAGCGCACAGTCCTATTGATGGGGAGGCAGTATCATACTAGGGTCCTTTGTTCGAATCCCTGAATGAGCCGCATGAGTGTTGAAGATTCTAAATTCACAGTTGCCGCTGAAATAGAAGCGTTAGTTCCGTCAGAAAAGCTAGAGAAAATCAAGCGTTCCTTTGTTGAACTAGACAGTAATCATGACGGTAAGATTGCGCTAGAGGAATACCTCGAATATTTTCTGGCGATGGAACGAGAGAAACTGTTGAAGCGTTTTCAATATATCGATAAAAATCAGGACGGATACATTGAATTTGAAGAATTCCTGATTGCTGCTGAGCCAAACTACTCCCTGCTAAAGCGGTTCAGAGAATTTGATGCCAATCATAACGGCCTGCTTTCAGTAGAAGAAGCGCTACAAATTGCTGAAGAATTCAAATTCCCGATTACGAGGGAATGGCTAGATCAGTTAGTTCAGGTGGATCAGGCTGGCAAAAAGCGGATCAGCTACAACGAATATCTAGGTGCAGTGATGCGATTTGGATTCCAGTGAAATGTCAGGAAAAAAGGGGCGGTATGCCCCTTCAACTCATCAATCAATTGTTCAATTCAACCGTTGTATGGTTGACCGATCTAGAACCGGAACGTGGTTCGTAGCACACCCATGAATTCATCGTTATTGTCATCATTGTGATTAGGTGCGGTAATCCAGATTAAGCCAGGGGTGATATCGATGTTGTCGTTGACAGCATAGCGGTAGAACGCTTCCAAGTGGAAACCCACATCTGGATCTTTGCGTTGCCCCAGCCGATTGCCAATTGCGGCGTCTGATCCGGTCAAGCGGGGCTGCATGCCAAAGATAATACCGCCCAGGCTACCGCGACTGAACAGATCAGGAAAGGCTAAGGTACCCGCGTAGTTCCAAACGCTGGCATCCCCCACGCCAATTGCTCGAATTGCCGAATAGCCAACCCAGCCCCCTAATTGGAAACCAGGGAAAAGCTTGAGGTTGGCTTCAATACCATAGGAATTGGCAATCACAGGTCGGTCGATATCGACTCTAGAAGCGCGGCTGCCTAAACCGAACGGTACGCCTGCTGTGATCGAACCGTCGGCGTTGATGCTAGTGCCAGTGTAGGCATTGACATAGGTAAACGCCAGATCGACTACGTCAAAGATATTGCGGAACGTTAGCTGACCGAGAGCGCCGTAGTTGCCGTTAAACAAACCGCTGCCCGGACTGGGATCCGAGTTTTCTCCAGCTAAGTAGGCGGCTTGCAGGCTGATGTTATCCGTCAAGAAGAAGTTGATTGCTGCGCCTGCCGAGGTGCTGGCAGTCCGGTAAATAGCGTTGCGCTGACCAAATCGGGTAATAGCGCTGCGAGCAGGGTTGTCGAGTGGGTTGATGGTGTTGCCAAACGTGGCATCATCGAGGCCACCGCCGTTTGCAAAGATGTTGATTCGGGCAACGTCACTCACCGGGAATTGATAGCTCAGCAAATCCATGAAGAAGCGGCCATCCGTATTGCCAAAGGCACCAAAGCCCAGTTCATTTCCAGGTTGGTTGAATGGCTCTAATGTGCCGGCTTGGATCCTGGCGCGCAGTTGGTCGGTACCAGAGAAGCTGGTATCGAAGATTAAACGGCTGCGGTACTGGAAGACGGTTTCGTTATCAAACCCAGCTTCTTCGTTGAAAATATCAGCGACGTAGAACAGCGTTTCTCCCGACAGCTTAGTGGTGGTCGAAAACTGGTTTGCCTCTAGAGCTGCCGTGCGAGCTTCGAGTACATCGACCCGTCCGCGCAAAGCTGCCAATTCGGCGGCAAATTCTTCTTGCAAGCGCTGCAGCGTTGCTAAATCTTCCTTCGTTGCCAAATCAGCCGTAGACGCTGCCAACAGCTCGCTAATTCGGTCCAAACAGGCATTCATCCCAGCCGCAAATTCAAACCGGGTCAAAGCACGCTGCCCGCGATAGGTGCTGTCTGGATAACCGACAATACAGCCATAGCGCTCCACCAAGGATTGCAACGCTTGATAGGCCCAGTCGGTTGGCTGCACGTCGGTCAATTGGGTAATTGAAGTCAACTGGTCCATTGCGCCCTGTTGGCTAGCCGCACCCGTTTGCGAGAGCTGGTCAACCGAGGTTAACCGAGTCATATTAGAACTTTGGAACGAGCGAGTCTGCCCTGCCGAAGTGATGCTGTATGTGCTGGTAGCGCCAGTTGCGCTAGGAGCGGGTGCAGGGGCTTCAGCCCTTGTTTGGGGCATCTCTTGGGGTATTGCTTGCGGCATCCCTTGGACTGTAACGACCGGAACTGGACTAACCGCTGGCAACTCGACTTGAGCGGGCTGCGGAGCCAGGGGTTGGGCTGTATTGAATGTTGGTGTAGCGTCAGCCAACACCGCAGCTGGTTGAACGGTTTCTGTTGCTGCAATTTCTGTAATTTCTGCGATTTCGGTCGGCGCTGCAATGGCTATCTCAGATTCAGCAGATGGCTCTGCAGTTGCTGAGCTGTGTCCCCAAAGCGTTGCACTGAAGACGGCAGGCACTAACACCAACCATTTCCACCCCATTATATTTGTCATTATTCCTCACACCTAAAACTGAAATTGATCACACCACATCAGTCTGATATCAGCCTGAGTACTTACTGCAGCAGCTCCAACCTAAAAGTCAAGCTGATCTACTCGTAAATACCTCAAAAGCGCTTAACGCTGATTAGCAGCAAAGACTCCAGGGACTCTTAGATACTGAGTATAAAATACCGCATATCGCCGAATCCTGAATCGTATTGCCACACTAATCTGCATCATCTCTGCATCATCTTAAAGGAGGCGATAAAACGCCGTTTGTATTAGCCAATACCATAGTTCGGGAGCCGAGTTGCTTTAATATCCTTTACCGCTTCAATTAGCTTGATAGACTTTATGCATTAAGTGTGTATGCATTAAGTGTGTATGCATTAAGTGTGTATGCATTAAGCGCGGTAGTTGAGCTGTTACTAACCCGAGCGCTTTATAGTCAACCCCCCACCCCCCACCCCTCACTGATGATCTGAAAACTACAGCAAAAATTCGCCTCAGTAGCAACAGAAATGTATTGTAAACTACATTCCTGCGGTTCCTTTCTGTCGTATACAGAGTGCTGACCTCTATAAATTAAATGTTTTATTGCCTAGAGCTGTTAGGCGTTTGGATAATCCTATGAGAAAAACTTGGTTAGTTTGCCTGATTTCCCTATCCCTTTTGTCCCCTTCACTG
>KL662192.1:936286-992743 GCA_000733415.1 [Leptolyngbya] sp. JSC-1
CCCGAGCGCTTTATAGTCAACCCCCCACCCCCCACCCCTCACTGATGATCTGAAAACTACAGCAAAAATTCGCCTCAGTAGCAACAGAAATGTATTGTAAACTACATTCCTGCGGTTCCTTTCTGTCGTATACAGAGTGCTGACCTCTATAAATTAAATGTTTTATTGCCTAGAGCTGTTAGGCGTTTGGATAATCCTATGAGAAAAACTTGGTTAGTTTGCCTGATTTCCCTATCCCTTTTGTCCCCTTCACTGCTGAGCGGATGTCAGTCTCAACCGTCGGCGACCGCTCCATCGCCAGCTGGAGAAAATACGGCCACAAGTACAGCACCCATTGAGAAGCGAGCTATCAAAGTCAACCCTTCTTGGCTGCTACAAGGCGATAATGCGCCGATCACCATAGCGAAGGAGAAGGGCTACTTTGGTGAAGAAGGTTTAGACGTGACGATTGAACGAGGCTTTGGCTCAGCGGATACTCTGGCAAAGGTCGCGGCAGGACAGTTCGAGATCGGCTTTGGCGACATGTATTCCATGATTGAGTTCAATGCCAAGAATCCCAACGATCCTCTGGTTGCTGTGGCAGTGCCCTACAACAAGTCTCCTTTCTCGATCGTTTCGCTCACGAAAAGTAATATCTCCGACCCGAAAGCTCTAGAAGGCAAGAAACTGGGTGCTCCGGCTGGAGATGCACCTCGAAAGCTGTGGCCGGTGTTTGCTCAAGTGTCCGGCGTTGATCCCAACTCGGTGGAGTGGGTCACGATGGAGCCAAAACTGCGGGAAACCTTCTTGCTGAAAGGCGATGTGGATGCGGTGAGTGGATTTGTCACCACCATTGTTCCCTCACTGGTGAAAGCAGGCACTAGCCCCGATGAGATGGAAATATTCCTCTATGCCGACAATGGTTTGGATCTCTACGGCAATGCCATCATCGTTAAAAGGTCGTTCCTACAGGAAAATCCTGATGTCGTCAAAAGGTTCCTCAGCGCCTATTTCAAGGGCTTGCAGGACACGCTTAAAGATCCAGCCGCTGGTTTGGCAAGCGTGATGGCTGCTGGAGATTCGTTGATGGACGAAAACGCCGAAAAGCTGCGTCTCCAAATCGCGCTTGAAGATCTGTATGTCACTCCTGAAGTTGAGAAAAACGGTTTAGGAGGAGTTGATCCGGCTCGTTTAGAGAAGACAATTGAGCAAGTTGCTAAGGGGCTGGGAGTGGCTGTGCCCAAGCCTGAAGAAGTATTCGACGATAGTTTTCTACCACCTGCTTCTGAACGTAGCCTACCGCCTGCTTCTGAGCGTAAGTCATTGAGCTAAGCTATGTTACAGCTAGTGTTTACGCTTGAATTCCTGAATTAGACTTGAATGGTATACAACCATATCCAGCTCAAGAGGTGGCTTCAACCATCTCTTTTTTTATCAATTTGTGATTCGCAACTCTAACCTATCTGGAATAAATCTGTCTTAGGGTGAGTGCTGAAAATGTAATTCTTCAGAAAATATGTTATTCTGTATAATAAAATACAAAAACAATGCATTTTAGACGGAAAAGAGCTAAATCTTGCTCCTGTTTGGGTGCTGCTTGAGCGCTGAATCAAGCAATAGGCGGCTATCAGGCGTGTCGTCTGAGATGAAAGGAGGAGAAATATACATGAAATTTTTGCATCGCAATCTGATGAAACAATCCCAAACTATCGCTTCAGAACACGAAGCACAGCCACATCAGCCAGTAGGCTATTTGCATCCCCATTTCCGCCATTGGATGTTTTTCCGACCGGGCAGGAGTCTAGTCCGGAGTGATCGTGTCTGACAGAGTGGCTGTGGAGGTAATGCCACTTACACGCATTTTCTAAACCTAGAGAGTGAAATCCCTGGGCATCCCTCTTTACTAGAACTGCTGTTATCCATCAGACGGCAATCTGGCTAAAGAGGGGCTGGAAGAGTTTGAACAGATAATGCCTAAAGGTCATTCCTAATCGCTGAATGAGTATCAGCGCGCCCAATAGATGACATATTTCTCTAACACTGCAAAGAATGCATAGAGAATCACTCCCATAGCTGAAAGCACCAGAAGACCAGCAAAGGCAAGCGGCACATCAAAATTAGAGCTGGCGCTGACAACCAGATAGCCAATCCCGCTGTTAGAAGCGACGGTTTCTGAGATCACTGAACCAATAAAGGCAAACGAAACGGCTACCTTCAACGAGGCAAATAGATAGGGCATTGTGTGGGGGAAGCCGATTTTCTGAAAGAATTCAACTTGACTCGCTCCCAACGAGCGCAAAATATCCTTCACCTCTGGCTCAACTGTATCTAGACCGAGAGCCACATTGACTGCAATTGGAAAAAAGGCGAGCAGAAATGCTGTCAGGATAGCCGGGACAGTACCAATACCAAACCAGAGGGCAAACAATGGTACGAGTGCTACTTTAGGAATTGTGTTGAAGCCTACCAATAGCGGATAAAGAATCAAGTAGGCGATCCGAGAATAGCCGATCATAAACCCCAGGATGACGCCTGCAATAATTCCTAAGAAAAAACCGCCCAAGGTAGTAATCAGAGTTTGCCATGCATTTTCAATTAGTGCTTGGCTTTGCTTGATCGTAGCGGCATAAATGGCAGAAGGGGCAGGTAGATTGTAGGGTGGAATTTTGAATAAATGGGTTGCTAGCTCCCACAGCACAAATAAAAGCACCGTAGCAATTAGGGGCAGGACAATCCCGGCGGATTTGGAACGAAGCAGTTTCTCAAGTCGAGACATGGTTTTGGCTGAAGAGGAATAACTTAAGAATAAATTGAGTTGTAATGAGTTGTAAAATTGGGGAAAATTCGGCGAGATTAATTTGACAAAAGCATAACCATTAGATTAATTGCGGTGAATATGGCGTCGTAGATCAGTCACCAAATGGTTGAACTGATCCGATAACATCATTTCAGTTGTAGTGGGACGCGGCAAATTGACCTTGAGCTTGTAAATAATACTGCTGGGTCGGGGTGCCATCACATAGACCGTATCGGACAGGAAAACGGCTTCTCGTAAATCATGGGTAATTAACACGCAGGTGCACTTGAGCCGCATCCACAGTTCCTGGAGCATCCCCCACATCTCTTCGCGAGTGAAAGGATCGAGTGCCCCAAAGGGTTCGTCCAGCAGCAAAATTTCGGGTTGGTGAATCAGAGCGCGACAAAGCGAAGCCCGTTGCCGCATACCTCCAGAGAGCTGCCAGGGAAATTGCTTTTGGAAATCTTGCAGTCCCACAGTTTTAAGCAAATCTTCTGCACTTTTAATATATTGAGCTTTGTTTTGCTTAAAATCGCGTTTGTAGGGTTGAACTACCTCCAACGGTAAGATTACATTGTCAAGAATGTTGCGCCAAGCTAAAAGAATCGGGCTTTGAAAGGCGATACCAACGCTTTTTAGGGGCTTTGTAATTTTGCTGCCGTGATAGCGAATTTCACCAATCGGGGCGGGTGCTAATCCCGAAATCATCCGCAAAATTGACGTTTTACCACAACCGCTAGGGCCAACAAACGAAACGAACTCCCCCGGTTCAATAGTGAGAGAAATTTCTTCGATGATGCGCCTCGGTTTGCCATCAACCATATACTCAAGTCCAACCTGATCAAATTCAAGAATAGGAATGGTGCTGATGGCGATGGGAGGATCAGACGGCTGATGTTGAACCATAATTTTCGAGCAGAAGCAGCAGAATTTTTATGAACTGTACACCCTATACAGTGAAGGCTGAGAGTGGCTCTGTATTGCAGTATACAAACCGCTTGATTGTTTCTGGATAGTCTCAAAGGTTTAACATATCGAAACCGATCTCAATACAGCATTGAGCGTGAACTCTTCAGTATTTCAAAAATATAGCAGTAGCCAAAACGCTTAGAACAGTTTCCGCTCTCCAAGCTCATCCGATTGAGCTATTTAAGATTGTCCTACAGCCTTTTTCAGGCTGGTGAAGCACGAAAAACGGGGTGCAGGGGCACTATCCCTACGTGGGGGCGAAGCCACCCCCTACACCTCACATGTACACCTCACATGAGTGAAAAATGCTGTATCTGTTTCATCATATTTCAGTTTTCGGCAATTAAACCTGCCGGTTGCGGTTGTTCAGTTGCTTTAATTTGGCAACTAAAATTACAGAGAAGCCTGCTGTATTCACGATTGTGTCTCTCTATTGTGGTAATCACAAGCGTTAGAGGATTTAATCATGTCTCAACAACCGATTCAGCAATCCGGTTTTCCACTGTTTCGTTTTGCCGAGTTTGAGCTGTTGTGTCTAGAAATGGCAGCAGCTACTACCCTCACTACATTAACCTTCGCGACCCTGGGCAGTCTTGTTGCTAAACCAGCCGCTGCTAATCCAGCGCCATCGGCAATCGTCACCGATACGGATTCAGGAACGGCTTTGGAAACACCGCTGTTAGAGTCAGGCATTAGCACTGCTGCCTCTGACTTAGGAGAACCAATGTCGCTTCAAGTCGAGCAGATTAGCGATTTTGACTGTGTGATTGCGGTAGCTTGGCAAGATAAACCCTACTGTTCAGCTTCTGGTAATTCTGAAGGATTGGTTTTTGATCCAATTTCGCTTCAGTTTACGTTAGAGAATTCTACCCGTGCCAACAGTCAACTCAGGTTGTTTGAAATCCAATTCTAGTTGAGCGGGTTTTACCTTCAATTGCTTCTGAATAGACCAGTTCTTATAGGATTGCCTACTCGCATCACCTCAAAAATCTGAGATTCACTGTTGATTTCATTAGGTATTTCCATGTTTGACAATTCTAGTAATCGCAACATTTCCTTTTGCGTTCAATCACAGCCATTAGCTCAGCCAGAAATCGACCCAGCTCCTTCCCCCTATTTCCCAACTTCCCGTACACAAACCCTGCTCTCGCAAGCAAAGCTAGAGAAGGAAAACCACCTCAATCGGCAAACCAATTTAGTAGACCGCATCGACTACCTTGGTAACGCCGAAGCCCCGCTCGTACAGAACCGAACATCAACCGAGCAGGTGATCACACCGTTAAAGCTCAACCAACAATCCAGGAAAGCAGCGCGACAAGGTCAAGACTCGCTAACGGGCTTAAAGCAAAGTCAAACCATTGTAGCAAGTGCAACGGCGAGTAAATTGCTGGGTAGCTCATTTGATACTACGTTTGGTTATGGATTGGTGAATGCAGCTAAAGCCGTTGCCTGGGCGGCTGGTTATTATCCCCACGCCTTTGCGGATGTGGCGAACTGGGGTGGCGTTCATTGGGGCAACGATTATGTGAAAGCACAGGAAGCGTGGGCCTGGGGTAAGACGGGTAGAGGTGTGACGGTAGCTGTGATTGATTCGGGCGTAGACATTTACCATCCAGACCTCAACGATAACATCTGGCGCAATCCCGGAGAAATTGCTGGTGATCGAATCGACAATGACCGCAACGGCTATGTCGATGACCTGTTTGGCTGGAACTTTGGCGCAGGCCAGAATAACAACAATGTGCTGCCAGGTACACGCGATCCAGGGCAAGCGCACGGAACCCACGTAGCCGGAACCATCGCAGCCGAGTACAACGGATTTGGCACAACGGGTGTTGCCCCCAATGCTAAAATCATGGCGCTTCGCATCAGTGATGTACGAGGCAATCGCTTTACGAATCCAGGCAATTTAGCCGAAGCAATTCGCTATGCGGTAAACAACGGTGCGAAAGTCATCAACATGAGCCTAGGATGGACCGAATCGCCTGAGTTGATCAACGCTCTCGACTACGCCGCTAGTCGCAATGTCATTACCGTCAGCGCAGCTGGCAATAGTGGGCTGGCTTCGCCCTTTGCTCCCGCTAGGTATGCCACCCATCTTGGTATTTCGGTAGGTGCCATTGATTCCAGTGGTAGAATTGCCAACTTCTCTAACCGGGCTGGGTACGACAGCCGTATGCAGCATGTAGTTGCGCCGGGGGTAGGGGTGTGGTCCACCATGCCCACGAATTTTTCCAAGTGGTATGACACGATGAACGGCACCTCAATGGCTGCTCCCCATGTGGCTGGAGTTGTAGCCTTGATGCTGAGTGCCAATCCCAACCTCACCCATGCCCAGGTTCGCTATATTCTGACTCAGTCGGCAACCGGTCCCAGCTACAGCAGTAGTTTTAGCTCAAGCGCCCGCTCCTCGCATTCCGGTGGCAGCCGTTCTACGAACTCGATGAGAAACCTGCATCGGAACCACGACGGAGAAGCTATTGACGTTTTGATTGGCAAACTTGTGTAGCAACCTGTTGTGAATTGCGTTTACGGCAAAATTTTGCAAAAAGCTCTGTTGCTCAACTCAGGAGTGCATCGCCTTTGCCTATCGAATCTTTAGAGCCTTGCCATTGATATCTTCCTATGCCCCCACAACTCTCCACCACTGATCAAGCTTTTCTACAGCGGCTTGCCCGTATTGACTTTGGCCCCATCGCCTTCAAGCTGATGCATCCCGATGAAGGTCTCGGTTGGCCGCTAGCCCAAACCACCCACGCGATTGAGCAATACCGTCGGTTTTTGTTTCTCCACCATCGCTATCCCACCGCCCAGTTGGTGCCTTCGCAAGAAATCGACCAGGTTTGGCATATCCATATTCTCGATACGGCTAAGTATCGTCAAGACTGTCAGTTCTTGTTTGGTCGCTTTATCGATCACTATCCTTATTTTGGTCTTAGGAGTGAAGCCGACCGGCGGACAATGGAACATGCCTTTGCCCGTACTCAAGCTCTGTTTGAGCAATGTTTTCGGGAGGTGAAGGGGTGAGGGGTGAGGGGTGGGGGGTGAGGGGTAGGGGGTGCTGTCAGCATGCTTGGTTTGTATCAGTACTCGCAGGAGGGTTTATGGGTTTCTCTGTTGATTGCCTATCAACTTTACATCAATTGGATTCTCGTCAATCTAGTGTATGTTTACCTAATTCAGCCAATCGTTGTGGTTCATGCCTGTTGGACAATGTGTCACCAGAGCGCCCTCGAATTGAGCTTCAGTTAGAGGATCTGGCGCTGATGGTATTACCGATTCAACGTTCGAAATGAGAATATCTATGACAGAGGACAACCTCAAATTGCTGAACTCCAAAAAAGATTTGCAACTGTCCTAATCATTAAAATTCAGAACTCCAAACTACCGCATTCACCCCCACCCCCACCCCTACCCCTACCCCCACCCCCACCCCTACCCCTACCCCCACCCTACTCCCCACCCCCTACCCCCCACCCCTCACCCCTCACCCCCCACCCCTCCAACAACCCCTCCATCTCCGCCGCCTTCGTCCTCATATGCAGCGCCATAAAACTCGCTTTGGCGATTCTGGCCCAATGTTGGGTGGCTGCCACATTACCTCTGGCCTGTTCTAGGAGCGCAAAATAGCTTTGGCAAAAGCTTAAGCAACGTTTGTCTTGGTGTTGTTCGGCTTGTTGCAGCACATAGTTCAGCAATTGTTCGGCTTCGTCTAGATGCTGTTGAGTAATCGCAATCAAGGCTAGCCCACCTTTGATGTAAACGATTGCCCGCTGCCATTCAATGGTTTCGGCGTTCTGCAAAGCTTGTTGATAAAATTGTTTGGCTTGCTCGTAGTCTTGATCATGTAAACAGAGTTGGGCTTTGTAGTAATCGATGTTGAGCCATTGATCCAAGTGGGTAATGGGCTGGTCAAACTGGTGTAGCAAGCGCTCGCCTTGGTTAAGCCAGTCCCAAGCTTGTTCAAACTGTTGATTTTGAATATATAAAGCTGCTAGATGAATGCATAGATCGGTTTGGAAGTCCCAGTTGCAGTGGGATTGGGCAAGCTCCCAGGCTTGCTGAGCGAAGGCAATCGCTTGTTGCGTCTGCTCTGGCTGGTTGAACAGATAGAGGGTGCGGCTGGCGTGGTAGAGGGCGTCGGCCATTGTAGGCCAATCGGTGTGTTGTGTCGCGGTTTCCATCAGCCAGTCCATCCAGGCAGTGCGTTCGTGCCAATGACCGTAATTTTGGGTATAACCCTTCAGGCATTGCCAGAGCTGCTTAAACTCTGGATAGCGATTGTGGTCTTTGCACCATTCCATCACTTCGCGAATCGTGTCCCATTCTGGTTCGAGAGAAGCATAGCCCTGCCAGTCGCGCCAGTTCTGTTGACTATAGGGCTGCAAAAAGTTGAGGTACCAAGCGATCCACCGTTCCCGGACTGTTTGTTCAAATTCGGGATTCATCTCGAGTTCAGCTCTCATGTAAGTTTTTGTCAGTGGATGCAAATCATATCGGCCTTGGTGAGATTCCACCAGCGAGAGTCGATCCAATGTTTCTAAATTCTGGTGCGTAATGTTCACATCTGTTGCTCCAAACGCAATCTGATGGAGTGCCTCCAGAGAAGCTGATTCTGGGAATAGGGCTAAAACCATTAGCAGAGCATGGGCTGGTTGAGACTTCAGAGATTGAACGATCTCGGCAAAACAATACTGAATCAGGTCATGTTCTGGTGTAGTTAGCTCCGTAGAGAATGGCTCTACCGTTAAATCATAAACTGCAATTTGACTAATGATATAGACCATTGCTAGCGGCAGACCACCGGCTTTTTGGTGAATGAGTTGGGCTTGGGTTGGGGTGAGGTGCACGCCCTTCTCCTGGGCATAATGTTGAATCAAGGCGAGGCTGTCCTCTAGTGATAAATAGCTCAGCTCAATTGCAGTCCCCAATCCCAAGCGGGTACGACTAGTCAGGATCGCTTTAACCGTGGCAGGCAGTTCAGCGAGCAAGGAAAAAACCTGCTCTGGTTCGGTCAGTGTTTCTAAGTTATCTAGAACCAGTAATGTACGTTGACGCGCCAACAAATCTTGCACCCACTCAACCTGTTCAGTCAAATCGGGTGGAATCATGTCCACAGCGCCCAACGTTCGGAAAATCACCCGAAAAATATCGCGCAGGTTACGTTCGGCTTTTAATCGAGTAGACCGATGCGCCCCAACAAACTGATCGGCTTTGGCCGATATGAAAATAATTGCCTCGAAGTCGGGAACCTCTGGAAACATGTCTGGTTGTTGAGCCGCTTGCCAGCAGCGATGGGCCACTTCTAACGCCAGGGTAGTTTTACCGACGCCGCCGATTCCGGTCAGATTAATCAGCGTGGCTGGATGATTGGCGGCCAATAGGTGAAGCAAGCGGGTCAACTGGGGCTTGAGGCCGATTAGGGCCGTATGCTGACGAGCGGGTAGATTTTGTCGGATGTTGACAGCGGGAGTGACGATGGAATTGACCTGAGGAGACGGTGATTTGCGGGCCTGCCACTCGCGTTCAAAGGCTGCTAGATTGGGCTGCGTGGAGCGGTGCCAAAGCTTCAATGTGAAATGCCAGTGCTCGGTTCCCTGGGTTTTAGTGCGGTTATCCTCCAAAATGTCTAAAAAATCGCGCAATAGGCGCAGATCATGGCGAACATGTTCTTTTGTAGCCTGGTTTGGCTGTGCTGTTGAAGGGTTTATTAAGGCTGCTAATCCATTCAGCGTTGTCTGGACAATTAACCGCGGTTGAGTGGACTGGAGATCCCAGCGGGCCGTCAGTTGCTTAGATAGGGATTCGCAATCGGGCCGCTCGTTGTTAGCGAAGGCGATTAGCTGCTCTAGAAGGCGAGCTGCTCGGATTTTAGCTCGATCGCTGGTACTCAGTCTCGGCATAGAAGAATGCTAGGGAGCGTGAGGCTACCAAAAAAGGCAGGAAGTGTCCCGAAGTCAAAGAGTAGTTCCGAAGTACTTGTTCCTAATCTTACAGGGATTTCCATCGCTCTGGAAAGCACGTTGCTTCGGGACAAGTTCCCAATTTAGGCTAAAGGACAACGCAAACTCGACAGTCTGCCAACAACTCCTACCGCAGTCTGAAGGGTGATCGTGGAGCAACAAACGAGTAGAGCAGGTTTGATGCCGGAACAAGCCTTGCCTCACTACTTCAGCCCTTTGTTGCTCCACGCTTTTTCAACGAATGGCCTTGATAAGGCAATAACTTTTCTTTAAAAGAGGGGTTGCGTTTTACGACTAGCACAGAGAAGGTCGTATGAGCAATTGGCAAAAATATCTCGACTACAGTATTGCCCACATACTGGGTGGTCCGATCTAAAGGTGAATTGAAATGTCTACACTGCTTGTATCAGTCAACTTCAACGGAAATATCGGAGCTGTTCAATCCTACAGTACGATTACCGGTCGGTTTCTGTCACAACAACGTCTTTCAGGGATTCCAACTGGCTTAGCTGTCGGTAGAAACGGTTTGTTTGTCGGAAACGCAAGCGATCGGTTTTCGATCATCACCAGGATCGCTCAGAATCAGGTGAGGACATTTGCTGACCCGCCCGTGGGTACAACTGACTTAGCGATCGGTTTTAACGGCAACCTTTTTTCTCTCTCCAGGCAAGGATTTATTCAGGAATTCGATGGGCGTACAGGGGCATTTATCAGACCATTAGCTATCGGAACAACCTTTACAACTGGCATTACGTTTGGTCCTGATGGTGCGATCTACGCTAGTACTGTGAGGGGCAATATTGAAAGAGTAGATCCTAGAACGGGTCGAATCTTGGCCACGGTTGGTTTCCTCCTCCCTGGACCCAGAGATCTAGCCTTTAACCGCTCGGGACAACTTTTTGTATTGACCGCTCGTAATGGGAATTCTGTTGAGATTATTGGGGGACCTCGTGGCCCAATCCCATTTGTGCGCGGACTCAGAACTCCAACTAGTCTGGCATTTTCTCCACAGGGAAATCTCTTCGTTGCCGATGCTGGCTTTGGTGGTGTACTTGAATTTAACGGTACCACGGGCGCATTCCTGCGGCTTTATCAGACTAGGAGCACGCCACAGTATATTGCGTTTTCTGCTGCCCAAACTAGAAGAGTTAATGGACGCGAGCAAACTAGGATTACGAACCAACCAGATCCGCTGACAGGACTACGAACGGAGCAGGGTCTTATCGGTATTACCCGTAGCGATGAGTTAGTGAACCATTTTGCCAGGAAGAATGGTAACAAAAACAATAGAGAGCCAGTTGTGAAACAGGTGAGCGGTAAAGCTTTATATCAAGACGACTCTGATAGAAAGCTGGCAATGGGCTTTGGTGATTCTGATTTAAGAACAGAATTTAGTCAGAAGCAAAGGGGTTTACAGCCTCAGAGGCAAGAGGTGACGCCATTTGATAGCAACTCTTCCGGATTTTCTCCAGTAGCAGCAGTGATATCACCGAGTCATAATAATTTGTCTGCTTAGCTTTCTGAATAGACAGAACCTGCACAAGAAATTGGATGTACACCATAGTTGTTTTGGAGAAAGATTGTAGACATACGGCCTTTTTCAGGCTAGTGAAGTCCGAAAAACGGGGTGCAGGGGCAGTGCCCCTGCGTGGGGGGCGAAGCCCCCACATCCCCTATACCTCACATGAGTGAAAAACGCTGTATCAACATGTCAACGAAAAATAAAGTTTAAGTAAAATCCGGTAGATTTTGGCCCATTGCCAGTATTGTAGAAACAATTCTGTGTGCAAAACTCTGAAGGGGTCAGAGGTGAGTTTACTAATTAAAGTAGTGATCGTCGGCAAATTTGCGGTTTCGATGATCATGAGTGAAGTAATGATTGGGTCTAGTGCTATTGCCCAATCCATTCCTCCAGAGGAAACGTTGCCCCCCCGCACAACCGAACAAGTTGAGCAATCCACTCCAACCCCAGATCCATCGCCGCTGCCCAATCAACCGACCGATTCCTCTGATCCCGGTTTGCAATCGCCTTCAGAACCTCAAATGGCACCGTCTGATTTACCTGATATGAGCTTTCCAATCAGTCGGGTAGAGGTTTCGGGCAATACGGTTTTAGACGTAGAAATTGCTGAGATCGTAGAGGAATTTTTAGCGAATCATCCTACCGCTACATTCGATGATTTAGTGACACTGCGTTCTTCGATTACTCAACTCTATATTGACAACGGCTATATTAACTCTGGTGCCTTTTTGCCCAACAATCAGGATTTGAGCGATGGCGAGGTGCAGATTCAGGTCGTAGAAGGCACCTTAGAAGAGATTCAAATTAGCGGCCTGACTCGTCTACAAGAAGTGTATGTCCGCTCTCGCTTGAATCTGGCTAACTCGACGCCGCTGAACCAACGCGATCTAGAACGAGCACTGCAACTCCTTCAGCTCAACCCATTGATTCAACAGGTGAACGCTGAGCTAACAGCAGGCAGCGCACCGGGCCGCAACATTTTGCTCGTAAACATTCAAGAAGCATCGCCGTTCCAGTTGGGGATTGGTGGCGACAACTATCAGTCGCCCAGCATCGGTTCGGAGCAGTTCAGTATTCAAGCTAGCTATGCCAATTTGATTGGCCTCGGTGACCAGATTAGCGCGGGCTACGGCATTACCGAAGGGTTGGATAGTTTTGATGTTGGTTTTTCAATTCCAGTCAACCCAATGGATGGCACGATCAGCTTGGGTTACAGCAACGATGATTCCCGCATCCTGGAAACCGATTTTGAAGATCTCGATATTCGCAGCGAATCGGAAACTTTCTCGCTCGGCTTTCGCCAGCCGACTGTCAGAACCCCCACCGAGGAATTTGCCCTAGGATTGGGAGTTGATTTGCGCCGTAGCACTACCTTTCTGGAAGATCAACCCTTCTCGTTTTCGGTCGGCCCCGAAGACGGTGAATCAAACGTCACCGTGGTACGGCTGTCGCAAGACTGGGTGAAACGCGGTGCCCGCTCGGTGTTGGCGGCCCGCTCTCAGTTCAGCATCGGCATTGATGCCTTTGATGCCACCATTAATGATACGGGCACCGACGGACGCTTTGTGGCCTGGATTGGTCAGTTTCAGTGGTTACAGCAGTTGTCGCCTCGGTTTGTGCTGGTGTCGCGGCTGAATACCCAACTGACGCCCGATTCGCTGCTGCCGTTGGAGCGCTTTGGCTTTGGGGGAGCCGATACGGTGCGGGGCTATCGCCAAAATCAGCTCGTCACCGACAATGGCCTTCTAGCCGCTACCGAACTGCGGTTTTCGCTGTTGCCCAATACCAATCGCCTCCAACTCATCCCCTTTGTCGAAGCAGGCCACGGCTGGAACAATGACACCCCCGATCCCGATCCCGATACACTCGTCAGCTTAGGTCTGGGCTTGCGCTGGCTGATTACACCGGATTTATCGGTCCGCGTGGATTATGGCTTTCCTTTAATTGATGTCGAAGACGAGGGTAGTTCATTGCAGGATAGTGGATTATATTTCTCAGTACGTTACCAACCGTTTTGAGGGTAGAAGTTAATGTACATCTCACAACAGAGAATTGCGCATAATACTTTTCATATAGTGGAGTTTCCTTATGAATAAACGAGCTGGTAACAATCTTAAGTCTGCGCTTAAGGTGAATATCATTGGTAAATCTCGCCTGTTTCGAGATGCCGTAGGTGCAAAAGAGAATTTCTATTCCTTCCAGCTTGGCTACAGCAGCAGTTTCAGCCTGAAGCTTGATCGTCTCAAAGCCGATATCAATGTGGCACTGATGGATGGGCAAGGTCGAATGCTGATGCAATCTGCTCGTGCTAAACGGCGACCAGAGGGAATTGATACGGTTCTGGGAGCAGGAACATATTATGTCAAAGTGTTTCCAGCCCGACGCAAAGAACAGTCCCGCTATCGGCTGCGGCTATCGGCAACGGAGTTGCCTCGAATTGTGGAACCACCGCCAGTAATCCCTATCCAAGAACCGCCCATTGATAATTCTGCACCACCGGAACCGCTTCAGAGTGATAGCGGTAAAAGCAAACAAATTGCCTTAACAGGAGATGTGGCATCCACTGGTCCGGTAAACCTTGGGGGAACTGTCAATAGAAGGGTGACCGGAACAATCGGCAACGACACTTTAGTGGGTGGTGCAGGCGACGATCTGATCGCAGGCTTCAACGGTCTTGATCTGCTGATTGGTGCGGGTGGAGCCGATCGCTTTTTGCTAGGAGATACAGCAACTCCCTACTACTTAGGTGCGGGCTATGCAGTGATTACTGACTTTAATGTGGCTCAGGGCGATCGAATTGAAGTAACCGACAATGCTCTCTTTCGGCTGGGTGATCATCGTCTAGTTTACGATCGCTTTTTCATCCCCAATGCGTTTGGGCAGTATCGCGACGTGGGTAACGCCGGAATCGATACCGCAATCTATTGGGGCAATGATCTGCTAGCCATTGTCCAGGATGCAGTTGTAACCTGAGGTTAGGTAGTTGGAACAGTTTGTAGACGGAACTCGTGAGCCAGCGTGGACAAGCAACATCCATCCAGCAATTTCAGCCGCGATGCCCGAACGAATGCAGTCTTCGCAGGATGGCAAATCTCAGGGCTGATAAGCCTGTTAGTAGTTTGCTGCCCTCTATTATTGCCACATGGTGCTGTAGCTCAACTTGTTCCTGACGATACCTTGGGAAACGAGCGATCGGTTGTCGTGCCGACTAATGCCACCGAAGACAGAATTACAGGTGGTGCCCAGCGCGGTCGTAATTTATTTCATAGCTTTCGGGAATTTAATGTTGGAGAAGGCAGACAGCTCTATTTTGCCAATCCCAGTGATGTAGACAGAATTTTATCCCGTGTGACAGGCAGCAATCCATCTAACCTGCTTGGCACATTAGGTGTCCAAGGTAGAGCCGATCTGGTGTTGCTCAATCCGAACGGTGTGGTGTTTGGTGAAAATGCCCGCTTGGATATCCAGGGTTCGCTGCTGGTTACGACTGCAAATGCGGTTCAATTTGGCGAGCAAGGATTCTTCAGTGCCACCAATCCAGAGCTACCCTCGCCACTCCTGACGGTCACTCCTGATGCGCTCTGGTTTAACCAACTGAACGCCGCTCCAATTATGAATCGAGCAAGCTCACCCCTGAATTTAGACTCATCGGGGTTCTCAAGCGCTTTTGGTTTACAGGTGCCAACGGGTCATAGTTTGCTCCTGGTCGGAGGAGATATTACTCTGGATGGAGGTGGCATTGTAGCTCCTGGAGGGCAAGTCAGCCTTGTGGCAGTGGGGGGCGCAGGAGTTGTTGAACTTTCTCCGCAGAATGGACTGCTTAGCCTTCCAGAGGGTATGCCACGAGCCGATATTTCAATCATCAATGGGTCCAGCATCGTCAGCACGGGCAACGGTTCAGGTTCTATCACGATTCAGGGCGAGAATATCAACATCGTGAACAATAGCACCATTGAAACAGGAATTGCCCGCAATTTAGGATCGGTCAATCAACGGGCTGGAGATATTGAACTCAACGCGACGAGTGCTATTAATATTGTCAATTCAAGCTACGTTGAGAACGCTATCTTTCCAGACGGTGTCGGAATCGGTGGCAACATTACCATGCAAGCTCAGCAGCTTAGCCTAGTCGGGGATAACACTCGGCTTCGGGCTACAACCTTTGGCAATGGCAGGGCAGGCTCCTTAACCATCGACACCCGCCAACTCACTGTTGCTGGAGGTGCCCAGATTTCTTCCAGCACCTTTGGCAACGGCGATGCTGGAACCATTCATATCCGTGCATCTGATGCTGTTCTTCTCAGTGGGGAAAGTCTTGATCAACAAAGTCCTGGAGGCATATTTTCTCAGGTGGCTCCTTCTGCTTCAGGGCAAGGAGGCAGAATTTTGCTTGAGACCAATCGCTTAACGATTAACGACGGCAGCAGCGTCCAAATTACGGCGTTTGGTGATGGAGATGCTGGCGCAATTCGAATTCGAGCAAACGAAATTGACATTTTTCGGGCAAATCAAAAGACTGAGTTTGCTACTGGCATTGTGGCAGGTATCGAGGGAAATATCCCAGCCGATCCTTCAAATCGCCGTTCAGGAGGACGTATTCAAATCAATGCCAATCGGCTTAGCCTCCGCAATGGTGGTCAGGTTCGTGCCGAAACGAACGGAATTGGTGATGCAGGCAGTATTGTTATTGCAGCCCGTGCTATTGAATTGACCGATAATAGTTTGATTATCGGCAGCATTCGAGAAGGAGCAGTCGGAAACGGTAGCCCAATTCGGATAGCAGCTCAATCGCTCTCTGCAGAAGGAGGATCTCAAATTGGCTCTTTTGTCACACGCCAACTCGGTAGAGATGGACAACTGATCCCAGGAGGACGAGGCAATGGAGGCAACATTCAGATTCATGTATCAGACACAATTACCCTTTCCGGTACAAGCAGAGATGGATTTTCGAGCGGGATTTTTACTTCAACTGAACGTGGAGGGCGCGGAGAAGCAGGCAATATCCGGATTCGTGTAGGTAATCTCCAAATCACAGATGGAGCCGCTATTGTTGCTAACACCTCCAATGCTGGAGACGGTGGACAGATTGCAATTGTTGCCAGTCAAATCACAGCTCAAAACGGCGGTCAAATTGCCACTGCGTCTCGATCAAGGGGTTTAGCCGGCAGTATTGACCTCAACGTGTCAGGCACTATCACCTTAGAAGGACGCGATTCAAATTTTGCCAATCGCCGTGAGCGAGCAGCAGCAGGCATTGTAGAGAGACAAGAGGGAGAACAAATCAGAGACGTTATTGTTACTGAAGGATCTGCTAGTGGTTTGTTCGCTAATACAAATTCACAATCAAGTGGCAACGGTGGCACAATCACATTGAATGCAGGAAATTTGTTACTGAGAGATAGAGCGACTATCTCTGCTCGCAGTCAGGGACAGGGCATCGCTGGCAATGTGAATGTGAATGCGGGTGAAACCATTGAAATTACAGACAGCGACATCATCACCTCGGCTGTAAACTCCTCAGGCGGTTCCATCAACATTACCAGCGACAGAATTCGTTTGCGAGGTGATGGCGATATCAGAACCGACGTAGCGAGTGATGTAGGGAATGGTGGTGACATCGCTCTTACAGCCGATTCCGTTGTGGCCTTTGACGATAGCGACATTCTAGCCTTCGCTGGCAACCAGGGGGGTGATATTAGCTTTAATACACCCGCTGTTTTCTTCGAGGGAGGCCGCCAAGCTGTAGCTGCATCGGCATCCGACACAGCCAGCCTTGATGGAAACAATCAAGTGAATGTCAATGCTGATGGAACAGTGGCAGGTACAATTACGCTACCGGATGTGAGTTTCATTGAGAATAGCCTTAGTACACTGCCCGAAACTGCCTTCGACTCCGACCAACTCTTAGCTAATAGCTGCATTGCCCGCACGGGACGAGGTGGTACCTTCTTAATTACCGGCACTGGAGGATTACCGGCAGCTCCAGGTAACGATGCAGCGTCGGCTTTTCCCACTGGAGAGGTGCGAGGAATTCCGGCAGAAGATGAAGAGGAATCTAACTGGCAACCTGGCAATCCCATCGTAGAACCCCAAGGCGTGTATCGGCTACCGGATGGGCGATTGGTGATGAGCCGAGAGTGTAGTGAATACTAACGAAGAGGTAAGCGGTGGATGGGTGGATGGGTGGATGGGTGGATGGGTGGATGGGTGGATGGGTGGATGGGTGGATGGGTGGATGGGTGATGTTTGCTGTAAAGGTGCTTTGGTTGGTAATAGAGCCGTGGTAATGGAGCAGGGTTATTTCCAAAACCAGTCTAGATTGAGGGTAAATCCTGGTAGGATGGGTTCGCCAGATAGCGTCTCGGGAGCTTGCAAGATTTCTACAGCCTGTTCCGGACGGTAAATCTCAACCTGTTGATCCTGCGGATTCAGCAGCCAACCTAGGCGGAGACCATTGTTTAGGTATTCTTGCATTTTGGCTTGGATAGGACTGAGGTTGTCGCTGGGTGCGAGCAGTTCTAGCACAAAATCAGGGCAGAGGGGTGGAAATCGGCGTTTTTGTTCTAACGTGAGCGCATCCCAGCGAGATTGTTCAACCCAGGCGACATCAGGAGACCGGTCGCCTCCATGCGGGAGTCTAAAGCAAGTCGATGAATCGAAAACAACCCCTAGCTTAGTGCGTCGATTCCAAATCACAAAATCAGCAGCAATTTCGGCATTATCTTTCCCTGTTTCTCCACCTGTGGGTGACATAATCACAAGTTCTCCGGTCGAGGTTCGTTCCAATTTAATTTCAGGATTGGCCGCACAGAGTCGCTCGAACTGATCCTCGGTAAGCACAGGGTGGGCAGAACTACTCTGCTGAAGAATTGGACTGAGGTCAATTGTGAAGGTTGTCATTGTTATTTACCCTCTGTGTCTCTAGGCTATTGAATCAGCCAAACTTATTGTATTAAAGATTAGAGATGCTGTTTGTTAGTCTAAAACCCCATTTGTTGTATTCATCGCCAATCGAGATAAGCTAAGAGTAGTTTCGATTTGGGTTGAGAACCATGACTGTTGCAGCCTCACTAGCCGAACAGCGGATTATTTTACAGAACATCACTTGGGAGATGTTCGAAAGTTTGCTGGCTGCTAAAGCAGAAGATACTAGCACCCGATATGCCTACGACCGAGGCTTCCTAGAGATTATGTCCCCTCTAATGCCCCACGAAACCACGAAACGACTGATTGAAAAAATGATAGATATCCTGGTTGATGAACTCGATCTGAATGTTAAAAGCGTGGGTTCTATGACCTGCAAACGGGAGGATCTAGAGCAGGGCTTAGAGCCAGATTCTGGGTTTTATATTCAAAACGAGCCGTTGGTTAGAAGTCGAGACCAGTTAGACTTGAGCCAAGACCCGCCGCCTGACTTGATGCTGGAAGTCGATTTTAGCAGTTCTTCATTGAATAAGCTGCCTATTTATCAGGCGTTAGCAGTGCCAGAAGTGTGGCGTTATGCAGCAGGAGGTTTGACAATTCGAGTGCTTCAGCATGGGGAATATGTTGAACTAAAAACTAGCCCTACTTTTGCTAATTTGCCATTGACTAAGCTGCCTGATTTTTTGCAGCAGACTAGCCAACTTGGGGAAACACAGATGCTCAAGCAATTTCGAGCTTGGGTGAGAGCACAGCTTTAGTTGGTTGGGGAAGTGGGTTGGTTATTGGGGAGCCAGGAGGAGGAGCAAGGAGCTAGAATTCTCAAATTTTTATCGTTTACTTTTTATTTTCTATCTTCTATCAATATACTGATCAATTTCTGCCAGTCAGGCGATTGCGTTAATCGCTGCACATCAAATTGCTTGCCATATTCGGCTTCGTACCGCTGAAACAGTTCGATCCACTGCATGAGGGCTTCGGTACGGGTACTCGGACGGTAAGAGAGGGCTTTTTCTAGATAGCGGCTCATTTCCGATAAGCGTCCGGTGTGGTAAAGCCGCCAGCCAATCCAGACTAAGGTGTAGTAGCGGCACTCGCGTTCAATTTGGCGGATGGCTAGGGGAATATCAGAGCGAGCGAAAAATTGCTCTTGGACAGCCCAAACCTCTTCGGCTTGTATGAGCGTATTCAGGGAATCATTTTGGTCATGCTGGCGGTATAGAACCGTGACTTGCGGCACCCAAGCGGTTTGACAACCCAGCATAATCAGACGCTGCACCAGATCCACATCGCAGGCTTGCTTGAACTGTGAATCAAACTCATCAACGCGCTTCAGCCAACTGTGGCGAAACATCATAGCGCTCAACAGCACCGGCATCCGCTTCAGCCAGCCAGCCAAGTCTAGCTGAGGTGCTTCGTGCCAGGGTTCAATATCGGCTAGCGGATTTCCTTCGGCATCAACAAGTCGCCAGCCGCTATGAACAATGCCGATTTCCGGATGCTGGGCAACGCATTCAACCTGGACTGCTAACTTGTCGGGCAGCAGAACATCGTCCTGATCTAAAAACGCGATCAGCTCGCCTTGGGCTAGGGTCATACCGCGATTTCTGGCTGCTGCGACGCCTTGATTCGCCTGTTCTATATAAAGGATTCGATCTCGATAGGGTTGCAAAACGGCGGCAGTTTGGTCGGTAGAGCCATCGTTGACCACAATAATTTCGTAGTCTGAATAGGTTTGAGTCAAAATGCTATCCAATGCCTTGGTAATGAATCGCTCGCCGTTGTAGGCCGGAATAATAATACTGACTTGGGGCATTGGATGTTAGGGAAGGGGATGAACGATAGTAACGGCGATAAACCCGTGAGTAGAGCCATTGCGGCCACTGGAATGATTCATATTCTACTGCAATCAAATCTAACTGCCATCTTCAGACCCGTTTTTCTTTAGCAGCAGGACGAACATCTATACTACAGTGTTTTTCACTCATGTGAGGGATAGGGTGTGGGGGCGAAACCCCCATGCAGGAACCTACCGTGTCCACACAAGTCGAAGATCCCCCCTAACCTAAGAATGCCTTACAACATACGCTGCCGACAGGTAAGCTGGCTGTACTCTGTCTACTTCATTAAGTCACTTACGAGAGAAAAAATTAATTTGTGATTCACATAACATTACAGAGTTAGCTTGTTTTATCTTTCCTGAGATAGATAGAAGAGAATCAAAGTTGATCTGTAATTTAGGTACAGGCTGTTTTTACATAAGCTGACCTTCGTTAAGTTGGCTCTTGTAGAGAAAAATGGTTTTGCGTAGAAGCCGAAAGAATGGCTCTTGGTGAATAGATTAAGGCGGTTCTGGGACAGTTTTTCGCCAAGTCTCTGGAAGGTACTGGGTATTTGAAATTGAATTAGTTTGGGAAATTGCCGAGTTTTAAATCTAATAATCTTGGCGGCTAGTTCGCCTACTATGATTGTTTACAACTTGTTTACAACATGAAGGAGTAAATAGAGGTTGATCGAGTACAAGTTTACTATTAATTTAAGATTGCTATCATAACTCTGCATCAGCCAAACTAGACCATTTGTTCTGTCAACTTGTTCTATCAACAATTGTTGGAAACCAATGCTCAGTACCGACATATTTAAACGGCAAATTGAATCAATGTACGAACGCTTGGTGGAATTGTATACCAACGTTGAGACTTCTCCTATGGAACAGCTCATTCCAGATACTTGGAAAGAATTGGGCATTGCTGTGGAGGAATTGCAAGTTGCTAATGAAGAATTGAACCAGCAGAATGTGCAAATTGCAGAGACTCTAGAAGAAGCGACGGCAAAACACTATTACTACCGCGATCTACTGGACCACATCCCGGAAGCGTATCTGGTTACGACTGCCGAAGGAAAAATTTTGGAAGCGAACCTGATGGCGACACGGCTGCTGCGGGTTCCCCAATCGCATTTAGTTGGCAAACTGCTGGTTAATTTTGTACCGGCCACCTATCGTTCTACGTTTCGGACAGCCCTGTCCCATTTATCAAAGGGTAAGCAGCCCCATGCTTGGTCGATTTGGCTGCAACCCCGGGATAGTGCGCCAGCCCATTTTGCGATCACCACGTCGGCCCGCTACAGTTCAGACAAGGGGGAAATTCACTTGAACTGGATTTTGCGGGAAATGACTGAAACTTGGGCGGCTATTACTGCCAACCCTCAAGAAATCCTGTTGTTTGATCCGACTACTGTAGAGTCTGTAGGCACAAGCTTGGAAAAGCTGTTACACCAGCGCCCCCAGCAAATTTATGTCCGAGGCGATTCGATCCCGCTCCATCCTCAGGTGCTTTGGCAAGTTGAGCGAGGTTTGGTCAAATTACATACCTTCACTGAAGAAGGAGAGGAAGTGCTGTTGGGTCTGCTAGGAGCATCGATGGTGTTCGGGGCTGGCTCAGTTTTCCTGCCCGCCTATCAGGTGACCGCCCTGACCGATGTGCAGTTAACCCAGTTTTCCCTGGCTGAAGTCAAAGCGTTTCCCGACTTGGCGCAGCAACTCCTGCCTCAACTGAACTGCCGGATTCAGCAAATGGAAGCCCTACTAGCGGTAGCTGGACAACGCCGAGTCAAACATCGGCTCTATCTGCTGCTGCGTTTCTTGCGACAAGCAATTGGCGAGCCTGTACCGGGCGGCATGCGGCTGAACTTACGTTTGACCCACGGCGATCTCGCAAGTGCCTGCTGCACCACCCGTGTGACCATTACTCGCTTGATTGGTGAACTGCAACGACGGGGCAAAATCAGAATCGATTCCAAGTCCTGCATTATTCTGGATGAAAATTTCTAAGAGAATTTCTAGAGCGTTCAAGTTACGACTTCGGCGGGAATGCCCAAGTCCTCGCTGCCCCCAAACTCTCAATACTGGGGGCTTTGAAGAGCTACGAGCGGGTTTCCCCAGAAATTGGGGGCTAGGGGCATTCTTTCACATTGCCGCAGTAATAAAGGGTTTAGGGCTGGTCATTGTAGGAATCCTGGTTCTTGAACGTTCTTCTGAATAACCACTGCATTAGACCCGGCAGCAAATTGTTGAGCGCAACCGACAAATTGGCTGTCCCTACAATCACTTCGGCTCGTTGCTGGGCCACTGCTTGCCAAATCGCCTGGGCCACATCCTCTGGTTTTTCGACTCCAGGAACCTGGAGGATCTGCTCAACCTGTTGACGGCGCTGCTGTTGATCGTCTGCATCCTGTCCTACGAAAATGGCTCGTTCCAGGAATTCGCTTTTAATCAGGTTGGGATAGATACCGCAGACGTGAATTCCCTTGGGAGCCAGTTCGGTGTGCAGAGCTTGGGTGAGGCCGGCTACCGCAAATTTGCTGGTTGTGTAGGGGGTGAGATAGGGAATGGCTGCCTTGCCGCCGACAGAGCTGACATTGACAATAGTGCCTTTGCCCTGAGCTAGTAGGTGGGGGAGTAGGGCATGAATCGTATGAATGTATCCCCAGAGGTTGGTATCAATTGCTTGATGCCACTCGTCCAACGAAAAATGTTCAACCGGACCAGAAATATAAATTCCAGCATTATTGATCAATACTTCAACCGAACCGTAATGCTCGATGGCCCGATTAACCAAAGCATTGACATCAGAAAATAGGCGCACATCGGTGGGAACGGCCAAGGCCGAATGACCAGCCTCGCGAAGTTCCTCCGCCACTGCGTTGAGTCGATCTGCCTGCCGAGCTGCCAACACAATGTTGTATCCTTTCTGCGCGAACAATAAAGCCGTTGCCTTACCGATTCCTTGGGATGCGCCGGTGATCAATACGGTTGGATCCATAAATTGGGTGCTTACTGCTGTTTGGGTGGGAGAAGGAAGGGGGCGATTAAAGCATAGGGTTGTCGGTCAAAGGGCTGTTGGTAGAGACAGGGTTTGTCTCGATGCTCAATTTATCGAATCGCTGAATTGCACCCCTGAGGGCATTTAGATCGACATAGCAGTCGGCGGCATCAATCAAGCTATTGCTGGTCATTGAGCGTAAGCCAACGACTTCAACCCGCACGCCCTGATAGAGCAGATTTTTCACGGCATAGGCAAAATCGCCATCACCGCTGACTAAAACGATCGTGTCGCAGTACTGGGCTAATCGCATCATATCAACGGCAATCTCAACATCCAGGTTAGCTTTTTTGGAACCGTCGGCTAATTGGATCATGTCCTTGGTCACGACGCGGTAACCGTTGTGCCGCATCCAGCTCAAAAACCCCTGTTGTTTATCGTTACTGGGATCAACGCCTGTATAGAAGAAGGCGTGCACCAGCTGATTGTCCAGCGTCAAGCATTGCAGTAGTTTAGCGTAATCGATTTCGATGCCAAGCTGAAGCGCTGCATAAAATAAATTGGAACCGTCGATCAAAACAATCAGGCGACCGCGATCAAACCCTTTAGAAATGCAAACCAGATTAGGATCGGATTCACTAGCTGGCTGAGAGCTGATCAAATTACTGGAAGGAGTTAGGCTGGGGGCGCTAGACAGGGGATCGACTAAAGCGTGAGGCAAATTGTTTTTTACTGGAGCAGTTTTTTTCAGAGGTAGTATATTCATAATCCTTCTCAAAGATGGATAGGAAGAGTGAAACCAAGGTTAGTGTTTTTAAGCTATTTCAGTGATGAAATCCGGTGAAGATGATTCTGTATCTTGTAACTTGTAAAACATATGCTCCACCTCAGTCGGAGGTGAGATCCGATAAATGTTCAAATTTTACTAGGCTAAAAAATCAAAAGAAGCTGCGATGGGGAAAGGAAGGGCTTAGAGCGGCCTGATTGACTGACAAATTGCTTGCCTATAGCAGTTAAAACCGCCGCTATACAAACCAAGTCGGCGACTCGGCTGGGCTTCGTCGAACGCCCTGCGCCGACTATTGGTTGGGCCGAGTAGCCCGCGCAGGTGGGTTTGGTCTGTGTAGGGGCGGCTTCGAGCCGCCAGGGATTGGAGTTCTGTCAGTTAATCAGGTAGATCAACATTAAATTAGAACTGGAACACAACAATAATGTCAAGTAATAGTATAAGGTATAGCTAGTAAACTCTTCGAGCAATAGCTTGGCACTTTAGTGTTGTGTTTACCTACTAATTTACGGTCATAATTTACGGTCATAATTTACGGTCATATTGAGGTCATATTAATCTACTGGCTTAGTGATTTAGCTTAGTGCTTGAACTTCTCAATATGAGTGATTCACTGATTTAGTTTAGCTTTTAGTTTACTAAGGTTTTATTAAACTAAGGTTTTATTAAACACAAAATCGATGTGTTCTGCTGCACTTAAACTCTTAATATCGAATCTTGCCAGTGACAGACGGATGCTAGAGTGACAATTCTTAGGGTAAAGAAGGAACTGCAATAGGCTTTGTTTCTATGACTAGCCATCTTTCTTCTGCTGCAGGGCAACCGCTGGAACCGGAAAGCCCTATTATCAACAATCCAATTGGCCCACCTCAGATTACGAGGCAGCTTTCAGAGAATGTGGTTTTAACCACAGTTGATGACCTCTACAACTGGGCGAAGATGTCTAGTCTGTGGCCGTTGCTTTATGGTACGGCCTGCTGCTTTATCGAGTTTGCGGCTTTAATTGGCTCTCGCTTCGATTTTGATCGATTTGGTTTGCTTCCCCGGGCCAGTCCGCGCCAAGCAGATTTGATCATACTGGCTGGTACATTGAACATGAAAATGGCTCAGCCAACCCTGCGTCTGTATGAGCAAATGCCCGATCCAAAATATGTGATCGCGATGGGTGCTTGTATGATTACAGGCGGTATGTTCAGCATGGATTCGCCCACGGCAATTCGGGGTGCAGACAAAATTCTGCCCATCGATGTGTACATTCCTGGCTGCCCACCGCGCCCGGAAGCTATTATCGATGGCATTACTAAACTGCGCAAAAAGATTGCCAATGAGTCGCTTCAGGAACGAGGCTTTAAGGGGCAAACCCATCGCTACTACACGATTAGTCACAATCTAAAGCCAGTTCCTGCCGTCCATACAGGAGCCTATCTGCGCTCGGCTGACCGATACAAGCCACCTGCGGCTGTCGCTGAGGCCATTGGCATGCCCATTCCTCCGGCGCTGGCAACCGAACCTCAAAAGGAAATTTCTCTAGTCGATTCCCAAACTGAAGCTCGGCTTGAGAAGGAAGGCACGGTGGAATAGCAACTTGTAAAACTACAAACAAGATTACAAAGAAACAAACCCATTCGGTTAGGAGGTTAAACGCAATGCAATCATCTGAAGCGATGACAATTCGCTACTGTTCGTTAGGACTTGGTATTCTGTTTTTGCTGCTTGGTATTGCTGGGTTCATGCCTAATCTCACCACTGGCCCCCTCAGTGCTTTTCCTGGTCCGGGATATGGGTATGTGCTGGGATTGTTCCCGACCAACTATTTCCACAATGCAATTGGTATCCTGGTTGGTTTGTGGGGAATTGCTGGTTTTACCAGTTTGGGTGGAGCAATTGCCTTTAACCAAGCCTTTGCTATCATCTACGCGATTCAGGCTATTTTCGGTTTGTTTCCCTTTACAAAAACCTTGTTTGGCATCATGCCGTTGTTTGGCAATAACATCTGGTTGAGTCTCTTAACGGCTGCCATTGCTTATTACTTTGGCTTTGTTAAACCAGGTCTGTTAACCAAAGAAACTGGATTTTCGGCCAATTTGCGCTAGAGATTCAGAATCCGTAAACTGAAAGTTCAAGACGTTGACCAGCAGTATATCTACGAGAATGTGATTGGAGAGTGAACTATGCAGGCTGATGCAGATAAAACCGCTGAGAACACAGTCGAACAGGTGGAGCAGGCGGCTACAGAAATCAATCAGGAGATTAATCGATCAATTGAGCAGGTCAGTGGAGCACTACCTCTAACGCCAGCCTACAACGGAATTGACCGTAACGCTTGGATTTTTGGTTGGAATCCCCAACAGGAACTCTGGAACGGGCGTTTGGCAATGCTGGGTTTTATTGCCTATCTACTTTGGGATTTGGCTGGCTACAGTGTAGTTCGCGATGTGTTGCATCTGATGCGCTAATTGATGCTGATACAGCGATGCTAATACAGTGGATGTGACTCATACGCACAAACGCGACGGCTTCCTCTTCCTGTAAGGGGGAGCTTTAATTGTGTATGTTGCATGATGCGTCAGTTAGAGTTGCTATGATACTCAACCAAATTACTAATCACAGCTACAAAATCATCGAGGTCGAGCGGCTTAGCGAGACAGCGATCAAATCCGGCTATTAAGGCATCACGGCTGCCACCTTCTTCCATAACCGCCGTAACAGCAACCGCAGGAATAGATTTTCGCCTCAAGGTTCTTACCTTACCAATCAGCGAGTATCCATCCTCTCCTGGCATGGCAATATCACTAACCAGCACATCTGGCTTAAATTGCTTCATCACTTCAAGGGCATGACGCACCGAAAATGCAGTTTTCACTTCTGCTGCATGGGATTCCAGCACAAGCGACATCAGTTCACAGGAGTCGTGGTCATCGTCTACAACTAATACTCTTAAGCCTTGGAGCGTTGGAGGAGTAACCATGCTTGCGGTTCATAAGTAAGCCTGCAAATGTTGAATTTGGTTCTTGGTTAAGAGAACGGTATGTAAATTAGGGAATCAGAAGATAGGAAGCGGAAGCCATTGGCTAATCTGGTCATGGATGACCAGCAACGTCTAAAGTCGCCACCCTGTACAGCGTTTTCCACTCTGTGAGGTAGAGGGAGTGTGAGGGCGAAGCCCCCGCGCAGGGGCACTACCCCTGTACCCTGTTTTTCGTACTTCACTAGCCTGAAAAAAGCTGTATCTATAGAGATTTGTTGATTAAGGTTGACTTCTATATTGTTCTCAGAATTGGCTTTACAACTCAATCCGTCTTTAGGTAGAGAACTAGAGTTTTCACTTTGAAAAACGAACAAGTGCGTTGATAGTTGTGGCTTCTTGATTGGTGAGTTTTTTGTAAAAATTTATACGGGTTGTATCTATGAGGAGTGTCGAACGGTAAATTCAAACCGCTTTTTATTTCAGCGGTAAATATACTTTAACTTTGGTTCCTATATCTTCTGCTGATTCAATGAAGAGTTTTCCCTGATGCGCTTCAACTATTCGTTTAACAATCGCTAGCCCCAGACCATTGCCGTTAGCCTTAGTGGTAAAAAATGGCTTGGTTAATTTTGGTAGCACATCTGCTGGAATCGGTTTACCTGCATTGTGCACCTGCATACAGAGGCGTTGGGGAGCGATTCTTTCTAGCGTAAGTGTTACAGTTTCGCCTGGATTGGTTGCTTCAAAGGCATTGCTGATTAGATTGATCACAACCTGTTTTAGCTTATCTTTGTCAGCCATGACAATCGCAGGGGATAGGCTAGATTGAAATTGGAGTTGTTTCCCTTGAGCAGATGGCATTTCACGGAGAGCTGTCAGCATTTCGTTGATCATGCAGTTCAGCTCTAACTCGGAGGTTTCCAGAAGTTGTGGCTTAGCATAGAGGAGAATCTGATTCAGTAACCGTTGGAGCCGCTCGCCTTCTTCTAACGCCAGGTGCAGATAGTCTTGAAAGCGTTCGGTCAGGTTTAACCGCTGGAAGGCTTTTAACCCCATCAAAATAGTGGTAAGTGGGTTGCGGACCTCATGGACAATCATGGCTGCTAATTCGCCGATTTCGGCCAGTCGCTCCAAAGCCTGATCGGCCCGTTTTAGCACCGTAATATCGGTAGTAATAGCCAACAAGCAGGGTTCGTCCCCCAGATCGACTACTTCTGCCGAAACCAATCCTAAAAATGTTTGGCCTGACTTTTTGCGAAACTCAATCTCCAGATTAGAAACTGCTCGTTGGGTTTGCAGCAACTGGCTCATGGTAGCACGGTCTTCGGCCTTTACCCAGATGCCTAGCTCTAGAGCGCTTTTGCCAATCAGTTCTGAGCGGCTGTATCCCAGCATGCGTAGGTAACTATCGTTCACTTCAATGTAGCGACCATTGTTCAATGTGCTGATCGAAATTCCGCTGGGTGAAGAGCGAAAGGCGGTAGAGAATTTCTCCTGGGAAATCCGCATTGCCTCCTCGGCTCGCAACCGTTCCATCTCAGCTGCAGCACGAGCCGCAAAAATTTCTAACAAGGCGGTGTTGCGGGGTTCCGTTTCCATTGGCTTGTCATCTAGCACGGCCAAATGGCCCATCAGTTCTCCGGCTGTATCCAGCAAGGCAATACCCGAATAGCTGACGGCTTCCATCATCACGAGATCGGCTTCTTCTGGAAACAGAGACTGCAGCCGGTTTGGATAACACTGACAGCCCCTACTGTTAATTACCTGTTCACAGGGTGTGCCATGCACATCATACTCAAAGCCTTCCCCAAACTCCTTGCCTTGCCAAAAAGCAATTGCCCGCAGATAGCCAGGACAATCCTCGACACATTCTGTAATGAATGCATAACGAGCTTCTAAAGCTTCGGCTAGAGAGCGAACCAGCGAATGAAAAAAATCCTTGCCTGTGACTGAAGCGGTACCTTCCACAATCAAGCGCAAGGTTTGTTCGGAGCGCTGCCGTTCTTGCACCTCTGCCTGGAGTTGTTTGAGAATTTTGCCTCGCTCAATTGCATATCGTAATGCGCGTGACAGCAGTTCTGGAGTGAGCTGACCTTTGACTAGATAATCTTGTGCTCCCTGGGCCAAGGCTTGGAGCCCCAACTGTTTGTTGTCAGTTTCGGTTAAGACTACAATCGGCAGTGCTGGAACCAATCTGCGCAGACGAACCAACGCTGTCAACTCCTGGGCATCCTCCAGTGGCAGCGTCAGAAGTGCAACATCAAACTGAGTGCAGCTCAAATAGTCCATACCGGCTTCTAAACAGTTGACATGAGTAATCTGCCAGGACTGGCCATCTGCGCCCTCTAGCATTTTTACTAGCAGATTGGCATCCGCCAAACTCTCTTCCAAAATCAGCAGCGGTATGGACATATCCAGTATGCTAGTTTTTTAAGGCTCCTACAGAATGCACGATAAATATATCACTAATGGATGTGTTCAACGGGCGAATTGACAAAATTTCATGTGTCTATGATCAATTATTCCTGGGATTAGATGAAACCAAGCTTTTCTTTACTCTTTTTCCAGATTGTCTGCGATCAAATAGCTTTCTCAAATTCTAATATCCATTTCAACTGACTTAAATGAATCAAAAAATACAGAAGTAACACAATGTATGTCTTTAATCATCTGGCAGTTGAAACCGCGACTACACAAACGATGTCCGACGGCGCAGACTCCAGCCCACTCACTGGCATTGAACCTGCGCAAGTTTGGTTTGTGTAACTGCGCCTACCCTATGGAACGCTGCGCTAATGTCGCCAATCATCTTGCCTGGATTTGATGCTTATTTATTCGTTTACATTATTATTTTATTTATTGTGATGAATATCAACTAGGTGCTACTCGTCTGATTTACGTGTGTTGTGCATTAGTAAGAAGATAAAATCTATACTTTTTCGGTAAATCTACATTTCGGTAAATAGATATAAATGTCGCGGTTAAATAATAAATCTGTTCAGCTTTTTATTTGCTTGTGGTCGCAAAAACCTACCCGGAAACTGTTGAAGTCTTTGAATTCCAAATCTCCGAGGTTTCCAGATAGGTGATAAAGAATAAGGATGTAGGATTAGACTGTAAATCGGTAATGGTGCGTGTGCCTAACACCAATGTCCTACTTGTTCACAAGATGCCTACATCCGGAAGATTATCGATTCAACCGCTGTTCACGAGCTTCTCGAAACCGTTCGTTCAGGATCCTAACCATCTCATCGTGCATTCGATCCATGCGCTCGTTAATTTCCGCCATCATTGCTTGGCGCTCTTGCTCGAACATCTGATTGAGTTCATTGAGTAGTTGCTGATAGCCCTGCTCATCGGTTGGGTCAACCTGTTTGTTGATTATGGCTTGGGCTTTTTGCTCCAGAGATTGTGCCAAGGGTTGCTCAATCGCGGCAGATGGTAGGGCAAAGGCCGAAGATAGAGCGAGAACCGATAAGCCAGCAAGCATAGCCTGTTTCATACGTTTCACGATTGTGACTCCTTATTGAGGCAAATTGAGATGAACTGAGAGCATGAGTGATTGACTTCACTTGAACTCTTCACTTGGACTAATGTTCATCATCTGCTTCAATACTGAGTTGCCGCTAATTGCTATATAAAAATTCTCTGGAGATTTAATGAGAGGACGATTAATCTATTCGAGCGAATCAGGTTAGATCAGCTCATTTTGAGCAGGGTTTTGAGGGTGGACAGTAAATCTTGCTCTAAGTAAGGTTTGGTGAAATAGGCCGTAGCACCCAGCTGCATGGCTAGCCAGCGGTGCTTCTCGTTGCTGCGGGAAGTCAGGATGACAGTGGGGATATCTGTTAAATCAGAGGATTGACGGCGATGGTTGAGGAATTCAAAGCCGTTCATATTTGGCATTTCAATATCGCAGAGAATTAACTGTACAGATGGGTTTTGCTGAAGCTGACTCAGGGCTTCTTGTCCATCCTGGGCCTGCACCACTCGGAATCCTTCTCGTTCTAGGAATAGGGCTAGCGTTCGTCGCAGGGTCACCGCATCATCGACTACCAGAATCGTAGGTGCTTGTATGGTTGGCAGCAGGCTGGGAGATTGATTATACGAGGCTTGACGAACTTCCAGTAAGGCATGCGTCGCGGCGGTGGGCAGGGAATCTGACGTTTGGAATGTGACTAGAGTTGCTACATCGATTACAGGAATGGGGCTACCGTCACCCAGGATTGTGCAGCCATAGACATAACTGGGAGGCGCGATCGCAGAACCAAATGGTTTGATGATTAGCTCCTGCTCGGTGAGAATCCGGTCAACGGCTAGGGCAACGACCTGTGGTCCTTGGCGGAGAACAATGATGGGTGAAGTCCAGTCTTTGGGAGCCGGAAACGCCGAGAGCACGCGATTGGTGAAGGCAGTTGAAAGTGGGCAATTGTAGTGAAGCAGTTCGGTCAGGGAGTATAGCGGCAGGGATTGCTCGCGCCAGGTTAGATAATGACCTGCCTCGACTTGCTGAATTTGCGTTGGTTGCGGAACTAGAATATCAACAATACCATCAGCTGGTAAAGCAAGAGGGATGGAACCAGCCAAACAAATGATCAGCTGAGTGATAGTTAGCGTTAATGGTAATGACAATGTAAAGGTTGTGCCTTCGCCAGGGATCGAGCTGACACTGACTGTCCCTCGAATTGCTTGTAGCTGAGAGCGAACCACATCTAAGCCAAACCCACGGCCCGATAATTCACTCACCTGAGTAGCCGTTGAAAAACCAGGCTGAAAAATTAGCTCCAATAGTTGCGCCTCTGGCGTAACCGCTAGCTGTTCGGCTGATAGCCACTTTAGCTCTAAGACCCGCTGGCGAATCCGGTCCAAATTGAGTCCTTGTCCATCATCCTCAACTTCAATTACGGTTTGGTTTCCTTTATGAAAAGCGCGGATCTCAATCTGGCCCTGCTCTGGTTTTCCGTATTGTTGCCGCCGCTCTGTGGATTCAATACCGTGATCGAAAGCATTGCGGAGTAGATGCAGTAATGGGTCATAGAGCTTTTCTAAAATGGCCCGGTCAATTAGCACTTCTGCTCCGGTCAGTTTGAGGTTGACCGGCTTTTGGTAGGTAACCGAGAGATCGCGCAACACTCGAGGAAAGCGATTCAAAATTTCGCTCAGCGGCAACATGCGTGCCCAAACTAGCTCATCTCGCAGTTGAGTCAGCATGGTTTGCTGCTGATCTAGGGTTTGATTGGACTGACGAGCAAACAGGGCAATGTCATCAACTGATTCTTCGAGCTGTACTAAATCTTCCAAAATGGCTTGCAGCTCAGCATATCCGGTTCCATAGCGATCCATCTCCAGCGAATCAAACTCAATTGCTGCATCTGAGACCATTGCTGCAGAAGACAGTAACCGATCACCTGAGCTAAAGCGCTCTTGAGACCCAATCCGACGAGATCGTTCTGGAGCGATCAGCAGCTGATCCGATACACCTTGCAGCCGCCTGACTAGAGACTGGAAGCGAGCAAACCGACTGCGCAACTCCCGTAAAACTCGCTGCAACTGATCGTTTTGCAGCGCCAGACTGCTGCGGTTAATTCCCAACTCGCCCACCAGATTGTTCATGCGCTCTAGCCGTTCTGAATCAACCCGTACTGTGAGAGCGGAAGCGGATCGGGCCGATTGGATCGGGGTTAAGCGCCAGTTGGTGTTGGGTTGGGTTGCCTGATATGCCGAACGAGTGATAGATAACGTTGCCTCTTGCTGCTCAGTCAAGGTTGGCTGTGTCCAGTCAGGCGGACTGAATTCTAGATCAAACAAATTAGTATCGTCTGCTGTATCAGCGACTTCGGATGCTAATAGTCTTTCCTCTTCCAGTGCCGCTTCGATGAGCGTATCTGCCTCGATTAAAGTGTCTTCTAGACTCTCTTCGACTGAGATCGGGATCTGAGCCTCTTCAGCTTCTTCTATAATTGACTCTAAAGCGGTTGAATCCTCTTCTCCAATGTTTGTATCAGCCTCTACTGCCTCGTCAGTAACATCTAAATCTACTTGAGAGCTTTCTTGTTCCTCAAAGTCAAACAGCGATACGCCAAAAATATTTTCCAGTATCGGCAGCGCTGTTTTGATAGTTTCTTCTATTATTTCTTCTTCTGTGTCATCGCCTGTTTCTTGATAAATTTCTTGATAAATTTCTTGCTCTATTTCTTGCTCTATTTCTTGATCAGCCTCTTGCCCATAGACTGCTGGATCGAGTAGTTCCGTTTCCTGTAGAGATGGGCTTAGAGAGGGCAGGAATGAGGGAGGAGCCGCAAACGGAGGATTGGCATCAGGGCTGGCTGTAAATTCGGTTAAGGCGGCAGAAGGACCTATTCCCCCCATCCGATCGCCTGCGAGTACTGCCTGTCGGCTAGCTTCCAATTCACTCAGAGCGAGCTGGGCAATTTCGAGGGCATGGTCAGGATGGTGGGCGAGGGCTTGCTGAATGGCTTGGGCAACTGCGCCAAAATTGGGCAAATTCAATAGCTCAGCAAATCCGGCAAACACTTCTACCTGCACCTGAAGTTCACTGGCCAGATCATACTCCTCAGGATGGTTAACGATTTGAGCTAGCTGTTCCAACCCTTGGGCTACATCTATCTCAAAAATGGAAAATACCAGATCCACACCCATCTCGCTAGAACTGGGAATATAGCTGTCAGCTTGGGTGAGTGCATCGCCACAGTAGGACTCAATTTGACTGAAGACGGGTTCTGCGGCGGCTAGTGCTTGCCCGTGATCAAAAGAGCCAGTTGTGATCTGAGCAATCAACGGCAACCGTAAGCAGTCATACGCCTGGAGCAGCCAGTTTTCCAACTCCTGGTTGGCAGCTAATGTTTCGTTATAGAGTGCCTTAAAAATGTTTTCTAAACGATGGGCTAAGGTAGCAATTGTGTCTAATCCAACGCTGGCGGCACCTCCCTTCAGGGAATGGGCGGCTCGCATCAGGCTGTGAATTCTGGTGGTGCTATGGTCCTGGTGTAGGGTCAGTAACCCTGACTCAATCGCCTGTAATAGTTCAGGGGCCTCTTCAATAAAAAACTGATAGGCTTGATCACGAATGTCAGGGTTAATTGCCATAGCAGGTGATGAAGAACAATATACGACTTAGGCGAATACAGCACGTTTATCTAACGATGCAACGGAAATTCTGGCGTAGGCAGATATCCACTTAAATAATTCGGCTGCTTCGGGAGAAACTTTTGCTTTAGTAAATAGGATAATTGCAAACAGATTGCCTGTTGGTAACATGCCGCCGAATCCCAGTACGGATTTGATTTGATAGGGTAAGACAAACTCTGTTTGGGCAGGGATATGGCTACTTCCAGCAGCTTCCGGCACATAGAAGACATTGAACGTGGTTTTTTCTAGATCCATCAAGATTTCTGGATCGGGTTCTAGCAGCATGTTCACGTCCAGGCCAAACTGGTGAATCAACTGAGAAATCATCGGGGCACGGCTAATAAAGTCTCGGTCGATCAGCGGGATGGCCTTATGCCCTGTAGAGGTTTGGCGAGAGTTCCATTGCGGTTCATCGCCAGCCGTTGCCATCAGCGTCAAGCATTTAGTTGTAGACATGACGCTGCGACCACCAACAATTTCCCGTGCGGCTACTCGCAGTTCGTCGTTCAGCTCCATAAAGGGGCAGGTCATGAAAAAGCGTACTAAGGCACAAGCGCGCTGTCCGGTTTGCCGATCTACTAGATTGTCATACAGATAGCGCACCATCCGGCTGGCTACATCTTCTATGTTTTGAGCACCCTTATCCATGTTGCGCAGTGCTAGCGCGCATTCATACATTTCATCATCGCTAAATTTCGATAAGTCATAGACCATCCGATTATCTCCTTATACAGGCTTAGCTAATTTTGAATCGGCGTACACTGGCTTGCAGGGACTGAGCAACTTCTTGCAGATGGTCAAAGGAGGATGCGACCTGAGCCGCTTCTGCCGAAGTTTTATTAGCCGCCTCTGCCACATTTTTTACAGTTTGAGTTACGGTGTCGGTCGCTTCGGTTTGCACCACGGTGGCTTGAGCAATCGCTTCAACTAACTCACTAATTTTGCGACTGGTGGCGGTGATTTGGTTCAAGCTTTGGCGCGTTTCGTCTACGAGCTTTGTACCAATGACCACCTGTTCGGTGCCCGATTCCATCGCCACAACCACTTCATTTGTCTCAGACTGAATCGCTGCTACCAACTGGCGAATTTCTTCCGTTGCCTCTGCCGAGCGTTGGGCTAGTGCCCGCACTTCACTCGCAACGACCGCAAAGCCTCGCCCTGCTTCTCCAGCTCGCGATGCCTCAATCGATGCGTTGAGAGCTAGCATATTGGTCTGAGAGGCGAAGGCGCTGATCAGCTCCACAACCGCAGAAATCTTTTGGGACGATTCTCCCAGGTGTTTGACCTTCTTGGCCGTCTCTGCCACTGTAGCTCGAATTGTTTGAATACCATCTACAGTTCGGTTCATTGCTGCATCTCCGGCCTGTACGGTTTCGGCAGCCTGTTGTACCATTACCTCGGCTTGCTCTGCATTCACGCCAACGGTCCGCACTACTTCAGCCATATCTTCAATGCGGTGTAGCGCCGCTGCCATTTCCACTGCTTGTCGTGAAGCTTCTACTGATAGTGCTTGAATGTAGGCAGCACTGCCAGTTGTGGTTTCTGTTACCTGAGCTGCTGCATCCTGTACCTGAGTGACAATTTTGCGCAAGCTGGCAACGGTGGCGTTGTAGGAATCGGCCAGGGTACCAATTTCATCGGGCGTAACCTTGGCGCGAATTGTCAGATCTCCTTTACTGATTGGGTCTACTTCCCGCAAGAGTTCTAGCGCGCGTCTTTGCAGCGTTTGCTTATCTTTCTCGGTGGCTGCCTGGGCCTGTTTCAATTCGAGTGTCCGTTCCTCAACCCGTTGTTCCAGCTCCTTGTTGGTTTCTTCGAGCGCCTTGAACGAATCATCGAGTCGAGTTGTGACCTGCTGGAATGACTTTGTCACAATTTCCAATTCATCAGCATTCTGGATCTCCATTTGCTCAAAGCCGATGGCCTCGTTCTCCAATCCCAGCCGTTTTAGCCGTTGAGCGTCAGTTTCAGCCAAGCGGTCGCACTGATCAAGCAGAGGCTGCAAGCGTTGATTGAGCCGACGAATAAACAGCAGCACCACCACTGCCAAAATCCCCCCTGCTCCCAAAGCACTCGCAAAGGTACTGGCAAGCACTGGATTGGTCACTACCGAGGTCGGAACTGCGGCCAGCATCACCCAGTTAGTGCCGTCAACTCGCTGGAAAGCCCAATAGTTGCCGCCCATTTGCACAAAGCCTGTTTTTTCTGCACCAATTTTCTGCCAAATGGCATCGAGTTGCGGTATGTCTTTGTGGTTGACTAACTCGTTGGCTTTCTGCGGGTCTGGTGGATAGGCTAGGATGTTTCCTTGCTCGCTCAGGATGGCATAATACCCCTTATCATTCAGAACCGGATCTTGTACCTGTTCTCGAATCGCAGTGACGTTCACGTCTAGCGTCGCTAACCCTAGGAGATTGTTGCGGTCGTCCACAATTGGATGAGCATAAGTGGTAATTTTGATGCCGTACCACTTATAAGGCTCGTACCACTGTGGTTGTTTCGTTTCGACTAACTTTTTGTAGTAATCCTGCTCTGGGTACCTGTCCTCCTGCCATAGTTCCGCATACCGAACATTCTGGTAAGGAGAAGGCAACAATTGCCCGATTTGCCCTTCCACTTCCTGATCCAGATAGAAATAGGGATAGTACCATTGGCGGCTGGTGACAATTCGGTTGGGAGTTTGGCCGAAACCCAATCCCATTGTCAGCTCAGGCCGTTGCTTAAAGAAATCAAACGCCAGATCGCGATAGGCTTCTGGGTCGTCGATTTCCTGCCGCTGTAACGTTTGAACTGCCGACGCTAAACTGACTACCGATTGTTCTGCTTTTGCCAATTGGGTTTGAATCGCCTCTACCTTGGTGCTCAGCTTGTCCTGAATTTTAGTCTCGGCTTGGTTCTCCAACGTTTGATAGAAAAAGTAAGACATGCCGCCCAGTCCCACTAAGGCTCCACCCAGCACGTAGAAGAATAGCTTGGAGCCAATCGAGTTTCTCAGCCGCACCCGCAGTTTTCGCGACTGGGGGACGACTACATTCGGCAAAGATCCGGACAGCCATCCGTTGGGCACTTCTGTGGCTAGCGGTGCTGCCTGCGAATTGGCCTGCGAATTAGCCTGTGAATTGGCCTGTGAATTGGCTTGTAAATCTGACGCCTGCCCATCTGCTGTCATCGATTTTTGGGACGTAACTCGTTCAGATTCAGCCGCATCTACCCATCGCATGGCTTCATTTTCGGTAACAACGGCGGGTGTTGATTGGTGTGGTTCCAGATTTTTGGGCGAGGAATGATTATTAGTGTTGGTGGAAGTTGGTTCGGAAGGAAGCTGAGACATGACGTAAACCTTATCTTCGACAGAAGTGGATTTGAGCATTCACTGATTGAGGCACAATTCGTAATTTATATCCGGCAATTCGTAATTGTGGAGTCTATGGATTGTGCTGATTTGTGGAATTTAATCTGTATTTATTTCTGAGAAAGTTGGTATAGCTGCACGGTTCACTGATTTGGATGAGGGGTTGACTTGCCAATATCGATCACGTTTACTGCGAGTAACTTGCTCTAATCGCTTTGTTTATTGAGGCATCTGGTTCAAAATGGCTTTACCGTCTAGGATGACAAGGCTGTCATTTTCAGTTCGCTGCCAGTATCCTGCTGCCAATTGCGCTAACTCAGGTGAAATTGGCGTTTGTGATAAAGCTTGAATCGCGTCCAGTTGGCACCATTCAATATCTTCTACTTGGCTAACCACAAGGCCAAGGATGTTGCTTCTAGCAGGAGCAGTGGTTGAATGCTCAGTGATGTTCAAAACAACTGCCGAGTGCATTGACCGGCTAACCGATTGCTGATACCAAGGAGCCAGCCCGCACAGATGCCCTAGATCAATCATCCACAAAATTTCCCCTCTCCAGTTGTAAACGCCCATGACCCAAGCAGGCATGTGAGGAATGGGAATGATTTGCCCTTCAGAGACGGTCAGCACTTCTATTAGCTGCTGAATTGGCAGAAGAACCCTGGTAGTTGCGGCTAGCCGCAATTGTAAGAACTGTTCGGTGCTATAGCCGGTTGGTAAATCAACCGTAGATCCTCGTGAGTCAGATCGATGTGGGCTGGAAAGGGGCAAAAACTCAGACATGGGCTTAATTAATTTCCATCAATTTCCATCAATTTCCATCAATGTTTGATCAATTGTTTTACTGTGCGCACAAATTCTTCTTGGTCAATAGGCTTGGCTAGATAGGCATCAGCCCCCTGCTTCATGCCCCAGTATTTATCCATATCACCCCCTTTGGTTGAACACATCACAATTGGAATATCGCTGGTCGCCTCGTTTGCCTTCAACTCTCGGCAGACTTCAAATCCGCTACAGCCTGGTAAAACAATGTCGAGAATAATTACGTCAGGTTTCTGTTTGGCAACCGCATCCATTGCTTCTTCTCCGGACTGAGCCATTGAAACGGTGATGCCACTCTGCTGTAAACAGCTCATGAGAATATGCATATCTGTGGTTGAATCTTCTACAACAAGTGCGGTACCCATAGTTATTCCCTCGTATGTAAGCAGCAGGTTAGAAAATGAACTTGAAAATCGCTACTGTCGTTGGTTATTAGGCCGTTAAGTCGATCAACATCATCAATTTGAGGATCCGTAGTGTCAGCGACTGGCTGGTGCGGGCATCTCGCCCCTACTGCATCTACCGTTTAATCAGATTGACCTACTTAGCCATTGGTCGTTAGCAGTAAATGGGTTGTTCACCTGACTATAAATGGCAAATGACTAGTAATTCAATGACGCATGACGAATATTCGCCAAAGTAGCATTCTCCCATTTGATAAATTTTTCATGTATTTCATAGTAACCTTTGCTCCCTACCTCATCCACCCATCCACCCATCCACCCAATTTCTACAACTGCACCGAAGAAAGATCAGAAGCAGGTTGTAGGTGTTTATGAATAACCCCCAGCACCGCCTCAGCGTTGAGTGGTTTACTAAGAAAGTCGGAGGCCCCCACAAAGTTTGATCGCAGCCGATTGGCGTAACCATCGCTTCCAGTCAAAATCACAATTGGCGTTTTACGGAAACAGGAAATCTTGCGTAACTTTTCACAGATTTCATATCCATTCACGTTTGGCATTATCAAATCTAAAAAGATCAAATCTGGTTTACGAGCCAGCAAAATTCCAATTGCCCGCAGTGGATCCTCTATCCCCAAAAACTGATACCCCGATGTAATCAGCAATTGCTCCATCATGTTGCGCACCGTTGAGCTATCGTCTACGCAGGCAATCAATGCTGAGGTTGGTGTGACCATAATCTGCGAGGCTCTGGGCGGCTCCCGCTGAAATACGAGACCGGGCAAGTCAGCAATACTTGTGAATTCTACGAGACCCATCTGATTAAAGTGCTGCAAGGCTGATGTGATCTCTACTACATCTCGTCGCATTTCTACAGCCACATCTCTTAAAGTCCGCTGGCCATCGAGCAAATGGATTAGGGTTTGATATAGTTGGGCTGATCCTAACTGCCGTAGTTGATCGGGCTGCTTGATGATCGGAGCTTGATTTGGGGAATAGCCCTCTAAACCGGCTCGGTGCCATCGTTGTTGCCACAAGTCAGCCTTGCCAACGGCCGTGTCTACTTCAATTGGCTGGAATAGGGGTGAGAATGTTTTACTATACTGAATTTTTTCTGTTACCTCTGTGGCCTGCATCACATCAAATATGACTTCGGTGATAGCTGCGTCAATGAACTTTTCGGCCTGTTCTAGCTTGATTCGTTGCTGCGTTACCCACAGGTTTAATAGGGCATACTCCCAGCTAAATTCATGCTTGGTTGGATCAACTTTAGCTAGGTCAGCTTGCCAAGCTAGCCGATAGGTTGGAATCCGAGGGCAAAACGTCAGCAAGTTTCGTCGCCATCGTCGCACAGGATGTGGGCCGCCTGTTGCGTATAGAAGACGACCTTGACAGAAATAGAAACTCCAACGCTGCCCTGCGGCATCAGTCTGCATCAACTGGCCGGTGAACCGAAGCTGCTCAAGATTTTTCAAGAATTCGATATGTCTCAAAGCGGTCACTCTTCTCGCCTCAAAACTAGCAGGCAATAGACTTTGATTTGATGCTGGATTTAGGCTAGAACTCCTCATATGGTGATCTAGCGATGGTGGATATGAAGGGGTTGCTCTACGAATAACTGTAGATCTCCGTAGGGTGAATCCTGGTTATTTTCGGCGTGCGCAGGTGCACTAGATAGGAATAGCCGCAGGTTTTACCCCAACGATAGTTGGTACAGGATTTGAGACTCGAACCCTAGATCGGCAGATAATTGCGAACCCTGTTTGAAGCGGTAGATACTCAAAACTTAATCTGCACCCTACTTAAATCCTGCATGGGAATCCTGACTTCGATCTTTATGGAGTCCCTTCTTCGAGACAGCTGAGATGGAAACGTAGTCATAACAGCAAAACACTCAATCCATAATCTTGTGTTCGATTCAGATCTGGCAATGGTTGATGGCAAGATTAACTGAATCTTCAAATATCCTAGATAGGAACTGGATTGCCTGACGGTGAACTCAGCTGTCGTGCAGCCTGATTCTTTATAATAGAGGCTTTGATTCAGCGCTTGATTCCGGGTAAGGTTGGTTATAAAGTTTCGTTGGCTGTCGAGCGAGCGGTATGACTAGACGGTAGAATGAGCGGTGAAACATTCCAGCGATAGCGATCGAGCGGCCCGCCTCCATACATACAGAATGGGAAGGGATAAATCTCTTCTGATAGCAATTGATAGGATTCGGGATCAAGATACTCCAATCGCAGTTGAATCGCTGGAGTGTCATCCTGTTGTTTGGTGAAGGTATAGTCTGGCGGCGGTGGTTCTAAACAAACTAGTCTCACAGCCTGATGCAGCGAAGGATTTGTCACATCTGTGAGCGCAAACAGGTTATGGGGTGCGGTGAACACAATTCGCCCATCGGCATCTGGGTAATAGGAAAGAGCTGCGCCTTGATCGATGTAAAACAAAGTACCAATGTACCGATCAAGTTTGGGTTTGCGCCGTCTCAGGTAAACGTAGTACTGCGTGGGTTGGTTTAACCCTCGTTTTTGATAGCTGTAATCTTTTTTGAGCAATAGGGTAGTTTGGCGAACCGCAGGTGTTGGAGAATGTTCTTGACGGGCAGCAAGCTCCTGTTGGCTGAATTCTAAAAGCGTCTGAATTTGAGATGTTTCAAGCTTAGCGATTAGCTGACAAATGAAAGAAATTTGTTCATTGACTGGTAGCTTGCTGGCTTCATCAAGCAATCCCATACATTGGATTGAGCAACGGTTCAACTTCAACTTATCTAGTGTCATAGAATATTATCAGCAGCACCCTTAACTAGATGACATTTTCATTGATGGGTAATTTAATACAGACTGATATTAGATATAAATAAAAGGCTCTAGTGACGGTTAGCTAGTAAGTAATCTAGTTCAATAAATATCAGATAGAGTGTGAGCAAGAGGCTCATTGTCAGTGAGACATTTGCAGACATCATAGAAGTTGAGAAATGCTTGATTTAAGCTACCTAACTATAGACAGTTTGACGACTGTTGCCGGTTTGAAAGAGCAGATTTCCAACTCGATGTCCTCTTTTCTACCAGAAGCTGTTTGAACAGGATCTTGTCGTCTGGAGCCTCCCCCTTTTCTGATGCCCGCAGGGCTATAATCACCCCAGCAGTAGGGAACTTTGAACAGCGACGGTTTAGGAAAGTCCTTCAGCATGGAGGATATAGGGAGCTTTTCAAACAGCTTCTCAGAGCAGTTAATTTGCTTCGTATTTCATTCATCTGTGATTCACATAGCTGGTTTTGATCATCATAATTACAAAATCTACAATTGAAGTATTAAATAGCACCTGCCTGTGCTCGTGCTTTATACTAATAATCATCTGAAGCAATCATCTGAAGCAATTATCTGAAGCAATCATCTGAAGCAATCAAAGGATCTTGAAATATTATAAGCTGATCTGCTCTTATTTCCTACTGAGATAGGCAGCATCAGCATCAATTGTAATGAACTGAAGTGCAAGATGAACTGATGCTTAGCAGGACTAAGATTGGGCCGCGATTGCCAGAGAGATGTAATCCCCCAAAATGATCGCTTGATTAAATTCTTGCTCGGTCCATAATGTGGCAGTATCACAGCGAATAATTAGGAGGCTGCCCCAAAAGTGATTGTTGATTTGAATTGGCAAAACCATCCATAGTCCAAAAAATTGAGCGATAAACTCCGGTTCTGGATCAGTGCCCTGAAAGTCTTGACTGTTGAATTGGAGAGGCTGAGCTTGGCGGAGGGCATTAGAAATACAATTGTTCTGATTTGCAAACTCTACTCCAATGGCAGATGGCAGATCCGGACGCTGACGGTAATCGTAGATATTGCGCCAAATCTGTTGAGTGACTTCATATTGATAAATATGAACGCAGTCAGCTTGCAAAATACAGGTCAAAAATTCTGACACCGTTGTGTAAATAAAGGCCAACGGATAGCGGTAAACTAATGCACTGGTGATAGTAGAGATGGCTGCTCGCAGTGAAATCAAATCGGGGACTTCGTCTACTTTTGGCTTGGGTTGAAAATTCGACAAGTTGAAAACAATTTCAATCAAATGCGTCAATTGCCCTTCTATTAGGCATGGGTTAAAGCAAGACCGTAGCTGCTGCTCTTGGAGGGTCATGATCCGATACTCAACCTGACCGGGTGTTGAAGTGCGTTTAACCTGCTCAATGAGTTTGTAAAGCTCAAGTCGATCGTGGGGATGAATCTGCGCTAAAAAATCCTCATAGAGGAAAGGCTTGGATTCTCTGCACCCGCACAATGCGTCTAAACTGCTAGAGAAATAGACAATTTGCTTCTGCAAATCCCAGTAGGCAATCCCTACACCAGCTTGCTCTATTGCCAAGAAGATAGAGCTTGTGGGGCAGGAACTTAAGTCACTAACAACAAACTGGGAGATGTCGGAGTTAGAAGACATGAAACACTAGCAATCAGTGGATCAATAATCTGATACGCCCGTTTTCGCTTCATACCACCGAACTTGTACCACGCAGCCCCATTAATTCCATTCCGGCCTACCCATCTATGGGGACAATGGCGATAGGCAACAATATAGCTAATGACAGACGTGACAATAGATACGGTGGCCCATGTGATAGTTGCTGATCGAAGCTGAACTGACGCTATAAGCTTTTCAAATATCTCACTTTGAGGTTTTGCTGTCTTCGGTTGAATCTCGTAAAACAGAATGATTACTAATACCTCGTTGCCTATACCCTCCGAAGTAGCGAGCTAGTTGGCAGCTTGGGTGAAAGTACTGAGCTTGCCACTAGAGCAACGAAATGGTGAAGCGCTTTGATAAACTTCCCATCTGCAGTAGGGGCAGATTCAGCAGAACGGTGATTTGCTTGCAGCCGGTATTACGACAAAATCTACCCCTACAGCTGGCAGAATAGGCGATTGGAACAACAGCTAACTAAATTGATAGCAGACTGTTATTCTACCGCTGCCGCGTTCATCATCTTCGTCGCCACCCGCCACGCAGCAAGCTGTAATTGCTAGAACCAACAGGTTGAGCAATCGAGAAGGCATAATGATGGCAAAAATCGAACAATTTGAACTTTCCAACATGCGATGATAGGCTCCTTTCTCTTTTTCTAAATCGTCCGAAGCTAGAGATGGATGCACCGCGCAATTCCTTATCTCAATCGTCACCCGATTCAGTAAAGGAATTTGAACTAGGAATATAGATTGAAACATTCTTTTAATGAATGATCACTGTAATCCTACTAGGAGAATGAAGTAAGTGGAGCTAGCTTTACTAAATCTTGTTGCTGATTCCATCTCAGCTTCATCTACTGTTTTGTCTGCTGCGTAAACTCGGCGCGTTCTTCCCAATATACTGGTAACATTTTTTACAGCTAGAGCTGATGGCGGGTGGAGACGGAGTTGCTGAAGTCAGGTATATGAACCTGAGTAAACATTGAGTAAACCTGAGAGTCTATTTTTGTATAATTGCTAACTATTTTTAATGAATGTAGCAAATGATGTTCTTGGAATGAGTATCCCATAGTGAGGTATTGGTTCTAGTCGGGTCGGCGTTCATGGTCCTAAGTCTCTGTTTGCTCTATTGATCTGCTGCCTGTGTGATTACCTCATTCCAGAATTGATGCAACTGCATGAAAGTCCTCAAGTGTGATTGCTCCCGGTTGGGCAATTAGCTCCTTAACATGGGATTGCAACCATCGATGGTACAAGCGTTCGATGAGCCGTTGGCGAGTTGTTTCAGTTAGACGAGCCGGAGTGATTCGCTCCAGTCGGACTACCCAAAACAAACCATCGACGGGAATTGGACCATACACGGCTCCAATCTGACCAACTTTAAAGAAGTTTGCTACCTTAAACGGCAGATCGGCCAAGGATACCGGTCCGGCCCAACCTTCTGTATAGCGTTCATTGCCTAGAGAATACTCACGAGCAAGTTGGGCAAACTCCCTTCCGTCATCTCGAATTTGAAAATATAGCTCTTGAGCCAGAAAAAAATCGTTGACCTGAATGCGGGAATATTCAACTTGGTCAAGCTCTAGTTTGGTCTGAAGGAATTCTGTCTCGACTCGCCGGTCGAAATAGAGGTACTTAAATTTTTCGACTCGTAAATCTCGAATAATCACTCTATCTAAATAGTCCCAAGTTACATGGTTTTGTTCACACCACTGAACTAAAAATTCTGCAAAATCTTCTGGTATAGGCATGTCGTTTTCGCCGACTAAGGCAGTGTAAACCTCTTGCTCCGTTAGAGAAATTTCATCGAGAAATTGATCGAGAATTACCTGCCCGATTAACAGATCAAACAGCTTGTATTCAACTAAAGCTGTAATAATTTGATTACCACAGAGCAATCGTTCACCAATTTTTAAGCAACTATTATCCATTGTGAGTCTCCCTGATACGGCTGAATGACTGGCAAATACATTTACAACTCAAAAACAGCTAATTTTTCTAACGATTCGTATCTGTAAATTTAGACGACATATATATTTAGGCGTTGCTGAATGAGGAATGATTGTTTAAGAGTTTCGTTTTCCCCCGGCCCCCTACATTCCCCACTGGTGGGGAACTTGAAACAGTGACGGTTCGAGAAAGTCTGTCAGGATGGGAGATGTAGGGACTTTTCAAACAGCTTCTGACTACTCTCGCTAGTTAGATAGGATGTAAATCGGTATAAAAAAGTGAGCAAATCAAAAAAATCTCTGAAGTTTCCATGATGTTGAAATCTTTCCGCTTCCTATAGTCTGATAAGGGCAAATCCCAACTTTTTCAGTTCAAAACGATGGATCTGGAGAAGTCATCGTCTTAGGTCGTCATCCGTAAGGAGTTGATTCTCTAATGCAAACAGTAGAAAATGTTTCTGGTGCTACGCTGACCACGATCAAAGGTGAACCAGCCGTTCCTCTGCAACAGATGCCGGAGAGTTGGCAGCGTATCGCCACAGGAACTTGGATGAGTGAACCCCAGGTTTATACAGCAATGGCGCAAGTGTTTTTGGCAAAAAATTTGCATGGGCATATCCTGTTTCTAGAACGTTCTAATACTCGCCATCTGGCAAAGGCTTATCGTGAAGGAAATGGGCAGCTAGCATGGGAAGCTGTTCAGCATTACGGGGAGGCATTTCTGCCGGAAAGCTATCCAGATCTTGCGATGATTCGCAGCCAGGTTGGATCGCATCACCAGCATTCTGAGCGAACGGCACTCGTTGACATAGTTAGTGATTTGTTCGAGCAGTTAGGCTATGATGTGCCTGCTACATTCTATTGGACATTTCTGCATCCTTTACAGCGAGCAGATCTGTTCGAAGTGCGTTCGTTCCGGTTTAGCGAACAGGATCTAGCGGTAGCCAGACAGTTTGATGCAATTTTGCACGGCGGCTACGTTTCGATGCTGCGTCGATTGATTGATAGCGTGTCTAGTCGTCATGGATATTTTATTGAACATGGCTGCGGTTGCGAAAATCATTTAGCAAAGCTGAAACCCTGTGATTCTTTGTTTAACTACAGCATTCCAGAGGAGGCGAGGCGAAAAACCTTACGGGCATTTTTCTGGAGTGTGATGGAAGAGTATCTGCTGTTTGAACAGCGCTCGGCCACTCGGTTAGTCTATGCCAGTGATAGTGAAGTTTAGCCATTAGAATTTCTCCAAACATTGTTGGCTGAAACAGAATTGAGGGGTGGGGGATTTCTCCCCCATCTGAGGGTGCAGCCCCCTACACCCCCATTTTTGTAAAAGTTCTTATAGATGAATAGATAGGTGATTCGACAGGCAATTCTCTGTTAGCTCCGTCTGTGGGACAAATATCGCCTTGATTTTTGTAAGTCATCCAAGGAGTACTATTCCGATAGGCTAAGGAACCTTGATCAGTAACGCAAATTGCAACAGACGCATTTTCATCGGGTCCTCGAAACAGAGTTGCCATATCTTCATGGTTGCCTCCTAGATCATATTGATCGCATGTAATTGTTTCTTCAACGACTATGAATACCTTTCCTACCTGCTGACAGCGGCGCTGTAGAGCTGAAAGCTCTGCTTTGATTAGATTGAAACACGCTTCAGGAGGTAGCTCTTTTGCAGATTGTAGTGCAGCCTGGATTCTTTGCCGTAGCTCTTGTTTAATTTGTTCTCGAGGATTCTGCTTTGGGGAGTTTTGTGAGTCGGTGTACATTGCTTTTGCACCATGAATAAACTTTAACTCGATCGTCTGATATATTCTCAGGTGAATAGTACGAGTCTGGGGGTTTCCTAGCTAAGCTCTCGCCAACAAGATGATATTGGAAACATAATCGAGATTGTCTAGAGAGCGCGAGAAAGTCGGTAGAAAGACGGTTGTTGTATCTTTGTGCAGCGTATTTCTAAAGTTCTCTCAGCTTTTACCGGTTCCATCTCCATTGCATAGCTCTATCTTACTACATAATCCAAGTAATTGGAACCACTTTGAAATAATTTTGGTTCTAATTAATTTTTTCGATTGGGGTGATTGCGGAAGAAGCGTGGCATTACCGCCCTCACCCCAGCCCTCTTCCCAAATGAGCTACGGTGTACACACAAACCCTGGCTGAGGTATCGCAACCCCAGAAAAGGGGACTGAGAAAACTTGTGTATACACAGCAGCCCAAAAGGAGCGGAAACGGTCTCCTGTTCCCTTCTTCTTCTGTTGAATTGCTTATGCTTCAACGGTCAAACCTTCTACAGGGCAAGCAATGCACGCCAAAGCATAACCCGCTTCTTGATCCGCTTGGGAAAGGGCTGTAGGCTGTAAGTCATATCGAACTTCGCCTTTGCAGGTGAATACTTTACAAACGCCACAGGCTCCCATCCGACAATGGTGGCGAATATCAACTCCCACTTGTTCTGCTAGTTCCAGAATTGAAGTATGACCGTCTATTGCCACCTTTTTGTTTGACTGTGAGAAATGTACAGTGGAATTATCAACTGCTTGAGGAGGCATCATGGTGAACTTCTCTAGTGCTTTACCTTTGGAGCCACCTGTGCTAACTTTACTCGCCTCTGGGCTTAACAATCCACTACCGAAGCTTTCTTCCCGATAGTTTTTTATAGGGAAGTTGATAGATTCTAGAATCCCTTTGATATTTTGGGTGAATGGTTCTGAGCCACAAACATAGACAAATCGCTCTAGCAGATCAGGCACAACCAAATGCAGCATTGCTTTTGAGATTCGTCCTGTTAAACCCATCCAGGGATTGCGGCTATTAGGACGAGTGATGGTGACTGCCAGATGAAAATTCGGCATTTGGGCCGCCATTGTCTCTAGTTCTGCCCGAAACGGAATGTTTTCTGGAGTCTGGGCGCTGTACAGAAACACAACGTCGCAGTCTACCATTGCATCATGAATCCATCTCGCCATCGACATCATAGGAGCAATGCCGCTGCCACCCGAAATCAACAGCAGTTTAGGGTGTAGTTCTGGAAAGCAGGTGAATTGACCGGTTGCTCCACCAATTAGCTTGAGCGAATCCCCCACCCCAAAGGAGTCATGGAGCCAATTAGAAACAAACCCAACTGGTAAATCAGGTCGTTCGGTTGGATGGGAAACTCGCTTTACTGTTAGTCCTAAGTAATAGGGCCGAGTTGGAGAAGTGGAAATGGAGTAAGAACGAATGACGGCCTTGCCGTTGATTTTGGCTTCTAAATTGACAAATTGCCCAGGCTTGTAATCAAACAGAATTGGTGGGTCTGCCAGAAAGTAGAAGGATTTAATATCTGGCGTTTCATCAACAATCCGGCAGCAGCGCACAGTCAGATCTTCACTAGTCCAATAGTGTTCCTGTGGCAGCACAATAATTTGAGGCACTGGCTCTAGCTCAGCAGGTGCGAGAAACGGAGGCGATAACTCTTCGATATGGAGAAATACATCTCCAATCTGTAACAGATCACCTAGCTTCAGCGGATACTTCTCATCTACAGCAACTTTCTCACCATTGAGTATAGAACCGCATGTGCTACCCATGTCTGCGAAGTAATAGATATCATCCTGGTAGGATATCCTGCCGTGTAAACGGCTGACTTCAGGGTTAACCAAAACCAGGTCAGATGTGATATTACGTCCAATAATCCATTCTACTTGTCCAAGATAACACTGGTCCAGAGTGTGGATCTGGAAATCCTTCTGTTCAAAGTTGACTGAGCGGATTTTCAGCATGGTGGTTTGCTCCTCCAATGAAAGCGTCTTGTGGGATATACCGTCGGCTCTTTGTTCAGTTGTGGTTTAATTGCGCCGTTTCCGCGAGTTTGGTGATGGCTTGGAATGGGCTGTGGTTGGGTGAGAAACTTGGGCATCGACCTGTTTGGCTGCTGTAATGGCTAGCGTCTTGGCATTATGAACTTGAGCGGGTGATTGCCGGGCATAGGCTGAAATTAAAACTTCTGGATGAGATGCCGCAATTGCTTCAATGGCTGTGAAGTGGTCAGCATCCTTGACCTGTAACTCCTGGCGCAGTTTCCTACAGAAGTCGAGGCTACCTGAAACATCGGTCAGATTTTGTTCCAATATGTCCTGCACAATGCCTGCATAGACTTCTAGCCGCACTTTTTGGCTAAATTCTGGCAACACTTTGACTAGAGTGTAAACTTCATCAGCAGACAGCTCTTCTAAGGAACGCCCATCTAGCAATGCGGAGTCAATGTTCAGTTTTTGCAACTGTTTGCGCAGACTAACCGCCATACTTTCACGATTGTACTGAGCGTGGGTCCGCCCAAACGTTCTGAACATCCACATTGCACCTACGGCAATAATCACGGCATTAACGCTAAGAACGAAGGCAGGTGGCATGCGATTAATCCAGGGTCGGGCACCGTAGGCAAAGAATGTCCAAAATGAGGCAATGGTAAATAGAGTAAAGATCACATGCTGCGCCTGCTGTGCTGAAGTCCCATACCCGCGCCATATTCTGTGACGTCGATAGAGCTTTTCTAGTATTATTCCCAGGCTAAAAGTAATAGTAACTAGAACAGCAAAGGTGATGAATACAGCAATTAACTTGGGAATAGGGATAGCATGGCCGTAGATGAAGAAGCCGATGTCGAGAATGTTGGCTACTTGCTCAGCTTCGTGCGTCCATAGCCCTGTAAAGTAGTAATCCCAATTGCCGGCATAAAGAAAGTAGTAGAGGTAGAACGCGATCACCATGCCAAGGTAACCGTATTGGACAAGTCTGCGACCCGGTTTATTGAATTCTGCCCAGTAGGTTTTTTCGGCATCGATGTCGATACAAGGCATTTTGCAACTGACACAGGCGCTTTGCTCTAAACCCGTAGCCGCATCTACAGTACGGCACATCGACTGAGTAATGGCTGGTTTTGGCGCTAGATGAGCTTGGCTTCCGAATAGTGCCCTCGGTCCTGTATAAACAGACTGAACAGGAGCCATCGGACAAAAGTAATTGCACCAGCTCTTGCCAGCATAGAGATAGCCAACTAGCACGGCACAAAAAATGCTGAAGACTAGAAAAATGAATAGGGCTACGCGATCTGAATTGATCAATAAGATGCGCACCCCCAGACCAATTATAAACAGAACCGCCTGAACATAGAGGTGATTCCTTCCTAACCAGGATCGTTCGCCAATTGTGACGAGTTCAGAGCGCACTTCCCCTGTCACAGGATCACTCACATAACGGCGTCGCTGAATACCAAGAGCACGAGGAATTTGAGATAAAAAAGATAGTGGGCAAATTCGCCGCCAAAATTCATGGCCGAACACTAATAGGATAAAGATTCCGGCTGGAACGATCATCGCCCACCAAATCAGGGCACCCATTGCATAGGGGTCTTGTATAATACAGGCTTCCCGGATCTTGACACACTGTTCTGGATCGAAATTAAGTTCTGGCTTCAGCCGAAATGGACTAGCTAGATTGCTGGGATCGGTGAAGTAGGGAGTAATCGGGTCGTAAAGCAAAGAGAAAATTAGCAAAAACCATCCGAGTACTAAGGTCCACCGAATCCAATGCATTGTTCTTTCTGAGACTTTGTGTAACATAGGGATACTCATTCTAATCAGGTCGATTTCGTATGGTCACTTTGCGTTTTAGCGACGTTATTACTTGTGTTTATTCCTTTACACCACAAAAATATGCTGACTGCGCTATCGCTGTCATTTAGCCCTGTTCTTTTGTGTACATGCGCACATCACTTTTAGCCGGAACTATATAGATATGAGTTATAAAAACTTTGCCACTGCAACCTCTTTTATGGCCCTGTGATCGGCTCAGATGCCGTTTTCTCCACCAGTCGAGTCAATTCTATCCAGAGCTGATCATCATAAGCAGGTTGTGCCTCAACTAGTGCTTGATTGCTGGATGGAATTTGCGCTTGGTCAACCTTTTCCGTTGCTGATAAATCAGACAGTGACTGGAGTAATGCCTTGAGCTGCGAATTAGTAAGCCCGATTTGCAGCAGCAGTTCCGTATGTTCCCTTTGGGAGAGACAATACCCTCCACCGATTGCGGTAGCTGATAGCAATACTAGTGCAGGCTTCCAGATTTTCTGCCAAATATTTCTCGGTATTGCCTTTTGTTGTTTAGCATGCGTCTCGCTTGATCGCAATGAATATTTTTCTATCCAGGGTAACGACTCCAATGCGGCTGTTACCTCCGATGCTCTTTGATAACGTAATCGGTAATCCCTCCGCACCATCTGCTTGAGGATTGCAGCTAATCCTGGATCAATTGACCGATGTCTTAGGTAAATTTGCCAGTCCAACTCTCCAGTGACTGGATCCGCTTGGAACTGCTGTGGACGAACTCCAGTCAGGAGCTGAATGACCGAGACACCAAGGGCGTAAAGATCGCTATTGAATTGTGAATATCCGATCTGTTGTTCCTCAGGCATATACCCTGGCGTGCCAATTGCGATTATCTGGGTAACTTGAGGATCGCAACTCTCGTATATCTCAGCTAAGTCAAAAGCCGCTCCAAAATCGATTAGAGCAATGTTGCCATCTTCCTGGCGAATCAGATTGCTGGGCTTGATATCCTGATGAATCACATCATGGCTGTGGATATGGTCTAGAGTTGGTAAGACCTTTCTCAGCAGATCAACGGCTGCGTCTGGCGACAAACAGTGACCTTGGGTAAACCAACTGTCCAGGTTTTCACCCCTAATGTATTCTTCGACTTGATAAACTTCGTCTTGCTCATGGCAGTAAGCAAACAGGGTGGGAATTTGGGAATACTGTCGCCCCAGACGATTCAATACCCGCGCTTCGGTTTCAAACAATTGCCGTGCTTTTTCAAGTGAAATGGTGCTGCCTGCTGCCATATTCAAACGCTTAACGACGCATGCAGGTTGGTCTAGCAGGTATTTATCAACCGCTAGATAGGTTTCGCTAAATCCACCTGCACCTAGTTGCTTAAGAATCAGATATCGTCCAGTTAATAATTGCCCAATCATGTTTAACCCCCTGGAGTGAGTGCAAGGTCGTGTGGGTGCAGCCTTTTCAGAGGAAGTAGCACCAGCACAACACTAAAGTTCAGCGTTATTGAATGAAAGTATGAATGGTTAAGGTTTTATAATTCTATTAGTCCTCTAAATGTTCCTTTGTGATACGCCTGTTAGGTTATATACGAAGGACTTTGAGGATTGATTTCCTCTGTGATACGCCCGCAGAGCTAGAGATTAGGGAGCTAAGAGGGCAAAACCATACCTGGATTGATCAATGCAAAGTTCTACAGTGAGAACAAGGAACACATTGTGTTGATTGTGCCTGTGGAGTGGAATCATATCAAGTCTGGTTAATTAGCCACAGTTCTGGTAGGGATGAAGCATTCGCGAAATGGATTCAGGGCGTGGCTACAGAGCTTCTGACGCAAATGCTTCGCCCTTACGATAGTGTGGTTGTTCCATTCGACTTGATATCACACGCTTGCCGAACAGTATCTGTCGTTCATCTAATGCAGTGCTACTTACCATGTTTTTTAGAGCACTCATTACCTATTCACTCATCTACTCATCTACTCATCTACTCATCTACTCATCTACTCACCACCCCTAATCAGTTTCCTGCGGTGCTAGAAACTGGCAGAAGTTGTTGTTCGAGTTGATTTTTAAGGTTGTTTCGCCTAGAAATTGGGCAACTGGCTTGTCTGTGTCTAGATAAGCAGTAACTGCAAAGTCATAACGTTCCTTAGTGGACGGACTAAGTTCTGGTTGGAGGCCAAGTGTAACGGTTGTTCCCGGAGCCAAGGAGGGATCAAATTCGACCCAGAGGGTGAGTGCCTCATCTAGCAAAGCATTGACACCGACTGGATGAACTGTCTCGTTTGGCGTACCCACGAAGGCGGTGGTTTTGGTTAAATCAAACGGTAGTGGAATTCGGTCTGCTTCCGGAAATTGCTGTGTGAACGATAGGCTTGCTAGGTGTTCATCAGCGTCGTGGGGAAATGGAACTGTTAGATAACAGGTTTTTTCTGCTTCCGTCAACGGCTGTTTTCCAGCAGAGCCGCTGGAAATAACAGTGCCGTCTACTCTCAACCAATCATTCTGTGATTGGATTAGATTTGAAATGGTGTTCGGGGTTGAAGCAATTAAAACGCCCGTACCTGCTATGGTTAATCCTAGGCTGACCCATTGCATCGCTATACTCCTAGGTAATGTAGAGATTGAACTGTAGAAAAATCTATTCCGATCTTAGCAGTTGCAGTTAATTAGAACCTAAATTTTATATTTAGTTCTAATTTGTTGCTTGAAGATAACCTACCCACTAATTCTCTAAGAACTAACCGCACACCAGATCTCGTCAAACTTTGCAACAACTAAGTTCCGATAAGTTCCAGAATGACGAATGACGCCTCGAATTGCGAATTGACATGAGGGGGCGAGTTGCCTTTGTGGGGTTTCACCCCCTCGATGCGTCTGTTTAATCGTCTTCAGCTAGCAATGATCCGTGTGGATCAGCCTCGCTGAGTCTGACTATATAAACCGTACTGTTTTGAACTCGATACGATTCTCGCCAACCGGATGTTTGGTGGAATGTAAATTGCCATACAGGTTCTTCGCCAGTAGGGCTGCCTGGAGTTCGGGACTCAACTCAAATTCTGCCGAAACTTGTCCAGATTGAGCATCAGCGGTTTGGACAGTAAAATAGCGCTCTACCGTTGCATCCGCAAAATTCTCTCGACTGAAATGGAGGTGGAACCCGCTGATTGGATTGCCTTCAGCATCATTGGGAACTTGCAAAAATCCTTCAATCAGGGCTTTGGGATCGGCTCCGTTGGGAATGACTGCATCTGGAGCGACATCCTGAACACCATCACTAAAGAGGGGCAATCCTTCAAAATCCTTGTAGGTGCCGCTAACGCGCAGGACGCCTCCTTTCAGGTCAAGATTCATTTCGCTGGTGCCAGGGCTGTTGTTAGGGAAAGGAAACTCTCCAGGCCCCGAGCCAGTAGCTGGATCGAATCTAAAGGAATCATCACCTAGATAAAGGAAATCGTCTCCCTTGCCGCCAATCATCTTATCCCGCCCGCGGGTGCCCGTTAGCTGTTGGCCGGAGTCATTTGCCTTCAGCTGATTGAAGAAGTTTTTCTTCGCCAACCCATCCAGTGCTTCGGGTTTGATCCGCATAAAGTTCTTCTCGTTTAGCGTCTCAGCCTTCACAAAGGTGAGGGCAGCCAAGATGTGGCCGTTGTTTTTGTCGATGATCAGCGTGTTGTTTTCGCTGTCGAGGGGCTGATCGACGCCACCCTTACCGGGATTTTTCCCCTGAGCAATCATCAGATCGCTGATTTTGAGATCGCCAGATACAGCCAGTCGGTCTTTGGCCGGATCAAAATCGAAGATACGATTTGTGGTTTCCTTACCCAGCACAATAATATCTTTACCAGGACCGGTGGTGATGGTGTTGTTCCCCCCACCTCGACCTAAGATAATGTCATTGCCAACTCCGCTAATCACTGTATTTTTGCCGGCTCCCGGATCGAGAAAATCGCCCCGCTTACCCATCATTCCGGCCAGCGAGCGCTGTGGAACTTTTTTGGATTTGAGCGACCGTGCTCCTTCAACTGCATCCAGGGAAATATGCAGCGACTGCTCAGTAGACTCAGGTTTGGCATGGTTGTGTAAATCGGCAGAGCTGGAGCTAGAGCTAGAAGTAGATTGACGAACGTTGGTGTTTGTTTGCTCAGCATTAGATTTTGCTGAGTCGAAGCCGTATCCCAATGAGCTATCCAAGTCAAGCCCTTGCAGCAACGTATCCTTCGATTGGTGCATGATGTCACCTAGGTAGGGGTTTTTACCAGAGAGGCTGCTGGCATCGACTGCACTGAGGTCTCCGTTTTCTCCGTGATGAAATAGTGCCATGATAGATTCCTTAAAGTGTAGTGAAGAGCGAAAAGCGCACTATCGTCAGCCATTCAGTCAGGTAATGGCTGTTTACGCAAATGAATCAATTGCAGGTGAATATGGATGAAGTCTATAAGACTGAAAAGCAGAGGGTGAATGTAGGCTGCTCATCAAAGAGTCAGCGTCAGTAACGTTGAGAATCAAACAGTCTCACGTCACATCTATAAAACTCTTGAAGCGGTTGAATGATTTGAATCTTTGCGAAAACGAACGATAGTCGCCTTCCTTTTCCCTAGAGTATAGCAACTTAATTTGGCTGGCAACAACTGCAATACTCATAATTTGTTGCTTGAGGAACGTAAAATCGTTGTTTCGCTCGTTTATTTTTGCTTTTCTACTATGTCTATAAAAAGCAAAAGAAAGCAGCGATAGCCTGTCTGACTCGTTATTTGACCCGTTGAACTGCACAAATTTGGCTGATAGGTTTTCTATTTAATAAATTTTTTATGAAGTAGAGAATCCTGAGGATTGTTGACTATCTTTTGAGTCAGAAGCGTGGCTGAAGTTGAAGATTTAACTGTATTCACACCATCGAGTAGCTAATCTCATCGGTTCTATGTGATCGCAGTCAATGACATTAACTAACAGCTCTGTATTTACGGTGGCATAGCTGCCTTTCTTTCCACTACGCTAACTCAACCGGCAGGTTAGCAGAATCTAGAGCTAGTCCTGTAATATTAAATAAAACAAAAATATTGTTGCTGTTGATGTATCTGTTTCTATAGTTGTTTTGACTTTATCCGGTGGGTCGCATCGCCATTTCATTAGTCAATACGCTAGGAATAAATCTAATTCACCGCTTCAGTATTAGCCTAGTCGCTGAAATAGGGGGTTGCAGCCCCCTTCTTTGAGTGTTGATAACTCACTTATTTTTTTATAAGCGTTCTATGCACTATCTCATTTTGGACGAGAGAAGTTGCAGTTGATAAGTGACTGAAATTTATGCTGAAGAACCAGAGCGTTGCCAATTTGGAGGCTGAACTGTACCGGATAGAACCGGGACGTTTGCGATAGAGTGGCAAAACTTTTAACTTCAGCAAATGCCCTGCTTTGAGATGCTTCGCAGGGTGCTATATAGCTCTGTTAGCGGTAGGACAAGCATTAGACTCATTTCTTCAACCATCGACGTTGATAGGGGCTGATCACTTCGATTGCTTAGCTCGTACCCAACCCAATTAATTTGGTGAATTAGTAAATTTGCTGTTACTGAATTTAGGAATGAACTAATGGTTGAAAAACTCAAAGATCTATTCAAAGCTCGACAAAATCATTCTGCTGTTCAGCGATCTCAAGAGTCGTTTGATCAGGAGGGTGATGCCGGTAATTCTACTTCAAGGTCTCAAGACTCTACAGTAGGTTGTCCTTCTTCCTCAACTATTAAACATGCATTAATTAAGCATTTTGGTCCCAGCGCGCTGGATCAGATCATGCTGCATCTTGCCTTCAGTGCCATGCACACCAGCGGACACCGGCATGGGGCCTTCCTAGATGCCGCCGCCACCGCTGCTAAATGTGCCATCTACACCACCTACATTGAAGAAGGGCAGAATCTGCGCTTGACCGGCCAACTGCACCACATCGAACCGAAGCGGGTGAAGGTGATTGTGGAAGAGGTGGAGCGTGCCCTCAGCGA
>KL662192.1:993625-1006048 GCA_000733415.1 [Leptolyngbya] sp. JSC-1
TAGATGCCGCCGCCACCGCTGCTAAATGTGCCATCTACACCACCTACATTGAAGAAGGGCAGAATCTGCGCTTGACCGGCCAACTGCACCACATCGAACCGAAGCGGGTGAAGGTGATTGTGGAAGAGGTGGAGCGTGCCCTCAGCGAAGGTAAGCTGTTGAAGATGTTGGGGTCACACGAGCCACGCTACCTGATTCAGTTTCCTTATCTGTGGCTGGAACTGCATCCTTGGCAGCCGGGTCAGTCTCGTGTTTCTGGTAACAATTTAACTTCAGCAGATAAACGACAGCTGGAAGAAAAGCTCTCGGACAATTTGCCGCCGGCCCAATTGATCAACGGCATCCAGTTTATGGATTTGCTAGAACTACTGCACAGCCGCTCTCAGGAGGATTTGCCGTCTGACCATCAAGTGCCTCTGAGTGAAGCAATGGCCGACCACATCAAGCGCCGCTTGATTCATTCCGGAACCGTAACTCGAATTGATTCCTCCTGGGGAGTGCCCTATTTTGCCCTAATGCGCACTTTCTATGCCCCTCTGGATGATCAGGAACGAGCTTACACTGCCGTAGAAGATACGGCGCAGTATTTTAGCCTGATGAGAAGCTGGGCTAGCCGGCAGCCACAAGTCATTCGTATTTTGGAGGAATTGAACATTCCAACCGAGCAGATTGATCAGGCCCTAGAAGAGCTAGATCAGCTGATCAGCACTTGGGCAAATCGCTATCATCGCCCTAACGGAAAGCCGGTTGTCTTGCAATCGGTAGCTGGGGTACGACCTGATGTTATTGTTTAGCGGTCAAAGTTTAGTAGTCAAAGTTTAGCGGTTGAGAATCGCTTGGTAGATGGGCTGGAACTACCCCTCACGAATGGGTTGTCTAATATCATGACTTCAGTCAATGGGTAAATTCAGGGCAACTATTTTGCCTGTTAACGAGTGACTGCTACTGTGCAATCTGGCTAATCATTCAAGCGCGCTACTTTGGTGTTGGTCGAAGGTGAAGAATCTGGTTGATCAATTTCTAGCTTAAATAGCTATTCTGACTTTGTCGGCTCGAAAAAGTGTGGAAAAGTCAGAAAAAGTCAGATATTAGGAATGGTTTAATCCAGCCGTGAAGATAGTAGGAACCCCTCAAATGGCAGGATCTCAAAATTCACTTTTTAATAGTTCTAAAATAGGGGGCTGGAACCCCCTTCTTCAACTCCTGTCAATTCAATTATGGTTTTAGTAGGTGCTCAACATACTTGTTAAATCAGTAGATGTAGCATCACTTGTATGAGCTTAGTTCAGGAAACTTCTGCTCATTCTTCGATGATAGTTATGTAGATCAAATGTTGTGTGTGTATTTCTTGGTTTGTTGCAGTAAAGGTCAATTGATTTGAGTTACTGCATGTACGAAACTAACCCATTTTTGTAGATTATGAATGCAGTAGAGACAGGATTTGCCCTGCCAGAGATAGATAAGTTTGCTCATTTTTCTCATTCTTAAGGCTGTTTGATTTGTTCGATTCAATTAGTTTACAAGAGGATGTTTACTGCCCTCACAGTTGAATTTCAGTTAATTGAAAAACAAAGGAGCTATCTTCAAATGTTGGCAAAAAAGATTTCTTGGAGTTTTACTATGACTTCTTCTGCTTTTCGTTGTCGTGAAGCATTGGCGCTGAGCATTGAACTTCTCCAAAATCTGGCTTGTTTGGTTGCCTTTGGTGGTGATGAAGATGATAGAGGCAGCGGTAGAATCACAGCGACTACGGGTGTGCTTGGCTAGAAGGGACAGACCTTCCGGAAGGGATTTTCTCAGCTCACTGTTTTGGGTGCCGTTCTGGGTGCCGTTCTGGGTGCCGTTCTGAATGCCTGTAGAGCTATAGTCCCCCTTTCTCAAGCTGTATGGCTATTACTGGGGGACTTTGAGAAATTGCAATACATCAGTACTCCGGCTCCTAGGGCAACGTGAACTGCTAGCGATGAGGCTGTCTTGATTGTGAATCTGATGGTTTAGAAAGATGAGATTTTCAATGTGTAACGCGAGAGCGTATAACACAGGTTATGTAATCAGATCTTACCTTTTGCCTGAAAAATCTGAACTGTAAAATTGAACATTATTGAACATTACTGTAGGAGTAGTTTATCTATGCCAAAATCAAGAACTAACCTAAATTTGCAGAATACTGGCTCAATAGCTTCTGAATCATCAACTTCTGAATCATCTCTTTTGGCAGCCGCCTGTTCCATCTACTTTGCCTATCACAATTCCCATCCAGATTGGACACGGTATCCCTGTGGTGTTGCAGTTGATCGGCTGAGCTTGCGAGGTAAGTTGATTTTTGCAGCCAAGCCAATTCTACTGCCCAAAGAAGTATTTGTCCCCTTCAGCCAAATCGAACGAGCAATAGGGCAACAGCTACTTTTGAGCTAATTAGGATGAACTGAGACCAACTGGGATCAACTAACCGCAACAGCAGACTTAATTGGAGGTCGTATGAAACCAGAAAAAGTGATCGTTCTGCTCTCTGGAGGGCTAAATAGTGCTGTTGCTACAGCGCTTGCCCTGAAACAAAACTATGAAGTGATTGCGCTTTCGATCTACTACGGTCAGGGCCATGCTCGCGAACTGCGTGCGGCTCAGCTTCTGGTTGATCATTATGCAATTGAGCAATACTTTATTAGTTCAGTTGACATGCACCTGTGGACTGGCTCAACCTTAGCTCACTCTAACCATGCACCATCCATTTCTGCAATTGCTATAGACCAGCAGGCTTCGCCGCTCTATGTTCCCAATCGTAATATGATCTTTCTGTCGATTGCCCTGTCTCTAGCAGAAGCGAAAGGTGCTAAGCGGATCTACATTGGTCTGGATCAACGCGGTAACGTAGTGCATGATTGTTACTATACGGCCCGCAGAGCTTTAAATAAAATGCTGGAATTATCAACTGGTTCGTGGTTTACGCAAGACTTCACGCCGTTGGTAGAGACTCCTCTGCTTAACCACAGCAAATTGGACATCGTCAAGCTGGCCGTTAACCTGGACGTGCCCATCGATCTAACCTGGTCCTGCTCACAGTGCCTCTCGACTCCCTGCGGTATTTGCTCGTCTTGCCGGAGCCGTAATGAAGCACTGAATGCGTTGGGTTTGCCCCATTTGGCAACACCGATGGCTAGATCCTATGTGTGAGGAGACAGGAGTTAGGAGTTAGGAGAAAAAACAGTTGGCATTTTGGATCAGTAAGAACTGCTTCCCAAGGCTCGGTCAAGGCTCCAGGCGGCACTGATTAGGGCTAAGTGGGTAAATGCCTGCGGGAAGTTGCCCAGTGCTTCACCACTCGGTCCCATTTCTTCGGCATAGAGTCCCAAATCGTTAGCGTATCCCAGCATTTCCTCGAAAATTAGCCGAGCTTGGTCTAAACGAGCACGATCGACTCGGCCTGCCCGCGCCAAGGCTTCCACCAGCCAGAATGTACACATGTTGAAGGTACCTTCATGGCCTTTCAAGCCATCGGGTGATTGTTCGGTGTTGTATCGGTAGACCAAACTGTTGGAGACTAGACCACCTTTTCGGGGTGAGCGATTAATTGCATCGAGGGTGGCCAACATGCGCGGATCGGTGGGAGACATGAAAAAGACTAACGACATGATCAAGCTGCTGGCATCTAGGGATTCGGTGTCGTAGTGTTGCACAAAGGCTTGCCGGGTTTCGCTCCAACCTTTTTCCATAATCTCTTCGTAGATGCGATTCCGCACCGTTAACCAACGATTGCGATCGGCCGGAAATGAACGTTTGTCAGCTAACCGAATCGCCCGATCTAGAGCTACCCAGCACATCAGCTTGGAGTAGACAAAGTGTTCCTGCCCGCCCCGCACTTCCCAGACACCCTCGTCTTGACGCTGCCAATTATCACACACCCAATTGATCAACTTTTGCAGATGGGTCCACAACTCGTAGGAAATGGGTTGGCCGTACTTGTTGTAGAGATAAACCGAGTCCATCAATTCTCCGTAGATATCGAGCTGCAATTGGTTGTAGGCTCCGTTGCCAATCCGGACTGGCGATGACCCTTGATAGCCCTCCAGGTGATCGAGAATTTCTTCGGTGAGCTGGTGGCGTCCGTCAATGCCGTACATGATTTGCAGAGAGCCATCGGGATTTGGCTCGCGACAGCGGCTCTCTAACCAAGTCATAAACTGAGCGGCTTCTTCGGTAAAGCCAATTCGCAGGAGGCCATAGACCGTAAAGGAGGCGTCACGAATCCAGGTATAGCGATAGTCCCAGTTGCGTTCGCCGCCGATCAATTCTGGTAAGCTACAGGTGGGAGCCGCCACAATTGCTCCGGTTGGCTCATAGGTCAGCAGTTTGAGCACCAGGGCAGAACGCTCGACAATTTCGCGCCAACGGCCTTTGTAGGTACACTGAGACAGCCAGCGCTGCCAGTAGTCTACGGTCCGCTTGAATAGGGCTTTGGCCTGGGTTGGGGCAATCGGTAAACCACAGCCCGCTCCCGACTCGATACCTTGCAGTACAAACACGGCCATTTCTTCTTCTTGCAGGCTGAACTTGGCGACTACGCCATTCTCATGTTCGTACAAGGGCACATCGGTCGCTAAGCCCAAACTGAGGTTTTCGGAATAAAAGCAAACGCCCTTGGGCGTGATCGAAAGTTTATGGGGATTGCGGGCATAGTTAAAAGCCGGAAAGCATTCGACCTGGAAATCCATCGTGCCCCGCAGTACTCGCACTTGCCGGATCAGCGAACGATAGCCAATTTCGTCTTCGGTCAAACCAACCGGCATGAAGTCCACAATTTCTCCCACCCCATCTGCTGTGAGAAAGCGCGTGATCAGGATGTTGGTTCCAGGCCAGTAGAGCTGTTTGTGCGTCAGCCGTTGCTGATTGCGAGCTTCGTCACCATTGACTGGAGCAATTTTGAAATGTCCGCCCTTGTTTTCATCTAGAATTGCCGCAAATAAACTAGGTGAGTCGTGGGTGGGAAAGCAGAACCAATCAATAGAGCCGTTTAGCCCAATCAGGGCTGTGGTGTGCATATTGCCGATAATGCCATAGTGTTCGATCGGTTGGTAGGGCATGGGGCGAGGGGGTGAGGGGTGAGGGGTGAGGGGTGAGGGGTGAGGGGTGAGGGGTGAGGGGTGAGGGGTGAGGGGTGAGGGGGTGGGTGAGAGAGTTGTGTTTTGTCAGGTGCTCTGTTAACGAGTGCATTTAGCCATTAAAAAAGGTGGCCGCTTTGAAATTGTAGCCCACCTTAAAACGAGTGATTGTTAATAACTAAGTTAATAACTAAGTTAATAACTAATGACCGATCATCCAGGGTCGTCCTCCGGTGTGGCTTTTGACTCTAGGAGTCTGTGGTTCTTGATCGCGTTTCACTAGCTGAGGTTCGGGGTTGGCCTGCTTTAAGCGCAGTGAACCAGAAAGAACGGCGGGCGGTGAAAAGATGCGTTTTGCGGGCTGTCGGCAGGTGGGACAATAGGCGGGCGCATCAAATTCGGCTAGCGTGCGCCATTGATCAAAAATGCCGCATGGGTCACAACGAAATTCGTAAAGGGGCATGGGGATCCTCTGTAGATGGGTGGAGGGGTGGAGGGGTGGAGGGGTAGGGGTTTAATAACGAACTACGATGTTTAGACTGGTAAGATGTTTTGATCGAAAATTTCGGTTGGAATGGCTAGGGTGGCGCAGGCATTGGGAATATCGACAATACCGCTGATGCGGCCCTCAACGGGAGCACAGCTCAGCAGCAAATAGGCTTGCTCGCCAGTGTAGCCAAATTTTTTCAGGTATTCGATCGCGTTCAAACAGGCGCGGCGGTAGGCAATGTGGACATCCATGTAGTACTGCTTGCCGGTGAACTCATCGACTGAAATGCCTTCAAAAACGAGGTATTCTGAGTAGCGCGGTTCTACCGGACCTGGCTTAAAGATGGGATTGACCATGCCATATTTTTCCATTCCGCCTTTGATGATGTCTACATGCAGATCAATATAGCCCGACATTTCAATTGCACCACAGAATGAAATTTCTCCATCGCCTTGCGAGAAGTGAATATCACCCATTGATAATTTGGCTCCTTCCACGTACACCGGAAAATAAATTCGAGTGCCCCTGGAAAGGTTCTTGATATCGCAGTTGCCGCCATGTTCACGTGGGGGAACGGTTCGGGCGGCTTCGGCGGCTACCCGTTCGTACTCAGACGCTGGCAAGCTGCCCAAAATGGCGTTGTTGGGATTGGGCAAAGCGGCCAGTACCGGAGCTTCTCCCGACAGCCCAGCGCCATAGGTGCGTAAATCGGGAGCAGTTTGAACGAGTTCTGCCTCGCGTTTATTCCATTGAGCGAGCAGTTCATGGGACGGGGCACAGCCAATTAAACCAGGATGGGTAATGCCAGCAAACCGGACGCCGGGAATATGGCGCGAGCTGGTGTAGATGCCCTGAAAATCCCAAATTGCCTTGGCTGGATCGGGAAAGTGATCGGTGAGGAAACCACCACCGTTCTTTTTATCGAAAATGCCGGTGAAGCCCCACTCATCACCCTGGAGCGCACCAATATCGAGCAGATCGACGACCAAAATATCACCCGGTTGGGCACCATTCACCCAAATCGGCCCACTCAGCACATGTACAACCGTGAGATCGACATCGCGAATATCATCTGGACTGTCATTGTTCTTGATCTGTCCATCGGTCCAGTCTTTGCATTCAATTCGAAATACATCACCAGGATTGACGGAAACTACCGCAGGGATATCCGGATGCCAACGATTGTGGCCCGGTAATTCCTGTTCAGTCATTGGCTTCGTCAAATCAACTTTGAATAGCGTCTTAGGCATGAAGTTGCTCCTTGTGTACCAAACCAAATCTGATGGCTTCAGCCGGTGAGGCGGAAGGCGATTGGCCCAACTTTGTCTTCAATTGACCTGCTTCAATTCGCCTTCAATTGGCCTATGTTGATTCGTCTGTAGCCTATCTCAGTAAGCTGTACGAGCTGCTCATATGACGATATGTTCATATAAAACAGAATAAGTTTAGCAAGTTGAGGAGAAGGTTGAGATTAATCTGATTGAATAAACTTTATGGATAGCCAGATTTATTTAGAAAGTATTGAACCGATGGATGGTTTATCCAATCTAAAATCAATCCCGACTACCAGGTGGAGTCAGGCCAGGTTTCCCGCTTTCAGCGAGACTTCTGTGCGACAGACACGCGATGCGTGCGGAATCCAAACGCTTAACTATAAAGACCACAACTACAAAACTAAAAAAGTTTCTTTTGATACAAATTGCCAGAGTACTCTTCTGGCTGCTGGCTTCACGAATGATTATCCGTGGTATTCGCAGCAGGATTCGCTGGAAAAATTGTTTGGTCAATCAAGCCAGTTTCATCAAAGCTAGTTTGGTTTGGATCCAGCTCGGCTCCTACAATAGTGACTCGTAATCCGACTTTGCCTAGCCGAATTTCATCGCCGTCTGCGAGGGCATAGTCAGGCAGGCTTTCTGGAGAAGGCTGCGGTTGGTTTTGGGATGGATTAATGGCGCGGCGTCCAATCATTTGACCATTGACGTAGGTGCCGTGCAAACTGCCCAAATCGCGGATGCGGATCATGGGCGGATTAATTTCCAGAGCGCAGTGATAGCGAGAGACGGTGTTGTGCTGTTCGTCGTTGGGTAACTGGAGCTGACAGTCTTTGGCCCGCCCGATAATGCAGGTGGTTGGTTCCTGAAACACAAATTCCTCACCAGTGAGGCTGCCCGATGTGACGGTGAGGGTAATTCTGGCGGTAGGTGAGTCACCAAAAACCGTGGTGAATTCCTTGAAAGCGGTGGCAAATACGGTTGAGTCGGGTTGTTTTAGGACGGGTTGGGCGGTTGCCGCTTGGGCCATTCGCATCAGCTGCTGCCGGACTCCTTCGACCTGAAGCCAGCCATAACCTGCTTGTCGTAGCGTTCGGAGCAAGCGCGAAAAGTCGGTTTCAGTCCAGGTGGGGTTGGGTTTCAGTGCGGCCAGCACGGCTTTGGGATCATCTGAGTTGGCGGGTGTGACGGCGGTTTGCAGAGCCAGGAAGGTCTCTAGATAGGGTTTGGCAGCCTCATCCCAAGCGGTGGCTGACTGATCAATCAACTCCCAATCCAAAATCCACAGTTTGGAACTGTGGTCGTCACTGCCCGACAGCAGGTAGCGACCCTCTGGACTCCAGGCTACGGCTCGCACAACGTCTGGATGGCCGGTGAGGGTGCGCAGGCATTCGCCGCTGTTCAGGTTCCACAGCTTCAGAGTTTTATCATCGCTGCCCGATACCGCGTAGTTGCCATCACCGCTGATCGCCACTGCCCGTACCGCCACCTGATGCCCAGTCAACGTCCGTAGACAATTGCCATTGCGGTTCCATAGCTTCAGCGTGTTGTCAGCACTGCCAGAAAGTAGATGACGCCCATCAGCACTAAAAGCAACAGCACTGATGCTTGCACTGTGACCTGTTAGGGTTTGCAGAGTGTGCCCAGCCATATCCCACAGTTTCAGCGTCCGGTCAGCACTGCCGGTCAGCACCGCTCGCCCATCGGGGCTAAAGGCGACGGCGGTGATTGAGGCAGGTTGGGCGTCGAAGGTGCGGAGACAATAGCCAGCTGCGGTGTCCCAGAGTTTGCAGGTGCGATCGGCACTCCCCGACAGCAAGAAGCGACCATCTGGGCTAAAGGCGACCGCATTCACGGCATCGGTGTGGCCTTCTAGGGTCCAAACACATTCTCCGGACTGAATATGCCAGATTTTGAGGCAGCCATCGGCGCTAGCGGAGACGGCATAGGTACCATCGGGATGAAACTGCACGGCGTAGACCGCACCCCGATGCCCTTCAAAACTAAGCAGACAGCGGCCTGTGGTTAAATCCCACAGCTTCATGGTTTGATCGGCACTGCCGGTGAGGGCGCGACCGTTGGTTTGCACCGCCACGCTATAGATGCGGCTGGTATGGCGCTGGAGGGAAGGCTGCTCCCACACCTGATTCAGGGTTTGGCGCGGCAAATAGAGGTAGAGATCGAACCAGGCTTGATCGGCTTCGGGAGGCACATGGCCCGACTGGGAACGAACTTGGCGCAACTGTTGAGCTGCCGTGGCATACTGCCCCTGCTGAACTGCGGTTTGAGCCTGCATCAGGGCTTGCCGAGTCTGGTGCTCTTGAGTTGATAGGGTTTCCAGCGAGCGGCTGCGCACCAAATAGAGCGGAGCAACCGGCGATGCATCTCGACTCACGGCCCAGAGATTGAGGCTGGTGGCGTCGGCAGAAAGGGCATAGTGGCTGCCAGCCTTGACACCAGACTGGAAGTCCGACAAATCAGAGCTGACGCGGAGTGCTTGAACTCCCAGCCCATGCCGTTCAAAGGTTCGCAAACAGCGTCCCGTTTCGATCTCCCACAGCCGCAGCAGCCGATCCTCGCCGCCCGTCAACACCCAGTTGGCATCAAGAAAAGCTACCGACGTGACACGAGCTGAGTGACCTGCCAGGGTTTTGGCTACATCTCCACTCTCTGCATCCCACAGCCGCACTACCGAACCTGCCGTCAGAATTTGCTCGCCATCTGGACTGAACACGGCTGCGGTCAGGTCATGGAAACCTTGCAGGGTCTGCACTGTTTCTCCGGTCGCCAAATCCCACATCCGCACAGTCTGATCCTCACTCACTGATAAACAGTGCCGCCGATCAGGACTGAATTGCACAGCAAAGACGGGTTGCTTGTGGCCTCGGAAGGTCTGGAGGCAGCGGCCCGTTTCCACATCCCACAGTTTTACCGTCTTGTCGGCACCGCCGGAGAGGAGGTACTGGCGATCGGCGCTAAAATCAACTGCCAACACCGGAGCCTGATGTCCACTGGCCCGACTAGCATTGGAGCCGATCAGTTTCTTGGTTGATACGGACAGTCGCTCTAGCAGCTTGTCTACCGGACTCTGGTAGGTGAGCCTGCGCAGCCTGAGGCCATCGAAAGTGTGTACCAAACTGGTAGAAGTGAGATTCCATAGCTTGAGCGTGTTGTCGGCACTGCCCGAAACGACATAGGAACCATCGGGGCTAAAGGCTAGGGCCGTTACCTCGGCTTGGTGGCCTCGAAAGACATAGAGACACTGGCCTGTTTCCACCTGCCACAGCTTCACCTGTCCATCTGCTCCACCCGAGAGCGCATAGCGACCATCGGCACTGAGGGCAATTGCTTGAGAGGGCTGGCTACTGGGGGTAGGGTTACTGCGGTCAGGGCTGTTTCGGTTAGGGCTGTTTCGATCATTCAACTGCCGTAGCCATTGGCGGCTGGGCGGCTGGGTTAGGGCAAAGCTGCGGACGGCCTCCAGATCGGAGGCGAGGTCGTCCGGTAGGCCCTGGGCAGCATCTAAGCTGGCCAAGGCGGCTTGATAGTCGCCTCGCTCTAGCTGCACCACCCCAATCAAGTAGTCTAGGGTGGGTGCTTCGGTTGATGCCCCAATCGTGCGGCAGGATTCTAGCTGGCGTAGCAGCGCCCAGTCGTCAATTGCCCCTAGTCGCCAATTCAGCAGGCCCCGGTTATAGGTCGAGGCGGCATGGTCAGGCTGCAGGGATACGGCTCGTTCCCATAGGGCAGTGGCGGCCTCTGGCGCGTCTAAATCCAATTGGCAGAGGGCCTGATTGTTGAGCCGGTCGGCGAGTGAGCTGGCAGGTGAAGCTTGGCGGGGATAGGTACTGGCTGTCAGGAGTTGGTAAATGGTTTGTAGCCGCTGGGCCACCTGTTGCATATCGACTGTGGTGGGGGTGGTCAAACAAGTTTGCAGCAGGTCCAGCAGCGGTTCGGGTAAGGCTGGAATCTGGGGAAAGGAATCTGTCCCGCTTGCGCGATCGGGCGAGCCGGTTTTGAGATAGGTGGCCAATACCTCTGCCGCAGAGCCAGATTCTACCCGTTCACCTAAAAACATTTCTAGTACAGTCAAGCCCCAGCCCTCGACATCGCTGAGTGCCGGATGCAGACCACCACCCGCGGCCCGATGGGCATTGGTGAGGCCAAAATCGCCCAGCTTGGCAACGGTTTTAGGAGTTAAATAGACCGTATCTGGACTGACATTGTGGTGAACGACGCCCTGCTGATGGGCAAAATCTAGCCCCCAGGCTAGCTGAATGGCAATATCGAGAATCCGCCGCAGAGAGGTTCCGCCCCGATAGAGATCGCGATTACGAATCCAGGTGCGCAGGTTGCTGCCGGAGCTGTATTCAGTGAACAGCAGCAGCAGGCCGTCAATCTGACGCAGGTAATAACAGCTGAGGATATGGGGATGCAAACCGAGGTTAATCCAGGCAGCCACATCTGTTTTTAAAGCTTCTACCCCCCCCATGGACGTGATCAAGTCGGGTTTGAAGCTGCGGATGATCAGGTCGGTTTTCCAGGTCAGATGGGTAGCTTTGTAGATCTCCCCCAATTCGTCTTGACCCAGAATTGCTACGATTTTGTATCGCTTCAGCAGAATATCACCCGCTTGCCACTGGGTGCTGATTTGATTGGACATAGGCAGCCAAACCTCTCCCCATCTAATTTGAGGTGCCGTTTGCTAAGGGTATCTGACTACCCCCAGCTTAAACTGTGTTCCCTATTTCGTCAGGGTTTTTCCGGAGATTTTGTCAGTAATCGCATCTTCCACTAGCGAAATTCGCGATGCTGCCAAAACCTTTTCGTGATTAGCATTCAAGTTTTGGTCACTCATATCATGACTTTGGTCCGACTAAATGGGCAATTGCTTCAACCAGTTTAGTGGGTTCAAGTGGCTTCGGAATATGCTGCTGAAAGCCTGCGGCCATTGCCTGCTGATAGTCAATTTCTCCGGCATAGGCCGTCAATGCAATTGCGGGAATCGTGCCTCCTTGCTCTGGTGGCAATGTTCTAATCTGTCGCACCAACATGTAGCCATCCACATCCGGCATGCCAATATCGCTCAGGAGGATATCTGGTTGGAACTGCGTCAGTGTCGTGAGTGCCTCGCTGGCGGTCGCTGTAGCGAGCACATTAGCCCCATGCATCTCCAATAAAACAGCCAGAAACTCGCGGGTATGGTCGTCATCATCGACCACCAGGATGCGAGTACCCTGCAAATTCAGCGATGGTTGAGCCGCGTTGATATTTGGACCTGTCGCTAATTGATGCGGCATCAGCGGTAGTGTGACGGTAAAGGTAGCGCCCTGCCCTTCGCCTGCACTGTCAGCCTGCACCGTGCCCCCATGCAGTTCTACCAGATAGCGGACAATCGCCAGCCCTAACCCCAGCCCACCAAAGCGGCGGGTGGTAGCCGAACTCTCCTGGCGAAAGTGGTCAAACACATAGGGCAGAAACTCCGGCGCAATCCCCTTACCGGTGTCGCTGATGGTGATGCGGGCGTAGGGGGAGGAAGATGGGGAAGGTGAGGAAGATGGGAAAG
>KL662192.1:1015583-1034456 GCA_000733415.1 [Leptolyngbya] sp. JSC-1
AGATGCAGTGCGGACATCTTGCCCGCGCCAGCGAGACTTGGCACTGCGGATCTTCAAATTAATGATCTTGATCGACTTAGTCATCTCAATAGATCGCAAATCCTGTTGAGATTCCCCCTATCTCCCCTTACCAGAGGCTACGGTATCCACACAGTCGAAGATCCCCCCTACCCCCCCTTAAAATCAAGGGGGAAGAGGCGCAGCCTGGACGCAGCACCTACCAATCAGGGATTGAAGTCCCCCTTGATCAGGGGAATTGAGGGGGAGCGACCCCTTGCATTGAGTCGCGATCGCCCTCCGGGCGGTGCGGAGCACCATCGAAATCTGTGTACACGGTAGCCCAGCATTGGGGGGCAAGAGGGGCCTATCATAGCCGAATTCAGCAACGCTTCTTTTTAATCCAGTAAAAAACTGTTGGCACTAACCAAGCCCTAAACCCAGGTTTAAGCAGTGGATTGGCGACAAATCTGCTGCTGTTTGTTGCCAGGTCAATCCAGCATCATCTGAAAGAAAAATTTGACCGTCACGGGTGCTAAAGACTGTTAATTTTCCTAGAGTGGATAAGGTTCCCGTGTTGATGTTATCTGAGAACCAGTCTGGTAGTCCCTGGGTACATTTCTCAAATGCGCCGGGTTGCTCAAGCGGACGGCGATAGATCGCAGCCCTGCCCCCGCGAGGACCCATCGAAACTGTCATCAAAAGGGTTGCTCCACTCACTGCAACAGCGCGGGCGTAGGTAGCATGAAGATTAGCTTGATCGAAGCTCCAAGAGGTTCCCTGATCTGGACTCACTGCTAACCCTTCAGCCGTTGCTGCCACCACCCAGCCAGGACGATCGGGAACGGTCCGTACTTCGTGAACATCCGCATGAAAGTCAATCGTAGGCTGCCAAGATTTCCCTTGATCCAAGGAACGTAAAATACCGCCAACATGCACATTCACATAGAGTTCTCCTGATGCTCCTATGGCCATCGAGCGCACGTCAGGAGGACCGCCCCAGGGTGTGTACCACTGCTCGCGTTCCTTCACCTGGTCAAAACAGTTGATGCGGTCAATACTGCCGTTTGCGATTCGCAGTAAATGAGCCTCGGAGGTGCCAACCAAAACCGCTCCAGGAATGGGCAGAATGCAGTTGAGTCGCAGATCATCCACTGAAGTGACTTGATGCCATTGCCCAGCTGCGTCACGATGCCATATCGATTGATGATCGCCAATCGCCCAGATCTCACCCGCGGTTGCCGCCAGCGCAGTAATGGATTTGCCTCCAAGTTCGACCTGTTGCTTGGAAGGTTGCTTAGGATCAAGAAACAGCAAGCCATTCGATGTGCCTGCAATCACTGTGGCATCTGCTTGTTTATGTTCGATTGGCTCAACCTGATTTGTGATTTGCTGTGCAGTAGTTTTCATAGTTGCATCTCCTTTTTCATCGATGCTTCCTCTTTAGGCTAACATCTGAGCTAACATCAGAGGGTAGAAGACTTGCAGCACTTGGAGAAAGACCGATGTTTCTACCTCCTGGCTTTGGCGAACGCTCCATCCAAACCAAGATGGGCAGAATGGTTTACTACACAGCTCAGGGAGAACCCTGGGAAGTGCCGAACGACACACGAGAAACCCTGGTATTTCTGCATGGGTTTGGGGGTGGCTCTTCGGCTTATGAGTGGTCTAAAGTCTATCCTGCTTTTGCTGCCGACTATCGAGTTTTCGCGCCCGATTTAATTGGCTGGGGACGCTCCGAGCATCCAGTCCGCAATTATCAGGTAGACGATTACATTAAGACTATCATCGAGTTTATTGAGCAGACCTGTACAGGTCCAACAACTGTGATTGCGTCTGCATTAACGGCGGCATTTACGATCCGAGCCGCGATCGAACGTCCCGAATTGTTCAAGTCGTTGATTTTGACTACCGCAGCGGGCTTGGCTGAGTTTGGGCGAGACTACCGCAGCAGTTTGGCGGCAAAAGTTGTTACGATTCCCTTGCTAGATCGATTGCTCTACAGCACAGGGGTCGCCACCGAGTTTGGGATTCGCAATTTTTTAGAACAACGTCAATTTGCCGATCCAGAGCGAGTTTATCCAGAAATCGTCAAGGCCTATTTGCAATCTGCCCAACAACCAAATGCCGAATATGCAGCACTTTCCTTCGTGCGAGGCGATTTGACCTTTGATTTATCGCAATACGTTACTAAACTAACGATTCCTACAGCTCTAATTTGGGGAAGGCGAGCGGAATTTACAGGGCCAGAAATTGGTCGTCGTTTGGCTGAAATGAATCCGCAAGCCATTCGCATCTTCTATCAATTTGAGGATGTGGGGCTGACCCCGCAACTGGAATTACCGGCAGTGACAATCGGGCTGATTCAAAAGTTTTTACCCCAGCTTCACCAGTAGGCGACCAGTCGGCTGAATTGGTTACACGGGAACCCGAAGTTTAGAGAGGCTGAGGGCTAGCGTCGAGCTATGGAAATCGCTGGCTTGTAGGCTATGTCTTCACCCCGTTTGCGAGCAATGTAGCTCAGAATGGCTCTGTAGATGACATACATTGTTGTAGATGCTCAGTTGTAAATTCAAAGATTTTTGCTTGGGGTGATTGTGTCTGAAGCTTCCATCCGTGCAGGCAACACAAGGGTAAAGCTCGTTTGGCCGGGAGGAGTTGGATCCAGGGTGAGATCGCCGCTGTGGGCACGGGCAATTTCCCGCGATAGGCTGAGACCCAGGCCAATGCCTTCCACCTTGCGGGTACGGGCCGGATCGCCGCGATAGAAGCGATCAAAAATGCGCTCGCGATCGGGTAGGGGAATTGGCTTTGAAGCATTCGTGATCGTGATCTGGACATTAGTTCCCTGCTGATGGCCTGCAATCCGAATCCAGCCGTTGGCGAGATTGTATTTAATCGCGTTGCTAATCAGGTTTTGCAGCAGTTGCGTCAATAAATCCAGATCGCCCCAAACAGCTAGGTCGGCGGGCAGGTGGGTTTGAACTTCGAGATGGGGCGCTGACAGTTCGATGTCTTCCACGATCACTGTCAGCAGAGTAGATAAATTGACTTCAACTTTGTGTAGGCTGATTTGGCCCGCATCGGCTAGCGATAGCAACAGCAGTTTGCGGACAATGCTATTCAAACGGCTGACTTCATCCAACAGGGTACTAAGGCTCTGCTGCATGGGCGATCCGGGTTCGGTATGTTGCAGCGTATGCTCTAATTCTCCTTGCAAAATTGCCAACGGCGTTTTCAGTTCATGGGCGGCATCGGCGCTAAAGCGAGACGCTTGCTTAAAACTGCGGCTGAGGCGCTCTAGCATTTGGTTAAATACTTGAATTAATTCAACAAATTCGAGATCGCCAGTACCAATCGGCACCCGTTGATCGAGGCCAGTGACTGTCACCTGTTGAATGGCGCTGGTGAGTTTGCGAATTGGATGCAGTGCATTACCAGATAATCCCCAAGCCCCGCCTGCAATCAGTAACAGAATACCGGAAATCACCAGCACAAAAATATTCCGAATCGCTGCCATTTCCTGATCAATGGCTTGAAGGTTAATAGCAAGCACCGCCTGGGCTGGAGGAAAATCCACTGCTGCCACTCGCCAACTTCCGGTGGCCGTGCGTTGCGTCATGACCTGTGGATCGGGCAATGTGCCGTCGGGTAAACGGTCTGCGGAAGGAGACGTGTCTAACTTGCGGTTAGGTTGGGGAGACGAAAATTTTTCTGGATCATAGGACAAGTGACCAGGTGAGTTGAACTGGACAGCGGAAAAAAATGGAGAGTAGGACGGTAACAGCAAGTTAATGTTAAAGTCATCAGTCCAATTATCAGACTGATACAATCGTCTGCCTTGTTGATCCAACACCAGCAAAGCAATCGGCGTATCCGTATCGGCTCCTAGTTCACTGGGTAGTGAGGCAATAAAGGACCCCCAGCGGCCTTGCAGCCGAGGGCGAGTAGCGCGGATCACCTGGCTTTCGAGTCTGGCATCGAGACGATTCACCTTAGCAGCATAAATCAACCGCCAAGCTACCAAACCAAAGCTGACCAAAGCCGTTCCGGCTAAAATAGCCGATAACAAAGCAATGCGCAGTCGAAACGAACGAAGTCTCACGGTTAGGTTTTACGGTTAGGTTTTACGGTTAGTAGGGGCAAAGCATTTGCTCATAGATCTGTCTGATCGCGCTCTAACCTCCTTGGTAGATGCTTTGCCCTTACCAGTCACGATTCCGGTTTGCGAAACCGATAGCCCACACCGCGCACGCTTTCGATCCAGCTGGGTTCGTTGCCCAAATCGACCTTTTTGCGCAGTCGCTGAATGCAGACATCCACAACGTTTGTATTGGGATTAAAATCATAGCCCCAAACATGCTCTAGAATTTGGGTGCGGGTAAACACTCGCCCAGGAGCACGCATCAAATACTCCAACAAATTGAATTCGCGGGTTGTCAACTCAATCACCTGCTCAGTGCGGCTGACTTCGCGAGTCAGCCGATCCAGCTTAATCGGACCAACGGCCAGGACATTCTGGCGCTCGCCGGTAGTTCGTCGCACAACTGCATGAATCCGGGCTACGAGTTCCTCAACAAAAAACGGTTTGGCAATGTAATCATCGGCTCCCAGGTTTAATCCCTCTAAACGGTCGTCTAATTCATTGCGAGCTGTCAACAAAATTACCGGCACATTGCGTCTGGCCCGACGCAGGTGTTTCAGAATCGAAAGGCCGTCCTTTCCCGGCACCATAATATCCAGCACGATCACATCGTAGGCATTGCTCATGGCTCGCCCATAGCCCTCGTCTCCGTGATCGCAATAGTCCACGACAAAGCCTTGCTCTTTTAACCCAGCCTGAACAAAGTTAGCAATTTTTGCCTCATCTTCTACAAACAGGATGTGCATAACGGCTTGATCCCATCCCTGGCTCTGGCTCTGGCTAGGAGTATTCTTGCGTCTTCTCCAGCATAGCTCCACCGCCACTTTAGCGATTTTCTTACGGTTCATTGAGAAAGATTACAAAATTGTAATCCAATCAGCAGGTCCGCGATCATTCTAGGCTGCTTCAATCAACAGCAGGGGCTTCTAGAAATTACTTGGTATTCTATGTAACACAAAATCAGTTGGGCGATGTTGGCAGAGCAGCAGCAACGAATTTAACAATAAAGTCCAACACTAAAGTAAAAGCAAAGTAAAAGCGGCAATTTATCTATCTTTCTAGGCATTTACCCAATTGCTTGCAGTTCCCAAACTATTAAAGCGAGTCAGTTGAAGCGAGTCAGTAACAATTCGCACGGTTCTCAACCATTGTCACCTTGTTTGTAACCGTATCTACAGCCATTTATAACCGCAGCCAACCATCACTTGTAACGCTAACTGTTCCGAACTTCAGGGGTAAACCAGAGCATGAAACTCGATTCCTATGGTTCTATGTGTAGTAATGTTGCGAGGCTACGCCTAGTCTTGGGGTCGCTGGGCATAGCTGGGCTGTTGCTCTTTCCTAGCGGATGCAGCCTGATTCCACCGGGAGAAGCCCAGACCCAATCCTCCGAACAGCGCCAACCAGGGCCTGTAGCGGTAGATGTGGCCGTAGCTCAAACTGGGCAAATTGAAGCTGAACTAGTCTACACCGGTACAACTTTGCCCTACCGGGAAATTTCGGTGCGTTCGCAGGTGGAGGGGCAGGTGCTGGATGTGGCTGTGGATGTAGGCAACCCGGTTCGGCAAGGGCAGATCGTGGCCCAGCTGGATGACGCCATTCTGACGGCAGCCGTGGTAGAAGCTGATGCGGAAGTAGCAGCCCGACAGTCCGAGGTCGCTAGTTTGCAAGCCGAGGTGAACGATGCTCAAACCCAAGTCGAGCAAGCCCAGCTAGAACTGCAACAGGCCCAATCAGACGCTACTCGTCTAGAAGAGTTGTTTCGCTCTGGAGCCGTTTCTGAACAGGCGGTGGAACAGGCCCGCACGACAGCAGCCACAGCAGAACAAGCGGTGCGGTCAGCTCAGCAGCAGGTGCGGAATCGGCAGCGAGCTGTAGAAGCAGCCCAGCGACGAGTCACTTCCCAAACCGCGCTGGTGACCCAAGCCCAACGGCGGCAGTCCTACACCACACTCACGGCTCCGGTGAATGGCGCTGTTCTGGAACGAACTTTAGAGCCAGGAGATTTAGCTCAACCTGGCAGCGAAATTCTGCGGCTGGGTGATCTGAGCCAGGTGAAAGTAGAAGTGCAGCTCTCAGAGCTAGAACTCGCTAACGTGCGCGTTGGCCAACCAGCCCAAGTGCGGCTCGATGCCTTTCCTGATCAGGTATTCCAGGGGCGTGTGACGCAAGTATCGCCAGCCGCAGATCCTACAGCCCGTCTAGTGCCCATCGAAGTCACCATTCCCAATCCAGACAGACGTATTGGCAGCGGCCTATTAGCTCGCGTCAGCTTTGAGCAACCGCAGGCTCAGCGGGTTGTTGTGCCAGAAACCGCCGTGCAGATTAGAACCAGTTCGGAGAACCAGGGTAATCAAGGCGATCAGGGCAACCAGGGCAATTCCTCTCCAGCCCAATCTTCAGCACCGCAAAATTCAGCTAACCCAACTGCGGCTAACCCGCCTTCAGTTAACGATTCAGCCGCTTCTGAGCGCGAGTCATCAGCAACTCTGTTTTTGGTACGGCGTCAGAACGAGGGAGCCACGGTTACCAGCCGCCAGGTCAAGCTAGGCAACCGCGCCGATGGACAAGTCGAAATTTTAGCCGGATTGAATCCCGGAGAAGAATTTGTAGTACGCAGCAGCGGAGCCTTGCAGAATGGTGCTCCTGTGCGCCTCAGCATCCTCTCCCAAACCGCTCCAGTCAATTAATTTCAGCCAATTAAACAGCCAATTAAAAAGAATCAAAACAGTAAATCAAAACTACCCACTACCCAGCCACCCAACACAACCATGCAGACTCCCAAATCCTCCTTCAGCATCAGCAGGACTGCGATTCGTCAGCATATCGGGACTTTGATGCTGACCTTAGCCACAATCGTTGTCGGAGTCTTCTTTATTTTTAATCTGCAAGTTGATCTGCTACCTTCTATTACCTATCCCCGCATCGGTGTCCGGGTCGATCTTCCAGGAGTTTCACCAGAAGTGGGCATAGATGAAGTCACGAGGCCACTAGAAGAGGCACTGTCGGCAACCGAAGGCGTAGTGCAGGTCTATTCCCAAACCCGCGAAGGCCAGTCCAGCATCGATTTGTACTTCCGGCCCGGTGGCAATATTGATCAGGCTCTCAACGATGCCACTGCCGCCTTTAACCGAGCTAGAGCCAACCTACCGGATACCGTACAAGCGCCGCGAATTTTCAAGGTAGACCCCTCCCAGTTGCCGGTGTACGAACTGGCGCTGGCGTCCCCATCTATGCAGTCTGTTGATTTGCGCGTGTTTGCCGACGAAGAACTGGCGCGTGAGCTAGGCGTAGTGGAAGGTGTAGCCGCGGTGGATGTGTCGGGAGGCGTTACCGAAGAGGTGCGGGTGATTCTCGACCTTAATCGATTGCAGTCGCTGGGAGTAGGACTCAACGATGTGCTGACCGAGCTAGAAGAAGCCAACCAAGACGTGTCAGGCGGTCGGATTTTGGGGGAGCAATCTGAACCCTTGACGCGAGCCGTGGGGCGCTTTCGTGAAGCCGCAGAAATCCAGAATCTATCGTTTCCAGTCGCCAGCGGCCAAAATCAGACAGAAACCGGCTTCGGTAGCGCAGCAGCCAGCACTACTTCGGCCAATTCGGCCAATCGGGCGCGGCGTGTCTATTTGCGAGACTTTGCTGAAGTGATTGACGGGACCGAACAACAGCGGATTTTTGTCTCTCTCAATCAGCAGCCAGCCGTCAAAGTCAGCGTTCAAAAGCAGCCAGATGCCAACACCATCGAAGTGGTGCAGGAGGTAAAACGGCGGATCGAGGAATTACGCCAAGCTGGGGTGATTCCAGCAGACATGCAGCTGATTCCTACTCTGGACGAGTCAGTATTCATTCAGAACGCCATTTCTAACGTGACTAGTGCAGGGCTAGTGGGGGCTGGTTTGGCTGGCGTTGCGGTGCTGTTGTTCCTGGGTTCGCTGCGGCAAACGCTGATTATTATCATCGCTATTCCCCTAGCGACGCTGACCGCCATTATTTTGATGAGACTGTTTGGCTTATCGCTGAACGTGTTTAGCTTGGGAGGGTTGGCCCTAGGCGTTGGCATCGTGGTAGACAACTCGATTGTGATGCTGGAAACAATTGCAGAAGATGCCGGCATGACACCTGGTCAAGATACGCGCACTCGACTATCCCCCAAACAGCTGATTGAGCAAGCCGCCCGCAGCGGACAATCTGTAGAATCGGCGCTGGTGGCCTCGACTGCTACCAATCTCGTGGCGGTACTGCCGTTTTTACTGATTGGTGGCTTCATTGCCCTGCTGTTTAATGAGCTGATCCTAACCATTAGCTTTGCCGTTGCTGCCTCCATTCTCGTTGCCGTCACCGTGGTGCCAATGCTGGCCTCTCGCTTACTGGCGATTCGAAAAACTAGCGGTATCGATCAATTCTGGTTTTTACGGGAGTTCAACCGCCGGTTCGTAGCGGCCACACGTGGTTACACCCGCTTGCTCATGCGAATTCTGCGGCAGCGAGTACTTGTGATTGTCCTCACCTTTCTGCTCCTGGGCGGCAGCAGTTTGCTGATGCTGGGACGAATTCCCCAGGAGATTTTGCCACGCATTAACACCGGACAGGCCCGCTTAGTCGCTCAGTTTCCGCCCGGAACTCCCCTCGACGCCAATCGCAGAGTCATGAATACGGTGGATCAGATTTTGCTGGCCCAACCCGAAACTGAATACGTGTTCACTACCGTGGGTGGGTTTCTGTTTGGCAGCAACACCAGCGAAAACGCTCTGCGTAGCTCTAGCACGATCACGCTGAAACCGGGCACAGATGTGGAGGAATACATTGCCAAGGTCAATCGAGAATTTAATCAGCTCAATCTGGTCGATATTCGCCTGCGGCTCAGCCCGGGTGAAGTGCGCGGCTTGATTCTCAATAACTCGCCGGTACGCGGTGCAGAAATTGACGTGATTCTGCAAGGCAACGATGCCAGGACCCTGGAAGAAGCAGGCCAGCAGGTGCTCAGAGCCTTGGAACAGCAGGCCACCCTCTCCAGCTTTCGCCCCGATGCCGACCGGCGACAGCCAGAAGTTCAAATTCGCCTCGATCGCGAACGAGCTGCCGATCTGAATATCAATATTCAGGATGTAGGCGATGTGTTGACTACCGCGATTGAGGGTTCCATACCGACCCAACTTCAGCGAGGCAACCGACTGGTGGATGTGCGGGTAGAGTTCAACGAAGATGCGATTCGACGCCCTTCTCAACTGCGTGCCCTGCCCCTCTTCACCGAAGATAATCAGCTGATCAGGCTAGGCGATGTCGCCCAGATCCAACCCGGCGAAGCTCCTGGAGAAATTCAGCGGATCAACCAGCGGCAGGTATTTCTGCTGGCCGGCAGCCTGAATGAATCTGCCAGTTTAGGAGAAGCGTTGCAGGAAGTTGATCAGGTGATCAGCGGCCTCGATCTCCCTGATGGCGTCAGCCGTTTGCCCAGTGCTGCGGCCCAAAGCAACCGGGAGATTCAGTCGGCCTTGCCCGTGTTGGGTGGGTTAGCTGCCTTCCTGGTGTTTGTGGTGATGGCCGTACAGTACAACTCGTTGATTGATCCGTTCGTGATTATGTTCACGCTACCGTTGGCATTAGCAGGTGGCATCTGGGGATTGTTCATTACCCAAACAGCAGTGGGAGCCACAGTGATTGTAGGAGCCGTTCTGCTGGTAGGCATTGTGGTCAACAATGCCATCATCATGGTGGAGCTAGCGAATCAGATCTATGAACGGGAGCAGGTGAGCCGACGCACCGCCATCTTAAAAGCAGCGCCGCAACGCTTACGCCCTATCTTGATGACGACCATTACGACTGTGGTAGGCATGTTTCCGCTAGCGCTTGGCTTGGGACAGGGCGGAGAATTTCTTCAGCCCTTGGGAATCGTCGTATTCTCCGGTCTCGCCCTAGCTACCCTACTGACGCTGTTCATCATCCCCTGCTTTTACCTGCTGCTGCACGACTGGTTTGATCGCTTTTCTGAAACAGCCGAAGCGGATTCTCCCCCCCAGACCCAGCCAATCAACACCAAAATCGTCTCCCTGACTCGCCGTAAGTAAACCAAAGCTACAAGTAGGGAGGACTCGATTTACCTCATGGCGCTGCGTTCCAGTTCCAAAATTTTCTCCAGCTTGGTTTGTGACTGTTCGGCATTGGCGCGCACATCACCAAACGCAGCTTTATTCTCGGCGTAGCTGATCAGCAGCTTTGATCTTTTCTTCAGCTCAGCCACCATTTCCTCGGTTAGCTCAAGTTTGGGATCGAAAATTGCCTCTAGTTCTTTCAGCACCGCCTGCGCCTCTTGCCGGTCTTGCTCTAGCTTCACCCGCATAAAGCCATAGCTGACGATCGCCTGCACCAGCGTTTTGACATCTTCAACCGTGGTGTCATCTGGATCCGGCTCTTTAGTAACAGCAGGTACCTGTTCAGTCACCACAATTAAATCGTCATGCCCTGCCCCATCAGCCAACTTGGCTCGCAACGCCTCATCTTCGTTGGCCCGATCAACCAGCTGATCCAGGGCCTGCTGGCGCTGCTTACGCGAGTCCCGCCCCGGAACTTCCAAAATAATCTCCGGAGCCTGCTTGAGTGCATAAGAAACCATACTACTTACCTTTTACTTTCACTTTAGTCTTTACAACTTACTGCTTACTTTCCACCCTTTATAGGCGCTTTCACCGCTGCCGCTAAGAGCCTATCTGAAAATGCCGAAGGGATTTTGGAACTCCAAAACTCTGACAAGTCCCCATAGGTAGTAAGCCGCAGCCTAACTGGCCACAAGCTTATTGTTACAGTTCAATATCGTTACAGTTCAATCGTGTTGCTCAATTTTTACAAAATTAGAAATTTTGATCCTATCGATATCACTCCATAGGTCTTATTATCTTAACAATAAAAACAGGTTTTGTAGTACACCAGAGTAAAATGCAGCTGTGGCAGCCTCAGCTAAATGCCCCCTAGAGGTTGTTCTACCAAATTATAAAAATCAGGGTATAAATATCTAAATTACCTGCTCTAATCCTTGTCGTTATTAGTATTAGTTTCTGTATACCTCGATGACAATATTGGTACTTAAGATAAATTGCACAACGTGTATTTGAATAATTCGCAGTTCACATAATTCATTAGCTGTGACTGTTTCAATCACGGGATTTAAGAGTGAACTGGCCTTGTTTTGCCTGAAAGTCTTTCAGGCAACAGACAACTGGATTGACCTTCAGATAAAAATCAGCAACAGGATCGTCAATTCTGACCTTTAGTGGTACAGCCGCTAACATCAACGCAGCACGCAATAGCTTAGTATATTGTAGCAACGCAAACTATAACGGCAAAGATACGCTGGTAATGACAACTTACAATTGTGATAATACGGCAGTAGTGAAGTTCATCAAGCAATAGTTCGGACAGTTTTTAGTTAAGGTTTCTACAATCATTATAGAAACGCCAAAACTTAGCATTGATGAGGAGTTTTTGTAGGAATTCATTTCATTTCTCAAACTGTTGATAGCAGACAAAACTCTAGTCGCTCTCGGTTTCAAGCCGCGCCTACACAGAGCTGTTCCGCCTTCGCGGGTTACTTACCCAAACGAATAGTCGGCGCAGGGTGTTCGACTGAGCGTTCCCGATCCGCCATCTCCCCGCTCGGCTGTTTTTCTGGCTTCATAGGGGGCAGTGTGGGCTTCGAGTGAGCCTCAGCTGAACGCCTTGCGCCGAAACCCATCTCCCTCATTCGAAATACATCACTTCTACCTGCATGGGGATTCTGCTGCAAGCAAAATCCAGTATCTTCAGGTACAAAGACGCGCTTGCAGGCTAAAGGCTATGGTGGATAAAGTAAATCGAGTTAATCAAGCCAATCAAAAAAGCTATGAAGCTGCCCGACGGGGTGTGGAAGCAGAGGCCAACCAAGAACTCGGCGATGATCCGACCAATTTAGACGAATTAGAAAGCCTGGAAAGTAACTTAGGCTTAGAGGAAGTTGAGCTGGATCAGGCCGTGATTGATACGGTGGCTGCTGACACCAGTGACGATAACCTAGACGCCGACGATGATGGTATCGAGGATGACGAGGACACCGAAGACCTGATTGATGACCGGCCTCAAGCGCTCACCGAATCCTATGGAACTGGCCTCCAGGGTCAACCTACTGACCGAGCAGGCCGCTACTCCCGCCGCAGTGATCACCACCTCTACAACAACCCTGAACCTGTCCTTACCGGGGGGGATATCGACGCTAATTATGAGCAGGCCAGCGTAGTGGGAGATGAAGCCGTAGGCGGTACGGTGGCTACTCCAGATCAGGATGTAGTTGATGAACTGGGAGCTGCTGTAGGTATAGAGATGGATGATCGCTCGTTTTTACGCACGGGCGATATGCTAGAACAGCGGGACGATAGACGCTGGGAACTGGACCCCAAATCCGCTGAGGATTATCAAGAGCGGCGGGAAGATTAGCTGAAAAGACTCCTTAACATTACGGCTCAGTTCTCAACGGGGCAAGTAATGCGTTCATCCAAGCTGAATCAGCTTCTGTTAAGGCGGGCTTAGGAGGAGGCTGACGGTAATCAATTGATAAATCGTAAGCTGCCTCATCATAAATTGCTGCCACTGCCTCACTCAACGCTAGCGGCACATCTGCGTCAGGCGATCTCAAGGGCACTGGAACCGTTGGTAGTGAATCTTGCAAGTTAATGGGCCAAATCTCTATCACTCCTAACTGAGCACGAGTGACCATAATCAGGTAAGCTGTATCCGGCAATCGCGGATGATTAAACGATCTTGTTCCGCGTCGTAGGAGATCAATTTCCACCAAATGCACATTAGACTGATACAGTCGTTGACGTTTTTGGCGATAGGCTGTCAACTCTGGTTCTCGCTTGTTGACAGGAGATAGGATTTCAATACAGGTGACTAGTGTGTTGTTTACCGTATCACGGATCTCCACTGTTGCGATTCGCACTTCAATTGGCGAAAGCACAGGCAGTGTCAAGGGGGCAGGAGTGAATTGCACCGCTCTCCCGTCAGTTGCAGTGACTTCTGCGATTGGTAAACTAGATTGCTTTGATGATCCCCGTTTCAGCACTTCAACATCTGGATAAAGAATGCCAACTTCCTCTTCAGGAGCGGTATCTTTGACTAGATAGATTTCTAAACGCGCTGTGTAACGGGGACGGAGCAATGGAACCAACTGCTGGCGAATCTTATTAGCCAAAGCATTGTGAACGTCGGGCCACAAATAGCCTTCCAGATAGGGGTCCATTCCCGGGAACGGCGACGGCATCACAACCTCCAGATGGGCAGCATAACAGCATGATAGTCTCTAACCCTAGATTCGAATTTTCAACTGGTCCCAGAGTTGCTTTATCCTAAATGTTCCTAAATGTTCCTAAATGTTTCTGAAAATGCCCTCGGCTTTTCATTCCTAAATGCTCCTTCATATAATAAACGGGAGCACTTGTTTATCAGCAACAGTTAATCGTGAAATCGTGAAAAAGTACATTGGCAACCAGCTAGCTTAATTCTAGTTTGGCCCCTAGGCTAGATCTACGCCTGGAGAAGCTTAGATACGCTATAAAAACCAGTTTATGTAAAGCCTAATTGAAGTTCTACAGCTCAGAAGTTGGACCCAAATCCGGCTTCTGAATTTTTTTGGTTGAGTTATGTGTTGGTTACTACAGAGATTTGAGAGGACAAGGTTCGATTGGGCAGAAGCTGGGGTCATAGCGAATTTCTGGCTCAAAGGTCTTGATGCCATAGGTTTGATTTAAGTCTTGCAAAACGGTTTGTAGGTAGTGCCTCACCTGGCTGTTGGTCATCCCCATACAGTGGGTTGGTGGAAACTCCTTGAGCTTTTGGTCTCCCTGCCAGATGGTAATCGCTAACGCATGTAAGTGAGCATCTCTACGTGGCTCTCGATATAGGTAGAGCAATGCGACCGGGGGCGCAGCCGGTTTAACAGCATCTCGATCCCTCAGTGCTTCTCTACGGCTTGCCTTCACCGAGATGTACTGCCCTTTCCGCTTCTGGTTATTGTCGGCTCGGTTGCGGTAGTGGGATCGCCGCCGATGGCAGATCCGATCATCCCAGCAGCCATCTCCGGTCTCTCCATGCAGTGCTTTGGCCGTTTTACTATCGAGCAGGCTGCATTCCCAGCATTTTGGATTGATCGGACGCGCCATTGCCGTTGCCTCAACTTAAGATGATTGCGGTACTAGGGTGATAGCCAATTATAGTGTAAGAATTAGTGTAATAACAGCTCGATGGAGGGAGAGTGAATGGAACGTGAAAAGTGATGTAATCTTGGCAGTACTGTAGAATTGACTGGGAAGGATTGGAACTGAATCATTAGAATGGCTTGAGTTCAACTTGAATTTCGTCATGGAAGCGCCATTGAGTTTGCAGTTTGTAGATTCGCAGTTTGTAGAAGCGTATCGACATGCGTTAACTTGTCCAGAAGTAGCAAATATCGTAGCGCTCTGGCAGTTGGTAGAACGCATGCTGCCTGGTCTGTCTGAGGCAGAACAGCTCCAAATCGCCGGTACCGTTCTAGTGCAGCTTGCCGAACTCCATGCCAGCAAAGCGGATCGATTGTTGGGTGACTGGCAGGATCAGCACAATGATGATGGCCCCGTCCTGGAGGAAGATTTGCTAGCTGGGTTGATCCAGCGCACGATGTATCTTGATCTGGCAGAACTAGTCAAAACTCGGCAGCGAAGCCGTGCTGCTGCACCTAATTCCACGGTTTCACGGCCAGATAAATCGGTGGCTGGCGTAGTAGACAAACAGAAAGTGCTGGAGATGGTGACTGCGCTTGAAGCGACGGAAGTAGAAAAACAGCAGGCACTGGGTGTAGCCCACGATGAGAACGTCACAGCCTGGAGCCAAGCCATCGCCGATTGGATGAGCCAGCAGGAGCAGCCAATTGCATTTCTGGAATTAATTCGCGCCTTGAAGATGCCTTTAGTAAAAGTTTGGCTGGCGCTTTTGTTGGGCAACTTTGCCCTGGAGTCAAGGGGAGAATTCTATGCTGCAGATCAGATCTGGGTCCGCTGTTTAGCCAATAGCTTAACCGAAGGAGGATCTAAAATAGCCGCTCAGAGTGGCGATTCAGAATGATGATTCAAATCCTGTAGTGCCTTCACATCGCGTGTGTGTCGATAGACACCTCGCTTCATCCAGATGCCCGCACTCCAATCAGCCCTATATGTTAGGAGGCTGTGAATTTTGGCGTTGCTGAATCAAAGTATGAAGGTGAAATTTGATGTCTTGCACCGCCCCCTTCAATACTGGGGGACTTCCGATCCCCATTTTTGCTCAGTTCTCCCCAGAATTGGGGGGCTAGGGGGCGAATCATCCGCCCATTCAGCAACGCCTGAATTTTTTTGTATTCGTTTCTGGCGTCGTCTATCCGTTGCTGAAGCATGGGCTAATCCAGTAAGCCCACTCATACGCTTGCGTTCCCGCAGGGTAGTGAACTAAACCCCTTGTCGAGTCTGCTACTCTGCGAGAAGGCTGCGCCTAAAGCAGCCTTCCCCGACTGGCCTGCTGTTGAGGCGTGGGTGGGCAATGGCTCGATTTTGGCTCTCGGACTAAGTTGAACTCCTGCCTCCTGTCTTCGCCTATTGCTCCTTCTCTGGTGAGATAATCTCCCAGAGCTGATTCAGCAGCTTCTCGACTTTAGCCTGGTCGCGTTTGGAGAGAGAGGCGAGGACTTGAGATTTCTTAAGGGTTTTGGCAATGCCGGTGGCGCGAGTTTGGATCTGATGCAGCTGATCTGGCGTCTTTGACCTAGATTGCTGATCTAGCTGCTGATTTAGCTGTTGAATGGTTTGCTGAATCTGGGTCTGGCTCAATCCTTCTTCAATGGCCTGTTGCAGTAGGCGACCCTGTATCGACTCATCCTTGACTCGCGCAATTAGCCGAGCTTTGGAGTACTCTAACTGTCCCTGACTAACGGCAGCTAAAATCGGTTCTGGCAGATTCAAGAGCGGCAGGCGGTTGACGCGGAAGCTATCGGGGGTGAACTTACCGATGACCTCAAACAACTGTTCGATGGTTTGCCAATGCTGGTTAAACTCAGCATCAGTGTTCTGAATATCGATATTCTGTTGCAGGTAGGCATGGCGTTGAAACAGCGCAATCACTTGTGTTTCCTCTAGTTGCAGCCGTTTGGACAACAGTTGCAGGATCCCCTTGGTTTCTTCAATCGGGTTGAGATCCTCGCGTTGCAGATTTTCAATTAGCTCAAATTCTAGGGCTTGCTCTTCGGTTAAATCGGCTACGATTGCCCGCAGAGTTTCTAGCCCTGCTAGCTTCGCTGCTGCATAGCGTCTGCCTCCTGCCACTAGCACGTAGGGTTGACTTAGGGCTTGGGTTTCGTTGGGATTGGGGCGTACAACGATGGTGCCAATGAAGCCATGGGTCTGCATCGAATTGGCAAGGGAACTCAAAGCGTTTGAATCAAAGTACTTGCGCACCCGATTTGGCTCGATGTAGATGTCGCGCAAGCGCAGGGTAAGCACGTCGGTCTCGTGGGGTGGGGTGTCGCTAGAGGTGGCCTCGCTGCTGGTCTCGTAAAGGGAAAGAATGTTGCTGGTATTGCGCAAGCGGCGATAGGGCTGCTCAGTTTTTTTCGATGTTGATCTAGGCATGGAGTACCTCCACTTGGCCGGTCGTTGCAATAGAAAGAACCTGCTTGGACAGATTGCGTAACGGCTCGACGGCTCGATGTCGGCGATCGTAAAGGGAGAGGGGCAGGCAGCGCTCTGAGGCATCGGCGAAGGCAATCGCGTCGGGGATGGGAGAAGCAATCGGCGCAATTTGGGCAAGTTGTGCGTCGATGGCAGCTAGCACCCGCTGGTGTTGAGATTTTTGTAGCGATACCTTCACGGGCACAAAGGTAGCGATCTTCAGCTCTGGATTGGCTTCCTGCTGAATTTTACCAATGGTTTGCAGTAACAGATCGGTACCTTGATAGGATTTGTACTCGCATTCCAGCGGCACAATTACATAATCTGCTGTCACCAAGGCTAAATAGCTAATGACCCCGAGACTGGGGGGACAGTCGATGATCACCAGATCGTAAGCCTCGCTGAGTGGCTCTAGCACGCGGTGCAGTTTTTGTTCCCGCATCGGAGCATGGTACAGCTCTAGTTCTGCTTTTCCTAAGGCTAAATTGGCAGGCAGAATATCGATACCGTGGGCTGAATGAATCACGTCAGTGGCAGGCCGATTGGCAATCAGGCAATCGTAAATCGTAGTAGACAGATCCCACCCTTCGATTCCCATAAAAATGGTGAGCGTGCCCTGCGGATCGAAATCTACCAAAAGCACTCGTTGCCCCAATTGGGCTAATTCATACCCAAGATTCATGGCGAGAGTCGTTTTGGCCACGCCTCCGGCCTGATTAAAAACTGAAAAAATGTGGCTCATGTAATAAATCCTCTCTGACTATGGGAAAACAGACTAGAAACCGGATTGGAGGGTCGGAGTTCAAGCTTTACGCGATATTCGGCTGCGGTATCTGGGTGGGTGCTGTCCAATTCCTAATTAAGAGCGGTAATTAAGATAAGAGCGGTTGCCTGCTGACTGGATAGCTATGGCAAACATCTGCCTGAGCTGAATGGCTCATATTCTACCCAGAAATAGTCAGAGCAAATCACAAAATTCTAGAAAATCCCAAGGCTCGAAGCACTGAATATCGATATTCAGCTCGAAACTGGGTCTAAATTGGTATGAACTTGTCTACTGGGCAGAATCATGAGCAAAATTAAAGTTGAGTTGAACAGGTGGAAATCTAACCTAGGCTAGGTTATGATTTGTCCGGCTAGTTTTACGTGTTGAGTTTTGAGTAGTTCCTAAAACCCAAAATCATCTAGAGGAGCTAACCATGGAAATCTATCCTGCCCGCCCGTGGATCAAGTTTGCCCAGAGGAATTTGATCCTGCATGTGTCACAGGGAGTCATTCTGGCTCTGGGGCTGGCGGGTGGAGTGGTGACCGCCCAGACGCTGCCATTGCCTGCTCATTTGATTGGCTTTGATTCGGCCCAGGGGGAAGAGTTGCTGTTAGAGAGCCAGTCAAGAGACGATTTTTGGACTCTCAGTACCCAATTTGTTACTCAGATCAATCAGGCTTATTGCGGCGTTGCCAGCATGGTAATGGTGCTCAATGGTCTGGCTATTCCTGCTCCAGCCGCGCCCCAGTATGCTCCCTATCATGTGTTTACCCAAGAAAACTTTTTTGAGAATCCAACGACTCGCCAAGTATTGAGTCCGGATGTGGTGTCTCGACAGGGCATCACGCTCGACCAATTGGGCCAACTGCTCGCCAGCTATTCGGTTGAGACCACGGTTTATCATGCGGCGGATACCACGTTGGATGAGTTTCGCCAGTTAGCAGCAGCCAACTTGAAACAGCCCCAAAATTTTATTTTGATTAACTATCTGCGGGCCGAAATGGGTCAGGAGCGAGGCGGCCATATCTCTCCTCTGGCAGCCTACCACGAAGAAACCGATCGCTTTTTGATCCTGGATGTAGCTCGCTACAAATATCCGCCGGTTTGGGTTGAGGCCGCTACCCTGTGGGAGGCTATGAATACGATGGATACTACAGCTGGGAAAACGCGGGGATTTGTGACTGTGCAATTGCCGGAATCGGCTTCCACTCGCCTTTTAGATAGGTAATCGATAGATAATCAGAGCAAATCATGGCACCTTTTTTTCTTTC
>KL662192.1:1035113-1173234 GCA_000733415.1 [Leptolyngbya] sp. JSC-1
GCGGCGGATACCACGTTGGATGAGTTTCGCCAGTTAGCAGCAGCCAACTTGAAACAGCCCCAAAATTTATTTTGATTAACTATCTGCGGGCCGAAATGGGTCAGGAGCGAGGCGGCCATATCTCTCCTCTGGCAGCCTACCACGAAGAAACCGATCGCTTTTTGATCCTGGATGTAGCTCGCTACAAATATCCGCCGGTTTGGGTTGAGGCCGCTACCCTGTGGGAGGCTATGAATACGATGGATACTACAGCTGGGAAAACGCGGGGATTTGTGACTGTGCAATTGCCGGAATCGGCTTCCACTCGCCTTTTAGATAGGTAATCGATAGATAATCAGAGCAAATCATGGCACCTTTTTTTCATCGTAAATCTACCCTCTCGTTGCTGTTAGCTGTCCTGAATGTACTTGCCGATTTTGATGGTGAAATTTCAGGGGAAGCGGCAAAAATGCTCTCGGCCTTGCGGCATCGAACAGATCCACTTCCCCCGCTCTACTCTGATGTGTTTGGCTTGTCTGCCTCTGCAACCTGTGCTGATTTTGTGCGTCGAGTCGAGTCCCTATCTCAGCAGCAAGTAGCCATTGCCAGCTATGCCTTTCAAATCTTTCGTTCCTATGAGCAGCTCCTGAGCGTCAGTGCGGCTGATGTATCTCCCCACCAGCAGGCCGCCTACGAATCTCAGCTTGAACGAGTCCGGCTGTTAGTAGCTCGCACTAGAGTTGCCTTAGCCGAAGCAATTAGCCGAGAGTAATCTGTTAATCACTAGATGTGAAGGGATAAGGTAGCCGCTATCGGTCATTAATCACTTAATCCTAGTTGGCTGATGAAACTCGAGTTGCTGGCGGCTCAAAGCCGTGCCTACACTAGACCTATTCCGCCTTCCGGGTTACTGAACCAAACGAATAGCCGGCACAGGGTGTTCGACGCAGCTCAGCCGAGTCGCCGACTTGGCTTGTATAGCAGCGGGTTCTCTACGAAAAGCCGCTAGCCTGACGGTAAGCTATCGCCAACACATCTAGAACCGCTATAGGTAAGTGATTTGTCAGGCAATCAGCACTCAATCATTGATTACTGGTCACTGACCAATGCCTAATCTTTGTTTGCAATGACTCCTAACTGACGGCGACTGACGGCGACTGACGGCGACTGACGGCTCGACTGTTTTTTCTGACCCCTTAAGGGTAGCGCGCTCGCCGAATGTCGTTCTGGGAAGCCTGCCTCCTGCCTTCTGCCTCTTGACAACCAAAGCTCCTAAAACAATATCTTTTGTCTAGTTAAATATCTTGTATTCTCTTCACATTACGATACGAGGATAAAGCCGAGCGCACAGTAGCGTTAGCCCGGTTGCTGTTACTAGCAGGATGACTATGTCGAGTCCCAAACTGTAGGTTGTTGTGCCGCCGATCAGCATTAGGCCCCGCAAGGCATCAACTTGATAGGTGAGTGGATTCAAGCGAGAGGTCACCTGCAACCAAGTGGGCATGAGGGCGATGAGGTAGATGGCATTGCTGGCAAAAAACAGCGGCATCGTCATCAGTTGGCCGATTCCCATAAACCGCTCTCGCGTTTTTACCAAACAGGCTACTGTGAGTGAAAACAGGGAAAAACAGGTGGCTCTGAGCAACACCACTATCAGCACCCCCAACAGGGCTAGGGGATTAAAGTTTAAGTTCACTCCCAAAATCCAGGTGATTAGATAAACGATGCCGACCTGCACAAGGCTGCGGACACCTGCCGATAGTGCTTTACCCAATACCAGCGAAACGCGAGGAGTTGGGCTGGCTAGAAACTTGTGAACAATCCCCAGATCCCGTTCCCAGATAATGGTCATAGCGCTTAGTGCAGCGGGGATTGGTCGATCGCGCAGATGATCCACAGGCGCGACGGCAAATTATGCTGAGGTTAACGCCAACGGGTAGCAGTCAGCTAGAAGCATGCGTAGCACTACTCGGCAACGCATTGCTGAGTTGCTAAGCCAACTGAGTCCAGAGGAACTGGCTCAAATCTCTGCTGGCCTCACCCTGCTCGGTCAAGCCTCTCAGGTTGCTAAATAACTTTGCCAATGTGAGACTGAAAAGATTTCAGTCAACGAATTGGGTCAGCTAGCGAATTGGAATCGTTAATTGCTGATTTGGAGTTAATTCTGCTGGAGTTTGACTGCCCGGTGGCGGACCAATCAACTCGTCTGAAAGCACGCCAGGTGCGGGTTGCGGTTGAATTATCTGGGAATTCTGGGGGGCAAAAAACTGATCAACCTGCTGTTGATCTACCTCTAAAGGCGCAATTAAATCAGGCGGCAATGTTTCTACGCCGCTATCTAATTCGGCTGGGTCAGATGCTAGCGGTGATGCTGGGGCAGCATCGGTCTGGGTTGAGTCAGACTGGGCCTGAACTGGAGCAGCAACAGATAGTCCAATTATTGCTGCCAGTCCAAGTAGGAATAGTTGAGAGAATGGCTGAGACATCATTGTCAAACTCACTTGTTAACACCAGGTTGGCAATACCGAACCGGCACCATCGCCTAAAATGACACTACTTTGAAATGACACTACTTTGGGTGAGGCAGGACTCCTCACCCAACTAATTTACTGATTGAGCGTAGCACTATTAGCAGGACACCCCTGGGGCACGATTCGCGTGCTGTTGAAGGGTTCCTCATAGTAAATGCCAGGACAGGGATTCAAATAGGGCGATGTGGCGGTTGAAACCGAAACCGGGCGCTCTGTCGAGGTAGCGCTAGGGGCTGACAGAGGTGTGCCTGAGTTGATCGGCTGCATGGGTGCCTGCTGATTGATGGGTGCTTGATTCATTGGCTGCATCGATCCTGGTTGATTGATCGGCTGCACTTGTCCCTGTTGGTTCAATGTTGCAGCATTGGCAGGACACCCTGGAGGCACAATTCGCGTGCTGTTGAAAGGTTCTTCGTAATAAATACCAGGACAAGGATTCAAATAGGGTGATGCCTGCGTGGATTGGGACAGGGGCGATTGCTGAGGCATTGAATTCATGCCTTGAGCGTTAGAAATTCCAGCAGAAACTAGAGGTAGACCAATACAGGCTCCACCCGCCAAGGCAAAGGCAATTTTACGTGTATTCAAAAACAATTGATTCATCATGACAATTCCTCTGACTAATCTAAGTAACTAGATTGTGCAAACCTAGATTGTGCAAACCCGTTGGCTATTTGTCTCCAATCTAGTGAGCAGTTTTAGGGGCAGGCGTCTTACTAACGAGGGAAATTTGTTAGAAGTTTCAGTAGATCGCGAATCATCTTGAGATCCCCCCTAGCCCTCCTTACCCAAGCTACGGTGTCCACACAAGTCGAAGATCCCCCCTAACCCCCTTACCTAAAGGGGGAACCGTAGGCGCAGCCCATACCAAACCGGGATTGTAGTCCCCTTGATCTACGCCGAAGGCGCATCCCGGTGGGGGTTTAGGGGGACTATAGCCCTGCGGGCATCTCAGAAAAGGGGGATCACCCCTTGCATTGATTCGCGATCGCCCTCCGGGCGGTGCGGAGCACCATCGAGATCTGTGTACACCGTAGCCTTACCCAAGGGGAAACCGTAGGCGAAACCTGTACGTACCACGTACCAACAGTGGTTTGAAGTCTCTCTTGATAAGAGGGATTGAGGGGGATTGTGCTATGCACACGCCGCGCGGATGAACCCAAATCTAGTGCTCAAAACGAATTCATTTTCGATCGACTGAGCCTGCCAATTCATTTGCAACAAGTCTTGTTTACTAGCTCAGTTTATTGGCTCAATTACAACCTTTTTCAGGCTAGTGAAGTACGAAAAACGGGGTGCAGCGGCAGTGCCCCTGCGTGGAGGCGAAGCCCCCACATCCCCCATACCTCACATGCGTGAAAAACGCTGTATTGGCTCAATTATTGGCTTAATTATTGGCTTAATTATTGGCTTAATTATTGGCTCAGATGATCTGTCCTACTGTTGAGAATCGTTAGGCTTTTAGCAATTCTTGCAACTGTTTAGCCAGTCGTAGAGTTGCATAACTATGTCAATTACATACCTATGTCAATTTATTTTGAAGTCGTCAGATTACAATTTGTCTTCATCAAGCTTCATTCCTCTAGGAATTTTACCGTCATTCTTGAGATGGACATGCTACCGCTAGTCCAAGGATTCCGGTCGTGTTAGCAAAAACGGCGATTGATGGATTAGCGGGAGGCAGACATCCAGATGAGGCTGCTCAGCACGCAATCAAGAGTTTAGTTGATCGAGTTGAAGGAGAAGCAGGCTGTATTTTGGTCGATCGACTAGGACGAGTGAGTTGGGCCTATAATTCGCAGCATATGGCAGTAGCATATATGACTCCTGAGCTATCAGAACCTGCTATAGTCCTTGGTAAGGATTAACACTGGCGAGTGTGTAACTATCTGTATGGCTTCCCACTTCTTTCAGTTTTTCCAGGGAAATTCGTTTTCTGACCTATTTGCTCAAGATGTTGGCAATCCAGACCACGTGCTGATTTTGAATTATCCAGCTACGGCGAGTTGGGCTACCTATACCAATACCCAGAGATACTTTCTGCAAGACGGCAGTAGCGAATCGACAAAAACCTCGTTTGATAAGATTTGCCAAAAAGAACCGTGGAAAAATTTGGCGGTGTTGGGAAATAAGCTGTCGGGTGTGGTGATTTCTACGCCGCCTGAGTCACTGTTGCAGTACTGGCGCGAGCATTTTGATTTTACTGGCACCCGGATAGAGCTGATGGATGGTTCAACCTATCTAGACGATTTGAACCAAAGTATTTCCATCAATAGCGCGATTACCCTATTTCCGTTTGACCATCTACAACCCGCGAAACACGCAGTTAATCCTGATACCCATTACCGTTTGTTGAGTAAAGCCACTCTAGCCGAGTTGGGAGTACTGTGTCCAAGCTATCAAACCTTTAACCTGAAGCAAGTCAAGCTTGATCAGATTCCGTTGCCTTCCCAGTTTCCTTATTTGATTAAAACTTCCCACGGCCTTTCCGGTGAGGGGACTTACATCATCCGCAACTCCAGTGACCTCAACTATTGCCTGGAGGAACTGAATAAGTATCTCAAAATCAATTTATTGGAAACTATTGTTATCTCTGAATTTGTCAAACATGTAACTCATAACTACTGCGTGCAGTTCTATGTCAACAAACAGGGAAAAATTTTGCTGATTGGTGTAACTCAGCAGCTTGTGGATGCAGAAGGTAACTATCTGGGAGGCATGATTGATTACACGAATAATATGGGCCAGTTCTTTGAGATGATTGCAGCAGTAGGGCAGTATGCTCACGAGCAAGGATATTTTGGTGTAATTGGTTTTGACGTATTAGAAACTGAAGATGGAGAACTGTACGCGATCGATGCTAATTTTCGCGTCAACGGCTCTACGCCCCTCTGTTTGCAACGGCACAAACTTCTAAAATTCAACAAGGCAATCGCAAAGTACTCTAGTGGCTACCGGATGGAGGGGACACTCGATTCCATTCGAGCTACTTTGAAACCACAGCTGGAGCGAAAAGAGTTTCTGATTCTTTCCGCTTTGGAACGAGTAAAATATGGCAAAATCTACACTGAAATCTACGGCATTGTGGCCGGAGAAACCTTGGAAGAGATGCAACAAATTGAGCAGACATTACAGCATCAAGGACTGCATTTAACTGGTTGAATTGCAAGTTAAATTGGCAGGAACTTCCTCAAGCTGTCAATTTACGTATTAGATGTACCCATTGAAGAAACTCAAGCTCTCTCTAAAGGGCGAGAGGAGTTTTATGCTTGCAGTAGAATGCAAACTGAGATGGAATGTTTACGTTAATGGAAGAGCTGAAGTTAAATTTATGCGGATTCATCATCTCAATTGCGGCTGCATGTGTCCTCTAGGGGGAGCACTGTTTGACGGTTTTAGCCGCGGTTTAACTGCCCACCTTGTTTGCCACTGTCTGCTCATTGAGACTAATCAAGAGCTAGTTCTGGTCGATACGGGTTTTGGGCTGCGCGATGTTCATGCTCCTTATTCACGACTGAGTCCTTTTTTTGTCCATTTCAACAACATCCAGTTTGAGCGGAAATATACCGCAGTTGAGCAGATCAAACAGCTTGGCTTTTCGCCACAAGATATACGCCATATTATCTTGACCCATCTCGATTTTGATCATGCAGGTGGGCTGGAGGATTTTCCCGAAGCAACGGTTCACGTAATGCAAAGTGAGATGGCAGCGGCTCGCGCTCGGCGTGGCTTCATTGCCAGTCGGCGTTATCGTCCTCACCAATGGGATGAGGTGAAGCAGTGGCAATATTATGGGGCAGGAGGTGAACCCTGGTTCGGATTTGAGGCGGTTCGTGATCTGGACAAGCTGCCACCAGAAATTCTGCTGATCCCCCTTGTAGGCCATACTCCAGGCCATGCCGGAGTTGCGATCAACACAGCAGAGGGTTGGTTGTTGCACGCTGGTGATGCCTACTTTTATCGTCAGGAAGTGGATCCAGCCAATCCTCGCTGCACTCCAGGATTGCGAGCCTATCAATGGATGATGGATGTTGATCGCCCAGCTCGCTTATTGAATCAACAGCGCCTTCGTCGGTTATCCCTGGATCACCGTAACGATGTGCAGCTTTTCTGTAGTCATGATGCGGTTGAATTAGAAGCATTTGTTGATCACTAGCCCCCAATCTCAACTCTAGATTTCAACTCAACTATATCTGAATGCTCGCTCACAGAGCCTAAGCTCTACCTTAGGTAGATACGCTGGCCTGGAGAATCCGGTACTTTCTGATAAAAACTTTCCCACTGCTGCCGCGACTCAAGCCCGACTGAATTGTTTGACAATAGTCGGTTTGCAACAGGTGGCAATAGTCGGCTGCTCAGTTTGAGCAATTTGATTGTTTAAGGGTTGTTTGATTTAGGAGTATCTAGGAGTATCGGTCATGCACGTTGCACTCTGGCCTGGTGATGTTTACCCGCTCGGTGCCCACTGGGATGGCAAAGGCACCAACTTTGCCCTATTTTCGGAAAATGCAACCGGAGTGGACTTGTGCCTGTTTGATGACGACGATCAGGAAACCTGTATTTCCCTTACTGAAGTCAGCAATTTTGTCTGGCATGGCTATTTACCCGGCATTGGCCCAGGCCAGCGCTATGGTTTCCGCGTCCACGGCCCCTATGCTCCTGAGCAAGGCCATCGGTTTAACCCCCACAAGCTGTTGATTGACCCCTATGCAAAGGCGATTGATGGCGAAGTCGCCAGCGGTCCCGAAATTTTTGGTTATAGCTGGAACGATCCGCATCAGGATCTGTCGTTTTCGGACCTTGACAGCGCACCCCTCGTGCCCAAATCGGTTGTGGTTGATGAGACCTTTGATTGGGAAGACGATGCCCTGTTGCGCACCCCCTGGCACGAAACCGTCATTTATGAAACTCATGTACGCGGCTTTACCAAACAGCATCCCGATATTCCCGAAGAGCTGCGCGGCACCTATGCGGGACTAGCGCATCCGGCAGCAATTGAGCATCTGCAACGGTTAGGGATAACGGCAGTAGAGCTGATGCCGATTCACCATTACCTGTCGCTGCCGGGTTACTTGACCGACAAGGGCTTGAAGAACTATTGGGGCTATGATTCAATTAACTTCTTTGCCCCGTTTGCCGGATATAGTTCTGCCGGTACCGCTGGACAGCAGGTAGCCGAATTTAAGCAAATGGTGAAAGCCCTGCATCGCGCCGGTATCGAAGTGATTCTCGATGTGGTTTACAACCATACGGGCGAAGGCAATCATTTGGGGCCAACCCTGTCGTTGCGGGGGGTAGATAACGCGGCCTATTACCGCTTAGTCGAGGACAATCCCCGCTACTATATGGACTTTACGGGCTGCGGCAACTCGCTCTACATGCGCCACCCGCAAGTGCTGAAGCTGATCATGGATAGCCTGCGCTATTGGGTGCTGGAAATGCATGTAGATGGCTTCCGATTTGATTTAGCCTCAGCCTTAGCCAGAGAGCTATACGAAGTCAACAGCTTGGCAGCCTTCTTCGATATTATTCACCAAGATCCAATCATTGCTGATGTGAAGCTGATCGCCGAACCCTGGGATGTGGGTGAAGGTGGTTATCAGGTGGGCAACTTTCCGGTGTTGTGGTCCGAGTGGAATGGCCGCTACCGGGACACGGTGCGAGACTTCTGGCGCGGAGAAGAGCGGACCCTGGGTGAGTTTGCCTACCGACTTACCGGCAGCCCCGATGTCTATTTCCAAATGAATGGCCGCCGTCCCAATGCCAGTATTAACTTCATCACGGCCCACGATGGTTTCACCTTAAATGATCTGGTCAGCTACAACGAAAAGCACAATGAAATGAACGGGGAAGACAACCGGGATGGCGATAATCATAATCGCGCCTGGAACTGTGGTGTCGAAGGCGAAACTGACGATCCGGGAGTTTTACAGCTGCGGGAACGCCAGCGCCGCAATTTTCTCGTTACCCTGATGCTTTCCCAGGGCATTCCCATGCTGTTGGGCGGCGACGAAATTGGCCGCACTCAGGGTGGAAACAACAACGCCTACTGCCAGGACAATGAAATCTCTTGGTTTGATTGGGATCTAAAAGAAGCCAACGAAGACTTACTCAACTTTGTGCGAGAGCTGATCTACTTCCGGCGACAGCATCCTGTGTTCCGGCGACGCAAATGGTTCCAAGGGCAGGCGATCCACGGCTCAGGAGTTACCGATATTGGCTGGTACAACCCCGACGGTAGCGAAATGACTCAAGAGCAATGGGAAATCGGCTATGCCAAGTCGGTTGCCCTATTCCTGAACGGCAACAAAATTCCCAGCCCCGGTCCCCAAGGCCAAAAAATTAGTGACGATAGTTTTCTGATCTGCTTCAATGCCCACTACGAACTGATCGAGTATGCACTTCCCTCAGAGTTTCAAGACGAAACCTGGAGCCTAGTTATTGACACTAAAGAGCCGCGCTTTGTGAAAGCAGGGAAAACTTTTACTGGTCAGCAAACTATTCCAGTCATTGACCGTTCAATTGTCGTACTCTGTCTTCAGTAAGTCCTAAACTCTCAATCCCAAATTCAATTCATTCGATTTGATGGCCCATCTACTGAACAATCACTTTCAAAACAGTGTTTGGGTTGCAGGATAGCTCGGATTCGATGCAGCAATTCATCAAAATCAATCGGCTTACGAATAAAGCCATCGGCTCCCACATCAAATCCTTCAGCTGGGGTCGGCTCGGTGTAGCCCGTAACTAACAAAATTGGAATAAACGGCAAAGAGGGATCTTGCCGAACCCGCTGGGTCACCTCAAAGCCGTTCATGTCAGGCATCATGACATCGAGCAGCATCAAATCGGGAGGTGCAGTTTTGATCCTATCCAGAGCTGCCGGACCGCTGTCAGCCAATTCCACCTGATATCCTTCGCTTTCCAAAATTGCTTGTAACAGCAGAAGGTTATCAGCGATATCATCAACGACTAAAATTCGGTCGATTTCACAGTTCATCTTAGAGAACACAATATCGGGAACAACAGGCATTTGGTCTAGGATATTCGCTACTGGTATCCATTGTCTTGATCCAAATCACGCAGCTAACTCCTGCTAAAGTTAGATTCCACTTAACCTCTACCAGTTGCGTTCGACACCTAATGACAGAACTATAACACCAACTGTGCACCTCATCTATAGAGCGAACTAGAACAAGCAAACCAGAGACTTGAACAGCTCAAGCCTATGGGAGCAATTCTGGGAAAGGTACGGGAAATAGGCATTGCTGAATAAAGCTATGAATTGTGCAGTCAATTGTCATCTTGGCAGCCCCCTTTTCTGGGATGCCCGCAGGGTTATAATCCCCCTAAACCCCTACGGGGATGCGCCTTCAGCGTAGATCAAGGGGACTTCAATCCCTAGTTGGTAGGTGCTGCGCACAGGCTTCGCCTTTTCCCGCTTGGGTAAGGGGGGTAGGGGGGATCTTCGACTTGTGTGGACACGGTAGCTAAAGTTAAGGGGCAAGAGGAGCCTATCATAGGCAAATTCAGCAACGCCGGGAAACAATGCTCTTGGATGAGCAACTTACAATAGTATGAGAAAGTCTGCCGAAGCATAGAAGGAATTTGTTGGAGAATACCCTTTCACTTCGCGTATTAGTTTATCGATTTCGGTCCAAATGTCTATATGAAGATATGGAGAAAAGGCTGTTGATCCCAGTCAGTTAACTAACAAGAGTTAAAGGTTCAACGGCACCATGAGCACTTTATTTGAAGCGACGCAAGCTCCCAGAGAGCATTTCTCGAGTCTGTACAAAATTTTGTGTCAATTTAGCTTGCACTTAAGTCATGAGCGACTTATACCAAATACTTCGATGAATGATACATATGCCAAACCGCCCCCCAACCCCCAATTCTGGGGGAGTCGGGCCGCTCAAAGTCCCCCAGAATGGGAGGATTTAGGGGGCAAGGATCTGCATCATTCACAAACATATTTGGTATTAGGCAGCAAGACAACACATCAGGATTGACAGACTCGCAGGGGGACCAAACCCAATGTCAGAACTAATAAATGCCTAATCACCCAGCTACATTTTGCCCTTCTGCATTACCTCTTGTAGATGTCTGCGCACTTCTTGGGCGTGCTCTTTGTCTGCCTGCTGAAGTTTTTGTAAGAGTTCGACACAGGGTTGCGAATCGGCACTGCGAGCATCTTGCATATAGGTCTCATAAAGCTGAACTGCTTCTGACTTATTCTTCAGTACCGCAAGGAGATCGTATTCGAGATCGCTAATTGCTTTGGAGTTACCGTTGCTTTGAGCCATACCACATTCCTCGATGAAAATTGTGTTAACCTGTATATTCACGTTGGCTCATATTTCCTATTCAGCCATCGCTCCTAATGCATAGAGATCTTGTGTATTGATTGAAACAGTTTGTATTCATTAATTTTGATTTAACAAAAATAGAACGCCGAGTAAGGCTTCCACTGCCACACCGCCCCAGTTTTTAATCGAAATGCTGCGGTCAAACCAGCTGGAGAGAAATCGCACCACTGCCGCAGTCAACGAAGCAACGCCTAGCACTGTAAATGCATCGGGGGATTGGAGCCAAAGACAAGCCACACACAGGCCCAGGAAAAAGCTGCCGAGGGTCGAACGAATTTCAGACATCCCCAATGGTTCGATCGGTGCAAGCCCTACAAAACCAGCCATAGTTTTGGGAAAACAAAGTGCAGCGATGCCAAGCAGCCCCAGCAGTAAAGCAGCGCCGTTGGGTGCCAGGTAAGTGATTGTGTCCACGCTTGTTAGTTAACCTATAAATCATCAACATGAAAAATGCCTTCCTGAGAGTTAGCATAGGAAGGCGATTGGCCCACGGAGACAGATAATACCGGTCAGAGTCAGTACACCACCACTCGGTTGAAACAACTAGACAGACAAGCCAGAAAATAAATCAAAAAGACAAACTTAAAGATATAAAAAGTTAAGCTAAGTTTTGAAAGAATTAAAAAATTAATAAATTTAAAGTAGCTAACTTCAAGCAATCCGTCTTCTACCAACCGATAGATCTTCGTCTTATCGACCAAAAGGCATATAGTGTGTTGCTTCATCTTGTAAGCATGCCAACAACTTCCTGTTACCTAAGGCGGTGCAATAGCAATAGACGCTATGCAGATTTTGGCTTGGCATCCGTTCCTGAAATACTGCAAGAATATGCAAACGTAATTTCATATGAGTTAATGAAAATTGACCTAATGCTGTAGGAGTTTTACCAGCTGCAATAATTAGTTTCTGGATTAATTCTGGTTGACTTGGTTTAAATAGATAGGAGCATGCGTTTGACTGAACTTTAGGAAAATACCTCAGCAACGTTGCTCATTGCACAACTTAATATATGGCCATAGCCGATTATACTATCAAGACCTGTAACTCTAGTCAGAGGCTGAAAACAGCACCTTCTCACCTGTGATGGAGATGCAGAACTGCGACGACAGCGTATAACTGTACTCAGGCACGAATTATTCGATGTAATAGAGGAGATGTAAGAATGCTTGCTACCCTGGCAGAACCGCGATTCCGACAAGCACAAAAAGTATCTTTCTTAGGTGGAGAGGGAGTGATTCAGAGCTATCGACCGAGTAACGGAACCTGGACTTATCTGGTTGAGATGTTCAAGGGGCCAGAACCAGCCTTCGGTCGTCTAGGACAAGAAACAATGGTGTTGCTATATGAAACGGAACTGAATGGTTAAGTGTAGCGCTAAGTATGGTTTGGGCAGTAGAATTTGGGCAGTGTGGCTTGTCCTATATCGCTCGCCTATAGCTCGTACATTGGCTTCTGCTCAAGGGGTTCATGCTCGATGGCTTGAGTTAGACGTTTAGGGACGGTGAATATTTACGGAAGGTGAATATGAACGATCTATCAGGTTTAGTTGTTTACACGTTGTTATCCCAGCTCTTGCTGGCGGGTTTGATTGGCTCCCTATTCCAAATCCGCAATGCGATGGAAAACGCAGATGTAGCTGATTTTTCCTTCTGGACTTTGGTTGCCAGCATTATTAGCATCATTCCCTTTACTCTTCACAGAACTCTCTACGGCGCGGTGCTGATGCATTAGTTGGCATCGATACTTCACTAGTGCTGTAGCTATTAGAACACTCGTATCTATTAGAACTTCAATCTATTTGGGGTTAGATTCCCCGATCCTTAGGGCGTTTGTATTCGGCCATGTAAACCGAAATACCCCGCCTGCGGCGGGGCGAGTTTATTTAGCTACATTGCTTAGCTAGATTGATCGGTCATTCGCTTCTGCTGTGCTCGTTCCTGTAACTCCATTTGCTTCTCGAGTTCTTTGTTCAAAAAGTAGTTGAGGAATGTCCGAATCAGAGCAATCGAACCGAGCTGGATCAACGTGTTTTCAGACGGAGCAATAGTTGTGGCTAGAATGTCCGCTCCGAGCTGAAATTCCAGCGCTAACGCCAACCAGGTTCCGAAACTAGTGCGCAGTTGAATAAACGGAAAGTCAACATAGTGATGCCGGTTAAGTTTGATTGCCAGCTGAATGGTTTTAACGACTCCAAACAAAACACAGCCGACGGCAATTGCTTCCAGCAAAAACCCTCCCAGGGTAGCGACCCCAACTAGTGCACCTTCAAGGTGTTCAAAAAGCCATTTCATTGTCTCTACCCCCTACTCCCCACTCCCCACTCCCCACCCCCTACTCCAGCTCAGCGGCCATTCACGTCCAGCATAAGAGCATTTACTCCATTGAAAAACTCCGGCGAGCTTTCGGTAGACGCTGAACTTCAACTGATGCCAGCGGCGGCTCAGGCGACCATAATAACTCTGAAATAGTTCTAAATCCAGTTCGACAAGGTCTACGTATAGGTTTTTGATCACGGTGGAACAGATTAGCATGGTTAGGATCCGTTTGGCTCAGGGGCCAATTAGGGCCAGGCAGAACAGCTCGTCTACGCTCTGCCCCTAACCGGCTGATCTTGAAGTCCACCTTTCATTTCACCATGCCTTATGTCGAACTCTACTAGCTCTATTAACCCTACTTTGTCGGCTGAACTCATCCATTCTGTGGTGCAGCAATACTTTGCCGCCAGTCGCAGCAGCAATCAGGCTGAAGCAATGGTGGTCTGTTTTGCGGCAGATAGTGTCACTCACGATCCGGCAGAGCGACCGGGATTGCGCGGTCATCAAGAATTGCAACAGTTTTTTCAAGGTGTGATCAGCTTATTTGAAACTGTGGGCCTGCAAGCAGACTTTATCTCGATCAATGGCAATGAAGCGGCTGTAAAATGGACAGGGTATGGCGTTGGCCGTAATGGCAAGTCCGTAACGTTTGAAGGTATTGATCTATTTCAATTCAATTCCGCAGGCAAAATCCAAACGATGCGGGCGTACTGGGATCCAGCTGCAATGCTGGCAAAACTTCAGGAAGGCGCTTGACCGGGTATTCTACACAGCGACAACACAACTACCATGAGCGACACTCAGAGCAACACTCAGGGCGATAATCCGAGCCGCAATCCGAGCAATCATCCAGGCAATATCCAACTGATACGAGGTCGCTGGATCTTCACAGGAGATGAACTGATCGACGATGGGGCCGTTGCCATTCAAGCTGACCGGATTGTGGAGCTAGGTCGCTGGACTGATTTACAGGCCAAATATCCCAACTCAGAGGTGCTAGGTTCTAGCCAACATGCAGTTTTACCAGGGCTGATCAACGCCCATCACCATAGCAATGGCGTTCCGAATTCGTTGCAGGGAGTAGACGATGATTTCTTGGAGCTGTGGCTGTTTGCCAATATTGCCCTGCAGCCCCAAGACCCGACCCTCAAAACTCTGCTGAGCGCAGCTGCCCTGTTGCAGAGTGGTGTGACAGCGGTTGTGGATGTGACGACGATCTCCGATAGCCCAGAGGCTGGTTTGACCGACCTAGAGAGACGGCTGCATGCCTATGAGCAGGCCGGTTTGCGAGTCGCTCTGACTCCGGGGGTTACCTACACCAGCGTTTTGGTGCATGGGGAAGATGAGGCGTTTCTAGCCAGCTTACCGGCAGCCTTGCGTCAGCGACTCCAAGCGCTAGTGCTATTGCAGCAATCCCTCTCACCCGCCGCTTACTTGGAGCTGATCAGCGATTTGGTGCGCCGCTATCAGGCCCATCCCCATATCAAAATCTGGTTTGGGCCGCCGGGGCCGCAGTGGGTAGAGGAGGATCTGCTGCTCAAAATTGTGGCCGCCGCTGAGGATCTGAATACTGGCGTGCAGACTCATGCGGTTGAGTCGTTCTACGAAAAGCTGATTGGGCCGCGATTTCACGGCAAATCGGTGGTGGCCCGTCTGCATGAACTGGGTGTCCTCAGTCCCCGCTTCTCGATTGCCCACGGCGTCTGGCTGAGCGAGGACGATATCCAGATTCTGGCGGAAACGGGTGCTTCGGTGAGCCACAATCCCAGTTCTAACCTGCGGCTACGGGCAGGAGTGGCACCGTTGAATCAAATGCTGACGGCTGGCGTGACGGTGGGCTTGGGCATGGATGGAACGGCGATTGGCGATGACGAAGATATGTGGGCCGAAATCCGCCTTGCGGCTAGACTGCATCGGACGCCCCAGTTGCATACCCCAGCACCCAGCTTCAGCGATATTTTAGGTATGGCAACTGTCGGCGGAGCCAAACTATTGATGCAGCCTGATCTGGGCAAATTGGCTCCTGGCTATAAGGCCGATCTGGTGCTGGTGAACTGCGAGCGGCTGACCTGGCCCTGGATTGCCCCGGAGGCAAACCCGCTGCATGTAGTGCTGATGCGTGCCCGCGCTGCCGATGTGGATACGGTTTTAGTGAATGGCAAGGTCGTACTTCACAACGGCCAACCCACCGGATTCGATCTGGCCGCCGTCGGTGCAGAACTTGCGGCCCAGCTCAAAGCGGCTCCCAAGCGAGAGGAGTACCGCGCCCTAGCTCAGAACTTACGACCCCATCTCGCCAACTGGTATGCCAACTGGGAATTCTCTCCCCCCGAACCCTACGCTGCCTTCAATTCCCGCATGTGATTCACACTACTTCTCGCTGCTGGATTGGCTGCGGGATCACCTTCAGCAGCACCGCATAGAGTACCGCCGCCACAATCACCCCATTGATGGGGCCGATGCCCAGGTTCGCTTGTCCCGTAATGTAGGCTACAACCGACGCAACCACATAGGCGATTACTCCGGCCCAGTTAAAGGCTGGCAATCGACTCGCCAAAGACGGAAACTGACCGCGATGCCGCAGCCAAAAGTCGGTCATGATGATGCCGCCTACCGGAGGAATTACCGCACCCAGGAAAATCAGGTAGTTGATCAGCCCTTCATAGATGCCAGTGAGGGCAAATACAAGCGCTAGCGTGGCTCCCCCTAAGACAAAGGCGTGACGCTTGGTGGTGCGGAAGAAGTTTGTTCCAGCAACCGAAAAGGCGTAGATGGTGTTGTCCTGGGTGGTCCAGACGTTCAGAATTAGCAAAACCAGGCCGAGGAATAGCAAGCCTTGCTGCGCCATCGCCTGAATCAGGTCATTGGTGCCGTAGACCAGGGTGCAAAATGCGCCAGTAAAAACCAGCAGGCCGTTGATAAAGAAAAAGGCCAGCAGCGTACTCCAAACGGCATTCTTACCCGAATCAGCAAAGCGGCTCCAGTTGGTCGATTGGGTGCCGCCGGAGATAAATGTCCCGATCACAATTGCCAAAGCCGCACCAAAGGACAGCTCTTGAGTGGGTTGAAGCGCAGTCAAATCGCCCGCATCTCGGAACCCTATTGACAGGCTAATCACAATCAGCACCAGCATCGCTGGGACGGCCAAACGGCTGAGCCAATCCATTGCGGCGTAGCCAATATAGGCCGTGACGCAAAACCCATAGGTAGCCAGCACAATCAGCAGCCACGACCAGTTTTGGGGCAGGCCCAACAGATTGATCAAGGCATCGGCTACAAAGGCATTGGTCACTGCATACCAGCCAATTTGGGTAAAGCCCAAGATAAAGTCCACCCAGCGCGAGCCGATGTTGCCGAAGCTAAACCGCGACATCAGTACCGTTGTCAGGCCGCTCTTGTAGGCGATGTAGCCCAGCATGGCGCAATAGGCACCCAGTAGGCCATTACCAATCAAAACGATCCAAAGCAGATTGGTGAAATTAAACGCTGGACCGATTTTGCCGCCCGCGATTAGTGTAGTCGAAACTAGCGCGAACCCCATCAGCAAAGGAGCCAGCGACCAGATCGGCTTACGAGCTGTCAAGGGAACGGCAGAAAGGGGAAAGTCTTGAGACGCTTGGGTAGAATCTATCGTCTCCAGCTTTGTCACGCTCATAGGGGATTTGCCCTCACCACATTAGTTAAGTAAATAGATAAATAACGCAGATAGGTAACGAAACCAGTCAGATTTAGGCTTCATTCTTGAACGTTTTGGGGGAGCAAATTGTATCTGGTACAACACTATCTCAACAGTTAATAACTGACAGATATTGATTTTTGTCATTTGTTCTGCTACTTTAACGATCAAGACGGTAGCCTCAGTAGATTGCGCTCTTGGTGCTGCCCTGCCCGTCTGGTGTTGAGAGGTTGAATATCTATTACCTGATTGAGTATCTAGTTGAGTATCTAGTTGAGTATCTAGTTGAGTATCTAGTTGAGTATCTAGTTGAGTATCTAGCTGAGTATCTAGTTGAATACCTGGAGGCATGGCTATGTTAATGCGCCAGCTTGGCATCAATGGACCTGCTGTCTCAGCCTTGGGGTTGGGCTGCATGGGCATGTCTGATTTTTATGGACCCGCCGATCGGGCCGAGAGCATTGCCACGATTCATGCAGCCCTGGATGCCGGCATTACCCTGCTCGACACCGGCGACTTCTACGGCATGGGCCATAACGAACTGCTGCTGCACGAAGCGTTAAATGGTCGCAACCGAGACGAGGTGTTTATTGCTGTCAAATTTGGGGCGCTGCGCACGCCGGGTGGCAGTTTTGTTGGCTTTGATGGTCGGCCTGCGGCGGTGAAAACCTTCCTGGCCTATACGTTGCAGCGGTTGGGGACCGAGTACATCGATCTCTACCAGCCGGCCCGCCTCGATCCCACCGTGCCGATTGAAGACACGATCGGGGCGATCAGTGAAATGGTGCAAGCTGGCTATGTGCGACACATTGGCCTCTCGGAAGTGGGTGCGGAGACGATTCGCCGTGCCCATGCTGTGCACCCGATTGCTTGGCTGCAAATCGAATACTCGTTGCTGAGTCGGGGCATCGAGGCCGAAATCTTGCCCACAGTGCGCCAATTGGGAATTGCGGTGTCAGCCTATGGGGTTCTGTCGCGGGGGTTGCTGAGCGGCCACTGGTCTACCGAACGCTCACAGGAAGCGCAGGATTTTCGCAGTCATTTGCCCCGCTTCCTAGGCGAAAATTTGCAGCGCAATCTATCGCTGGTGGAGGCTCTGCGCCACATTGCCCATACCCACAATGCCACCGTGGCCCAAGTTGCGATTGCCTGGGTTCTGTCGCGCGGCACCGATCTGATTCCGTTGATTGGAGCGAGACGCCGCGAGCGGTTGACCGAGGCCCTAGGTGCCCTAGAGCTACACTTGAGTCAGGCCGATCTGGCCCAGATCGAGGCGACCATTCCCCCAGAGGCGGTAGCAGGCGATCGCTATGATGCTGGACAGATGGCGATACTGGACAGTGAGAGGTAATGGTGAGAGGCAATACAGCGTTTTTCACTCATGTGAGGTATGGGGGGTGTGGGGGCTTCGCTCCCACGCAGGGGTACTGCCCCTGCACCCCGTTTTCGTACTTCACTAGCCTGAAAAAGGCTGTAGTGAGAGGTAATGAGAGGTAATAGAACGATTGCATGAATGACTCGGCGCTGACCCCAGAGCGGATCCTCGATGCAGCGGAAGAAGTGTTGCGGCGGTATGGCCCCACCAAGGCAACGGTAGTAGATGTGGCCCGCTTCTTGGATATCAGTCACGGCTCGATCTACCGCCATTTCTCCAGTAAGGCGGCCCTGCGGGATGCGGTGGCTGAACGCTGGCTGCATCGGGTTTCCGCTCCTTTAGCCCAGATTGCGGTAGCCGAAGGGTCTGCGGTGGCCCGTCTGCATGCTTGGTTCAAGCAACTCATGACTCTGAAACGACAGAAAGTGCTGGAGGATCCGGAGCTATTTGCCACCTATTCCACCATTGCCGAAGCAGCGCGGGACGTCGTTCAGGCCCATGTAGATGAGCTGGTAAACCAGGTAGCCCAAATTATTCGCAGTGGGATCGCCAGTCAGGAGTTTCGGGTTGCAGATGCTGATCAGGCTGCCAGAGCGGTGTTCAACGCCACGATTCGGTTTCATCATCCAGCCCATGCTGGAACATGGAGTGAGCCAGAGATCGACGCAGACTTTGACCAGGTTTGGCAGTTGCTGCTTACGGGTTTGGTGATGGGAGATTCGGCTAGTCCATAATTTGGTAGCGCACTAGCTTGCGAACATCGGCACGAGAGAGGCCCAACTCTTGTGCAATCGTGGCTTCTAGCTGATTTGGCTCAGTCACAGGAAATTCAAACTCTAGTTTTCTCAATGTGGAGTCGCTGGTTTGGACCTCGACTTGAGTGATGCCTTCAGCCCGGTTGATCAGAGCCTTAATCGTGGCTACGTTGGCCGCTACCCGCACCTCTAGCTGAGTGTCAGCTTCTAATTTCTCTTTCGTATCGTAGGGACGACTCAGCACCTGAGCCGTCATCCAACTACAGCCGAACCAAAACAAGATGGCTAAGACGGGTAAAGTCAGCCAAAAGTCTGTGCCTAGCCCCTGCCACCATTGCTGATGGTTTTGCTGATGGTTTTGCTGATGGTTTTGCTGATGGTTTCGCGCCATCTGATTTTTCATCGGTCAAGATGGAATTGTGGTATCTCCGCATCCTATTCTGTTACCAATCGCTGGAAATCCCACTCGTGGTGGACGTGAGATCAGAGACGATTTCATTAATCTAATGGATGCAGCCCTGTCGATTTAGCCTATGAAGATCTTACTCGTGGAGGACGACCCTAAACAACTGATGCCGCTGCAAACCGTTCTTGCTCAGGCTGGCCACAATGTGGATGGAGTCAGGGATGGAGAAACGGCCCAATGGCTGCTGTCGGAAAAAGACTATGACCTACTGATTTTAGACTGGATGTTGCCTCGTGTCAGTGGCGTGAACTTATGCCAGCACTACCGCTCGCTAGGTAAGGCGGCTCCGGTGCTCCTGATTACCGCTAAAGATACCACAGCAGATAAGGTGATTGGCTTAGATGCGGGCGCGGATGATTATTTGGTTAAACCGATCGACATTATCGAATTCATGGCGCGGGTGCGGGCCTTACGACGACGCTCTCCGCTTTGGCAGGGCGATGTTTTGCTTGTGAACGATTTGCAACTGCACCTCGATACCCTTACCGTAGAGCGGCAGGGAGCAACTACCTCGCTTTCGAGCCGCGAATTTCAGCTGTTAGAATATTTCATGCGCCATCCTCGCCAGGTGCTGACCCGCAACCAAATCGAGCAGGCCGTTTGGGAATGGGGCACCGAGCCAGAAAGCAATGCCATCACGGTGCTGGTGCGCAAACTGCGGCAACGCCTTCAGGAAGTGGGGGCTAGCGACTGGATTGAAACCATTTATGGCATGGGCTACCGTCTCAGCTCACCAGAAAACGCAGAGTAGATGTTTAACCGCAGTCGTCGCAATTTGGCTCGTTGGTTTACGCTTTCGATGGGAAGCATTCTGGTTCTGTTTGCGGCTACTATTTATTACCTGCGCCTAGAAGACAAACTGGATGCATTAGACCGACTGCTCTACAAGAAAACTAGGGTGATAGCAGCCAGCATTCAATATGAGGTGCAGCAAGGAAACCCTAGTGTTGATCTAAATAGCGTGCCGCTTTTAGGCACTGGCTCTCAGCCGCTTGATACAGAATTAGTCTATGTGCGTTGGTACGATGCCCAAAATCAGCTCAAGCGATTTTTTGGTGCTCCGCCCTTAGCTAAGTTAGATGCTGTGCCCGGTTTTCGCACGATTAAAATGGAGCAGCCGCCCGATGCAGGCGTATGGCTGCGGCAAGTTACTCTGCCGGTTCAAGAAGGTGAAGTGCTGATTGGCTACCTGCAGGTAGCAGTTCCCCTGACGGCTCTCCAGTCTGATTTGCAGCAATTTCGGCTGCTATTAACGCTAGCAGTGCCAATCACGCTGATTTTGATCGGGGTGACTGGCTGGCGATTGGGCGGAGTGGCCATGCAGCCGATTCAACAGTCCTACCATCAACTGCAGCGCTTTACAGCAGATGCTTCCCATGAACTGCGCTCGCCGCTCAGCGCGATTCTCTCTAATGCTCAGGTGGGATTGCTTATGTCTGGAAATCAACCCCAGCTTCAGCCCTGCTTGGAAAACATTGTCGATAGTACCAAGTCGATGAATACCCTGGTGAGCAATCTGCTGTTGCTGGCTCGTCATCAGGGTCGTTTGGCTCCCCATTTGCTGCAACGAGTCAATCTCCATGCGTTGCTCAAGGATTTAGCGGTAGAGTATGCAGCCCAAGCAGAGGCCCGAACTATTAAGCTAATCTGTCATTTGCCAGACCAGGATCTGGAAATGTGGGCAGAACCCGATTTACTGCGACAGGCCATCGAAAATCTACTCAACAACGCCTTGAAGTATACCTTTGCTGGTGGCACCGTCTGGCTGCGCCTCGAACCATCTGCCGATTGGGCAGTGATTCAGGTGATCGATACGGGAATTGGCATTCCCCAGGCTGATCTGCCCTATATCTTTGACCGCTTCTACCGAGTGGAGACCGAACGAACCCGCGAAAATGGTGGGTTTGGGTTGGGGTTAGCGATTGTGCAGCAAATTGTTCAGGCGCATGGGGGACAGGTACGGGTGATGAGTGTCGAAGGGATTGGTTCAACCTTTCAGATTGAATTACCGCTGTGGGTTTACTCGTAGTGCTAATTTTCTTCCCGCTTTCATTCAACCCAAGGCAAACATCTTGCCTGCTGGTGGGCCAGATGTCTGCCCTGTGGGTTTGCGGTCTTGGGTTGACCAACTAAATTCAAGCCTGACTTCAAGCCTGACTTCAAGCCAAGATATATGCAGCAAAAATATCTCGGTTGACTTTGAGGTTAGATTCAACAAAGTAGGAACCGTGGGCACAACCCAGGTTATAGCCGAACCAACTCCTAGAACATCCGGTTGGTTCCAGGTTCAAAAATTCCTGGTTCACGTCAAACATGTCTGCCAACATGCCTCCGACCAAATCTCCTTGAGCGTCAATGTTAATCCAGCGGCTAACCGAAGCGGGTCGATCGCCATCCTGGTTTTCGGTCCGCAGCGAACGGCGGACCGGCCCAATCGACAGGGCACTGCCAACGGTGAACAAATTGGCAACCCGGCCCGGTCGTGCTCGCCCTTTGGCCAACTCGCGCAATCCTTCGTAGGCGACAACGGTTCCCCAACTGTGGGAGATCACATCGATTTGAGCACCCGCGTCGAGCAGGGGCGCAACTACTTTGGTAAACCGATCGATAATTCTTTGCCGCATTGCGGGATCCAGCATGTAAACCAGAAAATCATCAATTGCGAAATCACCTCCCCGCTCAGCAGTGGCTCGATTGGCATCACGTTGCACGGTTCCGCTGGCAGCCATCGTTTGCCGTTGCCGCTCTTCCAACACTGCTTCAATCTCGCGTCGCAGTTGTGCCTGTTCTGGACTCTCGATCAAAGCTCGTGATTGATTCACCAGATCGCTCCACAGCACTTCCCAGCGGGTTTGCTTTAAGCGGCCCTCACCGAAAACCTGCCCCACATGCGGAGCCAGAGAGCGCCACCACGGATCGGAATACCCTTCAGGGTGGTTGCTAATTCCATGTACACAAACGAGATGACGGTTCGCAGCCCGTGACTCGGATGCCGCAATTCTGGGCTGCTCACTTGCTCCAGCCAGGGTGTCGAGCAGTTTCAGATAAGCTTCGATCAATAGGCGCTGATTCTCGGGAGTTAAGTTCGAAGTGGTAGTCATCAATCTTTCATCCATGTTGAGGTTAAGTTGGATAGGGTTAGGTTGGACAGGGTTAGGTTGGACAGGGTTAGGTTGGACAGGGTTAGGTTGGACAGGGTTGGGTTGGGTAATCTGCGTCTGGCGTCCTTCAGCAAAAATTGGACCTGGACGCTCGTCTCCTTCATGCTGGGGGGCTTGGAAAAACGGTCTTTCGCTGAGTTGGGTGCGCACCGTATCAATCAGTTGAGTGGAACTGATCTGGGGCGAGTGTCTCAGGCTTTTGCATAAGTGATAGGTGAATGCGCCGTGAAAAGCACCGTCGATATAAGCATCGGCTGCGGTTTGATTGTCTTGACAGGCTGCTAGCAACAAATGTGCACCAGGATTCAGCTTGGCCGTTTGGAGCCGAGCCGAGCGAGCTGCTGCAATCAACTGATGTTGAAATTCAAGCGGGGGTTCAAGGTAGCGGGGCAGAATCGTATTCGGATCAAAGAGCAATTGCTGGTAGTCTTCTCGCTCTAAAGGTTCTGATGGAGCGGACGTCTGCCGATCCACCGCCATCAGCTTTAGATCTCCCTGCAAGTCCACTGCAATGGCTCGTGTGCCGGTGCCGGAATGGCAATTGTCCATTATGACTGTGAATACTACGCCTTCAGGCACTTGCTGCAGCATTTCATTCCATTCGTCGTCCCGGATGAATGTTTCTGGATCGTAAAAATCCATGTTGTGCAGACAGGTGATTTCATCTAGCTGATCGATTTCATCCCCGTGCTGATCTGGAATATAGGAGCCATGCCCAGAAAAATGAAACACGAGTGCATCTCCTGGTGTGGCGTCCGCCACTAACCATTGCCATTCTTGCTGAATATTCGACTTGATCACCTGTTCGTTGGTGAGACGATGAATCTGCTCCTCTTGAAAACCAGCTTCGGTCAACAAGCGAAACATATTTTCAACATCATTGAGACATCCGCGCAGATCGGGCTGGCTTTTGTAGTTATTGATGCCACATAAAACGGCTTTTTTTACCATGATTGCTACCTGGTTTAGATTTTTCTGATAGCCCTGATTTTTATCTTCCTATGGATGTTTTCTTGATTATTCCATATTGGTTTTTGATTGATCTACTCAAACACTTCGTCCCCGGTCGGCTCGTAATGCGGCACAGCGTTCATCTTTTGCCGTAGTTTGGAAAGTTCGCTATACATTCGCCGGCGTGCTCGGTTTTGATTCCCCAAGGGACGATGCTCGGGAATGCAATGCCAGGGATTATAGGAAAGGCGCTTGGCAAATTCCATTTGGGCAGGCGAATCAAAGATCTGACGTGGAATTCGTAGCGTCGCTACCGAGACGCGGGGTGACAGTCGCTCAGGCCAAAGCACGGCATTGTTTTCAATTGGCATCAGATACGGATCGGTTTGCAGTTGGATGCGAATGTCAAATTCAACATCCTCTTCAGCTAGTCTGTCGATCATCGCATCCCGCAAGTAGTCATCGGGTGGGCGCAACGGCAACCGAGGAATGGGCGTCCGGTGGTTGGATTTCGGCCAGATGGAATACTGCATCGCTTGGCCTTCGCCTAATAGATAGGGGACGCAGCTAAAATAGGGTGCTTCAAACGGACTGCTCTGGGTTTTGAGCCACAGCGACTGCATGATCAGATCCAGAATATGAGGGCGATGAAAATTAATGAAATAGTAAAGTTGCGCATTCTTCAGGCTTGCTAGCTGCAACTGGGCGTTGGCCTTGGTGTCTGGCGTTACAAAGGTGGGTGTAGAAACGCCAAACAGATCTTGGGTAAATTTTTCGTCCGCCATTAACTTGGGACCCGGTACCCCCATCAGTTTGATGCTGATACTCATAAAGCCCACATCGTCAATATCCGGCGTAATGTAGGGACCGGGGCCGGAAAATCGCACCCAGGCTCGGTAGGTCTGCGGCTTGGCATAGATACCATGGCGAAATTCCGCCGGCAGATCGTCGTGCACAATCAACTCGCCGCGCACGATCCCATGAGTCTTGGTGTTGCCGCCGCGTTCAAATGCTCCTGGTTTCCAGAGCAGCTGCATTTGCTTTTCAAAGGTGGAGATGATCGAGTCGAGGAAGGCGTCTTCATCTGGCAGCAGTTTTTCCTCGGCGATCTTCAAGCCTTCGTTGGGCCGCTGCAGATTGATCAAGGCTGTGGTCAACCTGGCAAGTGGATCCCGCAGCACCGCATCAAGCGCAGGCCGAAAAAACGGATCAAATCGGCGTTCTAGCTGCACTAGGAACAAGGCTGTATCACTGATCCAATTCAAAACAGCTGAGCCAGTATTGGCAGACGGTACTGGACGGCTAACATTAGAGTTCATGGCGGCAGGAATTTCATTGGTAAGGGATTGATATAGATACTGGTGATGAGTGATTGGTGATGAATGCAAGCAGCATTGATCATGAAAGAGATGCTAAATAGCGGATGGCTTTGATTCCTGGTAGGAAGAAATAAGCCCCTCCTCGCACCGTCACAAATTGGGGTAGTTCTTTAACACAGTGGCGAATTGGCGTGGCAGGTTCGGTGAATCGATCGGTTTTTCCTAGCTCTCCAGGCTGCCGGTCGCCCATCAGCGGATCTGTCTCCTGGTAAAGACCGTTGAATTTGGGATTGTTAATCCAGGTATGCTGCACAAACTCGAACTGCCGGCTGATATTGGCATTAATACAAATAAAATGGATGCCCCGTTCTCCTTCTGGGTTAGGACTATTGAGGATGGCATCTGGGTCAAACGAGGCGCTGATTGGTTCGCCATAGGTCCGTCCCCGGCGCAACAGGCGATGGGTTTTGTTAACGGCAATGGATCGCTCGGTACCCGGAGCTGGACCCAGCGAATCGCGGGGATTGGTGCGGCGGATATGGGCACCTACTGGACAGCGAAGCCCCTGAGCATCTGAGTGGTGATAAACGAAATCGTTTTGATCGGGGACGGTTGGATCATCCTGCTCAGGCGACTGCACTAGGGAAGTCCCGCTGGGCCAGCGCCCCACCATTTTGGCGGCCAGTTTGAGACGCGCCTGAGGCTGACTGGAGCCATCCGTATTCCGAGTGGTTGTGTCTAGAAATCGCCAGAATGCCTCAACGTTTTGGCTGAGCTGTCGAAACACCAGATAGCTGCCATTGCGGCCAAGATCATGGGAGCCAAACTCACCAGGCGGCAGCAGATTCTGCGGGTCGAAGTCAGGCTGGACTCTGGGACTTTCGGTGAGCAGATTATATTCATTCGGGTATCCCAAGATAAATTCACCTGCTTTGATCAGGTGATTTGGCGACTTAGCTCGGTGCAGTCCTTCGATGCTGGGTTGACTAATCGCATCCCGAAAGCCAAAGTGTTCTCGCAGTCCTTCGTCATCATCCTTGAGGATTTTGGTCTCCAGTTTGCGGATCAGCTCAACCCCATTGGTAGCAAATTGACTTTCCAGAGCACTGTAAAATTCGTCTAATTGAGCATCATTCTTGGCAAACAGCAGCAGCAGGATATGCACTGTTTGGGAATTGGGACCACCCCAAAGCCAGGTTTGTGGATCATTCTCACTGCCCTGATGATCGCCCAGCACCCGGCTCCGATTTGGCTCAGTCATACCTTCCTGAAACTCGGTAGGAAAGGTGGTGAGGGCGCTTTCAGGCAATCCTAAAGCCGCGAGTCCTTCGTAGGTAAAGGCAATATTCAGACCACGTTCAGAGGGGCGTTCCTGGCCGGTTTGCACCTGATCCACTAGATTGCTTAACCAGTGTTTGGTGAGGGAGGCATTTTGAATGTGTAACAACGCATAGGCAGCGGCATCGAGATTACCGTAACCAAAGGAGATAATGCCTTGAATATCCTGACGTTCGAGTTGATACATAGGTTTTAGGATGGATGGGCATAGGGGTGAGGGGTGAGGGGTGAGGGGTGAGGGGTGAGGGGTGAGGGGTGAGGGGTGAGGGGTGAGGGGTGAGGGGTGAGGGGTGAGGGGGTGAATTATACGATTTCCCTTTGATTGAGCTACAGAGCAGTAAGCTCAACAGGCTACATTGTGCGGGTTCCGTAACTTAAAACTACGTGCTCCGGTTCCGCTGAGGTCACCGAACGCGCACAGGCTATGCCACCAAAACTCAAAGCTAAGAACTGGTCTTAGAGGCGAGATAGCCAGGCTTGGGTAGCGGTGGTGTCTAGGGGTTGGAACAGACCGGCTCGAATCTGGGCGTTGTTGCTGATGTTGATGGCGGAAAGGTCGGGATAAGCGGGGTACCATACCTGGGTGCGGATCTGATATTTGCGCAGAACGGCTTTATAAATTTGTTCGTCCCTTGCCCCTCCTTTGACTAGCCAGCGGGTTTTGGGATAATCGACGCCGTGGCTAAAGGCTAGGTTTAAACCCCAGGCAACTTTGTTGATGAAGTCGTTCATGTAGTCTTCTAAACTGCCGTCGTAGTTGCTGATAAACAGCTCGCGGCGGCCTCGGTCAATCACGATCCAATTGGCAAAGTGAATTGTGTCTACCCCGCTCAGCTTCAGCAGTGGTACAGTGCCCAAATCGCCGTTATTGAAGATATGACGGGCCGCAAAATTGATTAACCAGAGAATGACCCTGAGAGTACCATAGCGAAACCAACCCGGCTTGATAAACCCGACGACGCTAAATTGATTTTGGCTAAAAAAGTCTTCATCTTGAGCCAGATGCAGGCGATGAAACTGACTCAGTCTAAAATTGGGATTCTGTTGTGGATGCGGATCGGTCTCCTCTTTCCACCGCAAAATTGCTACGAATATTGGAGCGAATGGCAAGAAGACTAAGCCCAGCAGCAGGATGACTACCAAACCACCAAGGAAATGCAGTTTTTCTCGAATTCTCCAGAGCAAACTAGGGGAAGGTGCTGGTCTCAAAGCCCAGGAAAGGGCTGGTTCTCGTCTGACAAATTCCTGAATCGCTCGCCGCACGGCTGTGGCATCAGCGCTGTTGTGAGTTTGGTTATGGTCTTGCTGGTACTGGTCCAAAAAGTGCTCGATCTTGTCGCGTAGGTCGGCCTCCTGGCGAATTTGCTGCACCGTGCGCCCGATGGTGTTCACGTAAAAAGCCTGGGACTTAACCGAGTGTTTTCGCAAATAGGCGAGTCGGCTGCTGACCGTGCGCTGCGGCGGCGGTGGATAGCTCTCACAGTGGCTAAACACCTGATCTAGCCCTGAACCGGCTATCTTCACCAGCGATTGCAGATAGTCCTTTAGCGGCGCATCAATGCAGCTTGAAAAGGCCAAACTGGCAGGAATTGTCGTGTTACGCAGTGGATCAATCACCGCTTCCAGGATCACAAACCGGGCAAAATGTACCTGGGGAAATCGGGTAAAGGGAATCAGATCATTATGCCTGACGTTGCGCTGGATCGTCTCAAGCACGGCTCTCAGGTCATCTACCTGATCGAGCTTGATGGGGGCAATCACGGTGAAGGTTTCTTGGTGAGTCATACACCTGTACCGATGGGGAAGTAGGACTAGAACTTGAGAATGAAATTGAGTACTCGTGTTTTTCCCCAGTAAGCTTGACCCAGATAGAGGTTGGGGGCTACTTCTCGGATTTCGTCACGAATTTTTTGCGCCACAAACGAGGTTTTTGAGTAATCCAAAACGGTAGTTTCTCCGTCATCAATCCAGCTTTTACCTGGATAGACTTCTGCTTTCACTAGGCGCAGCCGCAACGGGGAAACTTTATTCAGCAAAAAACGCTGCTCGCGATGAAACACTTTCCCCTGCCATGCTAGTAATTTGATCAGGGGAACCAAAATTCGGCTCAGCCAAGAACCAGGCCAAATCAAGGCCGTTCCCTGACTGTTGCCATCGGGTATCGTGCCGACTGGACTCTGGCAGTAGAGATCATCTAGCTCAGCCTGGGACATTTTGGTCAGATCATCAACGGTTAGGGTCATGGCATAAACCTCAATTGCGTCAGATGGGTGGGTTGATTAGCAGTCTAAAATCAAATATCGCTGTATTAATTGCTGTATTAATTGCTGTATTAATTACTGATTCTTGAAGCGTTGATGTCTGAAAAAAAGACGGCTATCGCCGTAGGCTGAAGCGACAAATTCTGAAGTGGTTGTAATCTGTCCGATCAGCTGAGCTTGCTGCCGGTTTTGGAGATTACTACTATCTTGATCCAGCTTCTCAGCGACAATTCCGTAAACGGAAAACAGCGTTGTTCCAGCCGGAATCGTGGCAAGATCCTGTCTGAAGTCACGAGGCGGACTTTCTGGAAATTGCACCTGTGGATTTGGCACTAGAAAAATTTGCAGCGGATGTTTAGGTGCCGATTCAGCGGTTCCGTTTTGTTGAAATTGACTTAAATTTTCCAGATCTAGCTTAGTTGGGAATCTAGATGTGCGCCTGAAAATTAGATTGATTAACTTGGGACCAATCCGATTTACAACTGGAACAATATTGGAGAATTCATGAGCAAAGAAATTATAGTTATTGCCCTGACCTTCTAGCGAAACCAACGCCGAAAAATTAGCAGATGGCCTCTGGTCGATTAAGAACTTCATGGCTACACCCGGGGCAAATCCCCTTGCCGCTGGATCACCCGTTAGCGAGAGCCGCATCAGGCCGAAATCCGCACCGCGAAATAAACCTGTGAAGGGTGTATCTGGAGTCGGGGTCAACCGCATCTTAGCCACGCTAGCGTGGGCATGGATGGCCTTTTTCCAACCGCTAGGAGCCTCATCGGATTGGCTGTCCATTTTTGTGCGCAGGGATGTTAAAAACAACCCCGACACATCAATCTTTTGTAGCGGCGGCAGTTGATCATATTTAGACGGAAGAATTCTGTTCTGCCATAAAAAATCCTGTTTTTGCTCCGCTTGCCAAGTTTGATAATCAGCCGGTAGCGTATCCGTTTCCGCCGCAATCGCCGCTTCAGTCTCTGCTAAATTCTTCATAATTACTACTTCATAATTATTATGATTTATCATCAATAAGATTTATTGCCGAACGTCGAAACACGCTCAGGTTTTCCTTTGAATTGATTCAAATACTCGAATACTCGAATACTCGAATTACTGCGAACCAATTACTGCGAACCAATTACTGCGAACCAATTACTGCGAACAAGATATCAACAGGCCGATGCACCAAGCGTTGATCCAACATGATCTGTAGCCGTGATCTGAAGCAATCTGCTCAACAGGTAGACAGCGAAGCATGGACGAGCCACAACCCTGAATAGGAGGTTCGTTTGCACAGTATCAGTAGATCGAAAAAGATCGAACATGAATTCGTTTGGATCACTAAACGTGGGTTGGATTCCCCTTTTCTGAGATGCCCGCAGGGCTATAATCTCCCTATGCCCGAAGGGCAGGCTTCGCCAACATGAGGGGGACTTCCAACCACGGTTGGTATGTGCTAGGCACAGGCTTCGCCTACGGTTCCCCCCTTTTGTAAGGGGGGCTAGGGGGGATCTCAACATGATCTGCAATCTACTGGGTATGTTTGTCTGGCCAATATGTCTGGCCAATATGTCTGGCCAATATGTCTGGCCAATATGTCTGGCCAATATGTCTGGCCAATATGTCTGGCCAATATGTTTGCCTGTCAATACACTAGGACATAAATAAGCCATAAACTATGCTTAGTATATAGCTTGGATTTTGGTAGTAGACACTATCTTATAAACTTCGTAAAGATTCCGGTAGTACCCGGATGAGTACTGTAGTTTAACAGAAGAATTGCTAAAGTTCCCTTACTAGTGCTTTTTATTCGGTGTTTCCTTGTGCGAGCAAAATAATTTATTTTTGTCCTTCTCAGAGGAAATAATTCAACAATGTCTAATAAACCGTCCAATAAACCCTGGCATCGCCTACCTACTCCGTTGGCGCTCCTAAAACTGATTCGGTTTCGTGAAACGTTGCGACAAAAAAATCTCCACGATACTTCACAAATTCCAGACGCAGAGAAACTGCCCCATCCAACGCCAGACCCAGAAGGGCGGCACCTGACGACACGCACCTTTGACGGCAGCTTTAATGACCTTGAGCATCCAGAAATGGGCATGCTGGGCACCCGTTTTGGCCGCAATGTGCCCCTCAAAGATGCCTATCCGGACCTCCAGAATATTATGACGCCCAACCCACGGGTGATCAGCCGAGCGCTGATGACTCGCGATCAGTTTATTCCGGCGACGAGCCTCAATCTCTTGGCGGCCTCCTGGATTCAGTTCCAAAACCACGACTGGTTTGCCCACCATAACCATCCCAGCAAAAAGTTCGAGATTCCCCTAGCACAGGATGATCCCTGGCCTGAAGAACATCGTCCCATGACGGTGGCCCATACCGCCGAAGATGAAACCCGCTTGCCAGGTGATACCTCTGCTCCTCCCACCTACATCAGCCGCTCTACCCATTGGTGGGATGGTTCCCAAATTTATGGTCATGACCTAGACACCGCTGACAAACTGCGCTCCCATGTGGATGGCAAATTGACCATTGGCGATGATGGGCTGTTGCCGTTCGACGAAGCAACCGGACTCGACCAAACCGGATTCAACGAAAATTGGTGGTTTGGCCTTGCAACCCTGCATAACCTGTTTGTTCGGGAACACAATACCCTCTGCAATGAACTAAAGCGCCGATACCCCAACTGGAGCGACGACGACCTCTACCATCATGCGCGGCTGATCAACGCGGCCCTGATGGCAAAAATTCATACCGTCGAATGGACACCTGGTATTTTGTCGCATCCTGCCCTGCAAATTGCCATGAACGCCAACTGGTATGGCATTCTTGGTCAACAGGTCAAGCAGTTGTTTGGCCGAATTGGTGACGGTGAAATGCTGAGTGGCATTATTGGTTCACCCACCGATCACCATACTGCTCCCTATTATTTAACCGAAGAATTCGTTTCAGTATATCGCTTACATCCTCTAATTCCAGATGAATTTGATATCTATTCGGTTGACAATGGCAAGTTGCTGATGCAGAAAGATTTCTTCCAGGCGTCAGGTAAACGCACGCGGGACATGATGGAAAAAATTGCCTTATCCGATTTGCTCTATTCGCAAGGCGTTGTGCATCCGGGAGCGATTACCCTACACAACTATCCGCGCTTTTTGCAGCAGTTGGTTAAGGACGATGGCGAAGTCTTTGATCTGGCGGCGATTGATATTCTGCGCGACCGTGAACGGGGTGTACCGCGCTATAACCGCTTCCGCGAGCTGATCGGTCGGGGCCGGGTCAATTCGTTTGAAGAGATCACCAGTAACCCGGTTTGGGCCAAGGAAATGCGCCAAGTCTACAACAACGACATTGATAGCGTAGACCTGATGGTGGGCATGTTTGCTGAGGATCTGCCTGAAGGGTTCGGCTTTAGCGATACAGCGTTCCGAGTGTTCATTCTGATGGCCTCTCGGCGATTGAAGAGCGACCGCTTCTTCACCAAAGATTACCGGGCTGAGATCTACACCCAGTTTGGTCTCGACTGGATTGACCAGAATACCATGCTGACCGTTTTGCAGCGGCATTTCCCTCAACTCAAACCAGCCCATTTTGGCGTCAGAAATGCCTTTGCTCCCTGGCGTCCGGTGGGTGTCTAGTTGCCATCTAGGCTGCAACTTTAGTTGTCCTACTGTAGAAGGATCGGGCTGTAGAAGGATCGGGGAGCGCAATTGTGCTGGCAGGCTTTTAAGCCCAAAATGTCTGTACAGTGCAATGCTCAATCTCCCTTCTAAGATAGATGCGATCCTCACGTGCCTTCAGTTAGATCAGTTAAATCAAATATAAATCAAATAGTTCAAGCTAACTCATCTGAAATCTCTCCCCAATTTCTCGTGGGAGGGCTTCTGCAATGAGCCAGGAAATTGATTTATGAATGGGCTGGCAAAACCAATGATTTCTCAGGCAACCAGCCCAATAATTTACGAACTGTTTAGCTGACGGGTATGTGAAGTTGTGCGCCAAATCTTGATTCAGGTGCCTAGGGGCTGTGGGCAAAGGGTTCTAGAGCTTGTTGAAGCCCATGACGGGCTGAATGTGGCCTGTTTAAGCGCCAATGGATTGGACGGTCGCCAGGATCTGGTTATTGTTCACATTTCCAACCGTCAGGTAGAAGCTTTATTGAAAGAGCTAGAATCAGTTCCTGAGCTGCATTTGACGCTGCTACCCCGTGGTGTAATTGTCCTGCGGCCACCTGCGGCCAAATTACCAGAGCAGATTAGAAATGTTGAAGCGCGTAGCCCAATCGAGATTTTTATCGACGGTTTGCAGAGCGTTGGCTCTTGGAAGGGTTTCTTAGGATACGCAATTACAGCGGGCATTGTTGTTTGGATCGGGTTGTTCACGAATACGAGCTACCTCTTAGTAGCAGCGATGCTATTGGCTCCCTTTGCTGGCCCAGCTATGAATGTGGCTATTGCAACAGCGCGGGGGGATCAACCATTACTGAAGCAAAGCCTTTGGCGCTATTTAGTGGCCTTAGCTGTGACTATTTTGGTTGCTGCTTTACTGAGTTTAGTCCTCCAGCAACAAATTCCAACCAGTTTAATGGTAGAGCGGAGCCAGATTTCGACTGTCGCAGTCTTGTTACCTCTGGCGGCAGGAACGGCAGGAGCCTTAAATTTGGCCCAATCGGAACGAAATAGCTTGGTTTCGGGAGCGGCAGTTGGCATGTTGGTAGCGGCTTCTCTGGCTCCACCGGCTGGCATTGTTGGCATGGCAGCGGTCATCGGACGATGGGATATGGTGGTAAATGGTTTGTTTCTCCTCTTGCTGCAACTGGTGGGAATTAATCTTTCGGCGGCCCTTGTGTTTCGCGCCTATGGTGTATCGGCTCAGGGCGCTCGCTATCAGCGGGGCAAACGTTGGGTGTTTCCTGCGGTGCTTGCGGGTACTGTAGTGATTCTGCTGGGACTGTTGAGCTGGCAGTTTGCTGATTCTCCCAATCTTCAGCACTCTAGCCGCGCTCAGCGGGCAAATGCAGAAATCCAGCAGGTGGTGGAGCAAAGCGATTGGGTCGAACTGGTTGAAGCTAATCTGCGGTTTACTCGTTCCAATATCCAGGGACAAAATACGCTGTTGGGCACCATCTATGTGCAGCGACGGGCCGGGGTTAATCTGTCTGATGCCGATATTCGCAATCGGTTGACGCAGGATATCCAAACTCGCTTACTGGAGCAAGGCTTTGAGGTTACGCCACTGATGGATGTGACGGTCTTGAGTCCACCGAAGGATAAATCCTAGAATAAGCTGTGGGATAAACTTTTGGATAAATTGTGGGATAAATTGTGGGATAAATTGTGGGATAAATTCTAGAATAAACTGCGTTGTTGGGACTAAGTTGAACCTAATGAGTTGGGTGATAGCGAGCCAGTATCCATAAGGCAATTCGCTCTAGTATGACCAACATAGCTGTGATTCCTACTGCCAGACTGAATAACACCAGGTTACTTTCGTTCCCAGCCCGTAGAGCAAAACTCAGGGATGTGGCCACGGCGGGTGGATGGACGGCATCGAGTAAAATCATCAGCACAATTGTGATTACCATCGCAGTTCCAGCCGCGACATATCCACCGCCAAATATCAAATAGGTGAAAAATCCAATGGTGGCGGCCATTAGTTGTGATGTAATTAGGGTGCGAATCGAATTGGTACCATGCTGCGGATCGAGATAAATCAGAAACGCACTCGATGCTAGCGAAGCAAACAGCAGCCGTTGCCGACTTAACACTTCTACCAGCGCCAAGACAACCAGAATAATCAGGGTAGGAGCGAGAGCCAGCATAAACTCACCCTTGAGGTTTAGACGGCGTCGCAGTGAGCGGTTGGCTCCCTTGATCGGTTTGAGGCTTGAGCGGTCATGAGTCATCGGCTTGGAGGTGTGGTACTGAAGGATGGTTGCGGGTTCATCGAGTTTCGCTGTTCTTCAGCGCCTTAATTATCCGCAAATAGCGTTCTTCCACGTCGTTGCGGTCTTGGGCTTCAGGAAGCCCTTCGCGGCTGCCTTGGTAAATCATCTCAGCGTGACGGTGCAGCGCAACTCGGTCATCAGGACGATGGGTAAACGCGACAATGGTTGAGATGGCTTCTAATAGTCGGATCGTCACCGCAGCATCCGAGCGACTGTACTGTCGGATTTGATTGAAGGCAGCATCCACGAGTTGGCCAAAGGAAATGGGTTCAACGATTACCCGCAGTTGACCCTCCCGATCAAATCGGTAAGGAGATGGGATATCGCGTTGGGCTAACTGGCATAACCCATCTGTGAGTCGATCGATGCATCGAACTGCTGTAAACGGATCATTAATTCCAGGAGAAATGGCACGCAGGGCAATCTCAACCAATTGATCAATAGGGAATTCTACATCCTGTTGCTCGGTTCGTTCCTGTCCTAGGATCAATGCATTATTAATTAAATCAAACAGTTGAGGCTTGACCCGTTCACCGGGATACACCAGGGCCAGTTCACAGCCTTTCACCATAAACTTGCCGGGACGAAACTTGATTTGTAAAAGCAGATTGTGTTGACAGGCGATTTTCATCAACGTTTCGTTATCGATGGCTTGCAAATAGCCGCTGTGTTTCGCTGGAATTGAGCAGGCCGCTGTTTCAAAGTCTGGAGGGATCTGCTTTAACCATGCTGTAGGCTCTGGTGCATTGTGGCCCAGCTTTTCTGGGAACAGTCGATCGATTGTGGCGGTCAAATCCTGACTAACTTCTGTAATCACATGGGAGGCTTGAATGATTGTAGAGGCATGGTGAATGAAGTAAATCAATACACCGATGCTAACAATTGCTAAAACAATTCCCACTGTTACCGAGAGCTGCGGCACAAAGAAATCAAAATCTTCTCCTCGAATTGTTCGCAGCACTAGCAAACAGTAAATAAACGTAGAAATAAACGTGCCGAGGACAAATTGATTACCGGTATCTTGCATAAAGTTGCGCAACAGCCGTGGACCAAAATTGGATGATGCAAGCTGTAACGCCACGATGGTAATTGAAAAGGCTGTAGCCGCGACTGTCATCATTGAGCCTGCAATGGCGGAAAGCAGAGCGCGTGCTCCCTCTGGCCCGCCGGTATAGAGCCAGTTCCATTCATCAAAGTTGACCTGCTTTGTGCCGTCTAGGGTTAGAAGGAGCAAGGCCAAGCCGATTGCAGCCGCTACCATCACAGACGGTAAAAACCAGTAGCTGGCATGAAGCGAATCCCAAAGTTTGCTCAGCTTGGTATGATTCATCCCGGCTCCTCGGTAGCCTGAACTTGCTGATCTCGGCTACCATTTTGTTGATTTTGTTCAGCAAGCTGGCGAAGTGCATTAGCAATACTGCGAGGTCGGGGGACGTTACCTGGACTAGCAGGCCATCCTTCTCGTTGTTGGGCGCGGTTGCCGTCGGTTTCCTCGGTTTGGTCGTGAAACAGAATCTGTTGAGTCGGAAAGGGCAGATCGATACCGTTGGCGGTTAGTGTATTCTTGATTGCCGTCAACACCTGATCTTGCATATCTAAGGCATCTATGCGACGAGGCGGCTCAATCCACCAGCGGGCGCGAATGTTGACCGTGCTTTCTGCCAAGCCCACTACCAGCACATCAGGAGATGGTTCGCTTAAAACACTATCTACGCTGGCAATCGCTTCTAAAATCAGCCGCTTTGCTGTTTCAATGTCGTCACTGTAACCAATGCCAACATCATATTCGAGGCGACGTCGCTCAAAGGCCGTATTGACCGTAACCGAGTTGGTAAATAGTTCAGAATTGGGAATAACAATTCGCCGACCGTCGTAGGTTCGGATCATCGTTGCTCGAGTTTGAATATTTTCTACCGTGCCTTCAAACTCCTTGAATACGATCTGATCATCAATTTGAAACGGCTCAGTTAATAAAATTAGAATTCCGGCTAGAAAGTTTTGCAGAATATCGCGAAATGCAAAGCCAATTGCAACTCCACTAATTCCCAGAAGCTGCACTAGATCGCCTGCTGTCAGCGAGGGAATCACAATTGAAAGCGCCACAAACAACCCAATCAAAACAATGCTTCCCTGCGCCAAGCGTCCTAGCACAAGCCCTAGGTTACGAGCATAGCGATGTTGTCGCGTTAGGCGTTTTACAAGCTGACGAATGGCTCTAGCTATGATAAAGAAAAGGCCAAATACAATTACAGCCAGCACAATGTTGGGCAGCAAGGCAATAAACCCCTGAAGCATGACCTGCACCCGGTCCCAAGCAGTTATCAGTTCTCTATCCATGCGGGTTGTGTGCGCATCCGTCCTGGCTAAGGATAGTCGCAAACTACCCTTGACTGCCTCTATCTTAGGGCTGTAAATCCGTGTTCCAAAAGACAGGTTTTGATTGAATTTATCTTGACTATCTGTGTTTCCCGATTAGTCATTTTCTAATCACATTTGGCTTTCAAACTAGGAAATAGCTAAATAGCACAGTAACTAGCAGACATAGCTATCCACTGTTTGATTGTGGGTCATGACTGATTCGTCATCTACCTGAAATAACTAAGAGAAGAGAATGTTTTAAATGGCATTTGATACTGGCACTTGGTAATGAGTGTTCAGTACTTGCACCTATTTGTATCTACTTTCACATACAGCGTTTTTCACTCATGTGAGGTATAGGGGGTGGGGAGCAAAGCCCCCACACAGGGGCACTGCCCCTGTACCCTGTTTTTCGTACTTCACTAGCCTGAAAAAGGCTGTATCAAAGTCGCATCCATGAATTTGCATCTGTTTGCATCTGTAAGAAGCTGTTCGAAAAGGATTTTGTCTCTGAATCTGCCCCCTTTTCGGGGATGCCCGCAGGGCTATAATCTCCCATTCTGGGGACTTTGAACAGCGATGGTTTGGGAAAGTCCCACTATTGGCGGATTTAAGGGGCTTTTTAAGCAGTTGATTAGGAGGAACCCATGCGTATCAAACTTTGTCAACCCCTTGTAATTCTGCTCAGCTCCACCACGCTCTCCGTTTTATTTGGAGCTTTACTTGGAGTAACGGCGGTACAAGCAGCGCCAGAATCTAGTTTGAATGATACTCCTGTATCTACCTCGGCTCGAGATCTAGATAATATCCAGGTTTCGCAAGCCGTTACACCTGGGCGGGCTACCCGGTCTGGTCCTAGCTATGTGGGTGTGGGCGGTAATCTTGGTTTTGGAGGGGACACGGCCCTCGGCGAAACGAATTTCACTATCTTCAGCAAAATAGGACTAACGCGCAACTTCTCGGCCCGTCCCAGTGTTGTGGTCGGAAGCGATCCTACGATTTTGCTGCCACTAACGGCTGACCTGCCAATTGGTGCAATCGCTGAAGACATCGATTTTGCTGTTGCGCCCTTTGTCGGCGGCGGCTTAGCGATCTCCACCGGCAGCGACAGCTTAGCTAGACCCTTGATCACAGGTGGAGTTGACATACCCGTCGCCGACCGCGTTACCGTTGTAGCCCAAGGCAACGTTGCCTTTTTCCGAGATACTGAAGGCAGCGTGATTATAGGGATTGGATACAACTTCTGATCTAAGGAGCCAGAAGTCAAAAAAATCCGACTTCTGGCTTCCATTTTCACAGCAAGATGGCTAAAGATGACTAAATAGCTGAATTTAGGGCGAGGTGGTTGGACTGGGTGTGGGGCTGTCAGCGGGTGCTACGGGGCTGGTCTCTGGAGCCACGGTTGGACTAGTATCAGTTCCGCCGGTTCCGCCCGTTCCAGCGGGTTCACAAGCACCTAGAAAAACCGAGACTCCTACCAACGAAGCCAATGCTATAACGATTTTGCTCATAACTCCTCGCTTGGATTGAATGAGATGCCATCCCAACCGCATCAAAGCGGCAAGCTAGTCTGGGAAGACGATTTTCGCTTGAGCTATTGTGGAAGCTGTCTGTGTTGGTCGCCTCTACCCAATGACATAGATTTTTGGGGTGGAGGCTTGTTGGCTCCTACACGTTTAGCCCTAGCCAGAGTATTGCTGAGTGATTTTTGTTACGCACTCTGCACCATTCGTTCGGCTTTGCCGTCTCGTAGAGAATCGCCCTTCCTGTACAACATATAATCGCGCGATCGGGTTTTACAGAAATGGTTTCGCTGGGTAGGGTAGACGGCTGCTTTTGCATAAGGTAATTTTGCGTTTTTTCTTGAGAGAAACGCTCTTTACGCAAAGCATTACTGCCAATTGGTTTAACACCCAGACTAAGGACGTGACCTAATATCTCATAGGAAATAATAACCATTTGCTCAGGATTGTTCGGAATACAAGTTTCACCCATTGCGTGTTGCACAACTCGGCAAGGAGTTAAAGGCATTTCGGAAGGTGGCAGCTTGCTATGGTTAATCTTTGTGCTGTTACAAGCTGAGATAAGCATAGCAGTCAGGCTTACCACCCAAACCCATCGCCACCAAGCTTGCCATCGTGGGCACACTGTTTTTAGCACCAGTCTAATTCCCCCCTTCCTAAGGGGGGTAGGGGGGATCTCATGCCTGACCACAATGCTTTTATCACCAGAAATTTTCACCTACCCTACAACTCAAAACTAGTTTCCAGAGCGAAACAACTTCGCCAGAATCCAACACCTGCTGAGCAAAAACTTTGGCAAGATTGTCTCAGAACATTTCCTTTTCGAGTCTTGTGACAAAGACCGATCATTTCATTGTGGATTTCTATTGTGCAGCGTTGAAATTGGTGATTGAGGTGGATGGAGACAATCATTTTACTGAGGATAGACAACAATACGATTGGGAGCAAACACAAATTTTAACGGGATATGGATTGACAGTGATCCGGTTTACGAATACAGGCAATGTATGCCTGCGCACACTCAACGGCCTACTCTAATCTTATAATCCATGGAGGTACCCGTAAATGCGCTTATTGTTTGTGTAGCGCGAATTGATTCCCCGGTATTTAGTCTAGTATTAACGCTAATATTCGCATTTCAGTACTCCGCGTCGTTCAACGATTCACCGCATTCCCATTTGCACGCGCCACAGGCTGGCATAGATGCCCTGTCGCTCTAGCAAACGATCATGGGTGCCTTGTTCGACCAATTGACCTCGTTCCATCACATAAATCTGGTCAGCGTTGCGGATGGTTGATAGACGATGGGCGATGGCAATTGTGGTGCGGTTACGGGTAATTCGGTCGAGCGAGCGCTGGATGGCGGCCTCGGTTTCGTTATCGACGGCAGAAGTGGCTTCATCCAGAATCAGAATTGGCGGATCTTTGAGAATGGCGCGAGCAATCGCTAAACGCTGGCGTTGACCACCGGATAACCGTTGGCCGCGTTCGCCCACAATCGTGTCGTAGCCGTGGGGCAACTGTTCAATGAATTCGTGCGCTTCGGCATTTTTGGCAGCCTCAATCGCGTCGGCTAGCGTGGCTTCAGGACTGCCGTAGGTAATATTTTCCAGCACCGAGCCGTGGAACAAAAACACATCCTGGCTCACCCAGCCGATGGCCCGCCGCAGATCGCGCAGTTGCAGGTCGCGTAACTCGATGCCGTCCAGCGTAATGCTGCCCGATTGAATGTCGTAGAGCCGCAGTAACAGCTTCACCAGCGTACTTTTGCCCGATCCGGTCGAACCGACGATCGCGGTGGTTTGTCCGGCGGGAATGTGGAGCGACAGGTTTTGGAGCACCGGCGGACGGTCGCGGTAGGCGAAGGTGACGTTTTGTAGGAGGATGTCGCCGGGGATGGGGGAGGGGGAGGGGGGGTGGTGGGGAGATGGGGAGGGGGAGGGTGCCGGAATGGATGGTAATCGGGGTGTCGAGCAGGTTCATGACGCGGTTGGTGGAGGCCATGGCGCGCTGGTATTGGTCTAGGGTTTCGCCGAGGCGAGTGAGGGGCCAGAGGAGGCGTTGGATCATCACTACCAATGTGCTGTAGGTACCGACCGACATGGTGCCTTCGATTGCGGCAAAACCACCGTAGACTAACAGGGCAGTGAATCCGGTCAGGATGATCATCCGGATCAGAGGCACAAAGGCGGCGCTGAGGGCAATGGCGCGGCGGTTGCTCTGGCGATAGGCTGCGCTTTCTTGCCGCAAACGATGAATTTCGTAGTCTTCGGTGACAAAGCTTTTGATCGTGACAATTCCGCCTAGGTTATTTGACAGTCGGCTGTTGAGTAGACCCACCTTGTCGCGCACGTCCGCATAGCGAGGAGCCAGCCGTTTTTGGAAGGTCACCGATCCCCACAGAATCAATGGCATCGGCAACATCGCCATCCAGGCAACGCTGGGTGCAATCCAAAAGAACCCTGCCCCCACAGCCAAAACCGTGACGACCACTTGAATCACTTCATTGGCTCCAAAGTCGAGAAATCGCTCCAGCTGATTGATATCGTCGTTCAGGATCGCCATCAGGCCACCCGTGCTGCGGGCTTCAAAATATTCCAGTTCCAGCTCTTGCAGGTGGGCATAGGCATCGAGCCGCAGGTTGTGCTGGATTTTTTGGGCCAGATTGCGCCAGAGGCGGGCATAGAGGTATTCAAACACTGACTCCAGCACCCAGATCACCACCGTCAGTCCAGCCAGCCCCAGAAACTGCGCCCGGACATCGAGGATGCCCAACTGGGCGATCAGCGAATCCTGCTGCTTCACAATCACATCCACCGCAATCCCGATCAGCACGGGTGGAGCCAGATCGAACAGCTTGTTGAGCACCGAGCAGAGGGTTGCCAGCCAAAACTGCCAGCGATAGGCTTTTCCGTATTGCAGCAACCGCAGCAATGGCTGAGACTGACGGGAATCAGGTTTTCCGGTTCTGAGCTTTAGCGAGTGGCGTGAGTTTGCAATAGCCAATTTCAACGTTCCTTAATCCGACGGGCTGCGCCGCGACCAAAATTCCATCTCTTTATTGTGACGAACTTTGGCGATTGTGACGAACGTTGAAGCTCTGCCGACGCATGAATCATTCGCTCAAGCGGCCACGGTTTTTGCGGTTTCAGCGGCTTGCGATTCGGCTTGCGATTCGGCCTGGTCCTGTGCGGCTTTGGCAGCCAGGTACTCTGCCAGTTGTGCTCGGATCTGCTGATCTACAAGCTGCCGGTATTCCAAGAAATGCTCACCCAGGGCACAAATCGACAGGTAATACTGCCAGTTGCGGGGTTTGGCGATCATGATGTGAATCAGATAGGGCCAGAAAGTCCAGCGGGTTTTGCGTAGCACGCCTTGCCGCCAGAAGATGGTGAGCATGGCCCGAATCACAACCCAACTCGGCTTGCGTAGCGTGGTTTTGTGTCGGGGTTCGCCCATCAGCAGAAACTGACGATAGGTACGGTCAAGGTAGTGTTGCGGATCGTAGAGTTGCCAGAAGGCGTCGATATACTCCTGGGCGATGGCTTCGATGGGACGGCTGGGGATAAAGTTCATCAGCGTGGTTTGGTTGATATTGCCCCGCTCGTCGAGTAACCGACCTTCTTTTTTGAGCCGATGCCAAAGTGCTGTACCGGGCAGCACCTGCAACATACTAAACATCGCCAGCGAAATCGCCGTTTCTTCGACAAACCGCACCACCCGATCGCCCGCACCGGCCTTTTCGCCATCGAAGCCGATAATGAACCCAGCCGTGACCCGCAACCCGTGTCGCATGATGTTTTGCACCGACTCCACCAGAGGATTGCGCGTATTCTGGAACTTTTTGGTGACGGCAAGGCTATCGGTGTCGGGGGTTTCGATTCCCAGGAAGACGGCATTGAAATTGCAGTCCACCATCATTTCCATCAGCTCTTCGTCCTGAGCTAGATCAACCGAGGCTTCGGTGTTCAGAAAGAAGGGATAGCTGCGTTCCGCCATCCAGGTTTTCAGTTCCCGCAGTAGCAGTTTGACGTTGCGTTTGTTACCGATGAAGTTGTCATCCACCAGGAACACGCTGCGCCGCCAGCCCAACTCATACAGCCGCTCTAGCTCAGCAATAAACTGGGCCGGGGTTTTGGTGCGGGGCTTGCGGCCATAGAGCACGATGATGTCACAAAACTCACACTGAAACGGGCAGCCACGCGAAAACTGCACCGACATATTGTCGTAGGCGTCCATTTCCAGTAGATCAAAGCGGGGCACGGGAGTCGATGTGACATCCGGCTTTTCGTCGGTGGTGAAGGTGCCGCTAGTGTCGCCGCGCTGGATCGCTTCTACAAACATTGGCAGGGTGATTTCACCTTCGCCCAAAATCAGAAAATCTGCCCCAAATTCAGCCGCTTCGTGGGGCAGCGACGTTGCATAGGGACCGCCCACTGCCACCCGTTTGCCGCGCTGTTTAGCTGCCCGAATCTGTTCAGCAAAATCCTCTTTCTGCACGATCATGGCCGAGAGAATCACCAGATCGGCCCATTCCCACTCGGCTTCTGTTACGTCTCGCACATTCCGATCCACCAAGCGGAACTCCCACTCCTGGGGCAGCAGGGCCGCCACAGTCACTAATCCTAAGGGCGGCAGGAGCGCTTTACGATTAACCAATGCCAAAGCCCGCTCGAAGGACCAAAAGCTTTGGGGGAAACGCGGATAAATCAATAAGGTACGCATGACGAGCTTGCTTTAGAAAAGATTTGTCCTTTACTTTACCCTTTAATGGCCTTTCTAGAGAATTCTTAAGGAATTCATCTAGTCCAACCGGGTTAGGGAATCAGGGTGGGGAATGGGTGCAGATGGCGTCCGACTTCCCTGAAGTCACCTGAAAGCAATTTCAACAAAAAGTTCCCCGTAAAATTATTGCTGTGAGATCGCGACTGTGGAACATCGACCGAATGGAGGAATCTAGCGGGTTTGCGAACGGGTTAGGATTTGCCAAATTACACCAGCGTTAAAGTTGTAAATTCAAACACCGTTAGCCAATCTAGAATTGCCGCAAGTTGGGGATCGTATAATGCAGAATTAAATGACATATCCTGATTTTGTTAAAATCCTATCTTGTCTAAAATATTTATCTAAAATCTGATTGACTGACAAATCACTTACTCAGGGCGGTTCTAGATGCGTTGGCAAGAGCCTGTTGTTAGGCATAGCGGCTTCTTGTAAAGTAACCGCTGCTATACGCCAAGTCGGCGGCTCAGCTGCGTCGAACGCCCTGCGCCAACTATTCAGTCTGATTCAGTAATCCGCGCAGGTTTGGTCTGTGTAGGTGCGGCTTCGAGCCGCCAGCGACTAGAGTTTTGTCATTCAACCAGGTCTAAAATACTATCGGTATCGGTGACTTCCTATTTCCAGCGATGCCCCGCGAGAAGCAGCTAGGCCGTGAATCCGCTGATGCTGTTGCACTCTATCACATTCCTCTCGCATATCTCTTGTCTTGGCGGCAGAAAATGTAAAAACCTGTACTAGATTGTGTCACTGATAACAAATTGGCATTGGTTGGATTTATCGTATAGAGAATAGTTATTTTAGACGTTTAGCGTTCTTCAGACTTTTCTAGGTTGACTTAGGCGGTTTCCCCCCTAATCTAAATAATTTCCATAGGAAAGCTTATCGACATTATTGCTGATTGATTATGGTTTGATAACCACAGGTTTTCCCTGGTTCGCTGCTGACGTTTAGACGACAGAGCAGATCTTCACCACCTGCAGCTCCTCCCCTTGCCAAGGAGCGGTTGGGAGGGGGGATTTCTGACCTTCCCTGCGATTGTGAGGTAAAATTTGAATTCAATTCCCTGATTAGAATGCCGCTTGAAATGGTTTGCTTCTGAGTAGAAGCAAAGCCAAATCAGAAGTGGCCTAATCAACAGTGGCCTAATCAACTTGGCAATGGCATCGGGCCGCAGGGCTTCTAGGCAAAGCCATTTTGCTGTTATTGAAGGATGTGCATCATGACTTGGAATCATCAGATTGTGCTTCAAGCTGTTACCTTTACACCGGCCTGCTCAATGCTGATGGCTCTACCAATGGCTCTACCAATGGCTTTACCAATGGCTTTATTGAAGGCAATGCCCGCTGAGGCCCGCTTGTCGCCAACCCATGCTGCCGTCCCAACCAGACCGCAAGCTGCCAACTCAGCCGCCGATTGGGTGAATCAGGGATTAGCACAGGTAGAACAGGGCAACCATCAGGCGGCCATCATCAGCTACACGCGAGCCATCCAGGTCGATCCCAACTATGCCGAAGCCTACATGCAGCGGGGCATTGCTTATCACATCCTTGGAGACTACGATCAGGCGATCACAAATTTTCAGACCGCTGTGCAAAAAGATCCAGACAGTGCGGAGGCGTACTACAATCTGGGCGAAGCTCGCACTTACTCCAATGACCTGACCGGAGCGATGCAGGCGTTTAATCAAGCAATTGAAATCAACCCAAACTATCCAGAAGCTTACAACAGCCGAGGCGTGCTCTATGCCCTGGCAGGAAAGTTCGATCAAGCGCTGGCCGACTTTAACCAGGTGATTACCATCGATCCCAACTATGCTGATGCCTACTACAATCGCGGCAAAACCCGCACCGAACTAGGAGATGCCGCTGCCGCCATTGATGACTACACGAGGGCCATTAGCCTCGATCCATCTCTGGCTGGGGCTTACGGCAATCGGGGCGTGCTGTATTTCCAAACGGGTAACCGGGCCTCTGCCTTGGCCGATTTGCAGCGAGCTGCCGAATTGTTTGAGCAACAAGGGGATCAGGCTAGCTATCAGCAAACGCAATTCTATCTCCAGCAGGTGCGGCAGTCTTGGTAAGTCATTTTTCTTGTTGCGTTTAGCGGTGATTTTATGGTCTACCAATTTTCCAACGCTGCAGTCACGATCGGCCTCTTGCTGCTCGCCGCGAATAGTCTGGCCCATCCTCCGGTGCTGGCCCACAAGGTTGAAGTAACGGCTGATGTGGCGGGAACCTGGCATGTTGAACCCAATCATGCGCCCAAGGCCGGAGAACCGGCGCAAGTCTGGATTGCGCTCACCCGCAAAGGTGGAGAACTGCTGCCGCTGGAGCAGGGCAACTGCCAGTTGCAGGTTTATGCTCTGCCCCGTGCTGCTGCTGATCCTCCCCTGCTGACGCCAACCCTGCAAGCCGTTAACGCTGAGCAGTATCAAGGAATTCCTGGTGCGGAAGTGGTTTTTCCCAAGATCGGCCTCTACGAGTTGGAGTTGGGCTGCACGCCGAAAACCGCAGGCGACTTTACCCCGTTTCAGATGAGCTATGAGGTAACTGTAGCAACTGCCGCCTCTCCGCCTGCTGCCTCGCCTTTAGCAGAGGAGCCAACTGCTCAACCCGCTCAACCGAGTCAAACCGAAAAAGCATCTCAAACCCAACCCGATCTGGCCTGGGGAACGCTCGCGCCGCTGATTGGATTAGTGGGCTTAGGAGTAGTAGGGTTGGTAATCGTCAAACGGTTTGTCAAACCGCCGGTGTAAATCCGAGGTGTAAATTAGGTGTAAATTAAGTGTAAATTTGCAGAAACAGATGTAAGTAGACATAATTAAACATGAAACCCAAAGGGGATGTTGTCGCCGCCCGAAGGGCGACAACACCCTGATCTTGGTTTTAATTAAGTTGAATTACTTAATTCTAGAGTAAATTAGCCGGTGGATTTTCAGGAACTACCCAGTAGTAAACGGTTCTACCATTCACTTCCACAACTTGATCTGGTTCCCATTCGCCCATATCAAAGGCATGAGAGACAATGCGAGTCCCTGGTCTGAGTTCGCGCAAGAGTTTAGGGCGTAGCTTCACGTTGAGTTCTGGCAGTAGATAAAGAGTAACCACGGTGGCATCGCTAAAGTCGGTTTCGAACAGATCCTGTTGCAAAAACTCTACCCGATCGGTTACACCAGCCTGCTGAGCATTCTGATTGGCTTCTTGAATGCGTTGCGGATCAATCTCGACACCAATTCCCCTGGCTCCTCGTTCTTGAGCGGCTGCAATCACGATCCGTCCGTCTCCGCTGCCCAAGTCATACACCACGTCATCCGACTGAACATTCGCTAGGTTCAGCATTTCATCAACAACTGGCATCGGTGTCGGCACATAGACCACATCCGGTCTGCGGCTGGGGGATTGAATGGTAGCGTCGGGTGAGGTCTGCTCGGTTGTACCGGCTTGGGGGCTGACGGCCTGAGGCTGTTCCAAGCTGCGCTGCTGAGTGCAGGCAATGCCTGTGAAGCTAAGAGCGCCAATTCCTGCAAGAAACATTCGCTGAATCGAACGAGATGATGCTTGCTTAGTCGATGAAAATGTGAATGACATTGGTGTTCCTCCTTTTGCTTTTTGAATAAATGTGAATGCGATTTTTGCGCAATCTGATGTACTGAGGTGAATACTGATTGTAATGTCTCTACATAATCAAAATTTAATCAGTAGTGACTTGTGGGTTAAATAACGATTCGGTCAATCCGGATTTTCTGATTGCCGAATTAAAGGAATACCGAGTAGAACTACAACGACACCTACAATAGCTCCAATGCCGGTATAAACAAGGCTAGAGTAGAGTAAGTATCCGCAGATGATGCAGAATAACAGGGGAATAAGTGGGTAAAGCGGTACTCGGAAAGGCCGTGGACGGAATGGTTCGCGAAATCGCAGCACAATTAGAGCGAGGGTGCTGAATAAAAAGAAAAACCAGAAGATCGGGGCTGTGTAATCCACCATTGTTTCAAACCCCTGACGGGTGTAAGTTCCTAACCCGACTAAGGTGAGGGCAATCCCTGCTTGTACTAAATAAGCCGCTGTTGGCGAACTAGGTTTGGGTTGCCAGGTTCCCAAGAAACGAAACAGCGAGACATCTTGTCCTAAGGCAAAGCTGCTTCGAGCGCCAGTTATAATCGTGGCGTTGATAGAACCAACTGTGGCTACCACGACCAGTAAGCTAATAAACGTGGCTCCTGCTTCTCCCCCAACCTGTCGGAGCAGATCGGCTGCAACTGCGGGCGAGCCGGCCATTCCTCCAACCCCTAGTCCGCGCAAATAGGCTAGATTCAGCAGCAGGTATAGGGTAGTAATAATGCCAATTCCCCACAGAAGTGAGCGCACCATATTGCGTTGCGGGGTCTTAATTTCCGCAGAAATATAAGCTGCTTCATTCCAGCCACCGTAGGAGAGGAGCACAAAGACCAGCGCTAACCCCCACGAACCAGTAGTTGAGGCAGCAGGGGGTGACGGTAGCGCAGCAGGTGAGAGGGCTAGACCCAAAACAATCACCAGCAGTAAACCAAGAATATTAGCTGCTGTTAGCCAGTTCTGAGTTTGCTTACTCTGGTGGATGCCGATAATGTTGATCAGCGTCAGTAGGGCAATTGTGATCGCCGCGTAGATAGAAGCTGAGGCAGGGCCTAGAGGAAATAACTGAGAGGCGTAGTCTCCCATCACAAAGGCCAACAGCGCAATCGACCCAGTTTGAATCACCGTCATCCGCGCCCAGGCAAACAGCACAGCAAGCGGTTGCCCAAATGCTCGTTTCAAGTAGTAGTAATTACCGCCCACATGGGGATAGGCTGTTGCCAGCTCGGCATAGCACAATGCTCCTAGCAAGGACACTGCGCCGCCAATCAACCAAATCCAGAGGACTCCATTTGTCGTGCCTGTATTTGCTGCAACCAGAGCGGGTGTTTCAAAAATACCTGCCCCGATTACTAACCCGACGATCAAAGAGATTGCATCTATTAACGTAATGGAACGACGAGGTGCCTCTGTTGCCAGCGACCTGTACTTTAGCAGTTTAGGACTGTGTAGTTTGTTCACGATTTTGCAATTACACTCGTCAAATGGGAATAATTCGACTTGTTAAATCAGTTCTTTAATCAAAAAAATCTGTTTGTCTAAACGTATTATTTATTTGATTTTATTGATTAATTTTATGTAAGTTTCTACTCTACTTTCATGATCTAAAACAAATGTGATCAGAGTATGACCATTTTTATTACTTGCGTTAGTCATGAAGATCGTTTTTAATCTTTTGTTTATCAACTCTTGTTGATTAGATTGGTTTACAGCGTTTTTTACTCATGTGAGGTACAGGGGGTGTGGGCGCGAAGTCCCCACGCAGGGGCACTGCCCCTGCACCCCGTTTTTCGTACTTCACTAGCCTGAAAAAGGCTGTAAATTGCAAACACGCTTTAGCGAGTAATTCGCAGAATTTTATCTAGTTCTGCTGGGCAACTGCCGCGACCATCGCAATTGCTGGTTGTCACGTACAGCTCGCCGTCGGGTCCCATAATTGCTTCCCGGAGTCGTCCGTACTGGCCCTGCAAATACACCTCATGCTGCTGTACCTGGCTCGACTGGGGATCGATCACGACCCGCTGCAACTGTTCGGCCCGCAATGCCGCTACAATCAAACTGCCCTGCCATTCGGGAATCGTGCTGCCGGTATAAATAGCCGCTCCTCCGGGCGGAAGGGCCTGTCGCCAGACAATCGAAGGGGTCACCAATCCCTGTTCAGACTCACAGCGATAGGTGGTCGGCCAACCCAAGTTCGCTCCTGCCTGAGCCACGCTGACCTTGTCGTGCCCGGAGCGGCCCAAATCCCCACTTGGCCCGTGGTCGCTGACCCATAGGGTTGAGGGATTCACCCAATCGAAACCTTGAGTGTTGCGGATGCCGAGAATATAGACTGGATTGCCTGGAAAGGGATTATCAGCGGGCACTTGCCCATCTGGGGTGAGGCGCAGAATTTTTCCGGCTAAACTGTTTACGTCTTGAGAAAGGTCAGGAATTCTGGCATCTCCTGTGCCGATGTACAGCATGCCATCCGGACCAAAGCGAATCCGTCCGCCGTTATGAAATTGTGCCACCGGAATATCGTCAATAATGATCCGCTCCCGCACTGCGCTTGTCCCATTCTGCGCCATTTGCCAGCGTTCGACGCGGTTCACCGGCGTACCATTTTTATTGGCAGTGAAGTAGACATAAAAGAAGCGGTTATTGGCAAAGTCAGGATGAGTCGCAATTCCCAGTAATCCGCCTTCTCCGCGATCGCTGACGCTAATGGTAGCAACGGGTTGCGGGCGTAAGCTGCCATTTTCGACCAACCGCACTCGCCCCGGACGTTCTGTCACCAGCATGGCGTTGTTCGGCAAAAAAGCAATGCCCCAGGGCACCTCCAACCCGCTGACTACCGTTTCGGCTCGCACATTGACCTGCCCCGTCGGACCATAGCCCTGCTCAACCAGTTCGCAGACGGCGGGATTCTGAGCAACGGTCTGGTTGGTTTGGGCCTGATTAGCTTGCGATTGCTCTGCTCCGGTTGGTTCGCCGCCATCAGTAGGTGCTGCTTCGGGACTAACCTGGGGAGAGCTAGTTGTTTGATTAACGGACCCCTGATTCGCTCCCGTACAAGCCGCTAAACTCATGGCAGCGATGATTAAACCGGTGTTGAGAGCTTTGATTAGGTGCATGGCAATTTCAGAGCAGTTTTAGAGCAGTGGAACGAGTTTGGATATGACTGGGCTATCTAACCGATTTCTGGCCAAGGTTTCTGGCCGATTGAAGACCGATTGAATAATAGCCCTGTCTTAATTTTATGGCGTTGCTGAATAGAGGTATGAATCGTGGCATTGCTGTAACGTTGGTGGCCCCCTACATCCCCCTAAACCCCTACGGGGATGCGCCTTCGGCGTAGATCAAGGGGGACTTCAATCCCTGATTGGTAGGTGCTGCGCCCAGGCTTCGCCTCTTCCCCCTTTATTTAAGGGGGGTTAGGGGGGATCTTCGACTTGTGTGTACACGGTAGCCCAGAATTGGGAGCTGGGGGCAATTCATCCCCCAATTCGGCAATGCCAATTTTATTGATCTACATGTCATTTCTATACTAGCGATTACTGAGTCGCGAAAATTCCTACTCAAGGCAGAAGCCCCACAAGAGCCTCGAAAAGACCAGATGTATACATCTGAGGCTAGGGTTAATCGGTATGCTGACGATTTGGTTGCAGCAGTATTCCCAGCAGCCCTACTCCAATCGCAATTGCCAGCAAAAGCAGCAGATTGAATTGAATGCCGGTGCTATCACTAGTATTTTCCCAGCGCAGAATCCAAACTGCTTCATTGCCGATCGCAAAAGACGGTACCTGCAAAATCAAAAACAGGGCTGGTAACGCTAAATGGATCACGACCAGCAGTAGAAACGTGGCTAGACTCAAACGCAACCAGCGCCTCAGGTGAGATGCCTTTCTTCTCATAAGTTCCTCCTGCCACCATAATGTTTGGAGAATGTTGGGAGAAGGTATGCCCTCCGGAAATTTCTAATGATTTAATTTCAAGTTTGCAAGATGAATATGACAGGAAGATGACAGGATGGTGACCAGTAGCGCGAACAGGGGTGACATCGAATCAGCTATCTAGCGCAAGCAGGAATTTTAGGGTGAATGGGCGCTTGCTCAAAGCTGATTAAAATTAGAGGTGCTACAGGTAAAACGATAGGCAATAACTATGGGCGACAACCCTAGGAACAAATTGTATCCAGCCCAAAGTGGCTCAACTGTCTCTATACAAACCATGAAAAATCCGGCATGATGGAAGTCGCCCAACGCCTTTAAGTCTGGACCTACCCCCTGTGAATCAAGCCAAGCAAGCCGTTTTTTTACTTGCCGCCTGTCAGGCACTCGCAATGAGTGGCAGTATTGTTTTGTTTACCACTGCTGCGCTGATCGGTTCTACATTAGCTGCAGACAAATCGCTGGCTACCTTACCGCTAGCACTGTTGCAGTTAGCCACGATGCTGACCACGATTCCCGCCGCCTTTGCTTTGAAGCAGTGGGGCCGCCAGCGTGGGTTCATCACAGGGGTGTTGATAGGAATGAGTGGTGCAGGTTTGGGCGTTTATGCCATTTTTGCAGGCAGCTTTGTTCTCTTCAGTATTGCTGCGCTACTCTATGGCATTTTCAATGGATTCGTTGGCTACTACCGCTTTGCCGCAGCAGATGTGGCAACTGAAGCGTTTCGCTCACGTGCTATTTCTTTTGTAATTGCTGGCGGCATTCTGGCGGCATTCGTTGGCCCCCAGCTCGCCACCTGGACGAAAGATTGGTTGCCTGCTACATTTGCTGGCGGATTGGTCGCGATTGCCCTGCTGCAACTAGTCACGCTACTGCTGCTCAGCTTGGTTCAGTTTCCGCCATTGTCGGAGCAAAAATACCAGGAGAGCGGGCGTAGACTGGGTGCGATCGTGCAACAGCCTGTGTTTATCGTGGCCGTGCTGGGTAGCATGATTGGCTATGGCGTGATGGCGCTCTTGATGACGGCAACTCCGTTGGCTATGGTCGAGGTCAACCACCCTTTTCACACCGCTGCTTCGGTCATTCAATGGCATGTGTTGGGTATGTTTACCCCGTCGCTATTCACGGGCTATCTGATTGCTCGATTCGGGGTGCTGACGATTATCCTGATCGGTATTTTGCTGAATGGCCTGTGTATTGGCATCAATCTGTCCGGTATGCATGCGCTGCATTTTTTTAGTGCGCTGCTGCTGTTGGGTATTGGCTGGAATTTCATGTTTATTGGTTCCACAACGCTACTCACCGAAGCCTACACGCCATCGGAACGAGCCAAAACTCAGGCTACCCATGACTTTTTGATGCTCAGCTTTGTGGCGTTCGCCACATTTCTATCAGGACGGCTACTAAACGACTGGGGTTGGATGGCTGTTAACTATACAGGACTGGCTCTGATTGGAATTGCGTTAGTTGCTGTGCTGTGGCTACGGCAGCGGCGATTTGCTCTCCAGCCGCATCAGATTAAGTAATTTGGTTACTAACCCGAGCGCTTTATAGTCAACACCCCCACCCCTCACCCCCCACCCCTCACCCCTCACCCCTCACCCCGAAACACTATTCACCATTTACTGCTCTCCTTAATAAGTAACCTGATCGAGTAACCCGTGAGTAGATTTGATTTACACATCTGCCCTCTCTCCTTTCCGATAAATTCGCTCTTTGGATAGATCTGCTTCTCTCTCCAATGACAGATAATCGAAACGGAGATGCCTTGCAGCGTCGAATCTGCGGTGGTTTTGGTCAGGTCAGCGACTTGATTCCAAGCCATGCTTGCAGAATTATGCTGGTAAGGCGGGGGTGATCATCAGGAGGAGGACAGCGTTGGGAGTTGGGAGGAGAATGATTCAGCACACCCGACTACTTTCCTACGGTGTGGCGTTGCTCAGCGTTGGTTTAGTCATAGCAATTAGCCTATTGCTGGGACCTGTGATCCGACCCACTCCTACCTCACTGTTTTTCGTGGCGGTGATGATAAGCGCCTGGTATGGCGGCTTAGGACCCGGCTTGGTGGCAACAGTGCTGTCTACATTAGCAATCAACTATTACTTTATTTCACCCTCTTATTCTCTAAGCGTTGCGACCCCTGGAAATGTATTGCGTTTAGGGGTGTTTGTGGCAGTGGCCTTGCTGATCAGTGGGTTGAATCAAGCCCGTCGCATGGCCCTGCACCGAGAGCAGACCTTGCGAGAAGTCAGTGAAACCGCCCAACGGGATGCCCAGGCTGCAAAAGAACGCCTAGAAACGGTACTGTCCAGTATCAGCGACGGCTTCTATACGCTTGATTTCGATTGGCGTTACATCTACGTCAACGATCGTTACTGCGAAATGGCTGGCATGTCGCGGCAACAGCTACTCGGTCAAACCATTTGGGAATTGTTTCCGGATGCCGTTGGCACAGACTTTTATGTTCAGCTTCAGCGGGTCATGGTTGAGCAAATGTCTGCTCAGTTTGAATATCTCTACACCCCCTGGCAGCGTTGGTATGAGCACCGGGTTTATCCATCGCCGGATGGAGTGACAGTTTTTATTGCTGAAGTAACTGAACGCAAGCAGGCAGAAGTAGCTCTAGCAGCCCAGGAACAGCGATACCGCTACATTTTTGAGGCGGCAGGGGTTTCGATTTGGGAAGAAGATTTCTCGGCAGTCAAAGCGGCAATTGACCAACTCAAAGCGGCAGGGGTGAACGATTTTCGGCAGTACTTCACCGATCATCCCGAATTTGTGCAATGGGCTGTTGGTATGGTGCGTCTGCGAGATGTGAATCAGGCATCCCTGCAACTATTTGGTGCCCAAACTAAAGCAGAACTATTGAACTCCTTGCACCAAATATTCACTCCCGAAACCCAAACTGCGTTTGTCGAAGAACTGCTGGCCATTGCCGCCGCCGAAACTCACTACGCCACAGAAACCATACTGCAAACTCTACAAGGGGAGCGCTTGCATGTCTGGTTTGCCATCACCTTTCCACCCTCTTCAGACCCTTACGACCATGTGCTGGTTTCTCTGCTGGATATCAGCGAGCGTAAACAAGCCGAAGAGGCAATTCGCCTGAGTGAACAGCGCTATCGCACCCTAGCCCATGCTGTTGCCCAACTCATGTGGGTCAACGATGCCAAAGGTAACGTTGAGTTCTACAACCAGCGATGGCGAGAATATACCGGAGTGGCCGATCTGGAGTTGGGAGTCGGGTTATGGGCAGAAATCATTCATCCAGACGATTTTGAAGCCACCCGAGAAGTGAGAACAAAAGCCATTCAAACTGGCGAAGCTTACGAAGTCGAATGCCGCCTCAAACGGGCAGACCAAGTCTATCGCTGGCATCTGACCCGGGTAGTGCCCCTGAAAGATGAGCAAGGGCAAATCCTGTATTGGTTTGGCACTGCAACGGATATTGATGATCGCAAGCAAGCTGAAGCCGAGCGAGAACGGCTTTTAGCCCGTGAACAGGCCGCCCGCGAAGCCGCCGAGGCCGCCAACCGAATCAAAGATGAATTTTTAGCCGTTGTATCCCATGAGCTGCGTTCACCCCTCAACCCGATTCTCGGTTGGGCTAAGCTGCTGCGAAGTCGCCAATTAGATGAACAGAAGACGGAACGGGCGTTGGAAGTAATCGAGCGCAATGCTCAGATGCAAGCTCAACTGATCAACGATTTACTGGATGTATCCCGTATTCTGCGCGGTAAATTGAGCTTGGATACCCAGCCTGTCGATCTGGTTGCCACCATTCAAGCAGCCATGGAGACCGTGCGTCTGGCGGCTGAAGCAAAGCAGATACAGATTTATACCCAACTTGATCCAGAAACGGGATATGTTGCAGGAGACGCCGGACGATTACAGCAAGTCATTTGGAATCTCTTAACTAATGCAGTCAAGTTTACACCTGAGGGAGGACGGGTGGAAGTATGGCTGGAGCGAGATGGAGATAGGGGAGATAGGGGAGCAGAGTCTTCCCCATCTTCCTCACCTTCCCCATCTTCCTCACCTTCCCCATCTTCCTCACCTTCCCCCCCTCACGCCCGCATCACCGTCACCGACACCGGTAAGGGTATTCCTGCTGATTTTCTGCCCTATGTGTTTGAACAATTCCGCCAAGAGAGTTCCTCGACAACTCGACGCTTTGGTGGACTGGGGTTAGGGTTGGCGATTGTCCGCTACTTGGTAGAACTGCATGGTGGTACGGTGCAAGCCGACAGTCTGGGTGAAGGGCAGGGAGCCACCTTTACCGTCAAATTACCGTTAATGCTCCATCAACCGACAACGAAGTCAGACACAAAACCCTTTGAATCCTCTCTAAATTTGCAGGGTACTCGCATTCTGGTCGTTGATGATGATGACAATACCCGTGAGTTTCTCGCCTTCCTGCTCGAGTTACATGGGGCAAATGTGATTGCTGCTGCAACGGCAGATGAAGTAATCACTACACTCACGCAGTTCAAACCAGAAGTGTTGTTGAGCGATATTGGCATGCCCGATGTAGATGGTTACATGCTGATGCGGCAAATCAGGTGCTTATCGCCAGAGCAAGGAGGAACGATTCCTGCGATCGCCCTGACGGCCTATGCGGGAGAAATTGACTACCGGCAGGCCATGGCAGCTGGATTTCAACGCCACATTGCCAAACCGATTGAACCAGAGGTATTAATTCGAGCAATCGCAGAACTGCGGACGCATCACAATGGCTGAACCAACCACTGAAGGCAACACTAGTAATCGGCTGCTCGCATATATCCACTAGGAACCAGAATTTATTACTGCTTAGTCAAAAACCTGGATCGCTCCAGCGGCGAGTAGAGTAGCGGCATTGGTATTCTCAATTACGGCAACCAGGTTATTGACAAAGAGTACATGATCATTAACGATGGTATACCGATTTTGAATGATGAATGTGTCATTGGCAATTCCATCTCCATTGAAGTCTCCCTGCTCGATGATGTAAGACTCAGAAAGCGAGAGGGGCAGCAACCCTACTCTGTCACCCTCGGCTAGATTGAAATCCTTCACAATCGCATAGGCTTGATCTCGGCTGGAACTGGGGTCGTTGATGCCTGCAAAATAATTAGATTCTATCCGGAACACATCGGCCCCTACTCCACCGTAGAGTTCGTCTTTCTCAGGCACAGAAGAATTGAAGGGAAAAGGATGAGTTCCGATAATATCATTGCCCTCACCTCCGGACAGAAAGTCATTACCTCGGCCACCGGTTATCCAATCATTGCCCGCATCTCCGAAGATGAAATCATTACCATCTTCCCCGTTTAAAATGTCTCTGTCAGCCTGTCCATAAACCTCATCGCTGCCGCTGCCCGCATCAACTGAATCGAATCCATCTCCTCCCAAGATGATATCGTCGCCACCGCCACTGGCGATTCCGTCATCCCCGCTACCGCCAGCGATCTGATCCTTTCCGGCATAGGCTGTAATCCGATCGCTGCCTGCACCACCGTCAATGATGTTGTTGCCGCTGCCCGCATCGATGGTGTCGAATCCATTTCCACCAAAGATCGTATCGTTACCGCCACCGCTAGCGATTCCATCATCTCCATCGCCTCCTATAATGGTGTCGTTACCGCCATAGGTTGTGATCCGGTCGTTGCCTGCGCCGGCATCAATTGTATTATTACCCCCAAAATCGGTGATAATATCATCTCCTGCTCCACCGTTGATAATGTCATTGCCGCTTCCTGTGGCGTTACTACCCATCGTAATCCGGTCGTTGCCTGCACCAGCATTGATGGTGTTACTGCCACCCGGATCGGTAACAATATCGTCTCCTGCGTCTGCAAAGATGATATCGTCGAATAAACTTCCTTTCAGACTATCATCAGCAGGCGTACCAATGATTGTTGCCATAATATTTTCTCCTTGATTATTTCTTGCAATCTAAATTCATTCGTTTTTGTGTTACTTTTGCCAAGCAACACTGTGCCTGACAAGAGAGTCAAGATCTTCGTTAATCGCAATAGCAACAGTGGGGAATGCTGTAGGTTAATCGCAAGGTCAATCGCGCCCCCACTCCGAACGTTGATGAGTGCTAGTTCACCATCCGATGCTGATGTTGAATGCTCCGGAAAAATTTAGGGCGGCAATCTTAGCATGTTTATATGCGTTTGTGTGAGAACCTGTTTGAAAAATCGAACTACAGCCTTTTTCAGGCTAGTGAAGTACGAAAAACGGGGTGCAGGGGCAGTGCCTCCCTGACGACAAGTTTAGTCTGTGAAGGCGCGGCTTTGAGCCACCAGCGACTAGAGTTTCGTTGGTCAACTAGGGACTCTCCTCAACTTGTGGTTTGAGTAGGCATTGCAGATCGCGGGCATTTCAGAAAGGTAAAACCCCAGTTGCCAGCCTGGTTCTAGCCCCACAAACCCACCTCAGATTCGCTATGGTGAGGGAGTGCCAAAGGTTCTAGAGCAAAGCTCAGTAACATTTTACTGGGTAATTTAGTTCTGACTTGATTGAAAAACAATGAGAAAAACCATTGTTGCGCTTGTTCTTGTAGTTGTGGGTTTTATGACAGCACTCATCTTGTCAACTCAACGGATTGAACCGATCACCGAACTGGTTGTCTTTGGTGACAGCCTTTCTGATACTGGAACTGTGTTTCGCGCAACAGGCGGAGCCTATCCCCCTGATCCGCCGTATTTTCAAGGACGCTATTCTAATGGTCGCGTTTGGGTGGAATATCTGGCTGAGCAGCTTGGTCTCGCGGCTAGTCAAATCCGCAATTTTGCTTGTGGTGGAGCAACGAGTGGCAACTATTCTAATGGTGGCCTCGTGCCCGGATTAGTCAGGCAGGTAAACTCGTTTACTCAGACCCGTTCCCAGCTCCAGTCCAGCAGTCTGTATGTGCTATGGGCGGGCGCTAATGATTATTTGCAGGGAGCCGACGATACTACCGCTCCGGTGAAGAATATCATGGATGCGATCGATTCCTTGTCGGCTGCAGGGGCGAAGCGAGTTCTGGTTGCCAACTTGCCTAACTTGGGCCAATTGCCAGCTACGCGCAACAACGCGAATTCTGCAAGTCTCACAGCCCTGACGCAGACTCATAACCAGAAATTGCGGCAATCGCTCAAGGCCCTGAGTCAACAACAGCCTGAGCTTGAAATTGCTGTTCTGGATGCCAATGCGCTTTATCAATCGGCCATCACCAATCCAGCAAAATTTGCCTTCACGAATGTAACGAGTGCCTGTATGAATGGCTCTGGACCTTGTGAAACCCCCGATCAGTTCTTGTTTTGGGATGGAATTCACCCTACTACGGCAGCTCACCAGATTTTAGGGAAGCACGCCTTTGCCGCAATTGAGACGCATCTGTCCTCCAATGCTCGCAGATGATTTGCTCCAATTGCTGGAATGCTGGCCGATATCTTCGTTACTATCCTAGTGAAATTACCGTAACGGCGCTGCTGGCGGCACCTCTGCGACTGGTGCTGAAGCTTCTGGGTGGCCTTTGCCTTTGTCATCCCCCAACTCAGGCTGCCGTAACCTCAACTAAGGCATCTCCTACAGCGGCAGTATGACCCATATCGGTGAATGTGGCGGCAGTGGCAGCATTGATCGTGCCGGCACAGCTCAGTTTCCGCCAGTAGCCCAGCGGTGCAACCACAACTCCAGGATGGGTCATATCGTTGATCATGGCTGGGACTTGAAACGCACCCCGGTCATTAAATACCTTTACCATTTGTCCGTCGGCGATACCGCGCTTGGCTGCATCGTCTGGATGGATAATCACATGGGGTTCTCCTTGCAGCTTGGCATGTTTGGGTAGATTGGCGAAGCAGGAATTGATGAACTGATGTGGTTTAGCCGAGAGTAGATTGAGGGGATAGCGCTGGGCGAGGTCAGGATTGCTAACGGGCGATTCCCGCTGGGGTGTATAGTTGGGCAGTGGATCAATCGCGACTCCAGGTTCATAGCTCTCATAACCTTGGCGAAAGGCCGGTAGGACAAAGTTACTGTCCACCTTCATTGAGGAGACAAACTCACATTTGCCAGAGGGTGTGGGAAAATTGCCTTCGGCATGGGGTACCGGATCGATCTGGAGCTTGGCATAGCCTTGGGCTTTCAGCAGGTCCATATCAATTCCCTGCATCACGGGAGCCGACCAATCCAGCACTTCTAGCGCCAACTGCTGATCGCTGAGTTGAAAGCACTCATCGTCAAACCCCATGCGGGCAGCCAGACGCCGGAACAGTTCTGTATTGGGAATCGCTTCCCCCAGCGGCTCGATGGCAGGTTTGTTGAGCGTTACATAGGTATGGCCCCAGGAGAACATCAAATCGAGATTTTCAACTTGAGTAGTGGCGGGCAGCACAATATCGGCATAGTCTGCCGTGTCGGTCATAAACTGTTCACTGACAACCACAAACAGATCGTCTCGCGCTAAGCCGGCTACAATCTTCTCTTGCTCGGCGGCTTGGGTGACAGGGTTGCAGTTATAGACAAACAGCGCCTTGATGGGCGGGTCCAGCGGCATTTCACCTGTCAACGCCCGTCCCAACTGCCACTGATTCACCACTCGAGTGTTGGGCCGAATGAAGTGGGGTCGATGCACCACATCCCAGCGAATCGGGAACGGCCACATGGGAGCCTGCAACATTCCCCCGCCCAGATGCCGCCATGCCCCCACGAGGGCTGGTAGGCAGCAGATCGCCCGCACCCCCTGGCCGCCGCCAGCCTGCTTTTCCAGGGCGACACCGATCCGAATCACTGAGGGTTGGGTGGTGGCATACTCACGGGCCAATGTCACAATATCTTCAACAGGAATGCCGGTAATTTCAGCCACTGTTTCTGGTGAGTAGTCCTGTACCCGCTCCTTCAGGGCTTCGATGCCAACTGTGTAGTTTTCTACATAATCCCAATCCACCAGGTTTTCGTTGATGATCACATGCATCAGTCCTAGAGCTAAAGCACCATCGGTTCCAGGGCGAATCGAGATATGCCAATCTGACTGGCTGGCTGTTCGCGTCCGGACTGGATCAATCGAGACGAGCTTGGCTCCATTTTGACGAGCTTCGCGGATGAATGACCAGAGATGCACATTGGTGCTAAGGGCATTGCAGCCCCAAAGAATGATGTATTTGGAGTGTTTGAAGGTATCGGGGTCGGTGCCGTGGGTAGGGCCGTAGGTCATCAGGTAGGCGGTGCTGGTGCAGGAAATGCAAAAAGTCCGCTCGCTAATCGTAGCTCCAAGCCGATTGAAAAAAGCATCTCCTACCGTTAGCCCATTCAGTAAGCCTTCGTGGCCTAAATAGCTACAGGGCATAATGGCCTCAGCCCCATACTGGTTGATGGTTTGCTGAAAGTGGTCGCGAATTTGATCGAGGGCGACATCCCAACTGATTCGTTCAAATTGGCCGCTCCCCTTTGGACCAACTCGCCGCATTGGATACAGAATCCGGTCAGGACTGTAGACGCGATCTAAATAGTCACTCACCTTGCCACATAGCGTGCCACGGGTGAAAGGATGGTCCGGATTGCCTTCTACCTTAACTGCACGGCCATTTTTAACCGTTACCAGCATGGCGCAGGTATCAGGACAATCATGCGGGCAAGCACCATGGACAATCTCTTGTTCATCAGCGTTTTGTTCATCAACGTTTTGTTCATCAACTGTGCTGACCATATTCCTAATTCCGCCTGCTCAGCTTTAGATTTGCTTAACTAGCCATGAAATCAGTTGCTGAGGCGCAAAACAGTAATTCAGCATACCGTTGAGTTCTAATCCCATCAGTTCTTGACAGAACGTTTCTCACCCCCCACCCCCCACTCCCCACCCCCCACTCCCCACCCCCAACTTTGTTGCAAGCCTTCATAAGTTCTTCATATTTTTTCATTAGACTTCACTCATACCTTGAAACAAGGTTCAACAGGTCTGAACTCAAGTTTGAACACCCGCTAGCGCAGTTTAGGAGGCATCTGCAACGTTTCTGTTGGAAGCACTATCGCCTGCTCAGATAGTCAAACTTAACGGAGGTTTACCTTTCTCTCATCCAACAGACCGGCATTCTGAACTCAAATGAATTTAAAACAGGTTCGGAAATGCTGGCGTTAGCAGCTTGATTTTTATCATCGTTCAAGGTGGATTATGACTACACTTCTACAACGACGTGGAGCGCGCGTCCAGTGGGAGCAATTTTGCAATTGGGTCACAAGTACGGAAAATCGGCTGTATGTGGGCTGGTTTGGAGTCTTGATGATTCCGTTACTGCTTGTTTCCGCCTGTGTGTTTACGATTGCATTTATTGCCGCACCTCCTGTCGATATCGACGGTATTCGCGAGCCAATCGCTGGCTCCTTAGTTTACGGTAACAACATCATCACAGCCGCCGTTGTTCCTTCTTCTAATGCTATTGGTCTCCATTTTTATCCAATCTGGGAAGCAGCGTCGATGGATGAATGGCTCTATAATGGCGGTCCCTATCAAATGATTGCTGCCCATTACGTTCCTGCTTTATGTTGCTATATGGGACGAGAATGGGAACTCAGCTACCGTTTGGGTATGCGCCCCTGGATCGCCGTTGCCTACTCAGCGCCCTTAGCTGCCACCGTATCTGTGTTTTTGATTTATCCAATTGGTCAGGGCAGCTTCTCGGATGGTTTGCCAATGGGCATTAGCGGCACGTTCAACTTTATGTTTGTTTTTCAGGCTGAGCATAATATCCTGATGCATCCATTTCACATGCTGGGTGTGGCAGGTGTATTTGGAGGTTCCCTGTTTTGCGCCATGCACGGCAGTTTAGTTACCTCTAGCCTGGTGCGAGAAACGACCGAGAACGAGTCGCAAAATTACGGCTACAAGTTTGGCCAGGAAGGGGAAACCTATAACATTGTGGCTGCCCACGGCTACTTTGGTCGCCTCGTCTTCCAGTATGCCAGCTTTACCAACAGTCGTTCGCTGCACTTCTTCCTAGCGGCGTTCCCCGTGATTTGCATCTGGGCAACAGCGTTGGGAATTAGCACCATGGCGTTTAATCTGAACGGCTTCAACTTCAACCATTCCGTACTGGATTCTCAAGGGCGAGTCGTGAATACCTGGGCTGATGTGCTCAACCGAGCCAATTTAGGGTTTGAAGTGATGCATGAGCGCAATGCCCACAACTTCCCTTTAGATCTAGCTGGCGGAGAAGCTGTTCCCATCGCCATGAATATGGCTGCACCAGTGCTCCCGAGCTGAACTAAACGGCAGCGCTTCCCCATCACTTGCCTGAGGATGGTGGTGGGGATTTTCTCTACCATTCGCCAACCTGCTTTAACAAAAGAATTTGCTGCAAGGAGAAACCCATGAGTGTTGTAACCGAACTGATTTTGAATGCAGACAGTGAATCGCGCTATCCTGTTCCCAAAGAAATGCGTATCTTCCAGGATTTCTTGCGCTCTGGGGAGCAACGCATCCGGATTGCGGCCACGTTAGCTGAAAACGAACAGCGAATTGTCCAAAATGCTAGCGCTAAATTCTGGGAACGCTGTCCAGTCACGCCGAGTAACAGCGGTAATCCTCGTAAAACCGCATCTTGTCAGCGCGATCAGGGGTGGTATATTCGGCTAGTGGCCTACTCGGTGCTGGCGGGCAGTGAGAAACCCCTATCCGAGATCGGCACGGTTGGCATCAAAGAAATGTACAACTCGCTGGAAATTCCGCTGAAGAATTTAGTGGAAGCGATGCGGTGCGTGAAAGATGAGGCGATTTCACTCATGAGTGAAGACGATGCTGTTGAAGTTGCGCCGTATTTTGACTATATCATTCGAGCCTTGTCGTAACAGTAGGTGACATTTGAGTTTCTCAAAGTTTCTCAGAATGGGGGATTTAGGGGTCGAAACAACTTGAACTCAGAACAGAAGGAGATACATAACTATGCAAGATGCCATTACAGCGTTGATCAACTCTTCGGATGTGCAGGGCCGCTATTTAGACAATAATGGGTTGGACAAGCTGCGGTCCTATTTCCAGAGCGGTGAAATGCGCGCGCGGGCTGCCATTACTATCAGTGCTAACGCCTCTTCGCTTGTGACCCAAGCGGTCGCTAAATCGCTGATGTATACGGACATCACAGCTCCAGGCGGCAATATGTATACTTGTCGTCGTTATGCTGCCTGCATTCGCGATCTTGACTATTTTCTCCGCTACGCAACCTATGCCATGCTAGCTGGCGATCCGTCCATTTTGGATGAGCGGATTCTGAACGGACTGCGGGAAACCTACAACTCGCTGGGCGTACCGATTGGAGCTACGATCCGGTCTGTGCAGGCGATGAAAGAAGCGACTACCGATTTGGTAGGAGCCGAAGCTGGCAAGGAAATGGGCGTCTATTTTGACTACATTTGCGCTGGATTGAGCTAACCCCTTTGCAGTTTAACGATTTGGATTGATGAGCATTATTACCAACGTGATTGCCACTGCCGACCGGGAGGCGCGTTACTTAAACGTAGAAGAATTGAATGCCGTGCAAAACTTCTACGCAGCAGGGCGCGACCGATTGCGACTGGCTGCTACGTTAGCCGCAAATGAACAGCGGATTGTCGAGCAGGCCACACAGCGATTTTGGCAGCGCTGCCCGGTAACGCCCAGCAATAGCGGCAACCCTACCTTTCAGTCCTCCTGCATGCGCGATCAGTCCTGGTATGTGCGGCTAGTCACCTATGCGATTGTGCTAGGCGACATTGAGCCAATTGAGACCAGCGGTGTGCGCGGTGCGAAAGAGATGTATGCTTCGCTGGGGGTGCCTTTGACCAATCTAGTGGAGTGTATGCGGTGCCTGAAAGAAGTGGCTCTAGAGCTGTTGGCTTTAGACGATGCTGTTGAAGTTGCACCCTACTTTGACTACCTGATTCAAGGTCTCAAGCCTTAACAGCGCTTTGGGGACGGAGTGATGTCACCGGCCAAGACCTGCAGCCTCCGCGCCCCATTTCTTCCCCCAAGGAGGAAGCTATGACTAAAACGATTATGAACCTGACCTTGCCAGCCATTCTGGAAGAAATTGATCATGTGTTAGAAGAAGAGCCATACCGCGACTATCAACCCCTGTTGAGATCGATGGAGATGCGGCAGGAATTGATTGCCTATACTCTCAGCCGTGTTCATAGTCGGTATCGGGTGATTGAAGATCATGAACGGTTAACGGCTGTTGTTCGTTCTCTTTCCCTGACTTCTGAAGAACGATTGAATATCGAAAAAGTGGTGCGTCAGGGAGTTTACGATTTGCTAAAAGCTGTTCATCTTCAGAATTCCGCATCTAATTCAGCATCAAATTCCCAGATTGTTTCCCAAACTGAGCTGGCTGACTGTCTTACCTCGGTTGGCAAATAATCATCAATACCGATCAGCGGAACAGCAATTGACGCAGCACTGCATCGGGCAAATGGTTTGCAGCGGAGCAATGCATTTACTTACCCGCTTGCTGTTGAATTAGGTTAAATGACTGAACGGTCAGCAAATAACTCGACCCACCTATACTAAATTGAATTGCAATGAGTGTTTATGCCAGTAGCGGCAGCCCAGTGGCTCGTCCGCAGCAATATCATACCCTTCCCACTGCCCTGATTTCCCAAGCAGAGCAGCAAGACCGCAGCCTCAAATCCACGGAACTGCGAGCCTTGGCCAACTATTTTCGATCGGGGGCAAAGCGCCTCGAAGTGGCTACAACCATCGGAGCACACGCCAGCGAAATTGTCGAAGCCGGTGCTAATCGCATCTTTTATGGTGGCTCACCCATGGCGTACTTGGACCCACCGTTTAACCGAGACCAGCTTCCAGGCTATACCCTGCCTCCGCGTCCCTTCACTCGCTCGAAGGACGGGCAGACCTTGAATCTGAATCTAAAACTGCCCCAGTATGGCAATCCGCTGCGGGGCTTCTCGCAATGGCTTCAGACGCAGCTCAGCCAAGACCGCGATCCATTGCCAGATGGATTCCGTCCGATTAACATCTCGCGGTATGGTGTGGCCCGGATGAAGCGCTCGATGCGGGATCTGGATTGGTTTTTACGCTATGTTACCTATGCGATTGTGGCCGACGATTCGAGTATTTTGACGGTGAATGCCCGGGGATTGCGGGGTGTCATCCCAGAAGATGTGACGGAAGCAACGATTGTGGCCCTACGGGAAATGCGCTGGCGAACGTTGGGTTACTTTCAACAAGATGCCGAAGCGAAGGCAATGATCCAAGAGCAGTTTGATGCGTTGATTGCTGCCTACCAGGTCGAAAAACCGCCGGTTCAACTGCGAATCGGAGTTTCTAACCAGCAGCAGGGGCTAAAACTGCCAGAGAGCTATGCCCTAGCGGCAACGACACGGCCCAAATTTGTGATGAAGCCACAGATGGCTGAAACCGAAAAGCAAGCGGTAATCAAAGCTGCCTATCGTCAGGTATTTGAGCGAGATATTACGCGAGAATATGGGGTGGCTTTGACCGAGTTGGAATCGCGCTTCCGCAGTAGTGAGTTCTCGACGAAGGAATTCATTCGACAGTTAGGTAAGTCCAGGCTCTATCGCGATCTGTTCTACGAGCCGTTTACGATCAGTCGAGTGATCGAATTGGCCGTGCGTCATTTTCTCGGTCGAGGACTATATTCGCTCGAAGAATTTCAGCAGTATTTCGATGTGATCACGCAGGGAGGGCTGTCGGCGTTGATCGATGCCCTGATCGGTTCGACGGAGTATACCGATTACTTTGGCGAAGAAACGGTGCCCTATCTGCGTGGTTTGGGACAAGAGGCCCAGGAGTGCCGCAATTGGGGTGCGCAGATTAATCTGTTTAAGTACAGCGCGATGGCCCGTAAGCTGCCTCAGTTTGTGACGCTGTTTGGAGAGTATCAAAAGCCGTTGCCGAATCAGCATCCCTATGGTGCAGGTAACGATCCGCTGGAAATTCAGTTTGGCGCGATCTTTCCCGATCAGGATCAGGATGGAGGCGAACATCCAGCCTATTACAAGCGCGAGCATCGGCGTATTCTGATTCATTGCGATTGGCAAAACGGCAATGGTGCTCATTCAATCTGGCAGAGTGTACCCGGTTCTGAGCATCGGGTGCTGAAGCTTACTAGCTTGTCCCATCGTCCCCATCCCACAGCAGATGTTGATTTGAGTGCTCCTTCTCCAACCGCTGTGATTCAGGCCGCCTACCGGCAGGTGTTTGGCCGTGACCTACTGGCCGATCAGCGACTGACTACAGCAGAAAGCTTGTTCAAGGCGCAGCAGATCAGCGTGCGGGAGTTTGTGCGGCAGTTAGCCAAGTCGCGCCTGTTCCGCAGTTTGTTTTGGGACAGTTTGTATGTCACCAAAGCGATTGAATACATCCATCGCCGACTGTTGGGGCGACCCACCTACGGGCGCGAGGAAATGGGCCGCTATTACGACATCGCAGCAAAACAGGGATTTTATGCTCTTGTAAATGCCATAATTGATAGCCCTGAGTATAGTCAAACATTTGGCGAGAATACGGTCCCCTATGAACGCATGATCACGCCGAGAGGACTAGAGATGCGGTTGTCACCCCAGATGCGAGCCACTCATCGTGCACGGGAAGAAGAACGAGTGTATGAAGGGAAATGGATGAAGGCCGCTTTAGAGCATCATACAAGTGCTGAGTATCATGCCCACTTGAATGGTAAAAATGGCAAGTTGACTGCATTTGATTTACAGCAAGTAAAAGGAAACAGTGATGCGGAAACAGTTCCATTCACGCCTGAGAAGAACGAAGTTGAACATCCAAACTCACAGGCTGATCAAATCCAACCTGCCGCCGAACCGAATCAGCCGAGCGATCCGGGTTATGTGGAAGCGAGCGTTTCAAACCAAGCAGGCTGACCTGAGGAAACCTTTGTTGCAGTTTTTATGGCAGCGCTTTCCTAAACCGAGACAGTCAGTTCATATTAGCTGGTTCGGTGGCATTCAGATTAGACAGTTGGATCGCTACTCGTGATGCCATTGCCCTTGCAGGAGAAAAGCTATGAGTTTGGTCAAACAGGTAATTCAAAATGCAGATGAGGAACTGCGCTATCCGACTCCAGGCGAGATTCGCATGATCCAAAATTTCTGCCAGACGGGTGAACGCAGAATCCAAATTGCTCAAAAACTGGCAGCAGCCGAGCAGGATCTGGTCCAGAAAGGGAGCCAGCGCTTTTGGAAACGGTGTCCGGTCACCCCCAGTAACAGCGGCAATCCCCGCAAAACAGCATCTTGTCAGCGGGATCAGGGCTGGTACATCCGCCTGGTCGCTTACTGTGTACTTGCGGGTAGTGAACAGCCCCTGGCAGACATTGGCACTGTTGGCATGAAGGAGATGTATATTTCGCTGGGTATTCCCTTAGCCAATTGGGTTGAAGCTGTACAGTGCCTCAAGGAAGAAGCGATTGCCCTGTTGGGACAGCCCGATGCCGCCGTTGTCGCTCCCTATTTTGACCACATCATTCAAACATTAGCTCTTCCGGGTACACCTTATTTTGTCAATGATGGTACATCGGAATATTAGCAGGAGGATATCCCATGACAATTGCAATTCCACAGCAACCCTCCAAAGATCTGCTGCGCACACTAGATGACTGGCTCAAACGCGATCGGTTTGTGTTTATTGGCTGGTCAGGCTTGTTACTGTTTCCCTGTGCTTACCTGGCTTTAGGTTCCTGGTTTACTGGTACCACGTTTGTGAGTTCTTGGTACACGCATGGCTTGGCCAGTTCCTATCTAGAAGGCTGCAATTTCCTCACCGCAGCCGTGTCTACCCCATCCGATAGTCTTGATCATTCGTTGCTATTTCTCTGGGGGCCAGAAGCTCAGTGGAATTTTACCCGCTGGTGTCAGCTCGGCGGTCTGTGGACGTTTACGGCCTTTCACGGAGCGCTAGCTCTGATCGGATTTTGCTTGCGCCAGATTGAGATTGCTCGCTTGGTGGGGGTGCGTCCCTATAATGCGCTGGCCTTCTCGGCTCCTATCTCCGTCTATGTGGCCACCTTTTTGGTTTATCCCTTGGGGCAATCGAGCTGGTTTTTTGCGCCGAGTTTTGGTGTAGCGGCGATTTTCCGCTTTTTACTATTTGTCCAAGGCTTTCATAACTATACGCTGAATCCGTTTCATATGATGGGCGTGGCGGGTGTGCTGGGTGGTGCGCTGCTTTGTGCGATTCACGGTGCGACGGTCGAGAATACATTATTTGAAGATACTCGCGGATATAACACGTTTCGTGGTTTTAGAATTACTCAAGGCGAAGAAACCTACTCCTTTGTGACAGCCAATCGCTTCTGGTCACAGATTTTCGGCATCGCTTTCTCCAACAAACGCTGGCTGCATTTCTTTATGCTCTTTGTGCCTGTCACCGGCCTGTGGATGAGTTCGATTGGCATGGTGGGGTTGGCGTTTAATCTGCGAGCCTATGACTTTGTTTCGCAAGAGTTACGGGCTGCTGTCGATCCTGAATATGAAACGTTCTACACCAAAAACATTCTGCTCAACGAAGGCTTGCGGGCATGGATGGCCGGGGATGATCAGCCGCACGAACACTTTGTTTTCCCGGATGAAGTGTTGCCGCGTGGTAATGCGCTCTGATGGATGCGTCTCTCCAGATTGCAAACTGTGAAACAGGAGGAATGAACTTGTGGAAACACCATTCGATCGTTCGGTTGTCACCACCGCACAAACACCGAAGGGTATTAGCATCACAACGGCCAAAGAAGGGCGGGATGAAGCTTCGACTGGGTACGCTTGGTGGGCCGGGAATGCTCGCTTCATTAACCTATCGGGACGGTTTTTAGGTGCTCATGTGGCTCATGCGGGACTGGTGGCGTTTTGGGCGGGGGCGATGTTGCTTTATGAAGTCGCGCACTATGTCCCCGAACAGCCAATGTATGAGCAGGGATTTATTCTGATGCCCCATGTGGCTACGTTGGGGATTGGTGTTGGGCATGGCGGCGAGGTTGTTGATACCTTTCCCTTCTTTGCTATTGCGGTCATGCACTTGATTGGTTCGGCGGTGTTGGGCATCGGCGGACTGTATCACTCCCTGCGGGGACCGGCCAAACTCGCTGGCTTTTTTGATTTCGATTGGGCGGATAAAGATAAGGTCACGACCATTCTGGGATTTCATTTGATTGCGCTGGGTGTAGCGGCCTTGCTGTTTGTCGGCAAAGCCATGTTTTGGGGCGGCCTATACGACACCTGGGCACCCGGGGGTGGAGATGTGCGGTTAGTGTCCCATCCCACTCTCAATCCCTTGCGCATTTTTGGTTATCTGTTCCGCTCACTCTATGGCGAAGGCGGCTGGATCGTCAGCGTCGATAATCTGGAAGACATTGTTGGGGGGCATATCTGGGTGGCGATGCTGCTGATTGCTGGCGGTATCTGGCATATTTACACTAAACCCTGGAAATGGACGCATGGTGTGTTTACCTGGTCGGGTGAAGCCTATCTGGCTCAGAGTTTGGGTAACATTTGCGGCCAAGCCTTTATTGCGACTGCCTTTATCTGGTTCAACAACACTGCCTATCCGAGTGAGTTTTACGGCCCTACCATTGCAGAATCGGCTCATGGGCAAATTCTCACCTTTATGGTGCGTGATTTGAGATTGGGGGCGGAGCTGACTTCCCAAGGTCCGACCGGCTTAGGCAAATACTTGCAACGCTCACCTTCAGGAGAAATTATTTTTGGCGGTGAAACCATGCGGTTTTGGGATGTGAAAGCACCCTGGCTCGAACCCCTGCGTGGACCAAACGGATTCGATATTGATAAACTCCAGCATGACATTCAACCTTGGCAAATCCGTACTGCTGCCGAGTATATGACCCATTCGCCCGTGGGTTCTCTCAATTCGGTTGGTGGTCTTGCCACGGAAATCAATACCTTCAACTTTGTTGGTCCCCGTACCTGGTTAGCTGCGTTTCACTTTATCATGGCTTTTCTGTTCTTAGTGGGTCATCTCTGGCACGCTGGTCGGGCACGAGCCGCCGCCGCCGGCTTCGTTCGCGGTATTGATCGGAAGAATGAACCAGTTCTTTCCATGCCGGATTTGGACTAATCGCCGATTGAGTCCAATAATTCATCGATTAAGCAACAGATAGAGTGCGGGCATCTTGCTTGCCCGCCGTCTACAAACCACCTTCGGCAAAACCTACTCCTGACTCCTGACTCCTCCAAAATCCCATTAAAACCGCATACTATCCTTCTTCAGCTTATGTTTCGTCTACTCAGCCCTATCATTGAGGCGATTCAACCTTTTTTAACACCCCTTTGTTTCGTTGCAGCTTGGCTAATCGTAGCGTTGTTTATTCGCAGTTTCTGGTTGTTAGCGAGGGAAGCTGTCGATCAGTCGAAGAAGATGCACCAGATTCCTTGTTCTAGCTGTCAATTCTTTACTAACAGCCATCATCTGAAATGTACGCTGCATCCTAAATTAGCTTTATCCGAAGCGGCTATTGATTGTCCTGATTACCGTAACAGTAGCCTATACTCCATGTCTACAGATTGATTGCAGTTTTAATCGCTTTTGTTTGCTCGATAGAAACAGGAGATTACCAGAATGGGACTTCCTTGGTATCGCGTCCATACCGTGGTTCTCAACGACCCTGGACGTTTGATCGCAGTTCATTTAATGCACAATGCCCTATGTGCTGGCTTTGCCGGATCCATGCTGCTGTTTGAGTTAGCCCGTTACGATCCCAGCGATCCGGTTTTGAATCCGATGTGGCGGCAGGGATGCTTTCTGATGCCATTTGTGGCTCGCTTAGGAGTTGTCAACTCCTGGCAGGGGTGGAGCATTACGGGTGAAACGCTTGCCGATCCAGGCTTTTGGACCTTTGAAACGGTGGCCATTGCCCATATCCTGTTTTCAGGACTCGAGTTCTTAGCTGCCGTCTGGCATTGGAACTACTGGAACTTAGCCACATTTTATGACCGCCGCACCAATGAACCGGTCCTCGATCTGCCGAAAATTTTTGGCATTCATCTGTTGCTGGCCGGATTGGCTTGTTTTGGCTTCGGGGCATTTCACTTAACCGGCATTTTTGGTCCTGGGATGTGGGTGTCGGACCCCTATGGTTTAACCGGACATGTGCAGGGAGTGGCTCCAGTTTGGGATGCCTCTGGGTTTGATCCGCACAATCCCGGCGGAGTTGTCGCCCACCACATTGCGGCTGGCATTGTCGGGATTATTGGCGGTCTGTTTCATATTTTTGTCCGACCGTCCGAGAATCTGTTCCGAGCCTTGCGCATGGGCAACCTGGAAACCGTGTTAGCCAGCGCCCTCGCCACCTTCTTTTTTGCCGGATTCGTGGCGGCTGGCAGCATGTGGTATGGCACAGCCACGACCCCAATCGAGCTGTGGGGACCCACCCGTTATCAGTGGGATGACGGCTACTTCCAGACCGAAATTAGTCGGCGGGTTCAGTCCAAACTAGCTGAGGGCCAATCCCTTTCCGAGGCGTGGTCAACTGTTCCAGAAAAGCTGTTGTTCTACGACTATGTTGGCAACAGCCCGGCCAAAGGAGGGTTATTCCGCGTTGGGCGGATGGTGGATGGCGATGGTTTGGCACAACGCTGGCTGGGGCATCCAGTCTTCAAAGATAGCGAAGGACGCGAATTGACCGTGCGGCGGATGCCCAATTTCTTTGAGAATTTTCCGGTTGTGCTCACAGACCAAGATGGTGTTGTCCGAGCCGATATCCCCTTCCGCCGAGCTGAGGCAAAATATAGCTTTGAGCAAACCGGAGTCACCGTCAGCTTCTTTGGCGGCGCTCTGGATGGACAAACCTTTACTGATCCAACGGTAGTCAAAAAATACGCTCGCACAGCGCAACTGGGTGAACCCTTCCAGTTTGACCAAACCGTTTATAACTCGGATGGCGTGTTCCGCACTAGCAATCGCGGTTGGTTTGCCTTCTTCCATGTTTGCTTTGCGATTGTTTGGTTCTTTGGGCATCTCTGGCACGGCTGTCGCACCCTCTTCCGCGATGTGTTTGCTGGACTTGATCCGGACCTCGATGATGAACAGGTGGAATTTGGTGTCTTCCAGAAAGTGGGCGATATCACAACCCGCAAGCAGCCAGCATTGCAACCATCGGTTCAAATAACTCAGTGAGGGATGAGTCAGGTAGAGAATGGGATAGTTTCCTGTTCTCTACTTCTTCATTTTCTATTCCACTTCTTACCTTCTCTCATTATCTTCTTCCAAGAGTTCTCACACTTTGAGTCTGCTGATTCATTAATCTCCCTTCTATTATCACTTTACTCATTTGCCATCAATCTTTCACGCTACTATTGTCTAGTGTCTTCTACTCTGACAGCCTATGCCACTCAGTAAGTTTCAACCCAAACGTATTGCTCCCATCCAGTATCTTCTTCGTCAATTAAATTCAGATGCTGGTTTAGTTGTTCCTGGTTGGGGAACCGCGCCGTTGATGGCTGCGTTAATTCTGCTGTTCTTTTTCTTTCTTTTACTGATTCTACAAATCTTCAACGAAACAATTCTACTAGATGCTGTTAAACCCGACTGGGCTGCTCTAGCGACCGTACCAGTTGAACCCCCACCTCCGGCCAATCAGAATTATGTTTCGACTGCCATTGGGGTGTTTCTCGGTTTGCTGGCATTTACAGTGGCCTGTATCGCCTTTATTGCCTATGGTGCGCGAACCTATCCGACTGATAAAGCCTAGTGCTTGATTGCTAGTTTTTGTTTGCCAGTTCCTAATTGGCAGGTTTAGGGAAGGGTTGCAATGTTGCCAGTTATCGGTAGGGGCGGGTTTTGCCTTGCATTTGGGGCAAAGCGACTCACGAGTCTGCTAAGCTCGCCCTTACAAGCAGAATGGTTAGAATCCGTCGGGTATCCCAGAAGAAGACAAGAACCTTTTCAAACAGCTTCTTAGGGATCCCACTCATCTTGTAAAGTAAACCAGAGTGAGTAATCACTCATTCTTTTTTAAATTAGGTAATACAAAATTAAAATTTATTAACTTCTGGAAATTTATGGTGTGTTTATTATAACGATCAGATACTATACGCGAAAAACGTAATATTCCGAAATCTATATATTCCAAAGTTAAAACCCTATTATTTGGCAGTCGGGATTACTGGCATGAAGGTTTTGCTAGTTGAAGATGATGAATGTACGGCAAAAACCCTAGAGACTGCTCTGGCGAGGGAAAATTATGCCATCGATGTGGCTGGTGACGGTGAACTAGGGTGGCGGCTGATCGAGGCGTTTGCTTACGATCTGATTCTGCTGGATGTAATTTTGCCGAAGCTAGATGGAATCAGCCTTTGTCGGCAAATTCGGCAGCACAATTACAAAACTCCGGTGCTGCTGCTCACGGCGCAAAACTCCAGTACCGATCGGATTGCTGGATTAGATGCCGGAGCCGATGACTATGTGGTAAAACCGTTTGAACTGCCTGAACTGTTGGCGAGAGTACGGGTGTTATTGCGCCGCGGCAGTTCGTTCGTTTTACCCGTGCTGGAGTGGGATCATCTGCGGCTGGATCTGGCAGCTTGTCAAGTCACCTATGGCGATCAACTTCTGCAGCTAACGCCAAAGGAATATCGCATGCTGGAGCTGTTTCTGCGGCATCCGCAGCGCGTCTTTGCCCGCAGCAGTATTCTGGAGCATCTCTGGGGCAGTGAGGAGATGCCGGGCGAGGATACGGTGACCTCTCACATTAAAGGACTGCGGCAGAAGTTGAAGCAGGCGGGTGCCCCCTTTAATTTCATCGAAACTGTTTACGGCATGGGGTATCGGCTGCGGCAATCTAAATCTGAACCGTCCCAATCTGTTCCTGGAAATGCGCAGGCTGCAGGGCAAAAGCAAGCGCCGATCATTCTGAATGGCAATGGGTCAAATAAAAATGGGTCAAATAAAAACGGGTCAAATGAAAATGGGTCAAATAAAAACGGATCAAATAAAAATGGCTTAAATAAAAATAGTTTGAATCAAGTAGATACTGCTGGAAATACGAATCAGTCAACCGATCAAGCCCTTGCTAACCCAACTCAGATTCAACAGGACTTAGAAACCGGGAGACAAAAACAACAAATCCAAGTTGGCTTGCAGCAGCTCTGGTCAAAGTACGCAGAACATAACTTTAATCGCTTGCGGCTGATCGAGCAGGCGATTGAGGCGCTGCAAACGGGTGAATTATCGGCAGCATTGCACCATCAAGCCTATGTGGCGGCGCATCAGTTAGCTGGAGCTATGGGCATTTTTCAACGTTTGCACGGCTCCCATTTGGCTGCCCAACTGGAGCAGGCGTTTAAATCAGACCAATTGACCCTGAGGGAAAAGCACGCGGCGTTGATAGCAATCATCGCTGAGCTGCGTCAAGTGCTGCAAGCTGGGGCACCCCTGCCGGAAGTGGGAACAACCTCGCTGTTGCTGGTGATTGATCACGATCCGACCCTGCTGGAGCAAGTGCGGCAATCGGGACAAGCGATTGTTCTACAGCCATCCGATTTAGCCGCCGTAGCGGACTCCATCCATCTGGCAAAATTGGCTCCGTCCGATCAGCCTGCTACATTTGTGGTCAATCTTTGTTTAGCCGACAATTTAGCAGCCCATCTCGCTGCCTTTCGCCAGTTGACGCACCAGCTTCCGCCTACCTCGATTCTGCTGTTTACCGATCAGGCTGACCTCAACTTGCGGGTGCAATTCACTCAGGCAGGCGTGCATGCGGTTCTGCCCAAGTCGTTAGTTGGCCAAATTCTCAGCCTCGCTGGACAGCCAGCCGCACAGCCATCTATCCCCTGGCAAGTGCTGATGGTGGATGATGATCCGCAGATACTGGCTGCGATGCAGACCTGGTTGTCCCCTTGGAATATCCATCTCACGGCGCTGGAGCATGCTAAACAGCTGTGGCAAACCCTGCAAACCTGTGACCCCGATTTGCTGATTCTGGATGTGGAGATGCCCCAAATCAATGGGATTGAGCTGTGCCGAGCCATCCGCAGTGAGCCACGCTGGCAGCAGTTGCCAATTGTATTCCTCACGGTTCATCGCGATTCGGAAACACTACGGCAAATGTTAGAGGTCGGCGCAAATGCATTGATCAATAAACCAATTGGTGAATCATCTGCCCTCTTACCGATCCTGACGCAAATCAAGCGAGCGCAAGTCATGCGTGTGATGCAGTAATGTACTAGTCGCGTATGAATTACGGACGAGTTACGGACAGGCAATTTGCCTAATCACCAACCCAGAGGAGGATACAACCCGGAATGCGATCCAGACAGTCGTCCCTAAAGTTATCTGATTACTCAGCAAAAGCCATGCTGGGGAACCGCAACTCGTTTGCACTGTTGTTGCATCGCATCACCCGTCGCATTCGCCAATCGCTAGAGCTAGAGGAAATATTGGCTTCCACGGTGGCTGAGGTGCGCTCTTTTTTGGGAACCGATCGGGTCAAAATTTATCGCTTTCATGGCGACGGCAGTGGGGAAGTGGTGGCCGAAGCGATTCGGGATCAGCGCCTGCCCTCCTTATTGCATCACAATTTTCCGGCTGGAGACATTCCCCGCGAGGCCAGAGAGCTGTTTTTAAGCGTCCGGCAGCGTTCTATTGTCAATGTATCCACGCAGCAGATCGGCATCAGCCCCTTCAAGCCCGGTTCCATGATGGATATCCGCTTTCGCAAAGTCGATCCCTGCCATGTCGAATATTTAACCGCGATGGGGGTCAAGTCTTCTCTCGTTGTGCCCATCCTGGCTGAGGAACGGCTCTGGGGTTTGCTGGTCTCCCACCACGCCACGCCACGTCAGCTAGGCGAACGAGAATTGCACCTCGTCCAGTTAATTGCCGATCAGTTAGAAATTGCTATTGCCCAATCCAATCTGCTCAGCCAGACCCGCCTGCGTGCCCACCAGGAGCAGACGATTAACCAAATTGCCACTCTGCTGCATGCGGCTCCCCAGGTTCCGCTGCAAACCGTCCTAGAGCAAACGGTCATCGCACTCCAGGCCAACGGCGGACGGCTCTATCTCCATTCCCACTTTTCAGACCACAGATCCGGGCAATTCCCGCCCCAACTCTTTACCACCGGCCCCCAACCTCAAATCCCCGCCTCCTGGCTGCAAGACCTGGACACACCCCCAAACCGCAACTCAACCAACCAACCATCCCTCCTCATCCCTCCCACCCCATCTTCCTCGTTCGGTGAGGCTCACGAGCCGCCATCTCCCTCATCTCGCCCATCTTCCCCATCTTCCCCATCTTCCTCGCCCCATCTCGAACAACACCCCCACTGGCAAACCTGGCTAGAAATGGAGGAACCTTCCCCTGTTTCGAGCAACCTCTGGGCGATTGCTGACCTTTACCGAGCCGTGATGCCATCGGATCTGGCAATCGCCTTTTTAACGGTTCAAATTCGTGGACTGCTAATTGTGCGACTCTACTATCAGCAACAGTTTTTGGGATACCTGAGTTTATTTCGCGGTGAAATTGATTTTGAACGGATTTGGGCCGGACGGATTGATCGTAATGATCCGCGTCAGTTGCGTCCGCGTCGTTCGTTTGAGACCTGGCGTGAGTTAAAGCAAGGACAATCCCACCCCTGGTCAACTGCCGATCAGGAATTGGTGCGAGCGCTGGCCGATCACTTTGCAATGGCGATTCATCAGCACCTGCTGTATCAGCAAGTCTGTACCCTCAACAGCACCCTGGAGCAGGATATTCAGCAGCGCAAGCAGGCCGAGCAAAAAATCTCTGCTCTGAATGCGGAGTTGGAACAGCGGGTATTGCAACGCACGGCGGAACTACAGCAGGCTAACAGCGAACTATCGCGGCAGATTGCTGACCGGGAGCGCGCCCTGACGAAATTGCAGCAAACGCAAGCCACCCTAGTCCGCCTGGGACACCAACTAGAGCTAATTCTCAATTCAGTAGCCGAAGGCATCTACGGTCTCGACACCCAGGGCATCATCACCTTTGCCAATCCAGTCGCCGCCAAACTGCTGGGCTATGAAGTCGAAGACCTGATTGGGCAATGGATGCATCAGTTTTTCCACCATGCCAAGCCGGACGGTACGCCCTATCTGGCGGCAGAAAGCCCGATTTATCTAACGATGCACAACGGCACTACCCACCACTGTAGCGAAGATCGGTTTCAGCGAGCCGATGGCACCAGCTTTCCGGTGGAATATGTCAGTAGCCCGATTCGAGAAGCTGACCAGATTGTAGGAGCCGTGGTTTTGTTCAAAGACATTACGGCGCGTCAGCAAGTTGAACAAATGAAAGACGAGTTTGTTTCGATTGTCAGCCATGAGTTACGCACACCGCTCACCTCAATTCGCAGTACATTGGGGTTACTCGCTAGTGGATGGTTGAACAGCTATCCTGAAAAAAGTCAGCGCATGTTGGAGATTGCTTTTTCCAATACTAATCGCCTGGTGCGGTTGATTAGTGACATTCTTGATATCGAACGAATCAAGTTTGGCAAAATGCCGATGCAAAAGCAGACTTGCAACGCGACTGACCTGATGCTGCAATCGATCGACGCCATGCGAGCGATAGCCGAGAAGGCAGGCATTCAGCTCTCGGTTGCTCCCATCTCCGTCACCCTCTGGGCTGATCCAGACCGGATTATTCAAACCTTCACTAATCTGCTCAATAACGCCATCAAGTTTTCCCCCTCCGGTTCTATCGTTTCCCTTACCGCAGAGCTACACCAGGCAGAACCAGATTATGTGCTGTTTCGGATTAAAGATCAGGGCGTCGGCATTCCTGCTGACCAACTCGAAGCCATTTTCGACCGATTTCAACAGGTGGATGCATCCAATTCTCGCAGTCAGGGGGGAACGGGACTGGGGTTGACCATTTGTCGCGGCATTGTCCAGCAACATCAGGGGCAGATTTGGGTAGAAAGTAAGCTAGGAGAGGGAAGTACGTTCTGTTTCAGCTTACCGTTAGTCACACCCGACCATCATGACTCAACACTATGACTAAACATATTCTGATTATTGAAGATGAGCCAGATATCCGCGAGGCGACCCAACTCTGCCTAGAAGTTGCCAAAGGCTGGAAGGTTTCAACCGCCTGTTCTAGCCAGGAAGGAGTCGAAAAAGCCGTTGCCGAACACCCCGATGCTGTTCTGCTAGACGTGATGATGCCCGATGTGGATGGTTTAGCCACCTTTGCCCAACTGCAAGCCCATCCCAGTACCCAGCATATCCCGGTGATTCTCCTAACAGCTAAGGCCCAACCCGATGAGCAACGCCGCTTTGCCCAACTTAAGGTGGCTGGAGTGATCACAAAACCCTACGACCCATTGACCTTAGCGGACCAAATTGCTGAAGTTTTAGAGATACGGTGAAGGAATGTTCTGTTCTCTGGCTTCCTCTGTTTAGAATCAACTGCTTAGAATCAATCCCTAAATTTACAAATCGAAACAATCAACAATAAATCAAGCCAACGTTAGTTGAATCGTTCACTAAAGACAATTCTATCGTTAGTAGTGACACGCTAAGGGAAAAGCGCGAAATCAAGGTTTTTGTGTTCAGCCCAATTCGTAACGTTTTCTAAAACAAATTTTGACCTCCATCAGTTCTTCATCTTTTTCTCCTACGCTTCAAAATGAAGAACTTGACGTTATAAATACGCTCACAACTAGACCCACGACTAGACCGTTTTAGATCGAATTGGCTCAAACAGCGGTTGTACGAAGCAGTAGATTTAGCCAACTGATCGATAGGCTGATTAACCAATCGATCGATGAATCGGTAACTCTAAGTGCTTCGCAATCGACACGCTTAATTTATTAAAAGGAGCGACTATTATCATGCTGATCCAGTTTGGTCGAGCCAGCGTCGCTAAGAGCGATCAGCCTGACCAAATCTCCATCGCTGAACAGCCCATCCAACGCCCTAGAATCTCGCCCTGGGAGCAGTTTTGCCGATGGGTTACCAGCACCGAAAATCGCCTCTATATCGGTTGGTTTGGTGTGCTGTTGATCCCCACAATGTTGACTGCTGCTATTACGTTTGTAGTTGCCATTATTGCTGCTCCAGCCGTAGACATTAACGGTACCGGAGAAATGATTTCTGGTTCTCTGTTGGATGGTAATAATATCATTACTGCAGCTGTTGTCCCGACTTCAGCGGCGATTGGGTTACATTTTTATCCTATTTGGGAAGCGAGTTCGCTCAAGGAGTGGCTCACTAATGGTGGCCCCTATCAACTGATTGTTCTCCATTTCTTGATTGGAATTATTTGCTATCAGGATCGGGAATGGGAACTCAGCTATCGCTTAGGAATGCGACCCTGGATTTCTTTGGCTTTTACTGCGCCTGTAGCAGCAACCATGTCGGTTCTACTGATCTATCCGGTTGGACAAGGCAGTTTTTCCGCTGGGATGCCGTTGGGAATCTCAGGTACGTTTAACTTCATGATGACGTTTCAGGCGGATCACAATATTTTGATGAATCCGTTTCATCAGTTGGGAGTGATTGGTGTCTTCGGCGGTTCGTTTTTATCTGCCGTGCATGGTTCATTAGTCACGTCTACCCTATTTCGGACCACGGGTGCTGACCAATCTCCTAATGCTGGATACTATTTGGGACAACGAGAAACGACCTACAGTTTTCCTGCGGCTCAGCGCTTTCAGCAAAAGCTATTTTGGCGGGGCATGAGCTTCCCCAACTCGCGCTCGGTCCACTTTTTCCTAGCCGCCTTACCCGTCGCGGGAATTTGGTCTGCTGCTCTGGGGGTCGATATAGCAGCCTTCAATTTTGATCGAATTTTTTACCATTCTCCTATGGTCGATTCAGAAGGGCAGGTGATCCGCACTTGGGCCGACGGAATCTATCAGGCTAATTTGGGCATTGCGGCTTTTAATGATCGAACGATTCACACGTTTCCCAGCATCCTAGAAGCTGAGAATGCGTGGTAAATCGTTTCAAACAAACTGCACCTTTATTGCTTTCTCACCTTCTCACCTTCTCACCTTTGTTTCAATTTCACCTTCTCATGTTTCACCTTTGTCTCATTAAAGGAGCGACTCCATGACCATCACTCCTCCAGAGCAACGGCGAGCCAGAGTCCAAGTGGATAACAATCCTGTTCCTACTTCGTTTGAGAAGTGGGTGCAGCCTGGACATTTTGACCGCACGTTGGCACGGGGACCTAAAACCACAACCTGGATCTGGAATCTCCATGCCGATGCTCATGATTTTGATAGTCACACTAGCGATCTACAAGATATTTCTCGCAAAATCTTCGCGGCTCATTTTGGCCATTTGGCCATCATCTTTATTTGGTTAAGCGGCATGTATTTCCACGGTGCTCGCTTTTCCAACTTTACAGCCTGGATGACAGACCCACTCCATATCAAACCTAGTGCCCAAGTCGTCTGGAATATTTTTGGCCAAGATATTCTCAATGCCGATGTCGGCGGTGGCTTCCACGGCATCCAAATTACCTCCGGGCTGTTTCAACTTTGGCGAGCTGCTGGGTTCACAAATGAGTTCCAGCTCTTCTGCACGGCCATGGGCGGACTGGTGATGGCAGCCCTGATGCTATTTGCCGGCTGGTTTCACTATCATGTGCGGGCACCCAAATTGGAATGGTTCCAAAATTGGGAGTCCATGATGAACCACCACTTAGCAGGCTTGCTGGGCTGCGGTGCGCTGGGTTGGGCGGGGCATCAGATCCACGTTGCGTTGCCTACAAATAAAATGCTAGATGCGGGCGTGCCGCTCAAGGACATCCCGCTACCCCATGAGTTCATTCTAAATCGGGAGTTGATGGCAAGTCTTTATCCCAGCTTTGCCCAGGGGTTGACTCCTTTCTTTACCCTCAACTGGGGCGCTTATACCGACTTCCTCACCTTCAAGGGTGGCTTGAACCCGGTTACAGGTGGCCTCTGGCTCTCAGATACGGCCCATCACCATCTAGCCATTGCAGTGCTGTTCATCATTGCGGGTCACTTCTACCGCACCAACTGGGGAATTGGGCACAGCTTTAGAGAATTGCTGGATGATGCCCGTACTCCGAAGATGTTTCCCTTGTTCAATTTTATTGGACCGGTAGGCCATCGAGGTCTCGACAAAATCTTTGAGACATCTTGGCACGCCAACCTGGCGATTCACCTGGTGCAGATGGGAACTGCTAGTCTGCTGGTGGCACATCATATGTATGCTATGCCGCCCTATCCCTATCTGGCCACCGACTATGCCACAGTCACTTCGCTATTCACGCATCATGTCTGGATTGCGGGCTTCTGCATTGTTGGAGGAGCGGCTCACGCAGCTATTTTCATGGTGCGAGACTATAATCCGGCAGATCATGTCAACAATGTGCTGGACCGCGTCATCCGTCACCGAGATGCCATCATTTCTCACCTCGCCTGGGTGTGTCAGTTCTTGGGCTTCCACAGCTTTGCTATGTACTGTCATAACGACACGATGCGGGCCTTTGGGCGGCCTCAAGATATGTTCTCAGATACGGGAATTCAGCTTCAGCCCATTTTTGCCCAGTGGATTCAGCAGATCCACACGGCGGCGATTGGTGCGGTTAACCTGCAAGCGGCCCAGCCTCTTGGCAATACATTTGGTGGCCTGCGGAATATTGATCTATCTGGAATCGGCACGACAGCGCCTGGAATTATGAATCCAGTCAGCCATGTCTGGGGAGGCGATATTGTGGCTGTGGGTGGCAAAATAGCCATGATGCCAATCACCTTAGGCACAGCGGATTTCATGATTCATCACATCCATGCCTTTACGATTCACGTCACCGTTCTGGTATTGTTAAAAGGCGTGTTGTTTGCCCGCAGTTCTCGTCTGATTCCCGACAAGGCGAACCTGGGTTTCCGATTCCCCTGCGATGGCCCTGGACGCGGCGGCACTTGCCAAGTTTCGGCATGGGATCATGTCTTTCTAGGATTGTTCTGGATGTATAACTCCCTGTCGATGGTAATTTTCCACTTCTTCTGGAAGATGCAGTCCGATGTCTGGGGGGTCGTGAACGCCGATGGTACCATTTCCCATTTGACGAACGGTAACTTTGCCGTTTCCTCGATTACCAATAACGGCTGGCTACGAGACTTCTTGTGGGCACAGTCGGTGCAGGCGATTGGTTCCTATGGCAGCGCCCTCTCAGCCTATGGATTACTTTTCTTGGGTGGACACTTTGTGTTTGGCTTTAGTCTGATGTTCCTGTTCAGCGGACGCGGCTATTGGCAAGAGCTAATCGAATCGATTGTCTGGGCACACAATAAACTCCACATCACGCCTGCAATTCAACCTCGCGCTCTGAGCATCGTCCACGGTCGGGCGGTCGGGGTCGCTCATTATCTATTGGGCGGTATCGTCACGACCTGGGCGTTTTTCTTAGCCCGAATGGCAACGATTGGGTAGATCCGATCCCCCCCTAGCCCCCTTCAAAAGGGGGGACCGAGTAAAACCAGTTTGAAGTTCCTCTTTTTATAGGCGTAGCCTTCCCGCAGAGTAGGGGGATCAAGAAATTCAGACCAATATTCCGAGACCTTAGCACCTCAGAATTCAAACTTGCAAAACTATGGCAACTAAATTTCCTAAGTTTAGCCAGGGTCTACAGCAAGACCCAACAACCAGGCGAATATTCTATGCCATGGCTACAGCCCATGACTTTGAAAGTCACGATGGTGTGACCGAGGAGAATCTGTATCAAAAGATTTTCGCTTCTCACTTTGGTCATCTCGCCATTATCTTTCTCTGGGCGTCTGGCATTGTCTTTCATGTCGCTTGGCAAGGTAATTACGAATTATGGATCAAAGATCCGCTGCGAATTCGCCCAATTGCCCATGCAATTTGGGATGCGCAGTTCGGTCCATCTGCGATTCAGGCCTTTACGCGAGCCGGAGCCGCCAACCCGGTTGATATCTGCTATTCCGGCGTGTATCACTGGTGGTATACAATCGGGATTCGCACCAATAATGAGTTATACGCTGGTGCATTGTTTTTAATCTTGTTGGCATCGCTGTTTCTCTATGCTGGATGGCTACATCTGCGGCCCCGGTTCCGGCCCAGTTTGAGCTGGTTCAAAAATGCAGAATCGCGGTTGAATCATCACCTGGCTGGATTGTTTGGCGTTAGCTCGCTGGCTTGGGCTGGGCATCTGATTCACGTAGCTATTCCCGAATCGCGTGGTCAACATGTCGGCTGGGATAACCTGCTATTTCACCGTCCCCATCCGGCAGGATTAGGGCCACTATTTTCAGGCAACTGGGGCGCTTATGCCCAAAATCCCGATACGGCCCAGCATGTATTCAGCAGCGCCGATGGAGCGGGAACGGCCATCCTCACTTTCTTGGGTGGTTTCCATCCTCAAACCCAGTCCCTCTGGCTCACCGATATGGCCCATCACCATCTGGCGATTGCGGTGATCTTTATTATCGCGGGACACATGTATCGCACTAACTGGGGCATTGGGCACAACATTCGGGAGATGTTGGACTCCAAAGCCGGTTTGTTTGGGGGCAAGAGCGAAGGTCAGTTCAATTTGCCCCACCAAGGACTGTATGACACCTACAACAACTCACTCCACTTCCAGCTCGCCTTTGCCTTGGCAGCCCTTGGCGTCGCCAGTTCCCTGACGGCCCAGCACATGTACTCAATGCCGCCCTATGCCTTCATCGCCAGGGACTTTACGACGATGGCGGCCCTCTACACCCATCACCAATACATTGCCGGATTTTTGATGGTAGGAGCCTTTGCCCACGGCGCGATTTTCCTGGTACGCGACTACGATCCGGTGCAAAACAAGGGCAATGTGCTTGATCGGATGTTGCAACATAAAGAGGCGATTATTTCTCACTTGAGCTGGGTATCGCTATTTCTCGGTTTTCATACTTTGGGCTTGTATGTACATAACGACTGCGAAGTCGCCCTTGGCAGTCCAGAGAAACAGATTTTGATTGAGCCGGTATTTGCCCAATTTATTCAGGCGTCGCACGGTAAGATGCTCTACGGCATTAATACGCTATTGTCCAATCCCGATAGCATTGCCTCAACCGCTTGGCCCAACCATGCTAACGTTTGGCTGCCTGGCTGGCTCGATGCGATCAACACCGGCACCAACTCGCTGTTCTTGACGATTGGCCCCGGCGATTTCTACGTCCACCATGCGATTGCTCTGGGTTTACATGTCACGACCCTGATTCTCGTCAAAGGTGCACTGGATGCTCGCGGCTCCAAGCTGATGCCCGACAAGAAAGACTTCGGCTATTCCTTCCCCTGTGACGGACCCGGACGCGGCGGCACCTGCGATATCTCAGCCTGGGATTCATTTTATCTCGCCATGTTCTGGATGCTGAATACCCTCGGCTGGGTGACTTTCTACTGGCACTGGAAGCATCTCACCATTTGGCAGGGCAATGTAGCGCAGTTCAACGAAAGCTCGACCTATCTGATGGGCTGGTTCCGCGACTACCTCTGGCTGAATTCGGCCCAGTTGATTAACGGCTACAACCCCTATGGCATGAATGCCTTAGCCGTCTGGTCCTGGATGTTCCTGTTTGGTCATTTGGCGTGGGCTGTTAGCTTTATGTTCCTGATTACCTGGCGGGGCTATTGGCAAGAGCTAATCGAAACGCTGATGTGGGCGCACGAGAATACACCCTTGTCCTTTGGCTATCCCAAAGACAAACCCGTGGCGCTCTCTATCGTTCAGGCTCGTTTAGTCGGCTTGACTCACTTTACGGTCGGCTACATTGCCACCTACGGAGCCTTCCTAATTGCTTCCACGGCGAGTCAGTTTGGCTAGCAGCGACAGGTCTCAAATCTCAGAATCTTCTAAAGCTTGAGACTCTCCTCGTCTCAGGAGTCCTGGTCAAGAAGTAGTGATCAGGACTTTCCCCCAATCATTCCTTTTAGTGGTTATTACGCTTTTCCGTATCCAGTTCAAAAACTTCATGATTTGATTCATTTGAATATTCAATAGGTCAAGTAACATGGCTACTCAAGTCTCTTCTCCTGCTGCTGCCTATGCAGGTGATGATCCAATCCAGCCGGATCACCGCGATGTCTGGCGAGCCAATCTTTCCACTCCAATCAATGACTCTCCGATTGTCAAAGCCTACTTGCGCAACTTACCGGCCTATCGTCCGGGGCTATCTCCCTTTATGCGCGGACTAGAGATTGGCATGGCGCATGGCTATTTTTTGGTTGGACCTGAGGTGGTAGTTGGTCCGCTGCGGGAAACTGCCCATGGCGCAAACCTAAGTGGTTTGATTACTGCAATCTACATTACCGTTTCAGCCTGTCTAGGAATTTCTATTTTCGCGCTAGCCACATTTCAGGGCGATCCGAGAGGAGCCTATAACTCCCATTCTAAGGATGATCTGAGACCGCTACGCAAAAAAGAAGACTGGTTTCAGCTTGGTAGCGGGGTGCTGCTTGGCTCGATGGGTGGCGCGGTTTTCGCCTATCTGCTGCTAGAAAATTTCAGCGATCTCGATTCGATTCTGCGCGGTGGTGTCAATGTCAGCCAGTTGTTATTTCCCTGGTTGGGATTAAGCTGATTATCACTTGGTTGCTAAGCAGTAACCATCACCCATCCCTATACCCATAGACCCATCGATTCCTGCGTCTATCCACGACCATTTACCGCTCTCGTTAATAATTGTCACTGAATTATCAGTAGATCGGAAATGAATTTATTTTGGTCACTAGACTTGGGTTCGTTCGGGCAGCGTGTGCATAGCACAATCCCCCTTTTCTGAGATGCCCGCAGGGCTATAATCCGCCTAAACCCCAGCGGGGATGCGCCTTCGGCGTAGAAGAAGGGGGACTTCAAACCAGGGTTGGTATGTGCTACACCCAGGCTTCGCCTAACAGTTCCCCCCTTATAAAAGGGGGGTAGGGGGGATCTTAACAGGATTTGCGATCTACTGACTATCAATCATCAAACTCAAGTGAGGCATAACGATGGAAACCAATTTAACTGAACTTACCGGTGCCTATGCTGGAGCATGGCTACCTTGGATCATGATTCCGTTGATATTTTATATTTTGCCATTTCCCGTCTTTGCGCTGGTGTTTCTGTGGATTGAGCGGGAAAACGTCGAACAGGAAACCGGCGAGCAGGAAACCTGATGCCAACCCCATTAATAGAAGGAGAACTGATGATGCGTCTGCTGCGTATTCTATTTATACCGATCTTCGTTCTAATTATTTGGTTTAGCACTGTTTCTAACGCAGTGGCTGTGAATACAACCTTGATTCCTTGTAAGGACTCTCCGGTATTTCAACAGCGTCAAAACAGCGCCCCCGACAACTACTACTACACCCGTCCCTTCGAGGTTTACTCTTCAGAATTGCTGTGTGGCCCTGATGGATTGCCCCACTTGCCCCTCGACCGACTGGATCGGGCTGTAGATGTTGCGATTCCCTTTGGCATATTTTTCTATGTAGCTGGTTTCATCGGCTGGTCAGGCAGGGCCTATTTACGCGCATCTAACAAAGCCAAGAATCCAGAGGCGCTAGAAATTTTCATCAGTATTCCCCTGGCGATTCAATCCGTCTCGCAAGGACTGCTTTGGCCTGTGTTTGCCCTCAAGGAATTCTTCAGTGGAGAACTGGTTGCCGACGACGAAACGCTTTCGGTCTCGCCGCGCTAAAGTCTGCTCAATTGCGTCGTCCTTTGTTTAACATTCAGGTCAACATTCAGGAGTCAGCGTCATGCAATATCTATTCAAATATCTCACTATGGCTCCAGTACTGGGCATTCTCATTTTTGTAGCAGTCTGGATCTTGTTTATTCAACTCAATTACTTCTTTCCTGGTCTACAATATGGCACTTACTTTCACTCGGTTCCCTGATCCGGGAAGTTGAGACGAGTGATAACAATGCTCCTTTTCTCGCATGCCCACAGGGTGAGTCCCCTTTTCTGAAAACCCGTAGCGGTGACAGATGGGGGATTTTTTTATGGTAGTTGGGTGGAGGGGTGAGGGGTGAGGGGTGAGGGGTGAGGGGTGAGGGGTGAGGGGTGAGGGGTGAGGGGTGGAGGGGTGAGGGGTGAAGGGGTGGAGGGGTGGATGTTTACTGTGGTTAGTAAAACTGAGGATCAGGCGCGGGGAATCAGGTTTTGGTAGCTTACTTGACCCTCTGTGTCTACCAGAAAGCAAGACTGTGTTGATTGTACTGTAAAGTGCAGCTTCCAGCTTCGCTTGAGGCAAACAGCAGTCAGGGCATTCGGCCTTGAGCGATTTCTTCAAGAGTCAGGAGTCAGGAGAAAAGAATTTTTCCTAGTTGCTGTGCGCGACTAGCCTCTTTTTTGACTTCCGGCTTCTGGCGATATCGAACGAATGATTGCCCTCAGGTCAGGATAAAGTAAGGACAAAGTATTGCTGATAGATCTATATACTTGCGCTCTAGATTATTTGGCAAATGCTTTGTCCCTACAGTCCTGCTGGTCAATCAACCAGATTTAACAAACATTCTGACTCCTGTCTTCTGTCTCCTACATCTATTACGCCGCACTCACCAACGGCATTGGTTGCCCGATTAAATAATCGTAGGCATCTTCTACTTCATGTAGTTGAGTTAGCACCGTGTTATCCAGCAGGTTTAGACGACGCTCTTCCGCCTGTTGGTTAATTTCGTGATCTTCTTTTTGCCGCACCAGTTCATCCAGTTCCGCCTTACGGGATTGAATATCTTCATTCATGCGCTTGACGACTTCTTGCTGATAGGTGTCAAAACATTCCTTGACGGCTTGATACACCTGGAATGACTGCTCTTGAGCAATTTGGGGCAGTAGCTTGATCAGTTCTGCCTTCATGGTTTCTACCACCTTGCGGCGAGCCATTTCAGCTGAGAAACTGCCCAGGCTCAGGCCGGCTAAGGCCATGCCTACAGGCCCCAGAAATACGCCCGTTACAGCATACAGCATCGAGGTCAGCAGCACCGCGCCGCTAAAGTTGAGCAGAATTTGCTTCCAGTTAAATACACCCGTACCCGCCATCGCGATCGTCCCCACATCGCCGGTGGTGAGCGCGTACAGACCCACAGCCCACTTGGCCCAGCGAGGCGAGGTATCTTCGGCACTCAGGTTGGCGTTGGGAATCACCTTCTGACCTGTGAGTTTTTCGGTGATGCGATCAGTGACTTGGGTATAGGACTCGCCATACTGGGTCGCGCTTTTGGCTAAGTCGAGAAAACTAGCATCCAACTGCTGCTGGGCGGTCAAACTCCAGGCGGCAATTTTGTCCAACAAATATTTCTCAAACGCTAGACGCAGAGATGCCTCGAACTCTTGGCGTTTGCCCTTTTGCAAAAAGTCGAAGAACTTTAGCTCCGGCTGATAGCGGCTAAAATCAGCTGCAAAGCTAGAAGCCAACTCTGGTAGATAGGTGCGGAACGAGTTGGAAATAGTGCTTGCCTGCCGCTCACCGACAATCCGAATCTCGTCTTTGAACTGGTCACGGATGGTGACGAGCTGATCAAATTCTGGCTGCACCGAGCGAATTTTTTGCCGCAAATCTTGAACGCTTTCGCTCAACAGGGGAATACGGCGATCGCAAGCTTCATGCACGCTACGGTAGGCTTGGCGAGCCATCAACTTGGCCTGCCGCAATTCAGAAATGGCTCGCTCCTTGGTTAAAAAGTGGTTCAGCGCGGTGATGAATTCCGAGAAATCTGTACCATCCAGCGATTCATGCCTTAATCGTTGCCGCAATGCATTCAGCGAAGAAATTTCAAATACGCGATCGTCATAGCGGTCTTCTCCTTCTACCTGACAGTAGGGTGTCAGATTCGTTCTAAAGACTTGTCGTACCCGTTCCTCTGCTTCCTGCAAAGCAGCATGATCGTTCGGATCAATCAAACGATTCTGGATTTCGTCCCAGTGGTTGATCAAGAAGAATACGGACAATCCTCGATCTTTAATGTAGTTCTCTAGATAGCGCTGTTCGCCTAACGTATACGGTTGCGTAGCGCTGAGCACAAACAGAATCGCGTGGCAGTTGTTGATATACCCCAGCGTCAACTGATTACGCTGTTCGGTGTCGTTCAATCCCGGACTGTCGATGATCTGCACGCCCTTTTCCAGTAAAGTGAGTGGATATTGCACCTCGGCATAGGCCACATCGGGAAAGGCAGAAATTCCTTGCTCTTGCAGCGTTTTGGCCACTTCTGGCGGAATCGTGTACCGTTGCTTGAAGCTGTCAAAATCCAGCAATTCGGGTGCTCGCCCATCTTTGAAATGAACGGTAACCTGCTTGTCTTGCCCATAGCTGAGCACGGTTAGCACTGCTGTACAGGGGTTGACATCCGTTGGCAGCACATTTTCCCCAATCAGCGCATTCAGGAACGTGCTTTTGCCCCGCTTCATGTCGCCCAGCACCAGCAGTCGGAACACCCCTTCGCCCAAATTGCGGCTCACCAACTCCAAATCCTCGATGGTGGTTTCTAATCCCAGCTTGCCGGAGGCGGTTTCGCCAATCTGCTCTGCTTCGGTTAGGGTGCCGGCAATGTCCTGCAAATATCCAGCAAACTCTTGTCGAGCTTTGGCAACTTTGTCTAAATCATGAATCAAACTTTCAGCTTTGTCAGCCATTGAAACTCCTTAGGTGGAAATACGATAGGCCAAAAACCGGTGTCATCCCGTCTAAACTGGTGCACCAGGGCCATGAGTCATTTCCAGGTGAATGCTTCCGCAAATCTGTCGAGTCAATTCTTGGATCCACAAGAATGGATAATCCGCATCCTTCTCCATTCTTTAGTTTCAAGAGATTGACCTCTGCGCTTGTTTCCCCATCATGCAAGGCCGAGTCTACTATCGCCATCCTCCACCTGGATGAATAGGGTTCAGAGACCCCACTCAATCTGGTTGCCGCAGCCACAGCAGTACAATGCTAGAGATGGTAAACATGCGAAACGCCGTTGGCTGACCGTTCCACACCGGAGACTGCCACATGACAAACCACTCGCCACCAATGCAAAAGAAGGCCAGCAGCCACAGCACACAACTCGCCGTTAAGCCAATCAACGCATAGGATTTGGCTGCATCGAAGTCAGAGATATCCGCCTTGAGGGCTTGACTGAGCCGCAGCACTCCCGTCCAGCAGAGGAGAGCCGTCATCGCTTCCCAGGCAATAATGCTCCAGTAGATTAGGTGCTGCAACGGGGGATAAGTAATGGCTCGCCAGGTTAGCGTACTCTCTGGGAAAATCGTATCCATCAGCACCACATGCTGCACATAGGCAAAGTTGGTGCCATAGTCAGTGAGGTTGTTGAAAACAACCAGCGTGAAAAAACAAGCAATAGTAGCAACTAGAATAATTTTAGAGATACGTTCAATCAAAAATGACTTAATCATCAGCACGACTGGATAGATAGGCGACAGGAGCTAGGAGTCAGGAGTCAGGGGCAGGAGCCTGTGCGAAATTTTGTGTCAATCCGATTGGCTCGGCTTCGTCACTACCGACCCGTGCGTCAACATCAATTGCATTAATTTGTTCAATTTTATCTTGCCTAACTTAATTACGGATGGGTAGCAACAAAGCTAGGAGCTGCATCGTCGTGGGAGTCTATCCGTGGTATTGTTTCTATTCAGCCTCTCGAATCCACTACTTTGCCATATGTCCCCAGCAGCCTGACTCCTGACTCCTGACTCTTGACTCTTGACTTCTGGCTCCTAATCATGAAATTCCTCCCCTTGCTCATAACCCTAATATGCAGCGGCACTCTCTCTGCTTGTTTTTCAGAAGGGTGGCAGATGGGTTCTGGTTCATCTCCGTCATCTGTAGATTCATCTCTCAATTCATCACCATCGCCTACCAGTAGCCCAGCCGCTTTGGATGTGCAGCTATTCACATCTGAGGAATTGTTCAATCAAGACGGTGGAGGTTGCGGCATGAGTCTCTGGAAGCAAGCAGATGGGCCGCGTCCCTCTGGGTATTTATTTTTTAATCGACTGGCGCAACAGCTGGGGCGAGAGTTGACGCTGATGAAAATTAACGGTGAGTTTGTCCGCTTTCGCCGCACGGCAGCATCGGGCGAAGAGTTCTACGGACAACATACCTCTCAAACCTTTGTCAGTCAGGATGGCAGTATGCAGGTTCAAGTCGATGTGACGCTCGGTGAACCGGGAGAAATTGAATCAGTCGCCGTTGATGGAATCATGCGTGTTCAGAAGGGTGAACACACCGTAGAGATTCCTGTTCAAGGTGATGCAGGTTGTTGAGCATGGGTAAGGCTGATTGCAGGACTAGCGATTCCGGGCCGGTTCACAATCGCAAACTAAACCCTCTAGCACCGTTTGCACCGCAGCTACAATCGGTTCAACCCGATTCACAATGCCTTGCACATCCCTAGCAAAGCTGAGCAGCGATCGGCCATCAACATACAGTTCCTGAGTTGGGTAGTTTTGCAGAAACTCCAGCAGCGAAAGCTGATTATCATCGCTGAGCGACAAAACCAGCGCCGAGCGGAGCGCCTGCACATTGGCCTGCCGTGATTTGGTATGCAGCGTATTCCCAACCTGATCCAGCACAAATTCACCCGGCAGCGAGTTGCCAACCCGATCCACCAATCGCAGGCTCACCCCTACCTCTTGAGTTAACACCTGCTGCAAGGTTTCAACCTCTAAATTAGCGACATTCAAATACCAGCGAATCTGCCGAGTGGTTTGGCCGGTCTCCGCCAGTGCTTGCAGATCAGCAACGGGAATTGAGCGTCCTAGGGGACCGAAGGTAAACACAACCCGCTCCGCCGCCCGCACCGGAGTGGCCGCGAATAGGGCCGCCGCTCCCATACCAATTAAGCTGCCAAAACCGAGAACTCTGCATCCGACTGGGCCAAACCGAGGCAAACAATCAACGAGCGAAACAATCTTCATAGGAAATTTCTAGGTGAGTTGAATGCACAAATCAACCAGTTAATCTGAGGGAGTCCAGATAGCAGCGCGCTACACCCATCTACCCGTCAGGGAGTTTGGGTAGCGGTGTGCTGATCGAGACAGTTGACGGTTGTATTAGACGTCAGTTGGGTTTGTGGCGAGTCAGGCGTCGATATAGATGTTGATGCAGCCGTAGACGTCGATGAAGATGTTGATGCAGTCGTAGGTGCTTCACAATCGCAGACAATTCTTTGTAAATAGTCTTTAGCGACCTCAAGGGCTGGCAAAATCCGCTCTACAAAGGCGCTGACATCGTTGTAGGTCGTGACCAATCCGGTGATATTGAGCGTCACATCTGGAATCGGATAGTTTTCCAATACTTCTAGCACCGAAATTTGCCGATCCTGGATCGAGGTTCGCACCGCTGTCCGCAGGTCGGCTAGATCCGAAGATCCCTGAATCAACCGCTGGAGTTGCAGCAGCACAAAGCGACCCACCGAGCTGTCAAGAAACTCTGCCTCTATTGTCTCTAGGGTTCCTGGAAGCTGGATCGGTGTCGCGAGTGCCCGTTGGATGAGTGTAGGGTCCTGACGATTCAAGTCTAAAAATTCTCTCGCCTGCTGCGGCAATGCGCCTGAGTTGACGAATTGCCTGATTTCATCGAGTGTGATGGTGGTCTCAGAGGGCACGTTCGGGTCCGAGCCGTAATACCGCAGGGTAATTGTCTCTACAGCCGAGGCGCTGGCAGTGGAAAGTAAAATACTAGCTGCACTCAAGCCGATGATTTTGGTAACAGCTTTGGTAACGGAGCTAGTAATTGATGCAGTAATTACTTTAGTGATCATTTTAATTACTTCGTTGATGTTACAATCCTAAATAATTCCAGAAAGACCGGAAGCGCTATTTTGAAAAAGCGATATCAGACTATGAATACGTCGAACCAATCGTAGTACTGAAACATTATCGCCTTACATTGGTGTTGTCAAGGTTAAGATAACTACAAACGGATAGAAAACGTAGTTTTAAACCTTGTGGATAGAAACGCCGCTCTCCTACTCAGCGTGTTTGAGCAATTGTTGATTCAACTGAGGGTGCAACCGCTGTAATGCGACCGCCTTCAATCCCGACATCCCAAAGTTCGGTTGTTCCCAGCAGACAAGCGCAGGTAATTTTCAGATCCATGAGACTAGTTGCAGCAATTCATCCTAAGGGGAGCAGTAAATGATGAATAGTGTTTTGGTGAGGGGTAGGGGTGAGGGATGTGGGGTGTGGGGTGTGGGGTGTGGGGTGTGGGTGTTGACTATAAAGCGCTCGGGTTAGTAGTTTGCGTTCAGCCCCTAAAACAAAAACGTTGTCCTCAGAGTAGCAATCACTGCATCGGGATTTTCGTTGTCCTGATTAGGAGCTGTTAGCCAGATTACGCCCGGTGTAATAAAAATATTGTCTGTGACGCGATGACGATAAAACGCCTCAACATGCAGCGGGACATCTACATCAAAATCTTGTGGATCGCCGCCCATGCGAGTCAAATAGGGTTCTGCGCCCACAACCAAGCCCAGCAAATTGCCTCGACGGAATAAATCGGGAAATGCAAACGTTAACGCATAGGTGAGAATATTGCCATCGCCTTTGCCAATCAGACGGGGATAGAAGGTGCTAAACCAACCGCTGATCGAAAAGCGCGAGCTGGGCTGCCAGTTAAACTGTGCCCCATAGCCGTTGGTGATCACGGGTGATGCTTCAATTGCCGCAACTTGTTCACCCGCGATGCGACTGCTCAGAAGATCCTGTCCGGCGAGAGAGTTAGCAACAGCAGTCCCTGTGACGGCCAGGCCATTGTAGTTGAAGCCAAAGCGACCCGAAGGAGAATACTCGTTGATGTAAACTCCAGCAATCGAAAAATTGTCTGTAATGTTCCAGGTGAGCTGACCGAGAAAACCATAACCGCCGTTGAATAGACCTCTTCCCGGTGAGGGATCGCCAACGACTAAGCCATCAGCTAAGTAGCCCGCCGTGAGTTCGAGCGCATCGCTAAACGGCGTGACGTTTAGAATCAAGCCAGTACCGCCGCCTGCGAGCGCGTAAATTGGGTTATACTCGCCGAACACACTGATCGCGCCAGTACCGCTCTCCAAATCGCTCAAGTAGGGATTTAGGGTTGGAGCATAAAGTTGAAAGGGGGCTAGGGCATGGGCAAAGACAACATTGGCTCGCCGACTAATCGGAAAACTGTAGGCTAAGGATAGAGCCTGGAGTGTGTCCCCAGTTTGGCCCGCAAATTGCGAGGATAGTGTGCCCTCTGCTGTGGAGGCTTTCACTGTGCGTTCCACACTGCCAACTGTTCCTTCCAGCTCGGTTCCAGGCAGGTCAAACACACCCGTATAGGGCGGATCGGCGTTCAAGCTGCCTAGGGGAGCATTCCCAGCATAGAGGCTGAGCAGCAGCACATCATTTCCAGTGAAACTGGTGACTAAGTTCAAGTTTTCTCGATGCTGAAACACAGTTTGGTTACGGTCGCCTTCGCCAAAGACATCAGCCACGGCAAAAATTGCGTTCCCCCGCAGCACGGTGGTTGTAGAAAACTGATTGGCTTCCAGCTCGGCTACTCGCGCTTCTAGTCCGTCAACCCGGCCCCGTAAAACAGCCAGTTCCGTCTGGAACTCGTCGGCCAGCCGTTGCCGCACTGCTAAATCCTCCTCAGTGACTAGATCGGCAGTACTAGCTTCGATTAGCTCACTGATGCGATCGAGACAGGCATTGAGACCAGCAGCAAACTCGTAGCGGCTCAAGGCCCGTTGCCCTCTAAAGGTGCCATCAGGATATCCGACAATACAGCCGTAGCGTTCTACTAAGGATTGCAGTGCTTGATAGGCCCAGTCACTAGGCTGTACATCGGCCAGCTCACTCACCGAAGTTATCTGCGCCATTGAGCTGGTTCTGGCTCCATTGCCAGGAATACTGAGCGCAGCGGCCCCCGGTGTGGCAGTGGGTGTGGCAGTGGGTGCGGTTGATGGCAAGTCGGGTAGGGGCGTCTCAGGTAAGGTGAGGTCTGGAGCGATTGGTAAGGCACTGTCAGCAGCGGTTACAGGTTCCTCGGCTGTAGGCTCCTCTGACTCCTGGGCCTGATCGTGCTCGGTCTCATCCCGACCTGTCTCATCTATGGTTTGGTGCGAATCAATTGGTGCAGTCGCAGACGAGCGCTCTTGATTTGTATGTTCTTGATTTGTATGTTCTGAATCGGACCTTGAACCTAGAGTGGCGGCTGCCTCCGCCTGGGAATTTGGCTCCTCCCCTAGCAGATCCTCCCCCAGCGGATCGCTCAATTCATGTGCAGGCAGGTCCGTTTCTGGCGATTCAGGGGTTGCCGCATCTATCGCAATGGCTGGCGCTGTTACTCCAACCGATACGCCCCAGACCACCGAGCTGATCAGGGCTAGCTGACTCCATAATTGATTGCCCACTTTGGCCACTCCACACCATTCAAAAGGTCAACACCACTGGCAAGGATCCTACTAAACCAATGGGATTCTTACAAGCTCAATCAAGGCTCAACACCACAACCCACCACAGCAGGGCTACGATGAGAAAATCATGCCTATAAGAAATCGAGTGTGAGGAAGCCAACGTTTTCACTTTACACCAAATTGCGGGTTTGCAAGCACCCTATTGGCAACATTGCTGCAATAAAATTTGAGCCTGTGGCAGAATAGGCTGTTCAGGGGATGAACCCGAAATGCAAATCATTTTTCTGGCCTCGGTGTTGAACTTTGCCCACTACAGCGAGTAAGATTTGATGTTGCTATATTGATTAAAATCCCTTTATTGTTCTCTTAAATTACTCAGTTTCATTCTAATTGCTTTTTACATATTCCTGATCGTGTCATACTTCAGAGCATTACAGCAAGAGCGAATTTACTAACCAGAGCGCTTTGCAGTAAACACCTCTATCCGCTCCCCGTTCGGCTGAGGTTCACGACGTTTGGCGAAGCCCACTCACCGAGACACTGTTCACCACCGCTCTCGTTAATAGGATGCGATCAACGCTCAAGTCCTCCCAACCTTACTTGAGGCAGATCGGCCAGGCCAGACAAAATCAAGTAGAATAATTGTACTGTTTCTCGCCTGAACTGCTATGTCCATTGCTAATCAGGAAATTGCTAATCAGGAAATTACTAATCAGGAAATTGCGCATCCAGAAACGCCTCCCCTTGCCGATGCAGCACGGAGCGGAGCAGAAACCCCTGTCTTCCCGCCTAGCGATTTCTATAGCGACGAACCACCCTTGGAAACCTACTTGCACCTACGCCAACTGCTTCTGCTGCTTGCCTGTCTCGAATGGTACTGGCGCGACCGCAATGACTTCTTTGCGGCTGGTAATCTCACCGTTTACTACAGCCCTCATCAGCGTAAGTCAGAGGATTTCAGAGGCCCCGACTTCTTTGTCGCACTCAACACTGAACGCAAGCTACGCAAAAGCTGGGTGGTCTGGGAAGAAAACGGCAAATATCCCAACGTGATCATTGAGTTACTGTCTGACTCAACCGCCAAAACAGATCGGGGATTGAAAAAGCAGATCTATCAGGACACGTTTCGGACACCCGATTACTTCTGGTTTGACCCCGACAGCTTAGAGTTTGAAGGGTTTCATCTAATGGATGGACAATATGAACCAATTCAGCCGAATTCACAGGGGTGGCGCTGGAGCCAGCAGCTTCAGCTATTTCTAGGCATTCAGGATCAGCAATTACGCTTTTTTACTCCAGAAGGACAGTTGGTATTGACCCCAGAAGAATCAGCCCGCGCAGAGCAGCAAAGAGCCGATCTCGCTGAAGAACAAGTTACGCAGGCGCAACAACAAATCGCTCAGGCGCAACAGCAAATCACTGAAGCAGAAGCTCGCAACCAGAAGCTAGCTGCCAAGCTACGCGAATTGAACATCGACCCAGATGCGCTCTGAATTGTTGTGGAGAAACAAGCAATAGAATTCCTCCGATTATGGCTTATGAACTGTGAATCAATAAAAAATCTGTTTGAGAGCGGGAATGCGCGATAGAACAAAATAGTCTAGTGATAGAACAATAACCAGAGAAATGCCGACTAACGGGAATGCAAATCCTAATACGGCCACGATGATTAGAGGAACTCGCCAATTTTGGCTATAGGGCGGCATGGCTGGAGCACCAAGCAACCCTGATTCCCTAGGCCGGCGCTGCCACCACATCACGGCTCCAGTGATCGAAAGCAGCATGACAATCAAAGCCGCCACCAGCATCAGTAATTGATTGGCAATGCCAAAGTACTTGCCCATGTGAATCGCAGTTCCCATCTCTACGGCTTTAGGAACCAGTCCATAATCGCTCCAGCGTACATCTGCCAATACTTCACCACTGTACTGGTCAATGTGCATCGTTACTTCTTGCCTCGGATCGTTGGGGAACGCAGAAACTGTGTATACACCTGTTTTTCCCTCTGGCAGGGTGACGCTAAAACCAGGAGGTGCACCTTTGGCCTGGGCGAGGGCGATCACAAAATCGAGGTTGACCCGAGGTGCAGACGCCGCTCCGTTGGTTGCAGCCGAACTGCCGTGACCATGGCCGGCGTGATTTGCTCCAGACAGATGCGATTGCGGCATAGGCAATTGTTCCACGGCCCAGGGTACAACCTGACCCCGCTGATTGAGGGAGCCAGTCAAGACAGTAGATTCAGGAATCTCATCCCACATCTGAGCTGGAAATCTCCCCCACACCTGAGCAAAGGTATCTCCCCAAAAGCCAGTCCAGGGCAAGCCAGTGAGGATCAGAAATCCGATCAGGAGCAGACCATAGAAACCGGGTACCGCATGTAAATCGCGCCAGAATATACGTTGGTTGGAACTCCATAGACGCGGAATCAGCGTTCCTAGCACGGCAAATCGATGGCGCGGCCACCACAGATACAGCCCCGTAATTAACAGCACCAGACCCCAACAGGCAGCTAACTCCACGAGATAATCACCCGTCTGACCAATCAGTAAGTCACCGTGAATTTTGCGAGCAATCGCCTGCAGGTTATGGTCTTCATCGCGCTGGCCCAACACTTGACCTGTGTAGGGATCGACAAACACCATGAGATTGCGCTCGTCTGCGGTAGTCAACAGCACTTCTGTACTGCGATCTAGCGCAATATTCGGTGTAATTTGAGTGACAGTTGCAGTGGGAAAGGCCGCCTGGGCACGTTCGACCTGCTCTGTAAACGCGAGGGCTGTGCCGTTAGGCTGTACAACCATCAGATTGTGATACATCATGGTGTCTAATTGAGGCTTGAACAGATAAACAATCCCTGTTGCGGCCAGAATTACCATGAAGGGGATGACGAACAACCCAGCATAGAAATGCCAACGCCAAACGGTACGATAAAAGCGATTGCCTGGAGATTCGGTTGCTGATGTTGCTTTAGGAGCGGTTGGAGATTTACCCATATGCGTGCTGTTAACAAGAGCTAGAAAACGAAAACTAGGAGCGGAAAAACTATCTCCTACAGCCCAAGCACTGTCAAAAGACAGAGCGTCAAACATTTACAAATCTTTGCTTGAAGTTGTCCAAGCGATGGCGTTGGGTTGCAGATGAGAGCTGCCAATGTAGTCCAGGTAACCATGTTGCCGGATAATGGACCCACAGGCGGTTTTCTGTTGGGATGACAAACCCATGCCGTGGTGAAAATCAGGTCAAAATTCAGGACAACTCTATGACGCAATACATCCTCGCCTTTGATCAAGGTACAACCAGTTCTCGCGCCATTGTGTTTGACCGCCAAGGCAATGTGCTTTCCCTGGCCCAGAAGGAATTTCCGCAAATCTTTCCCCAGTCGGGTTGGGTCGAGCATGATGCCGAAGAGATCTGGTCCTCGCAGATTGGGGTAGCGAACGAAGCCCTAGCCCGGCTTGGTATTTCAGCCCGCGACATTGCCGCCATTGGCATTACCAATCAGCGGGAAACCACCGTCGTCTGGGACCGCAGTACTGGGCACCCGATTCACAACGCTATTGTGTGGCAGGATCGGCGCACGGCTGAGTTGGCTGATCAGCTGAAAGCCGCCGGACAGGAAGCCCTGTTTCAACAGAAAACCGGCTTGGTGATCGATGCCTACTTTAGCGGCACCAAACTGAAATGGCTGCTGGACAACATCCCCAACGCTAGGGAAAAAGCCAATCGCGGTGAGCTAGCCTTTGGTACGATTGATAGCTGGCTGATCTGGAAACTGACCCAGGGCGAATTGCACATTACCGATGTCACCAACGCCAGCCGCACCCTGCTCTACAATATCCACACCGGCGACTGGGATGAGGAGTTGCTCAACCTGTTGAATATTCCCCGGCGTCTCCTACCAGAGGTTCGCAGCTCTTCCGAGGTCTATGGACATACCGCTCCGGGTCTATTAGGTGCGCAAGTCCCGATTGCTGGCATCGCAGGAGACCAACAGGCAGCCACCTTTGGACAGGCTTGTCTGCAACCTGGCATGGCCAAAAATACCTATGGCACGGGCTGTTTTATGCTGCTCAATACCGGTGATCAGCCGATTGCTTCAGCCCACAAACTGCTAACCACGGTAGCCTGGGGCGTGAAGGGCCGCACCGATTATGCTCTGGAAGGTAGCGTGTTTATTGCCGGAGCTGTGGTGCAGTGGCTGCGGGATGGACTGGGTATCATCAAGCGGAGTGAAGAGGTGGAAGCGTTGGCCTATAGCGTCCCCGATAATGGCGGCGTTTACTTTGTGCCCGCTTTTGTGGGACTAGGTGCCCCCTACTGGGATAGCTACGCTCGCGGTACGATTGTCGGACTCTCCCGTGGCTCTACGGCGGCTCATATTGCCCGGGCTGCCCTCGAAAGCATTGCCTACCAAACCGCAGACGTACTCGACGCGATGCAGCAGGATGCCCAACTCCACCTCTCGGAACTGCGGGTCGATGGCGGTGCCTCCCGCAATGATCTGCTGATGCAGTTTCAGGCCGATGTGCTAGGCATCCCTGTGGTGCGACCCAAAGTCACCGAAACGACAGCCTTGGGAGCCGCCTATCTGGCCGGACTGGCTGTGGGCTACTGGGACAGTGAACAGGAAGTAGCCCAACTCTGGCAAATTGACCAACGCTTTGAACCTGCTATTACTGCAGAGCAGCGGCAGTCTTTGCGAAATGGTTGGCAGCGGGCTGTTGCACAGGCGCGGCAGCGGTAGGGGAGATGGGTGAGGGAGATGGCGGCTCGTGGCCTCGCCGAACGAGGAAGATGGGGTGGGGTTGCTGGCTATTGTGCTTTGCTTTGGTATCGCTTGCGGAGTGGAATGCACAAACTTGGATTTCGTTGAAGTCATTCAACCCAATTAGACGATCAATGGAGTGTGGGTATCTTGTCCACCGCAAGCGAGACGCTTGCACTACAAATTGTTCAAAAATTGTTCGAAAATCATTCAAAAATCATTCAAATAATCTAGATGGACCGACTTAATGCGGCGATTGTGTTAATTAAAGTGTTTCTATGCTGTTGCTTGCAATGTTCCGAATTAGATTTCGCAATGGGTAATTGACCGTGTCTTAAGCCCCTCAATTGCCTCACGAAGCATCTTGTCGCTGTGTCAGCAAACGGGTGTCAGCAAACGGGTGTAACCAGGCCGGTGTAACCAGGCCGGTGCAACCAGACCGACAAACTGAAAGACTGTAAACCAAAATGATTTTGCAATTGAATCGAAATCAAGCGGCATCTGCCCTGCCTTCGCTGAGTCGGTTACAGATGGGCATCTGCCCTGCTTTCTGGCTGCTCCTGGCTTTTGTGCTGGCTGCTGCTGCCTTCGGCATCCTAACTCTATTGCTCTTCCGAGACCAATCTGTTACTGTGCCAATTGAGGATTTACTCGGCAAACTCGCTAGAAACTGAGCTGTACACCACGTTGGGATGACTGGATGAAAGCAATGGGCCAGCCAAATCGAATTCTGATTCTCTTTGCCCATCCTGCCTTGGAGAAGTCACGCATTAATCGGCAGTTGATTAGGGCGGTGCGCGAAACGGATTCGATTACTATTCACGATCTATATGAGCACTATCCCAATTTCCACATCAATGTGAAGTGGGAGCAAGAACTGCTGTTGGCCCATGACATTATTGTGTTTCAACATCCCTTCTACTGGTACAGCAGTCCAGCGATTCTGAAGGAATGGCAAGATCTGGTTTTGGAGTATGGCTTTGCCTACGGTCACAATGGCACGGCCCTGCAAGGAAAAAAAGTGCTTTCGGCCATTACCACCGGCGGCAGCAAACAAGCCTATTGCCGACAGGGGCACAACTACTTTACTGTCCGCGAACTGTTGACGCCCTTTGAGCAAACGGCTCGCCTCTGTGGCATGGAGTATCTACCGCCGTTTGTGATTCATGGCACCCATCAACTGCGGGAAGCCGATCAAATCGCTTTGTGCGTGGAAGAGTATCGCACCGCAATCGCGGCTTTGCGCGACGATGTAGTTGATTGGCAGCAACTGCCGCAACATCTATACCTGAATCATTATTTGTATGCGAACAAGCTAACGAATAATCCAGTGAATCATTCAGTGGAGCCATCCCTGCATGTCCAATGAGAATTTGTTTTTTCAGGCGTTCGTGTATCTGACGGCTGCCGTGATCACAGTGCCCATCTCTAAACGCTTGGGGTTGGGGTCAGTGCTGGGATATCTGATTGCCGGGGTGATTATCGGCCCGTTTGGCTTGCGTTTGGTGGGGCAAGAGGGTCAGGATGTAATGCGCTTCGCTGAGTTTGGCGTGGTGATGATGCTGTTCCTGGTGGGCCTACAGCTTCAGCCGGATTTGCTGTGGCGAATGCGAATGCCGATTGTGGGACTGGGCGGGTTGCAGATGATTGCCAATGTGGTGCTGCTATCGGGGGTGGGCCTGCTGTTGGGGCTGTCGTGGCAGACGGCTCTGGCTATCTCCCTGATCCTGCCACTCTCTTCTACGGCGATTGGCGTTCAAACCCTAACCGAACGGGGACTGATGCGAACGCCGGGAGGCCAGTCTGCTTTTTCGGTATTGCTGTTTCAGGCTGTGGCGGTGATTCCGATTCTGGCGCTGCTGCCCCTACTGGCGGCAAATCCGGCGGTGGATCAAGCTGCTGCCCAAACTGGGCTGGCGGGCTGGCAGCAAACTCTGCTGGTGATCACGACGGTGGCAGGCATTGTCGTGGGTGGGCGGTTCTTGATGCGTCCGGTGTTTCGCTTTATTGCGGCGACACGGCTGCGGGAAATCTTCACGGCTACGGCGCTGCTGCTGGTGGTGGGGATTACTTTAGCAATGCAAGCGGTTGGTCTATCTCCGGCCTTGGGCACGTTTGTTGCTGGGGTAGTGCTGGCGGAGAGCGAATACCGGCATGAGCTAATGAGTACGATTGAACCGTTTCAGAGCTTACTGCTGGGATTGTTTTTTCTCTCGGTGGGAGCGAGTATTGATTTTAATTTAGTCCTGGGACAACCGCTGCTGATTGTCGGGCTGATTATCGGTGTTTCCATTTTCAAATCTGGGCTGTTGATTGGGCTAGGCACACTGTTCAAACTGGGGCTGAGCCAAAGTATTTTGTTTGCCTTTGCCCTGGTGCAGGGCGATGAGTTTGCCTTTGTCTTGTTTTCCTTTGCGGCTCAGAGCAATGTGCTATCGGAAAATCTGGCCGGAATTTTGGTTGCGGTGGTTGCCCTCTCGATGCTGCTGTCGCCGCTGTTCATGATTGCCTATGACCGATTGATCGAACCGCGCTTTGCAACTGCGTCTGACGAGCGGGAGGCTGACGAAATCGACGACAACGAAAATCCAGTCATCATTGCTGGGTTTGGTCGATTTGGGCAGATTGTAGGTCGATTGCTGCTGGCAAATGGCTGTTCGATTACGGTGCTGGAACACAATCCCGCCCAGATTGAACTGCTGCGTCGATTTGGCTGGAAGGTGTTTTACGGCGATGCCTCGCGGATCGATTTGCTCTATGCCGCGGGTGCAGATCAGGCCAAGCTGCTGGTGATCGCGATTGACGATAGCGAGAAAATCCTGGAAATGGTCGATCTGGCGCGGAAACACTTTCCAGGCTTGAAACTTCTGGCGCGGGCGATCGATCGACGCCATGCCTATGAGCTGATTCGACGTGAGGTAGATGTAATTCAGCGGGAAACGTTTAGCTCGGCTTTGGATATGGGGGTTGAAGCCCTTAAGCTGCTGGGAGTCCGCTCCTATCGAGCACACCGAGCGGCTCAGACCTTTAGGCATCACGATGAGGAAGCCCTGCATGACATGGCGGCGATGGCGGAAGATGATTCAGCGTTGATGGCCCGATCGCGACAGTTGAGTGAAGATCTAGAGCAAATTCTGCAATCTGACGAACGAGAAATGGACCATGAGGTGGATCGAGCCTGGGATCTGTTGGCACAGCAACAAGAGAGTCAATAGTCAGCTATTGCTGGTTTCAGCATCGGGATTCTGTCATATTTGTGGCTATGGATAATCAGAACATGGTCGGATTTACCCAACTTTATCCCAGCTTTTTGTCGGTATCGATGCAGCGAGTTTGGATTTTGAATGACTTGTTTGTGGCAGAGAATTACCGTAAACAGGGAGTTGCTAACTTACTCATGGATGCAGCGGAAGAATACGCACAAGATACTGGTGCAGTTCGCATTGTTTTAGCGACCCAAATTACGAATACCGCTGCTCAAACGCTGTATGAATCCCGCAACTACCTTAGAGACGAAGCTTTCTATCACTACATGTTACGGTTAGTTTGATTGATCAATAGAGGCAATCTAATGAATATGAACTTAAATAGTGAATCAACCAAGAAATTGAGCACAAGTATACAGAAAGTTCAAGCTGCTCTCTCAGCAATGGGCTTAAACCTTCAGGTTGTTGAATTGCCATCCAGTACCAGAACGGCTCAGGAAGCGGCTGAAGCAATTGGGTGTACTGTTCCGCAAATTATGAAATCTCTTGTGTTTCGAGCCAAAGAATCGGGTAAGCCAATTTTGGTGCTTGCCAGTGGAGCCAATCGGGTGAATGAGAAACGCCTGAGTGAAATTGTGGCAGAACCGATCGAAAAAGCCACTGCTGATTTTGTTCGAGAGAAAACCGGGTTTGTGATCGGCGGCGTTCCCCCGGTGGCGCATAGAGAAATGATCGAAACCTATATTGATGAGGACTTGCTGCAATATGAGGAGCTATGGGCAGCGGCAGGAACCCCCAACGCTGTGTTTAGGCTCAGTTCTGCTGATATCGAGCGGATGATCAATGGCCGAACTATTTCGGTGCGATAAGTTTGATTATGCTGATGTTGTTGAACATTCAATTAGATAGTCAATTAAACATTCAATTAAACATTCAATTAGGCAGTAGCGATTGCCTGACGAAACCTACGAATTGCTTCGGCAGCGTCAGTTTTCGCCATCAAGACGCAGCGCTCTAACAGCTCAATGTCCAATTCCTCCAGCCCAGGCAGCTGACTGCGATCGATACGATGATAGCCATCAGCACCGAGATGATAAAGCGTGAAAGTGCCATCCTGCCAGAATCACACTTCAGGAACGCCAAGTGCCTGATAGCGAGTTAATTTACTGGGATTTAAGCAGCATTGTAATCGAACTCACTAGCGTATCTGGTTCTACAGGTTTAGCGATGTGTTGCTGAAAGCCTGCGGCCAATGCCTGCTGCTGGTTGAATTCTCCGGCATAGGCGGTTAGGGCAATGGCTGGGATCTGTCCACCTTCGGGCAGTAATTCTCGAATCTTGTGAAGTAGGGTGTAGCCATCCATCTCAGGCATGCCGATGTCGGTTAGCAAAACATCGGGCTGGAATTGCTCCACCTGCTGGAGAGCCTCCGTAGCTGAAGTGCTGGCTCTAACGGTTGCTCCAGATTGCTCCAGGATAAATCGCACCAACTCCAGATTGTCTGTTTCGTCATCTACAGCCAGAATCCGGATAGCAGCAAGGGGCAGGGGAGGGGCGCTAGGAGATTCACGCCTTATCTCTTCTGGCTTTGCAGCAACTGGCTTCACCCACAACGGTAGAGTCACAGTGAACGTGGCTCCTTGGCCTTCTCCAGGGCTAGCAGCTTCGATCGTCCCTCCGTGCATTTCAACAATTTGGCGCGCAATCGCTAAACCGAGGCCCAACCCGCCGAATTGACGTGTGATTGAACTATCGGCCTGACGAAAATACTCGAAGATGTGAGGCAGAAATTCTGGCGAAATGCCTTTGCCGGTGTCGGTAACGGTGATTTGGGCGTAGGGGTGGAGGGAGGAAGGTGATGGGGAAGATGGGGAAGATGCGGCTCGTGAGCCTCGCCGAACGAGGGAAGATGGGGAAGGTGAGGACGATCCTGCTCCCCTATCTCCCTCATCAACTCGCTCCAGTCGCACCTCGACTCGCCCGCCTTCGGGTGTAAATTTGACGGCATTCGAGAGCAGATTCCACACTACTTGCTGCAAGCGATTGAAGTCGCCCATGACCTGGAGAGGCGTTGAGGTGTTCGGAGATTCATTCACCGGTCCACTCATCCACTCATCCACGACCTGCCTCGCTATAAATCTCAGCTCAATTCCCTTTGCTTCTGCTGCCAACCGCACCGTTTCTTTTGCTGCTTCAATGACGGCAACTAGATCGACGGGGCCAACATTCAATACCAGTTTGCCGCGCAGGATGCGGGAAATGTCTAGCAAATCGTCGATTAGTTGAATTTGCAATTTGGTGTTGCGCTCGATCGTTTCTAGGGCACGATTGGTCTGTTGGGCGTCGAGGTGGCCGTTGCGTAATAGTCTGATCCAACCCAGAATCGGGTTGAGAGGGGTGCGTAACTCGTGGGACAGTACGGCTAAAAATTCATCCTTGATCCGATTGGCGGCTTCGGCTTCGGCTCGAGCGGCAGTCTCCGAGGCTAAGCTGCGGGCTAGTTCGGCTTGGGCCTGTTTTTGAGCCGTCACATCTCGAATCGTGACAATCGCTAAAATGATCTGGTTTTGCTTGTCCAAAATGGGTGTGCCGCCGTAGCTGCCAATGAAGGTTTGGCCCGTATCACGACGGTGGACCTGAATTTCACAGTTCGAGAAGGTTTCACCCTGCAAGGCTCTAGAGATAGGCCACTGCTCCATAGGAACGAAATTCCCCTGCAAATCATGCACTTCGATGGTGTTGGGAAACTCGCGGAGATGGTGCTGCACCTGCTCCAGACTGTCGTATCCATGCAGAGCTAGCGCTGCTGGGTTAAACATCAAGATGTTGCCCTGCGGATCGGCGATCACCAACCCCTCAGTCATGCTGTTAATCACGGCTTCTAGCTGTCCGAGGCTGGTTTCCAGCTGCTGGAGCAATCGTTCGCGTTCGACTTCAAAGCGTTTGCGATCGCTGATATCGATTGACATCCCGCCCAATAGGGAGCGTCCCGTTGCATCTTTGAGCGGAAATTTGACCGAAAGGTAATGGGGCTGATCATCATCGAGCGGATTTAGCTCAACCACTTGAATCATCTGTCCAGATTGCAAGACGGCCCGATCATTAGCTCGAAACGTTTGAGCGACATCAGCGGCAAAGAAATCAAAATCGGTCTTACCCAGCCACTCGGCCAGAGGGCGGTTAAAAGCGCGCTCCACGCTGGGATTGACATACACATAACATCCCAATTCATCTTTGATATAGGCATTGATGGGACAATAACTCATGAAGCTTTGAAACAGGGCCTGACTGGCTTGAAGTTCTTCTTCGGTCTGTTTCCGCTCTATAAATTGCCCAATCTGACTGCCAATAGCTGTCACCATCTGCAGCAAGTTCTGATCGGGTTCTTGACACCGATCGCTAAAGCATTCAATTACGCCTAAAATATCTTGATTCAGCGAAACCGGAAACCCAAATACGCTGCGCAACCCCACCTCCAAGGCAACCGCCTTTCTTGGAAAATCAACATCTTCAGCTACATCGGGAATCCACGTGGCTTCGCCCCTTTCCCAGATCCGACCCGGTAAGCCCATGCCTGGGGTAAAGGTCATGGTTTGGTTGATCTGGATCAAGGCAGTGGCATCTAGTCCGGGGGAATACCAGCCATGCAGATAGCGTAGGGTTTGGGTCTGCGGGTCAACTCGCCAAAAGCAGCCTATCTGCCAACCCAGGCTTTCACAAAGCGACTGCAAGACTAGGGGTATTGCATCACTAATGGCGGTTGCCTCAGCTAAGGCTCGTGCGATGGTGTATTGAATGGCTAACTGCTGCTCGGCTCGTTTGCGTTCGCTGACATCGAGAATGAAACTGATGATTTGTTCTGGATTATCTTCTAGCAGCGCTGTTCCCACCACCACCGGCACGCGCTGCCCCTGCTTGCCCATGAATGCTTTTTCGTAGGGTGTATTTTTCCCTTTGGTAAGCAGTTCTTCGTAGGCAGACCTATCTAAATATTTCAAATCTGCTGGTGTCATCTCATCCCAACGAATTCGTCCGGCTATTAGATCGGCGCGAGTGTAGCCAACGCTGTTGAGAAACGCATCGTTGGCATCAGTGATAGCGCCATAAATATCTGCTGAGACTACACCAATGACGTTAGAATTAACCAAACGACGAAATTTAGATTCGCTGGCTTTTAGCTGCCGTAGGCTCGCTTTAGTTTGCTGTTGGGCACGGCGCAGTGAACCAATCAGAATGCTAATCAGAATGCCTTCTAGCAGGAAAATAATTGTTCTGCTACTGCCCACCGTGCCGAGTGAGAAGGCATAGGTGGGAGCTATAAAGAAATAGTTGGCTAGCAGGGCCGACAGCACCGTGGCTATAAGGCCGCCCCGCCGACCCCGATACAGGGCTGCAATCGGCACAGAGCCGAAAAATAATAGAAATGGGGTTTCGGTCATCCCTAACCAAGGATCGAGGCCGATCATCAGCAGGAGAGCTATGACGACGCTTCCGGTGGCAACAACACAATCTAGGGTGAGCGAATTGAGCTTTGGCATGGTCAACAGCGGAAGTCAGCAGCGCGGATCAGCAGTGGAGGGTTATTTCACGCCACAGGCAGAAAATCGGCAAAACGATTGCCGTACAACACCTCCGTGTTGATTTTCTACCATCAGACAGAGGAAGGAATCTACCTCTAGAGCGAAATTTTAACTTCCTGTATAGGGCACTACTTCTAAGAAATTTCTCATCCATCCTTCATTGAACGTTCATGAGGGAGGTCTCATCAATCCTTCATTGACAATTCACACCCCTTTGGCAAGCTGTAGACATGAAACTAGAGGTGAAAGTCAGCATGAAGTATGGAGAGAGTTCTAACGTAAGTTCGGGAACGTTAGACCGCTAAGCAGTAGAAGTTTTGCTGACTTCCAGCTTAGAGCCTATTCAAAACTCCCAAAGGGTTGTGAAACTCAGAAGCTCTAACGAGGGTTCGGATCGGTAGCGCAGGATATTGTCAGCTTGAGTTGGTCAATTGACAACAAGTGTTTGAGTCTTCGTTCAAGTTCCTGGTTCAAGTTCTTTACAAGTTGCTGAGAGGTAAGTCTTATGCAAGTATGCGTGATTGGAACGGGATATGTAGGTTTAGTGACTGGTGTATGCTTAGCTCACGTCGGGCATGATGTAGTTTGCGTAGACAAGGATGAAACAAAAGTAGCGTTAATGCAGTCTGGACAGTCTCCGATCTACGAGCCGGGATTGTCGGAGTTGATGAAATCTTCAATGCAGTCTGGGAATCTATCGTTTACGTCTAATCTGGCAGATGGGGTTGCCCACGGAGAGATTCTGTTTATTGCGGTGGGTACACCAGCCCTGCCCAGCGGTGAAAGCGATACGCGCTATGTAGAAGCAGTAGCTCGCGGCATTGGTGAGCATTTGAACGGCGGCTACAAGGTAATTGTGAACAAGTCTACCGTACCCGTTGGATCTGGTGATTGGGTCCGCCGCATCGTCATAGATGGAGTTGCAGAACGTCAGGAGCTAATTGCTGGATTTGATGTGGTCAGCAATCCTGAATTCTTGCGCGAAGGCTCTGCCATTTACGATACCTTCAACCCGGATCGAATTGTGTTGGGTAGCCACAGTGATCGGGCCATCGCCTTGATGCAGCAACTCTATGAGCCAATCGTCAATCGCCAGTTTGCTGCTGACCCAACTCTGCCGCCCGTTCCCGTGGTAATTACCGACCTGGCTTCGGCAGAAATGATCAAGTATGCCGCCAACTCGTTTCTCGCCACCAAAATTAGCTTTATCAACGAAATTGCCAATATCTGCGACCGGGTGGGGGCGGATGTCACCCAGGTGGCGACCGGCATTGGTCTCGATTCGCGCATCGGCAACAAGTTCTTGCAGGCGGGGATCGGTTGGGGTGGTTCCTGTTTTCCCAAGGATGTATCAGCGCTGGTGCATATTGCGGAAGACTATGGCTACGATGCCTCATTGCTCAAGGCAACCGTCAGCACCAACCGTCAGCAGCGGTGGCTGGCCATCGAAAAACTGCAGCAGGTGCTGAAAATCCTCAAGGGTAAAACGATTGGTCTGCTGGGGCTGACCTTTAAACCCGACACCGACGACCTGCGCGATGCCCCTGCCCTGGATTTGATCGAACAACTCCATCGACTCGGTGCCAAAGTCAAAGCCTACGATCCCTTCTATACCGCAACCGACGCCCCGGTCCCTGCCTTGCCTCAGACAGCATGCCTGACTCCCACGGTCGAAGATCTAGCGGCTGGCTGTGATGCGCTGGTTTTGGTGACTGACTGGCCCCAGTTCCGTCAACTTGACTACGCTCAGCTAGCACAGCAGATGGTGACGCCGATTTTGCTAGACGGACGCAATTACCTAGATCCACAGCTATTGGTGGACGCTGGCTTCTATTACGTGGGTATGGGCCGCCCCAACTTTGGCTATGTCCGGTCTAGTCAGGTCCCGTCGCCGCTGCCATTAGCCTGAGCCGTTTGATCCTCACATCACTGACCGACAGTCAGAAACACGGAGATTTTTGCAGATGAAACTGATGGTCTACTCTCACGATGCCTTCGGCTTGGGCAATATCCGCCGCATGCTGGCAATCTGTGAATCCTTACTCAAAACCATTCCGCAGGTTTCGATTCTGGTTGTGTCTGGCTCCCCGGCTCTGCATAGCCTCCGTCTACCCGCAGGTCTCGATTACATTAAACTGCCCTGTGTCGGGCGCGACCAAGCGGGAGAAATGGCCTCAAAGTATCTCCATGCCGACCTGAAGGATGCAGTGAAGCTGCGGTCTGATCTGATTCTGGCCGCTACCCGCAATTTCAAACCCGATTTGTTTCTAGTTGATAAAAAGCCCGATGGCTTGGAATCAGAGCTGAAAGCAACGCTGAACTATCTCCGTGCGATTCGCCCGCAGACGAAACTGGTTTTGCTGCTGCGCGACATTTTGGACCGTCCGGAAGCCACGATTCAGCAATGGCAGCGCCATTGCTACTATCAAACCATCGCTAATCGCTATGACCAAGTTTGGGTAGTGGGAACGCCAGCAGTCTTCGATGTGCGCACCGAATACCGCTTTCCTCGCGAAGTGGCTCAGAAGGTGCGGTTCTGTGGCTACATCCGCCGGGAACCCGGTTTAAAACCACCCGAAATCCTGCGGCAAGAAATCGGGGTCCAGCCAAATCAGAAGCTAGTGCTGGTGACGCCCGGAGGCGGTGCCGATGGCTATCGATTAGCCAGCACCTATCTAGCCAGCTTAGCCGCATTGCCGTCTGCCGACTCGCTGCAAAGCGTGATCGTTTCCGGTCCAGAAATGCCAGCCGCAGAACGGGAAGCGCTGCGCCAACAGGCTGCTAATTTTGCCACCGTCCAGCTTCTAGAGTTTACAGATGATTTGACTAGCTACATGGGGGCGGCGGATTTAGTGGTGTCGATGGGGGGCTACAACACGATCACCGAAATTTTGTCGCTGCAAAAGCGGGCCATCGTGATTCCCCGCACCCGACCCGTTGAGGAACAGTGGATTCGGGCGGAACGAATGGCCCAATCCGGCCTGTTTCGGACAATTCATCCTGATGATCTGACACCCACAAATTTGATGGAGCTGATGCTGCAAGAGCTACAGGCTTCGCCGTTCAATCCGGCCGCTGCCCAACTCGATATGAATGCCCTGCCGCGGATCACCGAATACCTGTTTGCGCTTCTCCGTCACCCCCCCAGTGTTTGCTGAAGCCGCTCTCGTCTCAAGCCCCTTTGTATCCTCTGGAGGTTGCCATTCCATGAAACGCCTGATGTTTTACTGTCAACATATTCTAGGCATTGGTCATCTCGTGCGCAGTCTAGAGATTGTACGCGGCCTGTTGCAGGATTTTGAGATTTTCTTTATCAATGGCGGTGAAGTCGTCGATGGCTTTCCCGTTCCTGATCGTGCTCCGCACGGCCCGGCGGGCCATCAGGTTCATCTGATCAATATCCCGGCCATCAAAACCGACAGCGAGTTTCGAGAACTGCAAATCCCTGATGGTTTCCAAACCGTAGAGCAGGTGCTGGCCCATCGCCGCGATCTGTTGCTGTCTATTTTTGAGCAAGTGCAGCCCAATGTTCTGATGATCGAGCTGTTTCCGTTTGGCCGCAGACGCTTTTCTGCCGAACTGATTCCCTTGCTAGAGCAGGCTAAGGCTGCCGACACCAAAGTTGTGTGCAGCCTGCGGGATATTGTAGTCACCAAACAAGACCGGGCACGCCACGAAGAGAAAATTTGCCGCTTGATGAACCAGTATTTTGATCTGCTGCTGATCCACGGCGACCCCCAGTTCATGCCTTTAGAAGTTAGCTTTTCGCGAGTGCAGGATCTGAATTGTCCGGTTCACTATACCGGCTATGTCGCGCAAATGAATGGCCCCGATCCGGCTGAAGCCCCGATTCCAAGCGTGCCCCAGCCCCTCATTCTCACCAGCATTGGCGGTGGCCGGTTTGGGCATGAGTTGCTCCATTGTGTCGCCCAAGCCAGTGAATTTCTAGAAGATCAGATTCCGCATCAGATTCAGATGTTTACCGGACCATTCTGTCCAGATGACGTGTATGCCTCCCTGCGTGATATAGCCTTGCAGCGCCGCAACCTCACCGTAGAACGATTCACGCCCCATCTGCTGCACTACATGCGACAAGCCGATCTATCGATTAGCATGGCCGGCTATAACACCACAATGAACGTCCTGACCACAGGTGTGCGATCAATGCTGTTACCATTCCAGGGGAATGACGATCAGGAACAGCGATTACGCTCCGAGCGGTTAGCGGAATTAGGAATTGTGCAGGTGATCCAGCGCCAGGATCTCGAACCCGAACGATTTGCCCAAAAGGTAATCGCTTCTCTACAGCAAGCCCCCGCCTCGATCCGATTTGACATGCAGGGAGTAGAAAAAACGGCTCAGCTCGTGCGGTCGATGGTGCGGGAAGTGGCGGTGGTGTAGGGTGAGGGGTGGATGGGTAGGGGGTGAGGGGTGAGGGGTTGGGGGTGAGGGGTGGATGGGTAGGTGAGAGAATGAAAATCTTCTCATGCAAGCTTCATACCTGGCTTAATCCTGAGTGAGAAATTAGAACAGTGGATATTATCTGCTTCACCGGCGTTGCTGAATTGAAGGATGAATTGCCCTCATAGCCCCTTTTCTTATAGCTCGCTTGCCAGAGGCTATGCCCACAGGGCTATATTCTGGGAGGAACCGGATCGTTCCAAGTCCCCCAAGATTCGGGGATTTAGGAAGCTACCAACGTTACAGCAACTCCACGTTCATACCTCTTTCAGCAACGCCTTCATTCCTCATCTCCCCTCACCCTCTGAGTCTACAGACACACCATCTATCCACCCCTCACCCCCCACCCCTCACCCCCCACCCCAACAAAGAGGTCATTGCCATGAAAAAAGTCATGTTCTACTGCCAATATCTCGCTGGTATGGGCCACTTGGTGCGGAGTACGGAAATTGTTCGCAGCTTGATGAAAGATTTTCAAGTGTGCTTTGTTAATGGCGGACAGCCGATCTATGGGTTTGAGTTTCCGGCCAGCGTCGAGGTGGTGCATTTGCCGCCGATTCTAGAAGTGGCGGGGCAACTAGCCGCAGTTGAGCCGTCCCAATGCATCGAGGCGGTGAAAGAGAACCGTAAGGATCAGCTGCTGCACGTGTTTGAACAATTCCAGCCGGATTGCTTGATCATCGAGTGTTTTCCGTTCAGTAAGCACAAGCTGAAGTTTGAGCTGCTGCCACTGCTGGATCGGGCTTTGACTGCTTCAACTCAGATTGTGTGCAGCCTGCGCGATCTGATCATGACCCAAACCCTGTCGGCTACTGCTCGGGCCAAGCGATACGATAAGGTACGCGATCTGGTGAATCAGTATTTTGACCTGGTGCTGATCCACAGCGATCCGCAGGTACAACGTCTAGAGGAACAGCTTCCTAACGTAGATCAGCTCAACTGCGCGATCTATTACACCGGCTATGTGGCCCAGTCCCCGCCTGAACGAGTGCCCCTAGATGTGAACGACACAGCCTATCTGTCGTCAGACCGACCGATGATTGTTGCCAGTGCAGGCGGAGGTCGATTTGGATACGAGTTGTTGAACGCAGTTGCGAATGCTAGCCAGCGTTTGGCTGACCAGATCCCCCATCAGTTTCACATCTTCACCGGTCCATTTATGCTGGATGACCAAGTGGCGGCTCTGGAAGCGGCAGCTTGCGAAAATCTGGTGATTCGTCGGTTTACACCGCATTTGATTCAATATCTGGAGCGAGCCGAGCTGTCGATCAGCTTGGGGGGGTACAACACCACGATGAATATCCTAAGGACGGGAGTGCGTTCGCTGATTTTTCCGGCAGCTTCCGAAGAACAGACCGGCGAGCAGACCATTCGAGCCGAGAAGCTAGCCCAAAAGGGCATCCTGGACGTGCTCACCACTGCCGATCTCCAGCCTGAACGCTTGGCTGAGAAAATCCTGACCGCGTTGCAACGTCCGCCGGCTTTTCACTCGTTTGATTTGCAGGGCGCAGAAAAGTCAGCAGCTCGGATCAAACAATTGCTTGATGACGTAACGGTTGCTGCTTGAGTAACTCATCTGTAACGTATGTGCAAACCAGATTATGAAGAGGAGAGGAAATAGCGATGTCCCAACCCAATGTTGTTTTGATTGTCGGACCCAGAGAGCGATTTAGCTCAACCCAAACCTCGCTAGAAAGCATCTACCGGGACACCGACTACCCCTTTGACCTAGTCTATGTGGATGTGTGCACACCGCCGTCGATTCGTCGGTACCTGGAAGCTCAAGCCCAGGCAAAGCAATTTAAGCTACTGCGCACCGACTACTTTGTTTCTCCCAGCCAAGCTAAAAACGTGGGGCTGCGGTATGTCCTCGATCATGCCAAGGATGTTTATAAATACGTTGTTTTTATCGAAAACGATGTCATTGTTAAACCAGGCTGGTTAACCAAGCTGGTGGAATGTGCCGAAGCAACCAATGCGGCAGTGGTGGGTCCGCTCACCTGCATCGGTCAACCGGCCCATCAGGTGATCCATAACGCGGGTGGTAAGTCCTACATCACTACAGAAGTCAAAGACGGCCAGATTCGTCGCTATATTTATCAGAGTGCGGCGCTGACGGGTAAAGCAGTGGCCGATGTGCCGGATAAACTGCACCGCAAAAAAACCGATTACGTTGAGTTCCACTGTATGCTGGTGCGGACCGCCATCTTTGAGAAAATTGGCCTGCTGGATGAAGGCATGTTGGCGACTCGCGAGCATATCGATTTTTGCTTCATGGTGACTCAGGCCGGAGGCAGTATCTACAGTGAACGAGAAGCGGTGATCACGACGGATACAATTGGCATCGAGTCGAATCAGCAGGGGCTAGTCAGCTGGTTTGGCTCCGTGCAATTGCCTGACTTTAAGTGGTTTGACTTACCCTACTTCATGGTGCGCTGGAATGACGAGTGGGACCTCGCTAGCCTGCACCATCTGCGCCAAAAATGGCAGCTTACCGAAGACGAGTATTTCAAAAAGCGCTACAAAAAAGTGGGTGCCCGCCGTCATGAGCTGCTGGTTAAACCGCTGGTGCGTCGTCTCACGTTCGGTCAAGGCAACGCTTGGGTGGAAAGTGTTTTGGTCGCCGTGGAACGCCTGGTTAATCGCTGGTTCTATTATCGGTATCTCCAACAGCGGCAGCGTGTTTTGAAGCAAACTAGTCAATCAAACCGAGAATGGAATCGAGAACCTGCAATGGCAACGACAGAACTCTACCGGTAAAGAAAAAGCATCTGCATAGAAAACGGAACAGCTAATTTGCCAATGACTATTGGGGAAATTATATACTCTGTGCAGAACTGACCAAACCAACCACGCTTGACCTAATTTCTTTTACTTACTAAAAACACGGAATCATGATCAAAGTTTGCATCACGTCACTGGAATTTCCTCCTGATGTAGGTGGAGTAGGGGAATCAGTCTATCGGATTGCTCGCATGCTGCTCGAATTGGGCTACGAGGTTCACGTCGCCGTCTTTCGGGCCATCTTCAGAACCGAGCGCGAAAAAGCCTTGGCGGGTGAATATCAGCGGGCCGGCTGTGTCACCACAAAGCGGGATGGCATCACCGTCCATCGGTTGCATCCAGCGATTCGCTCTGAGATTGGCAAAGAACAGGACTACCTCAGCGATCTATATGACCAGTTGAGTATCCTGCATCGTCAACACCAGTATGACCTGTTCCATGCCTTTTTCATCAACGAGATGGGCTTTTTGACCACCTTGTTAGCCAAAGAAATGGGTGCGCCCGTGATCAACAGCGTGCGGGGTGCCGATCTGCACAAGCATATCTTTAGCCCCCAGCAGCACGGACAGATCACCTGGACCCTAGCCAACTCCGACTGGACCACCTTTGTCAGCCGTGACTTGATGCAGCGCGCCAGAGTGCTGGTTCCGGAAATTGGGCCACGCTCGTCGGCTTTCTGGAACTCAATTACTCCTTTTGCCTTCGACGAGTTGCCCACACCCAGCTTAATTCATCAGCTTCGGGGCACGGTGATTGGTTCGGTGGGCAGCTTTCGCGATAAGAAGGGGGTGGAATACCTGCTGGATGCTTGCCGCCGTCTGCCAGAGTTGGACTTGACGCTGCTATTTGTTGGCAATTTTGTCGATAAGGAAAGCGGCTACTGGCAGCAGGAATTGCGGGAAAGCGGCATGGCAGATCGGGTGCTGATTACAGGAAAAATTAGCCGCTCTGAGGCACTGGCCTACCTGCCCCACATGGATATTTTTGCCATCCCCTCGATTCATGATGGCTGTCCGAATGCGCTGCTAGAGGCGATGCTGGCAGCAAGAGCCATTATCGGCACCAACGTAGATGCGATTGGCGAAATTTTAGACGATGGTGTGAATGGTTTGGTAATCAATCCATTCTCCAGTGAAGAACTAGCTGATGCTATTTATCAGTTGAGCACCCAGCCCGATCTGCGCCAACAGTTGGGTATCGCCGCCAGAAATAAGGTGCTGACGCAGCTCACGCCCGCGATTGAAAAACAAAACTGGCAGCAGGTCTATCAGCAGGCTCTAGGTGTTGCCGCGATGCAATGGAAATAGACTTTTGCAAGGAGGAAGAAATGTCCACTCTAGAGGTCACAACTTCAGAGGCCACAGCTCCAGAGGTTACGACTCCAGAGGTCACAATTGTTGTTGTTCCACGTGAACGATTTCAATTTGCCCAATTATCGCTAGAAAGTCTCTACGAGCATACATCTTATCCGTTTCATTTGATTTACGTAGACAACAACTCGCCGGCTAAACTGCAGCGCTATCTGCAAACAGAATCGGAACGCAAAGGGTTTCAGCTGATCCGCTCGGATCACTTTCTCTCGCCTAATCAAGCCCGCAATGTCGGCTTAAAGCAGGTACGCAGTAAGTATGTGGTGTTTGTCGATAACGATGTGATTTTTGCACCGGGCTGGTTGGAGGCGTTGGTCAAGTGTACCGAAGAAACGGGCGCAACCGTAGTTGGCTCGTTGGTTTGTCAGTATCTGCCGGTGCATACCATTGTTCACTGTGCCGGTGGGGAATATATGCCGCCCGATGAATACGCCAAGTTCCTCAACGGTGAACCGACGGTACCGCAAACGCCTGGGGTCAAAGGCAAATGGCAAATCCACGAAAAAACCTATCACCAGAATCGCAAAGTGGCCGAGGTGCGTGACCAGCTCAAACGCCAGCCCACCGGATTCGTCGAGTTTCACGCCATGCTGGTGCGGACCGAAATTTTCGAGCAAATTGGCTGGTTGGATGAAGGCTTTTCCTGCACCAAAGAGTACCTCGATTTCTGTATGCTCGTAGCGCGGGCTGGTGGCAGCATCTACTTTGAACCCGCTTCGGTTGTCACCTTTTTGACCCATCCTCCGGCTCCAGCTCTGCATTGGTCCGATCTGCCCTACTTTATGGTGCGCTGGAGCGACGCCTGGGAACGCGAAAGCCTGCTTCACTTCCAGCAAAAATGGGATTTGGCAGAAGGCAAATATTTCAGCAAGCGGTTGAAGAAACTGGGTTGGCGCAGACGCGAAGAAATGATTCGCCCCCTTGTTGAGCCGTTTAGTTTTCTGGGAGCCAACAGCCGCAAATGGCTAGAAAAACGCCTTGTGGCGCTAGAAAAATGGCTGAATCGCCATGTGACAGCTACGCTGGTGCAGTAAGCTCTCAGGATATCTTTGAGTAAATAATCAGGAGAACATCATGCTGTATCGTCCATTTGGCAACGCAGGATTTAATGTTTCCACTATTGGGATGGGGACCTGGAATATTGGTAACCAGTGGGGTGAAATCGATCAGGAAACGGCTTTAGCTACCGTTCGCAGTGCAGTAGAGCACGGCATTAATCTATTTGATACGGCAGAGTCCTATGGTATCCCGACCGGATTGTCGGAAGAACGACTGGGCAAAGCGCTGATGGGGCTGCGCGACCGGGTACATCTGGTATCTAAGATTGGTCGCTGGGGCAGACGTACTGGGCAGATGGTGCCGATGACTACTGTGGATATGGTGCGGCTCTGTGTCCATGCTTCGCTCTACCGGCTACGAACCGATTACATTGACGTGATGCTGTGTCACGATGGCAAAATCGAAGATCCGAGCGTATATCTAGAGGGATTTGAGCGACTGAAGGAACAGGGCTTGATTCGCGCCTACGGTATTTCCACCGACAAACTTAAGGTGCTGAAGCGGTTTAATGTTCACAATACTTGCAGCGTTGTGGAAGTGGAATACTCGTTGCTCAATCGCAAAGCCGAAGCAGAATTCTTCCCCTATTGTCAAGAACATGGCATTGCCGTGCTGGTGCGCGGTCCGCTTTACAAGGGTCTACTGTCAGGCAAATACTCGCCAGATACGGTCTTTACCGATACGGTTCGGTCCGAGTGGTATAGTGACGAGAATCGCAGCCGCAAACTAGCCGAACAGCTCGCAATCGTCGAGCGGCTCAAGAACCTGTTGCCGCCAGGAGAAGACATGGTGACCGCAGCCCTGCGGTTTGTCACCTCCCATCCGGTGCAGCCGGTCGCGATTCCAGGAGCCAAATCCCCAGAACAGGCGGCCATGAATGCCAGAGCTGGAGACAAACTGCTAACCCCCAGAGAGCGCGAGCTACTGCTAGAGGCGATCACGCCTATTACGGCTGGAGAACCAGCGGCAATGGCTGGATAATAGAACTCCAATCGTCCTTCAACCCACTGCAATTACGAACTAGAGCAATGAAACACACTGCCAGTTTAAAAGAAACGTTGCCGGGAATGGGGCGAATCCTACGCCGGTTTGCCCCACAGATTAGCAAACAGCGGACACTGCTGTTCCTATCGTTTCTAGCGCTGCTGGCAGAAACCTTGCTGCGCTTGCTAGAACCCTGGCCGCTGAAGATTATCTTCGACTACATTCTGTTACCCGGTACCAATCGTACGGCACTGACGTTACCGGGAATTGGTCCCGTTTCAACGCTGCTGCTATTGTCGCTGCTGACGCTGGGATCGATCGGGTTGGCAATGTTGCGCGGTGCGGCGGCCTACTCTAGTACCGCAGGCATGGCGGTAGCGGCTTCACGGGTGATGGCCGAAATCCGGGGTGACCTCTATAGCCATTTGCAGCGGCTGTCGCTGTCGTTCCACAGTCAGGCCAAGACCGGCGACCTGATTGCCCGCGTCACGCAAGATATTACCCGCCTGCGGGAAGTGACGGTGATGGCTCTCTTGCCCCTATTCGCCAGCACTCTTACCCTAGTGGGCATGATTGCCGTAATGTTCTGGCTGCACTGGGAAATGGCCGTGATTGCCATCGCCATCTTTCCCCTGTTTGTCTGGTCCATGACCCGCACAAGCCGCCAAATTCGGGAAGTCGTGCGCCGCCAGCGGAAGCGAGAAGGAGCAATGGCCGCCACCGCCGCCGAGGCAATCGGAGCGATCAAAGTGGTGCAGGCCCTGTCGCTGCAAAATCTCTTGGAGTCTACGTTCTCCAGTCACAACCGCGAAAGTTTGCAGGAAGATGCCGAAGCCCAAAAACTCAGTGCGGCCCTAGAGCGGACCATGGAAGTGCTAGTCACAGTGGGGGTGGCGCTGGTGCTATGGCGAGGCGTGCAGCTCGTGCTTGAAGGAGCAGTGACGGCAGGCGAACTGCTGGTATTCATCACCTATCTCAAGACGACCTTCAAACCGATTCGCCAGCTGGCCAAATACGCTGGCCAAATTGCCAAAGCCACCGCTTCGGGTGAGCGGGTTATTGACGTTCTGGACCGTATTCCCGATGTGCGAGATATGCGCGGCGCCATCGAGGCTCCTGCCTTTCGGGGTGCAGTCGAGTTTCAGCAGGTGACCTTTGCCTACAACCGGCCCGATTTTGCTGACCAAAAATCAATTGAGATGAACGCCGATACCCTCTGCGATGTCAGCTTCGTGGTGCAGCCCGGTGAACATGTAGCGTTGGTCGGACCCTCCGGTAGCGGTAAATCCACTCTGGTCAGTTTGCTGTTACGCTTCTATGACCCGCTGGAAGGGCGCATCCTGATCGACGGCCATGACCTGCGCGAATACAAAATTGACTCCCTGCGACGGCAGATCAGCATCGTCCTGCAAGACAGCATTCTGTTTGCCTCAACCGTGCGGGAAAACATCGCCTACGGCTGTCTGGGCGCGACGGATGCAGATGTAGAAGCCGCTGCCAAATTAGCCAACGCCCATGAATTTATCATCAAGTTACCCCAAGGCTACGATACGGTTCTGGGCGAACGGGGAGCCACCCTCTCCGGCGGCCAGCGGCAGCGGATTGCCATTGCCCGTGCCGCGATCCGACGCGCCCCCATTGTCATCCTCGATGAACCAACCACCGGCCTCGACAACCACAGCGAACAGGTAGTAAACCAGGCATTGAAACGATTAACCCAAGGCTACACAACCTTCATTATTTCCCATAACCTGCACACCGTAGAACAGGTCGATCGAATTCTCTACATAGAAGACGGCAAAGTCCTAGAACAAGGCACTCATCAAGAGCTACTTCAACTCGGCGACAAATACGCCAAACTATACCACGCCCAATCCAAAGTCTATTCCCTCCAAAATAAACGCAATGGTGGCAATAATGTCATCGCCATCTAGCTGAACTCACCCCTCACCCCTCACCCCTCACCCCCCACCCCTCACCCCCCACCCCTCACCCCCCACCCCTCAGACCTATGAATCCAACCAACCGGGCAACTCGCGTCATTTTAATGCGACATGGACGCAGTACCTTTAACCAACAGCAACGCTATCAAGGGAGTTCGGATGCATCAGAATTAACCGAACGGGGATGCGAAACAGCATGTCAGGTCGGCCAATGGCTGCAAGATCTGGAGATTGATGCGATCTACGTCAGCCCGTTGCGACGCGCCAAGCAAACCCTAGCGCAGATTCAGCCCTATCTGGATCACCGCATTCCCGTTTATGTTCGCCCTCAGCTCCGAGAAATTGACCTTCCAGACTGGGAAGGACTGCCCTATGAGCAAGTAAAAACCGAATTTGCAGAGCTGTATCAAATCTGGAAGCAGCAGCCCCACAAGTTCAAGATGGGCCATCGACACGCTTCAGAGTATGAATTAGAGAAGCATTACGGGAATACTGCTGTCCTGACTGCTCCTGTCCCAACAGCTACTCAAACCGAATGTTTCCCTGTCCTCGATCTCTATCTACGCGCCGAGCAGTTTTGGCAAGACGTTCTGCCCCATCGCCCCGGTCAGACCATTTTGGTAATCAGCCACGGTGGGACAAATCATGCCCTGATTAGCACAGCGTTGGGATTATCACCGGCCCACCACCACAGCTTGCAGCAATCCAACTGCGGTATCAGTATCCTTAATGTTGCGGCTGATTTGCAAACTGCCCAACTGGAAGTCCTGAATTTGACAACCCCTCTGGGAGAAACCTTGCCTAAACTCAAGGAATGCAAACAGGGTCTGCGGTTGTTGCTGGTGCCGTCTGATACCAATGCCACGGATGCTGCTAAACTAGCTGAATTCCTCAAAGCTGTTCCAATCGAGTTCAGCCTCGCCAGCGACCTCGATCATCCTACTGTAGATCGCCTCTTAGTCCACCATCCTAGAGCTGTGAACCTGCAGGTTTGCCGCGAACAGTTTTTGCAGGATTGGCTGGGAACCTTACGCTGGAAACCGATTACCATTTCCGATCTGACCACTGGACTAGTGGTTGCGCCCCCATCTAGCCTGCAGTTGCTCTTAGCTGAGGCGACTGGACTCCCCCTGAACCAACACCGACGGTTCCAACTCCAGCCCGGTTGCCTGTCTGTATTGCACTACCCCAGTGCTAACCAGCGCCCAGTTGTGCAGGCTATTAACTTGTCTACTGCAGGAGCTGCCGGATTAGCTGCCGCAACTCAAACTAGTGTCACTTTAGGAGGTAGGGTCAATGGCTAAAATTCTTGTCACGGGTGCTGCGGGCTTTATTGGGTTTCATGTCTGCCAAGTGCTGTTGCAGCAGGGTGAAACGGTTATTGGCCTCGATAACCTGAATGACTACTATGATGTAGCCCTGAAGCAAAGCCGTCTGTTTTTGCTGAACCAGCCCAATTTTCAGTTCCATCAGCTAGATGTGGCCGATACCGAAGCGGTGATGGCTCTGTTTGCCCAGCACCAGCCAGAACGAGTGATTCATCTGGCAGCCCAGGCGGGCGTGCGCTATTCACTGCAAAATCCCCATGCCTATGTTCAAAGTAATCTGGTTGGCTTCACCAATATTCTAGAAGGGTGTCATCACGCTAATATTCGCCATTTGGTGTTTGCTTCTTCGAGTTCAGTGTATGGAGCCAACCGCACCACTCCCTTCTCGGAACACCATCCCACGGATCATCCTGTCAGTCTCTATGCGGCCAGCAAAAAATCTAACGAGCTGATGGCTCACACCTACAGCCACCTCTACGGCATTCCCACCACCGGACTGCGATTTTTCACGGTCTATGGCCCTTGGGGGCGGCCCGACATGGCGCTGTTCTCGTTTACGGAAGCGATTCTGCAAGGCAAGCCGATTCCGGTCTACAACTACGGCAGAATGCGACGCGATTTCACTTACATTGATGATATCGTAGACGGCATCCTGCGGGTTCTCGAACGTCCACCCTGCCCGAATCCTGACTGGTGCGCCACCAATCCTGATCCAGCCACAAGTCACGCCCCCTACCGCATCTACAACATTGGCAATAATCAGCCGGTTGAGCTGTTGCGCTTTATCGAAGTTTTGGAAGCCAGTTTGGGACTCAAGGCTCAGAAAAACCTACTGCCGCTGCAACCCGGCGATGTGCTCGAAACCTATGCCAACATTGACGATCTAACCCGCGACGTTGGCTTTGAACCAACCACCCCGATCGAAGTGGGCATTCCCCGCTTTGTAGACTGGTACCGCAGCTATTACCAAATCCCGATGATTTCGGCATCACGGCTAGCCACCTCGGTAATGATCTAACAGTCGTTGGGCTGCTTGCTGATGTTGGTGCAACAGCGAAGTTGGAGCCAACACCTTGACATTATCCATGTAGCGATTTAACCAAAGCCTAAATTCACGCAGCGAACGAGGCGGCAACGCTACTTTATATTCGACGTAGGTAGGGAGTCCTGTCTCAGCATCCAGTTTCCCCTTTTTGAGCTTCTGTTTGGGATGCCGCCGCTCACCTTCGAGAATTAGCGGCACTGCCTCGCCATAAAAGCGAACGCTGACCTGCTCAAAAGTCAGTTTTCCAGCTCGTTCTTGCTGCTGTTCTTCCAATTCTCCTAGGAATAATCCCCAACCTGTATTCAGTAGTTGATGCACGGCCTGTAGACTCTGCTGTTGCGCTTCGATGCCTCGTCCGGTTTCAGTAAGGGGTTTTGCATGACTGCTGAGGCGATCCATTCGGTAGGTCTTGAAGTGCCCTGTTGTGGTTTCTTCACAGAGCAAATACCAGGCAACATCGTGATACAAGAGCTGTAGCGGATAAACCGATTCATACATCTGGCGCTGCTGTGCATAAATTTCTAGTGGCAAGCCTTGGAGAATCGCCACCTCTAGCTGCTCTAGCTGATGAAATAACGTATTGCGGAATGCCTGTTTCCGTCTCATCTCATCGGGGTCGGTGTAGGTTATGGCGCGGTTGAACTGAAGACGGACTGGATAGAACACGGCTTCCGACTCAAACTTCTGCCCCTGTAGGCGTTGTCCGATGGTTTGATAGGCTTGCCTCGCTTGGGCATCTCCCTGATACTTCGCTTGTGAAGCAAGGGCATTGAGGGCCAGCCGCAGTTCAGGCTGAGTCATCACACCAGTGCCGACATAGTAGCCATGCCGATAAACCTGACGCTCTAGCAGCCCATAGCGCCGCAGCACGCCCAGATCCTTCTGGAGGGTTGGCTCTGCATACCAGGGCAGCGGGATCTGCAATCCTTCTGCAACAATCTGCATTTTCTGCTGCACAATAGCGAGACGTTCGGCTTTGTCACCCGCACCAATGCCGGGATACTTGACCAGGGTTGCCAGCAACAGCAGCAGGCGCTCAAAACTGGCGCGGTCGGAGTAGGGATGAGTAACAGGCTGTTTTGCCATTTGCAAAAGTTTTCAAAATCATGATATTGATTATTAGCCTCTAGTGTTGCCCTAAAGCCAAGAATCATAAACAGTTCACAAATAATCCAGCTTTTTTATAAATACTGTAATGTTCGAGCATTTAACCGGGAACTCTGGCTATAGTTGCATAAACAGTTGATGAGGACGGCTAGTGACAACGAAATTCTGGCAGGCAAAGATTTGGGGATTGTTACATGATTCACCGCTCAAGCCATTGATTGCAGACAAGCGTGGAACAGGACCATGGGCAGACTTACATGTCATGGCAGATTGGCAAACTCCTAATAAAAATGATCGCCTTGTACAAGCAGACTATATTGCTGCTGCAAGCGATCGTGCTGCCTTTGGGGCACTCCCAAAGTGGGCAGAGGTAGATTACAGCGATGAATTGCGTCATTTGTTATCAGGCGAAAACTTACCCTTTCACTTGTCTGAAGATAGCCCTCTGAGACAGGGCCGTGACAGAATTGAGGCAGAACATCGAAGAATTGGAAAATTCGACTCGAAACCTTACCCAGATGATGAGAAAAATTTGATTAAACAGTTAGTCAAAGAAGAAAGAGAAGCTGCTGAAGAGCTTATTCGCAACACAATTCCTCAAGAAATCAAACAGTCCGACGATCCTAAAGAAGTATTCTGGTGGATGTGGCGTTGTTTACCAGAAGCGCTGAGCCGTCATCCTGCGATCAACGATCCGCGCCTACTTCTGATTCCTGCAGAGACTCGAATTCCCGATTGTTCAATTTGGAGCCATAGCAGTATGGCGGCTGCTTTGGCTGGAAGTTTAATGGGGTACGACGGATCTGGTAACTCACGTCCTTACATTGCAACATTTACATTCACGCCCGTCCAAGAAGTCGTCAAAGCTAGTCGTAAGATGCAAGATTTTTGGGCAGGCTCCTGGATCTTGCACTATCTTTCTGCCTGTATCTGTTGGAAATGGGCAAATCAGTATGGACCCGATGCTATTGTGTATCCTAGTCTCTACGATCAACCTTTAATTGATCATTGGCTGTTAAATCAAAACTTTCCAATATCGACTCATCCTCACTGGCACAAAGATCTGATTAGAAAGCCAAAAACTCGCAGATTACTAACAGCAGGCTTTCCAAATGTTTTGGTTATTGTCTTACCTGAGAGTAAAGTTCAGGCTGCAATGGACTTGGCAAGACGGCTATTAACCGGAGAGTCTCAAGAGATTGAAAGCCCTTGGATGAAGCTAGCCGATCAGGTCAAGCTTGATGTGTTTAGGAATGAGCCGATTGCATCGTCCGTTTGGGAAGAGTGGCTCAAGGCTCAGTGGCAAATTTACTGGACGGCTTTACCTCTAGGAGATCTAAGTGAACCCCTAGCCAAGCCAGCCACGACAAGTTTTGAGACTTGGCGCAGAAAGCAAAACAGTCTAGCAGGTCTATCGAATAAAAATTCTTTATTTAGAGAAGGAGCTGAAGCTTTTTTCTTCCAGGAATCACCACGAGCAAAAACTAAGACAGGTGAACTCCACTTTATCAACATTGGTTCCTGGTGGGCACCCATCTTTGACCAAACACGCAATACCCTCAGTGCTGTCAAGAATGCTCGTGTCTGGTCTTTGCCAACAGCATTTGGCTCTCGATCAACGATTTCAGGAATTGGAGCAGTTGTGCGCCGAGAAGCAAGGAATGACTGGGTGTATTCTGATGAGGCTGATGATTCGAGTCCTACCAATCGTTTTTGGGAGAAACAAAGGGGGTTATTCGATGGTAAAGAGCAACTAAATGCAACAGAAGTTGTCAAGCGTGGTCTTAAAAAAAATCTGCACAAATTTCTATCGTTACCATCTAGCTCAATTCCAACATATCCAGATCTGACAAGTGGAGTAGCCGGTTGGTTGAGGCAGAACCCAGATAAAATACCAAACTATCAGAAAATATGTGAAGCTGTTTTAGCTGAATTTCGTTGGACCTCTGAAGTGGCAGTAGAACCTTGGGGAATACCTTGGGTTGATGAAGAGGAGGAACGACGTGATACCTGGCAACATCCAAGACTTTTAAATGCTGGCTGGTTGATTGACGACTATATGCCAATTCCGTCTGACACTACACGCCCTCTGACTCAAAAAGAGAAACAAAAACAAACCCAAGAAGAGACTTCCAAACTGCGTTCTTTTCTTGATAAGTATTTTCCCAATGGGAATCCTACCGATTGGTATGTGCTGGCATGTGGTGACGGTGATGATATGGGGAAGTGGCTACAGGGCACAAAAATGGAACCTTATCAAAGGTATGTTCCTTCCAGTTTCCCAAAGCAACAACCGCCAGAGGAAGAAAGACAAGCCTTCGACAACTTCTTAAAACAGCGTAAGCGCATGGGACCTGCAACCCACGCAGCCCTCTCTCGTGCTCTACTTGACTTCTCCAACCAACTCGTGCCCTACCTGACTGAGCAACGTTATGCGGGACGGCTTATCTATAGTGGTGGAGATGATGTGCTGGCTTACACTAACCTATGGGAGTGGGATAGCTGGCTTTGGGATATTCGTCAGTGTTTCAAGGGAGATCAAGATCCCCACAATGAGTTTGATAATACAGGGGATTACTGGCAGTGGAACAGTGGAGAGCCACCTGAGAATGTCTCACCTCGCCCGCTCTTCACCATGGGAGGGAAAGCCTCCATTAGCTTTGGCATTGTGATTGCTCATCATTCAGTGCCACTGGCAATAGCCCTGGAAAACCTTTGGGCAGCCGAAGAAGAAGCAAAAGGACATGTGCTCTGGCAAAACGGTAAAAAGTACTCGAAGGATGCGGTGCAAGTTCGGGTGTTATATAGCAATGGCAATATTCTGAAGGCAGCCAGTAAGTTCGATGTATTTCATCAGTGGAAAGCATTGCTGAATTTTAAGCAAAACCATTCGCAGCTTGATTTTGACCCTGCCTTATTTGAGCAAGCATCTGAGCTTTGGAGTCAGCATCCCGTTCCATTTCTAGAAAATTCGCCTGACCCATTTGCCGCGATTATTCCCTGGACAAAAGCATTCTGTGAACGTCGAGATATATTTAAGGGTGAAAATGGTGATACCTCTAAACAGGAGTTTCAGCAAGCGTTAGCTGATTATCTCAAAGCACTGTGTTTGACCACTCCAGATCACGATCGCGATCGCCAGATCCAATCTTGGTTCAAACTCACTGCTTTTGTATTGCGTAAGCGAGACATCATAACTGGAGGTGTTCAATCATGACTTTATCACCTCAATTCTTCTGGTACACCATCACACCGTTGGACGCATTGCTATTCCGGGATGCCAAACCCTTTACACCAGGGGAACGAGCTTGGGCAGGCAGTACGTTTCCTCCTAATGGGCATGCAATTGCTGGAGCCATCCGCGGGTTACTAGGCACTGGAGAAAAACTTCAAATCCGAGGTCCTTTTTTCTGTCACGATTATCAAACGCTCTACTTTCCTCGTCCCCTTGGTTTTGTAAACAAGATACCTCTTATCCCTCTCAATTGGGCAAACAATCATCCTTTAAATGGTCAACTGAAGTGGGACAGAACCAAACCCTGTCCATTAGTTAAGCCATTTGATCCTCAATCCGAACACGATGACGACTTAAATACCCTCTACCGCGGTAGTTCTGAAGTCAAGTATCGTCAATATCTGCCTTGGGGAATTGTAAAGGATTATTTGAACAAAGGTACAATCGCTGAAGAGGCTTGGCAATTGCAGTATCAGGGAGAAGACCAACCCTGGACAGTTGAATCTCGCCCTCACAATAGCATTGAGCCAGGAAGTCGGCAAGTAAAGGATGCCGATGGCTATTTTGTGGAGAATGCCATTCGCATGCATAAACACTGGAGCTTGGCGATTGGGTTAGATAATCAAACTCATCAAACGATTCAACAACAAGGTGCGGGGCGTGCTTTGGTGATGCGTTTAGGTGGTGAAGGGCATCGAACAGTGTTGGAACGATGCGAAACCTTAGATGAGCAATGGCAAGAACTTCAAAGGTTATCAGGAGCGAATTTTAATCAGGAAGGTCGAGTCCTCGCCTATCTTGTTACGCCTGGTGTTTTTGAGCGCCAGACTCAAGGCAGAGCAATTTGTCAGGCATGGCCATGGGAATGGAGATTAGCTGATACAAGCAACTCAACTTCAATACAAGGATCATTAGTCAGTGTTGCAACGGCTAAAGCTGTACCAATAAGCTGCCGCATTCGGGATGAGAAAGATAAAACAAAAAGTATTCCTGCTCCCCAGGTGTTTGCGGCTCCTCCGGGTAGCGTGTATTACCTAGAGCAACCTCAACCTCTGTATGCAGACAATCCTGAAGCCAGCCCAGGCTCTCCAGGTAAAGCCCTTGCCAGAGCCAAGCGGATCAGGCAACTAGGTTACTCTGAATTATTATGGATGCCTTATGGGGAGGGTGCTTTATGATTTCAACCCCAACCGCAATCACCGAACGATTGACACTTTACGACATCAGTTGGGAGGGGTATGAAACCCTGCTGAATGTACTGGGCGATCGCCCCGTTCGCACGACCTATAGCCACGGGGTAGTGGAACTGATGATTCTGTCTTATCAACATGAACGCTACAAGAAACTGCTGGCTCGGTTTGTCGAAACCCTGACTGAAGAGTTAGATATTCCCATCGCGGCAGGTGGTTCGACCCCGTTCAAGCGTCAAGATCTAGAACGGGGATTAGAACCAGATGAATGTTTTTACATTGAGCATGAACCTGATGTCCGCGGGAAACAAGCGATTGATCTGGCGCAGGATCCTCCTCCCGATTTGGCCATCGAAATTGATATGACCAGTAGTTCGCTGAACCGAATGGCGATTTATGCTGCCCTAGGCATTCGCGAAGTTTGGCGATTTGATGGTACGACGCTGGAATTTTTCGAACGGCAAGGCGATCATTACGAACGGCTGACCCACAGCGCCACGTTCCCCATAGTTCAGCCTTCTGACTTAACCCAGTTCATCACCTTGGCAGAAACTACGAATGATACCGCTGTGATTCGGCAGTTTCGCAGTTCGGTTCGTCAACGGATGCAGTGATGAATCAAAATTTCGTGAGACTTCATTCACAGAAAACACCATGAACTACTTAACCTATAGCTATCTATTAACTCCACTGCATACGGGTGCAAGTTCCCAGGCAGGTAACTTGATGGGGATTGCTCGTGAGGCTCATACTGAATTGCCTTATCTGCCTTCTTCATCGCTACGTGGCAAAATTCGTTCAACCTTAGAAACCATGCACCCTGATGAAGCTGGTACTTTCTTTGGAGAGCGAATTAAGGACGGACAGCAACCCACAGAAGGTGAAGTCTGGTTTGCAGATGCAACTTTGTTATTATTTCCAATTGCCTCCTACAGCCATCAGTTTGTCTGGATTACTTGTCCACTGTGGCTGAGTCGTTGGAACCGATGGTTATGCAATCAAAACTTGCAGGAGTTAATTGTTGGATGGCGATCGCTCCTCAACAGCAAGGAGGGCAAAAAGGCAATTGCTTCTGTTTCTGGCACCTCAATCTATTTGCAAGGAGCATTGCTCAATCAAACCGATATTCAAGCAATCCCCAACGATTCTGTCCGCTGGCAGTGTTTAGACAAACTACCCGATGGCAATGGCATTCTTGATTTGAAAAATAAACTGGTTGTTCTCTCAGATGCTGATTGTGCTGGGCTAGTCGAAATTGGACTACAGCGCGAAGTTCGTGTTGCCCTCAAGGAAGAGGAAAAGACGGTTGCTGGTGGTTCCTTCCGGTCCGAGGAAGCAATCCCATCAGAGACAGTTCTCTTTTTTCCGTGGGGCATGAAGCCAGCTAAAGAGGAGGCTAAAACAAATAAGGTGCGTGAATCGCTTTCTAGCATCCTCAACGATCGCTTGCAATTTGGCGGATTAGAGGGACTAGGACGGGGCTGGACAGCAAATACAACCGTTGAGTTGACGACTAAGAAGGAGAATAACGATGCTTAAGCTAGATACAAGGAACTTTAGCGAATCTGCCTATTTTGGCTTAGAACAGGTGAAAGCAACGGTTGAGCAGAGAAATCACAAAAAAGCGACTGCTATCGTGCAAGGATTGCCCTCCTACATTTCTACTTGGGGATTGCATCGTTTATCAGGAGATGGCATCAAATACACTCAGGCAAAGTCAGAAGACACAAAATACAAAGGTCAAGTTTACCAAGAATTTCTCAAAACCCTGCGAAGTTTGAGTCAAGTTGCTTTTGATTACCAAACTCCGCAAACTCTGATTGGCATGGATCTCACGACTTATACCGGATTGAATCGGTTGGCGATCGAGCTAGCACGGGAATGGTCTTTCTGGGCACCCACAATTTTAGGAGAGGCAGAGGACGTATGACCCCTCAGCGTAGAAACGATCGCGGTTCATCCAAAACGCCCGCAGATATTTGGCATGAATTTCTTCAGGCAGAACTCAAGCAAAACTCTAAGCTGGGAAAAGCTTTTGAAAAAGCTGGTTTTGCTGGATTTGAGCATAAAACTCTCACCCTTTATTTTGAGGATGAAGCGGTTGCCAAAACTGCCAAGGGGCAGATCGAACCTTTGAAGAAAAAATTGCCTTCAGAATTTCGATCCTGTGAGCGCGTGGACTGTAAGGTTGGTAAAGTTCCCACCGTTGCCTCAGCAAATATCTCGCGCCCTAACGGTCATCAGAAGCAACGAGTCACAAAGATTGGCAATCCCTTACAAGCACTCAACTTCGCTGAATTTGGCGATGACGGTAAAGGTAATGAGTTATCCCAGCCCGTTTTAGCGGCTGCGGTTCAAGCGGAAAAAAGCTGCGGCACGATCTATACGAAGCTTTGTCAGAGGACAGAACTACTAGCAGGGGGAACCGATCATACCATTCGTGTCTCTTTCAATTGGAGGTTACGAGTTGGTGGAACTCGTGGGTTTCGTGAACTGCTGCTTCCTGTTTTTCATCCTGTTTTCGGAGTTCCTTACATTCCATCCTCTTCTTTGAAAGGAGCAGCAAGAGCTTGGGCGAGACAGCATGGGGAATCAACCAATGAGATTAGTCAGATCCTTGGGGTTCTAGACGGGAAAGTTGCCCAAGCTGCCAAAGTCGAGTTCCTAGATGCCTTCCCGATGAAGGAATGTCTGAGTGTGGATGTTGCTACGCCTCAGTGGCATTGGCAGAATGGCAACGTTAAATATAAACCAGAGCCACATCTCCTCTTGAGCATGGAACAACCTCAATTTTTAATTGGACTGCGTCCTACAAAGCTAGAGAATGCAAGGTATATTCCTATCGTTAAGGAATGGCTGGAAAATGCTCTGCAATCGGGTATTGGTTCTCGTGTCAGCAGTGGTTATGGTCGAGCCTTGGGGCGAGCTTCTACATTTGCCTACAGCAAAAGCTATGGCTTTGAGCTATGGACGCAGGGAATGTATGGCAGTGAACCTCCATCGAAACAGAATGGTTGGCGAGGTGAGGCTGAGTTCCGGCCTACGGCAATTCGAGGCATTTTGCGATACTGGTTTCGAGCAGTTGCCTTGAGCTTTTATGAGCCAGCAGTGTGCCAAACCTTGGAAGATACTATCTTTGGGAAACTGAGCCAGCAAGGTAAGGTTGTGATTAGTGCAGCCTGTAATTCATCTTCCTGTAATTCATCTTCTCAATCCAATCCCTATCGATACGATGGCAAGATCTATTTGGAAACAGCAGAGCAAAAGTATCTAGATTTGCTGTGTCAGCTTCTAGCGCTTGCATCTCATGTAGGAGGTGTTGGGCGGGGTTCCCGTCGTCCATTGCATTTTCTAGATGTTGACGGACGAAAGTATATACGGGGATGTCATTGGACGATAGACACTGAAGAAAGTTCATTGGAATACGATTCTAAATCATGGAAGCAATTATTTTTGGAAATCAAAGCTGCCTTTATGGCAGTACAATCTCCTGTCACCGCTCGAAACGTTAGTCCTGGCAGTCCTGGTAAAAGACAACAGGATGTTTTAGATGCCAACGCTCAGGTTTGGTTAGTCAAGTCACCGAACCAGATTGCACCTGATAAGGTTGCTAACTGGAAAGAGGAAGGGCTGAAGGAGAGCGTTAGAGGAAAAGCTCTGAAACTTTTTTATGCTGATCAGCGCTTCAAGGGTGAGAGAAGACTCAAGGATGTAGGATGTCTAGTTGGCAATCCCAGAGTAGGAGGCGCTCTAGAAACTCCATCCTTTGTCTGGATCAAATCCATTTTCCCTAGGATCGGAGATCCCTATCAGGTTGTGACGATTTTCGGAGTTGATCAAGCTGATCGATTCACCTTTGCGCAGGAACTCGATATGTTAGCCAAGAAAAAGCCATCAGAAGCAATGCTGGTGTTTGGGACAATGCCAACTTGAAGTACTCCAAATCGCCCAAATCGAAGGTAGAAGATATCTGTGAAGCCGCAGTTTGATTGCCTCCCCTCTAGCTAGAGGAAGTCACTAGATTCTGGCAAAACATGCGCTCTATCCTGACTTTGCAGCAGGAGCAACCCAGCTTTATCTAAAGACAGACCTGTAAACATGCTATGAAAACTCTTATTATCACAGTTGGAACACGTCAGGTAGGCTGGCGTTGTCAAGATGGAATTGTGCGCTGCTTCGGGGCAGATGGCGATCGCGGTCATCCGCCGCATATCAATGAACTTTATCGCGAGTTGGGGCAAGAACGCAGTTTCCATGATCCTGAAAACGCAGAATCACGTTGGGGAGTGTGTCACCTGGGTGAACAGTACTATGAATGGTGTGAAGTTGAGGAAGACTATAGCCGAGTAGAACTGTTATTGGACCATAAAATTATTGCCGATGAAGTTCAGCAAGGATTGGATCACATTATTTTGTGGGGAACGAACCAGCCTGAAACAGTATCATGGTCGTTTCGACGGGCAGATACTCTATGGTTGGCTGAGTTGATGGCAGGGAAAATTCGTCAGGTTTATCCTCATCTAGACGTTGATGTTTGGAACCCCGTAGTGCCTGCCAATCAGCCTGTTTTGATTCGCCAAGAAGTCGAAGGGTTTATTCTGAAATATGCATTAGATCGCCTTGACCCGAATCTGGATCAGCCGTTTGTGCTAGTCATCGAGAATAAGGGATCGGCTCCTGCCATTGCTAATACGCTAGAAATTTGTGCGGCAGGATTAGTGCGAGAATGTGAGGTCAAGATTACCACGCCCGTTGAGCCAGATCCATTGTATTTAACAATTGGTGGGGCACGGTCAGCGCAGTTGGCGGAGATTGTGGAGTCGGTGGCGATTGGCGAATATTTTTGGTCATTAGAGCGGCGGCGAATTTTATCAGCCTGGGAACGGGGTGATTTTCAAGAGGCACACACCTTGCTGGCAGCTCATCAAACCCGTTATCCAGCCCTTTACCGATTAGCAGATTGTTTGGCGTTGAGCACAAATTGGCAAGTTGCAGAAGCACTCCAACGATTACGGGCAGGCTGGGTTAATTCAAAAGCGCTGCGGCAGGTTGCCGATCCGGAGCAAATTCAAATTTGGCAACAGCAACTGACGCAATTAATTCCTGTTTCTAAGCAGCTTTATACACTTGAGCAACGCTGTCTACAGGCTTGGGAATTTTGGTGGTTGGTTAAGTTATTGTTTAAGCGACAAAATTATACTGGTGCGTTCTTGCAGTTTGCTCAAACGTTAGAACGGTTGTTATTCGTACAGTATCAGGCAGAGCAGTGGGTTTCTAAAGGATATTTAACACCGCCTGAAAAATTGCAGCACCTTAGAGAGCAGTGGAACCCTGCCTTGGGAGGACTCATACGAGGATGGCAGCTACGCTATCAGCGTACAGAGCAGGATAAATGGTATCAGCTACTTGAGCGAATTCGGGAGAAACGGAATGAAATTACTCATTTAATGGTACCCATAACCTTATCAGAGATTTGTATGCTCTGGACCAAAGAAGGATTGTTCTCGGTTCAGTGCCAAAATGATGCAGAGGTTTTAGATTTAATGCAGCAGACTTTGAATCAGGTCGTTGATAAAAAATGGCGTATGCCTGAATCTTTGCTTCTTCAGTCACTCCATGAATGGGGAAATAATCTATTGAAATAATCTATTGAAAGAGAAGATGGCGATTGAAATCGCGGCTATACAGACAAAATCCGCCTGCGCGGATTGGGCAGATCTAATCAGAGGCTGATAGGGGGCGTTTGGAGCGAGGAGCAAATGAGGGCAAATTACACACAGCTTTATGTGCATTGTGTTTGGGCGACTTGGGATCGGTTGCCGTTGATTGTTCCTGAGATTCAGTCTGCCGTTTATGCGGAGATTGTTCGCCAGTGCTATGAGCTTAAGTGTACTCCGATTGCCGTCGGTGGGGTTGCAGATCATGTTCATCTGCTGGCTGGAATGCCCGCTACACTGTGCGTTGCAAATTTGGTTAAGGCGGTCAAAGGTAGTTCTTCGCATTTTGTGACGCATCACATCCAACCAGGAAATTTCTTTAAATGGCAAGGCAGTTATGGTGCATTTAGTGTCAGTCGTGATCGGTTGGATTGTGTAGCGGATTATGTCAGGAATCAAGCTGCTCATCATCGGGAGCAATCACTAATGGCAGTTTGGGAGTTGCCTCTTCCGTAAATTTGAGTATCATAGTCCGCGTCGGCGGACATTGATTGTGTAGGCGTGAATTCATTCGCCTTTGATTTGATTCAATGCCCAAAGTATTTCAGGCGAATGTGGATTTTCTGAAGCGCGAGTTTGACCTCAAGGTGGCGATACAGCAGATTCAGGATTACAACTATAGCGGTGCGCTGATTACGTTGGAGGCAAACCAGTTGTTGACTGATGAAGTGAAAGCGCTGTTGCAGTATGGCTACTACCGCATGGCACGGGATTTTGATCGGGCATTTTCCAGCCTCAGTATTGTGAAGAACCCGATCGATCGCCCTCCGGGCGGTGCGGAGCACCATCAGCGATGGATGCAGGAGATTGCCCAGCTTCGCCAAAAGCAGCCAAGGGCGCAACTGCAAGAAGCTTATTTCAATGCTTTGACGCGGCTGAAGAATCGTAAATATGCTGATTTTCTGATTGAGCTGTTTGGTTTGCAAGAGAATTTGCTGCGATGGCTCGTCCAAAAACAGACCGGGTTGGAGTTAACAGGCGATCGCGCTCAGGCGGCGCAGATGTGGGCGCAAATCAAACAATTTGATCAGGGCAAGCTATTTCGGCATTTGCAGAACTATACGCTGCCCAAAGGCGGCAGGCTGCGGGTAGAAGAATCGATCAGTCGCTATGTGATGATTGCGATTTTGACCTATTTTCCAACGCTTGCTGACATTTTGCCTGCAATTAAGTATCTAAATGACTATTGCGATTTACGGAATAGAAGTGTTCATGAATTTATCGGTGTCTCCGAAATTCAGGATCAGGCTAAGCTCCTGTCTACGCTGAATAGTTTGATGAAGAGAGCAGTGCAGATATCTAACCATAATCCATTTGATCAATTGAATCAGCAGCTTTGTGAACTACTTAATCAGGGTTTGCCTTCTGCTGCTAAAAATTGAGCCTGTTTGGATTAGAGTCTGCTGGGGGATCCAACGTAGAAATTCAACGTAGAAATTTAATGTGGCAATTGGGTACTTTGGCAGAGGTTGCTTAGCAACTCCTCATCTGTGAGTATGGCTGATGCTTTCTATTGCCATGAAAGATGGATGCACCGAGGTGTTGCTATGCCCAAACCCAAAATCCTCCAGGAAGACCAGTCCTATACCTTTCGCTCCTACTTCGAGATGCCCTATGAGGTGGATCAAGTGTTGGCAGAATTGGGCTATGGGTTTGTGAGCGATGCACTAGAGCTGCCCAGAACCGACCGCGAGATCAGTGAGATTGTCAAGCTGCGGCAGGAGATTGAAACCTCGTTGCGGTTGACGTTGCTGTCGAGTGAAACGGCCCGGCGCGAGGTGATCATTGCCCCAATTTTGCTGCGGTGGCGCGGCTTTGCCAGTGTCCGATTCGGCTAGAATATCTGCTTCATGTGAACAATTGGCTGAAGGGCAATCTTGGCTATCTGTTGCGCTCCCATCCGAGTTTTCTGGTGGTTGAGGCTAAGAATGATGACCTATCACGGGGATTTACGCAGCTTGCGGTGGAGATAATTGCGCTGGCGCTGGCGGAAGACTAACCGGTGGTGTATAGTGCGGTGACGATTGGTGAGGCTTGGCGGTTTGGACGCTTGGATCAGGTGACTCGGACTGTAGTTCAGGACATTGCGCTATATACTGTACCAACTCAGTTGGATATTTTGATGAAAGTTTCAGTAGGGTTGGTGAATGATAATATGAGTTCTCAGTTTTAAGTTTTAAATTTTGAATTATGAAAGCTGCATACCTCAACCCGTTGAACGATGTAATCTATAGCCCAATTAGAGGAAAATGGTATATCAGAGCCGCAGAGAATTGACCCAGTCTGTTTGATAATTGCTTCAATGATTTGCTTGGTGCTGAGTTAGCGGATGGCCTAGAAGGGGAATGCTCATGGCATAGGGTGCATCTTAGAGAAGCTTAGCAATGTATACCTGTTGATTCTCTGAGGTGAATCATATGCAAACGCTGTATGTATCGCAGCAGGGCTGCTATGTGTCGCTGAGGCAGGAGTCTCTGGTGATCAAGCAGGGGCAGGCTGTTTTGGAGGAAGTACAACTGCCGCTGTTGGAGCAGGTGTTGATCTTTGGTCGGTCGCAGATGACGACGCAGGCGATTCGAGCCTGTTTGTGGCGTGAGATTCCGGTTGTGTATCTGTCGCGGTTGGGCTGGTGCTATGGTCGGGTGCTGCCGATCTCGCGGGGTTACCGGCAGTTAGGGCGCTATCAGCAGGAACTGGCGTTTGGAGAGCGGATTGTGGCAGCGCGGGCGATTGTGCTAGCAAAGCTGAAGAATAGTCGGGTGATGTTGCAGCGTCAGCAACGGCGGCGGGGAACTGCACGGATAGAGGCCGCGATTGAACAGTTGGAGCATCTGAGCACGCAGGTGAATCGGGCCGTGACGCTGGAGGTGCTGATGGGGCTGGAGGGGGCCGGGGCCTCTAGCTATTTTGGTGCGTTTGGCGATTGCCTGGTGAATCCAGAGTTTGGGTTTGTGATGCGGTCGCGGCGTCCACCGGCTGATCCGGTGAATGCGCTGCTGAGTTTTGGCTATCAGATGCTGTGGAATCATTTGCTGAGTTTGATTGAGCTTCAGGGATTGGACCCCCACGAAGCTTGTCTACATCAGGGTAGTGAGCGGCATGCGGCACTGGCGTCGGATTTGCTGGAGGAGTTTCGAGCGCCAATTGTGGATTCGCTGGTGCTGTATTTGGTGAATCGCAGTGTGGTGAAGCCGGAGGATTTTGAGTACCGTAATGAAGGCTGTTTTTTGAACGAGTTGGGGCGAAAGAAGTATCTGCGGGCGTTTGTGGGCCGGATGGAGGAGCTGCTGCAAACTGAGGAGGGCATGCAGCCGCGATGGGATTTGCTGATGCAGCAGGTGAAGGCGTTTAAGCGGTTTGTTTATAGTCCGGCTCAGGGGTATCAGCCGTATTTGATTCGGTAATATTATGTTACTCTATGTCATCACCTATGATATTCCCTGCAATAAGCGACGCAAGCGGGTGTCTAATTTGCTGGAGGGTTATGGACGACGGGTGCAGTATAGTGTGTTTGAATGTGTGCTGATGCCGAAACAGTATCAGGAGTTGTGTATGCGGTTGCGTTCCCGAATTAAAATTGAGGAAGATAGCGTCCGGTTTTATCCACTGTCGGGGCATACGCTGGGGCAGGTGGTGGTGTGGGGGGAACCGCCGGTGACGCCAATGCTGGGTTCGACGATTGTTTAGGCGGTCGAGGGATCGCGGAAAGGGCGGAAGGTGAGGTTTGACGTTGGATGGCTCGATGGCTTGTCGGTTATGAGGTACAGCGTTTTGCTGGAGCTGCTGAGGTGTTGATTTTCGTCTGTTTGAATGATCCCTCGCAAATTGCCTCTAGACAGTACGGCAAATCTGGGTTTCAATGAAGGGACGCCCCACTCGCTGGGGAAATCATTTGAATGGAAACCTGATCTCGTAACCCTCTCCCAGCTTGACCCCTCGTAGCGCCCCACTCGCTGGGGAAATCATTTGAATGGAAACTGCTTGAATGGGACCTTTTGAGGTTTCTACCCAAGTCGCCCCACTCGCTGGGGAAATCATTTGAATGGAAACAAGTAACAGAAATCCCTAAGCGTACCTTTGCAGAGAGGCGCCCCACTCGCTGGGGAAATCATTTGAATGGAAACTTGAAACTCCGTCACCCAGAGTCCCATAAGCTTGTCGCCCCACTCGCTGGGGAAATCATTTGAATGGAAACTATTTGACAACTATTTGACAAACCCTCAAAACAGTACACGCCCCACTCGCTGGGGAAATCATTTGAATGGAAACCATCACATACTGAAAGAAGCGTGTCGTAAGACATAGTTGACGCCCCACTCGCTGGGGAAATCATTTGAATGGAAACCAGGTTGCAGAGAATGAATCCCGTGCTAGGTACCAACGCCCCACTCGC
>KL662192.1:1176471-1238858 GCA_000733415.1 [Leptolyngbya] sp. JSC-1
CTACGTGGTTTTCATCATAAGTGCCAGATTCCCCACGCCCCACTCGCTGGGGAAATCATTTGAATGGAAACGTGTCGAAGCAGTATCCTGCTCCAAAGCCATAGTTTTCGCCCCACTCGCTGGGGAAATCATTTGAATGGAAACTATAGGCGCGATGACGGTTAGCCTTCCGTACCTTTGACGCCCCACTCGCTGGGGAAATCATTTGAATGGAAACATATAGGTGCTCGGATTCTTGGGCTTCCTCATCGAACGCCCCACTCGCTGGGGAAATCATTTGAATGGAAACAACAACAGTCGGTACTGATATACTTTGTCCTGTTTAGTCGCCCCACTCGCTGGGGAAATCATTTGAATGGAAACTCTTCAATAAACGCAGCCTTAGGATTCTTAGACTCCAGACGCCCCACTCGCTGGGGAAATCATTTGAATGGAAACATGACTATATAACTAAACAGTTATGAAAGATACTAAGAACGCCCCACTCGCTGGGGAAATCATTTGAATGGAAACTACAAAACTTAAAACATTAGGTTGTCTGGTGTCTAGAACGCCCCACTCGCTGGGGAAATCATTTGAATGGAAACACTAGTAACGGATTGTCAGCTCTATAAAACTTAGGCAGACGCCCCACTCGCTGGGGAAATCATTTGAATGGAAACTTAAAGCTATTAGACTAGGGTTGTAGGGGATTTTTAGCGCCCCACTCGCTGGGGAAATCATTTGAATGGAAACTGTAAACTCAGTAGTTACAGTCATCGTAAACGTTTCTTCGCCCCACTCGCTGGGGAAATCATTTGAATGGAAACTTGGAGGACTATAGCGACTTCAGTTTCCTCGATGAACGCCCCACTCGCTGGGGAAATCATTTGAATGGAAACTTAATAACAGGTTCAGGAGTATACCATTCTTGACTAGAACGCCCCACTCGCTGGGGAAATCATTTGAATGGAAACTTAATAAATTAGTAGCAGTTTGTTGCTTTTCTAAGCTCGCCCCACTCGCTGGGGAAATCATTTGAATGGAAACGACCATGCTGAAATTATTAATGCTTTCTTGTTTTCTACGCCCCACTCGCTGGGGAAATCATTTGAATGGAAACGCCGTAACAGTTAAAACTTTGGCAGTAAGCGATTTGTCGCCCCACTCGCTGGGGAAATCATTTGAATGGAAACAGAACTGGTAGTCCATTTTCTTGACAATACTCATCAATTCGCCCCACTCGCTGGGGAAATCATTTGAATGGAAACAACAACGTGAAGCTCAAACTCAAGTACTCAGATTAGACGCCCCACTCGCTGGGGAAATCATTTGAATGGAAACACCAGAGTGTCGCCAGTCAAACAAAGGTTACTATGAACCGCCCCACTCGCTGGGGAAATCATTTGAATGGAAACCTTATCTTTGAACGCTTCAATAGACTGCTGCCCGGTCAAGTGCGCCCCACTCGCTGGGGAAATCATTTGAATGGAAACAGTGCTGTGTCCAGTAAGGCATACAACGAATTCTGGCCGCCCCACTCGCTGGGGAAATCATTTGAATGGAAACGATAGAAACGCAACGTACTTCTGGCGAATCAATTCAACGCGCCCCACTCGCTGGGGAAATCATTTGAATGGAAACTTTGTAACGGCTGCTCTTGTGGGATTGGTTCTGACACCACCGGGGCCGCGCCCCACTCGCTGGGGAAATCATTTGAATGGAAACGGTAAATCTACTAAGCCTAATACGCCACAAGGATATCTACGCCCCACTCGCTGGGGAAATCATTTGAATAGTACTTTTGTGCTGCCTTCTCTTCTTTTCCCTTTGGCGCGGAGCGCCTCGGAATTTTCTCACGGTTTTAGGCACGATTGCCAGTTCAATCTCTCAAACCTTAATTCCCATTCCTAATCTTCATCGATTTCATCTAACCGATGGCGTTCGATCGTTTCCTGTTGGTTCTCAGCCGCTAACCAATCTTCAACCGCTTCATTCATCAGCTTATTTAAACTTGTCTCTCTAACACCTGCAATCCGCCTCAAAAGGCTGTAAACCTCCTGGGGCAATATCACTCTGACTTCCTTTTGATCCGGTCTTTTCGCTGCCATCACTCACTTGTCTTGAGGGACAAGCTATTTTCTCATGGGCGAAGTCGATAGTTAGGCATTGTCTAACTTGCCTAATTGCCTAACTTGTCATAGACTTGATTCAATTAAACAAAAATGCCCGGAATCCTTGTGGGATCTGGGTTACATTCTCGTGAGGTTGTTTACCTATGATTACCCTTTCCACTGACGAGGTCGCGCTTATCCGCTCAATTCTGACTGCCCTTCGCGCCATCAAAGTGCGTGAGATCGACAAAGCCCTCGTTATCCTCAACAAAAGCAGTAGCGACGCTGCCAACCCACATCAGAGCCGATAGGAGGAAACGCCAATGCTCGTTTTGAATGATGCTCAAGCCATCGTGGTCGAAAGCCTGCTGACCAAAATGCTGCTCAACGACACTTACTCAGTAGCCCAGCTCGAAGAGGCGATTGGTTGGTTTCAGCGAGAAGCAGATTGGGTTTCCTGTCCGTTTGAACAAGTGTGGAGCCAAAACCTGGCGCAAGAAATTGTCCGAGAGTTACGCCGTCAAACCTGATCATCCCCTGCTTTTATTAGGGTACACAAAACCCGCAAACTGTACCCTAATTTCTATTCAAAGACTGCCCCAGTCAATGGTCGCCCCCTAAATCCCCCAATTTTGGGGGACTTTGAAAGATTCGGTTCCCCCCAGAATTGGCTATAGTGTACACACAAGTCCTCTCAGCCCCTTTTCTGGGATGCTCGCAGGGCTATCATTCACCCTAATTCAGCAACGCTTCCATCCTCTGCTGATCACTCTCTAGGTTTGCTATGGGTATGGTTTGAGTAATCGAAAATGGATAAACCTGACAATACTGCGAACTTTCTGCTAGCAGGTAATCAATGAATGTTCTTGCAACCGTCGAGAGGATTTTTTCTTTAGCGAAAACAGCATACCACTGTTGATGAATTGGGAAATGGTCTACGTTCAGGACAGATAACTGCAGCTCTGCATCCCGATCCGTCAGGCTATGCAGCGATAAAATAGACAGCCCTAGCCCTTGGCTGACGGCTTGCTTAATGGCTTCATTACTGCCTAGCTCTAGCTTGACTCGCACAGAGATGCCCTGCTGCCGCAACAGGTGATCGGCTGCTTCACGGGTCGCAGAACCTCGCTCCCTCATCACAAACGGGTACTCAGCTAAATCAGTGAGTGCAACCTGGGGCTTGTGCATCAGCGGATGCTCAGCCGGTGCAACCACGACGAGCGGATTACAGAGAAAGGGTCTGATCTCAATATCGTCTCGTTTCGGCAAACGGCTGAAGATATAAATATCGTCTAAGTTGTCATTCAATCGGTCGAGTACGGTATCATGGCTGCCCACTTCCAGAGAGACATTAATGCCAGAGAATTGCTGACAAAATGGCGTCAGCAGTTTAGGCAGGAAGTATTTTGCCGTCGTTGTGGCAGAGAAGCGTAACCGGCCCTGCGCCACTCCTTTCAGCTCAAATAGGTTAATTTCCAATCGGTCTAGACGCTCAAACACCTCCTGGCAGGTTTTGAACAATACCTGACCTGATTCGGTCAAATAAAGCCGTTTGCCAATTTGTTCGAACAAAGGGACGCCAATCGTTTTAGCAAGATGTTTCACCTGCATAGACACGGTGGGTTGCGTTAAATGCAGTTCTTCAGCCGCGCGCGTAAAACTCCCAAGTCGTGCAGTTGCCTCAAATACCTGCAACTGGTGTAGCGTCATTGCTTGCCAAATGAACGGTCTTTTCAGCTTGTCTTTGATCTGTGCCATAGCATCTAAAAATCACCAGAGATCTCCTGTTTATTGGCTTTGAGCCATGCCAACCTATGACAGAGAACAGATGCCCCTGCACAAGACTTAAACACCACTTAAACAACAAATATATTGTTTAAACTAACTATACCCTACTTTAGCAATAGCCATGTTGTCAAAGTAATGCAAGATTTATCAGCTAATCAGGTTTTTGCACTCAAAAGTCGGCGACCTTGACCGGAGGGAATGGCAATGAATCGCTAACGATGCGCTAACGATGCAAAACGATGCAAAACCATAGCCAACGACAAGCGGGAACTTTCGTCGTCTGGCACAGGTCAATTCATCTAGCCCTAAACGGAACAACTATCCCAAACGAATGGACAACGAATGGACAAGGAATCGGCCTCATCCCTTGTGCTGAACGCTCAAACGATGAATCTGGGTTGCATTTTAGGGAACGGTTAAGGGAACTAAGTTTAGGGAACTTTATTGAGGGGACTTCACCCAATCGTTATTCTATTTTTGCAAAAGGATCTTTGCCGATGTCTCGTTTCAACACCTGGCAGTCTGGTACTGCGCTATTTTCCATGCTCGCTCTAACGGCTGGAGCTGCTGCACCTCTAGTGGCCTATGCTCCGGTTCAAGCGCAAACCCAATTTTCCGATGTCTCAGCCAGCTACTGGGCGGCAGGATTTATTCAAGAACTGAACCAGCGCAATATTATTCGAGGATTTCCAGACGGTACATTCCGCCCCAACGATCCGGTGACACGGGCGCAGTTTGCCGCCATGGTACGTCAGGCGTTTTCCCGTGCGCCAATGCGGCAAGAAGCTCGCTTTGTGGATGTGCCGAACAACTACTGGGGGGCGGCGGCTATCCAGGATGCCTATAAAACTGGGTTTTTAAGTGGTTATCCCGGCAATGTATTCCGCCCTGAAGAAAATATTCCTCGTGCTCAGGTTCTGGTATCTTTGGCTAATGGATTAGGATACACTGCTAGTAATTCGGCAGGTAATGTACTGCAAATTTATAACGACGCTAGCGCTATACCAAACTGGGCAACGAACAGCATTGCTGCCGCGACCGAAAAGAAAATAGTGGTTAACTACCCGAACGTGCAAACCCTCAACCCGAATCGGGCTGCAACGCGAGCAGAAGTAGCCGCCTTTATTTATCAGGCGATGGTGAGTATGGGACAAACTGCTGCTATCTCGTCTCCCTATATCGTTGGTCAAGCAAGTAGCCCAGCGGTTTCCCAATTGCCTGCTGGGACTACGCTAACAGTCGGCCACCAAGCTGAGAAAATTTTGGTTTCGCTTGAGGAACCCAAACCGGTACCGCTGACGCTGACGCTGAACCGCGACGTGATGATGGATGGGAAAGTGCTGATTCCAGCCAATAGCCAGGTGGTTGGTGAGATTCGCCTGGAGGGAGAAGGGGCACGATTCTATGCCAATGAACTGTTGGTGAATGGTTCTCGCCTGCCTTTGAGCGCCACCTCAGCGGTTGTCACCAAAACGCAACGGGTGACACGAGGAGCCAATGCCCTCGAAATTATCGGAGGGGCTGCCTTGGGTGCTGGAGCCGCTGCTGCCATTACGGGCCTGACGGGTGACCGGGAAGTCGAACTCATCACCGTATTGGGCGGAGGTGCCGCTGGTGCCCTAGCCGGTTACTTCTTGGGCCGTGATTCGGTGACGCTGATTTCGATCAATCCCAACACCGACTTGAACCTGACTCTAAGTGCGCCGTTAGCCATGCGCTAGATTGTATGGCTGGTGGGGGGAGAGGAGTTAGCGGTTTGTTTACGGCAGGTTGCTATCTCCCATCTCCTCCAATCTCTTCAATCGTTCTCAGTAGAGCGCAAATCTTGTGAGATCAGCCCCCCTTGAAAAAGGGGGGAATCAAGCCAACTGTGGTTTGAAGTCCCCCTTGATCTACGCCGAAGGCGCATCCCCGTAGCGGTTTAGGGGGATTGTGCGATGCACACGCTGCGCGAACGAACCTAAGACTAGTCATCAAAACGAATTCATCTTCGATCGACTGATTCTAGTTTGCTAAAGGTCGTTGAGTTGCTTACCGAGCCAGCCGTCTCCGCCCACCTGCCCAGGGAGGAGGACCACCCTCCTCGCGAATTTGAATTACTTCTCCATTACTGCGGGTGATGCGAAAGGCGTCAAAATCGTAGTCATCATATTCACCTACAACCGTGACTTGTTCTCCTGGTTCCAGGCTCAATTGGTGATACCAGCGGGGTCCTGCATCTACAATGATTTGGCCGGTGCCGTCATCCAAAATGAATTCATTGCCGACAACACTGCGAATCTCGCCAGAAATGCTGGTTCCCGGATTGCGCTGCAAATCACGAATTGGAATCTGTGCTTCTGCAACAGGAAGCGTCATTGCAACTAGAGTAGAGGTTAAGACTGTAGTTAGGATTGGTTTCATAGACTTAAATCAACTACACTATCGACTATGACAATAGACTAACGAGAGATTATGACCAGATTATGACCAGCATTACTGCTAGAGAGATTTGTTTACTCTATCAAAGCTGCACTAGTGGGTAACACAATCTGGAATACTGATCCCTTGCCCACAGTACTAGTGACGCTAATTTGGCCTCGATGGGCCTGAGTAATTTGTTGGGCGATTGCTAGTCCTAACCCCATTCCTCCAGACGCTTTAGACCGTTTTGAATCCACGCGATAGAAGCGCTCAAACACGTGGGGTAGTGCGTCTGGAGGAATGCCAATGCCGCTGTCCTCTACCTGAATCAGACTCTGATTGCCTTGCACAAGTAGGCGTAGTTTCACCGTCCCCCCAGCAGCCGTATAGCGGCAGGCGTTACTGAGCAGATTGGCAACTGCCTGACGAAGCAAACAAGCGTCGGCCTTCACGATTACAGGATGACTGGGCAATTGCTCGATCAACTGTAGCTGATGGGCTTGAGCCTGGGGCAACCAGTCCGCCGTGAGCTGATGCAATAAGTTCGTCAGATCAACAGGTTGCAGCGCTTCAGCCGCCAATAACCCTTCATGACGGGCTAGAAACAACAGCTCATCGACTAACCCACTCATCTGCTTGGTCAGGCTGACAATTTTATTCAGTCGCTTGTGGAGTGGTGGCGCAGGCTCCTCTAAGTCTTCCAGATCCATCAACCCAATTTGGGCATTGCTCAGCATGGCAGCTAACGGTGCTCTCAGTTCATGGGAGGCATTGGCAGTAAATCGCTGAAGCTGGACACAGGCATTTTCTAGCCGCTCATTCGTCTGCCGTAAAGCAACTTCTCGGTTGGCTAATTCCCGCTCCAATTGGTAAAACAGGTGAATTGCAAACCAGGCCCCTACTGTACCGATTATTCCTGAGATACACAGCGCCATCCAGGTAATTTGGCGATAGAAATCTTGATGTTGTTTTCGTTGTGTTAACAGATCCTCCTCCGTCTGAATAAACCGATCAATTGCAAGACGTGCTTCATCCATAGTCGTTCTTCCTTCCTCCAACCATTCGTATAGGGAGGCGGCTGGAACCAGAGTATCGATGCCAGTATGAATGCGTCTTAGTTCTCGCTGCAAGGTCAACTTCTGCTGCAAAATCGCTAAATTTTCAGCAACCACGACACGGATATCTCGAATACGACGGGTCTGCTCCGGGTTGTCTTGTACTAGCCGTTCTAGTTGATCCAACGAGCGGGGAATCACGGTTTGAGCGCGATTATAGGGAGTCAGGAACTGATCGCGCTGCGTCAAACCATAGCCCCTCACTCCTGTTTCTGCATCAATTAAAGCATTCAGCAGATTTTTGGTTTCCAGACGCACAGTTTGCGTGTGCTGAACCCAGGTTTCATCTTCTACTAAGCTAGCTTTTAACCAGGCGAAGGCAGACAGAGCCGTAAATAGACAGGTTACAGGGATGGCAATAATGACGGTTCCCCGGACGCGGATGGGAAGAGTTTGCCAGTATTTGTGCAGCTGCCGTAGGTCAGGCATGGTGATCAATCAAGCAGGGTTAGGGAGCAGGAGGTTCTAAGCGATAGCCTATGCCATAAACGGTCTCAATCCAAGTATCAATTCCGATTTCACGCAGGCGTTGCCGCAATCGCTTGATGCGACTGGCGACGGCGTTACTTTCCGGTTCTGCTTCCCATTCCCACAGGGACTGCTCGATCTGGTCATGAGTCAAGATTTGGCACGGATGCCGCATCATATATTCTAGGAGCTGGAAATCGCGGCTCGCTAGCTTTAGACTGTCGTTGCCTCGGGTCAGACGCATCGTATCGAGGTGCAGCGATAGATCTGCAACTTGCAGGGTATCACCACACCAATGGGGCGAACGCCGCCGCAAAGCCCGAACCCGCGCCAGTAATTCCACAATGTCTACGGGTTTGACCAAGTAATCATCGGCTCCGGCATCTAATCCCATTACTTTGTCGGCAGTTGTATCTTTTGCAGTCAGCATGAGAACCGGTGCTGTTTTACCAGCCTGGCGATAGTGTTGACAAAGGACAATGCCATCTTCACCTGGCAACATCCAATCTAGAATCAGCAGGTCATAGCCCTTTTCGCCAATCAACCACTGAGCGGTTGTCCCATCTTCAACGGCATCCACAATATGACCAGAGCGGGTGAGGGCTGCATAAAGGGGTTCTGATTGCTCAGGATCATCTTCCACCAGTAGAATCCGCATACAAAACCTGTATCGCTTGCTAGTCTGTCATTTTTATTTTGAACGAATCTACAGCCTTTTTCAGGCTAGTGAAGTACGAAAAACGGGGTGCAGGGGCGAAGCCCACACCCTCCCCATACCTCACATGAGTGAAAAACGCTGTATGTCTTAAAGCTATGGCAATAAAACGTACTAAAGGAAGACAGAGAAACACTCTACCCTCTCAAGATCTGGTATAGCGTTAACCGCTAAATAGAATAGAAATAAATTCATCTTAAGGGAACACAAGAACGAAACGTTAGAAGATGGATGAATCGACATCAAGGGGCTGTGCCCAGGACTGGTCGGTGGATTGGAGAAAACTGCGAGGACCACCCGGTTGCCCAGCCCAAGGCGGCGGACCAGCAAATTCATCCCCTTGCCAGCCTCTTGGACCGCCCGGTCTTCCAGCCCAAGGCGGCGGGCCGCTGAAATCACCGTTCTCTCTGCCGTCTCTGAAGTCTCCATCTCTCCGTCGATTTCGGGGTTGGGCTGGCTGGGATGCCACGATGGAACCATCTGGTCTAGTAATTCTCAACGCATCAAAGTCCTGATCATCTAAATCTCCAACTACCGTCAGCCGATCGCCAATGGCAATATCAAGGCTGCCACCGCCTCTACGGATTCCATCTACAAGCACCTGACCAGTTCGATCACGCAGAATAAACTCATCGTCCTGAATCTGAGTCACAGTGCCAGTAATGGTCACGAGGAAATCATCACGCACTTGCAAGTTGCCGATATTCACTCGCGGGGCAGCATCGAGGTCAATCGGGCGATCGTTCTCCGGTCTACCATTGCCTGGTCTGCGGCCTGGTCTACCGTTTCCTGGTCTACCGTTTCCTGGTCTGCCGTTCTCTGGGCGGGGTTGCCCAATCACCTCTGATCCATCTGCGCGAGTAATCCGAATTGCATCGAAGTCTTCCAGATCATCCAAATCCCCCGTCACGGTCACCTGTTCACCTATTGCTAGGTCGATGGTGCCCGAACCTCGCCGGATGGGATCAACCCAAATCTGCCCTGTGCTGTCCTGGAGCAGAAACTCGTCTTCACGGACATTGATGACTGTTCCAGCAATGGTAACAATAAAGTCATCACGAACTTGTAGATCCCTGATATTCGTAACCATCTCGAAGACCTCCAGCAAAGCAATAGAGTATTGAAGCCAAACAGAACTGATTTTTTCTGGTTACAGAACAGTGTTTAACAGTGAATGATGACCAGAAAATGACCAGAAAATGACCAGAAGGCTACCTCTTGCATTGCGGACTTCAGAGATTTTCTGCGCTTGAAATAAAATTCTTTAGAAAGTATCTTGGTAAAATTGTACTGGTGGTGTCATACTTTACTGCCCCTCTCAAATTCAGCACAATGAAATCAAAACAATTGGTTGCTTATTGTTTAATGGCGGGGTTGACGATTGGGCTAGTGGCCTTAGTCGGCCTATTTACTCCTAGGAAAGGTGAAGGCAACGCTACTGCAACCTGTGCCTATCAAGTCTGTATGGCGCGCTTTGGCTACCATTCGATGTTGATTATCCCAGCTGAAAACCGACTGTATAGCTGGCGAGGTCGCTTCAGTGGTGTGGATCAGACTATTCAGTATGTGGGCGTTGGCTGGGGCGAGAGAACTTGGTACGTAGATCCGCCCAGCTCGTCGGTTGCTCAATTGATTCAGGGTACTAGAGCACTGCTGTTGCCGAATGCGTCGATCATCAAAATTCAGCGCTATTCTGATTTTCCAGAGCATTATCAAACTGAGTGCATTGGCGTTACTCCCAACCATTACCTTCAACTGATTGCGTTCATTCAGCAGACATTCCTAACCGACGCTAAAAATCAGCCTATCCTTGTTACGACCGATAAAGAATTGAATGCTACCTTCTACGAGGCTAAGGGTACCTATTCGCTGTTTAATAACAGCAACCATTGGACAGCAAGAGGATTACAAGTGGCTGGTGCCGATACTCCGCTATGGGCGGCTCATGCTGTGGCGTTGATGCATGTACTGCAGCCAACCTGTGCTAAACCCTCGGCGTCTGAATAACCGCGAAAATGAAATGTTTATGAAAGGTATCCTATCTACTTTCAAAAAATCTGCTTTTTGGCTAAGCTATCGTATGGCCCAAACGGAAACCAACTAAGCGCAAGTCTATAGCGCAAATCTATAAAAGTCACTACTTAATCCCTATTCGAATCTATGTCAAATTCCTCAAAGCCCAAACTGGAGCAAATCAACCGCATTGTTGATTCGATTGTGAAGATAAAGCGACAAAAAAAACAGCTCGATTTGCAGCAAGATATTACAACTGAAGAAAGAGAAGCTGTGATTATAGATGCTTTAGGAACCTATAAGTTTTTGAGTGAGAAAAGCATCAAGGACAACGGTAAAATCCTGGTGGAGTATCGAAGAGGAATTAGCAAAATAATCGAAGAAATTGTCCTATTTGACCGTTAATAGCCCCATATAGCCCCATATGGTAGGTTTAAAAAATTATTTTTCTAAGGCGTAATATTACTATATCCACGAATCATTGCAAAAATATCTGCTACGATTTTGTTGCGATTATCAATAATATCAAGTGACTTGAGCTGTTTAGTTTTGAGCTGCATAATCAGTTGAGAAAAATATTGCTCAATGTTTTTAAAGTGCTCTGCCAAATGCCCATTGTAGCGTTGCTGGTCCAAGGTTTCTGGCGTCGGGAATTTATCGTTTGAGCGCAATTCTGCCATTAGTTGGGTGATCTTTGCTAAATGAGCCTTCACCGTTTGGTCTACCTCATCCCAATGCTGAATTTCACCTGCATACAAGTGTTCTACTGATGGGTGAGAGATCACCAAGAGCAGTTTGCATACCGCTACAAAAATCCGACCCAAATCAGCAAACTGAGTTAACCGATGGGGATATAGCCCCCGCAAGAGCAAATCTCCCGATTGATTGACCAGATTGGCATCCTCAAAGGCTCGGTCCAAAACAATCGTGTCTTCCGGGAAAGAACTGTCTGGGTTGCGCTCGGTGCCGTCTGAGGCAATTGCCCAGCAGTAAGTAAACATCCGCAGTGCTTTTTGTTCAATCGATTGCAGTAACTGCTGCTGATTTTGCAGCTCTTCGCACAGTTCTAGCATTCCCATTGCAAACAAAATAATGCTAGAGATGCTGCCGAACAAGTAAACTGAATCCCAGTCGTTGGGACGAATCTCCCTAAGTAGTGACATATCCAAACTCAGCATATTGTTATGAGCATCATATATTTGACCATCCTTACCACTTTCACCACTCAGTTCTTGAATTAGTGGTACGACTTGCACCTTGGTTTTACCATAGGTTTCGTAGTATTTCTTCCCGACAATGAGTCGAGCTATAGGTTCTCCTGCTGCCGGTATTTCAGCTGGTATTTCAGCATGTTGGGATTGTGAGTAGGGCGGATCATATTCATATTCATCCTTGGTGACTTTGCCGCCATTATCCTTAATTTGCTGATAGCAGGTTTTGCCTGTAGAAGAATAGCAGAGCAGCGCATGGGAAATTAATCGTTTGGCCCAATCGATGCATTTGTCTTGGCTAAATTCTTGGGCTGGAAACTGGCTTTGCTCATTCACATACGCCAACATTAGGTAGCACCAGCTCTGATAGGCTGACCATTGCGCATAAAGGGTTGGGTCGCCATCACGAGCAGCACAAATTCTGGCTTTTTCTAACAGTCGCAATGATTCTAGCAGTGAATCCTCATCGCTCACCTGTCTGGTATAAGCTGGAAAGAAAATATAAAGTTTGGCTTGATGGGCATAGAGCCTCGACAGTAGATGAAATTGGGGATGAAAATTACTTTGGGGTAATTCATTCAGTTTGCAGTATTTTTCTAGGCGGCGATTGAGGCATTTCTCGGCCTCTTCTAGCTGTCTTTCGGCTGCCCGCACCGCCTGATAGCGATCTGGATAAGAACATTCTGGATCATCTAGATCGCTGAGGTAAGCATAGCGAAACAGACAAAAATGATATCTGGCGTAGATGGAATTTCCTAGAAACGCAATTGAATTCTGGTTGAAGTAGCCCTGAATTGCATCTAAATACTTTTTGGCAACCCGGTAAAGTCCTTCTTTCAGGTTGGCTTCGGCAATTTCAAGATGGGCTTCATAGGCAGTAAAACTCCAAGTTGCACCTTCCTTCTGCTCAATAAACTCAAAATCTTTGTCCTTTCTGCGATAGCGGTTGTTGAAAATCGTTTGCTCTAGCTCTCCCTCCATAGCTCGCAGTGAGAAGGGGTAGAAGGACAGACGGGATTTAGCCCGCATTAATGCTCCGCCTTCTTCAACTCGATAGCACAACTCTTTGAGGTACTGCTTTGGATCAACCCCAATCTGTTGGATCAACCTCAGGCGAGCGTGAAGTGCTGCTTTGGCGGCAACCTCTACCAGATCAAATCCACAAAATTCCCCATAGGCAACTGCGGGCGATTCTGCAACTTGCTCACAGGTCATATTTTGCAGAATGGCACGCTCAATGTCATCAAATTTGTATAGTCTTACCAGGCTATAGGACCAAACCGGGCTATGGTTACTGCCGCCCACTGATTCGTCATGATTCAGCACCTCATCGGGAATGGGTAGATAACTTTTTAGAGCTGGAATATCCCAAAATAAAATCCGATTGATTACCGCAATGATGTGGGAAAGCGGACTACCAATTCCAGTAATTTCTTCAGAAAAATCGAGTCGTCGGTAACCAGCTTCCTGCTTGGTTATTGTAATTGCGGGAAAAGCAACTTCATAGTCATCGGGTAGCTTAATGTAAAAATGCACCTTAACTTTGTAAGCAAACTGCCGCTCTAGACCATTGATCCGGTCTTCATCTTTTTTGTCTTTTAGCAGTGCCGGGTTTAGCAATCCAACATCTCGATCTGCTTTTTTGACGTAGAGCGGCAATGGTCTGACTTTTTCAACTTCAAAGTATTTCAGGTGAATTGGAAATTCATCGGTCAAGATTTCGTTTTCCACAACCGAACGGGTTAAGCGCTGGACAAATTGGGGCTTCAGATATTCGGCATGTTTTTGTTGAATTTCCTGCTTCAGCCGGTCTCCTAGGAAAAACTCTGCTTGTTTGACGCCCGCTTGAAATTCAATTCGACTAATTTCTCGTTCAACTTTCTCCACCAACTCATCGGTTTTTTCCAGTTTACGTTTATCTCCTGGCTCGTTAAAGTACGGATCGATCAGGCGAATGATGGTCTCTCGGATCAGCTCCCTAGCCATGCTTTTTCGGTCACTATTGGCGGGAAGCAAACTCTCAGGTTCGTTGGCAGACAGCAGTGATGATTGCTGTAAAAAGCTCGTGTAGAGCTGTACTGCATCTTCAAATCGCATACCTTTGTTTGGATCAGTCGCATCCTCAAATAGGCGCTGCAGCAAAACTTCAGCTGGGTGAACCGGAAGATTTAGGGTTTCTCGTTCGGTAGTTGAGAGCTGAAAGAACTTCTGCAAGGCTCGTAATTTTTCAGCCCGGGTGAGAATGCGCGGTACTTTCCGATCGGTTATTGAAAGCTGCTCGCGGTAAGTCTGTAAAGAAGCCAAAATTTTGATCAGTTTGCCCAGGGTCAATCCTGGTACAGGCTCTTTTTCTCTATTCTCATGAGCATAGTAGGTTTCATAAAGTACAGAACGAAGCACCCGGCGAATGAAAATCCGTTCAACGCCCCATTGTTTGGCTAGACTGCTCTCATTCGGTGTAGGAACTTCGACCTTCTCCCTGTCTTTGCTGTCATGATCTTTTTTCCCTTTGCCGCGCCTGCTGACTGATAGCTCTAGATCGCTGAGGCTAAGCAGATACTCATACACAGCCTTGTCCCGATTTTGATCGTCTTGATCACGACGGCTGCGGTCAGCCTCTAGCTCTAGGTTGGCTTGGCTGCTAGTTATTTCTTGAGACGAAAACGCTGATTTGTCCTGATCCTGCATACAGGCCTCGCGATTTGTAATGAACAGCAAGCAGCGATATTAATCCGATTAATATGTACAAAATGTACAGAATAAAGCCACCCTTTAGTTGAAGTTTTCCTTTAGGTGCATCATTTTAACAGCTTAAGCTAGGAATGAGCGATTTCAACGGAATTAATTCGTAATCTGGACGAGTTTTACTTTGAAGGTGAACCTTGACTGGTTTAAATATGTGCCTTAGATAACAGTTTGACGCAATTTTTGATGTATTACTAGAGATGTACGCTATGCTTGACCAACTTGGACATATGGCTTGATCATAAACACACAAATAAATAGACAGTTATGAATTCTTGTAGTATTCTGATGATCAAGCTGAATTCAAACTTTGAGGATAGTCTTCAAGCTCTATCTATATCCTTGCTTCGATTTTCTTTGTTTCAATTGTTGATTTCAATCCTCCATCGGCCAACTGAAATGTCGAAGGCGTGATGCATCACCAGTTTGGCCAATGTATTCACCAACTGTTTCCGGCAGCTCAGCCACAATCGCACGACGGATAGATACCAAGCATACTCTATGGTTTGAGGAGCAGGACAGGCTCACCATTTCGCTCACTGGTAATCCACTAATAACCACCCATGCGTTGAACATGCGTTGAATGGCTGTACATGGTATGAGCGCTGTCCTGAGATGGTCTAGCTAATTTAGTTCAGCAACTGGTTCGCTTTAGCAATTAAGGACATCTTCGATGGAGCATTTCGTAGATTTGTCGCATTTGATTCAAACTCATCCGGAACGATTTCGATTGGAACTGACGTATCAGCATCCAGCAACGTTGTCTGGAGCAGAAGCGTCATCAAGCCCGATGGAACTGAGTGTGAAAATCCCTGCCGATCTTTCGCTTGTACTGGGCATGCAACTCGATATTTGCTTGACCTCAGGGTTTGGTGAGTTCCAGATTGTGACGGATCGATCTCAGAAACATAAGGTACGGCTGCTAATGAAAGCTGGCAGAAGCTACAACGTTTATATTCCTGATCAAGATCTCGCACCTATTGTTCGTTGGCTTCAGCAGGTTCAAAAATACCTCTAGTACATCAAGAGCAAATTCAAGAGCAAATTCTGCTGAAATTGAAACTGCAATCCAGATTGCGAGAGGTTGGTACAACGCGAATATACCTATAGATCAATCGACTAGACCGTTTGATGCATGTGAGTTGCACAAGCCGGTGGAGGTGGTAAATACCATTTCTTCCGGCTATTTTATTACCGTTTTGTCCATTGCCAATCACATTCTTACTTGAAATGACCTATGAAACCTCCCACACGCGAAATGTTTCCCCAGGGAACTCCAGCCACTGTGATCAAGCAAATTGCTGTTTTTGCACCAGGACGGATTAGATGGCAAGGAAGAGACTATCCAGCCCGGCTCCATGAACTGATCTGTCATGCCACGTTGCAGATGGGTCAGCCAGTGCTAATTATTGGGCGAGAGAACATCACGATGATTGTGATTCCAATGCATTGCATTCTTTGGGAACAATACCTAACTGATGATTTTGGCCTCTTCCTCAACGAGTCGGATGTACAACAGATCCAACGCTACGAGAATTTTTAGGAAATGATGTTCTGATCAATTTAGCTACTTCAATTTAGCTACTTTAGGAGTATCAAAATGCCACGACTTATTCCCGTTCCAGCCTTGTTTCTTACTGCCCTATTTTCGCTACTGGCAGCTACGAACCCAGACAAGCAGGAGTATGCAGAACATCTAGTCTGGACGTTTCAAACCACAACTTGTCAACAGGTGCAGCAGCCTCCGGCGATGCATATCGCCTGTTCAACCATTAGCCTTTTGCCAACCGATCAGGCCGCTAAGCTAATCGCTAGCTACAGCCAGCAGCAGAACTTTGTTTTCTTCAGTCTCTACACAACAAACTTTTTGGGGTTGCAGCATCGCAGTATCGGGATTGGCAAGATGTTTGTGCCCCAGCCTGAACTTCATAGCCAGCAAAGCTTGCTGGCCGTGAGATGACCTGAGATGACCTGAGATGACCTGAGATGACCTGCTTATTTCAAGCTAACGGCCTCCAACAATATAGTTTGTAGCCGCAGTATCGTCAGGCAATGGCTCTAGCCTGCCTTGGGTGACTAAAGCTTGGTGGATCAAGGCTGCTACTTCTCCGCGTGTTGCAGGCCGATTGGGGTTGAGTACCTGAGGGTCGGGGTGGTTCACAACCACTCCTGCTTTGGTTGCTGCGAGTACATTCTCAGTGGCGGGTTGAGGAATCTGGTCAGCATCAACATAGTAGTCGTTGATAGTCAGCGAAGTTGGGGATTGGGCTGGCTCAGTCTGGGGATCTGCTGCTTGCGCTTCAGGGCTAGGTGCCGGGGCTGCGGGCGTGGGCGACTGCGACTGCACTCTTGCCGGACTCGCGACGACAGGGGCCATAAAGTAGGTCAACGCCAGGGGAAAAGGAAAGGGGTTTCTTGCCGCTCGCCGCCGAGCAGAGCGGGTTGGTGTAGTGGCTTGGGGCGTGTCGGCTGGGGCCTGAGTGGCCTCGGCGCTACTGGGAGCTGAAGCTGCTAAATTCAAATTGCTCGCTAAAGTGGAAATAGCTTCGACTCTGGAAATAGAATCATTAGGCCGAAACGTACCGTCCGGATAACCTTGCATAAACCCCATTTCGGCAGCTTCTTCAATGGCTGGGGCTGCCCAGTAATCGGTTGGTACATCCTCGTATACACTACCGCTTTCCAGTTGTCGTTCTGGCTCTTGATTAAAGGACTGTCGAACCATTGCTGCAAACTCATCTCGCGCTACCGGATTTTCTGGTCGGAAGGTGCCATCTAGATAACCGGCAATAATATCCTGTGCTGCCAAAGTTTCAATAAAGGGCTGCGCCCAATGGTTTTGAATATCTGGAAAGGGAGCTGTCTGATTTTGATTAGGGGCAGCTTGATCCGGAGCAGCAAGAACGCGGTCGCAGAGAGGTAGAATTGTAGCGGCTCCAGCTACTGTTCCAGCGATTAAACCTGGAATTAATAGAGCTTTACTGGTCAATGCACGATCAAAAAGCCTAAACACTGTACTTCTCCAATTCTTTACGCCATGCCTATATATTGGCTTCCACCTCAGTTTAATGACTACATGCTTTTGCTTTCTCTATCTAATGGAGGAGAAGTATAACCATTCAGTGTATTGAGCAATTAATTTAATGCATTAAAATGTATTGTTCTATACGATGAGTTCTATGAATAAACTTGTATCACATAGTGAAGGTTTGATTGTCAAGGTTTGATTGTCAAAGTTTGATTTTCAAAGTTCTCTTGACAAAGATTTAATTGCTGATTTGTTCAATAGCCTGAGCTAATCTGATTTACCCAGATACATCCTCACGTTTAATTTTCTACGGATGATTGCCATAGCTGCATGTTTGATTGGATTTGCTCCGTTTCTGACATTTCATCCGATAGCAAGATGTTCTAGCTTAGCCGCTCCTTACTATGGAAAACAATGATGAATTGCAAGGAATAATGAAATATGCCTCTAGTAAAGCTAGCAGATTTTTATCCTGAGCACCGCGACGCTGACACGGATGGTCGGTCGGACATAAAAGGTTTTGATGTTTACACACAAGCTGACGAAAAGGTCGGTTCAATTGACGATATTCTGGTTGATGATCAGACCGGGCGAATTCGTTATCTGGTAGTGGATACAGGCTTTTGGATCTTTGGCAAGAAGGTGCTGCTACCCATCGGTTTAGCAAACATTAGCTACAGCGATCGCCGCATTAATGTCAAGGGTTTGACGAAGCAGCAAGTCCAAGATCTGCCGAATTTTGATGAACTGGATAAGGTTGATTACGACTATGAAGAACAGGTCAGGGGCACCTATCGCCCGAACGTGATGAACACGGCGACTGCGCCAAGCACGACAGCCTACGACCGCAATACCTACAGCTATGACCGCGATCCAGGTCTCTATCATTTGAATGAGCAGAATCACCAGTCGCTCAAACTCTATGAGGAACGCCTGGTTGCCAACAAGCAGCGCCAGAAGACTGGGGAGGTCTCTGTCGGCAAACATGTCGAAACCGAAACGGCTCGTGTTGCGGTTCCAATCGAAAAAGAGCGCGTTGTGATTGAGCGGACTACTCCGACATCTGGCGCGGTGTCTAATGCAGCTGATGCCTTCCAGGAGGGGGAAGTTGCTCGGATGGAAGTCTACGAGGAAACTCCTGAGGTGCGGAAAGAGGCATTTGTGCGTGAGGAAGTTCGAGTCAAGAAAGTGGTGGAGCAGGATACGGTTGAAGCCGATGAAACAGTACGCCGAGAGGAACTCGATTTGAACACAGAAGGCCGCTCAGCCGTAGATCGTAATAGAGATCAAAATAGAGATCAAAACCGGAATCGGAATCGTTAAGCTGATCTGTATAACTCTCATTAGGGCAGGACTAGCCAATTCGTGAATCAATTGCGGTTCAGATTGGTGGTTTTGCCCTTGTTGTTTTTGATGCCATTTTCCCCAATTAATCCTATCTGTTCGTATACAGCGTTTTTCACTCATGTGAGGTATGGGGGGTGTAGGGGCTTCGCCCCCACGCAAGGGCACTGCCCCTGCACCCTGTTTTTTGTATCTTCATTAGCCTGAAAAAGGCTGTAACATTGCTGAACATATTGGGTAGAGAATTAAGCAAAAAAGTGACTTTCTCATATATCTTTCAAGCTTTTTGGCTTTGTTACAAACTGTTGATAAAATGGACTGAATCTAGAGTAGCTAGAATTTTATGCCATGAATATTCGAGCATTTTTCCGAGCTGCTACGGTTGAGGAGGCTGCTTCTCCTTATAACACCATTCATCTCAAGGTTTTTTATCCAGCCCACATGACTGGCAGTGATCAAGAACAGGATCTGGGTGTTGTGCCTGCGGATACTCGACAGGCTCCATTCAAGGTTGTGGTTTTTTTAACGGAATTAACTGCGGTCCTGAACTGTATCAATGGCTGGCGGTTCAGTTGGCAGGGCGTGGATTGGTAGTTGTGACCTTTGCCTGGGTGTCTGAAAATATACCAGGAATGGTAGCTCTCACGCCAGGAGTTGATTTGAAGATGTTGACTCCTGGTATGTATGGCAAAGGTCCAACGGCTTCTGCCCTACCGGCACTGCTGAGAGCCTTGGAGCAATTACAAGTGGATGGGGTTTTGGCTGGTCTGCTTGACCTAGACCAGATCATTCTGGGCGGGCATTCTGCTGGTGGTCGGGTCGCCATCGAAAGTGCAAGTTCTCAGTTTTTTCCACAGGTTGTCGGATCGTTTGCCTACGGTGCCCATACAGCGGCAACAGTCCAGCTAGGGTATGCGCCGAATACAATCTTACCTCTGCCAGATTCCTTGCCACTCCTATTGATTGGTGGAACCGAGGATGGTGTAATTGCCAAGAGCAGCCATCGCTATGGAGTGACTTGGGAAAACGCGACCACCCCAGTTCTGCGTACCTTTCAAGATGCGATTGCCGGTGGTCGAGGGGATAGCTATCTGTTGCTGCTGGAGGGGGCCAACCATTTTTCGATTGCCGATCCGTTTGATGCCACTACCGGTCGGCCCTTTCTGGACTTTCCAGCGACTCAGCCACCAGCACAACTGCGGGAATTAATGGCGGAAGCAATCGGTTTATTCATCGATGCCCATGTTCGTCACCAAACGCCAGCCCTCGAAGCGCTCGATCGCCTGCTAGCTGCCAACAATCCCCTAGTCGCGGCATTCGAGCGAAAATGAGTTTAAATAACACATCATTTTTGTCTCAGAAGTCGTAGTAAGGGTTATAGGGCAGATCGGTGCAGCCATAATCAATTCCCATCTTGTGTAATTCTGTGGTAATTTGGCTGCGATGATGGGTCTGATGGTTGAACAGTTGGATGTAGAAAAACGATCGCGACATTTTTCGATTGCGGTTCAAGCGTTGGCTCCAGAACTCAAGCATTTCATCAAGCCATGCTTGGGAACAGGTTTGTGATTCCTGCAACAGTTTTTCATCCAAGTCAACCCGTGCGATTTTGAATTGATCATAATCGGGACAGGGAATGATGGTTGGCTCAAACTCTGGTAGAGTTTTTGTGTGGATGGTGCTGTGAATCGCTTGATCAACATAAAGAATGTGATTTAGCGTGTTGAAGATCGAGTGGAAAAACATGCCGCGATCATCATGCTTCTGCTCAGTTGTCAATGAATCATATAGGGCAATTAGAGTTTCATTTTGCCACTTGTTGTACAAAGCCATAATTTCTAGAAATTTGGGTGTGATCATGATGCTTCAATCCAGAATTTTCCAGTGTAGTTCTGATTTTTGAAGTTGATGGGGTTGCCTCAATGGTTGCTGCAAACTGGCTGGTAGTTTGCCAAAGATTTTTTGCTTGATTGCGCTGCAACCGTTGTGCGATTGAACCCAATTGACAGAATTGACACATCGGTTTTACTAGCCCTTTTTGACAATGTAGTAATCGTTCATGATGTCATGCGGTAGCTGCTTGATCTCGATGCTGGCAAATCCTGCGGCTCTCAGCAACTGTAAGGCTTGCTCTTGCCCCCACATGGTACCCAATCCCATGCCACCTGCTGCTAACGATACGGTCATACAATGCATACAGGAAATCGTATACAAAAGTGGAGCAAGGGGGTGATCGAGATTACCGCTGACTTCAGTAGACGCATGAATATCCTGCATCAGATAGACGCCATCTGGTCGCAGTGCATTGTAAATGTTTCGCAGCACCGCATCGGGTCTAGCCTGATCGTGAACGGCGTCAAAGGTGGTGATCAAGTCATAGCGTTCAACTTCATCGAGCAGCGTTGTATCTTTGACTTGAAATTGCACATTCGTGAGTTTGCGTTCTTGGGCTGTATTCATCGCGACCGCAATCGCGTCTTCACACAGGTCATAGCCCGTGAACCGACTATTGGGAAATAAGGTTGCCAATCGGTTCAGCGCACGACCGCTGCCACAGCCCACATCCAGCACATCAATGCCACGAATCAGCGCATCAATCAAACCGGGCACCAGCGGCAGAATATGATCCTCTAATGCCGCCACAACGGTCTGCCCACTGTCCTCGGCCATGACTTCGTGGAAGCGATTAAAGGCAGAGTAAGGCACACCACCGCCTTTATGGAAACACTCCACGATTTGGTCTTCTACCGGTGCCAAGACTCCAATTTCTTGGGCATAGGTGGCGATGTTGTCCGCCCCTGCCGATCGGGTTAGAAAGGCAGCATGCTCAGGTGGCAGCACATAGGTGCGTTGGGTTGGGTCATAGTCTACAAACCGTCCAACTACCATTGCATTCAGCCATTCTCGCACATACCGCTCATTGAGTCCGCTAGCATTGGCGATCTGTTGGCTGGTGGAGGGTGGTAACTTGGATAAGGTATCGAACAATTCAGTCCGGTGTCCAATTGAAATCATCAGGCATAATCCACCGCTATTGAGAATGTTCAGCATGCGTTCAGCGAATTGTTCGGCTTTGGTTGAGTCTAGAGTTTGAGTTGTCATAGGTTTCTCCTGTTGTTACAAGTTACAGTTGTGTACACATACGTTTCTAATTGGCGGTTCACGCTCGTTACCCCCTAAATTCCCCAGTTCTGAGGGACTTCTATGAATAGGGAGTTGGGAAAGGAAATTCGCCGTTCAGCACCTTTTGGTGATGTTTCTACAGTAGCCCTCTAATCTCAACCTGAAGTTCAGGAAAAGTTCAGGTATTTGATGATGCTGAACCTGAGGATCAGGAGGTCGGGCACCAGCTAAATCGGCTTAGAAATGCTAAGAAACTCTTGCAATGGCGCATTGTCAGACCACATCAGAGTAGGATTGGCTAGTAGCTCAATCGCGTTCGCGTCCCATGGAGTTTCAACACGCCCTAGAGACTGCAAACGAAGCTGTGCTAGCTTATCGGGGCAGTTCTCTCAACAAGTTAGAAGTTGCCCTGCTCGATGGAGTGTGGCACGAGCAAACCTATCAGGAAATTGCCGACGCTTTAGGCTATTCTGTCACCTATGTGGCTCAAGATACCGGCCCCAAATTCTGGAAACTACTGAGCCAAGCCTTAGGGGCACGGGTGACGAAAACCAATGTCCGAACTGTTTTGGGGCGATGCTGGCAGGAGAAATGGCAGGAAGGCGCAGGAGAACGGTTTGCTTCTACCTCAGCCCCCGATCTGACCACTCGCACTGATTGGGGCGATGCCATTGATATTAGCTCCTTCCACGGGCGCAGCCAAGAACTGGCTACCCTAGAACAGTGGATTAGGCAAGACCACTGTCGTCTGATTACCCTGCTAGGGATTGGCGGAGTAGGCAAAAGTTCGCTGGCAGTCAAATTAGCACACCAACTGGTTGGGAGTGGGGGTACGGAGGGGCAGATTTTACCCCATCACCCCTCCACCCCTCCACCCCTCCACTCTTTCGATTACGTGATCTGGCGTTCGCTCCGCAATGCCCCCTCCCTTGAAACCCTGCTAGCCGATCTCGTTCTATTTCTATCGCATCAGCAAGAACCCCACGGTGGACTGAACCAGCTATTGCGTTATTTCCGCTCGGCTCGCTGCTTACTGATTCTGGATAACGTAGAAACTGTTTTTCAGGAGGGCGATCGAGCTGGGCACTACCGCGCTGGCTATGAAAATTATGGAGAACTGTGGCAGGTGATTGGCAAAACCGCGCATCAAAGCTGTGTTATTCTAACCAGCCGCGAGAAACCGTTGGAGCTACTGGAAATGGAAGGTATGGATGCGCCAGTGCGATCGCTGCAACTAAGCGGCTCGATCGAGATCACCCAACCCATTTTGCAGCAAGAATTAATTGGTTCTAGTACTCAATGTCAGCGCTTGAGTGAACGCTATAGCCATAATCCGTTGGCGTTAAAGGTGGTTTCTAGTATTATCCATGAACTGTTTGATGGTGAGATTGAATTATTCTTAGAACAAAACGCTAGCTTGTTCAATGGTATACATCGGCTGCTAGAACAGCAGTTCGAACGGCTTTCCTATTTAGAACAAATTATTATGTACTGGTTAGCGATCAATCGGGAATGGACAACGATCGCTGAACTGGTAGAGGATATTATTCCAACCGTATCTCGAACTCAGTTGCTCGAATCACTGGAATCATTGAAATGGCGTTCGCTGATCGAAACCCGAGCAGGGCGCTACACGCAACAACCTGTAGTGATGGAATATGTCAGCAATCGATTGATTGAAAAAATCAGCAGGGAATTAAACACAACAGAACTGGCTGCATTTCTGCGTTATGCGTTAATCAAAACCACCGCAAAAGACTACATTCGCGAAACCCAGGTTCGGCTAATTTTGCAGCCCATTGCTGACCAATTTCGCAGCACCTTCAGTTCCCAGGCTGCGCTCAATCAGCAAATTCTAAAGCTCTTGCTCAGGATTCGGCAGACGGAAGCGACCTGTAGCGGCTATGGTGCTGGCAATTTGATCAACCTCTGCTGTCATTTAAACCTTGATTTGACCGGCTTTGACTTCTCAAATTTAACGCTTCGGCAGGCATATCTACGGGATGCCAATTTCCATCACGTCAACTTTTCCCAGTCCCGCTTTGATCGATCAGATTTTATCCAAAACTTTACCGCTATCTTTTCAACTGCCTTGAGCCGCGATGGCGAGTGGATGGCAACTGGAGAATACGATGGGCATGTTCGACTTTGGCGCATCGCAGACACTCAACTCATCCGCTCCATCTCAGCCCACAACAACTGGGTCTGGGCAACCCACTTCAGCCCTGACAACTCGACCTTAGTTACCGCCAGTGCCGACCGCCTGATCAAACTCTGGGACGTCCAGACGGGGCAATTGCTGCGCACGATCCAGGAAAGCATGAGTGTCATGACGGTTCGCTTCAGTCCCGATGGTCGGCTACTGGCTAGCGGTGGTGCAGACTGCGCAGTGAAACTCTGGGATGTTAGAACCGGTGAACTGGTCGCTACTATGCAGGGGCATGACAAATGGGTGTGGTCCGTTTGCTTTAGTGCCGATGGCACGACGCTTGTCAGTGGCGGAGATGACTGCATCATCAAGCTGTGGGATGTCGAGTCCGGGCGGCTTCTGAGGGCGCTAGAAGGTCATGATCACTGGGTCTGGTCGGTTTGCTTTAGTCCAGATGACAGGATCGTTGCCAGCGGCAGTTACGATCACACAGTGAAACTCTGGAATATCAGTACCGGCAAGCTATTGCACACGCTGCGAGGGCACCAGGATTGGGTCGGGTCCGTGAGCTTTAGCCCTGACGGTGCTCTGCTTGCCAGTAGCAGTCATGATCACACGGTGAGGCTGTGGGATGTCGAGACCGGCAGCCTTCTGAACACTCTGCCAGGGCATCAGGACTGTGTTTTATCTGTTGGTTTCAGTCCCGATGGTCGGGTCCTTACTAGTAGTGGGGCAGACTGTACGGTGAAGTTTTGGGATGTGCAGACAAAGCAATTGTTGAACAGCTTGCAAGGTTATACCAATTGGGTCTGGTCAATCGATTTCAGCTCGGATGGTCGATGGCTGGCCAGCGGCAGTGCTGACTATACGGTAAAGCTCTGGGATCTGAATACAGGCAAGCGCTCAGCAACACTGCTAGGCCATCGCGGTTGGGTCCTATCGGTACGCTTTAGCCCGGATGGCCGGCTGCTGGCGAGCGCGGGTGCCGACTACAGAATCAAGCTATGGGATAGTCAGACTGGCAAGCTTTTGCGAACCTTCCAAGGCCACACGGATTGGGTATTGTCGATCGACTTCAATCCAACTGGCACAATGCTTGTGAGCGGTAGCTACGACGGGACCATCAGGCTATGGGATGTCCAAACTGGAAACCCCATGCGCCCCCTACAATCCGCTGGCAATTGGGTCTTGGCTGTCGCTTTTAGCCCGGATGGAACGACCCTAGCGAGCGGCAATGCGGATGGGACGGTGAACTTGTGGGATGTCCCAAGTGGAGAGGTGTTGCAGACCCTATCTGGTCATACCAGTGCGGTATGGGGAATTGCTTTTGACTCTGATGGTAAAACCCTCGCTACTAGCAGTGAGGATTATATGGTTAAACTATGGGATACGCAAGATAGAAAACTTTTGCGAACGTTTTTAGGCCACCAAAACTGGGTGATGTCGGTTCAGTTTAGTCCTGATGGTATACTGTTAGTTAGTGGCAGTAAGGATTACACGGCGAAGGTGTGGGATGTGCAGACGGGGAAATGTCTACACACGTTGCAGGATCATAACGATCGAGTCTTATCTGGTTGCTTTCATCCCTCTGGTGAGAGGTTTGCGACTAGCAGTGCTGACGAAATGATAAAGCTATGGGATATGCAAACAGGACAATGTCTGAATACACTGAGAGCTGATCGTCCCTATGAGGGGATGGATATCACTGGAATAACAGGATTAACTGAGGCACAAAAATTAACGTTGAAAGTGTTGGGAGCGATCGAAAATAAACTTTAAAGGACTTTTAAGAGTCAGTCATTCCGGCTTTCCTCCTTATCTGGTTGGCCGTTAGATGGAAACTGGTTAGAGAGGCGAATTAGCGCCGATTCGAGTTGGGGCGAGAGACCAAAGCTACCAGAGCGCAAATGCAAATCGTGCTGTGGAAAGGGAATTTCGATTTGTGCCTGTTTCAGTGCAGCGTAGATGCGGTAGTTCAGTTCGCTTCTAAGGATGTACTGGCGGCTTGGATCTCGTGTCCAGACTAAGAGTTCAAATTGGAGTGCGCTGTCTCCGAAGCCGATAAACCAGACCTGCGGTAAGGGCATGGCCAGCACATCGGGATGATTTTGAGCCACCTCCGTCAGGGTCGTTTGTACCGCTTGTGGATCTGTACTGTAGGCAACGCTAACCGGAATATGCAGCCGTGATAGGGGGTTGCTGTGACTCCAGTTGATCACCTCTTTTTCTAAAAAGTGAGAATTGGGAATCAGAATCGAGACGTGGTCAAGGGTGCGCAGCTCAGTCCGGCGGGCACCGATCCGCTCCACCACGCCTTTGAACTCTCCCACCTCAACAAAATCACCGGCCTGAATCGGGCGTTCAAACACCAACACCAAACCGCTGCCAAAGTTTTTAGCGATATCCTGTAGCCCAAACCCAATCCCAACCCCCAAAGCACTAGCCAAGATGGTTAAAGAGCTGATATCCAGCCCCCAAACCTGAAGCAGCACCAAAGCCCCAATTGTAATCAGCGTGTATTTGGTGATCACTGCAATCGCTTCTTGCGGGCCGCGTCCGATTCCGGCTAAGCTTAGAACCCTGGACCTGATAATGTTTGTTACCATGCCGGCGGCAATGATCAGCGCCAACATCAGCCCCAGCAGAATCAGTAAATCGGTGACAGAATAAAAATTTCTGCCTAAGCTGAGAACGGGAGCCGTGAAACTAGAAATCAGCACCGCTGTGATTTGGTAACTCCATTGCCGGGTGAGCGGAAACAGGTTTGTGATATAGAGGATGGCAATAATCCAGACGCCAGTCCGAGTCAGTAACAACAGCAGTTTGAGCAGCAGTCGCGATGTTTTGGTGACACCTTGGTCGCCAGCCTGATCGCTCGATTCTATCCACTGTTGCGCGGAGCGAGACGCTTGGCGATGCAGCCAACCCAAGCACCAGTGGAGACCAGCTGCCAGAGCGAGTACGGCCACGGCTACGAGCGCCATTTGCTGTAAATAGCTGCTGCTGCGTTCGGTTTGGGCTTGAGATAGGGCGTCTTGCAGTTGCTCGGTCCAAAGCGCGGCCTGTTCGTCGGCTGTGTAGCCCAATTCGGCATCTCGATTAGTTACCGTCAACAGATGCCGGTTGTTGAGTAAAATCACCGGCATCTGATTGCGCGTCTCTAACTGGACCTGAATTGGTTGGCTCGACTGTACGGCTTCCCTGAGCTGCAAGTTGATCAATCTAGCTCGTTCTTCTGCGCTGAACTGTTCAGAATTGCTGATTTGAAACAGGGGTTGACCATCCAGAACAACTGTTGCTTGATTGGCGATTCGACTGGCAGTTGGATTAGTCGTTTGAGCTGCAGATGAATTTTGAAATTGAGCAATTGCAGGCGATAAAAGACCAAATAGCAAACTGACGCTAAGAATAATCGAGATTACAAGCGTAAACCAACGAAAGCTGGAACTTAAGCAGATCCGTGAACGGCGAGAATAAAACAACTGAAAGCAAGGCATCGGTTCTTCAACGCAACAACTGGTTTGATCGTATCCTTCACTCCAATCTGGCACTAATCTCACTTGGCTGCCAGAACCGGAATCACTTTCTCACCAAATGTATGAATAAACTGCTCTTGTTCACGATTAACGTTGTGTAGAATCAACTCATCGAATCCCAGCTCGATGTCTTGCTGCAACCACTCGATATGCTGCTGAATATCGGTTGCGATGCGAACATGCTGATTCAATTCATCGGGTTGAATAAATTCTCCTAGGGCATCAAATTGCTGAGGCGTGCGTAACTCGGTCAGAACATGGTTAGGAAAAATATTGCTCCGCCATTGCTGATGTGCTCCGTGTTGGGCGCTTGACAGATCCCGGTCATAGGAAAGTTGTACTTTGAGGATCATTGGCTTGCCTGTTCCGCCACCACGACGAAAGGCTTCTACAACCGGCCTTAGCTTTTCTGGCGGACGAGATATCGTAATCAGGCCATCGGCCCAACTTCCTAACCATTCGGCGGTTTTCGCAGTTACGGCGGCTCCAATCATCAAAGGTGGCGTTTGGGGGCGGGTGTAAAGCCTGGCCTCTTCTACACAAACCAATCCCCGCTGGGTGACGGTCTCTCCAGCCCACAGAGCACGCATAATATCGGCACATTCCTTCAGGCGGGCATTGCGCTCGTCTTTACAGAGCCATTTATTGCCGGTAATCCGTTCGTTTAGTGCCTGACCGCTGCCAATCGTCAGCCAAAAGCGATTCGGAAACATCTCGGCTAGGGTGGCGGCAGCCTGAGCAATAATTGCAGGATGGTAACGGTCGCCGGGTGCATTGACAATCCGATAGGCCAAACTGGGGGTAGCCTGCATTGCTGCACCAAGCCACGACCAAGCAAAGCCACTCTGTCCCTGCTGCTCACTCCAGGGATGAAAATGATCCGAGGAAAGGACATGGGTAAATCCAGCTTGTTCTGCTAATTGTACATAATGGAGGAGTTCACTGGGTTTGAACTGTTCGTGGGATGCATGAAAACCAATCTTGACCATAAATGAACTCATCTCCTAAACCGAAAAATGAAGACGAAATATGAGCAATCCAGTAAACGCTAGAGCTGATGCTGATACAATCCAGGCAATGCAATTGAACTGACTAAGCATGGCCCAAGCATTCCACTCTTAGCAACTTTGCTGTCTCTCGACGTCCTGCTAAGGTTAGAAATTATAAAAAATCACCAATATTGAAGTTGTCAGTATTGCAGCTCAGTATTGCAGCAAGGAGAACTGTCAGCGAATCATCAAATTCTCCTGAGTGTGCCAGAATCAAAGGCAGAAGCAAACTTCATCCCAAGGAGTGCGTCATGAAAGCTGTAATCATCAACCGTTATGGTTCGCCGGATGTATTGCAGTATGCCGATGTAGACAAGCCTCAGATTAAGCCCGATCAAATGCTGGTTAAGGTCTATGCTAGCAGCGTCAACCCGATTGATTGGAAAATCAGAAAAGGAATGCTGAAAATTCTCACCGGCAATCGTTTTCCGATCGGGCTTGGCTTTGATGTGGCGGGTGAAGTGGTAGAGGTGGGTAGTCGGGTGACGCGGTTTCAGGTAGGAGACGCTATCTATGCGCGGTTGGACCAGCTCACAGGTGGAGCCTATGCCGAATATGTGGCGGTTTCAGAAAAGGTGGCGGCGCTCAAGCCTCAAACGATGTCCTATGAGCAGGCAGCGGCGGTACCGTTAGCAGCATTAACAGCGCTCCAGTCCCTACGAGATCAGGGGCACCTGCAACCAGGGCAGAAAGTGTTGATCAATGGAGCGTCCGGTGGGGTCGGCACGTTTGCAATCCAAATTGCCAAGCTACTGCAGGCTAGTCAGGTAGCGGGTGTTTGTAGTAGCAGAAATATCGAGTTGGTAAAACACTTAGGAGCAGATCAGGTGATTGACTATACTCGGCAGGATTTTACACAAAGTAATGAAGTTTATAATATTGTGTTTGATGTAGTGGGTAAATCTTCTCTCGCTGCCTGTAGATCGATTTTGCACCCCCAGGGGGTTTACATTACAACCCAACCGTTTCCAGGTAATTTACTGCAAAGCTTTTTGTCGGCTCTGATTCCGGGACGGAAATATAAAGTAATTATTGTGAAATCGAGTGGGGCTGATTTGGCTTACTTGAAACAGCAGATTGAGACCGGCAAACTTCAGAGTGTTATCGATCGCACCTATCCGCTAGCAGCCGCCGCAGCCGCCCATACCTACAGTGAGACAGGACGCGCTCAAGGGAAAGTTGTGATCACAATCGCTAGCTAGTTTTATTCGCTAATTCATTGGCTGATTCTGCTGGCGTTCGGTTGCGCGTTTTACTTTAGTAATCCAGGGCTGATACATTCTCAGAATTTCAGCATAAGGAACGGTGGTTTCAAATACCAGTTGTGAGAGTGGCGGTGGGCACTGCTGCGGCAATAGGCGATGCAATAGTTTGCCAAGCTGTTCCCTTAAGATGAACTCAATGAACAGGCGTGTCGAGCTAGGAAACGAGTAGTTGCTCAGTTCTGTTAAGGCATGGGCATCCTTTTTGCGGCGTAGGGTAAATTGCTCTAGGGCAATTTTCAGATCATCTCCAGTTTCGTTCAACAGACTATTCAGTATGGCAACATCTTCGAGGGCGGCGTTACATCCTTGTCCAATCGCCGGTGATACTGCATGAATGGCATCGCCGATCAATAATACGCTGTCGCTGTAGTGATAATGACTGCAACTCGTTGTTAAAACCCGAGCTATGGGGCGTTTCAGAAAAGCTTCGGCTTCGGCTTCAGTCATCATCTGACCAACTTCGAGAAAATGCTGCTGAAAATACTGTAAAACGTCTTCGCAACTAGCGAGCTGAGCGACCTGATTATGCTGACGCGGAAACAAGATCACGCCCCCCATTGTACCGTCATACTGATGCAGCAGTACAATAAAGGTGCCATCGTTAGTTCTCCACGAGTGAATTTTCCCCGCTTCTAACTTGATTTCGGGATGGGCCTGAGGGTGAGCCAAAAAAATTGATTTGTAGTCATTCAAGACATACTTTTGCTCAAATTCAAACAGATCGTGGGTTAGAAAAGCCGTTCTTACAATTGAATGGGAACCATCTGCTCCTATCAGCAGGTCATAGGGAACCGTATGACTTTCTCCTGCTGTCAGGGATTGAATCGTCGCTGTTTTGGCTTCTAGATTAACTTGAGTGCATTGGTGGTTAAAGTAAAGATTCAAATGGTTATTATCATAAGCTTGCAGTAATTCCAGCAGCAGTATAACAAGATTCGTTCGATCCAGTGTTACTAATGGTCTTTCCCGTGTCGTGACCCTGGTTTTACCCGCTTGGTGGAAAACCGTTCCATACATTTCCAAACTGACTCTTTTAACCGCTGCTTCAACGTTGGGAATTTGGTACAAAGCATCAGTTCCTCGATCGTTTAAGGAAATCGGAAAGGTTCTAGCATTAGAGAAAGACATTAGCTGTGGATCGCTGCGCCGCTCATAGATAGTGACCTGATACTGATTATCCCGACGCAATAGATAATGGGCTAACAGAACTCCGCTTGGACCTGCACCAATGATCACCACTTTTTTGCTCATAAGATCTTCCTCACTAGTTTGAATTCTAATGTGCCACAAAATTAGCTGATTCCAAAATAGTGCTTGAAAAACTCCATCTATTTGCAGATGTCTGCTTCTATTTGCAAAACGTCTCAGATGAATGTTATCCAGCCTACGTTTACTTGTTTAATCAAACAATTTCATCTCCGTCTTTTGTTGGATTATTCGGTTTCGTACATTCGTTAAGGTATGCCAAGACAAGGCTTATCGCCGGGTCAGTAAACGAATTTTCTAATGAGGTTGTCTATGACTTATACCATCGACGAACGCACAAAATCTGCGTTAAACGCTTTTCAGAATTTCGATGTCGATACCCAACTAGCTTTGCTTTGGTATGGCTACCTCGATCTCAAAGATCAACTCAAGCCTGCTCCACCTGATAGTGTGGAAGCTGTAGGAAAAGCTGTATTTGATCAGATCCAGGTGCTATCTCCCGAAAACCAACTGCAAGCTCAGCGGGATTTGATTAAGGGTACCGGGAACGAAATCAGCCGTGCTTACAAAGCCCTCAGCGCCAACGCCAAATTGGAAGTCTGGCTGCTGCTAGCCCAGGGCATGGAAAAAGGCACGATTATCCAGGTGCCGTCTGACTACCAGCTTCCTGCCGAAACCAATCAATTTACGTCGATGGTAAAACAGCTAGAGTTTGAGCAACGGGTGAACTTTATGCTCAATGCAGTGCAGGCAATGGGTTAGGTTACTGACTAACCATTCCGGGATCCTGCTTCCCCAAATCCTATTTCTGGACTAGCGTAGGAACTCAGTTTCTACGTTGGTCTTTTTCATTTAAGCCTTACCAGAAGGTCCGCTCGAATTGCGACTGAATATCGATATTCTTCCGTCGCTAGTCGGATCTAGTGCAAACACAAGATGAAGCTTTGGGTCACTCGTCTAGCTGGTTGCAATTAGCTTGCTGACGATAACAAACCCTGTAATCGAGGCATAAACCGCTCAACTGATAGTAGGTGCTCGGTTTGTTCTACTTCAATTTGCCCAATCGGTTGCTTTTGCTTGAACAATACAAACGATGGCAGCGCATGAACGTGGTAACGGGTTGCCAAATCCGGGTGCGCTTCGCTGTTGATTTTGGCGATTCGCAACTCTTGACTCATACGGGACTTAACCTGCTCTAGTACCGCATCCATTAAATGAGATGGCCCACACCAAGGAGCATAGAACATCACCAATAAGGGCAAATCTGAATCTGATAAAAGCGTTTCCAAGCTACTAAACTGTTCTTCAATCACCATAGGGATTTGGCCATCGTGCTTTTTTCTCGATGATGGAGGCAATGCGGTGATTGGTGGTCTACCGCAGGGAGAATCTACTCCTCTCTCCCAAGGTGGGTCAATCTAAACTAATCCCGCCTAGCGCTCCACCAGCAATTCTCCTAAATCCGATCTGACAAACGGTAAGATTTTAGAAGGGTCTAGCCCTCATCGTCGCGCTAATTCAGAATGTGTTATGGCTGACAGGCAGTTTGTTCCACTGAATATTGCTGTGCTGACCGTATCGGACACTCGCACCGAAGCAACGGATAAATCGGGGCAGCTTTTGGTCGAGCGACTGACTCAGGCAGGGCATCATCTGGCAGAAAAGGTGATTGTGCCCGACAATATCTACAAAATTCGAGCCGTAGTTTCCCACTGGATTGTGGACGAAACAGTACAGGTGGTGATCACGACGGGCGGCACTGGACTGACAGGCCGAGATGGAACTCCAGAAGCAATTTTGCCGCTGTTAGATAAAGAAATTCAGGGCTTTGGCGAATTGTTTCGGATGATTTCTTATCAAGAGATCAAAACCTCGACGATCCAGTCTCGGGCCTTGGCGGGGGTGGCAAACGGAACCTATATTTTCTGTCTGCCGGGCTCCTCCGGAGCCTGTCAAACCGGATGGGATGCCATTCTTAAAGACCAACTCGACTACCGCCACCGCCCCTGCAACTTCACGGAGCTAATGCCACGTTTGACCGAAACCTAAACTTCTGAAACTTAAACTCCTGAAACTTAAACTCCTGAAACCTAAATTCAGCCCTATCCGTCAATCGTTTCAATCGTTTCAATCGTTTCATTAGAGCATGACTATGGTTGCTGTCTTTCGTTTAACAGTCGTTTCAATCGCCACGGTTTGTTTGTGCGGAACCCAAGCGTTGGCTCAGGGGAACGAACCTGTCCCAGATCTCCGTCCTGAGTTGCCCCAACCCTCCCAGCCTCAGCCAGACCGGGTAGAGTCCCAACTTCCAACTGTCGAGAGGCCGACTTGTCCGGCGGGCCAGTTCGCTTCTGCCTTTCCCGATGTTCTGCCCACTGACTGGGCTTATGAAGCAGTCAATCGCTTGGCGGTTGGTCCGATTCGATGTTTTCCCCTACCTTCCCAGTCATCTCTTGAGCAACGGTGATTATGAAATCGCAATGGAAATGTGTACTACAGAACTTAGGAGAATGGCAGGGGTCGTTTACGCAACTGTCGCCTATGGGAGAAATCCTGAAACAGATCCCCAGCCTGATTTCTCTACGGGGCGAAACAACAATCAATCGATTCATTTGCGGCTACAGCGTTACTATCCGGATGAATCGGGTGCTGTTCCAGCCCAACCCCATAAGCTGGTTCGAGACTTTGAAGAATTTACAGAGTCCGCGATTGCACTAATATTGGCAGGAGTGAAAAAGGGTTGAGTTGCCGGATATACTACACTTTTGCTTACCTCTCCATCTAAGATCTATCTACAGATGCATAGGTTCATCCCTGCCCCCTTCAGCGCTTGGCGCTATGCTGGAAATAAGCCATAAATAAGCCACTATCCTCCGATCGCCAGTGCCTCGTCATGAGTTCCCCACCCTTGTTGTCCCAAGTTTTCTATCAGCTGATTCTCGATCAAGCCATTGCTACGGTTGAGTGTAGTGAAGCAGAGCGCCGCCAGTTTCGACAAGCTTATGAATGGACGCAGCAAGACCAGGCGCGGCTTCAGCAAGAAGGCATGACACCAGAGCAGTTTGAGGCTTGGGCAGAACGAGAGCTAAAAATTCGCAAGTTTCAACAGCAGCGGTGGGGCCGAGTACTGAACTCCTACTTCTTTCAGCGTAAATATCAGCTTGACCGGGTAGTTTGTTCGCTGATTTATTTGCACGACCGCAACATGGCCCAAGAGCTGTATTTTCGGATTGTGGAAGGCGAGCAATCCTTTGCCGAAGTGGCTCATCTCTATTCTCAAGGCACAGCCGCTGCAGTGGGTGGCAGAACTGGGCCAATCGAGCTAGGTAAGCTGCATCCTCAATTGGCGCGGATGTTTTACGGAGCGCGTCCAGGCCAGGTGTGGGCACCTCAGCGCATCGGTGAATGGATTGTGATTGCTCAGCTCGAAGCAGTATTACCTGTGCAGTTTAATGAATCAATCCAACAAATGCTGCTGAACGAATTATTGGAACAGTGGTTGCAAGAGCAGATCAAACAGCGGTTTTTGTAGGAGTCAGTTGTTAATAGGCTCCGTGTCGCAGTAGAACGATCCAGATGGTTTTAAGAATCAGCAGCAAATCATATCTAACGGACCAATGCTGTAAATAGCGCAGATCAAGGTCTACAACTTGTTCAAAATCTCGAATCGTTGACCGCCCTTTCACCTGCCACTCGCCCGTAATGCCGGGTTTAATAGTTAACCGCTGCCAATGCCGCAGATCATATTGATCGACTTCGTTAACAGTTGGTGGCCGAGTTCCAACCAAACTCATTTCACCTTTGAGCACATTCCAAAACTGAGGCAGCTCATCTAAACTCGTGCGCCGCAGGAATTTGCCGACTCGAGTGACGCGAGGATCCGCCTCGTTTTTGAAAATCAGGCCCTTAGCCTGGTTCTGTACAGCATGCTGTAAGTATTCTGCATCTGGGATCATTGATCGAAACTTCCAAATCCGAAAGCGCTTTCCCAGCAATCCACAGCGAGTTTGCTGGTAAAAAATCGGACCAGGGCTGTCTAACCGAATCGCAACTGCAATTGGAACAAAAAGCAAGACTGTGATGCTTAATCCAATCACAGCTCCAACAATATCGATCAAACGCTTTAGCTTACTGCTAACTGAAGCGTGAGTTTCCGGCAAATCACTTTTGAACGACTGGTTGATGCCGGTATCGGAAAGAGTACTCATAGCAGCATCCATAAAGTATGACTATTCTGTGTCAATGTCTATCTCAATAGGCAGGATGATAGATTTATGAATATAAATTTACTCTCATCACTCAAACCCATGCTTCAGGTTTAATCCTGGTCTGTTTGATTTCGCGTATAAGTAAATGCTGACCCTAGGTTAATTATTCGGGATTTTTTTAAGCTTAATCTGGGTTATATAATTTCTTAGAGATAGCTACATATAAGCTATCGTGAATGTGTATATTAGCTGCCACAATTATGGTTTTTAATACAGTATTAGAGGTCACAAATTGGTCGATTTTCTTCCAGAAGTTCTATCCAGTGGTCTTGAAGAAGATTGTGGATCAGAACTTGCTCTAAATCAGATTAATCGCTTAAATCAAAGTGAAGGAAGAATTTGATGGATGGTGACTTAGAAAGCCAGGTAGCTCGTCAGTAGAGGTTGTGTTGTCAAAGTCGAAAACGGAAAATAGCTCAGATAGCTGAAGCTGTAGACTCTCTAGGCTGTCAGACTCACTCTTCCCCTGTAGGTCTGCCAGCAGTTGAACAGTATAAAGACAGAGCTGAAGCGATTGCATTTGCTCACGATTGAAGCGAAAATTCCCAAACTTACTCGCATAGTCATTGACTGCTCTTTCCAAGCACTCCAGCCACAGGCTTTGGCTAGCCCAATTGGGGCATAAAAGTTGCTCTCTCAAATCAGCCAAGCTGTTTGCCAACTTTTGATACTGATAGGTCGTTGCCAATAGAATGGCGTGGTCAAGCAGAGGTTGAATCAAAATTGAGATCTGGGAGTTTTGCCAATTTGGAACTGCAAACCAGAGAATCAATTTTGCTAAAACAACCTCGAATAAAAGCTTTTGAGCTAGAACGCTCATGTAGGTTATGGAAGTTGCAATGTGACAGAGTAGGTCGGGAGTCCGAGCGATCTTATATAGTAAATTGTGAGTTTCAGCAATCTGACGATAGACCAACCATTTATCAGACTTTTGCTGTAACTCGTCCAGCAATGTTTTGATGTAGGGCTGATGGGAGACTAAGGACTGCACTTCCAGCTTAATATAGCTAAGCAACAGGTTGCGATCTTGCAATCTAGAGCTGACTAGAGCAATTACTTCCCGCCAATGGGGTTCAGCTAAATGGCCTGAGAGATCAGCCAAGTCATGCTTCAAGTTAAAACTCGAAACAATTTGCCTAGAAGCTAAATACTCCTGAAATGCGATATGGGAAAAGGAAAATACTCCACGAGCTTGTTCCAGCAAGATACCTTGGTGTAGAAAAGACGATCTCAGTTGGTTGACGATTTCTTCCTGTAGGATCTGCTTTTGCTCAATTTCCTTATGAAGTTCACAAATGCCTGTTTCAATAAAGTGCTCTAGCTCTCGCTGTTCAAGAAAGCGACTTCTCCTTTGCAAAGCAAACGTAGCGATTCGCCCCAAAAGATAAAGCTGTTCAAAAGAAGTGATTCGCCAACTGGAATGACCAGCTTGAATATTCTGTTCTCGACTCCGATCAATTAAATACAAAGACAAACACTCTTCATAAATCCGAATTCGATTCTCAGATAGGTTGCTTTTTTCGTCGAAGGTTTGACAAATCCGATTTAGCAGTAAAGGAATTCCCGCTATTTCCCGAATGCGATGATTGCCGGACGCACAAAGCTGTTGCAGAAAACTTTCGGTTCTAGAGCGCGCGTTAGTCTGAGTAGACTGCTTGTTAGGCTGATCAACGGCCTCACTCGGTTTGCCAAATACACTAAACCACTTCTGTGCCAGTGATGCCACTTGGTCATCATTGAAATCTACAAGCTCAAGATCAGTGAAGTGAGCTAGCTCGAAGCTGGAACTGCCCAACCTAGCAGTAACAATAATGCGGTTCTTATAGTAAAGTTCAGAAAATCTGGAAATCTCCCGCAGGATTAGGGAGTAATGACTATAGCCAGAAATTTCATTGAGTTCATCTAGCAGAATTAAAAATTTACCCTTGTTCAGCAACGTCTCAATTACCTGCGGATCGGACACGTCACATCCTATTAATTCCTGCTGAACGCAATGCCGCAGATTGAATTCAGTCGGCTGGGTAGTTTGCTCTACGTAGCTGCTTAGCTTGATGAAAACTGGGATCAAATGCGGCTGAAATTGCCCTCGACTGCATTGGAGTGCAACCCACTGCAAAAAAGTGGTTTTGCCGCTGCCTGGTTTACCCAGAATCCGCAGCTTAGCTTGGTTCTCTAAAACTGGCAAAGGTGTGCTGATTGAATCATTTAGCTGTTGTTCTCTCAGGTTACTGAGATTGCTGCCACAGCTTTCCTTTAGTACAGCAATATCCAGATATGCCTGACTAATCAACCGCCCCAGAAAACGAGGCTCAACATATAGATCACTCAACTGAACGGGAAAACTCGTTCCAGAAATACGTAGCATGCCGCACTGATGCTCGATTCGATCTTGATGCTTCAGGCGAATCTGCTCCACCAACGGGCTGATCTCGCTCTCCAAATGTGGGGCTTTACCCTCAACGTTCAATAAGTGTTCAGGAGCTTGGGCAACTATCTCCCACCAATTGAGATCTAGAATTGTACAGATCTCAATAAAGATATGACGTTCAATCGGACGACAGGTGAAAAAACGCCAAATGGGTTGGCGCGTTCTCAGGTCTAGTTCTGCCGCCAAGTTTTCTTGTGTCCAACCTCTGCGATCAAATACTTTTCGGGCTAGCTTAGCACCTTCTGGAGTTGCGTACAAGGATCTTTTGGCCATAGCGAGGCTTCTTAACGGTAATTCGGGGACACTGCTCAAGACTTAAGATGATACCAACGATGATATTAGTAGTCAAGCAGTGTTACAAATGGTTGAGCGATATCGTGTAATTCTCGAGGGTGTTAAATGGCAATAAAATCGTATTTTGAGACGTCGCGTTTGCTACTATCTTTTCTACTGCTTGTTAGAAAATTAGACTTTATTAGACTCTGTATTTGGACTGTGGTGTAAGTGATTGTTCATAAAGCTATCTGATGCTAAATAAAATTGAGTCAACGGTGATATAGAGTTCACTGTGCAGGTGTATATGCCAGCAGTATTAAACTCGAACAAGTTGCCTGAATCTCAGATTGAGACTACTTTCATGACACTCTTTCAATCACTTCGGGTAGATTCCCCGCCCCTTGGGGCGTAGAATGCAAGGATGAGCGAGTACATTCACAAGAGCCATAACGTTACGGTTTTGTTGTATCACTTGGTTTTCCCTGCAAAGTATCGACGGGCTGTATTTGACGAACAGGTGGATGCAGTCTTACGGGAAGTGTGTCTGGAAATCGAGAAACGCTATGAGGTGAAGTTTATTGAGATCGGGGTGGACAAAGATCATGTTCACTTCTTGGTGCAGTCGGTGCCGACTTACAGCGTGACCAAACTGGTGACAATGCTCAAAAGCCTCACAGCAAGAGAAGTGTTTAAGCGATGCCCAGGGGTGAAAAAGCAGTTGTGGGGCGGTGAGTTCTGGAGTGATGGCTACTTTGCGAGTACGGTCGGTAAGCATGGGGATGAAGGGATGATTGCGAAATACGTGAAGCAGCAGGGCAATGAATATCTCCAACTACACTGGGATGAACAATTGGCTCTTTTTTGATTCTGATACCCCGCTGCTTGCGGCGGGGTAGTTCATTCTTCTGAATAGGAATTTCCAACCTATGCGTTCCCCTGAGATAAGAAGCTGCAAGATTAAATTAAACAACTCTTATCCTGAAAAGTTGCTAGGCAGTACACGCTGGAAGAACTATGATTACTATGAAATAGATAAGGCCATTACAATCCGATGAAGGATATGTTGGCGGCTACAGCAATATAAAGATATAAAGTATGTTCACATCGGGTTGCTGAAGAAATGAAAAAACGACAATCATTGGTGTAGCCATAGCCCTAGACAAGGAGGGCACTTTGCCAAAATGTATGGTTATCTCTCACGTATTCGCACTTTGCCTCAGTCACTCGCTCTATTGACGAGCACTGACTATCTACTCTCTCTGCCTGTATCTGAGTTTCAGATATCACAAAAGGATCATAAATGCCTTAGCTAATGATTGCTTTCTCATTCATGCATCTAAGCTGGATAGACTCCAGATCAATATCAATCTAATGTAGCGGAACACACGGTAATGAAGCACAATAATCTGATGCTGCTCATCCTACCAGGGGCTCGAATGTGTGGCATCACCTACACAATCACCTCAATGATTAAATCGCTCCAAAGCATTTGGTACAATTGGCCCGAAATGAAGCTAATTAGAACCTCTGGGAAGCTAAGTAGAACCTTTCGGATTGCGGAACACCATCATCGAATAGGCTAAACCATTGTCATAACTCTCCCATGGCTACAGCTAACCAACTGTGTGAAGGCTAGGTAGATACAAGAATTGACCAAACCCACTTTTCTCAGAACACATAGTCCCTAACGGTGCTTTGCCCATGACCTACCCCAACCCCAACCATGGATTCCGACAAGATATCGCCAGCTTTTGCCAAAAATAGCTTTCTTCTCAAGTATCTATAAATCATATCAAACGGTTTAATAAGAGTTCTTGCTCAATTATACATGAGACTCGTTTGAAATAATGTATAAATTTACGCCTCGAAATGTATAAAATTAGATGTGCCCTCTACAGGCTAGATTTGTTGGTATTTCATGTAATCCATACCAAATCAAAGTTCGGCAATACTTTAAAACGAAAAGCGCCGCAGATACCCATTCATCACTCCAAGTTGCTATAGTATAAATCCTACCAACTCTTTGTCTACGTGAATGAAAAGCTTTGAGTAAAGTAGATTTAGTATGAAGCTCATGCTGTGTAGTCTTTGGTTGGTCCCCATAAGACAGATCTAATTCAAACTGGTGTTCGTTATTCAGAGGGTGCTTTTCAAGTATCAGATTTTAAGCGTAAGTATAGATTCACGTGAGTACTATGCGAATCAGCTCTTTAATATTGAAGATTTGTAAAATTAGCATAACAGGAATTGTTGGAGTCGGTTGCCTTTGCTCCGGACAGGCTATTGCTTCACTAGATGCACTACTATATCAGGGACGGGTCTTTTCTCCTAGGGCGGAGGACCCCTATACCTTGGGGGCAGGGGATCAAATTAGAATCGATATCTTTAAGCTAACCCAATACAGTGGCGAGAACACTGTTCTCGTGGATGGTACACTCAACCTTCCTGTGGTTGGTAGTGTATATATTCGAGGAATGACGCTTGAGCAGGCCGCCAGCGCAATTGCCGCGCAGTACTCCCAGCGGCGGATCTTGCGAAACCCAATTGTAACCGTTAGCTTGATCGCTCCCCGTCCAGTCAAAATCGGAGTTTCGGGTGAGGTGAATCATCCGGGATCGTATACCCTAGAGCGGCAATCTGGACAAGTGCCAACGTTGACGCAAATTTTGGAAGAAGCTGGAGGAATTCGCCAATCTGCGGATCTGCGGCGAGTGCAGTTACGGCGACTACAGCCTTCAGGGACTGAGGAGGTCGTCGTAGTTGACCTTTGGCAGTTTTTGCAGACTGGCGATGCTCGATACAACGTTACCTTGCGAGATGGTGATGCGATTGTTGTGCCTACTGCAACGGACATGAGCTTGGCCGAGTCTTCTCAGGTGGCGGCAGCCAGTTTTGCAGCTGATGCGGATCAGTCTATTAATATTGCTGTCGTGGGGGAGGTGTTTCGTCCCGGCCCCTACACGGTGACAGGAACGGCAAGGACGGCAGAGGCGGGTGTACCGGGTGGTACCACGATGCTAGGCACGGCTCCAACGGTGACTAGAGCTATTCAAGTAGCCGGAGGGATTACTCCTACGGCAGATGTTCGTAAAGTCCAGATTCAACGGCGGACCCGCACAGGTTTAGAGCAAAACTTTACAGTTGATCTTTGGCAATTGTTGCGGGCTGGAGACTTGAATCAGGATGCCATCTTGCAAGATGGAGATACGGTACTCGTTCCTACGGTCACCAATTTAGATCCGGAAGAGGCGGCTCAAATTGCTGCTGCTAGTTTCTCTCCTGATACGATTCGCATCAACGTGGTCGGAGAAGTTGTCCAGCCCGGTGTGGTAGAAGTTCCGCCGAACACACCACTCAATCAGGCTCTACTTGCAGCAGGAGGGTTTAATAATCGTGCTGAGCAGACGGTGCTGCTGGTTCGTCTAAATCCCAATGGTAGTGTCTCTCAGCAGCAGGTTGATGTAGACTTTACTCAGGGAATTGATAGCGACGCCAACCCAGCCCTACGCAACAATGATGTGATTGTGGTCAAACGGTCAGGGATTGCTGCTATTTCTGACGCTTTGGGCACTGCCACCGATCCCCTCACCCGGTTCTTCACCCTGTTTAGCATTCCGCTTAACTTCTTCCGTTTGTTTTAGCTTGTTGTGCCATCAAACGTTTCTGAGAACGCCACTATGAAGGCAACACAAAATCTTCCGATCCTGCTATCGACTCCCTCAACATCGGCACCGCCCGAAAATGAAGGTGGATTAGAGCTAGGGCGCGTGGTAGCGGCACTGCGACGGCAGGTCTGGCTGATCGCTGGGGTGACAACCGTGATGATAGGAGCAGCCGTCCTCAAAATCGTAACGGCAACGCCGATTTATCGATCTGGTTTTGAGATTTTGACGGAACCGGTCACGGTGGAAACAGAAGTTCTGTCTTCGCTTCCCGGAACATTGAGCAGTCGCCAAGATCAGTCTCTAACCACTACGACGCTGGACGAGACGAAGATCCGAGTTTTGCGTAGCCCAGATATCTTGGAACCTGTTATTCAGCAGCTAAAGAGTGACTACCCTGACATAAGTTACGAACGCTTGATTCGCGATTTGACAATTCAAGTGGATGCAAAGAACATCTTGCAAGTCTCTTATAGTAGTCCCGATAAAGAGTTGGTTCAAACCGTTCTAGACTTACTTTCCAATACCTATCTGAGGTATAGTCTGGAAGATCGTCGTCAAGATATTCGACAAGGAATCGATTTTGTTGACAGTCAACTGCCGGCGTTGAAGAGCCAGGTGGCCCAATGGCAACGCCAACTCCAGGAGTTTCGGCAACAGTATAATTTGATTGACCCAGAGTCACAGGCTAGTTTGTTGTCGGATCAGATGGGTAGCCTCAGACGGGATCTGATCGAAACTCAAACTCAGCTGCGCGAAACTCGCTTGACCTATCAACAATTACAAACTGCTTTATTACAGCCGTCTCTAGAGCAAGCCGGTTCGTCCCCGCTTGTTGATAGTCCGCGCTATCAGAAATTGCTCGACCAATTATTGGAGATCGACAGCCAGCTAGCGCAAGATTCTATTCTTTATCTAGAACGCAGCCCTGAACTGAACGTATTGCTCCAACAGCGGCAGAATTTGTTGCCTTTGCTACAGCAAGAGGGCTTTCGAGTGGCACAGCAGGTAGCTAGTCAAATTCAGGAACTCCAGGATCGGGAGCAGTCCTTGAGTGCCTCAATTGGCTCAACCAATCAACAGATTAAGCAGCTCTCTGCTGTGATGCGCCAATATACCGACATTCAGCGAGAGCTAGAGATTGCCACCGACAACCTCACCCAATTTTTGGCGAAACGTGAGGGGCTACGCATTGATGCGGCACAGCGCCAGTTGCCGTGGAGATTATTAACTGCACCCAATGAGCCTTATCCTAGTGCGGCAAGCACCAAACGAACGCTAGCATTAGGAGCAATTTTAGGATTACTGCTGGGTACAGGAGCAGCGTTGGCGATTGATCGATTGAGTAGTGTGCTACACACCTCTAAAGAAGTAAAAGATAGTGCAAAGCTGCCAATTCTAGGAATTATTCCGACGAATAAATCACTGAATGAGTTGGATCAATGGCTCAGCTCAAGTGCAGTGTTAGGCTCTCTAAACGGAAGCGGATCGATCGATTCTCTTCAATTCCATCGACTAATGGCCGATCCATTTCTAGAAGCCTTCCGACTACTCTGTGTGAACGTGAGACTGTTGAGTCCAGATCGGCCAATCCGTTCATTGACCGTAAGCTCGCCCGTTCCAGCCAATGGTAAAACCACGGTTGCCTTCTATTTGGCGCAGGTGGCGGCAGCAATGGGTCAACGTGTTCTATTAGTCGATGGGGATCTGCGGCGTCCTAGCCTGCATCATCGGTTAAATTTGTCGAACTCCCACGGCCTGACTGATCTGATTGCTCACAGTCTGGAGTATGAGCAGGCCATTCAACAAACACCTTGGGAAAGCAATTTATATATTTTGCCCGCTGGCTCGATTCCGCCGGAACCTACCCGCATTCTCTCTTCTGAATCGATGCGACAAATCATCGAGAAAAATCGAACTGCTTTTGATCTGGTAATTTATGATGCTCCTCCGCTGTTGGGCTTTGCAGATACCTATCTGCTTTCCGAGCATACGGACGGCATTTTGCTTGTGGCTCGCTTGGGACAATTGAAGCGTTTGCTCCTAGAAAAAGCATTAGAGGATTTAAGAATATCTTCTATTCCAGTTTTAGGGCTTGTTGTCAATGACTCTGCTGAGAAGATGGGCACGCCCTATACCTACTACCGGTATTAGGCTGCAGTTCAAGCATGCTTACATAGTCAAAGAGAATGAATTGAAACTCCATACTATCTTCATACTATCTCCATACTATCTTCATACTATCTTCATACTATGGAGTCGAACCAACGACCAATCCTGTTTTTGTCGATAATCTGTTATCTCGAACTTTTGCATAAATATTGATTAGTTGGTCATAGTTTGCCGCTGCGGTGTAGGTTGTTTCAAACTCTTTTCGAGCTATCTGGCGCATCTGGCTCAATCGATCTGAGTTGTTGAGCAGCCATTCTACTTGAGCAACTAAATCTTGTATATCACCAGGTTGAAAATGTAAACCAGTTTGATGGGAAGTAATTAAACTGCTCATTGAACCCAAGTTAGATGCAACAACCGGGGTTCCTGTCGCAAACGCTTCCAGTAAAATTCGCGGTTGCCCTTCATACCATTCTGATGGAAAGACCAAAAAAGCGGCTGCTTGCAAGAGCCTATAAACTTGTTCTAGGGGCTGATGACCCAGCCACATGATTCCAGGTATCTGTTGTGTAGCTTCAGAGACCAAAGACGATAAAGGGCCATCTCCGACAATCTTGAGTGGGATTTTATGTCCTAAATGCCGCCAAGCTTCCAGCAAGGTAGCAATCCCTTTTTCCTGTGATAACCTACCGGCATAGAGAGCATATCTGCCTTGGCCGCTGCCTATTCCAGGATCGGGATGGACAAAGTTTGGTTTGACAATAATTTTGTCAGCTGGCAAGCCGCCTTGAACGAGTTTTTGTCGAGCAAAATCAGTTAGCGCAATGTAGGCATCTACTTTATTGGTCCAAGTTCCTAAACTGCGATGCAGGGTGAGCATCGCAGCCACAGCTCCACTGGCAGCCCGACTGCCTCGATAACAGGCATGTTTGACCCCTGACCAGGGCACGAATTGCGTCAAGCAAGCTTCGCAAACTCGACCTTCTCGTAAAAACAATGCATTGGGGCAGAGCAAGCGATAGTTATGGCAGGTTTGAACGACTGGCACTTGCTCAGCTTGGGCGGCATAGTAAGCCGAGGGAGAAATTAAAGGAAAGGTATTATGACAGTGGACAACCTGAATTTCCTGTTCTCGAACCAGCGATCGCAAACTTCGATAGGTTTTTTGATTCCACACCGTTTTGCCAGCCAGCACCAACGGCGAAATAGTTTTGATGCCGTCATTGTGAACTGTGTAGCGGTAGACCTGATGCCCATGCAACTCTAACAGGTCGGCCTCTGCTTGTAAGATTTGATCTTCGCCACCCGCGACTTGGTAGTAATTATGAACAAAAAGAATGCGCATCTGATTTGACATTTGCTAGCGGTCATCCACAGCTTCAACTTGAGGTTGACTGTGAGGAGTCAAGTGAAGCCATTGTTCGATCAGCAATTGTTTCAATGCTAAGTATATAAACGGTGGAATTGTTGCCGCATACCGTTTCCATAACCGTTGCGGTTCTTGCATTAAACGATAGAACCACTCTAACCCCATCTCCCGCATCCATTGGGGTGCTCGTCTATGGATGCCAGCGTAGACTGGAAAGGCACCTCCTACCCCAATCAGAACGGCCTGGATCCGATGCCGATGTTCTGCCATCCAATACTCTTGCTTCGGGCAGCCAAGAGCTACAAAGACAATGCCTGCCCCACTATTATTAATCCGCTGCACAACTGCTTCGTCTTCAATGGAGGTGAGTGGACGGAAGGGGAGTGGCTCTATCCCAGCAATTTTCAGATTGGGAAAATCATGCTCTAACTTTACCTCAATGCGGCTAAGAACATCAGCATGAGAACCTAGGAAGTAGACACTAGTTCCGTTTCTGGTAGAGGTTTGGCAGAGTCCAAGCAAAATATCTAGTCCCGCCGCTCGATCCTGTTTCTTAAATCCCATAAACCGCATCATCCAGACTAATGGCATACCATCTGGAACCACAATGTCTGCATTTTGCAGAACAGAATTCATTTCTAGGTGCCAATGAGCTTCCATCAGCATGTGTACATTAGCCACGCAGATAATCTTGCTCAATCGCTCCTCAGCCCAGCTTGAAATTACTTCAAGCTGAGCACTTAATGGCAAGGCGGTTATAGGACAGCCAATGACCCTAACTATAGGTAAACTCACGTTTGCGACTCCCGTGCAGTAATTGCGGCTTCACACGTAAGTAGGGAGCTACTTATCACACGTAAGTAGGGGGCTACTTAACAGAGTAATACTAGCGAGAAGGTGTCTAAGATCACGTATAGAGAAAATCAAAGATACTGTATGGGTTGTATAAGTTACTTTGATCTACAATTTGAGAGCAGTTGCTTAAAGTTTGTTTGAGATGGTTGACCTGGCAATAAAACAAGACTCACAATAGTATGGATCCTATAGTTTGAGGCTTGTTTTTAAGAGAGGTTGAGTTGATAGTTTGCTGTCGAACTCCGGATGACGTCAAGCAAACTAAAAAGCATAAGCAGTTGATTAGTAGATATATTGAGCTTAGTAATGCCATTTATGGCATTACTAAGCCAGAGGTTCGCCAAACTCAGTTAAGTTGCTGTCCAAAGTTAAGTCGTTACGATTAAGGCAAAGCGGTTGAGGTTTGATAGTGGTGCGAGATAAAGCAACAGAACGAAAGCCTGAGTGCTGTGGCTATTAGGGCTTCAGTGGGGATAACTCCGCTCTGTGGTTGAGTAGTTGAGCGGAGCTGAAGGGAAGTGAATTATGAACTACTTGGTAAAGATGAGTAAAGCAATAGTTGATGGGCATATGGTACACAATGGTGTTAGCTCACAAAACTAAAACTCAACGACTTCTAATTACTTAGAGGCAGTTTTTTAGATTACATAAATAAACATAATTTTAATCAAAACAATTTTGCTCAATTCGAGGATGACTAGCGGGTTGCAATACTTAGAAAAGAGATGAGGAACTACTCTGAGTGGTCGTTAAATTCAATCTATCAATAGAAAACTTATACAACTTATACCTGCTTGCTCAGGTTAAATCATGCATTATCTGCAACATTGACTGGCTAGTATGTGACAAATTCCGCATGTTCACTGCTAATGGACTGTTTAACTGATTCTAGGGCTGCAGAATAAATTGCAGAGTGTGGAGCATGGGATTGTGTGAACACACTCATGCTTAGATAGCCAGTCGTAATACTAATCTCCTAGGAGTGCCTCCTAATCTAAAAATTGTTTGATCTGTTTAGAATGCACCTTTAGGCTCTTCTATTTCCCGTTTTTCGCTGTAGATATTCAATGAGGTTATTAAATAATGTATCAGGTAATTAATCAGCCTCAGATCCAAAGCCATCCCAGCCATCAGTTAGATCCAAATACTCATTCTAGCTGCCGCTTTTGTGGAGCTTCGCTCAAACATACATTTGTAGATTTAGGTATGTCTCCCCTCTGCGAGAGCTATGTTAGCGAGGTGGACTTAAATCGCATGGAGCCCTTTTATCCACTGCATGTTTATGTCTGTGATCATTGCTTTCTTGTACAGCTTCAGGAGTATGTGAGTCCAGAACATATTTTTACAGAGTATGCCTACTTTTCTTCCTATGCAGAGACTTGGTTAAAACATGCCAAAGCTTATACCGACCTGATGGTCGAGCGCTTTCATTTGAATGAGCAGAGCCAAGTTGTGGAGCTTGCCAGTAATGATGGCTATCTACTGCAGTATTTTATCGAAAAAAGTATTCCTGTACTTGGGGTTGAGCCAGCTGCAAATATTGCCAAAGTTGCCATTGCGAAAGGGATCCCCACCGTGATCGAGTTCTTTGGGCAGGATTGTGCTCGCAAGCTGGTTCGGCAGGGGAAGCAAGCTGACCTAGTGGTTGCTAACAACGTGCTAGCTCATGTCCCCGCTCTGAACGATTTTGTTGCTGGGATCAAGCTGCTCTTGAAGCCACAGGGGATCGCTACTGGCGAATTTCAGCACCTCATGCGTTTGATGGCAGAGAATCAGTTTGATACGATTTATCATGAACATTTCTGTTATCACAGCTTTATCACCATTGAAAAGATCTTTGCAGCCCATGGAATGACCCTCTTCGATATGGAAGAATTGCCTACCCATGGAGGCTCCCTCAGAATTTACGCTTGTCACCAAAACGACTTATCTAAATCGGTCAGTGATCGGGTAATCGAGCTGAGAAACCGTGAGCAGAAAGATGGTTTCACTTCAGTTGAACGCTACACCAGCTTTGAGCAGCAGGTGCGCGAAACGAAACGCAAACTGCTGGATTTCTTGATCAGAACTAAGCGTGAGGGTAAAACGATTGTTGGTTATGGTGCGCCTGGTAAAGGTAACACGCTGCTAAACTATTGCGGCATTCGCACTGATTTTCTTGATTACACGGTCGATCGAAATCCCTATAAGCAAGGAAAGTTTCTGCCCGGAACGCACATTCCTATCTACCACCCCGACAAGATTCAAGAAACCAAGCCTGATTACGTGCTGATCCTTCCCTGGAATTTCAAAGACGAAATTATGGAGCAGATGAGTTTTATCCGCAACTGGGGAGGACGGTTCCTTGTACCCATTCCTGAAGTGAGAGTATATCCCTAACATGCTGTTTACTCCAGTGAAGCTAGACGGTGCTTACATTATTGAACCAGAACGGTTTGAGGATGAACGTGGGTTCTTTGCGCGAACTTGGTGCAAGCGGGAGTTTATGGCGCACCAGCTTAACCCGACCTTAGTTCAGTGCAACGTTTCCTTCAACATGCGGGAAGGAACACTACGCGGAATGCATTTTCAGCTTTCTCCCTTTGCGGAAGCCAAGTTGGTTCGATGTACCCAGGGAGCCATCTATGACGTGATTGTCGATCTGCGCCCAGATTCGGACACGTTTCAACAGTGGATCGCGGTTGAATTGACTGCCGATAACCGAAAGGCTTTCTACGTTCCGGAAGGGTTTGCCCACGGATTCCAGACGCTGAGAGATAACACTGAAGTCTTTTATCAAATGTCAGAGTTCTATGCGCTAGAGTATGCCCAAGGCTTTCGCTGGAATGATCCTCAATTCAATATTGACTGGCCCAAACCAGTAAGCGTCATCTCCAAGCGAGATCAGGACTATGCGAACTACAGATCCACTAGGTTTTCGCAACTCGTAAACTCAATTAGCAAAAAAGTAGATGCTGCACTATAGAAATGGACTAATGGGAATATGAGCATTAATCTGGAAACCTTTGATACTAACCAGGTTGGGATAAAGATCTATGATTTAATCTCTGAGCTATATCCCATCTGCCGCAGCATTACTGGGAATGGAGTGCGAAAAACATTGCATATTCTAGAACGCTACATTTCGTTAGCTATCTATGAGGTCCCAACCGGTTCCCAAGTTTTTGACTGGGTTGTTCCGAAAGAATGGAATATTCATGATGCCTATGTGAAGAATGCGAAGGGCGAAAAGGTCATTGATTTTGAAAAATCCAATTTACACGTACTGAATTACAGCACCCCAATTCATCAAAGGATGCCATTGACTGAGTTAAAGGAACATCTTTTCTCCATGCCTGAGTACCCTGATCTCATTCCTTATCGGACTTCTTACTATAGAGAGAATTGGGGATTTTGTCTCAGCTACAGGACATGGCAAGAACTTGAAGAGGGGGAATACGAAGTCTATATCGATTCTGCTTTAGAGGATGGCTTTTTAACCTATGGAGAATGCTTCCTGCCAGGTGAGACAGATGATGAAGTATTGTTCTCCTGCCATATCTGTCATCCATCTCTTTGCAACGACAATCTTTCGGGCATTTCTGTTGCCACCTTCTTAGCTAGTTATTTGGGTAGCTTACCATCCAAGCGATACTCCTATCGGTTTCTATTTGTTCCCGGAACGATTGGTTCAATCACTTGGCTCTGCCTAAATGAAAATCAAGCTCACCGAATCAAGCACGGTTTAGTACTCTCCGGTGTAGGAGATGCGGGCAACATGACCTACAAGAAGAGCCGGCGTGGCAATGCGGAAATTGATCAAGCCGTTATCCATGCTTTGAAAGTTTCCAATAAAGCCTACGCAGTCGAAGAATTTTCACCCTATGGCTATGATGAGCGGCAGTACTGCTCGCCCGGATTCAATTTACCGGTTGGACGTTTGAGCCGAACACCCTTTGGACAATACCCCGAGTATCACACCTCAGCCGATAATTTAGAGTTCATTAAACCTGCTTCCTTAGCAGACTCATTTGCAACCTGTTTGAACGTTATTCAGGTACTGGAACATAACAAAAATTACCTGAATGCCAATCCGAAATGTGAGCCACAGTTGGGTAAACGCGGGTTATACGGCACGCTGGGCGGCAAGCAGAATACCAAGGCGCGTGAGATGGCAATGCTTTGGGTGCTCAATTTATCGGATGGGACCCATACCCTCTTGGACATTGCCGAGCGGGCAGGCTTGCCATTTCAAATGATTTACGAAGTTACAGAAGCATTGCTGCAGGCTGGGCTGCTCAGAGAGTATTCAGACGGGATTGAGAAAACTAGATAGGAAAACTAATAGGAATTGAAACAGGAGCCGCTCAGAATGACTTTTACACCTACAAAAGCATCCCAACAGAGTTTTACAGAATCGAAGCGATTGCAGAAGAAGAGCCATGATCTGATTCCTGGTGGCGCTCATACCTATGCTAAAGGAGATGACCAGTATCCGATCATGGCACCCGGATTTCTGTCCCATGGGAAAGGTTGCCATGTGTGGGATGTTGATGGCAATGAGTTCATTGAATATGGCATGGGGTTACGGGCAGTAACCCTCGGGCACGCCTATGAACCGGTGGTGGAATCTGCCTATCGCCAGATGCTTCAAGGTATCAATTTCACCCGACCTGCCCCAATCGAAGTGGAATGTGCTGAGCAGTTCCTGAGTTTAATTGGAGCTGACATGGTGAAGTTTGCCAAAAACGGTTCAGATGTGACGACAGCAGCAATCAAACTGGCGCGGGCATACACGGGACGAGACTTGGTCGGCATTTGCGCCGATCACCCCTTCTTCTCAACCGATGACTGGTTTATCGGCAGCACCTCGATGTCGGCTGGCATTCCCACAGCGATCCAAAATTTGACGGTCAAGTTTCACTACAATAATTTAGCCAGCGTGCAAGCTCTGTTTGCCCAGTATCCTGGGCAAATTGCCTGCCTGATCATGGAAGCAGAAACTGCTGTTCCACCAATTGATGACTTTTTGCATCAAGTACAGCAGCTATGTCATCGCCATGGTGCCATTTTTATTCTCGATGAAATCATCACTGGATTTCGCTGGCATGTGGGAGGGGCCCAAAAAGTGTATCAGATCACGCCTGACCTGTGCACCTTTGGTAAAGCGATGGGCAACGGCTTTTCCATCTCGGCTTTGGCAGGAAAGCGGGAAATCATGGAGCTGGGAGGATTGCAGCACGACAAAGAGCGAGTCTTTCTGCTATCTACCACCTTCGGAGCAGAGCATCATTCGCTAGCAGTGGCACTTGAGGTGATGCGGATCTATCAACAGGAGTCTGTGGTGGAACATCTCTATTGCCAAGGCGAGCGGCTGACCCGGGGGCTTAACCAAGCCGTCTCTGCTCATCAACTCGAAGGATACTTCGGTGTGATCGGCAAACCCTGTAATTTGGTCTACTTTACCTGCGACCCAAACAAAGAGCGCTCGCAGGCTTTCCGAGCATTATTCCTGCAAGAGATGATTAAGCGAGGCGTGATCATGCCTTCGCTTGTTGTCAGTTATTCTCATACCGATGCAGACATTGACCAAACGGTGGAGGCAATTGCTGAAGCGCTGGCTGTCTATCGTAAGGCACTAGAAGATGGCGTTGAGCACTATTTAATTGGCCGCCCGGTCAAACCTGTTTTTCGCAAATTTAATTGATTGAACTATGGATATGGAGCATTGAAATGAAAGTTGTACTGTTTTGTGGTGGGTTAGGAACCCGCTTACGCGAATACTCCGAAACAATTCCAAAGCCAATGGCAGATATTGGCTATCGCCCAATCATCTGGCATTTGATGCGCTACTACGCCCATTTTGGACATAAGGACTTTATCCTGTGTTTGGGTTATCGGGGAGATGTGATTAAGAACTACTTTTTGAATTACAACGAATGTTTGTCCAACAACTTTGTGCTATCAAATGGCGGCAGGGAAATCTATCTCTATAGTAATGACATTGAGGACTGGACCATCACCTTTGTCGATACGGGTTTACATTCAAACATTGGTCAACGCCTGGTGGCTGTCAAGCCTTACCTAGAAGGGGAAGAGGTATTTTTAGCCAACTATGCTGATGGTCTTGCTGATCTGGATCTGGATTTGTATCTGAAGCACTTCTATAAACATGATAAGATCGCTAGCTTTCTCGCTGTGCAGCCCTCTCAATCGTTTCATGTTGCTTCTGTCGGAGAAGATAGCTTAGTTGAGAAGATTCAGTCGGTTGTGGAATCAAATCTCTGGATCAATGGTGGATTCTTCGCCTTCAAACGGATGATCTTTGATTACATTCAAGAGGGTGAAGAACTAGTTGTAGAGCCTTTTCAGCGCTTGATGGCTAGAAAGGAACTGATTGCCTACAAGAATCCTGGATTCTGGGCCTGCATGGATACGCTGAAAGAGAAAAAGATGTTTGACGATATGTATGCACAAGGAAATACGCCTTGGGCAGTGTGGGAACCATACACAAGCACAGTGAGAAGTAATGGAATTACCCGCCCTCAGTACGTTTATGCGAACCAATCCTCCCAAGTGAAATTGCGGCGTTGATTCCAGATATTTATTCTACTAAAATGATAGATTTCACAATCCTTCTATGAACCATTCTAGAGGTGGAGCGAGTTGGGAGAAGCGATATGTTTAAGTTGACATTTGATACCCCTGAGCGAGTCCCAATTCGCCAAATTTTGTGTCTGGGTGCTCATAGCGATGACATTGAAATTGGCTGTGGGGGGACGTTGCTGAAGCTGATGAACCTCTATGCAGAGCTTGAGATTTATTGGGTGGTCTTGGGGGCTAGCGGTCAACGGGAGCAGGAGGCGTTTAACAGTGCTTACGACCTTTTAGAAGGTGCTAAAGAGAAGAAGGTGGTCGTTAAGGGATTTCGAGACGGCTTCTTTCCCTACATTGGCATCGAGATTAAGGAGTACTTTGAAGAACTGAAGCGGCTCGTCTCGCCAGATTTAATTTTGACGCATTACCGCCACGATCGCCATCAAGACCATCGACTTGTTTCGGACTTGACCTGGAATACCTTTCGCGATCACCTGATTTTGGAATACGAAATTGCCAAATATGATGGCGACTTGGGTAACCCCAATGTTTTCTTTCACCTGAGCGAATCCATCTGCCGTAGGAAAATTGCTCACCTGTTTGAGCATTTTGCAACTCAGTTCAACCGAGAGTGGTTCACAGAAGATACTTTTTTCTCTCTCCTGAGGCTACGAGGAATTGAATCGAATGCGCCAGACCGATATGCTGAAGCCTTCTATTGCCGGAAAATGGTCCTTTGAATCTTTGCTAATCATCTCCCCCAAGCGGATTTATTGTTTCACACTTTAAGCAACAATGAAAATTCAGACGATTAACAATCTCTGCTGTCCCTTTTGCTCTGGACCATTAAAAGTGAACGAGGTAACTCAGGAAAATGAGCATGGGGTTCATTTTGGTCTGGTTAAGTGCAGAAGCTGCCAATTAAATTATCCGGTTGTTGCAGGAATTCTAATCCTCGGTAGTCCCTCAGAACAAATTAATGTCTGGGATGAAGTTTCTGATAACCCTATCCTCAATGGTGTTGAGCTTAGAACGCTGTGTGATTTACTTTCTGAAAAAAGGAATGTTGAGGCATTTAGCCTTTTGCTAACCCCAGCAGGACGAGGTAATCTGTTGTTCCGCCCCATTCATCAAACTTCTACAGCGATGGCTCAGGATGTTGAAATCCTCCGACCATCTAGGGAAAAGAAATCACAAGTTCCATTACGGATTCAATGGGTACTCAATCGATTATCCTGTGGATGTCTGCAGCAAAGTTGCCAGTATCAGTTAGCGGATTTTATTTTGAGGCATGCCAAAGATTTAGCAGCAACGGATGTAATTAAACTATTCTATAGGGATTTCTCCTGCAGTGAAATGGCAAATTATTTCACGTTCCGCTTTGGTCAACCCAGACATCTCGCTGCTCTTGCAATTGCATCAATCATTAAAGAGCGAAGTGGCCCAGTTCTGGATTTAGCCTGTGGAATGGGACATCTCACTCATTATTTCGCCTGGGGGGAGGAATACCAACGTCAAGTGGTTGGGGTTGATCGAGATTACTTCCGTTTGTATGTTGCTAAAAACTTCATGGTTCCAGAAGCTGACTTTATTTGCCAGTGGGTAGATCGGCCTCTGCCCTTTCCATCATTAAGTTTCGATAGCATTTTCTGCTCTGATGCATTCCACTATTTTCTGAATAAGGCAGGCTCACTTCGAGAGATGAAGCGAGTGTTAGCTTCCAATGGTCTGATTGCAATAACGCGATTTGGCAACCTTGAGCAAACCCCAAATGAGGGCTATGAACTTACAGCCGAGGGCTATGACCGCTTGTTTGGTGATATGAAGCATATTCTCCTGGGGGAAGATGAGCTAATTGAGGGCTATTTGAAAAAGCGTAAAGCTAATTTGGAATTAAGAGAAATTTCAAAAGAATTACGAGAGCAGAAATGGCTATCTGTTGTTATGTCCAACGAAGACAATCTGTTCCGCAATCAGGGTTGTTTTTCGGAGTATCCTCATGGTATAGGACATTTAATCAAGAATCCAATCTACTCTTCCAAACAGAAAGCCTCGTCTAATAGGCTAAGCTTAAAGTTTGAGTTCCCATCGGAACACTATGCATTTGAAGATCAGAAATATCAGAGCTACACCCTCAATAAACTTGATATTTCACCAGAAGTTTTGTCGTCTCTCAATAGCGGAATGAGAATCAATGATTTACAGGATTTAGTTGAAAAATTTGTATTGATTGGAGTACCCAAGAAATTTATTCCCACATGAGAAGGAATTAATGAATTTAAAATTATCCTAATAACAAATTACTTTACTAGCAAACGTTATGAGGCAATATGATTTCAATCAATCTGGAAAGCAGCCAAAAAAAGTTGAACAAAGAAATTTCTCTGCCCCTAGAAAGATTGGCTTGATGGGTTGCTGGGGCTTTGGAAATATGGGAAACCTTGCTCATCAGATAGCCATGATTCAAAACATCCGAAAATATCAACCCAATGCTCAACTTTATGGGTTTTCAGTGTACCCTGAAATTACTCAGAAGATTCATGGTATGCCATGCTTTACATTCTATCGGCATCCTAATAATCAATGGTGGCAGGGAAAAAGCTTCTTGACCAGAGGTTTAAATAAGTTTTCCACTAATATAAGGAGGATTTCAAATCCAGTCCTTAGAAAGCTTTTGATTCCCATTCGAGTTCCTGTAGAAATCATCCTTGAGATTCTTGCTGTGGTGAGGTCCTTTAAAGTTCTCAAGGGCTTCGATATGTTAATTATTACAGGAGGAGGACACTTTGATGATGTTTATGGCGGAGCACGGGTACTTCCCTATGCTTTATGCGTGTGGGCCTCAATAGCAAAACTCCGCAAGGTTGACTTTCTTGTGGTTAGCAACGGTGTAGGTCCTATTAATGAACGTTTGAGCAAGTTCTTCTTCAAGCAAGTTCTCTCCTCCGCGAGTTATCGTTCTTATAGAGATGATTACTCTAAAGAGTACGCCGAAAGAATTCTCAATCTTCATGTAACGCATGATCCAGTCTATCCTGATCTAGCTCACAGTTTAGATTTAACTGCCTACCAGAATAGTTTTCAACCTAAAAACGAGCAAAGAACTATTGTAGGGATTGCTCCAATCCCATTCGATGATGAGAGTACCTTTCCAGGGTTCTCTGGAGAATATACTTCTGCTTATTTGAGTTATTTGTCTAAGTTGGCTTCTTTTATAAGCTGGCTGCTAGAGAATCAGTATGTAGTTTTCTTCTTCTTTGCTGATAAAGGGGATAGACAAGCTATTCAAGATCTTAAACGGGTCTTGGACAAGAGTAAAATTTCCTATTCAGAGGAGCAAATTACTGAACAGCCTCCACCTACCAATAGCGAAACTACTTTTGATAACTATATGACCCAGCTAGCAAAGACTGACTTAGTTATTGCTTCTAGATTCCATGGTGTTTTACTAGCACAGTTATTGAATAAGCCAACTCTTGCACTTTCTTTTGCCAAAAAGACTGATTGTCTTATGGCAGATACTAATCAAGCCGACTATTGTCTATCAATCAATCACTTTGATGTAGAAACTATTAAGGAAAAATTTATTGCGCTTGAAGAGAACCAGGCACTGATCAAGAGGCAGCTTGCCAATCGAACACAACAATATAGGGAAGCATTGGCTCAGCAGTATGTTTATCTGTTTGGCCACCGCTAACTTGTGTATGAATAGCCATGTTTCATGGCAGGATTTGTATCCAGCCTTAAATAAGCAACCTGTTAGACAGCGCATTGACTCAATAGTTACAGGGACATTGGCATGATGAAAAAACGCTGGTTAAAATTTCAACGGATAATCCTTATCTTTGTCCTAGCAGCCTTAGCGGTCTGTCTTCCAGTAATTATTGAAAAAACACCTAGAATTGTGAATAAATTGTCTCGAATGACGAAAGTGGTGGAGAAAGTTTTCAATTGGGACTTAAATCCAGGTTCAATTGTTATTACGGAAGCAACGCGGGTTCAACCTTTACCTCATCTCCATTCTGGTCCGGTGGCAGGAACTTTGAGAGTGCATGATTCTAATCCGCGCTATTTTTCCAATGAGAGTGGCAAATTAATTTATCTAACTGGTTCGCATACCTGGCAAAATCTACAAGATAGCGGTGGTTCTAATCCTCCTTTCTCTTTCGATTACACTGCCTATCTTGATTTCTTGCAAGTCAATAATCATAATTTTCTACGTTTGTGGGCTTGGGAACAGCCCCGATGGTCAATAGATTCTCCAAATGATAACTTCTGGCTTTCCCCGGTGCCTTACAAGCGGGTTGGACCAGAATTGGCAACTGATGGCTTACCGAAGTTTGACTTGAATCAATATGAGCAAGCATATTTTGATCGCTTACGAGAACGGATTGTTGAAGCCGGAAAGCGTGGTATTTATGTCTCTGTTATGTTATTCAACGGATGGAGCATCACTGGAAATAAAGGCATTACCGGTGGTAAAAATCCTTGGAAAAGTCATCCGTTCAACATTTCTAATAATGTCAATGGGATTAATGGTGATTTGAATGGAGATGACAATGGCGAGGAAGTGCATGAATTAAGCATACCTGCAATTACTACAATTCAGGAAACCTATGTTCGTAAGGTTATTGATACAGTTGGAGATCTAGATAATGTGCTTTATGAAATTAGCAATGAGAGCCATACGAATTCAACCCAATGGCAGTATCATATGATCCAATTCATTAAAAGCTATGAGGCAACTAAACCGAAGCAGCACCCTGTTGGAATGACAGTTGGGTATCCAGATGGGAACAATGCAGATCTATTTGCAAGCCCCGCTGACTGGATTTCTTTAAATGGTGATGTTAATAATCCAATAGCCGCTGATGGCCGTAAAGTGATTCTGGCAGATACAGATCATCTCTGCGGAGTGTGTTCCGATCGTCAATGGGTTTGGAAAAGCTTTACCCAGGGAGAAAATCCTTTGTTCATGGATATCTATGACGGAGCCTTCGATTTAATCATCGAACAAGTGCCAACTGATCCCCTCAATTATACTCCCTGGGTTAGCTTGCGACGTAATCTCGGCTACGCGTTAACCTACGCTAATCGCATGAATCTAGCCGCAATGACACCTCACCCTGAACTGGTTTCCACTGGATACTGCTTGGCAAACCCAACTGCTCGCAATGCAGAGTACCTAGTTTATGCTCCATCAGGCAGTAAGGTCACAGTGGATCTATCCAACACTTTAGGAGAGATTCGAGGGGAATGGCTCAACCCTGATAACGGTCTTGTTACAGAGGGAATTTCTACGATAGGGGGTGGTAGGCGCTCATTTGTTGTTCCCTTTGAAAATGATGCGATTCTGTATCTTAAAAGTAGCTAAAGGAGAAGAGTTCTCAAATGATCGAACAGAAGCCTAAAGTCAGTTTTGGTCTGCCCGTATTTAACGGCGAGAAGTATCTTCATGAAACGATCGAATCTATACTCTCTCAAAGTTTTACAGATTTTGAACTGATCATCTCCGACAATGCTTCTACGGATAGAACTGAGGAAATTTGCAAAGAATATGCTGCTCGAGATCCACGCATTCGTTATAGTCGAAACGAAGCTAATATTGGAGGTTCTCACAATCAAAACTTAACTATTGAATTAGCTAGGGGAAAATATTTTCACATAGGATCTCACGATGATTTACTCTCACCAGATTTACTTGCTAAATGCGTTGAGGTGCTTGAGAACAATCCATCTGTAATTCTTTGTTATTCACTGCTCTTTGAGATTGATGAGCGTGGGAAAATCATTGGCACGCTAGAACCAGCAGTCTTAGCGACTTCGACAAAGCCTGATGAAAGATTTCATGATCTATTGAAGGGGCATCGAGTCGATTTTTTATATGGACTAATCAGAACAGATACACTACGTAGAACCGAGCTTGAACCGCCCTATCCTCAATCTGACTCCATATTTGCCTGTGAACTTGCCTTATATGGACAATTTCAAAAGATCCCTGAATACCTTTATTACAGGAGAACTCATGGAGGAGCATGCACAAGTCTAGACCTTTATGGTCAGTTGTGTTGGAATCAACGAGTAACCCAAAATGTTCCTAAATGGATGACTTCATTGTTGATTCAATATTATTCATACTTTGGTTTATTTAAGCTTGAAGCCTCTCATTTCCTCAGAATCATTTTTCGTGCACCGTTGACTGTAAAGGAACGATCTCTTTGTCTACTGTATGCAGTGATATGGCTTGCTAAAAGGCATTTTCGAGCTCCATTCTGGCAACTTCGCCAAAAAATTGGTCTTAACCGAAAACAGCTAAAAGCTTCCCTTGAAACAATATCCGGTAGAGTTCCAGGTATCCATTGATCTAAGCATTTAGCTATTACTAATGCGTGCTATATTAAAAGCGAAACGGATGATAAGCAGTGATTAGTAAGGATTGTATTGCTTGACTGTTCCATATCTGCAGGCAAAGATTGTTAGGTGTACATCGGTAGTAGGGCGGAAGCTGTTTATATTGAAGAGACTCAAGTAATTATGAGAAGCAGAAAACCTGTAAAGCCTGTGGTGGAAAAACTTGACAATAGATTGAACATCTATCAAGCTACTCGCTGGAAAAAATTGATCACTTATCCAGAACCTATCGCCTACTCCGTGCTGATCAGCTTTTTGGGGAAGAAGTTTGACATAGTTGTGCCTGTGATGGCAAAAACTTTCTACGGTGAATCCATGAAAGTTATTCTACCTGAAACTGTCTCAACCACTATCTATCGCTACGGTTTCTACGAATTAGGGCTTACTAAGTTTATATTGAATTATCTGAAGCCTGGCATGATCTTTTTTGATGTTGGTTCACACTTTGGATATTTCTCACTGCTAGCGTCTCACCTTCTTCAAACTGAGGGTGAAGTTCATTTATTTGAACCGACAAGAAGTACCTTCAAGATTGCGGCGGAAAACACGGGAGCTAGAAAAAATGTCATTCTCAATAATCTAGCGGTCTGGTCTTGCAATACTACGATCCCATTCAATGATTTTGGTGTCCAGAACTGCGCCTTTAACTCCGTTAGAAGTACGGCAAGATACATCAAGCCTACAACAGCTGTTAGCTATAATATTGAAGCTATATCTCTCGATTCTTATGTAGAAACTAAAGGTATTAAGCCGGATTTTATTAAGATCGACGCAGAGAGCGCTGAGTATGAAATTCTCAAGGGAATGCAGAGAATTCTATCGGAAATTAAGCCAATTCTCACCGTAGAAGTTGGAGACTTAGGAGTTGAAGATGCCCTGCCTAGCCGAGAGCTGATTGATTACATCCTAGCTCAAGGATACCAAGTCTTTGAATTCAGTAACGGTCGGATCCAAACCCATGAACCTCGTAACTCTTACGATTATGACAATCTTCTCTTTATTCCTGAAATTTGAATATGCAGAATTAGGAATTAATTAAGTAGTAGAACGTGATTCAAGAGTTGTAAGACTGCATTCCCTCTTACTCACTAGAAAGATGCTTGAGGTTACGCTCCTGCGCCATCAAAGTAAAGGATTACGATATATGCTTGATTTTCTCCGAAAGTTTTTATATATCCTAGGTGAAAGAAAAAAATCGCTGTTCATTTTGGTTTCCCTATTTCTGGTATCATCCTTTCTGGAATCCTTAGGAATTGGACTGATTGGACCGTTTGTTGCTCTAGCAACAAACGTTAATTTAATTGACCAAAATTACTGGTTGACTTGGGTTTATAACAGGTTCGACTTTCAGTCGAAAGTTCAATTTATATCTCTATTAGGTTTGATAATTTTAGTGGTGCTATATACAAAGGCAGCCATGACCTTTAGCATTCAAAGGTACATTTTCAAGTTTGGTTTCAGCCAGCAGTCTGTCCTGCGTTCGAAACTAATGAATGCCTATTTAAATGCCCCCTATATTTTTCACCTAAGCCGAAATACAGCCACCCTAATCAACACTATTGTTGCCGAGACATTCGTATTTGCTAATCATTTTCTTTTGCCTGTTTTATTCACTGCCTCTAATTTTGTTATTATTTGTGCGTTGATTTCTCTACTTTTCATAACAGATCCAATAGGAACACTTAGCATTTCGGGAATTTTACTTCTAGCGTTTTTTTTGCTCCTTCCATTCAAAGAGAAGTTGGCAAGATGGGGACGAAAAGCTTCTGAATCCAATGCTGAAATGATTCGCATCATCAATCATGGCTTGGGAGGTTTGAAGGAGACAAGAGTCATCGGTTGTGAGAACTACTTCGAGAGGCAGTTGACCGAACAAGCAGAAATTTTTAACCGGACAACGACAAACTCCAACTCTTTTCTAGTACTGCCTCGCCATTTAACTGAGGCGTTGCTGCTGACTTTTGTATTAGGTTATGTGGTTATTTCTTTGATGTTCAACCGTAATTCATACAATCTGGCTTCAACGCTAGGTATTTTTGCGATGGCATCCGTTCGGTTACTTCCAGCCTCTGCGAGTTTTCTGAATTCGCTGGGCACCTTAAAACAGTACAGCTATGTTGTTGACAAATTGTATTTTGATCTAAAGGAAGTTAATTCTGATTTGAAAATAGACAAAGCTACCAGCAGCTTTCAGAAGGATAGAATTTATCCCATTCAATTTATCAATTCTTCTCAGCAGGTTCTGATGTTTGAGAACCAAATTGATTTGGTTAAACTGATTTATCGATATCCCAATACAACTGAGCTAGCTATAAAAGGAATATCGCTAACTATAAAAAAAGGTGAGTCAATTGGATTGATTGGCAAATCCGGGGCTGGAAAGACTACTTTGGTTGATATTATTTTGGGATTGCTTACGCCTGAAGACGGTCAAATTAAGGTTGATGGAATCGATATTACTGAGAATCTTCGGACGTGGCAGAACTTAATAGGGTATATTCCCCAATCTATTTTTTTAATAGACGATACGATTGAACGAAATATTGCCTTCGGGGTTCCAGATGAGCAAATTGACTCTGAACGACTTATGTCAGCTATTCAAGCGGCTCAACTAGTTGATGTGATCAACAATCTTCCCAATAAGATCAAGACGATGGTTGGCGAGCGAGGAGTACGACTCTCTGGTGGGCAACGACAGCGCGTGGGAATTGCTCGAGCGCTTTATCATGAGCGAGAAATTTTAGTGTTAGACGAAGCAACAGCTGCGCTCGACAATGAAACTGAAAATCTTGTGACAGAGGCAATTTCCTCCCTAGGTGGTACAAAGACACTGATCATCATTGCCCACCGTCTCTCCACAGTTGAACGATGTGACCGTATCTACATGCTTGAAGATGGAAGGATCGTTAAATCAGGTAATTACCATGAGGTTGTTTTGCATCGAGACTCATACCAATTCTCTATGAAGCTGCATAGAATAAAGCCTCTAGGATAAAGTCGTAACTGGTGAGCGATGCAACTTGTTCAACACTAAGCTGCTGAAACACTTGCTTAAGCCGCAGGCGTAAGTGATCTAGATTCTCAAAGTTCTCGCCACGCAATTGCTGTTTCACCCACTGCCACAGCCGTTCAATCGGATTCAGTTCGGGACTGTGAGCCGGTTGAAAAATCGGAATCAG
>KL662192.1:1242321-1268815 GCA_000733415.1 [Leptolyngbya] sp. JSC-1
CTCAACAAGCACCGTCATCGCATCGTCAATTACAGTTACTTCCAAGCCGAAGGGATTTCCATTGGTTCAGGCACGATTGAATCGACTGTCAAACAGATTGGAGCGCGCATCAAACTATCTGGAGCACAGTGGAAAGCGCAAAACGTTCCTCAAGTCTTGCTCCATCGTTGTGCTTATCTCAATGGGCAGTTCTCAAATTGAGACTCGCAAGACTGGGATGCACCCTATTTCAACTGGATCTACAGCATAGTTATTTGAAGGCAGCAGTGGCTCAACCTCAGAGGTCGGCTGCCTATCCTTTTGACGTGAAGCTACCTTCTCGACAACAATCTGGGGGACCACCAAATCAAATTCATTTAAAAAACTTCAAAGTTTTCTCAGAGGTGAAGATTTCACGAGCAGAATAAAATGTTTTCTGAGTTTTTTAAATCCTCTAGTAAACCAAATGATTGACAAATAGGATTTATATCTCTTTAAGAAGCTTTCTCTGCATTCAGCTTGTTCTGGAATAAGTTTAGCGAGAAAATCTTTATCAACTGGAAGGTGGAGTAGAAAGCAGCTCTCAAAATATTTGAAAGATTTCTGGGGATGCCGAATAGTGGGTACACTAAAGAACCTACCAACAATTCCAAGGGTACCTGCATCGGCAATATAAGTTCCACTTCGTCTCAGCTTTTCTAGAGCCACAGAGGTGAGCATTTCATCTCCTTTATGAAATAATTCATCAGCAATCTCAACATAGCGTGTATAGATTGGCTCTATTTCAGCATTTAGAGAAGCAAAAAACTCTGGTGGTCCCATAATAAATTCTCCACCATACCAGCGCCCTTCACAAATATCAGGTGATAGTTTTTGCATGTCCTGCAAAATCACATCATGACCAAAAGCTGGAATGAGCTGATCTGAAACATCGTAGCAAACAGGAATCTTTTCTCGTACTAAATTTTTGAAGCTACTAGGAATATCATTAATAGCAATCATATCGATATCAACTAGCCCAACATATGCTTCATTTTGAAGCGAAGCCAAGTGGCGAAAGACATCTAGCTTAAAGTGGGCCGAATAATAATATATACCGTTTGGAACATGGATATTGAAATCAAGTTCCTCAACCGCCAGGAAGCTATTATAACTCAGTGATTTGAGGTCATTATATATTTCTTCTTTTTTGTTAGTCAGTAAGGTAAAAGTAATACCTCTTTTGCGAAGCGATCGCGATAAGTTGACAGCACTTATTAGATAAAAAATTTTCTTCTGTTCGTAGGTTTTAGCATAATCATCCATTGAGCCTGTTTGATTTTCCGCTAAATGTAATAGACCATATAATGATAGATTCATGATAGGTTTTCGCTTGTCACAATATGGTGAAATTAAGAATTACAAGAGTCTCAAACTTAGAAAAGTCAACCTGTACTCAACTATAAATTTATTCTATTTGCAAATCAATTTTTTAGATTCCGAACAAAAGTTTGGCTATTATCTTATGTTTCACTAAATATGAGGTAATTAACCAACTAATTCCAAAACTAAGTGAAGCAAAAAATAATTGACTGGAAATTGATACATTATAAACAAATTCAGGAAAGAGTCTACCCATAGGAATCCTGACAATCTGAATCACAGGTTGATGCATCAAATAGATACCAAAAGAACATAGGCTTAAGCTAGCAATAATACGGGATTTAGGTAGATGTAAAGATAGGCAAATTGCTAGAACGAGTAGAGCTATTGCCTTAGTAACTTCATAGATCGGCGGCTGAAAATCAACGTAAATTGGTGAGTTTAAATCCTTTACACTAAGAAAATAAAGAAGGTTGATAATCAAAAACATCAATGTAGATGATAGCATCAATAGGCTGTTAGGATTTAACCTGTTTTTTCTAGTCAGGAGATGATTTACAATTATAGCTGCTGCTATAAATGGCAAGCATTTGATCAGCCAGGCGGTAAATACTAAGGCTACTCGAACAAAAGGCATCTGGTTGCCATCTGGTAAAGTTGCATTGACTAAGCTTTCAAAGGCAATATTTGGGCCAAGTTGAAAGTTATTTCCAGTAGCAAATAAAATGTAATCTAAGGTAATGCTAAAGAGAAGCACTAAAAATAATGGAGTTAGCTTTATATCCTTCTTGATCAAACAAGATAGGGGGTTTAGCAATAAAGTACCTGTGAACAATAGGGGGAGGAAATAGAGAGGAAGACCTGCCGCACCGAAAAAAATAATTGAAACCACGTCACTAACCTTTTCAAAACCATCGGTCTCATGGAGTAGAAGAAATTTGGCTGAGCGCATCAGCAAGAAAAATATGCTCCAGATGGCATATGGAATGATCAGGCGCTGAAAGCGGTTCTTCAGCGAGTAAGATTTTCCAGTAACATGCATCCGATTGATCAATAAATAGAAAGAGGCGATCAGAAAAAACGGTACTGCAAAGCTACAAAAACGCTGCATTTGAGTTGCCCAAAAACCAACCGATGTTGAATTTGTTACATCACCTGCATGAAGAACAGCTACACTATAGGCAGCAATACCTTTCATCAAATCAATTCCTACTAGTCTCTGAGTTTTCTCCATACAGAGCCTCATACTTTGCCGTTGTAACACAGGTAAGATTTGATATTCAACATTTCAAACTAATATTTCCTGATAAAACTTAGCCCAACGTTCAGCTTTACTCTGCCAGCTAAATCCAGCAAGAATCCGCTTCTGTCCTGCCTTACCCATTTGTTCCCTCAGGTCTGGATCGTTGGCAAGTTGAATCATGGCTACTGATAGATCTTGAATCACTTGTTCTGGCTTATGAGCCGCAACCTTAACCCCTGTTTCTGATGTTACTTGGATTGCAGGGCCTCCCAAATCTAGACAAATTACAGGACGACCGGCTGCCATCGCTTCTAAACATACCCACCCCCCCGAATCATGTAAACTAGGATGAACTAATACATCGCTTTCCCTTAGCTTGCATAACCCCTCATTTCTCGGTAGACGTCCTAGAAACTTTACTTGATGGGAAATGCCTAAATGTTTAACAAGTGACTGTAAGTCCTCCTGAACAGGTCCTTCTCCCAAAATCCAGTACTCAGCCTCTAACAAGTTTGCTTGCGCAAATGCTCGTAATCCCAAATGAAATCCCTTCCAGTGCAAAAGCCTGCCCATGCTAATAAATCGGATTGGAGAATTGGTAGGTGACGGAAATTGTGCAAGAAATTGGATCTCTTCCTGAGTTAAACCTGATTCCACCATTACCGCTACATTTCTGGTTCCCATACGGCGAACCGCTTTAGCGGTATCCTCGGTTGTTACCAATGCAATGATGCTTCTTCTTGCAGTGAGATTGACAAACGGATCTAATTCTCCAATTTGACGTGCCAAACTCCGCAAATGCTCGTATATTTTGTCATGCCAATTAAAATCTTGCCAAAAGGGTTTTGGAGCCATTTCGGCTCCACCAACAGGTCCCCAGATCAATGGAATGGGTAAGAGTGCTAAGAAACTAGGACTTGAGTATTTCACATATGTAACATGATGCATCAAATCAAATTTGATTCCTTCATGTAGTTGTCGGGCGACAAAGTAAGCCTGAATTTGCCAAAGGTAATAATGGAAGTGCACATTCCACTGGGAACGCTTACCTTCCTGAGACCAGTCATATACCCAACCTAGGGGATCAAGATAAACAATGTGTAAATTGGGGACAGGCCGGACCGCTAATTCAGCCTCAATTGCTACTCGATGAGTATTAGAGGTTAAAACCCAAACCTGGTGATAGCGAGCAATTTCTCGCGCGGTATTCCAGCCCACTCCTGGTTCAGATCCCCGATGCGGTTCACAGGCGTAGGCAGAGAGAAGTACTCTGAGCTGGTTGCCTTGAATTTGTTGATCTTCTGCTTCAGTCAACACTGGTAAATTCATTGAATTACATTGCTCCAACGACAGTATGAGTCACTTGAGACAGAAATTGGGCAGCTGCTACTGGCGTATGATGGGATATAGAGTCTTGAGAGCACTGTCCTAGTTTTTCAATTAAACTAGGCTGGTCAATCATGCGACGCATTGCAAATGCAATCTCCTCAGGTTGGTAAGGGTCAAACAAGTAGCCATTTTCTCCCTCAATCACCAGTTCTGATGCACCAGCCCACTTCGAGCAAAGAATTGGTTTACCAAACGCCATGGCCTCTAGAATAACCATGCCCCAGGTGTCTTCCAGAGTAGGTAAGATAAATACATCCACCTGTCGAAAATAAGCACCTAGTTTCTCATAGCCGATCCACCCTAACCACTTCACACTGTCTTCCAAACCATGTGCTCTGCTGAATTCTTGCAGCTCTTCCAGCTGAAGTCCATCGCCTGCGATTAGGACAGTGTAATTACAATAGCCTTGACGTTGAAGCAAATTGCAGGCTTCTAGCAGTTGCTGCAATCCCTTTCTCGGAATCAACTGTCCAGTAAACAGGAAGATCGGTCGATGGAGTTGGGATATATTCAGGTTGACTGATTCAGTCCGCTTCAGCAAGGCTGTTGGATCTGAAACTTCGTAGGGTTGAGCAAAAACGGCGCTCTCGCTTACCTGCAAATATTGAGTGAGATAATCTTTTCCAGCAAGGCTATTTGTAATAAAGGCGTCTGTAAAACGAGTCATGAAACGACGCAGGAATAAGCGAATCTGAGAGTTGCGATAGTCTACCCCAGGAGCACTTCCCTCATAGGCAATGACTACCCGCCAACCCCCAATTGGCTTTAGCAGAATTGAGATCAGGGTCCAGAGACAAAAGCCAGTTGTGAAGATAACGTTTGGTTTGAATTGCAGCAGCTCAGTAATGATTGCTGGCGAAACCTGAATGAAGCCTTCGTTGTACCCAGTTTCTGATTTAACTGTATCAACAAACTTCATTGCTCCTACAATTTTGACTGTAAAGGCATCTTCAAATCCGGGTGAAAAACCAGGCCAATGTCCTGTATAAACTCTGGTTCTGGGATAGCTTCTAGTAAATTCGCTTAGAATTGGATGCCAGTAATTAGCAAAAGCGAGGGAGGGAAAAAGCCAAGCGATCCGTAAGGTTTCTGCATCCATTATGCCAGCTTCCTAATTTCTATAAAGATGCTGAAAAATAGTGCTCGCAAACTGCTCTACTGAATGTAGGTTTGTCAGAGATTTCATTTGCTCAGGATTACAAAGACTGTTGAATGGTTCACACAACAATCGAGTCAAACCTTGAGTAATTTCATCAGGTATTGTTGTATCTATAGCCACTCCTAGCTCGTATCTCCTTAACATATCCCCCATCAAACCATAATTTGAGCTGAGGACGGGTTTCTGAGCAGCAGCAGCAAGTAGGAGAATTCCACTCATACCTTGATGTTTCTGATAAGGGGCTAATACGGCATCTGCTAATCGGAAGTAAAGTGGAACCTCAGATTCAGGTATATATCCAAATTTCGTTACAATCTGCACGGGCAGTGATTCAGATACAGGAGACAACCATGCTTCTAGAGTAGTTTGTCCGGCTTGAAATGGCTCTCCTACTAGTAAGATACATAGCTTTCGGCATAGTTCTGGTTCAAGTGTATGTAAAGCATCTAGAAGCTGACGAGTTCCCTTTCGCTCATCTGCTAACAACCCAAAAGCCAGAAAGACCTTCCGATCAGGCTCAATCCCCAATTCAGCTTTTAGGTAATTGACTTGATCCTGCTCAGGAACTTGAAACTCTACAGGATCAGGTAAATGAACTGCTTTAGCAGAGCCACTAAAGCACTGATTGATTGAACTTACGGCAAATGGATCTAGACAAAGCAGCGTTTTTAATTGGGGGTGTGCTAGTAGGCGAGACAGAAAAATACGTTCCCGCAGTTGCTGTATTCGCTCTTTCCAAGTTGGGGTGTAATTAAAGAATTTGTTGTAATGGAAGGTAGGGCGAAAATAAATTGCTGAGAAAGGGCATGGAAAATCGTGTCCAAGTACAAATGGCAACTGACAAGAATCAAAATGCATCAGCAAAGCGTGTGTCGCCTCTAATTGCTTTGCATAGCGAACTATTAGTTGGTACTGTCTGAATGCTCCAGAGAGATTGGATGATGTAGAGAGATGGTTTTCTTCCTCAGCAGTGAAAGAAACAAAGCGAACAGAACTGCGGTTCTGGTCAGCTAAAGACACAATCTCCTCATGTTTTTCTAAGAAACTTGGCATCGTAACAACGTTCAGTATGCCTGGAAGCCGGCGTTGTTTCCATTGAAGAATTAGGTGCCGAATATAGGTAGGGTGGTGGCCGTAATACCAGGGAGAAAATACCATTATGGATGGGGCATCCTCTATATCGAAATTCCAGCTTAGATTTGGCTCCCGGTTCAATAACATCACATTATTTCCTGAAACAAGTTTTAGAATCCATGAAGACGAATTTTATATTAATGCTCCAAAATACAGAAAAGCAAAACCTGTGCAAAGACCTTTTAGCTGCTGTTTTTTAAGTGGTACGAAGGAATTTGCAAGGATATAAAGGAGTAAAAATACAATCAAATTATCTTTTCGTCCAACTGTTTTCGCACTTCTTGCCAGTGAAGCCCAATTAAGCTAGCAACAAAAAGCATAAATCCCGGTTCCTGCAGTCCTGCTTGAACCCATCCAACCACAAACACACATAAAAGCTGAAATTTAGAGACATCGTCTTTACAAAGATATCGCCAGATTAGGAAGTAAAGGTAACAATACGTGACTATCCCTACAATTCCTAAATCACCCCAGACTGCCGCCCACCCGAAAAATGGTGAAAACATAGTGCTGCCATTTGCTAGCCAACTAGCTGACATTTGTGACCAAACTTGAGCGGCAATTGTATTTGTAGTTGCCCCTAGAGGAGCTAGTAAGCTGCTGTAGTCTCTTAGCATCCATCCACCAAGTCGATCCACTGTATGACCTGGACCTAGTCCAAACAACCAATGCAGGAGTGAATGCATGTTGTCAAGGATCGCGTTAACGCCAAATAATTTAAATCTAGTTGCTTCACCATCGGGGCTGTAGATTTCTGGCCTAATCCAACCAGCAAAATTAGAAAGAAATTGAAAGTTGAAGATTGCCCACCAAAAAATTTGAGCTACAGTCACAACCAGTACAACTGATATAATCCCCTTTCTAACATCTTTCATATTGGCGAGTGACAGCAGTGCTAAAGCTATCCCACCAACAATGAGTACCTGCTTTGCATCAGCTACAATTATTTGTACTAAACAAGCAAAGATAATTAGTTCACGCAACCATAGAGGTCGATGCTTTGCAGCTACAAAGTAATGTGCACTAAGAGCCATAGATACTGAAGCGCCAACGATACAACCAGCTCCTTGACAAACAAAAACCCCTGTGATTGTGTCTACACCGTCTAGACCTCCACAAGGATCGAGTCCTCTATCCCAGCGCAGGATGAATTTTTGGAGCAGGGCAAAAATAAGATTAATAAAACCAAATCCAAGCACATAATTGCGACATTGATTTAGGCTTCTGGTAGACATGGGGATGCAAATAATGGCTAACAGCAGCATCCAAGGTTCATTAAAGAGCAAGAACTGTAAAATGACGTTAATTAACCCTACATCATTCAAAAATGCACTTGCTAGTCCAATTGTCAGCAATAATAGCAAGGTAAATAAAATCTGTTTAGATGCTGCAAGTTGCTGTCGATCTTGAGAGCGAGACTTTGAAATTGCTATTCCAAAAACAAAAGGTACAACAGCAAAGTGCAAAAAATTCACCATAGAGGGGAACTTGATTAACATCAGCACCCGTGGAAAGAATGCACTTGCCAGCGCGATGATTATAAGGCTTGTGCTGGAAATATAACTTTCTTTTCGCTTCTCAGATATAGATTTGATCAACATCTATTACTCAATTAGCTATGAAATATAATGGTTTGAGAAACATTATCTTTTGTGTTGGATGTCAAGTTGATGACCTTTTTAGGGAGAGTTTATCTGCAATTACTAGATAGCTACCATACGCAAACAACAATGGAAATTTTTCACCCAAATAGCGAGAAACTTTTCCACTACCTAAAATTTTAAGATTGCTAAAACCAGTTTCCTCAAGCTGCTTTTTCAACTCCTTTGGGTAGTGCTGAGAAACATGTGCTCCTCCCAAAACGCTTCTGCCAGTTAGCAATAGAAGCAAGTAATTAGGATTAGGTGTTGTTAACAAAAGTCTACCTCCTGGCCGTAGAATTCTGTAGAACTCGCACAATGTTTGAGTGACATCCTGTGGAAAAAGATGTTCAACAAATTCGCCTGCCACTACTACATCAAATACAGAATCTTCACTGGCAATATTAGTTGAATAAGAGCAAATGGTTCGGCAATAAACATCTCCTGAAATTCTTGCAAGGCGGTTCTCAACACAGTCTAAACCAACAATTTCAAGATCCTGCTGTAACTCCTTCAGGACTTTGCCACCTCTCCCGATATTACAGCCAACATCTAAAACAGCTTGAGCATTAGAAGGGAAGTAATGGAAAAATTGCTGATACCTCTCTAGTGTGAAAGGATCATTCTCACTAACTTCCTGAGCAAGATTAATTTCTTCGTAGCTTTTCAAGGTAATCTCCCTTATAGGTATACACATTTCTCAGAGCATTCTCTAAATCAACCATAACCGAAATATTCTAATCTTATTGGCTTGAGTTACGAAAAAGAGAATTAGCAGTAGTTCGAACTGCCAAAGTATCGTAGCGATCTGAATAGAATTGATAACCTTGACTTGCAAGCAACTCCCGGCAGGCCATTTGATCTTGAAAACATAGGTGCCTGTGTTCATAGTTGATAATTTTGGGCAAACAGCCTGCATACACTGAAGATTGAATAATGCTGAAATCATGTCCTTCAGTATCGACTTGCAGGAGCAAAATTGGCGGCAGGGTGGAATATTTTTTAAGCAACTGCTCTATTGTGATAACAGGAACATGAATCTTCTCAATAACCTTTTCTAGATCTGTGGTTTTCAATCTAGCTCCTTTGACATGGTTGAGAACATGTTTTTGGTCAAAGCTAGCAATTCCATGCATCCATTCAGGAACATGCTTAGCAGCAGGACTGACTCGAAACAATTCAGCAGACCCCGATACAACACTGATGGCTAGATTCTCAAAATAGACATTTGGTTGCCTAGTATAATTCTTTTGCAGCCTTGCAAAAACATCAGGCAGAGGTTCTACCAACAGAGCAGGCAAGTCCAATGAGAGAATACATTTTCTCACTGGATCATTCATCACTCCATCATTCGCACCAATTTGTAGTACCGTGCCCACTCCATCACGAATAACGAAATGTTCAACTAATAAAGGCAGCAAAAGGATATTAGAACCATTTGATGCTTGACGTCTCCTCACTTCAAAACCGCAGGTTGCTACCGCTTGTTGCGCTACCACAATCATTTCACTTAGCAGAGACTTCACAAAGGACCTCCTAGACTAATAATGAGTATGAAGCTTGCATAAGCTGTTGAATAATTGATCACTATAACACTAGTTATTTTCCAAGTCATAAAACAGAAAAACTCCCTATTTAGCGAGTTAAACTTATTCTGGTTCTAATGATGCTTTTCTTTTTAGATGCACCCATTGAGAGAATCCCAAATCCACGGCTCTCAGTCTGCTCAATTTAGGTAGGTCTGATACTGTGTATAACCCTATACAAACGATTGTCATCAGCTTACTCAAATTATGGTTTTTAATTCGACTGATCCGATTTGCAGGAGTACCTGGGTGTTGTCCCTCTCGCCAAAAGTGGTATTTCAAGAAAAGTTCAGCTTTAGAAACAAACGTATTTTCCTCAATCGCATGGTCCTCTACAAACCATCCCCAGCGCTCACCAAGCTTCTCGAAGCCCTCTCTATTCCAACGGCCAATGTGATTGGGAGGCATATCGAGCAACCCGCCATTTAATTCGCTAAATTCAATACATTTGGGATTGGGAACAGAGATGAACAAACTGGCCTGTTTCCGAGTGAGATAATTTAGCCGTTGAAATAGATCATCCAGGCGATCCATGTGCTCTAGAACCTGGAACATGCAAATTACATCGAAATGTTCCTTGAAAGGTTCAAACTGCTTGCTCCTAATATCTACTGCCAGACAATTCAGCCCTAGTTGTTGGATTTGTCCTCTGCCATAGTTTGAATATTCAGTGCACAACACGTTAGTTTGAGAAGTCAGTTCAGGCGTAATTCTTCTGATAAAGGCACCATCTCCCGCACCAATTTCAAGCAGCGTGAAATCCCTTTTATCCGTTAATGCATCGTAGGTGAGTTGATGCTCCCACTTCCAAGTAGGATAGCCGGAACGCTCGTAGGCCAAATCATAAAATTTATCATCTCCAGCGGTGTAGGGATAACTGTAGCAGAAGCCGCAATCATCACAGCGGACTACGTCGCAGGTCTTTTGCTGCCACAGGTTGCTAATATGAGCAGCTAACTCTTTAAATCTTTGTGGTTCTGCTTCCTTAGAGACATAGTGTCGAGATGCCTGCTCAGAATCGACCGACCACAGGAGTTGAGCGTTACGCGAGTAGCAGATTGGGCAGTTTGCTTCAACGGGCGTCAGCTGGTAATGTTTCATAACAGCAACAATCAAAATTAGATTTAAAGGGTAGCTAAACTATCTGATAGGAATTTAATCGAGTAGGAATTTAATCGAGATACTGCCCCCTTTGTGCTAGTCAATATTTTGACATAACAAGAATTGAGTTGTAATAAATCACACAACTTATACAAATTAGCTTCTGTTTTTATACACAACTCCAAGATGCGCTTTGGGTGTGAAGCTCGACTGTAGAAGAAAGATTGTATCCTACTGCTGAAATAGGACAATTTTAGTGAGAGTAACAAAAAATATTACAATCGGCTAACAGGTGCCTTGACACTAAATTTAGGCAACCATAAAAACGGGGACGACCGCCCATCAATCGCTCGTAATCGCTATCCCTAGATAGGGCTTGCTCCTCTTGCCGCACTCGATCTACCATCAGCAGTGCATTGATAAAACTAAACAGAGCAGCCGTAATCCAAGCGCTATGTACTAGAGGCAATGCTGCGATTTCCAAGATCACGCCCAGCCAGTTGGGGTGCCGCAAGAAACGGTAGACGCCAGAGTCCACAGCCGCTACACCGGGCAGGGTGATCAAGGGTAAGGTCCAGCGGTGGCTCAGTGCCTTCATCGAACCATAGCAAAACCAGTAGAATGATGATAATAAAAACGAAACGAGTATCCATAGTTAGATACCAAATCTGATTTGCAAGTAATAGCTAAAAGTGGAGTGCGAGAAGTACTTGGGCTACCACTTTAACAAGACAGCTTCTTGAGCAAATCCTGGCCCCATACCAATCATCAAACCGTAGGAGCCATTGGGGATCTGTTGCTGCATCAGCTCATTCAACATGTAAATTACTGTACCCGAAGATATGTTATCAATTTTTGCTAATGTATTCTAGCTGAGCTGTACCTGCTCGTCTGCTAAGGCAAATTCCGACTGAATAGTTTTGATTACTCAGGCGCTTTATATCTTGGAAAAAACCGTGAAAAACAATATCACCAATATTCTGAGCCGGTTAAATTTGCGCGACCGCACTCAATTGGCAATTATAGCGTTACAGCAGGGGCTGGGTAGTCAGCAATTGTGACAACGTTGCTTGTGCTCCAAGCTCAGATAGATTGTGCAGATGATGCGTCACGGCTTCAACGAAATGGGAGGATTGGCAGAGATCGCCAAACAGCTCAGATAGGCTGAGCAGATGACTTGGATCAGCTCCTCCCGACTGAGCGCGTTGAGTCAGGATATCCGCCATTGGATCATCTACTGAAATTGTCTGGCCTTGGTCATCTTGGCCATTTAAGTAGCGGAACCAGGCCGCGATCGTCAGGCTCAAGTAGTCAATTGCTCCATCCTGCTGCAGCTTGTCTCGCAAAGAGCTGAGTACCCATTTGGGCACTTTCGCCGAGCCGTTCAAACTGACACGGGGCAGTTGGTCTCGAATCTTGGGATTGGCAAACCGTTCAATTAAAGTTCGCTTGTATTGGTCGAGATCGATGCCAGGCACGGGTTGAAGCGTGGGCGTGACTTCTGCCATTAGGTGCTCAACCGCCTGCCGAATCAGTGGATCTGCCATTGTTTCATGAACATAGGAGTAGCCCATCAGCGTACCTAGGTAGCCAATTAGCAGGTGGCTAGCGTTGAGTAGCCGGATCTTCATCATCTCGTAAGGATGAACATCGTCCGTAAACTGAACCCCAACGGTTTCTAGCTGTGGTCTACCGGCACAGAAATTGTCCTCAACCACCCATTGCAAAAATGGTTCTGCAACGACGGGCCACGCATCCTCAATGCCAAATTGGTCTCGAACCATTTCAATGTCTGCTGGAGTAGTGGCAGGAGTAATGCGATCGACCATGCAATTGGGAAAGGCAACGTGGTCAGCAATCCAGCGACCTAATTCTGGATCCCGCAATTCTGCAAAGCTGGTCAACATTTTTTTGACAATGTTGCCGTTACCCTGGAGGTTGTCGCAGGACAGAACCGTGAAGGGCGTTAAGCCTTGCCGCCGCCGTTGATCAAGAGCGGCTGTGAGAAAACCATACACACCCATCGGCTGGTCTGGATGCTGAAGGTCATGCTGAATCGTGGGATGATTGACATCAAATTCGCCGCTGCCTTCAATGTAGTAGTACCCGCCTTCGGTAATGGTGAGGGTAACGATCCGGCAGTTGGGATGGGCCAATGCATCAATTACGACCTGTCGATTCTCCGGTGCAAATAGGTACTGAGTGATTGCCCCAATCACTCTAGCGTCATCGCGTTCAGGCGAACGTTCGACCAGGGTGTACAAACAATCCTGGGAATTTAAGGCATCCCGCATCCGTTTGTCCCATTCCAACAAGCCCACTCCACAGATGCCCCAATCGCTATTGGGAGTTTGATGAAAGTATTGATCGAGATAGAGAGCCTGGTGCGCTCGATGAAAGCCACCGACACCGATGTGGATGATACTATTGGTGATTTGATGGCGATCGTATTGAGGAACGTGAACGCGGCTGGCTAAGTCAGGCAAGGATGCTTCATTCAGCTTGATAGCTGACTCGGTTTTGATAGGGTTGTTCATGAGTTTCGTTCATTAAGTGATGACGACGAGTTTTGGCAATAGACTCACCGTTTTGATCAAACAAATGACAAAAATCACCGTTGATGTGGACGAAGGCGCGATCATGCGTGCGGCTGGGATTGTCGCCGTCAGTTTGCACAATCAGCGTGTCGCCACCGGCAATCCTGACGTAGAGAAATGTTTCTCCACCCAATCGCTCGACGACCAGCACCTCACCCGTCAAGGTTGGCTGATTTGGATCAAGCCTCAGGTGTTCGGGTCGGATGCCCAAGGTAGCTCTGTCCCCTACAGAGAGGCTGCTTGGTTTAACCGGAATCGTGACGCTGGCATCGCCAGGAAGCTGAACCGTGGTTCCCGAATCATTGACAGCCGATACGGTCACCGTCAGGAAGTTCATTTTGGGTGAACCAATAAATCCAGCGACGAACAGATTGCGGGGTTGGTGGTATAGCTCCAGCGGTGAGCCGACTTGTTCAACCACACCACCCTGCAACACGACAATCTTATCAGCCAGCGTCATTGCTTCCACCTGATCGTGAGTCACATAAATCATTGTGGTTTGTAGACTGTCGTGCAGACTGGCCAACTCCAGCCGCATCTGCACCCGTAACGCGGCATCCAGGTTGGATAGAGGTTCATCAAACAGGAACACCTTAGGATTGCGAACTAAGGCACGCCCAATCGCCACCCGCTGTCGCTGGCCCCCAGACAGTTCCTTGGGTTTGCGGTTGAGTAGGGGTTCCAATTGCAGAATGCGAGCGACATCCCGTGCCCGTTCTAGCCGCTGTTGTTTAGGTACTCCCGCCAGACGCAGGCTAAATGCCATGTTTTCTGCCACAGTCATGTGAGGATACAGGGCATAGGTCTGAAATACCATTGCCAATCCTCGTTTATCGGGCGGCACATCATTGACCCTTTCTCCATCAATCAACAAATCACCAGATGAAATATCCTCTAGCCCCGCAATCATGCGCAGCAAGGTTGATTTCCCGCAGCCCGACGGCCCAACAAACACCACAAACTCGCGATCATTAATATCGAGGTCAATGCCTTTGATGATTTCAACATCGGTGTACTGTTTATGGATATTTCTTAAAGTAACGGTAGACATGAACGGCTCCTAATTGGGTAATTCATTAACTAAAGGTGGGGGAGATAGGAGCGGTGGGGAAGGATTTCAATTTCATCTTCTCTAATCTTCTCCATCTTCCCTATCTACTTGACGGCCCCAAATGTGAGACCTCGAACTAATTGCCGTTGGCTCAACCAACCAAAGATCAAAATGGGTGCGATTGCCAGCGTGGATGCAGCCGACAATTTTGCCCAAAACAAGCCCTGGGGACTAGAGAAAGAAGCAATAAAGGCTGTGAGTGGAGCTGCATCAAATGTGGTTAAGTTGAGGCTCCAGAAAGCTTCATTCCATGCCAGAATGATCGACAGCAGAGCCGTAGAAGCAATTCCTGGCAACGCGAGGGGTAGCAAGACATGACGCAGCTCTTGTTGAGTGCTGGCACCATCCATGCGATCGGCTTCCAAAATTTCTTTAGGCACTTCTTTGAAAAAGCTGTAGATCATCCAAACGACAATCGGTAGGTTGATCAGCGTGTAGATAATAATCAGACCAATGCGAGAATCCAATAAACCCGCTTCCCGACACAAAATGTAGACTGGAACCAACACCCCAACCGAGGGTAGCATTTTGGTGGACAGCATCCACATCAACGTTCCCTTCGTGCGTTTGGTTGGGAAGAATGCCATTGCATAGGCGGCAGGGATGGCAAGCAGCAGTGCCAGGAAGGTTGATCCTAGCGAAACAGCAATACTATTCAGCGCATAGTTGAAATAGTTCGCCCGGTCTTGAATTGCCACATAGTTCTCCAGCGTGGGCCGGAAAAATAACTGCGGGGGTGTGGCAACCGCAGCAACTTCCGTTTTGAAACTGGTGAGAAACATCCAGAAGATTGGGAAAAACAGGAGGATAGCTACTAACCAGCCCAGCACTGCCCATAGCCATTGACGAGAGTTTTTACGTGCCATTTCAAGTGTCCTTTAAGTTCCTATTAAGTCCCTATTGAGTTCCCGTTAAGTATCTAAATTGCGAGCTACACTCCGCATCAGGAAGATCGCGACGATGTTTGCCAAAATTACGGCAATCAAACCACCGGCTGAAGCACCACCCACATCAAATTCCAGCAGCGCTTTCAGGAAGATGTAATAGGCAAGGTTTGTGGTTGCCAATCCAGGGCCACCTCCGGTCGTAACAAAAATTTCCGCAAAAATGGTGAGGAAGAAGATTGTTTCGATCATGGCCACCACGGCGATTGCGCGGCTGAGGTGGGGCAGCATTACAAACCGGAACAGGGCGATTGGCTTGGCTCCATCCATGCGGGCTGCTTCGATCTGTTCGTGATCTAGCGATTGAATGGCTGTCAACAAAATCAGCAGCGCAAAGGGCAACCATTCCCATGACACAATGATGATGATCGCCAGCAGCGGCAAATTAGCGAACCAGTCAATTGCCCCCAGACCCAAGCCCCTTGTAATCTGAGCAATCAACCCATTCACCGGGTGCATCAGCATGTTTTTCCAGATCAGCGCACTGACGGTAGGCATGACAAAGAAAGGAGAAATCGCCAGCACTCGCGCAATCCCCTGACCGGGAAACTCCTGATCGAACAGAATAGCAAGTAATGTACCCAGCCCAATCGTGATCACTAGAACTGAGACAACCAAAATGATCGTGATGCCAATCGAAATCCAAAAGCCCGGATCACTCAGGATGAACGTGAAATTACCCAGCCCGATGAATTCTCGCGCATCTGGATTCAGTAAGTTATACCGCTGAAACGAAAACCCGATTGTCATTGCCAGTGGCACAATCATCCACAACAGCAAGGCAATCACCGAAGGAGCCACCAGCGGCAACGTTGAAACCTGACGGCGAGTGCGTTGCTCAGGCGGTCGAGTTTCAGGGTGACGGTCTACAGCTAATGAAGAGGACATAATTTAAAAACTGTGAATGGAATTGCCTCGGAATTCTATTTGTAAGGGTGCCGTCAGGCAGGTATTTCTAATGAATATGTCCCTACCTGATATATCCCGTGTGTCTCATAAAGCGTTCTGTTGAGGTTTGGGATTGCTGCAATGCTTGCTCGACGGATGTATTGCCGGTCAATGCAGCGGCAATCGTTTGCCCAACCGATGCTCCAATCGCCTGGAATTCTGGAATATCAACATACTGCACTCCTTTGTAAGGCGTGGGCTGGGCAGCGGGTTGGGTGATATCAGCCGATTGAATCGATCTCAGCACAATCGAGGCAAAGGGAGCCGCTTTTTGATAGTTGGGATTCTCGTAGGTAGAAGTCCGCGTTCCTGGCGGAACAGCCACCCAACCGTTCTGGTTGGCAACTAATTGGATGTACTCTTTTGATGTCGCCCAGGCAATAAATCGTTCCGCTGCTTCGGGTGATTTTGAAGTTTTGGGAATTGCCAGTGCCCAGGCCCACAACCAGTTAGAACCGTTGGGATAATTTTCGATCGGGGCGCGAGCAAAACCTACCTTGTCATACACGTTCGATTCTTTCGGATTGGAAATCAACCCTGCGGCAACGGTTGCATCCACCCACATGCCGCACTTGCCCGTGGAGAACAGCGCTAAATTCTCATTGAATCCGTTAGAGCTGGCTCCTGGCGGACCGTAGTTCTGCATCAGATCGACATAGTAGCCAATTGCTGCTTCCCAGGCGGGTGTATTAAGGGTGGGATTCCAATTCATATCAAACCATTGGCCGCCAAAGGTATTCACCAAGGTGGTGAGGAAGGCCATGTTTTCGCCCCAACCCGGCTTTCCACGTAAACAGATGCCATAAACTCCATTTTGAGGATTGTGGATTTTGCTGGCCCACTCCTTCACCTGAGAATAGGTTGGCTGTTCAGGAACCGTAATTCCGGCATTCGCAAACAGATCCTTGCGGTAATACAGCATTGAGCTTTCTGCGTAGAACGGCACTGCATAAAGCTGGCCGTCACTGGAAAGCCCTTCTCGAACCGGTTTGAGCAAATCGTTTACATCGTAACTAGCAGGCAAATTTAACGGCCTTAACCAATCGCGCCTCGCCCAGATTGGTGTTTCATAGGATCCGATAGTCAACACATCAAATTGCCCGCCCTGACTGGCAACATCGGTCGTGGTGCGTTGGCGTAACACATTTTCTTCCAACACCACCCATCTCAGTTCAATATCAGGATTCGCTTCCTCAAACTGACTGGAAAGTCCCTGCATGATGATCATGTCGCCGTTGTTGACGGTGGCAATTGTCAATCTTGTTTTTCCTGCCGCTTGTGAACTTGGCATACAAGCATGCAGCGATTGCACCAAAAATATGCCGATGATGAAAACAATAATGATCTTGGCGGAGCGGAAGATACGCATCGCTAGCTCCTTCTATTAAAACTTGAGCAAGTAATTTTGGTTTTATGCTCTGTCTTTGAGCAAAAGCTCAATAATAGAAATCATACAGAGCTGAGTTCTAAAACTTAGGCGTTGGCAGATATTTGAAACAATTCTTGATTAATAAGGAGTTAAGAACGTGACGGCGAGCGCAACGTATCAGTTTGCAGGAAAAACTATTTTAATTACAGGCGGGGCTGGCGATATTGGTAAGGCGACGGCGCACCGTTTTGCAGCCAATGGAGCTGGCGTCGTTCTGTTAGATTTGAATCAAACCAAAATGGCAGATGTCGTTCAAGAATTGCAACAATACCATGTGCCCATTGATGCCTTTCACTGTGATGTAACAAGTGTTAATAGCGTAGCGCAGGCGTTTTCTCAGGCTGTAACACAGTGTAAACGGATCGATTATATATTTAACAATGCAGGTTACCAAGGAGTATTTGCCAAAACTGACAACTACCCTGAGGATGATTTTCAGAAAGTGATCGATATTAATGTAATCGGCGTTTTTTACGTTCTCAAAGCTGCCGCCCAGCATCTACGTAATTCAGGCGGTGGTGCGATTGTCAATATGGCGAGCCATGCAGGTGTCGATGGACCTCCCAACATGCTGGCCTATGCGGCCTCTAAGTTCGCGGTGATTGGCATGACTCAAACTGCTGCCAAAGATTTAGCGCCCTATGGAATTCGAGTCAATGCGCTTTCGCCTTCGCTGATTGGACCCGGCCTGATGTGGACCCGGCAAACTGAATTGCAGGCGGCAGTGGGTTCGCAGTATTTTGATTCCGATCCCAAGGTTGTCGAACAACAAATGATTCATTCGGTGCCCATGCGTCGTCTCGGCAGTTTAGAAGAGGTAGCGAACGGGGTTGCCTTTCTGATGAGCGATGAAGCAAGCTATATCACTGGATTTAACCTGGACATTACGGGAGGGCAGTAGGGAGTGGTTAGGAATGATCAAAAGCAATTAAGAGCATTCAAGTAGAGGCGGTTGGATGTAGCATGAGACGCAAACAGGCTTTTAATCGGGTTGAGAGAATGATGCAGCAGATCCCAACTTGGTCATTCGCAACAGGTTCTGTGGTGATTCTGGCTGTGATCGCGCTTTGGTTGGAAGTAGATACGATTCAGTCATGGCGGGATGCGGTAAAGGTGCTGTTTGAGCATGCAGAATCGATCGCAATTGTGGCAGCTGTGGTGTTCTTTTTTAAGGAAGCTCCCAACCGAAAGGCGCAAAAGCACTATGAAGCCTGGCAGGTGATTGATCATGCAGCGGCAGCTCAGGTGTCAACCAGCTATGCTCGCATTCAAGCCCTTCAGGATCTGAATCAAGATGGCGTTTCCTTGCGGGGCATTCATCTTCCGGGTGCTCACTTGCAGGAGATTAACCTACAGGGAGCGATTCTCACCTGTGCCGATCTCAGCCATGCCGATCTGGTCAAAGCAAACCTCGCGAACGCCAACCTCAGCCATGCCAATCTCAGCTACGCGAACTTGATCGATGCAAATTTGCGGGGTGCGAACCTGATGGATGCCGACCTCAGCTATGCAATTCTAGGAATCGCCGATCTCAGTGGGGCGAACCTGATGGATGCGGACTTGGTGGGTGCGAACCTGATGGATGCCGACCTCAGCCACGCCGATCTCAAAGGCGCGACCCTCACCAATGCAGACTTAAGCTGTACCGATCTGAGGCAAGCCAAGAATTGGACGCTAACCCAAATTAAGTCGGCTCTGTTCTGGGAGAAAGCGATTCACGAACCATCAGTTTGGCGGAAACTGAACCTGGATTCGGAATTCAATCTGTGAAAACTGCAGTATCATCAAGAGAAGTTTGAGCAAAAAATCATCCTTTGGGCAGATGCTATTTCTGAAGTTGATCCTAATCAGGCCAACTGAATGACTGTTCAGATCCTAGGATACTGGTACATTGAGGTGGGGCATGAGAGATCCCGTTTCTGAACGCCGCGATCGCAAATTGGACCTTGCAGCTCATGCTGCCTGGCTCTACTATATTGCTGGCAATACTCAAGAAGAAGTAGCCGTTAAACTGCGTGTTTCTCGTCAAGCGGCTCAACGTCTAATCTCCTTAGCTGTGAGTGAAAAGCTAATCAAGTTTCGCCTCGACCATCCTTTAAAAGGATGTATTGAATTAGCTGAAGCATTACGGGATAAATTTCAACTGTCCTTGTGCGAAGTTGTTCCCAGCAGTGGTAGTGATGTTGACTGCTGCAAGGGCATTAGCACCTGTGCTGCCAATTACCTGGAAACCTATCTGACCGCCAAAACTCCAACTATCCTGGCTTTCTCCTCTGGACGGACGCTAAGGGCTATGGTGGAGCAAATTCCCACAATGGATCAGCCCCAACACAAAATTGTCTCGATTATTGGTAATATGTCCCACTGTGGGCGGGCCGGTCGCTATGAAGTTGTGATGCACCTGTCCGATCGCGTTGGTTCCCAAGCGTTTCCAGTTCCGACACCCGTGGTGGCCACAAATGTTGAAGAACGGCAGCTCTTACAAACGCAACGCTCGTTTATCACGGTGAAAAATCTGGCAGAGCAGGCTAGAGCAACCTTTGTTGGCATTAGTCATGTTGCTTGGAATGCCCCACTCCACCAGGACGGATTCATTAATGACGACGAGGTTGCTGAACTGATTGACTTGGGAGCCGTCGGAGAGATTGCCGGTTGGGCATACGATTGCCAGGGAGTTTTGCTGCAGCAAGGAACCAACCGTCGGGTTGCCAGTGTACCGCTGCAACAGCCCGCTCAACGGCTGATGATTGGTGTAGCAGGCGGTGAAAAAAAGGTGGAAGCGATTTTAGCTGCTCTGCACGGCAAACTGATTACTGGGTTGATCACCGACGAGAGGGTAGCTCAAGTGATTCTTGCCAAACTGAACTTGCGAGGGTGAATTTGCCAAACCGAACTTGCCAAACTGAACTTGCCAAACTGAACTTGCCAAACCGAAAGCGTGACAAAGCTGGAACAAAATTCAGAATAAAGGACACTATAAGGTACGCGACAAAACTGCCAAAGCACAAAATACATCAACTACCAATATTCCAAAGATTGGTCCGTGGTTGCCGATAGAGCGGTTTATCTAACCAGAGCATCATGGCCTGCTGATCCTCAAACGGCTTTGGCTTTCTAAGTTTAGAGAAGATGCTGCGGCAATTGGAGGGGCGGTACTGGTTTACCAATCGCTGTTTCAGATGCCCGATTTGTTGCTGCTTTATCAATAGCCATGTCAGATGGATGGCATCTTCACTATCGAAGGATTTGGAAAATTTTGTATAAAAATTACTCTATTCAGTAGCGAACTGCTTTCAAAGCTTCATACAATTGCTTGTATTTCTGAAATGCAGATTCATACACTGAATTTTCTTTTGGCTGTACAACATCACTCATTTGGGGCAAGATCTGGAATGCGGTTTCTAAGTTGGCATATGCTTCAACTCCTACCATGGCTAAAATTGCCGCTCCGTAGGCAGCACCTTCTTCGGCTTGGGGGGCAATCAATTCGGTTCGCAACACATCCGCCAGAATTTGTAACCAAATGCCTGATCGTGCTCCTCCTCCGGTTGCTAACAGTTGATGTAGGGGGGTAATGGTGTGAATCACATCTAATGCTTCTCGCAGGCTAAAGGCAACGCCCTCCAGAATCGCCCGAATCAAATCAGCTTGCGTATGAGCCAACGAGAAATTAGCCCAGCTTCCCCGAGCATCTGGATCGAGATGAGGGCTGCGTTCTCCTGCCAGATGGGGCAAAAACAAAACGTTCCGCGCGCCGGCGGGTGATCTGGCTGCCAGTTCCATCAAATCGGTATAGGACATATGCGGTACCAACGTATCTCGATACCAGCGCAACGAGCCACCTGCCGCTAATGTCACGCCCAACAGGTGATAGCCACCATCGGCATGACAAAACAAATGTACCCGGCCTGTGGGATCAGGAACAGGACGATTGCAGGGAGCAAAAATCACCCCCGATGTGCCGATACTGAGACTGCCCCGGTTCAGATTGCTAGCAGAAATGCCCAATCCAATAGCGGCAGCGGCATTATCACCTCCGCCAGCAATGACTGGTAGTCGATTGGGTAATCCTACACGGGTCGCTATTTCTGGTTTCAGGTGTCCGGCGATTGCAGTCGATGCAACCACGGTCGGAAACCAAGCCAGATTCAGATCAAGTGCCGTCAGAATATCTGTGTCCCACTGGCGGGTTGCCAGGTTCAAGCAGCCTGTTCCTGAGGCATCCGAGGGTTCTGTAACGGCTGCTCCGGTTAACACATAGCCTAAGTAATCCTTGGGCAGCAAAATTTGCTGTACTTGAGCATAGGCTTGAGGTTCTGCGGTTCGCAACCAAACCAGTTTTGGAAGCTGAAAACCGGTAATGGCAGGGTTGCCCGTGCGTTGAATCAACTCTTGCCGGGGAATCGTCGCTTCGATGGCGGTCACGGCTTTGCCAGTCCGCTGATCATTCCATAAAATTGCCGGTCGAATTGCGTGCCCGTTAGCATCGAGTGCAACCATGCCATGCATTTGTCCTGACAAACCGAGGGCAATCGGGCGATTTTCGCCAAGCTGTTGCACCACATCTGACAAAGCTGCCAAACTAGCTTCTACCCAATCGGATGGTTTTTGCTCGGTCCAGCCAGGTTGTGGGGTGAGCAGTGCATAACTTTTCGTGGTCTGAGCAATCAATTGCCCATGCAGATCAACGGCAATGGCTCGCACCCCTCCTGTCCCCAAATCCAGACCGATCACAACATCAGCCAAGTTTCCCTCCCAGTTCCGAATGATTCAACGTTTGCTCCTGTGTAATTAAACGCGATCCACCTTTGCGGCTGAAGTAATTCCAGAACCACTGAATCATCACAATCAGTTTATTGTCAAACTCAATCAGGTAATAAATGTGAGCAAACACCCAAATCAGCCAAGCCAGAAATCCAGAAAGTTTTAACCAGCCCAGGTTCACCACAGCCGCATTTTGTCCAATTACCGCCAAGCTACCAACATCGGTGTAGTGGAAGGCGGGCAGTTCTCGTTGCTGCAAACGATGCCGAATCAGTTTAGCCACATAAGCACCTTGCTGCATGGCTACAGGAGCAACTCCGGGTAGGGGTTGGTTACCCTGATGGGCATAATGAGCCAGATCGCCAATTACAAAAATATCGGGTTGTCCCGGCACACTCAGATCCGGATTGACAATTACCCGTCCGGCCCGATCAAGCGTTGCCCCGGTTCGCTCAGCTAGCACTTGACCCATGCCCGAAGCGCGAACGCCAGCCGCCCAAAGTACCGTTTTGGCTGGAATGATCTCAGTTTGTTCACCCCGACGCACCGTAACTGCATCCTCTGTTATGCCTGTAACTAGGGACTGGGTTTGTACTGTCACTCCCAATTCTGCTAAAGATTTTGCTGCAACGGCTGAAAGCTTGGGCGGGTAGGTTGGTAAAACGCGATCAACTCCTTCCAGTAACAGAATCCGAGTTTCTCGGGTATCAATGCTGCGAAAATCGTGTTTCAACGCATGATGGGCCAATTCCCCTAAGGCTCCAGCTAGCTCTACACCCGTAGGGCCGCCACCTACCACCACAAAGGTCAACCAAGCCCGTCGCTTTTCTAAATCGGGTTCTGTTTCAGCCGCTTCGAAGGCTCGAAAAATCCGTCGCCGCATTTCGATTGCATCTTCAACGGTTTTGAGTCCCGGTGCTACCTCTGCCCATTGATCATGACCAAAATAATGGTGACTAACGCCCGTTGCCACAATCAAGGTATCGTAAGGCAATGTTCCAGTTTGTAAACTGACGTGATGGCGTTCGGGATCAATATCTATTACCTCATCCATCAACACTCTGACATTCCGGTAATGGCTGAGAATCGCTCGTAGGGGGGATGAAATGTCACCAGGAGAGAGCTTTCCGGTCGCAACTTGGTAGAGTAACGGCTGAAAAAGATGAAAGTTGCGCTTGTCAATTAAAGTAATCTCAAACTGTTTAGAACGTCCCAGAGCTTTAGCGGCATATAAGCCACCAAACCCGCCGCCAACAATCACAATTCGATGAGCAGCGGGATCGCGATCCGCATTCGTAATCGGAAGCTGTTCCATGTCAGTCAGGTGTCCGTCAATAGGTCTATGCAAAGTAGATTTAATTTGCGGAGGTTACTCTTTTTGCTTGTTGTTTTCTCTTGTTACTCTTTTCTCTTGTTACTCTTTTCTCTTGTTACTCTTTTCTCTTGTTACTCTTTTCTCTGTAGCGACAATTTGACAGAGCGAAATAGATGCGAGTTTTCGCAGTTGCAGAACTTGTTGTAGAACTTGCTGCAGAACTTGCTGCAGAACTTGTTGCAGAATTCTCAAAACTGAGGCTTGTATGAATCGCTCTTGCTCTAAGTGTATTAGAACTTCTGCACATTGTTTAGCCACAGTATCATTATTTTGGCTCAGCTTCACTAAAATTCATCCTAAAGAAGTACATTACTGTGTGTTTACAGAAGATTACAAATAAATTTACGGATATAGATAAAGGGTAGACCAGGATTTGTAAACGCATTTGTTTAAGTTGAATACATAGATCTTAATCTCGTTTGCTGCAAGGAATGCCTTACTTCAAAGCGGCTAGTGTAGGCTAGAGGTAGATTGATAGGAATACCGATAGTGATTAACCCACCTGTTCTCTGTCTAGGTGAAATCTTATGGGATTGCTGGTCAGACCAAGCAGACTCACTTTCCGGCGAGGTGGCAGTCTGGACTCGTTACCCTGGAGGTGCACCCGCTAATGTAGCCTGTGCGTTGACCAAATTGGGCACACTGGCCGGATTTATTGGCTGTGTTGGGGAAGATGGGCCAGGCGAGGCGCTGATAGAACTCTTGCAAACTCTTGGTGTGAATACGGCAGGAATTCAACGGCACGCCACAGCCCCCACGCGACAAGTAGAGGTGCTGCGATCAAGCACGGGCGATCGGCAGTTTGTTGGCTTTATCGGGGGAGACACAACGGTCTTTGCTGATACGCATCTGCAAGCCAAGCAGCTTCCTGTTGAGCTATTCAGCCGCGCCAATTTTTTAGTTACCGGTACGCTGGGATTGGCCTATCCCGAAACCCAACAGGCGATTCGGCAGGCTTTGGCACTGGCCGAGCAATACGATCTTACCATCCTTATGGATGTGAATTGGCGACCCGTGTTTTGGCCGGAACCAGACATCGCCAAACCGCTGATTCTGGACATCGTCAAAGCTGTAGACTTCCTGAAGCTGTCGGTTGAGGAGGCCGAGTGGTTATTTGAAACAACTGACCCGAGTTTGATTGCCCAGCGTTTGCCCCATCTGGCAGGAGTTTTGCTGACCGCCGGCGAACAGGGCTGCACCTATTGGCTCAGTGGCAACGCAGGTCAAATTCCTGCCTTTGCTGTCGCAGTCGCAGATACCACAGGAGCAGGCGATAGCTTTGTGGCCGGATTTTTGCATCAGCTTTGTCAACACGGTACGCCAGCGCTGAACGATCCCACTAAAGCAGATCAGATGGTGCGGTATGCCAGCGCTGTTGGTGCATTGACTACAACTCGGATGGGTGCGATTGCAGCACAACCCACCCCAGCTGAAGTTAGCACTTTTCTACAATCATTTCCCAGTTCTGAAACGAAAGCATATACTTCATCACCTTAACTTTTAAGCGACACTACGGCGGCCCACAATGATTGGTTGATGAAGGATTTCATCCAAACTGAAGTGAACCCTTGAATTCGGACAGAAGATCGAAGACTTTAAGGAAGTTTCTCTTTTATATCACATTCTTCTTTTGTTGTTCATTCCATTTCTTCTCGTATTCATCTGGCGTTAGATAGCCTAATGATGAATCTATTCTCTTCTTTATGTACACGTTCTCTAAGAACTGTTCAATCTGTTCATACGCTTCTGCAAAATTCCGATACTCCGATAAGTCAACTTCCTCTTTAATCGTTCGCATCAATCGTTCTGCATAGCCGTTCTGCATAGCCGTTCTGCCATGTCTGCCTCACTTCTGCCATGCTACTTTTGACTGCGTGCTCCTCTAGCAGCTTGACATACTCGTTCGCTGCATATTGCCCGCCTTGATCAGAATGATGTATCTCCGGTCGTCCCTTTGCCACACCCTTGTTCAGAGCCGTAATCGTCAAGCTCACCTCCATGCTTTGTGCCAGATGCCAACCCCGAATGCTGCGCGTGAACACATCCATTAACACGGCCAAGTACACAAATTCCTGTTGCAGCCTGATGTACGTGATGTCCCCCACCTAAACTTGATCCGGTCGCTCGATGGCTAAATCTATCACCAGGTTCGGATATCGCCGAAAGCTATGGTTGCTGTTGGTCGTCCGTTTCCGCCTCACAGGTTGCTTGCCAGCCAAGCCAAGCTGCCGCATCAGCCGCGCTACCCGTTTGTGGTTAATCTCCTGTCCTTGACGTTGTAGCATCGCCGTGATGCGACGATAACCATAGGTCGGATGCTGCCCACAAAGCTTGACAATCGCCTCCTTGATCTCGGTCTCGTCTGGGGGTGGCTGCGACTGGTAGTAGACCTGGCTGCGCGGGTAGTTTAACACCTGGCACAGGGTTGCAATCGGATACTCCTGGCTCAATTGCATTACCGTCTCCCGTTTTTGTCCAGGCTCCAGTAGCTCGAGGCTTTTTTGGCGATCTCAAGCTGCACGGTCAACTGGGGTGCATCCCAGTCTTGCGAGTCTCAATTTGAGAACTGCCCATTGAGATAAGCACAACGATGGAGCAAGACTTGAGGAACGTTTTGCGCTTTCCACTGTGCTCCAGATAGTTTGATGCGCGCTCCAATCTGTTTGACAGTCGATTCAATCATGCCTGAACCAATGGAAATCCCTTCGGCTTGGAAGTAACTGTAATTGACGA
>KL662192.1:1272426-1289308 GCA_000733415.1 [Leptolyngbya] sp. JSC-1
GATATGTCCTCGCACGGCTGACTCGATTCCTTCTAGCGTCGTCAATTGTTCCGGTGCTGTTTCCTCATATAGCAAGGCGGCAATGGCACGAGCATGGTCTTGGATTTGTTGCAATTTATCGGCGTCCATTCGTTGCACCTCAGAGGTCAGCAATTAATTCCTTAAGCATAATGGAGATGCTCTGAACTGACCTGTTAAGCATTTCTACTTATTACATAACTGGGATGCACCCGTCAACTGCCCCATCAACCGCTCCAACTCGGCGATCTTCTGTTGGTGCTCGCTGCCTGCTTCACCCCGCTCGAAAATGCTGGGTGCCTGCTCCAAAAATTCTTTGCGCCACCGATTCAGCAACGTTGTCTTGCTTGGCAGCTTCTTCAATCATTACTATGAGGCGATTAGGCTGAAGATATTCAGCCACAGCAATCACCTCGGCATTATCATCAGGTGGCGTAAAACGCAGAGATCGTGCGGTGTAGTTGTCTAACTCAAAAGATGCAAATAGTTCGTCTAGAAATGGGGGTTGTAGCATGATTTAGATTGACAACTAATTTCCCTCAACGAGATACTTAAAGAGGTCATCGAGAATAGCGCTGGCAGCAAGAATGTTGCCGTTCCACCAATATCCAGAATCCACAAAGTAAACCCTATCGTTCTTGACTGCATTTAATTGTTGCCATAGTGGATTGCTTTGATAAAAAGCTTTGAAATTTTCTTCAGCACCTGGATCGAGCATCACAAACAAAGCATCTGCATCTAGCAAATCGATCCGCTCTAAGCTAACTTGCATACTCAGTATGTCGGGGCTGGTTGTAAGCTGGAGCTGATGAGACGGGGCAGAAAATCCTGCATCTTGTAAAATACCTCCAGCAAATGAATAGATTGTGTCAAACTGTGGAGGATTTGCGCCTCCAGCGTAAAAGCGGCTGATAGAAATCTCTAAATTACCAAATGTTTGCTTGACTATTTCTCGAAGCTGCTGAATTCGTTTTTGGTATTGAGCAAGTGCAGCTTGGGCTTGTTCAGCTTTACCTAATACTTCAGCAATATCCTGCAAATCATATTTCCACCAACCGCTAACTGGGTATTTGTTGTAGTCGAACTTCACAGTAGGAGCAATTTGGGAGAATAAGCTATATTGTTCTGGGCTGAAGTAAAGTCCCAGGATTAAATCTGGGCTTAACTGCACCATTCTCTCAATGTTGACCTGAGCATCCTTTCCAATTGAGGCAATTCCATCTAGCTTTCCTGTGAACTGCTTTCCTCGGCTTCCTGCTATATTTTGCTCCCCTGCTGCGATTGGTTTCACTCCTAACGCTAGGACTGCATCTAAAGTAATTTCATCGGTCACGATCAGGCGCTGAGGATGTAGCGGAACACAGACTTCTCCCCATTGATGTTGAATGAACCGACAGTCAGTGCTGTCTACCTGAGTATCTGTCTGTGTTCGTGGAGTTAAATGGTTCACCTGGATAAACGTTTAATTCACCGCCAGCCGTTTCAAAGTACCGGATATCAAATAGATTTCTGATATTGATGGCTGCTCTAAATGCATCTCGCTCGTAGAACACAGATGCATCGGTGCGTAGATAGCTGGGTAAACTGAATGTGTTGCTTAAATCTCCCTCGCGGTCGCCGACATAGAATAATCCTAAGCCAAAACCCAATCCCGCTAAAGAGCCGCTCTGAATTTGATAGGTTGACCATAAACTCGCCGCATGTTCGGGCGCGTTGTTGATGCGATTTCCCTCTTCAAACGTGTTGTCCTCTGTGATTCGAGCATCGGTGTAGGCATAACCCGCAATAATGTTCCATCCGGGCAAAATTTCCCCATTGATGTCAAACTCAATGCCTCGGCTGTTTTGCTCCCCAGTTTGGATAGAAAAATTGGGATCGTCTGGATTTTCGGTAAGAACGTTGGTGCGAGTGATGTCAAAAAATGCCAGCGTTGCTGCGAGATTATCCCTGATGTCGGCTTTGACTCCAACTTCATATTGGGTGCCGCGTTGAGGGTCGAACAATTGATTATCCAGTCCTCTCCCTACGGTTTGCAGGAACGAGCGGCTGTAGCTGGCATAGAGCGACAGTGGTTCAATCGGCTGATAGACAACACCAATCCGAGGACTAAAGGCACTGTCACTTTGGGAAGAAGTGGTATTACCGTCCTCATTTTCCAGCCTTTGGTCAACCCAGTCAAAGCGGCCACCGAGCAGCAATTTCAGGTTATCCAGCAGCGTAATCTGGTCTTGCAGATAGAGACCATATAGGTTGGTGATCGTCGGTGAGACGAAGAACCTATTAGTCACCGGACCTACGTTTTCACGCCCATAGTCTGGATCAAAGATATCGATAGGGCTGAGGCTCCGCTCTATGAATTCACCGGGGCTAACATCCTGTGAAAGGAAGTCGAACCCAAGCAACACAGTATGGGCAATCCTGCCTGTATTGAAATTACCAACAACATCTGCATTAAAACTGTAGGCAGTAACTTGCTGGTCAGGAGAGCTAAGCACGCTCCGCTCTAAGGTGCGATCATCGTCTTGAAGCAAGCTGTAACTCAATGAATCTTGAGGCTGTTGGGCAGAAAAGAAACGGAAATTATTGCGAATCTGCCAATTGTCGCTAAACTCATGCTCAAGCCGATATCCAATCCGTGTCGTTCTAATCGTGACGTTGTCAATCGCCGGTTCACCTAAATAGCGACTGAGGGGAAGTTCACCGTTGCGATTGGGTAACACAGTACCCCGAGCAGGCAAGCCTCGATCATTGGGCTGTTCAAAAACCGTGTAATCGCCTTCAAAAGCGAGCGTAGTATTTTCGCCCAGACGCACAGCGATGACCGGAGCAACAGAATACCGCAGGATATCAAAGGAATCGACAAATGTATCGGAACTAAATCCATAGGCGTTCAAGCGGTAGAGGACATTTCCTTGCTGATCGAGCGGTCCAGTGAAATCAAGGGAGCCGATATAGGTATCAAAATTTCCGTAACTGGCTTCCAAGGAATAGAGCGGCGTATCAAGCGGTTGCTTCGTGACGATGTTGATGGTTCCGCCTGGTCCCCCTTGACTGAACAGTGCCCCGGCTGGGCCTCTCAGCACTTCAATTCGCTCGATGTTAGCAACTCCTACTCCATATCCCTCACCGCCATCTCGGATTCCGTTAACTAGAATATTGTTGAAGTTACTGAAGTCTCCGAATCCACGAATTCGGTAGTTCTCAAAGATCGATCGCGGTGATTCTTCCGGCTGCACACCCGGAGTATTTCTGAGGGCATCGCTGACCCGCTGCACCTGCTGATCTTCTAAAACCTGTTGAGAAATAACCTGGATGGAAAAAGGAATATCGCGGAGCGGTGTATCCGTGCGGGTTCCGGTCGTTGCAGTAGAAGGATTGTAGCCTTCATCCTGTTCGCCCGTTACCACGACCTGAATGGCATCTTCCCCAGCAACTTGTCCTGGCTCTCCCAGCGTCACACTCACTACTAAGTTTTGCGCTATTGAACGGACCTCTGCTACCGGCGGAGCTTCTGTACCCGTAATCGCAACCCGAACGCCGTTCTCTCCGCGATTTGTGACTGAGACGAGCGCAATGCCTTCGATCGGAGTGGCTTGAGAAAATTCTTCTGCAATCGTCGCGTTGGGAATATCGGCAATCAGGGCATTCCCGACGGTTGAGGTCGATGGCTCAGCCAGTTGTCCTGCTGCCGTTTCCAGGACAATTTCAACTCCGGCATCGGTTGGGTTCAGTTGCACCCTTGTGATGGAGACGATCGCCGCCTGAGCGATTTGCTCCATCCATTCGCCGACGGTGGTGGCGGCTTGGTCAAGGTCAGCGAGTTGGGGAATCTTATTTTCGCCTCGTGTCTCCTCGCTCTGAGCTGCCGTTTGACCCAGCGCAGCATCTGTCTCTCTAGGCTTTAGTTCCTCTGCCTCGACTGACTGACCTGATCCTGCCAACAGGAGTGTTAACATCACGATTCTGCTGACCCGACTCCCTTCAGTCAATCCCAGTAGATTGCTTCTCACCACTCTACACACCAATCTAATTAGAATTATTCTCAGTTAGCATACGGTGTCGCTCGAGTGGGTAACAGGCATTTTGGATCATATCCGGAATTTTTTCGCGCCCCAAACGGAATTTCTGGGGCTATGGGTCAATCCAGGAGTCAATTAGAATGATGGTGCCGGTCGTTTTCTGCTGAACCAGAGAGGTTGTCATGTCTTTCAGCAAATCCATCCAGCCCACTGATCCGCCTCGCCCTGCCAAGGAAACGCTGCCGACCATGTATGACCTGCCCAGCGAGAATCCGGAGGAACCAGGGTTGCCCGACGAGTTTCATGATTTCCAGCCTGAGCTGCTGCGGATGACTTTTCAACCCCCCACCCATCGACCCGATCAGATCTTCAGCGGCAGCGACATGAACCTCTACTATGATCTGCGTCATCAAAACTGGTACAAGCGTCCAGACTGGTTTGGGGTGGTGGGTGTGTCCAGATTCTACGAAAGACGCGATCTGCGGCTCAGCTATGTGATCTGGCAAGAGGACGTTAGCCCGTTTGTGGTGGTGGAGTTGCTTTCACCCGGCACAGAAGATGAGGACTTAGGACGAACTCAGCCAAAACCTGACCAGCCGCCGACCAAGTGGCAGGTGTATGAGCAAATTTTGCAGATCCCCTACTATGTGATTTTCAGTCGCTATACGGAACGGCTACAAGTTTTTACCCTGCAAGCCGGACGGTATGTAGAGCTGGAGCTGAGTGAACCGAGAGTTTGGCTGCCGGAGATTCGCCTAGGTTTGGGACTGTGGCAAGGCAGACATGCTGGGATTGAGCGACGCTGGCTGCGCTGGTATGACGCGGAAGACGAGTGGATTCCGACTGAAGCTGAGCAAGAACGCCAGCGGGCTGAGCAAGAGCGCCAGCGGGCTGAGCAAGAGCGCCAGCGGGCTGAGCAAGAACGCCAGCGGGCTGAGCAAGAGCGCCAGCGGGCTGAGCAAGAGCAGCAACGCGCCGATCGTCTAGCAGAACGACTGAGAGCACTGGGCATCAACCCAGACGACGATACTCTATGAGATAGGACTTGGGGTTGACTCCAAACTTTTTGCGAAAAGCACTGGCAAAGCGGCTGCGATTGGCATATCCTACGGCTTGAGCTACTTCTTCGACTTTCATCTCGCCTTGCAGCAAGAGGTAACGAGCTTGTTCCATGCGGCGATCCCCAACATAGCCAAACACCGTTGTGCCAAACATCTGGCGAAAGCCCCGCTTTAGAGTACATTCGTTTAACCCCACCTGACGGGCCAAAGCCAGCAGTGAGGGTGGATTGTCTATTTGCTGAGTCAGAATCTGCTTCGCCTGATGAATCCGCTCGATGTCATCCGGTTTCAATCGAATTCTGGGGATGGCTGTAATAGCCTCTGTCGTCGCTTGGTCAAGAAATAGCACCAAGAGTTCGATCGATTTGCTTTCAAGATGGAGTTGCTTCATTGTCCCCTGATAAGGACAGTTGAGAATTTGCTCTAGCGCTAGCCGCATGGTTGGCGTGATCGCCTGGAAGGGGGATACCGATAAACAGTCATCACTTTCTATCATGCGTCGTAGAGCACAGGGCAACTTATCCAGACAATCACCCATCAACCGCTTGAATAAATCAGCTTCTAGATGAATGTCAACGGCTAATTTCGGCTCTTTGGCTAACTCCTCACAGTAGAACCAGCTTTGTCCTGCGGGCGATAACAAGTAATGCTGTCCCCCCGCCACATAGTCTCCTTGCCAATATCGATTCACAGAAGAGAGATTGAACACAAATTCTAGATAGCCATTTTTATCTGTTTGGGCGCTGTTGACGGTGAGGTTCTCATGAAATCGAGAATTGTGCAAGGTGAGATTAATGCCATTCCGCAATTCAATTTCTCGCTTATAGCCTGTTGCCAACTGGGATGGATATTCTACGACCCAGTCAGAGGAATCTGTCGGATCACCACAGCGAGCTTGTTGCCAACTCGCTTCCCACAGTTGATTCCAGCTTTCCTCTGAAAGGACGATCGCCATAGTCCATCACAATTAAAATCTTAGAGCTGCTGCTCAACACCTAGGTAAACCAGCAGCCCACTTCGTGAAAGTAATCGCACCTTGTTTAGAAATACCTTATTTGAGAAAGCCTTGCAATAATTTTTTCAGCCCCTTCATCTCACGGTTCTCCTGTGTCAATTTTTCGGTCCTATAGACCGCTGCTAGACAACGCCCGCAGGGTAAAGCCTTAGGCCGTAACAAAGGGTAGGCTATTTCACGCCCATGTCTAACTAGTCAAGCGTTTACTCAAGTAAAAAGCGGGATACTGCCTCGGCATACATCCTCGGTGCTGTGGTCATACCTTCGTGTGCCTGACCGGGCAGCTCTTCGATACGAATATCTGGCAGGACGGCAGCAAGCGCATCGGTGACATAGAGATCACGAGGGCTTTCAGTCCCAATCTGGAGTAGCACCGGAAGTTGAAGGTTGCGAAAATCATCGGCATTAAAACTATATCTATTCAGTGCACGCAAATCACCCAGTGATGCCTTAGCATCGGCAATAATCGGTGACCAAAACTCTGTAGTTTGCAATTGTTCCAGTTCTTCCATCGGAACTAGCAGTTGATTGTGGAAGAATGCTAGGGTGAATCCTTGCCAGTCGTTAGATTGTGCCAGTGCTTCTAATCGCTTTAGGGCTGCGTTATCGATAATACGGGGCCAAGGGGCTTCATAGAGCACCAGCTTACGCACGCGATCTGGAACTTTGACGGCTGCGGCAAGGGCGGTTTGAGCACCATAGGAGTGGCCGAGCAGAAAAACAGGTTCGTCGATTGCTCGAATCAGCGACACGACATCAATGCTCTCATCATCAAGGCTGTGACCTTCCGTGGCGTCCGTTTCACCCCGACCGCGACGGGCGATGGCGTAGACGGTAAATTGTTTCTCAAACAAAGGTTTTACGAACTCCCAGTTGGTTTCGTGATCACTGAAGGCACCATGTACGAGGACCAGAGGTGGACCGCTGCCGTATTGGTTGTAGGAAACTGTGGTGTGAGTAGGCGAGGTGAAAGATTGCATGGGTTGATCTCCAATTAGTTAGAAGTGTCAAAGACTCTAATTAAGCTTTCAGTTCGCGGTACTGATAACCGAGTTCTGCGGGATTACCGTCATCCGGTGTTTCCGACTTCAACAAATCAAAAGCGGTGAAATCAGGCAGATTCAGCGCCTCACAAAAGCTTAGATTACAAGAATTTGGTTCGTTGCGCAGTCGGAAGAGATTGGATTTGGTCAGCAAAATTGTCAGTAAAATGATTGTGATTCGACTTCGGTTCAGTATGAAATCCAATGGCAATCAACAAGGTCATTAATTTACGTTTCCTGAAGACTTTGAATAATCTGATTTAGTTCATCTTGCTGTTGGGCGAAATTCTGCTCAGAGCTAATGACAAAGATGCCATGATAATAATCAGGCGTTTCTACAGACAAGGAAAGTGCTACTAGAGGTTGTCCTGACAATGTACCTTTCACCTGATAGCGCACCGCACGATGCCCATTTACCGTGATGCTTTCACCCTCTTCAATCATTTCAGCATCTGCAAAAGGAGCTTTTGCGGCGATCAGTGCGGCTTGAGCGTGCGTCTCAGGTGTGATGTTGGGATAGTCAACTTTGCTAATTGAGCGCAGTCCGATTTGGGTGTGATCGGCTCGGTCTCCGACTAGCAAGGACCATTTCTCTTGATCGGCCTCGGTCCAGATATCCTGCCAATCGTTGGGTAGGATTAGTTTGACTACGTTATCTTTGCTGGTAACAATGATAGTTTGGGGCTGGGTTACGGTGGTACCAATCTTAGCTGTGAGGGAGGTCGCTCTTTTAGAGGTAATCCCAGCAGAGCAACTCGTAACTAAGCATGTCAGAACTGCCAGTAATACACTGACTGATTTCATGGTTAATCTCATAGTAAATAGACAATGGGTGATGAATAGAATCAGTAATGACAAGCAGGCACTGCCAACTCAATCATTAATTGGTTCGGGTGAAATAGCAGGTTATCATTCCAGAGCAGATGCAGCATCAGCACGCGGCTATAAAATATTCCTACCAAGTTCAGGTTCGCTATCAAGGCTACGGAACTGCTCCCAATCAAGCTCGATTGGTAGGAGATTGTAGGGGCATAGCCAAGGCCATGCCCACATTTCATCAATCAATTTACTTGTTCAGCATCTCTTGACGTGATTCCTCAAATCGTTCATTAAGCTTATTGATTACTTCTTGACGCTTCTGTTCAAATCGTGGATTCAATTTGTTCATCACCTGTTCTCGCGAATTCTCAAAGCGCTCGTTTAGCGCTGATGCAGGTAGGCTATACAAGTTCATCAACGCGATCGTAGACAATGCTGCAAAAATTAAGCGTTTCATGGATATACTCCTAGTTCAGTAAGGTGAATGGTTCGTAACAAATAACTCGTAACAACCGTCAATCAACAAGCCAATTCGTCAAACCTATTCGTTTCATCTAAAACTAACTTAGCGATCCCAGCGATCCAAAACCGCTCCAAAACCGTTTTATAGGCTAAGTCAATGCTTTCAAGCCTTGAGTCTTTCCATTTGCTCTTGTACCCAAGCTTCAAACAGTTCATCCAGCAACCGTTGACGCATAGCTGCATCTAGCTGGGCAGGAATCAACGTTTCGAGTCGGACAATGAGTAACCAGTCGCCCATGGGTATAGGGTGCCAGAGTTGTCCAGGCTGACTGATCGCCAGAAGATCGGCTAACTCAGGATGAATCGCACCTAGCTCTACAGGTCCTACAACGCCGCCAATTTGCGCTTTTGCGTCTTGTGAGTATTCCTGAACCAATTCTGCAAAGGATTGCTCTTGTTCATGCAGCCGAAAATAAAATTCGCGGGCAATCTCCTCATCCTTGAGCCGAATGAAGGAATAGATCACTTGATCCAACCACTGCTTATGCTGAAGAAAATAAGACGGCAGTTTGGCATCCCAGTTTTGATGTTTGAATTTTTCAATCCGAATCAGACGGGTCAGCAGGGCTTCCAGATCTTCAATTGTTAAATCACGGCTTCTGCAAAACGCTTGTTTGGCTTCATCTGAGTCTAGGTGGTATTCAGCGATTAACTGTTGCTGGGCTTGGTCAATTTGATCCGGTGTGCACTCAATTGTGGCAATCGCCTGATCGATGATTAATTCTCGCCGCAATTTTGGCAGAAGTTGATAATGCTTTATGCGAGTTAGAATTTCATCAGCAGTAACGGTCTGAGAACCAATTTGTAGGACAGTAGACATATCTTTTTATTGAACTGACAGCGTATTTGAGCAGAGCAAGATAGGGAGAGAGTAAATGGGTAGATAGATAGTTTTGATTCACCTACCCATCAACAGGAGAATGCTAGAAAATTAATCCAGAGGCGTTGTAGAGTTACGACTTTGCTGACATATGCAAACCATAATTGACACTACCTGAAAGAGAGACCACTTCAACGAAATAATTACCAGCACCCAATTGTCTTGAGATGTTTTCTTGGCTTCTTGCTCCAGTAGAAGCAGCAACAAATTCACCTGAATCGATGCGTTTATTGTTATTCGCATCTCGATACAATCTCAGATCCGTATTCGCCGTACTGAAATTAGGATCAGAGAGATTGATGCTGACATTCCTGGTTGCTCCGATCTGAAAGCCGTAGAAGTCTGTGCGATCTTTACTGTTATGCACTGAGCCTTCATAGCGGCGAGATCCATTCAATTGGCCAATATCTTTGGCTTGACTCGCAACATTGTTTGGCTCTGACTCACGTGCCACTTTTGGAGTAACAGTAATATCTAGTGAGTAGTTGGCAGCAGGTCCCCCTTTACTAACTTGGGCATAGAATTCGTCGAGTTCAGAAGCTGCGCCTTCCAGCACAATTGTCTTTGAGGATTTGCCCAGCGTGCTGTCGATCAATTCGCTCGCCTCAAGCTGACCATTTCGGTTCGAGTCACGAAATAGAGAAACGGTTCCATTTACTCCAGACAAGCTTAATTTAATTTCGCAGGTTGCTGGATTGCCCGTCAAAAATCGGAAAATATCTCGATCATCAAAACTTACACTGCCCTCTCTTTTCGCCGTTCTGGCTTCCCTAACTCCGGTCCGGGAAATTGCACCGATGTTGTCGGCAGTCGCAACTGTATTGTTGGGTTCGCGTTCTTGAGCCATTGTTGAATCTCCTTAGAAATAAAAGGGTGAAATTCGATTGAACGATGGTTGAATGGCAACAGCTCAACCTGCTTCGTTCCATCTGTATCTAAGTTAGCGATCACAGCGATCCAAAACCGATCCAAACCTGTTCTAAAGGCAGGGTGTTCTAAACTATTTAAGTTGGAGAAAGTCAGAAAAAGTCAGAAAAAATCAGATCGCATGGATGAAAGCGATCCTTGAGAAATTGAATCTGGTTATTCGGCTTCAAGATAGGCTAGTGCAGGCTATCCTAGCGCTCCTAATGCTCGCAACGTTTGTTTTTGCGCTTCGGTTAAACCGGTAACGCCGCTAATGTTCATGCCTTCGTAGGGGCGATCTACTCGTAGCGTGTTCAGGCATTCTCCCGTTTTTACGTCCCATAACTTAATGGTTTCATCCGCACTGCTGCTAGCCAAACATTGATTTTGAGGATTAAACGCAACCGAGACTACCCAATTGGTATGTCCATGCAATGTTTTCCAGAGTGTTCCAGTTTGAACATGCCAAAGTTTAACCGTTTGATCGGTGTCCCCACTGGCTAGAAGCGCTCCATCAGGACTGAAGGCAACAGACCAGATGCCGCTATTGCCCGCTTGCAGTGTTCTCGGCAACTCGCCTGTACGAATGTCCCAGAGTTTAATCGTGTTATCACTGCTGCTGCTCGCCAGCAACTGACCATTTGGGCTGACGCTGACTGACCACAAGCGGTGCGTATGACCAACCAAGGTATTCAACAGGCGGCCTGTCTCAACCTGCCAAAGCTTCAAGGTATTATCACCGCTACCGCTCACCAGAAGCAGCGAATCCGCTACATGATGCTCCTGCTGTTCGGAACCGGCAACTTCGTCGGAACATTCCTGCTGATTGGCTGAAAAAAGCACCGGGCAAAATTTGACCGACCAGACGCCACTGGCATGCCCCTGTAGAACTCTGATTAGTTGACCCTTGGAGGTATCCCACAACCTCACTGTATGGTCATAGCTGCCGCTAGCCAGGATCGCTGGCTGCTCGTCCGGGGTAGTGCGATTAAACGATGGGCAAAATTCAACCGAGAGTACCCAACTTTTGTGACCAGATAGGGTATGGAGCAGTCGCTTAGTCTGGACATCCCACAGTTTGATTGTCTGGTCATCACTGCCGCTAGCCAGGGTTTGTCCGTCAGGACTCCAGGCTACCGATCTGACCCAGTTAGTATGCCCCTGCAATGTTGCTGTCAGTTGGCCGCGTTTGGCATCCCACAGCCTCACTGTCTGATCGTAATGAGCACTCGCCAGTATTTGTCCATCCGGACTCCAGGCGATGGCTCTGGTCCAGTTGGCACTTCCCTGTAAGGTTCTCATCAGGTGCCCTGTCTGGATATCCCACAGCTTTACCATCTGGTCAGGGCTACCACTTGCCAGCAGGCTGCCATCTGGACTAAATTTGACCGACCAGACGCCGCTAGAATGACCTTGCAGCGTTTTCATCAGCTCACCCGTATCGGCATTCCATAACCTCACACAATGGTCTGCACTGCCACTGGCTAACCGCTGTCCATCCGGACTCCAGGTTACTGAACAGACGCCATCGCTGTGTCCCTGTAATGTCCGCATGGCTTGTCCGCGCTTCACATCCCACAGCCGGATCGTGTGATCCATACTGCCACTGGCCAGGGTTTTGCCATCCGGACTCCAAGTCACCGACCAGACCCAATCCGTATGAGCCTGTAGCGTTTTCAGCCGTTGTCCTTTGCCCACATCCCAAAGCTGGATAGTTTGATCATCGCCGCTGCTCGCCAGCAGGGCACCATCCGGACTCCAAGCCACTGCCCTGACCCAGTTGGTATGGCCTCGCAGAATTCTTAAGGGCTGCCCAGTTTGGACATTCCACAGCTTGACGGTATGATCGTAGTTGCCAGCCGCTAGAGTCTGACCGTCTGGGCTAAAATTCACAGAACAAATCCCGATTGTATCTTCTAGGGTTCTAATTAATCTGCCACTCGGTATCTCCCAAAGCTTGATACTTTTGTCATCGTTGCCGCTTGCCAAGATGTGACCATCTGGACTAAAAGCAATCGAGCTGATTTGATCCGTATGTCCTTCTAGCGTCAAAAACAATTGTCCATCGCTAATTTGCCACAGGCGAATGTTGCCATTGGTTTCTCCGGCGGCCAGCAGCTTCCCGTCGGGACTAAAGGCAACCGACAGCACCGCGCCAATAATTTGGGTAAAAACGGATTTGGTAAACATCGAGTTGGCGAAATTGACGCGATGTAGCTGGCTTCTCTGCAAATAGGCGTGACAGATCAGCAACCCAGAAAAATCGAAATCAACTAAACCAATACCAAGATGAGAACAAAGGTTGATTAAGTTGCCCGCCGCATAGACCGGCGAAGTTGACCAACGTTGCAGCAACGTGAGAATTTCACGCAGGCGTTTTTCGAGTTTGACGGGTGTACCAAAAACCGTAAACAACTTGGTGGCAATCGCCCCTAAAATCAGATGGTTTTGGGTTTCTCTAACATACTCTTTCACCGTTGTTTTGAGCAGCGCATGGCTACCCAACCAATCGATATCTTTATCAGTGATTTCGGTGGCAATCTGATCTGCCAGCCGCTCGGTAACATATTCCATCACCACGGGCTGTTGCGTGTAGTTACCTGCTCGCACTTCAATTAGAGAACGCCACTGCAACGATTCCAGTGCCTCTAGTACGGCAATGCGAGACACCTTAGGGACAATATCTTCAATCAGTTTAGCAACGCTTGTCCATTCTCGATTGATCGCCAACCAGTACATGATCGTTGCTTCTAGTCTGGAGAGCCGCTCGAAGTGCTGATCCAACAAGCGACGAATTCCGTTGAAAACAACCGTATCTTCTTCTAAGAATGCAGCGATCTCACCGCTGAATATATCTTTGATGCTAGTCACGACAATCTTGAGCGCCAAGGGATTGTAGCCATACTGCTCGGCTAGCCTTTGTTTGTCTACTTCAGACCCAGATAAGCCTCTGGTTTCGATGATCGCCCGAGCGGTTTCTGAGGAACCACCTAATTGGAGCGTGCGCACGGCTACCGTCCCCTCCAGAACTGCAATTTCGGCAGGTTTCTCACGGCTGGTGAGTAAGACGCAACTCTGGTGCTGCACCTCTCCCAGTAGCTTGAATAATTCACCATACGCCTCGTAACCTGGACGATATTGCCCCGCTCGATTGCCCTCCTGAAAAATCGTTTCCATGTTATCGAGGATGACCAGACAGCGGCGCGCCTTCAACCAATGAATTAACTGCCTCATCTCTGCTTTGATGTCCTGTTGCTCAGACAGAAACGGCACCAGTTCAGCTAATAGAATATCGAGTGGGGGCGCATTACGCAGCGATCGCCAAATTACGCACTGGAAGGGCAAATGGCTAGTAGCTTGCTTTTGCGTAGCAGTTGGGTGGATGGGAGGCGGGTTAATTATATTTTGATTCCCACTCTCACTTATTATCTCGTTTGTATTCTCGTTATTGATTAGTTCCTTTGCCACCTTCACGGTCAAAGCGGTTTTGCCGATTCCACCCATACCCAAGAGCAAAATCAGACGACAACGACCATTCACAATCCACTCATGCAAGGTTGCCCGTTCCGTTTCTCGCCCGTAGAAGACAGAGACATCGATTGCTTCACCCCAGTCTGTCTGAATCGGAGCAGCAGGTGGCGGTGAGGCAATGGCAGGCGTGGCAGCAGTGAAAACAGTGGAAACAGTGGCAGATGAATCTTTTGCTGAATCCTGCAAAACAGGCTGCTCTAGAAGAGTTTGATCATCCTCATCTAGAAGGCGCTGATAGAGAGTACGGGTTATCACACTCGGATCAACACCCAACTCCTGGCGCAGCACCGTCATGCATTGATGATAAACCTGCAAAGCTCTGGCCCGATCGCCATTCAACCCATACAATCGCATCAGGGTGCCGTAGGTGGCTTCATTCAGCGCATCGACCCGCAGCATTTGTTGCGCATAGGTCAGCGCAGTTTGATAATCGTGCTGTTCTTCTAGTAGATTAACGAGTTGAGTTAATGTCCGCAGGTAGAGTTGCTGCAACCGTTCTCGTTCGGCCAACAGCCACTCATCGTCATCATCGGGTAACAGATCACCGCGATATAAGGCAATGGCTTTTTCTAGCTCAACTCGGATGATCCGCCAAGCGGTTGCTAGCTCTGCCGCTTTCACGGCTGCTTCAAATTCAGCGACATCCAGGATGAAATTGGCGTCGGACAGCCATTGTAATGTTTTAGTGTCTACCCGCAAATACTCGTCTGGATTCGGCAAGGCATGACGCAAATGACTCAATTCTTTACGCAGATTAGCTCGTGCTTGAGCATCACTTGATTCAGGCCAAAGGTGAAAGGCGATCCGCTGACGGGGCTGAGGAGTATGGCAATTGAGCACCAAGTAGGACAACAAAGCTTGCGTTCGCCCTCTAGCGATTTCTGTGATCGAACGTTCGCCATGGATTAGGGAAAAGCCTCCTAATAGCCTTATGATCAAGGTTTGAGACATAGTGCTCAGCGATCTGGCAGCAGAGAGCAGCCCTTTGCAGGTGAGGCTTCCCATTCTAGTTAATTTTATTATCTTTTCACGAGAGTTAAAGAATCTCATTACTCCGAATAAAATAACAGCGCATTCTGGGTTGATGCTCAAAATCTTTCACGGGTTAATATTAAGTTATGGAGTACGCATCACCATCAGGCGAGTTCTGCCCCCCATTTTATGGGCCAAAATAGAATCACTTAAGGTATGGAAGCAGACAATGCCGCTATTGAGGCCGACAACCAAATTTGCCAATCCAGCCACTTTTAGTTCACGGTTTAGATCAATGATCATACCGCTCAGCTGATCTGTAACTATCGACCAGTGAATTTGCGGCAGATGAGACAGATTCAGCGGTTGCCAAGCCCCTTTCATAGAAAAAGGTCCAAGTAATAAACCCTGTCTGCTTGCTTCGACAACAGACATGTTGATAACTGATAAGAACCCATAAAAAATACCGATGCTACCCAGTAAATTAATGGGCATGACTAGACAATGAGTATAACGTCGTGAAACAACTAATAAATGAACGGCAAATAGTAAACTAGGTGCCCATCGAATCTACTTTGAGGAATGAAAAAGTGAAAATATACGGGAGATACTGAGAGAATCATTGGTCATCACCTCAAATGCGCCCTGAACCAATAGCCACCCTGTACTGGCGAGAAAGCCGCCGACTATAGAATGAGGCACTCGCTTTACCCATTCTCCAACTCTTAGCAGTCCTAAACTCAGCAGAAACACTCCTGTTATCAAAGAGGTGAGTGCAATAGTGGCAATAATGGTGATTAAAATCTCTGTGTCGGATGTGGAAGCTGAGCGGCTCGACTCCCCCAGAATTGCTACGGTGTCCACACAAGTCGAAGATCCCCCCTAACCCCCCTTAAGTAAAGGGGGAAGAGGCGCAGCACCTACCAATTAGGGATTGAAGTCCCCCTTGATCTACGCCGAAAGCGCATCCCCGTAGGGGTTTAGGGGGATGTAGGAGGATTACCCCTTGCATTGATTCGCGATCGCCCTCCGGGCGGTGCGGAGCACCATCGAGAGCTGTGTACACCGTAGCCCAGAATTGGGGGTTGGAGGGCGGTTCGGCATATGTATCATTCATCGAAGTATTTGGTATAAGACCTGCCTAAGCGGTAATCAGCGGCTTTACGGATTGGGGAAGCTGCTCGATTTCGTTCAGATTCAAGTTAATATTCGCTGTGGCGTAGCCCAATGTCCACGAGACGGTGTAACCGTACAGACTCTTTATCGAGCAAGCTGCCAGTCGCTTCAGCGGGGTGAGACTTGAATGCAGCGCGGCGATCGTCCGCCATCGGTTTGTCAGCAACCAATTAATCGGGATTACCTTCAGTTTGTTTGGGTTTAATCAGGCTGGTAATTGTCTGGATTAATGCTTGGGGATCGATAGGTTTAGCCAGGTGCTGCTGAAAGCCTGCGGCCATCGCCTGCTGATAGTCAATTTCTCCGGCATAGGCCGTCAGCGCAATTGCGGGAATCGTGCCTCCTTGCTCTGGTGGTAAGGCTCTGATCTGCCGCATCAGCATGTAGCCATCCACATTGGGCATGCCAATATCGCTCAGGAGGATATCTGGCAGAAACTGGGTCAACGTAACGATTGCCTCACCTGCGGTTGCCACAGCAATTACGTTGGCTCCACGCAGCTCCAGCAAAAAGGCCAGAAACTCGCGGGTATTAGCATCATCATCGACCACCAGGATGCGAGTACCCTGCAAATGCAGCGATGGTTCAAGCGATGCTGTGGCTGACAGCCTTGTGGCCGGTTGATGCGGCATCAGCGGTAGTGTGACGGTAAAGGTAGCGCCCTGCCCTTCGCCTGCACTGTCAGCCTGCACCGTGCCCCCATGCAGTTCTACCAGATAGCGGACAATCGCCAGCCCTAACCCCAGCCCACCAAAGCGGCGGGTGGTAGCCGAACTCTCCTGGCGAAAGTGGTCAAACACATAGGGCAGAAACTCCGGCGCAATCCCCTTACCCGTGTCGCTGATGGTGATGCGGGCGTAGGGGGAGGAAGATGGGGAAGGTGAGGAAGATGGGAAAGGTGAGGCAGATCCTGCTTCCCC
>KL662192.1:1298281-1358604 GCA_000733415.1 [Leptolyngbya] sp. JSC-1
CTATGGACACTGTGCGACTGGCCGCAGAAGCCAAGCGAATTGAGCTGCACTTTACCGTCAGCACTGGCGTAGACGCACCCCCCTCCCCACCTCGACTGCTGCAGGTGATGGGCGATGCAGGCCGCCTACAGCAAGTGGTGTGGAATCTGCTCTCCAATGCCGTCAAGTTCACCCCAGAAGGAGGGCGAGTGGAGGTACGGTTGGAGCGAGAGGGTGAGGGGGGTGAAGGGGGTGAGGGGGTGAAGGGGGTGAAGGGGGTGAAGGGGGTGAGGGGGTGAAGGGGTGAAGGGGGTGAGGGGGAAGCAGGATCTGCCTCACCTTCCCCATCTTCTTCCCTTTCCTCTCCCTACGCCCGCATCACCGTCACCGACACGGGCAAGGGGATTGCGCCGGAGTTCCTGCCCTATGTGTTTGACTACTTCCGGCAGGAGGATGGGACGACGACGCGCCGGTTTGGTGGCTTGGGATTGGGGTTGGCGATCGTGCGTCATATTACTGAACTGCATGGAGGGATCGTTTGGGCAGAGAGTTTGGGGGAAGGATTGGGAGCAACCTTTACGGTGCAATTGCCTTTAATGACTAGTTCGGGCAGTGTTGATCAGCAAGAGGAATCTCCAATGATGGCTAACTTGACTGGATTAAAAGTCTTAGCCGTCGATGACGATGACGATATTCGGGAATTGATTGAATTTATTTTGCAGCAAGCTGGAGCAGAGGTGCGGGTTGTTGCTTCTGCCGTTGAGGTTTTACAACAGCTAGACCTATTTGCACCAGATCTACTGATTTGCGATATCGGTATGCCTGAAATGGATGGATACATGCTGATGCGGCAGATTAGAGATCGCCAAATCAGGCAAGTGACTGGGCCAGCCTTTCCTCAAACTCTGCCCAAAGCCATTGCCCTGACGGCCTATGCCGGAGAACTTGATCAGCAACGAGCGCTCGCCGCCGGATTTCAACTTCACCTGGCTAAACCGGTCGAACCGGAGCAGCTAATTCGGGCGATTGTGACTCTGCTGCATCAGCATCCAGTGAGCGCAGATTAGCCGCGAGCCAGCAGTTCAAGCCTCTGCTCTTTGCAGCAAAACCTGAGGTTGGGCTGTGATGGTTGAATGGTAATACCATTTCCCTTTGATTGAGCTACAGATCACCAAGCTCAACAGGCTGCATTGTGCAGGTTCCGTAACGTAAAACTACGTGCTCTGGTTCCGCTGAGGTCACCGAATGCGCACAGGCTCCGCCACCAAACCTCAAAACTAAGAACTGGTATAGGCCCTTATTTCACCTGCCTTACTTCACCTGATAGCGAATCAGTGCTTTCACCTGCTGAGGAGAGAGTTTGAGCTGCTGTGCGATGGCTGCTTCTAGCTGACGGGCATCGGTTACGGAAATCTCAAACGTTTGCTGTTTGATCACGCGGGTGACGGCTCGCACACTAACTTGAGAAACGCCGCGATCGCGATCGATAGCTACCTTGATCGACAGAACTTGTTCGGTAGGCGATGGCTGCGGCTCGACTTGCAATGCTGGTGCAGTTGGGTTCGGGCGATTTAGCAACTGCTGCCCAATCAGGCTGCTGCCTGCCCAAAATAGCAAGCCCAACAGCGGCAATGCAAGCCAATCCAGTCTAAAACGCATCGGTGAATTATCTAGCAAACTTACTTGGCAAACTTATCTAGCGAACTTATCTGGTAAACCTACCTGGCGAACTTATCTGGCGAACTTATCTGGCAAACTTATCTGGCGAACTTATCTGGCAAACTAAAGAAATCGAGCCGCTTACAGCCTATGGTCATTCTACTAGTGGAGGACGATCCGGAACAATTAGAGCCGCTGCATGCTGCCCTGTCGCAGGCTGGGCATGTTGTGGATGCGGTTGCGGATGGGGAAACGGCCCAGTGGCTATTGACTTCTAAGTCGTATGATCTGCTGATTTTAGACTGGATGCTGCCAAATGTGAGTGGCCTGCAACTCTGTCAACACTATCGCCAAATGGGCAACACGGCTCCGGTGCTGATGCTCACTGCCAAAGACACGACGCCTGACAAAGTGGCAGGGCTGGATGCGGGAGCGGATGACTATCTGGTGAAGCCGGTGGATCTGATCGAGCTGTTGGCGCGAGTGCGGGCACTGGGTAGGCGGTCGCCGCTGTGGAATGGTGAAACTTTAGTGCTGGAAGATTTACAGTTGCATACCAATCGGTTGATGCTCGAACGCGATCAGCAGACGACTCAGCTTTCGATGCGCGAGTTTCAGTTGATGGAGTATCTGATGCGCCATCCCAATCAACTGCTCTCGCGGGATCAGATCGAGCGAGCGCTGTGGGAGTGGGGCACGCAGCCGGAAAGCAACGCCGTTTCAACTCTGGTGCGTCGTTTGCGACAGCGGCTGGAATCGGTTGGGGCAAAAGACTGGTTAGAGACGGTATACGGCATGGGGTATCGGTTTGCGCCGCCCAAAGCCGATGTTTAATCAGAGCCGGCAACGATTGGCCTATTGGTTCACCCTGTCGATGGGCGGGATTTTGATTTTCTTTGCGGCAGTTGTCTACTCGCGAGAAGTGCAAACCCAATTGCGGTCATTTGATCAGGATCTGTATGCCCGCAGCAAAGCAATCACGACTGCCAGTAACTACCAGTTTGCTCAAAACCAGTGGCGCGTTGATTTGGGCAGCCCGCAAGGCGAGATTGTCTATATTCGCTGGTACGATGCCACGGGTAGGCTACAGCAGTTTGTCGGCGATCGGCCTAGGCAACAGGGAGTTGGAACGCTTGGCTTTGAAACGCTGGTGCTGGATCAGCAGGCGCTGCGTCAAGTGACATTGCCCGTGTATCGTCAGCGTGCGCTGCTTGGCTATTTGCAGGTGGCGGTGTCGCTTGCCCCGGTTCAAGCAACGTTGCAGCAGACCCAGTTGTTTCTGACCCTGGGTGTTCCGGTGACGCTCGGTTTGATTGGCCTGACCGGCTGGTGGTTGGGTGGATTAGCCATGCAGCCGATTCGCCGCTCCTATACTCAGCTGCAGCGATTTACTGCTGATGCGTCTCATGAATTGCGCGCGCCGCTGGCGGCCATTTTGAGTAACGCCCAGGTGGGTTTGCTGGCCCCCGCGGACGATACAGTCCGGCCTCGCCAACGGTTAGAAAAAATTGTTGACACCACTAAGCGGATGAATAGCCTGGTCAACAATTTGCTGTTTCTGGCGCGTCACGATGGCAAACTTGCCCCGGAAGCATTGCGAAGCGTGGATCTGGTGTCTCTGCTGCAACCGTTAGCGGCGGATTATGCCGCCCAAGCCGCAGACCAGGAATTAAGCTTCGTCAACCAGTTGCCAAATCAACCGATACCTTTGCAGGCCGATCCGGAATTGCTGCAGCAAGCAGTTAAAAACCTGCTCGATAACGCGATCAAATACACTTCGGCAGGCGGCACAATCGAGCTACAGGTGTTTAGCCAAGCGCGACGAGCCATGATTCAGGTGCGAGATAGCGGCAGCGGCATTCCGGCCGTTGATTTGCCGCATATTTTCGATCGGTTTTACCGAGTCGATCAGGCTAGAACACGAGAAACCGGCGGCTTTGGGTTAGGGCTGGCGATCGCGCAGCAAATTGTGCAGGCCCATGGCGGACAAATCAGAGTCAGTAGCGTCCTAGGGCAGGGATCCATGTTTGCGATTGAACTGCCACTGAAGCCATAGAGTGTGACCAAAGAGCATGACCAAAGAGCGTGACACTTTCTTGTCATTTTTGCGGCTCACAATATCAGGTAGAGGTAAGAAACAGTCCGATGCGCTGCGTGAATGACCGCTTATTTGTCCGCTCAAAACCGTTACGCCTGATCCAGGCTAGCTGTGGTTCTAGGCATTGGTCTGACCGGATGTAGCGAGCCGCCGCATTTCTAGAATGCTTACTTACTGCCATTTCCTAACTCCTCACATGAACAAGTCAGCTATTTATCTATCCACATTGCTGGTCGGTTCGATTGTCAGTGTCTCGCTTCTAAATCGTCCGACTCCTATTCAATCGCAGCCGCTTGAACCAATGGCCGCTCAGTCTGGCCAGACCAATACTAATTTTGTTACCGCTGTCGTTCAAGAAGTTAGTCCGGCAGTTGTGCGGATTGACTCAACTCGATCGTCGTTCCGGAATCAATCTGGTATTGCTCGCGGTACTGGCTCAGGCTTTATTTTCGATGCTAGCGGTTTGATCTTAACGAATGCCCATGTAGTCAATCGGGCTACGAGCGTCCGAGTTACCTTAAACGATGGGCGCACCTTTACCGGACAGGTCCTGGGGGCGGATGCATCTTCAGATGTTGCGGTTGTGCGCATCCCTGCTAACAATTTGCCGGTTGCGCCCTTGGGCAATTCAGCTCAAGTCCAGCCAGGGGAATGGGCAATCGCCATTGGCAACCCGCTAGGGCTAGATCAGACCGTCACTGTCGGCATTGTTAGCGCTACCAATCGAGCGGGCAGTGCGATCGGCTCCCCTAATCAACGGGACAGCTTTATTCAAACCGACGCGGCCATCAATCCCGGTAATTCTGGCGGGCCACTGCTGAATCAGCAAGGTGAAGTGATCGGCATTAATACGGCGATTATTGGCCGCACTCAAGGCTTAGGGTTTGCTATTCCGATTGACCGGGCGCAGGCAATTGCGGCTCGGATTGTGGGTTGATTCAAGATCAATTCAAGGAGAAGATCATTTATGCTGAAACTTTTTCATCTTGGTTTAGCGGTTACGACTGTCTTTGGGATTGCGTCTGCTGCAATGGCCCCTCCTGCCCTAGCGACTGAAGCCAACTCTACCCGCCGTTCCACCAATCCTGAACAGACGGTTGCAGCGGTTGCAATTTTGGGTACGGGTGCGGCCTTGATTGCCTATAGCGCCACGCGGGGTAATGATTTGCCTGAGTTCAATCACTCTGAGAAGGGTGACCAGAGCAACTTCCAACTCCAAAAGAAACTGCTGCGTCTGCTGCACAACGATCGCAATGCTGCCAATCGGCTACTGACTCACGTTAAGCAAACGCATCCTGATCGCTCAGCAAATTGGGTGTTGGAGAAAGTGATTTATGACTTAGAGCGCGATCGAAACCGACATTAATTGCAGTTGATTGGTTAGCTGTTTTTGCGATTATTTTTGCTAACTGTTTTTGCTAACTATAAAGCCCTCTAAATAAATTTCTAGAGGGCTTTATTTTAGCTGAACGCGAGGTGTTTATCTCGCTGAAGTTAATTCAGAATTAGACTCTTCTGTAGCTCTAATTGATTGAATTACTTCTGGTGGAATCTCGATCGCAAACTCAGTTGGAACAGCCAAAGGATTGGGCAATTGAGTTGGCAAAACTTCTGGCTGCATGTCTGCCTCTAGCGGCTCAGATTTGCGATCAAACCGTCGCTTGAGAAACACACCTCCTGCCAACAACCCACCCAAAACAGCAAAGCTTGCTCCGACAATTCCCAATTTGTTGAGATCGTTCAGATTGGCTTGGGTTGTAGTTGGATCAGCCGTTGGATTGCTCGAAGGTGTGCTGTCGGTTATCCCGCCTTGCTGACTGAAGATACAGGGTTTGGCCTGAGCCATTTCTGGCAGCAAAACTGCACCCACCAAAGCAGACGTTGCTACAACTGCTGCAACCGTAGACTTTAGTTTCATGATTGTCTCCTGTGAAAGTTGTTGAAATTAGCACTCAATTTAGACATGTAATCATCAGACAAGGGCCATCAGATTTACAGTCATTCAGAAACACAATCAGATGAATGAATACAGCGTAAAGTCTACTAACAGTATAGGGACAAACTGAGGTTTTATTTCAGTTTTTGTTGATACAAAATCTTGATGATTAAGTGCTTAGAAAACAGAATGTTTTATTTTTAATTCATTTTTAATTCTGTGGACTGATCAATGGATTCATGAGGGCTTCAATTGAACAGGATTTCTTTGCTTATATCAGGTGCTTTCACACCAGCAGAGACGATTCATTCCGCTGCCTGAGTTGGAAGCTATCAGGGATGTACTCAGTTCTCAGAACTACTTTGCTGCAATCGACTGCCACAAACGCTGGGGGCAGGATACAGGGATTTTCTACGACAGGAATGAGTGCTTATGGGTTAGGGGACTAGTATTTTGTCTTGCTACTGGTCGTCTGACAAATCTTCATTGCTGCATCAGTCAGCATAAAAATACTAAAGCTAACTCCTGCTGCCATTGCTCGTGTAAGAAGTTGTTGATATTTTATCTGTAATTTTGGCTACTAAACGAAAACTCAAAATACTCATCTCAAACCTACTTCAAACAAAGCTTAAGAAATTGTTTAATCGCTTAAATTGAACAAAATAAGGAAATGTTCTTATTTATAACTGTGGAGATAGCGCTCACTCACTTAAATTGCAATAGCACGTTGTCTAGTCAGATTCGCCCGGTTCCCTGATTCTCTTCTCGGTTCGTTGCTCAAAGTTGGCTTACTGCGGAAATGCAGAAAAGGTTCGATATCCCCTCTGTTGATTTCTATTGATTCCTGTGGTCCTTTAATCCTCAGCCTTGGTAGATCGCAAATCCTGTTGAGATCCCCCTAACCAAAGTTACTGTGTACACACAAGTTGAGTCGGTTAGGATTCGAGGCTTTTAGCCCCCTAAATCCCCCAATCCTGGGGGATTTCCAAACCTGATTTGGTTTGAATCATGGGAAAAATTGGCCTACCGTTGACTCAAAGTTCCCCATTGATGGAAGATTATAGCCCTGTGGCATCCCAGAAAAGGGGGCTGGGAGGACTTGTGTATACACCGTAGCCTAACCGAAGGAGGGAACTAACCCAAGTCTAGTGAGCAAACAAATTCATTTTCGATCTACTCAACCTAGTGTTGGGGACTGTTTTGCTGGCCTTGTCAATCTTTCGATCGCGTCAATTTAATTGCATCAACCTTGTAATTCACCGTGTAATTCTATGGCGCACAGTATTACAAACCGTTGTACCCAATGTGGTGATTGCATGCCCCAATGTCCCAAGGGGGCGATCAAATCGGTAGATGAGGAACTATGGATTGATCCGATGCTGTGTGACGACTGTAAAGATCATGCAGATGAACCACAATGCGTCAGTATTTGTCCGATCGACCAACCCCCGACGCCCTTGCAAGCCAAGAAAGGACGCTGCAAAACCGCGGCTATCACCCTGCCTAGCCCCAGCCTGTTTGCCAACGGCAAAAGTAATCCGTTTGCCTCTGCGATTGTGGTATGGGAAGCATGTAACGTGCTAGCTCAAGGTCAATCCCTGTCGTGGAAGCCGGATTCAGATGGCAGGCTGTGCTATGAGCGGCAGGTGAATGGTGGACGGGGATCAATTGCCTTTCGTCTCACCCAACCCCTCGACGCAGACTCCTCCTTGCCGTTTGACAGTGCTACGGCTGAAGCTGACCTTGCCGCTTGGGATGTACGTGTCGCGTGTTTGCATCTAATTTATGCTGCTCATGCCACTGCGCTGGAGCAACCCTGGCAGCAGGACTTTGTGATTAGCGATCGTCAGATTGAAGAGTACCTGGGCTTAGAAAAGCGTAAAGATCTCAGCAAGCTGGCTAAACTGACCCTGATCAAACAATTGGTCGAACAGCCCTGCAAACTTCAACTCGACATTCACTGGTCGCAACAGGGCCGAGTGCGAGGGTTCTCGCTGCATCAGAGCCGTCTCTGGCATTTACTAGAAATTCACCATTATTTTCAGGAAGATGACCTGGGCTGCAAACACCTGACGGGACTCACCTTCCGCATCAAAGCAGGCGCTTGGGCCAAACACTTTCTCAACCGGCAGGCCGCTAGAGAAGGGACCGCCTTCTATCAGTATGGCAGTCTGCCAAAGTCCCTGCTGCGCACGGTTACAAGCATTTGGCAACAGCACGAAGGAGCGGCACGGATGATGCTCTGGCTGCTATTCAAAGCAAAGTTAGGCAATGAGCAGCGCCTGACAGTGCCTACCTTAATGCGGATTGCCTACGGAGAAACGAAACTGTTACAGGCTGCCAGCCAACGAGAAGAACGCAAACGCCTGCTGCGCTCGTTTGAAAGCGATCTGGAAGTGCTGCATCAATATGGCCTTAAACCTCTGTTCGATCCCCACACCTATCCACCTGCCATTCAACCCCTCTGGGTCCGACTAGCCGAGTTACCCGACGATGCTGAAGCCGCTCTAGAGTTTTGGATTAATGACGGCAGCCGCGAGAACCGCCTCACCGATGCTGCTCCACGAGACAAATGGCACCGGCTGATGCAGGCGCGGTTACTTTCGTTTGAATTACCAGACGGGTGGGACGTGCAAGCACCTCAAGCTACGAAGCGCAAATTACGACAGTCACAGCGCAAACAGGTCGCTCATCCCCGCTCTACCCTTTCAGCTCAGCAGATCGCGGCTGCTAGAAAAACGCTGCAACTAAGCCAGCGAGAATTAGCCAATCACATTGGCAAAAGTCAAAGCTGGGTACGCGATATCGAAAGCGGACGTTTACAGGTTAGTGCTAAAGATATTCAAACGCTGTTAAAGGTGCTGGGTATGGCACTATAAATTAAATTTTTTGGCGTTGCTGAATTTAGGATGATTTTGCCCCCCAATTCCCCAATTTCAATTTATAGTTCGTAAATTGGAGATGCTCCTCCGATTTCCAATCCATAGCCCTGCAGGCCAGAAAGGGAGATCGGAATCTTCTAACTCCTGACTCCTACCCCATCGATGAATTTCCCAACTCATTGAGAACTACTATATAGCGCTTGCTGTAAATCCAGCAGCAGAATGGTGAGAGTAGTTCCTTTATAAGGTAATACAACCATATGCTTTGCAATGCTGCCAATGATTTGACGGTAATGGGGCGGTAGGATTTGAACCTCAGATAGCGGCATTTCTAGTAAGAGGGGTAGCCCATCAACTGGAATTGCGCAGCGTTCGCCAGTTTGGGACCAAACAATTACGACATAGGAATGCGGTTTTGTGAAGGGTTGCTGCTGATCAATACCCCTGGCATTCGATTGAATCAGGTGATGCAACTCTAACAAAATCAGGGGATGATTCTCCCATAGGGCTAATGGGTTTGTTGTGCTGCCCTGGCTGGCTAACGCAGAGGATGCAATTACCTTGAGAATGGCGGTTGCTGGCAGCGCTAGCCAATGATTTGCCACTTGAAAGACGGCAGCTTTGCACGCTTTCGTTGCCGGCTTCTTGCCGGGTGAGCCGGGTAAGAACACGGGAAGAGCAGAATTCATGAAGCTACTCCATGTTTAAAGCTTGTGTGGAGAAGAAGAGTGCAGCAGGCAATCGACCGTTGTTAATAGCTCATGGCGGACATAGGGTTTCGTGAAATAGGCAACAGCACCCAGAGCTAGCGCAAGCTGACGGTGCTTGGCACTATTACGTGATGTCAGAACCACGACAGGAATGGTTGTCAATGCTGCATCCTGTTGAACTTGGCTGAGGAATTCAAACCCGTTTAAACGCGGCATTTCCAGATCGCAAATCACCAAGTTAATGTTGGGATGTTGTCGCAGTTGTGCTAGTGCCTCTAGTCCATTCTCAGCCTGATGAACAGTGTACCCAGACTGCTGGAACAACCGGGTCAGGTCATGGCGGAGGGTCAGCGAATCATCCACTACCAAAATTGTTGCCGAACGAGGCGGTTGAACTTGCGTTTGGGTCGGTTCTAGTGGAGACGTATGCATGCCTGATCCTAACGCAAGTGAAAAGCGAGAAACGGCTGATATGCCAGCGGGCAGCGCATATTCTGGGAGGGATTCCACCTCGGTGGTGAGCTGCATCAGGACTTCAACGTCGATTGTCAGTGCCAAGCGGCTATTACTCAAAATGCAGCAGCCATACACATAGGGAGGCGGCGCAATTGCCGATCCTAACGAGCGAATGACCAGCTCTTGCTCTCCCAGCACCCGGTCTACTACAAGCCCCCGGTAGCCATAGATCGTTTGCAGCAAGAGGATGGGAGTGATTTCAAATTGATCAAATTTCCTGGGCTTCAAAGCAGAAAATTGGCATTCGGAATGGGTCTGAGTATAGAGCTGGAAACTAGTTTCAGCATAGTGAACTAACTCAGATAGGGAATACAACGGCACTAGCAATTCCTCTTCTTGCTGCCAATGTATCACCAACTGCTCGCCTCCGAGGACACTAATTTGACTCGGTTTGGGAACGATTATTTGTTCAACTCGCTCGACGGGGAGCGCATAGGAAAATCCTTGTGCTTGACATACTAGAAGCTTGGTTGTAGTTAACGAGAGCGGAATTTTGAGGGTAAAGGTAGTTCCCTGTTGGGGAGAGGTGCTGATAGTGACAGAACCATTGATTGTCTGTAATTGATTTTTAACCACATTTAGACCAATACCACGACCAGAGAGGTCACTGACCTGAGATGCGGTTGAGAACCCTGGTTGAAATAGTAAATCTAATAACTGAGACTCGGGAATGGTGCTTGCCTGTTCAGCCGTAATCAACCTTAACGCAATGGCGTGCTGGACAACGCGCTGTAGATCAATGCCCTGTCCATCGTCTTTCACGTCGATCACGGTTTGATTTCCATGTTGGGTCGCCCGAATTTCAATCCGTCCCACCTCTGATTTGCCACGAGCACGCCGAACCTCAGGGGGTTCAATGCCGTGATCAAATGCATTGCGCAGCAGGTGCAGCAGCGGATCGTAGAGCTTCTCCGCCACAGATTTATCAACTAACACATTCCCACCGTCCAAAATCAACGCTACCGGCTTGCCGTGAGCCGATCCGAGTTGCTGGAGTACCCGTGGAAAGCGATTTAACAGATCGCGGAGAGGATGCATGCGCAGGGCAGTTAAATCCTCGCGCACCTGTCGCAGGACTCGTCGTTGGGCGTCAAGGGTGCGTCTGGATTGTCGCGCTAACTGCTCTACCGTCTCGCTGATTTCGTTGAGTTGTCCGGTTTGATTGAGGGCGGTCCACATCAGCAGGCGCAGATCCGGATAGCGATCGACCTCCAGCGCATCGAAACTGCCTATCGAAGCAGGTGTGGTCCAGGATATCCCCAGATCGGACGCAATCGAGGCAACCGGTACCGCAGTCGAGCCGAGTAATCTGCCAGACTCAACCAGACTTAGCCAGCGTTCAATCCAATCCTGCAATTGGTACAGAGTTTGTTGATGTTGCTGCAAGGACGACCGTAACTCCTGAATCGTTGTTCGCAACTGTTGGTCGTGATTGGTCTGTTTGCTTTGGTTGATCAGCAACTCGCCCGCCAAATAATCGAGATGCTTCAGCTGTTCGACCTCAACCCGTACCGGCTCAGGAGATGGCCGCTGCATCGGCTCTTTCACTGGCTCTTTCACTGGCTCTGGCAAAGGCGGTGTGGACTGGGCTGTTGAACTGGTTACCGCCGGTTCAGTCGGCAGATCAGTCGGCAGATCAGTCGGCAGATCAGTCGGCAATGAGGAGGAATGGGGCGGTGTAATGGTCGTAGCAGCGGACTCCTCAGTGCTATCGCTCTGACCGAACAAATCATCGAGACTGAGTGACGAACTAACTGGTTTTGCTGCTCCAGACTCGGTGAATGAAGGTGCGATGGCAGGTGTTAGGGAAATGACTGGATGGGTTTCTGCCCCAGGAGATGAGCAAGTCGGGGATGGCATGGCGAGGGCTTGCAGCGCCGGCGAGGGAGTAATGGGTTGAGCTGAATCTGGTGATCGATCTTCTGTCAACCGTCTGGCTCGCGCTTGTGAAAAATCCTCCAGCGCCAATTGGGCAATGGTCATGACTTGATCGGGATGTGCGGCTAATGCGGTCAGGGCTGTTTGGGCTATTGCTGCGAATTCAGGCAACTCCAATGACTCTGCCAAACCCAAAAATACCTCTGCCTTTTTACCTAGTTCCAAGGCGACGGCCTCAGGGCTGCTGTGCTGGAGGGTTTGGGCTAGTTCTTGCAGTCGTTGCGCCATCACCGTTTCAACCACCGATCGCACCACATCAAACCCTAGTTCCATCGCCGTGGGCAGCGGTGCTACTGGATCAAATCCATCCCCTAGTTTGTGTTGCAATTTTGCCACCGTAGCAGTAGCCCGATGCAGCACCTCTTGCCGATCGATTTGCCCAACTGTCAGCTCAGCTATCAGCGCCAGCCGCAGACATTCATAGCCCTCAAACAGGATGGCTTCTACTTCTGCATCGATGACAATATTGGGGTTGTACAGTGCCTTGAAGATCCCCTCCAGCCCATGGGCAACCTGCTTAACGGTGTCCAACTCAACACTGGCGGCAGCGCCCTTCAAGGTATGCGCCGATCGCATTAAGCTGTGCACTTTGTGGGTGGAGTGGTCTTCGCGTAGCGTCAGCAACTCCAGCTCAATCCGTTTAAGGATATCTTGAGCTTCGGTAAGGAAGGTAGCATAGCCTTCGGTCAGCGTCGGGTTTGTCATAGCTTCAGTTCCACCTTCTCAGTTCACCTTGAATTGCTTGGCGCTCGCTTGCAGGACTTTTGCAGTATCTAGAAGCTGCTGGAAGGAGGTAGCGATGTGGCGGGATTCGCTAAAGGTTTCGTTGGCAATCGTTGCCACATGGCTCATAGTTTGGGTCACGGATTGCGATTGTTGAGTTTGCGCCTGGGTCGATTGGGCAATGCGCTGCACTAATTCCTGGATCTGGGCAGTTGCCGTGACAATGGCGTTCAGGGTCTGCCGCGCTTGAGTGACACGGTTCGTGCCGCCCACTACCTGCTCAATCCCCAGCTCCATTGCCGTAGCAACCGCCGTGGTCTCGGTTTGAATCTCCTGCACCAGCTTTTCAATATCAGTTGTTGCATCCGCCGACTGTTGGGCCAATGAACGCACCTCATCTGCCACCACCGCAAAGCCCCGTCCATAGTCGCCAGCTCGGGTTGCTTCTATCGCCGCATTCAAGGCCAATAATTGAGTTTGGCTGGTGAAATTATGAATCAAGCTGACCACTTTCGAGATTTTTTGGGAAGACTCACTCAAGCGCTTGATTTTCTGGCTGGTTTCAGACACGGTGGCTCGAATCGACTGAATTCCTTCCACCGTCAGGTTCATCGCCAAATCGCCTTGTTGCACAATCTCGTTGGCCTGTTGGACTGCTACTTCCACTTGTTTAGCATTGTCAGCGACGGCTTGAGTGACCCGCACCATGCCTTGTATCCGTTCTAGGGCTTGCGTTAGCTCCTGAACAGCTTGCTGTGCCTGTTGTGACAGCTGGGCAATCGAGGTTTTACTGGCTTGGGAGGTCTGCTCTACGCTGTCCGCACTCGCTTGTACCTGTAAAACAATTTTGCGTAGCGATTGCAAGGTGTTGTTGTACGCCGCGGCAACTGTTCCGACTTCATCTTCGGTGATGGGGGCACGCACCGTTAGATCACCCTGTAAGGCCGGTCCTAGAGAAGCCAGCAACTGTACTACGGACTGCTGCAAGGTTTCTTTAGCGGTCTTCTCTCGCTCGGCGGCTGCGGCCAACTGCTGAGCTTGTGCCTGTAACTGTTCCAGATATCCCGCCTGCTGCAAGGCAATACCCAACTGGGCACCCAACTGGGACATCAGATTGGTTTCTGCCTCTTCCCAATGCCGTGGCCCCGTGTTTTGATAGGCTGCCAACAGACCCCAAAGTTGCTCTCCAGCGAAAATCGGCACAACCAGGTAGGCTTTCACCTCAAACTGTTCCAGGATTTCAATGTGGCAGGGTGAATGCTGCGTCATGTAAATATCGTCAACGGCGAAGTTTTCATGATTGCGATAGCGTCCACCCTGGGTTTCCTGCAAATGGGTATCATCCCAAACGGTTTTGACAGTGGGACTGACCAACTGTCCCCAGCCGGCTCCAACAGATTCAGCGATGAACTCACCGCCCCAGTCGGGCTTGAAGCGATAGATGGCTACCCGATCCACCCGCAGCAATTGCCGGATCTGTTGTGTGGTGGTACCAAAAATCGTTTCCACATCTTTGGACAAGCGGATCTTATCAATCAGTGATTGTCCTACCCGGTCGATAATCCGCAAGAAGTTGCGCTGGCGCTCGGCGGCTTTGGCCAGTTCTGCCGTTTGGGATTGTAGTTGCGCCAAATACTCGGCTTGCTGAATTGCCACCCCTAGTTGGTCGGCCACCCGCATTAGCAACTGCACTTCTGCTTCATCCCAGTGACGAGGTGCGCTGTTTTGAAATGCCGAAAGCAAGCCCCAAAGTTTCTGGCCTTGAAAAATCGCCACGACCGCACAGGATTTCACCTCGAAGGATTCCAAGGCTTCAATGTGGCAATCGGTTAAAGGCCGCTTCGGTTTTTGCAGATTAAATTTGCCCTCTTCCCAAATTGTTTCACCCAGGTAAATATCGTCTACCACGAAGGGTTGATTCTGCTGAAACCGACCGCCTTGGTGTTCGTTCAAGTACGGGTCTTCCCAACCGCTGCCCACCAGTTTGCGCCAGCCACCCGCCTCAGATTCGGTGATAAAATCGCCAAAATAGTCCTCCCGGAATTTGTAGATGGTGACTCGCTCGATGCCAAATAGCCGTCGCACTTCTTGGGTGGTGGTGCTAAAAATACTCTCGAGATCGGACACTTGGCGAATTTTAGTGATGACGCGGTTTAACGCCTGCTCCCACTGCGCCACCTGCGTGAGCTGAGCTGCTTGTTCCGCTTGCTGAATGGCAATTCCCAGTTGATCCGCGATCCGGGTTAAGATCAAAACCTCTGAGTCTTGCCACTGACGCGGACCCGTATTGTGGTAGGCTGCCAATAGTCCCCAAACTTTCTGTCCCTGATAGATGGGAACGATCAGATAAGCGCGGACTTCATAGCGTTGTAAAATCTCAACGTAACATTCGTCTAGTCCAGAGTTGAGGATATCCTCGATCACAAAATGGCTGCGGTTTTGGCTCTGCCCTCCTTGTGTTGCACGCATGTAGTCGTCTTGGTGTGGCCAGTCGAACAAGAAGGTGTGCATGCCACAGCGTCGATCACTGTTCTTCAGGAAGGCGCGATCTGGCTCTTTCACTACCGGTGTCCAGCCGCTGGCCACAGATTCTGCCACAAACTGACCGCTCCAATCTGGGTTAAAGCGATAAATCGCCACCCGATCGCACTTCATCAACCGCCGCACTTCCTGGGTAGTAGTGCGGAAAATGGTATCCACATCCAACGATTGCTGAATTCGCGTCATGGCTCTGGAGAGAACCTGCTCCCGCTCGGCCCACTGCTGCTGCTGGGCACGAAATTCCACTGGTTGCAATGCCAAGGTCAGTTCAATCGCCACTTGTGCCAGCAAATTGACTTCTACTTCTTGCCAGACTCTCACCTGAAGGCATTGGTGCGCTGCCAGCAATCCCCAAAGTTGCCCATCCACCCAAACCGGCACCGCCAAACTGGATTTCACCTGAAATTTATCTAACAACTGCTTCCAGTAGGGCGAAGGATTAACTTGGGCAATATCGGCAATGGCGACTGCCTGCCGGCGAGCATATTCAGCCGCTTGATCCAAGCCAAACCAGAGGGCAGACATGGTTTCGCCTAAGGCAGGCGTCCAGCTCGACTCTAGGGATTCTGCCACCACGACGCCTTGGCTATCCGTGCTAAAGCGATACAGCAACACCCGATCAGCTTGTAAACACTCTCGCACTTGGGCAACCGTAATCTGAAAAACCTCCTCCAAATCAGTGGCTTGACGAATCTGACGTGCGATCCGCAACGATTGCTGCCGAATTGCCTTAAGGGACTCTTGCACCGCAGATGCCAATAAGTGATCTAATTCAGTAGACGCAGCTTGGACCAGTTCTACAGTGCGCTGCATCTCTTCTTGCAGTTCAGGACGATCGTATTCTCCTGCGGTTTCCAGTTTTTGTTTGACCGTTATTACTTCAGTTGTCACCTGTTGCATTGTCTGACTCAGCCTGCCCATAGCAGATGGAGATGACGTAACATGATTGTTTCCTTGATCGTTAAAGCGATCATTCAAGCCAACTTGACCTACGCGAGCATCAACCGAATCAGCAAATGCAGAAGTAGCCGATGGGTTTAACCAATTGGCATTCGCCGTGGATACATGAACTACACCCATTGGCGGCACCCAACTGTGTAGCGTTTGGCTAGAACCCGACTCTGAATGCTCACGATTCACGGTGTGGTTTAAATCAGGATTGGTTTGATTAGTTGAAGAGCTGGTCATAACAAAATCTCCATTCCGAGCTAAAGTCGGGATATCTTATACGAATTGGCTAGGATAAATGCACGCAATGGACTTGCAAGAGTGGATCTTGAATCAAGGCGTTCGCGTTCAGAACAGGGATTCCTGATGGGCTGAAATAGCCTTGCATAATAGATAACAGTTTGGCGGGAAAGGCTGAGGTAGGTAGCTGTAATCGCTGCGGATTGTGGGTTTCAATTTCGCTTAATCGCGGTACAACGATTCCAAAATAGTTACGATCAGTTTGAATCACAATGGTTGTCAAGGTTTCCATTGACGGGAGACTTAATCCAGAGGCAAAATTCAATTGCTGTGCTAAGTCCACCAGCCACAGCATCTCCCCCCGCCAGTTGTAAATTCCCAGAACGCAATTTGGCATATGGGGAACCGGCAAAATCTCTACCACAGGTATTTTTAGCACCTGCTGAATCTGGCTGAGCGGCAACAGGGCTGTTTCCTCGGTATTCAAGTAGAAGCACAAAAATCGTTGTTCATTCGCCGCAAAATTGGTTGCAGTAAGATGAGCAAGATCGAGTGTTTCTGGATCAAATGCAAAACTGGCTAAGAGAGAAGACGGGAGTGCATCACTATTTTCCTCCTTCGGTTCCTCGCTGGGTACAAGACCTTGATTCAGCCACCGGATCAGGGAGGGGGCGCTATAGTCTATTTCAGGAGATGCGGTTAATCTTCCCTCTAGCTCAAACTCTTCGTACCACGCCGGCACGCTTTGCCCTCGTTGATACCCACCCACTTTCACTAATCGAATGGATTCCGGTTGCAGGTCAGCAAGGTTCTGACGAATAAAGGCAATCATTTCTTCTTGATCTGGAACTGGCAATGCTTCTAAAAGAATGCCTAGACAATGATGATTCCAGCCCACTTTTGCAGTAATGCCTTTGGGATTAAGAACATGGTTAATTAGCGCAGCAATCGCGCTCGGATCGCCTTTCCTAGCTAGCGATAGAATATCTTGAAGCTCTAAGAATTGCGGAATACTCATCGGGTTTATCCTTTCAGGAGTTGCCGAACAGTCTGTACGAACTGCTGCTGATCCACAGGTTTGGGCAAATAGGCATCTGCTCCTAGCAAATTTCCCCACAACTTATCGCCTTCGGTACCCTTAGACGAGCAAATCACCACTGGAATGGATACTGTGCTGGGATTGGTCTTCAGCTCAAGGCAGAGTTCAAACCCACTTTGCCCAGGCAAAATCACATCCAGCACGATCAAATCTGGTTTGAGCCGATGCAGTTTTTCCTGGGCTTCCTCAACGCTGCCAACGCTCACCACTGTTAAACCAGACTGCTGTAAGTAGCCCGTCAACCGCTTTGAGTCGGTTAAACTATCTTCAACTAATAATACTGTGCTCATCATTTTTGACATTATTTACACCGAGTACTTATCCTGATTCGGAAAACTTAAATCAGCAAAAATATCTATAAAGCGCAAAAATTAATAGATTCTTAATTTAAGTCTGCTTGAATCATCCTTTTATCAGCTCAAGAACTGAACTTTAACCATATATAAGATATATCTAGTATGCTCAGAGATAAAAAGTGAAAACTAAAGTTCTAGTCAATTCAATACAGCATGGTTGGCTACAGTCTAACCTATACGGCAACTGCCACTATATTTAAATGTTGCACTCAAGCGAGTACAACTGAGGCAAGCTAAAGTGGTTAAAGAAAGCAGAGAAACACATGCTTCTACTGTTTATGAAACGGTTTTTAGAATTTTTAACCTTGCGGAGATGCCCTGAAGCGATGCCAATTTCGTTACGTCCGCATACGAAAACAGTGATTTCATAGATGTTGTTACAACGAATAACACGTAATTATCATCAAATCAGAATCTCACTAAATATCTTTACCAATTCTTTATCTTAGGCAATTACTTTGCTATGGTAATCCTATATCAGTTGTGAGATGGAGTCAGAAGCCAGAAGCCAGAAGCCAGAAGCCAGAAGTCAAAAACTAGAGTGTTTCTTAACTCTCGACAATGAATTTTTCAACTCATTTAGGGCTGCTATAGACAATCTTTGAAATGATTCATTTTACTCCAAAAGGCATTTATTAAGTTTTTTCTCTAGTTTCATGATTGCCAATAGTTTGTTGGAATAAACCTTAAAACCCTGTTGTGAGAATGAAGCGCAAGCATTTGAGTCGAGCAGATTTGCCTAGCCTGATTTCCAACCAACAGCGCAATGGATGAAAAGGCATTTCAAGCTATTAGCCTAGGCACTAAAGTTGGCTCGATAGATCATCTATATACCGAGTTGATTATGAATGCTTCTCAAACCCAATGTAATTGAGTATTGTCAGAAAACTATTTAATTTTTGCAGTACGCGATCCAATGATTATTCCAAAATCGTTTAGCTCCACTCAATTTCAAAATACAGCATTTATCACGGTCGAAAGCATTACTGCTTTAGCAAATCAACTTCTGTTTTGTAGCCAAGAGGAATTCACCGGTCGATTAGATTTGCAATTTCAATCGACTCAAAAGGTATGGAGTTTGTATTTTAAGAAGGGGTCTTTGCTTTGGGGAGCAGGTGGTGTTCATCCAGTTCGTCGCTGCTGTAGGCAATTGGTGCAGTGTAATTTAATACCTGCGATTGCACCAAACTATATGAAGGATACCCTCTGGTCAAGAGATGAAGTGCTGGCATCATTGATGCAAGACCAGCTTCAACCAAACGATATGGATGCAATCGTTCGAGGTCTAGGGCAAGAAATCTTGTTCGATCTTTGCCAGCAGTGGCAATACTTGCCCTCCTCTAAGCTCCAGATGAAATTTAACTATACGCAGTCCAACCTTCAGTCAGCTGTTGGAATTCCAGTTAAGGAAGTTTGGTCGCAGTCCCTACAGGATTGGTGGGCATGGCAACAAAGCGGGCTAGCAGCTCATTCTCCTAATCAAGCTCCCTTAATCTGGGACGAGAAAGGGTTACAGCAGCAGGTTTTACCAAGCACCTACCGGACCCTTGCCGCTACAATTAATGGTCGGCAAACGTTAAGGGATATAGCCGTTCAATCGAACAAAACCGTATTAAACTTGATGAGAGCATTAATTTCCTATATCGATCAAGGACTAATTAGACTAGTAGAAATTGGAGACCTAGAGCTACCGCAAGCGGCTTTGCTGTTACGATCAGCCTCTGGTTCTTCCCTCGCCAGTTCAAACCCATTACTAAAGATACCTCTGATCGCTTATGTTGATGATCATGAAGAAGACGGAAAACAAATGCATAAAATTCTCAGCGAATTAGGCTATCGCTGTATTCATATTCAAGATTCAATTCAGACATTACCTCTTCTGCTCGATCATAAACCTGACTTGATCTTCTTAGATCTAGTGATGCCGATTATCAATGGGTATGAAGTCTGTGCTCAAATCCGTCGTATTTCAAAATTTAAACATACACCGATTATTATTCTCACTAGCAGCGATGGCATTGTTGATCGAGCCAGGGCAAAATTTGTTGGCTCAACAGGCTTTTTAGCTAAGCCCATCAAGGTTGACAAGGTAGAAGCTGTGCTGCAAAAGTACTTATCACGATAGCAGTCAATTTGGCAAGTCAGAACTGATCTGCCCCACTGCCACCCGTCAGCGAGCTATCTCCTCGGCAGAGGTGGTCGAGCAGCTCGTTGTTTGAATTTGCGCTCTACTGAGTTTTCAAAGCTGCAATGAACGTTTGGATTTCTGCATGGGCGTTTGCTAGCGATTGCTGACGCGCCTCTGCTCCTCCTGCCAGGTTATCAGCATGAATAAAGGTGATATCTGTAATGCCCAGCACTTCAAATATCGCGCGCAGATAGGGTTCTTGAAAATCTTGATAGGCGTAAGCCGTGCCAGAACGGTAATTATCACTCCTAGCTGTGATAATCACCATTTTCTTATGCTTGACTAACCCCTCATAGATCAAGCCATTTCCAGTATCTTTTACAGCCAGTGTCCGATTCATTCTGACAATTTGATCAATATAGGCTTTAAAGTTAGCTGGAATACTGAGATTATACATGGGGATACCAAAGATGTAATAATCAGCCGCCAAAAATTCGTCCACTAATTGATCCGAAAGGGCGATCGCAGCAGCGAGTTCAGGCGTTCTAGCTTCGGGTGATGCAAATGAGGCTGCAATCCAATTTTCGTTGATGAATGGAACTGGATAGTGACCCAAATCGCGGTAGGTAATGGAATCCTCTGGAAACGCTTTTGTCCAAGATGTGATGAATCTTTTGGTTAACTGACGCGAGATGGAACGATCGCCTCTCGGACTAGAATCAAGATGCAGAATATGGGCCATTGATTAATTCCTATTTTAGAGAACGGGATACTGATCGAAACGATGCATTAATTCGAGCAGTTCTTCCTGATTGGGCTGCCGTCCATCTTTGGTGAGTTCGGCTAGCCCTTCAAAATATTGCTCTCGTGAATCAGCCCTGTTTTTAAGCATTAGGCATAACAGCAACCGCATCAATTTCAAACAACATTCCATCTACGGCTAGCCGTGGTACAGGAATGAGGGTACTGGCTGGTTTCCGTTCATCTGCCCACATGGCATTGCGTTCTACTGAGATCAGTTGCTGCTTTTCGGCATCGTGATCCACTGAAAGCAGCGTAATTTTCACCACTTGGTCTGGAGTTGCTCCAACCGCCGCTAGAGCGGCTCGCAGATTAGAAAACGCCTGCTTGAGTTGAGCTGCAAAGTTGGCTGCAATTGGATTACCATGCTCATCTTCACCTAATTGTCCGGCAATGTAAACGAGCGTGCTATCAGGGGGAACTAAAACTATCTGGGTATAGCCATAATGAGTAGGATTGACCAATCCATCTGGATTGAGGTGCTGAATTGTTTTAATCATGGTGAATTGTTCAGAAGCGTAGGGTGAGCCAATTGGCTTATTAAAGCAAAATCTTTAGAAAGTATTGTAAATGGATAGATTGACTTTGTAAAGACTTTTCTTTATTTTGTAAGTATGGGAACCAATGCTCAGAAAAAATCAGCCACCAATCGGACCCGGCGAGCTATCGTCAATATTCTCAAGCAGCAAGGGGCTACAGATGCGCAAGAACTAGCTGCTTACTTGGGTATTTCAGCGATGGCGGTTCGGCAGCACCTCTATGCGCTGCAAGCAGAACAGTTGGTGACTTATCACGAAGAAGCGCGCGAAATGGGGCGGCCTGCTAAGCTCTGGCAACTCACTCCTGCCGCCGATCGCTTATTTCCTGATGGTTATGCCGACCTGACGCTAAGCTTGCTCGATTCGGTCAAGGAAGCCTTTGGTGAGGCTGGGCTAGAGCAACTCCTAGATGTGAGAACGCGCCATCAACTGAAGACGTACCAGTCTGCTATTCCCGCTCAAACCTCCTTGAGACAAAAACTAGAAGTTTTGGCAAGCCTGCGAACCGAAGAGGGCTATATGGCTGAGGTCCGAACCCTTGATGATGGTACGTTTCTGCTGATTGAAAATCACTGCCCGATTTGTGCCGCTGCCACTGCCTGTACAGGGCTATGTGCTAGAGAATTAGAAATATTTCAGCGTATTTTGCTAGATGCGGTTGTGGAACGAACAGAGCATATTATTGCTGGTGAGCGACGCTGTGTGTATCGAGTTTCACGTCAAGACTAGAATAAATTCTACACCTTATAGCTTTTTCCACTCTGGTAGGGTACGAGGGGTGTGGGGGCGAAGCGTAGATTATTCATAAATAAGTACAGCAAATTGAGCCAACATTCCAGCAATCGACGCAATTTTATAACTTTCGTTGATAGCAACGCAGCTTGCTACGACTAAAGATATACCCCTAATGGCTGCTACCGCTTCCGAATGGCTAGATCAGAATCTTTATTTCGTGGATGTACAATTAGTCCGTTTTTCAGATGTCTACATAGAGTGGCTCAGTTTAGGATACAACTATATAAAAATTATGAAGTACAAAAAATGGGGTGCAGGGGCCGCGTCCCTGCGTGGGAGCGAAGCCTCCGCACCCCTCGTACCCTACCAGAGTGGAAAAAGCGATAAGTCAATTTGATCGAATTCATCTGCTCAATAAAGTGGGTGTCAGAGCCTTATCTAAGAACTGCAATAGTTCAAAGAAAAATCTTTTCAATCCTTTAGCAAATGGTTATTTATAGAAATTAATAGAAGACAAAGTTTTATTTCTTTTGTTTTCCAATAAATTCAGCTGATTCTATTAGGAGATAATGTGCCGTTCAAGATTTTAGAAATTTGAATTTCTACTTATTATCATATATCTGATTAAATGACCTAAATTACTTTGCTTTGCTCTACTCTATTGGCTTTAGGTGTGAGAGCAGAGTTTGTGCTTTTAAATTTTTAACAGATGCCTGTTAAAAATTCTATTGAGATTTCATGTCGTTACTTCAGACTTTTTCTGACTTTTTCAGACTGACTTGTTTGCTCAAAAATTCTAAATTGAATTCAAGGTCAAGTCGAGCAATCAATCAGGAATTGGAGCAACTAAACTTAATTGTTACGAGTTCGGTTGCTCTGTCTAATCCACGATTGCTAGCACATGATTAGCACATATAAAACATTACCAAATCAGACAGGCCATAGGCAAAGCAGAAGAGGCAAAGCAATGAAAGAGTATAGAGGTTATGAATCAGTAATTGTTCTTCAATTCAATAGACTTCGGTAATCTTATGATTGATGACTTAAGCAAAACGCTTTCCACTGTCCTGACTACAGCTGGAGCGCATCAGTTAGCCAGCGCTTTGGTATCGTTCGATCGCCCCACTGCCCAATTTAATCCGCAGCAAACAGCTATCAATCTATTTCTATTTGATATTCGTGAAAATATCGAACTTCGCAGTAATGAACCTATCGTTACGCGCAGTGATACGCAAGCCACGATTCGCCGTCCGCCAATGCGAGTGGACTGTAGTTACTTGGTCACAGCATGGGCAGTCGGAGGTACAGAGGTTGCACTTCAGGAGCAGCTTTTGTTGAGCCAGGTGCTTCAGGTGCTAGCACGTCACCCGACAATTCCCCCATCGTATTTGCAGGGTAGTTTAAAACGGACTTCAGCGGCTCTAGCGAATCGTGTTGCGAATTCATCCAATGTTGATCCATCAGTAGAACCATCTCCGGTTCCCTTAAGTGTGGCAGTCCCAGCCGCTTCTCGACAGCCAACAGAGTTCTGGACTTCGCTCGGTATTCCGGTGCGGGCTTGTCTAGTGGTGACTGCAACCATTGCCCTTGATTTGAATGATCCGATTCCAAACACATTTCCACTAGTTATCAGTCATGCTATTGAACTAGGGACTATCGCAGGAGACACTGTTTCCGAAAAAACTTTCTAGATTGTTACAAGTTCAACAGCCTGCTTAATCCCCTCAAAATTCCTCGTTGATTTGCAGTTGAGTTGAGAATTCGCTTTAGTCAGGCGAATCATCACTGTGTATTCTGGCTATATTTTTAATCATCATTTCACTAGGAGAAAATCATGTCTCAATATTTATCACCCGGTGTTTACGTTGAAGAAGTACCACCATCGGCAAGACCGATTGCAGGAGTAGGAACCAGCACAGCAGGTTTCGTTGGTGTTGTTCCTGATGAAGTCGTTATGCCTGCCCAACCAGGCAAGTTTACGACTACCAGCGAAAACAAAACCGTGCCGTTACTCTATCCGGTAGCCGAGGCGGGAAAACCCCTTCTGATCACCAGTTGGGAACAGTTCAAAAATGCGTTTGGCGACTTTCAGTCTAAATCCTCTAATGCCAACGCGACTGATGCAGACTTTGCAGCGTACCAGCAGTTACAACATGCAATCTATGGATTCTTCAACAATGGTGGCACACGCTGTTGGGTGATTCGAGTAGCAGAATCTTCTGATCTGGATGATCCCAGTGATCTACTCAAACAATTAGCAGCAATCGATGAAATTACCATCGTTGCCATTCCTGGAGCGACAAAGCAAGCGCAGCACACTGCTATCTTGAGTCATTGTTTTAGTTTGCAAGACCGGGTTGCCATTCTCGATGGCATTAACGATGCGGATTTGACACCGGAGGCGATCGCTCCTACTGGACGTAGTGAAGCAGGCAGCTATGGCGCGGTTTATTTCCCGTGGATTCAAGTCTTTGATCCGATCGCCAAAGCCAATATGACGATTCCGCCCTCTGGACATATTGCCGGAATTTATGCTCGCAGTGATAGTAATCGAGGCGTATTCAAAGCACCCGCGAACGAGATGATTGTGGGAGCGCTGGATGCCGATCGTCGCCTCAGCAAAGCGGATCAGGACGGACTCAATCCAGAGGGAATTAACGTCATTCGCGTTTTCAATGGCACTGTGAAGGTCTGGGGTGCGCGTACTCGTGCGGACGAAGCCAATTCAGAATTTCGCTACATCAGCACCCGTCGCTTTATGAACTTCCTGCGGGAATCGATCGATCAGGGCACTCAGTTCGTGGTGTTTGAACCGAACAGCCCTGCTCTGTGGCAACGCATCACCCGCTCCGTTAGTGACTTTTTGCTGACCCAATGGCAATCGGGCGCACTGTTTGGAGAAACGCCCAAGCAAGCTTTCTTTGTTAAATGCGATGCTGAAACCAACCCACCAAACGTGCGGGAACTGGGTCAGGTGGTGACTGAAATTGGTGTGGCGATCGTCAAGCCTGCGGAGTTTGTTGTCTTCCGAATTCAACAGACCACTGGAAATTAATCCATCAGCATTATAGGTAATAGACGTTGAAACCTCTGTTTATTTCTATTACCTTCCTTATTCCACTATCCATTCACTTAATCACGGAGAAATTTAATCATGGCAAGACTTGATCCCTATAAGAACTACCGCTTTCTGGTTGAAATTGACGGTATCGTACAGGCGGGTTTTCAGGAGTGCAGCGGTCTGAGTTCGGAAGTTCAGGTTGTGGAATATCGGGAAGGCGGCGACCCAATGAATGTGCGAAAACTGCCAGGAACTGTGAAGTACTCGGATATTACGCTGAAGTGGGGCATGACTGATTCTCGCGAACTTTACGACTGGCATCTAACCGCTGTGAACGGACAACTCCAGCGCAAGAATGGCTCGGTGATTGTCCTTGATGATGCGGGTCAGGAAAAAGTTCGCTGGAACTTCTTTAGCGCCTGGGCAACTAAGTACGCCGCACCCGACTTGAATGCAAAAGGGAATGATGTGGCAATCGAGACACTAACGATTTGCTGTGAACGAATGCAACGAGTTTAATCACTGGAGAGACAACAATGTTACGAACAGAATACGAATTCAGTTTACCTAATGGATTTATTGACAGTGAGGGCAATCTGCACAAGGAAGGCGTAATGCGGTTGGCGACTGCCGCAGATGAGATTGTACCCCTCAAAGATCCGCGAGTACAGAATAATCCTGCATATCTGCTGGTGCTGCTGCTATCACGGGTTGTGACGCGGCTCGGTGCGGTCGAACTCATCAATCCCAAAGTTATTGAGGGTTTGTTTGCCGGAGATCTGGCTTATCTCCAGGAATTCTATAACCGCATCAACGGCAACGGTACGCGATCGCTCCACGTCACCTGTCCCCACTGTCAACAAGCCTATCAGGTGGAGCTCGATCAACCGGGGGAATTGTAGGCTACCCGATCGGTCGCCTCTACGAAGAGGTAGCCTACCTGGCTTACCATTTTCACTGGTCACAGGAAGTGCTGGTGGAAATGGAGCATCGAGAACGACGGCAGTGGATCACAGAGGTTGCCCGAATGAATCAACGATGTAATGAAGGTGGTTCATCATGACAGAACTGCAAGCAAAACTCCTCCAGCGTCAGCAAACCCCTGCGGGCGTAATCAATACCTGGCAGCAGCACTGTCATGATGTGGCTCTACAAACCCACATTGATCGCCTAATGAGACGGTTGACGCTACCCGAACGATTGTTGCATCGTTATACGGTTGGAGTAACAAAGCCCACAATCGGCCAGCGGTTCAATGTACGCCGAGTTGAGAGCATGAACTGGGAACAGGCTGAAGTGAAATGGCGCTCCCACGGCACTCCTGAAGCCTCATCCTCGCTCATGACAGTGCAGCCGCATGCAGATCAACGGGTTGTTCCAGCATTCTTTTCGCAATCGATGAATCTCATCGAAACAAAGAATTCTGCTGTTAATAATTCCGTATCTCACTCATCAGTGATTTCATCTTCAAATGAAGCAAAATCCGTAACTTCTGTATCTATTCTGGAATCCTCAAAATCCTCAATGTTTTCTTTAAGAGGTGATTCACCTGCCACCTTTCGGATTCGTCGGACAGTGTCTCGTTCAATAGAATTCCAACTTGTTTCTGATATTCAGCAGACTACATTGCCACTGGTGCGATTGCCTCAATCCTCTGGGGAAAGAACAATTCCATCTGAAATGATGCTTGCAATTCAGCCAACTTCCGCAGCAACGCAGCCTGATTTACCCGTGATGAAACCGCAGTGGAATGTAACGTCGCCGTCTGAGCAATTCAATTCCCCATCCACCATACAGGAGCCGATTTTACCTGTGGTGCGATCACTCCATCCACCGAAGGAGACAGCATCACAACTTAAGCACATCCTGAAGGTCAAAGTAACGCCCGCTCTAGCTAACCGCCGTTCGATGTTCCCAACCCAGGAAGATATCACACTTCCAGTGATTAAAGTAGAGTCAAATTCTTTGGGGAGGTTGGCTGACATGGTGCAGCCCTCACCGTTGAGGCAGCAATCGCATCAGCAGGAAGGTTCTCACTCAGAGTCATCTGGGGCAATCACCGCTCTACCGCTGGTGATGCCGATTGCCCGGTCTAAAATGGGTGATTCTGCGGTTGCAGTGAACGAGCCAGCATTGCAGGTCAGAAATGCGATCGCCACACCCTCACCTCTCCGAGATCCCCAACCTGCTCAGCCCGTCAATATCGAGAAAGTTGCAGACCAAGTGAGTCGGCTGCTCTCTCGCCGTTTAATGATTGAACGTAAACGTCGAGGTGTCCACTGATGAGTACGAGCCTGGAAAAGTTAACGATTACGCCAATCGTGATCAAAAATAATCAATTAGAACAGCGTCTGCCGCCCATTTCGGTGCTATTTAATCCCGAAAGCTACACAATTAGCAAAACGGTTAACTGGTCAAAAAAAACGTCCGAACAGTTCAATGCTCCTTTGTCCTTCTTTAGCGGTGGAGATAGCCGCATACTGAGTCTTCAACTGTTCTTTGATGTCACAATTCCCGTCAATGCTCAGGGGCAGACGGTGGTGCTGGAAGACGTGCGGCAGGAGAGTAACAAAATTGTTGCCCTAACGCGAATCGAGCGTGATGAGCAGCACCCGCGCATCTGTGAGATGGCCTGGGGCAACTCGCCGGTTGGTTCTGACTTTCCCTTTGTTGGCATGATCACCAGCCTGACGCAAAAATTTAGCCAGTTCTCTCGCAGCGGCAAACCGATTCGGGCAACATTAGATGTGACGTTTACGGAATATCTGAATCCAGAGTTAGACAAACGCAAGACTGATCCTGAATTGACCACTCAGGTGATTCGAGGAGGTGCAACGCTGGATAGCATTACTGCCGAGCTTTACCACGATCCTAAACGATGGCGCGTGATTGCTGAAGCAAATGGTATTGATGATCCCCGTCATCTCCAGGTTGGACGAACACTGCTCATTCCTAACATTAATTAGTCGCAAGATTCACAACAAAATTATCGCTTTGAGGTTGGAACTATGCCGCTGCAATCTTTGCTCAATAGTCGGTTTCAGATACTCGTCAATCAATCCAAACTGCCGATGGCAGTGGAAGCTTACCTCGATAGCATTACGGTGGAGATCGATCGCAACTTACCTGGCTTGTTTCAAATCGAGTTTATGGGTCTGGATTTTGCAGAAGTTCCTGCTCATTTCTCACCCGGAGCGATTGTTGATATTCAACTAGGATTTGACCAGCCCGAACAGTTAATTAAAGGCGAAATTTTGGGATTAGAGCCGCAGTTTAGCAGCGTTCAGCCTCCTCGGCTCACGGTTTGGGGATGCGATTCCCTGCATCGATTACAGTGGGGAACCAAAACGCGCACCTTTTTGAATACAACCGATAGTGCGATCGCCCAGAAGATTGCTTCTGACGCATTATTAGTTCTGCAAACCGTGGAAAGTCCGGTGGTGCATGAATATGTAATGCAGGCAAACCAAACGGATCTGCAATTCCTTTTGCAGCGGGCACAGCAGGTTGGCTATGAACTATTTATGGCAGATGAAACGCTGTTCTTTCAGCCGATTTTGCAAAATACATCGCCTCGACAAATCCTCACATTGGGGCAAAACCTGCTGGAGTTTTACCCTCGGTTCTCGCTCATGTCACAGGCGACTAAGGTCACGGTAAAAGGGTGGGATATATTTCAAAAACAGGCAATTACTGAAACTAAAAATGCCGGGAAATTTGCTCAGGTGAACGATTCTAATCTTGCAGTGCGTGGAGAAGTGCTGGCTCGAAGATCTGGAGCCGCCGCCGCAGTAATAACCGATCGCCCCGTAAACACTTCAATGGCACAGCAAATGGCTCAGACACAACTCGACCAAACTGCCCTGGAACTGGTGACAGCCGAAGGAACCTGCGTTGGCAATTCACAAATTCGACCAGGAACGATGGTTTTGATTCAGGGTTTAGATGGACAACCGGGCGGTCAATACAGTTTTGAGGGCAAATACTACGTCACAGGAGTCACCCACCGCTTCGATGTTGTTCAAGGCTATCTCACCGATTTTAAAGCAAAGAGGAACGCACAATGAACTGGCTCGATCATCTGACAGAATCGTCAATTGCTCGTATGGAAACGCAGCGAATTTATGGGGTCGTGATTGCTGTGGTCACGAACAATAAAGACCCGCAAAAGCTAGGACGAATGAAACTCAGGTTTCCCTGGCTCTCTGACCAGGAAGAAAGTAACTGGGCTCGCATGGCAATACCGATGGCAGGACGCGATCGCGGCTTCTTTTTCTTGCCTGAAGTGAACGATGAAGTATTAGTTGCATTTGAACAAGGTGATCCCAACTATCCCTACATAATAGGCGCATTGTGGAACGGCAAGGACATTCCCCCTGAGACAAATCAGGATGGTCAAAATGATACTCGCATTATTAAATCTCGCAGCGGTCATATTGTGCGATTGAATGACAAACAGGGAGCAGAAAAGATCGAGATTATTGACAAAACGGGCAATAACCGGATTACGTTAGATGCCACAAAGAATACGATTTCAATTCAAAGTGATCAGGATATTGAATTTTCTGCACAAGGAGCCATTAAATTAAGAGCAAATAAAATCCAGATGGAGGCAACTGCAACTGCAGAGATCAAATCACAGGCAGAAATGAACTTCAAAACGAATGGAATTCTGAATCTTAAAGGAACGTTGATTAATTTGAATTAAATCTGAGAGGATCTATGGGACAACCTGCTGCTAAATTAGGCGATCGCATTCTTGCTGTTGATACTCACTTTGTCCTCGTTCCTGGTCTGCCCAGCCCTATGTTACTTCCCCATCCCTTTACAGGAACCATCAACAGTAACCTGAGCAATAACGTCAACATAATGGGACGGCCCGCTGCCACCGTTGGCAGCCAAGCAACAAACCTGCTGCCCCACATTCCTACCCCTCCTGGCACCTCGTTTCAAATTCCGCCCAGCAATTTAGGCACGATTCAGTTCGGAAGTTTAACCGTGAACATTAACGGCAAAATGGCGGCGCGAAATGGCGATACGGCGCTGACCTGTAATGATCCTGGCGATTTGCCGGTGGGTAAGGTTGTGGCAATTGGAACAGTGATGATCGGTTAAATACTTTTAGATACTTTAGATTAGATACTTTAGAACAGAGCAGGAACAATGGCTAAATTATTTCTAGGACGCGGTTTAGGATTTCCAATTCAATCGATCGAGGATGGCAGTTTGCAAATGGCAGACTATGAAGAGAGCGTCCGGCAGTCGATTTTAATGATTTTAGGAACTGCCAAAGGAGAAAGAGTGATGCGCCCTGACTTTGGCTGCGATATCTATAACATGGTGTTTGAAATGCAAACGGCGACGACGGCTGGACGAATTTCTCAGGCAGTTCAAGATGCGTTGCTGAAACTGGAACCTCGCATTGATGTGATCGATGTCCAGACGATACCAGAATCGGATGGTGATGGCGAGCGCCTCGTTGTGAATCTTCGCTATCAAGTCCGCGCCACAAACAATGCATTCAACCTGGTCTATCCCTTTTATTTAGAAAGGAGCGTCGGCGCATGATTTCCCGTGCCTTCAAAGTCGATCCTAGAACAGCAGAAGATATTAGCCAACAACTTAGGCAATTGATTTCTATTTACATGCCGGAACAGTTTCCGACAGCTGATAAGGTTGCTAATCAGGGAGTTCAAGCTGCTCTGATTGCCACTGCTGCTCGCCATGCTGAACTGATCATTCAACGGTTGAATCAAGTTCCTAACAAAAACCTGCTGGCATTTCTGAATCTGCTCGGAGCTTCTCAACTCCCCCCTCAAGCGGCGCGGGTGCCTTTAACCTTTTTTCTAGCTCAAGGGAGCAGTACTGATGCCGTCGTGCCTGCTGGAACATCGGTTGCCACCACTGCCAGCAACGGGCAAGCAGCGCTGACCTTCCAAACCGAGCAGGAACTGATTGTGACGGCAACCCAACTCACGTCCGTGTTGGTTCGTGATCCCCTGAGCGATCGCTTTGCCGATTACAGTGCGATTGCCCTTACCTCCAGTACGGATGGTGTTCCGATCTTTATGGCAAATCAGCCAATCGAACACAGTTTCTATATTGGCAGCAATGCGCTATTTTCCCTGCCCAGCATCCAGTCAATTTCTTTAACGCTACAGCTTAAGGACATTACTAATTTCGACTCAAAGCAACTGCAGTGGGAAGTTTGGGATGGGCAGTCTGGTGTGGCGTTAAAGCTCGATCAAGGCAACGTTACAGCCAATGACACAGTTCTAAATGACACAGTTCTAAATGACACAGTTCTGTCGGACACGATCGCCTTTCGGTTTACAACGCCTCCTGCCATTCCGCTGCAATCCATTCAAGCGTTTCCCCCTAATCGCTGGCTGCGCTGCCGCCTATCACGTCCGATTACACCAATTATTTCTCAAGGAATTTCTGTACAACAGCTTCCCGAAATTCAGTCGATGCGGCTCCAGGTAACAGCGGGGCGATCGCAGCTTCCTATTGATGTGGCTTTCAGCAATCAAACCCCAGTGGATTTGAAACAGCCCTTCTTCCCATTTGGACAGAAGCCACGCTTTGGTGATACACTCTATCTCGCCTGTCAGGAGGGATTTGCTTTTGCTGGATCTCAGGTGTCACTGAGCTTTGAGGTTGCCGATCCAACTGCACTAGGGATGGTTGTTCCACCAGACAATCAAAAGCCGCAGCCACAACTGCAATGGGAGTTTTGGAATGGACAGATCTGGAAGGTTATTGGTACATCAAATCGGTCGGGTGCGATCGCTAATTCAAACAATTTTGTTGACAATACTCAGGCATTTACAAAAGTAGGAACAAATACGGTTCAGTTTATACTTGCTGATCAACCACAGCAATTGAGCATCAATGGAACCAATAACTTCTGGATTCGCATCAGAATTATTGCAGGTGACTACGGAAAAGAAGCGCAGTATACCCAAGATAACAAAGCAAACATCACCTCATTTACGCCAGCCTCTTTCCTACCGCCAGTGATCAATACAATCACAGTAGGCTACACCTTGACCATGGCTGCATCATCACCCGAACAAATCCTGACTTACAACGATTTTACCTATCAGGCAATTAATCCAGGCGCACCATTTACACCGTTTGAGCCGCTTGAAGACACGGCTCAAACACTTTACTTGGGATTTCAACCACCTGCGGGACAGGCATTCCCGAACCGTCCGCTCAATCTGTACTGGTCGATAGCGGAAACCCTTTATGGCACATCACCTGCCCCTCTGTCTGCCGTGAAATGGGAATATTGGAATGGCAATCGCTGGACAGTTTTAACTGTCAAAGATGGAACGCAAAATTTAAGCCATTCTGGATTGGTTGAATTTCTGGTTCCCGCTGATTTTGCGCTTCGTCAAGAGTTTGGCATTGAGCAATACTGGCTACGGCTGGTTTCAGAGGCAACGGATGCAAACATACCACGACTGCATCAGTTGATCCCGAATACAGTTTATGCCACTCAGTCCACCACCATCGAGCAAGAGATTTTAGGGTCAAGTCAGGGAACTGCAAATCAGGTATTCCGAACGGCTCAAGTTCCCGTGCTGAGCGGACAAACAGTTCAGGTGAGAGAGTTGGAACAGGTTGGGAATGGACAGGCGATCGCCAACTCAACCTTACTGAATCAAAATGGTAATCAGAATAATGATCGAAACATAATTCAACCTGCCGCAGAAGTGTGGATTGAATGGCAAGAGGTTCCTGATTTCTACAGTTCTGGAGTAGGTGATCGCCACTACACACTCAATCATCTAACGGGAGAGATTACGTTCAGTGATGGCTTGAATGGACGTATTCCTCCGCTAGGTGCAAACAATGTGAGAATTCAATATCAAACGGGAGGCGGAACTGCCGGAAACTGCATCGCCAACCGTGTAGTTGAACTCAAGACGACAGTTCCGTTAATCGATCGCGTCAGCAATCTGATTCCGGCGGCCGGTGGAATTGATGCCGAATCTCCCGATGCCCTGAAGGATCGCGCTCCGCGCGTCGTTCGCCACGGAGGACGAGCCGTGACGATTGAAGACTACGAAGATTTGGCGATGCTGGCATCCCCTGCCGTTGCAAGAGCCAAATGTCTGCCCAGTCGGAATCCCACGACAATCGACGTTCAGCCTCCCACTGTTGACCCTGGCTTTGTTAGCGTTGTGATCGTGCCTCAATCTACCGACCTCAAGCCAATTCCCAGTCTGGAACTGGTTAAGCGCGTGCAGACCTACCTGGAAGCCAACGCCATCCCAACTGTCAACATTGCCGTGGTTGGCCCCGTTTATATCCAAGTCAGCATTACCGCAGAGATCAGCCTGCAAAGCCCCGATCGCACCAGAGAAGTCGATCTTGCCCTTCACCAAAGCCTGACTCGCTTCCTCCATCCCCTGACGGGCGGTTTCGACGGCAGAGGCTGGATCTTCGGTCGAGAACCCCACAAATCTGACCTCTACGCTCTCCTCGAATCAATTCCCGGTGTCGATCACATCCGTAGCCTCACTGTCACCCAGACCCCAGACCTCCCCAACACCGAGCAGAGCAATCGCGCCCTCATCTACTCCGGCACCCATACCCTCAACTTAATATTCAACTCTTAATTCAACCCACCCCCTACCCCCTACCCCCTACCCCCTACCCCCCACCCCCACCCATGCCCCTCCAACTCCCCAACCTCGACGATCGCACCTACGATGACCTAGTACAGGAAGCGCTCAGTCTGATTCCGTCCTACGCGCCGGAGTGGACAAACTATAACGCTTCCGATCCGGGCATCACCTTGATTGAACTGTTCGCTTATCTGAGCGAAATGTTGATTTACCGATTGAATCGGGTGAGGAATGCCAACCGTCAGGCATTTCTCAACCTGATAGTTGGTTTAGATGACAAAGGACAGAAACGCTATCCCGCCCCGCTAGATGAAGCGACGCTGAATCAGGAAATTCAAAAAGCCGTTTTGCAACTACGACAGTCTGATCGCGCCATCACTCGTGCTGATTTTGAACGTCATGCTGTTGCGATTCAGCAGGTTGCCCGCGCCCATTGTATTCCCCTTCGCAATCTAGCAACGAGCGATATGCAAAGCGGTGACTTACCCGGTCACATCAGCGTCGTGATTGTGCCAACGTTGCCTGCTGATACTGCGTTCACTCCCACCGCACTTCAACCCACAGCGGACATGATTCAAGTCGTCAGCAATGATCTAGAACAACGGCGACTGCTGACAACCCGTGTGCATGTGGTGGGTGCTAAATTTGTTTCGATTGGCATCCAGCTAGAGATTCACCTGAAACCCGATGCGCTGGAAACCACCGTGCAATCGCTGGTCGAAACTACACTCAAAGAATTTCTACATCCACTGCGGGGTGGCACAGACGGTATAGGCTGGGAGTTTGGTCGCAGTGTGTTTGTGTCTGAAATCTATGAACTGCTCGATCAACTTCCGGGCATAGAGTTTATTGTTCCAGATAATGATCAACCTGAGTTGCACCTGGTTAATTCTCAGAATTTTGCTTTCACGAGTGGCGATCGCCTGCTCAAAACCGATCGCGGCGACTTGATTGGTATTCAGCTATTTGCAAATGAACTGGTTCACCTTTCACAAATTCAGCTTAATTTTCCCACCTTTAACTAACCTTTAATCTTATGGTGACTACAATTCGTTCTCCCAGTCGTCTACTGGAATATTTACCAGTTATCTATCAAGATGATCCGTTTATCGGTCAATTTCTGCTGGCATTTGAAAAACTCTTGCTAGGTTTCGAGGATGATGTTTCGATTCCTAAACTGAATCCGTCGGACGCTGAATCCGTTGCTTTAGAGGTTCACATTGCCAACATCGCCACCTATTTTGATCCGCTGCAAACCCCGGCTGATTTTCTGCCCTGGCTCGCCAGTTGGACTGCCCTTGCCCTACGTGCCGATCTGCCTATTCCGGTACAGCGTCAGTTTGTGGCGAATATTATGCACTACTACCGCTTCCGCGGCACCAAAGCGAACCTGCAAGAATTGCTCAGTTTGTTTGTACAGGGAAAGCCGACAATTGAGGAAACGTCTAATCTGGAATTCCAGATTGGAGTTCATTCCACGATTGGAAAAGATACTTTCCTGCGAGGCGGCGCGGCCCATTTCTTCACGGTTAAAATCGTCCTCCCCGAGTCCTTGCAGAACAACCGATCGCAGCTTGCACGACAATTGGCGATTGCCAGCGCCTTGATCGAACTGGAAAAGCCCGCTCACACTCACTATCAACTGATTCCGGTCTTCCCCGGCACGATGCAAGTGGGAAAAGTTTCAACAGTCGGTGTCGATACCGTCCTCGGTAATATACCTGCTGCATCCCAGTAATTTTTACGCACAACTCTCAGGAGAATCTAATTATGGACACTATTCAACGGCTTAACTACTTTACGTCTCAGTTTCTGGTCGAAAATGATTTCCAGGATGAACAGTCTTATCATCGCAATATGCGATTGCTGCATAATAAATCTCTCCATACTTTTGGCGTAGTCAATGGATTGACAGTAACGCAAGTAGGCAACCAGCAGATCAAAGTCAGCGCGGGAATGGCAATCGACAAAAATGGTCAAGAAATCGTGCTGCTGAGTGATTCTGATACCTTCACGCTTAGCGGCAACAATACCGATGTCTTTGTCACGCTGCAATACACCGAATCGTCCGATGTTCCTGACACCACCAGTGGTTTGACGAATCGGTTTCGACGCACGACCGAGAGATTTCAGATCGCGAGTTCCACCACAAAACCTGCGGCAGATGGCTCGGTAATTCAAGTGGCAAGAGTCACTGTGGATAGCAACGGTAATATTCAGAGGATTAATAACGACGATCGAATTTTGGCAGGAGCGGCGATTGCCCCTAACTCGATTCGCACAGATCAACTGGCAGATGGCAGCATCACGGCTGCAAAAATCGCAAATGCGGCTGTGGGTACTTCTGCTCTAGCGGACAATTCCATTACGGCTGCAAAAATCGCTGACGGCTCAGTCAGGACATCCGAACTGGCAAATGGTGCAGTGACGGCAGACAAACTCGATCCGGCACTCCAGACGCAACTTTCTGTAAGCGGCATGATTTTGATGTGGACAGGCAGTGTGAATAATGTTCCTGCTGGGTGGGCTTTGTGTAATGGTCAGAACGGCACACCTGATTTGCGCGAACGATTCATTATGGGTTTGTCAACTGACAATGACCCTAGAAGAGGAGGGCAAGCCACCCACAGTCACGCTGTTCCAGCCACACCGCAAGCCAACAGCAGAGATGTAGCACCCGGTTCAAACTTCGGAATGGCGATCAATATACATACCCACACTACAGATGTGCAAAGCAACCTACCTCCCTTCTTTAAGCTTGCTTTCATTATGAAGCTCTAGACATCGGTGAGCTTGAACAAAGTGAAACCTAACACCAACAGACTTTGTTGGGTTTTGCTAAGCTCAACCCAATCCACAAATGATCTGCACAAAGTAAGCGATCGCTCTTCCACTCTGCTGCTCTCATTTGTTAATGGGGGCGATCGTTTTTCCCTCAATCATTCTCATCCTCAATCCCCATTCCATTCTTCACGAGATTTCCGCCATGACCTCCCAACACGCCGCCCAAGCCAAAACTACCCAATCGGCTCAACCTACGCCTCAATCCCCTGCGCCTCAAAAGCCCACCGCCCATCCCCTGCTGCATCTGCAACGTCAGGTCGGCAACCAGGCAGCTACATCAATGATTCAGGCAAAGCTGACCGTGGGTGAACCGAATGATGTGTACGAGCAGGAAGCCGATCGGGTTGCCGCCGCCGTGGTCAATCAAATTCACGCGGCTCCGGATCAAGCGACTCAATCTGCCCTGCAAACCAAACCGCGAATTCAGCGGATGTCGAATGTTGCTGGAATGGCAGTTTCAGCGGATGTCGAGTCTGCAATTCAGCAGGCGCGAGGCGGCGGGCAACCTCTAGATGAAAGTATTCGCGTTCCGATGGAACAGGCATTTGGAGCGGATTTTAGTGGGGTGAGAGTGCATGCGGATGGGGAGAGCGATCGGCTAGCGCGATCGATTCAGGCACGGGCGTTTACGACAGAACAGGATATATTCTTTCAGCGAGGTGAGTATCAACCTACAAGCCTTTCTGGTCAAAGGTTACTTGCCCATGAATTGACCCATATAGTGCAGCAAAACGGAAACGTGAGCAGTGGAAATAACACTATCAGGCGATCACCGCAGCCCATGATTCAGCGTAATCCTACACAAGGTGATAGGGATCACTTAAGCGGTGTTCTGACTCATCAATACTATGCTCAAAATCAGTTGAAACACCTAAACTTCAATAATCTGACTAATCCAGATCAAACAACACTACAGCACTATATGCAAAATGCAGAAATTCAAGCTGCCACAGCAGAAACAGGATTTTTTCACCAAAATCAAAGCGGCTTGTTACCGAATTATGATTGGATTAGCAAAAAGGTCAGTCCTTATATTGAATTTAATATGGCATTCGCTGATTTTAATCGTCTTGTTTATGATGTACTTGAATCTACCATATACATTACACCTCACTACAACGGTTACATTCAGCTATCTAATGCACCATCTGCTGTCCTCAGCCGCCTGGATAGCATTGTCGCAACAAATGTTGGTTATCTCTTAAATGAAGAGGATTCAGATTTAAATACAAAGCTAGCGACAGCTGTTGGAAAAATCAATGCACTGAGAACCATAATCAGATCTCAACCATAAAGAAACTTACTAAATCTGCTTGTAAGTATTTGTAAGTATTCATACAGCAATCCTTTTTGATTTCTGAACGGGGTGCAGGGGTTTCACTCCTGCGTGGGGGCTTTGCCCCCACCCCCCTTATTCACAACCTATGTGTGAACGCTGTAGCATCATTCAATCAAACCAGCAGAACAGGTCTCTTATTTGAGGTTACAATGCTCGCCCCACTCTCCCCGATCGCCCCACCCCATTCCCTCCTCGCCGCCCTTCGATCGCTCGACTCCCTCCTCCAAACCGCGATCGTCTACACCCAGATCGCCCACGGTACAGCCCCCTTCACCGACCCCTATCAAGGGCTATATGTCACCCAGGATCAGGTGATGCGTGGTTTAGAGCAAGAACCCGGTCAGGCTCCCCTACCCGATCGCCCCCACTTCCTCCAGCAAATTGACGCAGCCGTTCAGGAATCGATTGCTCTGACAAAACTGCAACAAACCTTTCAGCTTTCCAGCTTTGAGATGGCGATCGTGCTGATGGCGATCGCGCCTGAAATCGATCTGCGCTACGAACGCATCTACGCCTACCTGCAAGACGACATCACCCGCAAACGTCCTACAGTTGAACTGGCACTCAATCTACTCTGTGCCACCGCAACAGATAAATTGTATTGTCGCGCTCGCTTCTCTGTTCATTCACTGCTGATTCGTCATGGCATTCTTCAGTTAATTCCTGATCTCAATCAAATCCAGCCGCCGCTTTTAGCGCATTACCTCAAACTCGATGAGCAAATCACCCGTTTCCTCACCCACACTCCTGGCTTAGATGGACGGCTACAGCCGTTTAGCCAACTGATTCAGCCTGCGATTGCCGTGGAGCAACTTCCCCTTAGTACTGACCTTCAGCAAATGCTGCACAATCTGTGTAATCACTCCGCTTCCCTGCCGCCACTGTATCTCCACGATATGGGCGGACTGGCAGATCGAGTCGCAGGCGCGATCGCCCATCGTTGCAACCGATCGCTGCTCACTGTCGATCTGTGCATTGCCCACCGTCTCAATACCAATCTGGAATCTATGCTGCGCCTGTTATGCCGGGAAACACAGATGCAAAATGCGATCGTCCACCTGCCGGGAATCGATAAATTACTAGAGACGGACGCACCGTTCCGACTGCTGGAAATTTTGGGCGAGTATGCCGGCATTCATATTCTCTCGGGTCAAACCCTGCCGCCTGTGCTGAACGGACAGGCAATGACGATCGCCCTCCCGCTGCCCGATTTTGCTCAACAGCAAACCTATTGGCAAATGCAACTGCGTGATCGCGGCATTACCCTGGAGTCGGAAGCCGTCAATCAACTGAGCAATCGCTTTCGTCTCACACCGGAGCAGATTGATCGGGCAATTGCCACTGCCTGCATCAATGCCACTTACCGCACACCAAGTCCGTCTGCAATGCCAGAAATGGCTGACCTTTTTACCGCAGCACGGCAACAGTGTGGGCAGGAACTTAAAGGACTGGCAAATAAGCTAACGCCTCACTACACCTGGAACGATATAGTGTTACCCGAAGAGATATTCGAGCAGCTTCGGGAGGTGTGCAACCATGCCAAGTATCGATCGACCGTTCTAGGCCAATGGGGATTTGGGCGCAAACTGTCGCTGGGAAAAGGTATCAGTATGTTGTTTTGCGGATCTCCCGGAACCGGAAAAACAATGGCAGCCGAGGTGATCGCCACTGATCTGCAACTCGATCTCTATCGGATTGATTTGTCGCAAATTGTCAGCAAATACATTGGCGAAACTGAGAAAAACCTCGATCGCATTTTCACTGCTGCCGAACGTGCCAACGTCATTCTATTTTTTGACGAAGCTGATGCCCTGTTTGGCAAACGATCGGACGTCAAAGACGCTCACGATCGCTACGCCAACCTGGAGGTGGGCTATCTACTGCAAAAAATGGAGGAATACACAGGTGTTTCTGTCCTGGCGACTAATCTCCGACAGAATATTGATGATGCGTTTATCCGACGAATTCAGGCGATTGTCGAATTTCCATTTCCTGATGAGGCTGCTCGCTATCACCTCTGGCAAATAGTCTTTCCGGTTGAAACACCACTGGATGAGGCGATCGATTTTGCTTTTCTGGCACAAAAAATTAAACTGGCAGGTGGCAACATCAAAAACATTGCGTTAGCAGCAGCTTTTTCGGCGGCAAGTGCAGGTGAAAGGGTGAGTATGCATCACCTGTTGAAAGCAGCTCAGCGGGAATATCAGAAATCAGGACGCACTTGGGAAGCTTAAAGCCTAAAGCCTATCTTGAACATTTGATTCGCATTGGCTGCACTTACGAAGTAGGTGAAGCCGGAGTTCGAGGTCTCGTTCACGGCAGAAAAGCTCTGTTTATCACTAGTCGTGACGGCAACTATTCGTCGGGTTCCCCCTTTGGTGAAGATCATCAAGAACCATACCTACAAGCTATTTTTGGATCGTTTGGAATTCAGGATGTTGAATTTGTCAATGTCAATAATCTAGTCTTAGGTGACCGAGAGAAATCTGTGCTAGCGGCTCAAGCCAGTCTTCAAACCTTAGCGGCTCACTGGTAAAACTGGAGGAAGATCTGATGTCACAGGAAAATCTAGAAACGATTCGTTACTTCTTTCAGGCTGGCGAAAATCGAGATGTTGCCGGCGTGCTTGCCGTAATTTCGCTGTTAGAGCCAGTTTCCCAGTAAGATGAAAGGTGCCCAGTCGCGAGGGTGGTGAAAGTTGGGGTTGCTGAGTAGAGATATCTGCGCTTTTTGTAAGGCAATGGCTTTATTTGTCGTTGTACCCTGGCTAAATAACTGTCGATAAAATTCACTGATCAATTGTGCTGTAGCCTGATCATCTGCTTTCCAAAGAGAGGCCAGCGTACTACGCGCACCAGAGCGTACTGCAATCCCTGCCATTCCCAGCGTGGCCCGCTCCTCACCTTTGGCCGTATCACAGGCGCTCAACACCAACAGCTCAATTGCCTCTAGTTCGGTTGCACTGCGGTTTTGCAGCACTGTCTGTAGTTCATTGACATTGATACGAGTATCATAGGCTAGGATAAAGGTTTCAGCCAGATTGGAGCTAAACTTACCGTGAGTGGCTAGATGAACAATGGTCATCGGTTGAGCTTGAATCGTTTTACCAATTTGTTCTTTCGTAAAGTTCTGATTCAATAATTGAATGCTTCTCGGAACAATAGCTTGAACTGCTGCTAGTTCATCAGGCACATTAGTCAACTTGCCAAATCCTCCTGCTAGTTCAGGATTAGGTTCTACTAAGCCTCCGGCTAATAGCCTGGGTTGGATGGTTTGCAGCGGCCTTGGATCAAGTAACTGTAGTCCTGGCGTCACTGCAACAGCATAGCGTTCAACCAGATAATGCTCTCCATCAAATAGGGCCGCGGTTGGAATATTTCGCAATTCGCCATCGAGGACGAAAACTAGAGTCTGAATGTTGGTTTCTGCGAGAGTAGAGTCAAGCGGCTGAATCAACCAGTCGTAAACCTGTTTAGCGTATAGTTTAACAGACTCTCTTGTATGGGGTTCTTCTAGTTGCGTTCTCAGTGTTTTCAAGGTTGCAGCAATTGTTTGTGCTGTCTCAGGCGTCACATAGTGATGTAATTCTGGCTGACCGGGCAACTTCAGAATGATTTCTAGCCGATCGCTGAGTAGAATTGGATAGATAATGGCGGCTGTCGCATCTTGGCGATCAGCTATTCTGTCGATTTGTTCGGGTTTGGCATCAGAACAGGCATCTCGGAAGAAATCATCTAATTCTGCTAACTGTAGGGCTTCAATCACGTCTCGTGACTGTTTGAGGTTAGCTTGATTTGGGTTCTGTAATAGTAAATCGACATATTCCCGATGAAACGGTTCAACGGTTTCTCGAAACGAAAACTGAAGATCGGTATCGAGGGCTGTCAAATCGCCTCTCAGTGCTTTGAGCGAGTTGAAGGCAGCTTGATAGTAAGCTAGCGATTGCTGAATATTATTATTTGGCCGCAAGAGACGGGCCATCTGCCATTCCCATTGATAGGCAATATCGGTGGCTTGGATATGTTCAGCAATTTCTAAGGCTTGCCGCGTCTTTTCTTGGGCTAGGGAAACTTCTCCGAGTGTCTCTTCCATTTGTCCTAAACTGCCCAATGCATAAGCATAGGCCCGCTGATCTTTCAGTTCATAGGCTTGTTGAATGGCTGGCGCTAGGAGTTGCGTTACTGTAGATTGAATTTCGGGATTGGATATGTTCTTAGATTTGGAATAGCAGAGTATATCTTTAGTGAAATTGATTTTGGCATAAATAGTTGAACGACTGACTGGTAACTGATTAATCTGCTCGCGAAGCTGCTGTAGCTCCTCAGCTGCCGGAGATTGATTTAGTTTTAATTGCAGATTGAGAGCATTGAGTTTCGCCTTGACTCCTACTGGTGTGGCAGGTGATTGAGCTGCGCTTCGTTGATAATACTGGATGGCTTGGTCGTAGTAAGGTTCGGCTTCTGCGCTTGGATTCCAGGACGGGCAATATTCTCGTTGGTTGAGCAATTGCTGATTGAGTCGCCGATCACCAAAAGCGGTGGCGGTATTTCCCAGGCTCAGTAAAACGGCGGCACGGTCTGAACTAGAAGGCAGGGTTTGAGCCAGTTGCCAACTGGTTTCTAAGGCGGTTTTAGAAGCTTCTAACTGTCCCACGTTGCGCAAAACATTACCCAAGCTGCGCCACCCCAGCATCTGTAGTTCTGGTGGAGACTGGGCCAATTGCGATTCTAGGGTTTCAATTTGTTTGGTAGCCCAGCGATAATAGCCGAGCGATTGCAGCGCTTGAATTTGATTGATTTGGCTTCCAAATTCACCCACCTGATCGCCCAGCATTTGATAGTCAGCCTGGGCCTGTTGCCAGCTTGCAAGCGCCTGTTCGGGTTGACCGCTGGCTAGCTGGATTTGCCCTTGGGCAGTGAGGGCTTGTGCTCGCACTTGTTGTTGGGAGCGGCTACCTCCAGTTGCAGGAACGAGAGCTAAACTTTGGCTGATTGTAGACTGGGCCAGTTGCAGTTGGCCTAGCTGCTGATAGCTGAGCGCCAAATAAGTCAGGGCAATCGCTTGGTTGAGGGCATCGCGGCGAGTCGCATAGGCATGGGCAGCCTGTTCCAGATTCTGGGTGGCGTCATAAAATTGACCGGCTTGAAAATGCTGTCGTCCTTGCTGGATCAGGTTAGTCAGGTCAGAAGAGACGGCCAGATTGGGTGTGAATAGGTGCAAGCTGAATGCAAGTAGCGCACCGAAACAGGCGAGCCTCATCGCTTTCGACCAGGAGAGGATCGATCTCATTATTCTGCTCCTGACTGAGTAGATGGGTCTGCGAGATCCGAACAATCGGGCCGAGGTAAGGCTGGTGGAGCTGAACTAGCGGTATGGGCGATTGCCACGAGTTGAACCTGCCCTGCGGCGTTGCGAATCCAGCCTTGCGCCTCAATGATTGGCATTTGAGAATCTGGAGTTTGGACAACGGAAGTTTCGGTTACGGGCTGGTTGACCCTCTCGGTTTCTACTTCCGTCAGTCGCCAATCTTGCCAGAAGTCGTCACTACTCAACGCCTCATAGGGCGATGGTGATACCCCACCGCGCCCCACCACCACAAACGAACTGCGCTCTCGGTTCAACTCGGTTGTGGGAGCACATTCTTGCGCCAAAGGGACAGTCTCTGGCGGTGCTTCGGTAAACTCGATACCTTGGGTCGGGTTCGGGTTAGGATTGTTGATTGCCACAACACCCTGAATGCCTCGCTCCGAACTAGCCGTGATGTCGCTGACTCCAGCAATCGGTGCATCAGCGGGTTGAGTGCCAAACAGTCCTTGGGTAGTAATGGCAATGTTGCCACCGTTGCCTGCAATGGCATTAGCCCGAATATCGCTGTCTTCAGTAGGACGAGCCAGGATAAAGTCAGCATTGATAGTGAGGTTGCCACCGTTGGCAGATTCTCTAGCGTTAGCGGAGATTTGGCTTTGATTGCGGAGGGAGAGGGTTTGTAAGCCATTGAGGATGATATTGGCCCCTGCTTGACCGCCGGTTTGAGCGGTTTCAGCGGAGAGTCGAGCTGAGTTGAGTTGGACGGAGTTGGCAGCGAGGAGGAGGTTGCCGGCGCGTCCTTGGGCACTGCTGACGGTGGCGGCCCCATTCTGGATCGTGAGTTCGTCGGTTGAGATCATTAAGTTGCCTGCTTCCCCATTGCTGCCGGTTGCTTCTACTGCCAAGCGTCCTTGATTTCGCAGGTCAATTAAGTCGGATACATTGATACGAACGTTACCGGCCTCTCCCGTGCGCGTAGAAGCCGTGATTGCTCCAGCGTCAATTTCTAACGTTTCCAGTCCTTGCAAGGTGATGCCGCCACCAATTCCAGAGCGGGTGGAAGCCGAGATTTCGGCTGCTTCTCCTACGAATAGTTGTTCAACATTTAGGGCTAAGTTGCCTGCATTTCCTTGTCGTCTGGCTTCAGTTGTGATTTGGCTATTGTTCAACTCGATTTGGTTAACTGCATTGCGGTTCTGATTTACTCGCAGATTACCGCCTTGACCATTGTTGGTAGAGGCAGAAATAGTGCTAAGTTCATCTACCCGAAGTAGATCGGCAATTTGAAGCAGAATATCACCGCCGTTGCCCGCATCAGTCTCGGCTGTAATTCGGGCACGATTGTTTAAGCGCAGATTCTCGGCTGTAATCTCTAGGGTTCCGGCTTGCCCCTGTCTGCTGCTGCTGACACTGATTCGTCCCCGATTTTGAAGATTTAGTTGGTCTGTCCGGATCACCAGATTTCCAGCGATACCGCCCTCGGTCGCTTCGACGATTAGGCTGCCTCGATTGTTGATTTGCAAAGAATTTTCTGCATTCACTTGTAGGCTGCCAGCTCGTCCAGTTTGCGTAGAAGCTGAGATTTTACCATTGTTAACTTGCAATGTTTCTAGTCCACGCAAAATTATGTCTCCACCTACACCAGAGGTCGTGGATGCTGAAATAGCAGAACGTTCTCGAACCAATAATCGCCTGGCATTCAGATTTAGCTGTCCTGCATTCCCAGTTGCAGTAGCTTCTGTAGCAATTCGGCTTCTGCCAGACATTTGAATCCGGTTGGTTGGACCAGTAGCTGGATCATTATTAGCTTGGATTGTCAATTTGCCGCCCCGACCAGCCTCTGTTGCTGCTGAAATCTCGCTATTGTTGTCCAGACGCAGGAGATCGACGATGCGCAGATCGATATTGCCGCCTTGTCCAGATGTCGTCTCTGCTGTGATCTTGGCGTTATCATCTAATAGCAGGCGCTGAGCAGTAATAATTAAATTGCCAGCTTGCCCCTGACTGGTACTACTAACGCTGATTTCTCCACTGTTGAGAGCAGCGACTTGCTCTGCACTGATGTTCACCGAGCCTCCTGGTTGAGCATTCGCTGTGCGAGCGTCAATGTTGGCTCCATCCACAACCTGAAGTTGAGGAGTGCTAATCGTCACATTTCCTCCCCGACCAGTGGCGGTTGCAAATGTACGAGCATAAAGTCCACTAGAGCGGCCTGTGCCATTTCTTCCATTCAACACTAAGCGACCACCAGCATTAATTCGGATATTACCAGCATCTCCTCGACCAAATGTACTGGCGGCTATCTCTGCACCATTGAGTACTTCCAGAATCGACGTATTGATTGCAATATTACCGCCTTGGCCACTATTTTGAACGGTACTAAAAGCAGCACTGTTTAATTGGCCACTGCTGTTGCTGCCCTGCAAGATCACCCGGTCAGCATCGATGCGAATACTACCAGCATTTCCTTGGCCAAATGTGCTAACGGTCAACCTTGCGCCATCGAGTACTTCCAGAATTGGTGTATTAATGGCAATATTGCCACCATTGCCGGTACCGCCAAGGATCACGGAACTCAAGCCATCACTGCTGAATTGGCGATTGCCTCCAGTATTGGTACCCTGAAATGTGACGCGATTGCTAGCTGTGATCCGAATACTACCAGCATCTCCTTGTCCACGAGTACTGGTATTCAATTGGGCGCCATCTAGCACTTCTAAAATCGGTGTACTAATCTCAATGTTGCCTCCTCTGCCATTGCTACTGCCAAAAAACTCAGCAGTGGCCTGACTTCTTCTCGGTTGTTGCTTGCTGCTAATAGTGCTCACACCTTGGAAGGTGACGCGACCAGAGGATCTAATAATTACGCTTCCCGCAGTACCTTGACCATTGGTGCTAGTGCTCAGTTCCGCCCCATCAGATACTTCTAGAATTGATGTATTGATTTCAATATTGCCTGCATTGCCAAAACCTTGATCATCGACTCTGCTAACGGCACGACTGCTAGCTTGCCGATTTCCGCTTTCTCCTTGAAAGACAACCCGATTGGTGGCTGCTATTCGCACATCCCCAACATTGCCTCTGCCAAATGTTTCTGCCGTCAGTTCTGCTCCATCTAGAACCTCTAAGATCGACGTGCTGATTTCAATGTCACCTCCATTGCCATTGCCGCTCCCCATTACGGTACTCAAGGCCGCACTGCGCACCTGCCTACCATCGGTACCCTGCAAAGTTACCCGATCTGTCGAGTTGATGCGAATGTTTCCAGTATTCCCTTGTCCATTTGTAGCAACAATCAATCTTGCTCCATCTAGTATCTCTAGAATCGGTGTGTTTATTTCAATATCGCCTGTCACACCGCGTGAATCGGGAAATACAACTGTGTTTTCAATTGTACTCGCTTGTTCCACCAAAACCCGTTCTGTTGCATTCAGATTAATATTGCTAGTTTGGCTCTGCAACTCTTGTCTTGGTAATCGTCTTGGCAATATTCCAGCCAGCAATGCACTTCCTTCGGTTACCCTAATCCGGCGAGCTTGGATGGAAATTCTGCCTCCATCATCTCGTGTTCTGACATCTACCTTGGCAGCATTGGTGAAAATGACATCCCCTCGCTGAATCCCTGTTGGAAAAACAAAACCACTAGTGTTCAAACCAATTATTCCGTTGCTAGCAACTGCACCCAAATCAATCCGTCCGCCCGGTCCATTCAGGCCACCTGCTTCAACATTGATCGCACTACCCAAAAGTGCTAACGTTGATCCTGGCCCGACTTGTAAACCGAAAGTATTTAAGTCGCGGTTGATCGGTGTCGTGGAACGCACAGTGATATTACCAGTTGGAAGTTGATTGAAGAAAAATGCGGATGGCTCGACAGTTAATAATGGTGAGGGCAATTCTGGATTAGTGGCACTAAAGACCCCCGCTTCTCCAAATCCAATGGCATTCGCTGTTGTACCTATAAAAGAACCACGGATGTCTAGCCGAGCATTGCGACCAAAGATAATTCCATTCGGGTTCAATAAATATAGATTGGCAGTTCCTTCCACACCCAGTGTTCCTAAAATATTAGAAATATTCCTACCCGTGATTCGACTGAAGATATTTGCCAGCCCAGGCGGACTGGCAAAATAAACTCGTTCGTTCTCGTTGATGTTGAACTCGCGAAAACTATGAAATAAATTGTTACCCCGTGTAACCCCTCCATCAATCCGATCTGCTCGCCCACCTGCTACTTCTACATCTCGCGTCACTTGCGATCGTTGGTTGCCTAACGAGCTATCTGGCTCGATTTGAGCACTGGCACTATCACCTGTGGTAAGTACGCCTAAAATTATTACTCCCAACCAGGCAATCGGCCTCCTCCACACTAAATAATTCTGCATAAGCCCTACTCCATAGATATTGATATAACCGTAATATTACAATACTTCTTCTCATTCACATAGAAGGTGAACGCGAGCTGGAACAACTAGGTGAGAATAGAACGGGTGACGTGGTAGGTATAGTTGCATGAGCTATCAATTCAACCTGGCCTGTTACGCTGCGAATCCAGCTTTGCGCTTCAATAATTTCTGAGGATCGCGGTGCGGCAGCAACTATTAAGTGATTGCCTCTTGCTTCAGTTTCTACTTCAGTTAATCGCCAGTCTTGCCAAAGGTCTTCGCTGCCTAGAACTTCCTCAGAAATCGATGGCAACCCACCGCGTCCAATCACTACGAATGAACTACGTTCACGATCAGGGTCGCTAGTGGGTAAGCAATCTCGAACTAGCAAGGGTTCAGTTAAAGGCAGTTCTGGAAGCTGGAGGCCACGGGTTGGGTCGGTGTCGGGGCTGTTGATAACAATATCACCATCAACTCCTAGAGCTGAGCTGGCGGTAATATTACTTTGTGGATCGCTGCGGGGGGTGAGAGTATCAGCTGGAGACAGACCTAAAATACTTTGAGCATTGATTTGAATATCGCCTCCATTGCCTGTGAAGGCATTAGCTGTAATGTCATTATTTGTATTAGGCGAACCAATTAGAAAATCAGTGTCGAGAGTAATATTGCCGCCATCGCCACCCCGTCTTTCACTGCCTGCGGTCGTAGAGATCTCGCTATTTCGATTCAGCGAAAGCAGGTTAGAAACTTGCAGGTTTATGTTTCCACCTCGTCCAGAGTTTGTGTTAGCTAATAGACGAGCTTGATTATCAGCCTGCAACCGATTAGCGGTGATACGTAAATTCCCAGCTAGACCCCGCTCATCAAGATTGGGGTTAGCGCTTCCTACCGCAATAACAGCATTATCCTGAACCGTTAGCAGATGGGTAGTGACACGTAAATTTCCAGCTCTGCCTATAGCACTACGGTTGATCTCAAAATTTGTTTCTGGGATGCCGCCTGAAAGAGAAAACAACCCACTGGGAACTTCTGTTCCTGCTCCAACGCCAATCAACTCAATCGATTCGGTCGCTTGAATACTCAGATTGCCTGCATTCCCATCACCTAAAGTGCTGGACTGGAGAGTTGCTCCATCTCTAACGCTAAGCTGATCAGTGCTAATCTGAATGCGACCAGCATTTCCACGAGTTCCCTCTACAGCAATCGTTGACAGCGCACTAGGAGCAGTTCGCCCTGTATCAGAAGTAATTGAGTTACCGTTAGTTTCAAGAGCAGTTCCTATAATCTCGATATTAGAGGCGCGTACTGTGATTGAACCAGCATTGCCTATGCCATAGGTATCAGAACTCAATTGTCCGCCATCGAGCAATTGAAGACTATTAGTGGCAATGAAAATATTTCCTCCTTGCCCAGTTGTTTGGTTACAGGTCGCTTCAGATTGGCAGGCAACGCGGGCGAATACACCGCTGGGAGATGGAGGTCCGCTACTTCGCACAGGCTGCCCATTGCTTTGACGTAAAATATCTCTGATTCTGACAAACTCGGAGGCTCTGATTAGAATATTGCCTCCCTCCCCATTTGCATAGGTATTTGCCTCGATCTGGCCTCCATTGTCTAAAAACATCTGATCGACTGTAATTCGGATATTACCTCCTCGTCCTGAGCCATAGGTATTGGCTGAGAGCAAGTCATTTCTTACGGTAAGATAAGTTCCTTGAATAACAACTGTTCCACCATTTCCGTTATAGGTATAGGCTCGAATGCTTGAGTTACCAGAAGGATTAGATACGTCAATATGCTCACCTCGCAACTGAATACTTCCAGCACGGTCGCCACTGACATTCAGGTCTGAATTTGACAACTGTATTCTGCCAAACTGCTGTTGTTCCCCGTAATTAAACCGCCAACCTTCATCAACTTGGGTCAAGCGGACCAGCCCTGAGCTAGCTAGACTAGCAACTTCGATGTGTCCTGCGGGTGCTGTTAATTCACCTTCGGGAAATTGAACGTTGCCTCCTAGTAGAGCGATAGTTCGATTGGGAGCTACTCGTAAGCCCTCATAGGGATTATTAACTAAATCATTAAAGGGTTCAGGTAGAGGATTGCCCGCACGATCCAATAGAGGTGCATTGGTGTTGAAGTCAGCATATGAACGATTAACGATCCTACCTGGACTGTGACCAAACTGCAAACCAACTGGAACACTAATTGTGAGCAAGGGTTTGGTTTGGGGGTTGACGGCGCTAAACTGGGTTCCGTCAGCAAATTGGATGCTGTTTGCAGTTGTAGCTAGAAATGAGCCGCCAATATTGAGTGATGCATTGGGGCCAAAAATAATACCGTTTGGGTTAATCAGAAATAGGTTGGCGCTACTGACACTACCGTCGCGGTTGAGGGCTTCGACCATGCCATTGATTCTAGAAATCGATGAGCCAGTAATGCGAGAGAAAATATTCTCAATGCTTGGATCAATTTGCTGAAACGAAGCTGTGCGACGATTGGGAACGGAAAAGTCTTTAAAGCTGTGGAACAAATTTCTACCAGATTGAGTTCCTCCCGTGATTTCAATCCGATTTCCTCTGGGATTAACTTTAGATGAATTGGATAATGTGTTGTCAGGATTGATTTGTGAGTAAGACGGATTGATTGTGAACAAACCGCAAGATACAGACAAACTTAGAATTTGTACAGACTGAGGCAATAAATATTGAATAGATTTCATTAGCTTATTTCACCCCAAGTTCTCAAGGGATCAACTGATATGAAATCTAGTCTGTCAATCAGCCCTCTTGAAACACCCTTGAGAACTGCAAGCTGATCTTCCCCCAAACTAATTAGTGTGTTGCGCCCTTGAGAGGTGATTTCTAGCTGTTTGAATTTCACTCCAGGGATCAAACCCATTCGATCCTGTTTATCCTTGAAGTCGATAATTTGATCACGCCCCTTTCCTTTCTCTAAGACAAAGATGTCGCGCTGCTTGCCGCCAATGAGTTTATCGCTGCCTAGACCGCCATAGAGTATATCTTTGCCTAATCCACCATTGAGCACATCGTTTCCTTTACCACCGAGTATTTTGTCGTCCCCAACAGTGCCAAAGAGCCGATCATTACTGTCTGAGCCAATGATGTGACTATTCTTTACACCATTCGAAGAATTGGAGGAAGGAGATTGAATTTCTTTTTGAGTTTCTAACTGGGGTATACCAACTTGTCCAGCACTAGCTTCTAGCGTCTCGTTTTTTGAGTTGTTGGGAGATGAAACTGAGGAACTAGGTGGAGGTAAACGCTTTGAGTCATCAAAGGTGACAATGTCTTTCTGAGTTAAAGTAGGTGAGTTTTCCAAGAAAGCAAGAAGCACTTGAGGTGAAAGGCCACTGCCATCTCGATCGAAATAAAGTTTCCCACCTTCAGCGAGAGTACTGCTGTCAAAGGGTTTATAAATAAAGCGATGGCGTTCGGTTGCAGCTTTTTCTCCAATATGAAATTGATTTGGATTGATTGCTGCATTAATTGGAAGCCCAGAGTTGCTAAAATCAGAGGCATAATTTGTCCCGACATAAACACCAATTTTATCTCCTTGGACAGCGTCAAAATCTTTTAGAAAAGTCATCGCTATAGAGGAAAGTTCTCTTTTAGTAAAATCCTGAACTTCATCTGCTGGTAGCCAAGGATCAGTATAGAAATCGAAGCGATCTGCTCCTGAACCACCTTCTAGCCATTGAGGGTGAGCGGCTGTGTTTGTCCCTTTCTTACCTGGATTTAAATAGTCAATACCATCTCCACCATATAGAAGATCTGCTCCAGCGCCTCCAAATAGGGCATCATTGCCGGATCCCCCGTTTAAAATATCTCTGTGCCTTACAAACCTTGTACCATCTCCATTTAAATTATTTCCACTTTTATAATTCTCTTCATAGTCACCCCAGAGAACATCATCTCCCATCATTCCATATAGAATATCTTCTCCTCCTTCACCCAAAAGCAAGTCATTTCCAGAACCTCCATTAAGCAGATCTTCACCTAGACCACCTCGTAACGCATCATTCCCTGCCTCTCCGAAGAGATGATCTGCGAGAGGATTTTCTATCTGGATAGATTGTTTGCCATTGGTAGAACGAAAGTTTTGAATCTGCTTTCTGCTAGAATTACTACCTATAACTTGATCGTTGCCTGCGCCAGCGTAAACAGCATCTGTGCTAGGACCACCTGCTGTATCAGTGACAATATAGCTATTGTTGTTGCTATCAAGCCGAACTGGAGGAGTGCTGCTTTGAGCATCCTCAATGATAATAGTTGCCTGTCTAAATTTACCGCCTACTACGATTTTAGGAGTGTTGAGAGGCTTGCTGTTGCCGTTGGCTAGATACATTTTGTTAAGGCTGCTTTCATCAGGAAACGGACTTCCAAAGAAAGGTTCAAAAATTCCACTGACGCCAAAAGCTGGAATGTCACCGGCGACCTGATCCCATCTTTCCTGAAGAATATAGGTTTCGTGACTAAATCCTATTGAAGAGTCTCTCGGATCAAGTTCTAAGATGAAAGTGTCAGTACTATCTGCAACGCCATCATTATTAATGTACAAAGGTAGATAGCGTTGAAGTTCTCCTGCTGGTAGTTCAGTATCAAAAAACAGCTCACTAGTTTCTTTCAGTTGATTTAGCGGTATCCAAGCTGGAAGAAAGTCATTTGATGGATTCCATGTGTTCACATTAGCACTTGTTCCTCCAGTTCCCCACAAGCTTGCAGAATTTCTGTTACCTGTGCCTCTACCAGGTTTTCTAGGCATTTTATAACTCCTGCATTAAAATAATTGTAGTAAAGTTCATCATAAAGCGAGTTTTATCTGTGTTTTAGCTTGTAGTCATTGGTTTTTCCTAGCCGATGAAAAGCTATTTATATCTGGATTTTCGCTTTATACAAAAACACATTTCGCTGCTAGTTCAATAACTGAGAACTTAATCCACCTATTTCCAACAACTCAACCCACTTCACTCGAATACCAGTATCACTCGGCAACTGCATCTGGAGTGTATATAATTCACCCACTGCTTCATGCCAAGCATTATTAGCTAAAAGCAAATCAATTCGTTCATGGGGTGAAGCCGTCGCCAATTTAGAGGCTGTTTCTGGAGACAGCTCAACTCGCTGCACATAGGCATCTGCAAATGTATCGCTTCCTCCTTCAGAAGAGCAATAAAGCATGACATACCAGCGATAATATTTACCAACTTCTAAAGGTGATGCAGACTCCGGCAACTGCACGCTCACCAAACCCGGCACTCGATTAGTCAAGGGTACTGTTACAGGTTCGAATAGTGGTATATCCTGCTCGTTATTGACTACAAATCGAACTGAATGTATTTTCTCAGCCGGGTAGGGTACGTAGAACCAAAAGGTTGGATAGGCGCTCGTTGTGGTGCCCACCGCAGTTTCCACAGGTATGCCGTCTACAGTTCCCTGAATTAGAGGCACAATTGCTGTTAAATTGGGTTCTCCTGCATTGAGAGATGGACAATTGCTGCGACTGCCTGCTCGACCTCGGCTGGAAGTGCTACCTCGACTGGCAAGGCGACGAAACTCTGTTTCAGCAAGTGTCAGCGGAGTATACTCCCCCCCCAAATTGTCAGTTTGGTTGTCCGGATCAAGCCCTGATTCTTGGGGTAGACCCTGAGACAGCCAATGATTTGCAACGGCAGGGAGATTGCTGAACAACAAACTTAAGATAGAACCGATTGCTAAAAAAGCACAAAACGAAAATCGCAGTAAATGTTGAAGTTTCATACTGAATGACCTAGACGGCTATCAATCGACCTTTGGCATGCAACACTCGTCAAAATCAAAGCAATCACTGGCGGAATCCAAGGCAGCCATAAACCTAGCTGCCAGAATGCAACAAAACAAACGCCCGATAGCAGCAAAATTAAGCCAAGCTCTGTCAGCCAAAACTGCCGCGAGTTCGAGCAAATCACCGGCACCAATGCACCCAGGCTCGACCAAGCCAGAATCCAAAATAGATCGCCACTCCAATGCCAAGTCCAGAGCAATGGTCGCCCGTCTAGCACCGCGCTGATAATCTGGCTCACCATTTGGGCATGGAGTGCTACTCCTTTAATTTTTTCTTCATAAGGCGTTCTAAACTCATCTTTGCGGCTTTCAGCGGTAATGCCAATCAACACGATCCGATCAGCGATGGCACTGGAATCTACCTGGCCCGTGATCAGCTTATCGAATGTTACCCACTGTCCTAGTTGATTGACAGAATTGTTCACATGTCGATAATTGAGAAGCATCTGGTAGGCTCCTAGGTCTGCTTGCTGATATCCTCCTGTGGGTGCATTCATGCCTCTGAGGATGACATCACCAAACTGTAGGGCATCTGCTGTCGTACCTGATTCAGGAAATCCCTCGGTTGTCAAATAAGTTCCAGCTACCAGTAAGCTCAACGCATATTCAGTTGTACAGGCTGAGCGATCCGTAGGTTGCATTGAAAATAAATGTCGCCGTACGACATCATCGGCATCTAGTACGACATCACTAAAGCCAACTTGTCTCGGGGCGATCTCGGCTGGTGGTGGAGTCCCCGGATCGACCTCAGCCTCTGCATGTTGACAAATCACAAAGATACGATCATTCTGTTGCAGCCGTTGGATTAACTCAGTTCGTCCGGGTGGTTGAGGAATATCCCGGTAAATATCAACGCCAATTACTCTAGCACCGTTTGTTTCTAAGATGTTTAGCCCTTTTGCCAATAGCTGATCAGATATAGTCGCACCTCCATACTGCCGCAGGTTTTCCTCGGTGACTTCGACCAGCAGCAAACGCTCATCAGGCTTTTCATTGGGTCTGAGTTGCATAAACCAATCGAAGGCCCATAGCTCGACCGGCTGTAAGCCCCCTAAAAATCGAATTGCTGCCACGCCAGTTGTGATGAGTATCGTGAGCAGCGCTAACCGACGCCAGCGTGCAGGCCAGCCAAGGGTTACATCAGCGGCTTCACTCTCGCAAGGCAACGATGGCTCAATCGGCCAATAAAATGGAGGGGCTGCCGGGTTTTGCATCAGCATTGGCAACCAACTCGCACAGGGAAATTCCTCTCCAAATCCTTCCAATTTCTCACGGGCTTGCCGCAGGGATCGATGCAGAGATTCTCCTTGGGCAAAAGCTTGTAGAAAATGCTTCAAAAACAATTGAGCTACCCGATCCGGCACGGGTTCACGCATGACAATGATTTGAGGAATACCTAACGATTTGAGTTCCTGTGCCAGTCCCAACCCATCGCAAGAGTTGAAGATAGCGAGCTGCAAGCCCCGCTTCACCGACTGAGCCAAGGTTGCTCTCAGTTCACCCAGCGTCAATCGATCCGTTGAATTTAGATAGATATATCCTCGGTCTGCCTCAGAATCACTGTGTCCAGCAAAAAACAGGATATCCCAGTCCTGATTCCAGAGGGCGATACTCAGATCTTGTCGAGTGGGTTCAGCTAGAAATTCAACCTCTGCTCCTGGCAATTGTGCCAGTATGAATCGATCTTGTTCAACATCGATCTCGGTGGCCTGTCCTAAAATCGCCAAAATTCTCAGCGGCGGATGCCGAGACCGGACTGGTGATAAAGATTCATAGTCGAGTGAGCTAAAGCCAATTTCCACAAAACTGAACTTCTCTAACAAATCCCATTGCTGCCAGGGGAGTTTGAAGATTTTGGGATCATCTGACTGGATTATGACCTGAACTAGATCAGTAGCTTGTAATTGCCGCAGTAATGTTTCCCGAATGCTGTAGAAAGCTGCGGTGCGCAACCATTCGTTGAACTGAAATTGCAATTTCTCGGCCAATTTCAGGCAGCTCTTGCGGCGTGTCATCATGGTTCCTTCCATCGTGATCCCGATTGGACGAACGGCACGATTAGATTCGCCTAGACGATAGTAAGCAGCCTGCCACTCCTGATAATGCTGTAGTAGATATTCGAGTGAACGCAATTGACCACTGACGATTGTGTGAGGATAGGAATGGGCATCACTCACTTCCAGAATTGTCTTAAAGCCGCCAGCATTCTTGAGCAGCTTCAGGATGACAAGCTTCCCCATAACGTTAAGAATATTTATAGAGCGAAAGGGTAATCGAACGCTTTCAAACCAGTTCAGACTGATTCAAACTAAATTCAAACAAGGAGCGGTCAACCTAGCTTTCAGTAGTTATACCAAGAAGTCTTCGATGATTGCTACGTCACTTAACGAAATCTTCATACTAAAGTAGCTATTTGCATCAGCGTTCAATTCAAATCGGATACCATCATGGGCTTCTTGGGCTTTGGACTCCATTACCGTTTCTTCATACTCATCCAAGATTGATAACTGCAATCCCACGGGTAAGAATCGCTGTTCCCCAGTAGGCAGAAGTTCAATTTGAATATTCGTCAGAGCTTGGGGTGATGCGAGTTTCAATGTCATAATGACCAGCACCGACTGCTCCGGTTGACCTAGCTTAATTATTTTTGTGCGGGTTACTGATGTAGATAAATCATCTTCTAGGGCTTGATTTGGGCTAGCTCGAAACTGTAGGGCGAGTTCTACGGGTTCGGTTCTGAGCGACTCTTCTACCGAATGCCAGCCCATTGTGAAAATATTCTTAAACCAGTCACTTAAATGAACTCGTGGCTTGGGTACCGATAGCGGTTTAACTTGATGGTGGCTGCTTAAATAATCAGGAAGCCGCTCTAGTGGCCGCAATTGGCTCAACGGCACTTCTACTGTGTCGATTTGCTGAAAAAAACCCAGAATTTCGGCCTGTTCCAGTTCTTCATCTAGCGCTACCGCAACATAACCTAAGCGATCATGCCAAACCTCTGCTGGAATATAAACCGTTGCTTCTCCTGGTAAAACTCGTCGGCACTCTAGTTTGCCATAGTCTTTCACAAGTAGATCTGCCACATCCATCAATATTTGAGCTGCAATGTTGTGGCTATCGCAATTTTCCCAGTCGGTACTATATCCTAAACATTTCAAATAGTAATCTACAGCATAAACTGACAAAGTATTGAGATACACCTGTTCTGCTTTCTGCCAGTCTAGATGAGGGTGGCAGAATTGCTCTGCTATCTGATGGGCACTCTGCCCCAAAACAACCGTGAATGTTGAAAATGACTCAGAATAAGAACTCATAACTCCTCGCTGCGGATTACTGTTGAATAGCGGCCCGAATTTGGGGGGCCAGTGATGTGAGAGAACGTTGGAAGAAGTTAGATAAAGTTGCTATTTTTACGCCGGTCCTCTGAGACAGGGACTGCCAGGTTTCATCGTCTAAACGGGCCAATAGAATTGTTTGGAGGGTAACTTCAGGATGTCCTTTGATGTGATTCTGAAACAGTTGGTCCGGATCCTCTTCTACATATTGCCTCAGAGCATCGACTAGAGATAGTTCTTCTTCTTTAGAAATATTGACTAGGCTCAATTCCTCGCTATAAACCAACGGGGGCGGCAGATTGAGCAACTCTTGCGCAACCTCAAACAGTAAGGCATCTTTTTTGGAAGGAGACTGTTGGACAAGGGCGGTGAGGCTTAATAACGTGATCAGGCTTACAACGATAGGAAAATTGAGGGATGGAATCCATTTTCTCAGATATAAATTGAGCCAATCGAGTAGATCGGATGGTTTAAGTTGCCGCATCAGTGCACTAAGTTGATATTTGGTTTTGATGATCTTTGCCCGGATTGCCTGGGTGTAGGGATCTTGCTGAGCCTGCTGAGTCGCTTGCCCGATCTTATCTAACCGATAGTTGACCCACCCCATAAACTCTCCCCGGTTGGGGTTATAAGCATAAATATTCTGGCAAACCCACAATAAGGTATGATTCACCGCCTCTTGGTAGATCTCTGGGGCTAGCTGGGTGCGGGCTAGTTTACCCGATAGTTTGATCGCCTGAATCAGCTCACAGATTGCATATTGATAGCGATCTGTTTTCGGCTGCTGCTGCTGAACGGCTAGGGCAAGACGCTGCAAACAGGACCGACTTAAGATGATTTGGAATACTTCCTGCCGCAAATGCTCGGCCCATTGGCGTACCGGATCTCTATGGTAATCATAGGAATCAATCCGATGTTCAAGCATTTGCTGAAGCTGGGCTTGGGCCTGTTCAACAATTTCCTGATAAATTTCCGTGAGTTGCCCTCGAAACGGACGAGCAACCTGACGCGCTTTCAGAATTTGTCGGGCTAACTGGATAATGCCCTGCTGTCGATCCGGTGAATGGGGTGGGGCTTGTTGTACTTCACGCACAAGCTGTTCGAGTTGCTCGTTCATGGATATTAAATTAGAGAACCCTTACATTTGTCTAATCTCTCAGGTTCTTCGGTTTTTATACAGCTTTACAAAACTTTATTCATCTGATTTTTATAAAAATATTGTTCTCGCTTGCTTTTAAGCCTCACTCTCGATACGAATACAGCACTTTCAAGACTTTGCTCTAGAGAAAGTTTATGAAAGTCTATCTTGGGCTGTATAAACCTCGCTGTTTCAATCTGATTCATGGATCAAAGCAAAATGCTGAGGCTTACAGACGTTTAGACAAAACTGACTATGTCAACGTGATTTGTAAGCAATAAGCAACTATAGCCAAAGGAGATTCAATAATGCGCTGTTTGACACCTGCAGTTGCCCTAGCAATGGTTGCCTTGTCTGCTCAAGCTGCTCTAGCAGGTAAAAGCGACTTTCGAGTTTATAACAATACGGGCACAACTCTCGAACGGCTCTATATTACGGAAACCGGCTACAGAGATTGGGGACGTGACATCTTAGGTCGGTCGGTTCTCCCGGATGGGTACAGTGTCGGCATTCATTTTGCCAACCCATCTCCTCGCGTTTGCTATTACGATATCCGCGCCATCTTTTCTGGTGGTGAAACTGTCGAAGAATATAGAGTGGATGTTTGCAATAGTGATTTGTATACAATATATCGAAGACCGTCGCGTTCAGTCAATTACTACTGATCTTGGAACTTTCTAGGGTGCATCAGCTTAAATAAACGACAACCTAGAAAAGGCAGCATTCAGGCTGTACAAGCAATCTTAAAATCCTCATTCAGGAATTATCAATGATGTGTACTATCCAACCTTGCGCTAATGAAGAATTTGGGCTGGGTCTGCCTGAATTAATCAACAGTAAGCCCTTATTAGTATTTCTGTTGCGCTCTTACAGCTGGAGTGAAATGCAAGCAAAACGAGCCATTCAACAGTACTTAAATTTTCTCTGTTTAGTATGGCTTTATCCGGATCGGTTACTGATTCCAACCGAAGCTATTGATCGGGTCTGGCACTGCCATATCCTTCACACTCGTCAATACCGCCAGGATTGTGAGACATTGTTTGGCTGCTATCTAGATCACGAGCCTCATCTGAATCTAGATCAACTTTCTGAGCAAGCGTTGCAGATGGCATTTGAGCAAACCAAACTTCTGTTTGAGCGACATTTCGGAGTTGGCAGTTTTGAAGATAGTCTCACTGATGAATCTGCTGCTTGTGGCCGCCCTGCATCTTGCCTGTGTTTGTAATTTTGAATGATTCCAATTACCAAATCAGAGTAAACTACGCTTGCTATAGCTACAATCAGTTGATCAAAGGCAATGCCGAATCTTTATGTGATTGGAGGAGCGAATGGTTCTGGCAAAACCACAGTGGCGATGTCATTGCTCCCTAATGTTTTGAAGATTTCGAGTATGTCAATGCGGATGCGATAGTGATCAATCAGGAGCCGATCGTCTACGATCGAGAAATATGGGAGTAAATTCGTAGAGGGACAGATGACTGAGCAGGAAATAAAAGCTTTGTATGAAGCAATGACTGCTGGAGCAAAGATAGCGATTGCCCAGGCGCTTGAACGTCACCGTAAGTTAGGTGAGTCAATTGCAGTTTGGCAAGATGGCAAAGTTGTGTCAGAACACCATCTCAAATTTGGTGCTCTTGACAGATACAGTGATCCTGTCGCCTGCGGGCGTCCAACTGCCTAACTATCTAGATGCTTGCGCCAACCAATCCTGCATTTTCTGTACCTCTGAATCCATTCCTAACCCTGCAAAAGAGGTAATTGCGGCCTCAGCCCATTGCTGGGCAGCGAATCGATTTCCCTTCAGTTGCTCTAAATAGGCCCGCGAGCGGGTATGAAACGCAATTGAGCGTTTATCCTGCTGTTGTTGAGCAATGGGCAACCCTTGACCGAGCAGAGCTTCTGCCTGTTCCAGATCGGCTTGATCGAGTGCAATCTCAGCCAACCAGTTGAGCGTGTAGATCTCGATTTGCTGCCAGCCAACGGCCTGGGCACCCTCAAGCACGCGGTGGAATAAGAGCTTGGCTTGTTCATAATCGCCTTGCCTGCACCAGACCTCTGCCTCATAGTAGTTGATCCGAACCGCATAACGTCGTTGATCGGTAACCTGGAGCGGCACTTGAGGCAATAACTGATGCGAGCGTTGCAACCACTCCTGAGCGGCTGCCAGTTGGGACTGATGGATGCAGAGAATCGCCTGTTCTAAGGTTAGATCTAGCTGAAACTGCAAGTTCGCTGCATCGCGCAGTTGCCATGCTTGTTGCAAAAGCTGTTTGGCTTCAGTCAGATAATCGGGTTTGCCCATTAGGGTCAATGTCCAAGCATGGTCACGTAAGGCTTGGGCCTAAGTACCGGACAAAAGCTTGCAAAGTGTGAGTAGGAGAGGGTTTCATGAGAATTACCACATTCATCCATAAAACCCTCATGAATCAGGTTACTCTACTTCGAGATGCTTTGCGCCCCCATTTAGCTTGGCATGGAGCAAGATTAAGCTTTGTCGCTGCGTTTCTCGTTGCCCTCTTGCGAGTCAAAACCGTCAACTTCGCCGAGTTGGCGACCGGCTTTAGTGGTAAGGCTCAAACCGATTCCCATTACAAACGCTTG
>KL662192.1:1362921-1398049 GCA_000733415.1 [Leptolyngbya] sp. JSC-1
ATCGTTGCAAGCGTTTGTAATGGGAATCGGTTTGAGCCTTACCACTAAAGCCGGTCGCCAACTCGGCGAAGTTGACGGTTTTGACTCGCAAGAGGGCAACGAGAAACGCAGCGACAAAGCTTAATCTTGCTCCATGCCAAGCTAAATGGGGGCGCAAAGCATCTCGAAGTAGAGTAACCTGATTCATGAGGGTTTTATGGATGAATGTGGTAATTCTCATGAAACCCTCTCCTACTCACACTTTGCAAGCTTTTGTCCGGTACTTAGCCTTTAAGCATATTTACCAAAGAGTTTGGAAATACTTTGAAGATTTATTGTTTCCCCGAAGTTGGGAACTAACCTGAAGTTTTCAAAACAAGCAATATCAACGAGTTGAGCAAATTTATTGTTGTTATTGCTTAGGGCTAAGCTCATCGTTTAGCTTTAGAACAAGCATGTTTGGAAATACCGAATTTACATAGGAAGTAAGTAGATTTACTATCTTTTTCGTTTTAGTTTTGCTCTCAATCAAGTCCCCCCTACCATAATGTGAATGATTTCTATTTGGCTTGCACTCGCTCTTTCACAGTAATGGCAACTTCTAATATTAGAAATCTTCTGTAATCAATGATGATCGAGCGATGGCATGTTCAATATCGTAGTTGACAGAGTAAGTAAATTTTTGAGGAGTTTCAATTTATGAATAGTGACGAAGAAAATCGCAGAAGACAGGAGGAATATTATAGACAAGAGGAGCAACGTAGAAGACAGCAAGAGGAAGAGCAATATCGACAGAATGAGCAGTGTAGGCAACAAGAGGCAGAGGCAAATCGTAGAAGGCAAGAAGAAGAACAGCAGAGATGGCGGCAACAAGAAGAACAGCGCAGGCGAGACGAGCAACATAGCCGAGAAGCAGAACTGCGACAACAAGAGGATGATGAGCGACGCAGAAGGCAGCAGGATGAAGAATCAAGACAGCAACAGCAGAATTCTTGGAATACTCAAAACAGCTTCTGGAACAGGCGGTTTCCAGATCTTGATAATCCAGCTAAACCCACTGGAACCCAAAGGGCTTCTAAACCTGTTTCTGCGGCCAAAACTGTAACACAGAAAACTACTCAACCTCAGCAATCTAGTAATCCTGGCACTGGTTGTTTTGGTGGTTGCCTTTCGCTGATAGGTAATCTTATCGCAGGAGTTATAGTCCTTCTCGGCATTGGCTATGTTGCTTCCTTTGATTAAGAAGAAGACCCAAACCCAGTACCATCTCCATCCTTTACGCCTGTTGCCAAAGCACCTGCTCCAGAGAGCTTGAGTCTAACAACCCAAGATTTATCAAGATTAGAGCTGACAGATGCCAATTTAGTAGAAATCGACAGAAAAACTGATCAGATTTTCTATCAAAGGCATCCAGAGTTTCGTAATCAACCGATTCCTCAAGGTGATAAGAAATCTGCGCTTGAGTGGCATGAAATCAGAAGATGTGTAGTGCTAGTAGATCTCCTATTTTATAAACGACACTCAGAGATGCAAGGCAAGCCAATCACATCCCAACAATCAGAACTCAAAGCAGAATGGCTGCGAATCCGTCAAGAAGTTGGGAAATGCAACAATTAGAATTTTGATCTCTAAAAGCAAGGTTGTATAAATTAGCGAAACTTAGATTGATTCATTGGTATAGAGCAATGAAAACTTCAAATATGAGCATTCATCAATTAACCGTAGGAACTTCTCTATCTGTACATTTTTATCACTGCAATTTCAGGTTCTCTCATTACCGACCATCCCAACTACAAATAAGCAAAAGGTAGCGCAAGCCCAACCTCGATCTCGCCTGCGGGTAGCCCTTCTAGACTTTGATTATGCCAGTATCGATGCCGATTTCTCAGCCTATGATTTGTTTAATGGCTTGGGACCAGCTCAGGGAGTCAGTAGTCTTTTAACCAATCGGCTGGTTCAGAATGACACCTACTCTGTGATTGAACGCAGTCGAGTTGAGGCAATTTTACGAGAGCAGAATTTTGGGCAATCTGGACGGGTAGATGCGAGCACAGCGGCTGAAATTGGTCGCATTCTTGGGGTGGATGCCGTGATCGTTGGCTCCATTACCCAGTTCAACCTAAATGCAGAAGAATCAGGTTTAAACATTTTGGGGGTTGGTCGGCGCACCGTAACCTACGACGCAGAGGTTCAGCTCACGGCAAGGCTAGTGAACACGACAACGGCAGAAATTGTCATGGCGGCAGAGGGCATCGGTACAGCAGAGGAGCGGGGCAAGGCTAGTGAACACGACAACGGCAGAAATTGTCATGGCGGCAGAGGGCATCGGTACAGCAGAGGAGCGGGATGAATCCTTTTCAATTGGCGGAATTGGCGGAGTGGCGAATGCCAGCGCTAAACAGAATCAGTTGTTGAAACAAGCTGCTGAAACTGTCGTGCTGCAATTGACTGAACAGTTGACGGCAACGACATCACGAATCACGCCACTGGCTCAATCTGCACAATCAACCATGAATGCAGTTGTGGCGGATGTGACGAATAACCAAGTCATTCTGAATCAAGGTGCTCAAGCGGGACTAAGTCCTGGCATGATTCTGTCGGTTGAACGAATTGATCGAGAAGTGACTGACCCTACAACCGGCGAAGTGATTCGCACCCTGACCTCACCTGTTGGGCAAATTGAGCTAACCGATGTCGATGCCCGATCGTCAGTTGGCCGAGTGTTGAGCGGTGCCGGATTTCAAGTTGGTGATCGGGTTGCAGCAGTCAAATAGCGTTTGCTTGCAATGTTATATAGGTTTTCAAAATCTATTCAGGAGTAATTTATGACTCGATTCAAGAACCCAAGCAATGGTTATGTCCACGAAGTTAATAGTATCAGCGTATTCCTCGGTTGTCTCTTACTTGGTTCTCTCTTCTTTCTGTTGGTTGGAGAATTTGCACATTCCTTGATTTCGGCTATATTGGCAATCTTGACCTTTGGCCTTAGCTGGTTGATTTATCCGTTTTTTGCCCCTGGAATCATTCGGAGAAAATGGCTGAGAAAAGGGTTTATTGAACTAGATGAGTATGGTAGCCGTAAGGCTTGATTTCCTCTTGATTAACTCTCAATTGATGCAGGTTAAGAGTTATGTAAGTTGACATGATCGAGTGAGTCTCCATGCTCCTCTCCAATGCAATTCACAGCGGAACGTTGCCGAGTGATTTCTACTCTGGCCTAATTGATTTTCAGACTGAACGTTGAACACACTCAAAGCTTGAAGGAGTAATTACCATGACCATAACTCGTAATTCCGCATTCGCTCCAATTCGGATTGATGTAGGCAATATGAGATCTGACTATGTAGATACAGAAGGTAATGTCTGGCAAACCGATCGATATTATTCTGCCCCGCGATCATTCGTGTATAGTCAAGCTGGCCGTGACGTTTATGACACATATGACGATGAGTTGTACAATTACACCCGCTATGCTGGCGATCCTGGAGATTTCTCTTACAACATTCCAATCGCTAATGGTGTCTACACTATCAATCTGAAATTTGCAGAGGTGTATTGGGGGTGGCGTGCAGCAGGTGACCGTCAGTTTGACGTTGGTATTGAAGGGCAGAAGGTTTTGGACGACTTTAATATTGCTAGGGAGGCAGGAGGCTATAATAATGCAGTGGATAAGACCTTCAATGTATCTGTGACAGATGGTACTCTCAATATTGACTTCTCCAAGTACGGAGCGATAAACGACTATTCATGGGATCGTCCAACCATTTCAGCCATTGAAGTTCTCCCAAAACAGTCTGGGATTCGCATCAACGCTGGTGGGCCAGACTACACAGATAAGGCAGGCAACCTCTGGCGAGCAGATGATTTCTTCACTAGGGGAAGGACATTCATAGACTCTGCTCCAATTGCTAACACAACAGATGGTGCCCTCTATCAGAGCGTGCGCCTTGGCAGCTTTTCCTACGCCATCCCGGTTGTAAATGGCATCTATGATGTGAGGCTGCTGTTAGCAGACAAGTATTGGAATGATGTTGGAAAGCGAGTTTTTGATGTCAATGTCGAGAATCGACAGCAGCTTATAAGAGATATAGATATTCTTGCCAGAACTCGGAAATATGCGGCATTTGATTTGAAAATTCAAAGCGTTGAGGTGATTGATGGTTCACTCAATCTCAGCTTTCTAAGCAAGGTTGATGAGGCTACGGTTTCAGCGATTGAGATTATTCAGAATGGAAGGCAGCTTGTGCTGGGCACCGATCAAGGTGAGCTTTTGGGGGCCAATCCGGTAATGACACGATCCTTGGGCGAGGGGGCGATGATCAATTGAACGGCAATGGGGGCAACGATGTACTAGTCGGGGGTTTTGGTGACGATACACTCAATGGAGGTACTGGATTAGATTCCTTCGTTTTTGACATCAACACCCGCTTTAGACGAGCAATAGGAGTGGACAAGATTCTTGATTTTCAGAGCCGTGACAAAATTATTTTGGACAGGACCACTTTTACCGAATTAGCAGATGGACCGGTTTCCTTTCAAAGCGTAAGTTCGATTGAACAGGCTCAAGTAAGCTCTGCTTTAATTACCTATGTACCAACTACAGGAGCATTGTATTATAACGCCAATGCTAGAGAACCTGGTTTTGGTAATATTAGAGGAGGACAGTTTGCGAGCTTGACTGCCGGTTTACAGCTAAACCTGACAAACTTCGTAGTTCGAGCCTAAGGCACAAACGCCAGCACTGCTGATTGATGCTAGATCAACTCAACCATCAATTAGGTGTTGCAAGTAGCATCTCAAACTTATTCAGAGCGATTTGTTCATAGATTGCCTCAAACCCTGGTTCTAACGAGTTTGGGGCAATTTACTAATTGCCGTCACTCAAATCCAGTAGCTACAGGATGCCCCAGTCATATCTGTCTCACTATTGTTGATATATCCCGCTGTGAATCTATCTTCAGGAGGATTGGCAGCGCGCAAGGCAGCGTTTATCGAGCAACATGATTGAACCACCCCATCCGCTCCCCTTTATACTAGATGCAGAGAACGCATTGTTGATTTGAGAAGCGGAGCGAGGCCGATGGAACGAGTACTAGTGGCAGGCGCAACTGGCGGAGTCGGGCAATTGGCTGTTGCCAAACTCTTAGAGCAGGGCTACACCGTGCGTGTCCTCACCCGCCGTGCCGACAAAGCGAAGCAAATGTTTCAGGACCAAGTTGAAATTGCCCTCGGCGATACCCGCGATCCACAGACGCTGCCAACTGCGCTGCAAGACATCGCCTACCTGATCTGCTGCACCGGCACCACAGCCTTTCCTTCGGCCAAATGGGGTTTTCAGTTTGATTCAAAGCTGAATCCCCTGCAGCAACTCTGGACTTGGAGCAAGGTGTTTACAGATGCCAACTATCGTCAGACCAAGGCTACTAACAGCCCTCAGCAGGTGGATGCTGAAGGAGTACAGCACCTTGTAACGGCGGCTCCTAGAACCCTGAAGCGTTTTGTGTTTATTTCATCTTGTGGTGTTGAGCGGAAAGATAAACCGCCCTATAGCGTGTTGAATGCCTTTGGTGTCTTGGATGCCAAGCAGCAAGGAGAAACGGCCATCATTCAATCGGGGCTGCCCTATACGATTATCCGTCCTGGTCGGTTGATTGACGGTCCCTTTACGTCGTCTGATCTCAATACTTTGTTGAAAGCTTCTACTCAAGGTAAGCTAGGCGTTGTGATTGGCACGGGCGATATTCTTAACGGACAGACGAGCCGGATTGATGTAGCCGCCGCCTGTGTTGAATGTCTGCGCTATCCCGTAACTGAAAATAAAGTGTTTGAGCTAATTAACCAAGGCAGTAGGCCAGCAGCGATTGATTGGGAAGCGCTGTTTGCTCAGTTGGCCTAATCTGGTGCTACCTGTTGGTTTAATAGCGATTGTTTTAATAGCGATTGTGTTCAGTTTCACAATGGAACTACATTCGAGTCCTGCCTCTGGACGGACATCGACAGCTGGCATTCTGATTAACTTGGAAAATAGACAAGTTCGTCACTCTGACTACCAAGTAGGGAGGAAACTAGAATGCCTGATGCTGAAATGCCCAACCAAGCGACAGAACCCGATCAAGAGATCGCTGCATCTCAACAAGCTCAAGCCTTTGCCCCTCCCAATTCAGGCGGCAGCGCCATGCTGGATGCAAATATTGCGGCTGGCGAAACTACAGCCCCGAAGGTCGAAGGAGCAGAGGAACCAATTGCTACCAATTTTTCATCAAGCACCGGGAAAGCTGATGCGAAAACGGCCAATGTGACAACGGTTGCAGAAGCGGCTTCAGCCGAAGAGCCAACCGAAAAAGGAACGATTCATTTGCAGAGTAACCCCCTGGATGGTGCTGTTCCCAACGACTTGCCTGATACAGATGCCACTGAATTACCGCTAGATACAGATGTAAATTTACCTGAGTAATTAATATACTCCTGTTGGCTAAGCTGTAAAGCTAATCCATGAATAATTTGATGATTGCTACAGTCTATCTTGTAGGCAATCTCAATAGATTTTAATTTCTAGGCTATTTAGCTATGTGTGATGTTGCCGATTGCATGTGCTTGCTAGTTCTTCTGAGCGGCAACATAAAGCGATCAAACGGAAGCCGATCAAACGCTAAGGCCATTCTGAGCAATTAACCGTGACATTCAACTGTTGACTGAACAAAACCACAATCTACACTCAAGAGGTTTAATGTCAAGTCGGATGGAACAACGGCACTATCGTAAGGACGAAGCATTTGCGTCAAAAGCTCTGTAGCTATGCCTTGGATTCATTGGGTTTGTTAAACCTGGCAACTTGAATCAAGGTCGTGATCTATCGACTTGATCTGCAAGCAACGCTCAAATTCTCTAACATTGCGTTTTCAGTTTCCTCTCAGTCAAACACAGCATCTAGGCAATGGGTTGTCTAAAGACGCCTGTTGCCTTTTCTCAAGGTTCTGGAAATCTGCCTCCAAAGATGGAACGCAGCAACCAATTAACTCAATAAAATTAATCATGTAGCTTGAAAAACCATTAACCAATTTTACGGCATGACTAAAGCCTAGCTAACGGTTTTAATTGCACGATATTAGCTCGTAGGATTAGCTTCTCATTATCAATCAAGTTTGATATTTAAGTTTGATATTTGAAATCGATAACAAGCCAACGTCTGATAGTGCAAATACTGTACCCATTGATGATTTCTATAACTATTTCGTATCACTTCCATTTGCACCACTCAGAACGCACCACCTCGATTGGAATGAGCAAGGCATATGACTTCGATTGTATTCGATATCACCACCCAGAACGTCGCAGAGATTAAGCAAGAGATTAAGCAGTTAACCCGCAAACAAAATTCAGCCTATGGCCTACTAATTGCTCTTGGTTTAATTGGATTGTGGGCAATTAGCCTGATCCTACTGCTTTCGATTCATTTAGACCAATTCCCGGTTTGGTTAATTCCGCCTGCCATACTCTGGCAAATGTTTCTCTACACAGGGCTATTCATTACAGCTCATGATGCCATGCATGGTGCGGTTTATCTCCAATCAGCCAAGGTCAATCATTTTCTGGGAGCATTGGCTGTGACCTGCTATGGGTTGTTCTCCTACCGGGAACTGCTGGAAAAACATTGGCTGCATCACCGCTATCCGGCCAGCGATCAAGATCCGGACTTTCATGACGGTGAACACAACCATCCTGTACGCTGGTATTTCTACTTCATAAGCCGCTACTGGAAATGGAAGCAGTTGATTGGGCTAACGCTGGTTTATATCTTGCTGCATCAGATTCTACATGTTCCTCAAAATAACCTAACTCTATTTTGGGTTGCTCCATCGGTGCTAAGCTCAGTGCAATTGTTCTACTTTGGCACGTTTCTAACCCATAACGAACCAAGCGAAGGTTTCAAAAATAGCCATCGCGCTCGTACCAATCCTTTACCGATATTCTGGTCATTTATTACCTGCTACCACTTTGGCTATCACGAAGAGCACCACGAGCATCCATCGGTAGCTTGGTGGCAGTTACCAACTGTGCATCGGCTCCATCGTTCCTGCTAATTTTCCGGCGTTGCCGAATTCGGCTATGATATGCGCCCCCAACTTTGGGAGGAATCAAACCATTAAAGTCAGCCCGATTTATGACTCATTTTGGTATTATCTGTCCACCCTATCCAGGCCATTTGAATCCCCTCTCTGCGCTCGGACGAGAATTACAGGGGCGGGGTCATCGCGTGACTATTTTGCACATTTCTGACCTGGAAGCAAAAATTCGTTCAGAAGGGTTAGAGTATTACCCAATTGGACAAACGAGCTACCAACCCGGTTCACTGGCAGTCAGTTTCAAGCAACTCACCCAGTTCAGCGAGATTGAAGCGCTGCGCTACTCGGTAGATTTTTGTCGTCATATGACCGAGATTATCTGCCAGGATGCTCCTGCTGCCATTCGGTCCATTGGCATCGAAGCGCTACTCGTGGACCAGCTAGAACCAGAAGGCCAAAGCGTAGCCCAATATCTGGATCTACCATTTATTTGCATCAGTTCGGGTCAAACGATTCATCGCCGCTCGGATGTACCGCTCTTCTTTACTCCCTGGACCTACTCTAAGGCAAGCTGGACTCGTCTGCGCAATACAGTGGCTTACCAAATTCTCGACTGGAGCTGTCAGCCGATTCTAGGCGTAATCAATCACTATCGCCAACGGTGGAAGTTGCCACCCTATCGCAAAATTTACGAGTCGATTGCCAAAACCCACATCAGCCAACAGCCTGCTGCCTTTGAGTTTCCTCAAGACACCGGCAGGGGAATGATTGCCTTTGCTGATGCTCTTGATCACTTCGTCCAACATTTACCGATTCACCCTGTTTTATTAGGCAATGTATATGATCCCAGTTTAGGAGACGATAGTCGCAATTTTCTCAACATTACTCCGACGATTGCGCGTAAAAGTCTTCAGCGCATAAACGCTATTATTCAAGGAGTTGCTGACCGTCATGGGCAATTGGTCGATCTGCATACTCACTTCCTCACTGGTGAACCGTCCTGGTTCACTGCCATCATCGAGCCAAGTCTAAGAGGTGCTTCAGAAGTGCGGCGGGCGTTTCTTCCTTATTTGAGATTGTCTAAACAAGCCTAGGATAATTGAGCTAGAGCAGGACAGCCAGATTAGTTCTGCTAAAACGCCTCGGCCTACCGCAGCTAGCTATAAACAAAATATATCAACTCAGTTAAGACTTTTATCAGTCAAATGCCCCTGTTTCCAAAAGATGTATATCGATTTACAGATGGGCATCCAAACTACTGGATTAATAAGTTCCAAATGAGTTGAATAATTTGAGTAATGCAAAATCAGAACTGGCTCAAGCAAGGAATTGCGTCATGTTTGGTGATGGCTTCAGTGGCAATAGTCAGCGGTTGTTCCAGCACAAATTCTGAGCAGACGAGTGCGAATAACAATTCTGGTAACAACTCTGGAAAAGTCATCCGCATTGCGATTGGAACGCAGGATCAGGTGATCAATACGGCGGTGGGTGGGGCGACTGTTAGAGAACTAGGACTGCTAGAAAAACATTTGCCCAAAACTGGTGAATACGAAGGTGTCAAGTATGATATCCAGTGGTCGAGCTACACGTCTGGGCCGCCGATTACCAACAAAATGCTGGCTGACCAAATCGATATTGGTCTGATGGGCGATTTCCCGGCCACGATTAATCTGATTAAGTTTCAGCAGGAAGCGCAGGATGTGGATTCAATTTTTATCGGTACCCTGGCTTACAGTGCCACTGGAGCAGGAAACGCGGTGGTTGTCCCGAAAGACAGTGCTGCAACGAGCCTGTCAGACCTGAAAGGAAAAACGATCTCTGTCCCCTTTGGGTCGGCAGCTCACGGCATGCTTCTGAAGGCTTTGAAACAAGCTGGCATCAATCCCGATAAGGATGTCAAACTGATTAGCCAGTCTCCGGAAGTGGGTGGTTCGAGTTTGCGGACTGGGCAAATCGATGCCCATGCTGACTTTGTCCCGTTTGGAGAGCTATTTCCCTTCCGGGGATTTGCCAAAAAGATTTTTGATGGTGCTCAAACAGGGATACCCACGCTGCATGGAATTGTGGTGCGCTCGGATTTTGCCCAAGACCATCCTGAGATTGTTGTCGCCTACTTAAAGGCAGTGCTGGAAGCCAATCAGATGTTCCGCGAAAAGCCGGAGGAACTAGCGGCCCAAATTGAGGAATGGTCTGGTGTGGAAAAAGAAGTGGTCTACATGTTTTTAGGACCCTCTGGGCTGCAATCGCTTGACCCTACGGTGCGAGCTGTTCAAGTGAATGCCCTCAAGAATAGTATTGCTACGTTGACGAGCTTGGGTAAAATCGAGAAGCCGGTCAACCCGGATGAAGTCGTGAATTGGATCGATGAAAACTACCTTAAGCAAGCGATGAACGAACTGGGGCTGAAATACGAGGAAGTTGTCGCGGCGGGTGAGGATTTTCAGATTAGCGGCAAAGATGCCCTGACGGGTGAACCGATTCAAGATCCAAAGATGGCGGCGCAGTATTGGGTGCAAGGGGAAGATACGGTGACTACCTTTGCCTCTGTTAGCAACATGCTGAAAGCCTTGGCAAAATTGCAGGCAGATGGTAAGACGGCGGATGCAATGTTTGTGCATGACCTCAACAACGGTTGGAAGCTATTCGCCGAAAATTCCTACTTTGTTACTCAAGGGGATGAGGTGGCGGCGTTCCTCCTGGAATCAGATGCGCAGGCGTTTGCAGCCAAAACGGGAGGACAGGTGACGGCATTTAGAGGGTTGCAGCAAACCTATGCTCGCAAACCTGTACTGGTCGGAACAGCACTTGGTGGCGGCTAAAGACGCGGCAACACAGACCAAACCCGCCTGCCAATTTTGGGGGGCAAAATCTGCTCAAAGTCCCTTCTTCGGGGATGCCCGTTAAGGCTATAGGGGGGTTGAAGGGGCCGCAGGGAATCTGAAATTCTAAAAATTGATTCCTCATTCAGCAACGCCCAAACGATTAGTATTTCTGGATGTCTTCATATAGAGGTTTAATCATGGCGGTGACAACTTCCCGAACGGCGGGACGCTCTAGCCGAGGCTGGATGCATTGGGCTACATCCAAGGGCATTCGTGTCTTTTCAACGCGACGTTCCATTCGGCAATTCATTTCTCTGCTGCTGTTTTTTGGATGTTGGCAACTTCTCTGTACTATCAACTTCAAATTGTTTGTCAGCTTTGAGTTTGTCCCTTCCCCGCTTGAGGTTTTTCAGGCAACGGTGGCTTTCCTCACCCAAGATCCGATGGTGCATATCTGGGCCAGTGTGTTGCGGGTGCTGATGGGCTATGCAATCGCTGCCTGTCTCGGTGTGGGTTTGGGCGTCCTGATTGGTTGGTTTGAGAAGGTGGAAGACCTGACGATGCCGGCTTTGGAACTGCTGCGCCCCATCCCAGCCGTGGCTTGGATTCCGCTGGCGATTTTGATGTTTCCTAATGCGGAGTCGGGTATGGTTTACATTACGTTTATCGGGGCGTTCTTTCCGATTTTAATCAGCACAATCAAAGGCGTGGAGAGCACCCTCAGCGATATGGTGTTGATTCGAGTCGGGTAGTGTCTCGGCGCTCGGCCCTGGCACATGTTTAAAGACATTGTGATTCCCGGCTCCCTACCCAGCATCGCGAGTGGATTGACGATTGGCATGGGGAATGCCTGGTTTTGTTTGGTAACGGCTGAAATTCTAGCTGGCCGCTATGGCGTAGGGTATCTGACCTGGGAATCCTACGTGACTTCTAATTATCCCCCGATTGTCATGGGCATGTTGCTGATCGGCTGTATGGGAGCCTTTAGTTCTTGGGTCGTGAGCCGTGCGATGGCTGCACTGATGCCGTGGCGAGTGATTAAAAAGCAGGATTCCTAGTGTAGTTGATTGAGGATAAACAATTCATGTTGATGCAGCAGACGAAGCAACACGCCACCACCAAAGGAGCGGTTCTGATAGAGGGGCTTTCCGTCATTTTCCGGCGTCGCGGACTCGTTAATCCGGTTCTAGAATCGATTCACCTCCAGATTCAACCAGGAGAATTTGTTTGTTTACTGGGTCCTTCTGGATGCGGTAAATCAACCTTGTTGAATGTGATTGCTGGGTTTATTAAGCCAACCGAGGGCTATGTTATGGTCGATCACATGCCGATTACATCACCAGGAGCGGATCGGGGGTTTGTGTTTCAGCAGTATTCTTTGCTGCCCTGGAAAACTACGTTTGAAAATGTCGAGTTTGGGCTGAAGATTCGGGGCATGGCAAAGGCAGAACGAGCGGCACTCGTGAATGATTACCTCAACCGGGTGGGGCTTTACAAACATCGCAACAGCTATCCGAGTCAACTTTCGGGCGGCATGCAGCAGCGGGCGAGTATTGTGCGGGCCTTGGTGAATTCTCCGTCGGTGCTGTTGATGGATGAACCCTTCGCGGCACTCGATGCTCAAACTCGTCACATGATGCAGGAATTATTGCTCGATATTTGGAGCGATTTGAACACAACCGTGATTTTTGTCACTCATGATATTGAGGAAGCATTATTCCTGGGCGATCGCATCTGTGTGATGGGGGTACAGCCGGGGCGTATCAAGGCTGAAATTGGCAACACTCTCCAGCGTCCCCGCCATTTCGATGACACCTTATCGAATGAATTCACCCAACTGCATCGACAGGTGTTTGAACTAATTCGGGAGGAAACGTTAAAGAGTATGGAGAAGAGTATGGAAGTTGCCTAGAGGCTGGCCCTTGCTGTCTCTAAAAACTCAGATTGAATCCAGCGATTCAAGTTAATCTGCCTCAGGTGTTCGTTGCCCGAAATCATCGCCAACTGACAAATATGCTCGTCCACCCAGTCGGTGCGGATTTGAGTTTCGGGGAAAAACAGTCCTTGCTCTTGCGGATCTGTTCCTATGGCATAGCCTTTACCGCGCCCACACAGGGTTTTGGCAACGATTGCAGCCTCTACATTCACCCAACGGCTCACCAGGGTTGGGGCGATTGGTGTGGTGGCGTACCAGTACTGAGCTGCCAGTAGGGCTTTCAGGTAGGCAACGACCACCTCTGGGTAGGTTTCGGCCAAAGCTTGCTGCACGACTACTCCGTGAAAGGTAGGGAGCCGGTCACCATTACTTTCTGACAAGCGCCGAAAGCCGCCTTTATGCTTAGCAATTTCATGGAAAGGGGCAAAGTAGGCGTAGCCATCTACCTGCTGGAGGCGTTTGCCGCGGCTTTGAGGATTGAGTGTGTCAATCGAGGTTAGCTTCACGTCATCGAGCAGGTGTTTGCGATGGAGTGAACGCATGATCATGCCATGAGCAGCAGAGCTGAAGGGCACAGCAATTACACGGCCTCTGAGGTCTTCAAAACTGTTCAGTAAGGAGCGGTGGGGGACAATCACATCATTCCCAGCTCCGTCTGGATTACTGGCAACGAAGCTGATCAACCGCGTCTCTGCCAGGGGTCCGGTATTTTGCTGCACCGCGCTCAGCAACAGGGGATAATCGCCCAGTACGCCAATATCAATTTGCTTTGACTGCAGCCCTGCTACAATCGGCGCGCCAGACGAATAGTCCCACCATTGAATCTGGTACTGCGTGCCGCTGTAACGGCCTTCGCGGGGCAGAAAGTGCTCTAGTAGCCCCAGCTTTTGGATAATTAAACCTGCCGTCACGGTTTGGATCGTGTGGTTCTGCGTCCCGATGGTGAGCGTCAGAGTTTTGGTATGCTGCGGGATATGCGACCGTACATGCACACTAGGCGACTGGAACCGGGCTACCTGAGGAGTTGGAGGCGAAGCAGACTTCCTCGACTGCGATGGGTCTTGAGCCTTGGCAGCATGGGCCGCGATTGGAGTTTCCCGGCGTGACCATTGCCCAAATGGCTGAATTCCCTTCTCTGCCAGGTTGACAAAATTCTGGATGGGTTCTAATCCATGTTGCCGCTGAGAACTGGATTGTCCCAAGGATGCCAAACACTGACTAAACCGTTTTGGCAACAATAAAAACAACGGCGTACCCAAGGCAAATTCCTCTAACGGCACCAGCTTGATCAGATTCGCCTGTTGCTCGACCTGAAACTCTAGATTCGAGGCAAAACTGAGGTAATGCCCTTCCAACAGGTAGGTTCGGATTAAATTGGGAGAGTCTACATACTCAACCTGGGAGAAATTTGCCAAACTTAAACCCAATTCCTCTAAACGCTTCTCTAAAATGATGCGGCTGGGAGCTGTTTCGGGCGACAAAACCCAAGGGTGATGATACAGCTCTTTCAAGCTCAGCCAGGACTGTTGTGCTAGGGTATGACTGGCTGAAACGACCAGCGAATAATGAATTGTATCGATAATAATTTCTGCAATTTCATCAAAGCCGGAGAAACTGAGGTCCGAAATGCCAACATCCACTTCCCCTGATGTTACAGCCCGGTATAGCTGCTCCACTGAATCAAACTGTGAACATTTCGTTTGCACATCAGGATATTGCTGACGATAGCGAAATAAAAGCGAGGGCAACCAATGATTTGCTGTATCCGACATACAGCCAATTTTCAGGGTGCTCCGTTTCCCTTGCTTCAGTTCCTCAATCTCCTGCACTAAACGAGTTTCGAGATTGACCAATTCAGGACCTTTATCGAGTAAATATTGACCGATTAACGTCAGCTCGACTCGCCGCCCTAGGCGATGAAATAAAGTCGTTCCCAATTCTGATTCCAGCGAACGAATTTTAGCGCTAACGGCTGGTTGAGTCAGATTGAGTGCATCGGCAGCTTCCGTGAAACTTAGGCATCTAGCTACTTCTAAAAAGACCTTAAGCTGATAAATTTCCATGGCAATCAACCTACCAATAACGCAAGATTGAGATCTCCCTAAATCCCCCTAACCTCCTGTGGGGATGCGCCTTCTACCAAATACTTCACTGAACGATACAGATGCCGAACCGCCCCCTAGCCCCCAATTCTGGGGGAGCCGAGCTACTCAAAGTCCCCCAGGATTGGGGGATGTAGGGGGCCAGGATTTGCATCATATACAAACATATTTGGTATTCGGCGTAGAAAAGGGAGACTTCAAGCATTTAGCTCGACTCCCTACTTTTTAGAGGCTTTGCCTTCCCGTTAGGGTCGGAGAGTTAGAGAGGACCAGGTGTAAAAGCTATCTCAATCTCCTGCCTCCTGGCTCCTGCCTCCTCAACTCAACTTTCCGCTTCCCATTCTAAGTTGTTATGAGTCTATAAAAGGCTTGAATTGGAAAACTGTAATTCTAAGCACAAATGATCTTGATGCCCTCGCTTGATCTGCCTATGATGAGGAGCGAAACGGCAAGGAATTCAGGAGCTTTACCCGTTTCTTCTCAAGGTTATTCATTGCCATACAAGCTGAGGGAGAGTTTTTAGTGAATACTCAGTATTTGAAGACTGATTTTTTGGTTGTTGGCGGTGGTACGGCTGGAACAATGGCAGCCATCAAGGCCAAACAAGCCAACCCAGAGGGTGAAGTATTGATTCTAGAAAAGGCAAATATCCGTCGCAGTGGAGCGATTGCGATGGGAATGGACGGAGTGAATACTGCCGTGATTCCCGGTAACTCTACACCCGAACAGTATGTGCGAGAAATTACCATTGCCAATGATGGCATTCTGAATCAAAAAGCGGTGTATGAAACGGGTCGATTAGGCTTTTCCGTGATTCAAGAATTAGAAAGCTGGGGTGTGAAATTTCAGAAAGATCACGAAGGCAACTACGACCTGAAGCAAGTGCATCGGGTCGGGAAGTATGTGCTGCCGATGCCGGAAGGCAAAGATTTGAAAAAAATTCTGGCCCGTCAGGTGAAACGACATGGCGTCACTGTGACGAATCGCGTCATGGCCACTCGTGTGATGGTGCAAAACGGGCGAGTCACTGGAGCTGTGGGTTTCGATGTGCGGAATGGTGACTTTGTTGTGATTCAGGCAAAAGCGGTGGTGCTCTGTACTGGAGCCTGCGGACGACTGGGACTGCCTGCCTCTGGCTACCTCTACGGCACCTACGAAAATCCCACGAACGCTGGAGATGGCTACTCGATGGCCTACCATGCAGGCGCTGAGCTGACCAATATTGAATGTTTTCAGATCAATCCGCTAATCAAAGACTACAACGGTCCCGCTTGTGCCTATGTGGCCAGCCCCTTCGGGGCGTACACCGCCAACGCAGAAGGGCATCGCTTTATTAGCTGCGACTACTGGAGCGGCCAGATGATGCTGGAGATCTGGAAAGAACTCAACTCTGGTAAAGGTCCGGTACATTTGAAGATGTATCACCTCGATGACGATACGATTTCCGAAATCGAGCGGATTCTCTGGGACAATGAGCGCCCCAGCCGGGGACGATTCCATGCCGAACGAGGAGAAAACTACCGCACCCATGGCGTAGAAATGAATATCTCCGAGATTGGGCTGTGCAGCGGCCACAGTGCTTCTGGGGTCTGGGTGAACGAGAGAGCAGAAACAACCGTACCCGGTCTCTATGCGGCTGGTGATATGGCGAGTGTGCCCCATAACTACATGATTGGGGCCTTTGTTTACGGGCGGATTGCCGGCGAGAGCGCAATGGACTATATCAGTGGGTTAGACCATGTAGAACCGGATCCAGAATTTCTATCGGCGGAAAAAGAACGCATCTACCGTCCCTTACAGCAACCCAACGGCATCCCTCACACCCAGGTCGAGTACAAACTGCGGCGGTTAGTCAATGATTATCTGCAACCGCCCAAATCTCCGCACAAGATGGAAATTGGCTTGGAAAAATTTGCTGATTACCAGGTAACGCTGAATCTGATGGGTGCCCAGGATCCCCACGAACTGATGCGCTGCATGGAGGTTCATTTTATCCGCGACTGCGCTGAGATGGCGGCACGGGCATCCCTATTCCGCAAAGAAAGCCGTTGGGGACTCTATCACTACCGCCTCGATTATCCTGAAAAGAACAACGAAGAATGGTTCTGCCATGTCAACCTGAAAAAGAACGAGTCTGGAGCCATGGAGCTATTCAAGCGTCCGGTTGAGCCTTACATCGTAGATGTGGATCTGGAGACCGAGGTATATGATGTGGCGGTACGTTAGGAATATTGGTCAAATATGAAAGGTAAATCACTCATGGCTAATGATGTCTATCTACTCGTGTCCCATCTGACAAAATGACCGATATTGTGAGGGCGAAGCATTTGTTGATAGATCTTACACTTGAGTTCTGAGTTATTTAACAAATGCTTCGCCCCTACCCATTGTCGTAATTAAAACTGTTCATCTCAGGAAAATCTCATGGCTTTAACCACTCAGCGTGTTGATGTCCCCGTAATTGTAGACGAGTCAAAATGTCTGGAAAAATGTGTTGCCTGTATTGAGGTTTGCCCGCTGGATGTGCTGGCGAAGAATCCTGAAACGGGCAAAGCCTATATGAAATACGATGAATGCTGGTTCTGTCTACCCTGTGAAAAGGAATGCCCGACCAATGCGATTACGGTTCAGATTCCGTTTCTATTGCGCTAGGTCTATAAGAGTATATGATTAAGGAGGCAGAGCTATGTATACTGCTAATACCGATCCAGATATTGCTCAGTGGATTGAGATGCTGCAATCTCCGGAGGTGAACGATCGCTTGGTTGCGGTCAAAACGCTGCAACATTTGGGAGATGAGGGCGCGATTGAGGGCTTAATTATTGCACTGAAGGATGAAAGCCCTGCGGTGCAGAAAATTGCGGTGACGACACTGTGGGAATTAGCCAATCCAGTGGCAATTCCGGCTCTGATCGAGTGTTTGGGATCGCCCTATGAGGACATCCGAGAAGAAGCACTCTCGGCTTTGAAGGAGTTGGTTGCTGCGGATGATTTGCTCAAGCTACTCGATGCCTTGCACCAGGATGATATCCATGTCCAGATCAATGTGCTGATTCTACTGCGCAAAATTCATGATGCTCAGGCACTGCCTTATGTCCTGCCCTTTTTTGAGTCCGAACATGCTAGCTTACGAGAAGCGGCTGTTACCACCCTGCGCTATTTGAATCAGGTGGTGCGCTGCCAGCCAGCTTTAGCGTTGGTGCAAGATCCGGTTGAGACTGTGCGTCGGGCGGCGGTTCTCACCTTGGGCCATCTGGCAGATCCAGACGTTGTGCTGTTGCTGTGTCAGGCGCTGACTGCTGATTCAGATTGGCAAGTGCGCCGCAATGCTGCCCAATCGCTGGAGCTACTCGCCGATCCAGCCGCGATTGAGTCCCTGGTTGCGGCAATGGACGATCCAGAATGGCAGGTGCGGAAGTTTACTGCCCGGGCGCTGCAAAAGCTCCTAGAAGAAACCGCGGATCTCCGAGCCATGCCTGCACTGATCAAAGCCCTGACCGATGAATACTCAGATGTGCGTCGGGATGCGGCAACCGCTTTGGGGAATTTAGGCAATGCAGATGCCCTACCTGCGCTGCAACAAACCCTGAATGACCCCGATGTCGATGTGCGGATCTTTTCCCAACGTGCGATTGACAAGATTCAAAAATTGCCAAAAACCTCCCATGCCTAGCCATTCTTCTCCATTCCAACGAGCTGATCTACCCCAGCCGGAACCTGCTCCTGATCCGCTTATCCTGGCGCGTAAAACTGAAGTAACACAGCATCTCAAACGTATTCACGAACCGATTCTCGGCAACGATATTGTCAGCTTGGGCATGGTGCGCAATTTACAAGTGGTGAATGACTACGTCTATTTGCGGCTCTACGTGGGGCGACATCAGTATGTCTTACAGGGACAAGTACAGCAAACACTCTCGGAGCTGATCTGGTGTAAGAAGGTCTATGTGCAGCTCTGCACAATCCCAGGGGTGCGAATTACGGTGGCCGTTTCTAGCGGTAAAGGCGGCGTGGGCAAATCCACCACTGCTGTCAATTTGGCTGCTGCCCTCAGCCGCACCGGAGCCAAAGTCGGTCTACTCGATGCTGACATCTATGGTCCCAATGTGCCGCAAATGCTGGGGCTAAGTCAGTCTACGGTATCAATCACCGAGACCCCAGATGGACAACGCTTTTTGCCTTTAGAAGCTCACGGCATCAAGCTGATGTCGGTTGGGTTATTGGCAGAACGAGATCATCCGCTAGCATGGCGCGGTCCGGTGATGCATAAGATCTTGACCCAATTTATCCATGAGGTCGAGTGGGGCGAACTCGATTACCTGCTGATTGATCTGCCGCCCGGTACCGGAGATGCCCAGATTACGATCGTGCAGGAGAGTCCCATTTGTGGAGTGATCATGGTGACCACACCGCAACAGGTTGCTATTTCAGACGTGCGTCGCAGCGTGCAGATGTTCCGTCGGGTTGGAGTGCCTGTCCTGGGATTAATTGAAAACATGAGTTATCTGCTGTGTGAACATTGTGGTGAACCAACTCCGATTTTTGGTCGGGGCGGAGGTGCCCAAATCGCCGCTGAGCTGCATGTTCCGCTCTGGGGACAAATCCCGATTGACCCGCGCATTTGTGAGTTGGGCGATCAGGGAGAACCGCTGCCCTTAAAATTACCGACTGCGCCCCTAAGCCTGATCTTTGCTCAAATTGCCAACGGTTTGAACGCTACCTTTGGCATCAGTACTGCACTGGAGCCAGAGCTGCAAGAAACCGCCTAAACTATCTTGCTGCGCAGTCCCGCAATCAGAATGAGCCGATGATAACTGGCAACCAAACCTCGTTCTGAACAATTCCATAGGAATCGACATGAAAATGTTATTCAGGTCAAACCTGAGACGATCACTGTTCCCTACAATTCTTCTCAACTTGAAAGATCAGAGTATTGCCCTGCTTCCGGGTCTGATGCTAACGGCATTAATTGCTGCTTTTTCTTTGTCAATCGAACATGCACTAAAGCTTACTTTCTTCAATCCATTATTAATTTCTGTTTTCGTGGGTATGGCAATTCAGAATTTCTGGGGTACTCCCACCCGCTTCCGGGTTGGGATTCACTGCTCCATGAAACAAATTCTGCGGCTAGCGGTGATCTTGCTGGGACTCAAACTCAGTTTGACTGAGGTGTTAGCGGTTGGTCCAGTTGGGTTAATGATTGTGATTTCCAGCAGCGTCAGTACCTTTTATCTAACCTGCTGGTTAGGGCGATGTCTGCATATTAGCCGCAAGCTAACCCACCTGATTGCTGCCGGGACTGCTATTTGTGGTGCCTCTGCTGTGGTGGCTACCAACTCCGTAATAGACAGTTCCGAGGAAGATATGGCCTATGCTATTACTGCCATTACCGGATTCGGCACCTGCGCCATGCTGCTGTATCCCTGGCTTCCTGCCTTATTCCAGATCAGTCCCCAAGCTTTTGGGATTTGGTGTGGAGCCTCGATTCATGAAGTAGCGCAAGTAATTGCCGCAGGATTTCAAAACGGGATCATCAGTGGTGAGTTCGCTACAATTACAAAGTTATCGCGTGTATTACTCCTGATTCCAATCGTTGGCTTCCTAGGTTGGGAGAATCAGTATTTAAATTTAAATTCTAACAAGACGAAACATCGGTTTAAAATTCCCGTTCCCTGGTTTGTTGTATTCTTTGCTTTATTAGTATTCGTTAATAGCCTCAATCTTGTACCTGAAAGCATAAAATCTTCTACGCTTTCAGTAAATCAATTTCTCCTCTGTATGTCGCTTGCCGCTATGGGGTTAGAGACAACGTTGAAGCGACTGACAAAAATTGGCTTTAAGCCCATCTATCTAGCGGCTGCATCCTGGCTTTTCCTTTCCCTGATCAGCCTGCTGATGACCAGCTTTATGGTGAGCTAGACCTGATAGCCAGTGTTACTAAGGAGAGCAGTAAATGGTGAATAGTGTTTCGGTGAGGGGTGAGGGGTGAGGGGTGAGGGGTGAGGGGTGAGGGGTGAGGGGTGAGGGGTGAGGGTGTTGACTATAAAGCGCTCGGGTTAGTATAGCAGTGTTGTAATTCTTAATGCTCAGACGAAGCACTCTCTCTTCTGGGCAATTCCTTCCCTTCGCTCCTCCTCACAAGTTCCCCATATTCTTTTCCTATAACCAGAACTGTAGAGTCTAGAAACAGCTAGCGCCGGCTCGTTTCTCAAGCCCTACTTTTATATCCAACCAGGCTGGAGGAAAAGATTCCATGCTATCAACAACAGCCACCGCATTAAATTCAAAAACTAAAGCCTTTGTTCTACAATTTCGGGACGTGGGGATTACAGATATTCCCCTAGTGGGCGGCAAGAATGCCTCCTTGGGTGAGATGCTGCAACAGTTGACGCCCAAGGGCATTAGTGTACCGGATGGATTCGCCACCACCGCCCATGCCTATCGTTATTTTGTCGAGATTGCCGGACTAGAGGCAAAACTGCGCCGCCTGTTTGCCGATCTGGATGTAGAAGATGTGCTTAGTTTGCGTCAGGTTGGGAAGCAAGCCCGCTCACTGATTCTGCAAACGCCTTTCCCCGATGAGCTGCAAGAAGCGATTGTCACAGGATACCAGATGCTGTGCGACCGTTACGGTCCAGATACTGACGTAGCAGTTCGTTCTAGTGCCACTGCTGAAGACCTGCCCGACGCCAGCTTTGCCGGACAGCAAGAAACCTATCTGAATGTACATGGCGTGCAAGGCGTGCTGGATGCCTGCCATAAGTGCTTTGCCTCGATTTTTACTGACCGGGCTATTTCTTACCGGCAAATCAAAGGGTTTGACCACTTCAATGTTGCCCTTTCGGTCGGGGTGCAGAAAATGGTGCGTTCCGATCTGGCTTCCTCTGGGGTGATGTTCTCAATCGATACGGAAACCGGCTTTAAAGATGCGGCGCTGATTACAGCAGCCTATGGTCTAGGAGAAAATGTAGTGCAGGGTGCGGTGAATCCAGATGAGTATCTGGTGTTTAAGCCTACCTTGAAGCAAGGCTTCCAACCGATTCTGGAAAAGCGGCTGGGCACCAAAGAAATCAAGATGGTCTATGACTTGGGCGGCTCGAAGTTTACCAAGAACGTGTCTGTACCGCCTGAACAGCGCCATCAGTTTGCCCTCAGCGATGCGGAGATTCTCACTCTGGCTCGCTGGGCTTGCGAAATCGAAGACCACTACTCGAATGTCCGAGGAATTTATACACCAATGGACATTGAATGGGCAAAAGATGGTGTAACGAACGAGCTATTCATTGTGCAGGCGCGACCCGAAACCGTGCAATCCCAAAAAGTACAGAATATCCTGCGGAGCTACGAACTACAACAGAAAAGCAATATTTTGGTGAAAGGTCGAGCTGTTGGAGAGATGATTGGCCAGGGTAAGGCCAGGGTAATTCTGGATGTCCACAAGATTGATCAGTTTCAAGCCGGTGAAGTGCTCGTTACGAACCGCACCGATCCGGACTGGGAGCCGATTATGAAACGGGCGAGTGCTATTGTCACCAATCAGGGTGGACGCACCTGCCACGCGGCAATTATTGCCAGAGAAATGGGTATTCCAGCTATTGTCGGTTGTGGTAATGCCACGACAGTACTGCAAACCGGACAGGAAGTGACGGTCTCCTGTGCCGAAGGGGAAGAAGGGCGGGTCTACAGCGGCTTGTTGCCGTTTGAAGTCAAAGAGGTGGCGTTAGAGAATTTGCCCTACACCCGCACCAACATCTTGATGAATGTGGGCAATCCAGAAGAGGCATTTAGCCTGTCGGCCATTCCTAATGATGGCGTTGGCCTAGCGCGGATGGAGTTCATTATTGCCAACCAGATCCAGGCCCATCCCCTGGCGCTGCTACACTTTGATCAGTTGGAGGATGAATTAGCCCGCTACAAGATTGCCGAACTCACGGCCCAGTACGAAGACAAAGCTCAGTTCTTTGTAGACAAGCTAGCTCAAGGGATTGGTACTATTGCTGCCGCCTTTTATCCTAAGCCGGTGATTGTACGCCTATCGGATTTCAAGAGCAATGAGTATGCCAATCTGCTGGGCGGTCGCCAGTTTGAACCGGAAGAAGAAAACCCGATGATCGGCTGGCGGGGTGCTTCGCGCTACTATGACGATCGCTATCGGGATGGGTTTGCTTTAGAGTGTCGGGCGATGAAGCGCGTCCGGGATGAAATGGGCTTGACCAATGTAATTCTGATGGTGCCGTTCTGTCGGACTCCAGAAGAAGGCGAAGCGGTACTGGCCGAGATGGCCAAGCATGGGCTAGTTCGGGGTGAAAATGACCTGCAAGTCTATGTGATGTGCGAACTGCCCAGTAACGTAACTCTAGCCGATGAGTTCAGCGAGGTCTTCGATGGCTTTTCGATTGGCTCAAACGATTTGACGCAACTAACCCTCGGCCTCGACCGCGATTCCTCTTTGGTGGCTCGCCTGTTCGATGAACGCAATAAAGCCGTCAAACGCATGATTGCCAACGCGATTGCCACTGCCAAACAGCACAACCGCAAGATTGGCATCTGTGGTCAAGCGCCCAGCGACTACCCAGAGTTCGCTCGCTTTTTGGTGGAACAAGGCATCGATTCGATTAGCCTCAACCCCGATTCGGTGCTGAAGACGCTGCTGGTGATTGCTGCCGTTGAAGCTGGCTAACGTCACTGGTTGGGGGATGGATCACTCAGTATTGAGCGTACTCAGCACTCAACATACTCAACAACTGAAACGAGTAGCATCAGCAGTCATTACTATCACTATCTTCACCTTAAAATTAGGCAATGTGTTAAATCCTGTTGCTTCCTGCACCACCTACTGTGCGGGAAGCTGCTTCGTATCTAGGGAAAAAGGGGAACCGTACAGCCTATGGCAGTCTGGCTAGGCGACGCTTGTGTATTGCACGCCCCAAGAGTGGTTTGCAGTTCCCCTTGTTCTACGCCAAAGCCACATCTCCACGAGGGTATAAAAAGATTCCGCAACTATTTCGATCAATTAAAGCGAAGCATTTAGATCTGTTCTACCGATGTGTGTCTGGTTATAGAAGAGGCCAGTGATAAACCCGCTCAGGCATTGACATACTTCAATGATAAAGTACTATTGCAGGTGAAGACGAGCGTGAAAATCATATATATGATAAGAGTAACGAACAACTCAAATTTGAGAATACCTCACAGGGAAGATACCATTATCAATGGAGTAGGGGTATGCCAAAGTATTTTGTCAGTTTACAAGATAAGACACCATATCAAACGATCGACAGTATACCATTCTGTGTGTGGCACTACCAGATTGCGGTTAGCGGTGACAGTGAAGCGATGCCCAAAAAACTAGGGCTAGCATTTTCTAAACATATCGAGATTCGAGATCCGGCTTCTCATCCTGATATTACGGCGATTCAGGATACTGAGATCGATCGGACTTCAAGTGCCGGGACGCAGTTTGTCCTGATTTCGATTCCGCCCTCAAATGGTTTGCGCTCAGATAGTTGGCGATCAGACGATCTGTCAGACGATCTGTACCTCGATTTGAATTTTCTTGCCCCCTGTGCCGACGATGCCTTTTCGCCGATTCAATTGATTGCGCCCGACGTAACCTCTAGCCAATGGCAAACGCTCCCTTTCCAAACCAATGCTAATACTCCAGAGGGGCTGACGCAAACGATTTTGGCACCCGTTGCAGTGGATCAAGCTGGGACACCCCTGTCAAATACGACTCTGACCGAGGCGGCACGACGTATTGAAAAGGGAACCCTAGTGCCGTTGCAAGTGGAACAGGCGACTGGCAATCGCGGGAAATTGGCAATCGTCAAGCATGCGTTTATTCGTCAGCTAGCTTTGCAGCCTGGAGAAGTAATGGCTGTTCGACGGCAGCTTGGTTCGCCTGAAGGTCCTGCCATTTCCTCAGAAGAGACGTTTAGCGAGACTCCTTGGGATCTCTTAGCAGCGTTTGAACAACCTGCCATTCCCTCCCTGCTGCCCGATCCAGGAACCTTCTCTGATGTCCCGTTAGCGGCTTTGCAGGCGTTTGGTACTGCTCTGACCCAAGTTCGACAGCAGTCCCTCTTGCAGGTACAGCGTAGCCTCTCTGTCGCAGCGGATGACCTGCAAACTCAGGAAGCCCCTGTTCATCTAGCCGCGATCCAAGGTGAGTTGCTTAGTTCGCTCCATCTAGCCACGATTGCCAACAAGCACCTGGAGACTGTGACAAGTGACAAGGCAACGCCTATCGGAATGTTGAACCTGGAGCGGCTCGAAATGGCACCAGCAGGGGTCCAGCGGGGTGAACTGGTAGCAACGATTCCGTTGGCTCCCCTGGAGGAAACAGCGGTGGTCTATAAAGAATGGTCAGTGACATCCAAGGAGTTTACGTCTATTGTGGTGGATTCGCTAGAAGAAGTTAGTGAAGTTGGGGTAACTGATAATACTGAGCTTACTCAATCCACTAGCTCGCAGCTTCAACATAGCAATCAATTTAACATCACGGGTACCGTATCAGGTGGCATTCCAATTATATCTGGGTCAACGACTACAACATTTAGTGCTCAGGATGCAGCTTCACAGTCTGCGGCAGAGAGCCGTAAGCACGCAGTCAGCATTACCCAAAAGGCATCCTCGCGCTCGAAGCAAGAACACAAAGTCACGATTTCAACCAAAACAGAGACAGGGACTTCGGAAACGACAACCCGTCTTCTGAAGAATTCTAGCCCCACCGATCCAATGCGAATTGATTATTTCAGTCTGATGCGTAAGTGGCAGGTTCGCCTGTATCGCTACGGTTTACGGCTGACTTATGACGTCGTGATTCCAGAGCCGGCTGGTGCGATGCGAGAGATCTATGCGCGTTTGAGCGAGTTGCGCTCGAAACTGGCTCCTTTCGAGTTTCCGATTAAGCCAAGCGATATTACGAAAGATCGACGCCCCGGAGAAGACAAGGACCATTATCTTGTCCTGGCTGATTTGTATCATGTGCAGGTGCCTCAGTATCCGGAATCTCCTGCACCATTGCAGCCGAATAAGACGTTTAGCCCTGGTGAAAGTTGGCATTTTACCCAACTGGAGTTCGAGGTTCCAGCCGGTGCGATAGTCGATAGTGTGTTGCTGCATGCACAGATTGCTGACCGTCCAGAGGTGAATATCAACTTTGCCGTTTTGGGCACGAAGTTTAGCAAAAATGGTGTAGTTGGCCCGCTGATTATCGGCTCGGAAGGGCCACTCAAGGCTTGGAATGATCAGAATTTTCTGCATGGCAGCACCGGGCGTCAGACGGTGACTTTCTTCACGCACTATGCCGATGGTCCAAGCTGGATTGGGCTGACAGTCAACTTGTCACCTGCTGGGGAAAAAGTCGCGCACTGGCGCACTGATGTCTGGAACGCACTCTATAACGCTGCCCAACTGCGATACTTTGCCGAACAGCAGGAAATTCAAGCTCAGATTGCTCGACTGGAACAGCAATTAGAAAGTGTTGATACCCTGACGCTCCGCCGCGAAGAGAGCGACGAGATTATGAAGGGTGTCCTGCGATTTCTGCTGGGTCCTGGCTTTGAATTTATGCCGGATGCGGTATTGAACGCAATCAAACGAACAGGTGGCAATCCTATATATGGCGTTGGATTTACGGGGAATAAGCTAGGCATCAGCGGTAGTGACTTTGCTTTAGTGACACAGTATGAAAATATTGTTCGCTTTATTAACCAGGCAATTGAATGGGAAAATGTCGTTTATTTTCTCTACTCGTATTTCTGGGATGTTCCACCGAGTTGGCCGTTCATTCGCCAGATTCGGCATCCGGACGCAACTCGTCAAGCCTTTTTACGGGCTGGCAGTGCACGGGTCGTGTTGACGATTCGTAAAGGATGGGAAGAACGTTGGGTCCGCTTCCAGGATACCTTTGACCCGAATGGCGTAACCAACTCTCCCTATCTGACCATTGCCCGCGAAATAGCAGCCTACGACGATCGCAATTACCCTGGTATTCCACCGGCCAACTCCGGCAAAAGCGCTGCCCGCCTGCAAGATGCAATCTATACGACCTCAGCCTCGCTGTTAAACACCAGCTCAGATCCGGTAACTGTTGATGTAGAGTCCAGTATTGGGATTGTGCCTGGACTACCAGTCATCATTGATCACTACGAATACCCAAACTCGATTCAGGAGTCGCAGTTGGTGATAGCCGTGCCAAATGATACTCAAATTGTAGTTGAGCGGCTCAACTATGCCCATGGTCGATCAGGACCTTTTCCGATTGTGCAACCTGGCGAGAAGGGAGTCCTGATTGCTGAGTGGAATGAGTATACACCTACCTCTGGTATCGATATTGCCGTGACGAGCAACCTTGCAACCGTAAGCTAGCTGTTATGGCAATCTTAGATGAGTTGAGGAGTCAGGAGTCAGGAGTTATATCAAATCCGGTTGATAAACCTGAGTTTGTATAGATGCGTTATTTCCTGCGGAAAAGCTACGCCTATGCGAAATGCCTGTACAGCAATTAAATCAAGGGGGGGTAGTCGGATTTGATATTGGGAGTCAGATTTTTGGATATAAATTGTGAGGTGAGGTGATGCTAGTTGGATTCAATTATCCCTGGCCTGCCAACCGATATATTACGATCGGACCCAATCTTGCGCCGCGCGGCGAACCACAGCCGTGGACACGGGATACGAAAATGCTCGAAAACTTCAAAATATTGAAGAATGCGGGTGTTACAGTGGTGCGAATGTGGCTGATGGGCGATGGCGCAAACTATGACGGAACGGTTACATTTAACATTAAGAAGCAATCCTGGGACTTTGAACCTCCAGAACGAGTACATCACTCCTTTCTCGATGACTTTAGGGCGCTGCTAACTATTTGCGAAAGTGCGGGGATGCAGTTGATTCCAGTTTTGGTTGATTTTGCATTTTTTGATGAACCCCTTGGTGATAGTCGTGGAGTCAGGGGAAAAACCAACGGTAACTACTCGCGCGGGAAGCGAGCAATTCCCTCTAACCCTGCCTACCGTCGTCGATTTATTGAAGGCACCCTAGAACCCCTGCTCAAAGTGGCGGCGGAGAAGAAAACAGTCATCTATGCGTTCGATGTATTTAACGAACCTTGGTGGTGTATTGCTCCAATCACCGGCTCCTTGTTTGGCCGCTCAATGGATAAAGATAGCCTGGTTGCATTTCTGTCGGACTGTACGGCTTCAGTCAAGAAATTTGGCCTGAAAAGCACCATCGGACACCGTTATCTGAGCGACATCATTAACACCTTTTCAGCCATCAAGGTTGACCTGCCACAGCATCATTATTATGCATCCTTGGTGTTTGATCATTTACTTCCTCAACCCCGCTCTCCTTCGCTGATTGCGCCGGGAACAACCTATCCCAGGCCAGCGAAAATACTAGGTGAGTTTGCCTCGGTTACCAAAATAGAATATGAACAACTCAAGACCCAAGCCAAAAACGAGCAGGATCCTAAGCGTAAGCAATTATTAGAAGCAGAACTTGGACGACTTGAGATTCAGACTAACTATTGGCCAGAGCTACGCGGCAGAGACTACGATCCTAAAACGGTGCTGGAAGAAAGGCTCAAATATGCAGAAGAAGTAGGATACGAACTGGCCCTATTCTGGAATGAGGCTGTTGATCCAGTCAAAGCAACCGTTGATCAGATCAAATTAGCCCCAGGCAAGCTCGAAAGTGTGAAACGGTTCACGTCCAAGCGATCGAAGATGAATTGAGATCCCAAATATCATGGATTGATGATATTGCTTAGATGGCCTATTTTCCCCACAAGTTCCTCAAATTCTTCCTCTATAACGAATATGGAAAGAAAAACGAGTTTCTAGTGACCAAGTAACCCTCCAACCCTCTCATCTCTGCAACCTGCCACTTGAGACTCATTGCTTAACCGTCACCACTCCTATAGGAGGCAAAAAGCTTATGTTTGAGCAATGGAAAGGATTCCATTCCGGTAATTGGATGAACGAAATCGATGTCCGCGACTTCATCCAAACTAACTACACGCCCTATGCAGGCGATGAAGCGTTTCTGATTGGACCAACCGTTCGGACCGATGCCCTCTGGAGTCAGGTGAAAGCGTTAATGGCGCAAGAGCGGGAAAAAGGCATTCTAGATGCAGATACGGCAATTGTTTCCACGGTTACGTCCCATCCTCCCGGCTACATTGATCAGAACTTAGAGCAAATTGTGGGTTTACAGACGGACAAACCATTAAAACGAGCTATTATGCCGTTTGGTGGGATTCGAGTCGTCAAAGCCTCGCTGGAAGCCTATGGGTATCAGCTAAAGCCAGCCACCGAGGAGATTTTCACCAACTATCGCAAAACCCATAATGACGGGGTATTTGATGGCTACACCAAAGAAATGCGCTTGGCGCGGCATTCGGGCATCATCACTGGCTTGCCAGACGCCTATGGTCGGGGTCGGATTATTGGCGATTACCGTCGCGTACCGCTGTATGGCGTGGAACGGCTGATTGACGACAAGAAAACCCAACTCGAATCGCTGGAAGTAGACACGATTGACAGCTACACAATTGGCCTACGCGAAGAACTCAACGAACAAATTAGAGCCTTGTTTGAGCTGAAGCAAATGGCAGCCAGCTACGGGTTTGATCTTGGTCGGCCAGCTGCTGATGCTAAAGAAGCGGTGCAGTGGCTGTATTTCGCTTATCTCGCCGCGGTCAAAGAACAAAATGGTGCGGCTATGTCGCTAGGACGGGTTTCTACGTTTTTGGACATTTACTTTGAGCGCGACTTGCAGCAAGGTAAATTCAGCGAAACAGAACTGCAAGAGTTGATCGACCACTTTGTGATGAAGCTGCGGATGGTGCGCTTTTTGCGCACGCCGGAATATAACGAGCTATTCTCTGGCGATCCCACCTGGGTGACAGAATCGATTGGTGGTGTTGGTGTGGATGGGAGACCGTTGGTGACGCGCACCAGTTTTCGGATGCTCCATACTCTACATACTCTAGGTCCAGCTCCCGAACCAAATCTCACCGTCCTGTGGTCTGAACGATTGCCACTGCCGTTCAAACGCTATTGTGCTAAAGTCTCCACCGAAACTAGCTCGATTCAATACGAGAACGATGATTTAATGCGACCCTACTGGGGCGATGATTACGCAATTGCCTGCTGTGTTTCGGCGATGCGAATTGGCAAACAGATGCAGTTCTTTGGAGCACGGGTGAATCTGGCTAAGTGTTTGCTGTATGCCATCAATGGCGGTAAGGATGAGAAATCCGGTGAACAGATTGGACCAGCCTATGCTCCAATCACCAGTGAATACTTAGATCACGACGAGGTGATGCAGAAGTTTACTAACATGATGGCTTGGTTGGCAAAAGCCTACATCAACACGCTGAATGTAATCCACTACATGCATGACAAATATTGCTACGAGCGCCTGGAAATGGCCCTGCATGACCGCGATGTTTTTCGGACAATGGCCTGCGGGATTGCTGGGTTGTCGGTAGTAGCCGATTCACTCTCGGCGATTAAGTATGCCAAAGTCAAAGCGATTCGGAATCTAGCTGGACTAGTCGTTGACTATCAGATTGAAGGCGATTTTCCTAAGTACGGTAATAACGACGACCGAGTTGATCAGATCGCGGTTGATCTGGTGAAGCAGTTTATGAATCAACTGAAGCAGCACAAAACCTACCGAGATGCAGTTCCGACCCAATCTGTGTTAACCATCACCTCTAACGTAGTCTATGGCAAGAAAACCGGTAACACACCCGATGGCCGCAAGGCAGGAGAACCCTTTGCGCCCGGGGCCAATCCCATGCATGGACGAGATAGCAAGGGCGCAATTGCCTCGCTGGCCTCGGTTGCTAAGCTCCCCTATGCCTACGCACAAGACGGTATCTCGAACACGTTTTCGATTGTTCCTGGAGCGCTAGGCAAAACTGAGGAGGATCAATTCACTAATCTAGTGGGGATGCTGGATGGTTATTTCCACGATGGCGGACACCACATCAATGTGAATGTTTTGAATCGAGAGATGCTGCTGGATGCGATAGATCATCCCGAACTCTATCCACAGCTAACTATCCGTGTTTCTGGCTATGCGGTCAACTTTATCAAGCTAACTCGTGAACAGCAGTTGGATGTGATCAAGCGCACGTTCCACGATCGGTTCTAATGGTTCTCAATTGAATGGTTTGCAATTGAACGGTTTTCGATTGATCAGAGTCGAGCCAGCCCGCGCTTCAGTGCAATTGTGACTGCTTGAGTGCGATCGCTGGCTCCCAATTTTTCCAAAATGTTGCGGACATGAAATTTGACGGTGCCCTCAACGATGCAAAGTTCTTCACTGATGGTGCGATTGCTTTTTCCCTGCACCATCAGCCGCAACACCTCCATTTCCCGATCTGTCAATTCAGAGTCGGAAAACCGCTCGGTCAGCTTTTGAGCTACGGATGACATCACGTATTTCTGGCCAGCATGCACTCTACGAATGGCTTCAAACAATTCCTGACAGGGTACATGCTTGAGCAAGTAGCCGCAGGCACCAGCACGCAAAGCCCGATAGATATCTTCATCGCCGTCGTAGATAGTGAGGATGATGATGCGAGCTTGGGGAAATTGGTTTCGTAGCGTGACAACGATATCTGTGCCTTCCATTTCCGGCATGCGTATGTCCATCAACAGAATGTCGGGGCGATGCTGCTGATATTGGGCAATCGCTTCAGGTCCATTCTTTGCCAAAGCCACCACTTGAAAGTCGGGCTGTTTTTCTAATAATGCAGATAAACCTTCACGCATTGGGGGATGATTGTCTGCAATTAACAATCGAATGGGAACCATCATCTGGTGATTTATCCTTTTTTTCTGAAGCAACTCAAACCTTTGCCCAACCACGTTTGGAACGAATATACCAGAAGAGCGAAAAGATCCACTTGATCGAAATCAATTTAAGAATTTCTTCAAGGGGGTTTTTAGTGCTTGTGAAGAGAGGAGTCAGGAGTTGAGCATTTCGACTACGCTCAATGCTCGATTTCTGGCTAAGAAGAGGGTTGAGTAGAGTGGGATGCATTCGACTACGCTCAATGCTCGATTTCTGGCGAGGAGGGTTGAGCGAAGTCGAAACCTGAACCCATGGCTAACTCTATTTCACCCCTCCTACTTATGGAAAAACATAGCCTTGAAAAATAAAAAATGAAATTATAGAAGAACAGTAAAATACACTTTTGCTTTTTTTAGAATAAACACAAAAGCGTATTTTACTGTATGGCACTAGGCTTTTTGCCTAACTAAAAAATATACACTATTTAATATATAGTGTTAATTTCTAACGATGTAAAGTAATCCGACCACGCTCACGGCTGATGTAACGTTCTTCCTGAAGCTGAGCCAAAGCGCGGGAGAGGCTTTCGGGAGTTAGATCTAGATTATAAGCAATTTCCTTTAAGGGACGATCGAGAACGATCACATTCGTGCCTGCTGGAACAGTAACTCGCAAGTAATTCAATACTCGTTCCGATGCAGAACGGATGCTGCGAATTTGCATCATCACTTTGGTCATATGTAACCGATAGGCCACCTCTCCTAAAAAAGCCATCATCAACGAAGGATCTTGGGAAAGGGCGTTAATGAATGCCTGTTTGGGAATAGCCAAAACCTCGGCAGGTTCTTCTACGACAGCCGTACAGAGGTATTTATCGGAGACAATCAGAACCTCGGCTAAGAAGTTGCCTGACATGAGTGTATAGTGATTTACCGTCTGCCCTAATTCGGTATAGTGCAGCAGGCGAATCACGCCAGATTCTACGTAATAGATATAATTGGCAGGATCTCCATCCAGAAATAAGCACTCTTTCCCAGTTAGTGAGCGTCGAGTAATCTGGCTTTTCAGGTCTGCGGGTAGGTCGTCAAGATTGAACCGTGGCAACATAGGTGGCTTTTAGAATCAGGTAGAATCAGACAGAACGGAGTTTTAAGCAGGTCGTGCTTATCGACCTTGAAACTTACCACAATCAACGCGATTTGAAAATGATTTACTACGTAGAAAAACTCTTTGGCCTGATTGACTGACAAATCGTTTGCTCATAGCGGTTCTAGAGGCGGAGCGGCTTCTCGTAGCGTAACCGCCGCTATTCAAACCAAGTCGGCGACCCGGCTGAGCTTCGTCGAACGCCCTGCGCCGACTAGTCTTGTGGATCAATAATCCGCGAAGGCGGGTTTTGTCTGTGTAGGTGCGGCTTCGAGCTGCCAGTGCTTGAACTATGTTGTTTACTTACAGCTTTTTCCAGGCTAATGAAGTACAAAAAATGGGGTGCAGGGGCCGTGCCCCCACAGCACCTTACCAGAGTGGAAAAAGCTATAGTCAGATGGATGCATAGAAGACAGCTACTGGCAGTCAATTGATCCTGACCGTAAGTATAGGATTTTCCCTATCCCAAAGGAATAACTCAGTTTTAAGCTTTGGGTCAGGTTGAAGACTATTTTGATAGGCAGTGGCTACCAGAAGGCAACTCTCTAAACTGAAATCAACTTAAGATTTTTTTAATACTCTTTTCATCTGTGCCACAAGTTTCGTTCATCTAAACTGAATCCACCCAAACAACCGAAATGGAGATTTGCAATGCAATTCACTCAAGCAGAACTGATCTCACCAAGCGATAAAGTCGTTCCTCTCTCGAAGCAACGATTGGCTGACTCTAGACATCAGCAGACTCGAAAGACTGTACCAACTTCTGCGCTGGTGACGGTTGAACAGCATGCGGCCATGATTGTTCATGAGATGCGAAGCCCATTGTGCGTCATCTTAAATGTCTTGGAAGCTTGTCAGAAAATGCCATTAAATCAACTTGAGCAAACTCGATTGCTGATGGCCGTGGAGGAAGCAGAGCGATTGAAGCGAATGACCGATCAGATTTTGGCCTATGCCCATGCTTCCCATGCATCCATGCTTTTATGGCAAGACGTTCGATTGGTCGATTTAATCCATGAAGTGATACAGCTCTCTGCGGATTTGACGATTGCGGCTAGTCGCCAAATTGTTTTTGTTCCCATCATTTGTGATGGTATTTGTAATGATATTTCTAATGACATTTGTGATGGCACTGTAAAAGGCGATCGCGATAAGCTCAAGCAGGTTTTCCTGAATCTTTTGGTCAATGCTTGCGAGGCCGTCCATCCTGGAGAGGTAATCACCATTCAGGTTCGAGTCAATTCTCGGATCAATCAAATCTTGATGCAAATCCACAATGGTGGAACTCCGATTCCTCCTGATTTAATCGCGGCTTTAGGGCATCATCCAGTTACAACTAAATCCTCTGGTCACGGGCTAGGGCTGATGATTGTAAGAGAAATTATTGCTGCCCATGCTGGAACAGTGGAAATTCAATCTTCCAAACAACAAGGCACTACTGTTTGTGTCAGGTTGCCACTTGCTCAAACGATCAGTGAGCAGTGAGTTTTGCATTTTCGATTTTGCATTGCCCCTTTGTCAATATCGGAGTTCTAGTGAATATACTTATTTTCCCTGTGAGCAGCCGCGATCATATGCAGGGATCGTTAACGGCACCGATCACACTCGTCCAATATGGGGACTATCAATGTCCCCACTGCGCTGAGGCTTACCTAATTATTCAAGCATTGCAGCAGCAGTTAGGTGAACAATTATGCTTTGTGTACCGGCATTTTCCCTGCCATGATATTCATCCAGATGCTCAACATGCAGCAGAAGCGGCAGAAGCAGCAGGAAGCCAGGATCGGTTTTGGGAAATGCATGACTGTTTATATAGAAATCATCAGGCGCTTAGCAATGGCCATTTAGTTGAATATGCAAGCATACTTAATTTAGATATCAATCAATTTCTCAGAGAAGTAACAGGGGACATGCATGTGAATCGGATTCAGCAGGACCTGCAGAGCGGTAAAGTAAGCGGTGTGTCAACAACTCCTGCTTTCTTTATTAATAACTATCGCTACAATGGCTCATTGACTCAAGATGCTCTCTTAACTGCAATCGAACTGGTTAAACAATGATATTTGCGAATTATGTAACGCACGAGACAAACTTGCTACTCGTCCGTGGCTGCGCTATCACCCTTAGCAAGGGAAGAGGTAAGTAATTTCCTCTATGTGGTTGCATTTGGGGCGCAATGCCGCTATTGTATCAGATTAAGATTGTTGCTTCTGTGGGCACAATCCGGCTACCCAAAAATTTAGCCGTCGCCCCTGGCTGTTAG
>KL662192.1:1407936-1444278 GCA_000733415.1 [Leptolyngbya] sp. JSC-1
CTTCGACTTGTGTGGACACCGTAGCTTTTGTAAGGGAGGAGAGGGGGGATCTCAACATGATTTGCGATCTACTGAAGCTGCGACAAGTCATGAGGAAGCAGTCCTAGCTCGATGGCCTTGCCCATATCCCAAATATCGAACTTGGCTTCATCGCCAAGACACTTGTAACTCCAGTAACACCAGGCCGTTGCGTGCTCCCAAGCCTTAAAGTGCGCGTCAGCAACTTTTCGATAGTAGTCATCTCTCTGTTTGCCAGCCAGCGTTGTCGCAGCCTTTCTCGACGCAGTATCGATGCTCCACTCACCTACCAAGACTGGAAAATATTGAGACATTTCTGTCACAGTACCGCCCATTTCATTCTTGATGTACGCCAGGTGGTCGTCAAGCTCACCATCTCCGTACTTCAATGCGAATGTCATGAGATATAAGTGCGTATCTACGACGATATTCTTGAAGTCCGGTGCTTTGAAAAACTCCACCCATTCCTTGATACGGAAGCCGTCATGGAATACGACTGTCACGTCGTCTGCCTGCGCCCGAATCCTTGAGTAGGCTTGCGTGTAAAAGCGTTTGAGGAAATCGGTTGGTACGGCTTCTGACCCTTCGGCATAGGCTTTATCCACGGCTGGATATCGCTTGGGCACATCAACCAGATCCCACAACTCTGGAGAGATCGGTTCATTCAGCACCTCGATGCCCCAGAGACTTTTGTTGTCCCGATATCGCTCTGCTAGTCGTTCAAGCACAGTCAATGCGAACTCGACATGCTCTGGGTTTTTGTGAAACTTACAAACACCACAAATGCCACCATTATCGAACCCATTCTGGCTATCTGGTACGGTATGCAAATCAATCAAGATTTTGAGCTTGTATCGCTCTGCCCATTTGAACGCCTTGTCCAGGTAGTCAATGCATCCGATGTATGGCTCATAGTCGCCAAAGATATAGAAGGGAATTGGAATCCGCACGAAATCAATGCTCCTGGCAGCCAGGTAGGCAAAGTCTCGATCCGTGATGTAGGAGTCGCGATGCACCTTATAGCGTTCACGTTTTACGATTTCGCACAGTGCTCTGACTAGCTGATAATCGTCTTCTACAGATGTTCCATCTTCTAGAATAAAGAGTTCTGGACTCATCCACTTTTCCAACACAAGCCAATTACCCAGGTTGACGCCTTTAGCGACAGTTTTAGATTGCATAGGTACCTCTTTTGAAAATAGAGCTAGTTATCAGCTATTTACCCTACCCATACTCACTCAGAGTTACAGTGCAATAATTTTTTGTTTGAGTTCATCCAGAAGCAATATTCAAGTTTTTACGTTGCCTATACTCACGTTTTTGGCACTCACGTTTTTGGCACTCACGTTTGTGATGCTTACATTGCAATACATTAGGAACGATGCTCAAATTTGAAACAAAGTCTTCTGAATGCAGCAACGGGGCTGTTTCAGTTGCCGTTTCATGATAACTGATCTTGTGATTTTGCTCAAGAATATGATTAATAATGATTGTTTCATCACATTGACGATGACTGGTGATGTAACGCTACATCTCAGGTTGTCAGCGGCTGACACCAGCGACGATGAGAGCTGCTCTGATAGGTTCAAGAACTAGACAGAGATTACGATAGATGCGGCGGGAGCGATCGCGTATGAACGAGCTGCTCTGTGGCAAGATACTGGAGTTCATCGGGAGTAGAGAGTCGTCCTAATATCTGATTGCGATGGGGATGACGACCGAATCGAGCAACGACATCGCGATGCCGATGGGCTTGTTCTGCGGAGAACTTTAGCAAAGCTCGATAGTCCTGAAGGGCTTCCTGCACTAGGTCGTCTGCCAGTTTGGTCACGAGTTCCAAATTGCTCAAATCTTCGGAATGTCCCAGCGGCAGGAAGAAGAATGTCTTCTCCCAAGGCGTATTAAGAGCTGCGTAATCACCAACTTTAATGCCCTCTAGTGCCAGCGCACAAGCTTTTGCATCCTGAGCGAATGCCTGAGCTGTTCCCCGATAAATGGTGCGTGAAAATTGGTCGAGGACGAGGATCAGAGCCAATCGCGACTGAGGTGCGTGTGACCAGGCGTCTAGCTCACCTCGAATAGCACATTCCAGCAACGGCGAAAACTGCTGGATGATTTCAGCATCTCCGCCGCCTTGAAACCACCATTGCCACTGGCGAACTAAGGCAGCCGGATTCTTCTCTGGCAACTGGGGAAACCAAAACTGAAGCACATCTTCAAAGATCAAGACCGAGTCGTTTTCGATGTAATGCATTAGTTTAGCTCAACTACAAATAGCACACTGGAAAGGTTCCCACTGCTAGGCGAGATGTTTAGAGTCACGATCATCTATTTAGTTAAGATAAACAGTTTCAACTGGAATGTCGGTCCGAAAAGGTCAGAAGTTTTGGAAGCCGCAGCTATGAAGAGAAAATGGAGTACACCTTAATTTTTCCGTCAATACTTTTTAAATGGTTGCTTAGAGTTCCAATTGGTACTTAATCACCAGCCAAGCGTCTTTCAATATATCTGTGGTGAGGGGCACAGGATCATTGACCTGAAGTGCCCAGAATCCATTTAAGTCCTCAGCTAAGTCGATCGCTTCATATTGCTGCAATGAATCGATCCCGGCTCCCGGTTCTAGTTCAACGTCGAATGTTGCGTTATCAGGATTTAACGTCTCAAGTTGGGCAGATTTGAGCAGGGAAATTGTCAATCCGGTTGCAGGGGGAGCAAGGCGAACGAAAAGCATGGCGCTTTGGATTGCTAGGCCACTGACTTTCTGACTATTGGCAAAGAAGGGCAAGCGTTCCTTGAGATTGCCCAAGACAAATACCTGGTTGGCCACATCGGGTTCGGGGTGCAGGAAGCGATACCACTCATCTGGAAATTCGTGCTTCAGGCTCAACAGGCGGAATAGACCTTCCCGTTGACTGAGTTCCGAGGCATTTTCCACATAGTCGATCAGATGCTCCACGGCAGCGGTTTTAAGCGTAGCTCCGCCGTCGCAGGAGGTATAGCGGAGATGGATAATCACATCGGATATAGTTTGATAGTCAAACTGATGGAATTCTTGCGGCAGTTCTAACCGCCAACTGCTGATTGCCCCAGATCCCTCAAACGGCATGTAGCGCTCATCCCGGAAGTTCAGTTCAAATACACCACTGTCATTTTGGCCCTGGCTGACGGCAATAGCCGTGGTGGGTATCGGGTTATAGACGAAGCGTTCATCGGCTTCTTCTAGCTTCTTGGCATAATCAGAGGCATTCGCGGCAATTTTACTGTTTCTATATTCGTGTTTCAACAGACGCAGGGTGCAGTTCAGGCTGGTATAGGGTCCGACGACACAAGGCATGGAAACCGATACTGTTTTGATGCGCCGCTTGTAATGCCCAGGATAATCTAGATCGAAGCTCTCTTCTGGAATGTCAAATTCACATACTCCGGTTTCTTTGAGTTGAATCAAGGCCAGAGGGTTATGGAGTTGCAGCGAAACATGCTTGGTGATTTCGTAATCGTGGGGTTTGGTTGCCACATACGCATTTTCCAGATGCTTCAGGGCTAAGTAAAGCTGCTCTCCAGCCAGGAAGCCGTCTTTGGCGCTGTCCCAGTAACCAAATTTGATGAAATCAGAGGTGGAAAGCCCCATTTCAAACCGGAAGACTTTTTCGGCTTTTTTAGCTAGATCATAGGCGAAAGAGTAGGCTTGGTAATACAAGTCTTTTAGGCGATCACTCATCCATTGGTAAAGCTGTTCATTCGAGTATTTATTGCGAATGAAATCTTCTACTTCTTGAGTTTGTTCAATCTGGATTTGATGGTGATCAATTTCGAGTTGGGCAATATCTCTCCTAATTGTTTGAGCAGTAACCTGCTTGTCGATTTGCATCAGCTCATGGCCCGCCAGATTTGCCTGAAGGATGCGCTCCTGCTGTTGGCGTGTGAAGCCTGCTTTGCGAGCAGCAGCGGAAGATTGGAAGGTTTTATCATTTACTCCAACTTGCAGACCTCTTGCAACAGCTTGTATGACGTTTCCAATCTGCGGTCCTCCCCAACTTACTCCTAACCCTATACCGATAGGTTTGGCATCAATGCTAGCAATAGGAATAGCATGAAAAATACTGGCTAAAGCTTCCGAAACTCCTACTCCTAACTGTAAATCCTTAGATTGCTTTGCCTTCTTGATTTCTTCTTCTTCCGGTGGAATCAACTTCAATTCGCCATCTTTCTTGATTTCAGGGATTTGGTTGGGCAGTTCGGCAAATTCTACATCCACTGCGGGTACATCTACATCTGCATCAATAATCTGCAAATAATAATTCAGCCGATGTTCAGGCGCTTTGCGATTTTGCTCCAGACTTGCCAAACTAGCCTTGGCTTCCTCGAGCTGCTGGTTTCTCACCTCCATCATTAGGTTTTGCATCCGGGTGTCATGCTGTGCCCGCAGAATCGAGAGGCTTTCCCCATCTTTCTTCTCTAAGGCTGAGAGCAGGGCGCTACCCAGCGATTTAACTTCCGACGTGACTTCTAAAGCCCGCTGTAACAGGTAATTGAAGCGGTAATTGGGCATGGGTGTACTGAGGTCGTTAAGCACACTGCTGATGCTCAGACCTTGGGCCGCCGCTTGAACCAATAAAGCTGGATCGAGGGGCGAACCGAATAAATCCATCTCTCTGAACACGCCTTCAATATTGAGGCAATGGCGAATTTTGAACAGGCGGTCGGCTACCGTATCCCAGTATTCCAGCAGTTTCGGGTTGTCGGGCAGGCAGAAATAGAGCGTTGTAGCAAACCCGTAGACGTTGACGTAATGGGGCTTTCCGTTGGAGATGACTGCCGGCACCGCAATCTGGTTGCTAAAGGGAAAGATCAGCTCCAGATCGACGATTGTGTTGGAGAAGGCGTCCCATTGGTCTAGCAGAGAGTTGTAGGTCTGGGGCTGAATTTTGCCGCGTTTGGGAATGATCTCTGGGCGTGGACCCAAGATATGACCAGCCAGCACATAGAGTTGAGTAGCCTGGTTGAGGGTTTCAATCGTGTCCTGACGGAAGAGGTGATCTCCCCAGGCGATCAGGTTGTCGATGTATTTCATCACCACCCATTTCATGTAGGCGGTGGGACGAGAACGGGCAATCACATGGGGTTGAAACGGATTGTCTCGCCACTCGCTAATCTCTTCGTCAGGCGTGTTGGGATCGAGGCGGTTAAAGATTTGCTCTAAGATATTCTGGCTATCGGTTACCCGAAATGGCAGAAATTTCCAGACGTTTCTGATATCGCCTTTGACATTAATTGGATCAAAAATATAATGCCACCACTGCATTGCCTCTTCAAAGCGTTGAGACTTGGTCAGGTGGTCTGCTAATAAAGCAACCGAATGGAACAGAGCCTCCCAGTTATAGATCGCATAAGGACGTTTTAGCTCATGGTAATCAAGACCATTATTTGAGCCATAGCGATCGTCCGAAAGCAGAACTAGCTGATCGAAGATCTTGTTGATTTCTCCCCTCCTGAGCAAGCCCAACATATCTCTAGTTTTATCGTGCTGAAAGGAGTAGGTTTTGTTGTATTCAATGAAGAAAACTTCGTTATTCTGGTTATTCTCTAGAAACCTGGGTGACCAGAAGTCGCCAGGATCGTTGTCAGCACCAACTGCTTGGATGGGAACGATTGCAGATGGTGCAAATCCCATCCGATGGAAAACATTCTGGCCAAACCACAGCAAGGGGATGGTATTAGAGACTCTTCCTTCTATCTTGCCGATCTGATTGCCATCAAAATAAAATGATTCGGATAGTACAATCCTCTCCTGACTTGAAAACCTACTTCTGAAAAACTCTGTATTACTATTGATTAATTCTTCTGTGACATTAGATATCCTACCTAAATAATAAGGTTGAATAAAGACGAAATCATCTTTAACAAACGGAGCAAAAATAAACTTCTCCCGTTCAACTAACAGCTTAAATGTATGTTCATTTGAGCCTTCTTCAAGATCTCTTTGAGAATAAATTGCGTCGCTTGATAATTGTTTGGGAGTCCATTTGCCCTCTTTGTACTCACTCCAGCCTAATTTAATTTCCCAATATATCAAGGGAGTGCTTTGGGACATGGTTGTCGTTTCAGCACTGCTGGCAGCCGTCATCCTGGTCTTGAGCGGACTATCCCAATTCTTCTGCATAAATTGGGGAAAAATGATAAACAGCCGGTTTCGCCAAACGACTGGCACTACAAAAGTTCCATTTTTGACTAATTTGCCGTTTCTATCTTCAATATCAACACTAGGAATATCCAGATCGATTTTTTCCCAAGGATACCAGTCTTCATAATCAAACCTATAGTAACGGTAGAAAAAGAAGTAGGGAGCATTGCGAGTTCTGGCTATAACATGCAATGTTCTCGCGTTTCCCTCTCCTTCAATAAATTGCCCGACGACTTCGAGGTTAGCAACTTCGTCAACCTGAACGATATATTGGGTCAACGCACTTGTAACGGTATCTTGACTTACATCATTCTGTAGCAATTCAGATTCCAATTCCTGGAAGAAGGGACTCTTGACATCTCGCAATTCAGGGCGAATCCAGTTTTCGGGATAGAGAAACACCTTGCGGTTGGCTTCCCAAACCCGGTAGAGGGCCATCCATTCCCAGCGTTCGCGGTCCAGAACCTCCGCAGACACTCCATACTTGGCTTCCAGTCCCAGGAAACACCGCTGTACGAACAACTGCACCGACGAGAGCGCCTGCCGGATCCGGGAGGTTTTCATACAGGCATCCATTTGCACGTCAATCAGGAAAAATTCAAACAGGTTGTCGGCATCTCTGACGCCCCATTCCATCAGCACAGGCTGAGCTAACAAGTAGGCGAGCAATGCCTCTCTTTGATTGGTGCGGAGCTGATCGTGGGTTGGCTTGATCGCTTCCTCCCATTGTTCCTGGGAATAGCGTGCCCGAATGGCTTGCTGAATATTACTGGCAATTTTGCGGTTCCCAATAAAACTAGACATGGGTTGTCCCCACTGGAACAGATCTCCCATGCCAACACCAATCTTTTTGGCAACCCGCAGCGTCTCTTGCAGTTTGAGCAGGTTTGCCTCGTTGCGGAAATGCTGTGGATGGAACAGGTTAAAGTGTTGAGGCAGAATCATTTTATAGATATCAGACTCCTCCCATCCCGTGAGGGCGTGGATTTGCGCCACCAATGACGGCTCACCTTCCGCCTCTTGAGCTTGATGCGTCCAGCGGAAGAACTCCACTAGACTTAATTCAGTAGATGGTAAGCTCTTCTGCAAGCGATAGAAGGCTTCTAGCCTTAACCATTGGGGAAACGATAGGGCATTGAAATCCAGGTCGTCAAAATGAGCTGCAAACTGGCGGAAAAATTCTAGCTCCTCCAGTTTCATGGCAAAGCCCTTGACCAGCATGGCGACTTTTTGCAACTGAATATAGGCGATTCGGAATGCTTCGGTTCGGAGAGCGGGAAAGAGAACCTTATCGGAAATTTTCACCTGGGCTTGCTGATTGAATTTCATGAATAGTCCGATGATATTTCCATTCTCATCTTCGTCGTATCCTTCCAAGATGAATGGATAGGCTTGACCGGCTTTCAGAAAACTCGTAGGACTCTCGTAGAAATTGATCTGCTCTTCATCGGTGTGCACAAGAGCAGACCACTGGGGTTGATGGTTGAAGGTTAAGCCAACCTTCCCTTCTGCCTCTAGCAGAAAAGTATACTTGCCATCCTTCTCCGGTATAAAGAATCCTTGCCAACGCTGGGCTTCCACGTCTGGGTCTTTCTGTTCCTTCAGGCGAATAATTTCTTGGTAAATCGGCTCACCCTGTGATGTTCGAATCACTTCCATAACTAGAGTTTGGGTTATATCCAAAGACGTACCCAAATTCCCTGCCAACATCTGTACCACCAACCCCTGCCGCAACATTTCTCTCAGATAAGGCATGAAGGCTCTGGTCAGATACACTCGTTTTTGGAATCCACTATCCTGCGCTGGATTTTCAGGGCTAGCCTGATCGTCAGCCAACAATATGGCAGCAGCAGCATCCGGGTCAGCAAAGATGGGCCAGAGGGCATCGGCGAAAAACCTAACTGGCTGGTCGAATATTTTATGCGCAGCGATCTGGAATTTTTCTTGATCGTCCGTATCGCTAATTAGATCAGCCAGAGCAATCACCTTTTCCCGATCGGATTCACGCAAAATTCCCGTGACTTGCAAACCCTTGGTACCGCTAAACTGTACTCGCTGTAGAAAAGTTTGAAACTCGCCACCGGGCTGTTGCTCTTCCTCTTTGCGTCGCGCCAGCATGAACGCTGTAATCGCATCCTGATCGGTTTGGTTTAACTTCGTGCTGTATTTGCGGCGAGTGTTGTCTAGATAAACAGTAGTTCCCTGAACCAACCCAATGATTTGTTCGACGATCGCACCGTCGTAGAGTAAACTCAATTTGCTGCGTAACAGTTCTTCCGTTGCCTCCTGATCATCCTTAATATCGGCGTGGTCTATTTCTATTTGCAGCAGGGCATCTCTGAGGGCGATCGCCAGTTGAAAAATAGCAGCCATACTGGGACGGAGAGGACGGAGTGCATCATCCTGATCCCAGATCAAATAATTCAACTCTCGCGGACTGAATCCAGAATCGTCGATCCGGGCAAATAGGTGGTAGAACTCTAGCGTCTGCGTCGGTTTCCCGAAGGGTTGAGCTAGCTCTCGCATCAGCGATAAAACGCTAGGAAGTTCCTTAATTTGGAGACCCAGAGTTTTGGCTAGCAGAATATGGCGATAGAGTTTAGAGACATTGTCCAGGGTGAGTGGATAGCAACCATTATTCTGAGTCAACTCATCAGGAGCCGCGATCAGAGCGATCATCGTCTCGATCATCGTCACATCGACTTTGAGAGCCGCCATCAGCACAGGCAGATGATCATTAAAACATTCGGTTCCAGTCAGATAAGTGTCGAATTCGTCGGCTTGAAAGACATCATCTACGGCAAGCAGGTTGTATTTCAGAAATAGGCGTTCGTAGAGGGAATTTTCGCCCTCGATGCCAATCGGTGCCCAATAGGTCAATAATTGGGCCAGTTCTAGTCCGGTAATCTCCAGCAACTTTTTCACCGCCACGAGTTGCTCAATCAGCTCAGGCGTGATATCCTGCAGGACTTGAGAAATCGGCTCTGGTTGACAATCAGCTTCTGGCCTGGAGGGACGGGGGTTAGCAGTCAATGCAGGAGCAGACCTTCTTAGGCTAGAACCATGGTTAGCTTCTGCATCCTCTGGCTCGATCGGCTTAGAGGGAAGCAAGGCCACAAACCGATTGGGAATCAAAAGATGAAATCCTCCAACAGGTTTTACCGTGGTTTCGCCCACGCCTGTAATGGCCTGATCTACCTCTGCTACGGTCCAGCCCAGTTTGCACCAGAGCCGGATAAAGCGATGGAAGCGATCATATTCGGCTGTGACAAGATCGGTGCCGTCTAGATGTTTCAGTTGGGTTTTAGTCAGATCGCAGGTTTCCTGAGAGCTAGAACAGACAAAGGGCAGCCGGTTGCCAGAGTGCAAAATAAACAGTCTGAGATTGTTTACCTTACCGATTTCCCCATTGATACCCGTAAAATCTCCGCCAAAAATTGAAACGGAATCGCTGAAATCCTCATCGAATACCAATGTACTTGTATTAGTATCTAAATGTCCGACAAATTTCTTTGGATTGGACCTGAGTACGTAAATTTGACAATCCGAATCAAGATAGAGGTCGATAAACGAACCGGCATCATCTGTGCCCCAAATCACCCATAGGCGAATCGTTCCCTCGATACATTGACAGGCAGAACCATTGTCTAAAACAATCAGTTTGCCAATTTTGGCAAAGTATTTATAAACCCAACATTCCACATAGTCTTTGTCAAAATCATCGTTGTCAGATTGGGAGGCCGGAGGGATAGCCGTAAGTGTCTGATCAACCGGTCCTGCCGAGCCATTGTTAGCAGACTGATCGGCGTCTAGGGCATCCTGAAGAAACTGCACCAGCTTCGCGTATTTCAAGCGAATATTTGTTTGGCTATGATCAACTAGGCTTTGTAGGTAACGATAGCTGAAGCGGAGGCTATTCATATAGGCCAGTGCTTTGCCTGACAGGTAGTTAGGATTGATGTAGCGCGTTTTTAGCAGCTCGATCAGATCCACATACTGGATGTTGGTTCGCCGCAGAAACCCCACGATTTTAGTTTCCTGGGCAGGTTTGACCCATTTCAATTCGTCCAGCATTTGGCTTTCGGTATCAATGCCATAGTAATCCCAGGTATCTCTTAAACCAAGTTTTTGGTGATATTGGGCTAGGGTTAAATTGGTTTCCTGCTTCAGTTCGTACCATTCCTGAGTATAGAAGCCCTCTTTTGTCAGAATGACGTATTCTGCTTCAGTGAGTTGGAGAAATTCAGCCGCGATGGCTCGATCGATGGACTGCACCTGTAATTCCTGGAGTCGGGTGGCGTGTTCGAGTTCTGCATCACTCGGATTCTCTCCAACCGGCAGCGGAACATCGATACGGAAGGTGTCCAACAGCTCGTAACGGCTGTTGCCCAGATAGTTGAGATAGAGTCGAGCTGAGTCGATGGGCTGATCATAGGGTAGCCGACAAACCGGATAAACGACTTTGCTGAGGGTGAGATAGGCGGCGTAGTTTGTATGTTGCGGTTCGGCTAATAGTTCACCGCTGCTTTCATCCTCGACATTGTAGGCAGCAATCGTCGCCTGTTTGGGGCTATGAGCATCTGCTTTATAGGTATTCAGGTGATTCACAAAACTTTCCATCACCTCATTCACTAGGTCGATATATGGGATGAGGGTGTTTGTATTTTCGCAGGTGAGTTGCAGGTTACCTAAATCGGGACGACGGCGAAACAGCTTTTCCAGCGGAGTATTGTTGATGCCGGCTTTCCCACTATTGTCGTTTTCTGGTTCCAGATTATTGTTGCGTAGATATTGAAACAGCTCCACCAGATAGGCAGCAGGGCTATATACCGAATTGCAGTGCTCACACTCACACAGGTCTACATTGCCGAACAGCGTCTCGAAATTGATCGGAATATTTTTCTGCTGGGCAACGCCTATAACCTGCTCTCTGCGCGTATCAACCGACGCCTCGCCGTGAATCATCCGGACAGAGGCACCCAGAACCGCCTGTCGCAGGGCAGTGTAAGCGTGCTCATTGCGCACAGTAATAGTCTGAGCGTTGCGATGAATGGCGCGGGCAACCTCTTCTCCTCCCAATCGTTCCGCAAACAGACTGACAAAGCGTTCCAGTGGGATTTCATTGATGGCATAGGCGGAGGTTAGGTTCGTTCTCAGTAGAGTCGGTAATGCTTCAGCTCTGGGGCTGACCGCAGACAGGCGTTGCAGTTTCTTTAACCGATCTACGACCTGTTCCCGGTGGGCTTCTGGGACTGGTTGCAAACTATCGGGGTTCTGTAAAACCTGAAGCACCGAGGTTTTTCGCAAGTCTAGATGCGGCTGTTGCTCAAAGAAAGCAAGCAGACCATGCCGAATGTTTTGATCGTCTGCGGCAATCTCTTCGTCTTGCACCATCCGGTGAATTACCGCCGTTGGCTCCATCCGAAACAGGCGATCGCTGATTCGGGTTGCGAACCGTTCCAAGCGTTCGTCTGCATCTTCTCCATCTTGACCTTCGGGAACGCCGGTGGTGCGAATCAGTGTCTTGAGATTTTCTTTTCTGTAATTGCGGGCAATATCGCGAAGGCTGTGGATACGGTCGTCATGAACGAATGCTGCAATCAGATTTTCCTGATCCTCCAACAGTTCTGCTACATGGTGAGTAAAGGTGACCTGCTCAATTGTTTCCTGCTCGAACTCCTCGCTTGCTTCTAGGCGAGCTTTAAGCTGATTAAATTCTCCTTCGCTTTCAACAAAGAGCTGTTCTAGTTTGGCCTTTTGCGTTCTCGTTTTAATTCCCAATGTCAGATTTTTCAGGTGTTTCTGTTTGCGAGTTGAAAGCCGAGGAGGAATGGCCTGATCACGATTCGTAGAATGCTGCGGAGGTTCAGATGGTGAATTCGTGTAGGTGTCTATTGTTGAAGGAATAGTTGAGTTAATAGTTGCGGGAATGGTTGAGGGAGTAGTTGGAGCAGACGTTGATTTAATCAGTTCAGCTTCTGCTTCTACCACACGGAACGAGGACGTGAATGCCTCAAGCGCAGATTCGGAGGGGGTTTGCCGACCGGCGCAGCGGCAAACGGGGACATAGTCTACTCGGTCGCCTGGTTGAAAGGCGGGGAGGGTGGCTCTGAAGTATTGCGACCGGCGATCGCGGCCATTGGGCAAATATCGAGCTGGAATCGTAGCAATGGCCCCCTGATTCACCCGGTAGCGGATTGCGACTTCATTGCTAGCATCGGCTGGATATACACCAACCGTAACGGTCACAGATTGGCCGGCGGCAACCAAGTCTGACGGGGCGGCTGCGTCGGGGGTGCCGTACCATAGGGAAATGCCTTCATGCTCGATACGCATGGCTCGTCTCCTGTGCGTGAGGTAATGGGATCAGCAGGGATTCACCGACACTGAGCCGTGAAGGCATCGGGGCAGCAAGCCACCCAACCTCCAGGAATCCCCGTTGGCGAAATGAGACCGGAATGGGCTAGGTGGGCCGTCCGCTGGCGAACTCTAAACGCACCACGGCTGAACGGTCCTTTAACCGCAGCGCAAACCGTTTGAAGACGCGGAAGAGCCAGTCGCCGTCGTTGTCTTGAGTGACGAATTCAGTTCTGGCATCAATAGCGACGACTAAATCCGCCGTGTTGCCACCCAGCGAGAGCAGCAGGCCAGTATTGGGACGCAGGGTGCCGGTGCCATAGAAGTGGGTGTCTTCTCCATGCTGCGTGCCTCCGTCGTAAGCAGACATCCCTTTGTGGCAGGAGTGCATGCCTTTGCTGTAGAACCCATCGGTGACTAGGCGAGCCACGCGATCGGCGGGCATGATCAGGGTGGTGGGCAAGGGGGCAAAGGTATCGGCATAGATTTCATAATGCAGCACTAGCGCATAGGGACCATAGTGGGCCTGTGCTAGTCGTTCACCTCCTTGCAAAGCCGAATAGGCTCGTGCCACTGCCCCAAAGGTATTTTCGCCCCAGCGCTGGAGAAGATTCGGTGAGTCCAGCACCGGCACGGGCACCACTTGCGGATTATTTGGCGTATCGGCAGGAGGGGCATCGAGCAAGCCAATCCCAGCCCTACCCGATTTCACCGTAACTTTCCGCTCTCGAAAAATCGGATGCTGGTTCTCTCCCGGTTCAATGGCCGGTCGCCCTTGAAACAGCACAATATCTTCGGCTTGAGAGAGCAGGTTGGCGGCACGAGTCGCCAGGGTAACCGCTGTCATTAAGTCGTCTTCGCATTCCACCTGTTGGCGCGTCAGACAAAACTCAGCAACCAGTTCGATCAACTCCACCGTATCGGCTTCCCGGACCGATAATTTTTGCTGTCTACCAACCAGAATCCTATCGGAAGGAACGGTAAGCTGACAGTGATTCACTGGCACAATCGGCAGAAATTTAGCGGCTACTCTGGTTCGCTTGCATTCATCATGAACGGCGCGGTCGATGCGATTCCAAATTTCATCACTCCAGGGAACATGGCATCTACCTTTGTGGGTTGTCGGACTCATGCTGCCGTTAGTCATCGCGTTGGTTGTCATGGTTTCCATTAGTTTTCTCCTGAGTTGGCTAGTGGGTGCGGATTGACGAGATCAGGTGATGCACAACCTATCCAGTTGATTAACTACATCGTTGAGACTGTACTTCTGATTCAGCGAATGATGAATTTTGGGTAAACATTGTGAAAATCTCCTTGAGTATTAAATTGCGATTGAGGGTTAGAATGGGAGTACGATCGAAGGCTGATGATCTATGACGGATGAATTGAACCAGCACAAGTCTATGTAGATGCCAATGGCTCTTTAGTAATCAATGCTCCTTTGTGGAAAACCTTGGGGCTAGCAGAAGGAGATACCCTGGTTGCCCATTTCAAAGAAGGGGCGTTAGTGCTTGAAAAGCAATCTACGATTAAGCAACGGCTGAAGGTACGGTTTTCGACATTGTCCAAGGATAAAAGCCTAGCAACTGAGTTGATGGCTGAGCGTCGGACAGAAGTGAACTGCGAACTGCTGGTGTTGTGACAGAAGGACTGGGAGACGACCTGAAACTGCTGAGGCTTAGAGTTGAGCCGTTTACCGATGAGGATGATGAGATTACTGGACAATTGTGGCAACAAACTCGAAGAGTTGGCCTGTCGCTGGGAGACCGAGTGTGTCTGTGCCTGGGGCTGAAGTTGAAGGCTCCAGTCCTGATGGCTGATCGAGCTTGGCAGCAATTGAGCTTGGAAATAGAGATTCATGTTATTCGTTGAGAATATTCAACTTCTAAAGTTCATTATGTGAATGAAATTGCAGCTCTGAAGGCAGCTAGTACAAGTTGGGACAAAGAATGAAATTTTATTCATTTTTTTGATTCCAACACGAATGGATTTTCCAAAGCATTTAGAATTTCTTCAGATAGCATTCTGTATGCTTCTGGATCTTCTATCTTATATTTACCTCCTATACGAAAGCCTAAAAACGATTCATCATTCACTGAAAGTACACCCTGAGTGTTATTAAAGATAAAATCTTGCATTGATTCAAACTCTGCTTTTGCTTTCAGATGTCCTGGATTATCTGATTCCATCATTGCCATATCAAGAAGGGATGCGGCTATAAACCCCTTTTTCACAGAACCAAAGAGTTTAGCCAACGCTGCGTCTCTTATAGCTCCCTCAGCAAGCCCTTGTGCAACATCCAACAATGTGTCTAAATTATCTACAGTGCCTAAGAGCAAAGCACCACTGACTGCTACCGCAACAACCGTCATAGCACCTACTGTTCCAAAGCCCCCTTGTTTCTTGATATTGAGATTTCTACCTCTCGCTTGCTTTTTCAGCTCCATCTTTACTTTCTCTTCTGTTGTCGTTACTTTTTCGGTAGCAACATCGCTTGTTCGAGTTACTTTAGTTAGCTCAATTCCTCGTCGCCTAAAGTAGACTGTTTCAGTCAGCCGCTTAAACTGCTTCATTAAGTCGCGGACGTTATCATACGTTATGACACCACCTCCACCTTTCCCTGTAGACCCTGATTTGAAGACTTTAGGGTCACCTGTTCCCTTACGCCCCGAACCAAGCAGTTCAAATTCTGCTCCTTCTTGTAAGGCAGGCAAATATTTCTTCTGTGCTGATGTCCACTTACTTTTTTGACTGCCTTTGAATTCAACCGGTTCTAATACTCCAGGTTTAGTTTCAACGACAAAATCCGCGCGACCTTCAACCCATTCGGTACCCACTTTTACACGAAAAGGAACTTGTCTTCTGTAGGGTATTTTTTGTTCTATTAGATAATGTTCAAAAATAATCTCTGCCGTCTTCTCGGCATATTTTGTGGCAACTTGAGAAATAGTTCCTTCCTTATCGAAAAGGACAATGGGATTTGATAATGAATATACATAGAGATTCAGTCCTCCCTCCAATCCCGCTGGATCGATCGCAGCCCATCTTGCTAGCCAAGATGCGTAATATCTCGTCCCGTGATAACTTAATCCAGTCTCCTCATCCCGCTCCATTCCTGTATAGCGATACCGCTTCAAACTCACTTCAGCTACACTACGCCCAGCTTGATATGCGGTTGTGCCGTAGGGATGATATTCCTCATAGGAAAGTACGGCTCCATCGGTATCCAATTCTAGAGAAGCAGAGTCTAAGTGATTGCTGAGTTGGTAGCGACGGATGGGCGTGAGTAAGTCGGTGGGTGGGTTAATGCCATCTCCTACATCAAGCGTCTTTGTTTCTACTAATGCAATCCGCTGCTGGTCATCCATTACATGCAACGTTTCTCGCTCCAGTGTTACTGTATTGCCATCGCCGCCGTATTCCCGATAAATCTCAAACCCGCCTAGATAAATTCGCTCCTTCATGCGGGTCGATGTCACTCCTGGGTCTGACTGTCGCTCTGTAACCTTCCGCACTCGCTGCCCGCCTGCATCGTAGACATAGTAAGTAATTTCCGGTATGCCACCATCATTGCGGACTTGCTTCGAGGACGCCTGAAGCTGATCGTTGAAATCCCATCGCATCAACGGTAAATGAGGCATTTCAATCATATTACCGTGGGCATCATAACCATAGTTGCCCCATTGATCTTGCGGTAGGCTAGTTTGCAGCAGGCGGTTATTCCCCTCTGCATATTCATAGTTGCGCGTCCAGCTTCCGCCATTTGCGGAGTGGATCATTGCCAAGATATTGCCCACCGCATCATACTGATATTCTTCGATGTAGTTTCGCATCGCCTGAGCATCGTTGGGATGGGGTAGGTTCCGGCGAGTGGAATCATTGAAATCATAATGGGGCTTCAGATCCGACCGCTCGTCTGGAAGATTATTCGTTGTTTGGCCGATATGTTCGCGCCCAGTGGCCTGGATCAGTTGGTAGAGCGCGTCATAGGTATAGTCATTACTGGGAGATACGACTTGTCCATTGAAGAAGATCGTCTGCTGAGCCTGATCGCGAATCGACGTGATGTTTCCCGCCGGATCGTAGCTGTAATATAAATCCTGGAGCCGAGACGAATCAGATCCACGAATCGTTCGTAGATTGATTAACCGAAACGTTTCGTGGTCGTAGCTATATTCGGTTCGCATCCCATTGTTGTATTCGATTAAGGTACGTTGACCTTTTTCGTTGTAGTCAATATTGGTGACGAATGGAATCGATTCACCTGCACCACGTAGCTGAACCGACATCTGCTCTAGCAAGTTGGCCTCGTTGTAGGTCGGTCGGGCCGCACTGCCATCGGGAGCCGTTACACTCACAGGCCGATTTAAGGCATCATAGGTGGTGCTAATCGTGAAGGTTTCTTCTATGAGGAGTGTGATCGCCTGATCGATGGCGGCGCGATTCAAACTATTGGCTGGCTCGATGTTGAGCAGCGGTTCCAGCGCCGACCAATCCATCAGCTCCCTGTACTCACGGGCAATTTGGCGACGGCTGCGGAGGGAATTGCCTTTGAAATCATAAGCTTCTTCGAGATTCGTGGCTGGGTTCTGTCCGGAGTAGATACCAATGCCAGCGCTATCAAAGCTCATGAACGGTTTGCCGCGCAGGTTCAAAGTAGCGGCATTGGGTACCTGTTCCCCGTATACAGTACGTTCCACTAGTCGTTCTGAGGTTTCCGGCGACTGCACCAACAAGTGGGTCGGACGCTGCAATGCGTCATACAGCAGCCGTGTTTCAAATCCCCGACTGTTCCAGCCCCGAATCGGATTACCCGCCACGTTATTCAACGTCCACCGTTCCCCTGCATCGGAACTGAGGGAATAGAGCGAATGACTCAGCAGATTGTAGGCAGTAGTCTCAATGATAGGATCACCATTGCCATCTCGCAGCGGTTGCCCCTGAGCATCACGAGTGACGATCGCATTCACCATCACCAGATTGCCGCGAGCATCTTCGATAAAAAGCTGATTGCCTTCGATGTCTAATCCCGCTCGCGTTTCTAGTTGACCAAACTCGCCTCTATTCTGAATCGTTAAAATCGGACGCCCCAACGTATCCAGATGAATAATCGTGGGCGTATCGGCATGGGCTACGGTTTTCTGAGCGCTCTGCTGTTCTGTGATTCCAAGCTGTCCATCGCTCCGCTGCTCATACCAGGTTGGGGCATACTCGCTCTCGGCTAATCCGCTGAAGAAGCTGCTCACATGTTCGTCTTCGGCTGGATTGAGCAGCACCGTATCGTTCATATCCCAGGTGGTTTGCTGCCAGGGATCAAACACGACTTTCTCGTAGGTGTGATTTGGATGCAGCGTCGCAATCACTCGCTCAATCGGGTCATAGAAAATGATCGGAGTAACACCACATTCCACCAGTCCTGGTTCAGGTTCATAGGCATGAGTGGGACTAAAGAACGGCTCGTATTGTTTAACGGGTTTGCCCTTATTGTTGAAAATTGTGCGACCCGTTCCCAGCCAGCGAGAATCCACCGGCTCGAAATTCTGGTCACAGCGCAACACTCCAGCTGCATCCCGGACCGGAGCCAGTCCTGGTTCTGCCTGAATCTTCGTCTGAATGGCTCGCCCAAACCCGTCCGAGTAACCAAAACTCACCTGAATTTTCAGTCCGTTGGCAGGTAACGGATCGCTACTATGAGTTTCCCGCGCCAGAGTTGTCGCAAACGCAGGTTCACCCGATGTCATAAACCGCTCCAGGTCATAGATTGTCCGAGTCGTGGCATTCCCTAGCAGCGACGCGGCCATAGCCAACGGATCGGCATAAAATGCATCGATCTCCTGAGGCAGCAAATCAGCCCTGACCGTCTCATCTAGCAAATCGCCCTGATTTTCGCCTTCTTTACCCATCACGGCGGTTGCCGCTACCATGCCCAGCACATCAAATAGCACTTGAGCACGATTTTGGTTAGGATCGGTTAATTCACGAGGTTGCAGAACGCGATAGTCATTGTTAACGCCAACGATATTGCCTAGTGGATCTGTGGCTTGAACCGTTAGGAGATGGTAATGATCATAGACCGTAGTATAAATCTGCTCAAACGGGTCAATGGTTTGGATCGGTAAATAAAAATGTGCTGAATCAAAAATCGTGCGTCCAGACGGAATCCACCACAGGTTATCCTGCTGCACATAGCGCCCTTCCTGGCTGAGAATCGTGTTATTGACGCGGTTGCCATAAACCCGCTCCAGCAGCCCAGGCGTAAACGCCAGCCGATAGGTTTCAAAGGGCAACGCCAGGGATTCTAGCTCACCCAACGGCAGCGGACCAGATAAATCATTGCGGAGGTAGAGAATCCGATCGCGCTCCACGAGCCGCTTTTCCACTGTTCCCGCAGTTGGCTGCACCTCATAGCTGATCTCTGCCGCGGTTTGAATCGCTGGCCGCAGTTCATCTAGCGCGAATCGGTTATCTTCAGATTTGGATAAACCCGTGATCTCATACATTCGCGTTTCGACTGGCACCCCAATCCGGTAGAAAGTTGGTGAATCGGGGTGATGGATCACATCCACTTCTGTGTAGGTGATGTAGGTCTGGTTTTGGGCATTTCGGACTCTGGGATGTTCAGGCAATGCGGCTGCTCGTCTGGGATAGGCTACTGCCGCAGATTTCCTCACAGTGCCAAATCCGTCTACTTCCAAGGTCAATTGATGACCAACCCGCGGATCATCGGGATTACGGTCGTAGGCATAGTGAATCGCTTCACTCGGATGTACAAAGAACACCGCATACTGTTGATCTTGCCTCGGTTGTAGCCAGCAGATTTGATAATTGCTTTCTGCCACACTATAGGGATGTACACTGGCCGCTGAATCATCCAGGGCATACACTTCCTGCCTCAGCACACTGCCCTTTAGGGCACGGCAGGCTTCATGTTCCTCCTGGGCGGTGAGCCGACGCGGCATCACGGTTCCAGTCGAGAGCGTCAAGCCGATGGGAATCCGCGTATCGGGTAGTAGCCTCGCCTGGAACTCTGCATCGCTGATTTCGGGTTCTCGGTAGTATTCGCTCTCAGCCAAATAGGTGGAGATGTGGTCGCGGTCGATAAACACGCCAGTATGAAACCAGGTCTTGGTTAAAATCGGCGGCAGATGGAACGCGACATCGGTGGCATTCGTTGCCCCTTCCTGTTGAAATTCAGCAAACGATTCCGTATCCAGTTGCTCCACATAGCCAAAGCCGCGAAATTCCCGCTCCTCGCCGTCAAAATAACCGTGTCGATAGCGGTAACGGCTGACAAAGCGATTGCCGGAAATCTGATCAATCGTCTCGACCCGCTCCACCACCTGCACCGGAAAGGGAATCCTGGTAATCCAAGGCGTTCCGGCTTGCTTGTCCGCCAGATAAAACTGGGTCGATGCCGCATAGTGTAAGCGCGTCTCTGCGCCCAGATTGTTGTGAATCACCCGCAGCAAGTGGGGCTTCTGGCCTCCCATCAGATCGATGTACTGCATCCGCTGAGCAAATGATCCCGGCAGCGGCGACGACCAGACCAGACAGGCCGTGCCATTCCCGAACAGATCCACCGTCTGCACCGAGGCCAAGTGATCGATTTTGGGAAAATTCCGCAGTCGATGCGGTTCACTCCAGCGATTGCCTGCTTGATTAAACCAGAGGCTCACTGCCTCGCGTCCCAGGTAGATAATATCCGTTGTGCCCGACCCATCGATGTCGGCCAGCCGGATTCGACGCTGCTCAAATAACTCTGGATGGTCAAAATAGGGAGCATGGCCCATTGTCACTTTGGCCCCAAACTGCCCATAGCCCCGATTGGACCAGTAGCAGACCTCACCATTGCGAATCCGCACAATATCATTCAATCCATCGCCGTCCATATCGGCCAGGTAAATGGATTGAGTGCCATCAGTGAACACCAGAGCCGGACCCCGCTCCTCATCCTGTCGCATGCGAGCCGCAGATGCAGCTCCGAACCCCGCCTCTGCTTGTGAAGGGTACCAAACAAACACCTGATGCTCAGAAATCAGCAGATCGGCATGACCGTCGCCGTTCAGGTCGATCCACCTCAAATTGGGATCATTCCAATCCAGGTTGGGGATGGACTTAAACGGTCGAAAGGTAGCCCAGTCCTGCTGGTGTCCCCGCTCATAGAAACCAGCCAACCCTCGATTCAGCAACACCAGATCGAGCTGACCATCTCCGGCCAAATCCAGCAACCGCTGCTGGCTGTCCTGCAAATCAGAACCTGTCGGCTTGGTCGCCACCAACTGCACCGCAGCAAACCGCGCGTCTCCCAAATTTGCTTTGTAAAACCAGCCCTCGGCCTGCTCTGTCAAAATGCCGGAAATTCCTTCCCCATCTAAATCCAACCACTGATAAACGGCATCATCCAAACCGATGGGCAGATTTTTCAAGCTCTCGGCATCAATGGTGTGAATCGTCTCGTGAACGTGAGGGCGATCGTAGATGAGTTGGAGGGGAGGCAGCGATCGGCGCTGATAGGGCTGAGTTGCCGTTGCTCTGACGTATCCGGTCTGCGTTGCCGAAACCAGGTAGGTAGCCACCGGATCTTTGTCATAGCGAAAATCGGTCGAGCGCACTAGAGTCCAATCGGTGCCCAACTCCTCGAATCGGTGAAACATCAACACCCGACGGCAGAGCCGCTGCGTGCGCATCTCAAAGCCTGAGCGGAAGCCGGAGAAGGCATCGGGACGATGGGGCCAAAGTTGATCTTCATGTGGGGTCGGGTTATCGGTTGCTAACCGCTCCTCTAGAGACAATTCCTCTAGCGTGCTGTCATCGAGGCGCGGATCAGGGGTGCCATGCTCGCCATAGTCAAATACCACCTGGAACAGCCAATTATCGCGCTCATAGGGGTGCTGGTTTCCGTAGAAAATCTGCTTCAGATAGCGGTTGGTGTAGCTCTGTCCGTAAGCCAGTCGGTTTTTTTCCTGCACCTGCGTCAGACTGACATTGTCTGGATTTTCCTGCTTGTATTGGTAAAGAATCACATTGCCCTTGTCGTCGTAACTTTCGCAGAGTAGCCATTCAAACACCCTGGCAGGCTGGGCCGGATCAACAATGCGACTCGCTCCAGTTTTGCCATACACGCTGGTGATATGGTCTTTGGTCACAGAACGCCAGTGCACATCCCCCGTTCCTCGATGCTGCCAGCGCTCAATCCGGGCAAATAATCCTTCGATGCGAGGTCGATAGCGTTGGACCGCATAGGTGCCGGTATGGGGATAACTTGATAGCACCGCATCAACCGCATCATCAGGAATTGAATCCTGCAGCACATCGTCCGGTACCATCGGCAACCATTCGTCTCGAACCCAATCACCACCTTCCCAAACCAAGGCCGGCACTAGATCTTCCGCTCCCGACAGCAGAAAAGTATCCGAATCCTCTGCATCGCGATATTGCGGCAATCCCTTCTGCGTCTTGTGAGTAATCGAGGGCACACCCAAACTCCACCCCAGACCGAATATTCCATTACCCGCACCAGAGTCATAGTGAAGCGAAAGTTGAGGAGAAAAGCCCGATCGCCCTGGAGAGACAGCAACTGGAACGCTCAGTGAACCGGTCCCAGTCATCGGATTCATATCAAACTTTTCACCGATGCCCTGAATTGCGCCGCCACCCTTGGGCAACGAAACCGCAGCCGGTGGAGCCACATAGCCATGCTTGCCATTGGCAGCCTGATTATCATCAGCGTTTGCAGACGAGGAAAACATCACGATTTCCTTTTGGGTTTTGGATTTTGGAAGCTTGATATCGCTCGTAGAGCTTGTTTGTAAACCAAGATTGAGATTCTCCTAAATCCCCCTTATCCTACGCCGAAGGCGCATCCCCGCAGGGGTTTAGGGGGACTGTGCTATGCACATGCTGCGCGAACGAACCCAAGTCTAGTGATCCAAACGAAGCATTTTCGATTTACTGGGTCTCGTATTTCAAGCAGCTATCTGTCGCATCATCTCCTGACTCCTGACTCCTGACCCCTGACTCCTGACTCCTGACTCCTGGCTCCTGGCTCCTCAACCTACTTCACTACTCATCTAGAATTCAGCCATGGGTTCATTTTGTAGACAATTCTTCGATCTGTCAGTCCCCTTGAGGGTACTTTTTGCAGCCAGGAAACATTGCAGGCGTACATTGACAATAAATCACTGCATCAGAAAATTCCTGCACGTTTTTGCGATCAATGCACAATCTTGCGCTTGTTTCCGTTTCTTCTTATTAAGCCTCTTCGTTAATGTAAATTAATGAATGTTCTTGGCGTTACTCCAGTCAAACGCTTGAAGTGGCGATGCAGATGGCTTTGGTGTGTGAATCCACAGGTAATGGCGACTTCACTCAGGCTCATGCCACCCTGTTTTAGAAGTTGTTTGGCTCGCTCTACCCGTTGTTGAATCACGTACTGATGCGGGCTAAGCCCGACAGACTGCTTAAACTGCCGACAAAAATAATAGCGGCTCATACCCAAATCATCAGCGATGGCATTCAAAGAAAGCTCCTGTGCCAAGTGCTCCTGGATATAGGCAATTGCCTGTTTTAGCTTTTGCTGTGGTAATCCACCTTCATATTCCTGTACTGAAAACGTCCCAGTGGAATAGGTTTGCAGCAAATGAACCGCTAAAAAGGTGGCGGCTGATTCAGCGTAAAGGCGGCTACTGGTGCCATTGATCTGAAGCTGTGTTTTTAATCTCACTCCAATTTGATGAATCAGCGCATCCTGCATAATCAGATGTGGTATTAGCTCAAATTGATCCGTATCAAGTACTTCTACAGCGTTGCGATTCAACAGTTCAGGCTCTAAATGCAGTGAAAGAATATGAGCATTGCGATCCCAACGAATGGCTTGAGGTACATGCATCGGGCAGAGTGCTACAGCCCCCGTAAACATGAAGCCGATTTGCGAATTTCTGTCTAAAATTCGTTCTACCTGAAATCCTGGACCTAGATTAATCGTAAGAACGAATTCGTCAAGCGTATACTCGGGTGTTTCTCCTGGCGGTAGCAGTAGTTGATCAACCCTGACTCCGCTCAAGATTCTCCCACTCGAAAGCAACGCCGATTGGGAGAGGAACTCTGGATAAACATGTTTGTAACCTGCATCAACGCCTGGTGGTTCTGCATCTGACATTGTTTTACTCAGAAAGTTTTGCTCAGGAAGTTTTACTCAGGAATACGGAGGATACTCGTTAATTTTAACTTGGTTGCAACAAAACTTGGTCGAGCTGCATAAATGGTCCAGCCTGGATTCAAATAAGACATATAGCACTACAAAAAAGATATTTTAGAGTGAACATAGGTGAGTAGGGAAATTGGATATATACCTACTCTAGCTGCTGCACAGAAGCCAACTAGTCCCATCACCCCACACTTAACACTCCATACTCTAGACTCAGTAGATCGCAAATCCTGTTGAGATCCCCCCCTAGCCCCCGTTATGAAAAGCTATGGTGTACACACAAGTCCTCTCAACCCCCTTTTCTTGGATCTCGCAGGCGCTAGGCCCCATACCATAAATCGGGGGCTTCCGAGCCAGATCACTGGGCCAGATCACTGGGCCAGATCACTGGGCTTACCGGATCGAATGATCAACTTTGTCTAATCAAAGTCCCCCAGAATGGGGGATTTAGGGGGCGATAAAGACTGAAACAAAGTCAGTTAAAACTACGAAAGACGAAGCCCGTGCGCCAGCACATACCGACAAGAAGTGACTTGAAGTCCCCCTTCATCTACGCCGAAGGCGCATCCTCACTGGGGTTTAGGAGGCTTAGCGCCTGCGGCATACCCTGCGGGAAGCAAGCAACAAAAAAAGGGGAATCGAAAGGCTACTGCAATGACACAAGGGTTGTAAAACACGCCCTAATGATCCAAACGGATTCATTTTCGATCTACTGAGACTATCTGGCGAATAAGGTAGCCAGCAGACTAAGGATAAGAGTAATCGCCAGAGCAACCAGCATAATGACAATTAGCCAATATTGTAGGGTATAAAGCTTGCGCAATTCACCTAGTGCGCCCATAATGTTTTCGATATCCGATCCGGTTGTACTCACGACTCGATTGAAAGCTTGGGCAGCGTTGCGGGTCCAGATCCCTGTCAGCAGCAGGAATACTCCTTGAATGATGGCACCAAAGTCAAATCTACCCTGGGAAGCGGCAGCAACCAAAGCTAGCACTCCACCGATAAAGGCTAGGATCGCTCCAACAATCATTAAAGTGCCGACAAAATTCATTTTTTTGCCAAGATCGCCAATCAGTTCATTCTGGCTGCCGCTAAATTCGTATTCTTGTATCATGACTTATTCCTTGAAATTATCCAGTATCCTGACTGAAAGAGAAAGCAGTTGTTTCAGTTCTCAAAATACTGAACTATTTACAGTAAAGTCAACTACAGAAAGTCAACTACAGAAGGTCAACTATAGCCGTCGCCACGACAATATCTCTGTTCTGGTAAACACGAATAACTAGATTAGACACAACAGAGAACAGCCGATTTTGGCCGAACTACGACAGCTTGACGAGCAACTGATATTCTTCAGAGTATTGGCCGATTCTAACTCGATGGCTGATCGTCAGCAGCAGAACGGTAAGCGGCCAAACGCAGGATTAATAGTCCCTAGAGTCATTAGGACAACGGCGTCAGCGTCATTGGCAGCCTGCGGCTTAGCTCCTGCTGCAATTTGTGTGCCTGGTAGTCGTACAGCAACAGGTCAATGCTGCCCGGCAGATTTTCCATGAATGCTCTCGCTGTATTGAGACCACAGCCTGAGATACGGGCTAAGTCATTGCCACAGTAGTGCAAAAAAGATGGATTCAGAGGTTTTTGGGCAGTCAGTCGCCAGCGGCTAGGCGGTGCTAGATCGCCATGTTCAATGCGGCGCAGGCCGTTGAGGGACGCCAAAACCACTAGCCGATCGCCTTCATAGAGTTGGCGTTCATCTGGCGGAAACAAATATTCAGCCGCATCTTCACTCAGCGTTTGATTGGCTCGTTGATGGAACACAGCGACAACTCCATACCCGTAAGCAACCTGAAACAACGATTTACCAATTAAGGTATCGTTTGTGGCGATCAGGTACTCGGTGACGAGAATCGTTTGCTGATTCAAACGAAATAACCCCAGAATGTTCTCGCCAAAGGCAGCCCCGGCAAAGGCTTCGGCGGCCAGCTCGTTAGATGCAAAGGCTTTTGAGTCCGGCAAAAGATTCAAGACATTGTTTCTGAATCGTTGATCGTAGGTGCGGATGATTAGCCCAATCGAGCGCTCGACCTGTTGAGCTTGATTCTGTGCCATCAGGGCCACTTCCAGATTCAGCATCTGATCATCGGTGACAACTACCACGCTTTTAGCCATTGCCAAATTTACCCGCGCCAGCTCAGTGATGGTATCACCAACCAGCAACGGAATTGAAGCAGAACGCTGTATGTTCTCTATCCGCTCAGTAATGGCAACGACAGGTTGTTTAAACTCCCTTAAAATTGCCGCAACCCGCTGGCCCAATCGCCCAAACCCCACTACCACGACATGATTTTGCTTAGGAATAGGGGGACGACGGTGCAAAAATTCAAAACGAGAACTGAGGAGATTGTCTGTAATCAAGCCCAGTACACCCAAAACCGAAGCGATACTAGCCAGGGAAATCAAACCACAGATAAACTGCACCCAGCCCGGTGCAGGATCGGCTTCCAAACCGCCAAACACATCACCATAGCCGCCTAGGATTAAAATAAATGCTGTTGAAGTCGCCTGCTGCCAAGATAAACCGAGGGTTTGTTGCAGCAACACGGCACCGAGCGTCCACAGCAGCAAGGCAATGCCGACGCCGATGGCGATCACTTGCCGACTGCGCTGAGCCTGTAACCATCCGGCTAAGGTTTGCAGGTTGTCCCGCCAGTTGCGCCGTAGGACGGTTCGGAGCGGTTTGCCTAATCGCTGCAGCGGTTGTTCTAGGACGGTCGTTTTTGATGGGGCAGTCGGAGTACTTGACTCAACCAATTCGACATAGGCGACTGTATCGCCAGCGGTGATGCTAGTTGAGCTGGTCCATTGATAAAAGGCGCGGGTAGGAATCTGAGCGGCATTGGCCGGATTGTAGCTTAACAGGCGGTAAGTTCGTTTGTGGAGAGAAATGGCTAGACAAGCATCAAAGCGGTAGTCTTTTGGCTGCACGGTTTGTTCGACAACTTGAAAGCGGTAGTCATCGATCGCGAACCATCCCAGGATACCTTGCTGAAGTCCTGCGAGGGCAAAGGAGGAAGCCGGAAGTTCGGTTGGCTCAAACGCGATGAAATCCTGAAATTGCTGTTTTAGCAACTGATTCAAATTTCGCCGTGATGATCGCATGACTATGCGAATCTCTGGGTTCAAGCGACGAGCGACGATAGCGGTTTCAACGTTCACACTTTCATTGCTAGTAACGAGTAAGATAGTCCGACATCGTTGAATTCCAGCTTGCAACAATACTGCCTCATCGCGACAATCGCCTAGAATCAGGTGTCCCGACAGCAGAGCCGGCAAATCTTGTACTTCCCACTCTGAGGGGTGCTGTCTGTCAATGGCAGTGATATGAATTTGGGCATCACCGAGCGCAAATCGTCTGAGGTTGAGAATGCAGTATTGGCCCAGGTTACCTAGGCCGCAAACTAAAAAGTGATCAATGTCGTTCGTATCCGAGACAGTAGCTGAGGATTGAGAGCGAGTGGGATGGGTTGGAGTCATAGAGAGTACAAAGATGGATGGACTCGTTGCCTCTCGGACGGATGCCTGTTAGCCTGCTTGGGTTGTAAGGAAGTTGCCTCCTCATGAATCTCTCTGGGCACTTCTATCATGCCATGTCACATGCCACGGGAGACGACAACAGCCAGTCCCTTTCTTTAGTCAGTATTACAAATGAGCCTAGACACCATGGGGTTTTTGATAGGGGAAATAGGTGGCTTTGCCAGAATTAGCAACAAGGCGATTGAGACGATACGCGGTATGGGCTATCCTGGCAGAGAGGATGAGAATGTCCTCATTAAGTGTTCATTTGCTTCTTAAACCGCTAATTTAATGTAAAGGTATCCGTTCTTACAGTCAATTTACAGTTCTACGGCTAGTCGATTGTAACCAGTTCTCAGGGTGTTGTTAGGTGTTAGTCAGGATGGGAGTCAGGGTAGCGAGCAAGGTTTCATTGCTCGTTTTATGCAATGGATAGGATCACCTGAGCATATTTCTGATGATAAATTGAGGGTAATTTCTTTCTGATACTTGTCTGGCCTCCTCTCAAATTTAGAAACCAATCACTGAAATCCGTCATATGTACATGGTTTTAACAATGCCTCAGATTTTGATTGTGGAAGACGAACCCCGGATAGCAGCTTTCCTGGAGAAGGGTTTGCAAAAACATGGCTATGAGACAGCCATTGCCACAAACGGAGAGGAGGCACTTCAGATGGTGCAACAGGGAATTTTTGACCTACTGTTGCTCGATTTGGGCTTGCCGCTCAAGGATGGTTGGACTGTGCTGAGGGAGTTACAGCAAACTCAGGACCAAATCCCCGAAGTGATTATTTTGACTGCTAGGGCCGATGACCAAGATTATGCCCAGAGTATAGAGCTTGGGGTCAGAGCCTACATCACTAAGCCCTTTCGCTTTAATGAGCTGCTGGGGCAGGTGGAAGCGATTCTGCGTGCTTAGGATCGGCGAGATGCCTCTTATTCAAGCCCACAGCAAGGCACAAGCGGTTCTGTTGCTAGCTCACTCAAGCCGACGGATTGCAATAGCTCCATCCAGCTACTGCGAGCTGTGCCATTTTGAGGCGCATTTTGTAGCTGAGTTGCCGTACTGTCGATCGCATCGTACCAGAGATTCTCGCTGACATAGAGATTGGAATGCTCTGTCGCCGGCAGAGACGCCAACTGCTGCTGAAGCTCTGGACGCTCTAGCCGCCGAATCGCCCCATTCACAAACACAAATCGCTCTTGATTCTCAGCATCGCACTGCACCAGCAAATACCATTCGTAGCTCTGGGCGGTATCAAGAATCACGGACTCTGGTAGACGCAGATTGACAATGCCGGGAGCCGTTTCGTTTCCTGCAATGGTTTTGGTATAGACCAGATTATCCTGGCTGTCTTTGAGCACAAATTCGATTGCATGTTGGTCGGTAAGGCGATAGGGCAGGTAAAACCAGAGGCCAGGTGACTGAGCCAGTGTGTAGCCAGTACTGCTGTCGGGCACAAGGGCAGTAAGCGGTGGTTTGTCGGCAATCAGACAAGAGCCACGACTACCTCCTCCCCTACGGCGGCGGGGTCTACCCACATCGGAAAATTCTGGAGCAGCCTGGGCAACCGTAGGAATTCGAGGTCGCTGAATCGTTGGTTGCGCTGAGATGGGTGTAGCTACTGGAATGCTAGCGAGAAGAAAACTAAGAACACTAAATTGAATCAAACGTTTTTTTGAGGATGACTTTGTGTGACACATGACTAGGTGTAGGTAATGAGATAAATTAAGCGATGAGCCGCGCCCGCACTACTGCTGATCACCAATCCAATCGCGGCTGGAATCAGAGGCAGCCACCAACCCTGCAGCAAACCACCATAGCTGATCCCGCCCAAGAGGAGGATGGCTCCAACTCCAGCCAGCCCTATCGACAACGGCGAGCGGCAAACGAGTACCAGTGCCCCGCCCAGCGTGGTCCAGCTCCAAATCCAGACGATTTCGGCCCAGTTGGGTAAACCCTGCAGCAGCGGTCGTTGGTTGAGGACGGCACTCAGGAGTTGGCTCGTCATGTGGGCTTGAATCACCACTCCGGGCAGTTTTTGCATTGGGTCGGCTTGGCTGTAGGGCGTGAGGAAGTAGTCTTTGAAGCTGGGGGCGACCGTACCGATGAGGACAATCCGGTCGCGGACCAGATCGGCGAGTTGGGGATCGAGAGCACCGCTCAAAATTTCGCCCAGCGTCACCTGATCGGCGGGTGGATGGACGGCCCGATAGTTGAGCATCACCTGATAGCCAAGGGCATCGAGCTGGTGATAGCCGCCGCTGTCGGGGCGCAGTTGCGGAAAGCGAGTCTCGCCGATCTGAACTGTTCCTGTCGCATCGCGAGTCGTCTGGATGCCCTGAGCGGCTAAGTAACGCTGAGCGAGCCGGAAGCTAAAGGCCGTATCGGTGACACAAAACGAGGTGGGAGCTGCCGCCATGCCCAGAATTTGCCGTCGCACCACGCCATCGGGATCAATTGGCAGATCGCTGAAGCTGAGCCGCTCGTTGGGAATGCCGGCTAGGGGTTTGGTGCCACCGCCTTCCCCCACTTCACAGACGGCGACAAACTGCGGCACTTGTTGGAGTTGCGCCTCTAGCCCAGAAGCCGGATCAATCGGAAAATCGCGGTAGAGGTCGAGTCCTACTACTCGCGGCTGATGTGGACGCAGTTTTTCTAGCAGTTGAGCCAAGGCCTGATCCGAGAGGGATGCCCCTCGCCGTTCTTGCGCATCTTGCTGCTGCACATCCTGATCGGTAATGGTGACTAGCAGCAGGCGGGAGTCGGGCGGTTCGGCAGGACGGAGGCGCATCAGTTGATCAAATGCAGTTAGCTCTAGCGCTTGCAGTCCACCCAGATAGCGGACGCCAATTACCCCCACTGCAACGAGGAGGCTGGTCAACAGCATCGGCCAGCGCAGTTTTTGGGCGGAATGGGGGGCCGCAGGTGCTGGGAGAGTCCGCCAATCCATCGGTGGCTCGGCTGGATTCTGGCAAATCAGCGGTAGCCAAGTAGCGCAAGGATAGTCACCTTCCAGCTTTTCCAGCTTTTCGCGAGCTTCGCGGACAGCGGCATGGAGGCTGCACCCACTGGCAAACTGGGTGAGAAACTCCCGAAAAAATGTCTGCGCCACTAGATCGGGCACGAGTTCACGCATCACGATCACCTGAGGAATTTGCAGATCAGCCAGTGCCTGTGCCAATCCTAGCCCGTCGCACGAGTTGAAAATAGCCAGCTTCAATCCCTGTCGGATGGCTCGCTTTAAGGCGTGACGCAACTGATCCAGCGTTAGGCTTTGGTGGGAGTTGAGATAGATTCGTCCGGTCTCGCTGGTGTCCAGATCTTCGGTTTGGCTGTGACCGGCAAAAAACAAAATATCCCAGCCGCGCTGATCCCAGAGGTGTTCGTGCAGTTCTTGATAGCTGGGCTGCGTCAGAAACAGCGGTGTTGCATTTGGGAGGGCTTCGAGTACCTGTCGGTCGCTCTGCACGTCGATTTGCTCACTATTGCCTAACACCGCCAGAATTCGCATGCTGCCAGTAGACTGAGGCCGGTCGGGAATACGCTCATAGGTAGCTACGCTGAGGGTAACTTCTGCCTGGGGAAAGTCTTCAAAAAAGTTCCACAGGTGCCAGGGTAAGCGTCGCAACAACGGATCGTTCGTTTGGATAATCACCTGAATTGCATCGGTTGGATCAAACAAGCGACTCAATTTGCGATCGATGGCATGAAAGGATTCAGCATTTAGCCACTGGTTCAACCGCCGCCGCAACTGCTGCGCCAGATCGCTAAACTCAACTTCGGAAAAATGGGTAACACCGCTAGTAGAGATGGTAATTGCTCGTGGGGCTGACCACTGCGGCTGTCCCCCCCGCTCTCGGTAGAACTCGCGATAGAGCAACTGCCAGCGTCGATAGAGCTGCTCTAGTTCGGGTGCAGGCGGCAAACTGCCAATATACTGCATCGGATAGTGGTTTTCGGCCCGATTGGAAACCTGAGCGATCACGTTCGGACAACCGCTGTGTACATCTCCTATGCCTAAGTTGAGAACAACTAGATGACTCATCGTGCTATTAATCGTACTATTAGCCGCAGCCGACCAGAACTAACCAAAGGGTCAACAAACAAGAATTAAAGAAAACCAGCGAGAATCAGAGCAATAAAGAGCAATCACAGCACAAAACTTTCGCTAATACAGACCTCGCCTAAACTGACCTGAATCTCGAAAATATCGCTTGCCTCGCCACGAAAATGCCGCAGTTGAATGTAGCTGTCCTGCTCTCTAGAGCAGATTTCTTGCAGCAGTTCGCCCGCCTCGCTCAGCATGGTCAATTTGAGATGCGGCGGCAAATAGCTGTTACCAGGAGCTGGATAGAGCTGCACGAGCACATTCATACTGGTGTCTGGATTCAGCGTAATTGCCAGAGACAGCACGACCGACTGCCCCTCTAACTCCATGCCAACATCGATCAGTTTGGCTTGCCGCACCGTAATTTCATGCTGACTCTGACTGCGAACGGCCACCATCGGCATCTGACTACTGCCTAACACCTGTTCGATTGGCTGCCAGCCAGTTTCAACGATTCCTTCTAGCCAGTTTCTCAGATTGATCATGGGATGACTCGGATTTCTTGCAGGTCTGGGGACAGGGACAGAGGTAGGTTGAGAGGTAGGGGCAGTGACGGGTGGGGCAGGCGTAGTTCCAGCGATCGGTGGAGCAACTGGGAGTATATCTGGAAGTACATCTGGAAGTACATCTGGGAGTGCATCTGTAAGTGCATCTGTAAGTGCATCTGTAAGTGCATCTGTAAGTGCATTTGGAGCTGCCAAGGACTGCAAATAGGTCAGAAACTGCTCTAATGATTGTAGTTTGGTCAGCAGCAGATTGGGGGCTGGTGTTGGCGTAAAGCCTAGCAGTGTTGCTGATTTCAGCGTCGGATCCAACTGCACTGCCATGTAGCCGATCCGATCCGCCTCCGCATCTGGCGAAATCGATAGCACTTCTGCATTGGATTGCACAACACAGCACTCTAGCTTACCGTAGGGTTTGAGCCACAGGTCTGCCACATCAATCAATTTCGTCATCCAGGGATCATGCCAGTCGCTCTGCTCAAGATCGGTTTCAATCCCCATACAGCGCAGGTAAAAGTCAACGGCATAGACCGCTAGCGCCTTCAAATAGGTTGGCTGAGTTTGGGATCCTTGCTGTTGGGCCATTGCATGAGCTGCAAATGAAAGCGGTACAGTAAAGGTAAGCGGCTCTATGGTCTGATTCATAGCTGATTTTGCTGCACTCCAACCATTAATAACGTAAGCATCCGTAGCAACAGGTATTTATCTATAACTACTGCCAGCAGGGCAGTTTAACTATACTTCTAAGTACTTTTTGAAATAGGGAATCAGATGTTTGAGTTGACGATTAAAGAAACTGCAAAGTGTCTGGGATGGAATATCCAAAGCGGCGGCAACTTCGGGCCAGGTTTTGCCTTCCACAAACTTAGCAATCGCCAATGTCTGAAACGTTATGTCGGGGCGCTCTCGCAACCGCTGTTTTTTGAGTAGCCCTTCGGGATCCTGTTGCAAAAATTGCTGGATGGGCAGATCGGCCTCTGGAGGAGACGACCTGGGTAAATCCTCCAGAGAAGGAAGGCGGACCGGAAAGCGGCTGCCTGTCGGCATTTGGGTGATGCCCTGCTTCTGATAGTCTTTCACCACTTCAGTAAACTGATGCTGTAATCGAAAGTTCACCCATGCCATGACTGGATTTTCTGGTTTATATTGCTCAACTGTTTGGCAGATGATCAACAGCGTTCGTTGCAGGGCTTCATTGTATAGGTCTTCGTAAAGGCTAGCCGGCCAAATCGACCGCTGTGGATGCCCCAATTTGCCCGATCGCAGAATTTCGTTCACCAGCCGATTCAAAAAGTGCCGCCGTTCCGGACTGGAGGAGTCTAAAGCTTGGATCGCTTGAATCCACTTGGCTAGCCTTGCCTCTAACGGATCCTGAGCCGCATCCGGTGCTGCGGTCGAATCATAAATATCCTCCTGCCTATCCACCATGAATCTGCTCCGCCGTTTTGAAGTCAATCGGCATTCTGCACCCAGTGGCTACAGCTCGCGCTTCACCTCCCTGCATTGTCGTATTTCTCTACTAACGATTCTGCTTGCATCTGCCCAATCAATGGAACTTGTTACGAATCTTAACATCAAATTCTTTTTCGGTATACAGCCTTTTTCAGGCTAGTGAAGAACGAAAACGGGGTGCAAGGGGAGTGCCCCTACACCTCACATGAGTGAAAAACGCTGTAGTTCTACAAACGATGCGTTACGGTGAGTAGCAAAAAGACGGAATGGCAGCAAAGAATCTAATCAGGAACAAATTTTAGATAAAGCAAGGAGGTGATAATTCTTAAAAAACAGATTAGCGTGATAATCAACGAGAGTGGTCACAACAAATCATCAAATTGGATGAGAGTTTTCTCATGTTTTGCATAGAAGCGATCATGGTAGATGCTTGATTGGATGAGAGTTTTCTCATGTTTCGTTCTTCATCTGGACAGATGGGCTAGACTATTCTACGCAACCCTCTATAGCAATGAAATGTAGCAATGAAATAATCTAACAAATTCAATTGGAGAAATTCAATTGGAGAAATTCAATTAGAGAAACCCAATTTAAAGCTGAGGTTGAATCAGGATCTTCGTTCGGCATGGCTGATTTAGTGCTCTACCTACTGGTCCAGTTCGATTGTTGGCCGGTAAAGCCATTGCTTGTGACTTGAGATGATTTAACTCACCTGAAAACTTCTGAGAGCCTTAGCCATGAATATTGTATTCACCTACGGTCCAGGTACAACGCTGGAACAGATGGTCGCCTTTGAAACGGCGGGTCGTCTCTGGTCTACCTACTTCACGGATGATGTAACGGTCAATATCTATGTTGAACCCAGCAGCACTCTGCCGACGGGTGTTGCCGGTGGCGCACTGATGGGGATTGAGGCAGATGAGTCCTACTCAACCTGGCGCACTCGGCTGGCTGCCGATCGCAAGTCAGCCGATGATCAAACCGTTCACCAAAACCTGCCCAGCAATACCACCTCCTTTACGGCCTGGGTGAATCAGATCGGTCCGGACGGCATGACCTCCAATAAGCTGGAGCAGAGCAGCAATACGCTGAACCTGAGCCGCGCCAATGCCAAAGCATTGGGAATGCGAAATCCACAGGATGATGGACTCGATGGTTACATTCTGATGAACGATCAGTTGGCTAGTCTGGGATTGAATTGGAATTATGATTTAAACGGTACTCCTCCTAACAGCATCGACTTTTTTAGTGTGGCTGTACATGAAATTGGACATGTGCTTGGCTTCTATAGTGGTGTCGATCCGTCTGGATGGCAGTTGACTCCAATCGCTGGCTTTGGCGATGATGACGATGATGATGACGATGACGACGATGATAATGATAGTGGTACCGCAGAGTTAGATCCCAGAGGACCACTGAAGAATGCCACTAGCCTTGACATGATGCGCTTCTCGAACGAGGGCAAGCTCGATTTGGTGGTTGGCGGTAACCCGTTCTTCTCAATCGATGGCGGCATAACCAGGAGCGCCGGTTTTGCCACCGGCGTAGATCGCAATTTGGGCGGTGATGGGTATCAAGCCAGCCATTGGAAATCGAGTGGTGGCGGCTTGGGCATCATGGAGCCAGACATTGATCTGGGATCACGACGCAATGTTACTGGACTAGATCGACGAGGATTTGATGTAATCGGCTGGGATCCGGGTACGGCTAGCGTCGATCTGCTGGCGCTTCAAACCCAGGCAAAACAGTTGTTGGCTCAGCGCTTGGGGGTGACGGTAGCGCAGCTAGAGGCCAATCCAGCCTTGGCGCAGCAATTGACTCAAGATCGTAGTCAAGATGTGGCATTCATGGTTGAGCAGAGCCAGATCTATGAATGGCGGCGTAGTCGCAGTTCCAGATCGAGCGGCTGGTGGCATGAATTTAATACCGCGAATCCGGCGGCAGCCACTGCTGATACAGCCAATGCACCCGCTAATAATCTCGCTACCGGCTGGACAGGGATTGCCCTGACAGAACCTGACGGACTGATCAATGGTCTGAGCAGCAGCGGCAGTCAGCCCCCACTCCCTCAACAGGGCAGCCTGGAAACCAGCAGCGTCACGCCTCTGCCATTGAATTTGCCATTGAACTCAGACTTGCTGAGTTCAGCCCTAACCTCTAGTGATTTGAGTGACGCGACTTCACTGTCCTTTGGTCAGAAAGGTCTCACGGCAATCGAGGCTTTGGCTCCCAATTACTTAATTGGTTCAGAGCTGATTGGTTCAGGAGTGCTATCATCTGCGTTTTAGGCATGGGTGATTTTTTGGCCAGATTTTGTGACCAGATTTTGTGACCAGATTTTTTGGCCAAATTTTTTGGCCAAATTTTTTGGCCTGGTATCTGTAGCAATAATCTGTAGCAATAGGATCATCCCTTTCCCATCTGCTTCGGATCAAATCGGCCGATAATCTGAGAGGATGGTTGAAACGTTTAATCTCTTATTTGACTCCTGAACATGTCCTCGGTTGTATATTCATGTCTGTATTTCGCTTGATCCAAATCTGTTTCATCCCCAGCGTAAGCAAAAATTTGCTTGCATCGATTGGGCTGTGCCTAGTGCAGATTGGCAGCGTAGCAGCAACACGAGTGGCAGCTCAGATTGTTCCTGACCGCACTTTGCCGCAGTCCAGCCGGGTTGAGACGCGAGGCAACATTCAGGAGATTACTGGCGGAACGCGGGCAGGTCGTAATTTATTCCACAGCTTTGAACGATTTTCTGTGCCGGAGGGGGGCGCCGCTTTTTTTAATAATCCTGCCGCGATTGAGTCGATTTTTAGTCGCGTCACGGGTGGTTCAGCCTCACGCATTAATGGCCTGATTCGGGCTAACGGCAGCGCTAATTTGTTTCTAATTAATCCAAACGGGATTATTTTTGGCCGCAATGCCTCCTTGGCG
>KL662192.1:1444935-1458847 GCA_000733415.1 [Leptolyngbya] sp. JSC-1
TTTTAATAATCCTGCCGCGATTGAGTCGATTTTTAGTCGCGTCACGGGTGGTTCAGCCTCACGCATTAATGGCCTGATTCGGGCTAACGGCAGCGCTAATTTGTTTCTAATTAATCCAAACGGGATTATTTTTGGCCGCAATGCCTCCTTGGCGATTGGTGGGAGCTTTGTGGGTAGCACTGCCGAGCGGATTCGCTTTGCAGATGGGGCAGAATTTAGCGCTGTGAATCCGTCGGCAACGCCGCTGCTGACCGTGAGTTTGCCGGTAGGTTTACAGTTTGGGGGCAATCCCGCGCTGATTCAAGTGCAGGGACCGGGGCACGGGCTGTTTCTCGATTCGCCGGAAAAACCTACGGTCAACCGCACCAATCGTCCTGCTGGGCTAGCCGTGAATCCGGGACAAACCTTAGCGCTGGTAGGCGGCAACCTCACCCTAGAGGGCGGCAACCTGACTGCACCGGCAGGCCGGATTGAGCTGGGTAGTGTGGCAGCCGGGGAGGCACGGCTGGTTGTGCTGACTGATCCTCAGGCTCCCCAGAGCTGGCGTTTGGGCTATGCTGGCGTGGAGCAGTTTGGAGATGTGCGGCTGCGGCAGGCGGCTTCGCTTGAAACCAGCGGCAATCGGGGGGGCGCGATTCAGGTGCAGGGGCGCAATATTCAGATCACTGGCACTTCGGCTCTGTTGGCCGATACGCTGGGAGCGGGGGCAGGTGGTTCGCTTAGCCTCAGGGCCAGTGAGGGAATTCAGGTGTCTGGGTTTCGGGTAGGCTCCAGCGGCCCTTTTGTTAGCCGTCTCTCTACCGATGTGGCAGCCGGTGCAACCGGAGCAGGAGGGCGTGTGTTGCTGGTGACTCCCCGCATCCAGATCGACAATGGCGGCCAGATTTCGAGCGGCACGTTTGGCGGTGGCAATGCGGGAAGTCTGCAGGTTCAAACCACGGCGTTGGAGATCAGCGGTGGTTCACCCATCGGGCCGAGTGGCTTGTTTACTTCAGTTGAAGCAATAGCCAGCGGCAATGGGGGCAGGTTGACGATTAACGCCGAGCGGCTCCGCCTCACCGATGGGGCGCAAGTTGCAGCCAGTACGTTTGGAGCAGGCGATGCAGGTCGAATGGCGGTGCAGGCCAAGCAAGTCGAACTCCAGGGCAATGGCAGCGGTTTGTTTGCCACCGTGGAGCCGGGAGCCAGCGGCAACGGCAATACCCTGACCCTGATTGCCGATCAACTGCAAATTCGGGACGGTGCTCAGATCACCACCTTAACGGCTGGGGATGGCAACGCCGGGAATCTAACGGTCCGAGCCGAGCAGATCGAGTTGGTGGGCGGAACCAGGCAGTTCGCGAGCGGGTTGTCAACTTCGGTAGAACCAGAAGCAACGGGTCGGGGCGGCAGTTTAACCGTCAGCGCTGGACAACTGCGAATTCGGCAGGGAGGGCAGATTTCAGCAACCACCTTTGGCTCAGGAGCGGCAGGCCAGGTAACAATTCAGGCAGAGCAAATCGACGTTAGCGGTGGCACGGCGCAGGGTCCCAGTACAATCGCGGCAGCTTCTATAGCATCTGGAAACGGTGGCAATCTTGTGATCACGACAGACCAATTGCGCGTGTCAGACGGCGGACAGATTGTGACCGCAACGGCAGGCAGCGGCAACGCCGGCAATTTAACCATCAATGCCTCCGACTCGGTAGCGCTTTCTGGCCGTACACCCTTTGGTAGCAGTGGCTTGTTTGCCAGTGCCTTAGCAGAAGGGGCAGGCGGCAACCTGAATATCACCACCGAACGCTTGAGCGTTGCAGACGGAGCGGTAATTAGCGTTAGCAATTTCCCTAGCGGCGATCCGAGCCGACCTCCGGGTCAGGGCGGGGTGGGTAACCTAACGGTGAACGCAAACCAAATTCGCCTGAATCGAGAAGCTGTATTGACTGCTGATTCTGCTGCAGGTACTCGCGGCAACATTACGCTGCAATCTGATAATATTTTGCTACGACAGCGGAGTACTATTACAACAAATGCTATCGGCAACGCTCGTGGTGGTAACATTGCAATTGATACAACGATTTTGGCCGCCGCTGTAAATAGCGACATTACTGCTAATGCTCAAAATAATTTTGGTGGACAGGTGTTGATCAGGGCTGAAGCTGTTTTGGGAACGCAGGCCCGCCCGCAGTTGACTCGCTTCAGCGACATTACGGCCTCTTCTGCGTTAGGGCCCCAGTTCAGCGGTACGGTCCAGATCAATGCGCCCGACGTGGACCCTAATCGTGGTCTCGTGCAACTGCCCGCTAACCTGATCGACGCTAGCAACCAAATCGCTGCTGTTTGTGAGCAGACCGAGGGCAACAGCTTTGTCGTTACCGGGCGCGGCGGTCTGCCGGAAGCGCCAACTCAGCTGTTGCGCGGTGAAACCATTTGGGAAGACCTGCGGATATCAGAGATGGAACATCGTGGAAGCGCAAGCGAAACTAGCCGAAGTGTGCAGCCTAACCTGAACGAGAACAGGCTAGTAGAAGCCCAGGGCTGGCGAATCAACGCAACGGGCCAAATCATCTTGCTAGCGTCACCAACGTCATCCCGAATTGCAGTAGACTGTGCCAAGAGACAGGATGAGCCAACATGAAACTGCGGCAATGGCTACACTACTTCTCTAATCAGGTCTACAATCGGCTTGGCAGATTTCATTCCCGACAACGGTTGGAGGAATGTCTAAAGCGACAATTAAGACTACAGCTAAGATTACAGCTCAGATTACATCTGAGGCTACATCTGAGACTGCCGTTGAGACTACCGTTGAGCCAACGGTCGAGGTATCAAAGCCGTGGCTTGGTAATTCTGGCCGTTTTCACCTTTCTTTGTGTGTTCCAACCCTTTTCCATCTCCTGGCCTCTGGTCGCTACGCCAACTCATCGCGTCGATGCTTCGTTTTTGGCAGCTCAGTTGCATCTCTCAGAGCCAGAACCCGATGCCTACGCTACGCAAACCACAGCAGACTCGCCGATCGAACCCCTGATTGAACAGGGACGGCAATACTACCAGGCAGGCCAATACGCAGACGCCATCACGCTCTGGCAGCAGTCCTTGACCGCCGCCCAGAACGCCGATGATTCCCTCCAACAGGCGCGATGTTTCAACTATTTGGCGCTGGCCTATCTGAAGCTAGCCGATTGGCAACGAGCCGAGCAGGCGATTGCTGAGAGTAGGCAGCGGCTGACCCCTCAGACGAACCCGCAGCTTCTAGCCCAGGTGCTCAACACGCAGGGACAGGTGCAGTTGGGGCTGGGGCAGCCGGAAGCGGCTCTGGCGAGCTGGCAACAGGCCGAAACCTACTACGCCGCTGCCCAGGATCTGCAGGGACAGATCGGCAGCCAGATCAACCAAGCCCAAGCGTTACAGACCCTGGGGCTATATCGCCGTGCCCAACGTTTACTTGAAGCGATCAACCAGCGCTTGCAGACCCAACCTGATTCGCCGCTGAAGGCGCTGGGGCTGAGTAGTCTGGGCACTGTTCTACAGGTTGCGGGTAACTTGACCGAGTCCCAGCAGGTGTTGCAGCAGAGTTTAGCCATTGCCGAACAGCTGGACATGCGAGCACAACTCAGCGATATCCAGTTCAGTTTGGCCAACACCCTGCGCAGTCTACAGTCCACCCCAGAAGCCCTCCAGCTCTATCAACAGGCTGCCAATACGGCCCTCACCCCAGTTGGACGACTCCAGTCCCAGCTCAATCGCCTCAGCCTGCTGCTCGACACCCAGCAAAATGTCGCGGCCCAAATGCTCGCGGCTCAGATCCTGTCCGACGACCCGGACAATCCGCTCCAGCTCAATCGCCTTCCCCCCAGTCGGGATGCCGTCTACCTGCAAGTCAACTTCGCCTCCCAGTTAGGCCAATTGGCCGCCAGATTGCCCCAAGCCGACGTCCAAGCCGATGCCCAGGCTAACGCTCAAACCGTGACCCAAACCGCCGCTCAAATCCTGATGCGCACGATTCAGCAGGCGCAAAGTCTATCCGACCCGCGGGCCGAATCCTATGCCGTCGGTCAGTTGGCCCACCTCTATGAGCAAACTCAACAGTGGCAGACGGCCCAAACCCTCAGCCAACGGGCACTGCTGCTGGCGCAATCGGTCAACGCGGATGATATTGCCTATCGCTGGCAATGGCAGCTAGGGCGAATTTTGAAACAAAGCGACCCCCCAGCCGCTAAGGCTGTCTACAGCGAAGCTCTGCAAACCTTAAACCTGATCCGGCGAGATTTACTGTCTACCCATCCGGAATTCCAGGTCTCGTTTCGCAGTGATGTTGAGCCACTTTACCGTGAGCTGGTGGACCTGTTGGTGCAGCCGGATGCTAGCCCTGCTGATTTGCAGCTAGCCCGCGAAGCCATCGAAGCCCTGCGCATCGCCGAACTAGAAAACTTCTTTCGCTCTGCCTGTATTGAACCGGCCCAGCAAATCGACAGCATCGATCCAACCGCCGCCATTTTCTATCCAATTTTGCTGCCCAATCAGCTTTTGGTGATTACGTCGCTGCCCGACCAACCCCTGCGTTATCATGTGGCCCCCGTGTCGCAAACCGAAGTCGAGCGCGTTGTGGAAACCTTTCGCCGACGGTTGATTTTGCCCTACACCTCGGATCAGGAAATTCAAGAGCTAGCCCAGCAACTCTACAGCTGGATGATTCAACCCATGGCGGCCACACTGCGCGAAAACCAGATTCAAACGCTGGTGTTTGTGCAGGATGGGGCACTGCAATCGATTCCGATGGCGGCTCTCTATGACGGTGAGCGCTACCTGATTGAAACCTACAGCATTGCGCTTACCCCCGGCCTGCGTTTGTTTGGACCAAAGCCGCTAGAGCAAGTTGCCTTAACGGCTGTGACGGCAGGCTTAACCGAATCGCGTCATAGCTTTGAACCACTGGAATTCGTCGAAGTTGAACTCACCCAAATTCGCTCTGCCATTCCTGGCGATATCCTGCTGAATCAAGACTTTACCAGCTCTAGCCTCTCTAAGACGATCAATGCTTCTGCGGCTCCCATTCTGCACATTGCTACTCACGGGCAGTTTAGCTCGCAGTCGGATCAAACCTTTATCTTGGCCTGGGATCAGCCGATTACGGTGAGTCGATTTAGCCAACTGCTACAAGCGAGACAAGAGCGGCCCAACACGCTGGAGCTGCTAGTGCTGAGCGCCTGTGAAACTGCTATCGGAGACAAACGCGCTGCCTTGGGCTTGGCGGGCATGGCTGTGCAGTCGGGTGCTCGCAGTACATTGGCCTCCCTTTGGCTGATTGACGATGAATCCACACCGCTGTTGATGACGCAATTTTATCAAGAGCTGAAAACTGGCCTCAGCAGAGCTGCTGCCCTACGCCAGGCCCAGTTACGTCTGTTACAAGGACCGTATCGACACCCCCGCTTTTGGGCGGCGTTTGTCTTGTTGGGCAACTGGCGCTAAGCAATAGTTGCTGGCTTGTTTTTGCTTGAGTATCTGTACCATTCAATTACAGCCTTTTTCAGGCTAGTGAAGTCCGAAAAAACGGGGTGCCAGCGCCCCTGCGTGGGGGCAAAGTCCCCACATCCCCCATACCTCACCTATGGTGTCCACACAAGTCGAAGATCTCCCCTAACCCCCCTTAAGTAAAGGGGGGAACCGTAGGCGAAGCCTGGGCGCAGCCCATACCAAACCGGGATTGAAGTCCCCCTTGATCTACGCCGAAGGCGCATCCCCGTAGGGGTTTAGGGGGATTGAGGGAGATCACCCCTTGCATTGAGTCGCGATCGCCCTCCGGGCGGTGCGGAGCACCATCGAGATCTGTGTGCACGGTAGCCATACCTCATATGAGTGAAAAACGCTGTAAGTCAAATGATTGGATAGGCTCAAATCCTGCAACCACATTCGAGGCGACGACAACGGACGCGATTCCTTGGGGAACTAGAATCATCGATTTGGAACAATACCCACTTCCTAATCTAGTGATTGAAATATCTGACATCTCTCTTGGCGATGATTTGGGGGCAAAACGATTCCGGTACGAGGAGTTGGGCATTCCTGAATATTGGATTGTGAATGAAGCTGTGAGAATTCTGGCGTTTGCAATTGCGGCTGATGGCAGTATTCGCCATATTCGCGAATCGCAGGTGTTACTGGGCTTAAAGCTAGAGATTTTGGAGCAGGCACTTCAGCGCAGCCGTCAGGAAAATCAGTCAGCTACGACGGCCTGGTTGATCGAGCAATTGCGGGCTTAGTGCGGCTTGTCTCACTTGATTGAAACCGTTGTTCCATCTCCTAATTGCAGTGCATACAGATTGGCATATACTCCACCTTTCGTAATCAATTCTGCGTGCGTTCCTCGTTCTATAATCTGCCCTTGTTGAATCACCAACACCTGATCGGCTTGCGTCACGGTGCTGAGTCGGTGAGCAATTACAAAGCTAGTGCGTCCCCGCAACAAACGACTGATCGCGTCCTGTACAAGCGCTTCGGTGCGTGTGTCAATGCTGCTGGTTGCTTCATCGAGAATCAAAATGCGCGGATTGATCAACACAGCACGGGCAATACTGACGAGTTGGCGTTGACCTTGACTGAGGGGAGCACCCCGTTCTCCCAACTGAGTCGCATAGCCTTGGGGCAGCGAGCGGATGAATTCGTGCACATTGGCCAACTGGGCGGCAGCCTCGATCTCGGCTTGGCTGGCGTCCGGTCTACCGAAGGCGATATTTTCGGCCACCGTGCCGCTAAACAGAAGGTTATCTTGCAAAACAATTCCCATCTGGCGGCGCAGACTCGCCTGGGTCACGTCTCGGACATCGATGCCGTCAATTTTCACGGCTCCGCTAGTGACATCATAGAAGCGCAGAATTAGATTAATAATCGTGCTTTTTCCGGCTCCGGTTGGTCCCACCAACGCAATCATTTGCCCTGCTTGCGCCTCTAGATTCACCTGTTTCAGCACTAGCTGGGATCGGCTGTAGCCAAAGGACACCTGTTCAAATGTAACGGTGCCTTGAATTGGCGGCATGGTGATCGCATTGGGGGCGTCATTCAACTGCGAGGGTTCATCTAATAGGAAAAAGATGCGTTCTAGTCCGGCTAGGGCCGACTGGGCCTGAGTATAAAACTGACTGAGGATTTGAATCGGACGGAAGAAAAGCTGGACATAGATCAGGAACGCCGTCATGACTCCCACGGTTGCGGCTCCGGTCACGGCCAGATAGCCACCATAGGCCAAAACGGCGGCGGTTGCTAGGGTATTGAGAAAGTCGATCGACGGTAGGAAGGCGGCGGTAATTGCCACGGCCTGCACATTGGCATCGCGATTAGCGGCATTGACTGACTCAAATTCCTCGATGTTCATTTCGACTCGGTTAAAGGCTTGCGCTTCCCGGACGCTGGTGATTCCTTCTTCTAAGCGAGTTGAGAGTTCGCCGATGGTTTTGCGGGTGACGCGGAATCTGGCTCTGGCCCAGCGCGAAAATAATCCGGTGGTAAAAATCATCAAGGGTACAACTAGATTACTGAGCAGACCAAGCTGGAAATTTATCGAGAACATAGCGATGATGATCCCGACTAAGCTGAATAAATTTCCCAGCATTTGAGCTACCGTCAAGCCAAACGCCTGATTGACCGTATTGACGTCGTTCAGCAGGCGGCTCATCAAATCTCCGGCTTCGCTGCGGTCAAAAAAGCTAATCGGCAAACTTTGAATCTTCGTGAAAATATCCTGCCGCAGTTGAGCCAGCGTTCGCTGCATAATCGAACCAACCCGCAGAATTTGGCCTCGGATTGCCCAAATACCGAGGAAGTAGATCAGAACGAGTCCCCCTAGCATCAACATCAGTCCAGACAAATTTCCCGGCACAATCAAGTTGTCGATTGACCAACCAATCAAAAACGGCCCAATCGACTGAGTGACTGCTCCGGTGGCGACTAGCAGAATGGCAATTGGAATTTCTCGGCGATAGGGACGGAAATATTGCAAGAAACGTTGCAGTGTCGGCAGCTGCTGTCCAGCTTTTTGGTCTGATGCCACCACAGGTGCTCTCATGCTTGCTCCTTTGCTGCCTTGACTGATTTTTCTGAGATTGGGGCTTTTGAAACGGGTGTTTTAACCTGCGATTCCAAAATCACACCATAGAGGGGACTAGTTTCCATCAACTGCTCATGGGTGCCCTGCGCCACTAGCCGGCCTTTGTCCATCAGCAGAATCCGATCGGCGTTTTGCACGGTGCTGATGCGTTGGGCAATCACGAAGGCGGTGCAGGTTTTTTGCCGCATCAGATCATCGAGGGCAGCATGAATTTGGGCGGCGGTTCGGGCATCCACTGCCGAGGTGCTGTCATCCAGAATCAAAATACTGTAGTCGGTGAGTAAGGTGCGGGCAATGGCAATCCGCTGCTTCTGGCCACCGGAGAGACCGACTCCCCGCTCACCCACAACGGTATCGTACCCCTGCGGCAGGCTGCTGATAAAATCGTGAATTTGCGCTGTTTGAGCTGCTTCAATGACCTCTTCCAACGGAGCATCCGGCTTGGCGTAGGCAATGTTCTCCCGCAAGCTGCCGGAAAACAGCGTCGTTTCCTGAAACACAATGCCGATATGCGCTCGCAAACTGTGCAAGGTAAAGTCGCGCACATCTTGCCCGTCGATGCGGACCGCGCCGGATGTTACGTCATAGAAGCGGGGAATCAGGTTCATGATCGTACTTTTTCCCGATCCGGTCATGCCCAGAATCGCAATTAGCTCTTTGGGTTTGGTTTCAAATGAAATATTTTTGAGAGCTTCAGTAGCCGACCCCGGATAGCGAAAACAGACATTTTCAAAGGTAATCCGCCCGCCGCAAGTCCTAAACGGTACAGCATGGGGCCGATCGCGGATTTCAATTTCCGCATCCACCACTTCGTACACCCGATCGGCAGAGGCTACAGCCTGAGCAATCGCCGGAGCCGCAAACCCAATCAGCAAGATTGGCTGCAAAATCAACAGCAGGTAGGAATTAAACGCCACCAGTTCCCCAATCGAAAAGCGATCGGCAATCACTGCTGCTCCACCGTAGCCCACCACCACCACCGTGACCAGGTTACTCAGCAGAAACATAAACGGAAACGTGTTGCGAATTGCCCGAATGGTTTTCATGTTGGTGTCGATCAACATGCGATTCAGCCGGGTATAGCGGGCTGTTTCGGCGTCGCCCCGCACAAAGGCTTTCACCACCCGCACCCCGAACAGGTTTTCTTGCAGCACCGCGTTCAGATCGCCGAGTTGCTGCTGCACCAAGCGAAACAAATGGCTGGTTTTCTTGAGAAACCGTATCATCAACCAGCCGGAGAGGGGAATCACCGTCAGCGTAATCAAGGCTAGCTCCCAGTTCATCAGCAGCAATATTACGGCAATGCTGATCAATGTTACGACTGCGCTAATCACCTGGATCAGACTGGTGCTGAGAAAGGTGCGGATCTGCTCGATATCGCTGGTCACCCGCGTCAGCAGTTGGGAGGTCTGGGCCTGATCGTGGTAGCTAAAGCTGAGGTTCTGAATTTTGCTGAAAATCTTGTTTCGCAAGTCATAGGCTACGCCTTGAGAGGCAGCCTCGGCCCAGAAGCTTTGCCCAAAGTTGAACAGGCCCCGCGCAATTGCCGCGACGACCATCCATGCTGCACTCAGCAATACCACATCCAGATTTTTTTGGGCAATGCCCTGATCGATCCCCCAGCGAAACAGTTGGGGGGTGAGGGCATAGGCTGCTGTGAGCAGCAACGAGCTGACCAAGGCACCGGCAGCCAGCCAGCGATAGGCAGACAGACTCTTGAGGACGCGGGGCAGCGAACCGGAAGAGGGGTCTTGGGGAGCAGGGGGTGGTTGAACCAAAGCAATCGACCTCCGCAAAGGGGCAGTGAACGAGGATATGTCTCTTGCCTTAGGGTAATGCGAAATGGCTTAACGGAAAAACTCAGATACGCGACAGCTAAAATCTGGCAGCAGCGGGGAAGTCAGCGTATCGGTGGCAAAGAGGGTTACTACTAGCCGCAGCAGGGCAGCTTGGCGACGATAAACTTCGAGTTGCTGGATCCGCCAGTCTAGAATCCAATATTCCTGCACGCCTCGTTCGGCGTAAAGCTTGAGTTTCGTTTCTCGGTCGCGACGCTCGTTCTGGGTTCCTGGGAAAGTACTTCAACAATCAGTTCAGGAGCAACGGTGAAATGCCCTTCTTCATCGATTCCGACTGCCATTCGCTCATGGCTAATCCAAATCACATCTGGAATCACATTATCGGCATCGTCAAAAATGATTCCCGGTGTCGGCACTGGTTCTCCCAATTGCGATATCGATGACCAGGTATTAAGCAGACTGTAGGTTTGTCCAATGACTTTTTGGTGTTTCCAATGGGGAGCGCGAGTTATCAGCAGATGTCCGTCAATAATCTCGTAGCGGTGACTGCTCTCTGGCAGGAGCTTGAGGTCTTCAGTGGTCCAATAGACGCGATCGGGAGCGGGTGTCATGGGGAGTATTGGGGAATCATTGGACATGTCTTTATCATACTGGCTTCTTCCATTGGGTCGAAGTGACCCTTGCTGCAAGGCAAACTGCAAGCTTTTTAGCCCAGCCGGCAGGGAATCCTCTGAAAAACTAGGCAGATTGTAACTGCTGCATTAACCAAGTTGCTGCTGCTGTATTCGTCTCGGTTGCCAGACGTTCAATCGTTTGTTCAATGGCGACTACAGTAGGCTATGCAGACGGAGAACTTTGGAAGTGTTTCAGTCCCGTTGCCGGGATTCAATTATTGGCGACTTTTTAATACAGAAGGAATTAGCAGCTTTTTAGATCGGTTTCAGTCCCGTTGCCGGGATTCAATTATTGGCGACCTATCCCTGTCTCACGGATTTTGGCGGATGTAAATTACCTGCTCTCCGCGATAGCGTCGATCTACGAAAATCATTGGTTCTCGCTTGTCCACTGGCACTTCCAGCGAGTAGGTCCCCCATGCGTTGTCGCAGACGATAACCTGAGCATAGGAAACCGTATCCGAGATGCACCTAGTTGGGACGGCACACTCAGCGTAGTAGGCGTCTTTGACGCAATCCAGATCCTCAGTGAGGTAGTGGACCCCCGGCTGGAGAGCTAGCATCAAATACATGATTGGAAGCATAGTAGGTAGGTAGGTAGGTTAACTTTCCAAGACTCGAATGGCATCCGCCGCGGATTGTTTCAGTCCCGTTGCCGGGATTCAATTATTGGCGACGCAATGAAGATAATAATAAAATGCGGTTGATTGTTGTTTCAGTCCCGTTGCCGGGATTCAATTATTGGCGACGCAGTAAAGCTTATACTGTAACATATTTAGTTGAACGTTTCAGTCCCGTTGCCGGGATTCAATTATTGGCGACCTTTGTCGAGAAGTTCAAAGATCGATTTTATTTTAAGTTTCAGTCCCGTTGCCGGGATTCAATTATTGGCGACAAAGGCTACTTAAACTATCTAGTCAATCGCTTTATTCGTTTCAGTCCCGTTGCCGGGATTCAATTATTGGCGACCGTTAAGCTATTTAAGGGTAATTGTCCTTATTGCCTGTTTCAGTCCCGTTGCCGGGATTCAATTATTGGCGACCGTCTGTTGACAATCCAGCAAGCATTAAGAGGCCGTTGTTTCAGTCCCGTTGCCGGGATTCAATTATTGGCGACGCTAGCCTTGAACTAAGCTTAAAAGCAGCAATCTGTTTCAGTCCCGTTGCCGGGATTCAATTATTGGCGACTCGTTAATTGAAGGAAATGATATGCCATCAATTTTAAGTTTCAGTCCCGTTGCCGGGATTCAATTATTGGCGACTCTTGAAATTTCTCGTCATGTTTTTTCAGCCGTTTGTTTCAGTCCCGTTGCCGGGATTCAATTATTGGCGACTCTTGATGTGCATAGCTTTTGGACGCTTCCAGTAAGGTTTCAGTCCCGTTGCCGGGATTCAATTATTGGCGACACGTTTCCAGTAAAACAGGCGGCGCAATTGCTTGAAGGTTTCAGTCCCGTTGCCGGGATTCAATTATTGGCGACACAAAATCGCGGTTGAAGGCTTCTAGATCCCCAGTTGTTTCAGTCCCGTTGCCGGGATTCAATTATTGGCGACGGGAGGTAGTTGCCACCGCATTCGAGGGTTTGGGAAAGTTTCAGTCCCGTTGCCGGGATTCAATTATTGGCGACTTATTCGGGCCGACAATGCTCGTCCTGAGTCGATTTGTTTCAGTCCCGTTGCCGGGATTCAATTATTGGCGACACAGCGCTGTTCAGAAGATTGAGCGGTTCGTCGATGTTTCAGTCCCGTTGCCGGGATTCAATTATTGGCGACCATCCTTGCGGCCAAAGGGGACCGAGGTTGAGCGACGTTTCAGTCCCGTTGCCGGGATTCAATTATTGGCGACCCCCTAATGTTAGGACTGCCGCTAAAACACTGAGAAGTTTCAGTCCCGTTGCCGGGATTCAATTATTGGCGACCAGTCATCCGTCAGTCATTTCTCATGCATTCTTGGGTTTCAGTCCCGTTGCCGGGATTCAATTATTGGCGACCACGGTGACTATAACTTTGGCGGCCCGCGCTCTGAGAGTTTCAGTCCCGTTGCCGGGATTCAATTATTGGCGACTCGCTTCCCGTAGTTTTTCGGGAATTGGGAACTCAATGTTTCAGTCCCGTTGCCGGGATTCAATTATTGGCGACCAAGGTCTCGATGTTGTCCAGCTTGCTGGAGCGAATGTTTCAGTCCCGTTGCCGGGATTCAATTATTGGCGACGATCGGGTTTATCGCTTCAGCCGCGCGGACCGGAAAGTTTCAGTCCCGTTGCCGGGATTCAATTATTGGCGACGCGGGCGCTTACAGATTTCGGCTCCCCGATGCAGGATGTTTCAGTCCCGTTGCCGGGATTCAATTATTGGCGACCAAATCAAGGATCTCTACCCCCTGACTGGGTTTGAATGGTTTCAGTCCCGTTGCCGGGATTCAATTATTGGCGACAGCGGGTTTCCACGTCCTTAGGGAAGCGGATTCCTTTGTTTCAGTCCCGTTGCCGGGATTCAATTATTGGCGACGAAACTTTCAGACTATGCGGAACATCTTGGTATTAGCGTTTCAGTCCCGTTGCCGGGATTCAATTATTGGCGACCCTATCAGCGCCGTCAACGCAATGCGCCAATCCGACGTTTCAGTCCCGTTGCCGGGATTCAATTATTGGCGACGCCTTCTCGACGCCGGACATGTGGCAGAAGGTAAAAGTTTCAGTCCCGTTGCCGGGATTCAATTATTGGCGACGTCAGTTTGCTGAAATTGAAAAGCAGCTAGAAGCGGGTTTCAGTCCCGTTGCCGGGATTCAATTATTGGCGACGTTCAGATTCCCGTTCTATTGACCATCACACAGGGTATGTTTCAGTCCCGTTGCCGGGATTCAATTATTGGCGACCAACAACAATCCCCATACATCCAGCACCCATCGCCAGTTTCAGTCCCGTTGCCGGGATTCAATTATTGGCGACCCAGAATGGTTGACTGGTCGTTTGAAGACTTGACTGGTTTCAGTCCCGTTGCCGGGATTCAATTATTGGCGACTCCAGCCGCCTGGAATATATCCAGCCGCACTTTTCGGTTTCAGTCCCGTTGCCGGGATTCAATTATTGGCGACCCACCACTTCAAGCCTCGCGGCGGTTCCGGTAGTGGGTTTCAGTCCCGTTGCCGGGATTCAATTATTGGCGACCCTGCCAAAAAGTGGGAGCGCGCGCTAGAGGAGCATGTTTCAGTCCCGTTGCCGGGATTCAATTATTGGCGACCTATGTAATTGAGAACCAATCGTTCCCATCATTCCGGTTTCAGTCCCGTTGCCGGGATTCAATTATTGGCGACGAATTAGCATGGGCATTTTGACAGATCTCGTTCCCCAAGTTTC
>KL662192.1:1460982-1531785 GCA_000733415.1 [Leptolyngbya] sp. JSC-1
ATTGGCGACACAACCCTTGCGCAGACGGTTCTGTCACAGCTGGCGGGTTTCAGTCCCGTTGCCGGGATTCAATTATTGGCGACCTCCACATGTTCACAACATCGTTCTGGCTTCCGTTAGTTTCAGTCCCGTTGCCGGGATTCAATTATTGGCGACGTGCGAAGTATACTCCGGACTTTGAAATATCTAATTGTTTCAGTCCCGTTGCCGGGATTCAATTATTGGCGACATTCAGCAGCTAGTTTGGCTAGATGTGCTCAACAAGTTTCAGTCCCGTTGCCGGGATTCAATTATTGGCGACCCCCAGCGATGTCTGGATCTTTTCCTCAAACTTCAAGTTTCAGTCCCGTTGCCGGGATTCAATTATTGGCGACTTGTGAGCCTGCGGCGGCAGAAACAGAACAATGTGGTTTCAGTCCCGTTGCCGGGATTCAATTATTGGCGACCAAGATCTCGCCTGCTTCCCCAGCTACAAAACCACGTTTCAGTCCCGTTGCCGGGATTCAATTATTGGCGACGTCTGTAAGCGTTGATTGGCAAAATCGAATCATCTCGTTTCAGTCCCGTTGCCGGGATTCAATTATTGGCGACGAAGCGACGTGATTTCCTGAAAAACTCCCTTGCCTGTTTCAGTCCCGTTGCCGGGATTCAATTATTGGCGACTTTCTTGAAGAATCGGGTCAGTTTGCCAAGCTGCTTGTTTCAGTCCCGTTGCCGGGATTCAATTATTGGCGACCAGAACTCAGTCCGGAACTCCCAACGGTAGAGAAGTTTCAGTCCCGTTGCCGGGATTCAATTATTGGCGACTTTGCAGGCGGATATTTTTTGTCGGTTCCTCTACTGTTTCAGTCCCGTTGCCGGGATTCAATTATTGGCGACCTAAGATTAATCAAACTGCTGCCGTTGACAGCGTAAGTTTCAGTCCCGTTGCCGGGATTCAATTATTGGCGACTCAGTAGTGTTTGTGTGGGACAAGGAAGGCTGTGAAGTTTCAGTCCCGTTGCCGGGATTCAATTATTGGCGACCCGAGGTTGTAGCAGTAAAAGACTTGACCATTTACGCGTTTCAGTCCCGTTGCCGGGATTCAATTATTGGCGACTTGAGCTGGCAGCATAGCAGTGGTTTGCAATGCTTGTTTCAGTCCCGTTGCCGGGATTCAATTATTGGCGACCTCTTAATCGGATCGTTTTAGTGTTTGTGTTCCCTGGTTTCAGTCCCGTTGCCGGGATTCAATTATTGGCGACCCAGTGAGCAACCCTTTGACTTCTAGTCCTTTTAATGTTTCAGTCCCGTTGCCGGGATTCAATTATTGGCGACCCAAGGGATTACTCACCGGGCAGGAAGTCAAAGGATGTTTCAGTCCCGTTGCCGGGATTCAATTATTGGCGACGCATATTCGCGGGCTGCTGGTTCCGCCTGCCAGCATGTTTCAGTCCCGTTGCCGGGATTCAATTATTGGCGACTTGATGGCTACGATGTGTTTGACAAGGAAAGCAAGGTTTCAGTCCCGTTGCCGGGATTCAATTATTGGCGACCTCGGCAAGCGGCGCTGTCTAAAAATCAAGGAAAAGTTTCAGTCCCGTTGCCGGGATTCAATTATTGGCGACTTTTTGCCCGCGTTTGCACAGCAGCTCAAGGCATTGTTTCAGTCCCGTTGCCGGGATTCAATTATTGGCGACCAAGCTTTCTACGACTGCCTACAGACTATGGATTGTTTCAGTCCCGTTGCCGGGATTCAATTATTGGCGACGGCCACCGCCGAAGCACGGGAGAATCGCACTCTAGAAGGTTTCAGTCCCGTTGCCGGGATTCAATTATTGGCGACCATGGAAGTGCAGAACTTCGCTGTTCAGACTGGCTTGTTTCAGTCCCGTTGCCGGGATTCAATTATTGGCGACCTACTTGACCGGCAGTAGCAGACCGTTTAGCACGAGGTTTCAGTCCCGTTGCCGGGATTCAATTATTGGCGACCCTTTGAAAGAATGCCCTGAATGCGGTAAGTTGATGGTTTCAGTCCCGTTGCCGGGATTCAATTATTGGCGACCCGCTACGGAATTTAGGCCGGGATCAAGATAGTATTGTTTCAGTCCCGTTGCCGGGATTCAATTATTGGCGACTCAACCACGATAGTCCCATATCCCGTGATTTCGCAATGTTTCAGTCCCGTTGCCGGGATTCAATTATTGGCGACTCATAGCGTGCTCTCTCTGCATGTTTTATCTTCGCAGTGTTTCAGTCCCGTTGCCGGGATTCAATTATTGGCGACCTAGTCGTTCTTGTCGTGCTAGTTGCTGTTGTGCCTGTTTCAGTCCCGTTGCCGGGATTCAATTATTGGCGACGTGTGAAGATGTTTCTGTATAATCTATAGAAAAAGATGTTTCAGTCCCGTTGCCGGGATTCAATTATTGGCGACTAGTTTCTGGATTAAACAAAGTATTTCGAGAGGAATGTTTCAGTCCCGTTGCCGGGATTCAATTATTGGCGACTCCGCAGCCTGGAAAGCAGAGTACATCGGTCTTCCAGGCACCATTTTCGCAAAGGTGTTATCAGAAGTCAAATAGCCCTGCTCAAATCGTTGCTTTTGGGCTAAGTTGAGTGACTGTTTGCGTTCAAGACTATTGTGTTGTCAAGGTTCTGGCGATTTTGGCAAACCCCCCAGGGTTTTGGTCCCCGCTTCGGTTTGTCAAAAATTTCTATCCTCCATCATATGAGGAGTTGCAGAGCAAAGTCGAATATTTTAGATTTCAAACAGAATTGCACAGCGCAACCGTTAGAGGATGATCGTCGTTGTTTGGCGTGGTTTCTCCGACCCATACGTTAGAGTGCGCTTCACGGCTCCAGCATCCAGTACATAAATGCGGACAGAATCTTCATCCAGTTTGATAATCGTTTCAATCTGAATTTGCAATTTAGCAAACTGTACCGCAGTCAGAAAGCATTCAAAAACGCTGTACTGAGTCCACTGTCCATAGCCAGAAAGCAGCTTATGCAAACGAGTTCGCCGCTTATTCGCCGCTTTAGTATCCGGCAGATCGTAAATGATTAGATAAAACAGTGTAATCATCGCAAAATCAGCGGCTTGTAAGGAATCTCTTCTTGTAGATGACGACCCAGCAACCGTGCCTGTAACTCAATCGCCCGCCGGTAGGTGCAGCGATAGCCAAAAACAGGATGGGTAAATTCGCTGGTCATTTTGCGTTCAAACGCCTGGAGAAATCGTTTTCGCCCATCGTCCGATAATCGATAAGCTCCCAAACTCTCTGTAAAATCCTTGGGTTGCAGTTCCCGGTTATTCAGCACAGCTAGCACAATATTGTCAGCCACCAGGGGTCTAAACTCTTCCATCAAATCCAGCACCAGAGCAGGCTGACCATGATGCACCTCATGCAAATATCCGATGTACGGATCTAGCCCTGCTAGATGAACCGCAGTTGTCACCTGACCCCGCAGCAGACTATAGGCAAAACTCAGCAGTGAATTTACCGGGTCAGTCGGTGGACGACGATTTCTGCCAGTAAACGACCAAGAATCGCCCAGCATCGCCTGCCAGAGCGCAAAATATTCGCGAGCCGCCATCCCTTCAATGCCTCGCGCTTTGTCCAGCGTGGTTTGTTGCTCAACCTGTTTTTTCCGCAGCTTCAAAGGATTCTCGGTCTGTCCATGTCGATACAAAACGGTGTACTGGTTGTGAATTTTGGCAGCAATGATGGCTTTAACCAGATCTAGACGACGAGTGCCGTCGAGATAAAGCGCATACTGCGCCAGCCGCAGTTGCCCATTCCGAGAAGCTCCGGGAAGCGCACTGCCCAAATACGTCCCGAAACTGGAAAGATAATGAACCGGCATACCCAGTTCCAGCGCATAAACTAAAGCATCTCCCGTCACTTGCGGATTCCCCATCAGCACAACCTGTTCCACAGTTTGAGCCGGAACTGCTCGCTTTTGCCAGCGGCCATCTTCCTGCTTCAGAGCAACGGTAAATGCTTCGTGAGATTTACTCAATACCGCATCCGGCTGAGTGATATAAAGAATTGACATCAGATTTTCCTGATAGTGATTACTGAATCGTGAACGACTGAGGCTGCATCAGATGCTTGACTTCAAACGGTAGGCAAATTCCCTCAAGACTGCAAGCCTGACATTTTTTAGCCTGATCAATTGGAGCAGGCATTGACATTTGGGCCGCAGTCCGTGCAGCCGCGATTGCGTTCTCGGTCATTTGTCTGAGTTGCGCAGTGAAGATCACTTTTTGCCTGCGGCGATTGGCATGATAAAAAATTTCGCCATACCCAATCGATTGTCCCGTGCGTTCCTCTAGACACAGGGCAGCTCCGCAAAGCTGGAAATGGTCATTCACATGCTTCGCCATCTTTCCCTTCTTGTATTCAACCGGAATTAACTGACCGTCTCGTTCTTCAACGGCATCAATAATCCCAGCTACCTGCAGCCGGTCGCTCCAGACCCATTGCTGCTGGTGAATTCGTGTCTCTCCTTCCTGAATCACGGCTGCTTCGTTGATGTTGCGATGTAAGTGACGACCGAGGATAATATGCTCGTTATCCGCCATCTCACCCAACACATATTCAAAATAAAACCGACGTGGACAATACTCCCAGGCGTTCAGATAGGCCAGGGGCAAATAGTCTTCAAGCATAATTGTATGAGTATCAACTATCTGATCAATTGCGTTTGTCCCATACCCATTGATGTTTTGCGACCGACTCCTGAGAAAAAGGCATAATGAGACAAGATAGCGGCAATTGCAGCTTGGTTGGGATCTGAGAATCGATAGCGTACCCATCCTTGAGCACCAATTTCTGAACCGCCTTCGAGCTTGAAAGCGTGAGTTTTGAGATCGAACGCTGAAACAACCCCCTGCCATTTCATTTCGGGAATGTGTAGCTCAGTGGGCGCAAAATGATTCCAGCGCCGCTGCAAACTGGCAAAAACAAGTTCAGGTAACGGAAAGGGCTGAATTCCCTGCTGTTGTTTGAAGCTGGTAGGTGAAAGGAAGTTCAAGGTGATGTCTCCAGAACCTTGAGGAGTTTTGGCCAGCAGACGATAGTCAGAAGACCCCACTTGAGGATGAGTGCCGGGCAGCGAATCAATACTCCGAACAACAAACGGAAATTGCGTCAGGGTAATGGGTTGGGTTCCCCATTGTTCTAATCCATCCAGAAGTGGATCAATCAGATCACCCCTCAGCAGAGCAATGCGAAAGTAGAAGTGATCATCGGGGCGAACCCCCTGTTTTCTTCGATGTCCAATCAATCCAGACAGGCTGATGGGAGACTCCTGACTATCATGAATACTGCGGGCCAAGACAGAATCTCCCAGACTCAACCAGTTCATCACCTGCGCGTGAATGGCCCGCCCCAATGTAGCCGGAAGATGGCCTTTGTCGGCTGCGCTGAGTTGAATCACAATGGCATGAACCGCAGTTGATCTAGCTGACGTTGGCAGTGGAGCTAGCACCATAAAACATTCCTTGCGGTAAACAGGTTCCTTCAATTTGCAATCCATCTAATTCACTGTCGTTATTGTTTCTCTCACCGGAGGGTCTACGAATTTGCCAATAGTCTCCGCTCAACTGAGCCTGACTGACCAGGCTAACCGGCGGCATCACGATTCGGTTATAGAGTAACAAACGGTTGGAAGCCGGCAGATCCAGAGGGTTGAGTGGATGCAGGGAGGTGTATTCTCCCGATTTTGATTGCACCCAGGTATCGGGTATTGCAGTCATCTCGACTCGAATTTTGGCAGACCATTTGCCCAGTCTGATCCACTGAGTTTTGGCAATCTGGATTTCTGATGCTGCCACAAGAAACGCCCGGTAACGACTGCCCACCGCCAACTCCTTAGCCCGACCATAATTGATGGGGTAGTTGCGATTGGCTCCCTTATCTCCAAACTGTTTAGATTTTCCGTAGTAGCTCACCTGTGCAGCTTTGAAGGTGTTCACCTGATAAGACCAGATCAGGGGTTGTGCCGGAAAGACATAGATGCCCACACGATTGAGAATTTGTAGACTCTGCTCATGGGTTTCTGGATCTTCCAGGTAACTGGGGCGTTGAGCCAGTGCACCTTTCAGTCGGTAGGGTTTGGGAATATAGGTCGCTTCAAACAAAGCATAACTCAGTGCCCAGTTGTGGAGATATTTTTCGGTTTCATAGAGAATCCCCATTTCACGAGTGGCAAAGAACACGTTGTCGTGAAGGGTTAAGGAACAGTGATAGAGCGTCATGACTTCTTACCTTTCTTTTTACCGGCAATCGCACCATAGGTTTCTGCATAGCTTTGCGTCTGCTGATAAAGCGTACTCAGGGTTTCTTGCAATTTTGCCTCATCCTGATAAATGGCGCTAACCTCTGCCAATAGATTGTTCAACTCGTCGCCAAAAATTTGCTGGCGTTTGCGAACAGGTTCGTTGTTGAGTAAAGTTTCTGCCACTTGTTGGGACTGACTGCAAATTACATCAATCGGAGCGTTTAAATCATCTTTCATCGCATCGTAAATTGCCTGAGTGAAATATAGATTGCTGAAGATTTCACCGTCACAAAACACAATTCCAATCAAGTGATTTTTAACCGTACCTGTTCGAGACTCCTGCGCTCCATAGCGGCGGGTTCGCAGCAAGTTGCCAAGTACGTAGAGAAACCCTTCATAAGTAGGGTCGCGCAAGGTTTCGACCGTTGGAAAGGTGACTTCCGGCAGAACGTGATCCAGTTCATTGATAGCACTTCGCATTTCACCCTTTTCACTCATCGTCCCACCTTCAAAGGGTGCATTGAACGTAAAACTCTTGTGGGAAAGTTCATAGGAACTCAGGGAGAAAGCCGAATCCGAGTAGACTTTCGATCGCTCCGAGCCACTGTCGCCAATCGCAAATCCGTAGATGATGCAGTCAGGACACTTCTTACAGGAGTTTTCACCGTTGTATTCGCAGAATTTCTCTTTGTCCGCTTCGTCGGCGCTGGTCAGTTGGAGCGATCGCAGCAACTCTCGTCCTGCCAGCCGCTCTGGTGTTACCTGTTTGCGCTTAAACAGAACGAGCCGACTCATCGTATCTGTAGTTTGCAGTCCTGCCTGAGTTCGGGCTGTGTTTAGCACACCATCAGTTTGAAAAACCGGAAAGGACTGACTATGACGCACCATCAAAAAATGAACATAGTTGCCCGAAGCCAAACGAGGAAAAGCAGCGTGAAATTCAGCCTTGAGGGTTTCAAGAATAGTCATAAATTTCTCCTTAAAGAATGGAATGGAAAGAGGTCGAGTTAAGCAGCTTCTCCATCAGCCGCTTTTTCAGCCGTGGCCTGCTGTGCCTGTTTTTCCTGCAACGCTAACCAACGATAGGCAAATTCAGCGCCCGATTTGATGCGGTTGCGGTTCTCTTGAAGCAGAGCGCGATCGCCTTTGTACTGCTTCTCAAATAATTCTTTGACACAGGTGGTCATGAACGTATGAATTGCAGATAGCTCCTGTTCCTGACGAGTGGTGTAATCAACTGACTTATTCAACAGCAGGGGACGGTTGTATGCTTCTCTCCGATCTAACGCATCCTTCAGTTGTCCGGCTCCCTGTAAAATCAATTCTTCCGAATCAATATGTTCAGGTACTGTCAAGATCACTTCCAGCGCCTTCGAAAGCGGTAGCAAAATGGCGTGACTGGATTCAGTGGGACTGACCTGATAAAACTTGCGGTACTCTTCAACCAATTGTTGAGTAATTTTCAGCTTTTCTTGCATTCGACCCTCTCCTTTCGACCATACATGGGCATAACTCCAAACTCGACTAACCTCTTCTCTTGAAGGATCACGCTTATCGCGTCGTAACCCTTCCTGGGCAATTACAAACACATTCAACACATCAGTTGCTAAATCTCTAACTGTACCGCTCAGCGCCTGCCACCGCGCATCTGGAGGTGAACTACGGTTCTCTAAATGCAAACTGTAAGCCGTGAGTAATCGATTCAACGCCGGTTCCAACTCCTGAAGTCTTAAGGATTCTCCTAAACCCAGTAAACTCCAGAAACCTGCTGGGCCATCCAGTTTGGCCATTTCTCGAAATTCCTGGTCGCTGACATAGAGCGGATCAGGGCTGGATGTCGCGACAACCTTCACACCCAGAAGCAACGGTAGAGCCAGTGTCAAAAATGCCGGTTCGACCCAGGCATCGGCGATGGTTTTGCCGCGTGTTGTGGTGTAAGTCATGGCCATAAACGGCAAATCTTTTGTGGAATACTCATCCCTAAACTGCCCTGCTTCAGCTTCCTCTTCGGCATCACGCCAAGGAAGATACTGCAATCCCTTTTGTTCCAGTCCTGCTTCTATCCACTGCTTTCGCACTTCCCATAGGCTAACCCGTTTAAATTCCTGTACTAATCGTCGAACGGCGATCGCCATTTGAGGAGAATAAACGTAGGCTGGGAAGATGTACAGAAATACAGGTCTCTGATCCTCTAATTTACCAGCCGGGACAGCCCAGTACGCTTGACGCATCAGCATCTCAAGCGACCAGATTTTAGAGATTCCCCGCTTGATCCGTCCGCCGCCCAATGCATTTTTGTTGCTATACTGCTGAGGCTTGAAGAGTACTACTGAATCGAGCTGATCTTCTGCAATTGCTTCTCCCGAACTGAGCGAACAAAGCGGTTGATTCCTAACTTTCGCCTCTGTATAACCCTCAAGCTCCTGCTGAAATGTAGCTCCTTGACAGGAGAGCGTAGAAATCTCCAAATATTGAGCGAGATAGTCAAAAAATGCAGCTTGAGTCAGGCTGTTCTGCGATTTCAGTAAGTTATTTGCTTCTGCCCAGTCTGCAATCTGATTGGCTAGATTGGAGAGAAACTCAGAAATCTGCTCAAAATCCAAAGTGGAGTGATCAGCCATGTAATGAGCGGCAACCTGATACCAGCCGTAATTCACACCACCCGATTGAACCGCTGTTTGTTCGGGTAAAATTTCTTGTTCCAAGCCAAGCAGCTCCAAAACCTGTGGAGCGTAAGCATCGCAGCCCTCAAAAAATTCTCGCTGCGTCAGGATCAGAAACTCCGCAATCCGATCCGCTCTCAGATCAGCGCCCTGCATCAGCTTCTCACGATCTGCTTCAGTGAGCGATAGTTTCTCGAGTCGCTTTCGTGTTGCCGGATCACGCTCGTTGGCAACTTTAGACCGCACAACATCTGGCAATTGACGAATCAGCTCAGACGGACTGAAAAGCTCCAGAGTTTGAGGGGCGACTTTTAAGCCTTTACCATCGCGAACAAAACCGATATCTCCCCTGGCAAAAAACTGTGCTAATCCTTTTTGATGTTTGGTTGGATCTCCCAGCATAATCTGCTTCCAAACGTCTTCTCGCACTTGCTGCGGATTGGGCATAGCTGAAGACTGAGGTGCAAGATAAACAGCACCTTGAGCAAAATATAAAATTGGGTTCCAGTTTGAATGACGAGCAAGATTCACCACCGCGTTATGAATTTGATTCGTCAGTAAGCCCCGACAGTCGCGGACCCGGTGGTAAACGAGCTGTTTGTTGATTCCCAACAGTTCTAAATGATCCCGCAGCCGATCGCCCATAGTTTTTGTGACTATGTCGGCAGGGTCGCCCATGTGAACTGCAATATCTCCAAAAGCCAGCAAGTGACGCAAGATGTCATTCAGACGGCGATCGTCGGTCTGAAACTCATGCTGATCCGATTCCCAGTTCGACATCACGGGATTATTGCCGGAGCCATGATGGGTGTTCTGAGCCAGAAATGCAATATCCAAAAGATACGGCTGCCAATCTGACCAGAACGCGCCAAAATTGAGTCGTTCTCCCCATCGCTGGCAGGTTGCCAGAATTGCCGGAATTTCAGACGCTTTAGGTGGTTGATCAGAGTCTTTCTGTCCGCGTTCTGCTTTGTCATAATCATGCAGTGTCATGGCGAGGCAGAGCAGGCGTTTCTCGGTGTCAGATAACTGGAGAGATGGGGATAAGTATTGACTCAAATTCCACGCGATCAACAGCGCATTGAGAACATGAACCAACAAACTTTGGTCGGGCCGATCGGCCCACTTTCGGGCAGTCTCTCTAGCCCAACGGTTGCCCTGCCGCAGTAAGCTCTGGTAGTGGATTTCTTCAGACCCACCCAGCGCTGTAATCAGAGAGAACTCTTGCTCTAATGCAGGGAGTACGGTTTCCAGAAACGTTCGCAGGATTGGATCAGTCTCTTCGGGCAGTGTTTCGATTAAGAGTGTTTGTAGGAGCGTTTGCATAGCTAGAAAATGTATGGTCTTGAGTTTTCACAAGGTTGGAGCCGCCACTTCAGCGACTCTAGCAGCAGGGCATCTTGATTGAAGGCACAGGCATAGACCTGACCATCGGCATCGGTCAAACGGTAAAGACCAAATAGAGGACTGAGCCGTAACCTTCTCGCAACATTCCAGTGGCTTTGCTGGGATCTACGATTGACTTCTACTAGAAATGCCAGCAGTTTTTGTTTACGCAAACAATTCTGCACCTCGGTTTGAGGATGTCCAGTAATCGTCAACTTACTGATCAGGGACAACGTGCATTGCTGAATCTGCTCCGGACCCAGATTGGTTTGTAGCTCAATCGGCTGTCGTTCGTCTAACCATTTCTGCACTCTGAGATAGACCGTAATATAACGTTCATCAAATTCAGTTGCAGCATGATGGTAATGTTGGGCAGCGTCCAAAAACGAAGCGCGATCGATCACGTCTACGGTTACATAGGGCAGAAGCCGCAGCAGATCGTAGGTATAAAACCGGGCATCATCCCAAATCGCTGCCTGTAAATCTGATCCACCCCGAAAACGCAGCAATTCTTCCTGAACAGCTTCACCGACTGGCTCCTTTCCCAAGGCACACCAATGTCCCCGTTTTTTGTCGAGCTGATCGCCATACACTCGTCGTAAATCTGCTGCTATCTTTTCCTGTAGAGGCTGCATCACTTCAGCATTGCCCTTGCTCATGGTGATCAGCATTCCCTGAGCTTGCAAAGTTCCCCAGTAGGCGCGGTACTGCTCAAACTCCCTGGGCGGGTCGAAGGCTGACTCAATGATTTCTCGAAAGTCTGGTTCCGTTTCGGCCGAACGAATCCGGCTAATTTCTTGCCCCTCGGCAAGCTGTTCTTGCAAGCGTGCCATAATCCAGGGGGTACGACTTGGAATTAAGACAAAGGCTTGATAACGAGAAAACCCAGCGTGCCGCCCTAATCGTCCCAACCGCTGAATAAAGGTTGCCGCATCGCTCGTTTCAAAAATCAGCAGGTGAATCCGAAAATCAACGCCGACATCAACGGCTGATGTTGCAACAACCAGAACCGATTGAGGGGCGTTAGATAGCTCATTGCGAATTTTCTCCCGCTCCGGGCGGTCAATTCGCCCACTGATCTCTTGAACCTTGATTTCGCTCTCGGAGAAAACTGCCTGGAGTGCTCGGACGACCCGACTTACCTGAGCGATTGAGTTGAGAATAATCAGTCCGCGCCCTGCTCCTTCGGCAGTCAACAGTTGGTGGATTAGCTCTGTCTGCTCTAAGAGCCATTGCAGAGAATCTACGCCATCGAGCTGCACGAATTCTAGCTGAACTAGCTGACAGATCTGTCGATATCCTGGCTGCTCAGCACTAACGTACTGCCCTTTGATCCGCCTCACCTGAAATCCAGCCTGGCGCAGGTTATCAATGAACGTTTGCTTGGGTGTTGCAGATGTAAACAACGCTTTCAGAGGGCGTTTACGCAAACGGCTATAGCGAATCAGCAATAAACTGTTGAGGATAGCAGCTTCTTGATGTGCCCCAAAGATATGAAATTCGTCAGCAATATGTAGATCAGGTGATCGCGCCAGTGTATTTGGTAGATCAACTTGATTGTATGCAGGATTGCGGTAGCGAAAATGGGTAATGAGATGGAAAATGTCCGGGTTCGTCAGAATAATGGAGCTTTGTTTGAGCGATCGCCACAGCTCCTTAAACTTATTTCCCTGCTCTGCGGCTTCTACTCGTCGAGCCAGTTCAGCACCATAGAGACTATCAATTACAATCGTCTGGCCTAACCCAAAGTCTTCACTGTACCGTCTGATCTGCTCTTCCTGGTCGGATACCAGTTCAATGGTCGGGTAAAGTCCGATTGAGCGAAAGTTGGGAGTCAGGAGTCCAGCGATATGAGCAGCTAGAGATTTACCATCGCCCGTTGCCCCTTCGTTGAAAATAACCTCTGCACTGCCATTCAGCACTTCAGAGCAGGTTTCGACCTGATGCAATGATAAAGGGCATGGTGCGGTTGTATCCTGTTGAAATCCGGCTGCTTTCACTCGGCATTTTCCCTCACATCCTAACGGGCACTGGTCAGGGTCAGGATTTTGTTTGGAGAACAGTGGAAGGAGTTGAACTTTCACGTTAGGCTTAGAAGTATCTGTTTCGCCAAGTCTAATACTTGTTCAGAAAGAGATGACACCAAAAAATGGCGCTAACTCAAATCCCTAAGATTTTGCTCTGGAACTTCTCAAACTGCTGTCTGAGAAGCCGTTGAAAAAAGAACAGTTGGTAATTGCATTGGGCGATCGCGGCTTTGACGGCGATTTGTCTCGTAAAATCGAGCGAACCGTTAAAAAGCTTCGAAATTGCGGGTTTGCCATTCGCAGCGCTCCCAATCGCCCGTATGAACTTGAAGAGTCAGGCTTCCCGGTGATTCTGTCGGAGGAGCAACGGCAGGCGTTAGCGTTAGCGGCACATTTACTGGCAGATATGGGATTTTCGGCTCAAGCCAGTCAGATTTACCAAATTGGCAGTATTCGAAAAGTATCGCAAGCCTCTGCATTAAAGGTTGACTTTCACCCGCCAGTAGACTACAGCGAGGAGCATATTGACGATACCGTTCGCCAGCTCCAGGAGCGGCTCAAACAAAAACGGCGGTTTGTAATCTGGTACCGCAGTCGTCAAGGGAATGAAACCAGTTGGGATTTAGATAAATCAGAACTGAGGCTCCACAATGGGGTCCTCTACCTGTTTGCCCTGGTGCCCGATGCTCGAAGCTATCACTTAAAAGACCGCCCTAATGCTGAACAGAATTTTATGTTCCGCATCGACCGCATCCTGCGAATTGGTGGTGCGTCAACCCTTCCCTGGACCTATAGCCACTTCCCAACCCTAAAAATCCGCTACCGCTTGTTCGGCGCTCTCAAGCAGTACGAACCCCGGCGCTCGCACGAACAGATAGTACAGCACGAAGCAGATCACTATATTGAAGTTGTCACCGAGGAAGATTCCTGCTTCTGGTTTCGTCAGCGAATGCTGCAATACGGAGCCAGTGCAAAAGTTATTGAACCCGACTGGTTGGCTGAGCAAATTCAGCAGACACTCCAGCAAGCCTGTACAAGTTACGGGGCAACCCAGACAATTTAAAGGTCGCCCCTAGAACAAAAGAAATCAGAGGCTGAGACCTCGTCGGATCGTTTCCATGATCCACCCCACGAGAGCACTATCACTCATACCTTTGAAATATGGAGCATCATTGATGCCCATCTGAGTTTTCAAAGCCATAGCAATTGCCACAAGATAAGGGGAGGGATTGTTCTGCTGTAGATTTTGGGTCATAATGATCTCCATATCGATATGGTGGTTCAATCAACCACCTCTTTTTTGAGGAGGCAGTTAATTAGTACTGCTAGATTAAAAGTTGGGATAAACTTTTAAGTGCTTTAGTACTACAAAGCGATCTAAGCATGCTTTTGTAAATGAGTCAAGTCCCTGATGTTGGGAGCAGCAATTCTCACTGTGAGAATGGTTCTCACTGAAATGCCTGATTATAGCCACTTCAGACGGCTGTAAGTTGCATTCTGTCGTTCAGGTAGGAGGGCTTAAAAGCCATTGCAAGCTCTACTTTTAGTACAAATGCTTCAAAATGAGAATTGCTGCGTTGGGAGAACTGTAAATAGTTGCAAGAGTTGATGATTTGTTCTATTCTGCATTTGTATGCAAAGAATCCCGGAGTCGGGACTGAAATCTGCTTGATTAACAGTTGGGTGAGCACAACTCTATCTGTATTTATGAATCCTGGAAACGGGACTGATATCTTTTCAAAACGTTCTCATGTGGGGGCGTTATTTTTTTAGGTACTACTGCTGAGGCAATATGAGCACTATCCTCAGCAATCGGTAATTCGGATCGGGGTTAAGCAAGGTTCTCGCTCAACTGCTATGCCACTTCTTGATCACTTTCGCCCTCCTCTCAGTACCCGACGACATTGGCACAGCTTCCACAATGCCTGGTCAACTTATCTGGCAGATGATTTGAATCAGCGATTGCCAGAGGGGTATTTTGCTGAACCCAATGCTCAATTTGGGATTGAAATTGATGTGGCCACATACAGTGAGGTGGACTCTGGTACCTCATCTCGCTGGCTTGAAGAATATCCGCAGTGGATACCTGAATCGCCGACAGTAACACTGCCCTTCCAATTGAATACAGATGTTATTGAAGTACAGGTCTTTAGTTTTCAGGAAGGACCAACTTTGGTGGGTGCAATTGAGTTAATCAGTCCCGCGAATAAAGATCGTCCGGCTCATCGAGATGCCTTTACCTCCAAATGCCAAACCTATCTGCAACAGGGAATTGGACTGATTATTGTAGATGTGGTGACAATGCTATCCGCAAATTTGCACAACGAGTTGATGAAACGATTGGGAATGCCGATTGAACCAATGGACGCTGATCTGTATGCGATTGCCTACCGAGTTGCAGAAACGAGCGAGTCACCGCATCTAGATATCTGGCAAGAAGCTCTCAGGGTTGGCAGCCAGCTTCCCATCCTGCCCCTCTATCTCAAAGGAGGGTTGTATCTACCAATCAACTTGGAGTCAGCCTACCATTATACCTGTATTCGTCAACGGATTCCTGAATCAACATAAGCTACAGTTTCACTCATCTAAAATCGCAATGATTTGCCTGTGCTGGCCTAGAGGGATTGAGTGCAATAGTTTTCTATTGGCTATAGCGTCACTATTACCGCCTGAAGTTCCTTTGCCTTTTCCTCAGGCAGCGCATCGTTCGCAAACATACCCGCAGCCAGCTCGGTACCCGCCAGATACTTGAGCCGGTTTTGGGTGCGATAGGGTGGATAGAATTCCGCATGTAGGTGCCATTCTGGATGGGAACCCTGGGTTGGGGCTTGGAACCAGGCCATCAGATAGGGAAAGGGGCGATTCCAGAGGCCGTCATACTTCAACGTCACGGTTTTCAGTGCTTTGGCTAAGCCCTGCCGCTGTTGAGGAGATAAATCACTCAGGGTGGCAACTGGGTCAATGGGTGCTAGCCAAACCTCGTAGGGATAGCGGGCACAGCTTGGCACAAAGGCAATGGCAGCGTCATCCTGGTAGAGAATGCGCTGATTGTCCTCAATCTCTTTCTGAATTAAATCCTGCAATAGTCCTCGTTGATGTTTTTTGTAATATTCTTGTTGACATTGCTGCATACGTGCCGGTACAGGCGGCACAAACGGATAGGCGTAAATTTGACCGTGGGGATGGTGTAGTGTTACTCCTACCTCGACACCTTTGTTTTCAAATGGTAAGACATATTGAATCTCAGCATGACGGCTAATTACCTGCGTCCGGTCAGCCCAAACTTCTAACAGCAGTTCCAGATGATCTAACGGCAGCAGACTCAGGTAGGATTGAGGATCTTGGGTAAACACAACCACTTCGCAAATGCCCTGAGCGGGTAAGGTGGGTACAATGCTGGGGGGCGGATCATGGGCAGCCAGCGTCAACGAGGGAAAGCGGTTGTCGAACACGGCAATGTCGTACTCTCCCTGGGGTAGTTCGGTGGGGAATTTTGGGTCAATGGTGGGTGCGAGGGGATTGTATTCGGGCGGAGGCATGAAGGTCCGCCCTTGTCGATGGCTAGCATAGGCCACCCATTCGCCTCGCAGCGGATGCCAGCGCAGGTGGGGATTGGCAGTAACGGGTTCGTCACTGGGGCTGGGCGCAATAATGCCACTCGCAATGGGGGAACGGCTATAGAGCGTTAGGGTACGACCATCGGGCTTAGGCAGGGTTTGAAAATACATGCTCGGTTTCTGAAAGGTTGAAAAGGTTGAATAGGTACCATTTTGGCTTCTAGGCTATTTCAATCATGGCTGAATCTGATTTAGTTTGGTCTGATTGATGGAGCAGTTCTAAAAATTCCCACCTTGGGCAGACTAATTTTTTCTCGGTTTTAGCGCAGACTAAAAGCAGCTAAAGGCTAATCTAGATTCTCAATAGCGTTATACAAATTCTTCAAGTAAAAATTACCAAGAATTGCCCCTCTACATCTTCAGAAATTGGCATTGGTGGAGGTAGGTGCCAGGAATCACGCCGGTATAAATCCTACTGTTTTTAGTTCTAACTTTTAGCTTTAGCAATTTTAGCTTTGACGATCAATTACAACGGAGCATGACTATGGGAGCACGCTATTTCGCTTTAATTAGCGGTATTATCTATCTTTTGATTGGCATCTTTGGATTTGTTCCAGGCATGGTTGCCACGCCGGGCACAGGTGGACCTGAAGTGGTTCTAAATGAAGGTTACGGCTACCTGCTCAACCTATTTCCGATTAATGTCCTCCATAATATTGTTCATCTGGCCGTTGGTGCCTGGGGGTTATTTGCCTACCGCAGCTATATCCAGGCTCGCACCTACTCACGCGGTTTGGCCATTTTCTATGGCATTTTAGCTGTGATGGGACTGTTGCCGGTACTGAACACCATGTTTGGCTTGATTCCCATCTTTGGTCATAATGTCTGGCTACATGCCCTGACTGCTGCCATTGCTGCCTACTTTGGGTTCAAGACGCCTACCCCTGCCGATATCCGCGAGCATGAACGCGAGGTGGTAACGGGCCGTTCTCGTGGGCGTTTTTGAGTTGGCTGATCTGGCTTCGCAACGGGCTTTATAAGTAGCTATACCTGGCGCTTGAATTTAATCGAGTTCAGGTATAGCCTTGTTTTGGCTGGTATGTTGAACTTCAGTGACACTGGTTACCACAGTGCAACTGAGTGTGAATTGAGTTTGACGACCCCTCCAGGTGAACGGTTGTTAACACGGTGGGTTGTGATGTGCTCCAGCCCATTGTGGCGGCTCGAATTGCCTCAAGCGGGAATTTGGGGGTGCGGTCGGCATAGAGCAAACCGTTGGCTTCTTGGAATGTGTCGGTTAACTGGGTGTAGCAGAAACCGCTAAACAGTTCGATTTGGTTCACGGCAGTTAGAAGGGCGGTGTAGCGAGTTTGCAGCTCAGATACTTCTGCAGAACGCACATAGCCCCAAATGCTGTGATCGTCTGGTTTACCATAGGCGATGCCGCCAAATTCGGTTAGCATAATCGGCTGGCCTTGATGGGGGTAGCCATCTAGGGTTAATACTCGCCCACCCGGACGCTGGCGATCAAACAAATCGGACAACTTCACTTCTGGGCCATAGCGGTTGATTAGCTGAACCGGATTATTGTCATAGTCGTGGATAGCAAGGATATCGGTAGCTGTACTTTCCCAGCCGTCGTTGCCCACTACCGGGCGGGTTGAATCGAGGGCTTTGGTGAGGTGGTAAAGGGCTTGCACATAGTTGCGGTGGGCAGGAGTGGCGGTCAGATCGGGAACGCCCCAGGATTCGTTAAATGGCACCCAAACCACAATACAGGGGTGGCTAGCGTCTCGTTTGATCACTTCAGCCCACTCTTTCATCATTCGTTCTACGGCTTTGGGCGTGAACCGATAGGCGCTTGGCATTTCTTCCCATACCAATAGCCCCAGCACATCGGCCCAGTAAAGGAAACGAGGATCTTCTACTTTTTGGTGTTTGCGGACGCCGTTGAACCCCATTTGCTTCACCAACTCCACATCCCGCTGCAAGGCTTCCCCGGAAGGAGGTGTCATTAGCGATTCTGGCCAATAGCCCTGGTCGAGGACGAGCCGTAAATAGTAAGGTTGTCCATTGAGCATAAACCGATCGCGATGGATGCTGACGGTGCGCATGGCGGTGTAGGACTGCACCTGATCTAGCAGCTGGTTGTTTTGCCAGAGCTGGACCTCAGCCTGGATCAGCGTCGGTTTTTCTGGACTCCAGAGCAGTTCGTTGCGGTAGTCGTCGATGCCCGGATCGGAGAGGGCAATGCGGCGATGGATTTCTCCGTTCAGCACTTCGTAGGTGTCATTGACCAGCAACTGTTTGCCCGCCGTGAGCTTGACTTTGATTTGCACATTCTCTTGCTGCTGCCCAGTCACAAAAGCTTCAAAGCCAATTTCCCACCGTTCAAAATGGGGCGTCCAGCGAATCGAGTCGATGTAGGTTGCTGGCACTTGCTCGACCCATACCGTTTGCCAGATGCCGCTCGTGCGGGGATACCAGATGCTATGGGGATGCAACTGCCAGTCCTGTTTGCCGCGAGGCTTGGCCAGATCAAACGGATCATCCTCGGCCCAAACCGTAACTCGTTGCTTGCCATCGGGATTCAGTACGGCAGTAATATCAGCACTAAAAGGAGTATGACCGCCTTCGTGCTCTGCCACAAATTGGTCATTGACCCAAACCCGAGCGCGATAGTCTACTGCGCCGAAATGCAGCAGCACCCGTTTGCCAATCGATGCTACAGCAGTTGGAACATCTTGGACATCGATAGATGGCAGCTCAAATTCTCGTTCGTACCAGCAGTTGGGATGAAAGCCGGTATCATAAATCCCACTTTGGATAGATTCGGGCGCAAACGGAACCTCGATAATATGCGTCCAGGTTGTGATGTCGTTTGGTTGACGGTAGTCTCCAGCATCGTCAAAGCTAAACTTCCACGGACCGTTAAGGCACAGCCAGTTAGATCGCTGCAGTTGCGGGCGCGGGTAAGCCATATCAGGCAGGTTCAAAGTGTCTGAGTTTGAGATGACGCAAGGTTGGGTGTCCTCAAGACATTTGCCAAATGCTTTCATCAGATTCCTACTGTCTCTTGAAAGGGGATTCTCTTTAGGCTAGAAGATAAGGTGGTTTATTACAAATCGCTTTATCTTCCTTTCTCTATGGTATCCCCGGATTTTGGAGAATATTTACGTTTCAACCCAATTTTTAGTCGTTGTTTTTCAGTTCAAGTGCCGATTTGGGTCGAATTAGCTCGGATGGGTTGGTTTGAGTGAATTTCAGCAGCTAAGCGAAAAAGAATTCAATTTGTAAATCTGTAACGTGTTTGTTAACACAATAGCTCTCAATATTTTGATATATGTCTAAATATTGACGAAAGAAAAACAAAGAACAAACTTTTTTTACAATTTAGCGAAAAGTAAACTGTCTGCTCTCGACCGAGCGGAATAATAGAAAACGGTATTTCTGATTACTTCGTCGGCTTACAGCCTTTTCCAGGCTAATGAAGTACAAAAAATGGGGTGCAGGGGCACGGCTCCTGCGTGGGGGCAAAGCCCTCCACTCCTCGTACCTTACCAGAATGGAAAAAGCTATATAACTTTATAACTTTGTGAGGCTATGACTTGTCAGGTTCGTCGGGGGGTCTTGGTCCTTGGGGAGTACACGGCCTTGGGGAGCAGACAGAGCATCAGGGGTACCCAGAGAACTAATCACCTATCGCCACAAAAAACTCATGATTCTATGGTTCAAACTATCCCTACTGCTCACTTCACGACCGATGATCTAGATCAACTGGCCGCAGACCTGAATCGAGATGGCATCTGTATTCTGCGCGGTCTGTTGGATCAAAAGCTAATTCAAGTGTGGGCTACTGCCTTTGAGCAGTTGTTTCAGCAGCGGCAACAACAGCCTGGTGGTCTGGCTCCGCGGGAACAGGCTCGCTATTATCTGACGCTGCCCTGGGTAGCTCCGTTTGCTGATGCGGCTGTGTTTGCTAATCCGGTGATTTTGGCAGTGCTGGATCGGGTTTTTGCTCAAGAATATCACTTGGTGCAGCTAGGAGCGGATGTACCGGTGCAGGGATCTCAGTATCAGGAGATTCACCGGGATTTTCGTCCGCTGTTTTCTGACCAGATTGTGACGCCGCTCTATGCCTTGGCGGTCAATTTTCCGCTCGTGGAGGTAACAGCCGAGAATGGCCCCTTCCAGATGGCGCGAGGCACTCATGTTTTGTCGCGGCAAGCTGGACTTGCGAAAATTCAGTCTGGAGAAATTCCGATCGAGTCATTCTACTTGCAGCCGGGGGATGTGATGATTCGCTCACCGCTGGCTTTGCATCGAGGCTCCCCCAACCGTAGCGACCAGCCCCGGCCTATGATTGTGATGGGCTATGCGATGCACTGGCTGCACACGCCAAAAGTAGAGCTGACGCTACCTCACGATTACTACAGCCGCCTGCCGAAACCGACTAGAGAACTACTGCGCTGCCAGGTTGTGGAGCAGTTGCCCTTTCAGCAGATTGAAACTTATATTAATTTCAAGTATTAATGGCGGAACGACGCACCTACACCAATCCGGTTTACGCGGGCTACTTTGCCGATCCTTTTGCCTGGGAACATGGTGGCACCTATTACGCCATCGGTACGGGTGCGCCAGAAGCGGCAGGACAGGTAGATATAGCTGTTGATCAACGAGTTGAGGAAAATAGGAACACAACCGTTGCTGCATCGGTCGATAAAGTCGGTAAAATAACGGTTGCTTCTGTCTTTCCGTTGCTATATTCGGAAGATTTTGTTACCTGGCAGTTTGCTGGTTATGCACTGGTGCGTCCCGATCCTGCTTTGGGAGATAGCTTTTGGGCACCGGAAGTTGCCTATTGCGACGGTATATTTTATCTGTATTATTCGGTGGGCTGGGAAGACAAACAGCATCAGTTGCGGGTAGCCACCAGTGAGCATCCCTTGGGTCCCTATCACGACATCGGCTCACCGCTGCTACAAACCGATCCCCCCTTTGCGATTGATCCCCATCCGTTTCGGGATGGCGATGGACAATGGTACCTGTTTTATGCTTGTGACTTTTTAGACACCGCAGCCGGTGCCAGATCCGGTACGGCCCTGAAGGTAGACCGATTGGTCAACATGACCCAGCTTGCCGGAGAAAGTAGGGTTGTGCTACGAGCACGCTCAGACTGGCAGCGCTTTTTGGCAAGCCGTTCCATGTACGGCGGTATCTATGATTGGCATACTCTGGAAGGCCCCTGTGTTCGGAAGCATGCCGGTCGTTACTACTGCTTTTACAGCGGTGGGCGCTGGGAAACTGAGAGCTATGGAGTTGATTACGGAGTAGCCGATACGGTGATGGGTGACTACTCTGATGCTGGGAATGAATCCGGTCCGCGAGTGCTGCGTTCAATCCCAGATCGGGTACTGGGACCGGGGCACAATTCAATCGTGGTTTCACCCGATCATCAGGATGAATATATCGTTTACCATGCATGGAATCAATCGAAGACAAAGCGACAAATGTGCTTAGACAAGCTAATTTGGACGCCGGATGGCCCCCGCTGTCTGGGTCCTACCTGGCTACCGCAAACTATCAATAGCTGATAGCTGTATTTCTAATAACAGATTAATTTAGCTAAATTCTATTCTCTAGTTAGAGGACCTGATTTGCTGCTCTTGTTTCCTTAGGTAGAAGCATAATAATTATAAACGCATTCTTATATAGTAAGAGCATATCACCAAGAATTGATGGTGAAAATCTTCATCCGTGGCGATAGAGCTTCACGGCGACTGATCGAACAAACAATTTCCTGAGCTTATTCTAGATATTCCCCTGGGATATTTATTCTGATCTTTTGGACCGTTGCTTCGGGCTGTTACTTTCACCTCTGTCAATCTGCTTCGGATCCTTGCTTTGAATTCTTGATTCAAAAATGGGGACAAATCTGGCTCAACATGAGTAACGCCGGTGATCAACGTAAAGTAATTGGGATCAAACAATGACTCAACCTAATATGCAAAATACTAATCCGAAAAATGGCAATGGCGATTACGGCTCTAATCGTTCTCATAACCCAGACGCTCAACCTAATTTGCAGAATGGAAGCGCATCGGCTAATCCGCTTGCCTCTAGAAGTTTATATCTATCTAGCCCCCAATTTACTGACTCATTGGCTGATTCGTTGTCTACCCAGACGGCAGCTCGTCCAACGGCCACTGGCCTTCCCGATCTAGTTTGCTTATCTCACTTGCGCTGGAACTTTGTGTTTCAACGGCCTCAACATTTGCTAACGCGCTGTGCTCAAGCTCGACGAGTTTTCTTTATCGAAGAACCGATCGTGCAGCCGCAGATTTTGGCCCATGTGCAAGTGAGCAATCCGGTTGGCAATGTGTGGGTCGTGGTGCCCCATTTGCCAGAAGGGTTGAGTGAAGCTGCAATGCAGACTACTCAACGATTGTTGCTAGACAATCTATTTTCAGAGCACAGCATTCAGCACTATATTTGCTGGTACTACACTCCAATGGCGTTGTCGTTTACTGAACATTTGCAGCCGTTGCTAGTAGTGTATGACTGTATGGATGAGCTGTCAGCCTTTAAAAACGCTCCTGCTGCCCTCAAAAATCGTGAGACTCAACTTTTGCAACGAGCCGATCTGGTATTTACTGGCGGTCAGAGCCTGTATGCAGTCAAGCGCGATCAGCACCCGAATGTTTATGCGTTTCCTAGCAGTGTAGATGTGCCCCATTTTGCCCAAGCTCGCATTCGCACTCAGGAGCCACCCGATCAGGCTGCTATTCCCCATCCTCGGCTCGGTTTCTTTGGTGTGATTGACGAGCGTATGGATATTGAACTGCTGGCAGGCGTGGCCGAAGCTCGACCAGATTGGCATTTGGTGATTATTGGCCCGGTGGTTAAAATTGATCCGGCCAGCTTACCTCAGAAAGACAACATTCACTATTTGGGTGCTAAAGACTACCAGGCATTACCGACCTACTTGGCAGGCTGGGATCTGGCCATGCTGCCCTTTGCCCGCAATGAGTCTACCCGTTTCATTAGCCCTACCAAAACACCAGAATATTTGGCTGCGGGGAAACCGGTTGTATCGACCTCTATTCAAGATGTGGTGCGTCCCTATGGGCAGCAGGGCATGGTGTATATCGCTGATACGGTTCCTGAGTTCGTGGTCGCTGCCGATATCGCTATGCAAATGGATGTTCATCAGTCGGGTTGGCTCAGCCGGGTTGATGCGTTTCTAGAACAAATTTCCTGGGACCGCACCTGGGCCTCGATGTTGAAGTTGATCGAGGAGACAATCGATGCAAAACGAGCTAGTTTAACAGATGGAAGCAGGTCGAATAGTGCTGGTGCTTACAGTAATGGCGATGTTGGTGTTAATATCAAGAATGGTGTTAGTAATAGCGCTGCTAGAAATAGCGCTAATGGTAAAAATAACAACGGCGAAATAGCTCAATCGGTTGGGTTGGGTGCCCCAGGAGTAGTAACGCGAGAATATCTGTTTGACTATTTGATTGTAGGAGCCGGATTTTCTGGGAGCGTGATTGCTGAGCGGCTAGCTTCCCAATTGGGTAAGAAGGTGCTGGTCGTGGATCGGCGTAACCATATTGGAGGGAATGCTTACGATCACTATGATCAGGCGGGCATCCTGGTACACAAATACGGCCCTCATATTTTTCACACGAATTCTCGTGAGGTATTTGAGTATTTGTCTCAATTTACCGAATGGCGTTCCTATGAGCATCGCGTGCGGGCCAGTGTAGATGGACAGCTCGTTCCGATTCCGATCAACTTAGATACTATCAATACCCTATACGGCCTTAATCTCAACTCGTTTGAAGTCGAAGATTTTCTCAAATCTTTGGCTGAACCGCGTGAGTCGATTCGCACCTCGGAAGATGTGGTGATTAGCAAAGTAGGACGGGTGCTGTACGAGAAATTTTTCCGAGGCTATACCCGCAAGCAGTGGGGACTCGATCCATCTGAGCTGGATAAGTCAGTGATTGCCCGAATTCCGACCCGCACCAATCGAGATGACCGATATTTTACTGACACCTATCAAGCAATGCCGCTGTACGGCTTTACCCAGATGTTCCAGCACATGCTGTCCCATCCCAATATCAAGGTGATGCTCAATACTGACTATCGGGAAATTGTCAAAGGGATTCCTTGCCGCGAAATGGTCTACACCGGCCCGATCGATGAGTTTTTTGATTACCGCTATGGCAAACTGCCTTACCGCTCACTGGATTTCAAGCATGAAACTCACAACATGCCAGTCTACCAGCCTGCTCCGGTAATCAACTACCCGAACGAGCATCTCTACACTCGTGTCACCGAATTTAAGTACTTGACTGGTCAGGAGCATGCTAAAACCAGCATTGTCTACGAGTTTCCCAAGGCCGAAGGCGACCCCTACTATCCGGTACCCCGCCCAGAGAACGCCGAGATCTACAAACAATACAAAACCCTTGCTGACGCAACGCCAGGTGTATATTTCACCGGACGTTTAGCAACCTACAAGTATTACAACATGGATCAATGCGTGGCTCAGGCACTGACAGTTTATAAGCAAATGGCTAATAAAGCGATGCTGATGGTTTAAGAGCGCGTGTCTATTCGAAATACAGCAGTAAACGCTATGGCGACGAATACAGAAGCTGCACCTTTGGAACTGTGGGCCGGTGTGGAATGCACAGTAAACCGAGTTGGAGATGTCTATTTTGATCAACTAGACCGCAATGGTCACGCCCATCGCCTCGACGATTTAGACCGCTTTGCCGAGATGGGAATTCGCACGCTTCGCTATCCAGTTCTGTGGGAGCGGATTGCGCCGCATGGATTAGAGCAGGCCGATTGGTCCTGGGCGGATCAGCGGTTGGAACGGTTGCGTCAATTAAACATTCGTCCGATTGTAGGGCTGGTACACCACGGCAGCGGCCCTCGCCATACCAATTTGCTAGATCCGGCCTTTCCCGATCAATTGGCGGAATTTGCCCAGGTGGTGAGTCAACGCTATCCCTGGATCAGCCACTACACGCCGGTCAATGAACCCTTGACCACGGCTCGCTTTAGTAGCCTCTATGGCTACTGGTACCCTCATTGCCGAGATGATGTTGCGTTTATTCGGACTTTGTTGCAGCAATGTCGTGGGGTGGTGTTGGCGATGCAGGCGATCCGGCGGGTGAATCCAGAGGCGAAACTCGTGCAAACCGAGGATTTGGGCAAAACCTTTAGTACACCGCTATTGGCCTATCAGGCCGAATTCGAAAATCAGCGGCGCTGGCTGACGTTTGATTTGCTGTGTGGACGGTTAGATTCTGCCCATCCGCTCTGGTCCTATCTCCAGTCTCTGGGCATTCAGCAATCCGAGTTGGAGTGGTTTCTCGATTCTGCCTGTCCGCCCGATATTCTCGGCATTAACCACTATCTGACGAGCGATCGATTTCTCGACGAACACTTAGAGCATTACCCAGACCATACTCATGGTGGTAATGGACGCCATCAATACGCTGATGTTGAAGCGGTACGGGTGCGGCAGGACGGCATTGCTGGTCCTCAAGCTTTGTTGCAGGAAGCCTGGGAGCGTTATCAGTTGCCCTTGGCCGTCACTGAAGTGCATTTAGGCTGTACACGCGAGGAGCAGTTGCGCTGGTTGAAGGAAGTCTGGGATGCCGCTCAACGGCTGCGCGCTGCCAATGTAGACATCCGGGCTGTGACGGTCTGGTCACTGCTGGGTGCCTACGATTGGAACAGTTTACTGACTCGCGTGGAGCATTATTACGAACCTGGTGTGTTCGATCTGCGTGCTCCCCAACCCCGCTCGACGGCCCTCGCTGCCATGATGCGCTACTTGGCTCAAGGCAAGCCTTACGACCATCCGCTGCTGGATGTACCGGGCTGGTGGCGACGGGATGAACGATTGCTCTATCCGCCGGTAGACGGGAAAGGAGTGGACGCAACTTGTGAGCCTCGCCGAACGAGGGAAATAGGCGGCAATCCATTAGGGAAAAGTGCGGTTACTAGCGTTAAACCGGTATTGATTACGGGAGCGACGGGAACATTGGGGCAGGCGTTTGCGCGGGTTTGTCAAGGGCGGGGGATTCCCTATCGATTGCTGACGCGGCAAGAGTTAGATATTACCAATCCGCTGTCGGTGCGGCGAGCGTTGGAATGGTGGCACCCCTGGGCGGTGATCAATACGGCAGGATATGTACGGGTAGATGAGGCCGAACAGCAACCCCTGCTCTGTCGGCAAATTAACGCAGAAGGGGTCGCGATTTTGGCAGAAGCCTGTGTCGAGCGCCAGATTGCGCTAGTGACTTTCTCGTCGGATTTGGTATTTGATGGCAACCAAACTCAACCCTATTTAGAAAGCGATATAGTATCGCCACTGAATGTTTATGGCTACACCAAAGCGGTGGCTGAGCAGTGGGTGCTGTCGCTTCATCCCTGCTCGCTGGTGATCCGCACGAGCGCTTTCTTTGGCCCCTGGGATGAATACAACTTTCTGACGATTGCACTGCGGACTCTCGCCTCTGGTCAATCGTTCGTAGCGGCTGAGGATGCAGTCGTTTCACCGACTTATGTACCTGATCTGGTTCACGCTACGCTCGATCTGCTGATCGATGGTGAATGCGGCATTTGGCATCTGGCCAACGCAGGAGCAATGGCTTGGGCTGAGTTGGCCCGTTTTACAGCCAAAATGGCTGGATTAGATACCCACGGGATTGAAGCGCGTCCGCTGCAAAGTTTGGGTCTGGCTGCTCCTCGGCCCAGCTATAGTGTGCTCAGCAGTGAGCGGGGAATTTTGTTGCCGTCGTTGGAGCGAGCAATTGACTGCTATTTGCGGGAGTGTGGGTTTTGTTGAGGACAGGGGAGATGGGGGGTGGGGAAGCAGTCTGACTTCTGACTTCTGACTCCTGTCTCCCTAATGTCAAATTTGCTCAGTCGGTGTTCTGCTTCACTCTACTCTTTTACCGAAACTATGTCTCTAGCAGTAGCTATCCTCAGGGCAAAGTAGCTAGATTTCCTGCTTTAGACCGACCAAGGTTGCTGCAATAAATGTTTACATGTGATTAAGGTTTATTTGAACCATCTGCATAAAGCTAGTCGAAGGTAGAAATTGGAGAAACTAGCGAAGCGCTGTTGATAGGTACGGTGTATTTGTACGAAAGAGTCTTTGAACGACAAGTGGAAATAGGATAAAAGAATATGGTGAATCAGACAGCTCAGATGCGAGGAATTGGTGTTTTTCCCGATCAAGAATCGCTGGCAGAGGCGTTACAGCAATTAAAAGCGAACAATTTTGCGATGGAGCGCATTTCGGTAATTGCCAGAGATGCGGACGACTCTCAGAATGTAGAAGGGGCTGAGGTGAGCGACGAAGTGGGCGATCAGAAGGTTAGGTCGGCAACTGGCATTGTTACCGATGCGGTTCGGAGTGCTACTTGGGGTTCGCTGTTGGTGGGGCTGAGCAGTTTGGCGATTCCCGGATTGGGGGCAATTATTGCCGTTGGTTCGGTGGGTACAGCTTTGCTGGCGGGTTTTGCCGGTACGGGCTTGAGTTTGGCCGAGTTCAACAATATGGCGAATGCATTCATGAAGTTGGGCATTCCGGAAACCGAAGCCAGAATGTATGCAGAAGCCCTCAGCACCGGCCAAAATCTGGTGATTGTGGAGGGCAGCGACGCCGAAGTGCAGCAAGCCGAAGCCGTATTCAAGAACAATGAGGTGCAAAACTGGAGCACCCATCCGGCTCAGGCGATTGAATCACAGTGACTAACTCGGCGATGGCAAAAAAACAGTTAAACCTCGATCAGGTCGCGCGCGAACGATTCGGCTATTCAGAGTGGCGGCCTGGTCAGAAACAGGCAATCGAGGCAGTTTTATCGGGGCGAGATACGCTGGCGATTATGCCTACTGGCTCTGGTAAGTCAGCGATTTACCAGATCGCCGCTTTTTTGATTCCGGGCTGTACGGTGGTGGTTTCGCCACTGGTGGCACTGCAACGGGACCAAGCACAGTCGATTGCTACTCAGCCGATCGGTGATGCTGCTGTGGTCAATTCAGCCATTTCTGCCTCAGATCGCCAAGAAGCCTTTGAGCAATTGGAGGAAGGTGATCTAGAGTTTTTGTTTTTAGCGCCGGAACAGTTCAGTAACCCCGAAACGTTTGAGCGGTTGCAGACGGCTGAACCGACGCTATTTGTGATCGATGAAGCGCATTGTGTCAGCGCTTGGGGCCATGACTTTCGGCCTGACTATCTGCAGCTGGGGCAGGTGATCGAGTCGTTGGGACATCCGCGCATTTTGGCTCTGACGGCAACGGCAGCTCCTTTGGTGCAGGCCGAAATCGTTGAACAGCTGGGCATGAAAAAACCAGCAATCATCGTGCAGGGGTTTGATCGCCCCAGTATCGAACTTGGCGTCGAACGGTTCGAGCAGGATGAGGACAAGCAAGCTTATTTGATTCAGCAGGTGCTAAAAGCTGAGAAACCGGGTTTGGTCTATGCAGCTACGCGAAAGCGCACAGAGGAACTGGCGGAGGCGCTAGAGCAGGCCGGGGTGCGGGCTGGATTTTATCATGCAGGGATGAAGGCGGCTGAGCGTCGTGATCTTGAAATGGCCTTTATGCAGGATCAAATTGAAGTGCTAGTGGCGACTACGGCCTGTATGGGGAGTTGATAAACCTAATATTCGCTTTGTCTTTCATGCTGATATTAGCGATTCTATTGACTCCTATTATCAAGAAATTGGTCGTGCCGGACGGGATGGTGAGCATGCTAAAGCTGTTCTGTTTTACAACCCAGCCGATTTGAGTCTAAAGCGGTTTTTTTCAAGTCGGGGTCAGGTTCAACCAGAACTTATTTTCTTGATACTAACGGCCATCACAACCTCCCCTCAATCCATTTCTGTGAAGCAGCTTCAGGAAAAGATTGAATTGTCTAAGCTCAAGCTGAGCAAGCTGTTGAATAGTCTAACAGAAATTGGCGTACTAAAGGTGTCACCTTCTGGAGAAATCAGTTTGTATAAGGAATTTGACAACTTAGAAGAAAGTAGTAAAGAAATAGTCCAAGCAATTAACCAATCTCAAAAGCAACGACAAAAATTTGAACAATCCCGTTTGGAAATGATGCGGAGCTATGCTGATGTCAAAGGATGCCGACGGGAATATCTACTTAACTATTTTAGTGAACAGTACAACAGCCCCTGCAACAATTGTGACAACTGCAAAGCCGGCGTGAGCGTTGAAGCAACCAGCCATCAACCCTACGCCTTGAATTCTCAGGTGAGCCACAAGGAATGGGGTTTAGGAACAGTGCTGCGCTATGAAGGGGACAAAGTAACGATTTTGTTTAACCAAGTCGGCTACAAAACGCTGGATATCCAGACGGCCTTGCTGCGTCGGTTGCTACAGCGAGTAACTTGACACTAGCCTGTCGGGAGACTTGCGTGTTTCCGCAAGAAATGGCAATAATCATTCGTTTTCGTTTGTTATCTTTGTTCTCCTAGCATCTCCATCTTTAGAGTTGAACATCCTAGCCTAATCTTCTCCTTCAGGTAGAACAGATTTGATTTTTTTTAGGATAGCACTATAAATAAGAGTTTATAAATCGATTCAGGCTAAGTGTAGCCAAAGATTAGTCAGACTCTTGCTGAATTGAGGACTTACTATGTTTGGACAAATATGCTGGTTGGAAGGCTTTGCAACCAATGGCGAAAAGATTTTGCATATGCGTTTGCAGCCCCATGAGCCGTGGAAGCCCTACACCGCTTTTCCGGGATTGAGTGTACCAGACTATGACATTCCCAGAGGTTCCAAAGGATGGGCCACCTGTCAAATGCTCTTAAAAGCAGGTTGGGAATTAATTCCCTCTGACCAAGCGAGAGCGAGACCTGCAATGGTGCCCTTAGCGAGTGCTGCTAAACGTTGATTGGTAGCTGTTTTGAATCGCCCCTAGCTGTTGGAGAGATGCCGTCAATTACCAATGCAAGTAAATGCCGACTAGATGCCGAGCAAATGGCGACCCAGGCATACCGTTGAAAATCACCTGAAGGTTCTGAAACTATGTCTGATAATTGTAACAGCAACAGCAATATGAGCGTTGCATCTAACCACCCGTCTGAGTCATTGTCTAAGTCATTGTCTAAGTCATTGTCTGAGCCATTGCTTGGGCCATTGTCTGAGCCAGTATTTGAGCCAATATCTGGGCCAATGTCTGAGCCAATGTCTGAGTCAGTATCCGAAGGTTTATTAGAAGCCGATCAGTTCACAATCCAGCTAAAGCGTGGAATTTGGCTAATTGGTATTCTAGCCTGGATATTTAGTTTCAGCGATCGTGGCATTGCTGCCTTTAAGGATGGCTATCTCTCCCTTACCGAAGGCTTGGTGTTACTGGCTATTTTTGTCCTGTTTCTAAGTTGGGTTTCGCTCAAACCCCAACCTCAGCCCCAGCCGCAAAAGGTGGCCCCACCCAAATTGCCTTTCAGTTTTTATCCGGCTCAAAATCATCTGGCCGCGGCCCAAGCCCGCATGGACGAACTGCAACCCTACCACCTGATCAGCCAATCCTATCTTCTGCCCTATCCCTATCTGGCGCAAATCTATCATCTGCTGAATTTGAAGCACCTGGAAACCATCCATAGCTTTAGTTTGAATAACCTGAAGGTGGTTAAAGTTAGCTCGCTGGAAAAAACCGAGCAGGGTGGTATCGTGACGTTTCAAACCATGCTGGATTCGCCGCTAAACATTCTGCGGATCTGGCGCGAAACGATAGCCGAAGTCAAGCTGACGCTGCACACGCCCTATACGGTGGAATTGGGAATTCCGGTCTATGGGGATAAGGTGATCATTGTATTGTTCAATGCCATTCCTCTAAGTGATACGGAACACCAATTTTGTGTAGACATCTACAGCAACCTCAACTGGTATAAACCCGCTCTCAAACCCATCCTCCACTTTGCTTCCCTGTTAACCCTGATCGAGGATTTGCCCTATCTGGAAGCCCTGACGCGCAAGGTGCAGCACCTGTCCCAGCTCGATCGCGTCCAACTCGACAAATATCTCGACAAACAGCTCGATAAACTCGATAAAACCATTAACCACGAAATGTGGCTGTTCAATCGTTTTATTGGCCTGTATGGCGCTAGCCTGTGGGGAGGGTTGGAGTTGGCTGAAGGAACGACGTGAGGGATTGACTCCCCCAAATCCCCTGTCTCCTAAGTCTCCCACCTGGGGGACTTTTGATCTTTGTTCATTAAACGAGCCAGTCGTTTTATAAACCGCAGGCGATGCTGGTGGAAGGTGAGAATAAGCAAGAGGGTTCAAAGTTCCCGACTTATGGGAGATTTAAGAGGCAGGGGCAAGAGGCAAACCTGACGAAACACAGTACCCTAGAAATGCCCCTCTCAGGTGAGGTTTCAGGGCATGGTTCTATTACTTCCCCGCTCGGTGACTCTGGGCTTAGGCTCGGCTTTGGCGCTGCTATTGGTGAATGCGGCGGTCTCGTATCGCAACACGCAAACCCTGTTTGACAATGAGCAGCAAGTCAACGAGACCTATCAGGTGTTGAGCCAATTGGAACAAACCCTGTCTACCCTCAAGGATGCCGAAACTGGTGGGCGGGGTTATGTAATAACCGGCAAAGAGAATTACCTCGAACCGTATCGAGATGCGGTGACTCGTATAAATCAGCAGCTGGAGGGATTGCGTCAGCTCACTAGCGATGATCCACTCCAGCAGCAGCGGCTGCAAGCTCTAGAGCAGGACGTGGAAACCAAGCTGGACTATCTGCAAACCCAAATCGAGATTCGGCGGAATCAAGGCTTAGAAGCGGCGATTCAGTTCACGAACCAAACCGAGCGCGGCAGGGAGCTGATGGATCAGGTGCGGCAGCAGGTGGCGGTGATGCAGGCTGAGGAAAACCAGCGCTTACAGCAGCGCCATCAGGAATCAGCCAGAATGTTGAATTTGGTGCTGGCGACCTTTGCGGTCGTAAATGGCCTAGGTGTGTTGCTGATTGGAGTAATTTATTATCTGCTGCGTCGAGATGCCTGGCGACGGCAACGAGAGGCCAAACAACGTGAGGGACTGTTTCGGCAATTGGAAGCGGAACGCAACCAACTGCGGGAGAGTGAACAAAGGCTGCACCGGGTGATTTTAGAAGCGCCGCTGCCTCTGATTTTGCATACCGAGGGTGGCGAAGTGGTACAGCTCAACCGCATGTGGACTGAGCTTTCAGGGTACACTCAGGCGGATATGCCGACTATAGACGACTGGATAAATCTGGCCTATCGTCGTGAGCAACGCCCAGCCCAAGCCAGCATTCGCGCCAAAATTAACACCCTCTACCAAGTTGACCAGCGGGTCGAAGAAGGCGAAATTGCAATTATTACCGCTTGCGGAGAGCAACGGATTTGGGAGTTCTTTTCTGCCCCAATTGGCAATTTGCCCGATGGTCGTCGCTTAGTGATTACTGCCGCCCTTGACATTACCGATCGCAAACAGGCTGAAGCCGCCCTGCGAGAACTCAACACCACCCTAGAGCAGCGCGTCGCTGACCGCACTGCCGAACTTCAGGAGGCCAACGACGCCCTCGAAGCCTTTACCTACTCGGTCTCCCATGACTTGCGGGCACCCCTGCGCACCCTGCAAGGCTTTACCCAAGCGCTGCAAGAAGACTGTGCCGACCAAATCGATGAACTGGGGCAGAGCTACATCGACTACATCATGGAAGGTGCCCAACAAATGGACACCCTGATTTCCGACCTACTAGCCTACAGCCGCCTCAGTCGCGTCGAAATCAACCTCTATCCCGTAGACCTGGATGCAGCCCTCAGCGAAGTTTTGCAACAGCTTTCGCAATCGATTCAAGCCCACCACGCCCAAATCCACATCCATTCCCCGCTCCCCCCCGTCCAAGCTCACCGCACCACCCTCATCCAAGTCCTGACCAACCTGCTTAGCAACGCCCTCAAATTTGTGCCTGCCGACGTAACTCCAAAGATAGAAATCTGGGCAGAAGCCTTAGCCAATCAGGAGAGACAGGAAACAGGAGCCAGGAGGCAAAATGAGAGCAATCAGCGGTCAGGGGGCAGGAGCCAGGAGTCAGGGGTCAGGAGCCAGACTGCTTCCCCACCTCCCTCATCTTCCTCACCTCCTCCATCTCCCCCATCCCCTACCCTGATACGCTTATGGGTGAAAGACAACGGTACCGGCATTGCACCAGAACATCAAGAGCGGATCTTTCGCGTGTTTGAACGGCTGCATGGCGTTGAATCCTACCCCGGTACGGGCATCGGTTTGGCGATTGTGCGTAAAGGGCTAGAGCGCATGGGCGGTCAGGCAGGAGTGGAGTCGCAGCTTGGTGAGGGCAGTCGCTTCTGGATTGCATTGCCTGAGGCCGTTCTCTCGTCGAATGGTGTAGGTGATGACTGAAACATTAAAGCAAGATCAGGTTATACGCATATTAATTGTGGATGATAACCCCTCCGATCGGGTGTTGATTATCCGCGAGTTGCAGCAGCAGTTTCCTCGATTAGAAGCGCAAGAGATTCGAGATCAGGAGAGTTTTGACCGGGCAATGGCGGCCAATGCGTTTAATTTAGTAATTACTGACTATCAGATCCGCTGGAACAATGGGCTGGAGGTGCTGCGGATAGTGAAGGCTCGCTATCCCTACTGTCCGGTGATTATGTTCACCAACACAGGCAGCGAAGAAATTGCGGTAGAGGCAATGAAAACCGGACTCGATGACTATGTGCTGAAGGAGCCAAGTCGGCGGGTGCGGCTCTCGGCAGCGGTGCAGGTGGCGCTAGAACGGTCGGCTCGTGAGCGGCAGGCGGCCAAGTTGGAAATTCGCTTGCAGAGCTTGTTGAATCAACTGCGGGTGGGGGTGTTTCGGGCTAATGCCCAGGGGCAACTGCTGGAGTGTAACCCGTCGTTTTTAGAGCTATTGGGCTACGATTCCCTCAGCCAAGCCCAAGCGGAAAATAGCCTTGATCTGCAAGCACGCTATGCCCAGCTCAGCCAACTGCCGCCGCCCCAGCGCGATGATTGGGAGGTGCGATTGCGCCGCAGCGATGGCTCGTTTGTCTGGACCTTAATCAGCACAACGCTGAATCGCTTTGATAGCGAAACTGTCCTGGATGGCCTGATCGAAGACATCAGTAGCCGCAAACAGGCCGAACTAGAAGTGCAGCGCCTCAATCTGTCCTTAGAACAGCGCGTTCAGGAACGTACCGCCCAGCTCGCTGCTGCCAACCAAGCCTTAGAAGAATTTGCCTATTCCGTTTCCCATGACCTGCGGGAACCTCTGCGGGCGATTCAGGGCTTTAGTTCCCTGCTGCTCGAAGAAACCAGCCAACAGCTAGACAACCGCAGTTTGGGTCATTTGCAGCGGATTCTGGAAAGCAGCCGCTATGCCGATCGCTTAATTCAAGATTTGCTCACCTATAGCCAGCTCAGCCGTGTGGATGTGCCGGTCCAGCCGCTGAACCTGACGGCATTGGTGATGGAGGTAGCCGAGCAGCTAGAGCCACAAATCCAGCAGCGGCAGGCGGTTGTCAACCTGCTGGAACCCTTGGGCGAGGTGCTGGCTAACCGAACGATTTTGATGCAAGTGCTGACCAATCTATTAACCAATGCGCTGAAGTTTGTGCCTTTAGATGTAGTGCCGCAGATTACAATTAAGGCGGAAATATTGGCTGGTTCCGTTAAGCTGTGGATAGAAGATAACGGTATTGGGATTAATTCTGAGGCGCAGAGCCGTATATTTAATGTATTTGAGCGGTTACATGGTAGTGAAAGTTACCCTGGTACGGGCATTGGTCTAGCGATTGTGCGCAAGGGCGTGGAACGGATGGGCGGCCAAGTCGGTGTCGAGTCGCAGCTCGGTGAAGGCAGCCGCTTCTGGATTCAGTTGCCCAGTGTAGAAGAGACATAACTTCAGCAGAAGTATATAGGGAGCACCAGTAGGGAGCATCAGTGACATGAGCAAGGGACAGGGAGTAAGGGACAGGGAGTAAGGGTATGAGTGACGAACAGGAAATCATTTTGCTGGTGGAGGATAACCCCAAGGATGTGCTGCTAATTCAGCGGGCGATCCGTCGCGCCGAGATCAAGATTGGTGTGCAAGTTGTCAACGATGGGGATAGCGCTGTGGCTTACCTGGCCGGAGAAGGAGCCTATCAAGACCGGATGCTACATCCGCTGCCCATCCTGGTTCTGCTCGACCTCAAACTGCCGCGCCGATCGGGGGCGGAAGTGCTGCTGTGGTTACGCCAACAGCCGGCTCTCAAACGTCTGCCCGTTGTTGTGCTGACCGCCTCTAGAGAATATGCCGACATCAACCATGTCTATGATCTGGGGGCCAATGCCTACATGGTGAAACCCTTCGCGTTTGATGACTTAGTCCAAATTGTCCATACGCTTAACCTGCACTGGATCGTCCTGAACGAAAAACCGCACCTCCGCTCAAATTGAGAGCCTGTACAGAATTTTGTGGCAATCCGATTGTCTCGGCTTCATCCCTCACCTGCGCGTCAACGGCAAGCGGTCAAGATGCCCGCACTGCATCTACCGTTTAACCGGGTTGATCTACTTAAAATGTGATCCTGCACTCTGACAGAGCATTACTCTGAATCTATCTGGGGGGGGATGTAATTTAAGTTGTGATCCTGAATTTTTAGAAAAGGTTTGAAATGGGAGAACAGCTGATCCAAAAAGTCTGATTGATCAGCCCTCGTTCCTAGAGGGGCAATTTGCGTCAGCGCAACTGCTCCACCAAGCCTATCGTCTGTACAACTCCCATTCAGCTTCCTTATACATATAGTGCCTGCATAATGCCTGTACAATATCAAAATATAGAATTGTGGTTATGGTCTTTAATTATCCTATTAATTTTTCAATAATACGATAATGTTTCAAATAGGATTCTAGACAATATTCCAAACTCTAGTTCCCAAACTTTAAAGCCAAATTTCACAGTCTTCATCGCCCTTTTGACTCCTAACTCCTGATTCTTAACTCCTAACTTCTGTCTTCTTCCCCTCATTCCTTCTCCCATGCTCCACCTGCTGCTAATCGACGACAATCCCCAAGACCGGACGCTCATCGTGCGCGAACTGGAGCGGGCGTTTTCCGATCTGACAATTACTGAAGTGGGGCAGCCGGAGATTCTAGAGCAGGCGATTACCGCAGGCCGGTTTGACCTGACGATTACCGACTATTTGCTGCGCTGGAGTAATGGGTTGACGGTTTTGCGGGCCCTCAAGGCACGCTATCCCGAACGTCCGGTGATTATGTTTACCAACAGCGGCTCTCAAGAAATTGCCGTTGAAGCAATGAAATCGGGACTGGATGACTACATCATTAAATCGCCTAGTCACTATGTGCGCCTACCGGCGGCGATTCGTTTGGCGCTGGAGCGGGCTTCTATACGGCGTCAACTGGCCGGAGTCGAAGCACGGCTGCAAACCCTCACCAATCGGTTAGAAGTTGGGGTGTATCGCCTCACCTCCGAAGGAGCGCTGATCGATGCAAATCCTGCTTTTTTGCGCCTGCTGGGTCTGAGCGCATTGACACAAGTGCCAGCCAATCAGAGCTTAGCGACCTATTTTGCTCCACCAGACTATCGACTTTTGTTGTCTCAACTCCAGCAAAATGGCAGTATGCGCGATCGCGAATTCCAGATCCGGCAGGCAAATGGCAATTTGATCTGGGTCCGCCTCAGCAAAACCGTCACCGAAGTTGATGGCATCCAGGTAATTGACGGCCTGATTGAAGATATTTCTGCCCGCAAGCAAATCGAGTTGGAAAATCAGCAGCTTTATCTGGAAGCGCGACGAGCCAACCAACTCAAGGATGAATTTTTAGCAATTGTCTCTCACGAACTGCGGACACCTCTCAACGCTATACTGGGCTGGGCCAACATCCTCAAAACACAGCAGCCTAGCCCTGAAACGATTCGCAAAGCTCTCGATGTCATCGAACGAAATGCCCGTTTGCAAACCAAACTGATCAACGATATTCTCGATATCTCGCGCATCACCCAAAATCAGCTCTCTCTGAATCGCCAGCCCGTTGATTTAATTCCAGTTCTGCAATCCGCCATTGACGACATCCAGCCCAGCGCTAACGCCAAATTCATTCAAATCATCACCGAATTCGACTCCACCACCGGCCAAGTCCTGGGCGATCCAGAACGGCTAGAACAAGTTATCTGGAACGTATTATCGAATGCCGTTAAGTTCACCACCGAGAACGGAAAAATTACTATTAAGTTGGAACGAGTTGGGGCAGAAGACAGAAGACAGAAGACAGAAGACAGGAGTCAGAATGCTTCCCCATCCCCTTCATCTCCCTCATCCCCTCGCTCATCTTACGCTCAAATCACCATCAGCGACACCGGCAAGGGCATCAGCCCCGAATTCCTGCCCCATGTGTTTGATCGGTTCCGGCAGGCGGATGGGTCTAGAACTAGGGCGCACGGTGGATTGGGATTGGGGTTAGCGATTGCGCAACATTTGGTGGAGATGCATGACGGGATCATTCAGGTCAGCAGCGAGGGATTGAATAAGGGAGCCACGTTTACAATTTGTCTGCCGCTGATTGATCCGGTGCCGGTGCCAGCTATTGGAAGTGGAGCGACATTAAACGATGATCAACTCCTGAAGGGATTGACCATTCTCACAGTCGATGATGAAGAAGATACGATTGAGTTAACGCAGTTTATGCTGCAAAGTTACGGTGCTGAGGTGAGCGTTGCCTATTCAGCTAAAGACGCTCTGGAGCAGTTGCGTAACAGCTCGGTGGATGTACCCATTGATTTATTGATTAGCGATATTGGCATGCCTAACGCCGATGGTTACTGGTTGATTCGCCAAGTGCGTGCCCTGCCAGGACCAATTGGTCAAATTCCGGCGATTGCCCTGACTGCCTATGTGCGTGAGGAAGAACAAGCCCAAATCACTGCGGCTGGCTTCCAAGCGCATGTCTCTAAACCGGTTGATCCAACCGAACTGTTGGAGGCGATCCGCAAAGTAGTACAGCGGTGAGGAACGGCGCTGAGAAAAGCAGACCGCAGAGATGCACAAGTATCTGCCTTCTCCTGCCTTTTTCTGGCTCCTATGCTTTCGGCCTAATTTGCCGTGCCAAGTCGCGATAGTAATCCATCTCTTTGCTGTTTGTATTTCGATTAGGTCGCGACCGACTCGGACGTTCTGAAGTTGGCGTGGGGCTGGGTTTGGTTTCTGGGGTTGGGGTCGCAATTGTTGGATTGGGTTGACTGGGCATTTGGTTGGTAGGCTCTGCATTGAGGAAGTAACCTTCGCGGTCGAATCCCAGCAGAGTGCTGAACAATTGCCAGAGGCGACTAAATTGCTGGCTCAAGAAGCGCCAAATCTGCCCAAAGACGGCAATAAAACGGATCCAAGCGTTGCGTATTAGCATGGTTCTATGTGTAGCTTTATCTACAGCTCTATCTACGGCCCTATTCAAAAGTTGATATCCCCCTGACGATACGCGATCAGAGGGAGAGTTCGCTATGACTAAACTATGAGGAACTGTGTGGTCGAATTCTACCCCTCGCACCTAGCTGTCATTATCTGCCCGTCAATAGAGCTTGACCTCTCTCGCAGGAGGGGTTTGGGTTGCCCTACAGCCAATTGCCAATCAAGATGAAGGGTGCCCAATAGGCTGGGTGGGCGGTTGTTCCGCCGGTGCGAATCACTTCAATTTGGGCTTTTTGCAGAGCAGTGGCGCGGCTGTCGGTGCTGTTTTTGAGGTAGCCATAGAATTGGGCAGCAATTTTGGCGGTGGTGGCATCGTCGGCAAACCAGAGAGAGGCTAGGGCGCTTTTAGCACCGGCCTGAATTGCAACGCCCGCTAGCCCCAAGGCGGCTCGGTCATCGCCGGTGGCGGTTTGGCATGCTGTTAAGGCGAGCAGTTCGATCCGGTCGCGGTATTTGGCTGCCCGCAGCAGTTGATCCAATTCAGTAATGGTTAACTTTTGGGCATTGCCGGTCACCAGGAAGGTATCTTCGGGTTCGGTGCCAAACTCGCCGTGGGTGGCGATATGCACGACTGGATAGGCTTCTTGTTCTAGCTCTTGCTTGATCCGCTCGCGAGTGAACTCCTGATCGAGGAGGGGCTTGCTGCCCGGAAGCTGGCGTTCCACCTCGCTAATTTCGCCGGCAACGTTGTCCAGGCCCGAAAAGGAGCGGGTGTCTATGGTTGTAGGCTGGGTTAGCCCAAGGGCCAGAGCTTTGAGATTTTTGCGTTCTAGCGGTTTGGCGTCGGTGAGGGTCAAGCTTGGCGTCGTGGCAATGGCGTAGGTTTCGACCAGGAATTGTTGTGTCTTGGCGTTATAAAGCGCTGCCATCGGTACACTGCGGAGAATGCCATCCTGAATAAACACCAGGGTGCTGATCTGCGCTTGCTCTAGCGTCTCGGCAAAGGGAGCCACGATCCAGTCGTAGAGGGTTTCGGCATATCGTGGATCAAAGACTTTATAATCGCGTTCTAGCTCACGTCGATATTCGTTAATTGTGTTGTTGATAGTATTCTGCTCGAGTTCAATCCAATGGATCTGCTGTTTACCTTGTGGTAGGCTAACGATAATTGCAGTGCGGTCAGTTAAAATCACGGAATTAAATACGGCAGTATTTTGATCCGCTCCTAGATTGGCAACTGTTGCTTGGGTGGGGGCAACCACAATACAGTTATCGCCAAAGTAATTTTGTAGTTCCGCTAGTTTTAGTGAATCTAGCGTTTCTAGTGCTTGGGAAACATTTGTCTGCTGCTGGGGGGAGGTTGGCGCAGATTGGGTGCTGCCCTGCTCCAGCCGTAGAGCGACCAACTCTCGATAGAGCGGATCAATTGTGTCCCGAAAGTCATATTGGAGATCGCGATTGGCTGAGAGGAGGTCACCACGAATCGTCTCTAGGGTGGCGATGGCGCGTTCGTAGGCGGCAATAGCGGCTTCCTGCCGCTTCTGGGCCTGCAAAATCCGCCCGGTTTGCCACTCCCACAGATAGAGGCTATCCTTTGCCTGCAAGTCTTGATCCGCGGCCCAACGCGCTTTCTGGGTCAGGTTCAGCGCCTGGGTGTAGTTTGTTTGGCATTCATAGAGATGTCCTAATTCGCCTAACCCAAACGATTCAGCCCGTCGATCACCAATTCGTTGGCTAATCTCTATCGCCTGTTGCAAAAGCTGGGCTGCCTCTGGTGCTACCGCCTCTGCTAAACACTGGAGCGGAGAAACCCGTTGAGTAACTGTGCTTGGCTGCAACAGATGCGCTAGATCGATTGCGGCGTAGGCTTTTGTTTGTGAATCGGGTAGGGTCTGCCACAGTTGGAGAGCTTGCTGCACGGTAGCCTTGGCTGCATCAGGTTGATCGGTACGGTAGAAGGGAGCGACTGAACTCAGTAAGACCCGCAGTTGACTAGAGGCTGGACTGGAACTTCGGCCAGAATCCGTCTCGGCTAAAACTAACCCCTGCTGAAAATAGCTCAATGCCTGTCGATCGGCTTGCTGTCCGGTTTGCCGTCGCTGGGCTGCTTCCTGCCGATCGCCTCGTTGTTCTGCTGAGTTGGCGCGCCGATAGCTAAGCTGGGCCAGACTCACATGAGCATTGCCGAGGCTATTCAAGGTTGCGATTCGATAGGTAGGCTGTTCAAGCGTTTCGGCGACCGCTAGCGCCTGCTGCAAAACCTGAATCGCTCGATTGTAATCCCCAATCAGCCGAAAGGCTTCGCCCAAACTGCCCAGGGCCGCCGCCGTTCCGATGTCGTCGTTGTTTTGTTGAGCCAGCGCTACGGCGCTGTTGACACTGCACGTTGTCCCATCGCCGCACAGCAGAGCAATTGCCTGTCGATGTTGTCCTAACCGACTCAGAGCCTGGGCCTGCTCGGTCAACATTCGGCCCGTCTGCTGGAGATGGCCGATCTGCCGATAGATATCTACTGCCTGCTGCCAATAGGTGACTGCCTCAGAAACCTGGCCGATCTGCTGATGGGCGCGAGCCAGATTTTCCAGCACAATGGCTGCCTGCTCAAGCTGTTGGCTGTCTTGATAGATTGACAGAGCCGCCTGCCAGAGCGGAAGCGCGCCGGCAATATCTCCTGCCTGATAGCGCTCGACGCCTTGCTGCACTAGCTGCTGTGCTGATTGCTGGGTTGCCGTACTGGGAGCTATCTGGGCCAATCCTGCTTGTCCTACAGGTGCTGGCCATTCACTGAGCCATTGAACTGACTGAGGAGCAGGTATCAAACTGAACAGCAGAAAGCCAAACAAAACCAAAACCGCAAAGCGCAGTGATTGGAAGATAGGACGGCATCGATTCCCCATGATCGCTCCAGTGTCTCTAGCCAATAGACGCCAGCCCTAAGGTTTGAGTCTGGGCTGCGTTCACTGATTTTTTCCAATAGCGTACCAGACTGATCCAGGTGTCAGTCCCATACCCACCGAATTTATTTACAGTTTCCATTCGCAGGTCTTGTTTGCAGGTTTCGGCAAGCGATGCTTCCAGCTTGGCAAAACAACTGGACGCAAATCGGCAAGCAGATTGGCAGAAAGCCTGCATGAGTTCAGCAGTAGGTTTCTTTACTCTGATATCAAGCTCAATTCATTCAATCCAGGAATAGCCCTATGTGCCGCATATTCTTTGTTCATCTAATTGATGCTCTGTTGGCTGTGGGTGGAGTAATAGCGATCAACACGGTGGATGCAGCACCGCTCATGGTTGAAGGGAGCAGCGTTCAGCCAGTTCATTCTGCGGCTAATTGCTGGGTATGGGTGGGAGCACTAATGGCTGAGTTACCGGAATCAGCACCAGAGGAGAAAAGCAATGAGCGGCCCAAAAAATACAATCAAGATCGAAGTCAGGGAACCTGGTTTTCAAGTTGTGGAGGAATCTACTATTAAATATGAAAAAATTCCGGAGAAGCAGCCGGAAGAGAAAACAGAACCGAACATCGTAGGAATGATTCTGTAGATTTATGCCATCCTGGTGGCCCTGCTACTGTTACTACCGCCAGTGGACCCAACGGTCAGCCCAGGCGACCAGATACGGTTCCCTAGGCTGCTGGTGGAGCCTATGGCTGAGTCGCAGCCCTAGTATGTTCACCTGAAGTATGTTCGCCTGAAAGCAAAACGGTACACCTAAGGCTGATCAACATCTGCCTGGCTAGAGTCATCACCGTGGGGCAAGATTGACTGGTCCGCGTCCATAGTGCGAGATGGAACATTCAAATGCTTTCTAGCTATATCTTCTGCCAGCATTTGATCGTTCTGGTTTTCAAACTGACTTTCGTCCAGCAAGTGGTCGCGGCGGGCTGCTTCGTCCCGAGTGGGCGGTGCTCCGTTTTTCCAGCGATATTTAAAATCCATAATTGCCAATTCGATCGATGGGATCGCCTCTAAAATTTACTGGATTTATCGTAGTTGGCGACGGCTAAGGCTGCCTCTGCCTGTGGGTAAAGCTGGAGCTAATCCCTTGGTTTTAAACCTTTCGCAGAGGAGCATGGTTGACTAGCCAGCGGTGCAGGATTAGCATTACCACTGCGAGAGGAACCATGAACATAGGAAGGACTCTTAATTGGAACGGAACCACAGTCCGTATTAGAAACATTAGTGCAGCTGATCAATCAGATTCGACAGACTGAACCTGCTAGCGATCTCCGGCTCAGGGGAGTCGGATTAACGATTCAGGGAGTATTGAACTTGGATGGGGTTGTGATTCGTGCGCCATTTCTAGACTGGTCCGGTGTGGATTTGCGCTACTATCTAAGAGGACTTGCTGAATCGCTACCGCGAACAGGGGGCAAGGCAACGAGTTTACTGGAACTGGTAGAGCGCTTGGCAGCAGGAGAAGCCATTGCCCATACCGTTGTGCAAGAGTGGGCAGAAATTTTGGCACGAAGATTAATCAGCGTTGCTAGTCTGCTCAACCAGAACAAATTGTCTTGGGTGGGCCTTTGACTGTCTTGTTTCCCTATGTCAAAGACACCCTCACCAACCAATTACGGAATCAAATGCCACGCCAGGGTGAACACGGGTTCTTTAGTAATCCCAAAGCTAGGTTGACCGTATCGGCATTTGGTGAGGATGCTGCGGCAGTGGGTAGTGCTGTCTTGGCCTATCAATCGCTGTTTCAGATACCCGATTTAGTTTTACTACCGGGTTGAGCCAGTGGAAAGCTCAGGAAAAGCCCAGGGGTAGCCTATTCTGATTTGCGCCGGTAGTTCACGGTCATGAACTGATGCCATTGCCCATCTTCACCCAGGGCATGGGACGTCATCACTCGATGGTTATTGTCTTTCAACTCAATCACGTCCTTGTACTTTGCCATTTTGCCATCACCAGACATTGACGGCCCCTCATTGTTCAGCGTCAACACGGTTTCCGAGGCATCTAGTTCACCGTCGTATAGCCAAAGGTACGACATCATTGACCCAACCCAGGTGCCGACGAATCTCTGTTTCTCGGGATTGTAGCCAATTGTCATCACGGTTGTAGCGGCACCGCACCCAGGCATTTCTCCCTCTCCTTCGGCTAGCACCCAGAAACCGCCCAGAGATTTCACAGTTTCAGTTCCGGTTGCCTTTACAGGAGGTTGATCGGATCCCATGATTGCTTCGCTTTCATAGACCCACTCGCCAACCAGCTTTTGCAACCACTCATGTTCCTTTTGTGGTTCAGACTGCATGGTAGATTCTTGTAGGGTTTGGTTCGTTTCCATATTTTTGTCCTTTGTACTGGATTGCCTGTACTGGATTGCCGAATATTCAAGAATAGGTAGCGTGTGAAGGCTCGGTTCAGGATGCTTGATCGCAGTTAATCATCCAGGGAATTCCGAATTGATCGACGAGCATGCCAAAACGGTAGGCCCAGAAGGTTTGCTGCAAAGGCATCCGCACGGTACCGTTTTCCGCCAGCGTGTGAAAGATGCGCTCTGCTTCTGCTGGATCAGTGAGGCTAATCGATACAGAAAACCCTTGGGGGGCTTCAGTGTATCCTGGTGGATTATCAGAACCCATCAATTCCTGATCGCCAATTGTCAATCCCACATGCATGATTTTATGTTGCCATTCTGCTGGCATTTTGTCTGTCATGGATGCATCTGGTGATTCTGCATAGGTCATCAGGGCTGTGATTTTACCACCCAAGCATTGTTCATAAAACTTGAATGCTGCTTCACATTGGCCGTTGAACATTAGATATGGATTTAATTGCATTATGGTACTCCTTGAGTAGATGTTCAAATCAATGATTGAATGAACTATTGACTAGTTGAGGAATAGCGCTCGGCTTTCAAAATATTGATCTGCCGACTGGCAGTTTGCTAGAAAAAACTGACGGTTTGCCAGAAAATCAGAGAGGAAGTCAGACTGCGAAAACTAGAGTTTAGATAGCAAGTCTAGATAGCTGGAAATTCGGCGTTTTCTCTACTAGCTGTCTAGAATAAAGGATGAGGCTACCTCACTTGGGTTCAGTTCAATTGTACTATATTTTGTCGAGCACACTGCTTGCCGCAACTTATTTTAATTAGAAAGATCCAGAAAGAGCGTTGAAGTTGTTCTCAATTCTTTCCAGGCAATTCAGTACTCCGTTGCAGACTGTAGCAGGCACGCGCAGCCGATCGTCGCTTTCATAGCGTTTACACAGTTCTGGTAAGGAAGTATCGGGCGATTGAGTAAGGGCAGCCAAGTCATCAAAAAACACAAGCTGCTCCTGATTCAACAATTCATTCGAAGGAGGAATAGCGCCCCAAACGTCCCAAGGCAGCATTTCTACTTTGTTGAGCGCTGCAACATCACGAATAAGTTCTCCAGCAATAAACCAAAGTCCGCGCAAGTCGCCCTTGAAAATCCCAAACTTTGCTGGATCCGCAGTACCTGACCGACACTGCACCCAGGCATCACTCGCCATGATGAAGTTATGTCGTGGTACATCTAGAATGTTGTGCTCAATCTTTAATTTCTCTCGCCAAATTTCGTCGAATTGTGGATCGACGATAATCCAACGTGATTCTAGAGCATGCCAATACTCGCAGACTACATGTTCTTCAAAGTAAGGTGGATTGAAATAAGTGCCGAATCCACAACGGTATCGCGCAGGAATGCGCTTAGCTCGCAGGATGGCGACAAGCAACAGCGCAAAGTGATGACAAATTCCAATCAACCGCTGATTAACAGGTCGAGCCACGGAAAGCGGCTGATCGTTGAGCGCGAGGAGATAATCTAATATACTCTCAATTGAGCGAAGATGGGTTTCACGTTTGCGCTGCTCTGGAATTGTAAAACCATAAAAGTCGTGTGCTACATATTGATACAGCACTAGACCTTGAATAATGTGGGTTAATTTGCTAATACTGTTTGGCAACTCATGAAGCAGGGTTGTGTATTGTCCAGCAGATGTCATCGCAGTCGGATGCGAATAGAAATCGAGTATTTGTTGTTGTGTTGTCATACAAACTCATAAAGTAAAGAAAATTGAAATTCATAGGTACTGGATCTCGATCAGTGATGATTGCCAGTTGTTGTGGCGACCATCAACATAATTGATTGGTGAATTGATGAGTTCAGCAATCTCTACATCATCCAAACAGGTAACATGAATGGCATAGAATTTGCCTTCTGGACCCTCTCCCCAACCGAATGAACGCACTCCGCAGTGCTTGCAAAACAAATGGTGAATGTTCTTGGTGTTGAACTGGTACTCGGTTAGATCGGCGCTGCCTGCGAGGAACCGAAATGAATTCGGTGGAACTGTAGCGAGCCAAGTCCTTGTCTTAGTACAAATTGAGCAGTTGCATTTGAAGGTGCCCTGACTCAAATCAAGATCGGCTTCATAGCGAACGGCACCGCAATGACAGCTTCCTTTGTAGGTCTTCTTCATGAAATTTCTCCTAGCCTTGCATCTGCTAGATAGGCTTCGAGGCGATCGAAACACTCAGACCAACCGGTTTGATGCGAATTCCGTGACTCAACAGACTCGAAAATAGCTTGGTGGAAGGTCATCCGTGTCTTGTGGCCCTGTTCTGTCAGGGTGACGGTGACAAGGGTTTGATGTTTGGGTTTGCCCTGTTCATCCTCCCAAGCAAATGTGAACACCAGCCGCTCTGGCTCAACGATCTCTTGGTAAATACCCTGCATCCAATGGTTTGTGCCTTCGGGGGATTGAATACAGGCTCGATAGGTGCCGCCCAATCGCACATCCATTTGACAGAAGGTAGTTGTAAAATCCTTGGGGCCTAACCAGCGCGCAAAATGTTCTGGCTGACTCCAGACCTTGAACACAAGGCTACGCGGTGCGTCAAATATACGGGTGATTGTGAGTTCGCGTTCAGATGTCGCTAATGACTCCTGATTTTTTGCAATCATGATGCTTTTCTATGTATTATGTTCTGTATAACCATACGTCAAAGTGAAGACAGATTCGATATTCGCCTAATCAACTACTTTTGCTTCAATGACGTTTGATTGCTGTGACTGCGCATATTGTGATGCTAGAATCGTAGACTGCATCTACATCATTGATTCGAGCAGATCCTCAAGGCGGTTGAGAGTTTGCTGTAGTCCCACGTCCATCCCCGATTGCAGATGCCCATCTCGCTGCTCCTTCGACTGATGTTGAATCAGGATATGCAAGGTTGTTTTACCGTTCTGCTCGGTTAGCGTTAGCGTATTCAGGTGATCGCTGTTGGGAACGGGTTCGTAGCGTTCAGTGGCAACTAATCGCTCTGGTGGCACAATCTCACGGTACTCGCCTGAAAATCCGTGATCAGTGCCGTCGCTGGGGTCATGCAAGACATAGCGCCAACTGCCGCCCACGCGCAGATCAATTTCGCAAACGGTCATTGTCATGCTGCCGCAACCGAACCAGCGTTTGACATGTTCAGGTTTGGTCCATGCCTCGAACACAAGCTGACGCGGAGCATTGAAAACGCGAGTCACAGCAATCTCCCGATCCGACGGTACTGTTAGCGTGAAACCATCTTGCTGGTGTTTGAGCTGGGTTGCTAAGAATTCATCAAGGCAATCGAAGCTAGAATTCCATCCAGCAACCACGCCCATTTCTTCATGCTTGCGGCGATCCTCATCTGTGGCATGTACAATCTGGAGCGTCAGTTTGGTCTTGTCGCCCATCTCCTCGAACAGGATAGTCATCGCCATTCCCTGGGGTAGATCCGCGTCGATCACCTGCTCAAACCCCTCGTCAAATTCATCACTGGTGACAATGCGTTCAGGAGGTACAATTTCGCGAAAAACACCTTTGGCTGGATACTCGGTCCCATCTGGACTTACCATCACATAGCGCCATTGACCACCCGGACACAGATCTAGCTCAGTCACATGGGTCGTAAAGCCTGCTGGTCCCCACCATTGCTCAATCTGGTTTAGCTCCGTCCACGCTTTGAATACGAGTTCTCGCGGTGCATTGAAGATGCGGGTAATAATAATCTCGCGCTCGTTTTGCGTACCATGCACATCAGCAGCGTTATTTTGTTTCAACATTTTATCTCTCCTTGAGAATAGAACGGTAGCATCAGCCTGTACTACCGTATGTACCGCAGGTTAAGTTTTGTCCTCCTGCTGTTCCTTTGCTTGTAGTTCCTGGAGATATTTATCTAACCGATCAAAACTCTGTTCCCAAAACTGACGATACTGCTCGATCCAATTTGCTGCGTCCTTCAGCGGTTCTGCCTCTAGCCGACAGGGTCGCCACTGTGCTTCTCGACTCCGGGTGATCAATCCAGCTCGCTCTAGCACCTTGAGATGCTTGGAAATGGCAGGCAAACTCATCTCAAATGGTTCGGCTAGTTCTGTCACCGATGCTTCACCCTTGGCAAGATGGGCCAGGATGGCCCGCCGAGTCGGATCGGCAAGGGCAGCAAAGGTGTTGCTCAATTGCTCCTCTTTCAGAGACGCTTCGTGAACAGTGGACATTCGGAAGATATTTAACCGCGCAGTTAATTAACCACTAGGTTAAATGTACTAGTTGGAAATGTCAAGGGGGAGGTGGGGAAGATGCGGCTCGTGAGCCTCGCCGAACGAGGGGAGATGGAGGAGGTGATAACGAAGCAGTATTCTGGCTCCTGGCTTCTGACTTACCGCCGCCAACAGTGAATCCTGGATAGTAAATGGATTGCGTGGCAAAGTATGCTTCTTTGGTGAGTCGCATTTTGCCTGGAAACTCAAGGGCATGGGCCAGTGCCATCGCCATTGCTACTGAAATCAAAAGCGCGGTCAGAATTTGCAGAAAGTTGAGCATGGAGTCTTTCTCCTAACCATTAATGGTCGGGTTTGGATTCTCTTGTGTGGAAACAGACAAAAGTCATTCCCTCAACGCGGCATAGGGGCGTTCAGCTTGATTGCCCGGATTGCGTGTGGGTGTTTCAACCAGTACAGAAAGAACCAGGGTACTGAATGCAGCTAGATGAGAAAAAAATCGGGCTAGATGCGAATATTCCCACTGATTGCGCAACTGTTCCCAGTTTGCTGGAATCGATTCGGGAGTAGCACTGCGAATGACGCGGTTGACGGGTTCAGTGAAGGTCAAGAAAATGACTGGAAATGCTAGCAGCATCAGAGCAAGTGCTATCAGTGTGAGTTGAACGGCAGGACGACGTTTACGAATTAAGATAGCCAAAGCAATGGCGGCAAGGGGTGCTGCTACTTCAATCAATGCCCCAATATTGGGAGGGCCAAACGCTACATAGAGACTGTTCTGAATGCCGATGTATTGCGATGCAGAATACTGCATTTTGGCTGGAAGTTCTAGTGCATGACAAAACGCCATTCCGGTAACCAAAGCGGACAGAATCAGAGTAACAAAACGCCAACTTTTGACAAGCATCGTGAATCCTCCAAGATGAGGCTCTCATTTGCCAGTTGAATGGCATGGCTCGATTCAGCCATAATTAAGTATGACAACCAATAGTCATTTTGACAATTAATTGTCATTTAAAAACTATCAACTTTTGTGATGAATAACGCCAATGGCAAAACAGACAGTAAACAGAACCAGTGCAGGACAAGCCGTTGAGGAATTAATGATTGAAATTGTGGCCACCTTTTTTCTGCTGCGGGCAGAAGAAATGCGAATTGGGGTGGTTTCACCTTCAGGAGAGGGTTACTGGAGCGTTCTACGACTGCTCAAGGTAAATGGTGCTCAAACAGTACCGCAGATCGCTCGCTATCGCTATGTTCCCCGTCAGAGTGTGCAAAAGCTGGCAAATGAAATGTTAGCAGATGGTGTAATTGAGTTAGTCAATAATCCTGCTCATAAACGATCGAAACTTTTGCGCCTCACCCCGAAAGGAGAAGCCGTTTTTGCTGAAATGAGTGAGCGGATCGCAACTCTTGCTGAAACTCTGGCAGAACAGGGAGATGCGATCCAGTTACAAAATGCAGTAGATGTTGTAAAAAACCTGCATAAACAGCTCAGAGTCATGTTGGAGCAATAAAACCAAAGATCAACAAATTATTTTGGCAGTTCTTCGGGAATGACTGTTTTTTACGGTGTATTACCATAGGCTCAGTCATAGCCTGGTGAGGAGCAATTTATGCAGCTGAGTAGGCGCTTCATTTACTTGCTACAACAATTCTTCAAACGGTTCCTAACAGCATTGATGGTGATTTCCGTTTGCAGTATATTTCTCATCATCGGTGGGTATAGAATTTTGCCTATAAACGCTCAGCCTCCGCGATTGAATTCAGTCTCATCTGCTACAACAGTGGCTCAGCAGATTGATTTGGGACAACCATTTCGCGATTTAGCGGTTGATGGCTCGATTGTGATCTACGACAACGATAACAATCGGTTCTATGAACACAATCCAACTCGTAATACCACGACTTTTTTTCCTGGCTCCACGTTCAAAATCTTGAATGCATTGATATCTCTCGAAACAAGTGTGATCCAAGATGATGTTGCAGTTTTGACCTGGGATGGCATCAGGCGTGAGCTGCCAGGTCTTGGGGAAATTGCTGCCTGGAATCGTGACACCAATCTTCGTCAAGCATTTCAGAATTCAACCGTCTGGTTTTATCAAGTTTTAGCTCGTAGAAACGGATACGAGCGAATGCAGCAGTTTGTGAATCAAGTAGGATACGGTAATCGCCAGATTGGCACACCGGATCAAATCGATCACTTTTGGTTAGATGGCCCTTTGCAAACTACCCCCAAACAGCAAATTGAGTTTTTGCAACGGCTTGATCGGAATGATTTGCCCTTTTCGCAACGTACCTTGGATCTAGTCAAAGACATCATGATTATAGAGCGTACACCTACGTATACATTGCGTGGAAAGACAGGCTGGGTCATCAGCGTCAACCCGAATATCGGCTGGTTTGTGGGCTATTTGGAGCAAAACAACAATACGTATTTCTTTGCCACGAACATCACGATGCCAAGTGCTGATGCTGCTGCCAAACGGCTAGACATTACTCGTCGCTGTTTCAAAGCACTGGGTTTACTCTAAGGCAATCGTCAGCAATGTAGCGGCTGCCACTGCGGTTATTGTGCGAACATGGTTCCAAAGCGTCCAGTTGGTCAAGTACTTGGTCCACAGGTTTGCTGCTTCAGGGCTGTCGGGTTTAACGGTGGCTAGCGCGTTATTCAGCGGCACATTGAAGGCGATCGTCACCACAATCGTACCAACGAGATAGAGCAGACTACCAGCTAGCAAATAGGCTGCATTAGGTTGTTGCCAGTTGAACAGCGAGGCGATTACCCACCCAAGGCAAGCCGCCCCCGTACCAAACAGCGCCACCATGAACAATGGATTAATCGCCGTGATATTGATCGACTGCATGGCGACAATGCCGTCTCTTGGCTGAAGTCGAGCTAGCGCACTCATGATAAACGTGGAGAAGGCAAAGAAGACTCCGGCCACTAGTCCACAACCTAATGCTGTAAATAGCTTTAAGGTAAACATAGACACTTACCTTCCTACGAGTTGAGCGATTTGGGCGCGAGCATGGGCCATCGATTCTGCCAAATCTGTACCGCCCGATTCGTCATTTTCAACATGCACAAAGGTAATATCGCTAATACCAATGAAGCCAAACACCGTTCTCAAATAGGGATCTTGATAATTCAACATCTCGTATCGCCCACCTGTTCCATAACCAGATGCTCCGCGTGCTGTGATGATAAACATTTGCTTACCTAAAACTAACGGCTTGTATGGATTTTCAGCATTCTCTGGGGTAAATTCAAACGTGCGCCCAATTCGGACAATTTGATCAATATAGGCTTTCAGCATACTGGGAATGCTGTAGTTATACATAGGAACACCGATGATATAGATATCGGCAGCCAACAGTTCGTCTACTAGCTGATCACTGATGTGAATAGCATATTGAAGATCGAGAGTACGTTGGGTTGGAGGGGTATAAGCCGCCGCAATCCAGGATTCAGTGATGTGAGGAATAGGGTTGCGACCGACATCTCGATAGGTAACGGTATCTGCCGGATGCGTCTGTTTCCAAGCTTCAACAAATTCTCTAGTGAATCGGCGTGACCGCGAGCGTTCATCTCGTGGACTCGAATCGATATGCAATAGATGAGCCATACTATTCTCCTCGTGAATCACTCCTTCAGCCTAAGAAATTTAACCAGGGTTCAGCTATCTAATTCTTGCGGTACTGTCAAAATCTTGCTGTCAGTTTTTATGTGCCAAGCCCATGATGCTCGGATTCAAGCAGGTGATGCTGCAAAGTCCGGGCACTGGTGCAGCCTTACATGAACTGAATATGCCGGTTATCCACCCGTATAGAGCCTACTTTTGCTGTAAAAATGTTGGATTTAATTTCAAACCTGCTAGTGATCAAAGCTGCTGCTTTAGATTTGGTATGATTTCACTAGAGTGAAAAGCGTTTACCATTAGAGAAAGCAGTAAGATGTTTATTTTTATAAAAATTTAGGTTTCGAGTCTTGATATGAGTTTTTTATTGTATGGTCAAGCGATCGCTCCGGGCATCCCCTGCTGGTATTCAACGGGCTAGGCGTGCCTTTGCTTTGAAGGGATGGACGCAGGAAAACCTGGCAGGGGAGGTTAACTTAAAGACCCGTCAGCCCATCTGGCGATTTTTTACTGGCCAACCCGTTGATCGGCAAATTTTCCTGGCGCTCTGTTCGATCCTCGATCTAGATTGGCGAGAGACTGCACTAAATCCGCCCGCAGATTTTCCTGAACCTGGAGAGACTGTTGATACAACTTTTCTAGAGGATATCGATGCGCTGGTGCAACGGGTGCGCTCATCCCATCATGACACCATTCAAAACCAGTGCGGCATCTTGCAGCTATTAGACATCAATCGCCCGGTCAGCTTGGATGACATCTATGTAGATGTCAATATTTTGGAGGAAATTGCCAGTCAACAGCAGTTTGAGATTGCTGATCTGCGCTACCTGGGACCTGCCGAATTTAATCGAGTTGGGCTGGGATTTGTAGAGCAGAAGCAAATTCCGGGCATGCATGCCGTTGAAATCTATTCAAAGCTGAGAATTTTGGGTAAACCAGGGGTCGGCAAAACGACCTTTTTGCAACATCTGGCGATTCAGTGTAACCGGGGCGAGTTTGCTGCTGATCAAGTGCCAATCTTTATTTTATTGAGAGAGTTTGCAGAAGAGTCCAGGTGCAGTGGCGAATTTAGCCTTTTCAATACCATTTATCAGGCGTTTCTCACCTCTGGAATTTCAAACCCGGCTGTGGTTGAAACCTTGCTGCAAGCGGGCCGAGTTCTGCTGCTACTGGACGGCATGGATGAAGTGCGGAACCAGGACATCGCCGCCGTGCTCAAAGAAATTCGTAAATTCTCGGATAAATATTACAAAAATCGATTTGTGGCATCTTGTCGCACTGCCTCCCAAAAGCTGCGGTTGCGAGGCTTCACCGATGTGGAAGTTGCGCCCTTTACGCAAGCCCAGATTACGACCTTTGCGCAAAAATGGTTTGTTGCTCTGACTAAAACAACGGCTCAATCAGGGTATGATCGGGCTGCTCAGTTCATTCAAAAGTTAGATTTACCAGAAAATTGGCAGTTTCGCCAACTGGTGGTGACGCCTCTGTTTCTGCATCTTGCCTGCTGGGTATTTCAGGGTCAAGGAAAATTGCCGACCAAGCGAACCGAGTTTTATAAGCAAGGGCTGGATTTGCTGCTGGGTAAATGGGATGAAGCTAAAGGGGTTGAACGTGACGACGCCTACCGAGGATTCCTATTGCCCCAAAAGCTGAGGTTGTTGAGTCAACTTGCAGCAGTAACCTTTGAGCAGGGTCAATACTTTTTTGAACAACGCACCATTGAACAGTATATTGGGGACTATTTGCGGAGTCTGGGTGCAACCTTGGAATCCGAGGAACTTCAACTTGAAAGCGAGGCGATGCTGAAAGCGATCGAAGCGCAACATGGACTCTTGATCGAACGAGCACGCGGAATTTTTTCGTTTTCCTATCTAGCCTTTCAAGAATATTTCACGGCGCGCAAAATTGTTGCCAGTCATAATTTGGGGGGATTAGAGCAAGCGCTGGGAGGGCTGGTCAGTCACATTACCGATCCGCACTGGCGGGAAATATTTCTGTTGACGGCGGCCATGTTACGCAGTGCCGATTCGCTAGTGCAGTTGATGAAGCACCAGATTGACACCTTAGTTGCCCAAGACCCTTATCTGCAAGATTTTTTGCTGTGGGCTAGCCAAAAATCCCAGGCGATTCCAACCGAACTGAACATTGCGACCGCACGAGCCTTCTATCTTGCCCTTGGCCGCCATCCGCATACGGTAGATCACTTTACGTTAGCCAGCACCCTCGACCAGGGAATGTTTTTAGATGCGGCGCTGGATCATTTGTTGCTGGAGTTTGCTACCAACTACAGCCAGGATTTCGCCTATGTCAATGCTTGTAGTGAAGCACTCAACAACATTCTGGTGATGGTGCTAGATGCTGGATTTTACAAATCTCTTCAACAATTGCGAGATCAATTGCCTGCTCCGAACCAAAACCGGGAACGGCTTCAGGCTTGGTGGCAGGAAAACTATTCGGTTTGGGTAGCACAGGTGAGAGATACGATCGCCCATTACCGTAATCTTTATCACCCGTGGCAGTTTACTCCTGAGCAACAGCAGGTACTACAACACTACTATGATGCCAATCAACTCTTGATCGATTGTTTGAATAGCAACTGCGAGGTGACAGCGGCAATTCGGCAAGAGATTACAGCTACGTTGCTGCTGCCGAAACAGGAACTCGAAGATCGGGAATGGCAATGAAACACGACGCTGCTTTCTGTAGAAATTTTGTCTGGAATCATGTTTTGTGCCCTGATCAATCAATTCACTCAGGAAATGAAACAGTCATCTGTCACACTAAATAGGAGTTGTAACGCAGTACAGATGAACAATTCTCAAATTCAATAAGGACTTTAAGGAACCCGTTAATGAGTATCATCAAGAAAATAATTGTGAATGCAGATGCGGAATGTCGCTATCTCACTCCTGGAGAAATGGATCAGATCAAGTATTTTGTCATGAGTGGCGATCGCCGCCTGCGCCTGGTCAAAGCTTTGACGGACAGTCGTGAGCGCATTGTTAAGCAAGCCGCAAGTCAGTTATTCCAACGTCGTCCCGACTTGGTTGCTCCAGGGGGGAATGCCTATGGCGATGAAATGACAGCCACTTGCCTGCGAGATATGGATTACTATTTGCGCTTGATTACCTATAGTGTGGCGGTCGGAGAAACCACTCCCATTGAGGAGATTGGGGTGATTGGAGTTCGCCAGATGTACAAATCCCTCGGTACGCCTATTGCTGCTGTTGCTGAAGGCATTCGTGCTATGAAGGCAATGACGACTTCCTTGATGTCAGGAGAGGATGCCAGTGAAGTAGGCACTTATTTTGATTACTTGATTAATGCGCTTTAGTGAGATGACGACTTTATATTGCGGTTTGCAGTGTATTATGTTTTGTAACTTATTCAACCCAATTTCTAAGCAGACAAAATACGCCTGTAATTGCACCCGAAATAATCGTCTATGCGATTTATCAAGTAAGTCTATCAACTAAGCCTGTCAAGTAAGCCGTCTTCGATATCATTTTTCTCGCCTGGTTGATTCAAGATTTGAACTACCAGGTTTTTTTATTTAGGGGTTTTCCCTGTTTCATAGGTAAACGTTTGTAGAATATTTTATACATATTTAATCTTTTGTTGCTGATCAATTAATTTTTGTATCGTAATCAACCAATTCATGCGGGGAATCAAGCGGTGATTGTCTAGAGTGGCAATGAGGCAAAATTATCCATTCCATGCGGACTTTAAAGATGGATGGTCTATTAATCGATCTGACAACCTGATCAAACCAATCTATAACTAGCAGATATATCTGTCCATGTTGCTCAACCGTTTTACGCTGTTGCGGATAGAAATAGTCATCTATAGTAGTATTGCCTAATTAGTATTGCCTCATCCTACGCAAATGTAGGTTGACTGAGCTGCAACCTCTCATCCTTAAGGTCAATTGGTTTAGAAACCTTCTCATCATTTTTTCAATTTGCTTTTGCAATTCTAATCGAAGACCCTGACAAGGAGTTTGATGATTGCCATGGCACTCACTGAAATGACATTCGATGATCTAATGCGACTGGAGCAGTTTCGTAATGAACGTCTGCGTAGCTTCTTCGCTGAAAGTTTATTGCATTGTGTTTTCCGCCGTGACGGCCATAAACTGCTGCTCATTTATTGTCCAGAAGCTTGGATTGTGGATAAGGTACTAACAGACTTAGAAGAGTTATGCGATTACGCATGGCTGATCTTAGGATCTGAAGCGATCGCGCTATATTTCGCCCAAGAGGAAATTTGTCGCATTGAACATAATAGAATTCATTATGAAATTCAGAGTAAAATTCATAATAGAGTTCATAAGGCTTCGATTGGTATTCGTCAAAACATTCTAAGAAAGAGTTGGCCACCTCAGAAAAATTGCAATAGAAGTTCCTTCCACTTAAAATCCCCGTAAATATCAATATGTTACTTACAAATGAATTCCTTCTAAATCCTAGAATTTTCGAAGATGTTCACATCCTTGTAGTAGAAAACGATTGTGATACCAGAGAACTATATGCTATTTTGCTAGAAAATCAGGGTGTAACGGTGACAACATCTGGATCGATCCAAGATGCATTAAGCTTTCTAGATTGGGGTATTCCCAACCTGTTGATTTGTGAAATCAGATTCTTGGGTGAAAGTGTTTACCCATTGCTGCAACGAATCAGCTCCCTTCGTAGCACTGGCAGAACGATTCCCATCCTGGTCACTTCAACTTGTTCTCCAATCAGCCTGACTCAACAATTGATAGTAAAGGTTGAAGCGTATTTACTCAAACCCATTGATATTGACGATTTTGTTTATCAGGTTTGGGATCTCCTGCCCAGTGTCAGACTTGTTAGAAAATCAGAGATAATAAGCAGCAGTTGCTAAGATACTCTACAAGTGGTGAGTCTAGGACGCGTTTTCAACAAGGATAGACTGCTTGATGTTGAGCAAGGTTGTGGAATGTCTACTCGGATACTTTCCTCGCTCTCTGTAAACTTTATTTGTAAACTTTATTTCTTTCTTTCAATCGCTTCTGCGGCTCAATTAATTATTATTTTTGACAACGGTAATTCCTAGAGTGCATAGCTTTGAGCAATCACGGGTCGATTGGACAATGCATTCGTTGTATAAATAGGCTATAATTGTCAATATGGAAGCTAGATGAGGAATCCCATGAGCTACATCAAAACCCAAGGGAGAACCCTCAACCTTAATGAAATATATCGAAGTGACGATAGCGAGCTGATCCCTCCTGAAGTTCAAGGCAAATATTGACTTGAACAAGAGGCCGAAATCAAGTCAAGATCGAAGGGCTGACCCGTTCCACGGTGTTGAGTTATATCGACAACATGGATGCGAATGACTTTGAGGCGACCTCCAAACTCTTTGTGGCTAGCGGTGTCCTACTCCCTTCCAAAAACCGATCGTTGGTCGTGAAACAATCCTTAGGCATATGCATGAGGATTGTATGGGGCTTAAGCTGATGCCAGCGCACGGGGTTGTTGAAAGTCCAGAAGAGGGGTACACCCCCATCAAAGTAACTAGGAAAGTTCAAGCTCCTTGGTTTGGTAGCAGCGTGGGCATGAACATTGTCTGGCGATTTTTGCTTGCTCCTGAAGGCAAAATTTTCTTTGTAGCAATCGATCTATTAGCTTCACCTAGGGAACTGTTAACTTTAGTGCGGCGCTAATCTTTGGAACATCAATTCCATAAGTTTCGATAGATACTGATACTGGATTGGGAGAAGTAATCTTGCGAGATCCAATTCTCCCAATCCATTTCTCTTTAACTCGCTTTACGGGAAGCAATACCCTTCACAGCTCGTTTCATTAGGCTTGCTATATTTATTCGGTATCTCTGAAAGTCTATACCTCTTAAAGCGCTGCAATATCGAGAGACTAAAGGTTCTATTCAAACCCATGACTAACGTTAATAACATCACTACTAATACTAAAAAGGCAACGGAAAAAAAATGGATGCTCAAGAGATTCTGAGACTTTACGCAACAGGACACCGCGACTTTAGCCATGTTAGTCTGGTTCAAGTTTGTTTGACGAATGCAAAGCTAATTGGTGCCAAACTAATTGGTGCTGAATTGGTTGGAGCTGACTTACGCGGGGTGGACTTAACTGAGGCTCACCTCAATCAAGCAAGGCTCAATCAAGCCAATTTAGCTCATGCAGCAATGATTCAAGCCTGTCTAACCCATGCTGATTTGAGTGGAGCAGACCTGAGTGGAGCCAATTTAACTCATGCTGATTTGAGTGGAGCAGACTTGAGTGGAGCTAAATTAGGGGGAACGGATTTAAGGGAAGCTGACCTCAGCAAAGCTGATTTGAGTGGTGCTGACCTACGCGGAGCAGATTTATGTAGAGCGAATTTGAAGGAAACGGACCTCAGTAACGCAAATTTGGATGGGGCATATTTAGACGAAGCAGATTTAACCGGAGCAGATATTGAGGGAGTCAGGATTGATAAGGCAGGATTGAGGGGAACTAGAATGCCTGATGGGGTTGTTTATGCCTAATTCAATGGATCATTCTAAACTGATGCTTCAACGTAGTGTAGAAGTGGAAGTAGATTGTTCTGTGCAGCAAGTTTATGATCTCTGGGAAAACTTGGAGAACGTGCCGCGTTGGATGCCATTGGTAAAAAGCGTCAGGCGTTTACGAGAGGACGATGAATTGTGGCGCTGGACGTTTGGGCTAGAATTCCCGTTACTAATTGAATGGACCTCGCGCATTACTCAGCGCATTCCCCTACGGCTAATTGCCTGGAGTTCGGTTTCTGGACTCTCGAACCAGGGATTTGCTGAATTCTTTCCAACGGATCGAGGCTGCCGTTTGCGCTTGACCCTTGCCTTCGATCTGCCAGGAGGAATTGTAGGAGTATTCCTGGAGAAGATGGGTTTAGACCGTTGGCTAGAGACAAACTTAAAAGAGAGTTTGAACCGCTTTCAGTCTCAAATTGAAGCGGAAGTACTTCTGCAGAGCGTCACACAGAATGATGCCACTTATTCTATTGAATAGACCTGTTGGGAAATAACGGGAAAAGTTACTGAAATGCTTGTACAGACTGGGTTTCAAAGATTTTGCCGGAAAATCGCTAAAACGCTTACTAGATAAAGGTTGCAAGGATTTTTGAGCTTATTACCCAACAACTCTAATAAAGGTGAATAAAGGCTATTGAATGAAGCCCTTCGCCTGCCTGGAGGTCTTATGAAGTTGCCTATGCTGAGATGCAGCAGATGGTGCTTTGGCTACCCAATTTGGGCTTTTAAATTTGACTGAAATAAAAGTATAGGTTCAGGTATCTGAAACGAGAAATGGTTAAAGCCAATGTTGCGAAGTATGATAGATATATAGGTGGTGACAACGCGATGCGTTGCGAGTCAACCAATATAGGTGCTAATGAGGTTTTGAAACGATATGTACATGAAGGAAGAGATTTCAGATTGCAGGATTTGAGGAATTTAAGCTTCATTTAAGCTTAGGATTTAGCAAATGATTCGCTTAAACCGAGTTTAGTAGGAGAATTGTGATGTCAAAGCAACAAAAAGGGAACAGAGAAGCCAAAAAACCGAAAGCAGCTTCTGATGGAACTAAGAAACAAAAGAAAGATCCCAAACGGCATGATGGCACTATTACAGGGCTATTTGGTGATTCAAAATAACTCTTGTTGATGTGATTTAATCCTGCTTGCTTAATTTAGTCCGACTCCCACTACTGATTTAATAAGAGTAGGTGGGAGTTTTTTGTCAAACAAATAACCCAGGAAATGAAACACTATGGTGTCAAAGTTTAAGTCGGTAGGCAAAGTCAACATCAAATGTAGGGCAGGATGCCTGCTGGCGGGAGATCCGCGCTATGAATTTATCGCTTATCGGGTTGCTGGCTCAATAGCAGTAATTGATTGAATCAAGCTTTTAGAGTCAAAAAACCAAGAAAGTAAGCTGCAATAATATTCCTCAAAACGGGCAATGATGTAAATAGTTTGTTATACTAATTTATATGACAATATCATCAAGAACTTGATTCCATCTTTGTCATCAGATTCATAATTTTCATCCTAATTAGATCACGGGGAGCTAGCTATGGATCAGGCGATTGAACTCACTCTAGAGCAGGATTTTAACCTCAGAAACTTTGCAGATCTAGTTCAGCAAATGTCTCTTGAGCAAGCACAAAAATTCCTGATTGAGCAACACAAGCTCATGATGCTTCGGGAAACAATGTATCGGGATCTGCTAAAGCGTGAATGGAAATTAGATGTGAATTTTATCTCCCTTTGAGATGTCAGACAAATCTCACATCTCATAACTAACTTGATTCTTACAATTACACTACTTGGAGTAAATATCATGTCAGGCTCTACAAAAGTAACATCTTCCAGCGTTGGGGAAGCCTCGAATCGTAATGGCTGGGTTTGGGGATTTACCCTCCAATCTGAGATTTGGAATGGTCGTTTGGCGATGATCGGATTTGTGTCTGCTCTTCTAGTTGAATTGGTTTCCGGTCAAGGCGTGCTTCACTTCTGGAATTTGATCTAAGTTAGTATACTGATTGCTCCCTGTATTGTGTTCATCGATGAGTTGGATGCAATCGGTAAGTCGCATAACAGTAGTAGGTTATATGGAGGCAATGATGGGCAGGAACAGACGCTGAATCAGTTGCTATCTGAGATCGATGGATTTTCCGCTGTGCCATAAGCGATGAAATGGCTCAAGCGATCGATAGTGAAGTGAAAGAAATCGTTGAAACTGCTCATCAACAGGCGCTAGTAACGATTAAGCACAATCGGGATTTACTAGAAGCCATCACCATGCAACTTCTGGAAACAGGTGCACTCGAAGGGGAAAAACTGCATCAGTTGTTGAGCCAAGTTCAGGTTGCAACCTAGTGCTCGTACAATTTCAGTCTGCTTCTAGAAGCAGAATTGATCAGCAATACAACTATTTTTGGGGGGTTTATGTCTTCTTTAACACAAGGTGTTCTCGTCACAATTATTGGTGAAGCTGTTTTACAGGATCGTCTGATCCACCTGCTCACAAAACTTGGTGTGTCTGGCTACACGATTATTCCAGCGCAAGGTGCCGGCAGTCATGGGAGACGTATGGGTGATATGGCGGGGTATAACACTAATATTGAGATTAAAACAATCGTTGCCCCAGAGACATCTGATCAGTTGTTGGAAAATCTGAAGCCGCTTCAATCTAATCACGCTTTAATTGCTTTCCGGCAAGCTGTAGAGGGTTTGTTTGATTAGATTCTTGGTGTCTTCGATACACTTCCGGTTCAACCAATCAACCTTGTGCTGAGGAGTGGTTAGTCCGGAGAACACGAATACAGAATCTCCTTAAACAGGTAACTCTCGAACAATTCCGTATTTGACATTGAAGGTCAGTATGAATTGGGTTAAAGTGCTTGCTCAAGATGAATTTTCTCAAGACGCGCCGAAGGTAGTGAAGGTACATAACCGTGCGATCTTGCTTTTGCATCGCGGAGGGCAGATCTATGCAGTGGAGAATGCCTCTCCTCTGCAAGGCTACCGCTGTAAGGTGGCAAAGTAATGGAAGATAATGCGATCATGTATCCGTAACGATTTTAAGCAGTTAGCCTACTCTTGCAGAACTCATAAACATGTATAAAACGAAATTTGCGTATAAATTTGAATATATAAATGTTATACTAATTAGTGTTGACCAATCATATTAACCAGATGAAAACGTTGACAGATGACACATACTAGGTGAAACACATGGCTGATATTGTTGATACTGCTGTTAATGCTGGTTCTTTCAGCACCCTGGTTGCTGCCGTCAAAGCTGCTGGTTTAGTCGAAACCCTTAAAGGTAAAGGGCCATTTACGGTGTTTGCTCCAACGGATGAGGCATTTGCCAAGTTGCCCGAAGGTACAGTGGATGGACTCCTCAAGGACATCCCCCAACTCAAGAAAATCCTGACCTATCATGTTATAGCTGGCAAGGTCATGGCGGCGGATGTGACGAAGCTAAAATCAGCTAAAACCGTTGAAGGGTCAGATGTGGCGATCAATGCCTCCAAAGGCGTTAAGGTGAATGATTCTACAGTAACAACCCCTGATGTGGCGGCTGACAATGGTGTCATTCACATCATTGATACTGTGTTAATTCCTGCATAAACCCTTTCCCAAGAGTAGCAACTGCTGTTCTTGGGCCTGCAATGCTTATAGCTCAGGAGTCAGAATTAGCTCTGATTCCTGATTTTAGCAATAATGATTCGAATTTCCATTTGGTAAAACGCCTGGTCTGGATCAATCAAACAAGGCGATGGTAAGACGGCTTCTAGCGAATAGCCCCCCAACAGCAGTCCCAACCATAATTCAATCGTAGCCAGATGGGTCTGCTGCTGAAGCTGCCTAAAGGTGATATGCAAATTTCCAGCTTGCTGATGTTGAGTGAGAACTTGGGCAATTTGAGTTTGCCAGCGCTGCGGTCGTTCTTCTCCAGCGAGGTCAGCGAGTTGGGTTTGGGTTAATTGAGTTTGCTCCAACTGATCCACCATCGCCAGCATAGTTTCTAGCGGCACCGGTGCGGCCAGAGATGAATCCTTGGTCGGGCGGGTTGGGTGTCGGCGCAATTTAGGCGTCGGATCAGGGGGGGCTAACAGCGAAGAGAGATCAAACGTCACGGATTGACGCACGAGTCCAGTCCAGTCAGTTGCTTCGATGCCTTCATTTGCTTGACGATTCCATTCGGCTAGCCATTCTTCGGATTTGCGGTCGAGCAGATGGGCGAGGCGCTCCAGCGCTTCTGCTGCTACGGTGAGCTGTTCGCGTAAGCGGGACGTCGTCCTTACCGGATTCGGCTCGGTCAACAAATCTTGCATCACGGATTCAAAGGCGGCAATACCATCGATGACTTGGACCAGTTCCGGAATCTGATCCACCACTTGTGTGGCTTCATCCAACCAATCCCATAAATTCAAGTAAGTGTTACTGTGTCTCATGTCTTGATTCGTACCTTGACTCATGTCATGGCTCATAACAGTTCCTCCAGTCGCTGCGTCGGATTCAGGTGACAATCTGCCACAGGACAGGGATGGCGAGATAGGGGCAGATCCACCATTTCCCGAAACAAAGCAATCGAGGTGCCGCTGTGGTGCGTAAAGGTTTCTAGCACCGACTGCAAGTACATCCGCAACACCCGATCCGTTAGTGCCCCGCAGTGAATTGGACGAGTTTTAGCAATTAGCTGATCCCCCCGATACAGCTCGGCGGCAATCGCATGCAGAATATTGCCCTCGATCAGATAGCGGTAGAGAATAGCATAGACTGTGTCTGGCAATGGTACATCTAGCACTGGCACTGGTTCATTCACTTGATTGGTTTGGGCTAAGGCCAGCTTGTGGCGATAGAACGAGCGACGCTTATGGCACAACCGACTATCCCAGCAAGCTTTTTGCCGAGCGTCTGAGGCAGAGAGTAGCGCACATTGCTGGCATCGTTGATTAACAGGCTTTGGCATTGAAACACCTCTAGCTGGGTCTCAAGCAGTTACCACAGCATAGCAAGTTTGTGGTGGAGAAATAGGGGGTGATGGCTGGCGTCTGCGCAACGGTTGGGCAAATAGAGCTGAATGAATTGGCTGGTGCTTTGTTGGGCCACAGAATTAGCTGAGGGAAAGTAGGGTACGAATTTCCGCATCGCTGATTTGCACTAAACGATTCCGCCCCTGGAGCTTGGCTCGATAAAGCCCTTGGTCGGCTGCCATCACCAATGCGACAGGCGAAACACTGTAGCTGGGAATCATGGTTGCAACTCCAAGGCTGAGCGTAACATATTCACCCACCTGGGAACGAGCATGGGGGAGTTGTAATTCACTGATATTGGCCTGAATTTTTTCTGCTACCGTAATGGCGGCTTTGGCATCTGTGCTCGACAAAATCACCGCAAATTCTTCGCCGCCATAGCGAGCCACTAAATCTGCTGGATGTTTAATGGTACGGGCAATAGCCTTGGCAACTTGCCTTAAGGCATCATCTCCGGCTAAATGTCCGTAGGTATCGTTGTAGAGTTTGAAGTAATCTACGTCACAGAGAATCAAGGAGAGGGGCGATTGTTTGCGCGCCAGTCGCTGCCACTCGGCCTCGAAATATTCGTCAAAGCAGCGGCGGTTAGCAACTTGGGTCAAACCATCAGAACAAGCTAAACGCTGCAATTCTTGGTTGGCCTGCTGGAGCTGTTGATATAGTTCAGATTGCTGAATAGCAATTCCGGCCTGAATCGCTAGTTGCTTGAATAAGTCGATTTCCGGCTGCTGCCAACGTCTGGGGCCGCGACACTGGTGCGCAATCAGTAGTCCCCACAAGCGCTCTTGCTGCAAAATTGGCACTACGAGATTGGCGCGGATCTGAAACTGTTGCAGTAGCTCCACATGGCATTGGGTTAGCTCAGCGCTGTAGATGTCCTCAATCGCTTTGATCTGCCCTTGTTGATACTCATAAGCGTAGGTCATTTGAAAGCAGGTATCCATTACATGTAAGCCAAGAATGGGCATCCAGCCCTCAGCGACTGATTCCACGGCTACTTTGCCGCTCCAATCGGGTTCAAAGCGGTACAAAACTACTCGATCCACATCAAAAAGCTGCCGGATTTCGGTTGCTGTGGTTTGCAGAATTTCCGTTAGGTTGAGCGATTGGTGAATCCGTTGGGTTACAGCAGCCACAATCCGATCCGAGTCGCTGGGTCGCCATCCGACCTGTGGTTCACTCTGGTTAGGTTGCCGGATACCAATTGTAAAACGAGGTGTTGCCGTCACAGGAACAGCAGCGGGTTTGGCGATCAAATAGCCTTGGACAAAGTTGGCTCCGTGCGCTTGCAGCCAGTAAAGTTCTTCAATGGATTCCACGCCTTCTGCAACGGTTTTGATATCTAGTTTCTGAGTAATTTCCAGAATTTTCTGCGTGATATGAGCTTTGTAACTGTCTTGATGGACATTGCGAATCAGTTCCATGTCGAGCTTGAGAAAATCTGGCCGCAGTTGATGCAGCAGGTTGAGGCTAGAGTAGCCAGAGCCAAGATCGTCGAGGGCAATTAAAAATCCTGCTTGTCGGTAGTAGTTCAGGATGGATTGCAGATGCTCCAGCGTTTGTGGTTTATCTGACTCGATCACCTCAAACACAATATGATCATGGGGAATTTCCGCTTGATCAATTGCTTCGACGGTGCTGCGTAAACATGAAACAGGATCATAGAGGGCTGTGGGCGAAAAATTGATGAATAGGTGATTGCTGATCTGATAGTGACTGGCTTGAGCAATGGCGCTGAGACGAGCGCTTCGATCCAGTTGGGGCAACAGTCCGGCCTCAATTGCTAACTCCAGGATGGCTCCGGGCATGATCAGGTTGCCTTGTTTGTCTACCCCCCGCAGCAGAGCCTCGTAGCCAAAAATATGGGATGTGTTGTCAACCTGCACAATCGGTTGAAAATGACTGGTGAAACGCTGGTCGGTCAACATGCTGAGCAACCAGTCGGACTGGCTGAATTTGATGAAGCGTTGCAGGGAAGTTATATCGCTAAAATCGTGGAGCTGGGGCTGTACAGAACCTCGAATAAACAAAGCCTGTGTGTCTTGAAGTTCCTTTGGTGAGAGCAACACAGCCAAATTTCGAGCGACCTCTTTTGTTTGTCCTGCACTGCATTTGATGCTGAGACCATGCCGCTCCTGCATTAATTCAAATTCCAGGTTGGCTTTACCCAAATAGCGTTTGATTTTCTGAATCGTGTGATAGGTCGGGAACCAAAGATAGAGTTTTCCCGCTTCTGCAAACGGACAGATGATTGCTTGATCGCAGACGCAAGATGATGAGTTAGAAGATAGGTCAGAAGACAGTCGGTCAGAAGACAGTGGATTAGAAGAAGTCTGGCGGGCACAAGATGATGCAGGCAACGATGAATCCATAGGTCAGCTACAATGCTCAGGCACAGTTTATCTAAATAGTGCCCTCAATAGGGTGTCAGGATACATAAGCGCATGAGCTGAGTACGGAAAATTGGTCCGAGGTCTAGTTCAGTATAAGATGTGAGGTTAACGAAACATAGCGCTTGTCTGGAATTTAAACTTGGTGCAGCAGGTTAAAGCACGGACCATAACTGCCTCGCCAAGTGTTTTTGAACGGATCTAGTGCTTTTAACTTGCTCAAATTGGTATTAAAAATCTTCCTTAAGATAGAGGACACTTGCCATATCCGCAACAAGTTTTAGTATCATTAAGCACTTAGGTGGCTGATTTTATCCTGAACCTATGTTCGCTGCATTGTTAGCGTATTGTTCATTAGCCAGGGTCTAACAGTTTAAATTTGATAAATACTGCTACAAAGTGTGAATTTGCAGAGCATTTCATCTCAAATTCCAGACGCTAATTCATTTGAAGTGTGAGTAGAATGATTATCTCAGTACACTGTTTGAATCATTGCGTAATTCAGCAACGCCAATCTCAAGAGCGCACAGTAGCAGTGCTCGTGGCATCCTATTGTTGTTTAATTGGGTTATTTAATTGGGTTATTTAACTGGATTATTTAATTGGCCATCGCCCGTTGATTCTCCAAGCGCTGAAAGGCAATCAGGAAATCTTCTGTGGTAATCCGAATAGCGCTTGGATCGTTTAAGCCTTCTACTCGGTAACGCCGAATAGCTTCTAGGGCAGCCTGATTACTCAACAGCGCTAAGTCGGCTCCATTCCATCCAGCCGTGCGTTCAGCCCAAGCGGCCAGATTGACATCCTGTAGGGGGCGTTCGCTGTTGTGGACTTGCAGAATCGCATAGCGGCTGTCCTGATCGGGTAAGTCGATTTTGAGCTGCAAATCTAACCGTCCAGCTCGCAGCAGGGCTGGATCCAATGCTTCAGGGCGGTTAGTTGCGCCAATTAACATGACGTTGAGGCATTCCTGTAATCCGTCTAGCTCGGTTAAAAGCTGACCCACTACCCGGTCGCTGACGCCGGAATCGCTTTGGTAACTGCCTCGGGCCGGAGCTAGGGTATCAATTTCATCAATGAATACAATGCATGGAGCGGCTTGCCTGGCTTTGGTGAACAGTTCCCGCACTGCTTCTTCCGATGCGCCTACCCATTTGCTCAACAGTTCTGGGCCATTCACGGCAATGAAATTAGCTCGCGCTTGGGCAGCGACCGCTTTCGCCAACAGGGTTTTGCCCGTGCCGGGTGGCCCCCAGAGCAGGATGCCGCGAGGTGCTTTGGCCTTGGTTCGGTGATAGAGGTCCGGATAGAGCAAGGCTCCTTCTACTGACTCTTGCAGGGTTTGCTTCACAGTGTCTAACCCGCCAATGTCGTCCCATGATAATTTAGGTACTTCGACTTCAATGGCTCGCAGGACAGCGGGTTTGATCTGCTTCAGGGCTTGGAGAAAATCAGCTTGAGATACGCTCAACCGGGTTGGCATGGGACTATCCAGCGATGGCAGCAGGCGACGCAGCGAGGTGTAGGCAGCTTTTTGGCAGAGCGCTTTCAGATCAGCTCCAACCATTCCCACTGACAGATCGGCAATTACGTCCAGGTCTACCGAGGCATCGAGCGGCATCGGAGCTGTCATGAGCCGCAGAATTTCTAGGCGTCCAGCCCGGTCAGGTACACGAAACTGCACCTCGCGATCAAATCGTCCGGGGCGGCGTAGGGCCGGATCGAGATGCTCGGATCGATTGGTAGCGGCTAGGACAATGACCCCTTTGGTCTTGGCAAACCCATCCATCAGGCTCAGAAGTTGGGCCACGACGCGCTTTTCTACCTCGCCCTCTACTTTGCTGCGATCTGGAGCTAAGCTGTCAATTTCGTCGATGAAGACAATGCAAGGAGCCGAACGGGCTGCTTTCTGAAACAGACTGCGCAAGCGGCCTTCCGCTTCTCCGTAGTAGCGCCCCATTACCTCTGGTCCGACAATCGCAATATAATTTACGCCCAAATCGGCGGCTAAGGCACGAGCAGTGAGGGTTTTACCTGTACCGGGAGGACCGACTAGCAGCACGCCCGTTGTTGGTTCTAACCCCAACAGACTAAGCAGATCGGGTCGTTTCAACGGTAGCTCCACCAGTTCCCGCAGCTCACGCACGACCTCAGATAGGCCACCAATGCCGCTCAAGGGGACAGTTTCGGGTGGATTGTCGCTGTCTAGATCGGTTTCTAAGGTTTGGTCTTGATGGGCTGAGGCCGCTCGGTTGGGTGAGCTATAGCGGATGTCGGTGCGCTCGGTTCTAAATTCGGATTCGGCTCGGCCTTCGATCACCCGTACCACATCCAAAAGGCTTTCTAAGCCTTGGTCCATCAGTTCTTCAAATTCGCGAAATAAATTGTCCATGCTTTTTCTCTACAACACACCTGCAACCGCTCGGTGCCTTCAGTATAGACACCAGAGTTTGTAGACGGTTGGTGACTGTTTCAGTCTCGTTACAAATGCTTGATCAGGCTCTAAGCATGAGCCTGAAACGTCTGCCGCAAAACGGCTTCATTTTCGGCGCTAATGTTGCGCTCGTTGTTTTCGATGAGTGAAATCAAGCCCTGACTGAGGCCGGAAAGGGAGGCTAATTTACGCTGACTCCAGCCCCTGGCGGTGCGCAATGCTCGTACTTGGGCACCCGTTAGCATCAGTTCGGGCTGATAGGCGGCGAGCTGCTGTGCTTGTTGGGCGTCGGGTTCCTTGATGGCCGCCACTTCGTTGACTAGAGTATCTTCGGGCGTGATCCAAAGGCGGGCTGCCAGCAGCCGATCGAAAAAACCGCGCGGACGCTGGAAATTTTCCCGTCCAAACCCGGCTGGGCGGATTTCTAGTGGATAGGTTTCATCATCAAATCGTAATTGCCAGCCTCGTTCATGTAGTGTCAACAGGTCATCATCCCAGGTGTTGGCCAACTTTTTGCGCAACTCACTATTTTTTTTGGCCTGTTCAATCTTTTGCTCACCGTAAGCAATTTCCATTAACGCCTGCACGTTCAGCGGCTGACTGCGGCTGAATTGGGTCTTAAACAGTAACCAGACCATCAACCGTGCGGCTCCTGGATGATGTTGCCAGATGCTCATCACGCTTTCCAGCAATGTTCTGGGTAACATCCCGTACTGATAATAGGCGGTTTTACTGCGACGTCCTTCTTCGTTAAGAAAGTATTTGGCCCAGAGGCCAGCTCGGACAATAAAGGTCATGCCGATCAGCTCTTTGTTGCCATTGATATCCTGCTGGTAGTGGTAGCGGGTTCCTAGTAGATGCCAGAGGCGTCCTTCTTCAATCGTAATTTCCTTTTTGCCCGGAGCCGACCAGGAAATGAAGGTGGTAATTTTGCAAGGCTGTTTCACCAATTCTTCAATTAAGGCCAATTTGGCCTGTCGGTTTTTGTCGGTGCGTTTCTTTAAACCTAGGTAGGCTTCGAGCTGGCGATCATCGATCACTAATTCTTGCTCCCAGGGCTTTTCCAACTGGGTAGCGTGCGCCGCGTAGATCAAATGCATACAGGCTGCGCGGATATCAAACGATTCCACCACCGCTAAGGCGGCAGCTCCTGCAAGGGCGGCAGGGTATTCGTCTTCAATGTTCTCAGTTACCCAAAAGTGAACGGCCCCTTTGCCGTCACCGATATCTTTGGCGTAGCAGAGTCGCCCCTGTGGATCGACAATCCACGGTAGATTGACATTTTGGGCCAGAACATTGCTCGCTTCCCAGATTGGTAGCGCTGATGCCACACGGGTCGTTTCGCTATCGGTAAACAGGTCAGGGTTGGTTTTGGGACGGTCACTGCTGGGGGTAGATTGCCAAGACTCGGTGAGGTCGAGTTCCAGGCTAGTAGGAGCCACGTCCGCAGGCAGCCCTTTTGCTTTGCTCCGAGATGATGGATTGGGGTGGCCATCCTGGCTGGGAGCGGGATGATTCTGGGTCAAGCGTTTCTTACGTGGCATCCTAATCTTCTTCCTAACACAGAGCCTAATAGGGGAAACTTCCAATCCAATTCCCCTTGTTTAGGGGGAAGGGCAGAGCATCTAGCCATTAAAACTACCGTCAACCCCTGTCCAAACATTTTGATCAGCAAGCAAAGCTACTGAAATGTTAATCATGAGGATGATTCTGTCAAGTGTAAGTAATAAATGTCTGTGTCGATCGATCCAGTAAGATTTTGTGTGGCAAACTACCCGAAACTAGTAGCTTTGTTTTTCAGCGAGTTGCTCGCTAACTGTTGCGGATTGCTTCTCTATAATGAAAGTATCAGAAACAGCGTTTGATACAGTTAATCTGCATGATTTCATCATCCTCAGTTTGGCGATTCATGGGGATAGGAGCAGTTTGTCGATCGCATTTCTGCATCTCTCGCTACTGTCAACAGCAGGTGCCGTTTATTGAGTGTTAAATTTAACTCACTATTGAGCTAAGAATTCTAAACTGATCCAGGCATAAAGTAATAATTTAGGCTAAGCCATGTCCTATCGTTTATGATTGTGAAGCATATAGTTGATGTGGACTAAAGAAATGCCAGCGAGGTTACAAATACAAGCGAAGGATTGCTCTCCCTTAGGGTTGCTGATTTTGCAATATTTGGAAGAGCACCATATCAGCATGAATCGCTTGGCAGAAATGGCAGATATTCCCCAACCGCGCTTACGAGGAGCTTGTTTTAAGGGCACTTGCCCCACGCCAGAAACGCTCAGAAAACTCTCTAAGGTTATGGGAATGCATCATCTAGAGCTTTACACACTTGCCTATGAAGGCAGAATAGTTAAGCGCCCAGAAGACGCAGATGATTACCTGGATAGCTTAATTCGAGAACTGTTTGAGACCGCTCGGGAAATGGATCTAGTTCCACCGAAGCAGCGCCCCTCGAAAGCAAGGATCGAGCGAGCATTGAGAGAGTTGGGGTTTGCCCACCAAGATGAACGTCAGGTTGAAAAAATAAGAACCCTCCGCAGTTTGTAGGAGGGTTTTGGGAAAATCAATTAATTTATCGGCCCGTTCATTAGGCCCATCGTAGCGCCCATAGGCGCTACGATGGTCTATTTTTTTCTATAGGGGACCTGGTTGAGGAAGTCAACATTGAGAGCAGAGAGGCGCTGCGGGGGATTGGCTTTGGGGTCAATGGAGCGAGCCATGGAGAGGAAGTTAGCGGGGTCACCGGGTTTGGCTTGTTGGTCTTGGGGTTTATAAGAGCGAGTAGCATTTTGCCAGATCATTTGGGGGAAGCCGAGCTTCCGGCGGTAGTAGGCATCATATCTGGGGGACTTAATATTAAAGGGGAGTTGGCCTTGAGCGCGACCGGGGAGAGAGCGGCGGCG